>NZ_JBYEIT020000002.1:0-54886 GCF_057621535.2 Psychrobacter sp. CX5 | reverse complement strand
ATACGATCAAACAGAAAGAGATAATACGCTTATTGTCACTGGTACAAACGCTGATAAAGATTATATCAATGATCAAATTAGAGATCGGATTGGGCTAAAAGGTCAAGGTGTTATATCGGAGCAATTAAAACGAGTTGATATGTCTCAAGCTGAAATGAAACACGCACGATACTATAAAGAGGGTCAACAAGTTGAAATACAAACAAACCCAAGAAGCAAAGAATTAAAAAAAGGTCAGATTTATACGGTTATTGGCAAAGATAAAAATGAACTTCTTGCCGAAGATAGTAACGGCAAACAAGTAAAAATCAATCCAACAAGAGAGAAATTAGCTACTTATGAGTCTCGCCAATTTGAAGTTAGTAAAGGTGATAAGTTAACAGTAACCAAAGGTGATAAAGAATTGGGAACAGTAACAGGGGATAAATTAATCGTTGAGAAAGTTAATAAAAATACGATTTTAGCTAAAGATGATAAGACTGGTGAAGCTTTTCAATTCAATACAAAAGATAAAAATCATCTTGATTATGATTATTCATCGACTGTTCATAGTAGCCAGGGAACGACAGTTAATAACGTACTTATTAATATTGATACGAAAAGTAAAACCACATCAAAAGAGCTTTACTATGTGGCCGTCAGTAGGGCAAGAAACAGTGCTATTGTATTGACAGATAATACAAAAAAATTGCCGTCTGCAATTTCTAAAGGTGCTGAAAAACATAGTGCTTATGAGTTGACCTCACCTAATCAAAAATCGAATAAAACAAATGTAAATTACAGTAAACGTAACAATCATCAATATGAACGCAAGGAGCAAGAATTGGAAATGTAATTTACAGTAAAAAACTATTTATTTAATAGTTTTTTACTGGTACTATATAAACAGGTAAGGAGGTGTGAAATGTCAAAAGTTAGACAGGGAATAGCCCAATCACAAGTAAATACAGGCTCATTTTTCATAATATCCATAGAGATTATTATAACCTCTATGTTCTTGGGCGTGTATTTTAAATCCTGGTACGTGGGGGGAGGTGTATTATTGTTCTTAACTTTATTTATATCTAATGCCTACTTATCTATTGCATTTTCTTTTTTGATGGTTTTAGGGTGGGGCTTTATGGGATTTTTGATAGGATCTATTTTTGGAGGCCTCGCCCCTAAAATCGTCATTGGAGTTATTGCTTTTGTAATTGGTATAGGCGTTCATTTTTCAGCAATTGAACATTTTAATGATCTTACGACAAAACATAGAGGTAACTTATGAGCAAGAAAAAAAACAAAGACAAGGTGCTAACTGTAGCGACAGAACCTAATCTGTACGAAGCCTTTAAAAAAACGGCCAAAGATAATGATCGTACAATGACGGTATTAGTTAGAGACTTCATGCGAGATTATGTTAAAAAAAACGGCCAGGGCAAATTATTCGATTAAATTCATCTAATCAATTTTCATCTAATCAATTTAAATCACAAAAGGTAATATATATTATGTCAACTCAAAGAACATTATCTACAGAATATGAGGCAACCGAAGATGTTTATAACGCAGTAATTGGCAAGTTATATACAGAACGTCGTAAACATAAAAAGGGAAGTGATACTTTTAATAAACTTGATCAGAAATTAGACACGTTATTAGCAAATAGAAATAACCTCAATAAATTCTCTTTAAATGAACTTGCGGAACAAGCAGGAACGCTTAAAAGTGATATAGACAAATTCATTAGCAACCTTTAATAAGGCAAAAATATGAATGAGAAGCAAAAGCAAGACCTGATAGAAAAATATAAAGTTTCAGATGATGAAATTGAAGTTATAGCTAAAGACGTTATTGAAAAAGAAATTAGTCATCTTAGTAGCCCCGATAAGCCCACAATTATCTTTACTGGTGGTCAAGCAGGTGCAGGTAAGGGCGGTATAGCAAGACAGCAATTAGAGCGTTTTAACAATGATATAGCTGTAGTCGATGCAGACCGTTATCGACACCAACACCCTAAAAATGAAGAAATTAAAGAGCGTTACCCTGAAATAGCAAGTAGTCTCAACCATCAAGCAGGTGCTCGTATTGGTAACAAAGTTAGAGATTCAGCTTTTGAAAAAAACGCTAACGTCTTGTTTGATCAAACATCGAGGACACCCGACGGCATCAGAGCAATTAAAAACAGAGTAGCCGAAGAGGGTAAGGATTATAATATAGAACTTCATGTATTAGCCAGTGATTTAGATACAAGCAGAATGAGAGTACATTCAAGGTATGAAGATGGAGGAGGGGCTGAAAAAGGTGGTCGCTATGTTGATGATACTTTTCAAGAAAATTCTTATAGAGGTCTGGCTGATACGGTAAAGTCTGTCGAAGATGAAAAAACAGTAGATAGAATTGTTTTATACAACAAATATGTTGAGCCTATTTATGATAATAAATTAGTAAATGGGGAATGGAAAAACAAGCCCCAGGCACATGAAACACTTATTAACGAAAGAGAGCGAGAACTTAGCCACCTAGAAAAAAAAGATTTAGCCCAAGGGTGGCAAAGAGTTAAGTTTAAGATGGAACAAAGAGAGGCAACCGTAACTGAACCTGGTATAGCTAAGGTGGCAGAAGAGGGCATTAAAAAAGCTGAAGCAAACCACAATCTTAAAATAAAGGATCTTCAGGCAGTCAAACCTGGTCGCACGTATTCAGGAACATTTACGGCCGTTAGTGACAATGGTAAAGCCTTACAACAAAACAATAGCGGTAGCGGATATGTTCATCAAACTGAACACCTTAATGAAAAGATAAAGACAAACTTAATAGGGCAAAATCTAAAAGTTAAATACGATAACAATATGAAAGTGGAGCTATTAAGCTCACACTTAAATAATGAACATAATAAGAAATTAGTCAAAACTCACGATATGGGCTTAGAAAAATAGAAAAAGGGTTGCGACCCTTTTTTTTAATTATTTAATTTGTTCTGTAAACTTTCTTTTCATAGGGCATTTAAAACCGCCGTTTTGATCTACCTGGTTTAGTATTATTTGCATTTTGTCTTTTACGCCTAAATTTCCTAATATACTGTTTAGCATTTTGCAGGTTAAAACTAGATTGCTTGAAGAGTCATTACCACCGCTACTTTTGGGTATAATATGCTCAATTGATGCGTTACTTGGTTTAATCTGATTTCTACAGTAAAAGCATTTACCGCCCTCACGCAAATATAGTGTCTTTGTTTTCATTAATACCTGCTTTTTATATACCTTTTTTATTTACAGCCGTATGTTGTATTATTTAACTCATCGAGTCTATCCAATACATTATCCCATTTTTTATAACTATCACAATCAGGCGAAGTAGTCGCTAGCCAATTATTAACACAAGAGTAACTTACTAACATCTCGTTATCATCATAAACATAATCGCCAACTTCAGCACCATACAAGTAGTCCTGAAAACCATTAATTTTGGCCGTTTCTAAATCTTCATTTGTCAATTTAACAAATCCATTATTTTTAGTCTTACTCATAATTAACCCTTTTTTTATAATAACAATCTATATTTTGACCGCTTTATTTTAAGTACCCTTATAGTAAAGTGTTATATATACTATATAACACATACTTTACCTTGTAGTTTGCACTTAAAGTAAAGCACTTTACTTATTATAGTTAAAGTAAAGTATATAGCAAATTAAAATAGGATTAAATAATGAATTATTTCACACGAGCCTATTTAAGAGCCTCTACAAATGAGCAAGATGTTAATAGAGCAAGAGAAACGTTGATCAAATTTGCAGAAGAGCATAATCTAAATATCTGTACCTTTTATGCTGAAAATAAATCAGGGGCAACACTTGACCGACCTGAATTAGTTAGATTGTTAAATGATAGTCAAGAAAATGACATACTGTTGATTGAAGATATAGACAGATTAAGCAGGTTAAATAATTCTGATTGGCAAAAGCTAAAAGATAAAATACGTGAAAAAAAATTACGCATTGTCGCAGTTAACGTACCTACAACATGGAGTCAAACTTATAATCAAAGTGGTAATGAGTTTGACCAAAGAATCTTATCTGCTATTAATGACTTACTATTGGATATGTTAGCTTCATTTGCAAGACGAGACTATGAACAAAGAAGAGAAAGACAAGCTCAAGGAATTAAAAAGGCAAAAAAACAAGGTAAATTTAAAGGTCGTAAAACCGATGTTAAGCTATATAAATCAATTGTGAAGTTAACTAAGGCAGGGCATACTTATAAAGAAATTATTGAGTTACTTGGATGTAGTTCGAGGACAATTTCTAAAGCTAAGAAATGGAATGAAGCCCAGGAACAAGAAAAACTTAACGAAGATCTTGCCTTAAAATTCCCAGTCTATCACGATATATTAAATGAGTAATTGAGAAAAAAGGGTTTTATGATTATAATCATCCAAAGCCCTTTTTAAATAAGGCTTTAAGACAATAACCGTCTTGTTAACCACCGCACAGGTGGCTTAGAAAAAACTGGAGCATACGCTTATGGTTGAAATAGGGTTAACCACCGCACAGGTGGCTTAGAAAGCCAAAGTAGTCAAAACGTCATAGTTAGCTAGGTTAACCACCGCACAGGTGGCTTAGAAATTTAAACCCTCAATGTTCGCATAGTATTCGCCGTTAACCACCGCACAGGTGGCTTAGAAAAAAAGCTGAATCTTATCCTTAGGTTCATAAGTGTTAACCACCGCACAGGTGGCTTAGAAAAAATACAACAATAACCTTCGTTGGGGGCATTTGTTAACCACCGCACAGGTGGCTTAGAAAACCATCACGTTGCGATATATCCCCTAAAAGCTGTTAACCACCGCACAGGTGGCTTAGAAATTAATACCTTCCCACAAATCAGAAAAAGCACCGTTAACCACCGCACAGGTGGCTTAGAAAATATATAGTTGGTGGTTTTATTGCTCGTATTAGTTAACCACCGCACAGGTGGCTTAGAAATAATGCTGAAACTGCTAAAGCGATTGAAAACGGTTAACCACCGCACAGGTGGCTTAGAAATTTTGAACAAAAAATATTATATTGTTCTTAGAGTTAACCACCGCACAGGTGGCTTAGAAAAGCGACAACAAAAAATCCGATCACTTAGCAATCGGATTTTTGATTAAAACTATTTGTTACGACCACCAGTTCCAGGCGGATTATTATCACGTCCACCACCAGATGGATTACCAGTCGTGCTAGGCCATCCTGCCCCTTGATTAGAAACTAATTTAACTATCATAATCTATTCCTTACATTAAGTTAGCTTGATATTTAATTATTAATTTTAGCATTTTTCTCACCCTTATTATCAACAACATTGCTATCAGTATTATTATTAAGGAACATGATAGCTGAAATTAAAACGACAAGAATTACAACCAGTAAGATTAGTAAAAAACCAAGCATTTTTATTACTCCTTATCAAATACAGGCTTACCGTTTTTTTCAAGATATGTTTGCTTACAGTTTGGGTAATCGCTACACCCAAAAAAGCTATATTTCTTTTTTGTCTTAGGCGACGTGCCTTTATGATGAACCAGGGGTTTACCGCACGACTTACAAGAATGATCTGTTTTGGTTTGCATATTGCGTTTTTTCTTACTCACCCCCTTAGCAACTGGTTTACCGCCTTTATCGGCCATTGTCTGCTTACACGGATTATCTTCGTCGTTATAGCCACTACACCCCCAAAAATAGCCTTTAGACCCCTTAATACGCCTTAATGGACGACTACAACTAGGGCATTTATGTACTTCAGCAATTTCAAGAGTAGTATTTTTCAATCTATCTACTTCAGGTGCTATGGCATCTTTAACTACCTGGTCAACAAAATTATAAACATCCTCTATAGTCTTAATTTCTAATTGTTTTTCATGCCAAATCGCTGTCATATCAGGATAACGAATAACATCATCGAGCGTGTCATAAAGATTTTGCCCTAGCTTCGTACTAACGATTTTCTTTTTATGTTCTGTAATATACCCTCTATCAAATAACGTTTTTAAAATCGTGTGCCTGGTTGCTGAAGTACCAATACCCCCATGTTCATCTTCTTTACCTTTATCTTTAGCACGTAACACTTTAGCCAATTGAGGATCTTTAACATGATTGGCAACCCTGGTTAATTCACGTAAAAGGGTAGCTTCAGTGTATAGACTAGGTGGCTTAGTTTCTTTAGTAGCATAAGATGCGTTACTACATAGCCCATTCATAGACTGGCTTAAATTCCTTAAATCTAAATTTACTGTTTCTTTATCCTCTTCAGTTTCATCATTACCAATATCATTTTTATATAAAGGCTTCCAACCCTGATTTTTATCGACCTTAGAGGAAACTTTAAATTTATAACCATTAACATCTAATTCTATAACGGTACTATCATAAACATAATTAGGGTAGAACTGTGCCAGGTATGATCTAGCAATTAAAAGATAAATATTCTTTTCATCTTCGCTTAGGTTATTAATATTAGCGATTGTATCAGTTGGTATAATTGCATGGTGAGCACTTACTTTACTGCTATTAAAAACACGCCCTTTAATTGAAGCGTCACAATTACTAATTGCACCTTTTAGAATATCAGCAGTAGAAGAAATTGCGTTTAAAACCTCTTCTGAATTTTCAAACTGTTCATCACTTAAATATTGGCAATCACTTCTATTGTATGTAATAAGTTTATGTTTCTCTCTCAAACTTTGGGTGATAGCTAGAGTTTTATCAGATTTTAAACCAAATTTTCTTGAGGCATCTTGTTGTAATTTAATTAGGTTATACGGCAACGGAGGCGATTTAGATTTTTCAGAAGTCTTGATATTTATAATCGTAGCTTGTTGACCCTCGCATCCCTCAACTATTCTTTTGGCTACCTCTTCACTACTTAGATTACCTTTATCATTAACTGTATCAGCCTCGCTAGGCTGATATTTAGCAGTAAATTTAACATCATCAATCGTAAAATCAGCCGTTACAGTATAGAAGTAAGTTTTTTTATGTTCCTGATTTTCTCGATCACGCCTAACAATTAAACCAAGTACAGGCGTTTGAACTCGACCAATCGAAAGAACCCCCTGCCCACCGCTTTGTTGAGATTTTATAGTGTAAGCCCTGGATAAATTATAACCGAAAGTCTGATCAGCTATAGAACGTGCTTCAGCTCTAAATCCCAAGTGTTCATATTCACTGTTTGGCTTCATATTATCGAGTGCTTTTCGCACAAGTTTAGTAGTATTATCATTAATTAAAATCCTTTTAACAGGCTTTGTATTATTGAAATACCTTAACAACTCATCAACTAAATATTGACCTTCATCATCTGGATCACCTGCATTAACAACTTCATCTGCTTTATCAAGCAACTCTTTTATTGTATTAACTTGCTTCTGCTTATCAGGATCACATTTGTATTTAACAGGTTTAAAATTAAAAGGTAAGTCAGATAATGACCATGTAGCATACTTAGGATCATAATCTTTAGGATTATAAAGAGTCAGCATGTGACCGAAACAATAAGCTACACAGTCATCACCTTTAATATAGTATCCATCTTTTTTGTCAAATCCGCCCCCTAAACCCTCACATATTGCCCTGGCTAATTCAGGTTTTTCAGCTATAAATAGTCTCATCTTCATACCTTATAAAGTTAAAAAAACCGTATTGAAAGGTCAATACGGTTGTAATGTTAAATAAATAATTACGTGCGACGATAGACCTAGTAATTCAATTCGTTTTCTTGTTTTTTCTCAAGTTCTTTCTGTTTACCGATTTCATGATCATTACTCTTTTGCAGAATGTCGCCTTTACCACCACTATCATATCTAATCTTACTAAAACCCTTTTCGTCGTTTTCTTGTATGCCTGGTAGGTTTTCAGTTTCATGAATAACAAATTTACCAGTTTTAGTTTTTTGAATAGTGACATCTTCACCAACATCAACAATATTGCCTGAATACGTGCGACCAGGTTTAGCTATCTCAGTTTGACCATCTTCAGATAATTCTTTATGCTTCTTATAAACTTCATTTGAAACCACAGGTTGCCCCCCCAACCCTCTTTCTTCAATTATTTTATTGAGATCTTTAATAATCTCTTTTTCGGCTTCCTTTTCATTGCCATCATTGTTAGCTACATAAAGAGATGCGTTAGAAGAAACAGCCTCAAACTCTTGATGTTTAATTCTACCTCTAACCTGCTCTTCTAATTGCCAACCAGTAGGTTTTATTTCATCACCAGGCATATCAGGATCATTATCAAACTTCATACTATCTTCATACTCTTCAGACAATTGCCCCAAAATCTTACCTACTTCTTTTTTTTCAATTTCTACACCATTATCAGTATAATGTTCGTCCTTAAAACTCTCTATATCAGCTTCCCAATCTGATTTAGATGGAGTTTTTTTCATAATGATATGTACTTGTTTATCACTCAATTCATAATCTTTAGATAAACTTTCTTTAAACTCAAGTCTTTGCTTATCCCACTCGTCACGAGTTAATTTTTTTTCGTTACCAATATCCATATTTTTCATAATTAACCTCTTACACTTTTAATAAATTTTTGACATATAAAGGATCAAAAAAAACCTCTTTGAGTTTGCGACGATCAAAGTAAAGAACAACATCAACGGTGGAATATAAAATCATTTTAATAGCTTCAAGATCTACCGTTTTACCAACTTCAGAAGATTTAATAAGCCCTGAAATACGATCAAAAGTATGTACTGCACTGTTAGCGTGTACTGTCGTTATTCCCCCTGGATGACCAGTGTTTAAACTCATTAAATATTCCCACGTTTCAGCCCCTCGAAGCTCTGCTAAGAGTATTCTGTCAGGACTAATACGCATACATGCCATTAACGCATCAAAAGGCGATATACGGCCTTTAGATGCCCCAAACATCATGTGAAGATGGTTTGGGTGATTAGGTAAATGTAATTCATGTACATCTTCAATCGTTACAATACGTTCATCACTTGGGATTTTTAGAATTAAACCCTTTGCAAAAGTAGTCTTACCTGAACCTGTTTTACCTGCTATCACAATATTCTTATGATACAGCACACATTTTTCTAAAAACTCTTCGATTTTACCGTCAGCTTTTAGTTGCACAAGTTCTTTATCTTTATCGGTTATTCCATCAACATCTATATAACTTGCAGGATTAGTATTAAAACTTTTGTCAACCCAATTAGTAAATGAACCTGTGTTAGCCAACTGCTCTAAAGTAAAAACCGTATCACTATGCTTACGAATAGTAAAAGATACTTGATGATCCAAAGTTGCAGGTTGTCTTAGTACCTGGCAACGACTGCCATCAGGCATAAGCAATGAACCGATAGGTACTTCTCTCATATTATTAAAAGCAAAAACCGCAGTGATTAATGAGTTGATATGCTCTTGGGTCAATTCATCTACACTAAATCGCTTCCAATTATCAGCACCTTTAGTCCATATATAACCAGGTTCATTAATGGTAATTTCAGTTACGTTTTTATCATCAAGATAAGGCGTTAATGGCTTTAACATTAAATTAACTGTTAATGCTTCATGATCATTACTTCTATCTAACATACTATCGCCTATTCTGTTGGTTTAAGATCGTAAACATTGCCAAAATAAACATCACGAGCAACATATATACTAATTCTATCGCCCTGATGTTTAATCAGTGACGGTTTAATATTCATAGTCTCTTCTAAAATTGACGCTGTTACTTCGCTTGCCGACTTAGAAGTCTCTTCTAATTGAATGTTAGTATTGTCACCACCAATGGTTCTGTTAGCAATTCTTTCACTCAATGCTTCGCCTAGATCGTCAACTAATGAAATAAGCATAGCACCACCGAAACGCTTCCAAAACTTACTATCGACACGCCCTGTATGACCTGCTTCACCTAAAGAACCTGCCCCAGGGCTATTTATGTCAATAATAACGCCCTTTGGTGTTTCAATTCTATTCCACAATACAAACACTCTACTTTGACCTTGTTGCAACCCACCTTTATACTCACCAGTAATTTTACTGCCTCGATCAATTAAAACCACTCGACCGGTAGCACTGTAAATATTGCGAGTAACGGTACAACTCATCATGCCAATTACTGTACTATCAAATTTAGTATCGAGGACACAATCTATCATATTACCTTTGGTAAGCATCATATCTCGATCATTCATTTTTACCGCTGAAGAAGCAGACAAGGTTGCAGGGGATAATTTAGTAGCTAATGGATCGTTATTATCATTACCATTATCATTAGAACGTCCTGCTACACCTGAAGTATCACTACTTGAATTACTACCAATATTTGAACCAGGTAAACTAAATCCTGCTGAATAAATCCGCTGTTTTCTTAACTCTTCAGGAGTTGGAGGCTCTTCAACTTCGATGGGTTCATTGGGAGTCATACCAAAAGATTGTTGAGGTTGTTCATACGGTGGTGGCTCTACAACCCTTTCTTGAACATAAGGTTCAGGAGGTGGCTCTACCGTAGTAAATGTGGGTTCAGGTGAAGATGTTCCTGCTATACCTGAAGTATCAGGCTCATTATCTTCTACAATCAAACTATCATCATCAGCATTAATTGTTGATAAAGGATCATATTCACCTACATCTTGTTCCACATATTCACGACCAAAATCACGCTGTTCAGGTCGTTGAAATGATGCTTGTGTCTCGTCTTTTATTTCAGTATCATCAGCATCTTTAAAAAACATTAAGTAACCAACCATAGCAGTTGCTACGATTGATCCAAACAGTAACAGTACAAAAACGATTGCTTTTTGACCACGTTTAGTTATCTTTTTTTGCTTAGATAACTCGCTTTCACCTCTAACGTCATCTAACGTCTCTTCATCAGCTTCAGGTTGTACGATAGTATCATCGTATTCACTTTGATAAACTTCATCGTCAGAGTCAAAAGGTACAAAGTTGTCATTATCACGATTATTACTCATTTACTCTTCCCCCACTACAACACGTTCAACGTTTGGCGAAATTGTTCCAGTCGTATTAGTCGCACCACGTCTCACACTATCGTTATAAATATCTAAAACTTGTTCGCCTAATCTTAAACGCCACTGGTAGCCTGTTTTGTGCATAACAACCGTGCCGTTACCATTACCCTCTATTGTTTTATTAACCATTTGTTCTGTACCATAACCATCAGAACCATCAGGATTAACATTATAAATAGCAGGTAGATCTACGTTACCCATAAACTTAAAGTATGTGAATGTTCCATCATCGTAAACATGGTTAGGTGCTATTGTGTAATCACCTTTCATACTGTAATTAAGATTGTAGATCTTAGTGGTATAAGCCCCATCTAATCTTTCTTCTACAACCTTTTTAGCTTTGGCAATTTTTTCTTGCTCATGCTCTTCATTTGGATAAGTAAACTCGACTTGATACATATCTTCTATGTTGACACTTTCATCGACGAAATTTACCTTAAACATATAATTATGCTTGTTAGTAACAACGCTTAAATTAGTAGTACCCAAAGGTTGAGCAGGTTTTAAAAACAAATAGTTTTTAAAATGACCGATATGCCAGGCTTCACTATCACCGATAGCATGAGCTTCATACTCTTCACCATCACCGAATACAACTTGAGTTACTACCCCTGGCTTAACGGCCAACTCAACAACATCATGTTGATTATAAGTAACTGTAGTGATCCTTTCGTCAAATCCTGCCGATAGTGGTAATTGGGCTGAATATCCGACACAAGGGGCAAATAAACTTGCAATTAAAAAAGTCCGTTTTATCATGATATATTTTCCTTATCCACTCGATATGAAGTGACGACAAAACCTAAAGGATTGATTAAACGAATATCATCATCAATACTGGCTTGAACATACTCATAGGTTAAAGTAGCTATCCAATTTTCAACAAAAGATGAACCATTGCTATCCGTGGTTCTAGTCTCAAAACGTATAGTAGCTAATGAATTTTCAATATCAGGCACGACCGAAATAATATTAACTTCACGCATCCCAGTTCTGCCAAGCAATTCATCACGAGCAGTACCTTTAGACGGATCGTAAATATCTTGATATTGCATAGCTACCTGATCACTACTCATTAGTGTTACTTTGTCATAATCAGATTGAATATTTTGATAGTTATAACTTTCATAACTTCTAACATACTGTGCTATAAAGTATTCATCGACAACCTCACCGTAAGACTTCTCTTGCTCATTTAGCGTTGATACAGTTTCAACCGCACCAGTAGTATTATCAACTCTTAATACAAAAGGCTCTTGGTGTGTTACGGGCATAAATTGATGATACAACACAGTTAAGATCGCAAAAGTGAAACAGACAAGCCCAACTTTACGCCATGTAGAACGTGAATTTACAATCTCTTGCATATAATCACGTTCAAGCCCACGAGTACCTGCTAAATAAGCGTTCCACTCATTCTTATCATGACTAGATACATCACTAGATTTATTTTTTTTCATCTTATTTAGCATCATCGACCCCTTTTTTTACGATTATCAGCGTTGGTACATCTTCGCTTTGTGATACATACTCGACCACTTCAGGTAATTCATACGGTTGTAACTCGATGGGTACTGATTTATTTACCACAACACGCTTAGACCAACTACTCACCTGATTAGGTTTTTTTGGGTACGTTTGGCAACCAACTAAAAACGATAGGCAAAGCGAACCTATTAGAAGATTTTTCATAAACTTCTACCTTATTAAATGTTAAGTTAAAATGGATTATCTATTTTTTATCAGGGTTTCTATGGTTAGATGATTGTTGGCGGTAATAGTCTGGATAACCCTGTTTCATTTCTTGACGTGATTTATTAAATTCATGCCTTGCCCCTCTAGCAGAAGCAATTTTGCCCTGGCCACCGCTACGAGCCTGTTTGTATTTATCTACCGCAGATTTACCTGCTATACCTGCTCTAGCACCACCTGCTACACCTGCTGTTGCACCAATAGCACCACCTGCAACCGCCCCTGCACCTGCGCCTGCAATTTTACCCATAGCAGTACCAACCGCACCACCTGCCCCCGCTGTTAACTGTGAGACATATTGAGGTATAGTGATCAATACAGCCATACATAAGACACCGATAAATGCAAACGTTGCACTATCAATAAAACCCTCGCTCTCTTGAGTAATTTCCAAAGCAGTAAGGTTGTCTTGAAAAAATCCTGCAAAGATTGAGAAAACGGCAAGTACAAAAATGGTAGTTAAAATAGTGTTAATAATTTGACCGACCCACGACCAAAAGAATTGTTGCGTTGGCTTCCAAATTAAACACGCTATGAAGATCGGCCCGACCCCAAGCATCAAAGCTAAAACAACTTTTGCGACAAATAACCAAATCGTACCTACAACACAGCAAAGTAAAGTACCAATAAAAACAAGCGAACCATAAATATAGGGAGCAAGATTTACACCAGTTAAACCAACTTCACCCTCATTAAAGTATTGACCTGCATTGTATGTTCCCAGGCTAAATAAACTTTCGATAGCTTCGGCCGCATTTTGACCAGTTGCAACATTACTACCTTGTATCGCACCACTCATTAAAGATGCAACAAGGTCATCAGGTAACGTTAGTAAAGAATCTATGATATATGTTTGATACATTGCAGACGTTAAAGCCATTGACATAATCACAGAAGCCCATAACATACGCCAGGCTAATTCTTTGAATGGTCTATCGAGCATCCCATAAACTGCCATAATACCCATGACAATAAAAGTTAAGGTTAGCCCCCCCACGACCAGGGGAGCAATTTCAGTAGCTATGTTCGCTGAAAAATTTTCAGCGAAAATTGACAAAGCATTATCTATACGCTCAAACGCTTTTGATAAAAACTTTGGAACTGCACCGCTATAACCTGCCATAACTACCCCTGCTACCTATTGCCATTGGTGAACTTGTTTACCACCAGTTGAATTAAAGATAATCGAACTGGCTTTATGAGCATTTTCACAATTAATAACTGATTGTTCGTTCTCTTTACACTGCTCAAGAACTTGATCTAATGTTTCTTGATTTTCAATCAGATAATCAACTGTATAAGTCTCTTGGTTGTCGCATCCACTTAAAAAAACAAACAAACCCAATAAAAATAATTTTTTCATATCCATTACTGCCATTGGTGAACTTGTTTACCACCAGTTGAATTAAATTTACGAGCATGATCAAGTCTTTGTTGCTGTTCCATTTCTTTTTCAGCTTGACGCATCATGCTAACCATCTGAAGCTGATTAGTTTGTAACTGCAACATCGCATTTTCAACTTGAATACGATTAAGTAAATCGGCCGCCGCTTTTGGATCATTTTGCAAATCTACAGAATTAGCCATTCGCTGAATTTGCTCAAAGCGTTGTGTACTTTTTGCAAACATATCATCTAGCTTAATTTTATTTTGCATTGTTGACATACGTTGCGAATTAGCCAACTGCTCTAAAATCTGCTTTTGTGAGCCTGTTAAACGTTGCTGTTGCTCTAATTGAGCAATTTTGTCTGCCATACCTGCCCAGTTACCACTTTGGTAATCTTGATACATGCCTTGCATTTCAGCAGGTAGGTATTTACCGTACTGATTAAATAATCTGCCAATATCCCGATCACCGCGGAATTGTTTGTATTGAGCTACCGCTTGATCGTATTGTTGCTTAGCTTGTTGTAACTGTTGTAGCTGTCTAGCAAATGAAGAAGCATCAAAAACTGGCACACCTGCCCCATAACTTGCCGTACTGATTAAAGCAGTTGGAGCAAGTAACGCTGATGAAAGCGTAGCAACAAGCAATTTATTTTTTAAAGTTTTCATGAATTACACCTCTCGATTAAGTTAAAAATTAACGGTTAGCTAACCGCTTTCGCTCATACTATACCCATGCTCTTCATAAAAGATGGGTAGCCAATCATTAGGATTATCAGAACCGATACGCTCAATTATTTCTCTAACTAATTCAGCATTATCAGGCGTTCCCGATAGCACTAACATTTCACGATCAAAATTAGGCAAGTGGAATTTAAGCATTGATGATTGATTAGTATCAACATCATTACCACCCTGCTTAACTAAAAATTGATATGATTTACCTGGAATGTTTTTAACTAACTCAAATTCTGTTTCAGTTAATTTTAATCCGTCCACATAATCTTCATAATCTGCTGTCGGATTTTCAAGTAAAATCTTAGTAGCACATTGGCTAACGATCGTCTTAGCAACTGGACTACTTAAAGCATCGTGTGGCTCTTGTGACGCAAAAACACAAAGCCCACCCTCTTTACGAATTGTTTTTAACTTGTTTTTAAATAGGTTTTGAAAGTATTCATCCTGTATTAACTTCCAAAATTCATCGAAGAAATATATAAACGGTTCACCATTTAATAGCTGTTGTGTTCTGTATGTTAAATACATGACAATAGATGATCTTAATTCAGGAACATCTAAAAAATCAGTAACATCAAAGCCATAAACACGGTATTTAGTAACATCTAATGTATCTTCAGGATTATCAAAAACCCATCCATACTCACCACCCTCACACCATTTATCAAGACGCTGTTTAACCGTTGGTCTTTCATCATCACCTGTAATTGGATTAGGCAAGCCTTGCTTGAAAATAGCTAAACGTCTATTTTCATATTCATGATTAAAGATGATTGTAATTGCTTTATTTAATTCCTGTTCATCATTAAAACTAATACCATACCCATCATCTTCAAGTAAGTTATACAACCACCGCTTAATAAATTTACGGTTTTCAGCCGTATCTTCTAATTTAAGAGGATTAAAGCCAGTTGGTTCACCTAGTTTAAGAGGTAAATAGCACCCCCCTACTGCCCTAACAAACACTTCCATACCATAGTCTTTATCAAAAGCAACGACACGCAAATTAGGTATGCTCATTGCTTGTGCCAACATAAACGAACATAACGTCGTTTTACCTGCACCAGTTTTACCAAGCACTAAGGTATTACCGTCATATTTTTTAAATAGTGAATTTTCGTATTTTGGGCTTAAATGAAAATTGAAGAAATAAGGCGACCCTGAAAGCGATTTAAACATCGTGATCGCTTGACCCCAAGGATTACCGTCTAACTTACCTGTCATGTGATTATGCAAGCTATTAAACGACCAAAAATTCAAAGAAGTGATAGGGGCAGGGCGTGTTCTATAAGAGAAGTTACCAGGTAACTGTGCAAAAAACCCTGCTTCTAATGCTAAATCAACATAAGTGGGAATGATCCCAACTTCGGTAAGATCCGTAGAAATGTACTGTAGGCTATTTCTAACTGCACTAGGCGACTTATCGTAAAGGCATACTGTCATGTGGTGTTCACCCATGACAAAAGAACCTGATGCCAATTGATCTAGGGCGTGATCCATTTGCTCAACTTGAGAAACGGCCACATCTTCAGAGTCAATTAAATGCTTTTTATGACGCTTCAAAAATCCGAGTGAAGCTACTTTTGATAAAATAGTGAATGATTGAGTAATAACCATTTCACAATCAGCTTGTAATAAAAGATTAAAGTGACCTGGTACAGTAATATTGTCGTACTCTTTAATCTCTATCATGCCAAAAAATTCAGAATTTTGAGTATGGCGTATCTCACCAATCTCACCATGTTCTGAAAAAACCAAGCGTTCAGTTGATAGGTAGTTATAATAATTCTCTCTAGTAACTGGTACTCTTTTTTGTTCGTGAGTTACGAGGTAAGAAAAAAGCTCTAGCATTTGACAAAAGCGTCTGCCTTTATGCTCATAAACGCCTATACGAGTAGGCTCATACATACGCAAACCTGAAATAAGCAAATCAACAATATCTACTAATTTTTGGATATAGGCTTCTTGTTGCTCTATACGCTCATTTAGTTTTGTTTTTTCAAACCTGGCAAAAAAACCAGTTGTTTTATCTATAATTGGACGATAGCAAATAGTGATATATATCTCGTTTACCATCAAGCTAGTACGTTTAAACACATTGGAGTACTTATCAGATACTTGCTTACAAAACACATTATCATACAGTTTAGGATCAACTTGACGCTCTTTACGCCTTACAACATGAGTCCAAAAACTAACGTGTTCCATATCTTGACCAGGTATAGATCTCATATTGGTATTAAGATCACGCACCCATCTGTTAACTTCCTCAATATCTGCCGATATATGAGCACGACCAACTAATTTAATAACAGAAACGTAATCACCGTTTTTTGTTGCGATAATATTATCTGTAACATGATGCGAAAATGGTATCTGTTGGGCTATGCTACGTTCTTTTTTAATAAAATCAGGTATAGTTAAATCCACAATAAACCCCGTTATTTTTTAATAGTTTTACTTGACCAAGACTTCCATTCGTTTTTTAACTTTAAGGGTGTATAACTCGTCCCCCCCCAAAATCTTTTAACTTTGGTATTACATCTTTTCTTTGTATCTAGCCACAATCCCCATTGCCTAAAGGCTTGATCATCTTTTTTAGCAATCATTCGCATTACTACAAAAACAAAAGGAAATATGATCCATACAAAAATACTAATTAGAGTTGATAATAGTCCTACCCCAATGAACGCCCACATTAAAGCTACTGTAGGTACACCAAATAACATGGGCGGTCTTGTTGCACCTTTGTATAAATCATACATCCTTAGATACCTCAAATTAGTTATTAATAACTGATTACCAAATCAAACCTACAATCTCGTTGGCTGAACCAATTATGATAATTCCTACAACCGCTTTAACGAACCAGGATTTATCAAGAAACCCTGCCATGTAACCTGCACCTGCTAAAATAAATGCGATTACACAACCCACACGTAGAACTGGTAAAATTGCTTCTTGAAACTTTTCCATGCCACTTTGTGCTCTAGATAACCCACCTGCCGCATAGGCAAAATCTGGCATCATTAAAAGCGTAATAGCAACTGCTATCATCAAAGCAATAGAAAAAAACTTTTTCATTTGTAACTGGTTTACGTTACCGTAAGTTGCAACAGAATTTAACATTTAAAACCTCACTATATTGAATTAAAAACATCAGTTAATGGCTGTGTAAACACATCGCCATTAAACACTTTGGGTTGAACATCCTCTTGGGATCTTTCTATCAATTTAGCTTCTGCTAAATCGTTAACTGGAATGTCACTACTTACCGCTTTTACTTGTAACGACTCTGCATAATCAGCTAAAGCCAACCCATCTTGAGGCAATGCTTGCTGTGCAATGATAGGTTGAGTTTTGCTTGGTGGTACAGGTAGCGGTAATTGACGTGGTACAGGCAGTGGGGATTGGCTATTGCGATAGCCAATCAGATGATTAAATACTTTAGTAACATAAGGAGGTTGACCAACAAAATCTGCTCTAAAGCCAGTTTTGAAATTACCTGAATAGTAACAAGACATAGCTAATCGCAATTTACCGTCATAGCTATATTTTTGTCCAAAAGTAGCGTTAGCACGTTTAAAACAATTGTTGAATATGCTTGCACCAACTCTAATGTTAGTACAAGGATCAAACATATTGCTTTCATTTAAGTTGTAATGATTGAAATTTACTTTATTCACTTGCATTAAGCCAACACTGTAATTTTTGCCCTGGCTTTTTAATTTACGTACTGCCCTGATCGCTTCATTTAGATTTGTTGGTTGCCGTATAGAACCATCAACCACACCAATAGCGAAAGGATTAAAAGACGACTCAGTACGTGCAATAGATGCTACTACCTCTTTTTCAAGATTGGGAGCACATTGTTGTGCAAGTGCATAAAATTCAATCATCTAACCGCCCCTTATTTAATTAAATAGCTCTTTAAAAAACAGCCCTTTAAAAACGATGCTTAGAGTATGGTGCGTTATCAATGTGCATCGTAAATTCATATTTAGCACCGTCAGGTGTCATCAACATTGTATTGTCATACCATTCTTGACGAGGTACATTAATTCTTTCTATTTCACCGCCTACCCTTTTACTGTATGAATAAGCAGGTATAGAACCATTAGAGTTACCTTTTACACAGGCTCTAGCTTTGTAACGATCGCCAAGAAATAAAAACCCTCTATCATCATCGTCAACTAATTCAGACATGACCCCACCATTTACCCGTACTCTTCTGTTTAAATTGGCAGGTTTTACGCCATTATGATAAAGAACATTGTTACGTCCTTGTCTATAACCACTAGGGCAATCAGGCGTTAAATTTGCTCGGCGGTATGTAACAAAACTACCTTCGCTTTTAGAGTCTCGACCATCCGACAGTTTACAAGTCGGCAAGCCTTTACCTCTGCTTAAATCTCGCATAACTTCTTTTACAGTTGGAGCACACTCACTAATCCCCATTGGGTTAGGAGCACCCATACAAAGTAGAAATTTACAACCATCGGCCGCCATTGCCGTTGATATACTTCCACCAAAAATCGCAACTGCTAATAGTGCTTTTTTCATAGCTACATCCTCATTTCAAAGTGATAGTTACATCCTTTAAATACGGAAAGTTTTCAGGGCTTGGTAGTCTAACTTCAACCTTATTGGCATTATTACAATGCCTGTAGAGGTAATTTTTAACCGTATCTAAACTTTTAAATTCACGACGACGGCCATTTTGACTAAATAGAACTTCATCATTTAATTGTTTAGACTTAGTATTTTGTGAGTTAAAAGCCAATGAGTAAATCTCTTCACCATCTACCAACTCAACGTTTATAACTACTACATATTTACCAGGCTGAAATTTATTTAGGATCGAAAGTTCTTCTTGCGTGATCATATTGTTCTCACTAACCATTAATAAATTCCTCATATTTTGCCTGATTTATAAATAAGTTTGTTCAGTAATAAGTATATTATATCCTTATTTTCCTAGTTTAACAACAAACTAGGAAAATTTTTTTATAAAAAATACAATTTAACTGAAAACTTTTAGTTTTTTAAAGAAATATTCCTCGTTAACTAGATTAATAACTTAGAATACCAGTTAACATAATGAAGTTTACCAAATAAAAATCTACTTTGGTTAATATTTTTATGAATTTTTTATAAACAATGGCGTTTATTAACAGTCAATTGTTCTTTATTTCGTTTTAATAATTAATAAAAAATGGTAGCGATCGCAATCGCTACCATAAGCGGAGTTTTGAATAAAATATGACCTTTAACCTATCAAGATTTTTGAAATTTTTGTTGTTTTAAAGATATTTAGTAATCTTGTTTAGTAGTCTTGTTTAGTAGTCTTGTTTATAGAGCTGTAAGTTATTGATTTTATTAAATAAAAAACGTTTAAAAACAACATAAAGTATTTTAAAACAACATAAAGTATTCTTAAACAACAAAAAGTATTCTTAAACAACAAAAAGTATTCTTAAACAACAAAAAGTATTTTTGATGATGAAGTTATCCACAGAGTTATCCACATATAAGTTTATTCTATAAACAACAAAAAGTATTTATAAACAACATAAATATTTTTTGTTGTTTTTTATTAATAAAAATAGTAAGATATAGAAATATAAGTTAATCGTTTTGAGGTAATTAATGAGTAAGAAAGAACCAGGTAATACACTTATAAGAGGTGATTTTGGGTCTAACCTTGTCGCTCAACATAATGACTTGATCACTGCTAGTTATTCTTTAACTGTTATTGAGAAGAAATTACTACTTGGATGTATTTGTAAAATTAACTCATTTGAGGGAATTACTTCAGACACCCCTTTTCGCTTCAGTATGGAAGAAGCTAAATCGGTTTTGGGGGTCGATACTGATAATACTGGTATGGTAGCGAAGTTTAGACGTGCATCTCGTAACTTGATGACTAAAATAGTTGAAAATAATCAAGATAAGAATTGGCAAGATTTTACTTTTGCTCAAACCGCTAGTTATGATCACTCTACTAAAACTATGACTATCTATTTTTCTACTGGTATTATCCCCTACCTATCGGAACTACATAGTCAATTCACAACTTACCGAATAATGCACGTTGGCAGTTTAAAGAGTAAGTATGCAATTAGGCTTTATGAGTTGCTTGTAATGTGGAACGGTCAGCGTTACGGTAAAGATAATATTAAAAAATTAGAGATCAATGAATTCATTGACCTCGTTGCCAATGGCAACAAGTCATATAAGAAAAGCGTTAATATGCTTAAAAAAAGAGTGGTTGAACCTGCTATCGAACAGATTAACAAAGAAACTGATGTAGCCTTAAATGTCCGATACCTTAAACAAGGCAGAACTATTTCTCATATTGAGTTGTCTTTCACCATAAAGCCTCATTGGATAGAAGCAGAGAAGCAATTCAAGCAAATATTAGAAGAAAGCCAGGTTAACAAAATTGTTAATAGTCCTGATTTTTTTAATGCTTATTACAATCACGATGAATATAAAGATAAAGGTGGAGTTGGAGCATTTTTAGCTAATTCTAAAAAAATGTTATTAGAAGATCCTAAAAAGCACTTCCCTGATTATGCTAAGTTTTTAAAATAAACCTATTAACACTATATATAGTGCCTACCACAGCTGATGGTGACACTATATATAGTGTTTTAAGCCACCTGTGCGGTGGTAAATAAACCCGTATTCGTATGAGTTTTTTATTATGAGAAATGTGAAAGGTGAAAATATTCTAACTATCTGTGACAGGAAATTTAATTTGTCTTTAATAGATTGGATCGCAGGTAATGGTAGTCAACGACTTGTTAAATTTAAAGATAATAAGTACCTGGTTTATGACCAAATTAAACAAGACGTGATTAACTGGTTTGATACTGAAGATCAAGCTTTAAATTTTATGCAAGGAGTTTGTTAAATGTTTGAAGTCTCATATTATTCAGAAATATTTTTTATTAGGTGGCTGGCTTAACGGCTTTCAGCTATATCTTTTTATCTTGTCGGACTGTAGGTAAGCCTGTGGGCGTTCCTTCTACCGAGAGAACGCCCCAGGCAACCTACAGTAATCGACAATCTAAAAAGTATACCGCTTCAATCCTGCCAGAAAAAACAAAAGCAAATATTGTTAAATTAGTCTTTTGGGTAATGGTTGAGGGTATATACAAACATCGTTGCGGTTTATCCACAAGGTTACACACAGAGTTACCAACAGGCTTTACCACAACGATAAAGCAGTTGTGGAAAAGCCTATTGATAACAGTGTGCATAACCTTGTGGATAATTCCGCTAAAAGCATTTCAACAAGTTTTATTAATTTTTTTCTTTATTTTAAAATACCTGGTTAACTAAGTTGCAATTCAATAGTGGCAAAAGTGAGTAAAGATTTACAAAAAACAAAGCAAATAATTATAAAAAAGGCTGTCTAAGGACGGTCTTTTTTATTCCCTAGTGAATTGTAAAACTATGTAAAAACTATTAAAAAACTAGGTTTAAACTATTGACAATATATAACGTATATAATATAATTATAAGCATAAAGTGATTAAGGTAATCACTGCCCCAAAGCCAGGGGGTTCACTGGCAAAGATAGGATTTAAAATCATGGCTTACTTTGATAACGTTTCTAGCATTGATGAACTTAAAAAACAATTCAAGCGTTTAATTGCTAAACATCATCCCGATAAAGGCGGTGATACTGCCACTTGCCAAGCTATCAACGCAGAATATGACAAAGTAATGGAGGCATTTATTAATGCTGATGATGATAGCCATTATACTAAAAACGAGCATGGGTATAGTTTTTGGGAAAACCGCCAAGAGCGTACAGAGGTTGAAAAAAAGGTGCGTGAAGCAGTAGAGAAAATTATTTCTTTAGATGGTCTTATAATCGAGATTGTAGGCGTTTGGGTTTGGGTTGATGGTGACACGAAGCAACATAAAGAAGCATTAAAAGAGGCAGGTTATAGATGGTTTAGGAAAAAGAAAAAATGGGCGTTTGCAGGTAAAAAGTCTAAAGGTAGAGGAAAAATGAGCATGGATGAAGTAAGAAGCAAATACGGTTCACAAACAGTTAAAAAGGAAAGATTAAAAAAAGCAATTGAAATGGCGTAACCCAATAAAAAAGGCTGTCTAAGGACGGTCTTTTTTATTCCCTAGTGAATTGTAAAACTATGTAAAAACTATTAAAAAACTAGGTTTAAACTATTGACAATATATAACGTATATAATATAATTATAAGCATAAAGTGATTAAGGTAATCACTACCCCAAAGCCAGGGGGTTCACTGGCAAAGATAGGATTTAAAATCATGGATATTACAACATCTGTTTTCGCTAAGGCTTTTGTAACTACCTACGGCATCGGTAACAAATATGGTTTTGCTACTGGTAAATGGTTTGACTTAACCGAGTTTAACGATAAAGAGGAGTTTTTAGCTGAAGCCACTAGCTACGCTCAAAACGTTTTAGGTGACAATGACCCTGAATTATGCTTTTCAGATTATGAATTATCTTTTGATATTAATGGGTTAATAAGTGAATATGGTGTTAGTAGTCTCGTATGGGATTTATTAGAGTTAGATACGGATGAACTGGCTATCATAGAGGCTTATATTGGCGGTTTTGGCGTTGATAGCTTAGAAGATATAGAGGAAATTAAAAATCAAGCTAAAGAGCGTTACAGAGGGCAATATGAAGATGATGTAGAATTGGCTTTTGAGTTGTTATCAGAAGATGGAACACTTGAAAGCCTACCTTGTGTAATTGAAAACGCTTTAGATTGGGAGTATTTAGGTGAGTATTACGCCCAAAATTATATAAGCCATAATGGTTATTATTTTTGGTCGCACGTCTAAACATTCCCAGGCATCGAGTAACCCAATAAAAAAGGCTGTCTAAGGACGGTCTTTTTTATTCCCTAGTGAATTGTAAAACTATGTAAAAACTATTAAAAAACTAGGTTTAAACTATTGACAATATATAACGTATATAATATAATTATAAGCATAAAGTGATTAAGGTAATCACTGCCCCAAAGCCAGGGGGTTCACTGGCAAAGATAGGATTTAAGATTATGGCTTTTTCATCTTCAGTTGTGAGTTATCCGAGTCGTGGCAGTTATGGCGATAATAAATATCGTGGCAACTGTTCAGGTTATATTGTTCGTGATTTTTGCGAAACGTATTTAAAAAAAGGCGGTTTGTTGGTTGACCCAAGCGTAGGAAGCAATACAAGTGGCGAGGTTGCACAAGAGTTAGGTATTAATTTTGTTGGTACTGATTTAAGCCAGGGGTTTAATTTGTTAACTGATGATTTAGCCTCTTTTGTTGGTACTCAAGCTGATGCGGTTTGGTGGCATCCGCCCTATTGGGATATGATTAAATATTCAGGTCATCAATGGGGTGAAGAGGCTAATTGTTGGGATATGTCTCAAATGAGCCTATCAGACTTCACAGAAGCCTTAATACTAGCTTTAATGAATATTCATGATGCAACTGTTACCAATGGCTATTATGGCGTATTAATGGGTAATTTAAGAAGAGACGGCAAATATTATAATTTATCTTCATTGGTCGAAAGGGCAACCCCTGCTAATTTGGTCGATGAAATTATAAAAATTCAACATAATTGTATGAGTGATAAAAGACGTTATAAGGGTAAAATTGTGCGTATTGCTCATGAAAAACTTTTAGTATTTAAGAAAATAGCCGTTTCTCTTTTTTACATCACTAAAAATTTTCAAAAAATGGCAAACTGTAGCCGTATGACCTGGAAGTCAACAGTTAGACGTATTTTGCAAACTAAGCAAAAATGGCAGTTAAAAGAGGTTTACGCCCAGGTTGAGCCATACGCACAAACAAGAGATAACAAAAATTGGAAAGCCAAAGTAAGACAAGTATTGCAAGACGAGCGTTATTTCAAACGTGAAGAAATAGGCGTTTACAGCCTAGTAAGATAAGGTTCATTTAATATTAACTAAAAAGTAAATAAAGAGGTTAAAACCTCTTTATTTACCGCCAATTAACTATAAGGATTAAATTATGAAAATCAAAGTTGAAGATTATAAAGATGATGAAAACGTAACGCTTACCTGTGCTGATTATGAGTTACTGTATCAGGCTTTAGCGTTTGCCAATAACTCAACTATGTTTATTTTGAATGACGAAAAAGCTGAACGCATGGAAGAGTTAATCGCTAAATTCCCAGGCATCGAGTAACCCAATAAAAAAGGCTGTCTAAGGACGGTCTTTTTTATTCCCTAGTGAATTGTAAAACTATGTAAAAACTATTAAAAAACTAGGTTTAAACTATTGACAATATATAACGTATATAATATAATTATAAGCATAAAGTGATTAAGGTAATCACTGCCCCAAAGCCAGGGGGTTCACTGGCAAAGATAGGATTTAAAATCATGGATTTATTTTATGTGAGCGATATATCTAATAATGTTCAAGTATGGAACTTATTATTACGCAAATTAAAGGGCTATAATGGCTTAGATGGTATTCATGATGAAGCCTGGCAAGTGGCAAGGGCATCACAAGAAATACCTCACATGGGTAATATTATCATGGAAGTAACCGCCAGGCGATTAGGTGGGGCGATCCTGGAGCGTTACCCTGAAGCTGATATAGAATACAGTATTAATGCCCTCGATAGCACCTTTTGGGTTGATGGTATTGAGATTTTAAGCATTGAGGATTATCAAGACGCTATTAAGGAACATATTTAATATAAGGATTTTTTATTATGAACATTCATGATGATGAAGAGTTTAACCAATGGCAAAAAACTGAAAGGCTTTTATTTAACGACCAGTTAAAAGATAAATTCAATATACAGTATTACCGTCATGTTTATGCCAAACCTGAAGTTTATTTTGTCAGTGAAGAGGATTTTTTCAAACTTAAAGACAATCAAAATTTTGATGAAGTTTTGAAGTATTTAAGGGCTAATTATGAAGATGATGCTAAAAGCAAATAATTATAAAAAAGGCTGTCTAAGGACGGTCTTTTTTATTCCCTAGTGAATTGTAAAACTATGTAAAAACTATTAAAAAACTAGGTTTAAACTATTGACAATATATAACGTATATAATATAATTATAAGCATAAAGTGATTAAGGTAATCACTACCCCAAAGCCAGGGGGTTCACTGGCAAAGATAGGATTTAAAATCATGGATATTCAAACTATTCAAACTAATCAAAAGGCTTTAGAAGTTGCAAAGATGCCTGGCATGTTAAAAGGCGAGATCGTACCAATGCAAGATAGATTAAATTTCTTGCCGATGCAAATGGGATTACATACTATTCAATTTGAAAACCTTATATATCAGTTTGCCAGTGCATTATGTGCTGATTATAAAGGCGATTATTGGGAGTTTGCGACCATTGATAACGGCAACTATTTTTATCTTTATCCTAGCACAGAGAAACCCTATTTAATTGAAAACCCTGGCAATTACAGCAGTGAATTAGTTAATAATCGTTTGTTTGGTTTTATTGTCACCACGTTTGCCTTAAATAGCTTATGTTGGAGCGTTAAAGACAGCAAGGCAGTACAAAAATTTTCATCGTCGTATCATGGAATGATAGAGTATTTTTACAACACTTTAGGCAAATTAGCTGATACAGAAGATGAAGCACTAAAAGCCGATGTTAGTAAAGTTAGATTAGCATTTTTTAATTTAACTGATTGATAGTTAAGTTATTTACTTAGGTTAGATAAATGCTTCACCGCATTTATCTAACATTCAACCAATACAAAAATTAGGTGCATCATGGCTATAGATGACAAAATGGATAAAATGAAAAGTAAACTTAATTACATTGCTTACTTCATCATACAAGGGTTTGAAGAGACAGGCATGGATAGGGCTTACGTTTATGACAAACTCGAAGAGTTAAGCAATCATAAAAATAAGTATGAATCTTTAGATTGGGCTTGTCGATGCCTGGACTCAACTCATTTACCTCTATTAGCAAAAAAGATGAATTTTACTTTAGAAGAAATGAGAGTCACTAAAATTATTTTCAAAAGGATATAAATTATGAAAAAGCCAACTAAATTTAAAGCGTATCGTGATATTGTTGTTACGCCTGATACTAATCAATTCATTGGTTTACGTAAAGAATTTGATACGCAAGAAAACGTTGCTAATTTTTTAGGTCTAAGTGACCAAGAAACGATTAGCCGTATTGAAACCACAGGTTGCGATATAGATCCACGAACATATAGCTTGTTTTTACTTTTAAGTGGCAACCATCCTAAGTATAGGCTTAAAGGCAAAGAGTCGCTTTATAAACTACCTATTGAACATCAGGGGGGTGATACTTTTAAAACTATTCGTAAGCAATCAGGCATGACACAGCGTAGCGTAGCTAATCATCTAAAGTTGACAAGCGGTAATTTGATTAGTTGGTATGAAAAGGAACGGCAGAACCCTAGTACCCAAACTTATACGCTTTTCTTGTTAATAACTAATAATCATCCTTATTTTTCGTTAGAAATGAGAGCAAACTACTTTTTGTCTCAAGCAGTATTTTCACCTCTTCAGGTCAATACGCCATTAATTACACTGTTTAATAAGGATTGATTATGCAAGTCTTATTACAAATCGTACTGGTTATAGCAACCGTATTTTTTGGTTGGTTTGCTCATAAAAAAAAGCAAAAGAGCCGTCATCTTCATAAAAAATTGGCTTTGTATTTCAATAAGCTAAATTCTCTTTCACCTAGCGAACAGAAGAAAGCTATCACTGATTTAAAGCATATTGGTATTACTGGCATTAAAGGCAGTGAATACTACATCCGTGAACGATTAGTTTACTCTACCGTTGCCATTGGTCTATTTGTTATCGCTAAAGTTATGGCTATTTTTGGTCTATTAGGTATAGGTGATGTTAAAGAATACACCAGGCTTACAATTATAATTATTCTGTGTTTTGGAGGTTATAAGTTTTATGAATTATATAAGGTTGCCAAACTTAATTATGAGATAGCTGTTCTTAAAAATATTAATTAGAGGTGATACATGAAACTTTTTTTTACATACCCAAAAAATAGCGTAGAACAAGAGTGCAAGTTTGAACCCAATATCATTAATCATGATAACGGCAATATTGATCTAAGTCTTAAAAAGCATTGGCTTTATTCTTTAGATGCAAATTTGCATCCTGTTACCGCTATGATGCAATTACAGTTCAAGAAAAATGACTATGTAGGATTATTCGTTAAAGATATTAATCTTAACTGTTATCATTTACGCTTTGATTGTGAAAACTCGATACTTCGAGCATTGGTAGAACAAGAGCAGTATGAGGCGGTTTACAATTATGTTTCTAATATTCTATGTTCCCCTGCCCTGTCTGTTATCGAGCTACTATCTAAAAATCATAGAGAGTTTGAAGATAAGGAGTTAGACTACTTTTACGGATATATAGATGCCATGTTTGATAGTGGATTTATCAAAGCCGATTTTAAAGAGCGATTAGAGGGGATGGCTTACCAAGTGCATATAAAAAGTGTTAACTGTATAAAAAAGGCTGTCTAAGGACGGTCTTTTTTATTCCCTAGTGAATTGTAAAACTATGTAAAAACTATTAAAAAACTAGGTTTAAACTATTGACAATATATAACGTATATAATATAATTATAAGCATAAAGTGATTAAGGTAATCACTGCCCCAAAGCCAGGGGGTTCACTGGCAAAGATAGGATTTAGCCAACTTTAGGAATTAAAACCATGAGTAACGACAAACCTAATACCAATGAAATAGGGGTTATTATAATAACTGATAGAGATCGCATCGAGTATGACTATATCGCTAAACATCGGGGCGAAAAGTCTATCGAGTATGCTATACAAAAATTAAATGGTAAACGTCCTTATGTATCAAATATTGCAAAAATATTAAAAATTGAGATACCAAAAAATCTGCCTGATCCTCAAAATATAATGCCTATCGAGCAAGGGTTAGAGATGTTGGCTAAAGTTATGAAAATACGAAAAGATTGAAAGCATTAACCGAGTAGCATCCCTAACATGACTGCTATAAAACCCCCCAAAAAAGCTGAAGCAAACATAATCAGATTATTTTTCATTGGGTCGCTATCCTTTAGCGACTCATTTAAACGCAACAAATGCACGTTTAATTTACGTTGTATCTCTACGTTATCACTAACCTCTTTATGAACACTTTTAAGCCTATCTTGTGCCCTAGTTATATCAGATGTAACGGCATGTTGAATGTTATCTGCCACCTGATTACTCGCCTCTTCAAAGTAAGTAGGTAAGGTTTCAGATAAACCCCCAACCTCTTTTGATAATTTTTCGATGCGTACCAAAGTTGCGTCTATTTCTTCTAAGGCGTGAGAGATCATAGCTTCTTTTAAAGTCTTGTCGTTTGCCACAATTATTATTCCTATAAAAAATTAAGAGAACCGCCCCAAGTTTCGCAAAACTTGGGGCATATCACGCCCCGCAGGGCGTGATATTAAAAATTTAGATCTTCAAAAACATCATTTAGATTGTCGTTAGCAGTAACTGCCAATCGCTGTAATCCGATAAGGTTAGCAATTGATTTTTTCTCGCTACGGTCTTTAGCCTGGCGTAACTGATCTCGTAAATCCGACATACCCAATAATTCAGATATAGATTGTTTACGGTGTCTTAATTCGTCATAGACTTCATTTTTTTCAATACCAGTTTTGGGTACAGGTATCTTAACAGTCTGCAAAAACTCAATAATTGAGTCAAAATCTTCATCCATAGTATCAATGTCATCAACCTTATTGAATACTATCTTAATTTTTTTAGATGATACGCCCATTTTTAATAAAGCGGTAATAGCTGATGCTGTATCAATCTGCTCTTTACCATCGGGAACGACAGGCAAAACAAAATAATTAAAATCTTCATGACTACCTTTATACTGTGCCATCATTCGCATTGTCTCTTCAATGTTAGAAGCCCCAATATCAATAATCAACTTATCATTTATCAATAATTCATCCTGAAGCATACCGTATTCTTTACCCTTAATTTTGAATTGGGTATCGCCACCGTCGTTAATAGTTTCAATAGCAATAACAGGTGTGTCTTGCATACGTGGTTTTAGTAAGTTATTGACTACAGTTGTTTTACCAACCCCACCTGCATAATTTAAAACGGCAATTTTTAATTGTTCAGGTGCTTTATTTTCTTTTGCTTTGGTCATGTTTAATATCCTTAATCAAGAATTGTCTTATTTGACTCTTTACGTTTTAGTTTCTCTAACGCAGTATCTAAATCAATAGATTGTAGATCCTGGTTAGAGTCGTCATCTTCGTTTTGCGTATCACCTAAAGAACTATCTTTAGGCTCTACTTTTAAGTTTGAGTTACTAATATTTGATGCGGTTTGGTCGTGCGTATTGTCGATGATATTTTCAACCGATTGAGTTTTTGCTAGTTTTTGACGATGACGATAGACATAATTTTTGAGCGTACCAGGTGTTAAATCTAAACCCTTTTTATCTAGTAAAATTTTGGAAACGTCATCATAACTATAAGACTCTAACAGATCGCTAATGTAGTCATACAATTCACGAAACCTTGCTATTTTCTTTTTTCTAATCATTCATTTTTACCTCGCTTAGTGCTTCATTCGGATAATAGCACGTAATAAATAATATTGCTAACTAATTGCTAACTAATTGCTAACTTTTTGCTATCTTATGCCATATTTTAGGGCAAGTCAAATTATTTTACTAACTTTTTGCTAACTACTTGCTAACTACTTGCTAACGTTATGCTAACGTTATGCTAACAACGGTGAGTTGTAACGCTCTTATGGCTATTTTTTTAAAAAAATAGCCACTATGGTTGAAAGATAAAGCCCTTTCAACCACTAAAAGCAGTCATAATTAAAAAGCAAATTATGACTACACCATACGCACCCTAAAGGGATGCCACGAAAGCCCCAAAATACGCCTATTCAGTCGTATTTTGGGGCTTTCGTGCTGTTTGCTAAACGCAAACAAAAAAGCATTACAAGCTACTAATTACTTGATATAATTAGTTTACAAACTGTAAACAGGTGATTTTATGGCAAGCGAAACAATATCTTTTAGAGTTAATACCGAAACTTACTTAAAATTGGAGGCTTTAGCTTCAGAAAAGGGTACTAGCGTCGGCTTGTATTTAAAAGATAAGATTGAGGATGAAGCAAACCAACTAACAACAGACGTAAAAATGATGCAGTCTGATTTGTCAGATATTATAGTTATGTTGACCGAACTAAAGCAGGACAACAAACAGACAAATTCATCAGAAGTTACCCCACAACCAAACATCAATAATTCAGCAATTATTGAAATATTAATGATATTAAGAGAGATCGCACAACCTGGTAAATTATCTTCAGCACAGAAAAAAGTAAGTGCTTTAGGTTTAGATATATTTAAAACATGGGAAAGATAGCTATGACGAAACCACAGAAATTTTTGATATTTATTTTACTTATGATGACCTTACCGTGTTTAGTTTGGTTCATTGCATTAAGCAACTTACATCACATACCTGAAGAGAATAGATTAGGTTTTTTTCAGTATGCAGTAATGGAAACGGCAAAAGGGGCGGATTGGCGATTATTAGGGTTATTTATCCTATCTATACCGCTAACTTTTCTTTTGTGTAAATTGCTAGGATTATTTGATGAACAAGGTTTTAAAGGGCAAAGTTTTAAGAAGTTTCTTAGGGGAACAAAAATAGTATCTAAAAATAAGTTAATAGGCATGACTAAAGATAGGAAAAAAGATCAAATAACAATATCAGAAGTGCCTATACCAACTGATATAGAAAATCTTCATTTTCTATTAAATGGTTCAACTGGTGCAGGTAAGTCAGTAACATTACGTGAAATGATCAACGGTATTGTTGAACGTGCAAAAAAAGCAATAGCTAAAGATAGACCCAAAGCAGGGGATAGAATGGTAATTGTAGATCCTAATGGCGATATGTTTAGTAAGTTTGGTAAAAAGGGCGATATATTATTAAACCCATTTGATAAACGTACTACAGGATGGTCAGTTTTTAATGAAATTAGAGATAACTATGATTATAGAAATTACACACTATCAATCGTTCCTCGTTCATCTGATGGGTCATCCGAAGAATGGAACGGTTACGGCCGTGTCATCCTTGAGTCAATTATGAAAACCCTTAAAAGAAATAGTGGCGGTGAAAATCCCACTATGGAAGAGGTAGCCCACCTAGCAACTGTTGAAGAAGTTGGCAAGTTAAAAAAATTCTTAGCAGGAACAGACGCAGAAAGTATGTTTGTAGAGGGTAGTGATAAAGCATTAGGATCAGCTAGATTTATTTTATCTAAAAGACTGCCAATTTTTAAAGATATGCCCCAGGGGGATTTTTCTTTAAGGGATTTTTTAGAGAACGGTACAGGTAATATATATATCACCTGGAAAGAGGCTCAAAAAGAGGCATTAAAACCAATAATTAGTGCATGGATTGATATTATTTGTTCATCTATCTTATCTTTACCTGAAGATAAGGAACGCAGAATATGGCTATTTTTAGACGAATTAGCCAGTTTAGATAACATTGCAAGCCTTGAAGATGCTTTAACTAAAGGTCGTAAAAATGGATTAAGAGTAGTTGCAGGTATTCAGTCAGTTTCACAATTAATCAAAATATATGGTCGTGAGGGAGCAACTATTATCATGAGTTGTTTTAGATCATTAATTGTTATGGGTGGCTCAAGTGCTGATCCTGAAACTTCTGAAGCAATGAGTAAGGCGTTAGGGGAACATGAGGTTATCAGAGAAAGCAAGAATAAAACCAGTGGCGGTAATAAAGGCGGTATGAGTACATCGAGGAGTGAGCAAGTATTACGTGAAAGAGTCATCATGCCGTCGGAAATATCATCATTACCAAACTTGGAGGGCATTTTATCTTTTGCAGGTGATTACCCTTTATGCCGTTTTAAATCAAAATACGTGTCTTATAAAGAATACAATCAACCGTTTGTAGATATTGATTTATGATTTCACCCAAACCGATTACACGCAAAGATGCAGGTGACGCTAGTGTAACTAAAGCTATTGATAGCTATTATCAAGAAGAAAAGGACGATTACTATACTAGAGAAAAGCAACCATCTGAATGGTATGGTAGCCTGGCGACTGATTTAGGGCTAGAGGGGCATGTAGAAAAGGACGATTTCACGCAATTGTTAGAGGGTAAGTATAAAGGCGATACATTAAGAGACTCTAGCTTTAAAAAGAAAAATGCTAATGATCGTCTTGGTATGGATCTTACCTTTAATGCCCCAAAGTCAGTAAGCATACAAGCATTAGTAGCAGGGGATAAACGACTCATAGAAGCCCACCATGAAGCCGTTAGAGAGTCTTTAGCTATGGTTGAGGGTAATGCTCAAGCGAGAAAAAAAGTTAAAGGTAGCACTAGAGTTGAAAACACTAACAATATAGCGGTTGCTATGTTCCGTCATGATACTAATCGCAACAATGATCCTCATTTACATACACATTCAGTAATACTCAATATCACCAAAAGAGGGGATGGGGCTTATCGTGCTTTACATAACGATAAGCTAGTAAAAAAAATCCCTGAAGCAAGTCAAGCCTACCAAACAAATCTAGCTAAGAAAGTTAAAGATCTAGGCTACGATATTAGAATTAATGATAATGGCACATTTGATCTTGCTCATATCAGCCGTGAGCAAATTATGCAATTTAGCACACGTTCTCAACAAATTGAAAAGGTTCTAGCTGAACGTGGGTTAAGTCGTGAGACTGCCACCAAAGAAGAGCGACAAATGGCTAACTTTGTTACTAAACAAAGAAAAAGGCTAATTGATAAATCCACTATTCAAGAAAAATGGGCTATAACGGCCAAAAAACTAGGTTTAGAAAATGTATTAATGCCTGAAAAGGTACTAAAAACAAAGGATAAGGAGTTAGACCATGAGCAAGAAAGAGAGTACACAGGAATTAATAGATATACAAGAGCAACAAGAGATCATGGGGCAAGTCAGTCAAACGATAAGCCCATCACTTCAGGAACTAGACAGCGAGAAAATGCCAAAGACGACAAGTTGCATGAATTGTCTAGCTTCAATGTGGCAAGTATTGCCCGACGAGGTAAGATGTTATTGCAGGATAACGCACAGCTTCAGTTATACAAGCAAAGAGCCTCTACAATTTTTGGATTGCGACGGAATTTACATAGCAGAACAGATGGAACAGAAATAGATAAATTCGACAAGCAGTTTGGTAAGCCTGGTGATAAGCCCAAACATCAAAATGAAATAACAAACTTAAATGACACTCAAACAATCAACGAGCGTCAGTACGACACTCTACAAGATAATAAAGGCAAAGAGAAAGAGAGCCTTAAAGATATGCTTGAGTATGAAGCACCAACTACTGAACTAACTGAAAGATGGGGGGAAGTTGCCGAGCAATTAGGCTTAGATCTTGAACCAGGACAAACTTTTAATGAACCTAATAATGAATTTAATGGTAATAAACTCATGTCTCATGTTGTTAGTCATCTAACTGATAAAAGAGTTGACTTAACCAGGGATGAAATTATAAGGGAAGCCTTAAAAAAAGGAATGGGTGAAATTGGATCAGATGATGCCGAAACGCTTTTAGATAAATACATAGAAACAGGTGATATTGTCAAAGCAGAACCTCTATACAAAACTGCTGATGATAGAGGGGAGGGCACAGCCAAAACTATTAAGGAGTGGGTTAACTCAATAGATAAGGATAATAAAATATCTGAAGAGGTAGCCCAACAAACTATTGAAAAAGGTATTAAAGAGGGTCGTTTGATAGCCTTAGAGGAACGCTATGTAACCAAGCATGATCTAAGAAGTGAAAATAATATACTTAGAATAATGAACGAGGGTAAAGAAGCTACTAACTCATACTATGATCAAGAAAATGCTGAAGCAATTTTAGAAGAAACGACTTTAAATAAAGGTCAAAAAGAGTCAGCAAGTTTAATCATGACAACTAAAGATAGGGTAATTGGCATACAAGGTTATGCAGGGGTTGGTAAAAGCTACACCTTATCCCAGGTATTACCTCAAGTAGAGAAAGCAGGTAGTGGCGTTCATGTATTTGCACCTTACGGCAAACAAGTTAAGGGGTTACGTGAAGATGGTCATGATGCTCATACTGTAGCTAAATTATTAAATAGTCAATCCTTGCAAGATGAAATATCTGAACAAGATCTAATTGTCATTGATGAAGCAGGGGTATTAGCTAACAAAGATGCAGAGAAAATACTTCAACTTGCTGAAGATAAAAACTGTAAGGTGGTTCTATTAGGTGACACGCAACAAACAAAAGCTATCAACGCAGGTAAACCGTTTGATCTATTGCAGGCTAAAGGTATGCAGACAGCTACGATAGATGAAATTCAGCGACAAAAAGACGAACAACTAAAAAAAGCAGTACACCAGGCATCACTAAGCCAGGCTGAAAAATCCATAAAAACTTTAGGTAAATCCGTATATGAAATAAGAGACAAATCAAAGAGACTTGATCGACTTGTAGATAAGTATATGGAATACGATCAAACAGAAAGAGATAATACGCTTATTGTCACTGGTACAAACGCTGATAAAGATTATATCAATGATCAAATTAGAGATCGGATTGGGCTAAAAGGTCAAGGTGTTATATCGGAGCAATTAAAACGAGTTGATATGTCTCAAGCTGAAATGAAACACGCACGATACTATAAAGAGGGTCAACAAGTTGAAATACAAACAAACCCAAGAAGCAAAGAATTAAAAAAAGGTCAGATTTATACGGTTATTGGCAAAGATAAAAATGAACTTCTTGCCGAAGATAGTAACGGCAAACAAGTAAAAATCAATCCAACAAGAGAGAAATTAGCTACTTATGAGTCTCGCCAATTTGAAGTTAGTAAAGGTGATAAGTTAACAGTAACCAAAGGTGATAAAGAATTGGGAACAGTAACAGGGGATAAATTAATCGTTGAGAAAGTTAATAAAAATACGATTTTAGCTAAAGATGATAAGACTGGTGAAGCTTTTCAATTCAATACAAAAGATAAAAATCATCTTGATTATGATTATTCATCGACTGTTCATAGTAGCCAGGGAACGACAGTTAATAACGTACTTATTAATATTGATACGAAAAGTAAAACCACATCAAAAGAGCTTTACTATGTGGCCGTCAGTAGGGCAAGAAACAGTGCTATTGTATTGACAGATAATACAAAAAAATTGCCGTCTGCAATTTCTAAAGGTGCTGAAAAACATAGTGCTTATGAGTTGACCTCACCTAATCAAAAATCGAATAAAACAAATGTAAATTACAGTAAACGTAACAATCATCAATATGAACGCAAGGAGCAAGAATTGGAAATGTAATTTACAGTAAAAAACTATTTATTTAATAGTTTTTTACTGGTACTATATAAACAGGTAAGGAGGTGTGAAATGTCAAAAGTTAGACAGGGAATAGCCCAATCACAAGTAAATACAGGCTCATTTTTCATAATATCCATAGAGATTATTATAACCTCTATGTTCTTGGGCGTGTATTTTAAATCCTGGTACGTGGGGGGAGGTGTATTATTGTTCTTAACTTTATTTATATCTAATGCCTACTTATCTATTGCATTTTCTTTTTTGATGGTTTTAGGGTGGGGCTTTATGGGATTTTTGATAGGATCTATTTTTGGAGGCCTCGCCCCTAAAATCGTCATTGGAGTTATTGCTTTTGTAATTGGTATAGGCGTTCATTTTTCAGCAATTGAACATTTTAATGATCTTACGACAAAACATAGAGGTAACTTATGAGCAAGAAAAAAAACAAAGACAAGGTGCTAACTGTAGCGACAGAACCTAATCTGTACGAAGCCTTTAAAAAAACGGCCAAAGATAATGATCGTACAATGACGGTATTAGTTAGAGACTTCATGCGAGATTATGTTAAAAAAAACGGCCAGGGCAAATTATTCGATTAAATTCATCTAATCAATTTTCATCTAATCAATTTAAATCACAAAAGGTAATATATATTATGTCAACTCAAAGAACATTATCTACAGAATATGAGGCAACCGAAGATGTTTATAACGCAGTAATTGGCAAGTTATATACAGAACGTCGTAAACATAAAAAGGGAAGTGATACTTTTAATAAACTTGATCAGAAATTAGACACGTTATTAGCAAATAGAAATAACCTCAATAAATTCTCTTTAAATGAACTTGCGGAACAAGCAGGAACGCTTAAAAGTGATATAGACAAATTCATTAGCAACCTTTAATAAGGCAAAAATATGAATGAGAAGCAAAAGCAAGACCTGATAGAAAAATATAAAGTTTCAGATGATGAAATTGAAGTTATAGCTAAAGACGTTATTGAAAAAGAAATTAGTCATCTTAGTAGCCCCGATAAGCCCACAATTATCTTTACTGGTGGTCAAGCAGGTGCAGGTAAGGGCGGTATAGCAAGACAGCAATTAGAGCGTTTTAACAATGATATAGCTGTAGTCGATGCAGACCGTTATCGACACCAACACCCTAAAAATGAAGAAATTAAAGAGCGTTACCCTGAAATAGCAAGTAGTCTCAACCATCAAGCAGGTGCTCGTATTGGTAACAAAGTTAGAGATTCAGCTTTTGAAAAAAACGCTAACGTCTTGTTTGATCAAACATCGAGGACACCCGACGGCATCAGAGCAATTAAAAACAGAGTAGCCGAAGAGGGTAAGGATTATAATATAGAACTTCATGTATTAGCCAGTGATTTAGATACAAGCAGAATGAGAGTACATTCAAGGTATGAAGATGGAGGAGGGGCTGAAAAAGGTGGTCGCTATGTTGATGATACTTTTCAAGAAAATTCTTATAGAGGTCTGGCTGATACGGTAAAGTCTGTCGAAGATGAAAAAACAGTAGATAGAATTGTTTTATACAACAAATATGTTGAGCCTATTTATGATAATAAATTAGTAAATGGGGAATGGAAAAACAAGCCCCAGGCACATGAAACACTTATTAACGAAAGAGAGCGAGAACTTAGCCACCTAGAAAAAAAAGATTTAGCCCAAGGGTGGCAAAGAGTTAAGTTTAAGATGGAACAAAGAGAGGCAACCGTAACTGAACCTGGTATAGCTAAGGTGGCAGAAGAGGGCATTAAAAAAGCTGAAGCAAACCACAATCTTAAAATAAAGGATCTTCAGGCAGTCAAACCTGGTCGCACGTATTCAGGAACATTTACGGCCGTTAGTGACAATGGTAAAGCCTTACAACAAAACAATAGCGGTAGCGGATATGTTCATCAAACTGAACACCTTAATGAAAAGATAAAGACAAACTTAATAGGGCAAAATCTAAAAGTTAAATACGATAACAATATGAAAGTGGAGCTATTAAGCTCACACTTAAATAATGAACATAATAAGAAATTAGTCAAAACTCACGATATGGGCTTAGAAAAATAGAAAAAGGGTTGCGACCCTTTTTTTTAATTATTTAATTTGTTCTGTAAACTTTCTTTTCATAGGGCATTTAAAACCGCCGTTTTGATCTACCTGGTTTAGTATTATTTGCATTTTGTCTTTTACGCCTAAATTTCCTAATATACTGTTTAGCATTTTGCAGGTTAAAACTAGATTGCTTGAAGAGTCATTACCACCGCTACTTTTGGGTATAATATGCTCAATTGATGCGTTACTTGGTTTAATCTGATTTCTACAGTAAAAGCATTTACCGCCCTCACGCAAATATAGTGTCTTTGTTTTCATTAATACCTGCTTTTTATATACCTTTTTTATTTACAGCCGTATGTTGTATTATTTAACTCATCGAGTCTATCCAATACATTATCCCATTTTTTATAACTATCACAATCAGGCGAAGTAGTCGCTAGCCAATTATTAACACAAGAGTAACTTACTAACATCTCGTTATCATCATAAACATAATCGCCAACTTCAGCACCATACAAGTAGTCCTGAAAACCATTAATTTTGGCCGTTTCTAAATCTTCATTTGTCAATTTAACAAATCCATTATTTTTAGTCTTACTCATAATTAACCCTTTTTTTATAATAACAATCTATATTTTGACCGCTTTATTTTAAGTACCCTTATAGTAAAGTGTTATATATACTATATAACACATACTTTACCTTGTAGTTTGCACTTAAAGTAAAGCACTTTACTTATTATAGTTAAAGTAAAGTATATAGCAAATTAAAATAGGATTAAATAATGAATTATTTCACACGAGCCTATTTAAGAGCCTCTACAAATGAGCAAGATGTTAATAGAGCAAGAGAAACGTTGATCAAATTTGCAGAAGAGCATAATCTAAATATCTGTACCTTTTATGCTGAAAATAAATCAGGGGCAACACTTGACCGACCTGAATTAGTTAGATTGTTAAATGATAGTCAAGAAAATGACATACTGTTGATTGAAGATATAGACAGATTAAGCAGGTTAAATAATTCTGATTGGCAAAAGCTAAAAGATAAAATACGTGAAAAAAAATTACGCATTGTCGCAGTTAACGTACCTACAACATGGAGTCAAACTTATAATCAAAGTGGTAATGAGTTTGACCAAAGAATCTTATCTGCTATTAATGACTTACTATTGGATATGTTAGCTTCATTTGCAAGACGAGACTATGAACAAAGAAGAGAAAGACAAGCTCAAGGAATTAAAAAGGCAAAAAAACAAGGTAAATTTAAAGGTCGTAAAACCGATGTTAAGCTATATAAATCAATTGTGAAGTTAACTAAGGCAGGGCATACTTATAAAGAAATTATTGAGTTACTTGGATGTAGTTCGAGGACAATTTCTAAAGCTAAGAAATGGAATGAAGCCCAGGAACAAGAAAAACTTAACGAAGATCTTGCCTTAAAATTCCCAGTCTATCACGATATATTAAATGAGTAATTGAGAAAAAAGGGTTTTATGATTATAATCATCCAAAGCCCTTTTTAAATAAGGCTTTAAGACAATAACCGTCTTGTTAACCACCGCACAGGTGGCTTAGAAAAAACTGGAGCATACGCTTATGGTTGAAATAGGGTTAACCACCGCACAGGTGGCTTAGAAAGCCAAAGTAGTCAAAACGTCATAGTTAGCTAGGTTAACCACCGCACAGGTGGCTTAGAAATTTAAACCCTCAATGTTCGCATAGTATTCGCCGTTAACCACCGCACAGGTGGCTTAGAAAAAAAGCTGAATCTTATCCTTAGGTTCATAAGTGTTAACCACCGCACAGGTGGCTTAGAAAAAATACAACAATAACCTTCGTTGGGGGCATTTGTTAACCACCGCACAGGTGGCTTAGAAAACCATCACGTTGCGATATATCCCCTAAAAGCTGTTAACCACCGCACAGGTGGCTTAGAAATTAATACCTTCCCACAAATCAGAAAAAGCACCGTTAACCACCGCACAGGTGGCTTAGAAAATATATAGTTGGTGGTTTTATTGCTCGTATTAGTTAACCACCGCACAGGTGGCTTAGAAATAATGCTGAAACTGCTAAAGCGATTGAAAACGGTTAACCACCGCACAGGTGGCTTAGAAATTTTGAACAAAAAATATTATATTGTTCTTAGAGTTAACCACCGCACAGGTGGCTTAGAAAAGCGACAACAAAAAATCCGATCACTTAGCAATCGGATTTTTGATTAAAACTATTTGTTACGACCACCAGTTCCAGGCGGATTATTATCACGTCCACCACCAGATGGATTACCAGTCGTGCTAGGCCATCCTGCCCCTTGATTAGAAACTAATTTAACTATCATAATCTATTCCTTACATTAAGTTAGCTTGATATTTAATTATTAATTTTAGCATTTTTCTCACCCTTATTATCAACAACATTGCTATCAGTATTATTATTAAGGAACATGATAGCTGAAATTAAAACGACAAGAATTACAACCAGTAAGATTAGTAAAAAACCAAGCATTTTTATTACTCCTTATCAAATACAGGCTTACCGTTTTTTTCAAGATATGTTTGCTTACAGTTTGGGTAATCGCTACACCCAAAAAAGCTATATTTCTTTTTTGTCTTAGGCGACGTGCCTTTATGATGAACCAGGGGTTTACCGCACGACTTACAAGAATGATCTGTTTTGGTTTGCATATTGCGTTTTTTCTTACTCACCCCCTTAGCAACTGGTTTACCGCCTTTATCGGCCATTGTCTGCTTACACGGATTATCTTCGTCGTTATAGCCACTACACCCCCAAAAATAGCCTTTAGACCCCTTAATACGCCTTAATGGACGACTACAACTAGGGCATTTATGTACTTCAGCAATTTCAAGAGTAGTATTTTTCAATCTATCTACTTCAGGTGCTATGGCATCTTTAACTACCTGGTCAACAAAATTATAAACATCCTCTATAGTCTTAATTTCTAATTGTTTTTCATGCCAAATCGCTGTCATATCAGGATAACGAATAACATCATCGAGCGTGTCATAAAGATTTTGCCCTAGCTTCGTACTAACGATTTTCTTTTTATGTTCTGTAATATACCCTCTATCAAATAACGTTTTTAAAATCGTGTGCCTGGTTGCTGAAGTACCAATACCCCCATGTTCATCTTCTTTACCTTTATCTTTAGCACGTAACACTTTAGCCAATTGAGGATCTTTAACATGATTGGCAACCCTGGTTAATTCACGTAAAAGGGTAGCTTCAGTGTATAGACTAGGTGGCTTAGTTTCTTTAGTAGCATAAGATGCGTTACTACATAGCCCATTCATAGACTGGCTTAAATTCCTTAAATCTAAATTTACTGTTTCTTTATCCTCTTCAGTTTCATCATTACCAATATCATTTTTATATAAAGGCTTCCAACCCTGATTTTTATCGACCTTAGAGGAAACTTTAAATTTATAACCATTAACATCTAATTCTATAACGGTACTATCATAAACATAATTAGGGTAGAACTGTGCCAGGTATGATCTAGCAATTAAAAGATAAATATTCTTTTCATCTTCGCTTAGGTTATTAATATTAGCGATTGTATCAGTTGGTATAATTGCATGGTGAGCACTTACTTTACTGCTATTAAAAACACGCCCTTTAATTGAAGCGTCACAATTACTAATTGCACCTTTTAGAATATCAGCAGTAGAAGAAATTGCGTTTAAAACCTCTTCTGAATTTTCAAACTGTTCATCACTTAAATATTGGCAATCACTTCTATTGTATGTAATAAGTTTATGTTTCTCTCTCAAACTTTGGGTGATAGCTAGAGTTTTATCAGATTTTAAACCAAATTTTCTTGAGGCATCTTGTTGTAATTTAATTAGGTTATACGGCAACGGAGGCGATTTAGATTTTTCAGAAGTCTTGATATTTATAATCGTAGCTTGTTGACCCTCGCATCCCTCAACTATTCTTTTGGCTACCTCTTCACTACTTAGATTACCTTTATCATTAACTGTATCAGCCTCGCTAGGCTGATATTTAGCAGTAAATTTAACATCATCAATCGTAAAATCAGCCGTTACAGTATAGAAGTAAGTTTTTTTATGTTCCTGATTTTCTCGATCACGCCTAACAATTAAACCAAGTACAGGCGTTTGAACTCGACCAATCGAAAGAACCCCCTGCCCACCGCTTTGTTGAGATTTTATAGTGTAAGCCCTGGATAAATTATAACCGAAAGTCTGATCAGCTATAGAACGTGCTTCAGCTCTAAATCCCAAGTGTTCATATTCACTGTTTGGCTTCATATTATCGAGTGCTTTTCGCACAAGTTTAGTAGTATTATCATTAATTAAAATCCTTTTAACAGGCTTTGTATTATTGAAATACCTTAACAACTCATCAACTAAATATTGACCTTCATCATCTGGATCACCTGCATTAACAACTTCATCTGCTTTATCAAGCAACTCTTTTATTGTATTAACTTGCTTCTGCTTATCAGGATCACATTTGTATTTAACAGGTTTAAAATTAAAAGGTAAGTCAGATAATGACCATGTAGCATACTTAGGATCATAATCTTTAGGATTATAAAGAGTCAGCATGTGACCGAAACAATAAGCTACACAGTCATCACCTTTAATATAGTATCCATCTTTTTTGTCAAATCCGCCCCCTAAACCCTCACATATTGCCCTGGCTAATTCAGGTTTTTCAGCTATAAATAGTCTCATCTTCATACCTTATAAAGTTAAAAAAACCGTATTGAAAGGTCAATACGGTTGTAATGTTAAATAAATAATTACGTGCGACGATAGACCTAGTAATTCAATTCGTTTTCTTGTTTTTTCTCAAGTTCTTTCTGTTTACCGATTTCATGATCATTACTCTTTTGCAGAATGTCGCCTTTACCACCACTATCATATCTAATCTTACTAAAACCCTTTTCGTCGTTTTCTTGTATGCCTGGTAGGTTTTCAGTTTCATGAATAACAAATTTACCAGTTTTAGTTTTTTGAATAGTGACATCTTCACCAACATCAACAATATTGCCTGAATACGTGCGACCAGGTTTAGCTATCTCAGTTTGACCATCTTCAGATAATTCTTTATGCTTCTTATAAACTTCATTTGAAACCACAGGTTGCCCCCCCAACCCTCTTTCTTCAATTATTTTATTGAGATCTTTAATAATCTCTTTTTCGGCTTCCTTTTCATTGCCATCATTGTTAGCTACATAAAGAGATGCGTTAGAAGAAACAGCCTCAAACTCTTGATGTTTAATTCTACCTCTAACCTGCTCTTCTAATTGCCAACCAGTAGGTTTTATTTCATCACCAGGCATATCAGGATCATTATCAAACTTCATACTATCTTCATACTCTTCAGACAATTGCCCCAAAATCTTACCTACTTCTTTTTTTTCAATTTCTACACCATTATCAGTATAATGTTCGTCCTTAAAACTCTCTATATCAGCTTCCCAATCTGATTTAGATGGAGTTTTTTTCATAATGATATGTACTTGTTTATCACTCAATTCATAATCTTTAGATAAACTTTCTTTAAACTCAAGTCTTTGCTTATCCCACTCGTCACGAGTTAATTTTTTTTCGTTACCAATATCCATATTTTTCATAATTAACCTCTTACACTTTTAATAAATTTTTGACATATAAAGGATCAAAAAAAACCTCTTTGAGTTTGCGACGATCAAAGTAAAGAACAACATCAACGGTGGAATATAAAATCATTTTAATAGCTTCAAGATCTACCGTTTTACCAACTTCAGAAGATTTAATAAGCCCTGAAATACGATCAAAAGTATGTACTGCACTGTTAGCGTGTACTGTCGTTATTCCCCCTGGATGACCAGTGTTTAAACTCATTAAATATTCCCACGTTTCAGCCCCTCGAAGCTCTGCTAAGAGTATTCTGTCAGGACTAATACGCATACATGCCATTAACGCATCAAAAGGCGATATACGGCCTTTAGATGCCCCAAACATCATGTGAAGATGGTTTGGGTGATTAGGTAAATGTAATTCATGTACATCTTCAATCGTTACAATACGTTCATCACTTGGGATTTTTAGAATTAAACCCTTTGCAAAAGTAGTCTTACCTGAACCTGTTTTACCTGCTATCACAATATTCTTATGATACAGCACACATTTTTCTAAAAACTCTTCGATTTTACCGTCAGCTTTTAGTTGCACAAGTTCTTTATCTTTATCGGTTATTCCATCAACATCTATATAACTTGCAGGATTAGTATTAAAACTTTTGTCAACCCAATTAGTAAATGAACCTGTGTTAGCCAACTGCTCTAAAGTAAAAACCGTATCACTATGCTTACGAATAGTAAAAGATACTTGATGATCCAAAGTTGCAGGTTGTCTTAGTACCTGGCAACGACTGCCATCAGGCATAAGCAATGAACCGATAGGTACTTCTCTCATATTATTAAAAGCAAAAACCGCAGTGATTAATGAGTTGATATGCTCTTGGGTCAATTCATCTACACTAAATCGCTTCCAATTATCAGCACCTTTAGTCCATATATAACCAGGTTCATTAATGGTAATTTCAGTTACGTTTTTATCATCAAGATAAGGCGTTAATGGCTTTAACATTAAATTAACTGTTAATGCTTCATGATCATTACTTCTATCTAACATACTATCGCCTATTCTGTTGGTTTAAGATCGTAAACATTGCCAAAATAAACATCACGAGCAACATATATACTAATTCTATCGCCCTGATGTTTAATCAGTGACGGTTTAATATTCATAGTCTCTTCTAAAATTGACGCTGTTACTTCGCTTGCCGACTTAGAAGTCTCTTCTAATTGAATGTTAGTATTGTCACCACCAATGGTTCTGTTAGCAATTCTTTCACTCAATGCTTCGCCTAGATCGTCAACTAATGAAATAAGCATAGCACCACCGAAACGCTTCCAAAACTTACTATCGACACGCCCTGTATGACCTGCTTCACCTAAAGAACCTGCCCCAGGGCTATTTATGTCAATAATAACGCCCTTTGGTGTTTCAATTCTATTCCACAATACAAACACTCTACTTTGACCTTGTTGCAACCCACCTTTATACTCACCAGTAATTTTACTGCCTCGATCAATTAAAACCACTCGACCGGTAGCACTGTAAATATTGCGAGTAACGGTACAACTCATCATGCCAATTACTGTACTATCAAATTTAGTATCGAGGACACAATCTATCATATTACCTTTGGTAAGCATCATATCTCGATCATTCATTTTTACCGCTGAAGAAGCAGACAAGGTTGCAGGGGATAATTTAGTAGCTAATGGATCGTTATTATCATTACCATTATCATTAGAACGTCCTGCTACACCTGAAGTATCACTACTTGAATTACTACCAATATTTGAACCAGGTAAACTAAATCCTGCTGAATAAATCCGCTGTTTTCTTAACTCTTCAGGAGTTGGAGGCTCTTCAACTTCGATGGGTTCATTGGGAGTCATACCAAAAGATTGTTGAGGTTGTTCATACGGTGGTGGCTCTACAACCCTTTCTTGAACATAAGGTTCAGGAGGTGGCTCTACCGTAGTAAATGTGGGTTCAGGTGAAGATGTTCCTGCTATACCTGAAGTATCAGGCTCATTATCTTCTACAATCAAACTATCATCATCAGCATTAATTGTTGATAAAGGATCATATTCACCTACATCTTGTTCCACATATTCACGACCAAAATCACGCTGTTCAGGTCGTTGAAATGATGCTTGTGTCTCGTCTTTTATTTCAGTATCATCAGCATCTTTAAAAAACATTAAGTAACCAACCATAGCAGTTGCTACGATTGATCCAAACAGTAACAGTACAAAAACGATTGCTTTTTGACCACGTTTAGTTATCTTTTTTTGCTTAGATAACTCGCTTTCACCTCTAACGTCATCTAACGTCTCTTCATCAGCTTCAGGTTGTACGATAGTATCATCGTATTCACTTTGATAAACTTCATCGTCAGAGTCAAAAGGTACAAAGTTGTCATTATCACGATTATTACTCATTTACTCTTCCCCCACTACAACACGTTCAACGTTTGGCGAAATTGTTCCAGTCGTATTAGTCGCACCACGTCTCACACTATCGTTATAAATATCTAAAACTTGTTCGCCTAATCTTAAACGCCACTGGTAGCCTGTTTTGTGCATAACAACCGTGCCGTTACCATTACCCTCTATTGTTTTATTAACCATTTGTTCTGTACCATAACCATCAGAACCATCAGGATTAACATTATAAATAGCAGGTAGATCTACGTTACCCATAAACTTAAAGTATGTGAATGTTCCATCATCGTAAACATGGTTAGGTGCTATTGTGTAATCACCTTTCATACTGTAATTAAGATTGTAGATCTTAGTGGTATAAGCCCCATCTAATCTTTCTTCTACAACCTTTTTAGCTTTGGCAATTTTTTCTTGCTCATGCTCTTCATTTGGATAAGTAAACTCGACTTGATACATATCTTCTATGTTGACACTTTCATCGACGAAATTTACCTTAAACATATAATTATGCTTGTTAGTAACAACGCTTAAATTAGTAGTACCCAAAGGTTGAGCAGGTTTTAAAAACAAATAGTTTTTAAAATGACCGATATGCCAGGCTTCACTATCACCGATAGCATGAGCTTCATACTCTTCACCATCACCGAATACAACTTGAGTTACTACCCCTGGCTTAACGGCCAACTCAACAACATCATGTTGATTATAAGTAACTGTAGTGATCCTTTCGTCAAATCCTGCCGATAGTGGTAATTGGGCTGAATATCCGACACAAGGGGCAAATAAACTTGCAATTAAAAAAGTCCGTTTTATCATGATATATTTTCCTTATCCACTCGATATGAAGTGACGACAAAACCTAAAGGATTGATTAAACGAATATCATCATCAATACTGGCTTGAACATACTCATAGGTTAAAGTAGCTATCCAATTTTCAACAAAAGATGAACCATTGCTATCCGTGGTTCTAGTCTCAAAACGTATAGTAGCTAATGAATTTTCAATATCAGGCACGACCGAAATAATATTAACTTCACGCATCCCAGTTCTGCCAAGCAATTCATCACGAGCAGTACCTTTAGACGGATCGTAAATATCTTGATATTGCATAGCTACCTGATCACTACTCATTAGTGTTACTTTGTCATAATCAGATTGAATATTTTGATAGTTATAACTTTCATAACTTCTAACATACTGTGCTATAAAGTATTCATCGACAACCTCACCGTAAGACTTCTCTTGCTCATTTAGCGTTGATACAGTTTCAACCGCACCAGTAGTATTATCAACTCTTAATACAAAAGGCTCTTGGTGTGTTACGGGCATAAATTGATGATACAACACAGTTAAGATCGCAAAAGTGAAACAGACAAGCCCAACTTTACGCCATGTAGAACGTGAATTTACAATCTCTTGCATATAATCACGTTCAAGCCCACGAGTACCTGCTAAATAAGCGTTCCACTCATTCTTATCATGACTAGATACATCACTAGATTTATTTTTTTTCATCTTATTTAGCATCATCGACCCCTTTTTTTACGATTATCAGCGTTGGTACATCTTCGCTTTGTGATACATACTCGACCACTTCAGGTAATTCATACGGTTGTAACTCGATGGGTACTGATTTATTTACCACAACACGCTTAGACCAACTACTCACCTGATTAGGTTTTTTTGGGTACGTTTGGCAACCAACTAAAAACGATAGGCAAAGCGAACCTATTAGAAGATTTTTCATAAACTTCTACCTTATTAAATGTTAAGTTAAAATGGATTATCTATTTTTTATCAGGGTTTCTATGGTTAGATGATTGTTGGCGGTAATAGTCTGGATAACCCTGTTTCATTTCTTGACGTGATTTATTAAATTCATGCCTTGCCCCTCTAGCAGAAGCAATTTTGCCCTGGCCACCGCTACGAGCCTGTTTGTATTTATCTACCGCAGATTTACCTGCTATACCTGCTCTAGCACCACCTGCTACACCTGCTGTTGCACCAATAGCACCACCTGCAACCGCCCCTGCACCTGCGCCTGCAATTTTACCCATAGCAGTACCAACCGCACCACCTGCCCCCGCTGTTAACTGTGAGACATATTGAGGTATAGTGATCAATACAGCCATACATAAGACACCGATAAATGCAAACGTTGCACTATCAATAAAACCCTCGCTCTCTTGAGTAATTTCCAAAGCAGTAAGGTTGTCTTGAAAAAATCCTGCAAAGATTGAGAAAACGGCAAGTACAAAAATGGTAGTTAAAATAGTGTTAATAATTTGACCGACCCACGACCAAAAGAATTGTTGCGTTGGCTTCCAAATTAAACACGCTATGAAGATCGGCCCGACCCCAAGCATCAAAGCTAAAACAACTTTTGCGACAAATAACCAAATCGTACCTACAACACAGCAAAGTAAAGTACCAATAAAAACAAGCGAACCATAAATATAGGGAGCAAGATTTACACCAGTTAAACCAACTTCACCCTCATTAAAGTATTGACCTGCATTGTATGTTCCCAGGCTAAATAAACTTTCGATAGCTTCGGCCGCATTTTGACCAGTTGCAACATTACTACCTTGTATCGCACCACTCATTAAAGATGCAACAAGGTCATCAGGTAACGTTAGTAAAGAATCTATGATATATGTTTGATACATTGCAGACGTTAAAGCCATTGACATAATCACAGAAGCCCATAACATACGCCAGGCTAATTCTTTGAATGGTCTATCGAGCATCCCATAAACTGCCATAATACCCATGACAATAAAAGTTAAGGTTAGCCCCCCCACGACCAGGGGAGCAATTTCAGTAGCTATGTTCGCTGAAAAATTTTCAGCGAAAATTGACAAAGCATTATCTATACGCTCAAACGCTTTTGATAAAAACTTTGGAACTGCACCGCTATAACCTGCCATAACTACCCCTGCTACCTATTGCCATTGGTGAACTTGTTTACCACCAGTTGAATTAAAGATAATCGAACTGGCTTTATGAGCATTTTCACAATTAATAACTGATTGTTCGTTCTCTTTACACTGCTCAAGAACTTGATCTAATGTTTCTTGATTTTCAATCAGATAATCAACTGTATAAGTCTCTTGGTTGTCGCATCCACTTAAAAAAACAAACAAACCCAATAAAAATAATTTTTTCATATCCATTACTGCCATTGGTGAACTTGTTTACCACCAGTTGAATTAAATTTACGAGCATGATCAAGTCTTTGTTGCTGTTCCATTTCTTTTTCAGCTTGACGCATCATGCTAACCATCTGAAGCTGATTAGTTTGTAACTGCAACATCGCATTTTCAACTTGAATACGATTAAGTAAATCGGCCGCCGCTTTTGGATCATTTTGCAAATCTACAGAATTAGCCATTCGCTGAATTTGCTCAAAGCGTTGTGTACTTTTTGCAAACATATCATCTAGCTTAATTTTATTTTGCATTGTTGACATACGTTGCGAATTAGCCAACTGCTCTAAAATCTGCTTTTGTGAGCCTGTTAAACGTTGCTGTTGCTCTAATTGAGCAATTTTGTCTGCCATACCTGCCCAGTTACCACTTTGGTAATCTTGATACATGCCTTGCATTTCAGCAGGTAGGTATTTACCGTACTGATTAAATAATCTGCCAATATCCCGATCACCGCGGAATTGTTTGTATTGAGCTACCGCTTGATCGTATTGTTGCTTAGCTTGTTGTAACTGTTGTAGCTGTCTAGCAAATGAAGAAGCATCAAAAACTGGCACACCTGCCCCATAACTTGCCGTACTGATTAAAGCAGTTGGAGCAAGTAACGCTGATGAAAGCGTAGCAACAAGCAATTTATTTTTTAAAGTTTTCATGAATTACACCTCTCGATTAAGTTAAAAATTAACGGTTAGCTAACCGCTTTCGCTCATACTATACCCATGCTCTTCATAAAAGATGGGTAGCCAATCATTAGGATTATCAGAACCGATACGCTCAATTATTTCTCTAACTAATTCAGCATTATCAGGCGTTCCCGATAGCACTAACATTTCACGATCAAAATTAGGCAAGTGGAATTTAAGCATTGATGATTGATTAGTATCAACATCATTACCACCCTGCTTAACTAAAAATTGATATGATTTACCTGGAATGTTTTTAACTAACTCAAATTCTGTTTCAGTTAATTTTAATCCGTCCACATAATCTTCATAATCTGCTGTCGGATTTTCAAGTAAAATCTTAGTAGCACATTGGCTAACGATCGTCTTAGCAACTGGACTACTTAAAGCATCGTGTGGCTCTTGTGACGCAAAAACACAAAGCCCACCCTCTTTACGAATTGTTTTTAACTTGTTTTTAAATAGGTTTTGAAAGTATTCATCCTGTATTAACTTCCAAAATTCATCGAAGAAATATATAAACGGTTCACCATTTAATAGCTGTTGTGTTCTGTATGTTAAATACATGACAATAGATGATCTTAATTCAGGAACATCTAAAAAATCAGTAACATCAAAGCCATAAACACGGTATTTAGTAACATCTAATGTATCTTCAGGATTATCAAAAACCCATCCATACTCACCACCCTCACACCATTTATCAAGACGCTGTTTAACCGTTGGTCTTTCATCATCACCTGTAATTGGATTAGGCAAGCCTTGCTTGAAAATAGCTAAACGTCTATTTTCATATTCATGATTAAAGATGATTGTAATTGCTTTATTTAATTCCTGTTCATCATTAAAACTAATACCATACCCATCATCTTCAAGTAAGTTATACAACCACCGCTTAATAAATTTACGGTTTTCAGCCGTATCTTCTAATTTAAGAGGATTAAAGCCAGTTGGTTCACCTAGTTTAAGAGGTAAATAGCACCCCCCTACTGCCCTAACAAACACTTCCATACCATAGTCTTTATCAAAAGCAACGACACGCAAATTAGGTATGCTCATTGCTTGTGCCAACATAAACGAACATAACGTCGTTTTACCTGCACCAGTTTTACCAAGCACTAAGGTATTACCGTCATATTTTTTAAATAGTGAATTTTCGTATTTTGGGCTTAAATGAAAATTGAAGAAATAAGGCGACCCTGAAAGCGATTTAAACATCGTGATCGCTTGACCCCAAGGATTACCGTCTAACTTACCTGTCATGTGATTATGCAAGCTATTAAACGACCAAAAATTCAAAGAAGTGATAGGGGCAGGGCGTGTTCTATAAGAGAAGTTACCAGGTAACTGTGCAAAAAACCCTGCTTCTAATGCTAAATCAACATAAGTGGGAATGATCCCAACTTCGGTAAGATCCGTAGAAATGTACTGTAGGCTATTTCTAACTGCACTAGGCGACTTATCGTAAAGGCATACTGTCATGTGGTGTTCACCCATGACAAAAGAACCTGATGCCAATTGATCTAGGGCGTGATCCATTTGCTCAACTTGAGAAACGGCCACATCTTCAGAGTCAATTAAATGCTTTTTATGACGCTTCAAAAATCCGAGTGAAGCTACTTTTGATAAAATAGTGAATGATTGAGTAATAACCATTTCACAATCAGCTTGTAATAAAAGATTAAAGTGACCTGGTACAGTAATATTGTCGTACTCTTTAATCTCTATCATGCCAAAAAATTCAGAATTTTGAGTATGGCGTATCTCACCAATCTCACCATGTTCTGAAAAAACCAAGCGTTCAGTTGATAGGTAGTTATAATAATTCTCTCTAGTAACTGGTACTCTTTTTTGTTCGTGAGTTACGAGGTAAGAAAAAAGCTCTAGCATTTGACAAAAGCGTCTGCCTTTATGCTCATAAACGCCTATACGAGTAGGCTCATACATACGCAAACCTGAAATAAGCAAATCAACAATATCTACTAATTTTTGGATATAGGCTTCTTGTTGCTCTATACGCTCATTTAGTTTTGTTTTTTCAAACCTGGCAAAAAAACCAGTTGTTTTATCTATAATTGGACGATAGCAAATAGTGATATATATCTCGTTTACCATCAAGCTAGTACGTTTAAACACATTGGAGTACTTATCAGATACTTGCTTACAAAACACATTATCATACAGTTTAGGATCAACTTGACGCTCTTTACGCCTTACAACATGAGTCCAAAAACTAACGTGTTCCATATCTTGACCAGGTATAGATCTCATATTGGTATTAAGATCACGCACCCATCTGTTAACTTCCTCAATATCTGCCGATATATGAGCACGACCAACTAATTTAATAACAGAAACGTAATCACCGTTTTTTGTTGCGATAATATTATCTGTAACATGATGCGAAAATGGTATCTGTTGGGCTATGCTACGTTCTTTTTTAATAAAATCAGGTATAGTTAAATCCACAATAAACCCCGTTATTTTTTAATAGTTTTACTTGACCAAGACTTCCATTCGTTTTTTAACTTTAAGGGTGTATAACTCGTCCCCCCCCAAAATCTTTTAACTTTGGTATTACATCTTTTCTTTGTATCTAGCCACAATCCCCATTGCCTAAAGGCTTGATCATCTTTTTTAGCAATCATTCGCATTACTACAAAAACAAAAGGAAATATGATCCATACAAAAATACTAATTAGAGTTGATAATAGTCCTACCCCAATGAACGCCCACATTAAAGCTACTGTAGGTACACCAAATAACATGGGCGGTCTTGTTGCACCTTTGTATAAATCATACATCCTTAGATACCTCAAATTAGTTATTAATAACTGATTACCAAATCAAACCTACAATCTCGTTGGCTGAACCAATTATGATAATTCCTACAACCGCTTTAACGAACCAGGATTTATCAAGAAACCCTGCCATGTAACCTGCACCTGCTAAAATAAATGCGATTACACAACCCACACGTAGAACTGGTAAAATTGCTTCTTGAAACTTTTCCATGCCACTTTGTGCTCTAGATAACCCACCTGCCGCATAGGCAAAATCTGGCATCATTAAAAGCGTAATAGCAACTGCTATCATCAAAGCAATAGAAAAAAACTTTTTCATTTGTAACTGGTTTACGTTACCGTAAGTTGCAACAGAATTTAACATTTAAAACCTCACTATATTGAATTAAAAACATCAGTTAATGGCTGTGTAAACACATCGCCATTAAACACTTTGGGTTGAACATCCTCTTGGGATCTTTCTATCAATTTAGCTTCTGCTAAATCGTTAACTGGAATGTCACTACTTACCGCTTTTACTTGTAACGACTCTGCATAATCAGCTAAAGCCAACCCATCTTGAGGCAATGCTTGCTGTGCAATGATAGGTTGAGTTTTGCTTGGTGGTACAGGTAGCGGTAATTGACGTGGTACAGGCAGTGGGGATTGGCTATTGCGATAGCCAATCAGATGATTAAATACTTTAGTAACATAAGGAGGTTGACCAACAAAATCTGCTCTAAAGCCAGTTTTGAAATTACCTGAATAGTAACAAGACATAGCTAATCGCAATTTACCGTCATAGCTATATTTTTGTCCAAAAGTAGCGTTAGCACGTTTAAAACAATTGTTGAATATGCTTGCACCAACTCTAATGTTAGTACAAGGATCAAACATATTGCTTTCATTTAAGTTGTAATGATTGAAATTTACTTTATTCACTTGCATTAAGCCAACACTGTAATTTTTGCCCTGGCTTTTTAATTTACGTACTGCCCTGATCGCTTCATTTAGATTTGTTGGTTGCCGTATAGAACCATCAACCACACCAATAGCGAAAGGATTAAAAGACGACTCAGTACGTGCAATAGATGCTACTACCTCTTTTTCAAGATTGGGAGCACATTGTTGTGCAAGTGCATAAAATTCAATCATCTAACCGCCCCTTATTTAATTAAATAGCTCTTTAAAAAACAGCCCTTTAAAAACGATGCTTAGAGTATGGTGCGTTATCAATGTGCATCGTAAATTCATATTTAGCACCGTCAGGTGTCATCAACATTGTATTGTCATACCATTCTTGACGAGGTACATTAATTCTTTCTATTTCACCGCCTACCCTTTTACTGTATGAATAAGCAGGTATAGAACCATTAGAGTTACCTTTTACACAGGCTCTAGCTTTGTAACGATCGCCAAGAAATAAAAACCCTCTATCATCATCGTCAACTAATTCAGACATGACCCCACCATTTACCCGTACTCTTCTGTTTAAATTGGCAGGTTTTACGCCATTATGATAAAGAACATTGTTACGTCCTTGTCTATAACCACTAGGGCAATCAGGCGTTAAATTTGCTCGGCGGTATGTAACAAAACTACCTTCGCTTTTAGAGTCTCGACCATCCGACAGTTTACAAGTCGGCAAGCCTTTACCTCTGCTTAAATCTCGCATAACTTCTTTTACAGTTGGAGCACACTCACTAATCCCCATTGGGTTAGGAGCACCCATACAAA
>NZ_CM177735.1:0-3211150 GCF_057621535.2 Psychrobacter sp. CX5 | reverse complement strand
ACGTTCTGTTAAATTACCTAATACATCACGAGTGGCTTCTTGTAAGCCAGCAGCAGTCGCGTCTTCAACAGGACTTGAGATGGTTTGGTCTTCAATAAAGTCACCCAAATGGGAGTCTTCATCATCACCGATGGGTGTCTCCATAGATATGGGCTCTTTGGCAATTTTCAAGACCTTACGAACTTTCACTTCATCCATCTCTAAACGTTCGCCTAGCTCTTCAGGGGTTGGCTCACGCCCCATTTCTTGTAGCAGTTGACGGGAAACACGGTTTATTTTGTTAATAGTCTCAATCATATGCACCGGAATACGGATAGTACGGGCCTGATCCGCAATAGAGCGGGTGATGGCCTGACGAATCCACCAGGTCGCATAGGTTGAGAACTTATAACCACGGCGATATTCAAATTTATCCACCGCTTTCATTAAGCCAATATTACCTTCTTGGATAAGATCTAAGAACTGTAGACCACGGTTGGTATATTTCTTGGCGATAGAGATAACCAGACGTAAGTTTGCCTCAACCATCTCTTTTTTAGCACGACGTGCTTTCGCTTCACCAATGGCCATACGACGGGCCACTTCTTTCATCTCAGTAATTTCCATGCCAAGCTTGTCTTCATGGTCACGGATACGACGTTGTAATACCACCACGTCGTCAACAACTTTCACAAGATTGTCAGCAAACTTCGGATTGCCTTTTAAGCGATCGGACAACCAGTCAACATTGGTCTCGTTACTTGGAAAAGTCTTACGAAACTCAGCACGCGGCATCTTACCGCGGCGTATCACCAAGCGCATGATTTGACGCTCTTGCTTACGCACATCATCATAGACATCGTGCATAATGGCCATAACGTTATCAGACATACGATTATTAAGCTTTAATAGCATAAAACGGTCTGCAAGCTGTGCATACGCTTCTTCTGCTTGAGGGCTACCACGTCCATATTCTTCAAGTGCCTGCTTAGCAGTTGCAAACAGCTCACGTATCTCTTCAACACGCTGACGAACAAGCTCAGGGTCTAGACCTCCACTTTCTTCAGCATCTTCATCGGCGTCGTCATCAAGATCCGTGTCATCTTCTTCTTCATCGTCGTCATCATCTATATCTTTAGCTTTAGACTTCGTGCTGACAATAGGGATCTCTTCTTCTTCAACTTCAACAGGTTCTAGTTCTTCTGGATCTAGAAAACCGGTAATGACATCTGAAAGCTTTTTTTCACCCGCTTGAACAAGGTCATATTCATCCAGAATAAACTGAACAGTACCTGGCCAATAAGCCATTGCGTGCTGTACATCACGGATACCCTCTTCGATACGTTTGGCGATAACGATTTCGCCTTCACGCGTTAGCAGATCTACGGTACCCATTTCACGCATATACATACGCACGGGATCAGTGGTACGACCAGGCTCAGTTTCAACGGCGGCAAGCACAGCAGCGGCTTCGTCAGTAGCCATGTCATCATCATTGGCACCATCGTTCATCAAGATGTCATCAGCATCTGGTGCTGACTCGAAAATTTTGATACCAACATCCGTTAGCATTTGAACGATGTCTTCGATTTGGTCACTTTCAGTAATAGAGGCGGGAAGTTGGTCATTCACCTCAGCATAAGTCAAATAGCCTTGCTCTTTACCCATTTGGATAAGGGTGGCTAGTTGAGAGGTAGATTGAGAGGCTGCCTTATCGGTCATAATATCTCGCTTGCAGTTGAAGATGTGGATTAAAGGTAGAGTGATAGGTGCATTGTTTTCTGAAATTACCAGAGTGTTGTCTATTTAGTCCTCTATTTATTATGCTATTTATTATGAGATTATTAGAGTTGAGGAACTAAACCTATAAAACGAAAACTTCAAAAATGGGGTTGCATTATAACATAATATGAAAATTGGCACCGCAAATACGCTCTTAAGTGTCTATCATAAGCGTGATTATTTGCAATATTACTACCCGTGGTTAATTATACTATGGGGGCTTAACGGTTTTTTTAAAGTTTAATACTGTCTGTTCGTTGTAAATCTAGCGAAGGAGTAGACATTTTAGTCGATTAACGCTTAATCTAGAACGGTTTTAGCTATCAGCACTCCTAATAGATGAAGTCTATACAAGCCCTAATCATTATTTATTAGATTGTTCAGCTTGCTGTTTTTTAAACCAGTTCAGCAGCGTCTGGCGTTGACGGTTTAAATGGGTAGTGATGATGATATTTTTAGACTCAGTCATCTGTTTGGCAAGAGCTTGCGACATAAGCTGTATTAATAAATCATCCACTAGCTCATCTACGTCAATGATCCCTCGCTGATTTAAGTTGGACCAAAACGGGTGCCAACGTTTGGCTAGTTTTTGTTGTACTTGATTGGGTAAGTTTGCCAAAATAAAGTGTGCAGCCGCGTTAGTATCTTTTGGCAAATGTGGAGATAGGGTGCTAATGGCTTGGGTTAATTGTATTAAGCTGGTGCTATTAAAGTCCTGCCAGCTAGGCAAAGCAGGAATGGTAACAGGCTGTCCCTGATCTCGAATCGCCTTTTGAGGTAATTTAATAGCAGTGACACCAGACTCTTGCCATAGACGTTCTATTGGATCAGAATCTAATAAGTTTGGCGCAAATAATAAACACAGCTCAAGCTGACGACAAACGGTCATATCACTGTCGAAATCCAGCAAGATATCATGCGCTGAGTTTTTTTGACCTTTTCTACCGCCTAGCTTTTGATAGATATCATTATTGAGCAAATACTTAAAGCTGGAGCCTTTAGGAAGGTTATTCGTCAGTTGTCGAACTTGGGACATGAGTTTTGCTTTGCCTTCTGCCACACTTAAATCATAACGCTCGCTAAGGTAGGCGAAAATATACTGAGATAATGGCATGGCACGTATAATTTGATCGCGCATTGCGTCGACCCCATGCGAGGAGACATAGGTATCGGGGTCATGACCTTCAGGCAAGGTCAAAAAACGCAGCTCTTTATCATCACTCAACACAGGTAGCGCAACCTCTAATGTGCGCCATGCTGCCTTTTGACCGGCACTATCGCCATCAAAACATAGGGTTAGCGTTGGATTCATTTGCAGTAGGCGTGAAATCTGACTTTCATTTATCGAGGTACCCATAGAGGCGACCGCACCGTAAATACCAGCTTGGTATAAGGCAATGACATCCATATAGCCTTCGACAACTACCCAGTCGTTAGCACGATGCTGGCGTGACTCATAATAGCCGTATAACACATGCTGTTTATGAAACACAGGAGAGTCACTGGAGTTAATATATTTTGGTTTGACCTCATTATCTAGCGCCCGACCTGCAAAGCCGATTACTCTGCCTTGATTATCGCGAATCGGAAATATCACGCGATCACGCAGCAAATCGTAGTCATTGCCTTTTTCCGATTTACGGACAAGTCCAAGTGCTTTTAGACCTTCTATATCTTGCGGGAATGCTTGCTCTAGATGTTGCCAACCACTAGGGGCGTAGCCTAACATGAACTCATTGATGGTTTTGTCTGTTAGCCCTCGTTCTTTAAAGTAGGACATCGCATGAGAGCTTTGGTGTAAGTTGTTCTGATAATATTGGCATACATTAATCAGAAGATCATAAAGATCACCCTCTTGAGAGGCAACAGGCATAGATATATTTGAGGTATTGTCAGGATTTTGAAATCTGCCAGACGCATTAGATCCAGATGACATCAAGGCGCTGTCTGGAGCGGATGACTCTAAGGGATAGTCTTGCGTCCAATCGGGTGGTGGACTTGACTGATTAAAATAGCTGGCTTCATCAAAGTAACCATTATCCGCAGACGTATAACCTGCTTCTTCGAGGTTTGCGGTCTGATTGACGACGCCGTTAGGGTTATCAAGAGTAGACTTATTCTTAGTGGTACTGTCATTACTGGATGGGTTCGGGGCGGTGTTATTCTGAGTCGGTTTGCTTTGGTCTATAGTGTTTTGATTTGAGTGACTATTGCTAAAGTTGCTTTGCTTTGAATTGCCTTGATTAGATGTGTTTTGGTTTGTGGTAGTTTGCTGTGGCTTTATCCGTTGTGTTGGACTGGTTTTACTTTGACCAGATGGTGCTTGACGGGCAGGACTGCGTTTATATTTTAAGTCTCTATTATCTTCTTTGGGAATTTCAATGCCCGTTTGACGAGAGAGCTCTCTTATGGCCTCCATAAAGGTTAGGCTTTCATAGTCCCTTAAAAAGCTAATGGCATTACCGCCAACACCGCAACCAAAGCAGTTATAGACATTCTTTTGTGGATTGACATAAAAGGAAGGGGTTTTTTCACCATGAAAAGGGCAGTTCCCTTTAAATTCTTTACCCGCTCGCTTTAGGGTAGTATGCTTGCCAATGATCCCCACCAAGTCGGCTTGGCTGTTGAGCTGGTCAAGAATATGGTTTGGAATGCTCATAAGGGGCTTTTAGAATATAAAGTGAAGACTGAATGATTCAATACAGTAAAGGAAGGAGACTTAGTGCAAATAACCAAATCACCGAGTAGCTCATAAACTGATAAAGTATAGCTAGTAACGTAAAAGCTCGTAACTAAATAGCGAGTAGACTTAGAACTAATGTCAATAGTAGACTCAATGAGTTGTCATTCACTATATAATAACCCCTATACCTTTTAGTTAATATAGGCAGCATAGGGGTTAATTGATCATAGATAATGATACAGTTCAATGTCTCTAAGCAAATCTGCACTCCACAAAATTTTGCTAGTCATATTCAATAAATACATGAGTCATACCAGTAAATTATGTCAGTCAATTGACCTAAACTTGGGTAGTTTAGCGCAGCTTAGACTATTGGTGACTACTCAGAAGGCGTCATTTCGGGCTCTAAAGGTTGAACAGGGGTTCTATTGTCGTCAGGATACATCTCACTAGGGCTTAAAACGCGGCGTTGAGGCTGTGTAGGAGTCGTAGTTTGAGCACCTGGATCGTCAGGTAACCCAAGGCCAATATTGAAGCCTCTATTGTTATCCGTTAAAGTTGGTAGGCTAGACTGAGTAGTGGCAGCATTATCATCTGGCAATTGCAATTGAGCCGCTTGCCGAATCACTTGCTGTTTGGTCGCACCTGTATATTGTCCAGATGACATGCCAGTAGACTTATCACGCTTGTCTGCTCGACCTAATTTTCCGTAGGTAATTTTATTAAGTAGACTGCTGGTATTATTGTTATTTATACGAACTCTTCCATCGCTGGTCAACCACTCTGGATAGTTGATTTGCAACAAGGTTTTGTATTGCTGAGCGAGATCAGTTAAACCAAGCTGTTGATGACTAAACGCTAAAATGGCGATGGCTTCTGGCACTTGCTGGCTTAATGGATAGTATTGGAATACCCATTTGGCACGGTTTGCCGCAGCGACATAGGCTTCACGTTTTATGTACCAGCGTGCAGCGGCAAGCTCGCTTTCTGCAAATTGGTTATAAATGAAGGTCATTCGTTGGGCGGCATCTGGCGCATAGCTGCTTGAAGGAAAGCGAGATAGTAAGTCTTGGAAGTTGCTAAAGGCAAGACGATAATATGAGGTATCGCGATGCGCCTGATTCATCTTAGCTAAGCTTAGTAAAGTGCTAGTACCCGCTTGCATATTGGCCACACCACGCACGTAATATGCATAATCTACTTGCGGGTTACGCGGATATAACTTGATGAACTGTTCTGCACTGGCTGCCGCCAACTCATACTCTTTGGTATGGAACTGACTGTACATTAAATCCAGTAAAGCTTGCTCTGCATAAGGACCGGTTGGGTAAAAGGTGCGCAACTCAGTTAATTGCTCAGAGGCGTATAAATAACGACCCTTTTCCATAGACTCAACCGCTTCATGATAATATTGGGCATCTGTCTTTTCAGCAGTGGCTACTGCCTCATTGTCATCGCCAGTTATGTTTTTCAAGGTCTGACAGCCCGTTAAGCTTAGCATACCAGCAGTGAGCATCGACAACGCTAACTTAGTTTTAAGAGTAGATTTAGGTTTTATACGAGCTGATACAATAGAAAGAGGGGTAGATGCACGCTGCATGGAAATCTCCGCAGAATATTTTAGTAAATTATAGTGGCACTAGTGTAGCATGACCGCACAAAATTTTGGTATAGGAATTGAGCTATTATAACGTGAATATATTTGGTAAGAGTATCGCTCATTCTGACGCTGATGTGGAGATTATTCAACAGATGCTTAGTTTATTACTACTATAAAAGGCCATCATCAAACGAGATTTGACCAAACCATGCTACACTTAGCTCATTAATTAGTAATTTTTCGGTTCAAAATATTATGTCTTCAAGATCATTATTGCAAAATAGCTCAAACTTGCCCAATTATCAAGATAGCTCACCTTATCGCCGTCATGAGGAAGGTGATGCCATTGACCATCAACCTGATGAGGGTTTAAGCTCAAAAGAACGCTTATCGAAAGGCTTAGATCATGACGACTCTTATATTGAGCTGGCATCACATAGTGAAGAAATAGGTGTCGAAACTGAAGATGAACTGGACACTGATCAACTGGACACTGATGAACTGGACACTGATGAACTGGACATTGAGGATGATGTTGAGAGTGATGAGGTAGAAATAAATAACGTCTACCAACATAAGGTTATACAAGTTGAGGCGACCCATACGGTCACAGAAGAAGAGGCTGGCGAGCGTATCGATAAAGTGGCCGCAGATATCTTTTCAGGGTATTCGAGAGCACAACTTCAAGACTGGCTTAAGTCTGGCAAGCTCAAAGCCAATGGCAAAGTTGTCAAACCCAAGCATAGAGTCAAACTAGGGGATCATCTGTCTCTGGTTGCGACACTTGAGCAACACAGTGGCGATAAACCTGAAAATATTGCACTTGATGTCATTTATGAAGATGATAGCGTGGTAGTGATAAATAAACCCGTGGGCATGGTCGTGCATCCTGGCGCAGGTAACTGGACAGGTACTCTGGTCAATGGCTTGCTATACCATTATCCCAATCAAGCCCATTTGCCTAGAGCTGGTCTGGTACACCGTATTGACAAAAACACCTCTGGATTATTGGTCATCGGTAAAACCAAAGCCGCTCAACTCAATTTACAAGAGCAATTAAAAGATAAGAGTGTCTATCGTCACTATCAGTGTGTGGTGGCAGGAGATGCGCCAAGCTTGACTCGCCAGCGTGTGATTGATGCGCCCATAGGTCGTCATCGAACTCAGCGGACTAAAATGACTGTCAGCAGTGTGGGGAGAACAGCGGTGACTCATATCATGACGATCACACCGCTTAATGATAATTATAGTCTGCTTGATGTACGACTTGAGACAGGGCGAACTCACCAAATTCGCGTGCACCTTAGTCATATAGGACACCCCATTATTGGCGATGATATTTATGGTAATCGTAAGCAATTACGGGCAGGGCTGACTGAAGAACAGCGTCAAGCCGTTATTAAATTTCCACGTCAAGCACTACATGCCTATAAACTTGGGTTCATTCACCCTGAAACCAGTGAGCAACTTGAGCTAACGGCGCCTTTACCAGCGGATATGGTGGCACTGATTGACGTACTGAGTGATGGGGCGTAAATAACTATTTGGCTATTTAGCCATTTAGCCATTTAGTATATTAAGGGTTAAGGGTTAAGGGTTAAGGGTTAAGGGTTAAGGGTTAAGGGTTAAGGGTTAAGGGTTAAGGGTTAAGGCCTGTGTCCTAGCTTTGGCTTTGGAATATAAACGATGAATACCTTAAATAATGTGACTCACGACAATTCAGTGACTAAAACTCAGAGTCGTAATGCTATGGACGTATATGAAGTATTGGCGCATACCGATGACATCCTAGTTATCCAGACCGATGCTGGTATGCGTCTAGACGCTAATAGTATAGAACAAGCGTCTAACGATAATAACAACACTATAAGTGTCAATACCGATAAAAATAGCTTTGGCCGTTTTAATTTAGGTCTGCATGTCAATGATGATCCACAAACGGTCTTAAAAAACCGTGCGCAACTGATGACTGAAATTAATCACTATCTTGCCTCCCAAGCTCAGATAGATTCTCAACTACCTAATGAGTCACCGTCAAAATTCAGTCCGTCCATCGAGTCAATTTATTGGTTAAATCAAATCCATAGTAATCAAGTTGTGCGTGTGGGCAATTATCCTAAAACACAAACCCGTATTGATACTTCTATTGACTCTGATAACGCTCATTCTGCACTTAAGCTATCACTAACGCCGCCAGCAGCAGATGCAATGGTAACCAATCTCCCCCATCAAGCACTGGCGATCATGACTGCCGATTGTGTGCCTATTGCCTTATACGATCCCAATTCAAAGCAAATCTCAGCCATTCATGCAGGCTGGCAAGGTTTGGCGAATGGTGTAATTAATGCAAGCTATACCGAGATGGTGAATGGTACAAGTGACGATGTTCAGCATGAACCAATGCAAGCTTGGATAGGGGCTTGTATCAGTCAGCCTTGCTATGAGGTATCGACGGAGGTAGTCCATAAACTGTTGTCAGGTTGTGAAGCGATGGGTATGGACAGTCAGGTTGTTCATCAACAAATCATTAAGGTTCATGACAATCCTGACAAAGCGTGGTTGGATCTTCCAAAGTTGGCTGAGCTACAATTGACAAGCCTTGGTATCAAGGTTCATAGGGTTAATAAGGTTAATCAATCGAAGCAAGTGGCTATATCAGAAGATTATCAATCTATTAGTTCGAAAGAGTCGTTACCATCGGAAGGGTTGTTAAACGATAACGTTGCGGCCAAATCTCTGGAAAACAGCAGCCCAGCGTATGCGTGTAGTTATGCTAACTCGCGTTATTATTCTTACCGCCGAAAAACGCACCTTGCTGAAAAAAATACCGGACGTATGGCATTACTCATCATGCGACTTAAATAGCAGTGTTAAAGGTGTTGTATTTTGTTAGCAATATTTGCAAATTTAGGTCAGGTTAGGTTAAATAGGCACTTTTATAGGGTTTTATAGGTTTAAGCCGAATAAGCGGTTATTGAAATGGCGTTATTGGTTAAATTATATCTAAAAATCCCATATTTGAAAATTACTCTATAAAATTACCATTTTAAATGCCCCCTCTGCCAGTTATTAATTAGGATGCTCGTAACCCATGACTGATATAAACTCTAAATCTGTAAGTAATGAGACATCAAATGATGAACCAAATCAGTCCCGAAGATCTGATGAGCAGTTAAAAATCGCCGTCATCTATCACAGCAACTATGGCCATACTCGACGCGTTGCCAATGCTATCGCTGAAGGGGTCGAAGACTATGCAGGTGCCACTGTAGAAGTAAAATCCATTGATATTAAGCACATGGATTGGGACTTTGCAGATGAGTCACAAATGATGGTATTTGGTAGTGCGGTATATATGGGTAGTATTACCGCTGAATTTAAGACATTTATGGACAGTACGTCAAAACGCTGGTTTCACCGCAATTGGCATGGCAAGTGGGCTGCAGGATTTGCAAATTCTGGCGGTCTAAGTGGGGATAAGCTTGCAGCCTTACAACAAATTTGTCTGTTTAGCATGCAGCATGGAATGAACTGGGCTGGATTTCCAGTGATGCCAACCGGTCATACCGAGCAAGATGTTAATCGCCTATCAAGCTTCCTAGGCTTAATGACTCAATCTACCGATGACTCGCCAGAAGTGACCCCAGGAGAAGGGGACATCAATTCAGCGAAGCTATTTGGTGAGCATCTGGCACAATTATTAATTAATCAGCCGCCGTTATAGCGGGAGTACTGCTATTTGATGATAGGTCGGTTGTTGTGGGGTTAAAATCTGCTGTCACCGGTATTGGATTTCTAGCCAGTTGTATATGTTGACAGGCGGATAAGCTTAACGCAACAGCAACCAACAACCATTGGCATATTTTAATAATACCCTTTCTATAAAAGACGATATGTTTATTAAGCTCATTAAACCTACTGTTTTTGGTGTTTGGAATAGTAGTAGAGTTTGCACTCATTTTTCTTGATAGGTTGGTTTCTATATTTGTTATAAGTTTGCCGGTGATCATGATTAATGCTTTCATAACGTGAGTTCTTTGATTATAAAGTTGTTCATCAGATTTGACTATAGGGTAACCCTTTTCTATAAAATAACCTATCTTTGTCTTTCTCGCTGAACCTACTAAATTTGGTATTAGTTCAGAGGGATGGTTGAGAGTCTGTTAGAAACTCATTAAAAAAACCCTCAGTTCAATACATGAACTGAGGGTTTTTTTCAGACTAACGTATTATCAAAATGTTTAACGACTGGGTATCCAAATCGGTGAGCTTGCTCTGCCATCTATTGGTAAAGTGATGGTCTTTCCGCCTTTAAGATAACGTATAACAATTTTGCTATTCTCTTTACCTTGTGCATAAACCACCCGATGGCTAGTCGGAGAGAAACAAGGGGCTTCATCAATATTGGTAACACCAAAGTTATTGAGAACGGTACCGTTGAGGCTCATTACCGCAGCACTACTGCCACTTAGATAACCTATTTTAGTACCATCGGGGCTAAAGCATGGATTTGCAGCATAACTTTCACGAGACAGCTTAATAATTGGACCTCTAAAGCTAAAGCGATAGATGCTAGGACGACGAGGGCTTGCATGGTCAGAGACAAATACAAAACTACCGTCTGGCCCATAACTGGGCTGAAATTGGTCATAATCCAACTCAATGAGCGGCTCAGCTACGCCGCCCATACTACTGACTCGATAAATATCATGGTCACCATTTTGAGAGTTTGAAAATAAAATAGTACTGCCATCTGGCGAAAAACTCGGACCTAGGCTGCTGCCCTTTAAATTGACAAGCTGAGTGGCTTTTCGAGTTAGCATGTCATATTTAAACAAGTTAGCCACATTATTCTTTAATTGGACAGAGTAGGCGAGGTAACGGCCATCGGGTGATACGGCGGGACTAATAATACTAGCATCCGTTACTCGAGTCAGTAGTTTGGGGTTGGAACCATCCGCATTAATAAGGATTAAAGACGATGTTTTGTTTGCGCCTTCACCTTTTTCTTCCACATAAACAATACGGGCATTTAGATCTTCTCGATCCCCGGAGAGTAGCTCATAGATACGACCAGCAGCTTTGTGAGCGGCTACTTCTGCATCTGGGTCACTGACACTTTGTTTGCCTTTAATAATTCTACCTTTGGCAACTTCGATGACCTCAAAGTCAGCTACGGTATTGCCGCCCACAGTTTTAACGGTACCAATGACCAAGTAGGGAATCCCTAGTTGTTGCCAAGCGGGTAGGGTAGCCGCTAAGTCGTCACGGGTGTGCGGTTGACCAATCAGACCTTGACTCGTAACGGATAGTGGCGAGTTTTCGAGATCTTTTTGAACAATATTAGATAAGGTACTATTGCCTTCAAAGGGTACAAACGCGACTTGGTTTTGGCTTCGAGTCACTTCAATTTGTTTTTCAGCTTCAAATCTTAATACATTATCATCGTTATTGATAGCTATCTCTTCTGCATATGCAGTGGTAGCATAGGTAACTACACCTAATGAGATGAACGATGACAGTAAAGCAGTATTAATTAGTGAGCTTTTAACGTTTTTTAAAGTTAGAAACATGGAGATTACCCAATTATCTTAGATGATATTAGTTCAGAAATATTTATATTGATGATAATAAAGTTATTAATTTAAGCTTGTAGAGGTCTTGAGTATATCACCAATAATTCTGCTTTAATTTTAACATACGTATAACGATTAAAAACTGGCTAAAAAAACTAAGGTTTATTTATTCTACTGTGAATGTCGCTTGAATTTTAGAATACCCTGAACCATTTAGTGGCTTTAAAGGGCTGGCTGCATAGATAGCTGCTAACATTGACTTTTCTATAGAAGAATTAGGCATATTGGTAGATGCTTCAAGTATATTACCTTCATCATCAACAGTGATATATACCGTAATCTTTTGACCTAATGCACTTTGAGGCGGTTCCCAATTAGGTAATATTTGAGCGGTTATCTCTGCAGCGGTTACCTCTGCATATGCTGTGCTAGCATAGGTAACTACACCTAATGAGATGAAGGATGACAGTAAAGCGGTATTAATTATTGAGATTTTAACGTTTTTCAAAGTTAGAAACATGAATATTACCCAATTATCTTATATGATATTAGTTCAGAAATATTTATATTGGTGATGCTAATTTTATTAAATTAAGCTTATAGAGGTTTTGAGTATATCACTAATAATACTGCTTTAAATTAACATACGTTTAACGATTAAAAGCTAGCAAGATTAGTTAAGGTTTATTTTTTTTCCGTTACTGTGAGTGTCACTACAATTGTAGGGTCTTTCGGTTCATTTAAATATTTCGTTCCTTTTAGTGGTTCTAATGGGCTGACATCATAGATAACTGCTGATAATGACTTTTCTAAAGATGAATTAGGCATATTGGTGGATACTTTAAGTACATTGGCCTGGGTATCAACAGTGATATATGCCGTTATCTTTTTACCTAATTCACTTTGAGGGGGGTTCCAATTAGGTAATATTTTAGCAGTTACTTCCGCAATTATTTGTCCTTTACTTTTATTATTACCGCTCACAGGTTTGGAGGTTGGATCACTCTTGTCAGGACTGCCACTAGCGGGGGGGAAAGTCTCATCAACCTTCTTAGGATCTTTAGGATCCGTATTTGTATCGGGAGTAGGCTTCTCATCAAGATCTAAATCTGGGAAATCATCTAGTGGTATATCTTCCTGCTCCTGATCGAATGGATTAGGTTGTTCTGAGATATCGATAGGTTTAATGGTATTTTTCCTTGATGTAAATATCGACGATATACTACTCGTAATAGATGAACTAGAGTTATCAGTACTACTATCCACTGTTTCAGGAAAAGCCTCTGACGCCACATCAACGGCATTGTCGCTACTATCAGCCATAGCAGCACGATTGGCTTTGATCTCTGATTGCAATGCTGCCAGCTCTTCTGGTGTAATGATGGTGGTTTCGATGGGCGGCGGGGTGTCAATTTCTGGCGCACGGTGGAAAAAGATAATAAACGTTAATATAGCACCATGCACAAGTAAACTTAAGACAGTGGGTAGGACGATACCATTGTCTTCAGGCTCTATAGGCGTATAAACACTAGGCGCACGATTTAGCACAGTTATAATCTCTAAAAGTTATTAAGACAGTATATTAGTTTTGAGTTGCAGGTAGCGGTTGCCCCGTTAACAGTCCGACTTTTTCAATGCCCGCTTGTTGTAGGTTTGCCATAAGCTGCATAATGATACCGTATTGATTGTTCTGATCGGCGTTAATCATGACTCTTAACGTATCGCCGCCTTCCTGACTTTGTAATCTTTGAAGCGTCTCAATAAGCTCAGGCTCTGATACTGGCATATTAATGTAATTTTCATAACTGATATAAATCTCCCCATTGCTCATCAAAGAGACAACCACTGGCATTTGTGAACCTGTGCTGATGTTCTCGGTCTGTGCTTTGGGTAATTCGACATTAACCCCCGTGGTCATCATGGGTGTCGTCACCATAAATATGACTAATAGCACTAACATCACATCGATGTAGGGCACCACATTCATGCTGGCATTAAGCTCTTTTTTTTGCTTTGAAAAGGGGCTTGATTTCATGCGTTGCTCCTTTTACACCAATGGCGATTGTATATTCTGCGCTCTATTCACATCCTGCTCACGAGGAACAGGGTTTGTCGCTGTGGTCTCATGAGTCTCACGCTGAAGCATACCCGTCATTTCATCACAAAATAAGGCACGACTGTCATATATTGAGGCAGATTTTGCTGTAAAATGGTTATAGGCCAATACTGCAGGAATAGCGGCAAATAAGCCCATAGCAGTAGCAATAAGTGCTTCGGCAATACCAGGGGCAACTGCGGATAAGCTTACCTGATCAGCAACAGATAATCCCAAAAAGGCATTCATGATGCCCCAAACGGTACCAAATAGACCAATATATGGAGAAACTGAGCCGATACTTGCTAGCACGGCAAGGCCAGACTCTAAAGCCTGCTGCTGACGACCAAGTCCAACACGCAGCTTACGCTCTACACCGTCAATAATCTGGTCTTTGGGTTGGCGTTTCTTATTCATACGCAGAAATTCAGAAAACCCAACGTAAAAAATGTTCGCTAGCCCATGTCTATCTGGTGAGTTTTGAATACCTTGGTATAGTTTTGCTAAGTCTTCACCAGACCAAAACCAATTTTCAAAATGTTGATCTTGGCGTTTTGCGGTACCTAAACGGGCGCTTAATCGAAAAATCAATACCCAACACACAAGGGAGGCCAATAGCAAAATACCCATAACGATTTGTACCAATAGGCTGGCATCGGTAATAAGGGAAATGAGATTAATAGACTCTGGCATGAATAGCTCGCTCAATGCAATAAAAAACAATAAAGGGATGGTAGTAGAATGATTTTAATAAAAAAAATAGACGGTTATAAATGGAGTGTTGTAAAAGGTTACTACTAATATAAATTTGCTTGGTAATCAAAAGATTGCAAGCTTTAATTGCCATTTAGTTTAACTGCTAAAGCTTTCAACCGTTTAATAACAAAGTAGTTTAACAAAAACCTGCCCATAGTGAGTACACTATTTTAATAAAACACCCCATTCTCAACTTAACGTAGGCTGTGGCTTAAGCCTAGCATTTTTTATTAAAGGTGCTTATTGCTGGGCTAAAAGCACCAGCCTACAAGGAGTTTTAATAAGTTGAGAACGGGGTATAAAATATCTCAACATAAGGCCACTCATACAATATCAGGGAACTCATGATAAGGGCAATAATCTGAAATGATTAACTTAAAAAATAAGCTCTGTTGAGACTCGCTACAGGTTTAGTGAAGGTATTGTACTTGTAATTTCAAAAATTAATATACTAGTTTTGATACATATACTTTATAATTCACCCTTTTTGTTCCACACGCCCTAGTATATTGGCTAAAACTTACAACTTATATTTAAACTCTGTAATAGGCAATTTTAGCCATAAATAAAGTACTAATTCCATAATTTAATCTTAAGCGACTTCAATCCATACTTTGGTTTGCCACTCGTATAACAAACTAAAGCGATAAACTCAGGCTAATTCTTATGAATGCAATAGAGCGCTATTTTGGCATAAATGGTCAAAACACCACGATAAAAACAGAAATCTTAGCAGGGCTTACCACGTTTTTAACGATGGCGTATATCATCTTTGTGAACCCAAATATCTTAGCAGATGCTGGGATGGATAGAGGCGCTGTGTTTGTCGCGACCTGTTTAGCAGCGGCGGTCGGTTGTTTTATAATGGGTATTTACGCCCGCCTTCCTGTCGCACTAGCGCCTGGTATGGGGCTGAATGCCTTCTTTACCTATGGCGTCGTATTGGGCATGGGCCATACTTGGCAAACGGCGTTAGGTGCTGTCTTTTTATCGGGCTGTATATTTGTCCTATTAAGTTTATTCAAAATACGTGAATGGGTGATTAATGCCATACCAAATAGTTTAAAACAAGGTATTGTCGCAGGTATAGGCGCTTTTCTAGCCTTTATCGCCCTAAAAAGCTCTGGTGTTATCATTGCCAATGAAGCCACCTTTGTCAGTCTTGGCAATTTACAACAGTTCCCACCGATGATGGCTGCACTGGGGTTCTTTTTAATTATTGGTTTGGCCTATCGCAATATCCATGGCGCAGTAACCATTGGTATTTTGGTGGTGACTTTGATTGCAGTAATCACAGGTCAAGTTCCTTTTCAAGGCGTGATGTCTATGCCGCCTGCAATAGCGCCGACCTTGTTGCAATTAGACATTGCGGGTGCTTTTGATGTGACAATGATCAGTGTTATCTTTGCTTTTTTATTCGTCGATTTATTTGACACATCTGGCACCTTGATCGGGGTAACAAACAAGGCAGGCTTGGTCAATAAAAATGGAGATATTCCTAACCTTGATAAAGCCTTATTAGCAGATTCTACTGCTACCGTCGCAGGGTCCCTACTTGGTACATCGTCTACCACAAGCTTCGTTGAAAGTACCGCTGGCGTGGCCGCAGGTGGACGTACTGGCCTAATGGCAGTCACTGTTGGGGTGCTGTTTTTATTAAGTATATTTTTTGCGCCTTTAGCAGGTATGATTCCTGCCTATGCCACAGCAGGGGCGATATTCTATGTATCTGTACTGATGTTGTATACCTTGAAAGACATCGATTGGGAAGACTTAACCGAAGCGGCCCCTGTGGCAGTTGTACTATTGCTAACGCCACTAACTTATTCAATTGCCGATGGTATATCTCTTGGGTTTATAACCTATACCGTGGTGAAAGTCCTTACAGGTAAGTTTGAGCAAGTGAGTCCTGCTGTTTGGGTGTTAACGTTTGTTTTGTTAGCAAAAATCATGTTTTTATAATGTCTGGCTTAGCGCTTGCAAGTTGTGATAACATTTATAAACCAAGCTCATAACCTCAATCAACGCCGTAGAGGTTTTTCTTTTAGGACTGACGCACAAACAAAAAATAAAGCAACTGGCGTTATATCAACTGGATAGCCTGCTTTGCTTTTAATAGCTTCGCAAACGGTTTATCAGTACTAGAGGCTTAACTAATTCTAAATGGCTTTAAATATCTTAATCTAGTTCCTATATATTTTTTTGCGTCCATCCTATCTTAAACAGGCTTGATGTGTTAGCGTCGCGTTAACAGTCAGGCCTGTTTCTATAAAGAAGAAGGCATTAGTGAGTTTGGTGTTACCCAATGTCTACCTAGCGTTATTATACCGAGCGTTAGAGGGCTAATAAGTAATACCGCTTGGGCTCGCTATGCTTTTTTACCTGCCTATTACTTAACTGTTTATGACTTATCTGTGTATTACTTATCTGTGTATTACTTATCTGTGTATTATTATTAGGCCCCGCACTTAACGTATTAAAACTCACTTTAGACTGGTACTTTTAGCCCAGAAAATCAATACCTTTAATATATTGCTTTGCTAAAGCCACAGCCTACAATAAGAGTTGAGAATGAGGTTTAGTAAGTTATAACTATCCTATAAATTCTGACCTATAAAAGCATCTTATTAATCTACTGTTTAAATCCATTTTAAAAGAATCCCAATGACCCTAAACATAACAATATCTCAGTGGAGTTGATATGAGTTTGAATAACCCATTTTATCCTAAAAATCCAATTCAATTTTCACCACAACAAGTCTTACAACCCGACTTTATCAGTAAACCCGCCAGTGAGATTTATAGCTATATTTCTCCGCTATATAGCGCAGATGAGGACGAGTGGTTAGGAGCGTTATTGCCTCTGGCTGAGCCTAGAGTGAAAGAAGGTGTTAATGAACGTGACGCCATAAGTGATCAAACAAGAAGCCTCGTTGAGCACGTACGCAGTAATGATAAAGCGGTTAAAATGGTGGACTCATTGTTACTTGAATATAGCTTAGATACCCAAGAAGGTATTTTGTTAATGAGCTTGGCGGAAGCCTTGATTCGAGTACCCGATAATGCCACCGCCGATGCGCTAATCCGTGACAAAATGAGTGTGGCAGACTGGAAAAAGCATTTGAAAGACGACAATGGCTTTATCGTGAATGCCTCAACGTGGGGCTTAATGATGACAGGCCGAGTGGTCAGTGTGGATAGTAAGACCACGGCGGCAGGCTTCTTAGATCGGATGACTAAGAAAATGGGTGAACCTGTCATTCGTAGTGCCATGCAGCGCGCTATGAAAATTATGGGTCATCAGTTCGTACTCGGTGAGACCATAGAAGAGGCCAGACGTAATAGCCTACCTTATCGAAACAAGGGCTATACCTATTCATTTGATATGTTAGGGGAAGCGGCTGTCACGCACAAAGACGCTGAGAAATACTTCAGCGACTATCTACATGCCATTCGCTCAGCGGCAAATATCGAAGTGAAAGAGGGGATGCCAAAGCCTTCGGTGTCCATTAAACTGACGGCATTACATCCTCGTTACGAGGCAACGCAAATTGATCAGGTGCTTGGGTTACTACGTCAGCGTTGTCTCTTATTGATAGAAGCGGCGCGTGAAGTCAATGTCGATATCAGTATTGATGCAGAAGAAGCTGACCGTTTAGAGGTGTCATTAAAGCTATTTGAATCACTATATCGAGACACGATGACACAAGACTGGGATGGTCTTGGTCTTGTGGTGCAGGGCTACTCTAAGCGTGCTTTGCCAGTGTTAGCGTGGCTGGCAAGCTTGGCGAAAGAAGTCGGTGACCGCATCCCAGTTCGTCTAGTAAAGGGCGCTTATTGGGATTATGAGATTAAGCTTGCGCAGCAAAAAGGGATTACCGGCTATCCTGTCTGGACCCGTAAAGAGGGAACTGACGTTGCGTATTTGGCCTGTGCAAGATTTCTGTTAACGGATCAGATTCGCGGAGTGTTGTGGCCTCAGTTTGCAACCCATAATGCGCATACGTTGTCTTCAGTCATGACCATGAGTGAGCATAGAGATTTTGAGTTCCAACGTCTACATGGTATGGGCGATGCGTTATATGACCATATTATTGAGACATATAATATACCAGTACGTATCTATGCACCGGTTGGCAAGCATCATGATTTGTTGCCATATTTAGTACGTCGTTTGCTAGAAAATGGCGCCAATAGCTCGTTTGTGCATCAACTGCTGGATAAGTCGCACCCGATTGAAGCGTTAACGGTGCATCCTTATGACAAGCTGACCGCCCATGATACCTTGCATAATCCTAAAATTCCGATGCCCTTAAATATCTATGACGATAGACTGGCAAGCTTTGGGCCAAATATATTTGTTGAGTCACAGTGGATTCCGTTTAAAGCTGCAGTCGATCAGTTTTTACCCGAAACATGGACGGCGAACTCCATTGTGAATGGCAAGCAAATAACGCATAGCATAAATGAGCAAGGTGAGCAGACCGACGAGGCACTCGAGCGAACCCAAGTTGTTGCTCCTTGGAACCATCGTGTCACTGCCGGTGAGGTCGTCTATGGCGATGCAGATATTGCTAAATTAGCGATCAAAACAGCTAATGAGGGTCAACAAAAGTGGCAAGCCCTTGGTGCTAGCGAACGTGCTGAACTCTTAAGACGTATCGCTGACTTGTATGAGGATAATTATGCGCAACTTGTGGCGATGTGCCATAAAGAGGCGGGCAAGACCATGCAGGACAGTATTGATGAGGTGCGTGAAGCGGTAGACTTTTGTCGCTTCTATGCTAATGAGGCAGAACGCTTAGCCCAGCAAGTCAATAGCTTTACTGACCTCAATGGCGATCAAATGACGCAAAAACGTAGCGCCCGTGGTACGGTCGTTTGTATTAGTCCTTGGAATTTCCCGTTAGCCATCTACACCGGACAAATTACCGGAGCATTGGCCGCGGGTAATACTGTAGTGGCTAAGCCTGCTGAGCAAACCAGTTTGATTGCTTACTTTGCCGCGCAGCTGATGTATAAAGCCGGTATCCCAGATTATGCCTTGCAATTTGTGACAGGTGCTGGGGAAGTAGGCGGCGCACTAACAGGATCAGCTTATATTGATGGGGTAGTATTCACTGGATCTACGCAAACGGCTCAGCTTATCAATAGAGCGCTGCATGATACCCAGCGCTTAGCTAAAGTGGATGATGAACTTAATAAAGATCGTAAAGATACCTTGCCTCTATTAATAGCAGAGACTGGTGGTCAAAATGCGATGATTGTTGACTCAACTGCGCTACCTGAGCAAGTGGTGAAAGATGCGGTGTTGTCTGCATTTGGTTCAGCCGGTCAGCGGTGCTCAGCGTGTCGTGTCTTATGTGTGCAAGAAGATGTGGCCGATAATGTCATCGAGCTATTAAAAGGCAACATGGCAGAGCTTATCGTTGGTAATCCTTCCTATGTCTCAACTGATGTAGGCCCTGTGATCGACAAAGACGCGCAAAAATCACTGCGTGCTCATATCGAAGCCATGCGTAAAGACACCCGTGCCCGTATTATTACTCAGACGCCTATTAGTTCAGAGGCAGCAAACAACCTAAGTCACAGCACCTTTGTACAACCAACGGCCATTGAAGTTGACAATATTGGGGTTATCGGTGGTGAGCACTTCGGTCCGATACTGCATGTCGTCCGCTATAAAGCCAATAAGCTTGATGACCTCATCGATGAGATAAATGCGACGGGTTATGGTCTTACTCTCGGTATTCATAGTCGGATTGAGTCAGTAGCGGATCATATCGAACGCCGCGCTAAAGTAGGTAACACCTATATCAACCGCAACCAAATTGGTGCTGTCGTAGATGAGCAGCCCTTTGGTGGTAGTGGCTTGTCAGGAACAGGGCCTAAGGCCGGTGGGCCTCATTATGTGGCTCGCTTGACCAAATGGCAGGCGGTATAGCATTGGCTTCATTTATATTGATAACTAAACAATGCTAAACATTGACCAAAAAGTGGATTAAAAATAAGGAAGGCTCATGAGTGCAATATTTAAACAAGATCAAGCCAAGCAATGTGAAGCTTGGGGTCAGATGGATGCCGTGCAGCGCAAAATAATATTGAATGAAGCCGGCAGAAAGTTGGCAGAGTTGACTGATGATAGTGTCAAAGCGCAACAGCTGTTTGAGATTATTTTGTCGCAAGCGGCGCGATTAGATATCGTTCAACAGATGACAGGTGCGACAGGAGAGTCAAACCATTTATATTTCGCGCCACGTGGCAAGTCGATGATCGTCGGTACGGATAATGCAGATGCGATACCTGTATTAGGACTACTACTGACAACGCTGCTTGCGGGTAACGAGGTTATTTTACGCTATACTTCACAGCAGCAGCTTTGTGAACAAGCGATTGACATATTGACCCAATCTGGGGTTTATCCAGGCGTGATGAGTATAGCCAATGATTCGCAGCTAACCACACTGCTACACATTAGTCGACTGGCGGTAGTCGGAGCAGTGGGCTCATTTGACGAGTTGGCTCAGATTGGTCAAGATCTGGCCGAAACGGATGGTATCTTGACGCAGCTGGTCGCCATAACCGATCAAGAAGGATGCCGTGAGATGTTTGAGCCAGATTATATTGAGCGCTTTTTAACGGAAAGGGTAAAAACGGTCAATACTACGGCTATCGGCGGTAACGCCAGCTTGCTTGAGCTTGGGGTTGACTAATAGCTATCGTGAGCTAATTGGTAGCACTTAGCGTATGTACTTTGACGCTTGATGCTTTTTAGCCCAGATTGAAGCGAATATACTGCTTGGCTGAGTAAGATGCAGGGGCTTGCTCATAGGTGGCTCGCGAAGCAAGAGACAGCGATGAGCTTAGTCACCTGCTTTGCTCAGTCAAGGAGATAGCAGCGAAAAGATACCATCTTATATGTCAACTCAAATTACTATCAAATAGCAACTTGAGGTTTGTATTTGCTTTGGTGCTTTATCACACCATAGCAAATCTGTAATAACTTTCTCATACCTGCAATCAAAGCCACTTTCTTGCATTTTCCTCTCTTCAGCAGTCGCTCGTATAGTTGCTTAACATCAGGATTGCAACTAATTGCAGATAAAGCACACATAAACAACTTCGATCGTAGGTTGCCATCCCCTTTTTTACTAATACGGCTTCTTCCTTTAAAGATTCCTGACTGTATATGTATAGGGGTTAATCCAACAAATGAGGCACATTGTGAAGCATCCTTAAAGTCTTTAGATAGGAGTAACGACAATACATTCGGTGCGACTGTCTTACCTATGCTTGGAATGCTAACTAGGTTGTCATAGCCTGACTTTAAGTCAGGATGATTATCTATGTGTTTATCTATCTTGGCTTGGATGATATCTATTTGTTCGTTATAAGTGTCTATCACTTGTTTTATAGATTGGGCGATATCGTTGTCATAGCTCTTTCTAGATTCAACTTTTTCTAGACGGTTGCTTTCTCGCTTCTTATCCGCCTTGAGCGTGTCTAAACGGTCTAGCAGATACTTGAGCTTTCTGACGTGCTCAGGTTCTGGCTCCCATGCTTTAGGGTGCCTTGTATAGGCGTATTGCGCGAGTACGTACGCGTCTTGTTTGTCGGTTTTGTGGTGACTGCCGATGGCACCTGCAAATTGTTTGGCATATGCCGGATTAATAACGGCTACTGTGTAGCCTTTACTGTGTAGATCATAGGCTAGGTTCTCATAGTATATGCCTGTGGCTTCCATGATGATAAGACACTCATCCGGTTTCTTGTTTGTGCTTTGCTTAGCTAGCCATTTGGTAAAGATTGCAAAGCCTTTTTCGTCATTAGTAAAGGTTTTGCTGTGGGCTTTGTTTTTAACCTTTTTACCTTCTTTGTTTAGCCATGTTGCGTCAAATTTAGCTTTGGATATGTCAATTCCAACGTATACTTGATAGGTCATTTCTTTGCATTTCCCTTGTGAATACAGTGTCTCTTAGTTTTAGTTTCTAAGGCACTTTGATACCATTCAATCTAAAGAAATACAGGTAGAGGGCTTTATCTTTGCGTCGAGCTCTTTGGCTATAGCAGGATCACTAGCTCACTCTACCTGCTACCATAGCTAAGGTTAACACTTATCTATGGCTTTTTTAACATACAAGCTGGATGAGCTACTAAGTAAATGGGCTTATTTAGAATAATAGCGACAGTGGATGACGCACAAAAACTAATTTTAACGTTTATTATCTTGTTATATGAATCTAAATTGCTTAATCTGATTTTAAATACTTCAAAGGATAACGTTAGAATATGGAACCACTCTCTATTGTACCTTTAACTTTAGCGTCATTATTGGCGTCTTTTTCAGCAGACAATGTCGAAGCTCCTGTTATTAATACCCATATCAGCCCTGAAATAGTAGGATTATGGGAGCTGGATTTGCAAGCGACTCCAGATTTTGCGATGCCAGATAATTTACATGGTCAAAAATCTAATGGCCAAAAAATAAATGGTCAAAAATCTAATGGGCATAATGCTGCTATTGATGGTGAAGAAGGCTATGATCAAAGCTTAGAGGATTTAATAGCAGCGATCCAAGAGTCTAATCAGTTAACTAAACACGTTGAACAAACGACGGATAACTCGTCAAATGCACAACCAACTTATATGGATAAACATTACCCATCAGATGACGCAGTAAACACAGTGGACGCGCAACAGGACGCCGCCCTAGTTGCTCAGGTTGTTAATTGTAAAGAGCGTTATAACTTCCAAGCAGATAACGTCCTATTTACCACCAGTGGTAAAGAATGGACTTATGGTCAATATTTGTATCAGCATCAGCCGGATGGTTTACCAATAATTGCCATCAATACCAGTTATGACAATAACAATCCGGATTGCTCTGGCAAGCAAATCGATCAAAAAGGGGACGCTATGTTTGCCTATGTCGATTATCAGCCTGAGAGGAATACCATGCGTTGGTGTATCGATGACCAAGGTGATAAATGCTTTATGACGTTTCGCCGTTTATTGCCTTAACGTTAAAGTTTAGTTTGAACCTTTTATGGCTTTATTGTTATGCTTAAATGACACGAGATCCACAATCATGATGACAATATGAGCAGGCTGTAATAAGATAGTCTAAGTGATAAGATTGAAAGCCACACATTGTATGTTGTGGCTTTGTTATATGAGAGAAAACTTAAGTTATGCCTTTTCTTGAAAATAAACTATCCTTTAAAAATCATAACACCACATCCTTCTACCAAAAGATTCGTCTCCTATGAAACAAACCACCGCTTTGGATATCCTTAAAACTGGTCAGAATGTTTTTTTAACGGGCTCGGCAGGCTCAGGAAAAACCTACACCTTAAATGAGTATATTCACTATCTAAGAGCGAGGAGAGTACCGGTGGCGACGACTGCCAGTACGGGAATAGCCGCCACACACATGAATGGTATTACTATCCATAGTTGGTCTGGTATCGGTATTAAAGATGAATTAAGCGACCGTGATTTGACAAACTTGTCCCGCAAAAAGATTCTTAAAGATCGCCTGAGAGAAACCTCGGTGCTGATTATTGATGAGATATCCATGTTGCACGCGAAGCAGCTCAATCTGGTCAATCAAGTTCTAAAACATATGCGTCAAAATGACAAACCATTTGGGGGTATTCAGGTGGTCGTGGCCGGTGACTTCTTTCAGTTACCGCCTGTTGGTAGCCGAGGTGAAAGTAATCGAGATAAGTTTGCATTTATGTCCGATGCTTGGCTGGAAGCGGGGTTTAAGATTTGTTATTTAACCGAACAACATCGTCAGCAGTCCGATGATGATACTTCAAACGCCATCACCCTAGATAATATACTGAATCAAATCAGAGGTGAAGAGGGGGTAAGTGCGGACGCCATAGAGGCGCTACAAAACACGTTTTATCAAGATGTCGATGTCAATCGTACGCGGCTGTACACCCATAATGTCAACGTGAATAAAATAAACGATCATGAGTTGGCGTTATTAAGTGGGGAGACCGTCACTTATAACGCCATTGCTCATGGTGATAATAAATTGGTCGAAACCCTGAAAAAGTCGGTACGAACCAGTGATGAGCTTACCTTGAAGGTCGGCGCTAAGGTGATGTTCATTAAAAATAATAATGAGCTGGGTGTCTCGAATGGGACGATGGGTGAGCTGATCGGCTTTACTACTATCAAGCCTTTAAAATCTAAAAGCATTGGCGCAACTGAAAATGATTCTGACTCAGAAGATGATAGCGATGACGATAAGGGTGTTAGTTATTCAGAGGATAATTTAGTTAATAATTTAGTTAATAATTTAGATAAGAGCACTGATGACAACTATAATAAGGAATCAAAAGAGAAGAATGGCAGCCAGTCTCTTAGTCATAAAGATAAACAAGAGGCCGACTCTGATGGGCCCGCTGTTTCGACGGATAGATTTCCTATTATCAAACTTAATGATGGCAGGCAGGTCATCGCGGAAGGGGAAGAGTGGCTGGTTGAGGATGAAAATGGTGAGGTATTAGCCAGCTATAGCCAAATCCCGTTAGCGTTGGCATGGGCAATCACCATACATAAGTCACAAGGCATGACGCTGGATGCGGCAGAGATAGACTTATCTAAGACCTTTGAGCTGGGTCAGGGGTATGTGGCGCTATCGCGTCTTAAGTCGCTTGAAGGCCTCAAACTACTGGGTATGAATGACTTAAGCTTACGGCTAGATCCATTAGCACGTGGGGCAGACGCTAGATTTAGAACATTGTCGAGTGATGCGCAACTAGACTTTGCAGCGGTAGAGGCGGCAGTACTAAAAGAAGCTCACGATCGCTTTATACTGACTTCAGGAGGTACGCTGAGTAAGACCATTATCGACTCTTTTGAAGCTCAATATAAATCTCGTAAAAAAAAGCAGGCTCAGAAACAGGCCCAGCAAAGCAAATTAGGTAATCAGCTAAGTGATCATTCTGACAGCACTCTTATGTCGACTAGGCTATTGCTTGAAGAAAGCCTGAGTATCGCTGAGATTGCTGAAAGCCGAGGACTGGCGCAATCGACTATTATGGGTCACGTTGCCCGTTTGAAGCGTCAAGACCCTAGTTTGAAATGCGATCATCTACGTCCCGATGCGTTAATTTTAGATAAGGTACGCGAGGCGGTGGATGCCGTTATTGCTGCTGCAGATCCTAACGATTTTAAAAGTAGCGAAGAGGACAGCGCAGAGGCTTTCAGTAAGGAGCGTATCAAGTTGCGTCCGATATTTGACTATCTGCAAGAGCAAATAGATTATAATACCATTCGTTTAGCGCTGATATTTATTGACTAAGCTTAACTATTCTACAGACCCTATTCTAGGATTTAGAGGTTGCCCTTATTTTTTATCGCCAATTAAGTTGTCCTTATGTCATCAAATAGCTTCCCTACCAGTACTCATCCAACCAGTACTCATCCAAACAGTACTCATCCAAACAGTACCAATGTATCTAACTCAACGTCCATCATTGTCACCAACTCACCCAAGGTGCCGCTGCGGGTGGCCATTAATGGATTTGGTAGGATAGGGCGGAATGTCCTAAGAGCACTGATAGAACGGTTTGAGGTCTTGGGTAGATTGGTCCATATTGTGGCCATCAATGATATTGCCGATGAAGAGACTTTGCTACATTTACTAAAGTTCGATAGCACGCATGGTAGGCTCAGTCGCTTGGGTGTTGAGGCCAGTCTTAATCAACGTGCTGATAGTGCTAAACAGGGCGAGAGCGATACAGTGACAACGCAGCTGTGTTTATCCAAAGATAACACCACGTATTGTATCGATCTATTAAGTATTGACTCTCCTGAAAATCTACCTTGGCAGGCGTTAGAGGTTGATGTGGTGTTGGAATGTACTGGCCACTTTAGATCTTATGAGGACGCCAGTCGTCATCTCAAGGCAGGTGCTAAGCAAGTAATCGTCGGGGCAGCGCCCTTTGATACAGTTGATGCCAGTATTGTCATGGGGGTAAATCACGATGAGCTGACCCGTGAGTTGCCCATTATCTCAAGTGTGTCCTGTACTACGCAAGCCTTGGTACCCTTAATCTATGTATTAGACAAAGCGTTTGGTACGCAGTCCGTGATGATGACAGAGATACACGCCGTGACCGCCGATCAAAATGTATTGGATCAGCCGCATCGGGATAAGCGCCGTGCCCGTGCATCAGGGCATAATATTATACCCACTACCTCAAGTAGTATTGCTGCCACTGAACGTACTTTACCGCATATGTTGGGTAAAATTGCTGGTCACTCAATACGGGTGCCTACGATAGATGTGGCAGCGATAGATGTCAACTTTGTATTTGACAGTCCAGTGAGCCTTGAGGAGGTGCGAGAGGCACTTAAAAGGGCCTGTGAGCCGACGAGCAGTCTATACGGCATTATGGGCTATACAGAGCTGCCATTGGTCTCAAGCGACTTTATACATCAACCTGAGTCGCTTATAATCGATGGTGAGCAGCTTATGCAGGTAGGCAGTCAGATTAAAGTTTTCGCGTGGTACGATAACGAGTGGGGATATGCCAATAGGCTATTAGATATGTGTTTGCATTTGCATCAGGCAGGCTAGATTAAGTATTAGATATAAAAAAAGCCAACTTAATATATATTAAGTTGGCTTTTTAGTATCTGGCGGAGTCGGAGAGATTCGAACTCTCGAAGGGCTATGAACCCTTGCCGGTTTTCAAGACCGGTGCATTCAACCGCTCTGCCACGACTCCAGTAGGTCGACTATTATAATGAAATTTTGTCTGAATGCAAGTAGTAACGCTATAGATTATTGATTTTATATCTGATATTCGTGTCGATTTAACCGATGTGTTCCAAACTTGCTTAATCTGTATTGCATTGTCTAATAGTAAGTTTGATTTCTTTGATGTGTTAACTTTCAGAAACGGTATTAAACCTTGCAAAACGTTATTTAAAATTTGCCATCATAAAAAAAGCCTACTTAATGTGCATTAAGTAGGCTATCTAACTATGTAACTATCTGGCGGAGTCGGAGAGATTCGAACTCTCGAAGGGCTATGAACCCTTGCCGGTTTTCAAGACCGGTGCATTCAACCGCTCTGCCACGACTCCGTAGGTGCAGTATTATAGAGGGTTTGATGGTTATTGCAAGTTAAATTTTAAGTTTTTCAAAAACAGTCGGTTATTAACTAAGTGTTAAACATCGACTACTCTTTTGATTCGTATTGCTCTTCAAGCAATCCTTTACTCTTAAAAGCACTGTGAGTATCAATAATAGACTTTTCAATAATAGAGGCGCTTACTCCGTTTGCGCGAAGCTTTTCAATAAAGACTTCATCATCAGCAAGAGTATAGCCATCATTATCACGATCAAGACCTTGACGAATATATAGTCGGATCAAGCCTTGAATACGTTTGAACCCATGTTCCTCAGCGGTTTCTTTTAGTAAAGCGATCATCTCTTCTGACAGCTTAATACTAACGGGACGCATAATCTTTTGCGGATGATCAGAAAATTTGTTACGAATGTGCGGTGGTATCATAGCCGTATCATTATATTAAGTAAGTTTAACCTATTATAGTTAAATTGTAGGATATTACAAACCTAGTCGAATTCTAAACATCTATTTAACAACTTCCATACTTGAGCTAAGGGGATCAATAGAGTCGTCGAACTTATAAGAGTCACGGCGTTAACCTCGTTAAGCCTACTGCAATAGTACTTGCACTCGGTTGCCTTGTGACTACTTTAAAGTTCTTTGACTATAGTTAACTATCACGATTACATACAGTGTTGTTAAAGGCTTTAAATCAATATCAAAAGAAGATGATTAAAGCAGCAGACAAATACAAGGTATAAAAAAAGTCCTAATCAATGATTAGGACTTTTTAAAGGCTTTAAAAATAAAAGAAGTTTAAAGTCTTTTGGAATTTGGCTCCCTAACCTGGGCTCGAACCAGGGACACACGGATTAACAGTCCGATGCTCTACCAACTGAGCTATTAGGGAATAGCTTATCGACTTATCTTTGCAGAAGCAGTCTTAACTAAGTGATGCGTATTCTAGCCAAGGTTAGGGTAGGTGTCAAGCCTTTGTGTAATAAATATCGGAAATTTATGCGTTTTATTTACTCTCAGGGCCGATGTTTATTTTAGTTGGGGAATTACTTGGGGTAATTTTGTTTCCTTTATCGGCATAAGAGGTAGCGCTATTATCCGCTTTATCAATGGCTTGCTCCACACGATTATTGACCCCTGTTGGCAAATCTAATTGATGTAGATTCGCTGTGGCTGGACTCGATTGCGACGTTTCAGTATCCTTTGCCGAGGTATGGGTCGGTCCTGAATGGCTAGCGTTTTCGCTCGATGACCTTGAGTGTTTATCACGAGTAGCAGGCTCAAACTGCGAATCAACCAAGGTGCGAGTTAGAGCATTAATATCACCGCCTCCTGATAGTCCAAGCTCCCCTAATAGATGGTCAATCAAAGGTGCTTGGCTACGATAGCGTAGCGCTGAGGTGACGACCTCATCTGCCAACGAGCCACCACCGTTACCGCTGTTCGAGGCGTTATTATCAGCGTTTGATCCGCCTAGCATGTTATGACCATTGCCACCGACTTGTAATATCTTAATACCATCGATGTTTTCAATTGGCTTGACTGACTCAGCAATGATGGACGGCAGACGCTCAAGTAGGGACAGTCTTACTTGCATATCAATTTGATCGGGCGATAACACGTTAGCCGCATTATTGATTGCTTCTTGACCTTCTGCCTCTACTCTATACTGTTCAGCTTTGGCTTTGGCGATGACTAATTGGGCATCAGCCTCACCTTGGGCTATTAAGCGTTGTTTATCCGCTTGTGCTTGTGCTTCGATACGCACCGCTTCAGCTTTATCAGTGGCTGCGACCTTCTCTGCTTGGGCAGCAACTTTGATATCGATGGCCTCTTTTTCCGCCTCTTCGGTGGCTTTAATAAGTTGGACGGCTTTGGCACGTTCCGCAATTTCACGCTCACGAACGGTGGTTACATTTTCCGCTTGTTGAACGGCTAAAGCTCTTGCTTTATCCGCTTCTGCTTTGGCAACCGACTCTGCACGTGACTTCTCTGCCACAGCGATTTGACGCTCTTGTTCTGCCAGCTCAATCGCTTTTTGACGTTCAATATTGGCTTGTTCAAGCGCTTGTTCCTTAATGATATCTTGATTTTTGATATCCCGTTCGGCATTAATGCGCTGTAAGTCAATTTCACGTTGTGCCGCAATCTTAGCTTCTTCCGCTTCTCGCTCTTTCATACTCTCTTCAGAAGCGATATTTGATGATTGTTCAGCACGGCGAATAGAAATCTCACGTTGCTGCTCAAGCTTGGCATACTCTTCTTCACGGACGATATCGATACGGCTACGTTCGGCTTCCAAGTTTTTGGTTTTGATTGCTAAGTCTGTTTCTTGCTCGATATCATTACGTAGCTTCAATCTATCTTGAATGGTCTTCGTTAAGCGTGTCATACCCTCGGCATCGAACGCATTTTGCGGATTGAAGTATTCAAATTTTGTTTGATCCAGACCTGTCAATGATACCGTTTCAAGCTCTAGTCCGTTTTTTGATAAATCCTCTGACACGGCGCGCTGGACACGTTGCACAAAATCAACCCGCTTTTCATGCAACTCCTCCATTTGCATTTCAGCAGCGACAGCACGTAGGGCATCAACAAACTTACCTTCTACCAGATTTTTTAGCTCATCAGGCGCCATGGTCTTCATACCCAGTGTCTGGGCAGCGGTGGCGATGGACTCTTTTAGAGGACTAACCCGCACATAAAACTCAGCTTTGACATCGACCCGCATACGATCTTTGGTAATCAGTGCCTCTTCATTGGCACGACGTACTTCTAATCGTAAGGTATTCATATTAACGGGGATGACTTCATGCAGCACCGGTAGCACGAATGCACCACCGTTTAGTATCACGCGCTCACCACCCATACCAGTACGCACAAAAGATACTTCTTTGCTGGCACGTGTATAAAGTCGAGTAAGTATAAAACCGATCAGTAACAGTAAAACAAAAATGATGCCAGCGATGATGGCATAGGTGATTAAACCTGACATAATACGTCCTTATATATCAATTATGATGCCCTTTCTATTAATTAACCTATCTTAGTGTCGCGTTGGCAATCGCTATCATTGATAGGTGGATTTCTAGATTAGGTATTATTTTTGGTGTGATGGTGTTTTAAGCTTTTAATAATAGAAGCATATGGTATCTGACACTTGCAAAATTTAACTGAAATCTAATGACGGCTAAATCTTAAAAAGAATCATAAATTCATTCATATTTTCTTGACCCAATAGCGATCACCAATTTTCTTAGTAATCACTAACGTATCTTCATCCGTAATCTTATAAGTAGATTGATCGCTATTGATATCAATAGTGTTACCACCATTCATGTCGATAGTTTTATTACTGTTTATATCAGTAGCGGGTAGGGTAGATTCTCTTTTAGCTGTTGTTAAAGCGTCTTGTTCAGTATATCCAATCATGAACGAAGGGTCAGGCTCCACCATAATATAATGAATCTGACCATGGATATCTTGTGTTTTGGCTTGGGCAGGTTTGTCTGCGCTTGCATATCCAATCACTATCTTAGCCGATTGACCTACCAATGAGTCGCCACTGACGGCAGTCGTTTCATCTTTAGGAAATATTGGATATAGCAGGGCAGCAGTGACTTTTAATAAGGGAATACTAATGACAAAGGCGTCTAAGCTTGCCAACCAAGGTGATATATAATGTCCCAACACTAATAAAGAGATCTGTTGCAATATGATGCCACTGATACAAAAGCTGCCTATAAATAGTATCAGCAGAATCATCGTGGGAATACGACCAACGTATAACCAGTCTAAGGCTTTGAGCCCCAAGCTGATATCACTGTTAATGTCCATATCAACATCGGCATCAAAATCAGCTTCTAGCAGCGAGTCCGGTACCAAATTATCTAAGAAACCACTTAAGCCACCAAATAAAAAGCCAACGATTTCTACCAGTAATAATATGATTAAAACGAAGCCTGCGATGACAAAAGGGGCGAAAGCAGGCGTATCAAAAAGTGGCCACATGGTTTTATCAAATAAAAGTTATGAAGAGAAGGGTGGGTAATAAATTAAAAATGTCTTATTAGAAAATTTAACAGTAGTTTACCGTAATTTCAATCAAAAGGTTTGAATTTCCAACAAGAAGAGATGTTTAATGGCGCGAATATGAGCTAAAGGCGCTATTATGATAAGCCCTAGGATAGGATGAAAGAAATGACAAAACAAAAAAAATCCCTATCAACTAAGATAGGGACTTTGGCAATTTGCCAGAAATGAATTGCTTTTCAGCAATAATAGCATGTAATATTATGTTAAAAATATAATGCTAAGAATATGGCTCCCTAACCTGGGCTCGAACCAGGGACACACGGATTAACAGTCCGATGCTCTACCAACTGAGCTATTAGGGAATAACTTAAAAACACACTAAGAACTAAGTGCTGTTTGCGTTAAGTGGGGCGTATTCTATCAAATAAATCTGAGTCGTCAAGCTTTTTTTTAAAAAAAGCTCGAAATTAGCATTTTATTGCCATTTTCTCATTAATATAACTCGTTATCTGATAATTTAAGGTACCATACCTTCCTTTTATTTTATTATCTGGTTTAATGTTATTAACATTACATCTTATAAAGTCTTTTGGTAATCCATGTTGTACCTCATTGTTTTATAACTTTTATTTTTAGATTTAATTTTACGTGTAATCGTTTTTATTTATTGACCATACAACTGTAGTAGGAATTCTATGCCACAAATTAATACCTCGAGCACAGCCGTCAAAGCTCCCGTAAGACATGAGTTATATATGTCAATTTTAATGACACCAGACATGGCCAATTTTATTGGAAATGTCCATGGGGGCGATCTACTAAAGATGCTCGATCAAGTCGCGTATGCTTGTGCGAGTCGCTATAGCGGCAGCTACGTTGTGACCTTATCAGTGGATCAAGTCATGTTTTTAGAGCCTATTTATGTAGGCGAATTGGTGACGTTTGCGGCGAGTATTAATTACGTCGGTCGCACCTCTATGGAAGTGGGTATCCGAGTTGAGGCTGAGAATATTCAAGAGCGCACAGTACGTCATACTAACAGTTGTTTCTTTACCATGGTTGCTGTCGATGAGCATGGTAAGCCAACCCCTGTGCCCCCATTAGATATTAAAAATCATTTGCAGCAGTGTCGATTTGATGCCGCAGTGGAGCGTAAGAGACTGCGCAAAGAGAATGCTAAACGTCCCAGTTGTAGCTTAGGTAAAAAGCCGCCAGGAGAGCTTAAAGGGGCGTGCAAACCGAGTGATGATATCGAAGAATCCTAGTTTAAATTGAATCAATGTTTGTAAAGCGTTTTAAGGCATTTATGCTAAGAGAAATTAGCATTGACCACAAAAAAGAGGCCATCAAACGATGACCTCTTTTTGTTTAAATCTAATTTATTAAGAACTTTATTGAAAATTTATACTTTTCAAGTTAAGCATCAAAAGATTATTTGTTTTCAGGCGCATTTGCACCGATAAACCAAGCATCTTTATCAACAATACGGCTAATTTCAGTAAAAAGATCCGCAGTATCTTCATCGCCCGCTTCGCCTGCTTTCTCAATAGCTTTACGCAGCTCTTCAGCAACTATTTTATAGCGATTGGTCAGCTCACGTACGTGTTGATCTATTTTAGTAATCTCAGTAGGATAAGGCTCTAAGATAGAGTCCTCAGTTACACGGCGAGAAATACCATTTGCCTTACCCCCTAAAATAACAATACGTTCAGCGACCGTGTCATAGGCTTCAGTAAGACGCTCATAGGTTTCATCAAGTAGCGTGTGAACACCGATAAAGCCTTTGCCTTGAAGATTCCAATGGCATTGTTTACTGTCCATACTTAGGTCAATCAGATTAGCTAGGTTATAGTTTAATAGCTCAATCATTTTTTTAGCAGTTTTGTCATCGATACCACTTGCGTAACGTTCTCTCATAATTTTATCCTTATAATTTAATTATTTATAATTTGAACTGAATTTGAATTGAATTTGAATTGTCGTAATAATAGTTTTTATAACGGTGTAAACAACGATCTAAATAAATAACTAATTGAAGACAGTTTGAATGAACGACCATCTTGTTTGGCTTATTTATTATGTGGTCTATATTAACAGAGACAATAAGTAATAACTTCTAAGGTTTATAGTGTTTCGTCATACAGTTTGTAAGACAATGTAATAAATTGAACAGAGCCCAACCCAAGAGGCCTAAACCCTTTAAATCTTGAGGTATTGTCCCCATAAATAGAGCATCAAGTGTTACCCTTTAAGACACTATTTTACACGTCTCTTTACATAATATTTAATTGGCAAAACCCTATCAAATTTATCGTTTAACAGATTAAATCTATGAACAGATTTCCCTTTAAAAAAGACTAATTATAAAAGACTCTATCTATGCGAATGCCCGAACCCAGATCCTCACGACAATTAAATCAACTCGCCACCCAACTGCAAGGTGAAGCCGAAATTACCGGTGTTAACGTATCTGGCACCTTAATATCAAGCCGTGCCTTTGAAATGGTGACAGACTTTGAACCTGCAGGCGACCAACCTCAAGCCATTGAAAAGCTAGTTAAAGGCATCAATGCTGGCATGGATGCACAGCTATTGTTGGGTGTTACCGGCTCAGGCAAGACCTATACGATGGCCAAGGTAATCAGTGAGACGCAGCGCCCGACTATCATTATGGCGCACAACAAAACCTTAGCCGCCCAGCTATATGGTGAGTTCAAATCCTTTTTTCCAAATAATGCGGTCGAATACTTCGTCAGTTACTATGACTATTATCAGCCCGAAGCGTATGTCGCGGCCAGTGATACCTTTATTGAAAAAGACAGTGCCATTAATGATCACATTGACCAAATGCGTCTGTCAGCCACTCGTGCATTATTGGAGCGCCGTGATGCCATTATCATCTCTTCGGTGTCTTCAATTTATGGTCTCGGTGATCCAGAGAGCTATTTAAAAATGCTATTGCACATAGTGGTCGGTGATATGATCGACCGCAATGCATTAATTAAGCGCTTGGTAGCACTTCAATATACCCGAAACGAGCTAGACTTCGAGCGGGGTACCTACCGATTACGCGGTGAGCTTTTAGATATTTATCCTGCGGAATCTGAACAGCTGGCGGTACGTATCAGTATGTTCGATGATGAAGTGGAGAAAATCAGCTGGTTTGATCCGCTAACCGGTAAAACGGTGCGCAGTGTGCCACGAATTACGATTTATCCAAAGTCGCACTATGTGACGCCTCGTGAGAAACTTGAAGCTGCCAGTAAGACTATTCGAGCAGAGCTTGATGAGCGTCTGGAGTACTTTAGAGAACATGACAAACTTATTGAGGCGCAGCGCATCAAAGAGCGTACCCAGTATGACCTTGAGATGATTCAGCAGCTTGGCTACTGTAACGGTATTGAGAACTACTCACAGCATTTATCAGGTCGCCCAGCCGGTGTAGCGCCTCCGACTTTGTTTGATTATATCCCCCCTGATGCGTTGCTGTTTATTGATGAGTCACACGTAACTGTGCCTCAAATCGGTGCCATGTATAAGGGCGACCGCTCACGCAAAGAGAACCTAGTCAATTACGGCTTTCGTCTGCCAAGTGCGATGGACAATCGTCCGATGAAGTTTGAGGAGTGGGAGAAAATAAAACCCGCCACTATATTTGTCTCTGCAACGCCGGCGCTTTATGAGCTTGAGCACAGTGAGCAAGTGGTCGAGCAGGTGGTGCGTCCGACTGGTCTGATTGACCCTGAGATTGAGATTCGCCCGGTATTGACCCAAGTTGATGATGTGCTGTCTGAGATTACCAAGCGCCGTGAGGTCAATGAGCGGGTGCTTATCACTACATTGACTAAGCGGATGTCTGAGGACTTAACCGATTATCTAAAAGAATATGATGTCAAAGTGGCGTATCTACATTCTGATATTGATACGGTTGAGCGTATGCAGATTATCCATGAGCTACGCACCGGTGTGCATGATGTGTTAGTTGGGATTAACTTGCTGCGTGAGGGTCTCGATATGCCGGAGGTGTCCTTGGTGGCGATATTTGACGCCGACAAAGAGGGCTTTTTGCGCTCAGAGCGCTCCTTGATTCAGACCATCGGTCGTGCGGCGCGTAACCTAAATGGTAAGGCCATTTTGTATGCTGATCGCATTACGCCGAGTATGCAAAAGGCGATTGAAGAGACGGATCGCCGCCGTGAAAAGCAAATCGCCTTTAACCTTGAGCACGGCATTACGCCGAAGTCTGCGACCCGCAGTATTACCGATAAGATTGATACCGGAGAGGTCGAGGAAGATCTCAATGACAATCAGGCCATACCAAGCAGTAGTGGTCTGCCCGATGTGGATATTGAGATTCTGCGTAGTCCAGACTTACTCGCCAAAGAGATTAACCGCTTAGAGAAACAAATGAAGCAGTTCTCACGAGAGCTTAAGTTTGAGGATGCGGCGAAAACGCGTGATAAAGTCTTGGAACTTAAAGCCTATATCGTTCAATAAACGAATGCTATTTCTATAAACCAACCTAGCCTTTTTAGACTCGGTCAGGTTAAACAAACCTGGTGTTTGTACTCGCTTTCCTTGATAGATGTCTAGATTCAGTATAAAACTTATTCACCAAAAGGTGTGTCATTGATTATGATGCACCTTTTTTATGGTTTAAAGATTATTGGAGCTATTCTCGCCTTACGCTTGTATCTGTTAAGCGTGATGGCACAGGCGATACGGTTTGCGATGTCACTTGCTTCGCGTGCCACCCCAATACCTATCGTCTGTAAGCCATCCCGCTTAACAGGATACCGCTGCAGTCAAGGCTAGCGGTAACATCGCCTTCTTGCCTATATCTGTTGTGAGTTAAAAGATTACACCAAAGCAGATGGCAACCGGCATGATAGGTGAGTGACTCATAACATGATAAATGCTAGTAGCCGTTTTTGTATCTTATCTAGATTTAACTTTTTATACCCCATTCTTAACTTATTAAAATTCATAATGATGGTGCTTTTAGCACTGTGAAACAAGCCCTTTCATCGAAAATGCTGGGCTAAAGCCACAGCCTACGTTAGGAGTTGAAAATCGGGTTTTTAAATTTATTTTTCTGGTTTTAATAATGAGCGTGTCATTGAACGTGATAAGCTTTACAATATCTAAATACAGAATAATACTCGAATTAAATCATTCCTAAAATACTAGCTACCTATATTTAAACCGATTATAAGAATTAGGGCGTGTGGAACATTCGCAAATTAGCACTGCTTTGCCCGTTCGCAAGGCGAGAGCTATGCGTGAGTGAGAGCGGGACTCTTTTTTGCCAATATATGGCGGCTTTTAAAAATTTAGGGTTCTAACTTAGAATGACTAAGCGTCAAAGATTTCACTACATATTGACTAAAAAATAGTCTATGCCAGTGCCATGATCGAATGTTCCACACGCCCTAACCTATATTAAAATATTCGCTAAATACAGCTTATAAATTAAGTGTTTAAATACAGGTTCTAAGCTCAATCCTTAAAGGTAATAACGCATTATGATATTCGCTCAACACTCCAAACGACCTCTCACATTAGCAGTTACTTCTTTACTAGTCGCCTCACTAACAACCAGCTTAGTAGGGTGTCAGCAAGCCTCAGAGTCAGAAGGTTATGAGCCCGACAGCACTGAAATAAATAATACCGATCCTAACAGTACGGATGACGACAATACTGATAGTACCGATCTTGGCAGTACAGATGATAACAGTTTCGAGCCTAATTTAGACGATACTGATTTAGAACAAGTTGCGCTGATCTCAAGTGTAGAAGCCAAGCAAATTGACTTGCAACGGGATTTAATCAATCATAATTGGACGTTACTCAGTGCTGTTGATAGTAACAATAAACCCGTTACAGCATTAACGGCTATAAAAGATAATGTGAAATTAACCTTTCATAAAGACGACTCACAACAAACTATTGGCTTTAGTGTGGGCTGTAATGCAATGGGCGGCAACTTCGTGATAGAAGATGGCGTGCTCTTCGTCGATCAGGTCGCTGGCGATGCCCAAGCCTGTGGCGATATTAATAAAGCAGAACAGTTATTAGCGCAAGCAGTGACTGGCAGTAGTCAGCTTAGTCTGAGTCCGAGTAAGCCGCTTATACTTACCCAAATTACAGAAGCCGATAAGACTTTTATTTGGCAAGGGTTAGAGACCTCCGAGAGTAAATCTATTCAATCGCCAGATATCGTCTATTGGGAAATACACGGTACAGAGCAACCTTGTCCCGATGGTACAACCAGATCTTGCCTAAAGGTGAGACCGATAAAGTATAACCGTGATGGTGTAAGAATAGATGAGGGCAAATGGGCATTATTTGCAGGCGAGATTGAAGGCTATAATCATGAACGAGATCAATCCAAAATAGTGCGCTTAAAACGTTTTGAGGTTGCCCCAGAGGTATCACAAACGCAGGCTTATACTTATGTATTAGACTCAGTGATTGAAAATAAGGTAAACGACTAGATAGGTTGATTTTTAGATTTGGTATAAGGTATACGACTAGATAGGTTAACTTCTAAATTAACTGTATAAAGTTGTCGTGTGAAGCGTTTTAGCCCTGACGATAGCGGATATACTGATGTAACCACTGAGATAGCGGTACTTGGCTGAGGGCAGTATCGAGGTAACAGGAATGGCATCAGCCAATAGGTACCGCCTCAGTGGGTACGGCAGATATAGTCAGCGAACTACTAAACGGATACTGTGTTAACCTCGCTAAGCCTACTGAAGTAGTACTTGCACTCGGTTGCCTTGTATCCATTTTAGACTTCTTTGACTATAGGAGCGGACGGCAGGATTAGCTACAAACTTTAAATTGTAGTTTAAAGGATAAAAAAGGTGAGTCATTTTAAATGACTCACCTTTTTTTAAACAAAAATCACGTGTTTAAGAGGTAGCGTAATTTAGATGCAGGTGTCAGCTGCTAAGCGGCAGCGTTATCAGCTAGTTTGATGACCACTTGATCACCTTCTAAAGCGACCTCGTAGCTGTTTAGCTTAACGGTTTCATCATCTAAGCATTGACCTGTGGCTAAGTCAAAGCGCTGCTTGTAAATAGGGGAGGCAACATAAATGACTTCTCTTTGAGCACTGCTAGCATCATTGTTGTCGTTGGTGCTGTCCTCTTCTGACTCACTTTTGATGATTGTGCCACCAATAAGACCGCGCGATAGCACATTGGCTTTGCTAAAGGGATCAAAGTTGTCAATAGCGAATAGTTCGTCGTTTTTGGTGCGAAATACGGCGATTTGTTTGCCCTGAATGAGTGCGCAAACACCGCCCTCAGGGATAATATCGTCAAGTTTGCAAATAGGCTGGGTTATCATAGGTATTCCTGTGTTTATTAACCTGTATTTATTAAAATGGTGAGTAGTGTCGTCGTGTGCGCTATCCAGCAGTCGGCTCTAACACCTTTTTCTCTTCTTCAGTCGCTGGACGGATTTGTTCACGTTCGGTCACAAATACCACATTGTCATCACCAAGTTCACTGTTTACGAAATGACGGAAACGTTTGAGTTTTTCTTTATCGGTAATCGTCTCTTTCCATTCGCAAACATAGTTATCCACCAATAGCTGCATTTGATCTTCAAGCTCTTTGGCGATGCCGAGACTGTCATTGATAATCACATCTTGTAAATACTCTAGACCACCTTCTAAGCTTTCACGCCACTTTGAGGTGCGCTGTAATTTGTCCGCGGTTTTAATATAGAACATGGTAATGCGATCGATATACTTTAAAAGAGTCTCGGTATCAAGATCTTTTGCAAACAACTCTGCATGACGCGGTACCATACCACCATTACCCGCCACATATAAGTTCCAACCATTTTCGGTTGCGATGACACCAAAATCTTTCGATTGGGCTTCGGCACATTCGCGCGTACAGCCTGAGACGCCCATTTTGATTTTGTGCGGTGAGCGCACGCCTTTATAGCGGTTCTCTAAGGTTAATGCTAAGCCAACACTGTCTGCAACGCCATATCGACACCAGTTGTTACCGACACAAGATTTTACGGTACGTAAAGACTTGCCATACGCATGACCGGTTTCAAATCCAGCTTCAACTAAGCGCTCCCAAATATCGGGTAATTGCTCAAGACGTGCACCAAACAAGTCAACACGCTGACCGCCGGTTATTTTGGTATACAGATTAAACTCTTTGGCAACTTGACCGAGTACAATCAATTTATCAGCAGTAATTTCACCGCCTGCAACGCGTGGAACGACTGAGTAGGTGCCATCTTTTTGGATATTACCCAAGTAATAATCATTGGTTTCTTGCAGAGGGGCAAGCTCGGTTTTTAGGACATAGTCATTCCAGCAAGAGGATAAGATTGAGGCCACGGCAGGCTTACAAATCTCACAACCACGACCAGTGCCGTGCTGTGTTAATAGCTCATCAAAGGTCTTAATTTCATGCACACGAACTAAGCTGTACAGCTCTTGACGCGAATAAGCGAAATGCTCACATAAGTCATTATTCACCTCAAAACCAAGCTCGGTCAGCTGATATGCGAGTACATCTTTTACCATAGGGGCGCAGCCACCACAGCCTGTCCCTGCTTTGGTGCAACTTTTGACCTCAGCAAGTGAGTATGCGCCATCTTCAACAGCCCCGCAAATCGCGCCTTTAGTCACATTAAAGCATGAACAAATCGTCGCCGTATCGGGTAGATTTTCGACACCCATTGATGGTTTTTCAACATTGGGTAAGATTAAGCTTTCGGGATGAGCGGGTAGGTCGATATCATTTAAAAATATCTGAAGTAGGTTGTTATAATCTTCGGTGTCACCGACCATTACGGCGCCCAATAACTTCTTATTATCGCCACTGGTGACCAGTTTTTTATAAATACCCTCTGCAGGATTCTGATAGACATAGCTTAAGCTGCCTTCAGTTTTGCCATGTGCATCACCGATACTGCCGACATCTACGCCCATAAGCTTAAGCTTGGTACTCATATCCGCACCAGTAAAAGTTTTATCAGTATCGCCCGCTATCTGAGCAGCACAAATGCTTGCCATCGTATAGCCTGGAGCTACCAATCCAAAAATCTTGTTGTCCCAAACGGCACACTCACCGATGGCATATATATCCTCATCGTTAGTTTGACACTGATCGTTAATTAAAATACCACCACGACCACCAAGCGTCACGCCACATTCTGGATTCTGTTTCATAATGCCATCTTGAGGACGGATACCCGCACTAAAGACGATAAGATCAGTATCAAGCTGCGTGTCATCAGTGAACTGCATGGTTAAATACGTGTCTTTGTCTAAATGAATGTCTTGTTCATCTTTTTGATGAATATCGTGATTGAGTGACACACGGCGGTTATGAATGATCTCTTTGGTATTTTTGCCCGTCAATACCTTGACGCCTAATGATTCAATTTTTTTCTTAAGTATTTCACCGCCTGCCGCATCGAGCTGTACACCCATCAGCTGTGGAGCAAACTCTACCACATAGGTGTCAAGCCCTAAGGTGACTAATGCTTTTGCCGCTTCCAGTCCAAGTAAGCCACCACCGACAACCACACCTTTTTTGACATTGGGTTTTTCAGCAACTTTAAGAATGCTATCCAAGTCAGCAATGGTGCGATACACCTGACAATGCGAATGACCACCACCTTCAATAGGTGGCACAAAAGGATAGGAGCCCGTTGCCAATACCAATTTGGCATAGGTTATCGTGTCACCCTCTTCGGTAGTGATAGTATGGCTGACGCTATCAATATCAGTGATGCGTTGGTTGAGATGCAGCTTAACATCCGCAGCGTCATAATTGGCAAGATCAACAAGATTAAGTTTACTGGCATCTTTATGCTCAAAGTAACTTGAAAGATAGACGCGATCATAAGCGGGACGGTCTTCTTCGCCAAAGACATGAATGTCGTATACATCATTGAGTCCAAGCTCGATGGCTTTTTCTACGAAATGGTGACCGACCATTCCGTTACCGACGACGACTAAATTAGCTTTTAGCGTTTCGTTATTCTTTGTATTACTCATAAATGCCTTGCTCATTGTTATTTATAAAGGGGGAGTTTGGTAAAGGAAGCGACTCATTTATATGGTGCACTTTACTAATTGCCTACCCTAATACATTCAATAATCGTGCCACTCTTAAGCAATACAGCTAAATAAACTTTAAATGAAATAGATATCTTATCTCAGAAGGAGCTGACTCCTTTATCAGTTCTCTTTGCATTTTTATAACCTTCCGATCAACTCATTTTTTATGTCACTCACTATTTATGGTTTATTTTTTTGTATTATTCGAACGTTATTTTTGATATCTATCAAGGTGTTAATTCATATTAAGAAAGCTTAAATTATTTTTAATCATAATTTAAACAGATTTATGGATGGATGGCATGGGGATTGCAACGACATGGATAATTGAACCGTTTACTAAATAGCCTCTAAATCAATATAAAACTATGTAGTTAATTAAGACATATGATAAATACACGATGTTAAACGTTAACTTAATTTAGTAAAAATTTAATAGCTAGCTTAATAACGGGTTTTAACAATAAGTTTAATAACGAGCTTGACAATATGCATTTGAATAACTGTGTTATTGCAAGCTACCCATCCTAAATAAGGAAATCAAATATGTCTTCAGCCACTCCCGTCCCCCCTTCCAAGGGTAAACTAAATATCTTATCTTTTGCTGGAAAAAATAAAATCCTGCATTTAGGTTGGATGGCATTTTTCTTAACCTTCTTTGTCTGGTTTAACCACGCCCCCTTTCTATCTGCTATTGGTGAAACCTTAAATCTAACCCCGCAACAAGTTAAAACGTTGTTAATCTTAAATGTCGCATTAACCATTCCTGCACGTGTCATTATCGGCATGCTAACGGATAGGTTCGGACCTCGAATTGTTTATACCTGCATTTTAGCGCTGGGTGCCATACCTTGTTTTACCTTCGCATTCGCACAGGACTATACGACACTAGCCTTATCACGTTTCGTTTTAGGTTTCGTTGGAGCAGGCTTTGTGGTGGGTATTCGCTTAATGAGTGATTGGTTTCCAGCGAATGAGTTGGGTACCGCAGAAGGTATTTATGGTGGTTGGGGTAACTTTGGATCAGCTGCAGCTGCTATGATACTGCCTACCTTGGCGATTGGCTTTGCTGCTTGGTTCGGTGGAGACGAAGGTTGGCGATATGCTTGTGCGACCTCTGGTGTCGTCATGGCGTTATATAGTATTTTATTCTATGCCAAAGTACGTGATACCCCTAAAGGGCATACTTATTTTAAACCTAAGAAACATGGCGCCATGACCGTAACCTCATCAGGTGACTTTTGGTTAATGATGATCTTTAAAGTGCCGATGTATTTAGCGTTAGCTCTACTGGCATGGAAACTCTCGCCATCAGGTGTTAGTTTATTAAGTCAGTTTTGGGTTAATATTATCTATTTGGTATTAGCATTATTGTATGTCTACGAGTTTATTAGTAGCTATCGTTTCAATAAAGAAGTATTTACCACCCCAGTTCCCGAAGCTCAGCGTTATGACTTTAAACAAGTGGGTGTATTAAATATTTTGTACTTCGCAACGTTTGGTTCTGAGTTAGCAGTAGTATCAATGCTACCGTTATTCTATCTAGAGACCTTTGAAGTATCTGTGGTTGCCGCAGGTTTATTAGCCTCGTCGTATGCCTTTATGAACTTAATGTCACGCCCAGGTGGCGGTTGGTTAAGTGATCGATTTGGACGTAAAAGCACGCTCCTTATCTTAACCGCAGGTCTTGCGATTGGGTATTTCTTAATGGGCATCGTTGACTCTACCTGGCCTATAGCTTTAGCGTTATTAATTACCATGTTTTGTTCATTCTTCGTACAAGCGGGTGAGGGTGCCGTATTCGCCGTCATTCCCCTTATTAAGCGCAGTATGACAGGTCAGTTCGCGGGTATGGCAGGCGCCTATGGTAACGTGGGCTCAGTGGTGTATCTTACCGTGTTAAGTTTGGTGTCTTATCAGATCTTCTTTATGGTCATTGCTGCCACGGCAGTTGTTGGTTTTATAGCTTTATTCTTACTAAAAGAGCCATCTGGCGTCATTCTAGAAGAAATGCCAGATGGATCATTTGCTGAAATTAAAGTGAGCCATTAATCCATTCAAAAAACGTTTCTTTAACTTATCGAAAGTTAACTTATCGACGTTTCATTTATAGAGTTTCATGTATAGAAGTTTAAGGGTTATTACGCCTCAGGACACGCCCAAGGAGTAACAGTTGAATAGTAGGAACAGTCGTCCTGATCAGCATAATAAGACGGAAAACCAGTCTAACAATACAACAAGCCACCAATTTGCTTCGCAGGCAAGTTGGTGGCTTGATTTTTGGTCAATGGCAGGACGTAAGTCTGAGAATCAGGACAGTATGCTGATTACCAATTGTGTGATGAATGAAGATTGGCAAGGTCCAGCACCTCTTTTAGTACTGTTATCAGATGGCGTGAGCGCCTGCCAATTTCCAAAGCAGGCCAGTAGACTAGCGGTACAAACAGTTGCAGAAACCGTGGTCAATCAGCTACCTGATATCATTGAGCAAACTAATCATTCGACCAGTTCTGTACAAAGTGGAACCGGATTATTAAATGATGAGTATGTCGCAATAATGCTGAAGCAGGCCGTCAATAACGCCAATGATGCGATGTATTTCTCACAGGTCTATCAACGCGTGCCACCCTTGTTGTCAACTTTGTCGGGTTTGCTGTGTATCAATGACCGTATACATCTATTTCACACAGGTGACTCTCGAATATATCGACTGGGTGTCAATGAATTAACTATATTGAGCCATGACCATCGTATTCACAAAGGTCAAGATAAAGGGGCTTTATCGGCAGCTTTGGGTGCCGATACGACGGTGCATTTACAACAAGATGTGTTTACTTTACATCAAAATGAATATCTCGCCATCATGACGGATGGGGTCTACGAGTTTATCGAGTCATCGGAGCTGCAGTATGAAGTCAGTCAGTCGCTTTCGAGTTTAGAAACGACATTAACTAATGGTGAGTTTGAATTTAGCGCCGATTCATTTGATCACTATATTCAGCATTGGCAATTAAGTCGACGATTGTGTGAGCATGCGTTAAAAGAGGGCAGTAATGATAATCTGAGTATGATCATGCTAGGTATGCTCACCCCAGCCGCCACTTATCCTTTGATGGTAAACCCGAAGAATCAACCGCTAAATAACCCCTTGGCTACTGATGCTAAAAATACAGTGGCTGCTAACAGGACGTTGGAGGATAGTGTGGGCAATAACAGTACGCATCAGAGAAGTCCTAAAAATAGCATTGACGAAAGTGCTTACATACCACCGCCAACTCAAATAGCAACGCCTCCGCAAACCTCTAGCTTTAAGTTACCGAGCGGTTTTGAGATAGGTGAATCGATTGACGGGTTCAAAGTCACTAAAATTATCGCTCGTACCGCTCGCAGTGAAGTCTATTTAGTTGTGGACAGTGAGGGGCATGAATATGTGCTTAAGTCGCCCAGTATTAATACGGTTGACGATGGAAACTACATTCGTGATTTCTTAAAAGAACGTAAGATTGGACTAAGCTTATCCAAAAATCGCCGAGCAGGGGAGTCTTCTTATAACCAAATAGACCCTAATAGCCCTGTTATTAATAATGTGCACACCAAAGAGACAAAGGAGGGTCAGCAGTCAAACTCAACGTTCAGTGACTCAGGGTTACTTCGCTATTATCCCGTTCCAGCAAGTACCCTATATTTATATCACTTGACCGAATACGTTGAAGGCGAAAGTCTGAGAATGTTTATAGAGCGCAATGCGCCTTGTGATATTTGGCAAACTCATGACTTATTAACGAAGATTGGCATGGCAGTTCGGGTGATGCATCGAAACTATTTATTGCATCAAGATTTAAAACCGGAAAATATATTGTTGACCAAAAGCGGAGCGGTCAAGTTGATCGACTTTGGCTCAGTAAGTTCTTCAATTTTAAAAGACAGTACCCGTCCGCCTGTTGGTGATTTACACTACGCTGCACCTGAATACTACACGGATGCACCAAAAGGGGTGCATTCAGATTTATTTTCCATAGCGGTTATCGGCTTTGAGTTATTAACGGGCGAGTTGCCGTTTACCTCGCAACAGCTTATGTCGCCAACCAGTGCGCTGAAAGTGCCAACAGAATTACTACGTAAGCAAAACGTACCGTTTTCTAGCCAGCAAGCGCTATTGCGAGCTATGCACCGTAATACCAATGTTCGTTACCAAGCAATCGGTGAGTTTCTGCAAGAGTTCAATCCAGATAATATGGCCTCAGTAAATGATCCTGAACCGTTGATCAAACGTCATCCCTTAATGGTATGGCATGGCATTTGCTTGATACAAAGTGTCATTATTGTTTTTTTAATATTTAAGGTTTTAGCAATCCACTAAATTTTGCTAGCCGTACTTTTTATAATCACAATGTTTAATAAGCGAACGTTTTTCCAACCGAAGCTTTGTTAATTCGCACTTTTCATAACCATTTTTTTAATTGTAATTTCAATCGTCCATTTTATGTCTGCACACATTGCCACCACAATGGCTAAGGTCTTCCCATGCCAGCTCAAGTAACTGCTAGCTCAAATCCGCAACTTTCTGATAACTCACTCAGTATTAATACTATCCCCAATGCTATCTCTAGTGGCATTGTGATTGTGGGTGCGGGTATGGCAGGCAGTCGTTTGGCCATTAAGCTGGCTACTTTATGGAAGCAATGCAAAGGGGTAAACCCGGAGATTACCTTAATTAGTAAAGAGCCTCAAGTAGGTTATAACCGTATTATGTTATCTCCAGTGCTGGCAGGAGAGACCTTATTTGAAGACACTTATTTGTATGACAATAGCGAATACGAGCGTTTAGGAATCAAGATATTAGCGGGCGTTTGTGTGGATACTATAGACACTGCTAGCCAGCAGTTAACTTTGAATAATAATGATATTTTGAGTTATGACACGCTTGTTATTGCCACCGGCTCTACTGCTCGGGTGATTCCCTTTCCGAACCATGACGCCAAAGGGGTGCATGTGTTTCGGGATGCAAGTGATGTCGCTGTGTTAAGTGACTTTGCCAAACAGGGCAAAACGGGTTTGGTGATTGGCGGTGGTGTGTTGGGATTGGAGGCGGCCTGTGCCTTGGCATCTCAAGGTGCGCGTATGAGCGTTGTTCATGTGGATAGTTATGTCTTAAATCGACAGTTGGATCAGCCTGCTGCCTTAATGCTACAAAATGAACTTACCTTACGTAACGTCGGACTAGAAGTGTCAGCGATGTCTACGACTATTGAAAAAAATGATGTCGGAGAAGTTACAGGGTTAAGCCTAAAAGATGGTCGAACATTACCGGCTGACTTTATTGTGATGGCAGTGGGTATTATTCCTAATACTAAGCTCGCCAAAGACAGTGGGATTTTGGTCAATCGTGGCATAGTGGTTGATGAGTATATGCAGACCAACTGCAACAACGTTTATGCCATTGGTGAATGTGTTGAAATTAATGAAGAACTCTTTGGCATGGTGTCCTCGGTCAATCAACATGTCGATACGCTTATCAGCGTTTTATGTTATCCAGATAATCAAAAAAAGTGGCAACCGTTTATCAGTGTGCCATTATCTTTAAAGCTAAAAGTGTCGGGTATAGCCGTATTTTCAGCAGGACAAATTGAATTTGAAGATGATGAGATTGATGAGATTGAGCGTGTCATCTATCGGAACTTAGCGCAAAATCATTATCATTGTCTGTATATTAAGGACAATGAGCTGATTGGGGCAGTGCTTTATGGAGAAACCAGTGATGGCAATTTTTACAGTCAGTTAATTAATGATAAAACGGATGTATCCGGTTTTAAAGACTCATTAATATACGGCGCTGCTTATTGCCAACCTATGTTAGATGAGTCCACGGGTGAGCCGTTAACAGAAAACATGAATGATAATTCACTAGTAAACCAAGAAGATAATAATTTAAACAGAAAGGCCACAACAAAAAATGACGCTTCAAGCAGTCAAGCTGCACGGGAGCCTGCATAGGTATGAGTAACACAAACCGTAGCGATACTATTGATGTTTTAAATAACAATCTACAAACCTATACCACCAGTCCGAAGCATATCTCTACACTAGTTAATAATGAGAGCACCAACTTTAGCGAGAATAATATTAATACCAGCCAACATAATCCAGCCAGTTTAATTCCGATAAAGCTTATCAATGAAGATAATCCATCTTTAAGTGCTGATTCAAGAAGCGCGGAGCCAAGCGGCATAAAAACAAAAAATGTAAAAACAAGAAACGAAAGGACAAGAAATTATAATACGGATAAGTTGAAAACAGTGAAAACCACGTGCCCATATTGTGGTGTTGGCTGTGGGGTATTAGCGACTATCGATACTGTAAATGGCAATATAAGTGTTGAGGGTGATCCTGATCATCCTGCCAATTACGGTAAGCTGTGTTCGAAGGGTAATAACTTAGCCCAAACTTTAGGTACTGAACGACGACTCCTGACGCCTTATTACCAAAATAAAAAATTAAGTATGCAGTTGCCCTATGCCATTACGGGTTTATTAAATGAGCCTTTAAATGAGCCTTTAAATGAGCCTTTAAATGAGCCTTTAAATGACGAAGCAAACGAGCCATTTAATGATTCTCATGAAAATAGCCTAAGCAAAGAAATCCAACCCTCTAATTGGGAGCCTATCCTAGACGATATTGCAGATCGCTTATCAAAAACCATCGAACAACATGGCCGTGATAGTGTGATGCTATATGTCTCAGGCCAGCTATTAACTGAAGATTATTACGTCGCTAATAAGTTTATTAAAGGCTTTATAGGCAACAACAATATCGATTCCAACTCACGATTATGTATGTCCTCCGCAGTGGCTGGGCATAAACGAGCTTTTGGCGCAGACTTAGTACCCGGTAGCTATACCGATTTTGAAACTTGTGATTTATTAGTACTAGTCGGCTCAAACATGGCGTGGTGTCATCCAATCTTATTTGGGCGTTTTTTAAAAGCGAAACAAGACAACCCTCATAAGAAGCTGATTGTGATTGATCCCCGGCGTACAGATTCGTGTGAGTTTGCAGATTTACACCTGCCTTTAGCACCAGGTACAGACACGCATCTGTTTAATGGTCTACTCAATTATCTAGAGACAAATGGATATCAAGATGCTGCCTATGCAAAGCAGTGTCTAGGCTTGAATGAGGCATTGGCCTCCGCAAGGTCATGGGATATTGAGTCCGTCGCCAAAGCTACCCAGCTTGATACTGACACTATCGAGCAGTTTTATGATCTATTTGCGAATAATGCCAAAACGGTTACTGCCTTTAGCATGGGGGTGAATCAGTCAAGCTCAGGTACCGACAAAGTTAATGCCATTATTAATACACATTTGCTGACTGGTCGGGTGGGAAAAGAGGGCGCCAGTCCATTTTCATTGACCGGTCAGCCTAATGCAATGGGCGGGCGAGAAGTAGGCGCTTTAGCCAATCTATTGGCAGGACATCTAGAGCTTGAAAATGCGGATCACCGTCACGCCGTAGCCGACTTTTGGCAAGCCCCTCAAGCTATCGCACCCAATGTGGGCATTAAAGCGTGCGATGCTGCTGATGCCATATTAGATGGACGTATCAAAGCCATTTGGATTATGGCAACCAATCCAGTGGTCAGCTTACCTGAAGCGGATAAATTCCGTCGGGCACTTGCGGAGTGTGAGCTCGTCATTGTGTCTGAATGCTCAAAAGACAGCGACACCATTAAGTGTGCCGATATCGTTTTGCCGGCTCAAGGCTGGGGCGAGAAGTCAGGAACTGTTACTAATTCTGAACGACAGATTTCACGTCAGCGTACGTTGATGCCTGCTGCTGGAGAGTCAAAGCCTGATTGGTGGATCATATCGCAAGTTGCCAAACGCATGGGATATGCAGGGTTTGACTACCAGAAACCTAGTGATATATTTACTGAACATGCGGCATTGACCAGCTATCAACAAGATAACTATCCCAGACAGTTGGATTTATTGTCAGAGCTGTCATCTAAAGTTGACGCTAATAACGAAAGCAGTTTTTTAAATAACGAGAGCAATGCTTTATCTGAAAACCAATATGATGCCATGCTACCGTTTCAATGGGGTGGCACTCGTATTGACGTGGTGGATAATAACTTTAAGCATGATACCCCTCGATTTATTACTATCAAACCACCTGAAGAAGCAGGGGCAATCAATAGATTTACCTCTAAACAGGATAAACTGAACCCTACCGAAGTCAAAGCTCAAGCACAGACCATTAATAGCACTCAGATCCGCAAAGATATAGACGAGTTAACTACGTCTTCGAATATGTCAGCTAATAATGCCATCAATTTACGTCTTATTACAGGTAGACTACGCGATCAATGGCATACCATGACCCGCACTGGTCTGGCACCAAAGCTTAACCAACAACAAACCATCCCAACCATAACCTTACATCCTAAGGACGCAGAAACTCTAGGCGTCGTTGATCAACAGTTTGTGTCCATTTCTCCTGAGTCTCCTTTTGAGTATGAGATACAGTCGTCAACTGAATCGAAAGCATCCACGTCCGCTATTGCGCAAGTTGAAACCAGTGATGAGATGCGCAGCGGCGATGCCTTTATGCCGATGCATTGGAGCAATGCATTTGCCAATCTTGCAAGAGTAGGCGTATTGATACCGACTAAAGTTGACCCTATCTCATCGCAGCCTGAACTCAAGAACTCAGCTATAACGGTCAAACCCTTAATCATGAAAACGGTTGGACGTTTGCTGGTGCATCCAGATTGGTTAGACGCTGTTTTGGTGCAATTACACGTTTTATCAGCTTCGATGAACTTTAGTGAGCAGGGTGTGTCTTCAACGGAATTACCCAATATAGTCTGGAGCCTGAGTCGCCAACAGGACAGCATCTTAATTAATATCGCCACTTCAAAAGAGTCGGTCAGTTCAGCTTGGTTAACCTCAACCTTTTGGCAACAGTTTTTCGCCTCAGTTGAAGAATTAGCAAACGGTGAATCTTCTGACTTAGAAATTAGATCAATTGGTAATAACAGCTTGATTGCTAACGCTAGTTTTATAGAAAATATCAGTTTTATAGAAAATAAAAGGGCCAAACAATTTCGTATGGTGGTTATTAATGACGCCAATCAGCATAGCAAACATGGACTACCTGACCAACCGCAATTAATGCTAGCGGTATATATCGCGCCAGAGTATGACCAGCTTCCGAGCACGCATTGGCTAAATGAGTGCTTTGTCGATATGAGTACTGTACCTTCAACGAAGTGGTTGCTGGCTGGTCGTCCGGCAAGTGGTTATGTTGATCCCGGACCAATCGTCTGCGCGTGTATGGGAGTCGGGGAAAATATAATTATTAATACCATCAAAAACGATAAGGCGACAGATGCAATTACTGTTGGCAAATTATGTCAAGCAGGCACCAATTGCGGCTCATGTGTGGGTCAAATCAATGAGCTTATTAAAGAATATGCGTAAACTTAATAGATTTGAAGGGTGTTATGAGCGGTTGGCATATCAATTGCAGCTTATAAAGTACTGACACTGAAATGACACTGAAATGACGCTCAAATGTAATTATCTGATTCAAATGTTAATTTTGTCAATATTAAATTGCCTTGGGGCGTCAGTGTTCAGCCATTTATATGTTATACGCCAGGAGCGCCGCCGAGCATGACCGATTCAATACTTTCTAATATTTCACCCTTATCAGACGTTTCTCTAACATCTCAATCCTCTTCGTATACGCTAAGTGATTGTCTACACACGTATACTGCTAAAGCATCACAGAAACAGGCTCAAAAAGGGGCAGTGTATTTAGTTGGGGCAGGATCGGGTGATCCAGAGCTATTGACCCTAAAGGCGTATCGGGTGATGCAGCAAGCCGACGTGGTACTTTACGATAGCTTAGTGTCGCAAGACATCCTTGATATGTGTTCGCCACAGGCTAAAAAGATATTTGTTGGCAAAAGACGGGACAATCACGCCCTGCCTCAGCAAGATATTAATCAGCTGTTAGTCACTCATGCTCAAGCTGGCAAATGTGTCGTGCGTCTAAAAGGCGGTGATCCCTTTATATTTGGTCGTGGTGGCGAGGAGCTACAAACTGTCGTTAAGCATGGGATTTGCTTTGAATCTATTCCGGGTATTACCGCTGCGAGTGCTGCCGCCAGTAGTACTGGTATTCCGTTGACCCATCGCGACTGCGCACAGTCGGTCAAATTTATCACGGCGTATAAAAAGACCAATGCACCGAATGAGGACTTCTCAGAAATGCTAGATCCGACACAGACGGTTGTGTTATATATGGGGCTTAATCGTTTGCAGAGCTTGACGCAGGGCTTAATGCAAGCGGGTCGTGAACCAAAAACGCCCTTTGCGCTTATTAGTCATGCCAGCCTGCCAACCCAACAAATCTTAGTCGGCACGCTAGAGAGCATCACGGCTCAGCAGGCGACAGCGAATCTTCCCACGCCTGCTTTATTGATCATGGGCGATGTGGTCACGCTTCATGACCAATTAGCGCCTTACAATTTGGCCTATCGTCAAACGCCCCCTATTTCAGTAGACTTGCCAGTGGTTTTGCCAGTAGATAACGTCCAAAATACAGCGTGTGCTGCCTCGGTTTAACCCAATAGTATCCTGTATCAATAGTTGTAGCCCATCCCGCTTTCCACTTGTATCTGCCAATTTGAGCGAGGCGTTGGCTACCGTTTGGGCTGTCGCTTGCTTCGCGTCGCCACCCCAAACTTAGCCACGCCATTCGCTCAACTTAGCAGGATACCGCTGCAATCGGGGCTAAACCGCACTATCTTTTATCGCTAAGTTAATAAGTTTTCGATTCAATATACTTTTAAATAAAAAGAGCCCGTTAATAATAACGGGCTCTTTTTATTGTGAAAGTTCTGCAAACGTCTATAGAGGTTACGACGTTTAAAAAAACTTTATTTAGTAAAGCTGGCATAACACGTCTGAAGAGATTTTGCGACGACTTTAGTCACCAGTTGCGAGCGATATTGAGGGTCAATCGCTGCATTGGTCAACTCAACCACCGTCACTTGTTTTGGGGCTTCTTCGCTGACACACCCACAAATTTTAGTTTTAGCAGCTTCTTCTTGTTCTGAGTTCATAGCAACACGAGCAATACGCCATGCGTTTTGCTTTTCAAGCTCATTGCGACAGGTATTATCGACAGCTGCTTTAAAAATATTCATGCCAACATTGGTTGCGGTACCCACAGTATTGTCTGAATTATTAGGCGTACCGGTTGTGCTACATCCAGATAGAGCAAGCATTGCTAGCAAAGCGGTTGCGGAAAAAATGTGTTTCATAAAAGAATCCATAAATAGATATTAAATTTAAGACCTGTATTGATAAACCTAAGGAAGGAAAATTTCACTTTAGTCTAAATAGCCAATGATAGGCTTTAATACAGGTTCAAAGGTGAACGATATCAACCCTCATAGTATGACAGTGAAAAACCATTATGCCAATCCATAATAGCGCATAATATAGAAGCCTAACAGACTGATAATGATTACCAAAAGGGTATAGCGTACGACCATACTCAGTACAATAGCCAAAAGACCGCCCCAAAAATAGCTACTATTAAACAATTGGCTATGCGATGTCTCGTCCAATCCCGCCTGAAACATAATGGGTATAAACATAGCGGTTAAAATACAAGGCGCCGTAAATACCAAAAGCCTTCTTGCTTTTGGGTGCAATCGTATCTCAAATGACGTGGTGAAGAATATATAGCGAACGCTAAAGGTGATGACTGCCATCATGATAATCGCTAGGGTAAAACGAGAAGGTGCTATCATGATTTTGGCTCCTTACTCGGTTTAGCGTGATCACCCTCTTCACTGGTTTTAAAATTTGCTTTTTCGTTAGTATTAAGATCAGCTGGTTCGCTGGTTTTTAGATTTGTGTCGGAGTCATCGTTGTTGACGTCTGTAGACCTATCATCAAAAGCCGATAAAAAACCACCTACCGCCATACCCATGAGAGCAGAAAACATTAGACCATTACTCATATTCATTAATTCAAACACATAAGCGCTGATGGCACTGACAATGACTGCCACAGCAATCGGTCTCGTTTTTATCATCGGAACGACCATCGCAATAAAGGTCGCAGCTATTGCAAAGTCAAACCCAAGTTTTTCAATATCACCTAATAGATGAGCGGACAAAATACCCACCAAGGTTCCAATATTCCAAATCGCATAAAACACCAATCCCGCTATCACTGCATACGCATAATCAAACCGCCCTGTTTTAAGTTGCTCCGCCTGAGCGACCACAAACATCTCATCTGTGAGTAAAAATGCAAAAAGCACTCTTTTATAAAAGGGTAGAGGCGTAATCTCTTCTTTATAAGTTGCTGAATACAATACATGACGCACACTAATCATAGTGGTGCTGTTAAGTAAAGCCAACCAGCTACCCATACTGCCTAATATAGCAATACCAGAGAGTTGAGTGGCACCAGCAAACACAATCAATGACATCAGCTGCGCTTCAAAACTGGTTAATCCAGCCTCAATGCTTAAGGTGCCACATAATATTGCCCAAGGTATAACCGACAGTGACAAAGGTAATATTGCCAATGTCGGCGACAGCAAACGATAGTTAGTCTTTAAAGACTTTGAATGAATAGTTGACATGATAAGCTCAGTTTTAAATCAATCGTTCAATAATTTGCTTTTACATTTTGTAATATAAGGATACAATTAAGATAGATTGCTAATAAAGTAGCATATATTAAACACTACGTATTCACTTTTAGTTTAATTTTTTATCTTAATCAGATGTCTCACCATTATAGTTTATTTGAATGTTAGTGGGTCAACTTAGCTAAAAAGGACGTTCTATGTCAGACTCAAATATGAACCCAACACCTAATAAAGTCCCAGTGGAAAATTTAGATAGCCACTTACCAAATGATGGCAACGAATATCTTTTTACAGATACGTTTCCAAAGGGAACCTTCAAGGGATTGATTATCACTGCGATTGCAGCGGTGGTCAGTATCATACTATTTTCAATTTTACCATTTGATATCAATGTCAATAAAGGACTGGCATTATTAGTATTCATTGGTGCACTGTGGCTTAATGAGGCCTTACATGTCACTATTACCGCGATATTAGTGGTGGTCATCGGTGTGATTATTGGCATACCAGATTTTGATACGACAGCAGCGCTATCGAGTTTCTCAAACCCCCTAATATATCTGTTCTTTGGTGGTTTTGCGCTAGCTGCTGCGCTTCACGTACAAAAGCTTGATGCTAAAATTGCACTTAAAATAATTGCCTTATCCGGAGGGCGACTTTTTAATGCGGTCATGTTGCTATTTGTCGCCACTGCTTTTTTATCCATGTGGATATCTAATACGGCAACCGCTGCAATGATGCTGCCATTGGCCATCGGTATGTTAACTCAAGTCGATAGAGAAAAGGATCGTGGTACCTTTGTGTTCGTCTTATTGGGCATCGCTTTCTCAGCCAGTATCGGTGGTTTAGGTACCATAACGGGATCACCACCCAATGGTATCGCTGCCGAAGCGTTAGGTATCGCTAACATCGATTGGATGAAGTTTGGTATTCCGATGGTGTTAGTCTTACTACCGACCTTAATTGGTGCGATGTATTTTGTTCTGAAGCCGAATCTTCACATTGATTTTAAATCTGTTGCAGCCCCTGCTATTCCTTGGACTAAGCCAAGAGTATTGACCATTCTTATCTTCGTTTTAACGGTATTGGCTTGGTTGTTTAGTAAAAAAATAGGCGATACGTTCGGGATATCTAAAACAGATACCATTATTGCTTTAAGTGCAGCAATAGCGGTCGTTAGCTTAGGGTTAGTCTCGTGGAAACAAGTCTCTGATAACACCGATTGGGGCGTGTTAATGCTGTTTGGGGGTGGTATCGCTCTGTCAAATATATTAAAAATATCAGGGGCATCCGTTGTAATGGGTGAAACTGTGGCTCATGCCTTGGCGACAGCGCCATTATTCTTAATTTTATTAGCTATGGCATTGTTTATTATATTTCTAACCGAATTTGCGTCAAATACCGCTTCTGCGGCATTATTGGTGCCTATATTTGTAGCCATTGCTGAGCAGATGGGTATTCCAACAGAAGTGCTGGTATTGATTATCGGTATTGGTGCATCCTGTGCCTTTATGCTACCCGTTGCCACACCGCCAAATGCGATTGTATTTGGTACGGGTTTAATCAAACAGTCTGAAATGGTTCGGGTTGGCATCGTTCTAAATATTATTGCCTCAATAATAGTGGCAGTTTGGGCTTATTTTATCCTGATGTAATTACTGGATGAATTTAATGACAATAAAAGGCCCCTTAATCTTCTGATTAAGGGGCCTTTTTGTACGCTTATTTAAGCCTATAGATCAATTAATTAACCTAAGAATGCATTGTACATCCAAATAAGTTTTTCTTGTTCTTGGACATACTCATCTACTAAATCAGCAGAACCTTGATCTTCAGCTTCTTCAGCGATTGCAGACACTTGACGTTGTTCTTCGATAAGGGCCTGAAGACCAGATACTACACCTTTGACACACTCTTTACCGTTGAAGACACCTTTGTCTTCTTTGATACTACTGTTCTGAGCAAAGTCACTGTAGGCATGTAATGGTGTGCCGCCAAGTGTTAAAACACGTTCCGCTATTTCATCAATCTGAACTTGTAAGCTAGTGTATAATTCTTCAAATTTCTCGTGTAATGAGAAGAAGTGCTCACCTTTTACATTCCAGTGATAGCCACGTACATTAATATAAAAAATATGATAGCTTGACAATAAGCCGTTAAGCTTGTCAATAACCGCAGTCATGTCTTTTTTTTCTAAACCGATTTGATTGGTAGTCATAATTATTTTCCTTGTAAGTTAGTGAGTTTTTATAAGTGCAATAAAATTTAAATAATAAAGGTCATGAGTTCATAACCTATCGACGGTTATTATAGTAACAAAATGCATTGTATAAGTTAAACAAATCGTTTTAATTATTATGATAAGTTAAATTAAACTTAAGATAGTTTATTACCATTAACAATAAAAGTTCATATATAGCTAAAACAACGGTAAATCACTTGATAACGTTTAGCCAATTCATACTTAGCTAATATACGCTTACTTATAAACATCATCATCGTAACCATTTGATCGTAAGCATTTGAATGAAGAGCATTTTTAAGCAAACATTGTTATCGATGCCTAGAATAGAATAGCCATCATACCCAAAATAATAGGTAGGGTTAAGACACGTTTACAAATAGTAAATAAACATTTGTTCTCTAATTTTTCATTAAGTGCTTATGTACTTATTAAGGTTAAATTAAAGTTATGAAGGTTAAATTAAAGTTATGAAGGTTAAATTAAAGTTATGAACGCCCGAGGGTCTCTGGTTGTAAACCGCGAATAGGCACCACCTCTTGCAGATGAGTGCGAACGGTATCAACAGGAAACCTATTGGCCTGCAAACGTTTAGGTATGATTTGACTGCCTTGCTGGCCCTTCATTTCAAATAGCATAAAGATATAGTCATCGGTCTCATCCCAGCTTTTTACTGACGTCCATGGAATAACCGCCTGCTGAGTATTAGCAGCGCGCATCTGCATACCGCGCATTGCTTTTGACATATTGGGTTGTAAGCCAGCATTTGGTGCTGGCATGGCCATAATTAGCCCATGTTTTTGCACGCCAAGCTTCAGCTGTTTCATCTCTTCAGGCATTTCTTGTTCAGCCATTTGCTTTTCAAATTCTCTTTTGACATACCATTTCATACCAATGGTGCGAACCAGAAGATAAGCCACCACCAAAAACAACATCAAATAGAAAATAAAAGTAGAATAACCCGTGACATATACCAATCCAACAATAGCGGCAATCACCACAATGCCCATAATCACCCATTCTTTAACCTTAATATTCTTTAAGCCAAATGAAGGGTTTGTTTGTTCAAATAATTCGAATTGTGCTTGGTGAAATTCTTCTTCAGTAAGATTGATTTCAACAGGTTGAAGGGTATAAGGATAGAGAGCCATATAATTACTCGAGTAGAATAGATTATTAAATAAATTAAATAAAAAAGTTTTGATGACACAACGTAGAGTCACATTTTTAGTGTCACCATTATAAAGCTATCTTACCGAAAAGTGAGGCTAATTGAAACGTTTACCCAGCAAGTTTAGAAGATAAAAGGCTTAGATTAGATGTTATAAATAAATTGACTGTTTATTGACGTTTTTACATGGTCAAAAATGCTTGGTCTTGTTATCATAGGCGAATTGTAAAATTGCTCATTTATCTTAAATTACGCGCAAAACCGATAACTAACGATTACGAATAAAACAACCATTTTAAATAAAATAACCATTTTGCATAAATCAAAGAAACGAACTTATTTAAAACAAATCAATCTATTCAAAAACTAAGTCATTCTATAAAGGTGCTGCATGATAGATCCTAAGTTACTACGTCAAGATTTAACACAATTGAAGCAAAAGCTTGCCACACGAGGCTACGAGTTAGATGTGGACTTTTGGGAAGAGATTGAATCGCAGCGTAAATTGTTACAGGTTAAGACTGAGGATCTGCAAGCACAAAAAAACTCAGGCGCTAAACAAGTCGGACAGCTTAAGAAAAATGGCGAGGATGCCACTGAGCTATTAGCCAAAATGCAGACGATTAGCAGCGATATGAAGCAGGCTGAGGAAGACCTAAAAGCGCTACAAGATAAGATTAATACTGCGGCCTTACAAATTCCAAATATTCCCGCTGACGATGTCCCAGTGGGTGAGTCTGAAGAGGACAATGTTGAAGTACGCACGTGGGGCAGTCCACGTCAATTTGATTTTGATATTAAGGACCATACCGATATTGGTGAAGGGTTGGGTCAACTTGATTTTGAGACAGCCGCCAAAATTACGGGGAGTCGCTTTAGCGTCTTAAAGGGTCAACTGGCTCAATTACACCGTGCGCTCATTCAGTTTATGTTAAACACGCACACCGTGAAATATGGCTATACCGAATGCTATGTGCCTTATATTGTAAATTCAGACAGCCTACAAGGTACAGGACAGCTGCCAAAATTTGAAGAAGATTTGTTCAAATTGACCAACCATACTAATAATGACGATATGGGCTTTTATCTTATCCCGACCGCTGAAGTACCCATGACCAATTTGGTGCGCGGTGAGCGATTAGAAGCGAGTGAATTACCCTTTAAGTTTACGGCGCATACCCCTTGCTTCAGAAGTGAGGCAGGCTCGCATGGCCGTGATACCCGTGGTCTAATTCGCCAACATCAGTTTGAAAAAGTTGAAATGGTGAACATTGCCACGCCTGAACAGTCCGATGAACTGCTTGAACAAATGACAGCGCAGGCTGAATATATCTTGCAGCAATTAGAGTTGCCTTATCGCGTCGTCAAGCTATGTACCGGTGATATGGGCTTTAGTGCGCAACGCACTTATGACATCGAAGTATGGTTACCGAGTCAAGAGACGTACCGTGAGATTTCAAGCTGCTCCAACTGTGGTGACTTCCAAGCCCGCCGTATGGGAACCCGTGTTAAAGATGGCAAAAAGACCGAACTTGCGCATACTCTAAATGGTTCTGGTCTTGCAGTAGGACGCACGTTATTGGCCATTATGGAAAACCATCAAAATGCCGATGGTAGCATCACCATTCCTGAAGTATTGCGTCCTTATATGGGCGGTGCTGAAACAATTTCAGCGTAGTTTATCGTTTGAAAACCCTTACGTTTATGTTTAATTTTGCGATATGCCTATTCGCAGTCGTATTAACTGTTTAAGATTTAACCTATTTTTTGAAAGTGTCATTTAACCTTGAATGACTCTTTCATTTATTTATTGATTATTTATTGTTTTGATCGTTCTACACTCCCTTTTCATTTTTGAGTTCTAATAGACCACCAACACCTAGGATTTTTTTATGTCAACTCCAATATCTGAACGCAAACTCGCCAATGCCATTCGTGTTCTTTCTTTCGATGCGGTTCAAAAAGCCAATTCGGGGCATCCGGGCGCACCGATGGGTATGGCAGACATTGCAGAAGTATTGTGGCGCAAATTTCTAAAGCATAACCCTGCTGATCCACACTGGCCAAACCGCGATCGTTTCGTGCTCTCAAACGGTCATGGCTCTATGTTGATCTATTCACTATTACATTTAACCGGCTATGACGTCAGCATTGATGACCTTAAAAACTTCCGTCAATTGCACTCAAAAACGCCAGGTCACCCAGAGTATGGCTACACCCCAGGTATTGAAACGACCACAGGTCCATTAGGTCAAGGTATTGCCAATGCTGTCGGTTTTGCTATTGCCGAAAAAACATTGGCTGCACAGTTCAACCGTGACGGTCATAACATCATCGATCACCATACCTATGCCTTCTTAGGCGATGGTTGCTTAATGGAAGGTATCAGCCATGAAGTATGCTCATTGGCAGGGACACTAGGCCTCGGTAAATTGGTCTTTTATTATGATGACAATGGTATCTCTATCGATGGTGAGGTAGAAGGTTGGTTCACAGATGATACGCAAATGCGCTTTGAAAGCTATGGCTGGCAAGTCATCAAAGTGGACGGTCACGACACTGATGCCATTACCAAAGCAACTGAGCAGGCGCTAGCAGAGACAAGCAAACCTAGCTTAATTATTTGTAAAACCATCATCGGTGTCGGTAGTCCTAACAAACAAGGCAAAGCGTCTAGCCATGGTGCACCACTTGGGGATGATGAGATTGCCTTAACCCGAGATGAGCTCGCTTGGAAACACGCTCCGTTTGAATTAGATGACGAAATATATGAAGCGTGGGATGCCAAAGCCAAAGGCGATGTTCAACAAAAGAACTGGGAAGCTGACTTTGCAGCCTACCAAAAAGCCTATCCTGAGCTTGCTGAAGAATTACAACGTCGTCTAAGTGGCGAGTTACCTAGCGACTTTGAGCAAACAGCGACCGACTACATTAAGCAATGCCAAGAGCAGGGCGAAGACGTTGCTAGTCGTAAAGCCAGCTTTAACGCCATTAACACTTTCCAACCTTTATTACCTGAATTATTGGGCGGTTCTGCGGACTTAGCAGGCTCCAATCTAACCCTATTCAAAGGCGCTAAAGGTATCGAGACTGACGCAGATGGTAACTACATCTACTATGGTGTGCGTGAATTTGGTATGACGGCCATTGCCAACGGTATCGCTTTACACGGCGGCTTCATCCCTTACGTAGCAACTTTCCTCATGTTTATGGAATACGCGCGTAACGCTGTCCGCATGGGCGCATTAATGAAGCAGCGCGTCATTCATGTTTATACCCATGACTCAATCGGACTGGGTGAAGATGGCCCGACCCATCAACCTGTTGAGCAATTGACTAGCCTACGCACTACGCCAAACTTATATACATGGCGTCCATGTGACACCGTAGAGTCTGCTACCGCTTGGCGTGAAGCACTACTGGCATCCCATAATCCGAGCGCCTTAATCTTTAGCCGTCAAACCCTACCGCATCAACAGCGTGACAGCGAGCAAGTGACAAATATTGCCAAAGGTGGCTATGTATTGGCAAAAGAACAATCAGAGCTTCAAGCCATTATCATTGCTACAGGGTCAGAGGTTGGCTTAGCGATGGATGCGTATCAAACGCTAAGCGAGCAGGGTATCGGTGTCCGTGTGGTATCTATGCCATGTGCTGAGATGTATACACAGCAAGACGCCGCTTACCGTGAGTCTGTATTGCCATCCAATATCTTAGCCCGTGTTGCGGTCGAAGCCGCACACGTTGACTACTGGTATAAGTTTGTCGGTCTTGACGGCAAAGTAATCGGTATGACCACTTATGGCGAATCTGCACCAGCCGGCGAATTATTCAAAGAGTTTGGTATTACCAGTGATGCCGTAATAGAAGCGGTTACTGATTTAGTAAAATAACATTATAAAAGTTTGGTAGGTTGGGTGAAGCTTGCGACACCCAACATTAAAAAAAGAGTTGTCAGATAACCTGGCAACTCTTTTTTTTAGTTTATTGGTACGTTTATTGGAGCTAATCTCGCTTGTATGTTAAAAAAGCCATAGATAAGTGTTAACCTTAGCTATGGTAGCAGGTAGAGTGAGCTAGTGATCTCGCTATAGCCAAAGAGCTCGACGCAAAGATAAAGCCCTCTACCTGTATTTCTTTAGATTGAATGGTATCAAAGTGCCTTAGAAATTAAAACTAAGAGACACTGTATTCACAAGGGAAATGCAAAGAAATGACCTATCAAGTATACGTTGGAATTGACATATCCAAAGCTAAATTTGACGCAACATGGCTAAACAGAGAAGGTAAAAAAGTTAAAAACAAAGCCCACAGTAAAACCTTTACTAATGACGAAAAAGGCTTTGCAATCTTTACCAAATGGCTAGCTAAGCAAAGCACAAACAAGAAACCGGATGAGTATCTTATCATCATGGAAGCCACAGGCATATACTATGAGAACCTAGCCTATGATCTACATAGTAAAGGCTACACAGTAGCCGTTATTAATCCGGCATATGCCAAACAATTTGCAGGTGCCATCGGCAGTCATCACAAAACCGACAAACAAGACGCGTACGTACTCGCGCAATACGCCTATACAAGGCACCCTAAAGCATGGGAGCCAGAACCTGAGCACGTCAGAAAGCTCAAGTATCTGCTAGACCGTTTAGACACGCTCAAGGCTGATAAGAAGCGAGAAAGCAACCGTCTAGAAAAAGTTGAATCTAGAAAGAGCTATGACAACGATATCGCCCAATCTATAAAACAAGTGATAGACACTTATAACGAACAAATAGATATCATCCAAGCCAAGATAGATAAACACATAGGTAATCATCCTGACTTAAAGTCAGGCTATGACAACCTAGTTAGCATTCCAAGCATAGGTAAGACAGTCGCACCGAATGTATTGTCGTTACTCCTATCTAAAGACTTTAAGGATGCTTCGCAATGCGCCTCATTTGTTGGATTAACCCCTATACATATACAGTCAGGAATCTTTAAAGGAAGAAGCCGTATTAGTAAAAAAGGGGATGGCAACCTACGATCGAAGTTGTTCATGTGTGCGTTATCTGCAATTAGTTGCAATCCTGATGTTAAGCAACTATACGAGCGACTGCTGAAGAGAGGAAAATGCAAGAAAGTGGCTTTGATTGCAGGTATGAGAAAGTTATTACAGATTTGCTATGGTGTGATAAAGCACCAAAGCAAATACAAACCTCAAGTTACTATTTGATAGTAATTTGAGTTGACATATAAGATGGTATCTTTTTGCTACTATCTGCACGTTTGAGTGAGGCGATGGCTAAGGTTTGGTGAGTCTACTGCTTCGCTAGCCTCACCAAACCAAGCCATCGCAACTCCCTCAACCGTACAGTATATCCGCTTCAATCGAGGCTAAACCGCATTTCAAGACGACTATCTACGACAAAATTGTAAGTTGCTAATTAAGGTACGATTTAATAAAAATGTATATCGCTTTTCTTAAAAATAAGGCTCTCGTAATTTATCAAGTATTTCTATAAAGTCGACTTTGTCAGGGGAGATTAATTCGTTTTTAAAGGATTGCTGTTGCCAACCAATATCTAAGGATGATTTATAACAAATAGTTTTTACATTATTAATATATAGATTATTATCTTCAAAAGTAAATTCAATTCTATCGTCACATTTAATAGACTGTCCTATTTCATACTCTAAATAAAACCCGCTGATCGTCTTATATAACTTTGGTACTGAAGCATATTCTAGACTCAACTGCGTACTAGATGTTTCATTTGATTCAGAATCTTTTATTAGCAAAATAATTTCGTCAAGGATAGGGGAGTCGCAAAATTCTTGTAGCTCTTCAGTCGGTCGAAGTAAGGCTATCGCTTCTTCAATACCATCTTCGGTTAAATCCTGTTTAATTACGGATTCTACTTTTATTTGATTTGATATTAACCAAGGAGATAGAGTCTCATTGAATGACTCTTTATCGATAAAGCAGTCTGATGAAAATTGCTCACCTGAAACAAGTTCTAGCTCTTTGTGATTTAAATCTGCTTGATTGTATAGCAATTTTGATTGAGACAATTCTCTTTTTTGGATGGCAGCTTGGGTACAAGAACATAGTAATATTACAAGACCAAGTAACAGTGTAAATTTCATCATATAACGCTCCAAGACGTTGTTTGATCGATAATATTAGATTTTGTTGGATTAAATGGCTCAAAATCAATCTAACTTGAACCACTATTTACACTAATACTGGCTCTAATAAAGGTAATTTTAAAATTCTAAATTTAGCGCACATCACGTAGTATTTAAAACTTAAAAAATTGATACGAATAGTAAATTATATATAATTAAATTAAAATTAATATAAATTTTAACTTAAAATATGTAGGAAATATAAAATTTTAGGTTTATTCAATTTAATACCATTCAGGAGAGATTTTCTGATACAAATTAAACAGGTAGGTTTCTTTTCATTGTTATCATCCTTATGTCTGGTAGTAGTATTTTTTAATCCAGCCCATGCTACTATTATTAAGACACACACTGAGGACATCAAAGCCTCTAATAAATTAAATTTAACTAAAATCTGTATTTCTAATCAAACAGATGATGATCTAATTGAATATTGCGATAAAGGTTATGTTTTGAAGACCGAAATACTTGACGATGGTACAGTCGAAGAAAGCGTCTTTATGGACGATTATGATGGATATGGATGGTCACATACGACTATAAAAAAGATTAGAAATAATATTTATCTGTTCCGTCTAGGTTGTGGTACTTATTGTGCTGGGAATATTCTCGTAGGCTTAAATGGGAAAGAGCAGGCTTTTGATTATTGGTTTGCTTATGACGCACTTAGTCAGTGTGCCGTAGAATACAACATTGATAAAAAATTATGGGAAGCTCGACCTTTTTTCTCGAATGCCGTTTTTGAATTACAGCAAACCTTTGGTGATATTGAATCGGCTGCCATTCCTAAATATCAACTAGAATTCGTAGGGGAGAGCATGTTTGTTGTAAAATCTAATTTCGAAGATATAGTTGGATACATCTATAATCCTTGTAACCGATAAAGCAAAATGAATATGAGCCATGATTCGTATATTTTTTTATGCCTCTAATTTCTAAAGCTTAAAACTATTAATATATAAAGATAAACTTAAAATGAGCTTTAAATCGATGACCAAAAAAATAAATTCCACAGTTCTGCTATGCTCCTTTGCACTGATTGGTTGTGCTAGTGGCATGCCTAATAATGCTAATATAGCCGTGGAAAACATCGTTATAGATGATAATTTAAATCTTGAATTAGAGTATGATCAAGATCTAATTGAAGCGACAAATACACACTATAGGAATCAGGATTCTAAGTGCGAATTAGATAACAGCTTCACTAAAACGTTTAAAACGTCAGCAGAGACTTGGCGCATTTGCGAACCTGAAAAGGGCGTTAGAATTATAGAGATTGAATCATTTCAGGAGCCAACTCTCTATAATGAAGTTTATTTCGAATACAATGATCAGTTAGTTTATGCAGTAGAATCAGAGCTTTATAAACCTAACGATCTTGAAATCTTACAAGGCTGGGTATGTGAATTTTATATAAAAGATGGCAAATTAAATTTTATTACCTCTTTAGGTCATGGTAAAACAGAATCGGATGAATGGGATCCTAGAGTTATCCTTGATATGTATAACAAGAGAGTAGATGAATTAAATTATATTCAAACATCATCGTAGCCTAGTTTATAGCTGGTTAGCTCTAGCTCAACAAAAATATAACCTACCAGTAATCTAAACCAACTAATAAACGACGAACTAAACAATAAGCTAAATAATTACTCACTGTCTTACCATCAGCATCACCGATGACACCGTGATCAAAATCCCGCCAATCCAGCCCATCGTTGTAATTTTCTCACCAAACAACAGCACAGCAAATAGAGCACCAAACACCGGTTCACTGCCCATCAATAAAGAAGCCCGACTCGGTGATCCAATTTTTACCGCCCAGTTTTGAATAAAAAATGCGAAGATAGTACAAAATACCACTAAGTAGATTGTCGCTATCCAAAATTCTGCTTGAGTGGGAATAAATATCTCATCTCCTTTTATAACGCTGCTCACCACAAACAACACCAAACTACCCATAAACACCACCAATGATTGAACCGCTGTCAGTGTCAAGGATGAGACGGGTTTAATCTCAGCATGCTTTTGGTCAGTAGCACGTTTATTAAGCAGTTTTTTGGTGAGAGTGACCATCAACCCGCGTCCAAGTGCCGCCATTAATATCAATAAATCACCGATTTTCAGACTAAAATCTGATGATCCGTTAGGCGCACCGATGATCAACAAATAGGTACCTAATAAGGAGGTCACTGCACAAATAAAGACAAGATTAGAGGGTCTATTTTTTAAAATCACCCATTCCAAAAAAGGTGTCATAATAAGACACAGGCTGATTAAAAAGGCCGCGTTAGCCGCAGTGGTATAAAATAGACCATAAGTTTCGAATATAAAAATGGTGAATAGGATTAATCCTAATGGCGCACCAATCTTGAAGGTATGTTTAAACTGAGTGCTATCCTGTAGAAAGGATTGCCATAATACAGGGGATAAAATAAGGCAAGTAAGCCCAAACCGAATCGTTAAAAACCCCAATATCGGATAAAACTGCAAGCTAAGTTTTGCCACGCCATAGCTTGAGCCCCACAGTGCCGCTACCAGAATTAAACAAATATCTGATAACCATAAAAGCTTTGTTTTATAGCCGTCATTACTCGATCGATTTATCGTTGCCTTTGCCTTCATGCTCATTGATTCTCTTAGCACATCGTATTATGAATGGGAGTGTTGGATAATACAGTCGTCTGGTTGTTGAAAGTCAGTTTTAAGATTGCGCGCTTTTTATTGAATTTTTAAAATACGATATCGATAGTTAAGCTTTTATCCTTTCACAGGTATCGTATATTAAGTAGCCAATCCAGCCATCCGCTTGTATCTGCTAATCTGTGCGAGGCGGTGATACGGTTTGTCATGTCTCTTGCTACCGCGTAGCCATGCCAAAACCGAATCACCGCACCTCGCCCATCTCAGCAGGATACCGCTGCTGTCTGGGCTAAACCACATCACATGACGACTATTTTATGTGAGTGCTAAAATAGTTTTTAGGAATGCTCTAATAACCAACAAAAATCACTACTAACTATTTAACAGACTTTAATTTGAAGGCCAAAATGTGATAACGAACCATCCTCATCAAAAGCATCGCAAGTTAAATGTGTATTTCCTATTAAATAAGGGGGTGCATATTTTAGATTTGGCAGGTCCGATGCAAGCGTGGCATGAAGCGTCCAAAAGAGGCGCGGCTATCGAACTGCATCTTATTGGATTTGAGACGAGTTTGGTGTCACATCAAGGCTTACAATTCAACGATATTAAACCTCCGCCTCAATCCATTGCCAATAATTCAATTATCATGGTGTGTGCCAGTCACAACCATGATGCCATTTATAGCGATTCATCAAGTCAACGTAGCATGCAATGGTTAAATAAGGTGGTCAACAATCACAATCATCTTATAAACAACACGATTGATGATAAGTCGGACCAGAGTGCAAATAAGTTACTGGTAGTAGGTATTTGTACTGGCAGTATTCTGTTGGCAAAATCAAAGCTACTGGATGGCAGACGTTGCACCACTCATCATAGTTTGCGCGGAGTTATTGAGCAAAAATATCCCAAGGTGCAGTTTGAATGGGATACGATATTTCTAGAAGATGGCAATTATATCACCACAGCTGGAGTAACGGCAGGTTTGGATGTGACATTGCATTTAATAGAGCGTTATTTTAGTTATGAGTTATCGTTAGATATTGCAAGAGACTTAGTGGTGTATCGACGCCGTATGTCGAATGACCCGCAATTATCAATCCATGTTCAATATAGAAATCATGTGCATCCACTAGTGCATGAGTTACAGGATTATTTGCAAACCAATTTTCAATCTAAGATTTCACAGCAGGCGTTAGCGGTACAATGGGGTGTCTCATTAAGACACTTACAGCGTACCTTTAAACAAGCCACAGGAACAACCATCCATCAATATCTAACCTACTATCGTACAGAACATGCCAAAAAAATGCTGACTCAGCATACCAATTTAGAGTATATCGCTCATGCCTCAGGCTTTCCCAATAGTGACTCATTAAGACGGTGTTTAGAGTCTTTGGACGATTAATGGCAGGGTTTTATTATATAGGAAGGTGTCATTTTGTTAGCCTAATTTAATAGATATTCTTGTTTATCCATTATCTCGTATCAAGTCGGCCATCTCACTCGCTTTCTGGCTACCCAGTTGTCTAAGACCCGATATTATACCCGCTTTATCTGCCTCATTTTTATTTTGACTAAGCTTAAACTGTGCCTGTATATCGGTAATATCCAGACGTATGCCAACAATGGCACGGGTCATCGCCTCAATGTAATTAACAGGTGTATCATTCAGTGACCATGGTATCGGTTGGCTGGCTTCAAAGTCTGCGGTCTGTTTCGTGAGAATATCAATGAGTGAATCCGTTTGCGTTAAAATTTCAACCATACCTGTGACATGAACTGCTTGATAATTCCAGGTTGGAAGTGCTTTATGGGTGACTGCTTTGGTAGGATACCAGTTTGGCGTTATGTAATGACCGGCATCTTGAAAAATGACAAGCCAAGGTAATTCGAGGATGGTGATATCATTTAACGGGTTGGTTTTAGTGATATGCCCATACAAACAGCCTAAATGGCTGCCATCATCCTGCCAATACATAGGTATATGACAGGCTTCAATGCCCCATGAAGTATTGGCAATGACAGTCGCCAAAGGATGACGGGTAATAAAAGACGTTATAGTGTTCATGTCTTTTTCTTGAAAGGCTTTCGGAGTAAACATGAAGGTAGCCTGTTTATTTAATCGAATGACATAAGTTTAAATGAGGCAATGGCTGAGAGTAAACACATGACAACTAAGGCATAAAGATAGTATTGATAATTGCCTGCGATATCGAAGCTTACACCGCCAAGCCATACGGATAGAAACACAAAAATTTGGTGTACCAAGAATAGCATGCCAAACATTCTCCCTTTGATAGTAGCGCCATACCATCGCAAACACAACAATGAACTAATAACCACCGTACCCATATAGGTGAGGCCGAACAGAGATAGTAAAATAAGATAAATAATATCGATAAAAAATAGTGTCATTAACCAAAAGGTAAGCGCTCTAATAAAGTATAAAACACCCAGAACGACATAGAGGTTAAAGCGCTTAATGGCCACAAGTACAAATACTGAACCCATTAATTCTGTGATACCGAGCATACTTAAGCTAGTCGCTATGAAGGCTTCGCCTGTGTTAAAAGTCTGAATGACTTTAACCGTATTGAGTAATGCCACAAGGTGTACGTCAATAAAAGCCATTGCCATACCACAGCCACCAAAGGATAAGGCGAGTAGGGCAAAGCGCTGTGTCAGTAATAAGGTTTTAAATGAAAGGGGCTTAAATGACAGGGGCTTAATACTAACCTGTGTGAGTCGTGTCTTGCTGGTATCCATTGATTCAACAGGGTTAGGAGGTTTTGGAAATTGATGGTGTTTTGGGAATTGATGGTAGAGATACAAGCCTATGGGAACGAGGATTATTAAATAAGTGACCGAGAGTATGCCATTGATAGGTTGCCATGCGATATAGCCGTTTAGATACACCCATAGTGGAGACAATATAATAAACCCAATTGCCGTACCATTAGCGAGTAGGGTATACGTTGCATTTTTAGCGTTGTCAGAAAATACACTATCAATTAATACCCCAAACGGTATAAAGGTCATGGCGGTTAACGCATAGGACAATAGCACACTAAAGCACACTATTAATAAAGGAAGTGTGTCAAAGGTATAAACACCATAGAAACCTATGACGGCTACGATAATGCCTGATAATATAGTAGTAGAGGCACCATATTTATCACAAAGCCAGCCTGTTAAAGGGGAAAATATGCCGACAAATAGCCCAAATAAAGCGCCAAGAAGTGAGACTTGGGAGCGACTTAAGTCATAAATATCTGGCAAATCGATGAAGTAGATCTGATAGACACTTTTGATGGCAGAGGCCAGTATGGTGACGATAAGACCAAATAGTACAAATAATAATTTGTTACCTGACGATAAAGGCTCTTTGATGATCACTTTATTTAATAAAGGAATTTTTGATAATAATCGATAAGACATAACGTACCCCAAAAATAAGACTTAGTCTTATGATTGTTGCAAAATCTCTGGCAGATACGGTCATAAATACGACATGATATGCTAAAAAAGCGATCTCAAAGCTGATTTTCCAATTTAATTAATAGGAACGTTAATAGGAACGTTAATAGAAACGTTACTAGGAACATTAAGAGTAAAGCTAGATAGGGAGTTGGTTTTAATGATTAAAGGTTGGGTTTAACGCACACTCATTGCTATCCTCCTCATTGCTATCCTATTCATTATTTGTTCAATTCACACCACTAAAATTCACTCTCAAATTGACACCAACAAGGAATCCGTAATGTCAAACAAAGCCACTCACAGACCTTTTTTTGATTGGTCTGACCCCTTTATGTTAGCCAGCCAATTGACTGATGAAGAAAAAATGGTACGACAAACCACTCATGACTTTTGTCAAGCTGAGTTGATGCCAGGTATTGTACAAGCCAACCGTCATGAGACGTTTGATAGAGATATTATGCGGCAGATGGGTGAGTTAGGGTTATTAGGCGTTACCATTGAGGGGTATGGTTGTGCCGGCTTGTCTCATGTGGCTTATGGGGTCATCGCAAAAGAAATAGAAGCCGTCGATTCGGGTTATCGATCGGCTATGAGTGTTCAGTCAAGTTTGGTCATGCATCCAATTTGGGCGTATGGCACTGAGGCGCAAAAGGATAAATACCTGCCTAAGCTTGCCTCGGGAGAATATGTGGGCTGTTTTGGTTTAACAGAGCCCGATTCAGGATCAGATCCAGGCTCTATGACCACTCGTGCAAAAAAAGTAGACGGTGGCTATAGGCTCAAAGGCAATAAGATGTGGATCACCAATAGTCCGATTGCCGATGTGTTTGTGGTATGGGCAAAAGACGATTTTGATGAGATAAGAGGCTTTGTATTAGAGAAGGGGATGAAAGGGTTATCTGCACCGAAAATCGACGGTAAATTCTCACTGCGGGCGTCGATAACCGGTGAGATTGTCATGGACAATGTTTTTGTACCAGAGCACAATGCATTTCCAGAGATTCGAGGATTAAAAGGTCCCTTTGGCTGTCTTAATAAAGCGCGCTATGGCATATCTTGGGGATCAATGGGCGCAGCGGAGTTTTGCTGGCAAGCTGCCCGTCAATATACGCTAGATCGAAAACAGTTCAATCGGCCTTTAGCGGCCACTCAATTGGTTCAATTAAAGTTAGCAGATATGCAAACTGAAATTGCCCTAGGCTTACAAGCAGCTCTTAGAGTTGGACGTTTAATGGATGACAATATGGCGACGCCAGAAATGATATCGCTGATTAAGCGTAATAATTGTGGTAAGGCGCTGAATATCGCCCGAGTAGCTCGAGATATGCATGGTGGAAATGGCATTAGTGATGAGTATCACGTGATACGACATGCGATGAACTTAGAAGCCGTTAATACCTATGAGGGCACTCACGATATACATGCCCTTATTTTGGGACGTGCGCAAACGGGTATTCAAGCTTTCACCTAAATTTAATGATAATCAAAATAATTATAGGACAATTGTCGATTATATGATATAAAATATTAAAATCAGGATGATGATTTAATTAATCAATCATGGTTTTTTTAAAAATGAAGTTCATTATGAACGATGTCTGGTATATATTGTTTATAAAGGAATAGGCAAGGGAGGAAGCTTGCCTTTTCTTGTAATACCTCATTCATAATCTGAACTTATAGTAACGATTATAAGACGATGATAAAAATAACTTTTTAACCCAAAGTTTAGTGGTAAGTCTCACTGAGGAGTGGGCTTTTTCAACTAAACTGAACATAAAGCATTAAATTGCTCCAAACTATCATAGGAATTTAAAAGTGTCTAATACTGATAATACCCAAAATAACCCAAACACCAACACAACTTACGATCAAGGAAATGGTGAAGGTCCCACAATTCATAGCGAAAATGTGGATCAAAGCCATAATCCTGAACGTCCAAGTATGGGCGTATGCCCAGTGATGCATCAAGCACACACGACCAAAGCGTCTTCAGTAACTGATTGGTGGCCAAACACTCTCAACCTAGATATCTTGCATCAGCATGATCAAAAAACCAATCCAATGGATCCTGACTTTGACTATGCCAAGGCATTCTCAGAGCTTGATTTAGAGGCCGTTAAGCAAGATCTAAAAGATTTTATGACAGACTCACAAGAGTGGTGGCCAGCGGATTGGGGTCATTACGGCGGCTTAATGATTCGTATGGCGTGGCACTCGGCTGGTACTTATCGCCGTGCCGATGGTCGTGGTGGTTCTGGTACTGGTAATCAACGTTTTGCGCCACTTAACAGTTGGCCTGACAATGCCAACTTAGATAAAGCGCGTCGCCTTTTGTGGCCTATTAAGCGTAAATATGGTAACAAGCTATCATGGGCTGATTTATTCATTTTAGCTGGTAACATGGCCTATGAATCTATGGGCTTTAAAACCATAGGTTTCGCTGGCGGTCGTGAAGATATCTGGCACCCAGAAAAAGACATTTATTGGGGTTCAGAGCGTGAATGGTTAGCAGAAACTAAGAACCGCTATGACGACGACAGCAAACGTGAATCACTAGAGAATCCATTGGCTGCGGTACAAATGGGTCTTATCTATGTGAACCCAGAAGGTGTGGATGGTAATCCTGATCCATTAAAAACCGCTGCTGATATTCGTACGACCTTTGGCCGTATGTCTATGAATGACGAAGAAACCGTTGCTTTGACAGCAGGTGGTCACACAGTAGGTAAAACTCACGGTAATGGTGATGCCACATTATTAGAAGATGAGCCAGAAGCTGCGGATGTGAAAGAGCAAGGTCTAGGTTGGCGTAATCCTAAAGGCAAAGGTAATGCGGGCGATACGGTCACCAGTGGTATTGAAGGTGCGTGGACCACTCATCCGACACAATGGGACTATGGCTATTTTGATTTATTATTCAAGTATGATTGGGAGCTTACTAAGAGCCCAGCTGGTGCGTGGCAGTGGGAACCTGTTAACATCGCTGAAGAAGACCGTCCAGTGGATGCCCACGATCCAAGTGTACGCCGTAATCCAATCATGACTGATGCTGATATGGCGATGATCAAAGACCCTGAGTATCGTAAAATCTCTGAGAAATTTCATAATGATCCTGAGTACTTTGATCAAGTATTCGCCAAAGCATGGTTTAAATTGACGCACCGCGATTTGGGTCCTAAGTCTCGCTACTTAGGTGCTGATGTGCCTACTGAAGACTTTATTTGGCAAGATCCTATTCCTGAGGGCAATGCTAACTTAACGAATGATGATATTGCTAAACTAAGCGCTCAAATTCTAAACAGTGGTTTAGACAAACGCGAGCTGATCATTACGGCTTGGGATAGCGCGCGTACTTATCGTCAGTCAGATTATCGTGGTGGTGCTAATGGCGCTCGTATCCGCCTTGCTCCTCAAAAAGACTGGATTGGTAATGAGCCTGAACAGTTACAACGTGTATTAGAGACCTTAACTCGTATTCAGTCTCAATTTGATAAACCAGTTAGCCTAGCTGATTTGATTGTATTAGGCGGTAATGCTGCTATTGAACAGGCGGCCAAAGATGCTGGCGTTGATATCAAAGTACCATTCGTACCAGGCCGTGGTGATGCCACTGATGAGATGACAGACGTTGATTCATTCTCTGACCTTGAGCCTTTACATGATGGCTATCGTAACTGGGTTAAGAAAGAGTATGCCGTATCTCCAGAAGAGATGCTATTAGATCGCACTCAGTTGATGGGCTTAACTGCTCCTGAAATGGTCGTATTAATCGGTGGTATGCGTGTTCTTGATACCAACTATGCGCATAGCCAAAATGGGGTATTCACGGATCGTCCAGGTGTGTTAACCAACGACTTTTTCGTAAACTTGACCGATATGAGCTATACATGGCATCCTGTTAAGTCAGAACACACGTCTGATTCAATCGATAAAGCGGCTCAAGTTTATGAAATTCGTGAGCGCAATACTGGTAATGTGAAGTGGAAAGCCTCTCGTGTTGACTTAGTCTTTGGTTCAAACTCTATCTTACGCTCTTATGCTGAACTCTATGCACAAGACGATAACTTAGAGAAATTCGTCAAAGACTTCGTGAACGCTTGGAACAAAGTGATGATGGCCGATCGTTATGATGTTAACCAAGCTGGTTAATCTATGTAGCTTGCTTTGACATCATTAGACTTTAGAGTCTTAAATTAAAAAGCAGCCACCTAATTAGGTGGCTGCTTTTTCTTTGTTACGAGGTGCAAAAAAAAATATCGTTTAAAATAAAGTCATAGCAAACCTAATCCAAGTGAATCTACGATAATGCTTAAACACTGATAAAAAAACCACTTGATAGACTATCAAGTGGTTTGATTCTGAATAAATAGAATTTAATAACAGGCTAAGGATTATACATTAAGAATGTAATGCTATCCAATTTTGCATTAATTCAATCTCCGACTGCTGAGCATTGATGATATCTTGAGCCAGCTTCCTCATTGCTTTGTCTTTACCATATTCAAGTTGCACTTTTGCCATTGCGACCGCGCCTTCATGATGAGACAACATGCCCATCGCAAAGGCCATATCGGGGTCATCACTATGTATACCTTTCATCATTTCATCGTGCATAGACTGCATACTGTCATGATAGGCCTTTTGCATAGCTGGAGTATAGTCTTGCTCAGCAGTATCTGGATGAGACTCTAGCCAGTCTTGCATTTGCTGAATTTCAGCTTGTTGGGCACTGATAATATCTTCAGCCAACTTACGCATGGCATTATCTTTGCCATACTTAAGCTGTACTTTTGCCATATCTACTGCCCCCTTATGGTGAGGTAACATGCTTTTGGCAAAGGCCACATCGGCATCATTGGCCATCATCCCAGCCATCATGCCATCATGCATTTTATTCATACCAGACATATAGGCATGCTCAAACTCGCTAGCATTGGCATCTGCTGTCATTTGCATATGATGTTCATCAGTATGCTCACTCTGGAAGTGATGTCCATTGTCAGGGGCAGTTTCGGGTGACTTTGCCATATCATTTGCGGTGTTATCTGTTTGATCTACTGTCACAGCCGCTTTCGCATCCTCTGCATTATTTGCCTTAGGTTGGCAAGCCGTTAACATAAGAATTGAGGAGCATAACCCAATCATAATGCTGTTTTTAGCAATGAAAGAGTTGTTAGAATTCGCAAGATTTTTAGTAGCTGATTGACTATTTTGCATGTCACTCTCCTAATATAGGACTGGTAAAAGTTCCCTTGTCAAAAGCCGAACCATACATATACCTATCACTTAGTATTTAAACCATTGATAGTAATTTGGCACGTTTAAACAATTAAGATAAAGGTAATTTGAACATCCAAATGATATTTTAAAATCCAAAACTGCTTTGCTAAGGAGTTTTTGGTTTAAGGGAGTTAATTGGTATTAAGAAAAAGTAGGTTTTTCCATAAAATTATATGATCACAAGTTTTGCTAACCATAAATTTACCTAATAACGTCTACGAGGTCTATAGCAATTTAACAGCGTTTATTCGTCATAATTGTAAAAATGGATCCGTTAAATTTTAGACTTTGAAACAGGCTTAGAGTAAAAAGTCACCTTCTCATTAGTGGGTAGGCGCTCAAAACTTATTTATCATGCTATTCTATAAGGGTCTTAATAAAAAATGCGGCGTCATACAACAGTCAACGAATGTTTAAGCGTTTAGTAGAACTTATGCTAATGGCGTCTATACCAAGCTATAATCTTAATCATGTTTGGTTTATAACAAAGGCGCTTAACGTATAGAAGGGAAGCGATTGATAGTATAAATCATTAGTACAATAGCGATAGTTGAGATAGCCGCCCCAACATAGCCGATACTTGATAAGGATAATCCAGTGACTGCATAGCCACCAATCAATGCACCAGCTCCGATACCTAGGTTAATAATACCTGAGAACATAGACATCAGCATATCTTGAGCATGCTCATCAACCATTAATACTTTGGCTTGCATTGAAATAATAAGGAGCATGAGCGCTGTTCCCCAAAGAAGGGCATTAAGGCTAAATAACCATATTGATGATACCGCATACATTAAGCTCAGCATCGACAATAGCATAATAATAGTTGATGAGATCATTAGTGAGGTGTCATGCTTATCACCTAAACGACTAAAAATAATACTCCCAATAATGCCCGCCCCGCCAAAGAGCAACAAGACAAAGGTCGCTACATTTTCACTAATAGCCCCTATGTCACGCATAAAGGGTTCGATGTAAGAGTAGGCAGTATAGTGTGCGGTAAAGACCAAAAAGATTAAAACATACAAACACACTAACAATGGATTTTTAAGCAGTTCAGGTACTTTGCTAAATGACCCTTTAAACTGACTAGGCAGGGGAGGTAACAGCTTGGCTTGCAGTATAAAGACGAGCAGCGCAATAACGCCAATACCTCCAAACGTGGTTCGCCACCCGTACCATTGTCCTATCATTCGCCCTAACGGCACACCCAAAACCATAGCCAGTGACGTCCCAGTAGCGACAACGCTTAGCGCTAACGCCTTTTTGCCTTCAGGAGCGACTCGAATCGCAATGGCCGCGGTAATTGACCAAAATATAGCATGGGCAAAAGCGATCCCCACTCGGCTAATCAGTAGTACATTAAAGCTCCACGCAACCACTGATAATACGTGACTGATAATAAATAAGGCGAAGATACCGAGTAACAAACGCTTTCGCTCAAGATTTTTAGTCAGTAGCATTAGGGGCAGTGACATGGCGGCCACTATCCACGCATAGAGGGTAAGCATCCATCCTGTCTCAGCGGTAGTAATAGAGAAGTCCTGAGCGATATCGCTTAATAAAGCCACAGGAACAAACTCGGTGGTATTCATCACAAAAGCACTAATACCCATTAAAAATACTCTTATATATTGAGTACGTTGAGTCAGACTATTGGCTTCAAGGTTTTGTTTCATAACATCTTATTAATAGATAACGATAAGTTAGGGTCTGTACTTTATGACTATTTTAAAATAAATAACGCATTCTACTGTCTGATAGACAATAGAATGCGTTTTAAATTGTATGTGTTTAATGTGGTCAGTTTAAGTCATCAGTTTATAAAGCGATAGGGCTAATACTTTTCAAGTTCATCAAGTAGCCATTCGCGCGCTTTATAAATGCGTCTTAATCCTAAGAATAAACTCACACACATCACTAACAGTACAAAGGTGAAGGGCAGACCAGTACTCACTGACCCAGATTGAAGAGAGGTTAGTGCAGCCTCACCACCACCATATAGCAGGGCAATGGCAATTAAACCTTCAGTAACTGCCCAAAAAATACGTTGTCCAACAGGCACTTCAAGTTTACCACCGGCAGTCATGGTATCAATCACCAAAGAGCCCGAATCAGATGAGGTAATAAAAAAGACCAGCACTAATACAATGGCAATTAAAGAAGTAATCGTGGCAAAGGGTAAGTTGCTTAACATCTGGAACAAACTTAAGGAGGCATCAGTAACTCCTCCAGATAGCTCTCCGATCTGATTTTTGTATTGACTAAGACCTGTCTCACCAAATACAGTCATCCATATCAAGGTTACAACTGTTGGTACGACCATCACCGCGGTTAAAAACTCACGAACGGTACGGCCTTTCGAGATACGGGCGATAAACATACCGACAAAAGGTGACCAACTTATCCACCAGGCCCAATAAAAGATGGTCCAGCCATGATAAAAGTCAGTATCCGTACGCCCAATAGGGTTTGATAAAGGCAAAATGTAAGAGGCATAGTTGACACCAGTCTCAAACATTTTTGAGAGTAACTGTAACGGATTGGCAACTAGGAACACAAATAACAACAATATCATCGCCACTAGCATATTGAAGTTAGATAACACTTTGACACCGCCGTCTAAGCCGCGAACGACCGAAATGGTGGCCAGCATAGTGACAACGGCAATAATAATCATCTCTAAGGCATTGCCACCCAAATTGATACCAAATAAATATTCAAGACCAGTAGCCGCTTGCTTGGCGCCTAAACCTAAAGAAGTCGCTAAACCGAAAATAGTCGCCAAGACTGCCACGGTATCGATGATATGACCAGGTAGGCCCCATGTTTTTTCTTTAAATAACGGATAAAAAACGGAACGTATTGTAAGTGGAAAGCGGAAATTAAAGGTGAATAATGCCAAGGATAAACCGACGGTAGCATAAATAGCCCAAGGGTGTAGTCCCCAGTGATACATGGTCGCACCCATCGCCGCTTTGAACGCTTCTGGCGTACCAGCTTCTACCCCCAAAGGCGTCCCAAACCAGCCACTCGCATAGGCCAAAGGCTCAGATACTGACCAAAATAACAAGCCAATACCCATACCAGCGGCGAATAACATGGACAACCAAGACAAGCGTCCGAATTCTGGTTTGGCCCTAATACCGCCGATGCGAATATTCCCATAGGGAGACACAATGAGTGCTAAGCAAAAAAGCACGAATAGATTACTGGCAACGAGCATAAACCAGTCAAATGTATTAACTACCCATGTTTTAGCACCATTGAGCCACGTATTGGCAAGCTCTGGCATTGCCAATGTAAAAATAATAAAACCTAATACTAATAACGCAGAAATACCAAATACAGGGTTATGAATGTCCATACCGAGAACTTCAATATTATTCTCGCCGACCTCATGGTCAGTGGTATAGAGACGCTTACGAAAACGATCAATGAGGGGTTTGGGGATTTTATCAGGATGTATACTCATAATATTGTCCTATGTAAAGTTGATAAAATTCAAGCAAAGCCGTTTTGCTGATATTTACTACCTTTATCAATATTAGAGTAGCTTTAAGTCATAAATTGAGGCTGTATTGAGCCTTAGCGCTCGTTATAACGAAAGCTAATGCTGAGTTTGATAAAGAGGTCTCATCGGTAAATCAGACCGTTTTAAAAATTTTATGAAGCTAGAGTAGTGCTGATTAAGCGAATCAGTAGTATCAAAGCATTAAGTATTACTAATCTTGACTTAGGGGGCTTTAAGCTTGCAAACCTGTATAAGATAAATTTGTAACGATAAATACTTGATAAAATAGAGCAAAAAATAAGGCACTTATAGTAACAAATAAAAATATCCTGTCAAATTTTGATAACAATCCGTAACCGTTTTAATAGATCTTTTGACTAAATTCATTAGCGTCAACTTAACACTTATTTTGATAAAATTATAAGGGGGGGGGTTTAAGTATATTGGGAAGGTTAAAAGAATAGATATTGCATAAAATACTCTAACATTTTGTTTTTGATTCATAAACCGAAGCAGGCAGTATAACGCCTTGCAATCCAATCATGCTGACTAGGGACTTGATGGTTTCTGGGTTATCAGGAAGTTTAATCTTATGATTTTCTAAAGATTCCCGGCGTGACTGATGGATATCGAAGTCTTTATAATCATAAGACATGATCTGCGATAGCGTGAGAAAAAGGTGTTTCCCAGAGCGTCTGGTCACAACGACTTGATGCCACTTACTGTAATATATAAATGCAATGTAGAACCGTGCGTCTGAATTCCTAGAGCCGTACAGTATGTTAAATCTTTCATCATCTTCTTCTTCATTAAAAAACGGCACAAAAGCGACCTCACCAAACTCGTCTATATTATCATCAGTCATGTAATTTGTTTGGTGTAAATATTCCCAAGTATGAATTTTAACGTTTCGCTCCAAGATATCGTAGCGTAAGTCATGCAGGTACAAAAAGGTTTTATAGCCCTCGCTTTGTACAATTTCTCTTTCAAAGTCATTTAGGTTTTCATGATGAGGGTCTTCTGAAATATTACGAAAAAACTCTTCTAAGCGATCATATAGTGCAATTGTGCGTAGTGTGCGACACAGTTGCATCATTGTTCTGCGATTGGTCACATTCAGTATAGAATTTGGCTGAGAACACACTTTAAAGGGGAATGTTGGAATGTCATTATAAAAAAACTCACGAATTTCACTTTTGGCGTATTCATTGTATTTATTGTCATTGTTGTTCATAGCTTGCGCCTTTAGGTCTTAAGTGAGGGTTGTTCTTCATTCTCAAAGTCACTGTATTATGGTTAAGTTTTAAATGTTTAACAGACTTTGTACGAGTTACTTAAGAGCTTTTATATCATTGTTTTGGTAATGATGACATAGTCTTTCAATACTTAAAATAGTGGTTTAAAGCCGCTTACTTCACATGACGTTGCTCTAAATTGACTAAAAATGCTGCAAAGCCTTCTTGGGCGCGAGCTTGCAGGCGACTGCTGGTAAGAACACGGACTTGATTGCTCCAGATAATATTAAATCCTTGAGCTTCAAACCGTTTAACCAAATACACATCTTCATGACATGGTAGGGGCGCAAAACCGCCAACAGCCTGATAGGCATCGGTTTTAAAGCTTAAGTTTGCCCCATGGATATGGCGGTGATCCATCGTATCTTGGTAATGAGCGATATAATCTTTTCGAGTTTGTGGCGTTAAATGTGCCCAGCTATCTATACTAACAACGCCGCAAATCATATCCGCATTTAAACGAGTAATATGATCAATTTGTTTTACTAGCCAATTTGAAGGCACGACCGAGTCTGCATCAGTACACGCAATCCATGTCGCACCTTGAGTGATAGCATGACGAATACCCGTATCTCGTACCCGTCCTACATTGCGATACTCACAGCTAATATTTTTAACCTCAGCAGCTTGAACCAACTCAAGCGTGTTATCGGTGCAACTGTCAAGCACCACCAGCGGAAAAGCCTTAATTGAGGCGGGCAGTTGTTCAATGGCGGTTTGTACTGAGTTTAAGCAGTCCGTTATAGTTTCCGCCTCATTGTGCGCAGGAATAACAATTGCAATTTTGATAGCTGTCATACAAGGTTCTCTTGCATGGCAACTGACTGTGGTGAGTTAATCCAGACATCTAATAAAAAATCACGTTCAACAAGTTGCGTTTGATGCGTAAAGGTTGATTTAGGTTCCAGCTGAGTTTTAGGTTCAGATTTTAGTTCAATATGAGGTTCAGACGGTTTCAAGTCTTTACTATGGCTGGCAGAATTAAGAGCTTGTTGTAAACGGTGATGCACTGTATCACCATTCATCTCAAAGCCATCAATATCATAACGCCAATGGCAACATAACAGCGTGCCACCGACTGCAAGATTTTGCTTAATCCATTCAATAACCGTATCGATATCATCGGGTGCCAAATAATATAAAATCTCACTAATGACAATCAAATCGAAGCGGTGATTGAAGGGCTTGTCGAAGGGGTGATTGAAGGAGTGGTTGCTAGTGTTTAAACGAGTTGATGAAGGTTCGTCTACAATAGGTAAAGCATCAGGAAAAGCCTCCAAAATTGCTGACTCTAAACGATTCAATACCTTTGGAATAACCCCTTGTATTACCTTAGCATGGGATAAGTTCTGTAATCGCTGCCGTGCAAGTTGCACCGCATTGTTATTGCCATCAATACTGAGCAGTGCCTGACATCGCTGCGCGAGCAATTCACTAAACACCCCATTACCACAGCCTAACTCAATAGCACTGCTATATTGGGCTTGAGGCAGTACCGATAGACAAATGTCCCGTTTGCGCTTTTCATACCAGCGTGTCTGGTACTGCCATGGATCAGTATTGTCACTATATAACGCATCAAAATACGATTCTGAATAAGTATCAGTTTGGTCAGTGTCAGTTTGGCTATTGGATTGGCTATTGGATTGGCAATTACTTTGATTATTGACTTTGTTTTTAAAGTTTTGGCTATTATCTGCTGATGTACTTTGTGCAACGGTATGCTTATTAGTAGGTTTTAAAGGTGTCGGTTTCATAGGTATTGGCGACTCAGTCAATTTAGAGTTGTGGCTCATATAAATATACTTCCCATGGCTGGCTAATTCTAGCGATAGTTTGAGCAGATAAAATTGGCGGATTGCCGGTACTCTCATCAACCGTAATCTGGCTTTCAAAACAGTGGATCGCTTGAACTTTACGGTGTAACTGTTCAGCGTCTAAGTCAACTCGAATAGCGTTATGCCAAGGTATGCGACTATCGTTTGGTTTCGCCCAATGCCAAGCCCAAATTAAGACTTGATAACAGTCTAAATGATGATGTTTCGCATAGGTAGCGACCACTTGTCCCGTGGCTTCATGGTCAGGATGACCATCATGAATAAAAGGCGTGACCAAAATATCATTAGGCTGAATAAATTCAGCGAGCTTTTGATGGAATAGTGCTTGTTGGTTAAAGACATCCCCATCCGTTAAGTTAAGTGCAATAGTGGTCACTTGGTTTGAAATACCTAACGCTTGTATTGCTGCAAGACTCTCTTGAGGGCGGATAATATCTAGTTTTTCTGGTGGATAAATCGTTGACTCTGGATGACTTTGAGTACCATTGGTCACATGAACTAGGATAATGGAATTGCCATTGGTAACCAATTGTTGAAGTAATCCACCACAGCCTAATATTTCATCATCAGGATGAGGGGCAAAAACGCACACCCGCTGATGGGGGGCAAAGCGCTTAGTGATATCTAAACGGGGGAGGTCATGTAACCCTTGCCAATTCCTCCAAGCCTCTTGACTGGTGCCGTCGCCTTCGATAACCCGATCACCAACTATAGGATGATTTTTCTCATTATCAGAGTTTAAAGTTGCCATATGGTATCCTGCCCGTTCACTAAAGTACTGATCGCATTAGTGCTCGACTGATGGTTATGCTCACTAAGCTCACTTGCCAGTTCGCCGATTCTTTGTAAGTCGAATGCCGCATGACTTTGACGTATAAACACCGGTAAATCTGCTGATAATCTAGCAAAGTGGGCATTACGGCAAAAGGGTGCTGCCCCTAACGCTTGTCCGACGGTCTCTAATACTTGTCTTGCGAGCAGTTCAACGTTTGCTCTTAATTGACGGATGACAAGCTCGTGACTAAGGCTAGGTTGGCTATCCATTGACTCAGCCACATGGTAAAAATACTGTTGAGTGACTGCCAATGCTGTACTAATTTGCCCCAAATACATGGCTTTATAATCGTTTGGTTTATGCTGATAAGACTGTATTAGATATTTAGCTATGCCCAATGTTGCCCCGTACCAGCAAGCGGCAACGCCTGCTGCGCCATGCCAAAATCCTGCACGTTCTAGATACTCATTAGCTGCCCCAACATTGGTGGCAGGTACCTGATTAAACTGAACAGTGGCGGTATCGGTTGCCTGCATTCCTACGGCTTGCCATTCACTATTGTTAATGGTAATACCTTCTTGGCCTTCTTGCATTACACCGTCTTTATGCATATCGACTATTAATAATTGTGATTGACCATTATCATCACGATAAGTCATTAACGCATGGTTGACGATATTGGCGCCAGAGCACCATGCTTTTGTGCCACTGATTTTGCCTTGTTGATAGCGGATAGGGTCAGGGTAACCTTCTGCTGCCCAGACTGCCCAAAGACCTTGAGCGGGTTTGTCAAAGCCAATTTCTTTTAAGATGCTTAAGGCATCCAAATGCGATTCAAACCATTTAGCAAGGGTTAAATCAATCCCTGATACATACGCCAATATTTGCCAACGTAGTAAGGTTTGCGATTGTGCAACATTAATATTACGATTATTAACATCTGCAGTTTTATCTTGATTAGTTTTAGGTCTAAAACCGCTAGCAGGGTGGGGGATTTTATGCGCATAGGCAACTAAGATATTTAGTATATCCATGCGATTGTCTTCGGTCATCGTTAATGTGTTTATACCGTTTTCGCGGGCAGGCCAACACTCAGCTATAGCCCGTTTAATGTCTTCTAATATCGAATTTTCAGTCTCTAACGGGAACATATAATTTCCTTTTTTTATAATTTTTTATAATCTCTCAAAACGTAGTGATAACTTTTTTGATATTTAATAACCTTTTCAATACGCTCTTTATCAATGCCCTTTTGTGTAGGTTCTTTGGTATAGAAACCCTATATTCACGGTACGTAATTTAAGGAACATAATTCAAGGTACTTTGAATTAGGAAACCATGTCCTCTTCTAACCCATATAAGTCATCTAAGAAAGCTTGTTGCCAGTCATGTAAAGTATGCTGTTTTAACCCTTTCAGCAACTTATCATGACGGGCTTTACGCTCGTCTAACGGCATCTCTAAAGCTGTTTTAAGCCCTTGAATGACGCTATCTGGTTTTTTAGGGTCGATAATGACAGCATCTTGCATCTGCTCGGCAGCACCTGCATAACAAGACAGTACCAATACACCAGGATTATCTGGATTTTGGGCGGCAATATATTCTTTAGCCACTAGATTCATACCGTCTTTTAGCGAGTTTACCCACCCAATGTCGCTGTGCCAAAACTCAGTCATTAATGTTTTATGGGTTAACACCTTTTCACTATAAGTAATCGCCTGCCAATGGGTGCTTTTATTCGCAGTGTTATTAATATCATGTGCGTCAATAGTGTCATTATTATTATGAAACTCATCTGCTGTGCTGCTATTTGTCGTTTGTTTGCTCGCAAAAGTATGTTTAGAGGGTGAAAACTTTTGATTAATATGCTGTACGGTGTGTCTAACTTGTTCATATAAATACCGATACGCAGGCAAGTCCAAACGACTAGGGCAAGCAATTTGTAAAAATTTTAATTGGTTTTGATAGCGTGGATATTGCTGTAAAAAATCAGCATACGATGTAAACCGCTCCAATAACCCTTTTGAATAATCAATACGATCTACGGCAATTATTTGCTTAACAGACTGATCAACTGGCTCAGTTGATTTTTTATTCTTATTATGAAGAGTGGCTAGAACATTTAAATGATGAACTTGCTGCTGAATTTTAGCAACATTAATGCCAATAGGGTAAGTTTTGACGATGAGACAATGAGGGTTGTTGTCTGTATTTTTAAGATTTAAATTTAGTAAAGTTTGCGCTTTTCCAGTTGTATTTACACCTCTACCCTTAACACTGATTTGTAACTGGCTATTAAACGGAGTACTCAACTGCTTCTTTAGATAATGTTTAAACACATCAAGACAGTTGGAATTGTCATGATGAGTTTGCGTGCCAACTATATCGTAGTGGGCGAGATGCTCAATCAGCTCTACACTTTTATCTAACTGTTGCCAATACGTTAGGGGCGCAAAAGGAATATGCAAAAAAAATCCGATGCGATTACGCATACCCAACTGTCGAAAATAATAGGCCACACTTAAAAAGTGATAATCATGCACCCATATCACATCTTCGGGTTGGCAAACGTCACTAAGCTGCTTGGCAAAAAGACGGTTTATAGATTGATACCCGTCATAATCATGTGGAGCCTGACTCATCAAATCGGTTTGCTCATGCAACAGGGGCCACAAGACATTGTTAGCAAACCCACAGTAATAATGCTGATATTGATGAGACGTTAAGGCGGTCGTCATATACGTCAGCTTTGATTTAGACAACTGTCCTTTTTCACACTGCAATTCTGAGTGACTAGTATCTAATTCACTAAAATTTAAGGCAGTAAAATTTAAGTCTTTGTGGTCTACATTATGATCTTCATCAATGATATAGCCATTCCAGCCCATCCAGATACCAGAGTTTTCCTTCAATACGTCATGCATCGCTAAGGCAAGTCCGCCTGCCATCGGATTATTGTCGGGCAATTTTACCCGATTTGATAAAACGATTAAGCGGCTCATATATTTTGTCTCATTGATTATTAAATGACCTATTTTAAAAATTTAGGATTAGTGTTTGGCACATAATTTAGATTTGGGTAATTTATTTGATTCATACCCAAAAAATATTCAAGAAGCGGAACTACCTCATTAATATTTTTAACAAAGTAACGGGCAGTTGTTGGCTCGCTGCCGACCTTAATACCGATACCCGCTTTAGGGATATTGTGTTTAGGTAAATTATCAACTTTATTACCGTCCTTTTTTAACCATGTATACTGTTGCACCGCCTTAAATCCAGCTTCATCGGTTATGTCATCGCCTATAAAGATAGGGCAGAGCGGCTTGGATGCCTTAGATAGCAGATGGGACAATAAGCTCAATATAGCAGTGCCTTTATTAACCCCTTTAGGTACAATTTCCCATACATATTTGCCCTGTTTTAATGTCCAGTTAGGATAGTCCTCGATAAGATTTGACATAAGACGATAAGCGACATCAGATAATGATGGGTTTTGTCGATAATGAAGGGCACAAGAGTAGGGCTTTTGCTCAATGGTAAAATCTGTGTAAGGCTGGCAAGATTGGAGTATGGACTGCTTAATTTCATTTAGCTCTTCCATATTAAGCGGCAATCCGGTAGTTACTTTCCCATTGGCATCATTCGCTTCGTTAAAATACTGACCACCTTCGAGCGATACCTCTAAACCGTGCGTTGCGGCGATCGGTAGTTGAAGAGGAGAGAGCATTTGCCTAGCTTCAACGAGACTACGTCCTGTTACCACAGCGATTGGCATGCCCTGACGTTGAATATCGTGCAATAGTGTTAATGTCGTCTTTGGAATAAAACTGGCTTTAGGATTAATCGTGAAATCCGCCAACGTGCCATCGATATCTAAAAACAAACAATAGCCTATTCGATTATATAAATAGTCTGAGAAATTAGAAGGTTGAATAAAGGTTGACGGCATATAGGAGCAGGGGTCTTAAGCTAAATATGAAGGTATAGAAGGGTTTGAAGAATCACTATGTTGACATACTACACCCAATGTTATGACAGTAGGACTGTTTTAAATTCGTTTCAAAATGTTTATTTAATAACAATTAGACTACACACACTTTTAACTGCCTATTTATAAATATAACCTTATCTTCAACTATTGACATACGCTGTAGCTTTAGCCCAGCAGTTTTGATTAAAGGTCTTTCATCATCTGCTGGGCTAAAAGCACCAGCCTACATTGAATTTTAATCAGTTGAGAACGGGGTAGCCTATATGTATAGTTTATGATGAGTCACTAGGAAGCAAGATTGATTTTAAGTTGATTTGAATTGTTTTAAGTAGATTTGAATTGATTTGATGTGATGTGATGTGATGTTTAGCTAAGTTGTCACAAGTTTAACTAGAAAGTAAAAGCCAAGAAACATGAATAAAATTCATCTTATATTAAAGTTATATCGTTTTATTCATGTTAGCGTTCATGGTTTAATAAGCACCTAAAATAAATTTGGTTTTAAATCATTTAATTAAGGGTGCAATTCACCATGAGTAACACGTTTCACTATTCAATCAAGACCATTCACTTTGATGAAAACTATCAGCCTGCCTCTAGCACGCGATTGACGACTAACTTTGCCAATTTAGCACGTGGCGAGCAACGTCAAGACAACCTGCGTAAAACCCTGACGATGATAAACAACCGTTTTAATGCGCTGGCACATTGGGATAATCCTGCAGCAGACCGTTATACGGTTGACGTCGATATCGTCTCAGTCGATATGGATGTCGAGGGTAATGGTATTAATTTTCCAATTATTGAAATGCTAAAAACAACCGTCATTGACCATAAATACAATACCCGTATTGACGGTATGATTGGTAATAGCTTCTCATCTTATGTGCGCGATTATGACTTTAGCGTGGTGCTTCTTGATCATTTTGATAAAAATCCAGGTACACCGCCGCCGCAAAGTTTTGGTGAGTTACATGGTAAACTGTTTCAAGATTTAGTGAACTCTGAGGCTTACAAAGCCCACTTTAATAAACAACCAGTGATATGTCTTAGCGTATCGACAAGCAAGACCTATCACCGTACGACAAACCAGCATCCAGTATTGGGGGTTGAGTACCGACAAGATGAATACTCGTTAACGGATGACTACTTCCACAAAATGGGTTTAACGGTTCGTTACTTTATGCCTGCGGGTAGTGTGGCACCTTTAGCGTTTTACTTTGCCGGTGACTTGCTTCGTGACTACACTGATATTGAGCTCATAAGTGCGATTGCGACGATGGAGACTTTCCAAAAGATCTATCGTCCCGAGATTTATAATGCCAACTCAAGTGCTGCTCAGGTATTTCAACCGAGCCTCACTTATCAAGATTATTCACACACTCAAATTGACTATGATCGTGAAGAGCGTAGCCAGCTTGCCGTGAAGCAGGGTAAGTTAACGGAGGAGACGTTTATTAAGCCTTATAAAGACATTCTTGATAAGTGGGCAGCAAGCTTTGATATCACTAAGCCATTTAATAAAGAGAATCAACAAAAAACCGTTGAAGATGAATCTATTGAACCACAAATTGCCTAGTTAGCTCATTCAATATGTACTATTGCAATAACATCGTAGCTAATCCTGCTTTTTGTTCCTATCTTGACAGCGGACGGGAGCGAGCGCTAAGTCTAGAGTCGTTCCAACATTCGAGCGACCCCCTCTAGTCGAGCGCTCGCAATCCCGTCCACGGTCAAGGATATCCACGGCAATCAGGGCTAAACCGCTCTAACCTGCAACGTTACGAAATAAATTGACAGTGACGCTATTTAAAAAGCAACGCTAAATAAAGAGAATAAACAAACATGACTAACCTATTATTACCAACCTCAACCGCTGGCAGTTTACCAAAACCTTCATGGCTTGCAGAACCTGAAAAGCTTTGGTCACCATGGAAAATAGAGGGTGATGAGCTGATTGAAGCCAAGCAAGATGCACTGCGGGTATCACTACAGGAACAAGTACGAGCAGGAATTGATATTGTCAGTGATGGTGAGCAAACCCGCCAGCATTTCGTGACCACCTTTATTGAAAATCTGGATGGCGTAGATTTTGAAAAGCGTGAAACGGTCAAAATTCGTAACCGTTATGAGGCAAGTGTGCCGACTGTCGTTGGTGCGGTGAGTCGTACCAAGCCGGTATTTGTTGAGGATGCTAAATTTTTACGTGCGCAAACCGATCAGCCGATAAAGTGGGCACTACCTGGTCCGATGACCATGATTGACACCTTGTATGATGACCATTATAAAAGCCGTGAAAAACTGGCATGGGAATTTGCCAAAATCCTTAATCAAGAAGCCAAAGAGTTAGAGGCCGCTGGCGTTGATATTATCCAATTTGATGAGCCTGCCTTTAATGTGTTCTTCGATGATGTCAACGAGTGGGGTATTGCTACTTTAGAGCGTGCTATTGAAGGTCTCAAATGTGAGACGGCAGTGCATATTTGCTACGGATATGGTATCAAAGCCAATAATGACTGGAAAAAAACACTAGGTTCAGAGTGGCGTCAATATGAGCAAGCGTTTCCTAAGCTGCAACAGTCGAACATTGATATCGTGTCGCTAGAATGTCATAACTCAAAAGTGCCGATGCATTTGATCGAATTGATACGTGGTAAGAAGGTGATGGTCGGCGCTATCGATGTGTCAACCAATACTATTGAGACCCCTGAAGAGGTTGCTAGTACGCTGCGTAAAGCGCTGCAATTTGTGGATGCCGATAAGCTATATCCGTCAACTAACTGTGGTATGACCCCTTTGTCTCGTCAAGTGGCGCGTGGCAAGCTAGAAGCGTTAAGTGCTGGTACCAAAATCGTTCGTGATGAATTAACAGCAAAATAATCCTAGAACCTATTCTATTTCTATTATAGTAGGACTTACGCACGAGTAGAGATTATGGCAACTGGTTAATATTTATGAATCCTCTGAAGGTAGAGCCAGACGCACCATAAATAATAACCAGTCGCTTTTAAAGCCGTGAAATTGTATTTTCGCATAAGTCCTACCTATTAAGTACTATATAGATAAATAAACTAAACGTAGGATGCTAATCATGATTGAAGCCACGCATTTTAGGGACGCCATGTCATTGTTACCGACTGCAGTAAATGTCGTCACCACAGCCGGAGATGCTGGGGTACATGGGTTTACTGCCTCTGCGGTTTGTAGCGTCACAGACACGCCGCCAACTTTATTGGTCTGCATGAATACCACGTCTCGATCACATGCGCACTTTATTGATAATAAGGTTTTGAGCGTTAATGTGCTTAGTGCCCAACATGAACCTATATCCAATGCGTTTGCCTCCAAATTAGATTCAGTTGAGCGCTTTAAGCAGGGCTCATGGACGACATTAGTGACGGGTGCGCCCATTTTAGAGGATGCATTGGTCAGTTTTGATTGTAAAATAGAGCAGGTTCAGGAAGTGGGCACCCACAGTGTGTTTATGTGTCGTGTGGTCGCCATCACTCAAAGCCATCAGGATCAAAGCTTGGTATACTTTGATCGTCGCTATCATACTGTAGGTCAAAGATTAGAGCATAAATTAATAAATGAGACGGATCAAAATCAAATGGCTTAAGACAATAATGCTTTAAGATAATATTTGAATCAGTGCTAGAGAGCAAGCTTGAATTAAATCTTTAATTAAAGCTCGAATTAAGTTTAAGTTAAACTGATTGTAATAAATCGAACAAACGCTTGTTTTTGTTTAGACTAAATGACCTAAGCAAACTTTAAACGAATATCAAACCCTTCATCTACTTAAAAAAGAAGACAATATCACGTGGAATTAATCATTTTTTTACTAATAGGTGCGCTGGCAGGCTTTGCAGCAGGACTCTTCGGTGTCGGCGGTGGAACAATTATCGTACCTCTGCTTTTTATCGTCTTTACTCAAATGGGATTTAGCCCTGATGCGATAATGCACCTTGCCTTAGGTACGTCACTGGCGACAATTATTGTCACCTCAATCAGCTCATTGATGGCGCATAATAAAAAAGGCGCTGTGATGTGGCCTGTCTTTAAAAACTTAGCACCGGGCCTTGCGATAGGTAGCTTTGCAGGCGCTGGGATTGCCGGTTTGCTATCAGGAATTCATCTGCAAGTGATAGTGGGGCTATTTCTGTTATGGGTGGCCTATAGAATGTTTACTAGTGGTAAAAGGCAAGCGGCCGCAAATGCTAAAGCCAAGATGAATAATACCAATATTGTACTGCCTTCAACTCCTATGCAAGTTGCCGCAGGGGCTGGTATTGGCATTGCTTCTGCTATTTTTGGTATTGGTGGTGGCAGCTTAACCGTGCCTTATCTCACCCGTTATAACGTGGTAATGCAAAAAGCCGTTGGCACGTCTGCCGCGTGTGGTTTGCCCATTGCTATTGCAGGTGCTTTAGGATTTATGTTTTTTGGGATGCAGCATCACTTAGATGTGCCAAATGCGATAGGCTTTGTTCATATCTACGCCTTCTTAGGCATTGCCAGCATGAGTTTTTTTACCGCTAAATTAGGGGCAAAAGTGGCACATGCCTTATCACCACAACTGTTAAAGCAATGCTTTGCGGTGTTGTTAACCGCTGTGGCACTTTTCTTTTTGTATAAAGGGTTGGTTTAAGCGTTAGGGTCTTTATGAAAAAAATGATTCACAGTTCATCAGACCCTAGTATTTACAGAGTTTCTATTAATAATGGTTTTACAAAAAAATAGTTTTGTGAATGCTTTCTATTTAATGCAGCTATTTAAAAAACCTATTTACAGTAGCTATTTAAAAAACCTATAAATCCAACCCGCGCAATCTTAAAGAGTTAAAAATCACAGACACAGAGGAGAGGCTCATAGCTGCAGCGGCCAGCATTGGGCTTAGTAGGAGTCCAAAGAAAGGATAGAGTAGGCCGGCTGCAACAGGAATACCTAAAGCGTTATAAACAAAAGCGAAAAATAAGTTTTGTCTTATGTTCTTCATGGTAGCCTGACTTAGCTTATGAGCTTTGGTTATCCCCATCAAATCCCCTTTTACCAAGGTAATACCCGCACTTTCAATGGCGACATCGGTACCAGTGCCCATGGCAATACCTACTGTGGCTTGGGCTAATGCAGGCGCATCATTGATCCCGTCGCCGGCCATGGCTACGACACGCCCTTGCTGTTGTAACTCCTTAACGATGCGGTTTTTATCTTCAGGTGAGACGTCGGCTTGTACCTCATCGATATTAAGCTGACTGGCAACTGCTTGAGCAGTTACGGCATTGTCTCCAGTGAGCATGATGACTTTGAGGTTTTCATTGTGCAGTCGATCAATGGCTTCTTTGGTACTAGCTTTAATAGGGTCAGATACTGAGATGAGACCAGCTGGCATATTATTGATGGATACAAACATTACCGTTTCGCCGTCACTGCGTCGTTTATTAGCGTGATCAGATAACTGAGTATCGTAGCTATTTAATCTTCTCATCAGTTTGTCGTTACCGATGGCAACGCGCTTATTATCTACAAGCGCTTTAACCCCTTCACCGGTGACGGATTCAAAGTTACTAACGGCAGCCAAGCTAAGATTACGCTCTTTGGCAGCTTCCACAATGGCCTCAGCAAGAGGATGCTCACTGGAGTGCTCAACGGCAGCGACTAAGGCGAGTACTTCATTTTGTTTCCAGCTTTCTGTTACCTCTAATGAGGTCAACTTAGGCTTGCCTTCGGTTAAGGTGCCTGTTTTGTCAACAACGATGGTATCTACCGTCTCCATACGCTCTAATACTTCAGCATTTTTGATCAATACTCCGTTTTGAGCACCTTTACCAGCCCCAACCATAATAGACATGGGTGTGGCCAGTCCTAAGGCGCAAGGGCAAGCAATGATCAGCACGGCTATGGCATTCACTAGAGCATGAGCAAAGACAGGATCTGGACCAAACAAAGCCCAGACAATAAAGGTAATGACTGCGCCGATAATAACCGTAGGCACAAACCAGCTAGCTACCTTGTCGACTTGTTTTTGAATAGGTGCCTGGCTACGCTGAGCCTCGCTGACCATTTTTACAATTTTGGATAAAACCGTATTTTCGCCAACATTGACCGCTTTAATTAATAACGACCCTGTCCCATTGACGGTACCGCCTGTAACAATATCTTCGCTTTTTTTAGATATCGGCATAGGCTCGCCTGTCACCATAGATTCATCGACGCGGCTTTCGCCTTCAATCACTACACCATCAACAGGTACTTTATCCCCTGGTCTGATACGTAAGATGTCTCCAGTGTGGACCTCTTCCAGTGACACTTCAACCTCTTGTCCCTGTTCATCGACACGTCTGGCCGTAGGCGGAGCAAGCTCTAGCAGTGCACGAATGGCACCTGAGGTCTGACTGCGGGCTCTTAACTCTAACACCTGTCCTAGCAATACCAAGGTGGTAATGACCGCAGCGGCTTCAAAGTAGACGCCGACTTGACCAGTGGCATCTTTAAAGCTATCTGGGAATATTTCAGGGAAGAAAATAGCCACGATACTGAACAAATAGGCAGCCCCTGTGCCCATTGCAATCAGTGTAAACATATTCAGGTTCATCGTCTTAATAGACTGCCAACCTCTAACGAAGAAAGGTTTGGCTCCCCACACCACCACGGGAGTTGCTAGCATAAGCTGGATAATACTCAGCCAATAATTGGAGATACCATAGCTGCTGAGCAGGCTATTTAGATGAATACCGACCATCTCACTCATAGCGATAAAAAACAGCGGAATGGTCAGTAAGGTACATACCCAAAAGCGGCGGGTCATATTGTCGAGTTCGGTGGTGTCTTCTTCCTTTAATGAAACAGTCTCTGGTTCCAGTGACATACCGCAGATAGGACAGCCATTATTTTTGATATCACGAACTTCAGGATGCATTGGGCAGGTATAAACAGTACCCTCATAGCCGTCAGGTACTTTGTTATAAGGGCTATTTTCAATATGCTCAGGGTTAGTAGTATTGCTGGCGTGATGGCTATGGCTTTTAGTATGCCCCTGATGATCGCCATGTTCACTGTGATTGCCATGATTGGCATGTTCATTGTGAACATGGGTATGCTCAGAACTTGCGACCTCATCTTCGGGTTTTAGAAACATATGACAGATAGGACAGCGACTCTCTGTGATGTCTTTGACGTCTGGGTGCATCGGACAGATGTAAATAATACCTTCATAGTTTTCGGGTACTAAATTGTATTTATTACTAGAAGTCGATGGGCTAGAAGTTGAACCGTTTTCCATACTCTCAGCTTTAGCCTTATTCATAGTATGATGCTTATTTGAATGGTCATGGTTCAAGAGACTACCCCTTAGTAATAGACATGGTTTTCAAAATATACTTATAAAACAGACTTTAATTACTACCAAATCTAGAAATCAACCTATCGGGGAAGGGCAAGTTCACACTCAATAAATCAGACGCGACAAATAGTCAATTTAATGAGCTTGACCGAGTTTAACAAGGATAGGTTATTTAAGAAATAAGGTATAAATTACTCTAGCTCTTCGATCAGAGCCTGCATCTCCTTAATTTCACGCTGCTGTGCCTCAATTATGTCATCTGCAAGCTTCTGAACTCTAGGGTCTTCAATGTGCGCCCGTGAACTGGTCAAAATGGCAATCGAGTGATGTGGAATCATTGCTTGCATCCAATCGACCTGATCGATCGTTTGCTGAGAGCGCACGCCCCAAAGACCAAAAGCAAATATCACCACACTAATACCATATATCAAAAGGTTAAGCGTAGTGTTCTTATACATATTACCCATAAATGCCAGCATTATTACTGCCATGCCAGCGCCCATATATAGAGCCATATAAGCCCTAGTTTCACTAAAATAAACGTGTTCCCACTTATAAGTGTTGAAGTACATCATCACGTACATTATCAAAGTTGAAGTAAGGATCATTAACGTAAATTTCAGATAAGGGTTCATACCTGACTCTGAATGATGCGCATTGTGCTCTGTTGCCTGTTGCACTGTGGTCTCCTGATAACGGATACTAGAACCAGAAACTTAGCCCAGCTATCACAATGCTTGAGTCTACTGATTCTCCATGCGCTCGGTGCTGTCCTCGATTTGCACCCAGTGCGGTTTCGTAACTGACTCCAATATAAGGGGCTACTTGACGGTTTAGGGTCTCATAGGTGAGTCTAACTTTACTCTCAAGTTCATTAAACCCTTTTCTTATATGTTGTGCCTCATCATCTTTGCTAAATGCGGTGATTTCTACTTCAGGTATAACTACCCAATGCTGATTGAGTCGCCATTCGTATTCAGCGCCAGCGTTTACTCTAAGTTGACCATTAGGATATAAATACGCATTGGCGCTGGTTTCGATAAAGTAGGGTGCCGTCCCTTCAATACCTGCCATGACAGCGGCGTCATCCAATGCCGTATCATAAGCCACGCCTAAGCGACCATTCCAAAAGATACTTAGTGGTTTCCAATAAGACAACGAGGATAAGCTATCAATTACTTTATCATCTTTCGTTTATGCACTACCTTCGCTTTCAAAAATAACACGCTTTTCATCAGTACCATACCAAGCAGTTGTCTCAAAATTAATATTGTCCTCATCAAAGTTATAGCCCAAATCAGAAACAGATACCCCCCAAGTCGGCATATCGCCCATCATCATGGGTTTGCCAAACTTGCCATAATCAATGCCGTTGGAGTAATCGGGGCTACGGGCACTTTTTGGTGGTTTACCACCTTGCATGCCTGACATATCCATCGAGCTGTGATCCATGCCCGACATATCCATTGAGCTGTGATCCATATCCGACATATCCATTGAGCTGTGATCCATATCCGACATATCCATTGAGCTATGATCCATGCCTGACATATCCATTGAGCTGTGATCCATGTCGTACATTTTAAGTGGTTGTAAGTTAGCCTCTGCAGACGACGTTGATGCCAATGCAACAGAAGGGGCTAAAACCATTGACACGATACTGAGCGTAAAATAACCTATCTTATGCGTTTTCATTTGATGGCTCTGTCAAAATATAATTTTTAGGAATTAAACAACGGCGACTTCTCGGAACATACCTGCTTCCATATGATATAAAATATGGCAATGCCAAGCCCATCTCCCTTGCTCACCAGTTACATCAAAACTCACTTTTTGGGCCGGATGAATTAACATGGTATGCTTTCTCACTTGAAACTCGCCTGATGGTGCCCTTATATCACTCCACTTGCCATGCAAATGCATTGGGTGCATCATCATAGTGTCATTAACTAAGGTAATACGAACTCGCTCACCAGGTTTAATATTGACTGGAGTCGCATCGCTAAATTTAACCCCATCAAACGCCCAAATATAGCGTTCCATATTGCCAGTGAGGTGCAACTCAAGCTCACGGGTCGGTTTTAATTGCTCAGCAAAAATGAGATCATCAACACTGCGTAACTGGTCATAAGTCAGCACGTCTCTATTAACATTTCGCAAATTAATACCCGGATCATCAAGATTCACTCTAGGCGTGTCAACACGCATGTCTGTTTTAAAGTCATATTCGGTATGGGCGTGGTTGGCTGTAAACTTACCACTCATGTCACCCATCATATCGGCCATGGTCAGCCACTCTACACCATCCATTTTAGGGATAGCTGAGGCAGCCACATATGCATTATCTTTGGTGGCAAGTGTCGCTGTCACATAACCTGTACGATCCACATTTTGCGCAAAAATAGTATGTGCATCATGAGTTGGCGTGATAATAACATCGTAAGTTTCGGCTACACCAATTCGAATATCGTCAATGCTAACAGGTTCTACATCGACGCCATCTGTTGCCACTACCTTCATTTTCAGACCCGGTATTCGTACATCAAATATCGTTTGAGCTGAGGCGTTAATGAATCGAAGCTTTACAGGTTGACCAGCTTTCACTTTTTGATACCAAGCCTCGGTTGAGGGTCTACCATTAATGAGATAGGTAAAGGTGTTTTCACCCGTTAAGTCGCTAAAATCAGTTGGCATCATTCGCATCTGATTCCACATCTTACGCTTATCCATTGCTGTTTTAATATCAGTCTGGGCAATGTCCGCCAGTAGCTTCTTAAAATCGGGAAGATGGTAGTTATCAAAATCAGCACGCTGTTTTAATAGCTTTAACAAGTTATGAGGGTCTCGAAAAGTCCAATCACTCAGTACTACCATATGATCTTCACTAATCGGATAACGCTCACGAGTTTTAGGCTCAATAACAATAGCACCCAGCATACCGGTCTGCTCTTGAAACCCAGAATGCGAGTGATACCAATACGTGCCAGATTGCTTTAGGGTAAACCGATAGGTAAAGGTGCTTTTAGGAGGAATACCTGCAAAACTAATACCGGGAACACCATCCATTTCAAAAGGTACTAATAGCCCATGCCAGTGAATGGAGGTGGTCTCATCCATCTCATTATGGACTCGAATTGTGACTGTATCGCCTTCTCTCATTTTCAGAGTCGGCGCAGGCAGGGAGTTGTTAACTAAGGTTGCTGTGGTTTTTCTACCGGCGATAGTCACAGGCACTTTGTTGATATATAAGTCAAACTCAGTACCCGTTAATACAGGAGTTTGGTCAGTAGCTGGATTGAGATGACCACTATTGATACTGCCTAAATTTGAGCTTGCCCAAGCAGGGGCAATAACCGTGCTTCCAGCCACTAATCCCACCCCAGATATAAACCTTCTACGGTTTAAGTTATGTTTGTTATTCATCATACAACCTAATAAAGATATGAATCAGAGTGATTCGAAGATATAAATCCAGCATTATGTCAACATAAAGGGATAAAATTTAATAATAATAATTTGAATAGCACACCCTTAAAAATGAACCATACCAGCTATCGTAATGCCTTAAAGCTGCTGTTCTGGGGAATCAACGGACGCAAACACCTCATAAGAACCATCTTTATGTATAACAAAAACCTGATAAGGCATAAATTTACCCTCAAATTCCATACCAGGACTACCCACTGGCATACTAGGAACTGCCAATCCGATAGCATCAGACGGTGGATTGGCTAAAAATTGAGCTATAAATGTTGCTGGGATATGACCTTCGAACACATAGCCGTCTTCGGTGACCGTCGTATGGCAAGAGCGCAATGCTTCAGGGACACCATAACGATCTTTTACCAAGTTTAATGCTTCAGGATGTTGATAGGTAGATTGTAATCCCGCTTTGTTGGCGTAGCTGATCCACTTGGTACAACAGCCACAATTCGCATCTTTATAAACGGTGGCATTAACACCTTGCAATACAGACGCGCTATTATGGTTATTATCAGCTTCGCTAAGCTTGGGTTGTGTTGTTGCTGTATTTTCAGAAATAGACTCTTTAGTTTCTACCACAGAGTCGGGGTTGTTTGGCGCACCGCAAGCCGTTAAGGATAACATCAAGCCAAATAGTATTGACCCACCTATGGATTTAACAGACCTAATATTAGAGTTTTGCATACTACTACCTCAACTGTCATTTTAATGTTGCATATCTTCCATTATGTCGTCCATAGAATCATCCATCATGCCATCCATCATGCCATCCATTGAGTCATCCATAGAATCATCCATCATTTCTGTATCGAACCTTGTCGTGAGCATGGTGTATTGATTGGCCGTTAAGTTGGGTAAGGTTTTGATAAAAGCAATCATTGCCCACATTCTATCATCATCATGCGTTGCCCCCCATGCAGGCATACCAGATGCCATAATGCCATGTTTGATCGCCCAAAATCCTTGTTTAGCGCCTTCATCGTCTGCAAAGCGACTGACGACACTAGCATCCGTAAAATTTGGAGGTTTAGGATATAAACCTAAGCTTAAATCAGTTGCGGATACGTCGGGTGATAAATGGCAACTGGCGCACATATCTTTATAATCGGCACCGCCTGCACTTATCATTGCAGGTTCATTAAGTTTCGGAACAACAATGTCTTTGCTAGCATGTTTAATTGAATTGACTCGTGCTTTTTCTATTAGGTTATAAATGATTGGGCTATGTTCATGGTCAGCACCAACATTTATTCGTCCACTTAAAAGGACTGCGTAAGCGACAATTAACATAACAACTAGGGTGGTCACACTCCCTAAAATAAACTTTATCATTTGAGTCCTACTTAAGTAATTAAAGGGGTGTTCATTAAAGAGCTATTAGTTAAAAGCTATGAGATTTTAAAAAAGGCTAAATATTACATTCCGCTTTATCCCCTGATATTCCCTTAAGCTACATCTGATTTGATAGGGAATTTTGGGGTTTGAAGCTGAAGATAAAGCTACTTGTTATCGGTTGAGCTAACACAGTGCTTGGCATACATCTGTTGCATTTTACTCATATTTGCCATCATTGATTGCATAGCAGGGTCATTCATATCCATTTTGCTATGATCCATGTTTTTCATCATTTGCATGTGTTTGCTCATTTTCTCGCAATTCATTTGGTCTTTTTGTGCATGGAGTTTAGGATCATGAGCCATGGCACTTGTGGCAATCGTTAGAGCTGCTACAGTGACTAAAATCTTGTTAAAAGCTATCATTGGTTTACCTTTTTATAGAGTATAAGAGTTGAATTAAGATTGGATTAGAATCTTTTCATGGTAATGATACGGGTTTTTGAATGACACCAACATGACGCCAACATTACAAAATTGTCATGTTGAGGGCAAGATGCTATTAAATTAGGTTCTATTGTTCTAACATGAAGACTGTTTATTAGGACTTACGCAAAATATGATTGAACGATGTTATAAAATGACTGGTAATTATTTTTGGAGCGGCTTCGCTCAATCTTTAGACGATTCAATAATAATTGCCAGTCGTCACATTTTCTTAATATGTGTAAGTCCTAGTTATATTAATTTATTGAGGCTTAAATGAAAATCTTATTAGTCGAAGATGAGGTCAAGCTGGGCGACTATATCAAAAAGGGCTTAACCGAGTCAGGCTTTCTTGTTGATCACAAGCAAAATGGCTTGGACGGCTACCATGCAATGATGTCTGAGAGCTACAATGCCATCATTATGGATGTTATGTTACCAGATATAAGCGGATTTGAGCTGGTCAAAAACTTCCGTGCAGCAGGTCATATCACTCCCGTGTTGTTTCTAACCGCCAAAGATAGTTTAGAAGACCGCATTAAAGGTATTGAAATTGGAGGAGACGATTACCTGACCAAGCCGTTTGCCTTTGCAGAATTGGTGGTACGTCTTAAAAGTTTATTGAGAAGGTCGAGTCAGTCAGAATACCTAAGTACTCAGCTTAAAATAGCCGATTTAACACTAGACCTTGCCAAACGCACTGTTTATAGAGGCAACACCTCTATTCAATTGACATCGAAAGAGTTCTTACTGTTACAGTTTATGATTGAGAGAAAAGGGGAGGTGTTACCACGTTCAATTATTGCCTCACAGGTTTGGGATATGAATTTTGACAGTGATACCAATGTCATTGATGTGGCTTTCAGACGTCTTCGAATGAAAATAGATGAAGGGTTTGAGACCAAACTAATCCATACAGTGCGTGGCATGGGTTATAAGCTTGAAGAATAATATGAACCTAAAACCATCTAATCGACAAAATTGACGTATTACTAATAAGAAATTTGCCGAATGAATATTAGAATCTCACTGCTATGGCGCACAGTCATTTTACTCACCGTATTTGTGGTTGTGTCACAAATCGTGGTTTATTTTTGGATTCAACGTTCAGTAAATAGCCATTTTGAAGTTATGGATGCAGAGATTTTAACTCATTCGGCATATAGTTTAAGACATACATTAGATAGCAATTCTTTAAACGATAGTGAAAATTTAGCTAACCCGCAAAATGTCACTAGTCATCTGCATTCTGGTGGTTTGGATTACGATATAAAGGTGTTTAAATTTGATGCTAATGGACTGTTATTAATAGACCAAACGGCAAGTGCAGAGCAGTTAGCTGTCAGGCAGCTCAATATACGTGAATTATTAAAAAAGCACGATAATAAACAATTTGAATTGACCCTAAATAATAGACCGTACCGCAGTATAATTATTGATAACACCGCTGCCATTTATTTATTAGCCTTACCCATTGACGTCCATCACTTATACCTTCATCAATTTAAATGGCAGTTAAAACTTATCCTACTTGCCATAACCCTGTTACTAATCTCAATTGCAACGCTCAGTGTCTATTGGGGTTTTTCTCCGTTGACGACCTTTGTTCAAAAAATGAAAAGCATTAGCTTTGAGCAACTCGGTGAGCGTATTACCGTGTCTGATATGCCCAGTGAGCTGCGTCCGCTTGCTGAGTCCTATAATATTATGATGAGTAAAATGGAAGATAATTTTGAATCTTTATCGCGATATTCTGACAATATTGCCCATGAACTACGCACGCCAATAGCCATACTGAGTACCCAGACACAAGTTATGCTGAGTCAATCAAGAAAGGTTGAAGAATATATAGAACTATTGCATCATAAATACATCTTAAATTCAAAAGGACTTACGCACATCGAGCTGATGAGACAACTGGCAATCATTTCTGAATCGTCTTAAGGGAGCACGAAGCCGTTCCAAAAATAATTACCAATCGTTTAAAACCATCTTAATTCATGCATTGCGTAAGTTCTATCTAATCAAAAGTAAAGCTGATTCCAAGATTACCGCCTTTTTGGTCACCACTGCCACCAAAAGCACCACTAATTGAATACTGACTATTTGGGGCGGTATAGCCAATGCCAACAGCATAACCCATTTCACCTTCCCATGAGCCTGCACCAACTCCCATACTAACTTTACCTGGTACATTGGGCGTATTGATAGCGCCAAAGGCGAGCGAGCCTGCTATTGCAGAATTGGTACGCTCATCGAGTTTATCAATGCGTCTGTCTGTATAATTAAAGGCTTCTGCACGTGCTTTATCAAGCTGTGACTTATTCACGGCATCATTTGCTTCAATACCTGCGGCAAGGTTTGTCACACGGCGTTGGTTATTAGCGTTACCTACCGATACGGTATTTGACGCACTGGTTTTAGAACCTGTGCCTATTGCTACAGCGTTGTCATGATCTGCCGAAGCATCGTTACCAAACGCCATACTATTTTCAGCACTACTCGTAGCCCCTTTACCAATTGCGACCGACTGTTTGCCAGTGGCGCCTGCGTTATTATAGTTTGCACTGGTTGACGCGTCTTCTATGTTAAAGCTAACAAAGTGCGGGCTATTTTTTCTGTTTGCGTCAATTTGGTCAATTATTTGTGTTTTTTCTGCATCAGTTATACCAACATCGCCCTTGTCACCTTTAGGACCTTGAGCGCCCACGTCACCTTTGTCGCCTTTAGGACCTTGAGCACCATCTACACCATCTTGTCCGGCTGGCCCCTGATCGCCTTGGTCTCCCTTGTCACCTTTAGGACCTTGAGCGCCCATATCCCCTTTGTCACCTTTAGGGCCTTGTGGACCAACAGGACCTTGAGCACCGCCACCTGCGCCACCCGCACCAGCAGGGCCTTGTGGACCAGCAGGACCTTGAGCGCCCATGTCACCTTTGTCACCTTTGTCGCCCTTAGGGCCTTGTGGACCAGCAGGACCTTGAGCGCCCATGTCACCTTTGTCGCCTTTGTCACCCTTAGGACCTTGTGGACCATCAGGACCTTGAGCACCCATGTCGCCTTTGTCACCTTTGTCGCCTTTATCCCCTTTTAAACTGTCCAACCATTGTTGTTCAGTACCTGCAAAACCATTTGTTACAGCAACTTGATAGGCACTATCTCCTTTAGCACCAACCCCGCCACCTATTTGACCCTCAAGGCTAGTGAGTCGCCCATCTACTGCGGTAAAGGCACTGCCCACATCATTAAAGTTTTGGTTGTTTATGGTATAAGTTGGGGCTTGAAAAGCCCCAGCGTTATTAAAGCTTGCACCACCACCCAATACAGTCGCAACACCTTCAAGTTGCCCAAAGTTAACGGCGTCAAAAGTGCTGGTAGCATTGGCGACATTAGCAATATTAACTGGCGTACCTACATTACCCAAAGTCACGCTATCTTTTAGGACAATATCGTCGTACATAACAGCGGTATTGCTTATAGCAGCAACAGAGTTAAGCTGCTGCATATTAACGGCATCAGTATTATTGACTCCATCTGACACATTAGTTATCTTGTTACCACCGTTATCTAACCCTATAGCATTCAGTACCACAGGTGTACTACCCATACCATCAGTTATATTGATACCATTAGAATTTACTAGCGTGTTCCCTGTTGTTACTGTAGTAAAGACAACGTTGTCTTTGCTAGAAACGTTGTATATGGTCTGACCATCTGCTCCTTGCGTTGTACTGACGTTAGTATTTTGTCCAACCACCACTTCACTACGGGCAGCCTTGATAGCATTATCTTGTGCCTGCTGACTGCTATCAAAGTCGGTTTGTGCCACTTTTGTTGTAATAGCAGTCGTGTTTGCAGATATGTTTTCGTTGGCGTTAAATAGCTGACTACCGTTGACAGCGTCAGTACTGTTGACGCTGAGTACCCCTGCTTTAAGGTTAGAGACAGTTACTGGCACAGCAGCACCAACTCCCCCCAAAGTCACGCTATCTTTTAGGGCAATATCGTCGTACATCACCGCCCCTGCCACAGCATTGGCAGTGGTTTGTACCTTTTTTAGCTGTGCCACGTTCACCGCATCGGTATCGGCTGCACCAGCTGCCACACCAGTGATTTGGCGGGTAGTCCACTTAGTAGGGTCGGCATCTAAAGCATTACCCACACTCACAGCCGCGTGCGTTGCCTGCCATGTGGCATCAGTATTGGTACTGGCAGCTTTAGTGGCTGGGTCATAGCCTGCCACCCCTGCATCTACATTGGCTACGCTGTTGCTGCCCAACGCCACACTGTCTCTGATATTAGCGACGCTTTCATTACCAAGTGCGACGGCATACACGCCATCAGCTCTAGCTGCACGTCCCATCTCTTCATAATCGGTATCGGCATACTGATAAACCTTAATAGGGTTGCCATTGATGTCAAAGCCATCTTTGTAAACTCGACCATCATCATTAACTTTTTCGGCAGTATTGATAGCGGTAAAGTCCGCTTGCTCTATAGCACCTTGTTTTGGCATATACAGCTCAAAAAAACCAGTACCACCCCCGATGGCAACTGCACCATGACCATTAATAATACTGCCAGCCCCTACGGCTGTACCTGCAACAGATTTATATACGCCACTTTTGTGACCGACTGCTACGCCTGCGACACTTTCTTCGCCAATAAAGCTTTCAGATCCATAAGCAGAGCTCTTATGAGAGTATGCTAGGCTGCTAACTCCATAAGCAGAGCTATTATTACCTGTTGCATAGCTGCCAGCTCCATAAACAGAGCTATTAAGGCCTGTTGCTTGGCTGCTAGCTCCATAAGCGGAGCTAAATTCACCTGTTGCTTGGCTGGCAGATCCATAAGCCGAGCTTTGCTCAGCTGTTGCATTGCTGAGAACTCCATAAGCAGAGCTATAATTACCTGTTGCCGCACTATTTCTACCGCATTCAAGTTCAGTTGAATTAATGGTTGCATCCGTACAATCTGCTGCATTGGCAGGGGTGATTAACACACTACTGGCGATGACCGAGCTGATCACTGATAATAGTAGCTTGAGCTTAAAGGGGGCAGCGGCAGATACCCTAGCGTTATTAACATTCGTGGCTGATTTATCTTTAATGCTAAGTGTTGCACGGGCACAAGTTTGCACCACGCTTTTGGTTTTTCCTTTAGATTTACACAGCTCACTTACTGCCACGTAGCACTGGGTTGAGGTGTTAAATATGACTCGATAAGTATGGTTTAACATAAGAGTTATCCTTTTGATTATATGGCTTTGTAATTAATTGAGTAACACAGGGTCTAAAAGCATGTTTAAATCAGGTACTGATCTGTTGATAGCGAAATCAAAGCCATATTGCCTAATAACGCCTTTAAATCAGCTGGTAGATTTATTATCAAACAAAAGTCTTAATGAAACTTCCCCCATATGGGGGAGGAATGATATTAATTGGTTGGTTAAAATGGATTTATGATATGTATAAAAATATGTCAGTTAATCCATGTTGATAAAAAAGGTTTGTATTTATAAAAGCTAACTCATAGGAGAGTGTTATGAAATCTATAGGAATGAATAAAACAGTGTTGCGGACGGTTTTTAAGACGATATTAAGCTTAAGCTTGGGCACATCTATGATAGCGACTGCCCAAATAGACGACACCATTTATAGGGCGGCTAATGGCGATTATGCGGCGGTCAATGGCTATACCAATGACTATAACAACAGGTCAAGTTCAGCCAATCGGTCTAATCATGGCTACCACGCGGGCACCGATAAAGGGCTATATATTAGTAAACAAAAGGCTGCAAACCCTAATCACTTTAAGCGTTTGAGTGTTAATGGCCGTGCGGTTGCGTATGCCATAGCACCATGCAATAGTCAGCAGTCGCTGATTGCGTGCACTATGGATAAATTAAAGGTACACGACGTGCCTTTAGTAGACACATATAACGTTCAGGATTTTTATTATCCCGATGACAATAATGCCAAAGTAGGTGTGGTGGTGGTGACGTACTACGGATTAAAAGATGATGCGGTGAGTGCCGAGCGCTATCGAGTCAGCTTTATAAAACAGCCATCCAAAACCTCTCCATCGCAGCAAGAATGGCATCTCGTGCAGTACGGTTATCAACAAAGATGCGACCGTAGTGTAGAGGCTCGGTACTGGACTACGTCGAGTTGCCCTTAAAAGCTGTATGCACAAGATAGAGTTAGGATGTTTGTTCAACAAAGCGCCAATCCGAAAATACCTTTTGTAACTGCTGACGGGGGAGTGCTGTGCCCAATGAGTCATAGACCAATACTGAACTATTTGGGTGTTGGGCGACAAAGCTATTTATGCCAGATAAGTTGGTATAAATATCAAACTTGCCAGCAATAAATTGTATAGGACAACTGGGGAGGTTCACTGACCAAGCTCGGTTAATAAGACGTAAATCAAATGCAATTTTGTATTTTGCGCGGCTCACATATGCTTGAAACAAGACCACTAATAATGGGTTTTCATGCCAGCGTACCACCCGTTGGATATCGCTAGCACAACTTTGATTGGCGATAGTGCGTTTAAAGTAAACATCTGGGGTAGTTGATATTTGATTGATTAGATAAGGGGCAATGTTAAACCATAAGTTTTCGGGCATCCGATTACCTAATGCTATTTTATGGAAGTCTTTATGCTTATAATCTTTAGCAACCAAATAAGGTGCCGGCAGTATCGGCGACATCATTTTAATCGCTTGTATCGGTAACGAGTCTTCAAAATTGAGCACGATGGCACAGCCACTACCACTGGCCACCAGTTGTATTGGTTGATTCTTTTTATGGTTATCTTTTAACCATTGTTTGGTTTCTTTCACAACGTGTTTGCTAACTTCTTGTAACGTAGCATGACGCCAAAAGTGATCTGGCATCATACAATGCGTGTTTAAAATAACCAGACATAGACCAGACTCTTCAAAAAAACTTTGCCATCCAAATAAGTCGTTTTCTAAAAAATCCCAAGCAAAACTAAATAAACTGGGCACATATAGTATAAGCTTGCCTTCCGTATCGCCAATCTCAATAATGGGCTCACTAATTAACCGCTCTTTTAATAGCTCAATATGGTCACTCACTGTAGAGATGTGCGATAGCCACTGCGGGCCTGATAGTAATTTGATGATTAGCTCTGGTTGACTATGCGTTTCGGTACGGCTCATTAGGGATTTTATATGCGAGCGCATGGTCTCTACAGTAATGCCTTGTATTTCGGCAGCTTTTTTTGTGTTGGGGTATTTAATAAGCATATTTACGGCGCGGGCTTCACTACGGGTGATACCATACAGCGTATTTAAAACATCAAAACTTAAGGTAATGGTGTCATCATAAATATAAAGCACATATTGACACCCTGACGCATTTTTGTGAGGTTTTAACGACGTGTGTATGGAACGATCGTTTATTATGCAATGATTGTGCAAGGTGTTTGTATTGGCTTTGCGCAGTTGTTCTAATATAGGGTTTAATATCTGCTGCGGTAAGCTATCTGAACATTGCCACTGTGCCATGAGTTGATAGGCTATCTGGTTTTTATGAATAATATTTAGTGCTTCATCCAAAAATATAATGCCAAACGGTAGACTATCAAACGTTTGTTTAATCAATGACTCTACGTGGCTGTGGTCATTTTTAAGCCCCTGTAAGTTTTTGATGTGACTTAACAGCATTGCAACGGTCTGATCTTGATGACCTATTTGGTCTGCATATTTTGTAAAGCCTTCGTAAATTTCAAGCCATTTATCATCATCTTTCAGCGAGCTGTATAAAGAGTTAATCAGTTCGTGTTCAATGTGTCTGACATTATGATTATCGGTCATGGTCTTATTACCTGTTGATAAAAGGTGGACAAACGTTAAAACACATTATTTTTGAGCTACTATCGAAACAGATGACACATAGCCTGGAAGGTTTTTTAGATCTTTTTGAGCAACTTTAGCGATAATATAGCCAGTAACCCGTTCTCCCTTTTGGTAATAGAACACGCTGCCTTCAGGGCTATTTGTGTTAAAACTCGATTTCCAGCCCATATCCCTTAACTCTTTCTCAGTTTGCTCGATCAATGTTGTTGCATTTTGCTTCGATGCTCCCGAAATCATAATTTTACCATCGACATTCATTACGGATAATATCTTTAAATCGTCTGGCAGAGGTGTATCTGCAGGAAAGTCATCAGGTATTGACATGCTTGATCCTGCTTGAATTGAGGCCATCTCTTGGTTCTTGGCATTACTGACGGTAATCTCTTGACCGTTGCTTTCAATATTAATGTGGTCGCTCTCATCTTCTATGTCGGCATTGATGGCCTTAGTGGCTACCTTGGTAATCGCATTTACTGCCATATCAACTGATGCGTTATCATTCTCTTGCTCGGCCGCCGATGCAGGGTCGTCTGTTGTCGAACCACAGCCCGTTAAACCCACACTCAATGCCAAAGTTAGTGCTATTGTCTCAGTTAACTGTTTCATTACGTTGATATCCCTTTATTTAAGCTATTGATAATTATCTATACACCGCAATGACAAACACTAAAAATTATGCGAGGTACTCCTTATGCTAAACGGGCTAGTCCTTGACAATGTCTTAGCTGTGCCTTGACTTTGTATGTTAGTAGCCTGCGTCACATAATTAATTATAATCAATACTCAAATAAACGCTTCCCCCATATGGGGGGTAATTATGTGCCTATAGAATCTTAAAACCTGTTCATAAGTTAACTGGGCGTGTGAAACTTAATCAAAATAGCGGTGCAGATAGCTGATAGTTAATAAAAGCACGTTCTAAACTCGGTTTAAATGCCGATTTTATAAAGGTATGAGCTAAGCTTGCAACACTGTCTGGGAAATTTAGCACCAGCACTGTAGATGGGTTAAGTAACTCACTGATTTACCAGTCTACTAGTCGAGCACATCTGGCGTGGGCGGGACTATTTATACCAATATTTACAAGATTGCCATTGTTTAGATTGAAGCATCGTATGCATATATCGCAGTAGGGACAGTATGAAACATTTAGATATTAACTGACGGTGTCGTGACTGTTGTCGTATTTTAGAGAAGCTAAGAATAGAGTAGCATGAGGCGCACTATAGTCAACGAACTTATAAAGAGTCAATGTGTTAACCGCGTTAAGCCTACTATAGTAGTACTTGCACTCGGTTGCCTTGTACCTCTTTTAGCTGGCTTCGACTATATTTAAAGAATGTATAACTTATGCGTCTGCGGTTTTATCTAGTATACTCTTAAATATATGAGTAGCATGGTTAACAACTTTAAAACACCATATCTAACTCATAAATTTAGCACCCAAAATAAACCATGGACAGGTCAAATCGCATGAGTACACTTAATACGTCCAACAATACGTTTAAAAATACGCTTAAAAATACGTCCGACAATATGTCCAATACTACGCCTAATAGTATGTCCCGTAATACCCCAATCGAACAAACGCGTTGGAATGGCTGGGGTAACGTAAGTTTTAATAAAAAAGTCTCGCCGCATGGGGCTAAATTAATCAAGTCCCATATCGGTAAGACAACTAAATTACCTTCTGTTAGCTTACAACAGGTCCTACAAACCGTTCCTGAGTCGCGTCTACCTGACGCTATTACGAGCTTATCGATAGTCTCAACGGATAAAGAAGTCAGACTCAGACACGCCCGTGGTCAAAGCTTTCCAGATTGGATAGCCATGCACAGTGGCGAGTTTGAGGTATTCCCAGATGGCGTTGCGATGCCGCAAAATACTGCAGACGTTGAGATGCTGTTGAAGCTAGCCTGTGAACACGATTTGATTGTGATACCGTTTGGCGGTGGTACCTCAGTGGCTGGACACATTAACCCTATTAAAGAATCACGTCCGGTTTTGACCATAGCCATGAGTCAAATGGATCAGCTGCTTGATTTGGATATAGAGAGTCAGATCGCAACTTTTGGTGCCGGCGCGCAAGGGCCAGCGGTAGAGTCACAGTTGGGCGAGCAGGGTTACCGCTTAGGCCACTATCCTCAGTCTTGGGAGTTGTCTACTTTAGGTGGCTGGATAGCCACTCGATCTAGTGGTCAGCAGTCTTTAGGCTACGGCCGTATTGAGCAAATGTTTGCAGGCGGCACATTAGTCACACCCCAAGGTATTTTAAACATTCCAGATATTCCAGCCTCATCTGCCGGCCCAGATTTGCGCGAGATGATGATGGGCACCGAAGGTCGGGCTGGTATCTTTACCGAAGTCAAAATGCGCGTTCAACCATTGCCTGAAGAGGAGCTGTTTAAAGTCGCTTTTCTACCTAATTGGGAATCGGGCAAAACCTTACTTAGACAAGCAGTTCAACAAGACGTTCGTCTCTCTATGTTACGACTGAGCAATGCGGTCGAGACCGATGCTCATTTGCACCTGGGCACCACACCTAGTCAATTTGTTGCCATCAGTGCTTACCTAAAGGCCCGTAGACTGACATCCGATAAAGTGATGTTGACGTATGGTGTCTCAGGCAATAAGGCGCAGAATAAGCTTGCCCTTGCTCAAATGAAACAACTCTTAAAACAGCATGGCGGAGTGACCGGTAAGCTGACCGATATCATGGGTAATATCTGGGCGCATGGTCGTTTTAAGTTTCCCTATTTACGAGGTACGTTATGGGAGAGGGGTATCATGGTAGATACCTTTGAGACGGCAACCAACTGGAGTAACATTGACGAGCAGATGGCTCAGATGCAACAGGCGGTAAAAACCTCTCTAGTAGATGAGGGCGAGGAGGTCATGGCCTTCACTCATATCTCTCATGTTTATAAACAGGGCGCCAGCTTGTATACCACTTACTTCTTTAGAACGGCTAAGGATTACGCTAGTACCTTACGACGCTGGCAAAAAATTAAACAGGCGACAAGCTTGAGTGTCGCAAATGGAAAGGCGACCATCTCGCATCAGCATGGTGTGGGTCGTGATCATGCACCGTACCTTAAAGCTGAAAAGGGAGAGCTGGGGCTTAAAGTCACATCCAATATGTTAAAAAGTTTAGATCCCGAACAACGTATGAATCCCGGTGTGTTATTACAGGACGATTTATGAACCCCTCTATACAACGAGAGCAGGCGCTAAATAGGGTTCATACACGTTCTGAGCCTTGGGATATACTCATTATTGGTGGCGGTATTACAGGTGCAGGGATTGCACGAGAGGCAGCAAGGCGTGGCTTAGCAGTATTGTTGGTTGATCAAAAAGACTTTGCATGGGGCACATCGAGTCGCTCAAGCAAAATGGTGCACGGTGGGCTACGCTATATTGCATCGGGTGATTATAAAACGACGGTTCAAAGCGTACGTGAACGAGAACGCTTTCTTACAGAAGCCAGCGGTTTGGTCAATGAGATGCACTACGTTATGCCGCACTATAAGGGCAAGTTTCCGCCACCTTGGATATTTAATATGTTACTCAAGGTATACGACAAAATAGCTGGCAAACGCTATTCTAAATATTTTAAAAGGGATGCGTTTTTAAAACGTAATCCAGGAATTAAAAAAGAAAGGCTATTAGGCGCCAGTCAATTTAGTGATGCGTCCACCGATGATTCGCGTCTTGTTATGCGTGTGTTAGATGAAGCGATGAATGACGGTGCGCACGCAATTAATTATCTTAAAGCGGATGGCTTAATTTACAATGAGCAAGGCCTAGTGATAGGTGCAAAGCTGAGAGATACGGCAAATCAGATAGGGAGTAATACGGCTACTCATACAGATTCTGATAATAGTTCACATACTAATATTGACGAAAATACGACTAGCTATGAGGTATATGCCAACGTTGTGGTTAGCGCGACGGGGGCTTGGGCGGATACGTTACGCAGGCAGGCTGTCAGTCAAACCTATAATACAACCCTCAATTCAACCTTAAGCCAAACTCAGAGCCAAACTTCCCTGGCGACATTAAGTCAAACAAACAAACCCTTGCACAAACAAATTCGCCCATCGCGCGGTAGTCATATAGTTATCAGTCCAGAGCAGCTACCCCTTACTCAAGCTTTTACATTCTTACACCCTGTCGATAAAAGGGCGGTCTTTGTTTTTCCATGGGAGAATCGCACGGTGATTGGTACCACTGATTTAGATCATCCTTCATTAGATGATAACGAGGTGGGTATTACTTGCGAAGAGGTCGATTATTTATTAATAGCGACCAATGAGCTATTTGATGATGTCAAATTAAGTCGTGATGACATTATCAGTACTTGGGCAGGTGTGCGTCCGCTTATTTCCGCAGCGGGTAATGGCAAGCGGGTTAGCCCGAGTAAAGAGAAACGCGACCACAGTGTGTGGGTAGATAATAATTTAGTGACGGTGAGTGGTGGCAAATTAACCACCTTTCGCTTGATTGCTCTTGATGTCATTAATGCCTGTTTACCCATTTTGGCGCACAATGCTGACCTTGAGAACAACATCGCACATAACAGCCGTCAACTAAATGTTAGCAGTGACGATAGCGTCTTTACTAACCCTGTGCCAACCCATCCCAATTTTGACACTTTACCGGAATCCCTGCAACACCGTTTGCAAGGCTACTATGGTAGACAAATAGACACCTTACTTGAGCTTGCGAATGACGAAGACTTGGTGAAAATCGACGATAGTAATACCTTGTGGGCAGAGATTCGTTTTGCGTTACGCTATGAGCAAGTCATTCACTTAGACGACTTATTGTTGCGGCGAACCAGAATAGGGTTAATACTACCAAACGGCGCTATGACCCCACCGATAAGCGACCGATTAAAGCAGCTCTGTCAGCAGGAGCTGGGCTGGGACGATACCAAGTGGCAACAAGAAGCTAAGCGCTATGATAAGCTTTGGCATCGTTACTATCATTTGCCAGCTGCGTAGCATAGTTCTTTAATGATAATACGCTCAAGTTGTCAACGAGCTTGTAAATGAGCATTACTCCATATTAATGGACACACTAGCACTTTGGTAAAGGAATACCATGACTAATCACAATAATGACGAGTCAATCTATTTTCTCAGTATTGACAACGGTACTCAAAGCGTCAGAGCGATTATTTTCGATCAATTTGGTCAAGAAGTTGGCAAAGCTCGCGTAGCGATTGAGCCTTATTTTTCTAGTCAACCTAATTTTGCTGAGCAACATGCCGACTACTATTGGCAAAAGTTATCTGAGGTTTGCCAACAGCTATGGAAAACGTGCACGGTCACGCCTGACCAAATTGCAGGCGTCAGCCTTGCCACCCAGCGCTACACCATGATTTGTTTAGATAAAGACAAAAAGCCGTTACGCCCCGCCATTGTGTGGATGGATTTGCGCCGGGGTAAAACCAATGACATTGGGTTTTTAGGTCCAATTACCAAACTGGCTGGCATAGGTGATTTGGTCAAAGATGCGCAACAAAAAGCGCGGGGTAATTGGATTGCCCACCATGAACCTGAAATCTGGGCTAAAACAGCACATTACGTCAACCTTTCAACCTATCTTACCTATCAGCTCACCGGAGAGCTTATTGACTCTAATGCTCAGTCGGTGGGCTATCTGCCGTATGATTACAAAGCCCAAAAGTGGCTAAAGCCTAAAGACTTTAAATGGCGTTTGTTTAGTTGTCGTCCGGAGCAAATGCCAAAAATTGTTGAACCGAGCCAGCCTTTAGGTAAAATCAGCGCCAAAGCTTCTGAGGCAACTGGCATCCCTCAAGGCACGCCCATGATTGCCGCTGCCAGTGACAAAGCCTGTGAGACCTTGGGAGCGGTTGGCTTAGCAACTGATACCGCCTGTTTAAGCTTTGGTACTACCGCTACTATTAGCACCTTTACGCCCGACTATGTAAAAGTCATCAAACACATACCGCCTTATACGGCGGCCGTACCTCATTACTATAATCCAGAATATATGATATATCGCGGCTTTTGGATGGTCAGCTGGTTTAAAGAGCAGTTCGCTCATTACGAGCAAGAGCTTGCCAAACATCAAGGTATCGATACCGAGAAGCTACTCGACCAGGCTATCAAAGATATCCCTGCAGGCTCAATGGGTCTTATAATGCAACCGTATTGGTCCCCTGGCGTGAGGCATCCGGGACTTGAGGGCAAGGGTGCGCTTATTGGTTTTGGTGATGTGCACACGCGCGTGCATGTTTACCGCGCCATCTTAGAGGGGCTTGCCTATGAGCTTAAGTTGGGCTTTGATACTATCGTAAAACGTACTGGCAAACCTATCAAACACCTACGCGTTTCTGGCGGTGGCTCACAAAGCGACTCTGCCATGCAGCTGACTGCTGATATCTTCGGTATGCCTGCTTATCGTCCGCATACCTATGAGGCAACAGGGTTAGGCGCAGCCATTAATTGTGCGGTTGGTCTTGGTGTCTATCCTGATCACCAAACCGCTTGTGATGCTATGACGCATTTAGGCCAGAAGTTTGAGCCTATTGAGGCCAATGTGCAGCTTTATAAGCGGTTATACAATGAGGTGTATCTCAAGATGTACGATCGCTTAAAGCCTTTATACGAATCCATTCAAGATATTACCGGTTATCCAGCGATTTGAGTTTGCTAGGAAATGAAAGTTTTTAACTTAATTAATGGATAACATATTATTTAATCTACATAGGGCTATTTTCTTAAGTAGAAAACGGCTGTAAATATCTCATTCTTAAAACAACATTACCATAGAGTAATTATGTCACCTGTCTATACGTCAGCAGACGTCATATGATTAAGTGAATCATGTGGTCTCTAAGTATGCCCTTAATGACTAACCCAAAAAGTCTTTAAAAAAAGGTATCTTATTGAATAAAGTGAGACTTTCGATACGGGCGACGTTACAAACAGTGACGAGAATAATGACTCTATTAGTTTAGTACAGCGATACAAATAGGACTTAGTGTCACTAACACAAGTGGTAAACCTATACTAAAAATCTTTGGGTTAATAAGACCCAATAAGCAGCCCCGATAGGGATGTTACTGTCATCAAAGTCATAATTTGGGTTATGGATTGAGCAAGCACCGGGCCCCCCTGTGGATTCATCCCCATTACCAATAAATAAATAACACCCTGGTACTTCTTGTAAGAAAAAGGCAAAATCTTCACTGGTCGTCAACGGTTTTATATCCGTGAGTGTGTCATCTTCCCCAATCAACTCCTGGGCTACTTTATAAGCAAATTGAGTCTGTTCAGCGTCATTCATGAGCACAGGATAATGAGTGATAAAGTCAAAACTAGCGGTCACACCATAAGCAGCTGCTAGATGTTTCACCATCTCTTGTATACGGTCTAATAATGTTGCGTGAGAGTCAGGGTCTAAGCTTCGAACATTTAGTTTTAATACGGCAGTATCGGGGATGACATTATCGGTATGACCCGACTTAAATTCCCCAACCGTAATCACTCCCGTTTTTAACGGGTCAATATTACGAGAAACAATAGTCTGTAGTCCCATAATAATTGCCGCGCCTGCCACCACAGGATCACTTGCCAAATGAGGCATTGCACCATGGCCACCTTTGCCATGCAATGTCACATCGATACGGTCTCCAGATGCCATCAATGCCTGTTCATTAAAACAAAGCTGTCCTGGCTTATAGCCTGGCATGTTATGTATGCCAAATATGGCATCGCAGGGGAATTTTTCAAACAAGCCCTCATCTATCATACGTTTAGCCCCTGCAAGTCCTTCTTCAGCAGGCTGGAATATTAAATTAAGTGTGCCATTAAAGTCTGCGTTTAATGCTAAATACTCGGCCGCTGCCAATAGCATGGCGGTATGTCCATCGTGACCGCAAGCGTGCATTTTTCCTTCAAGTTTGCTAGCGTAGGGTAAATCCGTCAGCTCAGTTAAGGGTAGGGCATCCATATCGGCTCGCAAGCCTAAGGTTCGGCTACCGTTGCCTTTTTTAATTTGACCGACCACGCCTGTACCGCCTAAACCTCGAGTAACCGTATAACCCCAATCTTCAAGATTTTTTGCCACTAAATCACTGGTACGAAATTCTTCATAGCCCAGTTCAGGGTGTTGATGAATATCATGACGGATTTTGACAAACTTATCTGCCGTTTGTTCTAATTCTACTAGTAAGGGGTGCTGATTCATATGAACTCTCCACGTAATATATATAGTCAATGAACTACTAAACGGTTACGGCGTTAACCTCGTTAAGCCTACTCCAGTAGTACTTGCACTCGGTTGCCTTGTAACCATTTTAGACTTCTTTGACTATAGTGCATATTTTAAAAGCTTCGTTTATTTATAGCTTAGAGATTTAATGGGTTAGTTATTTTGGCTTACTTATTTCAAAGCTTTATCCCCAGTTTCTTCCATAAACCAAACCGCAATGATTGATAATAAAACGATAAACATCATATACCAAGCTGGAGCAACAGGGTTACCTGTCGATTCAATAAGCCAAGCTATAGCGGGCTGGGTCGTGCTACCAAATAAAATAGCCACTCCTGCATAGGCGACAGAAAGCCCTGTGGCACGAATTTTTCTATCAAATAATTCAGGAACCGCTACCAAACAAGCGCCGCCACTTAATGCCGTAAATCCAGTCAGAACAAAGGTGGTTATCAGCAGGGATGACAGTCCAATATTATTCACCAAGTAATTAAAGAGGGGTAAGGATATAAGGACTAATACAACCCGTGGCCAAAACATTAGATTTTTTCTGCCAAATTTATCGCTAAGCCAACCGCCTAATACAGCAAACATTAAAATGGCGATACCAGAAACCAGTGTGGCAGACATAGAGATGGCAGGACTCAGCTTTAAGGTGGTTGTCGCATAAGTATTCATATAGATAGAGATATAAAGGGGCACGGTGATACCAGCAATTGCCCAAAACGCTATAAAAATCTTACGCCAAAATTCACCCGTTTTAACAACCGCAGGGACATAAGAGTTTTTTGAATTTGATGGAACCGCTTTGTTAGCTGATGAATGAACAGTATCAACAGACGAAGACATTGGATTTTCGTGCAGAGTCTCAGCCATGTTATTACGCAAATATAAGGCAATCGGAATCAGTAAAAGCGTCAAGAAAAAAGGTACTCGCCAACCCCAAGCAAACATATCTTCAGTACTTAAAGATAATATCATTATTATCCCAAAACCACCTGCCATAATGGCTGCAACACCCTGACATGCCAGTTGCCAACTTCCAAACAACCCACGTTTATGCGAGGGTGCACTTTCGATTAAAAAGGCCGAGGAGGGACCTACTTCACCCCCTAATCCAAATCCTTGTAATAAACGACACGTTAAGACAATGATAGGGGCAGCAATACCAATACTGGCATATGTAGGTGTCAAAGCCAATCCTATAGTACCCACAGTGATAAAAAGAATGGTGAGTAACAGGGCGATTTTACGCCCTTTACGGTCAGCCACGATACCTAAGATAATACTGCCAAGCGGGCGAGTGACAAAACCAATACCAAATACTGCCAAAGACAGCAATAAGCTAATGAAGGGATCGTCAGAGGGGAAAAAAGCTTTACCAATATAAACTGCAAAAAAGGCATAGAGTACAAAATCATAAAACTCTAAAGCACTGCCAATGACGGCGGCAGTAACGATTTTTTTTGAATTAGGATGATCAGGTAAACGGCTAGATACAATGGTTGACATAATTTATTCCTTAAAAATAAAAACTACCTGTAACAATGAGTGAAACTAGCAATACCAAATTCCGTAGACTATCTGTTATTACTAGTTTATTTTCACCCACAATTTAATGTCATGCATTCACCAATGTATAAACCTCACTTTAGTCAAAATCTTTGTCAAAACCTATGATCTTTATATGTTCCTTAAAGACGCCGATTTTATTATAAATCCGCTAAATAGAGCGAGCAAATAACGATTGGCGATGGTATTGCATTAAGTCACCGCAGCACGAACCTTAAATTTCTCATTTCTCCATTCTTCGTTTTGCATGACCTGCTTAAGTTCTTGTACCGCCGTCCAAATATCTTCGTAACTTAAGTATAAAGGAGTAATACCGAATCTTAGGACTTCAGGTTCACGATAATCCCCAATGACACCACGGGCAATCAGTGCTTGAATAATGGCATAGCCCTCTTTATGCGCAAAACTAACATGACTTCCACGGTAATGGTGGTCTTTAGGGGTAATCAATTCTAAGCCAAATTCGCCACATTCTTGCGCGACTAAATCCATAAATAAATCGGTTAATTTAAGCGACTTTTTACGCAGCTCCTGCATATTGGTAGCCAAGAAAATATCCAAGCCGCATTCAATCAAGCTCATAGACACAATGCTTTGAGTGCCGCATAAAAAGCGCCGTATCCCTTCTGCGGGCTCATAACTATCTTCCATCGCAAAGGGTTGCTTATGACTCCACCAACCAGAAAGCGGTTGCCAAAATTTATTTTGATGCTTTGCATTTACCCAAGCAAAGGCAGGGGAGCCAGGACCACCATTTAGATATTTATAAGTACAGCCAATAGCAAAGTCGCTATTTGTCTTATTAAGGTCTATCGGCACCGCCCCAATCGAATGAGATAAATCCCAAATTACCAACGACCCATGCTTATGGATGAGCTGATTGCATTGTTCCATATCGTATAGATAACCGTTGCGGTAATTTACTTGCGACAACACCGTGACTGATACTTTATGGTTCGTTAATACCTTTTCCAAATCGTCAGGATTCTCAAGAAGTACTATCTCATAACCTTGATTAAAATAGTCGATAAACCCTTGTACGATATAAAGATCGGTTGGAAATACATCCCTTTCAACAATAATAGCTTTATGATCAGGAGCGACTTCAGCTTGATTTTTAATAGCCGCCGCCAATACCTTAAATAAATTGACACTGGTAGAATCAGAGACCACCGTCTCGTTGGGGTTGGCACCCATTAACTGAGCAATCTTATCACCAAGCCTTGTCGCTAAACCCCACCAGTCTGCTTTATTCCAGCTATTGATAAGATCTATTCCCCATTCTTTTGAAATGACTTGCTCGGCTTTTGCAAGGGCGGTTTTAGGCTTTGCTCCCAATGAATTACCATCAAGATAGATGACACCAGAGGGCAATACAAATTCGTCTTTAAATTTTGCAATAGGGTCTTCATTATCCCATTCACGGCATTGTTCCTGAGTAATCATATTTCTTAACTCCTGTTGATAAAAAAGTGTATAAATTAATACTAGCATTAAATAATTCGTCAATCTTCCTATTATCATGTATTAAATTCATTAAAATTAGGATAGTATTTTAAATATAGTATATAAATTAGGATGATATTCAATAATGAACATCGATGTGATAGACCACAAGATTTTGAAGCACTTAAAGAAAAATGCCCGATTAAGCAATCAAGAGTTAGCGGAGCTAGTGAATTTATCCTCTTCAGCTTGCCATCGGCGGGTCAAGATTTTGGAAAAGAGTGGGGTGATTGAAGGGTATCAGGCTAAGATAAACTACGAAAAATTAGGAATGAATTTTTTTGCTATTGTAGAAATTAAACTGTCGCAACTCACTGAAACTGATCATCTACATATGCTTGAGCAAATTAAGATGTTTGAAGAAGTGATTAATGCTTATATTGTCACCGGCGAATCTAACTATATTTTGTATATCATGACAGAAGATTTAAATACGTTTTCAAATTTTGTCATCAATAAACTAAACAAAGTTAATGGTATCATGAGTATAAATTCAAAAATTATTTTGGATAAAGTGATTCAAAAATGATGATTGAAAGCGGGGTTGATGTGGGCTTGTTAAAATTAAATTATGAGTATATTATCTTTTAGTTGTTCATCTATTTATAATAGATTGATTTAAATGTCAAATATTAAAATCTTTTTAATCTTCAAATAGCATATGTGATGCACAAATATCCTTCATTTGGTCATAATAATGATAGTTATCTAACTTATCCTTTATTAAAACAAACTTTTCTGAGTCTAAATTACTGTAATCATAGCCAATAAAAAAGTTCACGCCGTCTTTTAAGGTTCTCTTATCACCATCACATTGTATAATTTGTTTCATATAGAAATTACTTAAATCTTCTTCATTTTCGTACCTTATATAAAAAACGGTATTTCCTATCTTCCCGCGTGTTTCTTGCATAGGTAAGTTGTGATATGTGCCTATTGTTTCATCTTTATACTCTTCATTCGCAAATCCTTCTTTTGACTCAGCTAAAAAATTATCAGCAACTTCTCTATAGCTTTTGTCTAAAGGTGTGTTCACGTTAGTTACAGCAAACCTTCTAGTAATGCCATAGACTGATGTCTTACCAATTATTTTATCAATAATGAATACATCGTCGACTACTTTGATAAAGTATGTATATTCAGTCTCACCAGAAGTCGTACTAAAGTCCGTTAATACATATTTATTATCAACTGACTCTATGACCGTAAACCTTAATGGTATATCGGCATATGGCTTTATTTTTTCCAAAACAGATTCTAACTCTTGCTTAGAAGGATAAAAATCACACTGAATCTCATCGTTACAACTGTTTGAATTAGATAGAGTAGTGTGGTGGCTTTTATTCAAAATACCTTCGTTGCAACTACATAAAAGAATGATAGAACATATACCTAAAACCATTAATCGCATTATTGATATCCTTATCTAAATTCCTTGGTAAGTTGTTCAATTTATAAATATATATTCTTTTAAGAACATCCTTGAAACTCCGCCTTTTACACTGGCAGTAGTACAACCAAAGAAATTAAGTCGACATTGCTTGTTTATAGCACAATAAAGGTTAATATCACCCTATAAATGTGATTTCATTTGAACTTATAAATCATCATCCAAGAGAATATCATTAGAATTGAAAGTTAAAAGCATTTTAAATAATTAGTTTATCAGCTGTACATCAAGTTATCTATATTCAAGCTCTTATATCTCACCGGCTATAAAAGTTCTATGTTTTCTAAAGCGTTTAACATTTCTTCTGATTTATCATGAATTTTCTGATATTCAGATTTATCATAAAAGTAGCTATAGAGAGCTATTTTACCGTTAGGTTTTGACTTATAGGTTGGAATGCCTTTTAAAACAGTAATGTAAGGTCTTTCCTCTTTATCAACCAATATTCTTAACTCTATGTTGGTTTTAGAGCTTCCTAATACAATTGTATTAGTTGTTCTAATTAGAGCGTATGAATCTTTGTATTTAGCATAAATGTTATAGTCACTAAATTCTGATATTTTCTTAAAGTTTGTATTTTGTACTTCATTATTTATTAGTAAGGGATAAACAAGGTTAGTATTCCCAACATATTCTATGGGTCTATAATTAGCTAATTCATAACCATGTGGATTTATATATACTTCAATATTTTCTTTTAGATCTTCGTCTATATTTATTGATACATTTATTGGTATTTCAGCTTCTTTACGATTATTTAATACTTTAATGGCACCATAGATAACTATTCCTCCAGTAAACAGGGGAAAGAGTATGTTAATAATAGATTTGTTCATAGTTTGAAAGCTTCTATAATAATTTTTTGAAACTGCTTTATATAAGGGCATTATTAAAAATTTTTCTACGAGTTTTTTTGCTTATCTAATGCCCTCTATCAACTTTAAGCGTTTTTACTTTGATTTGGGAGTGTAGAATGCTAAAACAGTTGCATCATCTTGTGAAGGAGAAGTTAAAACAATTATGCCATAGTAGCTATTCACGCTTTTCGCTACTATCTGTACACCAGCATAGGGCAGTGGTAATGACTTGCGATGTCACTTGCTTCGCGTGCCATCTCAAGCCTGACCACAGCAGCCTATGTTGCCGTACAGTATATCCGCTACAATCGCGGCTAAACAGCATCACAAGTTAACCACTGTGCGTAAAGTAAATATTTGAATAATATCTCTGTTCAATAGCCGTTAGGTTGTACTATTAAAGGATAAAGTTTTTTTAATTTTTAAATATCATAACCAGTGATGTATTCCTTAATTCTTAAAAATATAAAGAAATTTATAGCTAGATTTGAAATATTAGCTTTCTTCTCCATGTGCATTATATATCTCAAGCGCATTCTGACAGATAGTTTCATTTTCATATATAAACTTGTCCCATCCTCTTTTATCCCTTGAGACATTGATACCTGCATATTGCATCAAGTCTTCGCTATATTGACAATTCATATCTGATAGTTTTTTTAAGTTGAGTTGTTCACAATGCCGTGTGGCTTCAGTTAATAAAGGGCTAAAGCCCCAAGCATATAAATCTGTCTGAATATGCATTTTTGACATTTCTGTTGCAGAACAAACTGAACTAAAAGTATCTTTTTTAATTGGAACATTTATTTCAGGCTGATGTATTCCATTTATATTTTCAGTTAAAGGAGTGATATCGTTGCATCCCATAAGCAACAGTGTAAAAACTGAAATGAAGTTTAATTTTTTCATATTTAATGATCCGCTTTTTCGAGAAAACATTCGGGTGTATTAAATCACTTCTGCGTTTATATTTATACCAATAGCACCTTTTATAGTTAGTGTAGAAGTGTCATTAACGTTAAAGAACATTTCAAGTAGCAACATATTTCTAGATACTTTTAATCCAACTAATCTGCCTACCTTTGCAATGGGGCCACCTCTATCAACTTTTTTACATTCTTAACCATTAAACTTTTAGGATCAAGTTCGCTTTATCACATAATCTTCATTTATTATACTAATATTATGGGCTCTTAAACTTAGTGCTTCTTCGTAGTTTAATGGTCGTTCAACTGGAAAAATTGAGCTCTTGCCGAATCTCAGTAGGAGTTTTACCAGCTCTATTATCTGATGTCTCGTTGTCGGAGTTAGTAACAGCAGGACGATCACACCCGACTAACAAAGTAATCACTGCTATCAGTAAGACGTGTTGGAGTAACTTATGACGCATTTATTACTCGTTTTAAAATCTATTAAACGTTAATAAAACTCTTTTTCAAAAAAATCATTATTTCGTTTTACATCTCGGATTTCTAGATATCGTGTTTGACACTGCTGTTGGTCTACCTCCGTATTTTTAAGCTTTGCTCTTAGGACGGGTAGCGCTAATTCTAGCTCTTCTAATAGTATCTCTAGATCTGGAAGCTGATGTTTTTTTAGATAAGGCATGACATCTTCATCATAATAGCGCAGCCAAGCACAAGCTTCTTGTTTGTCAAAATAATAGGGGTCAAAAGCTAAAATCTGTAAATATTGACTAATCATATCTACATCAGCCAAATTATTATCAGGAATCTCGTTCACAAAGCTATTTTTCCATGAGGATAGATACATTAAGAGATATTCTTTTGTCCTCGCTAATCTTAATTTATCGGCGTTTTCCATACGTTTTGGCAAGAGCTGGCCGTAATTCTTCTCATTTATATGGTCGGTAAAAAAATGCTTTATGTAATCAAGCTTTATTAAATTGGCGTTATATTCTAATGCAACTTTTAGGCATGACTCATTAAGCTGAACGACTTCTTTTTTATTAATCTTCAACTCCTTAATAAAAAAGTCATCTGTATATCTGGTCCACTGATAAACATCAGCACAGGCATGCGGTTGTCCAAGCTTTGCTAATTTGAATATTGTCTGATAGCCTTCGGTTTCTATAGCAGGTTCTTTATGATGCCAAGTTTGATAGGTTGCTAGAGCATACTGAGCGTTAATCTCGTTTGGGTCTTGGGCACGCTGTCTTAAATAGGTAATCTCCTCTAAACCCGCTCCATCGATATAATTAAAGTTACCTCCAGCTAAGCCCATTGCTTCACTATAGCTAAGACGTCTATCTGTTGGTAGCCCGTCTATATAATTGTCTGAATCTTTCAAAGTTACTTCGCTAATATTCTCGGTTTGTCGATCACAAGCTGCTAATGCCGAAAGTGAAATACTGATTAATATTATAATTAAAAAACTATTCATAATTGATTTGCTCTACTTAATACTAGCACAGTTAAATATTCTAAAATTTCTTGGTAGTCATTTTTCTATAACCGCATCCTTTGTAGCCTGAGTCCACTTTGCTTGACTAAATGAAGCAGGTCTAGTTGAATAAGGGGTAAGAGAGGTTAGTGCATAAACAGTACCGATGTTGGGATGTTTAGATATGTATTCACCAATAGGTTTAGATATGCTATTTCCAGCGTTGCAAGATACCTGTACTAAGGTTTGATCTTTGGTAGAGCCATACTTCTTTAAGTATTTGTATGTATTATTGATTGCTGTTATTTTATCGCTTTCTGTTCCTTTCTTATTGATTACATACTGTGCTTTTAATTGATCGCTATTAAGTCTTAACAGTTCTAAACCTTCCTTATTTTTCTTCGATTACAGGTTTTTGTATTCTTGTACTGATACATTTAGAAGGGTAGTCAAATACTGACTTTAAACGGTTCCCTATACCAATTAAGGTTGAGGCAAGGCACTAAGCAGATAAGGAATGAATGGTGGACAAGTGAGTGATTAATTCAACTGTTGATAGTAATTGGCTTGTAGGATGTTTTATTGTTGTAGCTATTCACACTTGTACGCTGCTATCTATACGCCAGCATATTGAAGTAGTAATGGCTTGCATAGAATAAAGTAGCCAATCTTGTATCTTAATATTTTGTTGAGATTGAGGTATTACCGACATACTTTTATTGTCAGTTTATTTCAACAGACAGCGTCCATCATAGGATGAAAAATTGAACCGCCCCGGGATTGTCGGAGAACTAACTTTCTGAGAGAATACGACAATGAAAACACGAAACTATACCCCTGAAATGAAAGAGCGAGCCGTCCGTATGCTTATTGAAGCTAAAGACGACTACCCATCCACCTGGTCAGCCATCAAAGCCATAGCGCCAAAGATAGGTTGCACACCTGAGACCCTACGATCATGGCATAAAAAGCACATTGATAAAACCATTCCTGCAAATATTGAAGCTCAAAGCCAAGCCGAGCGCATCAAAGAGCTTGAACGTGAGAACAAAGAATTAAAGCAAGCCAATGAGATTATAAAGAAAGCTGCAGCTTTTTTCGCCCAGGCGGAGCTCGACCGCAAACCCAAGTAATGGTTGATTTTATAGACGATCACAAACAACAATATGGAGTCGAGCCAATCTGTAGAGTATTACCGATTGCTCCATCAACCTACTACCGCATAAAAGACTTAAACGATAATCCAGAGAAACGTTCACAGCGTAGTCAGCATGACGACTTCTATCTTAATGAGATTAAACGTATTTGGAAGGACAGCAAATGCCGATACGGTGCTCGTAAAGTCTGGAAACAGTTGAAATCCGAAGGTATACATCCTGCACGTTGCACTGTAGAGCGGTTAATGCGCCAGCATGGCATGCAAGGTATTTGGCGAGGTAAAGGTAAGATAACCACTAAGTCTCGTGATGATCAAATACGGGCAGACGACTTAGTTAATCGTAACTTTAATGCCCATAGACCGAACCAGCTATGGGTGGCTGACTTTACCTACGTTAAAACGCTGAGTGGTTGGGTATATACCGCCTTTATCATTGATGTGTTTGCCCGTAGTATTGTTGGCTGGAAGGTGTCTAATCGTATGAACACCGATATGGTGATGGCAGCGTTAAATCAAGCAATTGCAAACAGAAACAACCCAAAAGATGTGATCCATCATAGTGATCGCGGCGTTCAGTATTTATCCATTCGCTATACGGATAAGATGGCTGATTCAGGTATCATTGCATCTGTTGGCACGACAGGTGATTCGTACGATAATGCATTAGCTGAAACGGTTAACGGGCTTTATAAAACGGAGGTGATTGAGTATTTAAAACAACAGTGGCAAGGTGTGAGCGATGTTGAATTAGCAACTCTTGAATGGGTCGATTGGTTCAATAGAACACGTTTGCATAGTACGATTGGTTATGTGTCGCCTTTTGAGTTTGAGAGACGATACTATGATAGTCTTAGTGAGTCAGACAAAGTTGCCTGACTCAAGTAATCCACTCTCCGATATAGTCGGGGCGGTTCAAATCATCTGTAATAGGGTTACAACTTAGTATTTCAACGTCACTATCTATCTGAGGGTCAAAAAAATTGATGGTATTGTTTTTAATTTTAAAATTTTTAATTGTTGAATCATATTTAAAACCGACATTTCTTTCTGCATACTTTCCGTCATAACATGATGAATATACTATATTAAATGAACCTTGCGTTGCGGTTATAGATTCTAAACCATCCATCATACAACCATTATATGGGTCTTTAAGTAATATTTTATTTGTTTGCCATAGTTCATTAATATCGTTTTTTGACCTATATATATTTATTTGAACATTAAAGTTTCTTTCATCTTGTTCTTTTGGTTTGGTTGCAACAATAATTTCATTTTTACCGTCCCTGTCAATATCTGCTTTAACCTTTAAAAGAACGTTCGTAGAATCTTCTTGAGTATTATTTAAATTGAGTTTCAAATCTTTAATATGAACCGCCCCGACTATATCGGAGAGTGGATTACTTGAGTCAGGCAACTTTGTCTGACTCACTAAGACTATCATAGTATCGTCTCTCAAACTCAAAAGGCGACACATAACCAATCGTACTATGCAAACGTGTTCTATTGAACCAATCGACCCATTCAAGAGTTGCTAATTCAACATCGCTCACACCTTGCCACTGTTGTTTTAAATACTCAATCACCTCCGTTTTATAAAGCCCGTTAACCGTTTCAGCTAATGCATTATCGTACGAATCACCTGTCGTGCCAACAGATGCAATGATACCTGAATCAGCCATCTTATCCGTATAGCGAATGGATAAATACTGAACGCCGCGATCACTATGATGGATCACATCTTTTGGGTTGTTTCTGTTTGCAATTGCTTGATTTAACGCTGCCATCACCATATCGGTGTTCATACGATTAGACACCTTCCAGCCAACAATACTACGGGCAAACACATCAATGATAAAGGCGGTATATACCCAACCACTCAGCGTTTTAACGTAGGTAAAGTCAGCCACCCATAGCTGGTTCGGTCTATGGGCATTAAAGTTACGATTAACTAAGTCGTCTGCCCGTATTTGATCATCACGAGACTTAGTGGTTATCTTACCTTTACCTCGCCAAATACCTTGCATGCCATGCTGGCGCATTAACCGCTCTACAGTGCAACGTGCAGGATGTATACCTTCGGATTTCAACTGTTTCCAGACTTTACGAGCACCGTATCGGCATTTGCTGTCCTTCCAAATACGTTTAATCTCATTAAGATAGAAGTCGTCATGCTGACTACGCTGTGAACGTTTCTCTGGATTATCGTTTAAGTCTTTTATGCGGTAGTAGGTTGATGGAGCAATCGGTAATACTCTACAGATTGGCTCGACTCCATATTGTTGTTTGTGATCGTCTATAAAATCAACCATTACTTGGGTTTGCGGTCGAGCTCCGCCTGGGCGAAAAAAGCTGCAGCTTTCTTTATAATCTCATTGGCTTGCTTTAATTCTTTGTTCTCACGTTCAAGCTCTTTGATGCGCTCGGCTTGGCTTTGAGCTTCAATATTTGCAGGAATGGTTTTATCAATGTGCTTTTTATGCCATGATCGTAGGGTCTCAGGTGTGCAACCTATCTTTGGCGCTATGGCTTTGATGGCTGACCAGGTGGATGGGTAGTCGTCTTTAGCTTCAATAAGCATACGGACGGCTCGCTCTTTCATTTCAGGGGTATAGTTTCGTGTTTTCATTGTCGTATTCTCTCAGAAAGTTAGTTCTCCGACAATCCCGGGGCGGTTCAATAGGTTTTAAGTTTTTAAAATACACGTAGCCAATGTTAGATTTTTCATAAATAAAAACCCAGTTATTAAGTTTCCATAAAGCAGCAACCTCAGTATTATTATTTAAAGTTCCAACGATAGCAGAGTTTGAGTTTGGTTCTTTACGGATGTTTGTACTACCGTCCTTATCTGCAATAAGATAATATTCACTGAACATATAATTAGACATTTTTTTATAATACTCATAAAATGTCTTTATAAATATTTCGAAAGCTCGAGGATTTACTGAATCAAGATAATATAATTCACTTGGAAAATTATCGATTAAAATAACGTTCCCATAGTAAAATTTTGCAAAATTTTTGAGTTTTTTATCATTTAAATTATTACTGATTATCTGAAGTAACTTAGGGTTTAAGGCAATAGTATTTTGCATGTTATGTTTAAACTGGTTAATTAAGTCTACGTCCCATTTGGTATTAGCGCCTATATCAGCGAAAGATAGAGCGACATCATTAATATTAAAATAATCAATTATTCTAAAATAATTCCTAATTTCATTCTCTTTTTCAATATAGCTCAAATCAGGGCTATCTATAAACTGTTTAAACTGATATGAATTTATGAAATATTTAGGAATATTCTGACTAGATTGCTTAGCAAATGCGTTTTGCATCTCTCTAGTATTATCAATACCAATGTTTTCACTTTTAAAAGAGTCACAAGCTATAAGTAAGATTGATGAACTTAAGAGTAAGGGTGTTAGAATATTCATATTTATAACGCTCAGTTATTTTATTCGAATCGTACTGCTATCTTCATTTTTTAATAGTCTATAGAGTGAATTGATCGTATTTGAACATTTATCTTCAAAGTATGAGATACTGAGTTACTATAAAAATACATACAAAAGAACTGTTTGAAGTTTAAGAATTTATAATTACTCGTTAAAACTACTGCCTGAAACTTGTAGATTATTTATAAAATCTATTACATCGAATACAAATAGTATTCAATATAATTTTTAAAAATTTAATATGATAATTGATTAAGGTCTATTTTGATGATATTGATATTAATTAATAGGCTCTAAGTCACGCTTATCAATCCAGCCGAATTTCGTGTTGTTTTTATAGCTTACTTCTATCCAGTCTTCATTTTGCTCTATCGCATTGATAAAATCATTTTTTATATAATAATTAGGAGGGGTATAAGAGTTGAAATTCTCATTGAGTATTTCAGCTTTTTCTGTCTTAACTATGTATTTTGTAGGTGGGGCTGGACATTTTTGTTTTAAGACTTCGTTGCTGCTCCCTACTAAGTCGTCTTTAATAGTATAATCATCACTAGCTAGATTGATATTTTGGTTTATGACACAGCGATAGCTCTGCAATGATTGGTTATTAATAGTGCCATGATAACTTACTTTATCTAATAACCACTGATTATCATAATAGTCGATATAATAATCTTGAAAGTAGCTGCCCCTATCTGGAAAATAAGTTCTAATGATTAGACCAGCACTATCATTTCGAGGAATAATGTCGTATAAATGATAACCACCGTCACTAGTGAAGTTTGAAGTTTCTAAACTAAGCTTGTATTGGTTATTCTTATCACCTAGATAGATATATAACTCATTCCCTTGGTATATATTAGAACTATTATTAACTCTAGTGACTAAAGCGTCTTGTATACCATCAGCATTAACATCAAAATTATAAACCTTATATAAGTCTTTTATATATAATTCATCTATCTGCGAGATACTGTACCCTTCAGAATCTTGAGGTTTTGAAGATTTCGAGTTATACTTTTTAACATTTTCTTCAATTAACGCTGTAGAAAAATTATCATTGAGTGTATTCGTTATAATTTCAAAATCACATCTGAGGTCTTGTTTATAAATATTTGTTACCTTATTTCCCTTAACTTCGATTTTATTGAAATCAAAACATTGATGTGATTTCATCTCAATGGTGTACTCATCTTGTATTTTGATTTTTGAGTAAGGTGTTATAGAAAATGTAGGGTACTCTTCAGTGGTAGATGGATAGAATAAGAATCCATGATTATTATCACTAAATAAGTAAATTTTAGGTATTGCTGATTCAATATCTTCACTGTATATATAATCTAAATAAATCTCTTTATCACCGACTAACTTATGTTGGTAAGTGTATTCTAAATTTGCCCTATAATCATGAAGTCTAATCTTAAATGAATCGTTTAAATCTATAATGTGATTTATGTGATCGTATTGAGGTTGGATATTTTGTTTGTAAAGTACATTTATAGCTTTATCATTATTCTGTGAACCTGATGAAGATTCATAGTCTTTAAGAGCAGTATACGCACATGATACAATCAAGAATGTATTAACAACTACAAGGCTAATTAAAAATTTATTCATATATTTATTCCGTATTTATGCTCTATAGTAATTCTTACAGACTCTGATTTTGAAATCTTAAATTTCTTAGTAGCCATATTTTAGACCCAATATTATTCTTCTATATATTCAATGTAACTAATAGCGGTTGTCCATACATTCTTATTATTCAATGTTTTGATAGTAGTTTTTAAATATATTTTATCAGCTTTAACAATGTAATCACGTTCAATTATTTTGAATAGCTGTGGTTTATTAGATTTAACACGGTAGTAGCTTGAAAGATTTCCAGCTCCAGCTTTTTCAGTAGATATTATTTCTTTTTTAACGTAATCAAATTCTGGTACATTCCTCCCTTCAATAGTTAGTTCAGAAAAGTTTGAATTAGATTTATACGTTCTATCATTCTTATCATATAAGTAAAAAGAATATGAAGGGCTACCATAAGTTCCTAGAAAACCTGATATATGTGCAAAATCCGTATAACCATCAAAGTTAAAATCACCAAGTATAAACGAATACCTTTCGAACGCAGTGAACCGCCCCGGGATTGTCGGAGAACTAAATTTCTGAGAGAATACGACAATGAAAACACGAAACTATACCCCTGAAATGAAAGAGCGAGCCGTCCGTATGCTTATTGAAGCTAAAGACGACTACCCATCCACCTGGTCAGCCATCAAAGCCATAGCGCCAAAGATAGGTTGCACACCTGAGACCCTACGATCATGGCATAAAAAGCACATTGATAAAACCATTCCTGCAAATATTGAAGCTCAAAGCCAAGCCGAGCGCATCAAAGAGCTTGAACGTGAGAACAAAGAATTAAAGCAAGCCAATGAGATTATAAAGAAAGCTGCAGCTTTTTTCGCCCAGGCGGAGCTCGACCGCAAACCCAAGTAATGGTTGATTTTATAGACGATCACAAACAACAATATGGAGTCGAGCCAATCTGTAGAGTATTACCGATTGCTCCATCAACCTACTACCGCATAAAAGACTTAAACGATAATCCAGAGAAACGTTCACAGCGTAGTCAGCATGACGACTTCTATCTTAATGAGATTAAACGTATTTGGAAGGACAGCAAATGCCGATACGGTGCTCGTAAAGTCTAGAAACAGTTGAAATCCGAAGGTATACATCCTGCACGTTGCACTGTAGAGCGGTTAATGCGCCAGCATGGCATGCAAGGTATTTGGCGAGGTAAAGGTAAGATAACCACTAAGTCTCGTGATGATCAAATACGGGCAGACGACTTAGTTAATCGTAACTTTAATGCCCATAGACCGAACCAGCTATGGGTGGCTGACTTTACCTACGTTAAAACGCTGAGTGGTTGGGTATATACCGCCTTTATCATTGATGTGTTTGCCCGTAGTATTGTTGGCTGGAAGGTGTCTAATCGTATGAACACCGATATGGTGATGGCAGCGTTAAATCAAGCAATTGCAAACAGAAACAACCCAAAAGATGTGATCCATCATAGTGATCGCGGCGTTCAGTATTTATCCATTCGCTATACGGATAAGATGGCTGATTCAGGTATCATTGCATCTGTTGGCACGACAGGTGATTCGTACGATAATGCATTAGCTGAAACGGTTAACGGGCTTTATAAAACGGAGGTGATTGAGTATTTAAAACAACAGTGGCAAGGTGTGAGCGATGTTGAATTAGCAACTCTTGAATGGGTCGATTGGTTCAATAGAACACGTTTGCATAGTACGATTGGTTATGTGTCGCCTTTTGAGTTTGAGAGACGATACTATGATAGTCTTAGTGAGTCAGACAAAGTTGCCTGACTCAAGTAATCCACTCTCCGATATAGTCGGGGCGGTTCATTATCCATACCCATTTCTTTTATAGTTAAATCACTAAGATTAACATCCACAGTCGCCTTCATCGTGATTATATTCGTCTTCTAAAGCAATTAACTCAAAACTATCATCTTCTTTAATCTAAAAGCTATCTAATATAAACTCAACATTATCAGCCTTATATCCAAACACTTGAGCTGTTTGTCAATTTTAATTGAGAATACCTTCAAACTCAGGGTCTTTGCTATGATTAATCAGTTTATAACTAACTCCTTGGTTTAGTTTGAAACATGCAGTCCACGCATCGCACCTGCGGCAAGATAGTACTCACGGTGGGCGTTGTTAGCAGCAACCCACTGTTTGGCTAGTCTGGTCGCAGTATCACTACTGCCCACACGGGAGGGGGCGGCAATAAGTAGGGTTGTGTCTGCTGTGGTCAGCAGGGAGTCATCGGTAGCGATGCCTTCATAGAGGGTATCCGCCTCTAAGCCATCACTACGCACGATGACTTGCTGACTACCCAGTTGTTTATGCATTGGGTGAAGCTGGCTTATGGTGTCTTGTCCTGATTGTACGGAGGCTTGGGCGTAGCTGTAGTAAATGAATGGCTTGGATGATGTTTTGTTGTTGTAGCTGTTCACGCTTTTCGCTACTATCTGTCCGCCAGCATAGGGCAGTGGTAATGGCTTGCGATGTCACTTGCTTCGCGCGCCATCTCAAGCCTGACCAAAGCAGCCTATGTTGCCGTACAGTATATCCGCTACAATCGTGGCTAAACCGCATCACAAGTTAACTATTGCGCGGAAATTAAATATTTGAATATAATCGCTATTTGATAGCCATTAGTTTGTAAGTTAAAGGGTATTGTTTTTTGGGTGGAAATACCGAACTATTAACAGTTCTATGTAGAATGATGTTTTCAATTTCCTGTGTTAAGTAGGGCATCTAACGGGTGCCAGTCAACCTCGAGACTATTTCATTTTAACTTTATCCATCAAGAAAGACTGATTATCACCTTCTAAATAATAACTCATATCTATCATAAATTTATCATCGTTAATTTTTCTAATTGTGCCAAATTTTTTATTTTTCTTTAAATCATAAACCTCAATATTAGTATCATTAATCGTCTTTGTATAACATTCAAAATGTTTATCTGCTTGATAGCCTACTATATCTATATGGCAATAATCTTTAGAAAGCATGATATCGTAAAATACTCCTACACCAGTTCCAAGATTTTCGTCAGTTTGATAATTGTTATATTTATAACTACCATAGAACGGTGAGTTAGAATAATCTTGATTATATGAACTTTTAGATATCGTATGATTTGAACAAGAAAGGATTCCTATGATGAAAGTCATTAAGAATAAAATCTTCATACTAACTCCCTAGTGGCATATAGATTTAAGAACATTTCTTTATTGAAAGCTTTACTAATGTCTTTGATCTCATCTTTAGTAAAGTATCGAGATCTACCAGTAAGAGTCTTTGAATCTATATTCTCTTTGGTTGCTGTTACTGGGGATTATGTTTTAAGCTTTTGATTATTAGATTTAGGATTATTAGCTTCTTGAATACCAAGTTGACTATTTTCAGCTACATCAATTTCTTGCGATGTCATACCTGCATCAGAAGTGCAACTCGTAAATAGTATTATTAATAAAAATGACGGCACTGAAAATAATGCTTTAAAAGTTAGCATCTATGACTCCTTTTAAGTTTATTATATGGCTTTTGAGGTTAATCCAGTAGAGTCACTAACACTTTTATTTGCAGGTAGACAGTACCTTGAAGTTAAACTGTTGTTTGTATCTGTCGAAATCCTCCTTTAAATAGGACTGAGTAGCTTTAGAATCGTCAATAATATCATCATATTCAATGTTATTTTCATTTATAGCTCCATTTTCGGCATAAAAACGCAGACCTCTTTGCAAGCTTGTGGTTATTTTTTCATTTTTAAAAATTAATAAGCTTTGATAGCCACCAAAGCCTGATTCATTATACAAAGTGGCTAACGAAAGACATTCTCCGTCACCTAATTCAAATATTTTTATTTTTTGACTAAGTATAGGTCCACCCTTAGGATCAGCCTCAAACTCATCTTCTATTATCTGTAGAGGCTTTTTATCTATACTGATTTTAGAGCCTGATACAAACTGATTGACTACCTTATTGGTTAGGTTTATATAATTACTATTAGTATTTATACAAGCAAAGCTTGATAATACAATAGTAGCTAAAACTACCAGTTTTAAAGGAGTTTTCATAACTTCATCCTATTAGTCAAACAACAGTTCTTTATAATTTTTAATTCCTAGTCGTAATAGCTGAGGTTTTAGATCTTTCCATGTTTTTCCATTTGGATGCAATTCGAAATGAGGGTAGTCAGGACGGCTCCATGTCCCTCCCCAAATAAGACCAAGTTCTTGACCAATGGGACCTAACTTTTTACTATTAGTTATTGACAAAGAATTATTTTTTAAATACGTAATTTCTCCGTTGGTTACAGATACAACATCAATGGCAAGACCATATTGATGATAACTTTGTAAAGCGCCCGCCGATGTAACTTTAGAAGAAAGATTATTTTGAGCTGCTGGGCTACGATAACCATCAGTGATTACCCATGTTATACCTGTTTTTTCGTAACCTTTATTAATCAATTTTATTACATAAGGACGGTATATTGGATGTAAAGCAGCAATATTTCGTAGCGTTCTTTCATATTGTTTATTTCCACCACATGCTAATGGGTTTAATTCTAGCTCATTCGTTATATTTGTAGTAGGCGGTTGTACAGTTTGCGAACAAGTAGCTATAAATTTTTTGTTTTCAATTTTCTCACCATCTATGTAGTGATGTCTAATTTCTTTTTTAACCTCCCACGCATAAGTTTTGCCGTCTTTGAATCCCCTTATTTCTTCTCCCTGCTGTGTTGTTTCTCTTACTTTCGACTCATCTTTTTCTTTCATGAAGATGGGATTAGATATATAAGGATTCTCTTCTTCCTGCCCATTATCCTTAAAAATAATATCATTGTCATCTAAATCGACACCAGCAGGTTTAACAGTGTTTGGGTAAAGTACCGTTAGATACATCTCAACAAAACTATCAATTTTTTTGTGTCTGTTATTATATAGTTTAAAGTATTCTTTAACGTAGTCTAACTGCTCTATCGCTGACATATTAGCCAACTCATTTTTTGTAACACCTAAGTCCGCACGTGCCTCTGCACCGATTTGAACCAAACCCACATAGCCACGTGAGTTGATAATGGAAGGATCAAAACTGCCATCTGTCTCTAAATGAATCAAAGCCATCAAATTATTAGCCATATTTAGATAATCGTCAGGCCAAAGATCTTTACATATTTCAATTACTTTCTTTCTAAACTCACAGCTTACTTTTGCTCCCCAAATCAAATCATAGGTTTTACAAACACAGTCGCCATCGGTTGTTAAAATAGACTTAGGATACCTATCTGCACCGTAATCATCAGTGCTTTTTACATTTATCGGCGTACTCGAATTCGATGTATTTGACTTTGTAGAGTGATTACTACCACCACTAGCAGAACCACTAGGAATAACTAATTTCTGCCCAACTAAAATTGTCGAATTATAATCAATACCATTAGCACGGGCTATATTATGAGCAGAGACACCATATTTTTTTGCAATACCTATTAACGTATCCCCACTTTTTACAATATGTACCGTTTTCGATGAACTAGTAGAGTTGTTAGTATTATTAGTAGTAGACTCACCTTCTTTTTTACCACTAATAGCTTCATTAAAGTCCTCAAACCCTTCTTTAACATTCTTCCATGTGTCTGAAACCGCATCACCCACTTTATCTAGTAAACCACTATCATTATCTTTAGGGGACCGGTTACTGTTAGAAGAGGGTAAACGACCCATTGGCGGTTTTTTTAAATTATCAACGTTTGGCGCGCTTTTACCCCGTAGCTTAATGGTCTGACCAGCTTGCAGCTTTTTAGGTTCACTTATATTATTTATTCTTTTAAGCTCGCTTACAGGAATACCGGTTTCTTGCGAGATATCCCAAAGCGTATCATTTTTCTTAAGTGTATAAGTTTCTTGTGAAGAAGATATTGTAGGTTTATCATTCGTAAAGCCGCGTAGTCCGCTATTTTTAGGAGGAATTTTTAGCCATTGACCCGGAAATATTTTATCGGCATTTCTAATTTTGTCTTTATTAAGGTTATATAGTATTTGCCAAGTTGTATGATGCTTCTTGGCAATACTATATAAATCGTCACCAGGCATCACTTTATAAGTTTTTCTAGAAATATTACCTTTTGTATCTGCTAGTTTTCGAAGTTTCATATTTTGAATTGAAAACGGTGCAATAATCTCTACCATACCTTTTCTAGAAGGCACATGAAATCGGCTTACGACACGCATTTCATTAGTTATTGGATTTTTAACACTCACTATAAGTACAGTGCCTGGTGGTCTGCTAATTGGTACTCCTAATCCTGAAGCATTTGTCTTAGCTTCACTAATTGTTCTATTTGACTCTTTAACGATATGGTACAAATCAGGAAATATATTTCCATACAGATCTATAAATTTGAGTATGATGACAACACTTTTGCTTTTATTCATTATTGTTATCCTTTATAGCATTATGATTTAAATCATCAGCAAAATTGTCATCATCATAGTCTATCAAGTCATTTTCATCATCGTCAGGTATAAATTTAAAACCCCAATCAGCATCTTTAAAACCAACCATAACTTTGACTTCTTCCTCTTTATCACTGATTACAGGCGCTGTTCTACCATGTTGATCTAGCACCCCTTCTATTAGTTGTCCATCAGGTCTCAGAATCTTAAACTCAATATCATTAAAATCATGCTGATAGAACAAATCATAAACATCCAGCTTATTACTAAACAACGGAATCGTATCAGGCATCATCGGCACACTATAATTCGCCCAAGCCCCACCCACCAGCCCCTTCTTAACCGCCTGAATCTTAATCGTCCCTGGGCACACAAACTTAACCCCGCTCTCATCAATCGTTAACGACGCCCCGCCACTAGTTTGCACCTTAATGCGAGTAGGGGAGGTCACATGCACCTCACCTGATGCGCTACCTATCATCAACCCTTGCTGAGAGTGCAGCTGTAGCTCACCGCCTTGCGCCTGTATCGCAAGCGGCTTAGTATTAGCACTCACATGAAAGCCCGACTTAGCTGCTTGTCCAGATACACCTGCAAGCGAGCTTAACGTATCACCAAGTAGCTGATAACTACCGCCCACCATATCCGACTGAGTTAACCCAGACTGTCTCACCACACTCTTAGCCGTAAACAGTGTGTTTTGGCCTGATGCCAGCAGACTGTCTTTGCTCACCAGCATCACATCCTCAGCGCCCATCACCTCCGTGTTCAGCTGATCATCTATGATCTGTGCACTTTGTTTAAACGCCTCAATCTGTTTATCTACATCTTGAGACGACTGCAAATGACCTTGCTTTGCCTCACTATAACTATCAGATAAGCTATAGCCTATATCCAGCTGACGAGCGCCCGCATCATTGACCCAAGCCGACTCATGACGGCTTTGAGAATGGCGTATCCCAAACGTTGATAATAAAACACCATTATCCCCTGACAGCTGTAAACCTTTATCACTTGCCACCTCAAACCCAGCACCACGAATACTAGACTGATGATTACCAAAGCGGTGACGTAGTACACCCAGCTCTATCACATGCTCATTTGGGGAGAACACACCTTTATCACTTGATGTCGGTGTACTGGCATTGGCTTTGTCCTGCGTATTGACTGACCACTGAAGCCCAAGCTTATGTGGCGTATCATCAAACAGCAGATTGGTTTCAGAATCACTATCCAGCCCAAACTGACTGATACCTGATATCCAGCCACTGTGTGCATCATCCTCATTAATTTGAGAATGACCCAACCCCCCACCATGCCAACGAGGGGAGGTGCCTTGTATCAGATTATAACGATGCGCCGCGCCGCTATCTTGATAGGTCACATCCCGCTCATCCACATCCCCCATGCCAATACCTTCATAAAGGCTACGGGTAATCACCGGACTGTCGATATCACCATACCAATGTGATAACAGCACCGCTTGACCAAGCCTTGGGGCAAACTGCCAACCGTGCGACGCCCCTGTCGACAGCTGTAGAGATCGAAGGGGCGGGGTGTGTTTATCATCATGATCACTGATGCCTGCCCACACAGGGGTGGTGATGACTTTATGTTGTCCGTCATCACTAATCTGTGAGTCATAGCTTGGGGCACTAGCATCGCCACTACGTGCTTGGGTAAGACCGCTATAGGTATAGGCGGCAAAAGATAATGGGCTTGGGTAGCGGGTATAGGGGATATCAGCTGCAATCAGCTTAGCCTCTACCCATACGCCAGAGTCAGCAGCGAGCTGACATTGATCAGCGGATACCGATTGACGCATCAGCCAGGCTTGGATTGAAGAATGATTATGATAAGAGACACTGTCACTAGCAGGCTCTATGCCAATTAACGTTGAGGCAAGGCAGTAAGCGGATAATGAATGAATAGTGGGCAAGCGGGTGATATCCACTATGTTTGCAACATGCAGTCCACGCATCGCACCTGCGGCAAGATAGTACTCACGGTGGGCGTTGTTAGCAGCAACCCACTGTTTGGCTAGTCTGGTCGCAGTATCACTACTGCCCACACGGGAGGGAGCGGCAATAAGTAGGGTTGTGTCTGCTGTGGTGAGAGGGGAATCATCCGTGGCGATACCTTCATAGAGGGTATCACTATCTAAGCCATCACTACGCACGATGACTTGCTGACTACCCAGCTGTTTATGCATTGGGTGTAGCTGGCTTATGGTGTCTTGTCCTGACTGTACGGAGGCTTGGGCGTAGCTGTAGTAACAGGTGTCCCCTAAGCTGTCATCAGGGGTGAGTAGTTGCCAAGTACCAAGCTGTTGTAAAGAGTCGCCTGACAGCCATAGGGTGTTGATACCGATATCGGCAAGTAGGTCTGAGATGAAGTCCCAGTCACTGATACCTGCTTGGGTTCGCAGAGCAAGAGGCTGATTAAAGAGGGGGTGCTCAAGTAGGGTATCTGTCGGTTGCCAGTCAATGTCATAATCGGTCAGGATAGTGGTTATGATATCTAAGGGCGACTGGTTAATAAAGGTACGGGTGTGACACGATTGGGTTAGTAGCCAGTCGGGGCTGACGACATCAAGCTGGTAGAAGTGTAGGGGGCCGTTTGAGTGTTGGTAGTGAATGGCTTGGAGGATGTTTTATTGTTGTAGCTGTTCACGCTTTTCGCTACTATCTGTCCGTCTAGGCGAAGCGGGCGCTATGGTTTACGCTGTTCCTGCTGTCTCGATACCAGCGTAAAACCAACCGCCCGCAATTCGCCTAGCCAGTCAGTATATCCGCTGCAATCGTGGCTAAAACGCATCACATGTTAACCAGTGTGCGGAAATTAAAGGTTTGAATAAAATCGCTATTTGATAGTGGTTAGATTGTGATTTTAGGTGTTTTTGTTTTTGGGGTGATTACCATTGTGGAATCTACGTGATATTTTATTAGGGTTTGGTTTGAGGATATTGATTTTAATTAATAGGCTTTAAATTTCGTTTATCAATCCAACCAAATTTAGTCTTATTTTTATAACTGACTTTTACCCAGTCTTCGTTCTGGTCAATGGCTTCTACAGTATCCCCTTTAATAAAATAGTTGGGTGGGTTTCTATTTTCAAAGTCTTCTGTTAGTATCTCAGCTTTATCTAAGGTGACTATGTATGTACTTGGTAAAGTGGGGCATAATTCTATTTTTTTACTATCTGGATAGTCTATAACACTTCCATATCTAAAATATTTTGGATCCGAAATGAAACGGTTAATCTCTTCATTACAATAAAAGTCAACACCTGTATTAGTAGTTGATTCTAAGATATAATTAGTAATTGCCCATTTATTATTAATTTTTCTAAAATAAAAATACACATTCCCATCACCACTATTAAAATAATTCCGAATTATAAAGCCGTTGTTGTTATTTCTAGGTAAAATTTTACTCAGAGAAACAACTCCATCAGATGTAAAGTTTGAAAACTCTAAATCATTGTAATATGTATCGTTATCGGCATTAATGTAAACTTTTAAATTTTTCTCATTATCAATACCGTTCCTATAAGATTTAAGTGTAATAACTTTGTCCTCTAAACCATCTGCATTTAGATCAAAACTGTTAATACTATAATCGTTATCTGAATAGAGGCTTTTTAGCTTGTTAGATGAAATGTATTTACTATTATCATTTTCATTAGTTTTGTTTAATGAAATATTTTGTTCTCCAAAAAGATTTGTCTCACATACTTCATTTTGTTTATTTCCAACTTTAAATATATTAAAATCTGAGTTAAATATAATTTTATCAAAATCAAAACATTTATATTCTAAAACTTCAACCATGTAAATATATATGATTCCACTATCATCTATAGGGATAATCAAATGGGATGGATATTCTTCAACGTAAGTGGGTAGTAATAAAACTTGTAAACTATCGTCACCATTTGTAAATAAACTAATTTTTCTATGATCGTCTTTTGAGTTAATATTAAAATCTGAATCATAATCTATGAACCGCCCCGACTATATCGGAGAGTGGATTACTTGAGTCAGGCAACTTTGTCTGACTCACTAAGACTATCATAGTATCGTCTCTCAAACTCAAAAGGCGACACATAACCAATCGTACTATGCAAACGTGTTCTATTGAACCAATCGACCCATTCAAGAGTTGCTAATTCAACATCGCTCACACCTTGCCACTGTTGTTTTAAATACTCAATCACCTCCGTTTTATAAAGCCCGTTAACCGTTTCAGCTAATGCATTATCGTACGAATCACCTGTCGTGCCAACAGATGCAATGATACCTGAATCAGCCATCTTATCCGTATAGCGAATGGATAAATACTGAACGCCGCGATCACTATGATGGATCACATCTTTTGGGTTGTTTCTGTTTGCAATTGCTTGATTTAACGCTGCCATCACCATATCGGTGTTCATACGATTAGACACCTTCCAGCCAACAATACTACGGGCAAACACATCAATGATAAAGGCGGTATATACCCAACCACTCAGCGTTTTAACGTAGGTAAAGTCAGCCACCCATAGCTGGTTCGGTCTATGGGCATTAAAGTTACGATTAACTAAGTCGTCTGCCCGTATTTGATCATCACGAGACTTAGTGGTTATCTTACCTTTACCTCGCCAAATACCTTGCATGCCATGCTGGCGCATTAACCGCTCTACAGTGCAACGTGCAGGATGTATACCTTCGGATTTCAACTGTTTCCAGACTTTACGAGCACCGTATCGGCATTTGCTGTCCTTCCAAATACGTTTAATCTCATTAAGATAGAAGTCGTCATGCTGACTACGCTGTGAACGTTTCTCTGGATTATCGTTTAAGTCTTTTATGCGGTAGTAGGTTGATGGAGCAATCGGTAATACTCTACAGATTGGCTCGACTCCATATTGTTGTTTGTGATCGTCTATAAAATCAACCATTACTTGGGTTTGCGGTCGAGCTCCGCCTGGGCGAAAAAAGCTGCAGCTTTCTTTATAATCTCATTGGCTTGCTTTAATTCTTTGTTCTCACGTTCAAGCTCTTTGATGCGCTCGGCTTGGCTTTGAGCTTCAATATTTGCAGGAATGGTTTTATCAATGTGCTTTTTATGCCATGATCGTAGGGTCTCAGGTGTGCAACCTATCTTTGGCGCTATGGCTTTGATGGCTGACCAGGTGGATGGGTAGTCGTCTTTAGCTTCAATAAGCATACGGACGGCTCGCTCTTTCATTTCAGGGGTATAGTTTCGTGTTTTCATTGTCGTATTCTCTCAGAAAGTTAGTTCTCCGACAATCCCGGGGCGGTTCACTATTTCTATATTATTATTTACATACTTATTATCAATAACAATATTTAAAAATGATTTGTTGTCAAAAGTATTTAAAATATATTTTTTATTTTTATATCTTAAAGAAACTTTGTTTGAATCGTTATTGTAATAAATGTTTGGTTTAACATCCGTAAAAGTGATATCAGCATTATCAGCTTTTAAAGATATTAAATCTCTATCACTATTTTGTTTTAATCGATTATTATTAATTTCATTTGCTTCTATATCTAATTCATTTGTGCAGGATGTTATAACAAGAATCAGCGATAAAAGTAAAAGATTTTTTGTCAATTTTAGGGACCTTTAAAATATTGGCTTTAATGAATGTAAAATTTGTAAGTAATAATGATCTATCAAAATTTATTTAATTTTAATAAAATCTATATAAATTTAATTTTAATATATTTGTTAAATATTGAATTTAATTTTGTATCAAAGAGTTAAAAGTAGCGTAATGTTGAATATCCACATATTTGGAACTTCAAAAAATATGGTATTCAATAACCATGATTATTAGGATTTCCAGTAATCTCAATGATAATAGATATGAGTGACAGCCATCATAGGGCTGTGGTAATGGCTTGCGATGTCACTTGCTTCGAGCGCTATCTCAAGCTGACCACAGCAGCCTATGATGCCGTTCAGTATATCCGCTATAATCGTGGCTAAACCGCATTACAAGTTAACCAGTGTACTGGGGTTAAATATTTGAGTAAAATTGCTATTTAATAGCCGTTCGCTTGAACTTATAAAGAATATTGTTTTCCGGGATAATTACCGAACCTTTTGAGTTTGAAAAACAGTATTATGATAGTTCAAACCTGTCAGGCAATGAGGTCTGATTTAAGTAATTAACTTTTCGATATAATCGGGGCCGGTACAGATCTAATGCTTAAATGTTATTCCAAAAGCTTTATTTTTCCATGTTCATTTATATTATATACTTTGGAGCTACCATTATCAGTAGCAGTTATCTCAAGTTTTTGATACGCATCAGAAATTGAAAATGTGAAGTCTAAACCTTCCTCTATTGTACCCACTTTACCAATTAGCATATCATCGATGATATGGTCTTTATAAGTAACTATTCCATATTCCTCTACATCCGTATGATTTCTAGCTAGTATATAAACCTCTATATCGTTTATATTTGGTAGCCTAAGTACAGTCTTTGGATCATAAACCGTGTTAAATTCTTTACGTAAGTTAAGAGGCAAGTCTTCCATGCCGTACATTGGGTATCTATCTTTACAAAAATCCTGACCGTATTTATCGTGACATACAGTGTAGTCCTCAATAGTGATTGGTAAATCAGTAATTTTTAATTGAGACGCATTAATTGATACTTGTTTTGATTTGTCAAAAACCTCTACTCTTTGGACTATTGGAGAGTTATTTGATTGTGCAGGTGTATTGCCTCTATTAGTTATGAGGTCACTAGAACGCAACCATCCTGTTCTTTTATTATCGAGATAAGAAACTTTAATCCATCCCTCTTTTACTGATATAGCATCTACCTTGTCACCCTGTATAAAGTAAGAAGCTGTTTTAGTTTCTAAATCAGGTTCTTTATAGATATAAGCTTTTTTAACATCTATAATATAGGTTAATAATTCAGGATTATACTGTCTATCACATTCTAAGCCTAGAGTAATCTGATAGCTGGTTTTACTACCCTTTCTACTTTTTAATTCTAAATATCGACTAGCTGCTTGGCTTGTCAATACTGCTGAGTCACCTAAATCATTGCTATAGTATCTTGTAAATTCCAGAGGTCGACCCCGTGCTGTCTCCATTTTCTCTACGTTCTTAAGCTTGAATTCATCATACCCACTAATAATTATAGTATCTAGATTTTCGTTGTAAGACATTTCAATACGTCTATCGTTATCTTGGACACATTTGAAATTGGTTTCAAAGGTAGTGGTTGTCGGCTTTATAGCCTCGCTATATTGTGAAGTGTCAGTTGAGGTAATGCCATTGACTTCTGACAAAGAGCCAGATTTGGGTTGACACCCTAGATTAAAAAAAAGAGTTAATAATACTATCAATGGAGTTATTATAATTTTCATAATTCATTCACCCTTGCTTTAGCATGCTCCACAGCTTTGTCAAATTCCCAACCATAACGTTTTGAACTCCTGCCAAATCTATCTTTTCCTTTAGCCAGTTTCAAAAAGTTTACATAGCCTTCTTTAGCAACTATTGAGTTTTTAGAGACTCCTGTTTGTTTTTGTGTTGGATCGTGCCAAAGACCCCAACCAAAACTTTCACCGATCATTTGCGTTACTATACTATCAGGAAAGTTAAAAGTAGTTATATTATTCGGATCAATTGAATTCAAATTACTACACGACTTTACATTAAAGCCATCTACTGCGCGCTTGAAATATTTTATTCGATCATTAAAACCATTAAAACCCCCGTTGACAATAGCGCTTATACCTATAATGTCATTTTTGTCAGCTAATTCATTCAAGTTTTTCCATTTACCCTTAGTCCAATACCATCCAGCAGAGTCAACAGAGTAAGGTAACTGCGCCATTTTAACGTTATTTGATCCTAAAAAATTAACGCCTACATATTCTCCATAAGATTTATAATTACCTTTTAGAGATATTTGTATATATCCTCTGCCTTTATAACCTTCATAGTCTGCATCTGTAGCACCTAGCTCTTCATTATATCTAAATTCCCCAGACTCATGTGCTAACTGGGCAATAAAATGAGCTTTGCGCAAACAAGTAGTAATGTTATAGCTCTTCATGGTTTTATTTAAGTGAGGCAATATATCGCTCAATTTTGATTCTGAAGCTACAGTACATATTTTTTTTATCTCATCTAAAGTAACATCTTTATTGCAACTACAATTACCTTGTTGGTTGTTATTTGGTTGTGGTCTAGAAATACCTCCGCATTTCTCTAACTGATTATTGTTAACATAGGTTTTTAAATCACCTTTGATGAGATCATTCATTGTTTTGGCATAGAAATGTAATTTCTGATATTTTGCCTCGTGTTCTCTTATATCATAATGAACCCAGCTAGTAGCACCATCAGCTGTTGTTTCCAAGTTAATTTTGTTTGGCAAATTCCATCTATATTGTGCTCCCATACAATCTATAAAAATTTCTTTTCGTATCTTTTCTACAATAGCCACACTACTAGCTTTAGCATCGTTAGATACATAATTAAACTGCAAATCAAAAGCATTACCCATATGGTTAACAGATGTTCTGGGTTTTTTTCTATTTTTATTATTGTATATACATCTATATCCTGAGGATATAGAACGAACTTTAAAACCTATATTTGTATGATAAAGATAGAACATGCATGCCTTAAGCATCCATATAAGACTTCTATGTATGCCAGGGTATTCATTAGCTATATTACTACCACTTGGAACACCCATTCGTCCATTGCCGAAGCCGGAACATCCACCACAAGGGCATTTCATTTGTTCATAATAGGGTGATATGGGATAAGCATAATTAAATTTATCTATAGCTTTAATGAGAGATCCACAAACTTTACCAGTTTCTGGAGCACCCATATAGTCACGTTGAAACTGTTTAATACATTTTTCAGTCAAGTCAGTAAATTCATCAGTTGGTAGAGCACCACCGAACCCCGCTAATCTGATATTTATTTCAGTGATTAGAGCTTTCTCTGAACTACTAAGAGCTTTACCTTTAGTTATGCATGCTGGATTATTTTCACAAACACCAGCCATCACACTTTTAGGCATACCGTCTTTTGAGCTATATTCTTGTATAACAGGAATATTTATGGGCTGCTCTGATTGTTTTTTTGTATTGCTTTTAACGGAAGGTTTTTGACCCATAGTTTTCTCATTTTTACCACCACTAATTGCTTCATTAAAGTCCTCAAACCCTTCTTTAACATTCTTCCATGTTTCTGAAACTGCATCTTTCACACTATCAAGAAGGCCTTCCTCTTTATTATTAGAAGGAGTCGTAGTTGGTCTAGGCGTAGAGGAGGGTTTAGGAGTGGTATGAGATTGTGCTGAACCAGCGCCACGGAGCTTAATGGTCTGACCAGCTTGCAGCTTTTTAGGTTCACTTATATTATTTATTCTTTTAAGCTCGCTTACAGGAATACCGGTTTCTTGCGAGATATCCCAAAGCGTATCATTTTTCTTAAGTGTATAAGTTGCTTGTGAAGAAGATATTGTAGGTTTATTATTCGTGAAGCCGCGTAGTCCGCTATTTTTAGGAGGAATTTTTATCCATCGTCCAGGAAATATCTCATCTGATTTTTTAATTGTATCTTTGTTCAACTCAAACAATATTTGCCAAGTCGTATTGAACTTCTTAGCAATGCTATAAAGAGTGTCACCTGGCTTAATTTTGTAAGTCTTTCGAAGCGTACTCCCTTCTTCTGCTGATGGTCGAAGTTTAATAGTTTGAGTAAAAAAGGGAGCCTGAACGCGAAAAACCCCTTTTTTATCTGGAATAATAACATGGTGTTTTGCATTGACTAATTCTTTCGTCGATGGATTGCGGACTAGAATATCAAGCCGGGTTCCTACAGGTTTTTTAATCCAAACGCCTAAACCTTTAGCATCAGATTTTCCTGCGCTCGCAGCATATTTATTACCTGAGACTCTAACTTCATGATAAAGGTTGGGAAAAGGCTTATTCATAAGGTCAACAAAGCGTATTTGAATTAGTGTCTGTTTATGCTTACTCATCGTTGTTCTCCTGATAAAAGTCTTGATCTAAAGAATCGTTTGTATGATTGCCATCATTCTCTTTAGACGCTTCTATTTCTTCATCTTCATCAGGTTCAAATTCAACCCCCCAGTCTGTATCCTTAAAGCCGACTAGCACCTCAACTTCTTCCTCTTTATCGCTGATGACAGGCGCTGTTCTACCATGCTGATCTAGTACGCCTTCTATAAGCTGTCCATCAGGTCTCAGAATCTTAAACTCAATATCATTGAAATCATGCTGATAGAACAAATCATACACATCCAGCTTATTACTAAACAACGGAATCGTATCAGGCATCATAGGAACACTATAATTCGCCCGAGCCCCAGCAACCAGTCCCTTCTTAACCGCCTGAATCTTAATCGTTCCTGGGCACACAAACTTAACCCCGCTCTCATCAATCGTTAACGACGCCCCGCCGCTAGTTTGTACCTTAATACGAGTCGGGGAGGTCACATGTACCTCACCCGACTCACTACCTATCATCATCCCTTGCTGAGAGTGCAGCTGCAGCTCACCGCCTTGCGCCTGTATCGCAAGCGGCTTAGTGTTTGCACTCACATGAAAGCCCGACTTAGCTGCTTGTCCAGATACACCTGCAAGTGAGCTTAACGTATCACCAAGTAGCTGATAACTGCCGCCCACCATATCCGACTGAGTTAACCCAGACTGTCTCACCACACTCTTAGCCGTAAACAGCGTGTTTCGGCCTGATGCCAACAGACTATCTTTGCTCACCAGCATCACATCCTCAGCGCCCATCACCTCCGTGTTCAGCTTATCATCTATGATCTGCGCTGACTGCTTAAACGCCTCAATCTTTTTATCAACCGCTTGAGACGACTGCAAATGACCTTGCTTTGCCTCACTATAACTATCAGACAAGCTATAGCCTATATCCAGCTGCCTGACGCCCGCATCATTGACCCAAGCTGACTCATGACGGCTTTGAGAATGGCGTATCCCAAACGTCGATAACAAAACACCATTATCCCCTGACAGCTGTAAACCTTTATCACTTGCCACCTCAAACCCAGCACCACGAATACTAGACTGATGATTACCAAAGCGGTGACGCAGTACACCCAGCTCTATCACATGCTCACTTGGGGAGAACACGCCTTTATCACTCGATGTCGGTGTATTGGCATTGGCTTTGTCCTGCGTATTGACTGACCACTGAAGCCCAAGCTTATGTGGCGTATCATCAAACAGCAGATTGGTTTCAGAATCACTATCCAGCCCAAACTGACTGATACCTGATATCCATCCACTGTGTGCATCATCCTCATTAATTTGAGAATGACCCAACGCCCCACCATGCCAACGAGGGGAGGCGCCTTGCATCAGATTATAACGATGCGATGCGCCGCTATCTTGATACGTCACATCCCGCTCATCCACATCACCCATGCCAATACCTTCATAAAGGCTACGGGTAATCACCGGACTGTCGATATCACCATACCAATGTGATAACAGCACCGCTTGCCCAAGCCTTGGGGCAAACTGCCAGCCATGTGATGCCCCTGTCGACAGCTGTAGAGATCGAAGGGGCGGGGTGTGTTTATCATCATGATCACTGATCCCTGCCCACACAGGGGTGGTGATGACTTTATGTTGTCCGTCATCACTAATCTGTGAGTCATAGCTTGGGGAAGTAGACTGTCCACTACGTGCTTGGGTAAGACCGCTATAGGTATAGGCGGCAAAAGACAATAGGCTTGGATAGCGGGTATAGGGGATATCAGCTGCAATCAGCTTAGCTTCTACCCATACACCAGAGTCAGCAGCGAGCTGACATTGATCAGCGGATACCGCTTGACGCATCAGCCAAGTATGTATTGAGTGTTGGTTATGAACCGCCCCGGGATTGTCGGAGAACTAAATTTCTGAGAGAATACGACAATGAAAACACGAAACTATACCCCTGAAATGAAAGAGCGAGCCGTCCGTATGCTTATTGAAGCTAAAGACGACTACCCATCCACCTGGTCAGCCATCAAAGCCATAGCGCCAAAGATAGGTTGCACACCTGAGACCCTACGATCATGGCATAAAAAGCACATTGATAAAACCATTCCTGCAAATATTGAAGCTCAAAGCCAAGCCGAGCGCATCAAAGAGCTTGAACGTGAGAACAAAGAATTAAAGCAAGCCAATGAGATTATAAAGAAAGCTGCAGCTTTTTTCGCCCAGGCGGAGCTCGACCGCAAACCCAAGTAATGGTTGATTTTATAGACGATCACAAACAACAATATGGAGTCGAGCCAATCTGTAGAGTATTACCGATTGCTCCATCAACCTACTACCGCATAAAAGACTTAAACGATAATCCAGAGAAACGTTCACAGCGTAGTCAGCATGACGACTTCTATCTTAATGAGATTAAACGTATTTGGAAGGACAGCAAATGCCGATACGGTGCTCGTAAAGTCTAGAAACAGTTGAAATCCGAAGGTATACATCCTGCACGTTGCACTGTAGAGCGGTTAATGCGCCAGCATGGCATGCAAGGTATTTGGCGAGGTAAAGGTAAGATAACCACTAAGTCTCGTGATGATCAAATACGGGCAGACGACTTAGTTAATCGTAACTTTAATGCCCATAGACCGAACCAGCTATGGGTGGCTGACTTTACCTACGTTAAAACGCTGAGTGGTTGGGTATATACCGCCTTTATCATTGATGTGTTTGCCCGTAGTATTGTTGGCTGGAAGGTGTCTAATCGTATGAACACCGATATGGTGATGGCAGCGTTAAATCAAGCAATTGCAAACAGAAACAACCCAAAAGATGTGATCCATCATAGTGATCGCGGCGTTCAGTATTTATCCATTCGCTATACGGATAAGATGGCTGATTCAGGTATCATTGCATCTGTTGGCACGACAGGTGATTCGTACGATAATGCATTAGCTGAAACGGTTAACGGGCTTTATAAAACGGAGGTGATTGAGTATTTAAAACAACAGTGGCAAGGTGTGAGCGATGTTGAATTAGCAACTCTTGAATGGGTCGATTGGTTCAATAGAACACGTTTGCATAGTACGATTGGTTATGTGTCGCCTTTTGAGTTTGAGAGACGATCCTATGATAGTCTTAGTGAGTCAGACAAAGTTGCCTGACTCAAGTAATCCACTCTCCGATATAGTCGGGGCGGTTCATTATGATAAGAGACACTGTCACTAGCAGGCTCTATGCCAATTAAGGTTGAGGCAAGGCAGTAAGCGGATAAAGAATGAATGGTGAGCTGGGCAAGCGAGTGAGTGATTTTAATGCTTTTAGCAAATGGCTTAAAGGATGTTTCATTATGGTAGCTATTCACGCTTGTATGTTAAAAAAGCCATAGATAAGTGTTAACCTTAGCTATGGTAGCAGGTAGAGTGAGCTAGTGATCTCGCTATAGCCAAAGAGCTCGACGCAAAGATAAAGCCCTCTACCTGTATTTCTTTAGATTGAATGGTATCAAAGTGCCTTAGAAATTAAAACTAAGAGACACTGTATTCACAAGGGAAATGCAAAGAAATGACCTATCAAGTATACGTTGGAATTGACATATCCAAAGCTAAATTTGACGCAACATGGCTAAACAGAGAAGGTAAAAAAGTTAAAAACAAAGCCCACAGTAAAACCTTTACTAATGACGAAAAAGGCTTTGCAATCTTTACCAAATGGCTAGCTAAGCAAAGCACAAACAAGAAACCGGATGAGTATCTTATCATCATGGAAGCCACAGGCATATACTATGAGAACCTAGCCTATGATCTACATAGTAAAGGCTACACAGTAGCCGTTATTAATCCGGCATATGCCAAACAATTTGCAGGTGCCATCGGCAGTCATCACAAAACCGACAAACAAGACGCGTACGTACTCGCGCAATACGCCTATACAAGGCACCCTAAAGCATGGGAGCCAGAACCTGAGCACGTCAGAAAGCTCAAGTATCTGCTAGACCGTTTAGACACGCTCAAGGCTGATAAGAAGCGAGAAAGCAACCGTCTAGAAAAAGTTGAATCTAGAAAGAGCTATGACAACGATATCGCCCAATCTATAAAACAAGTGATAGACACTTATAACGAACAAATAGATATCATCCAAGCCAAGATAGATAAACACATAGGTAATCATCCTGACTTAAAGTCAGGCTATGACAACCTAGTTAGCATTCCAAGCATAGGTAAGACAGTCGCACCGAATGTATTGTCGTTACTCCTATCTAAAGACTTTAAGGATGCTTCGCAATGCGCCTCATTTGTTGGATTAACCCCTATACATATACAGTCAGGAATCTTTAAAGGAAGAAGCCGTATTAGTAAAAAAGGGGATGGCAACCTACGATCGAAGTTGTTCATGTGTGCGTTATCTGCAATTAGTTGCAATCCTGATGTTAAGCAACTATACGAGCGACTGCTGAAGAGAGGAAAATGCAAGAAAGTGGCTTTGATTGCAGGTATGAGAAAGTTATTACAGATTTGCTATGGTGTGATAAAGCACCAAAGCAAATACAAACCTCAAGTTACTATTTGATAGTAATTTGAGTTGACATATAAGATGGTATCTTTTCGCTACTATCTGTCCGCCAGCATAGTGCAGTGGTAATGGCTTGAGATGTCACTTGCTTCGCGTGCCATCTCAAGCCTGACCACAGCAGCCTATGTTGTCGTTCAGTATATCCGCTGCAATCGTGGCTAAAGTGCTCCGTGGGTTTGTTCTTACTACTCGTAAAAAATTTAATTTACTTTATGAAAATAAATACTCTTACCAGCAAGACATTCATAATAGAAGTGGTAACCGACAGCCATATTATCATTGTCGTATAAAGAATCTGCCATATTATCATACTCCTTCATGTAGCTGTCACAATCTAATTTGTAATCACTATTAAAAGGTATAAATCTTATAGACTCGTGTGTGGGTATCGTATTGCCCTGAATGGGATTGCCAATCTCTATTAACCCTGTTTTATTAGAAATCGTTGCTAGTTTCTTATCTACATCATCGTTGTCATACCTTCCCATATAATCTGTACCCATGATCTGCTCAATTGATTCAATTTCATAAGATATTTGGTGGTGTTTAGACTCATGTAGTTTTGCCCAAAAACCAACGTCACTTAACTCTTCATCCACGAACTTTAAACTATATAGATATGTATCCTTATCATTCACTGTCAAGTAATACTGACTCTCATTTGAATCCTGATCTCTGGATAGAAAAAACTTTCCATCTTTTTCTAAAGGTTTGAAAAATTGGCATGAATTGTCTTTTGTGCAAATCTTGTATGAAAAGTAAATACCGTCTGAAATAATGTTATTTAAATCATTCTGTTTTTTAGCTACTGAACTATAAGTTATAGAAGTGGAGTTAGTAATATTATGTTCAGGTACATCGCCGCTCTTGAACGTACTAATGCTATCAGTACAGGCTGACATACCAAACAAAATAGTTATGAATATAAGTTTCTTCATTGAGAGGGCCTGTTTATTCTATTGAGGTATTTCAAGATGAAAGGCAGGTTCGCCTGCGTCTGTAAGAGGAGATAAAATTCTAGAAATTTTACCTTCTTTTTTTGCTTGTTCACAAACAGCTTGAAATTTTCTTTGTTTAGATGTACTGTTGAATCCATTACTATTAATCCCTAGATCAATGATATTTTTTCTAGCGTAAGTATCAGAACTTACACAATGCAATGAGACCCTTTGACCCTTACGATCATATTCTAGAATTTTTGCGACCATATTTTTAATGATCTGATTTTTACCAAGTTTTTTTCTTAAACCTTGCTGGCATATTTCAGTTACCTTAGCACCTGGAGTTTTATATTTAATAATTCGCCCTCTGGCAATATTATTATACATAGCACGTGCTTGTTCTTCAGGTGTTCTAAGCGTACTGGTAATAACAATTTGACTCATTCCGTTTTTAGAAGCTAGCTCTCTTAAGATTGTTTTAGTTTTTTCAGAAACCACATCAGTTCTTTTGGTATCAAATTTAACCTTTACGTCAGAGTAGCTAGGCTTCTTAGCTTTGTATACATATGGTTCATCCCTATCGTGACTGACAGTAAACCGACCTTTCTCAACTTCTTTGCCATCTTCGTATACCAGTACAGTTATCTCGACACCGATTAACGATTCATGCGGTCTTCCTCTCGTACCATCACTACCTGTAACTTGAGGGTTTTTACCATAATTTGTAGATTTTGTATAATATGTAAGTCCAGATATAGGTTTATTTGTAGATTCATCTAAGAACTTAATAGTGAATTGTGTTTCATCTGATTCAACTACACGGGTCGGACCCTGCGACGTTATAACCTCCTTCTCTTTAATTTTAGGCTTTTCAACTTGAAGTACAGGAGTATTATTATTTATAGAGGAATTATCTTCAGCTAAAGAGTCTTCATCCTTAACTACATCTGGTGTATTACTATTAGTTTTACTTTCTTCTAGGACTGAACTGTTGATTCTGATGGTCCATTTAAGAGCTCCATCGGTGACTATACCTGAAGTTTTAGCTCTACCATTAGCATCAACTATCGTTATTTTTTGTCCTGCTAACGCTTTTAACTGAGTAATACCTTGCGAATTAGCTTTCCTAATTTTAGATTCTCTATTACGATAAATTGTTTTAAAAGCATAATTAGGTATCACTTTGTTTTTATCATCAACAAACCGTATGCTAAAGGATACGACAGGCACTTTTAATACTTTAGTTTGACCATTTAAATCAGCAGTTACATCAAAATCCATACTACTTATAGATTGCTTTTTACCTTCATCATCATTCAACAAAACACCTATAGGCTGATTTACATCAGCTCTAATATTTGAGTCAATACCTGAACTATTTGTAGTGTGAGGTTTTATATTGTTTTTATATTCTAGGTAATAGGTTGTATTAGGTAAGGGTTTACCTGTGTCTTCTTCAACCAGTTTTACATTAAAGGTTACTGTATCTATACTATCATTGCTACTTTTATTATGAAGTTCTGGATTATCTGCTTCACCACTATTTATATTGCCACTGTCCTGTTCTTTATTATTAATTTCTGCAGCTGTTTTGTGTGGAGTTAATGCAGATGAGTAATTGTTTTCACCTAGATATAATATTTCATAACGTTGTACTTGATCTTTTTTCTGAATTATAGTTTCAACTAGAGTATCATCAATTCTTAATTGGATTTTCGCTTCAGGATGTCTAATTATTACTGGTAAATTACCTTCTTTATCAGTTTTATGAGTAACCACTATTTTACCTAAATTAAATTTCCCTTTAAACTCAGAGCTGATTACAACTTCTTTATTTGGTATCCCTACCTTTTTAGCATCTATAATCTTTACATATATCTTCCTATTACAACACGTTTGAAGATCATAATGAGCAAATAGACTCATATACTTACCGACACTAGTACCCATACCATCAACGTCGTTAACTGTTCCATTAGAGGTTAAAAAATTAAGTACCGCATCATCACCTTTTAAATGTCTAGCTGCGATTACACCTGATTCAGTTACTTCAAAAGCATTAAGCCCATTTGCTTTTGTTATAGTCTTACCATAAAACTCATTCGCGTTTATATTTCTCATATAACCACATAATCGATTAATCCAGTATTGAATAGCTTGCATTTGTATTTCGCCACTATTTGCAAATACTTTTAAAGATGTAGCGCCATATTTACCAGTCCAATAGTTTCCCTTTCCACCCCAATCCTGATGTGTACGATTCGATGTACCATCTTTTTTGTAACAGCCTACATCTCTTAAGGCAATTTCAGAAAACTGGAAAAGTCCTACATAATTGAAATCATTAAATCTACTTACACTAAATGGATTATTAACTTTTATACCTTCTTTATTTTTACCTATATAACCATATGAATAACGCAAATCAGAGTCACTTTCTTGTCTAGAAACTGCTCGAATATATCCTACTCTATCAGGAGTATATGTAACCCCTTTAACTGGTTTTATTAATGAACTCATATTATTATTCCTTTGCTATCGATAATTGTTTTTTACAAGCATCAGGAGCATAGCTATAGTTTAAAGGGTCTTGCGCTTCGACATATTGCTGTAATAGTTCTTTAGTACGTAGATCATTACCTGTTATGTCGTCCTTAACAAACGAACAGCCATCGTATAACATACCAGTCATATCATACGTATTTGGATCGAAAATATAGAATACTTGTCCTAAAGCACATTTACTATCGAAGCAAATCTTATTAAACACATATTTTTTATTAGTATTTATATCTTGTATATACACTCCTTCTCGTTGAGTCCCCATAGCATAAATATTTTTATGTGCTAAGTCGATAGAGCTAACAAGCTCAAAAATCATTTTTTGAAAGGCTTCATCATATCTTTTATCATATTTAGGATTATTACCTTCTATAGTTGGTAACTTCTCGTTAACCAGTTCAAATGGATAAGTGGTAAACTTCCCATCACCATACTCATAATCTATATATCTAAAAGGAACTTCATTGACCGCCAGTTTTTTATTTAGTTTATCGGTATAGCTCATTGAGTTTGTTTCATAGGTGTGGTCTGAAGATTTATATACATCTTCATTCGTATTAGGAATCATCTTGAGCTGAACTACCGGTATACTATCCCTATAACTTTGATAATCCTCTAGGTTTGTGGTTTGAGCTACACTAAATACTGGTTTAGTCATTAGGCATATTGAAATAAAGCATAGCTTTTTTTTATCTAACAAGTACATAAGTCATCCTTTAGAATTATTATATTATACTTTTAACAGCAGAAGTCGTCTTCATCTAGTGCATTATTATCGTTACGATCTTCAAATAGGTCTTCAATAGAGTAATTATCGCACTCTATCTGATCGGAGATATCCAATACTTTAATTTTGCCCTTAGAATTAACATTGCCAAGCAACTTTAACTCAACATCCTCAGCATTATCCCCAAAGACTCTAGCTGTTTGTCCATTCTCATCAAGAACTCCTTCAAACTCAGTGCCTTTGCTATGATTAATCAGTTTATAACTAACCCCTTGGTTTAGTAGCTCCTTAGGAATTAGTTTTTTTAGATCAAACGCTTTACTAAATAATCCCGATTTAGGTAACGACAGTACAGGCGCTAAAGTCTTAGCCCCAGCAACCAGCCCCTTCTTAACCGCCTGAATCTTAATCGTGCCTGGGCACACAAACTTAACCCCGCTCTCATCAATCGTTAACGACGCCCCGCCGCTAGTTTGTACCTTAATACGAGTCGGAGAGGCTACATGCACCTCACCAGACTCACTGCCTATCATCAACCCTTGTTGAGAATGCAGCTGCAGCTCACCGCCTTGCGCCTGTATCGCCAGCGGCTTAGTATTAGCACTCACATGAAAGCCTGACTTAGATGCTTGACCAGACACACCTGCAAGAGACGTTAACGTATCGCCAAGTAGCCGATAGTCACCGCCCACCATATCTGACTGAGTTAACCCAGACTGTCTCACCACACTCTTAGCCGTAAACAGCGTGTTTTGGCCTGATGCCAACAGACTGTCTTTGCTCACCAGCATCACATCAGGCGCACCAAGCGTCTCCACACCGAGCGTCTCATCCATGATCTGTGCTGACTGCTTAAACGCCTCAATCTGTTTATCTATATCTTGCCGGGACTGCAAATGGCCTTGCTTCGCCTCACTATAACTATCAGACAAGCTATAGCCTATATCCAGCTGCCTGACGCCGGCATCATTGACCCAAGCCGACTCATGACGGCTTTGAGAATGGCGTATTCCAAACGTCGATAACAAAACACCACCATCCCCTGACAGCTGTAAACCTTTATCACTTGCCACCTCAAACCCAGCACCGCGAATACTAGACTGATGATTACCAAAGCGGTGACGCAGCACCCCAAGCTCTATCACATGCTCACTTGGGGAGAACACACCCTTATCACTTGATGTCGGGGTACTGGCATTGGCTTTGTCCTGCGTATTGACTGACCACTGAAGCCCAAGCTTATGTGGCGTATCATCAAACAGCAGATTGGTTTCAGAATCACTATCCAGCCCAAACTGACTGATACCTGATATCCATCCACTGTGTGCATCATCCTCATTAATTTGAGAATGACCCAACCCCCCGCCATGCCAACGAGGGGAGGCGCCTTGCATCAGATTATAACGATGCGCCGCGCCGCTATCTTGATACGTCACATCCCGCTCATCCACATCTCCCATGCCAATACCCTCATAGAGGCTACGAGTAATCACCGGACTGTCGATATCGCCATACCAATGGCTCAGCAGCACCGCTTGCCCAAGCCTTGGGGCAAACTGCCAGCCATGTGATGCCCCTGTCGACAGCTGTAGAGATCGAAGGGGCGGGGTGTGTTTGTCATCATGATCACTGATGCCTGCCCACACAGGGGTGGTGATGACTTTATGTTGTCCGTCATCACTAATTTGTGAGTCATAGCTTGGGTCACTGGTGTCGCCACTACGTGCTTGAGTAAGACCGCTATAGGTATAGGCGGCAAAAGATAATGGGCTTGGGTAGCGGGTATAAGGGATGTCAGATGCAATCAGCTTAGCTTCTACCCATACGCCAGAGTCAGCAGCGAGCTGACATTGATCAGCGGATACCGATTGCCGCATCAGCCAAGTATGTATTGAGTGTTGGTTATGATAAGAGACACTGTCACTAGCAGGCTCTATGCCAATTAAGGTTGAGGCAAGGCAGTAAGCGGATAAGGCGTGAATAGTGGGCAAGCGGGTGATATCCACTATGTTTGCAACATGCAGTCCACGCATCGCACCTGCGGCAAGATAGTACTCACGGTGGGCGTTGTTAGCAGCAACCCACTGTTTGGCTAGTCTGGTCGCAGTATCACTACTGCCCACACGGGAGGGAGCGGCAATAAGTAGGGTTGTGTCTGCTGTGGTGAGAGGGGAATCATCCGTGGCGATACCTTCATAGAGGGTATCACTATCTAAGCCATCACTACGCACGATGACTTGCTGACTACCCAGCTGTTTATGCATTGGGTGTAGCTGGCTTATGGTGTCTTGTCCTGACTGTACGGAGGCTTGGGCGTAGCTGTAGTAACAGGTGTCCCCTAAGCTGTCATCAGGGGTGAGTAGATGCCAACTGCCAAGCTGTTGTAAAGAGTCGCCTGGTTGCCATAGGGTGTTGATACCGATATCGGCAAGTAGGCATGTAATAAAGTCCCAGTCACTGATGTCAGCTTGGGTGCGCAGGCTAAGCGGCTGAGTAAAGAGGGGGTGCTCAAGTAGGGTATCTGTCGGTTGCCAGTCAATGTCATAATCGGTCAGGATGGTGGTTATGATATCTAAGGGCGACTGGTTGATGAAGGTACGGGTGTGACACGATTGGGTCAGTAGCCAGTCAGGGCTGACGACATCAAGCTGGTAGAAGTGTAGGGGGCCGTTTGAGTGTTGGTAGTGAATGGCTTGGAGGATGCCTGTGCGGATTGTGGGCTCACGCTGTGCATCTAAGGTGGTCAGACATAGGCTGTTGCCCAGTTGCGATCGACAATCATCGGCGGTTAGAAGGTAGGTGCTATAGACAAGGATATGAGCGTGATGCGGCTGGTTAAGGGTAGATTGCCAGATAAAGGCTAGGGGATAAAGGGCAGTTTGGGGTAGGTGGTCCGTGTCTATAGTCAGTTGATGCAGACGATTGGTTTGCAGTGGCATGGGTGCGATGTCCGGTTGGGGCCGTTGTAAAAAAGTGCCAATAGCATTAATTTTTTAATTTAGCATAATACACTGTTTAACTGTACAGGATAATGGGGTAAAACGACAGTTCTTTTGAGCATAACATTAAATGAATTTGTTTTCACTCAACTGTACATCATAGTGGGCAGAATTTTAGCTTGTGGTGTAGTGAAGCGAAACCCAATTGCTTCGGTTATTTAACGTGTCATTTTGTTTTAGAGATGGAAGATATTTCTGTTTGGGCTGCTGATAATGAGATTGATAAAGACCTATGGTCTAGGTAGATTTATCCTATTTTGCATGAAGACGACTATTTGGAGTCTTTAGAGTTAGGATTACATCAAGTGATTCGGCGTTCGCAAGGATTGAGTTTTGAGTAGCTATTCACGCTTTTCGCTACTATCTGTCCGCCATCATAGGGCAGTGGTAATGGCTTGCGATGTCACTTGCTTCGCGCGCCATCTCAAGCCTGACCACAGCAGCCTATGATGCCGTACAGTATATCCGCTGCAATCGTGGCTAAACCGCATCACACGTTAACCACTGTGCGGGAAGTAAACATTTGAATAAAGTCTCTGTTCAATATCCGTTAGGTTTTACGTTTAAAGGATTATGTTTTATGGTTTGATCACCATGATTCAGACAACCTCTTACGATAATTTTTAAAAATAAAAGATAATAGGATAAACAGGTGCTTTACTTAAACCATAAGTATTCATCATCTTTTAATTCACGATAATCACTGTCGTAGAGGGGGAGCATTTGTTGCTCATCACCATTTGTAAGGTAGGCAATAGGCTCACCATTTTTTATATCCAGTACCATAGAGGCTGAGGTTGGGTTTTTATTAAAGAAACTATCAAATATGTTATAGATCTCAACATCGCCATCGGGCTGTTCTAATTGGTCAGGATGATTTTTAGTTAAAATAAAGTTTGCACGATAACGTTTGCCATCTTTCTTAAAGTATACCCGATACCACGCAGGGACTGCTTTTTTATCAGAAGGCGAAAATGAATCAAGTTCTGGCTGAACGATAAATTGCTTCTCGCCATTAATAAGAAATTCAGTATAGCCTTTGATATCCAAAGAAGAATTTAAATGCCAAGGAAACTTATTAGTATTAAAGTTTTTCCAGCGGTTGACTGGTATGTCATTGTTTTTGATTTGTTCTTTGACATAGTCTGGTGTTTTTTCGATAAAACCAGACAAATACTTCTCTTCACTTAATCCCTCAGGATCAAAGTGATTTGCCTCTGCAAAGTATTCCCATGGGATGTCTACCTCTTTGGCCTGAAACTGAGCAACCTCTTTCTTTTGCGCCCACTCTAGCCGCATAGATACAAATCCACCGGGGGATAGAGCAAAATTAATTTCTTTAAATTTCTCAGAATAAAGCTTGTCTGCAGTATCCATGCTAAGCTTTCTGTCAAATTCTTTTAATATCGCCTCTTTCGGAATTCTAGCCCTGACGTGGTAGTATTTACCCTCGATAGGAGATAACCATGTCAGGTTCACGCCATCCGGCAGATATGACCCACCGCCTGCTTGCGCTCCTGCAGAGCGCCATCCACCACCGGCATATCCTGAAAAGCCTATTCTTGAGCCATTGTCATACATCCAAAATGATTCGCCTGCGACCAACTCGGCAGGGTAATGACGCGGAGCAAATATATAAGTTTCCCAAGGGGTTTTATTGTCTTTCATAAGTTTCTCTTTGATAGATTGTATCGGTCCTTTAGAGCTAAGACATGCCGATAGGACGATGGCGATAAGCGAGACAATAGCTAACTTTGTTATATTTATATTCATATTCAGTGCTCTTTCATGTAGGCGATAAGCAATACTTTGACTTATGGCTTATTTGTCTTTAGGTACTCGCGGCACACCCGTACTACAGTCAAACTTCCTTGTACCAGCAGGCAGATTGTGCTTTCGCCAATATTTACGAATCTGAGGTGTGGTAAGCGAATTACCTTCACAATCTTTGGGTAAATAGGCTTTATCACCGTCACAAACGTAATATAATGTGCCTTTTGGCAAGTTGTTTCTCATCCAAAACTCTTTAGCCCGGCTTTTAGGAATTATATAAAAGGCTGGTCTACCAGTTACTGGATTAATATTAGTTGTGCATTCCCACAATGAGCTGCCTTGATCATTTTTTAAAGCGTCTATTTGTTCACCAAAAATCTGTCCAGTAGGCGGACATGCGGTTAGACCTAAGAGGCTGGTGATAAGTAGTGAGGCTTTAATCGCTTGCATGGTAATGTCCTTATTGTTTGATTAACCATAGATGCCTGTACGGCAAAATTAACCGATATATAGACGTATCTTTATAGGATCGACTAATAGGTCTTATTAAAAATTATAAATATAATGTTAATAGTACCTACATCACAAGAGATTAATAATTAATGAACTAATAATAAGGTGTTTTTAACAAAAATATAATTAATCATCTACAACTAAGATGATTATTTATATTCTTTGAAGGTGGACAGTACTTTATAGCTTAAACTGATAGTACAATTGGTTTAATAGGTTGGTTAATCGGAACCAAACCACTTAAACGTTTTGACATCCGTTTCATGTGTGAAAACTTGAGTAATAGTGAGGGGTTGCTTTTGTGATCCGTTAGTCAAATAAGCAATAAAGCCATTACCTTTTTCTTCAATGACTAGAGCTGCAGTAGACTGGTTGGTGCTAAAGAAATCTTTAAACTCTTGATAGACTCTAAGGTCATCATCTGGTTGTTCTGCCGCACCTTGTTTTTGCTTAGTAAATCTAATATCGAGATTGTAAAAGATTCCTGATTTTTTATAATTTATGCGTAGCCAGGCTGGAACATACTCTTGTGGAATAACCCCATTATTAGCCTGTATCTCTTTTTTGGTAATAAAGCTCATATTGCCGTTTATTGACCATATTCGGGAAGCTTCCATTTCAAAATGAGTCTTTAAGTACCAATTAAATTTAGTTGAGTAGTTTTTCCAACGTGTCAATGGAAAATTATTCTCATCTACCATCGCTTTAATGTCGTCTGGTAGTTTTTCATACTGGTCACTTATGAACTCAGCTTCAGGGTATGTTTCTGGCGCAAAGTGATGGGTAAGGGCGAAGAACTCCCATGACATTTGAATTTCTCGTGCTTGAAAGTTTGCAATTTCGGTGACTAATATGCCGCCTAAACGCAAACTAATATAGCCACCAGGGGCTAGAGCAAAACTGATAGTTGAATAGGTGATTTTTTCCGATTTTTTAAAAAGATCTGCTTCGAAACGCTTTGCAAACTCTGCCAGTATTCTCTCTCTAGGCAATGTGATTCTTGCTTGATAGTATTTATGTTCTGTGTGGGAAAGCCAAGTGAGCTGTACGCCTAGTGGTAATTTAACTAAAGCAGGTGGTGAGCCGCCAGATGCTGGTACGCCTGTAGAACGCCAACCACCCCCAGCCCTTGCTGAAAAACCAAGTCCTTGCCCTGCTTCCTCGGTATAGTACCAAAAACACTCTCCTGAAATAAGACGCACTGAGAAATGACGCGGCGCGTAGATATAAGTTGTCCATTTAACCGGGATTTCGTTGTTAGACATGGGGTTGTCCTTAAACTTTGTGATGGGCAATATGCTTGTTAAGTGTCATTGATTGTTATATATAGCAGGTTTATATAAAAAAGCTTTTTACTTCTGTGAGTTAACCTTGAATGATGTTACGGTAAAATCTATTTAATTTATTATTCGTCGGCATACCACAAAGCTAAAGGTATCAATACCTAATTTAAAGTTGTATCCGTTGAGACACACTACTCTTTAGTATGATCTATAGGAACAACCTGATTGCCTTCACATTTAAAAGCAGTGTACCGGACAATCTTTCCGCTAGTAGGGTATCTTGGAAAGTTATTATTCAATTTAAACTGAGCAATACCGCCCGGTTGCTTGGCGATAAGATTATCTTGACAATCGGTCACTTTGTTAGGTAAGTAGGCTTTGCCATCTTTACAGATAAAGTCAGTTGTGCCTTTTGGTAGGTTGTTGTCTTTCCAAAATAAATCCGCTTCCGAAGGGGGGGCTTCCATACTTAGTAAACGGCCCCTACAGTCTGAAACGAGCCCTTGATCATTTGTTAAATACTCTCCACTTCCCGATAGTGCATCACTCATATCAAAACAACCAGTCGGTATTGTAACGAAGATACTAACTAGAACAGTGTTTATTATTTTCATAATGTGGTTCCTGTTAATTAACCTTGAATAACGTTGCGGTAAAATCGATTTTCCTTATTATCTACATTCGGTACACTCACATATGGAAAGCCATTATTACTGGCACTTATATGTAAATAACGATTTTTGATAGTTAGGTCAGTAATGTAAAGTTGATGCAGGTTTCCATCGTCCCTATGCATGGTACTTTTATCCATATATCCTGTCTTACCGTCTAAGGCTAACGCTTGAGTCTTTAGCTCATTAAAAGTTGAGGATAACTCAGCAGGTACGGCATACATTTTTAGCTCATCAGCAAGATAATAGTCCGCGTAATATTTCTTGATAAATTCAAGCATGAGATGTGCAGGTATTTTGGGAAAGTCTGGCGAGACTTGTTTTCTATCCGCAATAAGTTGGTTTTTATCGCCTGTACAGCGAATAAATAATTCAGTCTCAGCCTCTTTCACGGGTGTTAATCCAGCGGCTTCTTGTGCAGCCTGCTGTTTTTTAACTTTACAGGTATCAAGCTCACACGTTGCTCCAATACATTCATATTCGGCTTTACCCGTATTGTCCGCCCAGCCTTCAGCTTTTAACGCTTGTAACATAATGTCAAAGTCCGCATATTGTTGCCCACTAAAGGCTTTGCTTTGATGTTCCAGAACTTTAAACATAAAGAGTTTGCCTAACCAATTCATCTCAGTGTTTTTGTCAGGATCAGGGTCAATGTCTCTATAACGAGTAGGCTCGTCTCTAACTTCTCGAGAAGAGCCAAACTTGGGAAGCTCATGACGGTTTTTGGTTAGGACGACTTTTTTATTGTCATCTCGTCCTCTGACGTACCATGTGTCAGTTGTATCATCAACTTCACCCAAAGTGCTTAGCCCATCACCAATATCTGTATGACAGCCAGGAATAGAGAACTCTAAACCAACCCCTGCGCGTACGGACTGACCGATATTGGTTAAATTAAACTTCTGACGAAACTCATCTCCAGCGACAATATGCACGACCTTAGTATGGTCTGCAGTTGTAAAGTTTAGCTCTTGACCTTCCTCTTCCATATCGTCATCGTGATTGGTGCCGATAGAGGACACCGTATCGAATAACCCTACAAAGTTAAAGTTGATATTTGGATAGTCTGTTAGATCAATGAATCTTTTAACCTCTGGCTTACGTCTATCCGTAAAAATTCGTTTACAGAACATCCGAGCAGTCGCTGAGCCACGGCTAAAGCCATAGACATTAAAGACAAGTTGGTTGGGTTTGTCACCTTGTTCAGTCTCATAAACATTTAAAGACGTCTGTACTTGCTCGAGTATACGCTCAAGCTTAGCTTTAGCACCTGTATCACCCATGCCAACACCCGATCCAACCCCATCATCAGCGTGATACTCCCAACCCGGTACTGGAGCCGTAGTACTTTCAGATTTTGTTCTGGTTTCGATGCCTGAGCCGTCAGTATATAGGTTCTTTACATGTGGTTTGTCGTTATCTGCGGCTCTATGTAATTGATCGACCACGGTTGGCGCTCGCGCGAAGCTAAGTGATGAACCAACCATAGGCTGTGGGTTGTATCTTTCATGCATTCTATCCGAAAGGCTTTTTGCCTGCTTTGGCGCAACTTCGTTATATAGGTCTGAGTTCTCTTTACTATTCCACGTCCCATCAAAGAAAATATTAAAGGTTAAAATGCGTACCGTAACCTCTACAGACGAATTCTCTGTTGGATTGGTTAAGTCGTCTTCACCGTTTAAGGGCTTGTCATGTTTTGTGTTGTCAGCGCTCATTATTGCTCCTCCTCAACACCACTACCACCACGCATATCTGGATAAACCTTTAGCTTGATCTTGTTAGCTCCACTAAAAATACGATCCGTTTGACCCTTTTCATCTGTGCGACCATAAAAGACCTTGCCATTCTCATCAACTATCTTATAGCGGAATCCGGGAACTGGATCGCCATCTTGATCACGGATGATAAACATCTCATCATGAGGGTCTTGATAATCCAGTATACCTTCTTTAGCAAAAGCCCCAGCAACCAGACCCTTCTTAACCGCCTGAATCTTAATCATCCCTGGGCACACAAACTTAACCCCGCTCTCATCAATCGTCAACGACGCCCCGCCGCTAGTCTGTACCTTAATACGAGTCGGGGAAGCTACATGTACCTCACCCGACTCACTACCTATCATCATCCCTTGCTGAGAGTGTAGCTGCAGCTCACCGCCTTGCGCCTGTATCGCAAGCGGCTTAGTATTTGCACTCACATGAAAGCCTGACTTAGATGCTTGTCCAGACACACCTGCAAGAGACGTTAACGTATCGCCAAGTAGCTGATAGTCACCGCTCACCATATCCGACTGAGTTAACCCAGACTGTCTAACCACACTCTTAGCCGTAAACAGCGTGTTTTGGCTTGATGCTAGCAGACTGTCTTTGCTCACCAGCATCACATCAGGCGCACCAAGCGTCTCCACACCGAGCGTCTCATCAATAACTTGAGCCGTCTCTTTAAACGCTTTTATCTGCGCATCTACATCTTGAGACGACTGCAAATGACCTTGCTTTGCCTCACTATAACTATCAGACAACGTATAGCCTATATCCAGCTGCCTGACGCCGGCATCATTGACCCAAGCCGACTCATGACGGCTTTGAGAATGGCGTATCCCAAACGTCGATAACAAAACACCGCCTGAGCCTGACAGCTGTAAACCTTTATCACTTGCCACCTCAAACCCAGCACCACGAATACTAGACTGATGGTTACCAAAGCGGTGACGTAGTACCCCAAGCTCTATCACATGCTCACTTGGAGAGAACACACCCTTATCACTTGATGTCGGTGTACTGGCATTGGCTTTATCCTGCTTATTGACTGACCACTGAAGCCCAAGCTTATGTGGCGTATCATCAAACAGCAGATTGGTTTCAGAATCACTATCCAGCCCAAACTGACTGATACCTGATATCCATCCACTGTGTGCATCATCCTCATTAATTTGAGAATGACCCAACCCCCCACCATGCCAACGAGGGGAGGTGCCTTGTATCAGATTATAACGATGCGCCGCGCCGCTATCTTGATACGTCACATCCCGCTCATCCACATCTCCCATGCCAATACCCTCATAGAGGCTACGGGTAATCACCGGACTGTCGATATCACCATACCAATGTGATAACAGAACCGCTTGCCCAAGCCTTGGGGCAAACTGCCAACCATGTGATGCCCCTGTCGACAGCTGTAGAGATCGAAGGGGCGGGGTATGTTTATCATCATGATCACTGATGCCTGCCCACACAGGGGTGGTGATGACTTTATGTTGTCCGTCATTACTAATCTGTGAGTCATAGCTTGGGGCACTGGTGTCGCCACTACGTGCTTGGGTAAGACCGCTATAGGTATAGGCGGCAAAAGATAATGGGCTTGGGTAGCGGGTATAAGGGATGTCAGCTGCAATCAGCTTAGCCTCTACCCATACACCAGAGTCAGCAGCAAGCTGACATTGATCAGCGGATACCGATTGACGCATCAGCCACGCTTGGATTGAAGAATGATGATGATAAGAGACGCTGTCACTTGCAGGCTCTATGCCAATTAAGGTTGAGGCAAGACAGTAAGCGGATAAGGAGTGAATAGTGGGCAAGCGGGTGATATCTACTACGTTTGCTACATGCAGTCCACGCATCGCACCTGCGGCAAGATAGTACTCACGGTGGGCGTTGTTAGCAGCAACCCACTGTTTGGCTAATCTCGTCGCAGTATCACTACTGCCCACACGGGAGGGGGTAGCAATAAGTAGGGTTGTGTCTGCTGTGGTCAGCGGGGAGTCATCCGTGGCGATGCCTTCATAGAGGGTATCCGTCTCTAAGCCATCACTACGCACGATGACTTGCTGACTACCCAGCTGTTTATGCATTGGGTGAAGCTGACTTATGGTGTCTTGTCCTGATTGTACGGAGGCTTGGGCGTAGCTGTAGTAACAGGTGTCCCCTAAGCTGTCATCAGGGGTGAGTAGTTGCCAACTGCCAAGCTGTTGTAAAGAGTCGCCTGGTTGCCATAGGGTGTTGATACCGATATCGGCAAGTAGGTCTGAGATGAAGTCCCAGTCACTGATGTCAGCTTGGGTGCGCAGGCTAAGCGGCTGATTAAAGAGGGGGTGCTCAAGTAGGGTATCTGACGGTTGCCAGTCAAAGTCATAATCGGTCAGGATAGTGGTTATGATATCTAAGGGCGACTGGTTGATAAAGGTACGGGTGTGACACGATTGGGTCAGTAGCCAGTCGGGGCTGACGACATCAAGCTGATAGAAGTGTAGGGGGCCGTTTGAGTGTTGGTAGTGAATGGCTTGGAGGATGCCTGTGCGGATTGTGGGCTCACGCTGTGCATCTAAGGTGGTCAGACATAGGCTGTTGCCCAGTTGCGATCGACAATCATCGGCGGTTAGAAGGTAGGTGCTATAGACAAGGATATGAGCGTGATGCGGCTGGTTAAGGGTAGATTGCCAGATAAAGGCTAGGGGATATAGGGCGCTTTGGGGTAGGTGGTCCGTGTCTATAGTGAGTTGATGCAGACGATTGGTTTGCAGTGGCATGGGTGCGATGTCCGGTTGCGTTAAGCTATATTATATTGGTGACGACTAAGTGGTAATACCATGAATACTTAGTTGAAATATATAGATACGAATTAAGTTTAGGTAAACACATTTAATAATCAATATTGAATACTTAAAATTAATTTTGTAATATTGGTTATATTGAATTATAACAATATATAATATATCTTTAAAAAGTATAGAGTTTATTGTATTTTTGTCAAGTCTATGTATAATCGAAAAATAGATTTAATTATTAAACTATATTTGAATATATTAAACTTTTACTTAAATAATGATAGTATTACTATGAATAGCAGACTTCAACCTTGTTTTAAAATAATAGTGACCCCTTTTTTATTTACAGCAACGCTTTCTCTAATGAGTTGTGGACTGTTTGGGGGGTCTGATTCTGAAAAAACATCTATGGTGATAGAAACAGAATTAAGTGCCCCAACGTTGAGCTATTTATTTGCAGATAATGAACAAGATATAGATTTTAATGATTCTGTAGATGGTTCTGAATGGCTGGAAGTTGCTCAAAAACTATATGAAGAAAAACGTTACGCTAGGGCTTTACGGGCTGCTGAAGCGTCGCTGAGTATAAGGGATTCAGAAGAGGCACGGAAAATAGCTATGCTATCAACCATTAATATAACGCAGCAGAATATGAACACCTATAAGGATAATTCAAGTTTAAGCAATGATGAAAAAGATACGATTAAAGATCAACTGACCAGAATTACAACCGCAATCAGTCAAATTGAGTATTCACAAAGTCAAGAAGAATCGGATTAAAATCAAGTAAACGGATAAAAAGTAATGAATACACAAATGGAATATCTGTTAAAGTACTCTTATAAAGCTATATTTAATAGCTTAATGGTTAGTAGCTTAAGTATGTTTGGAGTTTTAGGATATACGCAATTGGCGAATGCAGAGTTAACTATCATAGAAGAAGATCCTCAATCAAGTATCGTTAATCAATATGAACAACTTAAAGCTTCAAACGTTACTTTAGAATCCCAAGAGTTACATGATTTAATCGATCAATTAAATAAAAGAATAGAAGAAAATCCTGATGATGCACTGGCATGGGAGATGTTGGCAAAATTATATAATGAGTATGGTTATATCGATTACGCTCTATTCGCAGCCAGTGAAGCAATTGATTTGGGTGTTAAGGACGATGAACTATATTCTATATTGCTTAAAGGAAGTACGATCATAGCAGAAAATCAATTGGAATTAGGTTACGCTGAAGATATTAGTGACGAAGATTTCTCGAGACAGTATCAGTCTCAGCTTAGTAAGGTTTATGGCTCATTGTATGGGTTTAATTACGATGAGTCTCTACCAAAACCACCTGCGCCCACCCGAGCGAGATACTCTAGACGTGCATCCAATAACACGACGACAAAACGTACAACCAGATCGACAACTCGAACTACTTCAACTAGGTCTAGCACTAGACGAGTTGTTCCTCCTAAAAAAACCAATCCTCCAAGAAGAGTCAATCAGCCAGCTGCTAAACCAAAACCGGCATCACCTTCTACACAGCGACCCTCAAATGATCCCTTTAAAATATTGAGATAAATAGTCCAATATAGTTTGTAAAATGAATAAAATATGCTATTTTTAAGTTTTAGTAAATTAACATTCAAATACAACCTATTAACATATTTAAATACATTTTAGATAGAGATATTCATATATTCATAAATTAGTTAGGTAATAAATTATGGCAAATAAAGACAGTGTACAAAAAAAGTTAGCTAAGGTTCGCGCGCCTAGAGTCCATCTAACGTATGACGTTGAGATAGGAGACTCTATAGAAACTAAAGAAATACCTTTTGTTGTGGGCGTAATGGGTGAGTTTTCCGGAGACTCAACTCAAGAACAACCCAGATTCAAAGACAAGAAATTTGTTGAAGTTGATTTAGATACCTTTGATGAAGTGATGTCTGGACTTGCACCACGAGCAACCTTTAGGGTAGCTAATGAATTGAGCGAGAAGAAAGGCGAGTTTGCTGTTGATCTGTCTTTCAATAGTATTGATGATTTTCGTCCAGAAGCTGTTGCCGACCAAGTCGAACCTCTTCGCCAGCTGGTCCAAGCCCGTGAACGTTTAGCCGATCTTAGAAATAAAATTTCAGCCAATGAAAAACTTGAAGATTTATTGGATGATGTGCTGAAAAATACTGAACAAGTTAAGAAAATGGCAGGAAATAATAATAAGGGTGAGGAATAGTTTATGAGTATGCAAAGCCTACAAAGTGTCTCAACACCTGAAGCCGATTATGATTTATTAGAGGACATTGTTAACCAAAGTAACATTGCTAAGTCTGAGGAAGAAAAAATACGTGCAAAGACTCAAATCTCTGAACTTGCAAATGAGGTCATGCAAGGTACCGTCACTATTTCAGAAAATTTAGCAGCTTCTATTGACGATCGTATTGCTCAAATTGATGCTTTAATTTCGAAGCAACTCAGTACTATTATGCATGCACCAGAGTTTCAGAAACTTGAGTCAAGTTGGCGTGGTCTGCATTATCTATGTAGCCAGACACCATCTGAATCAATGCTAAAAATACGCATGTTAAATACTAATAAGAAAGAGCTTATAAAAGATTTCCAATCTTCTATAGATTTTGATCAAAGTACTTTATTTAAAAAGATATATGAAGAAGAGTTCGGTAGCTTTGGTGGTGAACCATATGCCGCCTTAATTGGCGATTTCGAGTTCACTCGTCAAAACTCAGATATTTATTTGTTAGAGCAAATGTCACATGTGGCAGCTGCTGCCCATGCTCCATTTATATCTGCAGCATCATCTGAGATGTTTGGTTTAGACTCATTTACGCATATTGGTCGTCCCAGAGACTTATCTAAGATTTTTGAAACTGCAGAATATATCCGTTGGCGTGCATTTAGAGAATCAGAGGATTCTCGTTACGTTGCTTTAACTGTTCCTAGGTTTTTAGGACGAATTCCTTACAACCCTAAGGAAGGCACTATTGTTGAAGGCTTTAATTTTGTAGAAGATGTTTCTGGCGCTGATCATAATGACTACTTATGGGTCAATGCCGCTTATGCTTTTGCTTCAAGATTAACAGCGGCTTTCTCGGATTATCGTTGGTGTGCAGCTATTCGCGGTGTGGAAGGTGGAGGTTTAGTAGAAGGCCTACCAGTGCATACCTTCAAAACAGATCAGGGGGACTTGGCACTTAAATGTCCAACTGAGATATCCATAACAGATCGAAGAGAAAAAGAGCTAAGTGATTTAGGGTTTATACCTTTAGTTCATTGTAAAAATACTAACTATGCCGCATTTTTTGGCGCACAGTCAACTCAAAAAGCTAAGACCTATCAAAACGATGACGCTAATGCAAATGCGGTATTGTCTACTCAATTACAATATATTATGGCAGTTTCACGCATTGCACATTACCTAAAAGCTATGATGCGCGATAAAGTAGGAAGCTTTTTAGCTTCAGGAAATGTTGAAACCTTTCTTAACGATTGGATTTCACGCTATGTGCTACTTGACGATGGTGCATCGCAAGAAGCAAAAGCACAGTATCCTTTACGTGAAGCGTCAGTAAAAGTTGTGGAAGTACCAGGTAAACCTGGTGTCTACAAGTCAGTGGTTTTTCTAAGGCCACATTTTCAACTCGATGAGCTTTCTGTTTCTTTGCGATTGGTGACTCAACTACCGCAATCTAGTAACAGGTAGCTTATTTTTTTAATTAAAAACTTACTAAAGGTAATGGTATGAAAGATATTTATATTCAGTTTAGAGGTAAATACAAAATTGATGGTGAATCGCGCGATAGCGAGCATAGAGGATGGCTTGAAGTCAACACTTGGGAGCATTTGATTCGCCAACCTAAGTCAGCCACTGCAAGTAGCGTTGGCGGTCATACGTCAGAGCGTTGTGAGCACTCAGACATGACCTTCATGAAAGATTTAGACTCAACCAGTCCGAAACTTTGGGAAGCCTGTTCTGCTGGTTATACTTTTGATGAGATCCAAGTTGACTTCTATCGTGCTAATGGTGATAAGCGCGTTAAATATCTTGAAGTTAAATTGAAACACGCATTGATCTCTTTCGTCAATCCATCAGTACAAGAAGAAGGTGTACCGACTGAGCAGTTTGGTCTTAAGTATGCAGCTGTAGAATGGACTTACACACAGCAAGATATCGATGGTACTGCCAAAGGTGCTGTTACCAAGAAGTGGTCTCTTGCTAATAACACAGCCACTTATACCTCGTAGGGGTAAATATTGGTGTCTTTTAAATATTCACTCTGTATATAAAGAAAGGTTTATCATAGGCCTTTCTTTTTTTTAAAATTTTTATGTGATACTAAATCTACAAATTTACGTATCAAAGACGGCAAGTGCTAATGAGACAAACTGTAGGTTCAGCAAGCCTGTCAAAATAGGTTTTTTTATAGCGTTCATTTATAAAGTTGGTATAAGGCTTGAAAGATGGGACTAATGAATAATTTAAACAATAACAACATAGGCTTTAGGCCAAATTTATTTGAACAATTATTTGATGATAAGCCAAGCCTCATTGAAGATGAAAGAGTGGTTAAACGTTTAAATATAGAAGAATTAAAAGCATCTGTTGCCCGTGACTTGGAATACCTTTTGAACACACGATCGGTTATATCCAATAAACTCGATGAGTTTGCGTTAACCAAAGCCTCTATATTGAATTTTGGCATTTTAGATTTTGTTGGGCTCAGTAGCTCAAATCCTGCTGATTGTGATTATATCTGTCGTCAAATATCAAAAACTATTGAGCGTCAAGATTCTCGACTTAAAAACGTTAAAGTTAGCTTGGATATTGCGGCAGTCGAAGTTAATCAACTATGTTTTTCCATAGAGGCATTACTTAAAGTTTACCCTTCCCAAGAATTGGTTAGTTTTGATGCCTATTTTGAACCTAGCTCGCAACGATATGAAATTAAATAGTCCTATACCGAATCATCTGATATGTAAGAGATATTATGGACAGCCTATTACCCTATTTCGAACATGAATTAAGCTTATTTAATAAGCAATCAAAAGCCTTTGCGAAAAAATATCCCAAAATTGCAAATCGTCTTTTAATGGCTCAGGATACTGTAGATGACCCTCATATTGAACGGTTAATCCAAGCCTTTTCTCTTATCAGCGCAAGAATTAATAAAAAACTCGATGATTCTTATGCTGATTTTACAGAGTCATTGCTAGAAGTTATCTATCCAGATTACCTAAAGCCTTTCCCTTCTGTATCAATCGCTCAGTACAATTTAGGCGTTAAAGCCAGCTCATTGAGTCAACCTATCTTAGTGCCTCGTCATACCAGCTTTTCAACTCAAAAAATAAAAGGTACGGCATGTCAGTTTCAATCTTCGCAAGATGTCACCTTGTTTCCTCTTGATATTGAGGATGTTTCCTTTGAAATAGGTCAAGATATTTATGATGACAAATATGGCTATCTTAATGGCTGTATAAAGATGACATTTAAATCTCTTAATGAAGGATTTGATCTCAGTACCCTTAAAGAACATCCTCTCGATCTATATATTGATGAAGATGCCAGTCAAGGTGCCAGTTTATGGGATTTGTTGAGGTATGACGTTAAACATACGGTGATTAAGGGTATTCAACGCGAAGATCAGGGAGTACATAGCATAAAGGGTACACCTTTTAAATTATTAGGATTTGATATTGAGCAACAGCTATTACCTCAAGAAAATATTAGTAATGCTGCGTCAAACTTGTTAAAAGAGTATTTTTACTTTCCGCAAAAGTTTAATTTTTTACGCCTAGATCTCTCCATGTTGCCTTCAAGGTTTAAGTTTGATAGCAAAGGAATTGAGCTCAGTTGTTATTTTAAGTTTGATAAAAAGAATAGTATCAAACTCAAAAATTTGCAACAACTGGGTCGTAATAGTATCAAATTATTTTGCACGCCTGTAGTCAATCTTTTTTCGGTATCAGCAAAGCCCATTCAGGTCAATCATACTAAAGTTTATTATGACTTGGTGCCAGACACACATTCATTGCATCAATATGAGATATATAGTGTCAAAAAAGTTATTGAATCCAAACATGTCGATAGCCAATTGGTACAACGTCAATATCACCCTTTTTATGCCCTGAATCATTTTGAACAACAAGACAAAGGGCGTTATTACCATGTCAAACGTGATAAAGATATGGCAGAGTATCATCAGGGTTATGAATACCAGATTATGTTTGTTGAAAAGAATAGAGAGTCCCACGGTGGCACAGTAAGTATGAGTACCTCTCTGTTGTGTACAAATAGGGACCTACCTTCTCAAGTATTATTTGGCCAAAGTCGCGGAGATTTATTTGCAGAAGGGGCAACTGGATTTACCAGTTTGTCACTATTGCAACAGCCTAGTAAGACAGCCCGCTTTGACTATACTGGCGACGAGCGATGGCGGTTAATATCGTTAATCAGTTTAAACTTTCTATCTTTAGCATCTCAAAATGCCGCTCTTATGAAAGAGCTGTTAACCCTTTATGATATCAAACAATCTGCTGCTAATAGGAAGTTAATAGAAGGGATTATAGCGGTAAATACTGGTGTAAAAGTCAGACGGATCCATCGTGATCCGCAGCCTGGGTATGTGCGTGGTACTTTGATAGAAATTGCTATTGATAGAAAAAAATTTGCTGAAGTGAGCATTCGTCAAGTCGCTCATTTGCTGTCCCGTGTATTTGGCTATCATGCTAGCTTGAATAGTTTTGTTGAGTTAGTTGTTATTGACGCAAGCACAAAAGAGGAGGTACATAGATGTCAGCCACGAAGTGGTCTCAATCCTCTTATTTAAAAGAGCTTTTAAATCAACCTCAACGCTATGAGTTACTTCAAGCTGTTCGGTTGATACATCATGAGTCGTTACTAGGTAACCATCCCCTAAGAGTTAAGTATCGTGCTTCTTTATCTCTCGCTTTTCCATTAGCTGAAATCGAATCAATGAAGCTGCTACCTCAAGAAGAGCTCAAAGGTAATTTAAAGAATAAAAATCATGTAGATTCTACGGGTTATAGTCATTGTGTTGAATTATATCCGTCAATTATCGGATTGACTGGTCCTATATCCGCATTACCGTCTTTATACACAGACTATTTGTCCTCTCGTGTGAATCATTCAAAAGATAAGGCTGCCCCTGAATTTTTGGATTTATTTAACCACCGCTTAACTGAGCTATATATAGATGCTAGCTGGTTCTACAACTTACCCCTTCAGTATGAGCTAAATACTAAGAAAGACAGATATCTACTAAGCTTACGTGCCCTTGCTCAACAGCCCAAAAAAGTCAACTCTATTGACAGTTTAATCGCCTATGCAGGCATGATCGTCCCTGGACGAGTGACATCTCATCAAATTTCCCATGTTTTATCAAATTTTTTGGGTATAAAGGTGGGTGTCGATGAATTTGTACCTGAATGGTTTGAATTACCTAGTGATGAGCAAACAGCAGTGGGTAAACAAAATGCTGGTCTTGGGGTATCCACATTTTGTGGCAGCCGAGTGGTGCAATATGATACTAAGATTAGAATAAAAATATTTCAATTGTCTGCTAATTATTACTTAAGATTGCTACCTAATGGAGATATGTACCAGCTAATTGTTGATTTTGTGCGTAAGTGGTGCGGGGTGATGCTAGCGGTTGAAGTGCAATTAGAGCTCGATAAAAAGTATATCAAAGCGACTTCATTAACTGAATCAAGTTTTGGTAGCTTGGGACGCGGCGGCTTTTTGATGTCAAAACCTGCAAAGCGGCACCATGACGATACTCGGTATTTATTGCCTATTTAAGAATGTGTCTCGTTCATTCGTTTTATAGATAACTGTTTGTCTTCTAGCGTAATGACGTGTTAATAGTTTTTAATGATATAAATTTGTTTGTTAAGAAGAGTTTCTAAAGTAAAATTGTTAGAATAATTAAAAGTAAAGAACTGATTAAAGGATATTGCATGAGCCAGTTAAAAGCAGTTATTACCCGTCTAAGCCCAAGTTGCCGCCAAAGCCTGCAACAAGCAGCACGATTATGCATCAATCTAGGCCATAAAGAGGTGGATGTTGTTCACCTAATATATGAATTATTAAATATCCCTCATAATGATGTGGACTATATTTTAAAATATACAAAAATTAATAAAAAAAACGTATTACATAGCTTGGAAAACAATTTAGCTATTTTTGACAAAGCCAGTGGCTCAACGCCAGTATTTAGTGATCGCTTAATGACGCTTCTTGAAGAGGCATGGCAGGTAGCCAGTACGCAAGTTAACACTACTTCTGCAAAAACACAGATACGATCTGGACATGTCTTATTAGTACTACTAAGTTTTGAAGAATATGCCTCTTTATTAAATGAACTGCCCTCTGAATTTAAATATATCGACGTTATCGCTTTAAAAGAAGATTACGAAACTCTATGCGAAGGCAGTACTGAGGCTCAGAACAATTTAAGACACGGGCAAGGCAACCTTGATAGTTCTTATCAAGATGAATCTCAAAGTAAAGATGACGCTAGCTCCGATAAGCTTGAAACCCCCGCATTAGATAAATACACCCATGATGTAACAGAGAAAGCGAAGGATGATCAAATTGATCCTGTGATTGGTCGTGAATTTGAAATTCATCAATTGATCGATATCCTTATAAGACGTCGACAAAATAATCCTATTTTGACAGGGGAGGCAGGTGTTGGCAAAACGGCTGTTGTAGAGGGGCTAGCACAAAAAATTGTAGCTGGCACCGTCCCTGATCAGCTAAAAGATGTCACCATTCGTAGCTTGGATCTAGGTCTATTACAAGCAGGGGCAAGTGTAAAAGGTGAGTTTGAAAATCGTCTTAAGCAAGTTATTGAAGAGGTTCAAGCATCGACCAAGCCGATTATATTATTTATTGATGAAGCGCATACCATGATTGGTGCTGGCGGGCAAGCCGGTCAAAATGATGCTGCCAACTTATTAAAACCAGCATTAGCACGAGGTGAGTTGCGTACTATTGCAGCGACTACTTGGTCGGAATATAAAAAGTTTTTTGAAAAAGATGCGGCGCTTTCAAGACGCTTTCAAGTCGTCAAAGTTGAAGAGCCTGATATCGATACTGCGGTGGCTATGATTCGTGGTTTGAGTCAAAAAATGCAGGATCACTTTGATATTGTTATCCAAGATGATGCTTTATTGGCTGCGGTAGAGCTATCAGCCCGTTATATCAGTGATAGACAGTTACCTGATAAAGCCGTTAGTGTGCTTGACACAGCCGCAGCTCGAGTGAGTCTGTCCAAGACCTCAATGCCAAATAAGCTAGATATGCTGCAAGCTAAAAAAACTCAATTAGAGCAGCATATTAGCAGCCTAGATCAGCAATTAGAGCGCACCGGAAATATTGAAGATAAAGAAAAACTGAGTCAACAAATTGCAGTGTTGGATGAGCAACGTCAAGAAAATGATCAGGCTATCGCAGTAATGAGTGAGGCATGGGAAGAGCAGCGTCAGCTAAGTCATCAACTTGATGAGTTAAATAAGCAGCTAACAGGGGATCTTGATGCTAATAAGAGACTTGACGTTCAAGAAGAGTATCAAAATGTAGAGCAGGCGCTAAAGCAGGCACAATTATCTTACAATCTTGTTCACTCGGTGCTTGATCGTCAGGTTATTAAACAGATTATCGCTGATTGGACGGGTATACCGCTCAATGATATGGCAGGAGATGAAAAAAACAACATTCTACAGTTGGCAGATACTTTGCAGAAGCGTGTTGTTGGTCAAGATCACGCTATTGAAGCCATCGTCAAACGTATTCACACTGCTAAGGCAGGGCTTGATGATCCAAGCCGCCCTCAAGGAATATTCATGTTAGTTGGACCTAGTGGCGTGGGTAAAACTGAAACAGCATTAGCACTTTCAGAAGTGTTGTATGGTGGTGAGCGTAACCTTATTACTATTAACTTATCTGAATATCAAGAAGCGCACAGTGTCGCCTCACTTAAAGGGTCGCCACCAGGCTATGTCGGATATGGCGAGGGCGGAGTATTAACTGAAGCGGTGCGTCGACGTCCGTATAGTGTTTTATTACTCGATGAGGTTGAAAAAGCACATCCAGATGTATTAGATCTGTTTTATCAAGTATTTGATAAAGGCGTTATGGAGGACTCTGAAGGGCGTATTATTGATTTTAAAAACACTATTATACTGCTCACCAGTAATGTGGGATCATCAACCATCATGCAGCAGTGTATCAATACTGACCCAGACAACACTGATTTTGAACTGCCTGATAGCGATACCTTAAAACAGGCAATCAATCCTCAGTTGTATAAAGCATTTAAACCCGCCTTTTTAGGACGGTTAACGGTATTACCGTATTATCCACTGACTGATGAAGCGCTTGCGTCCATTATTGGACTGAAGCTTGATAAGATTATTCATCGTATCCATGACAGCTATGATGTTGTGTGTGATATCAGTCCAGATGTCATCGAACTTATACTATCTCGCTGCTATGAGGTAGATTCAGGCGCCCGTAATGCAGATGCCATTATCAGTCATACGTTATTGCCACAACTGGCAAATGAGCTACTGAGCTATGATGAAAGCAAGCAGCTACTCACTAAAATAACCATTGATGTTGATGATCAAGATAATTTTGTTTATGTATTAGACACCAGCCCCATAGTGCCACTTAACCAGATGGCTCAACAAAGTGATGACAGTAGTAAAACAGCGGACACTTTCGAAAATACAGATAACTCAGCAGACCAGACACAGTCGGATCTAGGGGAGGTGGCAGATGACGAATAAACCACATCTAATGGACATTGAACAGCTCATAGCGCCCATTGAAGGGACAGATGCTGGGGTAGGTGAAGACTTAACCTTTGACCCCCGTATTGATGCTATTCTAGCTGCCCGCAGTGAAGATGATCCCTTACTCGCTCAAGGCGACTGGGTGACAGAGCTTAAAGTTGCCGATTGGGACTTTGTAAAAAAAGAAAGTGCAACACTATTGGCGACAATTAGTAAAGACTTAAAATTAGCATTATGGTATGTCGATGCCCTTGTATATACTGATCATCTCAGTGGAATTATCCATGGGATTACTTTTCTTCAAGCGCTCAATGAGACCTATTGGACGAGCATGCACCCCTCTTTAGATGAAGAAGACAGTATGGATATTAGAGCGGGTCTTTATTCATGGTTTGTAAAAGCACTGAGTGAGGATCTAAAGCAGCTGCCCTTATCTGATAACGATCATCACAGCTATAACTATAATACTTACTTAAGCGCGCGTAATCATGATAAACAGCGCCAACAAGATCCTGATAGTCAGACAGAAGGCTTAGCTTTAAGTGACTATCACCAAGCTATTCGAAATAGTAGCAGTAGCTGGCAACAACAGCTTATTAGCCAGCTACAAGAGATGATCGATCTGTGGACGAGCCTAACGGACCAGCTTAATGAACTTATGGGAGAGGATGCTCCTGTATTTGCTCCCGTCAGTGACATACTGACCACTCTAAATACCCATCTTAGTACGCTATTACCGCAAGCATACGAAGCTCAAGGACAACTTGCAGAAACTGATGAACAAAGCGATACCGAGTCAAACCCAGCCTCTATCGCTTCAAGTCCTCAGCAGCTAAGCCAGATAAGCCATGTCGCAGGCTTCAGCCCTAACAATCAAAACCACCAAGCCAATCGTCAACAAGCGTTAAAGCTGCTAGGACAAATACAAACCTACTTTGCAGTTAACGAACCACACAGTCCAGTCACCTTTTTATTAAAGCGTGCCATAGACTGGGCAGACATGCCGCTTGATGAATGGCTAACGCATGTTATTAAAAACCCAGACCAGCTGAGTGCCTTATCGGACATCATTGGCATAGAAAAACCACAAGACCCCAATCAGCAAAATGAGGGCTATTAAACGATGGCTATCAAAGCTCACTTAAACAAAAATATCAATGAATTTTAAAAATATTAAAGGAAGCTGTTATGGTATGGACGCAAACCAATCGTCATCTACAACTAAGCTCTGACAACCAAGACATAAACAGCAGTCTTATCAGCAGTGCCCACCTCTGTGAAAGCCTAATTGGTAGTGAGCTGCCTGATAGTGTCTGGGACATACCAGAACTTATGCCAACTATCAGTCACTATCCAAGTCCATATCACCATAATCAAACAGATCTGAGCTATCAAGCCCGTCAGATGAGCCTATACTGTGGCTACCGCTTCCAGCTTACCCTAATCCATGAAAACGCAAACCTTGACATACAAGACTGGATAGGGCAGGGCATCACCCTAACTTGGGGCACCGACAGCCATCAAATACAAACCCGTCACAGTATCATCACCGAAGCTGTATCTTTAGGTAGCAACCAAGGCATGGCCGCCTACCGCATCACCTGTGAACCCGCCCTAAGTCAACTTCGCCTAAACAGCCACAACCGCCGCCATCACCACTTAAGCCTAAGCGAGCTGATACAAGATATCTTTGCCCCCTATAGCTTTAACTACCAACTCGATGATGCCCTAAATGACATCCACATACAGCACAGCGTCCAATACAACCAAACCGATCTTGCCTACCTTACTTGGCAACTAAGTCTTTACGGTATCACAGGCTACTATCAGCACAGTGACGACAACCACACCCTGATACTCATACCACACGATAATGAAGCACTGCATCCTGACAGCAGTGACATCAGCAGCATCCTCAGCCAAAACCCAGCCAATCTTGCTGATACCCAAGACCGCATCACCGCCCTAATCCCGAACACAGCGCACCACATCACCCAAACCGACCTATACCGCTATGACAACCGCCTGACCGACCATTACACCGGTAGTCACCAAAGCGAACATAGCCACAAACAGCCAACCGCCCACACCCGATTTATCCACAGTCATACGCGGCTAAATGATGACGGCATGAACCAGCTTGCCACCCGTATCCAGCAGTGGCATAGCCAAGAGGCCAACAGTGGGCTCATAGAAGGCAACATCCGCCATCTAAGCCTACCCAGCAGCCACTACATCAGTGGTAACCCGTACCAAACAGATCCCATTAGCATCAGCGCCATTCATCATCAGATAAACAACCATCTACCCATCAACTGGCTGGGTAGTACGCCCCTAGACCCCAACACCTTACAGCCAAGCCTAGCCCAAGAAGACACAGACAGTGACCAGGTGCATCACATCACCGCACTCTATCAGCCATATCCCTACAACCACCACATCCCCTATGGAGAAGCACTGCATCACCTAGGTCGACCGCACCCCAGTCTTACAGGTCTTATGAGTGCCAGTATCATCGCCGATGACACTCAAAGCATCAGCACCGACCGCAACCACAGAGCACACATCCGCTATCACTGGCAGACAGCAGATGACAGTCAAGACGATGCCCAGTGGATACCCATATCCAGCCACCTAGTGGCGGACCACATGGGACAAACCCACCCTCTGCGACATGGGCAACACGTCCTAGTTGACTTTATCGGCGGTGATATCACCCAGCCCATCATCATAGGCAGTACCCATAACGGTCTAGGCAACGACAATGCTCAGCACAATCAAATTACTAGCGACACAGACTTTATTGATGCCACCAGCCCCGTCTGGTTTATTAACCCGACCCATGCCCACCCCATAGACGGCATCAAAACCCAAAGCATTGACACTAGCCGTACAGGGGATAGCAATAAAGACAGTGACATGAATGGCTACAATCAGCTTATGTTTGACCAGCACCCAAGCCATTCACAAAGTCAGCTATATAGCACCGCCCATCAAAGTAGCCTAACGCTTGGTAGCCTACACCAGCACACCGACCACAGCAGAGGTAGCGCTCGAGGACAAGGCATCAGCCTTGAGACTAAAGCGGCCGGCAATATCCAAGGCGCAAGTGGCGTCCACATCACAAGCTATAGCGCAGACACTCACGCCCACATGAGTCATCACAGCCATAGTAAACTACAAACCGCTGACCAACAGCAACTGGCTTACAGTCAACTCGCCGAGCAGCATCAGCCCGTTGGAGTCGCCAAAGACTCTAAAGACTCAGTAGAGAGCACTCCCTATGCAAGTATCAGTCAAGACACCAACACCCAAGCACTAGAGTCAGGACAATGGGCACAGCCGCATATCCTAATAGACTCACAACACAACCTAGCCTTATTAACGGGTCAACACAGCCAACATACCAGCACTCAAAGCAGCCACAGCCATAGCACAGATAACACCTATTACCACAGTCAAACCCAGCTTAATCAGATCGTGGCAGGGGACATTCATTACTACAGCAATAAAGCCCAGACCCACACCGCCGCTCATGGTGATGTGACAATACAAGCTCATACGGATCAGATGCGCCTAGACAGTGAGCAAGTACTACGCATCCATAGCCGAGATGAGATAGAGATTATTGCCCCCGATACGCTAAGCCTAAAAGCGGCGGGTAGTGGTATTGAGATGAGTGGGGGTAATGTGACCTTAATTACGCCTGCTCAAGCGGGATATAAAGCCAGTAAGGTGGATTGGGGCAGTGGGGGTGGGGAGAGTAAAGCGATCGCCTTACAACAAATGAAGTTTGAGGCTTGTGAGAAGTTGGGACAAGACAAAGCTAAGCAAGGTGGAGCGATCTAATGCAGCTTTTTGAATATAAAGAGTGTGAAAAATTAAAAGGAACATCGTTATATCAGAATCGTCTAAGAGAAATTAAGCAATGGTTAGAATCTGTAGAAGATAGAACATCTACCATAGCTGTACTACTTGATAGTAGCATTTATGACCCATTAGACATAATTAAAAGATGGGAATTCCGAACTAGCAGTTTGCAAGTAAATCTTTTACCTGTTATTCATCCTGAGCAACCCAAACCCTTAAAGTGGCTGATCCTAGATACCAATTTAATAATTAATGAACAAATATTGGAGTTATTAGTAGTTATAAGTATATATGAGACTCAGAAATGGCGAAATGGAGATGATAGATATGGAGTCAGTGTTTGTTTATGGAGTAAAAACACAAATATATTAAGTAAAGATTTTATATCTTCTTATGCAAAACTTGGTCGAATAAACTTACCTTCAGACAACAGTTCAAAATATAAGAAGCATTATTTGCGGTATTGGGATCCTAGAGTATTTATTCATCTAAAAAATATACTTAGTAGTAGTCAGTATCTGCTCTACAGATATAATCTGATGCCATGTATGTATATGCAACATAACTTAACTTGGGAACTAGACAATGATGTTATGGTCTCTTTAACAAACAATGATAAATCAATTATTGAAGAGTTCGAAAATATTCCCGTAAATAGTAGATTAAATATAAGTACGACGCAGAAAGAAGAACTTAAAAAAGTTGGCTTAATCAATCAGTGTTTAGTCTTAGCGTACAAACTAAATGATGAGTTAGTTAATCCAGACATTTTAAATAGTAATGAAGTCATAGAGTTAGTAAAAAAGTATATAAATATTTCTGTAAGTCAAGGCGTAAAAGAGTCAAAACACCAATATATATGGGTGTTGTTATCATTAACAGTTCATGCAAAATTTTATAAAGATAAAAGAGTGAAAATAGCTACAAAAAATAAAGGGTTGAGCTTCACAGAACAAATGCAAACAATAGACAATAAAGAATGGGAAGTAATTAAGCAGATTAGGTACGCGTAGTTTATTTTATATTTCAATATTATTTATATGATTTAAAAGGTTTCGATATGGGTATCTTAGATAGTATTTTAGGTGCAGAAGAACAGATTGACTCCACAGCAATAGATAACAATGAGAATCTTTGTCAAGATTGTAAAAACGAAGGTATAGCAGTACTACCTATTATTACTAGGAAACTAAAGCTGATAGATGATCTTACGAAGCATCCAATTTCATTAGGTTACGGTCAACAACGTCAAAGAATCACGCAAGGTTTTATATATGTATATTATGAAGATAAGAATATTTGGAATGGGTTTCAGGTAGATAAAAATAGTTGCATTAGACGTATTAATTTAGATAGTCCTCAAGATTTAGATTCAAGTGATTTTGGATGTAACGTATCGGGCCATAAAGACAAGTTACAGTTTATTACACTTAATCCAAAGTATGGTAGCAACATTTGGATTGCATATAGCATTTATCCATGGACTACAAATGTTAGAAAACAATATGCTAAAAACGGCTATAAAACTGAACAGTTGACTAAATCAGCAGAACAAATGCGTAATGAGCGTATGCTACCGTTAATATTATCATCAACACAGGTTAAAGCGAAAAACACTAGTAAAATTTCAGTTCTTGAATTAAATTTTACTCGTAAATCAATGCTAACTACTACTGGATTAAATCCAGATTTTAGAAATTTTAATTTGGAGCTTGATAGTAAGTATTTAAATGAGTTACATAGTTTTAATCCAAATGCAGGTGTAAATAGGATTGACTCTAGTATTTTTATAGAAATGGACAAAGTAGATGAGAAGGTAACGCCCGCTATAGTATTTTTAGAAGATCCAGTTGGTGATTTTGCAATTCTTAACAATCAGCGTAATTATTGTGTTGATGTTATAGAGACAATAAGACAATCAGGCATACATAAGGATATTGGTAATCCGACTCAAGAAGAATTTGAATATAAATTAACAATGGCGGGTTTTATTGATGGTATTTTAAAAGATGCTGGTATTTTAGGTAGCCAAAAATATAAGCGAAGACTAAAGTTAGACGAGTTTGAAGATTACAAGAGCATATATAAAAGTATTGAAGATTTCCAAGAAAATTTTAAAATCTTTGATAGCACAATGATTCAAAGTCTAAAAGATGATGACTGTATTTGGAAGTATATTCAAGCCTATGATTTTGATAAAGAAGATGTAGAGAGCATCATTCATCATAGAGATATGATTCTAAGTAGTTTTTTCGGTTCAGGTACAGCAGAGTTTTTTGAAGCGTTGGGTATGGATAGTGTTCAACACAATGGTGCTGAGATCAAAGTTGGTGATTGGATACTTAATACCTTGTGTAATCTACAGTCCGATCTGGTCTCAGAAATTTTAAGTCATTCTCAAAGTAATATAAACTCTGATAGGCTTTATGACGTATTGAAAGGTGATATCCAATCCTCTCTATTATTTCTTACTGAATATCTTGAGAGAAAGGGGGAAAAGTATAATGACTTATATACTAAGCTTAGAGGGTATAGAGTATCTGAAGATACTGCAAATGCTATAAGTTTACTGATTTCTCATGCGTATCAGACTGTACTAACTAATCAGCGTAAACGACAAACTGGCACTATCTCCAAAGCTAAGGTTAAAAGCATCACTATGGCAATGCAAAGCTATATGTTAATTAATAGTGGTGAGGTTGCTATACCTATAACTATGAGAGGTAAAATCCAGACAATTTTTAATAACTTAAAAGGAATTAGCGGGACGCAACTATATGAAAATTTTACCGAGAGTGTTGAAGGTAATAGATTAAGTACTAATAAACAACCCTTCGATTATCAAGACATGAGAAATAGAAGCGGCAAAGTGGCACAAACTGAAGCTTATCATACATTTACTTTTTTAGTAAGTGCTCAATATAAGAAAGGCATAATGCTTGACGCGGCCACGTTAAAAGTGCTAGGCCAAGAGTCGAAAAGACCTTTATTAAATCTAGTGGAAGCAGAAATACGTAATGATCCGACTACAAAATATCTACAGTCTGAAATTGATAGAATAAATACTCGCTTAGAGCGTATAAATACCTTAACTCCATCTGCTGGTATTGCATTGAGTGGCGGGCTTATTTTTCTACAAACTAGAGCTATGATTACTAACTTAGAATCAATGGGACGTGATGTTGCATTATCGAAGAACTGGGAGTCTGGGTCTGCGGCATTAGGTTCCATTCTTATGGTAATGAGTGCCTCTATCGAATTGTCAGCAAACATAACTCAACTTCATGCGGTTACCAAAGAATTACAGATAAAAGCGGCGCAACGTAGCCTACTAGCAGCTACTGTCGGTTTGTTTGCGGGATTTGCCGAGGTTGGTTACTTGTTTATTTACATGCACAACCGTGAAAGTGTGCCTACAGGATATATAGTTTCCAACATGATTAGTGTAGCTGCTTTCTCAGTAGCAGGCCGAGCCCTAGCTGAAGTCATGGCCAAACGCACAGGTGCTCGTCTAGGTGTGGGCATAGTGTTTAGTGAAATCGGTGGTATTGCTTTATTCGCCAACCCCTACTTTTTAGCAGGGGTAATGGTTATTGGTTTAGGTGTGAGTCTATGGTCATATTTTAAAATGAGCATATATGACGAGAGTGCTGATAATCTAAGTAATATTGACTATTGGTTAGATTATGGGGTATTTGGAAAACGGGCTTATCTAGTTGGTGAGTATCGAAATGACAACCCTTTTGCAAACTCATCGCTATCTTATTTTAATGATGCCCAGTCAGAAATCTCTGCTTTAGCACTCATCATGTCAAAAAATAATATCACAATAGAGCTTGATAATAGCATAATAAGTACTTGTACAATAGACTTAGAGATTGAATCTTATTTACCTATTACTAAAAAAGACACTATTAGCTATGAAATAATATCATTCTATCGCCCTCAAGAAATTTATGTATATTTAAATTCAGATACTTCATCTTCTTCGAAAGATAAGGAGACCATCAATGGTTCAGTGCCATTAAATAAATTACTTGCAGTTGAAACCCATGAAGAAGTTTTTGCGCGTATTGGTGATACTTCTAGTTCTAATAAAATTGAATTACCAGAAGGGCTATCAAGTTATAAATATACTCAAACAGAATACGGATATAAGCTGCTGCTTACTTTTAAAATTAACGTAACTAATTTTGAATTTGCTGGTGTAGGTTTTTCTGTAGAACTGGTATCTTATGATAGCGTATCAGGACTTTCATATACGCGTAAAAAATATGAGAGTAAAATGGCTCAGGAAAATCCTTATGTACCTATGCGCGATCGTTAAGCATATATCTGATATTTAAAATAATTAATCTTAATAATGAGCACTTAAAAGATGAAAGCTTTACCCGCCCATAACACAACCAGTATCACTTTACTACCTCGTCCTTACAGTGAGGTAGAAGATGTGCCGTCAGACCATCCTAATATGCTATATGTGGCAAAAGACGTGCGCGGCATCACGCCCTATGCAATGACCTTTAATGACGTCGGTAGTAGTATGCTTAATGAGGGCGGACTAGTAATAATTGTTTGTTTCTTAGTAATTTTTATCATCATGATACCAACACTTCTTTTTGAACTTTTTACTGAAGGTTTTATAGAGATGTTACTAGGTATAATTTCAATCATGATGTTTTTCGTTCTACCAATGGCTATGATACGCAAAGTCTCAAAGCTTACCGACAGTGACAAACCCATAGACGCCTTTGATAAAGTCAACCAACGTATATTACAATTTGATGTTAGCCGTGAAGACGGTAGCATAAAAGTCGACTATCATGGTATCAACGAGTTGCCGTATAAAGACATTCATGCCAGTGTCAAAAGCGTAAACATCGTCAGTGCGGGCGGTATGAGTAGAACCTACTTTTTACAACTCAACTGGCTAGATGACGAGCGCAATATTATTAATCAACTGGTCTCCTCATTTCCAGCGACATCAGACGCTTATGCTCGAGCACAGTGGCAGTTTATACGAAACTACATGGAAAAGGACGCAAACAGCCTACCACCAATTACACCTTTTGATCCGCCAAAGACAACTAAAGAGCATAAGCTCTATCTATATACCGACAGTATCTTACCCAGCTATGGTGTCACCCAAAACTTTAGAGTATGGCCGTGGTACATTCCTTTATTAATACTACAAGCCTACATTAAACTCGGAGGTGGTTGGATACAGTCTAAAGGACGCAACATACTAGATGAACCCCAATACCAGCAACTACGCTACCCACCAGATGCACCAAATCCATATATAGACCCAAACATAAATCCTTACCGTATTAAAGTGATTAATAACCAAAGCAAATGGTTTCTATGGCGTTGGCGAATTATATGGATATTACATACCTTACTAATACTGAGTATTATTGGGTTTTTTTACGCATTATTTTTAGGCTATCTTGATGATTACTAAAGAGGGTCAGACTAGAAGTACCTTACCCCTTTAAGATATAGTAAGTATTACTCTATTACCTCGCCCCTATAGCAATGTTCAAGATGTCGCTAAAGACCACCCAAATATACTTTGTGTTGCTAGAGTTGTTTGAGTCGTGCTCTCGTTAGCTTTATTGTTAATGACAATGCCCAGCCCATAGACGGCATCAAAACCCAAAGCATCGACACCAGCCGCACAGGGGATAGCAATAAAGACAGTGACATAAATGGCTACAATCAGCTTATGTTTGACCAGCACCCAAGCCATCCACAAAGTCAGCTATATAGCACCGCCCATCAAAGCAGCCTAACCCTTGGCGACCTACACCAGCACACCGACCACAGCAGAGGTAGCGCTCGAGGACAAGGCATCAGCCTAGAAACCTAAGCCGTTGGCACCCTTCAGGGCATCTAAGGTATTCATATCACCAGTCATCACACTACTATCTCCTCACACATAAGTCACAACAGTCATGGCAAACTACTTATCGCCGACCAATATCAGCAAGCTTATGACACCTTAGCCAAAACGCACCAGCCCGTCGGCATCAATGTCGACCTTGACAGCACCAAAGCAAAACAGTCGCAAGATAACAACAGCCATACCCCGTTTGGTAGCTTTAGTCAAAACACCAATGACAGCACAATAAATGAAGCTGGAAGATGACAACAACCACACATACTCATTGACTCTAAGCGCCATCTTGATCTGCTAACGGGTCAACACAGCCAACATACCAGCACCCAAAACAGCCACAGCCATAGCACAGATAACACCTATTACCACAGTCAAACCCAGCTCAATCAGATCGTGGCAGGGGACATTCATTACTACAGCAACAAAGCCCAGACCCACACTGCCGCTCATGATGATTTGACAATACAAGCCCATACGGGACAGATGCGTCTAGACAGTGAGCAGGTACTACGCATCCATAGCCGCGATGAGATAGATATTATTGCCCCTGACACGCTCAGTCTAAAAGCGGCGGGTAGTGGTATTGAGATGAGTGGGGGTAATGTGACTTTAATCACACCTGCTCAAGCGGGGTATAAAGCCAGTAAGGTGGATTGGGGGATTGGGGGTGGGAGTTCATTTAATTCCCTCATGCTTATGCAAGATAAGTTACAAAAAGAAGACTTTAGGATGAACTTCGGTCCTGAGACTATTGATGAAAGTTTAAAACCTGAAGCAGATTGTCCTTGTAAAACAGGAGATGTGGTTGAAACTACTGCTGGCGCTCCTGTCAATGTATTACAGGGCTGTAAAGTATTATTTGGTAGTGATGATTTGGATTTTGCAGGTAAAGGGTATTTGCCATTTGTCTTACAGCGCATGTATAACAGTCAAAACAGTAATAAAGGCTGGTTTGGACAGGGCTGGACCATACAAGGGTACGAGCAGAAGCTTGAATTAGATAGTGATAATAACCGAATATATTTAATAGACAATACAGGTAGAAAGCTTGCATTTAATCTACCTAAACCTGGTGAGTCTGTCATTCAGCCTTATGCAGGTTTAACATTGTATAGGTTGCCTAAAAATCGTCACTCGCAATCTATAAATATAAATAACAATCTCGAGAGCTTTGATTTCATTTTATATCAAGGTGTGCATTATCCTACTTCGGCAGACTATAACCTGTTTGAAGGTGCGAGCATGCAGTTTTCTCAAATTAATGCATCTAAAAGTACTATACAAATATTGCCTTCCCAGTTTAGTAATCGGTATGGTCATCGTATAAGCATTTATTATACAAGTAAAGAGTGAACCGCCCCGACTATATCGGAGAGTGGATTACTTGAGTCAGGCAACTTTGTCTGACTCACTAAGACTATCATAGTATCGTCTCTCAAACTCAAAAGGCGACACATAACCAATCGTACTATGCAAACGTGTTCTATTGAACCAATCGACCCATTCAAGAGTTGCTAATTCAACATCGCTCACACCTTGCCACTGTTGTTTTAAATACTCAATCACCTCCGTTTTATAAAGCCCGTTAACCGTTTCAGCTAATGCATTATCGTACGAATCACCTGTCGTGCCAACAGATGCAATGATACCTGAATCAGCCATCTTATCCGTATAGCGAATGGATAAATACTGAACGCCGCGATCACTATGATGGATCACATCTTTTGGGTTGTTTCTGTTTGCAATTGCTTGATTTAACGCTGCCATCACCATATCGGTGTTCATACGATTAGACACCTTCCAGCCAACAATACTACGGGCAAACACATCAATGATAAAGGCGGTATATACCCAACCACTCAGCGTTTTAACGTAGGTAAAGTCAGCCACCCATAGCTGGTTCGGTCTATGGGCATTAAAGTTACGATTAACTAAGTCGTCTGCCCGTATTTGATCATCACGAGACTTAGTGGTTATCTTACCTTTACCTCGCCAAATACCTTGCATGCCATGCTGGCGCATTAACCGCTCTACAGTGCAACGTGCAGGATGTATACCTTCGGATTTCAACTGTTTCCAGACTTTACGAGCACCGTATCGGCATTTGCTGTCCTTCCAAATACGTTTAATCTCATTAAGATAGAAGTCGTCATGCTGACTACGCTGTGAACGTTTCTCTGGATTATCGTTTAAGTCTTTTATGCGGTAGTAGGTTGATGGAGCAATCGGTAATACTCTACAGATTGGCTCGACTCCATATTGTTGTTTGTGATCGTCTATAAAATCAACCATTACTTGGGTTTGCGGTCGAGCTCCGCCTGGGCGAAAAAAGCTGCAGCTTTCTTTATAATCTCATTGGCTTGCTTTAATTCTTTGTTCTCACGTTCAAGCTCTTTGATGCGCTCGGCTTGGCTTTGAGCTTCAATATTTGCAGGAATGGTTTTATCAATGTGCTTTTTATGCCATGATCGTAGGGTCTCAGGTGTGCAACCTATCTTTGGCGCTATGGCTTTGATGGCTGACCAGGTGGATGGGTAGTCGTCTTTAGCTTCAATAAGCATACGGACGGCTCGCTCTTTCATTTCAGGGGTATAGTTTCGTGTTTTCATTGTCGTATTCTCTCAGAAAGTTAGTTCTCCGACAATCCCGGGGCGGTTCACCCTCCATTTCTTTCAACAAACAAGCTTGTTAGAAACAATATAAAGCTTAAAAAGACTATTTTAGAATGAGATAGCATATTTTAAACCTTATAACTTATTTATAGTTTTTAAATCGACTCTAATAATGAAACAATATCGTTGATAAACTGATTGGTTAACAGATTTATATGATTTTTGCAGCTAATCTCGCCATACGCTTCTATCTACCGGTTTGGACGAGACGGTGACACGAATTGTTCGATTGCTGTTACCTCGACACTCACTCAATATATAGTCACCGTAACTCGCCCATACGAGTAGGATACCGCTACTGTCGAGGCTAAACCGCTCCACGAGACAACTATTCAACTTATACATACCTAATCAGCATTGTTTGCCACTTATTACTGTGTCTAACTCTTATTAATTTATTAGTGCTTAATTTTAAATAGTCCTTTACTGCTCTGAATTTTTATAATATAGTTAACCAAGTTAATAGTTAATTAGATTAACTAATATAATCAGCCAGATAATAGGATGCTATGGATAATTCAAAACTATACAAAAACCTATGTGATTTTAGAGAAAGAACATATCGCATATTTCTTAATAGCAAAGAGAAAGCCAATTCAAGTATTACGGATGCGAGCACTCATGATGAGCATTACCTAAATTTAATATCATCATTAGGCAAATCAAATTTAGCGACCATTGCAGAAGTAGCAAATATTTCACGCCCTGCAGCAACCAAAGTTATCAAAAAATTTTTGCAAAAAGGCTACGTTACTAAGACTCTAAATAGTGAAGACAATCGAGAATATTTTATCGAGCTTTCATCATGTGCTTGTCAATACATGCAAGAGAGTGAGGCGCTATTTGCTCAAATTTTAGATGAAAAACTTTCCGTATTAACAGATACCGAAATACAAGAACTATCACGAATAATGCAAAAATTGATTACTGACAATAATTGGGAGTAATTTATCTCACGATAATAGCCCTTAACTTAATAGAAATATAGGAATGAAAAATTATGGATTTTATAAAAAAGCTATTGGGAATTGCTCCACAAAAGACAGAAGAAGGTGGGTATATCCCATCAAAACTTGCCCTAAAACTTGCAACATCTGCAACGACTGATTATGAAAAAATTTACACTGATAAACAGTATAAAGGTGCTAAGAAGATTTTAATGATTTGCACGCAAGAAAATCAGATGACCATGCAAAATGGTAAAGTATTTTCTACAGGGAATCACCCTGTAGAGATGCTTGTACCAATGTTACACCTTGATGATGCAGGTTTTGAGATTGATATCGCAACACCAACTGGAAAACCTGTGCAAATTGAAATGTGGGCATTTCCTAATGAAGATAGCAATGTCAAAACTATTTATCAAAAATACCAATCACAATTTGACAAACCTATTAATTTACACGATTTTGCCCAAAACCAACTATTAAATGATGACTATCTAGCCCTATTTATCCCAGGTGGTCACGGTGCTATGCTTGGGCTTCCTGATAATAAGGATGTTGGCAGTATTCTGAATTATTTCCATACAAACAATCACTACACATTAGCAATATGCCACGCACCAGCAGCATTTTTAGCCGCCGATTTAGATAAATCTCAAGACTTCATTTATCAAGGTTATAAGATTGCTGCCTTCCCAGACTCTGTGGATAAGCAGACACCCATGATTGGATATATGCCGGGGCATATGCCTTGGTTATTTGGGGAAAAACTTGAGAATCTTGGCGTCAAAATCGTCAATAAAAAAGCTGACAATACCTGCTATGTAGATAGAAAGCTAATCACAGGCGCAAGTCCTAATGCTGCTAACGAGTTTGGTAAATTATGTGCAGAGCATTTGTTAAAAGAGAGTAAATTATGAGTAACATTAAACAAAAAAATTGACAAGCAAACGAGATAGCCCTCAAGTCTTGTTTTGGTTCGGAAGCCTATATCACATTATTAAGTTAAAAAATTAACGTATTCAACAATTAAACCACCATCCATAAAAAAACCCCGCTACATAATATGTAGCGGGGTTGAAACTTTGTACTTACTTAAAAGGTAACATAAGTTTTGAAATATGGCGCAGCGGACGGGACTCGAACCCGCGACCCCCGGCGTGACAGGCCGGTATTCTAACCAACTGAACTACCGCTGCTAAGGTCGTCTAGCTTATTTATCCACTTGGTGTTTAAACCATCGCTATATAGTGGTGGGTGATGACAGGCTCGAACTGCCGACATTCTGCGTGTAAGGCAGACGCTCTACCAACTGAGCTAATCACCCTTAGGTCTTGCTCTGTGGGTGTGTATTATATAGATTTTCATTAGTGTGTCAAACCTTTTTTGACATATATCGATAAAAAGTTCATTTTTGTGTTTTTATCAATCTAAGGCAGGCTATTTATTACCGTTTAAAGCAGGTATGTTAAACTAGGTGATTAATCAATATCAATTTATCATACGAAAAACAAGTACGCCTAATTCTAAGTACTTATAAATTAAACAAAAAGTTTAAAAACTAATTTGAGAATAAGAGACGTTCATGAATAATGCAGATAATCCGACTCGGGTAGTAATCGATCTTGATGGCAGTTTGGATGAGTTAGACGATGATGACATTACTTTACCCGACTTACCCAGTGCGCAAGATATTCCAATTATTGAGACACCGCGAGTTGAACAAGCGAACACGCCACCAGTTAATAAGTTAGATACTGGTCCTGCCCATAACGCGGTTGATCAAACGCCACCCGTTTCAACATCAAGTCATGAAGTTAGTGCTAGTATAGATAATGAGAGTGAGCAAGATAAACAAGACAGAAAACGAGGTGGTTGGTTTTCTCGTATGAAGTCAGGGTTATCCAAGTCACGTAAGAACTTAGCTGAAGGTGTGGCCAATATCTTAATCGGTGGCAAAGAGATTGATGATGAGCTATTGGAAGAGGTAGAAGATCAGCTATTGGTCGCTGATATCGGGGTGGAAGCCACGGATAAAATCATCAAAAGTCTGACCGAACAAACAGCCCGTGGCGATTTGATTTATTCTCATTCATTGTACAAAGCCCTACAAAAAGAATTGGTTGAAATACTAGAGCCAAAGGTGGCCCCGCTAATTATTGATACGACGAAAAAGCCGTTCGTTATATTAGTGGTGGGTGTCAATGGCGTCGGTAAAACCACTACTATCGGTAAGTTGGCAAAACGTCTGCAAGCCGAAGGTAAATCGGTGATGCTTGCTGCTGGAGATACCTTTAGAGCCGCGGCAACAGAGCAACTCCAAGTATGGGGCGAGCGAAATAACATACCTGTTGTCGCGCAAGGTCATGGTGCGGATAGTGCGTCAGTTGTTTTTGATGCGATGCAATCTGCCAAAGCCAAAAATATCGATGTATTAATTGCCGATACGGCCGGACGTTTGCAAAACAAAACCCATTTAATGGCTGAGCTTGAAAAAGTAGTGCGTATTATGCGTAAATCAGACCCAGATGCACCACATGAGGGGATGATTGTACTTGATGCAGGCACAGGGCAGAATGCCATAAATCAGGTGAAAATATTTAACGATGCGGTGCCTTTAACAGGTATTACTATTACCAAACTGGATGGCACCGCAAAAGGTGGCGTGGTATTTAATATCGCCAATACTACCGATATTCCCATTCGTTACATTGGGGTAGGTGAGTCGATCGATGATTTACGTGCGTTTAGTCCTAAGCAGTTTGTGGCTGCCTTATTTGAGACGGATGAACAATAAATTTAACACCCAGTATGTCATCAATGGCGACAGTGCAAACTTTGTAAAATGGCATCATTGTGATGCCATTTTTTTTGTGTCAAGATAGTAGAGAGATCAGCTCCTGATTTTTAAGGGCAGTTGTCAATGAATCTATCACTATGTAAGGATACTTTAAAGGTGAATAAAATGATTGTAACTTCGACTGACATTGCCGGATACCCCTTAGTCTTGATGGCAGGTAGGGTGGCTGAAGCATGTGATGCACCGAAACTTTTGGCGGTCAATTGGTTAGAGGCGGGTAAAGAGTGGCAAAGCTGCAAAACGGTTGTGCAGTTGAAGAAGCAACTAGAGCTTGATGATAATCATTTTAAGTTTGTGAATAGAAATAGCCTAAGCAAAGATGATGTCACTCACACTGTCCTCTTAACAACAATTACTCAACTACAAGATTATCAAGATAGAAATCGCCGAAGTTTTGACTTACCGCTAAATATGTTATTGGGAACTGCCTTCCAACAACGTGTTTGGCAAGCATTGCAGCAGATTCCTTATGGGAAAACGATCAGCTATTCACAGTTAGCGCACAATATAGGCAAACCGACCGCGTATCGTGCGGTTGCGAATGCCAATGGTAAGAACCCGTTTAGTATTCTGATTCCTTGTCATCGTGTCATCGCAAGTAACGGTGCATTAGGGGGGTATACTGGTGGGCTTGACAAAAAGAAATTACTATTGCAAATTGAAGAGCATTAAACCTTATGCTATCTAAAAAATATATGTTATGACTGCCGTGCAAAAAGATAATAATTTCCCGCCACAAAAAATGGATGGTAGTCACCACCAGGGCGAGGATATGCCTGAAGAACCTCGAAATAAAGGGAATTTTAAACAATACGCCATTGAGCAATTCCAACCTCAACAAACCCTTCAAGCTAACGTTAATCTAAACCAAGTCAGTCAACCTGTGTCTACTCAATTTCAAGTTAATGAAAGCGGCGAAAACCTTCAAAACCAAATCAAACGCCAGCGTGAATGGGTCTATTTATCCCATTATTTGACCATTCAAGGACTTGATCCCATTCATATTATCTCCGGCCAAGATGATGGCTTTGAACCTGATTTTACCTTGGTATTTTGGGAGAATAATCAACTGGTATATATCGGTATTGAGCTGACAACATTACCAAGATTACGCACCCAGATGAGTGAAAAAGGGCTGATTGCTAAGCGCTGGTATTGGCAAGCACTGAATGTGGTCGCAAAGCAAAATATCAAAGGTCAAATTTACGATGAGGATAATGGTTATCTAACGGCTGAGCGCTTTAAGATTCCGATGAAAACCTTGTACATGCCTAAAAATAAATTTATCAAATTGAGGAAAGGTAGGACAATTTCAAGTATTACCCAACAAGATATCGATAAGGTAATGCAAAAAAAACAACCGAAGATTGAAGCGTATCAGACTAGACGGCCACTCAATCAGTTATGGTTGTTGATTCATACGGATAAGTATCAGCCAGATACCATATTGTCGTTTGAAAAAGATAAAGTGACGGGTTGTGATATTAATCTGACGCATAGCACTGCTTTTGATAATGTTCAGATTACGTGCTATCCCAGCTATAAAATACTAAATGTACAAAAAAAGACTAGTCCTTGATCTGGTACTAAATTTAACTTTTTCGTTTACTGCAACGGCTTTATCAAACTCAATTTATATCTCTATCTTTCTCTCTCTAAGTGCTTAAACCTCTATAAATTCATCAGCGAAGGTCTTTTTGAATGGGTATGGCTAATGCGGGCTTTAAAAATCTACAGTCAATAATTTAACCTGAATTCGGGATAATCAACCCATTAAAGTTAAGGTTATAGGCACTCCTTTGTTGCAAAGCAATGCATCTCATCTTTTAAAGAAACGGTCATTCATCTCTTTTAAACTTAGGAAAGGTTAGCTCCCTTCCTTTTCCAAAGGAAGGGTTGGGGATGGATTTATTAACTCAAATAAAAACAAGAGCTTACTAAGATTCTTATCCCGAATTCAGGTTAATTTAATAAGCAATAGTTATGAGGCATAAATGCCTTTACTTAAAAGCACAGGACAACAACATTTTTTATATAAATTTCAATCATATTTTCATTAGGATGACTCTAATAATTAATAAAATAAGCTCTTATATATTTGAGGAGTTAACCTTCTATAATATTTCATAAATTAAGCTTCTCTTTCATTCAATCACCAAATACCTGTTTTCAATACTTATTTTTAATCACACCTGCCAGCGGACGCCAGCATGACTACCTTAACTTTATCTATTAATAATAAAAGCTATCATTTCGATGATCTTGATCCCCGAACGACTTTACTAGACCTTTTTCGACACCACTTACACATTACAGGCCCCAAAAAAGGCTGTGATCATGGACAATGCGGTGCTTGTACTATTCTCATTAATGGTCAACGTATTAATTCATGTTTAACCTTAGCGGTAATGCACGAAGGTGATGAGATAACCACTATTGAAGGGATTGGTTTACCTGAGACTTTATCTGATTTGCAAAAAGCATTTAGAGATCATGATGCCTTTCAATGTGGCTATTGCACACCAGGTCAGATTTGTTCTGCTACTGCCCTTATTGATGAGGTTAAGCAACAGTGGCCAAGTTATGTCACTGAAGACTTAAAACAACCGAATGCGCTATTAGTCAATGAAATTGCCGAGCGTATGAGTGGTAATATTTGCCGATGTTCTGCTTACCCAAATATCATTAACGCCATATCTGAAGTGCTGCAAAAAGAACTTAAGCTTTTTGAGGATTCACATCACTTAAATAAGTTGCCTAAATCAAATGAAAGTACAGCTTCTCAATCAGGTAGCATCGGTATTACAGGTATATGGTCGCCAGCGCCCAGTCAAGCCCAATTACAAGATAATCATTCGACTAAAGCCCTTAACAATCAACACAGCACTAACAATAACCAAAGCACTAACAATAACCAAAGCAACAAGAACGCTGCTCAACGTTTAGGAGAAAACTCATGAAACGTTTTGAATATGTCCGTGCCAATGATTTAAATCCTGCTTGCGTTGCTGCCAGTTCAGAAGGCGCTGCCTTTATCGGTGGCGGTACAAACTTACTTGATCTAATGAAGCTTGAGATTGAGACACCGATTAAACTTGTTGATATTACTCAGTTAGAACTTAAACAGATTGAGCCGACATCAGAAGGAGGTTTACGTATTGGAGCCTTGGTAACCAATAGTGATTTGGCAGCTCATCCTGACATCATAACCAACTATCCAGTTCTCTCTCGTGCCATATTAGCGGGTGCGTCAGGTCAGCTACGCAATAAGGCGACGACTGGCGGTAATTTTCTGCAACGAACCCGTTGCTACTATTTTTACCAACCAGATAGTCCATGTAACAAACGACAACCGGGCACAGGCTGTCCAGCAATTGAAGGTCAAAACCGCTCACTTGCCATATTAGGTACCAGTGAACATTGTATCGCACAGCATCCCTCTGATATGGCAGTGGCTATGCGATTATTAGATGCGACGTTAGAGACCCAAAAACCAAATGGTAGCACCAGAGAAATTCCGATTAAAGATTTCTATCGTCTGCCTGATGACACTCCTCATATTGAAACAGTATTAGAACCGGGTGAACTGATCACTCATATCATACTTCCAGCGCCCATTAAAGGCATGCATACTTATGACAAGATTCGTGACCGTGCGTCCTATGCCTTCGCTCTAGTATCAGCAGCTGCAGTGATAGATAAAGATGTTACGGGTACGTTAACCACTGTACGTTTGGCGTTTGGTGGCATAGGGTCGCAGCCGTGGCGTAATGAGGCGGTAGAGGCGTCCCTTGAGGGAACTAAAGGAGCTATTCCTGATATTGTGAATGCTGCCAATATTCTTTTAGAAACGGCGAAAGGTCAGGGACAAAACGACTTTAAAATTCCACTAACCCGCCGTTTACTTAAACAAATTATCCAGCGCGCTCTTGACGCTAAGGAAGCTTAACCATGCCATCATTAAATAAAGCGTTAAATGAAGCATTCAATAAAGGAATCCTTAATTCCGAACCAAGCAAAAAAATGATCATGAATGAGCCGGTTCCGACCCTATTTGACAAAACATCGAGTCAGTTAGTTGGTCAACCTATCACTCGGGTCGATGGTTCTTTAAAAGTGAGTGGGCAGGCGCCTTATGCTGCAGAATATCATGTAGACAATATGGCTTACGGCGTATTGGTAGGCGCAACTATTGCTAAAGGTCATGTTAAAGATATTGATAAAAGCTCAGTTGCCGATATACCAGGCGTTATTAAAGTAGTGACTGATCCAAAGCATTTTATTAGAAACTCTCAGCAAGGCGGCAAAATGAAAGCGCCGACCCAAGGCACTAACGAGATTGCCTATCATGGTCAGCCGATAGCGGTTGTCATTGCTGAAACCTTTGAAGCCGCTACCGAAGCGGCTAAGGCACTTAAAGTAACCTATGAGGATCAGACGGATAAAGCGGCGTTAGATTTCAAGTCAGAGCTTAAAAACACTCATGAGATTAATGAGAAAGAAGGGTCTGATAAAAATAGTGAACAAGGCGACCCTGAAAAAAGCTTAGAGAGTGCAGCGGTTCGTTTAGACCGCATTTATACCACGCCTAGCCAAAGTAACTCGCCAATGGAGCCGCATTCATCACTAGCCCATTGGGAAGGGGATAAGCTCACTATTTATACCTCTAACCAGATGGTGGCGTTTGGAAAAAAACAAATAGCGGATGCCTTAGAGATTGATGCTGATAACGTTCATTTAATTGCACGATATGTCGGTGGCGGCTTTGGTAGTAAATTGGGTATTGCCCCTGAGTCTATCGCTGCCGCTATTGCTGCCAAAGAGCTTGAGCGTCCTGTACTGATAATGATGACGCGTCCGCAGGTGATGGAGGCAACGGTGAGACGGTCTAATACCCGTCAAAGAGTCGCCATTGGCTGTCGTGAAGACGGGGTAATAGACACCATTATTCATGAATCGATCTCAAGCAATCTTCCTGGTGAGGCATTTTTTGAGCCATCTGCCTTGTCGACACATTTTCTGTATCGTGGTGAAAACCGCAAAGTTGAATACCAAATGGTTGATATGAACTGGACGCTTGCAGGTTCGATGCGCGCACCAGGCGAAGCGGTTGGTCAGATTGCACTTGAATGTGCGATGGATGAGTTGGCTTGTCAGCTCAATATAGACCCTATTGAGCTGCGTCGTCTTAATGAGCCAGAAGAGGATCCATCAAAGCAGATCCCTTTTTCAACAAGACAGCTTATACCGTGCATTGAGCAGGGCGCAAAAGCATTTGGCTGGGATGAGAAGCATATTGCAAAACCTGCCAGTCGTTTAGAAGGCGACTGGTGGATTGGTACTGGTATGGCAGTCGCCTCAAGGGGCAATCAGCTAATGCCTGCAGAGGCTCGTGCTACCTTACAGCTAGATTCAACCAAATCTTATGGGATAAAAGCGGTGATTGAATCCGATATGACTGATATCGGTACGGGGTCTTATACCGTGTTCTCTCAGGTAGCAGCGGATCTATTAGGCTTACCTATCGACCATATTGAGATGAAACTGGGTGATAGTAATTTGCCAGCCGCTCCCGGATCTGGTGGAAGTTTTGGTGCAGCCAGTGCGGGTAGTAGTATTTATCTTGCTTGCGCCGAATTACGTGAGCAAATTGCCAAACGGGTTGGCCTGCATGCTGACACTATACAGTTGCAACAAGGTCAAGTCTCTAAAATCGGCGATCATGACGCTACACTGACAGAAACGGCAATTGAAGCGGGCAAGAATGTGCTTGGTAGTGTTCTTAATAAGTTAGATAAGCTAGATAAGTTAGATAAGTTAGACAAACTTGACAATATTGCAGAAAAAGTAGGATTGCCGATCTCATTAAATAGTGCTGATACACTGCTAAAAGAGGATTATGACTTTAGTCATGATGCCGCTTATTCACTAGCCGATATTATCGCCAAACTTGATAATCAACAACTAAGTGCAAAAGGCGAAATTGCACCCGGTAAAAACGGTAAAACCCATCGTCAAGCCTGCTATGGTGCCAACTTTGCAGAAGTTGCTGTACATCGGATTACAGGTGAGATACGCGTGAAGAATATGACGGGTGCATTCACAGCAGGACGTATTTTGAATCATAAGCTGGCCACCTCACAATGTTATGGCGGTATGGTATTTGGGATTGGCTCAGCGTTGATGGAAGAGGTCATTCATGATAAACGTGATGGAAGATTGTGTAACCATGACTTGGCTGAATATCATATTCCTGTGAATGCAGATGTCCCTCAACTTGAAGTCATCCTCGTTGAAGAAGATGACCCGTATACCAATCCGATGCACATTAAAGGGATCGGAGAAACAGCCATATCGGGTGCAGCCGCCGCTATTGCTAATGCGGTCTATAATGCGGTTGGGGTACGCGTTTATGATTTTCCTATTACTCTAGATAAGCTGATTGATCAATTGCCAGATTAAGACGCGGACGTTTTATAGCATTGGCGTTTTGACAGGGCAGGCCGTACATCACTGTACTATTTGCCCTCATTTTATCGATTAGCAGCTCTATTCAATCAATTCTAAACAGGTTTATTTTTTAATTTTAAACGCCTTAAATAAGTCGATATTATGAATCATGTTTCTGATATTTTGAAATTGGCGACTGAAGCCTTCCGCGACGGTATTGAAGCGGTACTTGCAACAGTTGTGCGTACTGAGGGTTCTGCGTATCGTAAAGAAGGTGCGATGATGCTTATCTGTGCAGATGGACGCTCAGTAGGCATGATTAGTGGGGGTTGTTTAGAGCCACATATCATTAAAAGAGCTTTTTGGATTACCCGCAATGGACCTTCTGTTCAGGTGTATCAAACGGGGGAGGATGATAATACTTATCCAAACAATACTAAGCAAAATAGTAATCGTAATACTATACGAAATGATGAAAATAGTGATTTGCATGATGACAATCACCGTGATTTAGACTGGAACCATGATTTAGAGGACCAGTATGATAGTCATAACGACGATGATATAGATCTCAATTTTGGTTTGGGTTGTAATGGACGTGTTCATGTTCTATTTGAAAGATTGGCGTCTGCGATGCCCCTGATTAACTGCATGAAAGAAGTTCGCAATAATGAGCAAACGATGCGAGTCGTTACTTTAATCCGTTCAGACGATCCGTCTCATCCTATTGGTGTTCATATTCATTTAGATGATTTTATAGCTTACTTAAAGTTTACGATTTTAAATGAAGATTTAAAACATACTCCCAGTGATCCTACCCTAATACAAGCGATTAAAACGCTATCTTCAAAAGGATCAGAGGATAATTTAATAGCTGATAATGGCTATTCTAAAAAACAGACTTCTAAAAAACAGACTTCTAAAAAACAGACTTCTAAAAAACAGGCTCAATTTGTGACTGTGAAGGGCGCTGTCGATAATAATCTAGACCATATTATTGAGACACAGTGGTTAGTGAGAGACTTGCAACCGCAAATTAAGCTGCTGATTTGCGGAGCAGGCAATGATGTATTGCCATTGGTCACGCTTGCAAAAATGCAGGATTGGCAAGTTACGGTGATAGATAGCCGTGCTCATTACGCCACTCGCGCGCGTTTTATGCATGCTGATAACGTCCTATGTTTGCCACTAGAGGATAGCGACACCCTTATTAATCTTAGCCGAAATGCTGCCGTTGCCGTTATGTCTCATAGTCTCAGTCAAGATAGAGCACGTCTAAAAGTGCTGCTTGCCAATCCACCGGCATACCTAGGTCAATTAGGTCCTAAATATCGAACAGAACGATTGATTTCTGAAATTAAAGACAGCTATCAAGGCGACATCTCGCAATTACAGCAAGGTATCGATCAACTGCATTATCCTATTGGATATAAACTTGGCGGTGATGGGCCAGAGGCATTAGCATTAGGTATCATGGCACAGATTAACGCGGTGATGCATAGTGTTGGTTTTATGACTTCAAACGATGCTACAAGTCAAGAAGACCCTTTAAACTCCAAATCAAAGGAGATTTCAAAGGAGAGTTCAAAGGAGAATAACGCTTGTGTGCCTGCCTTAAACTCTGCTTTAAACCATACTGTAAGCTTTTAATTTATGCCGAACCTAACTCACAACACTTATAAAAACCATGCCGTTATTTTGCTGGCGAGTGGTTTAAGTCAGCGTTTAGGCACTCCCAAACAGCTATTAACGCAACATGGTCAAACTTTGATTGAAGTCATGATTCGCATGGCATTGGCTACCAATCCAAAAGCTAACGTGATTGTGATTCCAGAGGGTCATTTGCCGATTAAAAGAGTCATAGATAGATTGATTGCTGATATTGAGCCTATTGAGGTTGTTTTTAATAAAGAACCTGAGAAGGGTATGGGGCATAGTCTAAGCTTGGGTATTGATGCTTTGAATACTCTAGATACTGATAATTTAGCGACTAGTCAATTAACTACCAACAACTTGGCGATTAATAAAGTTATGATTTTAGGGGTAGACCAAATTTTATTAGACACTCAACATCTAAATAATTTACTGAAAGAAAGTACTAAAGTTGTCGCCAGTCGCTATCCTAAATCTGACAAGATTATGCAGGACAATCGTTTTGATAGTCGCAATGCTACTAATCCTGTCTTAAAAACAAGTAACGACAACCCTAATTATTCTAAAGATGTCAGTTTAGATAGTAGTGAGACAGTCGTTGGTTTACCAGTAGTCATTAACTACGAGCTTCTAAAAAATTGGCAGTCAAGTTTACAGGGAGATAAAGGACTGCGTCATCAAATTAGAGCATTGGCGGCGGCTGAGGTCGCAACTATTTATAACCTTAAATTAAGTGTTGATATTGATACTCCTGAGCAGCTTAAGCTTGCAATTGATATGGGTTGGCTGGATAGTTAGTTTGCAACTCAATTGATTAATCAACTTAACCTAAACCCATTTAGTCTATTTAACTTGATTGATTTTTCCTAGTTTAATTATTCAATGTTAGAGTTTGATTTAACCCCAATTATTGTTTTATAGAGACGGTAAGTATTTGATAGTTTATAATTTTCTGCTTACTCTTATACGCTATCGTCTCTGTAATGTAATAGATATGTTATTCAATATTACTCGTAATCATTTTTAGAAGTCAGTCAACGGTTTAAATTTTAGCTACTTTCTAAACCTAATATCTCTTCCACATTAATCATTTCTTCTTATAAAAGTTTGTAGACACATTCTAAACTTTTATATGTATCTTCCTATTTATATTAAGCCTACCAACAGTTTAAGTAACACTGCCACTTCAAATATTATAGTGATTTTACCAGTTACGTTTATTTTGTTATTCCTAAAAACTCATTAGTTAGGATTTTATTAAATTATAGATTCATAATAGAATAGTATTAGATTTAGCAATATTGGGTTGTAAGCTATTTTTATATTAATTCAAACTAATATATACAATAAATGTATTAACTCCTAAGATAACAGGTAAGTTATCTTAAATTTTTAATTTGCTTTTGCAGGGACAAAACTAAAATGAAACAAATAAGTGTAAAACTCTATAATAATACTGAACAATTTGAACAAATTTTAATAACAACAAATGATAATAAACCCACTGTTATTAAAGCTATCAGAAATGCCAATTATGAGTTTTTTGATGAGTCTATCGGTGTTGCTCCTAACCATATTATTACCAAACGCAACAACAATGACTTACATGTTTCATTTGAAGTAGACGGTCAAGAATCAGATTTAATTATTGAAGACTTTTATGAAGATGAGAGTCAGGCGCTGGTTGGTATCGCCGAAGATGGTAATTATTACTACTATATTCCAGACACTGGTGAAGTCATTGATTATGTCACTCAGCTTGAAACGGGTGAGGTAGAAGGTCAAGCTTTGGGCGGCGAACCAATGGTAGCGCCACTATGGGTAACTTTAGTATCTGGTATGACACCCGGTCTGCCATGGTGGACTATCGGTCTTGGTGGTTTGTTGCTCGCAGGTGGCGCATTGGCATTAGACGATGATGACAGTAGTGACAGTGAGCCTAGACTGCCTATTGATGCTATCGATGATGGCAGTCTAGCTGAGCCAGTTTATACGGTAGCTGAAGATACTGTTCTTAATAATATTGATGTTTTATCTAATGATCTCAGTCCCAATGGCGAAACATTGGTTGTTAGTGATGCCAGTAGTCCAAATGGAACAGTGACTATTAATGAAGATGGCACTCTTAATTTTACGCCCAATCCTGATTTTTATGGACCAACAACCATTGTTTATACTATCAGTGATGGAGCAGGTGGTAGTGATACGGCGACTGTCTTTATAGACGTTACTCCAGTAAATGACCCACCAACCGCCAAAGATGATGCACTAACCACCGATGAGGACACCGCCGTTGCCGTCGTATTAGACGGTAGTGATATCGATGGCACCATTGCAAGCTACACCATCTTACAAGTACCGCCAGTGAATCAAGGCGTATTAACCTATGATGACGATGGCGATGCAGGCACCGCAGCCGTTGAAGTTACCGCCAATACGGTACTGACTCCAGAGCAAGCCGCAAGCTTGCAATTTGTCCCGGCGCCCAACTTTAATGGCCTGGTAAACCTGATTAAATACATCAGCACCGATGATGATGGTGCCATCTCACCGCCTGCCACTATTGAAATATCTGTAGTATCCGTTATAGATACGACTTATGCTGTGATAACGGGTGATAGCAATGTCGTTGAAGGTGGTGAAGCTGAGTATTCTGTTCAGCTACTTGATTATGAGGGTAATCCAGTTGTCGTAACTCAAGATACAGATCTCATTGTAAAATTTACTAATCAAACAACGGTTAATGGGGATACTGAGTATGTAGAGGGTCAAGAAATCGTTGTTACCATACCAAATGGCTCTTCAAGCTCGCCTCTTAATGTTCAAACCATTGATGATTATTTAGCGGAAGATAGTGAAGATTACACCTTAGAAATCATTGCTATTGGAAATAATGAATTTGAACAAGTAAGTACAAATGGGTTCACAGATAGTAAGGGTACTGAACATGTAGTAACAGTTACAACTACCATTACTGATGATGCCCCTGTAAGTTCTGAAGATATCGTATATGTGCGTTTATCTGGAAATGATAGTGTGGTTGAAGGTGATGCTAATAATGAGCTGAATCACACCATAGAAATTGTTGATTCTTTAGGTAATCCAGTTGCTCTATACACAGGACAACAGCTTACCGTTACTTTGGCATACAATCCAGATTTAACGTCTGCAGATGATTATTCAAGTGATAATACGACGTCCCCAAGCAAAATAACGACTGTGGTAATTAATGGAACTGATGAAGGATTGACACAATTTCCGATTACCAATACTGTGATTAATGACCTTTTAGAGGAGGGTATAGAAAGTTATACCTTATCTGTGATAGCAGTAAATGATGATAATAATAGTTTTGAATCAGTGCAGTTTAATTCTAATGATAGTGTGGTTGGTTTAATTAAAGATAATATTGATATTACCACCATCACCTTAACAGGCACTGAGTCTGTTACCGAGGGCGGTGACGCTGAATATACGGTTGAAATAGACAATGCTCCTGTCTTTGATGTAACCGTAGACATCACTTACACCTACACCAATGCGCAAACTGGTGACATTGAAACCAATACGCAAACAGTCACCATTAAAGCCGGTGAAACCTCTGCCACCTTTAAAGTCAATGCGGTAGATGATCTGCTTGCTGAGACCGATGAGAACTTCACCGTAACCATCTCTAACCCAGTAGGCGGTGGACTTGAATCCATTGTTGTCGATGAGACGCAAGATAGTGTTAACACAGTAATCGTTGATGGCACAGCAACCAATGATGACACCGTTTATGCTGTCATCACAGGCGATGCCACAGTTGATGAGGGCGACACAGCAGACTATAGCGTTCAGCTACTAGATAACGATGGTAATCCAGTCGTTGTCACCGAAGACACCCAAGTGACAGTGACCTTTAACAATGGCACCACTCAAGACACAGATACCGAATACAACGACACCAATACGATTATCGTCACCATCCCAGCAGGACAATCAAGTGCACCTATAAATGTTGAAACCGTAGATGATTACCTAGCCGATGATGGTGAGAACTATACGTTAACCATTACTGAGGTAGGGGCGAATGAATTTGAAGCCGTCAATACAGAGGGTTATACAGACAGTAATGGCGTAGAGCATAACAACAATGTGACTACCACCATCAACAGTAACACCGATACCGACAGCAGTAACGAGAACGGTTATGACAGCAATGATGTCATTACCGTTAAGCTTACGGGTAATGCCTCAGAGACAGAAGGCGATAACGTTACCTTAACGCATACCTTAGCGCTTGTTGATGCTAATGATAAACCAGTGAAGCTTTATGAGAATCAAAGCTTAGAGATTACTTTAAGCTACAGCTCAGATGCTACCAATGCCGATGACTTTACCGCTAACAGTAAGCAAACTACCGTTACCATCACAGGTAGCAAAGAGGGTGTATCTAGTGCTGATATTATCAACACCATCAAAGATGATTTACTAGGTGAGGGTAGTGAAGCCTATACCCTAACCATCACTGACGTTAACGATGTTAATAACAGCTTTGAGAAAGTCGACATTGACAATCAAGACAGCGTTACCGGTGAAATAGTTGATGAAGTAGAGGGCAGTAAAGACGTTGTCTATGCTCAAATCACTGTCGACCAAGACAGCATAGAAGAGGGTGGAGAGCTTACTTACACCGTCTCCTTAGTAGACAAAGACGGTAATTCTGTTGACGTACCAACAGGCACTGACATAGAAGTAGTGCTAAATTGGACGGGTACAGCAAGTACAGGACAAGACACCAGTGCACTACCAGATAGTATTATTTTATCTGGCACTAACAGCACCACCTTTAGCGTAGATGCAACAGATGACGTTCTAAAAGAGGGTGCAGAACCGCTTGTCGCCACTATTACTGACGTTATCGATGCAAGCAACCACTTTGAAGATGTTGCACCCCGCACCACGGATGACGCCAACGTTGCCACCAGTGAAATCGTTGATGGTACAGCAACCGCAGAAGACACCGTTTATGCTCGTATTGTCAGCAATGACAGTGCCGTAGAAGGTGATGATCTTACCCATAGCGTTGAACTAGTCGATAGCGAAGGCAATCCAGTAGTGGTTGCTGAGGGTGAAACCATCACGGTTACCCTAAGCTATAACAATGATGATGTAACGGCTAACCCAGACGGCAGCAGTGATTACACTGGACAAACCAGCGTGACCATTGAAGCGGGTCAATCAAGTGCAGTTATTACTAATAGCACTAATGATGATTACTTTAACGAAGCGGATGAGATTTATACCGTTAGCATTGATGAGGTTACTCAAGCTAATGGCACTTATGAAGCCGTTGCGGTCAGTACAAAGCCTGAAGAGAAAAGTGTTACTGGTACGATATTAAGCAATACAGATACCGATAATGAGCCTGAGAACGGCTATGACAGCAATGATGTCGTTTACGTTAAGCTTACTGGCGATGCCTCAGAGACAGAAGGCGATGACGTTGCCTTAACGCATACCTTAGAGCTTGTTGATGCTAATGGTAAACCAGTCATGCTTTATGAAGGTCAAAGCCTAGAAGTCACTGTAAGCTACAGCTCAGATGCTACCGATGCTGATGACTTTACCGCTAACAGTAAGCAAACTACCGTTACCATCACAGGTAGCAAAGAGGGTGTATCTAGTGCTGATATTATCAACACCATCAAAGATGATTTACTAGGTGAGGGTAGTGAAGCCTATACCCTAACCATCACTGACGTTAACGATGTTAATAACAGCTTTGAGAAAGTCGACATTGACAATCAAGACAGCGTTACCGGTGAAATTGTTGATGATACTGACATCACTACCATTACCCTAAGCGGTGATACCAGTGTTACTGAGGGCGATGAAGCTCAATATACGGTTGAAATAGACAATGCCCCTGTCACCGATGTGACCGTAGACATTACTTACACCTATACCAATGTCCAAACTGGTGATATCGAAACCAACACTGAAACAGTCACCATTAAAGCGGGTGAAACCACCGCTACCTTTACAGTAGATGCGGTAGATGATCTGCTTGCTGAAACCGATGAGAACTTTACAGTAACCATCTCCAATCCAGTAGGCGGTGGACTTGAATCCATTGTTGTTGACGAGACGCAAGACAGTGTCAACACAGCAATCATTGATGGTACAGCAACCGCAGAAGACACCGTTTATGCTCGTATTGTCAGCAATGACAGTGCCGTAGAAGGTGATGATCTTACCCATAGCGTTGAACTAGTCGATAGCGAAGGCAATCCAGTAGTGGTTGCCGAGGGAGAAACCATCACGGTTACCCTAAGCTATAACAATGACGATATAACGGCTAACCCAGACAACAGCAGTGATTACACTGGACAAACCAGCGTGACCATTGAAGCGGGTCAATCAAGTGCAGTTATTACTAATAGCACCAATGATGATTACTTTAACGAAGCGGATGAGATTTATACCGTTAGCATTGATAGCGTTACTCAAGCTAATGGCACTTATGAAGCAGTCGCAGTTAGTACGAAGCCTGAAGAACAAAGTGTTACTGGTACGATATTAAGCAACACCGATACCGATAATGAGCCTGAGAGTGGCTACAACAGTAATGATACTGTTTATGTACAGTTAACCGGTGATGCTAGTGTTGTTGAAGGTGATGAAGACAGTACATTAAGCCACACTATTAAGCTTGTGGACATTAATGGCAATGCCGTTAGTTTATATGAAGGTCAAAGCATAGAAGTTGATCTTGTTTATAGTAATGATGACACCGTGAATGCGGACTATGTGGGTGACCGTATTGCAGATACTATACTCATTACTGGCACAGCAGATGGCATAAGCGAGATAACCATTAGCCAAACTGCAATCGATGACATCCTTAAAGAGGGGGTAGAGAACTACACCCTGAATATAGAGGCAGTACGTGATACCAGTAGCGGTATTAAATTCGAGAATGTGGTTGTTGATACTGATAATGAAAGCGTAACGGGTGAGATTGTTGATGAAGCGTCAAATAACGCAGATGTCACGACCATTACCCTAAGCGGTGATACCAGTGTTACCGAGGGCGGTGAAGCTCAATATACGGTTGAAATAGACAATGCCCCTGTTACCGATGTGACCGTAGACATTACTTACACCTATACCAATTCTCAAACCGGTGATATCGAAACCAATACGCAAACAGTCACTATCAAAGCGGGTGAAACCACTGCCACCTTTACGGTAGATGCGGTAGATGATCTGCTTGCTGAAACCGATGAGAACTTTACAGTAACCATCTCCAATCCAGTAGGCGGTGGACTTGAATCCATTGTTGTTGATGAGACGCAAGACAGTGTCAACACAGCAATCGTTGATGGTACAGCAACCGCAGAAGACACCGTTTATGCAGTTATCACAGGCGATGCTACAGTTGATGAAGGTGCAACCGCAGACTACAGCGTTCAGCTACTAGATAACGAGGGTAATCCAGTCGTCGTTACCCAAGACACCGTTGTGACAGTGATCTTTACCAATGGCACCACTCAAGATGCTGACACCGAATACAACGACACCAATACGATCACTGTCACCATTCCAGCAGGACAATCAAGTGCCCCGCTTGATGTTGAAACGGTAGATGATTACCTTGCTGATGATGGCGAAAACTATACGTTAACCATTACTGAGGTAGACACCGATGAGTTTGAAGCCGTCAATACAGAGGGTTATACAGACAGTAATGACGTAGAGTATAACAACACCGTTACCACCACTATCAACAGCAACACCGATAGCGATAGTAGTAACGAGAACGGCTATAACAGCAATGATGTCGTTTACGTTAAGCTTACTGGTAATGCCTCAGAGATTGAAGGCGATGACGTTAGCTTAACGCATACCTTAGAGCTGGTGGATGCTAATGATAAACCAGTCATGTTTTATGAAGGTCAAAGCCTAGAAGTCACTGTAAGCTACAGCTCAGATGACACCGATGCCGATGACTTTACCGCTGACAGCAAGCAAACTACCGTTACCATCACAGGTAGCAAAGAGGGTGTATCTAGTACTGACATTATCAACACCATCAAAGATGATTTACTAGGTGAGGGTAGTGAAGCCTATATCCTAACCATCACTGACGTTAACGATGTTAATAATAGCTTTGAGAAAGTCGATATTGACAATCAAGACAGCGTTACCGGTGAAATAGTTGATGATACAGATGTCACTACCATTACCCTAAGCGGTGACACCAGTGTTACCGAGGGCAGTGAAGCTCAATATACGGTTGAAATAGACAATGCCTCTGTCACCGATGTGACCGTAGACATCACTTACACCTATACCAATTCTCAAACCGGTGATATCGAAACCAATACTGAAACGGTCACCATTAAAGCAGGTGAAACCACCGCCACCTTTACAGTAGATGCGGTAGATGATCTGCTTGCTGAGACCGATGAGAACTTCACTGTAACCATCTCCAATCCAGTAGGCGGCGGACTTGAATCCATTGTTGTCGATGAGACGCAAAATAGTGTCAATACAGCAATCGTTGATGGTACAGCAACCGTAGAAGACACCGTTTATGCGGTTATCACAGGTGATGCCACAGTGGATGAGGGCGACACTGCAGACTATAGTGTTCAGCTACTGGATAACGATGGTAATCCCGTTGTGGTCACCGAAGATACGCAAGTGACAGTGACCTTTACCAATGGTAGCACTCAAGATGCTGACACCGAATACACCAATGAACAAACTATCACTTTCACCATACCAGCAGGACAATCAAGTGCACCTCTTGATGTTGAAACGGTAGATGATTACCTTGCTGATGATGGTGAAAACTATACGTTAACCATCACTGACGTAGGGGCTAATGAGTTTGAAGCCGTGGACTTTAGTGGCTTTACTGACAACAACAACGTTGCTCATAGTAACAATGTTACCACCACTATCAACAGCAACACCGATACCGATAGTAGTAACGAGAACGGTTATGACAGCAATGATATCATTACCGTTAAGCTTACGGGTAATGCCTCAGAGACAGAAGGCAATAACGTTACCTTAACGCATATCTTAGAGCTTGTGGACGCTAATGATGATCCAGTGACGCTTTATGAGAATCAAAGCTTAGAGGTTACTTTAAGCTATAGCTCAGATGACACCGATGCCGATGACTTTAGCGCTAACAGTAAACAAACCACCGTAACCATCACAGGCACAGCAGAGGGCGTCTCTAGTGCTGATATTATCAACACCATCAAAGATGATTTACTAGGTGAGGGTAGTGAAGCCTATACCCTAACTATCACTGACGTTAACGATGTTAATAATAGCTTTGAGAAAGTCGACATTGACAATCAAGACAGCGTGACCGGTGAAATCGTTGATGAAGCTTTAGATAACACCGATGTCACCACCATTACCCTAAGCGGTGACACCAGTGTTACCGAGGGCGGTGACGCTCAATATACGGTTGAAATAGACAATGCTCCTGTTACCGATGTAACCGTAGACATTACATACACCTACACCAATGCGCAAACTGGTGACATAGAAACCAATACGCAAACCGTTACCATCAAAGCGGGTGACACCACTGCCACCTTTACGGTAGATGCAGTAGATGATCTGCTTGCTGAGACCGATGAGAACTTTACCGTAACCATCTCTAATCCAGTAGGCGGTGGACTTGAATCCATTGTTGTCGATGAGACGCAAAATAGTGTCAACACAGCAATCGTTGATGATGCAGCAACCAATGATGACACCGTTTATGCTGTTATCACAGGTGATGCCGCAGTTGATGAGGGCGACACTGCAGACTATAGCGTTCAGCTACTAGATAACGATGGCAATGCCGTTGTAGTCACCCAAGACACCCAAGTGACAGTGACCTTTGAAAATGGCACCACTCAAGACACAGATACCGAATACACCAATGGACAAACCATCACCGTCACCATTCCAACAGGACAATCAAGTGCACCTCTTGATGTTGAAACGGTAGACGATTACCTTGCGGATGATGGTGACGACTATACGTTAACCATTACTGAGGTAGGGGCGAATGAATTTGAAGCCGTCAATACAGAGGGTTATACAGACAGTAATGGCGTAGAGCATAACAACAATGTGACTACCACCATCAACAGTAACACCGATACCGATAGCAGTAACGAGAACGGCTATGATAGCAATGATATCGTTACCGTTAAGCTTACTGGTAATGCCTCAGAGACAGAAGGCGATAACGTTACCTTAACGCATACCTTAGCGCTTGTTGATGCTAATGATAAACCAGTGAAGCTTTATGAGAATCAAAGCTTAGAGGTTACTTTAAGCTATAGCTCAGATGCTACCGATGCCGATGACTTTACTGCTGATAGTAAACAAACCACCGTGACCATAACAGGCACAGCAGAGGGCGTATCTAGTACTGATATTATCAACACCATCAAAGATGATTTACTAGGTGAGGGTACTGAAGCCTATACCCTAACCGTCACTGACGTTAACGATGTGAATAATAGCTTTGAGAAAGTCGACATTGACAATCAAGACAGCGTGACCGGTGAAATAGTTGATGATACCGACGTCACCACCATTACCCTAAGCGGTGATACCAGTGTTACCGAGGGCAGTGACGCTCAATATACGGTTGAAATAGACAATGCCCCTGTTACTGACGTAACCGTAGACATCACTTACACCTATACCAATGCGCAAACGGGTGATATCGAAACCAATACTGAAACAGTCACCATCAAAGCGGGTGAAACGACAGCGACCTTTACGGTAGATGCGGTAGATGATCTGCTTGCTGAGACTGATGAGAACTTCACAGTAACCATCTCTAATCCATTAGGTGGTGGACTTGAATCCATTGTTGTCGATGAGACACAAAACAGTGTTAACACGGCTATCGTTGATGATGCAGTAGACACCAATGATACCGTTTACGCCCGTATTGTCACTAATAACAGTGCCGTAGAAGGAGAGGAACTCACCCATAGCGTTGAACTAATCGATAGCGACGGTAACCTTGTGACGGTTGCAAATGGCGAAGAGATTACCGTTACCCTAATCTATGACAACACCGATGTTGCTACTAACCCAGATGGCAGTAGTGATTACACTGGACAAACCAGCGTGACCATTGAAGCGGGTCAATCAAGTACCGTTATCACCAATAGCACCAATGATGATCACTTTAATGAAGTGGATGAGGTTTATACCGTCAGCATTGATAGTGTGACTCAAGCCAATGGCACCTATGAAGCCGTTGCGGTTAGTACAAAGCCTGAAGAACAAAGCGTCACTGGTACGATATTAAGCAACACCAATACCAATAATGAGCCTGAGAGTGGCTACAACAGCAACGATACGGTTTATGTACAACTTGATGGTAATGCCAGTGTTACTGAAGGGGATGCAAACTCAACCCTCACCCACACCCTTAAACTTGTGGATAGTAATGGCAATGCTGTTAATTTATATGACGGTCAAAGCATAGAAGTTGACCTTATATACAGTCGTGATGACACCGTGAATGCGGACTATGAAGGTAATCGAATTGCAGACACTATTATCATTACGGGTACAGCAGATGGCGTAAGCGAGATAACCCTTAGCCAAACTGCATTCGATGACATCCTTAAAGAGGGAGTAGAGAACTACACCCTAAATATAGAGGCAGTACGTGATACCAGCAGTGGTATTAAATTCGAGAATGTGGTTGTTGATACGGATAACGACAGCGTAACCGGTGAAATTATCGACAACACCGATGTCACCACCATTACCCTAAGCGGTGACACCAGTGTTACCGAGGGCGGTGACGCTCAATATACGGTTGAAATAGACAATGCTCCTGTTACCGATGTAACCGTAGACATTACATACACCTACACCAATGCGCAAACTGGTGACATAGAAACCAATACGCAAACCGTTACCATCAAAGCGGGTGACACCACTGCCACCTTTACGGTAGATGCAGTAGATGATCTGCTTGCTGAGACCGATGAGAACTTTACCGTAACCATCTCTAATCCAGTAGGCGGTGGACTTGAATCCATCGTGGTTAGTGACACGCAAAATAGTGTCAACACAGCAATCGTTGATGGTACAGCAACCAATGATGACACCGTTTATGCTGTCATCACAGGTGATGCCACAGTTGATGAGGGCGACACAGCAGATTATAGCGTTCAGCTACTAGATAACGATGGCAATCCAGTCGTTGTGACCGAAGACACCCAAGTGACAGTGACCTTTAACAATGGCACCACTCAAGATGCTGACACCGAATACACCAATGGACAAACCATCACCGTCACCATTCCAGCAGGACAATCAAGTGCTCCTCTAAATGTTGAAACAGTAGATGACTACCTAGCCGATGATGGTGAAAACTATACGTTAACCATTACTGAAGTAGGGGCGAATGAATTTGAAGCCGTCAATACAGAGGGTTATACAGACAGTAATGGCGTAGAGCATAACAACAATGTGACTACCACCATCAATAGTAACACCGATACCGACAGCAGTAACGAGAACGGTTATGACAGCAATGATATCGTTACCGTTAAGCTTACTGGTAATGCCTCAGAGACAGAAGGCAATGACGTTACCTTAACGCATACCTTAGCGCTTGTTGATGCTAATGATAAACCAGTAGATATCTCATCCGGACAAAGTATCGTCGTTAATTTGGCATATCTCCTTGATGACACTAATGCAAGTGACTTTACTGCTGACAGCAAACTTACAGAGGTAACTTTTGACGCAACGACAGGTAATACCATAACTTTAACCAATACTTTAGTCGATGATACCTTAATAGAAGGTAAAGAGAATTATCTGCTTGAAATCAACTCTATTGATGCTTCAAACAGTGGCTATGAGAAAGTTGAAATACATTCTAAAGACAGTGTCATTGGTGAGATTATTGATGATGTTAATACAAACCCAGATAGTAATTCTCTTAAAGAAGATGGTATTACTAAAGTCTCAGGTAATGTGTTAGACAATGATGAAATTGGGAATGGTACAACAGTTACCTTAACTAATTCGCCAACTAATGAAAGTGATTATGGGTCATTAACGCTTAATAGCAATGGCAGTTATAGCTATGAGCTTGATAACACCAGTACTGCTGTTCAGCAACTAGCCGAAGGTGAATCGGTAGATCAAGTCTATACCTACACATTAGCAGATGGCTCAACCACAGAAACCTTAACCATTACTATTGAAGGTAGTAATGATGCGCCTTCTTTAGATTTGTCAGGTAATGACGATACAACATCTGATTACACTACTAATTTTATTGAAGGTGGTGATGCTGTCGCAATCGCAGATACAAGTGAAATTGTTGATATAGATAACAACGATACGGTATCCAAAGTGGTTGTTGAGCTGACTAATCCAGAAGCTGGAGATAGCCTAACTTTAGGTACGTTACCTAGTGGTTTTAGCGTATCAGGCGATGGTACGTCACAAATTGTCATCACTGGCGATGCAAGCCAGCAAGCCTATCAAGACTTAATAAACTCGATAACATTTGACAATAACTCAACGACGCCAAGTGAAGTCGATAGAGTTATTAAAACGGTGATAACAGATAAAAACGGTCTTGATAGCAACACGACGACAACCACCATTAAAGTGGATGCCACACCGCAAGCGGTCAATGACACTACCCAAGTTGCTGAAGGTGGGGTAACGATCACCAGTGACTCTCAAAACCTTAACTTACTTACCAATGATGACTTAGGCACACCTAATACCACTATTACTGCCTTTAGTTATAAAGATATTAATGGCGAAGCCCAAGTTGGTGTGACAGGAACTGAAGTCACAACCCAATACGGTGAAATCATTATTAACAGTGATGGATCATGGGAATATACTTCTGATATAACTGAGGTGAATCTAGAAGGTGTGGTAGAAGAGATTACTTACACCATAACCGATAGCGATGGTGATACCTCAGACGCTTCGTTTGATATCACGGTAACGGATACTAATCCAACGGCGCTTCGTCCAGAAGTGACGGTCAGTGAAGATGATTTAGCTGATGGCACAGATTCAGTTAAAGAGGCATTAATTGCCAACCATAACCTTGATATTATCAAGGGTGCAGATGCCATTAGTAATACGCAATTAACTGACAGTGAGACCATTAGTGCTCTTAATGCGTTAAATCTTACTTCTGCTGGAGAAAGTCTCGAGTATGCTATTAGTAATGACGGACATACTATAACAGCGACTAAACAAACATCTGGTAATGCCGTATTTACTATTAATATCAATAATCCGACTGATAGCACGGGTGAAGATCAATCATTTACATTCGAGCTGTTAGATCAACTTGATCATGCGACAAATACCGATTCATTAACATTGCCCATTGATTATGTCCTTAAAGATACAGACAGCAGTACTACTCAGCAATTTAAAATCATTATTGTAGACGATGGTGTATTAGCGATAGACGATACAGTTGTCGAAGTTGTTGAAGATTCGTTTGACAACACAGATGCTAGTACGAATGAAGCCACAATCGTTTCTGGAGATGTGACGGATAATGATTTAGGTGCAGATAGCAATTTACAGATAAACAATTTTAGTTATCTTGATGAAAATGGTGATGAAGTTAATGATTCTACAGATTTCGGTACAGCCTTACTGACACCTACAGGCACTTTAACTGTTAACGAAGACGGCACATGGACCTTTAAAGCAGATAAAGCGATTGATAACCGTGACCCAGCGCCAAACCTGCAAGACGATGGTTCATTTAGTTATACATTAATTGATGCAGATGGTGATATTTCTAACAGTGCCACGCAAACGATAAGAGTCACCGATACAACGCCTGAAATTGTATCCGATGAAAGTGTTGTATTAGATGAAAATGAATTGTTTGGTGATTCAGGTGTGCGTAGTACTCATGAAGTATCTATAACCAATGCCTTTAATATTCAAGGTAATGCAGATGATATTGCTGATATCTATTTCACAATGGATGATGGGGAGCCAACTAATTTCTTCTTAAGTAATGGTAACCCACTATATTATCGCTACAAAGAGGATAGTTCGGGCAATATTGACTATAGTACTATTTATGCAACAACGACTCAGGCAGGACCTATTAATGATGGTGTAGATGCCCAAGGTGATTTTGATGAATCTGCTAGCAATGTCGCCTTTAAAGTAGAAATCGACCCAGCTACCCTAAGTTATGACGCAACGTTATATAAGACTATCCGACATTACAATAATGATGCCGACAATGATGGTGAGTTAGACAACATCATATTTAAATTAGATTATGCAGTTATCGATGCAGATGGTTCTATTGATGAAGACACATTTGATGTTGAGGTCAAAAACAGGACAGTTAACTTAGATTTAGATTTTGAGATAAATGAAGCCGATTATGGAGATAAAACCGAGGACGGTAGAGATGTCTTAGTTATCAATGTTGCTGAAAGCTTTGATAACGGTAAAGTAGAAATTTACAATCACGATGAGTCTGCAAGTTATGAGATGTCTACTGGAGAAACTATCTATATAGATATTAATGGTAATAAAGTAGGTGCTACAGATGAAACTGCCGTTGGTACTATCAAAAATAACGGTGATGGTACGCTCGAATTTAACCCCGAAGAAAACTATGCCACCTTTGCCAATACCAATAATGGGAATAAAGTCATCTTCAATGTAAGAGCCGTTGATGGCGGTACGCTAATCGATTTGGAAACTACCATTCAAGTTAATCCTATAGAAGATGCCCCAATTATTGTTATAGATGAAAATATAGTTAAGATTGTTGATGATAATTATACTGTCTATGTCGAAGAAGATACGTCAGCACCGTTAGGCTTTTTAGCACCGATAATTGGAGATTTAGGAGTCGAAGCAAGTACAGATTTATCGAATTATGATGCAGATTATGTGACGGGTACATCGATACCTAATGATGATACCAATGGCGGATCCGTTGATCGTAGCGAGCGCTTAAGTGCTATTACTTTAAGCGGTATTGATGACGGCGCTGAACTATTCTATATGGATGGCGTTAATAAAGTCATTGTTTATGCCGATACTGACACCAGTGGAGAGGTTAGTATAAAGCTAAACGATGGTGTTCACATCTCAGATTCTGCATCACAAATGAGCTATGATATAGAGATGACCACAGCTCAATTTGAATCCCTACAAATCACCCCGCCAGCAAATAGTGGTAACAATTTTGATATCACGATGAGCGTAACCGAATATGAGGTTGATGATTCTGGTAATCCTATTACCACAGACTTTGAGACTCATGGTATAGAAACCACAGCGACAATAACCGTTGATGTGCAAGCGGTTACAGATGAACCTTCTATAGCCCTAGTTGATAATGATACCAATGACAATATAACTCTGAGTGATAGCAATAGCGATGGTTATAATGACACCATTAATGCAATTATTGATGAAGATACCTCATTAAATCTTAAAGACATTATTGATGAGCAGTTTCCAGACAACGATGGTTCAGAGCAATATCAGTATCAGTTTGCAGGTTTGCCTGATGGTACAGAGATAGTTGTTGGTAATATTAGCCAAACAGTTGTCGATGGGGATGTCGTGACTTTCGATCTAACAACCGTTGAAGAAACAACAAACCCTATTATTTCTATCACACCACCAAAAGATTTTGCAGGTAGTATTAATGACGCTACCATCACACTCATAACTAAAGATAGAGAAATGAATGGTGAAGCTGATGTGACGGATGGGGCAGACGACACTCAAAACATAGTATCTGAAGAAACTTCTGTTGCTCTAAATATAACGGTCAATCCAACCATAGATGTGACTGTCGAAACACCAGATAGTGGTGAAGAAGATACTGCTATCAATTTATTTACCCAAACGAATGGTGATTCAGTATTTGAAGTCACTGATGAAGATTCAAGTGAGTCAATATCCAAAGTTGGTATTCTTCAATCTGAAATTGATACGCTAATTTCAAGTGGTGCAGTGATTGCTTTAGATGGTACTGCCATTACAACCAGTGAGTTAAATGTTAATGGTGAATACTACCTACTTGATACAGCTACTCTAGCTAATTACACCATCACGCCGCCTGCGCACAGTAGCACTGATATAGATTTAACCTATTATGTAGAAACTACCGATGGTTCTGTTGATAGTAATAATCCTATTGCAGATAGTAAAACATTCGATGTAACCATTGAAGTTACTCCAGTTGCAGAAAGTGTCGATAGTGACAGTGACAATGACGGCACCAATGATGTCGCAATTAATGATAATCATGACTATCAGACTAACGCATTTGAAGATGGTGATGATGATAAAGTCAGCAGTACAGAGCCTGTGTGGTTTGATTTATCTCAAGAAGGGAGCTTCACACTTGCTGAAAAATGGTCAAATGAAGATGATACTGCAAGTTTTGGAGCAGAAGATCATACAGACGGTACGACTGACTCTGAAGAAACGTTTGCTCGCTTAACGATACAAACCAAAGATGAAAGCGGTAACTTCGTTAATACGGCGAGTGCTCAAATTCGTTATGAGATAGACGGTCAAGTTATTATTGAAACGATAGGCATCGATGGTATAGATGTCCCTGCTGAAGCACTTGAGACTCTGCAATTTATTCCGCCAGAAAACTACGCTGGTGAATTACAGATTATCGTTAAGGCAGTAACCATAGACTATGATGAAGATACCGATGCAAAAAGTGCTGAAGTCGAATCTGGAGAATCTATACTAACCTTAACCGTTGAGTCAGTGCCTGATGATGTTCTGTTAAGTGTTCAACCAGCTCGCGGGGATGAGGATGCAGGACGCTCTGATGGTAATCCAAATGGTGAGTCGCCATATATACCAGACTCTACTATAGATGCGCCTGAAAATGGTATCAAGCTAAAAATCAAAGCCCAGTCAGAAGATGAAGATGGTTCAGAAACCTTTAACATTAATATTGCCGATTTGCCAGATGGTGCCGCTTTATACGTCTATGATCCATTAAGCGGTGCATATGTACTAATCGACAAAAACTCATCGGGGATTGCTGAAAGCATTGAAGTTACTGATTCAAGTGATGGTAATTGGTCTGTTAAGTTAGTAGATTATGACAATGCCAATACGCCGTATTTCATTCCTCCATTAAATGATGATACAGACTATACCTTATCAGTAAGCGGTGAGTCTGTTGAAGATGGGGTCGCTAACTCTACGGGTGAGGCTTTAAATCTATTTGTTAAGGTAAAAGAAGTCCCAGACAAAATTCTTAACGACGAGTTGAATCAGATCACTCAAAGTGATGATTCAACGATAGACAATCCTGCCCCTGGCACCCATGCAATTGTCACAGAAGAAGCAAGTGTAGATAGCAATAACAATAATATTGAGTTTAAGTCTATATTTGCGACTTATAATGATGCGGATACGTCAAATGATATTGTATCTTACGACAGTGATGGTTCGGAGGTAGTGACCTATGTCATAACTGGACTTGATGATCGCTTCACGATGTCTGGCAGTGATGTTACTTTCCTAGGGGGTTCAGAAGCGGGACGCAAATGGGTAGTGACGAAGGATGCTATCGAAACGGGTGAGGTTAATATCCAAACTGAAGATAACTTTGCTGGCGTCATAGACTTTGTTATCAAAGGTATTAGTACAGAAGAAGCAGGCGGAAGTGAAACCGCGCAGAATGATCGAGCAGTTAGCATATTTGTAAAACCTGATGCTTCTGACAATGACGTTGGTAATACAACCGTTGATCAAAATGAAAATGCACCAGTAGTTTTGGATTTTGAATCTGCATTCGATAAAACAGATACACCAGAAGATGCAAGAGATGGTGTTGAAACGCTTGAAAGTGTCTCCGTGAATCTTGCACAACTTGACGCTAGGGGTGTTCAGCTCACGGTAGGTGGTACCGTTATAGACAGTAGTCAGGCTGATACTACTACTGGGTTTTATGTTATAAATAGGGATAGCAATGGTGAATTACCTGAGGTTACAATTGAAGCTTTAATAGATGATTCTGAATCTGGTTATGTCAATCATCAATCTGGTAGTGGCGTATATCAATTTGATATTCAATATAAAGTCACTGATTCTGTATACAGTACAGAACGAGTTTCCGACGCTAGCTTAATTTATCAAGAAGACACTATTAAAGATGCTGTTTATACGGTTAATGTCATTCCAAAAACCGATACGCCATTTTTATTAAATGCTGATGAAATCGATGATCCTGCAACCATTGATAATACCAATACAGACGTTAACGATAATGCAGTAGTCAAAACAGTCACGCTAACGTCTCCAGATGTTGATGGATCTGAAGTATTGACGCGCATAGAGGTTAAAGGGGTTCCCGATGGTCTTTTAGTAGAGGTGAATGCAGAGGGCGCTAGTGGCAACTATGTAGAAGCTATTAAAGCGGGTGATACATGGTATGTAGATTTTGCTAATGAAACCATCGATAGCACGGACAGTGCGAGCGTTGACATCAAGTTCAGCATAAAACCAGGCTATGATGTAAACAGTAGTGAAGACTTACCGATTACTGTGAGAGCTTTCAATCAAGACGCCCCAGATTCAGAAAGATCTGCTCAAGTAACTTTCCCATTAACGATAATCACCAATACGACAGGTGGTGATAATGAGGATCCTGACTTAATAGCAGACTTAACTGTGACACCTATCACGCTGATAGAAGATGGAGAAGGTCAGCCATTAAGCGATTATGTGACAGGTACACTTAATGATATTGCTTATAATAATCAAGATTCTGTGCCGTTCTCCTTCACTATAACCAACCTTCCTGAGGATGTGTTGCTCGAATATACTGACGGTACTGTGTCTGGAGCATCGGTAACCAAACAAGGTGATACTTGGTTAATAAGTGGTAATGCAACTCAAGATTCTGATATTGCGGATCTGTTAAGTCAAATCACATTGGTTCCGACAGGAGATTTTAGTACAAATATCACCGATTCAGCTAATCCTGACAATGAAGCGGTTACGTTAGATATTTCGTTTACGGCAACAGACAGTGAAGGTGACTCTAAAACAGTTACCGCTGCTGATGCAGACTTCCCAATAGGTAATCCGGGATCAAATGATAGTACGTTAATTGTGCTACCAATAACTGATTATATGGACTTCAACGAAGCTAATCCTAGTGATCCAGCAAATGATGACAACATAGTCATTGATGAAGATACCCCTATTGAGCTAACCCTAGATCTAACTAATACTGCTGATTCAGGTAGCGTTACTGTGATTAATGGCAAGGTTTACTTAAAAATTGCTGATGATGCAACAGTCAATGGCGTATTAACAGATACAAACGGTAATCCACTAAACGTCGTTAGCAATCCACCAAATACTGATTTAGTAGGCGATTACTATGAAGTGGAGGTTGACCCTAATAATCCTTCGTCCGCTAACTTTAAATTTCAGCCCGCTACAAATGAAGACGGTAATGTAGTTGTCGAAGCTTATGTCGTGCATCAGGAAATTTCAGATATTGCAAATCACGATACCACCATCAAAGTCTCGCGTAAGGATTTCGAAATAACTGTTGAACCAAGTCCAGATACATTAGTTTTAGAATTATCAAACGATTCAGAATTGGCTGTTGATGAAGATAATGAGGTGAGTATTGTCTACGATACAGTTCAAACCGATGAAGATGATCACCCTGCTACTTTTATTATCGAAAATGTAAATGATGATTTTAACGTCGTCTATATTTTGGATGACGGAACAGTTGAGTCAGCTACTAAGACAGGTTTAGGCTCATGGAGTGTACCGAGTACTGCAGATAACCCAACACCAGTCATTAAAATTATCGCGCCTAATAACTATAGTGGTCAAGAAACTATAGATATTTCAGTGCTTAGCGACGGTGGATTACAAGGTGAGACTACTTCTGTAGACATAGAGTTTAAGCCAGTTGCCGATGCTATTGAGTTTGACCAACAAAAGACAGCTGGTACTGCTTACGAATGGGTCGAACTGAATACCAATACACGACTTATTGATGATGACGGTAGTGAAACGTTAACACTAACCTTATCACCCGAGGCAGGGCAGATGTTTAATGACACTATGTTGTTTAGAATTGGCGATTCAGGAGAGGTTATTGGGCTTAATAATGGTGAGACAGCTAATAATGTGACTGTTAATTTTGATCAATCGGCTAATGATGGAGCAGGTGCTTATACCATATCTGGCATAGGCGTTGATGATGTAAATAGCTTGCAAATAATGTATCAGAATTATAATGGTGACATTAATTATACGGCTCAAACTATAGATCCTAGTAATCCAGATTTAGGACCGGAATCAACAGGAGTTGCAACCCTAAAACTTAATAAATCAGTTGATATCACTACTGGCGATGAAAATAATACCATTAATACGACTGATAGTAGCACTATTGTTAGTGCTGGAGCTGGTGATGACGTTGTAAATGGTGGTGCAGGTGACGATACCATTGATGGCGGTGCTGGGGCTGATACCATAAATGGTGGCGCCGGTGATGATATAATCACTTATGACTCGTCTGACATTAGTATTAACGGCGGTGATGGAGAAGATACATTGCTTATACCATCTACTACTTCTGGTGTTATTGATTTCACTACCCTAAGTGATGTATCAGATATTGAATCCATAGATTTAACTGAGTCTACCGTTGAGCTTTCAAATATATCTGTGCAGGATGTTATCAATATAACCAATAATGATAACGTATTTAAAATTGAGGGAAATGCTGATGACAGTGTTTCATTAGTAGACGGAGAATGGGAATCACCAAGTAGCTCAGGCGGTTACTTTGTTTACAAAGCGGTTAATAGCGATGTCACCTTACTAATCAATGACGATATATTATAAGTCCTAAAATAATTTTCTTTAATAAAACAGCCCGCTATGAAATATAGCGGGCTGTTTGTTTGAGTAGATCAGTGTCGAATATGCTTTTTTAATTGTTGCATCTTAGAAAAAGTAATTTAACTTACTAGAGACTAGTCAGCGCCGAGCTGTTCTAAAATATCATCTGGAAAATCAACATTGGTATATACGTCTTGTACGTCATCTAAGTCTTCTAACATGTCGATCATCTTCATGACCTTTTCAGCATCGTCGATATTGTCAATGACTGCTGTTGTAGAGGGAGACATGGTCACTTCGGCATTGCTAGATTCGTAACCGGCGTCATTTAGCGCATCTTTAACCGCACCAAAACTATCAGGCTCAGTGATTACCATTAAGGTCTCACCGTCATTTTCAATGTCTAATGCGCCTGCCTCTAATGCCACAAGCAAGATTTCATCTTCAAGTGACACATCTTCAAAGGTAATTTCGCCACGTTTGCTAAAAAGATAGGACACCGATCCAGCTGTGCCTAGATTACCATCATATTTAGTAAACGCATGACGCACTTCACTTACGGTACGATTGACATTATCCGTCATGGTCTCAACCAAAACGGCAACGCCGCCAACGCCGTAACCTTCGTAAGTCAGCTCATCCATCTCGCCGCCTTCACTATTACCAGCGCCGCGTTCAATGGCACGCTTAATGGTGTCTTTGGTCATATTAGCGGACAGTGCTTTTTCAACGGCGGCGCGCAGGCGAGGGTTACTCTCTGGGTCTGGGTCACCCTGTTTGGTAGCTGAGACAAGCTCACGAATTATTTTGGTAAAGATTTTGCCACGTTTGGCATCTTCTTTGGCCTTCTTGTGCTTAATATTTGCCCATTTAGAATGACCCGCCATAATCTGTTTATCCTTATTAAAAGTGTGATGTCAAATTGTGAAGTAAATATGTTAAGTGAATAGTTCATTAGCTATAATCGGTCGCTAATACTAAAGAATAAAACCTATAAAATTAAGAGTTTGTTAATAGACAGCGACGACCGTAAGAGATGTTTTTAATACGTTGAAGGTATAATTATATCAGAAATATTAGATTTGCAAGACTGCTATCAGAGGATGAAAATAAAGGTTTGGCATTCAAGATAACGTCATAAATAATGCAATTAAAGACACAACTAGGAGGTTGAACAAATCATTAAATGAGCATGACTGCCAACAAAGTTGATGCAATAGGTAACATTGCTGAATTAATCACGTATAATGACAAGGTATTATAGACCAGTTACCCGTATATATGAAAAAACTCACCTTAAATAAGCTCAATACTTTACGAAATCGCATTCATATTGTGATTGAAGGGACGGATACCCCTTTAGGTAAATTTTTTGACATTGTCTTACTGATCGCAATCGCTGCCAGTGTCGGCGTGGTCATGTTAGACAGTGTGCTTTATTTGCGTTTGCAATATGGTTTGATATTTTTCTATGCAGAATGGTTCTTTACCATTTTGTTCACTATTGAGTATCTATTACGGTTATTCTCCGCGCCCAATCGCTTTCGTTATATTTTTAGTTTCTTTGGGGTTGTGGATCTATTATCGGTATTACCCAGTTACTTAAGTCTTATTTTCGGCGGTGTGCAGTATCTAATTGTTGTTCGTATTCTACGAATATTACGTGTCTTTAGGGTACTAAAGCTCAAAGCCTATATGCAGCAGGCGGGTTTTTTAGCCTCTGCACTTAAAACCAGCCAGCAAAAAATTACCGTATTCTTCTTATCGGTATTACTATTAGTCACGATATTTGGCTCAGTGGTCTATGTGGTGGAAGGCCCTGAAAATGGGTTTACCAGTATCCCCGTGTCTATATATTGGGCAATTGTCACCTTGACGACTGTCGGATATGGGGATATGTCGCCTAAGACGCCCTTAGGTCAGGCCATTGCAAGCATGGTAATGATTACCGGTTATTCAATCATTGCGGTACCTACAGGTATTTTCACCTCAGAGCTTTCAAAGAGTATGCGACCGCAGTTGCATCCGATAACTTGTCCAAATTGTGGTAAGTTTGGTCATGCAGCTGCTGCTCAGTTTTGTGATCGTTGTGGTCATGATCTTCATATCTAGTTTCGTTAATTCTAGTTTCGTTATTTATAGTTGAATCCATCAGATGTACTGTCTAATAGTAAGACTTACTTTAATAGTTAGACCTAGAATGGTTAGACCTAATAGCTTACTTTATGATATTCAAAAAATGCCAACCATGCTCTAATAAATGTCGCATTAACCCTTTTAAAATGTTTAGGCAGTCATATACTAAGCCTATACCTATAAACTTACAAAACCATTCACAAACTAAACCCTTAAAGTTAAAAACCATAGAACTTATAAACTAGATGCTTATAAACTAGATGCTTATAAACTTCAAACCTAGAATAAGAAGAACCCGAAAATATGCCAAATTTATTAAAAAGATCGTTAAATGTTGCCAATCGTGTTCGTCACACTGCTAGCGTAGCAGGCCTTTCAGCGTTAAGAGTGGCAAAAGGGGAGCGTCCCGATGCTGTCATGCTAAGAGAAACCTTTGAACAGTTAGGCACTACCTATATTAAGATTGGTCAGTTTATCGCCAGTACGCCCTCGTTATTTCCTCGTGACTATGTGATTGCCTTTCAAGGCTGCTTGGATCAGACCACACCTCTGCCGTTTAAGTATATTGAGCAGGTCTTAACAGAAGAACTGCTTGAGGGCTCAGAGACGCTAGAAGATAAATTCGCCAGTATTGATAAAAAACCCTTAGCTTCTGCCAGTATTGCACAAGTTCACGCCGCCACATTGCATGATGGCCGTGAGGTTGTGTTAAAGGTTCAAAAGCCTGATGTTGATGTCATCATGCAGACTGATCTTGGTGTGCTGCATGCCGTGACTAAGCTTGTTGAGAGGCTGATGCCACAGATGCGTTTTGCTAATATTTCACCAATTATAGATGAGATTCGCATCCGTATGATTGCTGAGACCGATTTCATTGCAGAAGCTAAAAATATTGATGACTTTCAACAGTTTTTGCAAATGACCGGCAATAAGCAAGTTGTGGCCCCCGAAGTGGTGGAAGAGCTAACGACAAAACGGGTACTAACTATGAGCCGGCTACATGGGATGTCAATGGTGGATGAGGTGGCCATGCGTCAATACTGTAATGATCCTGCACAGGTCATGGCAGATACCCTTAATACTTGGTTTGCAAGCCTCATGTTTTGTAATAGCTTCCACGCCGATCTACATGCGGGCAACTTGATGCTGCTGACAGATGGGCGCATTGGTTTTATTGACTTTGGAATTGTCGGTAAGTTAAAACCGGAGAGTTGGCAGGCTTGTATGGGTATGATGCAGGCGCTCAATGAAAATGACTATGTCACCATGGCGCAATGTATGATAGACATGGGCATGACTCATGAGCGTGAGCATGTTGACCAAGCCCAGTTGGCGGGCGATCTTGCTAAGATGATCACCCGTATTATGGCTGAAGATAAAACCTACACCAGTGGTAAAGCTTTTAATAGCAAAGAGCAGGCGGACGAGCTCAATAAAATGATGCTAGAGATCGTCGAGGTGGGTAAGCGTCACGGTATTCATTTTCCTAGAGATTTTGCCTTATTGACTAAGCAGATGCTATATTTTGATCGCTTTATGCGTACGCTAGCCCCTGATATGGATATGTTTAATGATGCAAGGGTTAATTTATTAGGGCGTCAGGCTTAACCTAATCGCATAAATTAAGCGCATAGCTTAATCGTATAAACTATAAGCTGTAAATTAGGGTTTTAGAACTAAAAAGTGTCCCATAAGAAGTTAATATGATAACCAAATTACCTCGGTGGATTTTAGTAGGTGGGGCGGTACTTGCGTTTAGTGCAGGCTGCGTCAATATCATTGCCTTAAGTGGCTTTACACAGCTATCGGTATCACATGTCACAGGTAACGTCAGCTTATTCTCAGCAGCCATTGCAGCAATGGATTGGTCGTCTCTTTTATTTATTGGCGCATCCTTGTTGTCCTTTTTATCAGGTGCTATTTTAAGTGGTTATCTGGTAGGTCAGCATTCTTTAAAGCTTGGGCGTCAATATGGACTGGCTTTATTTGCTGAAGCGGGACTGTTGATCTGTAGCTTTATACTATTTTTTCATCATGATTACTTTGGTCAATTGCTTGCCGCTATGGCGTGTGGGTTACAAAACGCGATGGTCGCAACCTATAGTGGCGCTGTCATTCGAACGACACACTTAACGGGATTGACGTCCGATATGGGTGCTGCTATCGGCAACTGGTTAGCGGGGCGTCGGATTAGTAAGATGACCTTGGGGTTTCAAGCGATTATATGGTACAGCTTCTGTGGCGGCGGTGTGGTAGGGGCTTTTGGATTTTTCAAAATAGGCTATGCCGCTATGCTTATTCCTATTCTGATTGTTTTTTCGGCAGCGGTGTTTTATCAGATAGCCTCAAGTCAATTGCCAGAAAAAAGAGATGCTTAAGTACCCCTATGGCTTGAGTCTATAATCTATAAGGCGCCAATGGTTGCTCATCCAGATAGTTATCGATTTCAAAACTATACCTTTTCTATAAAATAACCCATCAATGATCAATATTTGTAGCGAGTGGTAAAGCGAGCGTAACCCACGGATTTTTAGATCACTCCTATCATTCAGGTTTAGCTATACTTATTGACTCAGTTATTTACTCAGTTATTTAATAGCTTATTTAATAGCTTATTTAATAGCTTATTTAATAGCTTATTTAATAGCTTATTTAATAGCTTATTTAATAGCTTATTTAATAATGCCGCGGTTAAATACTTCGCGTAGCTCAAAGCTGGTATGCACTTGGCTAACGCCTTCAATGCGATTTAGGCGGTGTAATAAAAACTCTTCATAATGGGCCATATTTCTCACGACGACTTTCAGTAAGTAATCTTCACTGCGACCTGTTACGATACTACAGCTGACGACTTCTTCAAAGCTTTGAATTTTATTTTCAAACTCAGCGAAGCGATCGGCAGTATGCTTATCCATACCGACTGCTATATATATAGCTAAGCTATAGCCAAGCTTCTGTGGGTCAACCGATGCGTGATAACCGGTAATAATACCTGCTTCCTCTAAGCGCTTAACGCGTCTTGCGCAAGGTGTGGCAGATAAGTGAACGGCCTCCGCAATATCAGTAATACTCATACGAGCGTCCTGCTGTAGTAAGGTCATGATTTGATGATCTATTTTGTCTAGCTGCTGATTTTCTTTATCAAAGTGGTTATTAATAGACATTTATTAGTTATCCCGTTCAATAAATAGAGATTATCACTAATTTTAATCTAAAATATATAATAAAACACTATTTAAATGACATATTTACTCAAATTTTGGTGATTTAATCGCTAACGTTTTTGGTATGATAGTCAGCATACATTAGGATAGTTTGTATTGTTTAGAATAGATTGTTTAGGATAGATTATTTAGGTTAATTAGCCTATATCCAATTAAAATTAATTATATACCGAAATGATAATTTAAAGACCAAAGAGGGCATCCCATGAGCCAAGTAATGAGCAAAACAGAAACAGTTGAACCAAAAGTGAAACCTAAATTTGACGCCTTTGATTTTCGTAAATATCAGCCTTTTGCTTTTGCGCCAAACCTACCTGATCGTACTTGGCCAAACAAAACCATTACTCAAGCGCCGATTTGGACCAGTGTAGATCTACGTGATGGTAACCAAGCCTTGATTGACCCGATGACCATTGAACAAAAAATGCAATTTTTTAAAGTGCTGGTTGAAGTCGGTTTTAAAGAGATAGAAATTGGGTTTCCCTCTGCTGCCCAAGTTGAATTTGACTTCGCGCGTAAGTTAATCGAGGAGGGTCACATTCCTGATGATGTCACTATTCAAGTATTGGTGCAGGCGCGTGAGCATTTAATTGAACGTACTTTTGAGGCCTTAAAAGGCGTGCGCCGTGCCATTGTCCATGTCTACAATTCTACGAGCCGAGTACAACGCGATAAAGTATATGGTAAGAGCAAGGATGAGATTAAACAGATAGCATTAGATGGTGCAAAAATGCTTAATGACTATGCTGACAAGCATCCAGAGACGCAATGGGTGTTTCAGTATTCTCCAGAAAGCTTTAGCCAAACTGAAACGGACTTTGCAATCGAAGTATGTGATGCAGTCATAGAAGAATGGCAGCCTCAAAACGGTCGAGAAGTTATTATCAACTTACCCGCTACCGTTGAGTCTTCAATGCCAAATATTTTTGCCGATCAAGTTGAGTATTTTTGTCGTCATCTAAAGCAGCGTAGTGATGTCATCATTAGTTTGCATACTCATAATGACAGAGGAACCGCTATTGCGGCGGCTGAACTTGGCATGCTTGCCGGAGCAGACCGTATTGAGGGTACTTTGCTTGGCAATGGTGAGCGTACCGGTAATATGGACATCATGGTCATGGCGATGAATTTGTTTAGTCAAGGTGTAGATCCCGAACTTGATTTTAGTGACATGAGTAAGATCGTCAACATAGTCAGTGAGTGTAATAACTTGCCTGTGCATCCTCGCCATCCTTATGTGGGCGAACTTGTATTTACCGCGTTTAGTGGCTCGCACCAAGATGCCATTAAGAAATCTTTGGATTATAACGAGAAAAATCGCGAAACAACTCAAAATATCTGGGATGTGGCTTACTTGCCCATAGATCCTGCGCATATTGGGCGTAGTTATCAAGATGTGGTTCGTATTAATAGTCAATCTGGGAAAGGCGGGGTCGCCTATATTTTACAGCGTAATTATGGCTTTCACTTACCACGCTGGATGCAAATTGACTTTAGCCGTGTGGTACAACAAAAAGCAGAAGATGCGGCGCGTGAGCTTAAAAATGAAGAGATTTTAGAAGCTTTTGAATCCACCTATTTACAAAATTCAGGCTTTGAGTTATTAGACCATAGTGTTAATAATAAAGCCGGTCAGGTCGAGTTTCAGGGTCAAGTGGTGATCAATGGTGAAATGGTAGAAATTAACGGTAAAGGCAATGGGCCGTTGTCTTCATTTATCGATGGGGTTGCTCGCCATACGGGTAAACAGCTTCATATTATTAACTATTCAGAGCATGCAATGACGCAAACTTTTGCTAATGGTGTTAATGGCAATAATGATGCCATTAGTAATGACGCTAATAATAGCGATAAGACCAATGCTCAAGCCGCGGCATATATTCAATTAAATGTTGATGGTGAGATATACTCAGGTATTGGGACTCATACTAGTACTGTATCGGCGATGTTGAAAGGGGCGTTATCAGCATTGTCACAAGCCGTTTAAACAGAACTATCTGGCTTAAATATATTTTCTTTTAATTCTAAAAAAGGCTTGCCAGTGTGCAAGCCTTTTTATTGGTTTTGAGTCGGACTAAAGTAAAAAACTGTCGTACTATAAACTTTCATACTATTTAACCAAATTTATTCAACCCAAAGCTTTTTAACGCAAAACTATTTGGCCCAAATCTGCTGATGCTTTTGTCTTAATTGAGCGTCGGTTTCGACGCGCTCAGGATCTTGAATGATACAGTCAATAGGGCAAACCTTATCACAGGTCGGAGCCTCATAAAAGCCCACACATTCGGTACATAGACTAGGATCAATAACATAGGTTTTTTGACCCTTTTGTTCATAACTGATCGCCTCATTCGGGCACTCAGGTTCGCATATATCACAGTTGATACAGTCAGAAGTTATCTTAAGCGCCATAACGCTCTCCTAATATCAGTATGGAGACTTAGAATAATTGTAGATAAACCCTTTACGAGCTTTTAGGGAATTCAGCACACTCTAATTTTTACCAATTAACCCTTACAATTTACTAAGGTGTTATCAATATTTACCAAATAGCTTTATTCACTAAGTAGCTTTTAATATTCTCCCAATAACCATCCACTAATATAAGCAAAATACTCACGGAACCACGCATTATATCGTATTGATAGTGGGGTGGGGCTGGCAAGGGCGATGATATTTTCATACCCTTGTTTTTTTGCAATGGCTTTGGAGCGTGGAATATGAAAGTCACTGGTTACAATCGCAATCGGGTCACTGAGTTGAACGCCTTGTTGTTGCAAAATAGGCTGAGTAAATAAGAAGTTCTCTTCGGTACTGGTGCTTTGCTCTTCACGCATAATATGGTCTAAAGGTATGCCATGCAATGCGTATAAATAGCGAGCCATGGACTCACCTTCACTACGTGTCTCTCCCATACCCATGCCGCCACTGGTGACCACTACAGCATTGGATTGGTCTTTAATCAGTGGAGCGGCAGTGTCAAGACGGCTGGCAAGCGTCGGTGTAGGTACCCCATCTTCCACACCACCTCCTAAAATTATAATGGCCGCAACCGGTTGATACGTCTCGTTTGTCTGTTTGATAGTTTCATTCAACGAAAATGCAAATAGCATAAAACTAATCAACCATATACCAAAAGTCACCCAAAGTCCTTTCCATATCCTACCTAGGACCTTATGTGCTCGAATACTGGATAATATACGTTTCCAAAATAGGGCATGGATGATAAAAATTAACCCGATGAAAAAAGGCACAACGGTACCAACGTTAATTTTATCAGCAGCAATTAACAGCGTACAATCTATAGCTAGGACGAGCCCTAGAATTAGGAGTATTATTCTTATCAAATTAGACATAAGTGTTTGACTATCGTTAAGTTTGGTTTCTATTATAACGTCAACTAAACCCTTTAACGATAAAAGTTCGCTCTTAAGTAAGCTGTCTTAAATCAATTTATAATAAATACCTTTTCTATAAATAACCTATCCTCGATAGTCTTGGTCAGACTCATTGAACTTACTCTTAGTAGTGCTTGTGCTTGTCTTACTCGATTGGTTAATATCTAGATTTTGTATACGTATACAGCCCATAGTTTAGCGATTACGTGAAAATTGGTTGCTTAACGTTTTTCATAATTAATGCGAACTCTAGTAGTTTTGCATCGATATCTTTAAATGGATTGATAATTTGAGCGGTCCAACCTGAGCCTAGCGCCGCCTCGATGGCATTGCCTTTTTTGTCCCACATCTGTTCGAGCGTATAGGTCAAGTTGCCAGCTGGGGTCATAATCTCAATGATGTCGCCTACTTCCAACTTGTTCTTAATGTCTAGGGTCAGTTTTTCTGGGGTAATAGCGATGACTTCCGCGACAAATTGCTGGCTATCCGTTTTTGATGCCCCATAGTCATAATTTTGATATTCACTGTGGACGTGGCGACGTAAGAAGCCTTCGGTGTAGCCTCGGTTTGCAAGCCCATCTAATGCACTGATTAATGTCGTATCAAATGGCTTGCCAGCGACGGCGTCATCAATGGCTTGGCGATAGACTTGTGCAGTACGAGCAACGTAGTAATGCGACTTAGTACGCCCTTCAATTTTTAAAGAGTGAACGCCCATTTGAGTCAGTTCGGGTACCAGCTCTACGGCACGCAAATCTTTAGAGTTCATGATGTAAGTGCCATGCTCATCTTCATACATGGCCATCAGTTCACCAGGGCGGTTTTGCTCTTCTAATAAGACCACCTCATCGCTGGGTTGCTGTACGTAATCTTCGCTTGTATCCTTATGTTTGGTAGCCTCATTATTTAAGACCCCTGTATTCAAAACCCCATTGCCATGTTGATTAATCGTTTCAAATGGTGCGGTGTTGGTTTGTTGAGAATTAGACTGACTATTATCAAACTGCTGAGGATCAAACTGCTGAGGTTGACTGCTGGTGCGCTTATTTTGACTTTGTTGTTCATCGTGATCCTTGCTAATAGGAACGATGTCACCGACTTCATTTTCATGTGCTTTATACGTGTTGTAATTCCAGCGGCAGGCATTGGTACAGGTTCCTTGGTTGGCATCACGTTTGTTTATATAACCTGATAATAAACAACGCCCAGAGTAAGCCATGCACAAGGCACCGTGTACGAACACCTCAATCTCCATACCAGGTACTTCGTCAATAATTTGGCTAATTTCTTTTAAAGACAATTCACGAGAGACGATGACACGACTAACGCCCATTTGCTTCCAGAACTTTACGGTTGCCCAGTTTACGGCATTGGCCTGCACCGATAGATGGATTTCCATATCGGGGAAATGTTCACGCACCATCATAATCATGCCCGCATCAGACATAATCAAGGCATCAGGTTGCATTTCAACGACGGGGCGAATGTCTTCAATAAAGGTCTTTAACTTGGCGTTATGAGCTTGAATATTGACTACCACATAGAACTTCTTGCCCAGGCTATGAGCATAATCGATACCGCGGCGTAAATTCTCTTCATCAAAATCATTATTACGTACTCGTAGACTATAACGAGCTTGACCGGCATAGACTGCATCAGCACCGTAAGCAAAAGCGTATTGCATATTTTTAAACGTACCCGCTGGGCAAAGTAGCTCTGGCTTATGAGGTTCTTGAGGTTTATCTGATGCTTTAGTGGTCGATGTGGCTTGATTGCTTTGATGAGAAGATGTCATGTCATTACCTTTGTGTTAGTAACATTTAATGATGGTTTTGCTTAAAGAGGGTGATTTAGCGACTGTTAATCAGCTTTTAGAACAACTAGGTCCTAATGTTAAAAAGTAATTCTTAGACTAAGGGATTAAGGTTTGGTTTTTAAAATAATAAAGACGGGCATATTATAGAGTATACAGGCCTTTCAATAAATCAGAGGGTTATTAAATTTGGACTTACTCAGAATTAAAATTTGTGGGCTTGGTAATCACCTATTTGCATTGTCTGAGAGGTAAAGTCAGATGTTTAATAAGTGATCCTCAGTCGCCTATAAGTGTTTAAATATCGTTATTTACGTAAGTTTAATAAATAATAGAGCCTAAGCAATAAAAACTAGATTTCAAATCAAATTGCATTGAATACAGCTATTAATCCCTGCATAATATGCGGTGAATAGCGACTTTAATCACCGCACTTAATGCACTAAATATAAATCACTTAAAGTACAAGTTGAATGTCACCTTATGAATACGGTTACCTACATACATGAACGCGACAACTGGACACATTAGCCTCATTAAGCCCCCATTAGTAGTAGCGCTCGGTTGCCTTATAACCATTTTAAAGTATATTACCTATCGCTAACCTAAATTGGAAATTAAAAAAAGACCATTTGTTACGTACAAATGGTCTTTTTTTAAAATGGTCTTTTGAATATTGTAGAGTGATTTTGTTAAATGATTTGTTTTACTTAAGCCGTTTTAAGACTCAGATTCAAGGGCATCAAAGTGAATCACACTGCGAATGCTTTTACCCTCATGCATTAACTCAAAAGCCTCATTAATGTCTTCAAGTGGCATGGTATGAGTAATAAAGTCTTGCAATGGAATTTCGCCAGCAAGATAACGTTCAACGTAGCCTGGTAATTCACTGCGACCCTTCACACCGCCAAATGCGGAACCTTTCCAGACGCGGCCTGTGACCAGTTGGAACGGACGAGTGGAGATCTCTTCACCGGCGCCTGCGACACCAATGATAATCGACTCGCCCCAACCTTTATGACAGCATTCTAGAGCAGAGCGCATGACATCGACATTACCAATACATTCAAAGGAATAATCGACACCGCCATCGGTCAGCTCGACAATAACCTCTTGAATGGGCTTGTCATAGTCTTTTGGGTTAATGCAATCAGTAGCACCCAGTTTTTTAGCCAATTCAAATTTGCTTTCATTAATATCGATACCGATAATGCGACGGGCTTTAGCCATCGTAGCGCCGATGACCGCAGATAGTCCGATACCGCCAAGACCGAAGATTGCCACTGTGGCGCCTTCTTCAACTTTTGCCGTATTCATCACGGCACCCATACCGGTAGTGACGCCGCAGCCTAATAGACAGACCTCTTCAAGAGGTGCTTCTTTATTGACTTTGGCAAGTGAAATCTCTGGTAGTACCGTATATTCTGAGAACGTTGAGCAGCCCATATAATGATAAATGGGTTCGCCGTCTTTATAAAAGCGGGTAGTGCCATCTGGCATAAGCCCTTTACCTTGAGTTTCACGTACCGCAGAGCATAGATTGGTCTTACCAGAGCGGCACATTTTGCAGACACCACACTCCGCTGTGTATAACGGAATAACATGATCACCAACTTCTACACTGGTCACCCCTTCGCCTACTTGCACTACAATACCGCCGCCTTCATGACCTAAAATAGCGGGAAAAACACCTTCAGGGTCTGCGCCCGATAGGGTATAAGCATCGGTATGACACACGCCGCTGGCAAATATTTTGACCAGAACTTCCCCTTTACGAGGCAGCATGACATCTACTTCTTCAATTTTTAGAGGTTCATTAGGGCCCCAAGCCACCGCTGCTTTAGATTTAATAAATTGATCAGACTTATCAGACATAGATTCTCTCGCTTATTTTATGTTTGTTAATTAATAATAGAGCGTTACAGATTTAGTATTTGTGACGACTTGTCATCGTTTATTTAATCCCTTTAATTTGAACTCTTTGAAAGGTAGAGCTAAACGATTATGAATAACCTTCAGTCGCCTATAAGAGTTTAAAATTTTTAATTTCCGTGTGTCTTCAATAAGAAGATTAGTTAGAGGATGAATTAAGCGATACATTCGTGTCGCTAGACTTTTTTACGATGTCATCCAAACCAGAAACGTGAATACTGCGCTGCGGGAAAGGAATATCAATACTGTTATTATCTAAAGCGACTTTGAAGTCTTCAAGTAATTGACACTGCATCGCCCACCAATCCTCATTAGATGACCATACATTTAAGGTTAAGTCGACTGAGTTATCGCCTAAGTTAGTAACCCTTACCACAGGTTCTGGATCCTTGAAGGCCAAAGGATTGTTTTTGACAGTATCCAATAAGACATCTTTGGCCTGCTTTATATTAGCATCGTAACCAATACCAACTGTTATATCGACTCGGCGGTTTGGTAACGACGTGTAATTGACAATGGCGGAGGTACTAATATCACTGTTGGGGATGACCACATCGTGGTTGTTGATGGTGGTGATGTGAGTATTAATTAAGGTAATATCAGTGACGGTACCGGTATAGCTGCTAATTTGAACATAGTCCCCACGTACGAAAGGTCGGAATATGACAATCAATATACCAGCGGCAAAGTTTGATAATTGATCTTTTAAAGCGAGACCAATGGCTAAAGCGGCACCCCCCAAGATTGCCACAATAGAGGTCGTATGTATGCCGACTTGATTTAAAGCGGCGAGGATGACAATCACTAGCAAGACGCCATAGAGCAGTCGACTTAAGAAGCTTGCTGCGGTTTCTTCCAAATGACTGCGGCTCATGACACCGTGGGTAACGTTGACAATCTTTTTTGCAACCCAGCGACCGATGACAAAGATTAGTATTGCTAAAATAAGTCGAACAATAATTTGAAAGGCATTCTCGGTGAGCGTATTAATATCGAAGGTAAAGCCTAAAAAATCCATAGCTTATGTCTCTACTGTTTTAAAATTTAAGGATGACTATTTTAAAGTTCAAGGATGATAAAATTAAAAGTGAATATAAAACTAAGACGTATGGTTGATTAAAATTTTGCAACAGGGTTTAAGCTTAAAAAACTGGGTATAAGCTTAAAAAAAAGAGGCTAATACAAAGTTAGCCCCATTTTGAAAGGTAAACCTGTTTGAATAGGTCAGATACAAGAAATATGATAGCAAAAGTTATAATTTATAAGAGAGTTTTATGTTCGGTTAAGCTCTATTAAATATCAATGACAGATCAGTGAAGACCATTGTTAGATGTTAAGCAGACTTTAATGACCCCAACACCTGGACTAACCATTGCCAAAACTTCTCGACGCTTTCAATATTGACTCGTTCATCAGGCGAATGCGGCATTTGAATAGTTGGACCAAACGATACCATCTGCCAATTTGGATAATTGTGCCCTAATAGACCACACTCCAAGCCGGCGTGAATAACCGTGACATTAGGCTCGACGCCCAGTACTTTGCGACCTTGGTTTATGACAGTATCGGTCAGCGGCGACTGTGGGGCAGGCTTCCAACCCGGATATTCTCCGTCTAAATGAGAGGTCGCTCCAAAAGATTCAAACAAGCGTATCATTCTATTAGCCAAGTCATCGCGTGCCCCATCATCCAACGAGCGCAGCAAGTTTTGAATTTCAAGCTGATCCACTTGAGTATCAATTTTAGCAAGGTTAACCGAGGTTTCTACCACACCTTGAGTGTCCATGCTCATGCGATCCACACCATTTGGACACAAACGTAGCACCGTTAAAATATTGGTTTGCGTCTTTGAATTCCAAACTTGGCTTGGTAACTCAGTCGCTTCAATGTTAACGGTAAAGGCTCTGTCTTCAGGAGGTAAACCACGGCGTATGATATCAACTTCAGCAAGAATCTGACCGCTAATTTCGGTAGCCTCTACGTCACTGGTAAATACTGCAAATCCTTCACGGGGGATGGCATTACGTAAATTACCGGCGTTAATCTCAGCCACCTGAATGGCGCTTGATACGCTGTCCAAAAGTCTGGCAACGATTAACGCAGCGTTCCCTCGTTGTTTGATAATATCAATCCCTGAATGACCGCCTTTAAGGCCTTTTACACTTAACTTATAAGCTTGTTTGTTACTCGTTGCTTCCCATTGAATTGGTAGGGTAAAGGTGGCGTCGACACCGCCTGCACAGCCGATACAAATATCGCCTAACTCTTCGGTATCAAGATTTAGCAGTAACTCTCCATTAAGCCAACCTGCCTGCAGCCCTTTGGCACCCACCATCCCCGTCTCTTCAGTGGCAGTAAATAAGGCCTCTAAAGGTCCATGAGCAATATCATCAGATGTTAATACTGCCAAGGCCGCAGCCACTCCAATACCATTATCCGCACCGAGGGTCGTTCCGTCTGCTGTTACCCAGGCATCATCAAGATAGGTAATAATAGGATCAGTGCTAAAGTCATGTTCACTGTCTTCATTTTTTTGTGCCACCATATCTAGATGGTTTTGTAGAATGACACCCGGTGCATTCTCCATGCCTTTTGTCGCAGGTTTTCGTACTAAGACGTTGCCCACCTCATCACGCTCCGCCCAAAGTCCTAATTCTTCTGCAAAATCTAAAACAAACTGCTGCACTTCATCCTCTTCAAATGACGGACGGGGAATGTTAGTCAAGGTTGAAAAGTAGTGCCACAACTCAATAGGCTTTAGTTTAGGTTCAGATTGAGACAGGGCTTGATCAAGGTATAACGGCATAATGAACTCCAACTATAACGTGCATTGACAAAATTATTTAATCGTTTTGAATTAATCCAGATAGTTATAACAAAGGCAAATATTTTAGGTAAATCAGAGATCTTTATTCAATGGTGTGTGGTTTTAAGAATTGTAATTGTCACATCAACCACAAAAAGAGTAACCACATAATTGAATTAAAAAAATACTAAGAAACCACCATTTAACAAAGTCTCATATAGTGTGTCAATGACGTTTTATATAGTGAAAATAAAGTATATGAGTTTAGAATTAACGATATATAAATCGCTGATCTTTAATGAAAACTTAATAACATTTCGATATCTCTCACCGAAAGATTCTTCATCAACGCTTGGTCTTCTACCGACATTCTGTTGAGATGCTCTTTTACCATAAGGTGTAAACCACGCGCAATTTCAGTCGTTGAAGAATAATAAAGGGTAGGGTCCTCTTTTATTAGCTTTTGTAGATAGTATTGCAACAGTTGTTTCTTTTTATTTTGATCAAGATCTAGGGATTTATTAACCATGTCGTGTACTCCTAAGTGACCGTGTACTCCTAAGTGACATCGACATAGTAGCAAATTTGGCTACATATTTCTTTGACAAGTCTTTTAAATAATACCTCTGCAATCCTAGATAAAACTTCCCAAGATTTCCATATTGATACTAGGATATGGCTAAAAAAGATTTTAGTGAATAATGGTATTAAAAGGAGGTAATAGTGATACAGTTAATATCGAACAAGGTATCACAGTCATCTAATTAATAAGTTTATACTCTAACCCAAAAAAACGTCCTCTCGAGGGCGTTTTTTTTATGTCCTGTAATTTCAACTATCTAAAGCTTTAACATCGATCCATAAACTTTAAAACCGTCAAATCATTCAAAATACTTGATAACTTACATAAATTTTTATACCCTTATGACTCTTTTAACCAAACATTTGTCCAATATTAAAACCGCTAGATGCATACGCTATTAGAGATAAGGAGTTGATTTATAGGTACTAATAGTTGCTAAACGTTCAATCATAAGTTGCTATTGTATTTAATAGACTATGGATCCGGCTAAACCTTTTAAGTGTCATAAGATGTCGCATCAAGGAGAACCTATCGATTATGAAACCAAAAAAGCCGTATGATCCTGAGGTAAAAGGCTATAGAGCCTCATCAAGTTTTATATTAGATATTGCCCCCCTAGTACTCACCGCCATGATATTGATGGTGCAGTTCTTCATCTTCAAAGACTTCACCCCTCACATTCCGTTAGCCTGTGGTATTTTGATTACTGCTATTTTTATGGCGGCGCGTGGTCGTAGCTGGGAGGGTATGGAGTCTCGATTTTTAAGAGTGATTAAGGTTGGCCTGCCCGCTATTATTATCTTGATGGGCGTCGGTATGTTAGTCGGCTCGTGGATTATAGCGGGTACCGTGCCGACTATTTTGTATTACGGGTTTGATATATTTAGTCCTTCATCCTTTTTGGTGTCGGTTTGTATTATTTGTGCAGTTATTTCCATAGCGACAGGCTCTTCATGGGGTACGGTTGGTACAGTCGGTCTGGCAATGATGGGTATCGGAGTAGGGCTGGGTTTACCGCCTGAGTTAACGGGTGGCGCGATTGTATCAGGAGCTTTTTTTGGTGATAAGATGTCGCCACTTTCAGACACCACCAATTTAACGCCAGCGGCAGCAGGAATAGATATCTGGGAGCATATCAAGGGATTATTACCGACTACCTTGCCAGCGCTGGTGATTGCACTGGGTTTATATGCTTGGATAGGCAGTGGCTATAGCTCTGACTCAGTAGATATGTCATCAGTGAGGCAGATGCAGGCCACGCTTTCGGCCAACTACAATATTAGTGTCATAACGCTCTTGCCAGCACTGGTGGTTATTGGTGCCGCAGTCATGAAATTTCCAGCCATTCCCACTGTATTGATAGGGGTGTTTGTGTCGTCACTCATCGCTTTCTTTTTACAAGGGGTCGGTGTACATGACATCTTTACAGTATTGCAAGATGGTTATATTAGTAAAACGGGCATAGAGACCGTTGATCAATTACTGACCAAAGGCGGCGTCATGTCGATGACGTGGGTGGTGACGTTGACTATTTTTGCACTCGCCTTTGTCGGTTCTCTTGAGCACTATGGCACTCTAAAAGCCATCATGGCGAAGCTCAACAAAATAGTGAAAACCAGATTTGGTTTGGTAGGGTCCACCTATGCCATCGTAATAGGGGTGGGTACTCTCATCGGTGATGTTTATACGACGCTTGTGTTACCGGGCCGTTTAATGAAAGACAAATACAAGCAGATGGGCTTTAATCGAACCACCTTGACCCGTTCCATTGAGGACGCTGGTACTTTATTATCGCCCCTTATTCCTTGGAATATGGGTGGTAGCTATGTCGCAGCAACGTTGGGCGCAGCGACGCTTACATATGCGCCGTATGCCTTTGTGTGTTGGATTTCACCGCTGATTGGTTTGCTATGGCTAGTTCTTAATAAGTTCATTCCACGTGAAGAGCCGCAACGCGTCGAGGCGATGGAGAACTTAGTGCATCCAGATGCCCGTTAATACGCTTTAAAAAACAAAGCAAAAACTAAAGCAAAAAAACAGGGGGATGAGACGCATAACGAGTCATACATCCTGCTAAACTTAATGGCACAGTATGATTTTATAGATCACAAGCCAGTTAAAAGACGTATTTTAACTGGCTTCATTTATAGCGAATAGTTTTAAGATTTACCCCAGAGTAAGATTATCGGTAAAATTAAAATGACTTAAATAAAACAACTTAAAGTAAGATAACTTAAATAAGATAACATTTGAAAATAGTACTATTAAGCGGTCTATCTATTATTCATCATTGAGCCGTGGGTTTCGCTTCGCTACACCACACGCTACACCTCATATCACAAGTTACACCTAACTCATTATGGGTTAGTCCTAACTTTTTTATCTATCAAAACTATAAAACCCAGTTGGCTTATAAAGCTGCAACTGGGTTTTTATTTCAAGGGTTCGGTTTAATTTAGGCTCAACCGAGGCTCAATTGAATTAATAGAACCAATAACCGAACCCCTAAACCAAACTAAGCAGATAAGGACTCACGACCATGCGGGGTCATAAAGTCTATCTCTGGTCCACGCGGCACAATTAACGTTGGATTGATAGTATCGTGACTGCCATAGTAGTGGGTTTTGATATGATACATATCTACTGTTTCCGCAACGCCGGGTACTTGATATAAGTCACGCAAATAGCCCCATAGGTTAGGGTAGTCTACGATGCGTCTAATATTACATTTAAAGTGACCGACATAGACAGGGTCAAAGCGTACAAGCGTAGTGAATAAGCGCCAATCTGCTTCCGTGATAGTATCCCCTGTTAAGTAGCGTTTACTGGCTAACGTTTCCTCTAGTTTATCCAACGCCTTAAATAAGCTGATCACTGCTTCGTCATAAGCTTCTTGAGTGGTGGCAAAGCCTGACTTATACACTCCATTATTGATGTTTGGGTAGATAAAGTCATTAAAGTCATCAATTTCAGCACGTAGGTCATGGGGTAAGAAGTTAACGTCTTTATTAGCGCCCACTTCATCAAACGCTGAGTTAAACATACGGATAATTTCAGAAGACTCATTACTGACGATGGTGTTCTGCTTTTTATCCCACAGTACAGGCACTGTCACGCGACCTGAATAGTCTGACTTGGCCGCGGTGTAGATTTCATGCATGTAGTTGGCGTTGTGAATAGGATCAGGAATAACGCCTTTGTCCTCTTTAAAGGTCCAACCATGTTCGTGCATATAAGGATTCACCACCGAAACTGATATTAAATCCTCTAGACCTTTAAGCTTACGATATATTAGAGTGCGGTGTGCCCAAGGACAGGCTAGAGACACGTATAAATGGTAGCGATCTGCTTCTGCTTTAAAGCCTTCACTACCTGACGGGCCCGCACTGCCATCTGCGGTTACCCAGTTTCTAAATCTAGCGATATCACGCTGAAAGCGACCACCGGTTGCTTCAGTATCGTACCACTGGTCGTGCCATTTACCGTCGATTAATAAACCCATAAATTACTCCATTTATTGTATTAACTTTAAGTGGATGTTTATCACTGAATGTTTGATCATTAAATGTTTGATCGTTGAATGTATAATCTCTAAAAAAGGATCTTTAAATCTGTGTAATATCAATGGTAACGATTGACTGTGTAACAATAAACAGAAGTTATGGCAATTAATTGTTCTAGTTATAAGAACATTTGTCACTATTATTTAGGTGCTAATTAAATAGGAAGTTTTACAGATTTCATCTGTCACCAATAGGCCTTGAGTTGAATTTAACTTTACATCAACTGAGGATTATTTATTTGACTGTCTGTCTGTTTGGACGGCCTCAAAGGAGGGGTCAAACGGTTAATAAATAATACCTAATTGCCTTTAAAAGCCTAATACAGTTATTTTCGTCAGTCCTAAGCAATTTATTACAGGGTTAACTATTGGATTTTTAAAACAGGTCATGTAGGATAGCGCTTTACGTCATCCTTCCCATGATACGAGACTGACCCTATGACGCTACAATCCCCCTCAATGTCTCCCGTTTCATCTGTCGCAAATAAACCTGATGTTATTGATGAAAAGAAATCATTGCTACGCATTCGCAGTATTAGCAAAACGTATGACAGTACTCAAATTTTAAAGAGTATTGATCTTGATATTTACGATGGTGAGTTTCTAACCTTATTGGGTCCATCCGGCTGTGGTAAAACCACCTTATTACGTTTAATTGGCGGTTTTGAGATGCCAGATAGTGGCACGATGGCGTTAGATGGTGTCGATATCACCAGATTACCCGCTGAAAAGCGCCCTATCAATACCGTATTTCAACAATATGCGTTGTTCCCACATATGAATGTGTTTGACAACATTGCCTATGGTTTAAAATTAAAAAAAGTACCGAAAGCTGAAATTAAGACGCGGGTGCAAGAAGCATTGGCGATGGTGCAGCTTGAGCACACTATCAATCGACGGGCGCAAGATTTATCTGGGGGTCAGCAGCAGCGTATCGCTATTGCTCGGGCCGTGGTAAATCGTCCAAAGATGCTATTACTCGATGAGCCATTATCAGCGCTAGATGCCAAGATGAGGGTACAAATGCAGTCTGAGTTAAAAAGAATGCAACGTGAGCTTGGCATTACCTTTGTGTTCGTAACCCACGATCAAGAAGAAGCGCTATCGATGTCAGATAGAATTGCGGTAATGAAAGCGGGTGAGTTCCAGCAAATCGATTCACCCATTCGTATTTATGAGAGTCCGGCGAACTTATTTACCGCAAACTTTATTGGCGAGACCAACTTATTCAAAGCGCGTGTACTTGAGGTGAATGAGAGCCGTATTAAGGTTGAAGTTATCGAACAAAAAGAGGGTTTTCATCCGATACGAGATTTGCCACGTCCGAAGTTTGAGGTGCAAGTGGGGCAGAGTATTAACCTGTTATTACGCCCAGAAGATATCCGAGTCTACTATTTAAACGAAGGCTATGATGGTCTAGTCGGACACGTGATTGACAGTGCGTATAAAGGCAGTACCCTTGATTCGGTGATTGAGCTGCAAAACGGCAATAAGATTAAAGCCTCTGAGTATTTTAATGAAGATGACCCGAACTTCAACTATAAGCTTGGCCAAGAAGTCAGAGTAGACTGGGTCGACGGCTGGGAGTGGATATTGCCTGATGAATAAATCAACCTTACCAACCCCCTCGGTAGTCAATAACAAAAATAGTGGACGTACCTTTCAGCGCGTCACCCTGTTTGTGATATGGGCATGGCTGATTATTTTTGCATTAATTCCTAATATCTTGGTGGTGCTGGCAAGTTTTCTGACCCGTGATGACGATACCTTTTTAGCACTGCCTTTGACGTTGGATAGCTATCTACGCTTTGTAGACCCTCTGTATGTCAAAGTGTTTTTGCATTCGCTTAGCATGGCAGCCATTACCACTATTATTTGTTTAATATTAGGCTATCCATTTGCCTGGTTAATTAGCCGTGCCTCCAAACGATGGCAGTCGTTTTTGATGCTGCTATTAATCATTCCATTTTGGACCAACTCTTTGGTACGTCTGTATGCGGTAAAGCTGATTGTCGCCGCTAACGGCCTGTTAAGTACTGCATTAATTGGCATGGGACTTATTGATGAGCCATTGCAAATTTTATATACCCAGAAAGCAGTAATTGGCGGGCTAGTATATTTGTTATTCCCGTTTATGGTATTGCCGTTATATGCCGTATTTACTGATTTGCGTGAGGATATTGTCCTAGCATCAAAGGACTTGGGTGCCAATAAATATCAAACCTTTTGGCATATTATCTTGCCATTGACCACACCGGGTATTATCTCGGGCGTGCTGCTAGTATTACTGCCTGCGATGGGCATGTTCTATGTTGCTGATATCTTGGGCGGCTCACGTAACTTACTGGTGGGAAACATCATCAAGTCGCAGTTCTTAGATGCGCGCGATTGGCCATTTGGTGCCGCTGCCAGTGTGTTATTAACACTGACCATGGCGATATTGATAGCCGCTTATTACGCCAGTAGTAAGCGTATCGGCAAAACTGACCATCACGAAGTGACTTAGGGAGTAGGGTATGAGTGGTTTATTTAAATGGCTGGCACGCCTCTATTTAACCCTGATTTATTTGGTGATGTTTGCACCTATCTTGGTGATGGTGGTGTTCTCGTTTAACGCCTCCAAAGTCGGTTATCACTGGGGCGGTTTTAGTTTTAATTGGTATCATGAGCTGTTTAATAATGAAGCCATGATTCAGGCTGCGATTAATTCTGTATTATTGGCGGTGGTTGCCGCAACAGTGACAACAGTGATTGGCGGATTGACAGCTTTGTCGTTTCAGCGTTATGACTTTAAGGGCAAAAGCGTCTTACAAAGCTTGTTGTTTGTGCTAATGATGTCGCCTGAGATTGTGTTGGCGATTTCATTATTGGCGCTGTTTTTAATCATTGGTATCGAGCTTGGCTTTGTTACCTTGTTATTGGCACACATTACCTTTTGTCTGCCCTTTGTGGTGATTACCGTTTCAGCTAGATTAAGCAGCTTAGATAATAGTGTGCTTGAAGCCGCCCGTGATCTTGGAGCCAGTGAATTTACTATGATCCGTACTGTACTGGTACCGATTATCCTGCCTGCAGTGATGGCAGGCTGGGTATTGGCGTTTACGTTGTCGCTTGATGATGTGGTGGTATCTACCTTTAATACAGGGGCAAGCTTCGAGATTTTGCCATTACAGATCTACTCTATGGTTCGGGTAGGGGTCAAGCCTGAAGTCAATGCGGTGGGCACTATCTTATTGGCAGTCTCGTTAATTGGTCTGGTTATTTCACAATTATTGTTACTCAAAAAACGTTAAGGAGCGCATATGTCATTAAATAACGGGTATTCACGCAGACGTTTTTTGGGCATGTCAGGTGTAGGACTTTTAGCCTTATCCAGCATGAGTTTGACGGCTTGCCAGCGTCGCAACTCAGCCTCAGATGGTGATGCTTCAGATGTTGACACTGAAAATACCACTCAGTCCTCTACGAGTAATACAGTAGGTAAAAATGTGGTCAACGTTTATAACTGGACTGAGTACATCTCTGACAGTGTACTTAAAGCGTTTACGGCGGAGACCGGTATTGATGTCATTTATAGTACCTTTGACTCGAATGAGGCCATGTATGCCAAGCTTAAACTGACTAATGGAAGTGGCAACTATGATGTCATATTCCCCGGGACTGACTTCGTCGATAAGATGCGAAAAGAGAATTTACTAGAGACGATTGATCATAGTAAATTATCAAATTTTAAGCATTTAAACCCAACTTTTTTAGATGCAGAGTTTGATCCAAGTAATAAATTTAGTGTTCCTTATTTATGGGGATCATCAGGTATTGCGGTCAATACACAGCGTATTGATAAATCAGGTATAACCTCATGGGATGATCTATGGCGACCTGAATATGAAGGCCGCGTCATGCTTATGAATGACTTACGTGATGTCTTTACCATGGGGCTATTAACCTTAGGATTCCCACCTAGCACTCAAGACCCAAATCATATTAAAGCGGCTTATGAGAAGCTTTCAAAATTGATGCCGAATGTTCGTACCTTTAATTCTGACGCACCACGTATGCCGTTTATGGAAGGGGAGACTTATTTGGGGCTGGCGTGGAATGGAGAGGTCATCATGGCTCAAGATCAGGGAATGCCTGAGCTGGATTTCGTCTATCCAAAAGAAGGGGCTATTATGTGGATGGATAATATGGCCATTCCAAAAAATGCCAAGAACCTTGAAAATGCATATGCCTTTATCGATTTTATACTGCGTCCAGAAAATGCTGCAGTTATTAGTGAAGAGATTGGCTACGGTACACCCAATAAGTCTGCTATAGCACTCATGCCCGAGGAGACTGCAAACAATCCCATTATTTATCCACCAGAAGAGCAACTCGGTCATGCTTTATTTCGTCAAGATGTTGGTGACGCTACTATGGCATTGTATCAAACGTATTGGGACAAACTTAAAGTGGATATGTAATTAAGGTTATTCAATAAGCCAACCTTTTATTTGGTTTGATCTTAATGTTTTTTAAATAGTTTTAATAACAAAAGATAGTATTAGTATCTGCTAATACTATCTTTTTTTTATTAAATTCTTATCCAGTAACCATCAAATAGGGAAGATAGTCATATGCCAAACTTTAATATTGGTTATTTAAGTAAAGTTAATTTAAAATTTTTTGTAAATTAAATCAAAAACATCAAACATCATTAAATTATTTTATTTATAATATTCGGAATAGTTAAATAAATTAATGACTAAATTAAATAATTTATTTAAGTGAAAGATCTAAATGAGATTCTTTTTAAACTAAATATAGTCGGCATACTTATAAAGAGTCATGGTGTTAAACTCGTTAAGCCTACTCCAGTAATACTTGAACTCGGTTGCCTTGTGACTACTTTAAAGTTCTTTGACTATAATATTAATAATGGATTAATCACTTTGAAAACAACTCTTCGCACACTTGATACCGGTACTATATTAAATAAAAACTATAAAATCTTAAAAACACTAGGTTCGGATAGTTATAGTATTTCATATTTAGCTGAAAATATTAAATTTAATAGCCAGTGTACCATTAAAGAGTTTTTTCCCACCTCTACCTTGAGAGATGATCAAAACCGAGTGATTAATAAACCTGATTCTTCAGATATTAACTTTGATAAAGGTCTAAATACTTTTTACGAAGAAGGTTTGCTATTAGCAGACATTAGTCATCCCAACATTGTTAAAGTTGAAGCTATCTTTAAAGATAATGGCACTGCATATGTCGTTATGCCCTATGTAAGTAATTATACCTTAAAGGACTGGATGCAAGACAACCCATATCCTAGCGCTCAGAAGATTGAAGATGTCTTTTACCCAATTTTGGAGGGGTTAAACGGTGTTCATCAAAAGGGTCTATTGCATACTGATATCCAACCAGAGAACATTGTATTTTCTGAAGATGACACTCCGATACTGACAAACTTTGCCAATGCAAGGTTCGGTTTTACAACCAAAACCAAATCTTTAGACACGGCTTTAACTGCGCCTTATGCGCCTATCGAGCTATACACCAATACTACCAACCTTAGTGCTAGCACTGATCTATACAGTATTGCTGCTTGTATGTATCAAGCCATCACTGGTCAAAAGATACCAGAAGCTATTGATAGATCTAAAGGTTTGCCCTTGCTACCTTTAACGGATATTGAGGCCATCAAATCTAAATATCCTAAAAACCTACTTACCACGATAGACAGAAATTTAGCTTTTAAATCCAGTGATAGAAATCAATCCGTTGAAGAGTTTCAACATGGATTGTTAGGAGTTAACCCTTCTAGATCAGCTCCCTCTAAAGTAGTCAACATCAGCAATCAATCGCCACTTCTCAAAAAAAGTCTGATCGGTATTTTGGCTCTGATTGGTATCGCGGGTTTAATTTACGCTGGCATGTCTATGTTTAACAGCAATAGTTCGAGTGGGGGATTAAGTAGCCAGTCGTCAAGTTCAGATAGTATCTCCACACCTAAGTTGGACCCAAATGACTATCGTAATATCAAGGCGGTAATGAATATTCAAGGATCGAATACTATTGGGTCTGTATTGATGCCTAAGTTATTAGAGACTTATTATCAAAACAATAATTCATCACCACTTGGTTTTGCCTCGATTGGCTTAGAGGATAAAAAGTTCATCTATATTGGTGAAGATGGCGATAAACATGCCATTGACTTAGGGAGTCATGGCTCAAGTACAGGTATTACTGCATTACTCAATCAGCAGGCTCAGCTCGCAATGAGTTCTAGACAAATTAAGGCAGAAGAAGTTAAGCAGCTAGCTGATGCTGGGCTCGGTAACATGACCAGTGATGCTCAAGAGATTGTCATTGGACTTGATGGTATTGCCGTTATTGTCAGTCAATCTAACCCAATAAAATCCCTTACCATTGGTCAATTAACAGATATTTTCACAGGAAGAATAACGAATTGGTCTCAAGTCGGTGGAGATGACCAGCCAATAAACCTTTACATTCGTGATGAGAAATCAGGTACGCGTGATACCTTTGATAGTCTCGTTATGAAAACTGAAAAAGGCGCTAAGGCCACCGCCTTTGAAGATAGTGCGCAGCTGTCGGATACTGTCAGCAATGACGCAGGCGCGATTGGTTACATAGGTCTGCCTTATATTAATAGCGCAAAAGCATTAGCCATAGCAGCCAGCGCAGACTCTATAGCACTGTTGCCAACCTCATTCACCATTTCAACGGAAGACTATCCTCTATCAAGACGCTTGTATCTATACCTCCCCAAAAAGGCTGATTCAGCAGCACGCCATTTGGCGAATTTCACCTTATCCAAAGAGGGGCAAACAATAGTTCGTAACGTTGGATTTATTGATGTTATGCCTGACTTGGTAAAAGTGAGCCAAGAACGATGTGACGACAGTAATAACGCGGGTTATAAAACACTGTGTCAGTCAGGCAAACGCATGGACACCAATTTTAGATTCTCTTCTGGCAGCAGTGAGCTTGATAACAAGGCAAAACAGTCATTAAGAAGGGTTGTTGAGCGTTTAAATCAAACGAGGGTGGAAGGTACTAATGTGAAATTTGCATTGGTCGGGTTTACTGATAATAAAGGTAGAGAGTGTATTAATAATCAAATTGCAGTGGATCGTGCCGCTATAGTAGCAAGAGAACTCGAAAAATACGGTGTTAAAGCAGATATTGTACAGGGTATGGGAGCACAAGCACCAGTCGGTGATAACTCTACCGACTTAGGACGCGATAAAAACCGCCGTGTAGAATTATGGACGCTACCTTCCAATCAAACGCTTAAATTTCCTGATATGCCTAAGTGTTGATACTTTCATAATTGGATAAAATGTTTTTTGTACCCCATTCTCAACTCTTAAGGTAGGTTGTGGCTTTAGCCCAACATTTTTGATTAAAGAATTGATTCGCTGGTCTAAAAGCACCAGCCAACAAAAGAGTAATAATTAGTTTAACTAGAAATATTTCACATGTGTGACAATTTTCACTATAATAGGGTAGAAAATTTTTTAATACTTAATTTAATTTATTTAAATAGTTTGCTTCAAGTATTATAAAATTTAAATCAATTTAGCCTACAAATGTCAAGCCTATATTCATTAAGGGGTCTTGTCTTCAGCAAGTGGAAAAAATAAATGTCGATAGAAAATATACAAGGGTTGCCAACAGGCTATTTAATTCAAGATAAATACAAAATACTTGATAAGTTAGGTAATGATTCAATAAGTATTACTTATCTCGTAAGCTTTAATGGTTCGAATAAACTTCATACTATTAGAGAATATTACCCTAAGACTGCTTTAAGAGACACTGATTCAATAGCTGTCATCGGAAATGGCTCTGACATTGAGTCATTCGGATGGGGCTTGAAAAGATTCAAGGAAGAGGCACAATTATTAAATGAGATTGACCATCCAAATATTATAAAGGTGACAGAGCTTATTGAGGCAAATGGTACCCTTTATTATGTTATGCCTTATCTTGGGAGTACAACTTTAGAAGATTGGATGGAAAGTCATCACTATCCAAGTTCTCAAGCTGTTGAAACAATCTTTTATCCACTATTAAAAGCGTTAAAGTATAGCCATAGTAAAGGACTTCTACATCTAAATATAACCCCTTCAAATATTATAATCACTGAAGATAATGCCCCCGTTCTGATTAATTTTGGGGCTGCGAAGCAACTCATAGGTTTAAAATATAAATATTTAGAGGAGGTATCAACCGAGCCTTATGCCCCTATAGAGACTTGCCAAGGCTTACCTCAGTATAATGAAAGCTCTGATCTCTATAGCTTATCTGCATGTATGTACCAAGCTATCACAGGTAAAACAATTGCAGATGCTATAGAAAGATCCAATGGTATGCCAATACTGCCTCTATCAGATATTAAAGCAATCAAAGAAACATACCCTGATAATCTATTGGACGTTATCGATAAAAATTTAGCGTTTAAAGCGTCAGAGAGGTATCAATCTGTTGAAGAAACTCAACATGCTTTATTTGGCGTCAATATATCGTCACCTGCTTCGCCAGATCCTACTCCACAAATAAATGAGCAATCTTCCAATAATAAGGTGTGGTTAGGGGGGATAGGTTTAGTTTTAATTGGAGGCTTAATTTTATCATCTGTCGCTTATTTTAACCAATCTCCCTCTAAGGACTCTTTAAGTTCAGAGCAATCTTCAGAGACTTCAAATAATTCGAAAACCATCGATAAGGGTACACGAATTGAATCTGATCAATCCGCTTTATCAGATTCAAAGTTAACGACTGACAATGATATTAATATGAGTCAGGAAGACGTCTTGCCAGAGGCTGCTATAGTTGATCAAGAAGAATCTCAGAGCAAGGAATCGGACATCGCTGAAGATAATGAAGCACTTGACTCAGAAAATGAAACCAAACCTGAAGGTGATACCATTGCTGATAAGAGAAAGTTAGCTGAAGCCAAAAAGTTAGCGGACGAAAAAAAACGGGCTGAAATAGAGAAAGCGAAGGCTCAAGCTAAAGAAGCTGAAGCGAAAGCTGTTGCGAGAATGGAAACCCAAAACAATAGAGTGTCTAAAAAAGATAATAACAATACAGAATCAAATAAAACTGCAGCAAATGAAGGGGTGGCGAAAAAGACAAATGTTCCTAATAATAAAAGCAGTAATGTTTCTGCATCTACTCGCCAGAATAGTGCGTCAAATGTTAAGCAGTCTACTAACGTTTCAAGCAATAAAGGTCCTTGGGTACCAGAACTGAGAGAAGGTAAATGGGGCTTTGTTAATCTAGACGGAGAACCTTTGACGCCGTTCATGTTCAATCAGGTCATGGCATTTTCTGAAGGGATGGCAGGAGTTCGTCAAGGCAACAGTTGGGGATTTGTTAATACTACAGGTAAGATTGCTATTCCGCTTAAATTTAGCGAGTCATCAGTAGATCGAACAAGTCGTGGCAGTTATCGCGGGGTTCAACCTTTTGTTTTCAAGCGGGGTAAGGCGTGGGTCAGTAATACATCCACCGGGACGCCAATCTGTATTAATAAGTCAGGCTCCTTTACATCTTGCGAAGATTGATAACCAGTAAATGAAAGACACTGCCTTTGAATAATAATGATTGGTAACACTATTACCAGTGAAAACGTAGTTTTATAGAAAAGTATATTAATTTGTGAACAAAGCGTATGTAGGGGTAGGCGGATAGTATCCTTTATGAGGATGTCATTCTCCCATATGCTTTTATAAATTATGTTTACTGAGCAATAATTTATACATCTCATCAAGCTTACTAACGTAGTACTACCATTGGATTGCCTAGACGCTCTATGAGTTATCTAGAATCCTAAAAAGAGAACAACCTAAATAAAAAAAAGGCTTACCGAATATAACGGTAAGCCTTTAATGTCTAGCAGTGTCTATCAGTATTAGAAATATGGTGGGCCCAGTAGGACTTGAACCTACGACCAAAGGATTATGAGTCCTCTGCTCTAACCAACTGAGCTATGGGCCCTAATAATAAGCGATCAAAGTGCTTAATTAGACGCATTATAATACCTGAATTTTTTAAATTTGCAAGCATAAGGTGCTAAAAAATCTCGAATAAATTACATGATTTTCTCAATAGAGCGGATTCTTTCTACAGCCAAAGCATCCCCAATTGCTTTTCCCGTTAATTCACTATTAATGTCATTGATAGTAACACTGTTATAAGCTTGAATATATCGTTCAAATTGAAGTTGCTGGCAAGCCAGTTCAATAACCTTGTGAACTTGCATTAATTCTAAGAGATCATTAGATGCTTTATCCGCTTTCGTATGTGCGATTAAGGTAGCGATTGACTCAGCTGAACTATGAGGGTAAAGATACAAAGAGGGATAATTCTCCGCATAGGCATTGGCAAATTGAGTCATTTTCTTAGGTACTTTTAAACTTATACCCAGTTGCCTTAAGTCTTTAGACCAAGTTTCATCTACCGTTAAGATGTCAGAAGATACTGCCTTATTATCAAAGTCATTAAATAGATAATTTGCAAAACTAACCATCAAAATAGCCCAACGCTGATGCAAGGCTAAGCTCATCTGTCCTGATAGTTGTAATGCTTTAAACACACCCTGTTTTACTGGCGCTTCAGTTAAAGCAGAAGCCAGGTTTGGCATGATATAGGGTAGGGAGCCTATCTGTATTAAACAGTCAAGGAAAGCTTGAGGCGAGGGTTGCATGAATGCGCGACTTGTCTCTTGCCATACTCGCTCTGCCGTTAAATGCTGAAGCTCGTCGTTTTTATTAATGGTTTGAATGAGCTTTAAGGTATCAGGTGCAATACTAAAGTTATGATTAGAAGAGGGTTCATAAAATCGCCCATAAAATCGAGCAATACGTAGTACTCTTAAAGGATCTTCGCAAAAGGCTTCTGAAACGTGGCGAAGCATCTTATCTTTGATGTCTCGTTGTCCGCCATAAGGATCTATGACTTCTCCAGTAATGGGGGTGTCATTCTCCAGTCCTTTAACTTCAATCGCCATGGCATTAATGGTTAAGTCACGTCGTAATAAATCCTGTTCTAAAGTGACTTCAGGTGATGCATATACTTCAAAGCCTTTATAACCTTTGCCAGACTTACGTTCAGTTCGAGCTAAGGCATACTCTGCTCTGGTTTTTGGATGTAAAAAGACAGGAAAATCACTTCCAACCTGAAGAAAGCCAGCGGCTATCATATCTTCTGGAGTAGCTCCTACGACTACAAAGTCTTTGTCCGTAATAGGTCGTTGCAAAAGCTTGTCACGAACAGCGCCACCTACTATATAAACGTGCATTATGCTCCTTAAAATATAGATGTCTAATCGACAGATGATCACGGTATAAAATATATCATTAATTATTATTAAATATTTGAATCATTACAGTTTTCATTAGTAAAATTCAATGTGTACTAAATTTATTTAATGTATTGCTGATGATGATATTTGTTATAATACATTACTAAAGGTCAGTATTTTTTAAATAAAGATGTCTTTGAATAATTAATAAGCGATTTATTAGACTCATGATCGTTATGACTTAAATTCCTACTTACCACCCTATAAACTACCCTATTAACCATCCTATTAACTACCCTGATTATAAATTAGCAGCAAGGAGTTAATACTTGTGATCATTTCAGATTTTAAAGACTTAGAAAGCTCCGTAGCTAATCTTAAAGATAACGATTTAATTAGACTGGTGTATTCAAGTAAAATTAGCAAAAAAGGCAGATCAGATCCAAATTTATTTCAACAAATACAAAAAAGTGCGGAAGATTATAATAAAAGAAATAATATTAAAGGGTTGTTATGCAATGACCATAACTATTTTTTTCAGTGTCTAGAAGGTGAAAAAAAAGTCGTACTAATTTTAATGTCCAAAATCTTTAAAGATAAACGTCATAAACAGCTTAAAGTTATCTTACTGCAAGCTATTGATAACTATAAATTTAGTACTTGGTGTATGCGCTGTTTGAATCTTGATCATCCAAGCTTTCAGCATTCCCCTCAGCGTTCTCATTGTAATGAAATACAGCAATTTTTACCACTTAAACCGCTCAGTTGGTCAGACTGGTATATTGAATACTTTATAGACTCTATGCAAAGGTTCGAAGAGTCAAATAAATATGATGACTCTGAGGAAGATCTTTACAATGTAATAAGAGATACACAGCCCGCAATCACTTCTCTTTTTGACTCTATGATATTACATGGTTTTATGCTGGTAATAGTACTCGTATTAATAATAATAGGTTTAAGGCACTCCTTTAGCGACGTCGGTGTTTTGAGTCTGCCAGGATTGACAAAATAATACCTTATACATAAAACAACCTATCTAAATCAGTTTTACAGATTCTAATGGTTACCCTGTTCTCAACTTATTTAAACTCATTGTAGGCTGGTGCTTTTAGCCCATCAAATCAAAACCTTTAATCAAAAATGCTGGGCTAAAGCCACAGCCTACGTTAAAAGTTAAGAATGGAGTAATGGTTGCTTTTTATGAATTACGCTCGGACTTATCGACCTAATTTGGTTTAGAGCTAGCGTTGGTCTAAGATCTTAATTTTATGACGTAGTTATGCAGAAAGTAGTTATGCAGAAATGAATTATGCAGAAATGAATTATGCAGAAATGAATTATGCAGAAAAAAGCCAGCAAATGCTGGCTTTTTATGTCAACCGTATCTTCATTAAAATGATGGTACGGTTTATGAAAAGGATGAATTAGCGCTTGGGAGAGTCTTAGCTGTTATTCGCATCAATATCTTGAGCTTCAGTGACTGCTAGTGCGGTCATATTCACCACACGGCGAGCAGTTGCCGAAGGCGTCAAAATATGTACAGGCTTATTCGCTCCAAGCAGGATAGGTCCGATAGACGCACTACCTGTGGCCGTTTTAACTAAGTTAAAGGCAATATTCGCAGCGTCGAGAGTTGGCATGATTAATAAATTGGCGGGACCTTGTAACACGCTATGCGGGAAGTCATGCGCACGAATGCGATTATCAAGCGCTGCATCACCATGCATTTCACCATCAAATTCAAAGTCGACATTCATATCAGTGAGTAATTCATAAACCTTACGCATTTTTACTGCGCTATCGCGGTCAGAGCTACCAAAATTAGAATGCGATAGTAGGGCAACACGCGGAGTGATGCCAAAGCGGCGCATTTGATGAACCGCTAACACAGTCATTTCGGCAAGCTGCTCAGCTGTTGGGTCTTCATGAATGTAGGTATCTGCAATGAATAAATTGCGGTTTTGCATTAATATGGCGTTCATTGAGTAAAAGTCTGAAACATTCTCAAGTTTTCCAATCACTCTACGAACATAGTCTAGATGCAAATGATAATGACTGAACGTACCACAAATCATACCATCAGCATCGCCTTTTTCGACCAATAACGAGCCAATAAGGGTGGTTTTACGGCGCACATCACGACGAGCCAACTCAATGCTGACGCCTTTACGCATATTCTTTTTGTAATAGAACTGCCAATAATCTTTGTAACGCGGATCGTCATCTTGATTAACGATCTCGATGTTTTCACCGTCTTTTAGACGCAAGCTAAGGGCATTAATTTGTGACTCAATTATCGCGGGGCGACCCACTAATATTGGATAAGCCAATCCTTCGTCTACCACTACCTGAACAGCGCGTAGTATATCTGGATCCTCACCTTCACAGTACACGATACGTTTTGGATCTTCTTTAGCACGTGCAAACAAAGGTTTCATAACAAAGGCAGAGTTATAGACAAAGGCAGATAACTTCTGGCGATAAGCGTCAAAGTCCTCAATAGGTAGTGTGGCAACACCACTGTCCATCGCCGCTTTAGCAACGGCTGAGGCAATTTCAATAATGAGGTTAGGTTCAAGTGGACCAGGTATTAGATAATTTCTGCCAAATGTCTTGCTAGTATCAATATATTTTTGACCTTGCAGTGGTGTCGCTTCAACGTGTGCCATAGCAGCAATAGCATACACACAAGCAATTTTCATTTCTTCATTAATAGTCGTCGCGCCGACATCCAGTGCACCACGGAAGATATAAGGGAAGCATAAGGCATTGTTGACCTGATTAGGATAATCTGAGCGACCTGTTGCCATGATCACATCACTGCGAACAGAATGAGCAATTTCAGGCATAATCTCAGGGGTGGGATTTGCTAAGGCAAAAATGATCGGATCTCGCGCCATGCGCTTGACCATATCTGCAGTTAATATGCCTGGCATAGATAGACCCAAGAACATATCGGCGCCATCAATGACATCGTTTAAACTAGTTGCTTCAGTATCACGTGCATAGCGCTGTTTACTTTCATCTAAGTTTTCACGCTTCGTGGTGACGATACCGCGAGAGTCGGACATATAGATATTTGATTTCTGAACCCCTAAGGCGCAGATGAGATCTAAGCAAGAGATAGCTGCTGCACCAGCGCCTGAACAGACGACTTTGATATCTTCAATAGACTTATCGACTAATTGCAATGCATTAATAAGAGCCGCACCAACGATAATCGAAGTACCGTGTTGGTCATCATGAAAGACTGGAATATTCATGCGTTCGCGCAATTCACGCTCAATTTTAAAACATTCCGGTGCTTTGATATCTTCTAGGTTAATACCGCCAAAGGTAGGCTCAAGCGCGGCAACGGCTTCGATAAACTTATCTGGATCATTCTGAGCCACTTCAATATCAAATACATCAATCCCTGCAAATTTCTTGAATAAAACCCCTTTACCTTCCATGACAGGCTTAGAGGCTAGTGGCCCTATATTACCTAAACCCAATACCGCTGTACCATTGGTAATGACACCAACAAGATTACTACGTGCCGTATATTTAGCAGCCAGTTTAGGATCTTTTTGAATTTCTAAACAGGGAACGGCAACACCTGGCGAATAAGCCAGGGCTAAGTCATGCTGGTTTGCAATTTGCTTAGTAGGCGTGACAGAGATCTTACCAGGTATAGGGTGCTCGTGGTAATGCAATGCGGACTGCTCAAATTGCTCTTGATTCATCGCATTGATACTATTTGAATCTGTAGATGTGGTGTTTGAAGTGTTATCGCTCATGTTTAAAAACCAATAATCATTTGAAAAAGGAATTCCGCAAACGGGAGACTCGAAATGTGTAGACGTGTTATTAACGTAGATGCATATAAAAATGCTATAACAAATAAGACGCTTTTTAAAGATATCTAGTATTCAAAATATCTAAGCGTCATCAATGAAGTCATAATTATACATAATTCAACACAATATAGCTTGTGAATCAAAGATGACAGTGAAGTTTTTGTATAAATAAGACAATATAGCGGTTACTGTATGAAATAGTAGGGCATCAAGATGAACAACTAATGACGATTGGTTTAGCATCGGCATCAGGTGGCGTTATATCTGCATTGATAGCGATATCTTGAACCTCATAAGGCGTTTTAAGCAAATCAAACAATCTATCGACTTCTGAAAAATCACCTGTCTCAGCTTTGTCAATAGCACGCTGTGCCATTGCATTTCTTAAAATATAGACGGGGTTAGAGGATTGAAGAGTTTTAATAATATCTTCAACAGAGGCAGTAGCGGTTGATTTGTTTTTATTGGCTAAAAGGGTATCGATATGGGTTGAATAGGTTTCTTGCCACTGCTGCCAAACTTGCAATTGTTCATTATCAAGTTCACTTTCCAATCGTTGTAAAAGCTGTAACTCGTAAGGATGATCATCAGGTTGCAATATAGCAATTAGTGCTCTAAAAGTATTAGTATAGTCTAATTTATTTTGTTCTATTATTTCTAAAAATTCAAAAGCCAGCGTTAATGTGGCGTTAATGTTTGATGAGAGGTCTACAGACACGTCATCAGGAATATCTTCAGATAACAGCCCTACACCCTCTTCAGAGGCCATAAATTCCCATGGCAAGCCAAGCTTACGACAAATCCCCTGTTGATAGTGGCGCATAAATTCAGCTTCATAACTGGACAAACAAGTGGCGAGCGTTTCACGCGATATAGTCTCTTTTTTACCCTCAAATATTGCTTTGCCTGAGAGCTGCATAAAATGCATCATCCAAATATTTAAGTTCCAATGACCAATAGCAGGTTGGTTTTGATAGGTATAGCGACCCGTATAATCTGAATGGTTATTGATCCATGCAGGATCAAATCTTTCTAAAAACCCAAAGGGTCCATAATCTAAAGTTGCACCAGTTATAGATAGATTATCCGTATTCATCACCCCATGTGCAAAGCCAATAAGTTGCCAATCAGCAATCATCTTTGCCGTATTACTGATAACTTTAGTTATAAAATCAGTGACTGGTGTATCAGAGGTGGTTAATTCAGGATAGTAGGTTTCAATCATATATTTTGTAAAGCTGACGAGCAGGTCAGGTGCAAAGCTTGCAATCCACTCAATATGACCGAGTCTCACATGACTGTCAGCAACCCGCATTAGAGCAGCACCTTTCTCCATCGTTTCACGACGCACATTGGTATCTGACGTAATGAATCCTAAAGAGTTTGATGAGCGGTAGCCTAGTGATGACATGGCATGACCGCACAAATACTCTCGTATGGTACTACGTAAGACAGCGCGACCGTCACCCATGCGAGAGTAGGGAGTAAGCCCAGCGCCTTTAAGGTGCAAATCTGTCATTTTGCCGTCCTTATTGATCACTTGAGCCATCAATAAACCACGACCATCACCCAGTTGTCCCGCCCATTGACCAAACTGATGACCAGCATAGGCCATAGCTAATGGCTCAAAGCCCTCGGGAACATATTTTCCAGCCAAAATTTCAACCCAATTTTCCATGAGATCAGGATTTTCATCCCAACCCAAATCATCTGCCACGATTGGATTGAAATGCCCGGCCTTAGGATTGTTTAAAGGCGTAGGCGGTTGTTTGTTAAACAGGCGAGGATCTAATGTGGCATAACTGTTATTAAATTGCATAGTGTCTTTTTTATTGAAGAGAGTTATTGATGAATGTTAATAATTAGCTTTAATAATTAGCGTTAATAATTAGTATAAATAATTAATGTTAAGAAGGATGGTCAGTCTATTGGATAAATTAAAATCTGTTTGATCATTAGAGTTTATTTGGAATTTAACATTTAGAGCTTTAGACCTTTAGACCTTTAGACCTTATTTTAAAAACTTATTGTAACAAACTATGGTCATTAAAATTGTGGTGTGAGTGTTGCGGATATAATGACAATCCGATTTTAAAACGACACAACATTACTAGGGCGTCACGAGTACTCATTAAATTGTGACGCTTTGAGTCAACACGTTGATAGTCATAAAAAAACCCTTCACTGTTGTGAAGGGTTGGAGACAGTTGATAAAATTTGTAAGATTAGCAAAAATAGATATTGTCGCCAAGGTCTTAAAGTCTGCAGGATAACACTCTTACAGAGTTTTAAGACCTATAGTGCGAAATGCCTGCTTTAAATTAGTATTATGGCTATTAATTCGCTTTGAAATAATCTTGTACTGATCTTTGAGTTGTTCATCGACATCATGCAAACGCTCAGAAAATTCAGCTTTTTTCATCTGCACGGCTTTGGTTTTAAGAGCTTGCCATTGTTTGACAGTATCGTCAAATAACTGATACTCAAAATGGATACGGTCCGTAAAGTTTTGAAACTGACGAGATAAATTAAAGTCACTCACCAGTCCGCTTTCATCTGTTATTGAGTTGATTTTATTTTGGGCGTTTTTAAATTGCATCTCAACCTCAGCATGCTTGATTTTCATATTATCAACCACCCGTAGATCTGATGCCAGTCCAACTTTTGCCAACAGCGCAATTAACCATTTTGTTGGATCATACTGCCACCATTTCACCCCATTACGATAATCATATTGGAAAAAGTGATGATAGTTATGATAGCCTTCACCCCATGTTGGTATTGCTAAGATAAAGTTGTCACGTGCAGTATTACTATCCGTATAAGGACGAGTACCATACATATGGCATAAGGAGTTGATAAAGAAGGTTAAATGATGGTTTATCACTAAACGAACCAGACCCGCGAAAAGCAAGGTTGCCCATACATCACCGATTAGCCAACCAATGGCACCAATAAGTCCAACGTTCGCCACGACAACCCAAATGCCATAGTATTTATGCTGAATCTGTAGGAGTTTATCTTTGGTTAAATCTGGAATATTTTTATAATCAAAATCGCCACTAGGATAATTGCGTAACATCCAACCAATGTGACTAAACCAAAACCCTCGCTTAGCAGAATAAGGATCATCCATAGGATTATCAACATATCGATGATGAGTGCGATGACCTGAACACCAATCAAAAGCAGAACCTTGAACTGCTAGCGTGGCACCTACTAAGAAAAAGTTTCGAACTGCAGGATGGGCTTTGTAAGCACGATGTGACATCAGTCGATGGTAGCCTGCCGTGATACTCAAGCCCGTCCATATTGCCACAGCACCGGTTACCATCCAAACAGGCTTACTGACTGTGTGAGTGGCTAAATACCAGGGCGCGAGAATTGCTGCAGCTATAGGAGTGGCAACCAATACTGTCGCAGGTATCCAGTTTATAGGGGCATTTTTAAAGGCAAGCTCTTTTAATAAAGCATCATCAGCGGCGTCTTCACTGTGAACAGATTCACCATCTGATACAGCCGTCTTACCACCAAGATTAAGGTTTGGCTGATAGTTTAATTTTTTAGTATGTGTTGTACTTGAAGTCGAAAGGATGTTTGAGTCTCTGTTGAACAGGTCATCGAGAGGCAAAGCGTTTACAATAGAGTTTATAAGTCGTTTGCTACCTAATAAAATAGAATCGATACTAGACGCCGACAAATGATTTTTTAGAGGGGTCTTATTGAAAAGGTTGATTTTGCTAAAGTGCATATTATAAGCGTTCCTTGCGAATAAAAATTAAGGCGGAGTATAGATGACAATAAACGTCAAAAGCAATCACATTAGATACTATAGAAAAATTAAAACTATAACGGTTAAAACTGAGTTAATGCATAATGATTAATAAATAATTTAATCAAGTATTATAATCATATAATCAACCGATATAAGCCGGTATTAGCCAGTATTAAAAAATTAAGACACCTAACATAAGACACCTAACAAATGGACTAAATTAATAAAATAGAGTAATTAGACTTAATAATAAGTAGCATACCTTAAAAGAATACGAAAGTGAACAGCCATGCACTAAGAATTAGGCTTAACTACACTAACGACACTGTTTATTACCCAGTTAAACATCTAAAAAAATAATAGTAACAAAAGTACTGAAAGACGGATCGTAAGCACTACATTCACTAATGACATAAATTGAAAATTAATTGCTTAATTTTGTTAACATTTTATTCTGATATGGTATATTCATTTACCAAATTATTTAGCTGGGGCAAGCGAAAATATGAAAAATGAACAAGAAGATTTAAAGAAAATTAAAGCGTTAGAATCAGGGATTGAAGTAAAAAGTAAAATGGGCACTAGCGACAACTTACAACACAAACCAATTAATAGTGATTCACAACCGCAAGCTAATAAAACGAATAACGACGAAGAGGTTTTATTTGAAGAAATCGATATTAAACATGATTTGAAAATAGGTTTGGTGGTACTAAATCGTGAGAAATCTTTGAATGCATTGACTACTAATATGTGCCGGCGAATGAGTGCCACATTGACTCAATGGCAAGATGAAGCAAGCCTAGTCGCCGTTGTGATTCGGGGAGCAGGTGATCGGGCATTGTGCGCGGGTGGCGATATTAGACAGTTGTTTGCCGCAAGACAGCAGTGGGATGGGGAAGGTATTGCGCCTCAAGAAGCGATAGAATTCTTTGACAATGAATACAACTTAGATACTCAAATGCATGAATACAATAAGCCTATCATTACTTGGGGTACGGGCATCGTGATGGGTGGTGGCATGGGTGTGCTAAGCAGCAGCAGTCACCGAATTGTGACTGAGACCACACGGGCGGCAATGCCTGAGGTGAATATTGGACTGTTTCCAGATGCAACTGGCAGTTGGTTTTTACAGCGATTTCCTGCCAAAACTGGTTTGTTTATGGGTTTAACGGGTGCAGATGCCAATGCCAATGATGCCCTGCTATGTAATTTAGCGGATTATAAAGCCAATAGCCAAGACTTTGATAAAATGCTTCAGCATCTATGCGAAGCAGAATGGCACAGTGCACTGCAACTAAATACTTCAAAACAAGATTGTGAAAATCTACAGTCTAAAAATAGCCTAAGCAGAGATTTGCATAAAATTGCGTCATCAGCACTAAATCAATTTAGTTTAATCTCGGCTAATGACACTCATTTTGCCCCAAGTAATGTAGCCAAATTCATGAAGCCCATTCAAAAGCTTATGAACTGTGGCGGACTTGATAAAATCGATGAGGTGATGCAGTCTGATACTGCGCTTAAAGAATTTTATCCAGAGTTTGCAGATAGTGAGTGGTTCCAAGCAGCGTTAGGTAATTATCGTTATGGCTGCCCAGTCACTAAGGCAATAACTTACGAGATGTACCAGCGCGCACATAATTTATCTCTAAGTGAAGTGATGGCGTTAGAGACCAATGTGGCGCTGCACTGTGTTAATTATCCCGACTTTAGTGAAGGTGTACGGGCATTGCTCATTGACAAGGATAGAAATCCAAACTGGAGCCGAAGTATGGCGGAGTGTTTAGATGAGGAAGGTCAAGCTTACATTCAACGTCATTTTGAAGATTTATAATATCTTTTAATGAGATAACCTATCCTTGATATGCTTGGTCAGGCTCCTTGAACCTACTATTTTTCGTGTTTGATTTGTCGGTTTTGACTTGCTTTCCTCGATAGGTTAATTTCTAGTTGTGGTATAACATGGTAATGGGCTTGTTATAATGCTGTAAGTTTATATCAAATGGTCTTAGGGCAGTAGCTGAACCTTGGAATGGAGATTTTGCTTCGCTACACCATACGCTACTTATTTTGTATATAATTTTGTACTTTTACAATTGTTGATTGCTTTTTTGGTTAAAACTTTTCTTACTGTTCATTATTTAAGATTAAGAGGTTACCCTTAAACTCATAATCTTATAACGACTGACAAATTTTATTTCTATTATTCATTCTCAACTCTTAACGTAGGCTGTGGCTTTAGCCCAGCATTTTTATTAAAGGTCTTGATTTGCTGGGCTAAAACCACCAGCCTACAATAAGTTTAAAAAAGTTGAGAACGGGGTATTTCTATTACTATCCATAAAAGGAAAGCAAAATGGATTTTGCCAATATTTACCCAGACCCAGTTGTGAGTGCTTGGCTAGATATGGATGCACTCGATCATAATATTCGATTGGTCAATCAAAAAACGCAGGCGGTGAACCTGCGTATCGCCACCAAATCAATACGCTCAATTGATGTCCTTAATTATATCAAAGCTAAAACACCAAATTTTATCGGGTTAATGTCCTATAGTGCAGCAGAGTCAGTATATTTGTTAGAAAATGGCTTTGACAATATCCTCTGTGCTTATCCTACCCTAGATATGTCAAATGTCGCCAAAACCATACCCTATACCAAGCAAAATGCCACCATGATTTGGATGGCAGATCGAATTGAGCATTTAAACGTATTAAGTGAGCTTGGTAAAAAACACGGCAGTACTATCAAAGTCTGTCTAGATATTAATATGTCTATGCCACTACCAAAGCTATATTTTGGGACCAAACGCTCGCAGCTACTTAAAAAAAATGACGTCAAAAAGCTCCTTAAGCAAGCCAAATCTTTGGCGGGTGTTAAAATTGTGGCAGTGATGGGCTATGAGGCACAAATTGCTGGATTGTCAGAGCAACTGCCCAATAAAACGTTGTTAGCCCCTGCAATACGACTATTAAAAAACCGCTCAAAAAAACAGGTCAGTCAACGGCGTGGGTCATTGGTCAACTGGATAACCAAACAAGGGTATTCATTGGAGATTGTCAATGGTGGGGGTAGCGGTAGTATGGACTTTACTAGCGCCCAGCCAGAAGTGACCGAGATCACAGTAGGTTCAGCGTATTATAAACCCGCTTACTTCGACTATATGGACAGTATGAGCGAATTTAAGCCGGCCGCAGGATTTATATTACCTGTGACACGCCAACCTGAAAAAGGAGTGGTAACTTGTCACGGGGGAGGATTTATCGCATCAGGAGCTTCTGGTATTGATAAAGCGCCTGTGGTGCACTATCCAGCAGGTTTATCCATCTTGACTGATGAAGGTTTTGGGGAGGTACAAACGCCCTTGATGGTAGATGCTAAGCACTTTAATTCTGATAAAACGACAAGTAATAGACCAAGTATTGGCGATGTGGTGTGGTGTCGCCATGCAAAAGCGGGTGAGCTATGTGAGCATTTTAATGAGCTGATATGCTATCGAGACTCAAAGCCACAACATGAGGCAGAAGGCTTTGCCAGTGCTATGTTTACATATCGAGGAGAGGGAAAGTGTTTTCATTAAAACAATGGCAAGGTAATGCTAAATGGGAAAATTGGGTTGGCTATGTGACCGCTGAGCCAGAACAAAAATTAACCCCATCATCGGTAGAAGAGATACAGCAGATTATTAAGCAAGCACGTGCAGATCATAAACGAGTACGTGTCACTGGCGCGGCGCACTCCTTTAGCGGCTGTGCAAAACCAGAAGAGATTGCTATAAGCTTAGACAGTATGCGCGGACTTATATCTGTGGATAAAGATGCCAAAGAAGCGACGTTACATGCCGGTACTTATCTTTATGAAATCGGTGATGCCTTACGCGAACATGGCCTGGCATTAGAGAATATGGGAGATGTTCAGGCACAGACCATTGCTGGTGCGGTGAGTACTGCGACCCATGGTACAGGTATTACCTTAGGTTCTGTGGCAAATCAAGTGGTGGCATGGGAGTGGGTAGATGGTAAAGGAGAGCGACACACTCATCGCCGAGGAGACCCTGAAACCGATGAATTAGGCAATGCCTTACATGCCAGCTTAGGTATGCTTGGTATCTTTACAAAATTAACCCTTCGGGTAGTCAATCTGTACGGACTTAAAGAGTCAAATGAGCGCTTAGAGTTCGATGAGGGGCTGGCAGGATTTCATGAGATGGCACGTAACCATCGGCATATGGAATGGTTTTTGTTTCCCGGTACTAATAAACTTCAGCAAAAGACATTATCCGTGATCGAGCCGAAACCAATGACACGCGGACAAAAAATTAAAGACCACTTTGACAGTATTGTCATGTTAAATGGTGCCTTTTATATGTTGTCTGAAATGGCAAGAATGAATCCTAAATTGACTAAAAAGGTCAGTCAAATTTCGGCTAGCTCGGTGCCTAACGCACATCGTGAAGGCTACAGTTATGAAGTGTTTCCCACACCACGTGGGGTAAAGTTTAATGAGACAGAATACTTCATTAAGCTGTCTGATTTTGACGCCTGTATCACCGAGGTCAATGAGCTTCTGCTTGCTGACAATAAAAACTCGCATTTCCCGATTGAGGTACGCACCCATAAAGGCGAGACGGGTATGTTAAGTCCGACGCAAGGTGAGGATTGTGCCGTCTTGTCGTTTCACGTTTATAAAGGTATGGACTGCGAGCCCTTATTTAACTGGGTATATCAATATATGAAAAAATGGCAGGGTAGGCCACACTGGGGTAAAGTCAATAAACATACCTGCGATGAGCTTCACACGTTATACCCTCAGCTTAAACGCTTTCTTGAGATTCGTGCAGACTACGACCCTGATAATGTGTTTATGAATACATGGCTCGATCAAAAGTTTTTAGCTCATTAAGCATTTTTTGTTTAAAATTAATGGCATATAGTAAAGTTTTCTGTTATTTTCAAAGTTAACTTCACTTTTATAACAATATCCCCTAAAAACATGATTTTTAAACTTTTAAATGTAAAACAGATTAATACTTTTAAAGCAGTGACTTTTTCTGTCAAACACTGGATTTTTAAGGGGCTTGCTATAGGCGCCACACTTAGCGTATTGAGTGCGCCTGCACATGCCTGTCAAATACCAAAAAGCTACTACTCAAATGTATTTTGTACTGCCAATAGTGGTTATTTTATAGCGTTAAAAGATTCTGGTCAGCCTGTTGCTCTCATTAATAAACAAGGTAGACGGGTGGCAGACTTGATGCGATATCAAGCCGTTGATGTTAATAAATTAAAAGACGGTTTGTTTCCGGTCCAAAGACTTGGAAAAGTGGGATACGTTAATACCTCTGGTACTGAAGTCATACCGCCAATTTATGACATTATTAAGAATGATAGTCAAACTAAGGGCTGGGCACGCGCTGTCAATAACAACCGAATTGTGGTTAAAAAAGGGGGTAAATTTGGGGTAATTGACACCAAAAACCGTGTGATCATTCCTTTTTCTACCAGTTATAAAACTATTAGCGATTACAATAGCAATCTGGCGAAGATTACCACCCAAAGCACGACTAAATGGGTGGATGTCAATGGCAATCCGGCAATCAACCCTGCGACCCTTTTAGCATCTAAGCTGCCTGCAAACGCAGTTAATACTCCTAAGCCTACGGTTGAATCGAGCAGTCAAAACGCAGCTATTTCGAGCAATCAGACAACCTCCATACAAGCGGTAACAACACCTACTAAAATGACCTCGATACCAGAGATACCACAATCAGTTTCAGGAGAGGTGTGGCAACCAGAACAGCGTGACGGTAAATGGGGCTTTGTGAATAGACAAAGTGTGCCAATGATTACTTTCTCCTTTAATCAGGTTACCCCATTTTCAGAAGGATTAGCCGGAGTACGTTTACAGGACAAATGGGGGTTTGTTAATTTAGCAGGTGAGGTAGTGATACCGTTTGAATTTAATGAATCTGACGTTCAGCGCGATAAGATGGTGACCTACAAAGGCGTTCAGCCTTTTGTCTTTACTGGTGGAAAAGCGTGGGTGGCTAATACATCTAGCGGTCTGCCAATCTGTATAAATACCAAGGGTAAATATGTCGCTTGTAAGGATAATGCGTTAGTTTTGATTAGTCCTCATTAAGTAAGTACGAGATATCGATCTAAAAATGAGTTTAACATTTATTAACGATTGAAAAACCTCTTTTAAAAAAATGATCAATAAAAGAACAGCTCACTTGAGCTGTTCTTTTGTATATAGAAGAATATTGGACTATTTTGAACTGTCGTACTTTGCTTCAAGTTCCATAGCACGCTGGAAGCTTGGTAGTGATGATAAGCTTTGAACATACGCTGCAATATTAGGGTAATCCTTCAACTGACCATGCTTATTTAACACGATAAGGTCAAATGACAACATAAAATCAGCTCCGCTTAGCTTATCGCCGACAATAAAAGACTTTCCTTGAAGGGTTTTATCTAGGTAGCCAAGCGTTTTCTCCATTTCTCTGCTGATATATTCTGATAAAAACTCATTATCATTGACGCCAGCCCGTTGTGTAAAGACTTGAAGGAGTAATGGCACCATCAGTGAGCTTTCGGCAAATTCAATCCACTGTAAGTAATCTTCATAGTCAGGGGTGTCTAAGGCAGGACGTAAACTATCAGAGGCAAAGCGATTTATTAAAATCTGAGTGATAGCCGCAGACTCGGCAATGATACGTCCATCAAGTTCAATGACGGGTGACTTACCTAATGGATGAATCTGTTTCAAATTTTCAGGAGCTTGACTTGTCTTAGGATCCCGCTTGTAGCTTATGACTTCATAAGGCTGTCCGAGTTCTTCTAATAGCCATAATATGCGTAATGAGCGCGACTGATTAAGATGGTGTAATTTAATCATTTAAGGCTCCTTAAGACTGAAGTTTATGAATAAGTCTTTTGGCAACCTCTTCAGATGAAGCAGGGTTTTGACCAGTTACTAATAAGCCATCTTCTACGACGTATGACTGCCAGTCAGGTCCTCTTTCGTAAAGACCACCATTTTCTTTTAAAGCATCTTCTAGCAAGAAAGGAACAACATCAGTCAGACCAACCGCGTCTTCTTCAGTATTGCTAAAGCCCGTTACTTTCTTATCTTTTACTAAATACTGACTACCGACTTTTACATTTTTAAGTGCCGCAGGCGCATGGCAAACGAAGGCTACTGGCTTATCGGTATTTACAAAGTCTTCAATTAAGGAAATCGATTTTTTGTCAATAGCTAAGTCCCACATTGGGCCGTGGCCACCTGGGTAAAATACTGCATCATAATCAGCAGCGTTGATATCTGCTAGTTTATGAGTCGTCGCTAAAAGTTCCTGAGCGGCTTTATCTTCTTTAAACCGATCTGTAGATTCGGTTTGAGCATCTGCCGAATCACTGCTGGGATCAAGTGGGGGTTGACCACCAGCAGGCGACGCTAGCGTGATATCTACACCGGCATCTTTAAAGGCATAATAGGGAGCTGCAAACTCTTCTAGCCAAAAGCCAGTCTTCTTACCTGTATCTCCAAGACTATCATGAGACGTTAATACCATTAATATTTTCATTATTTATCCTTTTATCCTTTGTGTGTATTGGTTTTGATTAGGTTGAAAGTGATAAGCATCTTTTTAGTGATGTCACTATGATTGTATAGTCGGCGAACTTATAAAGAGTTAGGGCGTTAACCTCGTTAAGCCTACTGCAGTAGTACTTGCACTCGGTTGCCTTGTGACAACTTAAAAGTTCTTTGACTATATTTATTCAGGGTCAGCAACCTTAACCACTGTTTTACCAAAGTTATTACCCTCTAACATATCGGAAAAGCCTTGTGGGGCATTACCTAGCCCTTCAATGATGTGTTCCTTGGTCTTAATTTTACCTTCTGAGACCAGTTGACCCATGGTTTGTAAAAATTGAGGGAAGTGGTCACCGTACTCTTCAAATATAATAAAGCCTTTAACGGTTAAGCGTTGTCTTAAAATCGTACTCATCAATAAGCTTAAGCGGTCCTTACCCTCTGGTAACTCAGTCTGATTATAATGAGCAGCAAGACCACAAACCGGAATACGCGCATGGGCGTTGAGTAGCGGCAATACAGCATCGAAGACACGGCCACCGACGTTTTCATAATAAATATCAATACCATCTGGGCAAGCTGCTGCTAGCTGCTCTTCAAAGTCATCGGCATAGTGATCGATACACTGATCAAAGCCTAACTCTTCAACCGCATATTTGCACTTATCTGCACCACCAGCGACACCGATGACCTTTAAATCATGCAATTTGCCCACTTGACCGACGGTGGCGCCCACTGGACCTGTCGCCGCTGCAACTACCAAGGTTTCACCTGCTTGAGGCTTACCGATATCCGTTAAACCCATATAGCCTGTAAATCCTGGCATACCCAGCACGCCCAAACCATAAGAGGGATGGCTCATGTCACTGGTCAGTTTATAGACGCCTTCGCCATCACTCACGCTATAATCCTGCCACCCTGAATAAGCAATGACAATATCGCCTTGTTTGAAATTGTCGAGATTTGACTCAACCACTTGTGACACAGTGGCCCCTAACATCACATCACCAATTTGCAATGGATCGGCATAGCTTTTAGCATCACTCATGCGACCTCTCATATAAGGGTCTAGTGACAAATAAAGGGTGCGTAGCAGCATTTCATTAGCCGCTGGGGTAGGAATATCAGCGCTTGATAGTTCAAAATTATCATCAGTGGGCTTACCATGAGGACGGCTGGCCAGTTTTATTTGACGGTTGCTGTCTTTTGACTGTGTGTTTGCAAATGTCATTTTTATAGTCCTAGTTCTCGTTAAAATGTTTACTATTACGAGTTGTAATAAGATTTATTATAAGAGGTGCTTTCTGATTTTAGGTCGGTTTTGATGTTATGAATTGTCCGGTGTTGTGATACCCGCTGCTCGTTGTAAAATGCGACGTGAGACATCTAAGTCATTAGCTTTATGTTCTCCTAACTTGACCATACCATGCTCTTGAAGTTGCTTAACAATAGGCTCAATTGCTGTCTTATCCAATTCAGCGTCCACTAAATTGACAGGTAAACCTAGACTTCTAAAAAATTCTTCGGTATAGATAATGGCGGTTTCGATGATCTCATCTTCAGTTAATGACTCGTCCTCGATATTGATATTCCAGACATTATGTGCATATTGTAGTAGCTTCTCTTTTTTGCTTTCTTTAAGCTCACGCATAACCGAAGGCAATACAATCGTTAACGTTCGGGCATGGTCGATGCCATGTAGCGAGGTAAGCTCATGACCAATCATATGTGTTGTCCAGTCTTGAGGAACCCCAGCGCCAATGAGACCGTTCAATGCCATAGTCGCGGTCCACATAATATTTTTACGAATCTCAAGGTCATCAGGATTCTCTTTAACCGCCAAGCCCTCGCTAATAAGTATTTTAAGTAAACTTTCTGCAAATGCATCTTGTACCTTGGCATTAACAGGGTAGGTTAAATATTGCTCCATGACGTGAACATACGCATCAGCAATACCATTCATCACTTGACGCTCAGGTAAAGTGAGGGTCTTAGTAGGGTCAAGGATTGAAAATTTTGGATAGACAAGAGGGTTACCAAAGGGTAGTTTTGCATGACGTTCATTATAGTTAATGACACCACCAGAGTTCATCTCAGAGCCTGTGGCAGGTATGGTCAATACTGTTCCTAAGTCCACAGCAGAGTTAATATCTTTGCAATAGCTGGTTAATGCCTCCCACGCTTTATCACGAGATACACTACCGTCTTTATCTTTTAACGATGACACTAACGCCACAAATTTACTGCCATCAATGACCGAACCGCCACCGACTGCTAATATGAAGTCAATATCGTGCTGATTCACCATATCCGCTGCTTTCATTAGGGTAGTGAATTCAGGGTTTGGCTCGATACCGCCAAATTCAAAAATCTCACGAGTACCATTAGACTCAAGTGCTGTTTTAACTTCGTCAAGGGTACCGGTACGTTTGGCTGAACCGCCACCATAGGTGATTAATACATGAGCGTTTTCAGGTACCAGTTTTGACAATTGTTCAATCTGGCCTTCACCGAATACGATACGAACGGGATTGTGGTATTGGAAGTTATTCATATTATTTTCCTTTTTAAATATTTGAACCTTTGTTATAAAGGGCTATGGGGAGTCTTCGTATGCCATCATAGGCGGTAGTATTAAGTTAATGTTAAATTATAGTACTTAATGTATAAATGGATTCTACGCTAAGATTAGACCGGTCGTCTAGTAAATTTTACAAAATCATCCTAAATCTATCCAATAATCCTATAGTAAATCTATAAATATGGCTGTTGAGCATACTGTGCAAAGAGGGGAGCGTACACGCAACAAATAGTCGATTTAAAAATTCTGACTAAAATAGAGTATTATTTTGAATCAAACCCTAATTCCTTGGTCGTTGATAGCCACATTTCTTGTAAAGGGATATCAGACTGGCTAGTTTTAGCGATAAGACTGGCGCCTAACCAACCGTAATACCAACGTTTCGCTGCACTTTGCGCAGCTAAAGCTTCTGCTGCATACAAGTCTTCTGTTTCAGAAGTCGGGTGGTCTATATTTTGTGACAATGTCTCAAAATCAGGTTTGGGTAGCGAGCCATCCTTCCAACCTGCCTTAACTTGTTCACTAATCCAGTTAATCGTTTGTTGGTAACCACCAGATAGTGCTTCTCGCATGGGTTCAGAGATATCGGCGACTTCGCCACTCAACTTAACGACCAAACACTTTTCATGATCGCAGCCATTTTGCTGAGTGTCATACCAATATTGAAAATAGGTGTATAACTTCTGTTGGGCACTTATATTTTGATCTGAAATCAAATCCAACCGCGTTTTATAATGATCAAAATACCCTCGGATAACGGCTTCGCCAAACGCTTCTTTAGACGCAAAATAATGATAAAAAGAACCTTTTGGAATGCCCGCTGTATCTAAAATCAGTTTAATACCGACTGCTGTAAACCCCTTTTGCGCCAAAAGTTTATATCCAGTAGCCAATAGGTGAGATTTGGTATCACCCTCAGCTGTGTTAAATGAGGGGTTAACGAGGGATGTATCATTCGGTTGCAACTCTGGCATGAAGGCGTAAGTATCTGATGTTTGTTCAGAGTTAGAGGTATTGTCTAACGCCTCTTTTTCGAAGGGTTTATGCTTATTAGGACTATTCGAAGGTTTGACAGAAGACATAAAGACATCCCGTTTTGCAAAGAGGCATTCAAGTTTAAAAAATGAAAAGATTTTAGTGCAACGATTATTAAGATTTAAAAAGTGATACGATTTAAAAGTGATAAGAGTTAAAAATTAAAAGTCGCCTGCTATTTTAACACATTTAAATTTGACACATTTATAACAGGGTTTCCGCTTACCGCACGGTTTGAACATTAACGATTTAGCTGATTTTTCATTTTATTATTTAGGCCCTAATTGCATACTTATAATTATGGGTAGTATACCTACCTATGAAACATTATTAAACGCTTTAGTCTGTAGTCATCAGAATGTAGAATCTAGGGTTTATAATACGAATTACATCAAATCGTGACCTAATGAACTCATGCCGACAATAAAACTGTACTCGTCCTTAATTTATTCTCAATTTAATCGAACATTGACTATTCTGATGAACTTTCAACCAAAAAACCGATTTAATTACCAAACGAATAATTAATCAATAAAAAACTTAAATAAAAATGTATCCACAAAGTTAACAATAAGGATGATAAATGCAACCATATGCTTCTTTAACCACTGAGCGTCTTGAAAACATCGTTAATATCGCCCAAGACTATGTCAGTGAAGATAAACAATTACTTAAAGACTTCATCACCGTCTATTACCGTAATTTGGCCACTAGGATCGCCGATAGTGAGTCTGATGAAGACTTAGCGGGTATTGCGTTACACCATTTTGTATTGCTAAAGTCGTATCAAGACAACCAGCCCAAGTTAAGTCTGTTCAATCCCAATGTTGAAGAGCATCATTTCCATAGCAGTCATACGGTCTTGCAATTGGTAGCATACAACCGCCCATTTTTAGTAGATACCTTATCCATGTGTATCGAGGAACATGGGCTCGATGTACACAGTATCCATAACACCATAATCGATATTGAAAGAGATGAGTCAGGTGCTATTTGCACTGTCCAGGATGTACATAATAGCGATACCAAGTATTTGTCAGTAATACACTGTGACATTGAGCGCACTGATAAAGCCACCATGGAGGCATTAGAAGCGTTTATTAAAGAGAAAATCTCAACATTAGATATTGTAGTGGGTGATTGGCAAGCGATGCGTCATAAGCTCATCGAAATAAAAGAGGATTTGGGTAAAAACCCAATCCCAGAGGCTTACCACAAAGCTGAAGAGATAAAACAGTTCTTACAATGGATATTAGACGATCACTTTATCTTTTTAGGGTTTAGAGAGTATCGCATCGAAGGTATTGATGCGTTACCCAATCAAGACTTAACAGATTCTGGTACTGTGTCTAATGAAGTAGCGGACAAAATAGACTTGATAGCTGTGGGTAATAGTGGTTTAGGACTCTTGCAAGGTGAATCTGAGGACACGCAGTCGAAAAGCTTTTCTCAATTACCCAGTCGTTTAAAAGTATTGATGACCGCACCACGGGTGGTGTTACTGTCAAAATCAAGTCAACGATCTCCCATTCATCGCCCGGTATATATGGATTTCTTAGGTATTCATAAATACGACGAATCCGGAAAACTAATCGGTGAATACCGCTTTATCGGGTTATTAACCTCACAAGCGTATCAACTCACCGTACAAGAAATTCCATTATTACGTGAGAAGTGTCAGAAGATTATGAAAATGGCCGACTTCCCTGAAGACGGTTATAACTATCATAAATATATTCACATTATCAATACCTTGCCTCGTGATGATTTATTCCAAGCCAGCACCGATGAGCTCTATGCTATCGTCTCTGGGATTGCGCAAATCAAAGATAAAAAACGATTGAGCTTGTTTGCTCGAGTGGATCATTATCAGCGCTTTGTGTCGTGTTTGGTCTACATTCCTAATGAGAAATTTAACACCGATATACGCCTAAAAGTACAACAAGCCTTGGTCAACGCATTTAATGGGTATTCTTCGGGCTTTACCACTGAGTTTGATGAATCCTTTCATGCTCGAGTCCATGTCCATGTGCGAACCGAACCCGGAAAAATCAATGATGTCGATTTAAGACAGTTAGAGGAAGAGCTTAATACCTTAATGGATGACTGGGCGGATCAATATCAACAAGTGATGGTTGAGACCCTTGGCGAACAAAAAGCCAATAGCTTATTAAAGACCTTCTTACAGAGTATTCCTGAAGCTTATAAAGAGCATTTTGATGCGCGCACTGGCTTAGCCGATACTAAGCGGCTGGCGAGCCTTAGCGCTGATAACCCCATGATTTGGAAGATTTATCAATCGACTGGGGATGCCCAAAATCAATTACACCTCAAGTTATACGGCTTAAATAAGCCCGCTATCTTGTCTCATATATTACCCATACTTGAGAATTTTGGGGTGTCGGTGATTTCAGCCCAGACTTATGAGTTTGACGTGGCTGAAACCCCTCTGTGGCTCCAAGAATATGAGCTAACCTTGCGGCATGCTAAAACCATCGATATGAAGATCGTTCGTGAGCAGTTTGAAGACAGCTTAGCGCAAATATGGGCAGGGCGGGTTGAGAGTGATCCGCTAAATGAGTTGGTATTGTCGACGCGTTTAGGAACGTTTGAAGTCGTCGTTTTACGTGCCTTGATGCGCTATATACTGCAAGCGAAAGCGCCGTTCTCAAGCAACTACATTCAACAAACTTTAGTGAAGCATGGTGATATTGCCGTGTTATTGGTTGAGTTGTTTGATACCCGTATGAATCCATCCATTGGCAATGATGACCGTCAGATTAAAGTCAGTGAACTTAAAGATCAGCTAAAAGATGCATTATCAAAAGTTGAGAGTTTAGATGAAGATAGAATCCTGCAATGGTATCTAGATTTAATCAATGCCATGCTTCGTACCAACTTTTATCAGCGTGATGAGCAAGGCAATCGTAAAGATAGGCTTTCGTTCAAGTTTGCAGCCGATAAGATACCAAACCTTCCTAAGCCAAAACCCATGTTCGAAATCTTTGTGTATTCTCCAAGGGTAGAAGCGATTCATTTACGGGGCGGAAAAGTGGCAAGGGGCGGTCTGCGCTGGTCTGATCGCATGGAAGATTTCCGCACTGAAGTATTGGGCTTAGTCAAAGCGCAAATGGTGAAAAACGCCGTTATCGTCCCCGTCGGCTCAAAAGGCGGGTTTATCGTCAAGCAAAAAACACCCGCTGATGGACGAGAAGCTTATCAAAAAGAAGGGGTGGCCTGTTATCAAACTTTCCTAAGAGGGATGCTCGATATAACCGATAATATAATAGATGGCAAAGTCGTGGCGCCTAAAGACACGGTGCGCCATGATGAGGATGACCCTTATCTGGTTGTCGCAGCCGATAAAGGAACGGCAAGCTTCTCAGATATTGCCAACGGTGTCGCTGCGGAATATGGATTTTGGCTAGATGATGCGTTTGCCTCAGGCGGATCAGTCGGTTATGACCACAAAGCGATGGGTATTACTGCCCGCGGTGCTTGGGAGTCGGTAAAACGTCACTTTAGAATGCTAGGTCGTGATATTCAACATAAAGATGACTTTACGGTGGTGGGTATTGGCGATATGAGTGGTGATGTGTTTGGTAATGGCATGCTATTGTCCAAATATACCAAATTACAAGCTGCCTTCAACCATCTTCATATCTTTATAGACCCGAATCCAGACTTAGAAAGCTCGTTTGCAGAGCGTGAAAGACTGTTCAAATTAGAACGCTCTACTTGGGATGATTATGATAAGTCATTAATAAGCGAGGGTGGCGGCGTCTTCTCACGACAAGATAAGTCCATTGATATTACGCCTGAGATGAAATCGGCCTTTGATATTGAAGAGGATTCATTAACCCCTAACGAGCTAATTAACAGGCTGTTAAAAGCGCCCGTTGATCTGATTTGGAATGGCGGTATCGGTACCTATGTCAAATCCAGTGATGAGAGCCATGCTGATGTTGGCGATAGGGCCAATGATGCCGTTCGAGTCAATGGACAAGAGATTCGAGCCAAAGTATTTGGCGAAGGGGGTAACTTAGGCTGTACCCAGCAAGGCCGTATTGAATTTGCATTATGCGGAGGTCCAGAGCAGGATGGCGGACATCTCTATACCGATGCCATTGATAACTCTGGCGGCGTTAACTGTTCAGACCACGAAGTCAATATCAAAATATTACTAGGCAAGGTGGTCGAGCAGGGCGATATGACCATTAAGCAGCGCAATGAGTTGTTAAAGAGTATGACCGACGAGGTGGCCGAGTTAGTATTACGTCAAAACTATCTACAGCCTCAAGCCATTGAGCTTAGTCATCTGAATCCGGCGGACAATCTGACCGATCACAAGCGCATTATTGACTTTTTAGAGTCAGAAGGACGTCTCGATCGGGCGATAGAGTTCTTGCCATCAAACGAGGTCATTGAGCAGCGCATGCGCACAGGTGCTGGCATGACTCGTCCTGAACTGTCAGTGATATTAGCGTACGGCAAAATGTGGGTATACGATCAGTTATTAGAGTCAGATCTACCTGATGATCCTTATTTTGTTAATGAGCTGCGTAAGTATTTCCCTGATAAGCTAGCAAATCAGTTCTTTGATGAGATGACACGACATCGTTTGCATCGTGAGATTATCAGTACCTACTTGACCAATAGTGTGGTCAACCGTCTGGGTATCGAAGCGATTTTCCGCCTATTTGAAGAGACCAATCAGTCCATTGCGACCATTATCCGAGCTTATGCGATTGCCAGAGATATTTTCCAAGTTACTCAAAGCTGGAAAACGCTCGAAGCACTCGATAATCAAGTCGATGCCATTACATTACTAGAGCTTGAAAACAGAATAAGAGACGTTCTAGAGCAAGGTATCGTCTGGTTAATCAATGCTTATGGTAGTGATTTAGAAGTAGCAAATACGGTTGATCGCTTCAAAAAAGGGGTAGAGGAGTTGACCCAGCCTCAAGGCATCATTGCTACCCAGTTTGATGCAAATCTGGAAGATGATATTGCAGATCTAAATTCGGTAGGCTTAGATCAAAGTGATTCTCAGACCTTTGCTATCTTACCGTATGCCATCGATGCGTTAGATACCGTATTATTGGCAGAGCAATATGACTGCACGATTGATGCGGTAGCGAAGCTGTATTTCGAAGTGTATCAAAACCTGCATATCGACTGGCTAATGGATAAGGTCGAGCATCTACCACAGCAAGATCATTGGGACAGACGTGCCCGTTATGCGCTGCTTAACGAGCTATCACGCAGTATCAGACAGATGATGACCAAGTTGCTGTCACAGGATGAGCCTGAGCAAGCGTTACAACAGTGGCAAAATGCTCATAAACCGTCTATTGAGAGTATGGCCAGCGAAATGGAGAATCTTGAAGGCTCCACGGTTAGCTTATCTGCTTTATCCGTCATGATTAGCGAGATTAATAAACTGATTAGTGAGTAGCTGGCTGTTTGTTAGATTATGTAGCTAATCCTGCCATCCGCTACTATCTTGCTTTGCTAAGGGCGAACCGCTACGCTTTAACCCGTTCCTGCTTCGCGATAACGGCCTAAAGCAAGCGTATCAGCCCTTTGCTTTACCAAGTATATCCGCTACTGTCAGGGCTAAACCGCTCTACCTTTTCACGATTTATTATGAATTAACCTGAATTGGGGTTAGCCTTTTTATTATTCCTGACGAATTACTCAAAAGACTAACCCGACATTTTTTACATAATAAAACTTAAGTCTATAAGATACGTAGGTTGGGCGGAGTTTACGACCCCCAACACTTAAATATGACAGTTAGGGCAGTGGGTTAAGCTTTGATAACGGTATCCTACCCATTAATAGGAATGAGTTACTTATATGACAGTCTCAGCAAGTGTTGATATAAAATTGTCTGCGCCGACCTTAAACCAGATTGATTTGATAAAACTGCTTCTGAGTCATGGATGGTGTATCTACGACAATGGTAGTAAGGTTTACCTTCCTATAAACGATAATGATATGTTTAACTGGAAATGGGACTCACAACTATGCGATGCAGATCTGTTAGATATTCTATCTGTAAAACAAAGTTTAGATGAGTTAATAGGTGTCTCATTATCATGGCAAGATACTAATATAGGCGGAGAGTTTTTAATCTTTGATGATTTATCTATTAGTGTTATATTCAGTAATAATCGAAAAATAAATGAATACGGAATAACTGATTTTAATTAGTATAAATTTTACTCAAATAAATTAGGTTCAAATTCAAACTTACCAATCATAAATTGCCGTTAACTTCCAACAGCATAACACCCTGCACCGCTAATCTGACTATGACCACCCGATATCTTTTCGACCCTAATTTGAGTCAATATTCGCTCTTTTAAGCTCTGTACGTGCGAGATGACCCCTATCAATTTGCCTTCTGCTTGCAGATTGGTCAAAGTATCAAGGGCAATATCAAGCGAGTCCTCATCAAGCGTCCCAAACCCTTCATCCAAAAATAATGAGTCTACACTGATATTTTGACTTGCCATTTTGGATAATCCAAGTGCCAATGCCAAACTAATAATAAACCCTTCACCACCCGACAAATTCTTAGTACTACGAATCTCGCCACCTTGATAATCGTCAATGACATTTAGCTCTAGCGGATTTTCCTCGTCACGGGTAAGCAGGTAACGGTCACTCATCTTTTTAAGCTGGGTATTAGCATTGCTGACCATGATTTGGAAGGTCAAACCTTGAGCAAAGGTGCGATATTTTTTACCATCTGCTGAGCCAATAAGCTCCCTTAAATTTCGCCAAACTGCAAATGATTGTTGTTGCTCTTTAATCGCCTCAAGTTGCGCCTGTTGATTGGCTTTATTGGCTTCATTGTCTTTAAGCTTTTGTTCAAGTGCACCGATTTGTTTATTAAGCTCTGATATCTCGTCTTCTATTGCTGACAGTTTGGTTGTGAGCGTAGTCTTATCAGTAGCATCGTCCTCAACCAACGGATTAGTCAGTTTTGTTGCTAACTGTAGTTTGGTATCCTCTAGTCTATGTTGCGCAATTTTTAAATCACTGTCTATCTGCTGTTGTTGTTTAGCTAATGCCTCACGAGTCTCACGCTCCAACATGGCCTCTTTAAACTCACTTTCATCGGCAAAATCATTGTCTTTTAACAATCCATCAAACACAGTTTGTTGCTGGTCTAACTTTTCACTGGTTTCTGCTATTACTTTATCCAGTTTTAACCCTTGTTGCTTAAGTTGTTCGATACGCTGTTGGTTATTATTATAGTGTTCTTTCACTTTAGATAGCGTTAGTCTGGCATTATCCATTGTCAAACGTAGGCGTTTATCAATGGCGTCTATGTCGGCAACTACATAAGCAGGAGCTTCTTCATTGCTGTCTTTATCATCAACATCAAAATCAACATCAATATCAACATTCTCAACAATGGGCACCTTAATATTAAGCTCACTATCCATCTTATGATAGTGCGTTTGTCTAGTGTTCTGTAATGACTGTAAATTGGCTTGCAAATCCTTGATAGACCCAGTTAAAGCATTCCGTTCACTTTGCAACTGTTCAATCTGAGTCACTAAGCCTTTGATACTTGTAGTTAAATTGCTGATTTCATTACTTAGCGATTGGCTAAGTTCTCGCTGTTGGTTATAGTCCTTTTGCAGTTGTTGCATCCCTCTACAATAGGTGCGCAAAGTGTCTATATACGTTTCAGACTCAGGTATGGTTAGAACCTGTTTATTGGTTATAGAGGCACTTAATTTATTAAGTCCTGTATCTAGGGTCGTCCACTTATCCTGATCATCATCCATATAGGGACTGGCTAAATGACGGATAGACTGAATTAAATGCTCAATCTCCGTAAAATTACTCTCAATATAAGAGTCATCACTGGCAACTTGTTGTTGAGTCAGTTTAATCTTAGTTTCGATATCATTTATTTCTTGCAAGGCAGATTGGGCGTTATCTTGCAAAGCTTTAAGTGCCGTTTCACTTTGGCTAATCTCCTGCATTAACCTATCGTTATCATCAAGCACCGTGTTAAGCGCGTCCTTTTGCGAAGCTAAATCCTGTATAACGTTTTGCAATAGTGATATTAAATCATCGGCTGTCGCTTTTACATTTATTAGCGCTTCGTTAGAGATATCTCTAGCAGGTTTATCAAAATCATGATTATTTAACTTAGCTTCCAAAGTCTTTTGTGATTCATTGAGTTTCGTCACTAATGAATAGTTATCAAAAATCTCTACAAGCTTAGGGCTAACGGTATTTAATAGTTGTTTAAAGGTCGCTATCTGTGAGTGATTATCAACGGCTAATTTTGATGCTTGAGCTAACTGCTCACTTAATTGCTTTTGATAACCGTTCAGCTCATTTTTCGAAGTTACCAAATTAATTTTATCTTCAGCAATAAGCTTCTCGATATTCTTAATTTCAATCGATAATTCACCTAAACGGTTTTTAAGTTCAGCTGTGGGTGAGGGCTTATCTAAACCATCTTGTGACGTGTTCTCTAACAACGGATGATTGCCTGCATAAGGATGCTCAAGCGACCCACACAGCGGGCAAGGCTCATCGTGTTGCAACAAATCAATAAAATCTTCAAGCTTAGCGACTTGTTGCAATAGCTCTAAATTGGTCTTTTTATCCTCATACTCGGTATTCAGTCTATCTAGCGTTTGTTCATTCGTCTCAATACGTTGCTGAAACTTATCCATCTTGGCTTGACTACTCGGTAGCAAAGAAAGAGACGCTTGCACTTGTGAGGTAAGCTCACCTAGCTGACTAAATTGCGCCCGCATATCACTAAGCTGTTTGCTACTTTGGTCGATATGGTTTGATTGATGACGAAGCGATTGTAGAGTTTGCCCTTGCAATAAGTTACGATGTTGTGCCTTTAAAGAGTCAACCTCTTGTTTTTTATGTTCAATTTGAGCATCCGCTCGTTGCTGGCTACTCTTGAGCGTTTTAAGTTTCTGCGTTAACTGCGCCAAGTTACTCAACGCCTGACTTCTATTTGATGCCTTATCCGCATTATTGCTTAACAAGCTTTTAATTTGCTTCCCAAGCTGATGAAATGACTCAATATGGCTGACAAGTTGCTCATGATGCGAGCGAGTAGCAAGATAATCGGTTGCTTTATCCAGCTGAGTCTTCAATTGCGCTTGATCAACTTTAGACGTCTTTAAAGAAGCGTTTAACGCATCAATATTGGTGGTCAGCGAGTCATAACGAGTCTGTTGGTCATCCAAACGCTGTTGAGTCTGCGAAATTTGACCATTAATTCCCCTTATATCACTAATCAAAGGTTGTGCTCTCTCATACTGATTCGACGCCGTTTGCTCAGCTGATACGGCATGGTCCAAATCAATCTTATTTTGGCTAAGCTGACCTTCAGCCTCCGTCAAATCCTGCTTACATTGATGCTGGTCTGTTTTTAAACTGTCCAATTGCTGGCGATAGATCACCAGTTGATTAAAGTCATTGCTAATCTCAAGCGCCTTGTTTGCCTTATCCAAACGCTCCGCATCCGCTGTAAATCCCAACTTCGCTTGCTCAGCATCCAGCACATCTTGCTGATACTGTTTTTGCTTAGCTTGCAAATCCGCAACCGCATCCAGCCACTTAATTTGCGCCTCAAACCCTGCCTGCGTGGCTTTCTTAGTAGCTAGCTCACCACTTAAAGTGCCAATCGTCTCTTGATATTCTGCTTCGGTTTCAGCATCCAAAAGTGACAAACTATCTGCCACCGCTTGCATCCGCTCAAGCTCTTCCTTCTCGATACGAAACTTCTCATGCACGTTTTTAGAGATATCGGCATAAATCTCAGTACCCGTAATCTTCTCCAAAATATCGGCACGTTCATCCGATTTGGCTTTTAAGAATGCTGAAAAACTGCCCTGTGCCAGCAAAATAGAGCGGGTAAACTGTGAAAAATCCATCGATGTCAGCTCAATAATTTTCTTCTTAGTCAGCGAAGATTTTTCCTCTAATACCTTATCGCCGGCACTCAGATTATCGGTATTTACTTCGGCGATCTCATGCGTCGCACTTTGCAAATTCCCATCAGACTTCCCATACGCTCGGCGTTGACCCCAACGGCATCGGTACTGCGTTCCGTTCAACTCAATCACCACTTCGGCATAGCATTCCCCCGTTTGCCGTGTCATCACATCATTGGTTGAGGTAATCTCACCAAGGCGAGGGGTCGCTCCATACAGCGCCAAACAAATGGCATCCAAAATCGTGGTCTTACCCGCACCCGTCTGACCCGTAATGGCAAAAATCCCTTCATTTACAAACGCCGCATCGCTAAAATCGATACGCCATTCGCCCTTCAAGGAATTCAAATTTTTAAGTCGTAGTTCGATTAGGCGCATGATGTCATCTTAGAATTAATATTAGAAATTAGAAGTTAAAAGGGTGCTTTGAAGTTAATCAGGATTGGTAGCTCATCTCGCTTTCCGTTCCTATCTTGTCATCTTACAGGGGCGAGCACTAAAGCCAGAGTCGTTCCTGACTCAGCGATAACGCCTCTAGCTAAGTGCTCGCACCCTGTAAGCTAACAAGGATATCCACTACAATCGAGGCTAAACCGCTCCTTCGATTTGAAGTTAGTGTATAAATAGAGAAGTATTTATTATAGCGAATTTAGAATTGCAATCGGGTGCGCCATGCGCACCAATCATATTCAATAATTTAAAAGGTGAGCGGGGCTTATCCTATGTAAAGCTACTTATCAAACTGATATCGAAACGCTCGCCTATGTCCTTTTGAAGTAGCTTCTTTAACAGTATGAGCATAAAACCTATCTGTAGTGCTGTTCATTAAGATTTTATCGTATTGTTGATCCATAGGAAGATGATAAAGCTTTTCGCCATTTACTGATGTCGTGCATTTAATTTTAGGATAGTCTTTCTTTAGAGGAAGTTGTTTAACTTCGATATTTAGTAGTTCAGCCATATGTTCAGCGAAATCACCTAGATTGTTAGTTATGATGAGTTCGGCATTAACTGTCTTATTTACTCCAAAGTTATTGGAATAAATAGAGTATTGAAGCACTCCAAATAATTGGAAAATATATTTTTCATAAATCTTCTTGTTTTTTGACCAGCATTTGCACTGTACTAATTTTACAATATCTCCTTTTGTACATACTAAATCTATGCCTCTATCGAGTCTACCAGCTAACGCACCTTGGTAGTTTACATTCCATCCTTCTTGTTCAAATAAATACCCGATATACCTCTCATAAAACAAACCAATTTGCACATTGTTTTTTTGATTGTTGGTATATCTATCAAGAGCGAGTTGATTTTTTTTATCTTCGGGTAACTTTTTATATTCGTCAGTTGTCAAGTATTTCAAGGTATTATCTTGATCAGATAAATCCTCTTTAAAATTAATGACTTCATCAAGTATAGCCTCTTCATAATCCTCAAGTAGGGGAAAATATTCATGATAGGTTTTAACTTGATACTCTAATGATTTGTTCTTCTTTATTAACTTCTTATTCTTATTTTTTATTAAATCTTTAATTTCTTTTGCTGTTGAAGGAGCAGGTCTTTTCTTGTTATTGAGGTAGCTTACATATTGTAGATCTCTCGCTGTTTTAGCTTCAGATATCAAGTCAATTAACCAATTACGACCTTCTAGGAAACTTCTTGAAAATACTTCTTCTTTTTGTTTTAATTCCATTTTAAGGCGATTAAGACTTTCTATCGAATTTTTTATGGATTTCAGGTTCAAATCTCTTTCAAGCTCAATAGATTTTAAGCTTTGAGCTTTATCAGCTTCAAAATTATTAATTTGCTTATTGAGATTATCTTTTTCTGTAGTAATATCACTTCGTAACTTTTGCAATGATTTTTTTTCTGCTTCAATCATTTCATCTCTTTTTGGTATCATAAAATAAGCAGTAATAAAGAAACTGATTATCGCTCCATAAACAAACTCCATGGAAAAACTCCTTGTGTGCCAAGCTAAATAGGTTAGCTTGTAGGGTACTGTGCTAAATCACCAGAATTAACATCTTCCTGACTCGCCTTATGCTAAATTTGCTGATAAGCATCTCGAAGCTCGTCTTTCTATAACTTAGCCAGTGTAGGGTGGGTTAGCGAAGCGTAACCCACCAAATAAATATGACAAATGCAGTCTTTTAATAAATATATGGTGGGTTACGTTTTATCTACACCTCTTTGAGGTTTGAAAAATCTAACCCACCCTACAGAGACTTCTTTATGCTATGTGCTGGTGATATTAAAATTGATGGGGCAAACGATATTTTCTAGCTTTGCGCTCGCCACTGGCGATTAATAAATCTTGCTGGACTAAAGCGTTTAGGTAGCGTCTGACGGTAGAGGCGGATTTGCGTATCAAGATTTGAGCGTCACTATTACTAATACTCAAATTTGTCTGTAAGAATTCGCTAATCAACAAATAGGCTTGTTTTTCGTTGTCAGTCAGTTTACTTAATTTATCGCTCACTATATCAACTTTATCGCCCATTTCGCTATCTTTATCGCTCAAATCATCATTCTTATCGCTCATTTCTACCGATTTATCGCTCACATCAGTGGTTTTGGCGTTATCAGGATTATAGCTAACGTTTTTATCAGTACCCTCATTAATGTAGGCATTGACCATATTCAAAATAGCATCAAGCATAAACTCAATAAACACAGTGGAGTTATTGGTTTTATCTGCGAGCCCTAGTACTCTATAATATTCTGCTTGGTTTTCATAGACAATCGTCTCTACAGGTAACCATGCAAACACAGGGTTTTGCAGACTAAATAATACGGTTTGCCACAACCTACCCATGCGCCCATTTCCATCACTAAAGGGGTGTATGACTTCAATTTCATAGTGCATCACCGCATTTTTTATTAAGATAGGCGTGTCGTCGGTTTTTGCCCAGTCAAATAAATCCGTCATGAGCTTAGGGACAAACTGTGGGCGTGCTCCCATATGGATAAGATTGCCTGAACTGTCATAGATGCCAATATCGCTTTGTCGCCATTCCCCTGAATAATCTACCAAGCCCTTTGTCATCATCCCATGTGCGGTTAAAAAATCATTGATGCTATAAGGGTCAAAGTTTAAGATTTGCTCATACGCATCATAGGCGTTTTTAACCTCTTGAATTTCTTTAGGGTTGCCAAGCACCCGTTTACCATTGATAATATCAGTCACTTGCGTTAGGGTTAATGAGTTATTTTCTATGGCTAATGAAGACTGAATAGAACGCAGACGATTGTCTTTTCTTAGGTGCAGTTGCCTTTCATAGGCTACTTCTAATCGTCCTATCTGTTGTGAGATTAGCACGATTTGATTTAGCATGGTATTGGTGAGGGTAAAGGGCGGTTTCATAGCATATCCAAATTTTACAACCTGTATTTATGTTTATATTGGTTGGGGCTTTATAGGATAAACCATCAGGGTGTTATTTACGAGTTAAGAGTATTTAAGACGACTAGATGCGGTGTTGATAAGCGTTAATTAGTTTTCTTGAAGATTTGACTGTTAAAATACGTCTTACTTAATTCAAACCTCACCCGAATTAACATCTTCATGAGTTGCCTCATGCAATATCTGCTGATAAGCATCCCGAAGCTCGTCCTTCTGTGACTCAGCGATATCATGCACCGTCATACAGCGCTCAAAAACTTCCATCACATTCAGGTCCTTTAGCGTCTCAGTGCTATTTTCCGACGTTAATACTTTATTATAATTATTCGTGTTCTTTATCTTTAACGCCTTAAATGCGGTGCCTTCAAGTAATGTCTGTATTTCCTCATTAAGATTACTCATGATTTCATTACCTTCGTAAATAACTTCCAACCAAATAACCTCATCTTTAGGAAGCGTATTAATGGACTGCTCAATATGTGTCATATCTCCTTTAATCTGCATTAACTTTTGAAAGGTAGGGATGGGTATAGAGGTAATCAGCATATGCTTATCGTGATAAACAGGAATAGGCGAGTCGATGCCATTTGTATCAAAGCTGTCTATATAAAAACTATCTACATTAGCTGGATCAGTTGTAATAGTTTCAATCGAGAGTTCTTCAGACGATTTATCTATTTTATCTTCCTCGCTATTACCTTCACTAATCGCATCATCGATACCCGCAAACAGATCATCTATAAATAGACTACCTTGATTTTTAAGTTTAGGCTTAACCGATATTTTTGAGGATGCTTTTGAAGTTGTTATTTCAGATCTAGATGTTTGTATGGTTGGAGTACTAAAGGCTTCATTTGGATTAGGTGATAACTGTTGAGTATTATCAAAACGCTCATCTATCAAGTCGCCAAACCGAATCAACAAAACTTGCTTTAGCTGGCGAGCCTCCCCAAAACCCATCGGAATCGGCGAACCACTATATCGAATGTGCTCACGTGCACCGACACGTTGTGGTACATGCAAATGACCCAGCGCCACATAATCAAAACAGTCTGCAAACATATCAGCCGATATTTTACCCAATGAGCCAACGTATAAATTGCGAACGCCGTCATCATCTGTGGTACGTCCACCGGACGCAAACAAATGACCGGTAGCGATAATCGGTATATGACGTTGGTATTGTTCAGTAAGCTTATCTTGTTGAGCTTTAGCAATTTCTGCCACGCCATCGTAATGTGCTTTGATACCTTCTATGACTTTGCTGTCTTTATCGCTATCAGACTCGCCCGCTCGACTACTGCGAACATCACGATCACGCAAATAAGGGACAGCAGTTATGATACAACAAGGTGTGCCTTCGCTATCATTGAGGGTCAACACCTCGGCTTCTAAATCCTCACAAGCTGTTCCGACGACATGCACATTTAAGAACTTTAAAATATTGCTGGGCGCATCAAGAAAGGTAGGGGAGTCGTGATTGCCCGCAACGATGACGATATGTTGACAGCGTGATTTAGACACTCGACCCAAAAATTCATAATACAGAGATTGGGCTCGATTGCTCGGCGTCATGGTATCGAAAATATCACCTGCGACTATTAGAACATCAACTGTATAGCGGCTGATTGAGTCTTCTAACCATGCTAAAAAAGCCTCAAATTCCTCATAGCGCATCTGACCATATAAGCGACGACCTAGATGCCAGTCCGAGGTGTGCAGTATGGTTAAAGGTTTTGGAGGGGTAGATGGTTTGCTGGACTTTGACATATAGGATATTACAACGCGTAAGTTATTAAGAGGATGACTTAATCAATAATAGATTTAGGATGAAATAATCATACCATAAATGATAAATGCCCAGTATATGTAGCTATTCTTGCTTTCGCTACTATCTATCGTTCCAAGTGAGGCGAGTGTCTAAGGTTTGTCGTGTCGCCTGCTCCGCGCGCCCCGCCAATACCAAGCCATCGCAACTCACTTAGAACAATAGTATATTCGCTACAATCAAGGCTAAACCGCTCCCTAAAGCAGGGTTTGGGATGTATAAAAGGTGGTTTAAGAGTTTCTAAGACTGGTAGGCTAGTGACGAGGTGCGAGATCCAACTAGTCTAAAGTTGGGTGTCGTAAGCTTTACCTAATCTACAAAGTTCTGAATATAAAAATAGCTTTGTCATACGTCAATTTTAAAAGACTATGTCACTCCTATAATATCATTCAAAATTAAACTATAGTCTAGCCGCCGTTAACATAAAAAATAACCTATCTTCTCAAGTTATCAACATCATAGTTGGAGATGACAAGTAATAGTTTTAAATCTAAGACAGTCTATAGTGTATGATATGCCTATTAAATTTATAAGTGAAAGGCAGAACTTGTGTTAGAACCAACAAAGCAGTATGTACAGTGGCAAGAGAACGGATCAGAGCAGCAAGCGCGCTGGTTGTCGCAAAGCGGTTATGATGCACCAAAACGTATGGTAATTATTGATGATACGACAACAGCAGGTGAGGCTTATCGCTTAGCGAATGCTGGCACGTCTATGCTATGGCGAGGTGATTTTCAAAACGCTAAACAGCTTATTCAAGCGCTACAAAGACGTATTGACCGTAATGAGCTGCGCAAAAGTGAGAAAGCAGCCAAAAAAGCGGCTCAAAATGAAAGTGGTTCAAATCAGACTTTAGATTCAGAGGCTTTACCGAATCTATTTCATAAAAATCGTTTGGCTCAAAGTCAGCGCTCTCGAATATTAAGCCGTCTGCTTTTACAGTTAGATGCTGGATATATTAGTCAATTACGCCGCGCGCCTGATGTGAGTGCGGCATGTACTGCTGCTTTTGGTGAAATGAATGAAGCGTGCGTATTGTCTCTACGCGAGTTACAAGGGGCATTAGGGGCGGCTCAGTGGCGTGAAAAAGGGGTCCCGATTAAGGCATTAGGATTATCAATTTACCCACATTACGGTGTATTTGCGCCGACTCGCCAAGAATATGTGCAATTGCTGCTTGATGCACCGCTACCGTCACCATGCGAGGTCGCATATGATATCGGTACGGGAACGGGTTTATTGGCTATTGTATTGGCGAAGCGGGGTATCAAACGAGTAATAGCGACCGACGTAAACCCTAGCGCTCTAGACTGTGCAAAAGACAACCTTGATCGTTTAAAGCTGGCAGATGTGCTATTGCAACAAGCTAACTTGTTTCCAAAACAAGCGCCTAAAGCAAATCTGATTGTCTGTAACCCACCTTGGTTGCCTGCTAAGCCCAGTTCCCCATTAGAGTATGCCGTTTATGATCCTAATAGTACTATGTTACGAGGATTCTTAAAAGGTGCGAAGCAACATTTGGCTGATAATGGCGAGGCTTGGCTCATTTTGTCAGATTTGGCGGAGCATCTAAACTTGAGGTCTCGAGAAGAGCTATTAGGTTGGTTTAAAGAGGCTGGATTGACGGTGAAATATCGACTGGATACTCAGCCAACGCACGGTAAAAGCCAAGACTCGACAGATCCGCTATATGTAGCACGAAGCAAAGAAGTTACTTCGCTATGGTGTTTAATTCGTGTACATTAAACCAAATAGCCTAAGCAATTAAAAGTAGTGGGAGTTGTGCGAGGGACGAGCACCGAGTAAGGTCATTAAAGAAAAGCGGGACTCTCAATCGCATATTTCAGATGGTTTAAATCTTTCGATGCTGAGGCCCTGCTTTTGTTTTAGGTTCTCAATTTAAGTGCTCAATATATAAAATGTGACTAGATCATATTTAGTGCATGTGCCTGCTGATCCGTATTGACAATATGCTCTCCAAACCAAGCCAACTCGTCATGCAGTTTTGCCACTTCACCGACGATTAGCAGAGCAGGGGTAGGTAGGGGATTGGCGTCATGTTTAGCAACGATGTCTTGAAGGGTGCCAGTCATGACTTGCTGAGTGGGTAGGCTGGCTTGGGATATGATGGCGATAGGGGTGTCAGCATCTCGTCCTGCATCCATTAATCCTTTTGTTAAACGTTCGATTGAATGTAGCCCCATATAAAAGACTATCGTCTCATTGGGATTGGTCAATGAGTCAAAGCCATTATTCGGCTCACCAGATTTTAAGAAACCTGTGACAAAACGCACCGATTGTGAGTGTTCACGGTGGGTAAGCGGTATTCCAGTATAGCAAGCGGCGGCACCTGCTGCGGTAATACCAGGCACGACTTGATAGGGTATATTGGCCGCACGTAGCGCTTGTATTTCTTCACCGCCTCGTCCAAATACAAAGGGATCACCTCCTTTTAGGCGCACCACACGCTTACCAGAGTGCGCTGCATTGATCATGAGTTGATTAATGCCTTGTTGAGCCACTGCATGATTGCTGCGTTTTTTACCCACAAAGACTTTATCGGCATCACGGCGGCATAAATCGAGCACTGCATCAGATACTAATGCATCATAATAAACGATATCAGCTTGCTGCATTAATCTTAGCGCTTTAAAGGTAAGTAGCTCTGGATCACCTGGTCCAGCACCGACGATATAGACTTCACCTGTAGCTTTAGTGGGTTTTGCAGAATGAGTAGCGTCTGGATTGCTATCACTATTTCTTATTAAGTCTTGATGGGTTTGTTCAAGTTGCCGTTTTAATGCTTGCTCGGCCTCTACACTACGCCCAGCAAACATCAACTCGCTAACCTTGCCTTCAAATGCCTTTTCCCAAAACTGACGTCTGCCCGTTAATGTCGGGATTTTTGATTTGACTTCATCTCGCATATCACCAGCGAGTTTAGCCAGCTTTCCATAGCCTTGTGGAATTAAGGTCTCTAAGCGGGCACGAGTCAGGCGAGCGAGTACTGGCGCTTTGCCATTAGACGAGATACCGATAACAATTGGATTTCTATCGACTATCGCTGGAAATATAAAGTCACATAGTGGTGGGGTATCGACGACATTAACCGGTATGTTTAACGCCTTACAATCGGCATGCACTTGGTGATTTAAGGCTTCATCGTCTGTACCCGCTATGACAATGCGCTTGCCAGCGATATATTTTTTATCGTAATGTGCGGTAATTAAGCTATGTTTTGAATCACTTAGTAATTCAGTGATTTCTTCACTGATGTGTGGCGCTAAGATAGTAATACATGCACCGGCACGCGACAGCAAGTCTGCTTTACGTTGAGCGACTTCACCACCACCCACGATTAGAACAGGTTGATCTGTTAGTTTAAAGAATAGGGGAAAGGTATTCATATCTCAAAAGCTTACTGTTAGAGTATAATGACATTATGACGCATTCAGTGACAACTATCACCATAGAAATCGCTATTACTTAATTCATAATGCTCATAACGGTGTTTCAATAAGTTGATAAAAATAGGAGCGTTCATGAGTAATAAACAATCAAATCGTGAGCCGTCACAAGATTCTAAAATGGCTAGAATAATTAACATAGTCATTGCGATTGTATTAATTACTCTCTATTTTACTTTTTCTTTTTTATATCCAGATATTTTACCTAAAGGGGTTTTAGATATTATATTGGGTATTACTCTTATATCAATTTGGCTGTTTAGAGCTTATAAAGGCGAAAAAATCCATTTAATTATGATGGTATTATCCGTGTTTATACTCTTGACGGGGATTGATGAAGCTTTTGATTTTCAGATAAAATTAAAACCTATTTATGCGCTAATAGTAGTCAGTATTTTTATAATAAAATTTTTTCATAACGCTATCTCAGGAAAATATGATCCTTAGATCTTTCGTAAATAAGATACTAGGGTATTAAAATAGGGTACATATACAGTTTCAGACTCATTGACTACTATTCATCGTGTTTGATAGATTTGATTTATTGCGCTTGGACTTGCCTTCAATGATAGATTAACTTCTATATTTGGTATAACGTTTAGTTATGGCACTAGGTGCTAGCATTAGGTATTGGAACTAACTTCTAATGATATAAAAAAACACCGCTATTAAGCGGTGTTTTTATTAAGACTAACGCAGAAACAAAATTAAGAGCTACTGGAGGTTCTTTATTTTACTGTCTATAAAGGAAAATTCAGTAGCTGGATAAATAATCTTTAATTGCCAATAAGCGTATAAGTTATAAAGCTAGTTGTTTGCGTAACGCCTATTTAAAATCCTAAATGAAGCTTACAGCTGAGTATGCAGTCCACACTCACGATTTTCTTCTACTTTGGTGGGATCAAAGTAATCAAACTCATTAGGTAAGTTATTTTCTTCTAAATAAACATCTAAGTCAGCATCTGTTTTGTAGAATAAAGGCGCAACTTTTAAGACACCATCTTTCGATTGGCTAAGGACATCAAGACCTTGACGGAACTCAGTTTGATCTTTACGAATGGCATTAAACCAAACGTCAGGTTTTAACTCGCTAAGGGCACGTTTGAATGGTTCAAGTTTTACTTGCTCCGTAAATTCATCATGCAGTGGGTTATTGACACTTGGTATACCGTTAAACGTTGCATCACGATGAGCACTGGTCTGCTTTGGAATATAAGTCACGACATTAAGATCTAAGTCTTTAATCAGCTTATTCGCAAACTTATAAGTTGCATCAGTATTATAACCAGAGTCTACCCATAATACAGTGATATCAGGTTTTTGCTTGGCTACTAAATGCAGAATGGCAGACTCGTAAGGACGAAAATTGGTCGTGATAATAGGATTTTCAGCTTTTGCTAAAGCCCACTCAACGATTTGCTCTGGTGTCTTACCCTGTAGTTCTTGGTTAGCTTGGTCAATATTAATATCGATACTCATAAAATGTCCTTAAGCGAAAAATGTAAATAATAAATCATAGAAGTGTTTAATTAATCAAATAGTTAATCAGTAAAATTCTAAAATAATCATTAAAAAAAGCTATCTTAAAAAGGTTTATCTAAAAAAGGTTTATCTAAAAAAGGTTTATCTAAAAAAGGTTTATCTAAAAAAGGTTTATCTAAAAAAGGTTTATCTAAAAAAGGTTTATCTAAAAAAGGTTTATCAAAAAAGCTATCTGAAAAAAGTTATCTAAACATAGGTAACTGACTTGCAACGCTACCATCGTATGAGGAGGGGAGAGCGCTAAATAGGAACTCAATATCCTCCGTCAGCTTTTCATCAGTGATGACAAAAGTATCCACGCCAGCACGCTTTAAATAGACGATTTGATCAAGGCCAAAGTCGCCAGTGATACGAATCTCACCTGTAAACCCTTGCTGACGTAAATGGCGGGCCTGACTAAAGCTTCGTCCATCAACAAACGAGGGTTGATATAAGACAATTAAGTCAAGATTATGAAGCAGTGTGCGGTCCGCATCTTTACAAGCTTGTAGAAGATCATCAAGCTGTTCAGTACTGACATCAGTATCCGCCCATAAGCCCATCCGGCTTGAGCGCGTCGCAATCAAAGCCAATAACTCACTTAATAAGCCTGTCGGCATACTTGAGGTAGCGGATTTAGCATTTTCTCGTGCCCCAACCACTTCATTAAAAGGCAGTATCACATCTAAGCGCTCTTCTTTATGAAGTAGCTCACTGAGATGAATGCTTTTGATCGACACAGATTCAGGAAGTTCAGGTGTCTCGATGGCATACCAGCTGTCATCAGAAGTTATGTTAACAGCGTCATCATTTAAGACATGATAATTACCCATATACTGCCTCCTTGAAGGGTTTGATACCCACACGTTGTACGAAGTCAGCAAAAGGCTCGGTGCTATCGCCCTCGACATGACGCTGATCAGTATAGACGGTTAATATTTTCTCAAGTGTTGGTGCGACCTCTTCTGTCGCAACTGAGCGACCAAGAATGTTGCCAAGACGGGTGTCTTTCTTCGAGCTACCACCTAAGCTGATCTGATACCAATGTTCGCCTTTTTTATCGACACCTAAGATACCGATATCGCCAACATGGTGATGAGCGCAGGCATTCATACAGCCAGACATATTGAGCTGAATATCACCTAAATCATAAAGATAGTCTAAGTTATCAAAGTGCTTCTCGATTTGCTCAGCAATGTTGTAGGTAGTGGCATTCGCCAGTGAGCACAAATCAAAACCTGGACAAACAATCATATCGGTTAACGTACCGATATTTGGACGCGCTAAATCAATGTCAGTCAGCGCTTGCCATAAGGCGTAAAGGTCTGTTTCTTTAACATCAGCAAAAACTAAGTTTTGTTGATGGGTTGCTCTAATTTCACCGAAGCTATAGCTATCAGCAAGATCGGCGATACGATCAAGTTGATACTCCGTGACATCACCTGCCGGCACGTATTTACCGTCTACCAGTCCTGCCTTTAAGGACACTATGACTGCCCGATAGCCTGCCACTTTATGAGCCACCGTATTACGAGAATACCAGTCAGCAAAGGCCTTTTCTTGTAGATGCCTGTTCAGCTCAGTCTTGCTGGCTAGCGCATCAATATTGTCATAATCAAATTCTGGGAAGTAGCTTTTAGCAGTGTCGAAGTTATCATTAGTCAGTGTTAAAGGCCCATCTTTGGTGAAGGATTCCCACTCTTTTTCGACTAATTTGCCAAACTCTCTAGCGCCCATACTATCTACTAAGATTTTGATACGGGCTTTATATTTATTATCACGGCGTCCATGTAAGTTATACACACGCAAGATGGCATCTAAATAGCTTAGTAGATGCTGGCGAGGCAAAAATTCACGGATGGTTTTACCGATAATGGGGGTACGACCTAGACCACCACCGACAATCACCTCAAAGCCGACCTCACCTTCTTCATTTTTTATCACGTGTAAACCGATATCATGGACCTGAGTAGCTGCACGGTCCTCATAAGTACCAATCACCGCAATTTTGAACTTACGCGGTAGGAAGGCAAACTCAGGATGGAAGGTTGACCACTGACGGATAATTTCGCAATATGGACGGGGATCTTCGATCTCATTGGCATTAACGCCCGCATAAGGATCAGTAGTCGTATTACGGATACAGTTTCCTGACGTCTGAATGGCGTGCATCTGCACCGATGCCAATTCAGCAAGGATATCCGGTACTTCTTCAAGCTTAGGCCAGTTTAATTGTAAGTTGGTACGCGTCGTGAAGTGCCCAAAGCCTTTATCATATTTTCGTGTAATATCAGCAAGCTTACGTAGTTGATAGCTTGCCATTAGTCCGTAAGGCACCGCAATACGTAACATAGGAGCATGGCGCTGTATATAGAGACCGTTTTGTAAGCGTAACGGTAAAAATTGCTCTTCGGGTAACTCCCCGGCTAGGTAACGACGGGTCTGATCGCGAAACTGTTCAACCCGTTCATCGACCATGGCTTGGTCCGCATGAGTGTACTTATACATATCAATTATGCCTTTGATGAATAAAAATCATGGCACTATACTACCTATCCATTGTTAAATCTATAAATTCATAATAGTCATATCTATATCCAAAGACAGCATAGATAAGAATAAGCAAAGTTCGATAGTCTAGTGCAATCAAAATCTAGTGTAATAAAAATCTAGTGCAATCAAATAATGAGCACTATTTTAACAGCTTATGTTCATTTAACAGCTTATGTTTAGCGGCTTATCGTTAATAGCTTATAGTTTATAACTTTTTTTTTAAAACAAACTTACTTAAACAATCGCGGATGATGTTATGACCGAACCAACAACAGAACAAAAAATTGTAAAACGCCTAGGCAAAACCAGCATCGTACCTCCTCATGGTAGCACTGAGCTTAAACCTTTATTACTCGAAGGTGACGACCTTAAGACAGCGCTTGAAGAGGCTAAGTCGTTACCACAGATTACCTTAAGCTCAAGAGAGCGTGGCGACTTAATCATGCTGGGTATCGGCGGCTTTACTCCGCTAGACGGCTTTATGAATCAAGCAGACTGGCAGGGTGTGGTTGATGAGATGACCTTAAAGTCAGGCGATCACAAAGGATTGTTTTGGCCCATTCCCATTACTTTGTCGACCAGTAAAGAGCAAGCCGCAACTTTAGCTGCTGGCGATAAAGTCGCTTTAGTAGCGGCTGATGGCGAAATCATGGGGGTCATTACGGTTGAAGAGACTTACGAGATTGACAAAGATCATGAATGTCAGCACGTATTTACCACCACTGATCCGGCGCATCCCGGTGTCAAGCAAGTCCTTGAGCAAGGGGAGGTCAATGTCGCAGGGTCTGTTAAAGTATTTAGCCAAGGCGAGTTCCCAACGCTGTATCCTGAAATCTACAAAACCCCTGCCGAAACCCGTGCACTATTTGAAGAAAAAAACTGGCAAACCGTGGCTGCGTTCCAAACCCGCAACCCAATGCACCGCTCGCATGAGTATTTAGCGAAGATAGCCATTGAGATTTGTGATGGGGTTATGATTCATTCTTTATTAGGCGCCTTAAAGCCTGGTGATATCCCTGCCGATGTCCGTCAAGAAGCCATTAAAACCCTCATTGACAACTATTTCAAAAAAGACACCGTTATTCAAGCAGGTTATCCATTAGATATGCGTTATGCAGGGCCACGTGAAGCGTTATTACATGCTTTATTTCGTCAAAACTATGGCTGTAGCCATTTGATTGTGGGCCGTGACCATGCTGGCGTTGGTGACTACTATGGTCCATTTGACGCACAAGCCATCTTCGACACTATCGACAAAGATGCAATGGAGACCAAACCGCTTAAGATTGATTGGACGTTTTGGTGCAACGCCTGTCAAGCCATGGCTTCTACCAAGACTTGCCCACATGATGCAGAACACCATGTCAAAGTATCGGGAACCAAGTTACGCAAAGCCTTATCAGAAGATGAAGAGGTTCCAGAGAATTTCAGCCGTCCTGAAGTATTACAAATCTTACGCAATTATTATGCTGGCATTGCAAAAGAAGACCGAGCTGAGATTAAACTAACGGGCGCTTCTGCTGTTTAGGATTTTAGCTGATTCACTTTTCTTATTGATATTATTAAAGCCAGCGCACTGCTGGCTTTTTCGTGTCATAGATATTGATAATTAATGTTACTGTCAGCTATAGTCGTAGTCAGATAAATGAGGTACAAGGCAAGCGAGTGTAAGTACTACTGGTGTAGGCTAAGCGAGATTAACACCGTAACTTTTTTATATGGCTATGACTATACTGCCTTATCTTTAGAACACCCCCCCCTTTAGTCAAGTGTACTAAACCTACTAATTGTAGCGTCTAAATGATAGTGTTTAGACTAACCTATCTCGTTAGGTTAATTTATGGATTTGGGTTAAGCTATATTAATCACTATGACTAAAATACATTAACAATGGGTCCGCTAATGATTTCTGACATCCTCTTAACGTTACATTTCTTAATTTGGTTGGCGATTTCGCTAAGAGTGCTGGCACGCAATGACTTTTCTTCATCAGCTAGACTTGCCTGGATTGTGGTCCTATTTATATTGCCTTATGTGGGAGTCATCGTATATTGGATGTTTGGTGAGATTCATTTAAGATTAAACTTTAATCAGCGTAACCATAAGATTATCACTCAGTTACATGATAACTTCTCTAGTATTTTTAGCGATCAACATCATTTAGAGTCTACTGTAGAGTCTGACTATCGACCTGCATTCGCGTACTCTTCTGCGGTGACCGGGTTCCATACCACAGTGGGTAATCAAGCTGAATTAATGACAGATGCGACTGCCACTAAGCAGCGGATGGTTGCAGACTTTGATGCCGCCCAAGATCATATCCATGTCATGTATTATATTTGGCTAGAAGACGGTATGGGAACGGCAATAGCGGAGGCCTTGATTCGAGCGGCAAAACGTGGAGTGCAGTGCCGAGCGATGGCAGATGGCATGGGCTCGCGCAAAATGATAGGGTCGGAGTTGTGGCGACGGATGGAGGCGGCTGGGGTTGAAGTCAGCGTGGCCTTACCAATTAAGAATATCATCAAGGTGATGCTATTTAGCAGGATAGACCTACGTAACCACCGCAAAATTACCATTATTGACGGTAAAGTTGGCTACGTGGGCAGTCGTAATAGTGCAGATCCAGAGTTTCGAATCAAGCCTAAGTATGGGCCTTGGGTAGATATTATGGTAAGAGTAGAAGGACCCGTTGTTGCTCAAAATCAAATGTTATTTGCCAGAGACTGGCTCATGCAGAATCCAGATACCCCTTACGATAGCTTTCCATTTATTGCCCACTCGCCTGATATTACTCAGTCGACTAAACAACCAACTAATACATCAACGATTCAATCAAACAGTCAGTTAGATAATATAACTAACAACTCAACAAACGACGAAATTAACAACTCAAATAACAACACAATTAACAACGAATATAATAAGAGCCCTAATAATAGCCTGCAGCACAATCGTATTGAAAAAGATGTTGCCGCCCAAGTGTTTGCAGATGGTCCTAGCCAACGTCAAGGAACCACACCTCAGTTCTTAAGCATCCTGATAAATCAGACAAAACATACGCTAATTATCTCCACCCCTTACTTTGTGCCTGACTATACCTTAATAAACATGATATGTGCCACGGCTCATCGCGGCGTAGATGTCACGATGATATTTCCTAAAAATAATGATTCATGGATTGTAGAGGCCACGAGTCACAGTTGTTATCATGTATTACTCGACGCAGGGGTTAAAATATATGAATACAAGCCTGGGTTGCTGCATGCCAAGACGTTAACAGTTGATGGCAAACTTTGTTTAATAGGGTCGACCAATCTCGACTTACGCAGCTTTGATCTCAATTATGAAAATAACGTCATTTTCTATGACGAAGGGCTTACCCAGCAGATTGTTAAACGACAATTCGAGTATATTTCTGATTCTGATAATATTACTTTGTATCAAGTTGAAAAATGGCCATTATACTTACGAATTTGGAATAATATTGTTGCGACAATGGGCCCAGTTTTGTGAGCGGTTGACTCATACAAAGCTAAACCGACTTATCAATCAACTGATTAAAATCTCATTAATCTTATTCATTTAAATCTTAATCATTTAAATAAAGCTCAGCCATACTATCCAGCTGGGTTTTAACCGCTTTCCAGTGCGGCATAACTTGGGTTAATAGTCGCCAAAATCGCTCACTGTGATTATGCTCTACGATATGACATAGCTCATGCAGTATCACATAGTCGATGCATTCCTTAGGGGCTTTGACTAAATGCGGATTTAGTACTAAATTACCTTGAGCCGAACAGCTTCCCCATTGTTTTTGCATAGATAATATCTTGAAAGAGGGTAGGTCATCTACCCAGTTTACTAGTGGCAATACAGCCTCAAGCCGTTCTTTGAATATAACTTTGGCTTTGGCTTTATACCAGTCATCTAGTAGGGATTGCACTTTAGTGGATTGAGCATGTCTATCAGTAGATTGATCACTGATATCGTTTGTTAGGCTGATGGTCAGTTTGCCTTTGATTAGCTTTACCTGATCCGTTTGTTCTGAGTCATGTATGACTTTAAGCATGTAACGCCTTCCCAAATAAAATTGAGTTTCGCCACTGACATAACGTCTGGGTAGCACGTCAGTTTGTTGCTTCGCAAAGTCTTGTAAATGATTCCAAATCCATCGAGTTCTTTTTTTGACTAAAGCTTCTATGGTTTCATTCGGAGTACCTTTAGGGGCAGTGATCACGACACGCATGTCAGGATGAACTTTCATACGTAGTTTACGGGCATTGTCTTTGAATACAACTTGATACGGTATTTTATCTACACCATAATGAATGACACCTTGATTTTCATTTGATGAGTGCCCCGTACTGTCATTTGTAGGGTTTTTAGATAATTGAGTCTCAGATGATGGTGTATTAGGGGTATGTTGAGAAGGGGTTGCCATAAACTTATTTGCCTCTTGAGAGCCCAAGGCGAGTAATATTTATCACTTCATTGGCTAATTCCTTGGCCTTATCCGTGCCGACCGCTTTGAATAATAATTTGATTAATCCAAGTCGGATATCTTTTTCCATTTGCGCAGGGTTTAATGAGTTTTCAGTGACGGACTTATTGACTAAGGCATCAATGTGATAGGCATAGCTGACCATCGTGTCTTCATCCAAACCGTTAAGATCAAGGAAGCTTGGCTCAAATAAAAGTTTAAATAAACCAAAGTACGCCTGCGCATGTTTGTTGTGTTTACCCGATTCATCAACAAACCTATTAGGTACATCAGGCATATTGCGAGCTTTAACGTCTTGCTCAAAGTCCGCAAACATCATGTATTGTTTGACAGGCGCATCAAACATAGCCTTGGCTTCTTCAATAGCCTGTTTTAACAGCTTGGAGAAGTGCTCCTGAGCATAAGGGTCATCCGCCAAGTCTTGCTCAATCATTTTGGTCACACGACTGGTAATCTTATCGGTCTGGTTGCGTGCTTCAGCGTCGCTCATCTGCTCAGGCTTGATGTCTTTACCTAAGTTATTCACCAGATAAGCACCTTCTGGCTCTTTGACTTCAAGACCTGCGATATGTTTGTTAAGTAGGTTTCGAATATCCTCTTCATACTCATCAAAGTTTATGGTCTCATTGGCATCTTCACGTACTTGTTTACGTAGCTCGACCAAGGCTTTTAAGTCTTGTTTATATTTATCTCGCTTACCGTCAAAAGCGGGATCTTCGAAGTAGGAGGCAGATTGTAGCGCCACTTTCATGGCATTGGAAAACTCGGTTAAGGCGGCATAAAAGTCATCACGCTTTTTAAGATTGGCATCGACAATCACACCCTCTCTTTCTTGCATTTTTGGCGATAACGACTGACGCAGTGCCTGACCGTCTTGCTTGTTGCGGACATCAGAGAAAATGCCCCAGACCTTTTTGTGTAGCATGGGCAGTTTCTTGTATTCAGTATCCATAGCACGATACATGCCTGCTAAGTCATCGATATCAAAGCCGCCTTGGGTGCGCTCTGCTAAGTCTTGATACTTCTTAATAGTGGTATCCAGCTCTTTTAAGATACCGCGATAATCAATCAAATACCCAAACTGCTTGTTTTTATGCAATCGGTTAACTCGTGCTATTGCTTGAATCAGGTTATGACTTTTGAGCGGTTTATCAATATACAGCACGGTATTTTTTGGCTCATCAAAGCCAGTTAACAGCTTATCGACCACTATCATAATATCTGGACCGTCGTCTTTACCAAAGGCGTCGATAATATCTTTGGTATAGGTGGTGTCATCCATACCGTACCTAGGCGCTACATTCTCAGTCCACCAGTTTTGGACAATATCTTTACTTTCAGTATCGACGGCATCATGACCTTCACGGGTGTCAGGGGGCGACATAGCGACCACAGAGGTGACTTTGCCAATCGCATCAAGTGCCTGCTTGTAGCGGATAGCCGAGGCTTTAGAATCACACGCCAGCTGTCCTTTTAAGCGTTGCTGTTTAAAGTTTTGAAAATGGTCGGATATGTCATGCGCTATCAGTTCAATACGACCTTCAACTTGATAGACTTGACCTTTACGTGAGAACTTACGTTTTAAGTCCGCTTTTTGCTCTATGGTTAGCTTTTGAGTAATACGGTCAAACCATTTATCTATCGCCGCATCATTGGTATTCAGCTCAGGTATGCGCTCTTCATAGAGTAGGGGCGTGACCGTCTTGTCGACTACCGCTTGCTGCATGGTGTAGGAGTGGATAATCTTACCAAATTTGTTTTCGGTCTTATCGTCTTTGAGTAGCGGTGTACCGGTAAAGGCAACAAAGGCGGCATTAGGTAATGCTTGCTGCATACGGATGTTGTTTTCACCATTTTGACTACGGTGACCTTCATCGACAAGTACAATAATATTTTCACTGGGGTTATAAAACTCATCATATTTGGCCGCAGCACCAAATTTATTGATAATTGAGAACACAATACGCTCATTACTCTTACCGACTTTTTTTGCCAAGTCACGACCGGACAGTGCTTTAGCAAGGCGACGGTCTTTGTCGCTTAGCGCCCCAGCTGAAATAAAGGTACGTGCAATCTGGTTTTCCAAATCAATACGGTCAGTCACCACAAACACACGACATTTCGCCAGCTCTGGCATCCAGATCAGCGCTTTGGATAAAAACACCATCGTAAATGATTTACCACTGCCTGTGGTATGCCAGATAACACCACCCTCACGGCTGCCTTTGCTGTCGATTTGACTGACTCGCTTAACCAGTGCTTTAATGCCAAATACTTGCTGATAGCGCGCCACAATCTTGCCCGCTTTATTATCAAACAAGGTATAAAAACGGGTCATATCTAGCAGTCTATCAGGACGCAGTAAGCTAATAATTAACCGGTCTTGATCGGTCACAGTCAGCTCACCGGCGTGAATCAATGAATCGTACTCATGCCTATCGCTGGCTTGGCGATGAGCAAACAAGGTTTGTAATCCATCCTCGTTTATACGCTCATTTTTAAGACGTTTAAACTCCGCCTCACTGATCTCCTCTTCGATCCACTTTGACCAAAATTTCTCAGGGGTATAGCAGGTGGCGTACAAACCCTCATAGCCATTAACTACCAATAGCAATTGGCTATAAGCGAACAAATGGGGAATGTATTTTTGACCTTGATTGCGAAGATGCTGTGAGATGGCCTGTGTATTGGTAGATTGATTGGGATGATTAGAGTCAGGGCGTTTGGCTTCAATCACCACCACGGGCAAACCGTTCACAAAGCAGACAATATCAGGAACCACATTACCGGTAGCATCAGCGTTTTGGACGACCATCTCTTCGGTCACATGATAGGCATTGTTATTGATATTATGCCAGTCAATCAACTGAATGGTCGGAGAGGTGCGCTTACCCTCAATAAACTCAGTCACACTCACGCCATATAGCAGCGCATCGTATATCTTTTCATTCGCTTGAAGCAAGCCTAAGTTCATCTGTGGATTAAGCTCGCTTATGATTCTATCAATGCTTTTATTTGATAAGTGATGCCGCTTACCCTCAAACATAAAGGTCTGCTTACTCAAATATGCTCGTAACACAGGCAATAGCATCACTTGATTGGTACTAGCCGCTGCATTACTGGCTTTTGATTTACGCAGTGTCAAACACTGCTCAGGAGACAAGTAGCGATAACCCAAAGTCATCAACAACGTCAGGGCAGGTAGCTTGGCACTAAACGCTTCCTTGAAGTTAATACTTGGGCTGGTGTGCATACTTAGGCTCATTTTGAAGGGGTGACTTGATGGGCAATTTTGTTTTGATAGCGGCAGGCTTATGTTGTCACTGCTTTGGATATTATAATGACATATTAAGGATCAAAATAGAATAAAAGGTTTAAAGAGCTCATCCCGCTTTCCGCTACTATCTGCCCGACAGCACAGGGCAGTGGTAACGGCTTATGATGTCGCCTGCTTCGCGCGCCATCCTAAGCCTAACCACTGTAGCCTGTGCCGCCCGTCAGTATATCCGCTGCAATCGGGGCTAAACCGCACCTAAAGCGGGGTTGATAGCAAAAAAACTATTGTTATTAAGGTACTGCTCAAACATTATAGTAGAGAATAACGAGGAGTACTTTTAAAGTTATAACTATTTTTTTATTAATAGTATTGCTATAATGGTTTATGAATTAACATTAATTGGTATTTTTATAAACCATCTAGGAGAATTTACCGTGATTGGTAAGCGCTTACTACTCGCTCGGAAGGCATCAGGTCTATCTCAAGACAAGCTTGGGAAAGTGGTAGGCGTGAGTGCGAATATGATTAAGAAATATGAGCATGATACCAGTATGCCTTCATCTTCAATAATGCTAAAACTTTCAGAAGCGTTATCAACTCGGATGGAGTTTTTTTTCCGACCTATTAATGTTGAATTGACAGATATCGAATATCGAAAAAAAGCAAAAACACCCGTTAAGTTATTAAATCGAATTGAAGCAGATGTACTAGATCAAGCGGAGCGATGGTTAGAACTCGCTAACTTATGGGCAAATTTCCCTATCGGTAAGTTTAAAATAGATATGCATGTTCCTGTTGTTAAAAAGCTTGATGATATTGAGTATATTGCAAATGACTTACGGGCTCACTGGAAATTGGGCACTAATCCAATACCAAATTTGATTGACTTGCTAGAGTCGAAGGGTATTTTGGTTATTGTGACTGATGTGATAAGTGAGGAGGATGGCAACTGTTTTGATGGTTTGCAGGCAACGGTTAATGATATGCCTATAGTTGTCGTTGGTAGTGGATGGACAGGAGATCGCCAGCGATTTACGTTAGCGCATGAATTAGGTCATCTAATATTGCATGGTAAGCTAACTGATCATATTGATGAAGAAAAGGCTTGTCACCGTTTTGCCAGTGCTTTTTTGGTTCCTGCCGAAGAATTAAAAGAAATATTTGGTAGTCAACGCAAAAACATATCACCGCGTGAGCTTGGTTTCATTAAACATGAATTTGGTATAAGTATGTCGGCTTGCTTATATCGTTTAAAAGACTTAGAAATCATTACAGAAAGCAAGCACCGCCAGTACATGTTCCTTTTTTCAAAAAATGGTTGGCGAAAAAAAGAACCGGGTGAACCCTATCCTATAGAGACAACGTATCTATTTCCTCAACTGGTACATCGAGCTATTTCTGAAGATATAATCTCAGAATCTAAAGGTGCCGAGCTGTTAAAAATATCAACTTCTGAGCTTCAACGAAAACGTAGTTTTGAAGATAATTCAACGGCTGATAGCTCGACAGAGGCAGGTTAGATGCAAGTATTGATTAGCGATGCTAATATTTTAATAGATTTAGAGGTAGGTGGTTTATTACGGACAATGTTTACGCTGCCTTTTAAGTTTTGTACTCCAGATGTACTTTATGAAACTGAACTTGCTAATCAACACAGTCATCTAATAGATTTGGGGCTAACACTTAGAGAATTGAGTCCGGATTCTATGATATATGCCTATCGGATAAATCAAGATTATAACCAACCTAGCCTTAATGATTTATTGGCTCTGGCACTAGCCAAACAAGAGTCCTGTCCTCTATTAACGGGAGATAAAAGACTAAGACAGGCGGCAACCAAAGAGGCAGTGGTCGTTAAGGGAACAATCTGGGTCGTTGAGCAGATGATTACACAAGGTGTTATTAGTTCGATTGAGGCGAGGAATGCCTACTTAAAAATGAGAGCCAATGATAGGCGTTTACCATTTAATCTTGCTCTTAAGAATTTAGATAGTTTTAAATAGAATTGCACGGATTAATTCTGCAATAGTTCATTTTCAGATGAAAATAAACAATTAATGCCATTCTTGCTGTTGATGATGACGATTTCCAAGTAGAAGCAGATGTCATAGACGTATTTTTGTATCAACTTTCCTATAAGCCAGCTTCCAGAAGGTTTCAGGGTCTATGATAATGATGACGGTGAAGATTTAGCTCAATTGGTTAAGAGCCGTATACAAAGCATGCCAAAACCTGCCCTTGAGGTATTGGATGTCTGAGTTAAGTGAACCTGAACCTTATAAAGTGATGTTAACACCAGAGTCTAAGAAAGAATGGGAAAATACCAACAAAAGCATTCAATCCCAACTTAGAAAAAAACTTGCAAAAGTACGTTTTAATCCTAAAGTTCCGAAAAACAAACTGAGCGGTATGTCTGATTGGTATAAAATTAAGCTTAGGCGGGCAGGTTAACGCTTAGTGTATCAAGTAGTAGACGATAAAATAGAGTTGATAATATGGGCAGTAGGTAAACGAGAAGACCGCACAGTCTATGATAGTGTTTGAAACGGCTAGGCACAGTCATTGAAAGCGAGCTTTCTTTGTTAGAATTAGATTAAGTAAGAGTAACGGTCATAAAAGTTTTAGTTACTTTTAGAGTATGCTCACTATGATAGGTTGTCATAGGTTACTTTGTTCATAAAGTAACCCTTTTCGTGTGTGAGTAGTAAATTATAGGCAAAGAAAAACCGCCAAGGTTGCGCGTTACCCAGAGGGCACTAAGCGTGACGGTTATGTTGAGTACATTATAGGCGCTAGCAGATAGCGAGTCAATGAGTTTAAGCAAGAGGTGTATACATCCTTGTAAATATATATTCGACAATCGGGGCTAAACCTCACCTAATTCGGGGTTGATAGTTTGAACAGTAGGGTGTCGCTTTGCGCACCATTATAGGGTGTTATATTTATCGGTGCGCGGGGCGCAACCCACGCACTAGAGATTTGCTGTCGTGCTAGCGGGACAGGTTTTATTATTAAGGTCAACAGCAGTGATTGTTTGATTATTAAGGTCTTTTATAGCATAGGTCACCGTGACATCATTAGCAGCGAGATACTTGTCTGTATAAAAAAAATTGTCGCACAATATGCTAATACTACTGGGTCGATATGAATACTCTTGGATTTGTGCTTTTTCTGCATTAGAGTATTCATTAGGATTAATCAACGTTATCGAAGTGGTATAGGGAGACAGTGTCAACATAACATCTTCACCATTGGACGCGGCCATATCCTCTTCCCGTACCGATTCAAAAATGCTTTGATTGAAATCAAACACTTCTTGAGCTGCATCTAGGTCGATATATACATAATTATTGTTTACTGCACCTGACTCGACTAGCATTTCATCTAAGATACTGGCCATAACCGTGGTAGATAAAGCGGTACCAATTAAGAAAACCAATCCTTTCTTCATATTTATTCTCTATTTTAGATAATTTCGAGTTAATAGCTTATCACAACTATTGTTATGTTAGGTTGATTATCCTAGTCTAAGAGCAGGATGAACCCGAAACGCCATTGGCTAATCCAGCCACGTCAATCCACCTTCACCCGAACTTTCCCTGTCAACAGCACTTGCATCAACGCCTTTTTTTCTTCCTGTAAATCAGCAAGCTGATGTTCAAGACATTCGATTTCTTTATCGGCATTGGTTAATACCGCAGCGATTTTTTGTTGTTCTTTAAGCTTTGGAGTCTTAAATTTGATTGATTCAAACTCACTTTTAGATAGTTCTAAAAATGTTGAGCCACTTGCTCGTCTAATGAGCTGGTTAGGATTAAATGAAAGTAAGTAATATATAAATTCAATATCATAATCGTTGTTAGGAACGATGTTTTTAAAGCCTTGATTCGTACACATTTCATGCGAAGTAATTGCCATTGCACCAATAGTTGCACGTGTGCAGACAAGTAGAGAGCCTTCTGGGACAAGTTTAGCAGAACTGTTCTTTAAACCTTCTTTCGTTATTCTTCGTTTACTAGAGCTTATATAGCGTTTGTCTTGCTTAGTAATATCAGTTGGAGTTATCCAGTCAATATCACCGTCCCAATAAGTGCTTTTAGTGGTACTTGGTGTTCCACCTGAATAAATACTTCCAAAGTCACTTATTTTCCTTTCTTCCCATTCATCCTCAAACCGTTTACCGTTATCATCAAGCAAACGCTTTTTACCCGTCAACAACTGCTGCATCAACGCCTTTTTCTGCTGTTTGCTGTTTTCAATCAAACGCTCGGTGATGTTAATTGCTTTGTCCCAAGAGGTTAGGATTTCGGCGATTTTTTGTTGTTCGGGTAGAGGGAATACAAGGATAGGTAGTTTGCGTATATTTGCCATACTCAAAGCGGGTTGCCCTGTTGAACTTGCAAACGCCCACAATCGCGATTGAAAGTATTCTGACTGCATATATTGCAACATGTAGTCGCTATTCATATCGTCAGTAGGTCTTATAAGAGCAACATTTGGTGCTAAATGATATTTATCATTAGAGTCTATTTTAGCTAAGTTACCTAATTTAGAACCTACATATCCGAGGACGATATCATTGGTGATCAGTTTAGAACGGGGTAGAGCGTCCGATACTTTCTTTGGGATAGTATGAGTCTCTGAAAGATCAATGCTACCATTCTTTATATTTAGGCTACGTAAAGCTATAATCTCTCCACCAACTTGATAGTCAAAATGTTTTGTATATTCATAACCTGCCAGTTTAGTAATATAGGCGATCTCACCAAGAGCTAGAGTAGGCTTATTTTCCATAACCAAGCTCCTTAAGATAGTCATTCATCTCAGTCTCCAAGCTGGCAAGCTCCGCCTTAAGTGCCAAACGCTCCTCACGTACCGCCATTAAGTCAATTTCCGCCTCAGGCTCAAAGGTATCGACATAACGCGGAATGTTTAAATTAAAGTCGTTCTCTTTAATCTCATCAAGGCTGGCAACATAGGCATATTTATCAATGAACGCACGTTTATGATACGCATCTACGATTTTTGCTAAGTTTTCATAGGTAAGCTTATTTTGATTTGAGCCAGAGTCATACTCACGACTGGCATCGATAAACAGTACAGAGTCATCAACTTTACCACTGACAGGATCGGTTTTGTTCTTTTTAAACACTAATATCGCCGCAGGAATCCCCGTACCAAAAAACAACTTTTCGGGCAGACCAATCACCGTATCAAGTAGGTTTTCTTCAATCAACTGTTGACGGATTTTACCCTCACTAGAGCCACGAAACAGCACGCCATGAGGCACGACCACACCCATACGGCCCGTGTCTTTCTTAAGGGTCTCAATCATATGAGTGATAAACGCATAATCACCTTTGGTCTTAGGAGGTAAACCCCGATGGAAGCGACCATAAGGATCATCTTGCGCCGTATCATAGCCCCATTTGCTCAGCGAGAACGGTGGATTGGCAGTGACCACATCAAAATGAAGCAGGTTGTTCTTATCATCAACCAATAACGGATGGCGTAACGTATCACCCCATTCGATACGGTGATTGTCCTCCCCATGCAAAAACATATTCATCTTCGCCAATGCCCATGTCGAACCAATGGCTTCTTGACCAAATAGCTCATAGTTTTTTGAGCCAGAGTTGTTGCGTACCATAGCGCCGCACTTTATCAATAGAGACCCCGATCCGCAGGCAGGGTCGCATATCGCATCGCCCTCCGTAGGCTCAAGGAGGGTAGCGAGTAGGGTAGACACCTCTGGCGGCGTATAGAACTCGCCAGCACTGGCACCAGAATCCGCAGCGAAATGCTTAATCAGAAACTCATAAGCATTCCCAATCACATCAAGGCTACCCACACGCGATGGACTAAGATTCATCACCTCTTTGCCGAAGTCTTCTAACAAATGGCGTAGTAGCTCGTTTTTCTTCTTCTCATTACCCAGCTTATCAGTGTTAAAGCTAATATCTTGGAAGACATTTTTCAGCTTATTGCCATTGGCTTCCTCTATAGCGTGTAGCGCTTCATCAATACGCTGACCATTGCCGGGTTGGTGCCGCTTTTCGTACAAGTCCCAAAAGCTAGCGCCATCTGGGAGTACAAAGCGTTGGTTTGACATGAGCTCTTTAACGACCTCAGCATCTTCATATTCTGCCATTAAGGTGTTGTACTCATCTCGATATACATCAGACAAATACTTCAAAAATAGCATGGTTAAGATAAAATCTTTATAAGTGTCAGCGCTAATAACACCGCGAAAGGTATCACAGGCATTCCAGACCGCTTTGTTAATATCGGATTGATTGATGGGCTGAGAAATGGTTGATGAGGCTTGTCGGTCAAGCATGTTAATGATCCTTGCGTTACTAGGGTGTTTATCGATGACTGGCAATAATCAAGTTAGATTAAGAAACTACCGTCATAGATGATCGAGCGAGCTTATACTATCTGATTTTGTCATACTGGTAAATAACGTGATCCTTCCAGTTTATCACTTATAGCTTTCGGCACAGCAATAACGTCAAAATTAAGTTTTTGCTTTTAGCGTTTATAATTTTTAGATTTGATAATTTTGCGTTAGTATTAAAAGCGTTTGTAAACAGTTAAACTAGTTTTAAACGGCTAAATCTACTCAAGCGTTCAAAGGCTTCAAAAATCAAAGGCATCCGATATGAAAAAGACGCTATTGGCATTGTGTATCACTTACGTCTTAATATTTTCGAACTCAGCACAGGCCAATGAAGTTTGCCAAGAGATATCACAGTTGGCAGGCTGGGTAATGGTGGCAAGACAAGAAGGGTTGTCGGCTGCCGAAATGGCGCGAGTGTCTAATAATGCACTAGAGGGCTATGGGCAGGATTATCATGTGTTGGTCAAGGCGATGATTGAGGATGCGTTTAAAGTTCCGCGTTATTTATCTCAACAAGATAAAACGCATGAAATTCATGACTTTACACTTCAGTATTATCAAAGTTGTGAGCAGGCATACGCTAAACCGTAGCGAATTTTAAAGGTTCTAGTGAATAAGTCCTCATGGTTCTAAAGACTCAATCTTTATACTGAATTTCATTGGGTTTTTAGCAGTTTTAAGGTATAGTTTAAAAAACCTAATTAAGATGAGTAGATATGAAAAAGCTGTTATTAGCAGGATTGACCTTTATATCGGCGCTAACCATGCCAATAGTCGCATCCGCAGCTGAACCCCAAGCTTTAGAAGCTCAAGAGCCGCCAGCCATGTGTCAAAGCTTTTATGAATTGGCGATATCTGTGATGGCATTAAGGCAGCAAGGTGCGCCAGAAGAAGCATTGTTAGAAGCAGCGACAGAGCGATATAGCAACTCTCCAAAACAAGGTATCGATGACTTTATTTATTCTTCAACCAATCAGATCGTTGAGTTAGCGTATGAAGCTGACGTTCAGCCGACTGAAGCGTTACAAATTGAGAGCATACAGCAGTATGGCTATCTGGTCTTCGGCGGCTGTATGGAAATGCTAAAAGCGAATGAAAGTTTAGAATCCAGTTAACGGTCTAAGCTTAAGTTAACGGTCTATTATCAGTTAACAACGGCCATTAAACAAAAACTCAGCAATTATCGATTGCTGAGTTTTTTATTTGCAAGCTGGTGTCGTTTATTATTTTGCTGCTTATTTAATTTATTCATCAGTTGCTTTATAAGAGACTTAAACCTTTAAATATTAATCATTCACTGATGTGTAGTGGGTTAACATAGCTTAGTTTAGCGTAGTCGCCTTTTAAAGAAAGATTACCACTGCAAAGCGTATTTAACGCCTCTGGATTGTTACTATCAATAGTAAGCATACCCTCTTTAAAGCGTAAAAAAACCAACCCTTTCTCATCAAGCTGAGTGCCATCTAAGGACGATGTCAAGGAAGAGGCTAGTTGGTTTTGATCGTCATCAAGTCCCTTGACAGGTATGGTGTAAATCAAACCATGTAAGGCATCTTGCCCCATTAACTCAGCGGTACCACGATAGTCGCAGGCAGGAGAATTAGAGGATACGTTTAGCGTGTTCTCGCTGTTGACGTATTTCGAATCGTGACGTAAAGGATCTGGTGCCATACTGACACTTATTGAGATCTGTTTAGCGGGGTCCATAAAACTGACTTGCGCGACATGGACGACGACTTCATTAGAATCATCCAAGTTAGCATTATTTATCAACTTACGGCTGTAATGTCCTGCTATCTTTTCGTTATGGTGACTGCTTTGGTTAGCATTGCGCTCATGATGTTGCTTATGCCCATTATGCGTCAGGTCAGGTCTATGAATTTGAGGGTGCGATTTACTAGGGTATTCACTTTGTGAATGCGGGGGTACATAACAGCCTAATAAAAGGCTTGCAGTTAGTGTACTTAGCATGACAGTCTTAAAAGTCTGAGCAGTTATGGCGTTCGAGAGTTTCATAGTTCACCGGCAAAAGGGCATAGGATTATTTTTTTTAATCTGTCTATATTATAAGGGCGAAACATTAATTTACAAGAATTAACAGGGGTAAAACTCCAAATTATTCACTTGAATTATGTTTATAGCCAATTATTCAATAAAAAGACGACTAATCAATGAATAACTGTTTCAGTCCAGCCTAGTATATTCCTACCTGTATATTCCTACCTGTATATTCCTACCTGTATATTCCTAACAGTCACTTAGATAACCAAAATCATCATTAAACATCATTAGGCCGTCCTGTTAGCATGGCACTCATTACTATCTAAAAGATGGCAAATTATTGCTAATAACAAATTATTGCTAATAAAGGAAACAGTCAATGCCGATCAAATTTAAAGAAGCTTCACCTAAGTTTAAAGCGACTAAGTTAAAAGCGACTAAGTTAAAAGCGACTAAGTTAAAAGTGACTAAGTTAAAAGTGACTAAGTTAAAAGTGACTAAGTTAAAAGTGACTAAGTTTAAAGCGACCAAGATTGCTGCGATATCAGGTATAGCTGCCTTAGCGTTAGGGTTGTCAGCTTGTGGTAATCAAAACAATGAAGACTCCGCAACGACAGAGGGTGCTACGACAGGCGGTCAGGATATCGAGCTACTTAACGTATCCTATGACGTGGCACGAGACTTCTACAAAGACTACAATCCAATGTTCATCGAGCACTATAAGACCGAGCATCCCGGCGTCAATATAAATATCAAACAGTCTCACGGTGGATCAAGTAAGCAAGCACTATCGGTAGCAAATGGTTTGCAAGCCGATGTAGCAACCATGAATCAAGGCTCAGACATAGAGTTATTGCAGAAAAAAGGCTTAGTGGCAGACGATTGGGCGGATCAATTCCCTGATTATTCCGTACCTTTTACGAGCACCATTGTCTTTTTAGTGCGTAAAGACAATCCCAAAAATATTTCAGGTTGGGAAGACCTAACACAGCCCGGTCTTGAGATTGTGATGGCAAATCCAAAAGTCACGGGCAATGGACGTTATGCCTTCTTAGGTGCCTATGGCTACGGCTTGCACAGCTTCAATAATGATGAGGATAAAGCCAAAAGCTTTGTCCGTGATTTACTAAAGAACGTCAAAGTCTATGAAAATGGCGGGCGAGCTGCGACCACTACGTTTGTTCAGCGTAATATCGGTGATGTACTCATTACCTTTGAAAATGAATCAAACTTAGCGGCAACTAAGTTTGGTAAAGGACAAGTAGAGATCGTCTATCCCGACTATTCTATCAAGTCAGAAAGTCCAGTTGCCGTGGTTAAGGCAGTGACAGATAAAAAGGGCACCACGGAAGCAGCAACCGAATACTTAGACTACCTATGGAGTGAGCCTGCTCAGCAATTGGCAGCAGATCTATATTTACGTCCGAGTGTTAAGTCTGTATTGGATGCTAATAGTGATAAATTGCCACCTGTGCAAACTTTCCGCCCAAATGATTCGTTTGGATCTTGGGATGAGATCATGGATAAATTCTTTAGTGAAGGTGGCATCTTCGATCAGTTGGCGGTCAATGCACCTGAGTAAATAAGTTTATGCAACCCAAATTATAGCCCGTTCTCAACTAATTAAAATTTACTTTGACCTTGTTTTAGCCCAGCAAACGTTAAGACTTGGAAATAGGGTAAATTATTAATATCTAAATGACATATAAGTATTAGATTCAATTAGCTGAGGACTATAATCAATGCAGTTATGTAATCATAGCTGCATTTTTTATGCCTGTGCCTTTTAAAACTATTTGTATAAGCTATTTCAATAAAAACTATCTTTGTCAGGCTTATTCCTATCATTCATTTAGATAGGGTTATATATCACTAATTATAATAACAGGTTGCTGATAGCATAAGCGAATTCAAATTATTATGCATTATAGGACACCTGTTATGGCAACTCCTTTATCACTTAGCCAACTGCACAGCGTGCCATTTCAATACTTACCATTACAACTAAGTAAATGGGCAACAATGACCACTTTACTTAGTGTGGGGTTAAGCTTATCCGCCTGTGGCAATCAAACACGAAGTACCACGATTACCAATGCCGACGGCAGTACGACGACAATTGAAACTAAAAACGTTGAGTTGTTAAATGTCTCTTTTGATATCTCGCGTGATTTTTATAAAGAATACAATCCTTTGTTTATTAAACATTATCAATCTCTACATCCAGAACAGAATCTAAAAATTAGTCAATCTCACGGTAGCTCAAGCAAACAGGCGATGTCCGTTGCCAGTGGTCTGCAGGCAGATGTCGTTACTATGAATCAGGGTTCGGATATCAAGAAGCTTCACGATAAAGGGTTGGTTGCGGACAACTGGGCAGCTGCTTTTCAAAACCATGCCGTCCCTTTTACCAGTACCACCGTATTTTTAGTTCGCAAGGGCAATCCTAAACACATTAAAGACTGGAATGACCTTACTCAGCAAGGGCTGCAAATCATAATAGCCAACCCTAAAACCTCAGGTAGTGGACGATATAGCTTCTTAGGGGCTTATGGTTATGGTCTCCACGCGTTTGACCAAGATGAGGCTAAGACCCAACAGTACATGAAGCAACTGTTGGCAAATGTCAGAGTCTATGAAAGCGGCGGACGCTCTGCCACCACTACTTTTTTGCAACGTCAAATGGGCGACGTTTTAGTGACATTTGAAAATGAAGCTCATTTGACTGCTAGCAAATTTGGCAAAGGACAAGTAGAGATAGTCTATCCAAGCTACACCATTGAGTCTGAAAACCCAGTGGCGGTGATTCAACCCGTTGCCAAGAAAAAGGGCACGACTCAGGTTGCAAATGAATACTTGTCTTATTTATGGAGTAAACCTGCCCAGCAATTGGCTGCAGAGTTGTATTTTCGCCCAAGTGATCAGTCAGTACTTGAGTCGAATAGAGATAAACTACCGGCAATAGATACCTTTCGAGCAGAAGAGGTGTTTGGTAATTGGAATACTATAATGAATACCTTCTTTAAAGAAGGGGCTATTTTTGATCAATTAGCGGTTAATGTACCGGAATAAATAAGGTGTAGTTACACCAAGCGCTGGTGTTATGTTAGATCTAATTACTTCTTGTGATATTCCTTTTAGTCACTAAGATAGCCTTATTCATCATTAAACTTAATAAGTGAGCCCTGTTAGCATGTGCACTATTAATATCGCTTAACGTATTAATCTAGCCTAGAGCCTGTATTAATAACGTATTTAACCAAAAGAGCCTTTAACAAAAAGAGCCATCATCCAAATTTAATGCCGTTACCGAATTTAATGTAGTGAGAGTTTAATGAACCAGCCATCCTCAACACCACCACCGGTCAGTCAACAGCGTAAGCGCCCTTGGTTAACAAGATTGCGTCAGCGTAACGTCTTACCCGGTTTTGGTCTGACAATGGGTATTACCGTACTCAGCTTGTCGTTGTTGGTGATACTGCCTTTCGCTATGATGATATTTACCACCTCCCAAATGGGATGGTCTGGATTTTGGGAAACTATTAATCAGCCTACCGTTATGGCTGCCATTATATTGTCACTAAAGATGGCATTCTATGCGATGTTGACCAATCTGGTGTTCGGGACATTAGTGGCTTGGGTATTGGTGCGTTATGAATTCTGGGGTAAGTCAATCATAAATGCCTTAGTGGATCTGCCTTTTGCTTTGCCAACGGCTGTGACAGGTATTTCACTAGCGACTTTGTATGCGCCCAATGGATTGATAGGGCAATGGTTTGAGAAGATTGGGGTACAAGTTGCCTTTACACCTATCGGTATTTGGCTAGCGTTGGTGGTAGTGAGTTTTCCCTTTATTGTACGCGCGGTGCAGCCTGTGCTTGAGGAGTTATCCATTGAGTATGAAGAAGCCGCTGCCGTATTAGGCGCCAATCGATTAACCACCTTTCGTACGGTGATATTGCCAGAGCTGATGCCAGCGCTATTAATGGGCTCAGGAATGATGTTCGCACGGGCGACGGGTGAATATGGATCGGTAATTTTTATTGCGGGAAATATCCCGATGGAATCTCAGATATTACCGGTGATTATTATCAGTAAGCTTGAACAAGGTTCAGTGATAGGGGCGGCAGCGGTTGCCTTATTTATGTTATTGATATCGTTTGTGATCCTACTGGCAATGAATATCCTTCAATGGCGACTGTCACGTCGTGTTGGTGCCAAATAGCATCATTTGAGTTATAAAATACGATTAGATTTGGGAAAGTGTTATGCAAATATCCAATGGTTATAATTATGAAGGCAACGCTGCCACCAGAGATGCGCCATGGATTAGACGCTTATTTATAATAGTGGCTACCTTATTTATGGTGGTCATGTTGGTGATTCCTTTGTTTGCCGTATTTTATGAGGCATTAAAAGGCGGATGGGATCTCTATATTGCTGCATTGACCGATGCAGAAGCCGTTGCAGCCATTAAGCTGACTTTATTAACAGCCGCTATTGTCTTACCTATTAATATGATCATCGGTATCGCGATTGCCTGGTTAGTCACTAGATATAACTTCAAAGGCAAACAGTTGGTTACTACTTTACTTGACTTACCTTTTGCGGTATCACCCGTTGTGGCAGGTTTGATGTTTGTTTTACTATTTGGACTCAACTCTGTAATGGGCGGCTGGTTAGAGTCTTGGGGATTTCAGGTAATCTTTGCTGTGCCGGGCATTGTATTGGCGACCTTATTCGTCACTTTTCCGTTTATTGCCCGTGAGCTAATCCCATTAATGCAATCTCAAGGAGACTCAGAAGAGCAAGCAGCATTAACACTTGGCGCATCAGGCTGGCAGGTATTTTGGCACATTACCTTACCCAATATTAAATGGGCATTGTTATATGGTTTGATACTCACCAATGCTCGAGCTATGGGCGAATTTGGAGCTGTGAGTGTGGTGTCAGGTCATATCCGTGGCGAGACCAATACCATGCCGCTGTTAGTAGAGATTGCCTATAATGAGTATAACTTTACCGCAGCTTTTGCCTTGTCAAGTTTGTTAGCACTATTAGCGCTACTGACACTATTGATACAGCAGGTGATGACAAAAATACAAACGCGTAAGTTTGCTAAAGGTAGCAAGCGTGAACCGATAACTGCCCCCGCATTGGTCATTACGAAAACCAATGAGAGATAAAGATTGAGTGGTAAAGATTGAGTGTCAAAGATAAATGTTTCAAAAAATTTAAGATTTAGCGGTTAGAAAGTGCAACTCAATTGATAATTAAAAAGAGTGAAATATGAGTATAGATATTCAACATGTCCATAAATCCTTTGGCAATTTTGTGGCACTTAAAGACATTACGCTAAGTGTACCGACAGGTAAAATGACGACCTTATTAGGGCCATCAGGCTGTGGTAAGACGACCTTGTTACGAATCATTGCTGGCTTAGAATATGCCGATAGTGGACGGATTTTATTCGACGGCGAAGATGTGACCGATACTCCAGTTCAGAAGCGTCACATCGGCTTTATGTTTCAGCACTATGCGCTATTCCGTCATAAAACCATCAGTGAAAATATCGCCTTTGGGTTGAAGTTATTACCGAAAGATAAGCGTCCCACTAATAATGAGATCAAGCAGCGGGTAGGGCATTTGTTAGAGTTGGTTCAGTTACCAACATTAGCCAATGCTTATCCGCATCAGTTATCCGGTGGTCAACGTCAACGTATTGCGCTGGCACGTGCTTTAGCGGTTCAACCGAAGTTGTTGTTATTAGATGAGCCATTTGGCGCACTGGATGCGAAAGTACGTAAAGAGCTACGCACTTGGCTGAAGTCGATTCATCATGAGCTAGGGGTTACCAGTATTATGGTAACCCATGATCAAGAAGAAGCCCGTGATGTCTCCGATGAGATTGTGGTCATGAATCATGGTTCAGTCGAGCAAATTGGCACACCAGACGCTCTTATCTCCCATCCTGCCAGTGACTTTGTGGCTGATTTCCTAGATTTGGTTTAGTTAAAAGGTAATGAAATTTTGTTTAGTTAGGGCAACTGAGAGTAAATGAAGTTTATTTTTAGTGTACTAAGAATTATTTTTACTCAATAAAAAAGACCTGATAGATATCAGGTCTTTTTTATGGCTACAATATTATTGATGGTATGTTATTGAGGGCTGTTATTTAAAGGTTGTTAGTGCCAGGTTTAAACGTTCCAAAAAATAGGCTGATAATAAGCGAAGTTGTATTATTGCAATGCCGTTTTATTAGCTTATTATCTTATTACCTTAGCAAAATAACAGGGGCAGTGGTTTTGGTTAACAGCTTGGTGGTGGTACTGCCCACCAATAGACGACGCCATTTTGAGTGACCATACGCACCGATGACAAACATGCTGATGTCATTTTCATGCCGAAAAGCGGTTAATGCTTCAACCACTTTGTCATGGTGACTTTTAAGTCCTTGCTGATTACTTTCTATAAGGTGTGCGGTAATATCAAATCCTGCATCACTCATTTTCTTCTGTGCTTTATATAGCGCCGTTTCATTGTCCGTGTCTTTATTGTCCACCATCACGATGTGACCTTTTAGATTCTTGGCAATCTGGTTATCGCATATAAGGTTTATCGCTTTTTTGGCTGTTTCACTTCCGTCATACGCTACCATGTAAGAGTCTGGCGTGATAAATCCATCGGAACATACCATGATCGGAAGATTTACCGCTCGGACCACGTTTTCAATCTGACTGCCGATATTCACATGATCATTCTGATGATCTTGGCCGCGCCGTCCTAAAATAATCACCCGACTGTCATTTACAAAGTGCTCGATTGCAGGCAGGAGTTTACTGCGGCGTAAATAGGTATAAACTTCCGCTTGCGGAAAGGTAGTCAATACATGGGCTTTGGCATCATGCAATAAGGCTTCACCATGTTTGTTCGCTATCCGAGCTGTTTGTTCATCTAAAGAGGCCAACTCTGTTAATAGTGACTTACGGCTGTCCATGCCTATAGCACCGCTTAGATCATGACGATTGGATTTGGGCACATCAATCACGTGTAGCAGACTAACCGGTAAGCCTAGTTCACTGGCATACCATGACGCATAGTCACAGACTGATCGAGTCACATTTGAGCCATCAATACACGCCAAAACGGTATTATCTCCATTGATCGTATGGGACACTGTGCTTTTTGTTAGGTGCATATGGCTATCCTTTTTTATTCCTAGTTTACAACATAGCTAGTAAAGAGAAGCAAAACTTTATTATCAAGTCTGTTTAGGGTTTAATCAAACGTTAAACTTAACCGCTTAGACTTATGAATTAATTTATGTCACTTATTCGCGTTAATCGCAGCATGGATTGTCTATTTCATTATTTATTCCATGATGCATATTATTAAACGTAGCGTCATCCGTTTTAATGGATTGGATAACATCTAAGCACCACTGTGGCAAATCTGGATTAATGGCATACCACATCCAAGTGCCACGACGCTCAGCAGTGACAATACCCGCTTTACGTAAATGACTAAGATGACGGGAAATAGTGGGTTGTGGCTGATTAAGTCGTTCAGTGAGATCGCAAACACACACTGAGTCTTGTGCCCGCATTTGAAGGACCAGCTTTAGCCGAGTAGCGTCAGATAAGGCTTTGAAAAATAGAACCGGTTGCATAAGGCATCTTAGTTATAGGAGTTAGACAAATAATGGAGTAAGCATAATATCGGAGCAGGCATAATAATAAAATTATATTTCTAGTAATTAAGTTATATTCACATATCCGAATATAGTATAATTGTCATTAATTTAGTTTAAACTTTTAAGTGAACAGTCTACTCAGTACAGATTCTTATACTAGCATACCCACAATATTTAAGCTGTAGAGCCCTTTTAATTTTAAAGCCCTGTTATAAATAGAGACCCACTATGTTACTTGCCAGCCTTATTTTTATTTTTACCCTAGTACTGGTCATTTGGCAACCCCGGGGGCTTGGTATCGGAGTCAGTGCCACAATTGGTGCAATGGTGGCATTACTGGTCGGGGTCATTAGTTTTAGAGACATACCTGTGGTTTGGGATATTGTTTGGAATGCTACCTTTGCTTTTATTGCGATTATCATCATTAGTTTATTGCTGGATCAAGCTGGATTCTTCGAGTGGATAGCGCTTCATGTTGCCAGAATAGGGGGCGGAAATGCTAACAAACTGTTTGCATTGATTGTGTTGCTCGGTGCAATAGTCGCCGCTTTGTTTGCCAATGATGGGGCGGCACTTATTCTTACGCCTATTGTCATTGCTATGCTATTAAAGATGCGAGTCTCAGCCGCCACAACCTTAGCGTTTATCATGGCAGCAGGGTTTATCGCAGATACGGCAAGCTTGCCATTAGTCGTCTCAAACTTAGTCAATATTGTATCAGCAGACTTCTTTGATATTAGCTTTGATCGCTATGCGCAAGTGATGGTGCCGGTCAATATAGTCTCTGTGTTAAGCTCCTTAGTAGTGTTATATATGTTTTATCGCCAAGATATACCCTCAAGCTATGATATGGCGAGTTTACCGAAGCCAAGTACGGCTATAAAAGACAGCGTTACCTTTTATACTGGTTGGCTAGTGCTACTGGCTTTGTTAGTCGGATTCTTTGTGCTAGAGCCATTAGGTATCCCCATTAGCTTAATCGCAGGATGTGGTGCGCTAGTATTGATGATTACCGCAATCGTTAATAAAAAGCTATCGGTAACTACCGTGATTAAAGGGGCACCTTGGCAAGTTGTTATCTTCTCTTTAGGTATGTACCTAGTGGTTTATGGTCTTAAAAATGAAGGATTAACCGATTATCTGGCGATAGCATTAAACGTTTTAGGGCACCAAGGACTATGGGCAGCCACGATCGGAACCGGCTTTATGTCTGCTGGACTGTCTTCAGTGATGAATAATATGCCAACGGTATTGATTCAGTCTTTGGCGATAGCGGATACCAACCAGCCTGATATGATCACACAGGCCATGGTGTATGCCAACGTGATTGGTTCGGATCTTGGGCCGAAGATTACACCGATTGGCTCTCTAGCAACGTTGCTATGGTTGCATGTGCTGGCAAGTAAGGATGTGGTTATTACTTGGGGGTATTATTTCAAAGTGGGTATTGTTTTGACCGTACCGGTACTCTTAGCAACGTTGACCGCATTGGCACTATGGCTACCTATTGTTAGTTAGTGGCATAAGGGGTCCGAAAAATATCAATGAGATAAAATAGCCTAAGCAAAAAATTAAACTCTTATAATAAATAATTCACTCCACATATCAATTAAAGTAACTTATCTTATGAAACCTTTAAAAATTCTCTATATCTGTACTCATAACCGCTGCCGTAGTGCACTCTCAGAAGCGATTACCAATCAGATGGCAATCGATGAGTCAGGTGAACGTCGATTGATCGCTAAGAGTGCGGGTAGTGCACCCTCTGGTAAAGTGCATCCACTGACAGTGAAGTATTTGACAGAATCAGGCTATGCGACTGAGGGTCTGACCAGTAATTCGTGGGATGACGCTGAATATATGGGCGACTTCGAACCTGATTTGTTAGTAACGGTATGTGATAATGCCGCCGGCGAAAGTTGTCCTATCTGGCTTGGCAGTTTACCGAATATGGTCAAGATGCATTGGGGACTGGCAGATCCCTCTAAGCATACCGATGATCCGGTGCAAACCAAACAGAACTTTGCCGAGACCATAGCAATGATTGAACAAAGAGTTGCCACCTTAAATGATATTGCCAACTTACCATTAAAACAACGTCATAGTGCCCTTATTGCCTTAAAAAATAGCCTAAGCAAATAAAATTAAATTCGCTATACACCTTAAACTTCATCTCCAAAGAAACAATTAACTCAACAAACAAGTAAATAAAAAATTTATGCTAAATTCTACAAGAATATCTAACAACCTAGATTTATCTGAGCTACCTAATATAGAAAAAGAACAATTTCAAATACCATCAACCACTGATTTTGCTAAAACATATAGCAATCATCCGCCTAAGATTGTGCTGTTGTATGGGTCTTTAAGAGACGTCTCTTATAGCCGTTTAGTGGTAGAGGAGTGTGCACGTATATTGTATGCTATGGGTGCTGAAACCAAGATTTACAATCCACAAGGATTACCCTTACCTGATAGTGAGGACATCAGTCATCCGAAAGTGGCTGAGCTAAGAGAGTTGGTTCAGTGGAGTGAGGGTATGGTTTGGTGTTCCCCCGAACGCCATGGGGCGATGACTGGCATTATGAAGTCACAAATTGACTGGATACCTTTATCAATCGGCGCTGTCAGACCGACTCAAGGTAAGACCTTAGCAGTGATGCAGGTCAATGGCGGTTCGCAGTCTTTTAACACGGTCAATCAACTGCGAATATTGGGGCGTTGGATGCGGATGATTACTATCCCTAACCAGTCCTCTGTACCCAAAGCTTTCTTAGAATTTGAAGACACTGAAGACACACACGGTAATACGATTAAACGCATGAAGCCGTCAGGGTACTATCTACGTATTGTTGATGTGATGGAGGAGTTAATAAGATTTACGCTATTAACCCGGGATAATGCCGAATATTTAGTCGATAGATATTCTGAAAGGGTGGAGAGCGCTGAAGAATTGATGAAGCGGGTTAATCAAAACGACCTTTAAATATCATAAACTAAATTAAATAAAATAGCCTAACCAAAAAAACATCTAAACACTAAACATTATAAGTTAAAAATTGCTCAAAATAGAAAAACATTTTCTAACTAAAAATGAACCCTTTTTGATTAAGAGGGTTCATTTTTATATTACAACCAATTGAACTTAAATTATTATAGATCAATCAAACATTTTAAACTTTCCAGTAATCTTCAGGATAGTCTGGAAGGCCCAGTAATGTATTAGATAAGGCTTCAGACCACAGCTTGCTTAACTCACTAAAATACTCATCATTTTCACATATACGGCGAATAATAGGTTTTTTAAAATTGTCATTTTTGTAAATAACCATATCGATGGGCATACCAACAGATAAATTTGAGCGGATGGTTGAATCAAAAGACAACATGAGCGCTTGGGCAGCATGATGTAAATCTATATCGAACTTAACCGAACGATCCAAAATGGGTTTGCCGTATTTACTTTCACCTAACTGAAAAAAAGGGGTATCTTCTGACGCTCGAATACAGTTACCTTCTGGGTAAATCATATACAACTCTGACTTCTGTCCGTTAATCTGACCCCCTAATAAGAAGGTACTGTCAAAGGTTGAGCTAACATCGTCGTTGGCAACATTTTGAGCTTTAGCAATAACTTCTCGGACTAACTCACCAACCATCTCGGCGGCATCAAACAACGTCAATACAGTCAATAAATTCTGATCAAGGCGCTGATCAATTGCATTTTGTAGTTTGGTAAAAACGGCTTGCGATGTGGCAAGGCTACCTGCCGTTTGAATCACAATACTTCTTTCACCGTCAATACCATAAGTATATAACTTACGGAACGTAGAGATATGATCAACACCGGCATTTGTACGAGTATCACTTGCGAATACCATACCGTCTTTTATTCTTAATGCAGCACAATATGTCATATAAATCCTAATAATAGAGTAGGGGGTGAGGGGCTAACTGCTAGGTTTTAAGTTCACAATTTAGGAATCTAGCTAAAAACGCTATAACAACGCTATCATAACGCTATAAAACTTAGTTTAAATAGATAAGTGAACTCTAAAGTACCCTAAAGCAAATAAACTGAAGCGCATTTTAATCAAATTTTAATAATTTAATAGCCAAGATTTGTTAGTTATTGTATGTTCGTTTCAGTATAACGTTAAGAGATAGCATCGCTCTTAATTTATGCGATTTACCATGACTTGACTATACAGATTTTCATAACCACCACCGATACGGACACCGCGAACGGGTGCAGCATCCAGATAATCACGCCCTATGGCCACATAAACATGATTACTAGGCGTAAATAATTGGTTTGAGATATCAAAGGTATACCAATATCCATCTAGGTACGCTTCAGCCCAAGCGTGACTTGACATATGATTTTGATCAGGATCATAAATATAACCAGACACATAGCGCGCTGGAATGAGAAAGTCTCTTAGGCAACCTAAAAACACATGAGTATGGTCCTGACAAACACCTGCACCTATCTCAAAACTTTCTTTAGCAGTCGTCCCAACATGCGTTACATTAGGCGTGTAAGGCATTTGAGAAATAAGTGCCTTTGCAAACTCTATAAGACTGTCATGATTCGGTGAGGTTAAATAAGGAGAAGCAAATTCACGCATTTGTGTTGAGCAGATCGTCAAGGGTGTTTGAACGGTGAACAGTAAATAAGGGATCTCTCCGGTATCTTGGATGCTTTGAGTTGACGTATCAATTTCAACGATGCCAGATGCTTGCATCTGTAAATTATCATGCAATTCATTACGACTTAATGTGAACCAAGTATTGCCAAAGCCATCCTTTAAAGAAGTGGCGAGTTTCGGTAACATGACCGTCCATTCGTGCACCGTTTGATGTGGTAAATGCATGGGCGACATTCTTATGTATTGCACACTTCGCTGAGCAAGCTCTGCATAATAATAATTCGTTTGATGATTAATATTAAGTTTCATAGTCTATACACCCTGCTGTAGTAAAGAGTTGAATTCTTGACTTAATTGACTGTATTCATCATATGCTTGTGACTGCATTAACTGATTGGTCAATCGAATCAGCTCTCTCCATCGTGTATTTTGCGGTAAGTTGTTCACACACTCTTTAAAGTGGATACAGATATCCGTAACCTCTTCGCCTAATAACACCATGCGTTCTAACTCTTCAAAGTAGCGGCCCAGTTGCCAAAAGCAGGTGACCGTAGGATGCTCTTGCTTCATAGCAGCGTTACACGCCTTAAGCTGAAGGGTTGCCGCACGGTAAGTGCCAGCACTGGATAGACGTTTAATTAAGTTATATAACTCAGCGGTATCTTTACCAAGTACACCTTTTGCTTCTTGTACATTGGCTTCAATCGCCTCGATAACACTTGGTATTTTTACGCTTTCTAAATCTTGCAAGACACCTAGTATGGCGGACTGTGCGTTGTAATAATCGTTTTGCGAACTATCAGCATTAAAGCCCAGATGATGGACAAGTTTATTAATATCGGCATCGTTTAGCTCATTTTTAATAAGTTTATTCATTACCGCATCGTAATAGTGCAATCGTTCACTATATCTACCCAACCAAACAAGATGATTGGCAGTAGACAATAGCAGTATCATTGGTGCATCATCATTACTCTCATAACCCACTTCAACAGGATATGCGGTCACATTGCGATAGGTATGACGTGCCGCGATAGAGTCAATAATTAAATCTTTAGTGTCATTTAGTAGGCTGCTATTGTTTGATTTGCTAACTGAGTCATCGACAATCCAAGTATCTTTAACACCGCCACCTTGGGATGAGTTAACCACCAGCGATCCTTCAACCATCGCAACCCGAGTTAGACCGCCTGGGACAATATCTACACTATTATCGCCATGGCTTAATATAAAGGGACGTAGGTCAATGTGACGTGGAGATACCCCATCAGCTACTGTTGTAGGGTTGGTTGACAATGAAATAGTCGGCTGCGCCACAAATCCTGCTGGATTATCAAGTAAACGCTTACGATAATTCTCAATCTCTTGCTTGGTAGAAGTAGGACCGATTAGCATTCCATACCCTCCGGAGCCTTGAGTCTCTTTGACCACCAGTTTGTCAAGATTGCTCAACACATACTTGAGATCATCAGGCTTGCGGCATTGGTACGTAGTGACATTTGGTAAAATAGGATCTTCATCAAGATAAAATTTAATCATATCGGGTACAAACGGATATAACCCTTTGTCATCTGCGACACCAGTACCTGGGGCATTGACAATGACCACATTCCCTGCGCGGTAGGCACTCATCAATCCTGAAACCCCTAATATCGAATCAGACTTAAAGGCAAGGGGATCTAAAAAAGGATCATCAATACGGCGATAAATAATATCAACCTGAACGTTACCGCGAATACCTTGCATGTACACTTTGCTATCTTCAACGATTAAATCGTAGCCGTGAACCAAGGGCACGTGCATCTCATTTGCTAAGTAGGCATGCTCATAATAAGCACTGTTAAATCTGCCCGGTGTTAAAATAACGATTTGAGGATCGTACTTATCGGTAGAGCTTGCCAAACAAGCTTTAAGACGTTGCGGATAATCATCGACGCTTAAGACAGAAGCAGCTTGATATAGCTCAGGTAGTAGCATTTTAGATATGTTACGACTTTCAAGCATATAAGACACACCAGATGGTGTACGCAAATTGTCTTCTAACACACAAAACCTGCCATCTTCATCACGAATTAAGTCAATGCCACTGATATGCGAATAGATAGGTTTGTCTAATTTGATGTTCATCATCCACGGCTCATAGCAACCACTGGCAAAGACGTAAGACTCTGGTACGACGCCAGATTTCATTATATGCTGCTCATGATAAATATCATCCAAGAACATATTCAACGCATTTATTCGTTGTTTGCAGCCCTTTTCAACCGTTTGCCATTCACTTAGACTGATTATCCTTGGGATAATGTCAAAAGGTATCATCCGTTCAATATTTTGTGCATCGCTATAGACTGTAAAGGTTACGCCTTTCCTATAGAATATATCGGCCGCTTTGTCATTATATTGAGTCAGCTCATCAAGGTTAGAGCTTTCTAACCAGTCTCCTACTTGCTTTGCAACATCGCGATACTCTGAGTCACTGGCTTTTAGCTCATCATAGCTAGGTCGCTTTGTAAATTCAGTTGGATATTCTGACTTTGTTTGGGTTTGGGTTTGCGTTTGAGACTGCGTGCTATTTTTTGAAGATGCTTTTGAAGACATAATTAACTTCCTTTAAAGTCTAAAGCCTTTGTATCCTTACTTACTCATTATTAATATTATAATATCGATTAAAGTAAGAGAAATCTAATATTGTTTAGGAACTTAACCTTAGTATAGAACTTGCAAAGTTCATTCCAAATACTGTATTAAAATGACCAGTAATGAAAATTAAGATGGCGATACGCTAATATAGACGAAATATGTACAACGTATGAACAAATTATAAATATTTAGCCTTTATAAAATTTTAGTCATAATGTGACAATAATAGTATGACGATGGATCTCTACTAGCACCAAAGGAGTATAATGTTAAAAATAAACCATAAATCGAGTTATTTAAATGCTCTAAATTTTAAAGCCACATTTATAATAGTGATTACTATATTAACTCTATTTATGAGTGGTTGTGTATCCTTAAATAAAAATAATATTGAAGATAGCGATACTAGTTATGACGATGCGCCTACAGATGTTATTCGTAATATTGGATATCCGATGTATCAAGGCGTAAGGCAAAAGGGCATGGTGCTAATGGGAGATAATTACTCTTACTTAATTTCATCAGGTGACGAGGCTCTTGAGCGGTTAATGACATTAAACGCTCATAACGTACAATTAAAACAACCGATTTTGATTGATAAATACCCTGACAACAGCGTTAAAATAACTCTAAATGTCACTTTTACCGCTTCTTCTGATGATTTTAAAATGATTGCACAATCAGGTTTCAGATCGCTTTGTCTTAACAATGAGACGAACCTGCAAAACCCTTCAACGATTCAATCGGAATTGATCTTAGAGTATGAGTGCCAAATTTATTTAGAAGGCGGTATGTACCAGCCATTAGCGACTGCTCAAAGTAGTTATAAATTGGATAACGGTGTAGCAGCAGTCATTCGAACGTTAAATAAGGAAAGGCTGCCAAACCAAGCTGAAGTAGGGGTCATCCCTAGAGGAGTGGTCATTGAAGCTATTAATATCCCTTTACAATTATTAATGATAGGAAAAAATCTAGGCGGATTGTGATCAGAAAAGTTGCGATAATCTCACCCAAATAAATATTAATATTGCCCCTTAATACTATATGACGAAAATTAACGTTTAATACATGCCTTGTCCGTCATCAGTATTTAATCGCAGGAAATACAAGCCAGACAAAATTGTGATGATACCCATTACCCAGAAGGTACTGGTAAATGCGGTCGTGGTTTCAAAGTTAAAGCGATCATTAAAGATGACCAACACTGCCGCACCGAACGCCAGTCCAAAACTCATCGCCAACTGCTGGTTTACCGCCATCAAACTATTACCACTACTGGTCTGAGTCCCTTTTAAATCCCCAATAGTAATGGTGTTCATCGCACTAAATTGTAAAGAGTTACAGCCCCCCATGACAAATAAAATAGGAGCTATAAAGTACCAAGGCATACTGGCGTCAAACTGTCCTATCATAATGATCAAAATACCCAATAGAGTTGTATTGGAAAGTAATACCTTACGATAAGAGAATTTACGAATGATGGGGCTAACCCAAGGCTTTACAACCATTGAACCTGCGGCAATAGGCATGAGTAACCAGCCTGCTTGAGAAGGGGTATAGTGAAAAGCGACCTGTAATAACAAAGGTAGAAGATAAGGAACGCCACTGATACCTAAGCGGGTAAATAAATTACCAATAATCCCGACTTTAAAGGTTCGCACTGAAAATAATGATAATGGAAATAAAGGTGCAGCATGTCGTCTGGCATGAGCGGCATAACCAAATAATAGTGATAGTCCTAATATAATAAATCCTATTGCAAGTGCGGTGTCTTCAGGACGTGAAATCATCTCAACCGCTAAAGTTAATAAAGCGGCTGCAGAGGCAAATAATCCAAAACCTAACCAATCAAATTTCGCTACTTTCTCAAATAAATCAGGCGCAAATTTTAGTGCAAGTACCAGTCCTAAAGCACCCATGGGAATATTAATCAAAAAAATCCATTCCCAGCTGGCATACTCTACGATATAGCCACCAACCAATGGACCGATTAATGGGGCGATAAGAGCGGGTATTACCGCATAATTCATAACGGTCAGTAGTTTATTCCGAGGAAAAGACTTAAATAAAATCAACCGAGCAACGGGTGTCATCATTGCACCGCCGATACCTTGTATGACTCTTGAAGCGACTAAGATATCAAGCGTTGGAGACAACGCACAAAACAATGACCCCATACTGAAAATAATAAGAGATGCAAAAAATACCTTTCGAGTACCGAATTTATCAGCAAGATAGCCACTCACTGGAATAAAAATAGCGAGAGTTAGAGCATAACTAATCACCGCCCACTGCATTTTTAAGGGCGACTCACCGAGCGCAACAGCCATTCGTGGCAATGCCGTATTAAGAATAGTGGCGTCTAGAATCTGCATAAACAAAGCCACTGCCATGACAAAGGGCAGGAACTTTTCTTGTTTAGGCGTGAGTTTGACTTTTGGATCAGTATCTTGAGTTGGTGACGCTATATTTGAAGTAGTTGAGCTTGATGAATTATTAGACATAAGAAGACCTAAATATTTAGGTTTATTTATTGGGAATAAACAATTGTCTATATTATCATGACACCTTCTTCAACTATTTAGTGTTAATGTTAGTGCGCTGATACTAGGCTTGATATTTAAAATTAACCTTATGCAAACTAGTCAGTTACTAACTTCAAACTGACTTCAAATTTTCATACATAGCCTCAATCACTTTATCTGGTCTTTTAACCCAAATGCCGTGCTGATTACCTTTAAGATCGTCATCTAGCTTGACTCTGACAATATTAGAAGTTGCACAAAGATCGGCGAGTTTTTGGGTGGCTGTTAAGGGAGCAAAGTCATCGCCAATAATGTTAATATATAAACCACGGCCTTTATTACTATCCATTTGTTGAGTTATAAAATCAAATTTATTCGTAAGAGCGATTCTGCACCAATTGTGCATCATCGTTTTGGCTTCACGCTCTCCCAAACCTATCTTATAACCTGGTAGAAATCCATAAAGTCTTATCAAACCTTGAATGACGGCAACCGCTGACAATATTCTAATACGTCCACGACCCCGCCAGCTTTTATAATGGGTACTACCACAAGCGATACCTATAATTGGTACATTGTGAATGGCTGAATAAATAGTACCGAGATGCCCACCCAAACTATGACCTACTAATACGATATCGTTATTTGGCGCATATTCTTTGGCTTTTTGAACCAAATCATGAACAAAATGATTCACCAGTTCATCGTAGCCGTAATCAATGCCCCGTTTTATATGTGGTTTATTTTCACCACAATTTGGATAATCGGCACTGATAACAGTAAACCCTTTTTCAGTCAGCCCCTTTATAAGCTTGTCATATTTTTTTATGGTTACGCCCAGCGCATTAAGCATGATAAGGGTTGTTTTTGACGCTCTGCTCTCATCACTATGTTCAGCTCCGTAATTTAGAACACTGTTATTTTGAGTACTGTCATTTTGATAATTGGTAGTTTGAGCACTGTTATTTTGAGTACTGTAATCAGCAATGTGATCCGAGGAAGGGGTGCTAATATTGACATTAACAGGGTAGGCGCCATTTGTGGTTTCAAATTGAAAACGTGTCACGATAGATTGTCCTTAATCTTGTTTTAAATGTGAGTATTCAAGTATAGTTTTATAATAGGTCTTCTATATAACTTCTCCTATATATATCATAATGACTAGACATACAGCATATTAATCAAATTTTTTTAATTAATATTACCTAAATTAATGTTAAGTTGTATTAGATTATCATAATACGAAAAGACAAGAATTAAAAAACTAGCCAATATAAACTAATAACAACTAAAAAATACAACCTCACAATAAGGATAAATTATGAATACCACTTCTATTAATGAGTCAAACAGCCAGCCTACTAATCAATCAGCCAATCAAACCACTACTAACCATACTGCCTATACACCTCCAAAAGTATGGCAACCTGTGGAAGGCAACGGCGGCAAGTTTGCCAACACCAATAAACCAACAGCTGGGGCAAGACAGCATCAAACCCTACCAAAAGGCAAAAACCCCCTACAGCTATACTCACTTAACACACCCAATGGCGTTAAAATAAACATCTTGCTTGAAGAATTGGCGGAGTTGGGGGTGAATGGGGCGGAGTATGATGCCTTCTTAATTAATATCATGGAAGGTGATCAGTTTGGCTCAGACTTTGTTGAGATTAATCCAAATTCTAAAATTCCGGCTTTAGTTGATTATACCAATCAAAATGTCCCTGTGAATGTCTTTGAGTCTGGCGCAATAATGATGTATTTGGCTGAGAAGTTTGAAAGATTTATACCTTTGGCGACTGATAATCCCAATGAACGAGCGACTTGCTTAAGCTGGATAATGTGGCAAATGGGAAGCGCCCCTTATGTCGGTGGTGGATTTGGTCACTTTTATAACTACGCGCCATATCCAATGCAGTATCCGATTGATAGATTTAGCATGGAAACCAAACGTCAATTAGATGTTTTGGATAAGCACCTCGCGAATAATGAATACATGTTAGGTGACGGGGAGGCGTGCTACTCTATCGCCGATATGATTATCTGGCCGTGGTATGGACGTTTGGCGCTTGATGAGCTATATGACAATGCAGGAACGTTCTTAGATGTGCAAAGTTATACTCATTTACAGCGATGGGCTAATAAAATAGCCGACCGTCCAGCTGTAAAGAGGGCAGTTGCGCTTGAATTGACACCTATTAAAGACAGTTAAAGATTCAAAATAAACTGGCTAACACTATTGACTAAATATAGTGTCATCAATACAGACAAAAAACGGTAGGTGACTGACTTTAAAAAGATAATTTAAAATAATCCACCTATTAAAATTAGTTGTGTTATAATATGCGCCTTGCTGATTGATAACATCGCCCGCAATTGTCGTCTGGAGAAGACACCTTTTAAAATTGTTGCCGATGATTTTGCTATTAGCCAAATTCATGACATTATGAAACAGTAGACTTAAAGTCTTAAATTACATAATTTTTTTATAAAATGATTTATTAAAAAATAAGTGTCATACCGGCTAATAAACTCACGGTAACAACCACCAAAATACGTTGCTAAACTGTACATCGGATGTACAATTTAATTAACGCTTATCTGTGTTGTGCCTTATACTTCTAACTGTTCACTATTTGCCATCAGCATTGGCAAAGTAATATAGTGCCAGTAAAAAAATGGACACACATTTATGTCGAATTTAGACAACTCAAACACTAATACTTCTAATCCTCTTGATAACGCATTAAACACTGCGACCGATGAAGCTCAAGGCGTCATTAAAACTGACGACGATCTAAGCTTTGTCGATTTAGAGCTAGCGCCTGAGCTTATCGATGCGCTAACCGCAAGTGGCTATGAAATGCCAACCCCAATTCAAGCACAAGCAATCCCACCTGCTATGGCGGGTCGTGACTTATTACTATCTGCACAAACGGGTAGTGGTAAAACTGCTGCATTCGTACTTCCCATGCTTGACAAAATCATTCGTGAAAAAGCCACTAATAAAGTTGTTCACACCGTGATCTTAACGCCAACGCGTGAACTTGCTAACCAAGTAAGCGATAGCGTACGTCAATATAGCTCAAAAACTCGTAACATCTTTAGTGTACCCTTAGTTGGTGGCGCTCCTTACGGTGGTCAGATTCGTGCACTTAATAAAGGTGTTCAGGTTATTATCGCAACGCCAGGTCGTTTCATCGATCACATGAACTCAGGCCGTATTGATTTATCACAATTAGATATTCTAATTCTTGATGAAGCCGATCGCATGCTTGACATGGGCTTTGCTGATGATATCGAAAAAGTCATGAAAGCGGCGCCTAAAACTCGTCAAACGATTATGTCATCTGCTACATGGGATGGACCGGTCGGCAAAATCGCAGCCAGCTTTACTAACAACCCTGAACGTATCGCTATTAAAGTTGAAACGGCTCACATTGATGAATCTGTCTATTATGCAGATGATTTTAATCATAAAAATCGTTTACTTGATACGCTATTGACTCAAAAAGACGTTAATCAAGCTATCGTATTCGCAGCGACCAAGCGTAGCTGTGAGACATTGGCAAAAAGCTTAAAAGAGCAAGGCCATAAAGCCAGTTTCTTACATGGTGACCTGCCACAAGCGAAACGTACTCGTATCATTAATGACTTAAAAGCGGGTAAAATTACCATACTAGTTGCAACCGACGTTGCTGCTCGTGGTATTGATGTGAGCGGTATCACTCACGTATTTAACTATGATTTACCCCGTCAAACAGAAGATTACGTGCATCGCATCGGTCGTAGTGGTCGTGCTGGACGTACAGGTATCGCTATTAACATCTGTAGCATTGATGATCGTCCACAGCTAGAAGCAATCAACCGTTATCTTAAACGTACAATGCCTGTTCTAGAAATAGAAGGCATGGAACCTAAGAAAAACACCAAAGATATGAAAGTAGGTTCTGACTCTAAACGTGGTCGTGGTGGCAATCGCCGTGGTGGTCCTGGTGCTGGTAATCGCCGTGGTGGTAATGGTGGCGGTGGCTATCGTGGTAAGACCTCTAACAGTGAAGGCGCACGCTCTGGTAATTCTGACAACAAACCTGCAGGTCGCCGCTTTGGTGGTAAACCAGCCGGTTCAGGTGGCGCAGGCAAACCGAGTGGTCAACGCCGTGGTGGTCCCTCTCGCTCAGGCGAAGGCCGTCCAGCACGTCGCAGCAGCAACGGTTAATTGCTAAAGCAGCTTTTATATACGCTATCTGAATCCTAGATAGCATAAAAAAGACCAGCTTCATTTGAAGCTGGTCTTTTTTGGTTTAAACGTTATAAAAAACTCAAATAAATAAAAAACGATATTATCTTTAACACTGCGGATAGCCTACACCGACCTCAACCATTTCAATACGTGAGCCATCTATGCTGCCATCATTAGGGTTATAAGCATGCACCGCAAGCCCGCCCATCGCCGTCTCTTTATACTTATCCATCATATCCGCTCCCGTGGCTTTCATCGTTGCAATAGCTTTATCCAGTGACACATGGTGTTCACCATCACCTCGGCTTGCCAGCCGTGCGGCGTTGATTGCTTTAACAGCACCCATTGCATTTCTCTCAATACAAGGTATTTGTACCAATCCGCCGATTGGGTCACAGGTTAGACCTAAATTATGTTCAATACCAATCTCAGCTGCATTGGTGCACTGCGAGGGAGTCAATCCCATGACATGAGCAAGACCTGCCGCTGCCATAGCGCATGCAGAGCCCACTTCACCTTGACAGCCTACTTCTGCACCAGAGATTGAGGCATTTTGTTTAATAATAGTGCCGATAGCTGCGGCCGTTAATAAAAACTCACGAACCCCTTGCAGACTATAATGAGATATAAAGTCACGATAATAGTGGAGTACCGCTGGGATGATACCAGCAGCACCATTGGTCGGGGCAGTGACGACACGTCCACCATTTGCATTTTCTTCATTAACCGCTAGCGCAAATAAATCAACCCAATCCATCGCCATTAACTTATCACTGTGATTCTTTGGATGATCAAGCTCACTAAGTAGCTGTTGATAGAGCGTTCTGGCACGTCGTTTAACATTCAGACCCCCAGGCAATACACCATTGCCTTCACAGCCATTTTTAACGCATTGTTGCATTACTTCCCAGACATCATCTAGATATTGATAAATGGTCTCCTCGTCACGCAATGACAGCTCATTGGCCAACATAATGTCACTGATAGTCAAATTATGCTTTTCGCATTGTTCCAAAAGCTCATTACCATTTGTAAAAGGGTAGGGCACAGTACTGTCACTGGTTATTGCCACACTATCGGCAGCATGAGAATTATGAGTGTCTGCTAAATTCTCTGCGGTGGGATTATCAAGCTCCTCTGCGGTAGCGACAAACCCACCACCGATTGAATAGTAAGTTCTGCTAACCGCTAGACCCTTATCCTGATTATTTATAGTATGAGATACCTCAATATCTTGAGTATTCTTTTCTGTACGGCTGCCCTCATAGGTAAAGGCGGTAAAGCTAAGACCATTAGGGTGGTGTGGTAAACTGGTTTGGGGATGCCAAACAATATCAGTCTCGTAATCAAAGTCAATATTATGCTGTCCAGCTAAGTTTAAAACATGGTCGTTAAGTACGGGCGATAAATATTCAGTGACTTTGGTAGTATCAATCAAATTGGCTTTAAAACCCAATAATCCCAAAATACACGCTGTATCAGTCGCGTGGCCTTTGCCGGTAGAGGCAAGTGAACCATATAAATCGACTTTTACCCGTTTAATGTCTTTAAATTCAATATGCGACTTTAACTCTTCGATAAACATGCCAGCAGCGACCATCGGCCCCATAGTATGGGAGCTTGATGGGCCGATTCCAATTTTGAACATATCGAATAAACTAATCATTATGAAATCCTTGCTTCGATTTAACTTTTATTTTTAACTTTTATTTTTAAATTTGACGGAAACTTATACTTTGGATGCGGTTACAAAAATTGTTAATGCTTCAGCAGCATTAAAATGCAGTGACCTGCATGAGTCCAAATGAAATATCAAAATAGTTTATTTAAGTGGAGATATAACAAATTGAGCTATAACAAATATTGTGGGGTATTATAACGAATAGTTGACTGATACTATAACCACTCAAGCGTTAGACTTATGTATAGTCGTAGGCAAACTAAAGAGCTAAAGCGTTAACCTCACTAAGCCTACTACAGTAAAACTTGCGCTCGGTTACCTTGTCTCTCATTTATAGGTGGGTTTAAGTCATAGTTATACCATTTTGGAATAATCTAATCACTTGAAAACTTACTGTAGATGCCCATCAACAGACCCTAGTATCATTTTTTAATATGTTTAACCTATTCAATTTTTAACGTTTATAGCTTACAACCTTTACTTCATTACTTATTTTTACTTTAAACACCTTTTAACTTATTAAGGATTCATTATGACATTCACTTCAATAAATGCGGTATCCACGTTTAAGACGTTAACAGCGCTGATGACTAGTGCAGTATTGCTCGCCGCTTGTAACCAAACACCTTCGGATGAAGCGAGCGCTACTAACGCTAACACTGAATCAGACTTGTTAACCCGTATCAATAATGGCGGTGTTATCAATGTGGGCACAGAAGGCACTTATCCTCCATATACTTACCATGATGAACAAAACAAACTCACCGGTTATGACGTTGAAGTGACTCGTGCAGTGGCTGATAAACTGGGTGTGAAAGTTGACTTTAAAGAAACTCAGTGGGATGCCATGTTAGCAGGTTTAGATGCCAAACGTTTTGATATGGTGGCAAACCAAGTGAGCTTGACCACGCCAGAGCGTAAGGCTAAGTATGATAAAGCAGACGCGTATAGCTGGTCTGGTGCTGTTGTATTGGCGCCAAAGTCAGACAATCGGTTTAACGCGTGGGAGTCGTTAAAAGGGATGAAGTCTGCTCAGTCTTTAAGCAGTAATTATGGTGAATTGGCTGAGAAATATGGTGCTGAGATTGTCCCTGTTGAAGGGATGGCACAGGCCATTGAGCTGGTTAAACAGGGACGTGCAGATGTCACCATTAATGACAATCTTGCGGTGCTTGATTATTTGAAGAAATTCCCTAACAGTGATTTAGAGATCAAACTTAAAGCGCCAAAAGAAGAGCAAACAGGATCAGGTCTTGTATTGTTAAAAGGCAACGATGAGGTCGTTCAAAAGTTAAATACCGCCATGCAAGAATTACATGAAGACGGTACTCTAACTCGCTTAAGTGAAGAGTTCTTTGGTGAGGATATTAGTAAACAATGATCTCAACTTTGCTAGAGTTACTAAAAAATCTGCTCGCAGTGTTGCCATTTATGTCACCTGAGCGGGCAGATATCGTTATTCATTCCTTTTGGCCAATGCTCAAAGGGGCCATCTATTACTCAATCCCTTTGGCCATTGCGTCATTTGTACTCGGAATGGCGATAGCCTTGGTGGTTGCGTTAATACGAGTAGTCCCTAGGCAAGCACTTTGGCATAAGATAGCCTATCGGTTAGCGCGTATCTATGTTTCTGCGATACGTGGCACCCCAATGCTGGTGCAGTTGTTTATTATTTTCTATGGATTACCAAGTATTGGGGTTAAGTTAGAACCTTTTCCTGCTGCGATTATCGCTTTCTCACTCAATATAGGTGCTTACGCGTCTGAAACGGTACGTGCCTCTATTTTATCCATTCCGAAAGGTCAGTGGGAGGCGGGGTCTACCGTCGGGCTTACCTACTTACAAACGTTCCGCCATGTGGTCTTACCGCAAGCACTACGTGTCTCCGTACCGCCACTGTCCAATACGTTTATTAGTTTGGTTAAAGACACCTCATTGGCCTCTTTAATTTTGGTTACCGAGATGTTTAAACAGGCTCAGATAATCACCGCACGTAACTATGAATTTATGCTGGTGTATACAGAAGCGGCATTGATCTACTGGGTAATTTGTCTGGCATTAAGTACCCTGCAAGGCCGATTAGAGACTCGCCTTGACCGCTATGTTGCAAAATAGTGCCTTATCCATTGACTATAGATGCTTCTAGGATAATTAAATGATTAAAATATCCAACATTCACAAAGCCTTTGGGGATAATGAAGTACTCAAAGGCATTGACTTAAATATAGAAAAGGGCAGTGTGGTGGTCATACTCGGACCTTCTGGCTCTGGGAAAACCACATTTTTAAGATGTCTTAATGCGCTTGAAGTACCAGAGAAGGGCGTTATTGAATTTACTGACGGCAGTTTAAACGTAGATTTTGAGGCTAAGCCATCGAAGCAGCTGATGCGCAAACTTCAAAAAAAATCTGGCATGGTCTTTCAATCGTATAATTTATTTCCTCATAAGACAGCGTTAGAAAACCTCATGTTAGGGCCAGTGGTTGCTCAAGGTGAAGACAAACAAAAGACTCGGCAAAAGGCTCTAAAACTTCTTGATAAAGTAGGTCTATCAGGCAAAGTAGATTTATACCCCTTTCAATTATCAGGTGGTCAACAACAGCGTGTGGGAATAGCACGAGCGCTTGCGATAGAGCCTGATTTATTGTTGTTTGATGAACCAACGTCTGCACTAGATCCTGAGCTGGTCAATGAGGTGTTAAAAACCATGCAACAGCTTGCAGCTGAAGGTTGGACGATGGTAGTTGTCACCCATGAAATTAATTTTGCTCGTAATGTCGCTGATGTGGTGATGTTAATGGAAGATGGGTATGTCGTCGAGGTCGGTCCTCCTGAGCAACTGTTTCAGCATTCTGAGCATCCTAGAACCAGAGCATTTTTACAGCGTATTAAGGTTTAGTGACTATGTCATTCATAAATTGAGTTATTTGGCAGGGTGTACTATAGTAAAGTGACATTATCAAATGATGTGGTTAAACCTCATTTGGTATGATCACGACAAGCAGACGATATGGATATCGTCTTAATCAATTAGATACATAGTTAGTTTGATTAGTGTTTACTTAAGTTATCTATATAACGTGAATATTCATAAGGGTATCAACGTTTATAGACTTTAATAGACACTGGCATTATTTTTGCACAATTGTAATTGTAATAAGTTTTTTGCTTTAAGCAGATAATGCTAATGCCGCTAACTAGTGCCGCTAACTATGGTTACCTTCTTTAAATAATAAGGATATTGCAATGATTTACCGCAAAGCACACCATCTCATTACCAATACTAATACATCTACTAAAGATTCAACTCATCCAGATAAAACCCTTCCAAAATTATCAATAAAACCCTTAATAGCAGGGCTACTGCTCGCGTTGAGCTCGCAAGTCATGGCGCATGGTCAATCTGCCAATATGGTGCCACTAGAAGAGGCAATGTCTGCAGCAGGCGCTGAAGTGGACTATGATAGCTATGCGGATGTCTATACCATTACCAAAAATTCAACTCGGGTTCAGATTAAACCCAATAGCAACACCGCCATGGTAAATGGACAATCTCTAACCCTAAGCGCACCTTTAGTAGTCGATCATGGTCAAGCCTTAGTATTGGACACGTTGGCTAATGAAATTTTGCAATCCGATTTAGATCAAACCTTCAAAGTTGAACAGATTCCTCACCCCTTAAATGCGTTAACGGGTGATGAGATTCAACAAACGGTAAATATTATTAAGCAGGCCAAGCCAGAAGAGACGAATCTTCGCTTTGCTGACATAAGACTGAAACCCCCTAAAAAAGAGGCCGTTTGGAATAGTGTACTTGAACAAAAGCCGATGACAGAGGATCGTATTGCAACTTTTACTATTTTAAAAGGCAACACTGTCTTTGAAGGTGAGGCTGACTTAACACGCAATCAGTTGACTAGCTGGAAAGTACTCAACAATACCTTTGGCATGGTGTTAGTAGACGACTTTATGGCAGTTCAAGATGCGATTCAAAGCAGTCAGGCCTACAAGGAGGCGTTGGCTAAACGCGGCATTCATGATGTTACGAAGGTAGTTGGTACGCCATTGACGGTAGGATATTTTGGTAATCAAGATAATCTTGATAAACAGCTTCGTGTCCTTAAAATTATCTCCTATTTAGATACTGGCGATGGTAACTACTGGGCACACCCTATTGAAAATCTTGTGGCCGTTATTGATTTAGATAAAAAAGAGATCATTAAAATAGAGGAGGGCGGTATTATTCCAGTACCGATGACTCAAAGAGCCATCGATGGCCGTGGGCTAGCCGAATCAAGTACAAAGCCGCTAAAAATCATTGAGCCTGAAGGAAAAAATTATACGATTACCGGACGCACAGTCGAGTGGAATAATTGGAAATTTCATATCGGATTTGACAGTCGTACCGGTGTGCAAATTAATACCGTCACTTATAATGATAAAGGCGAAGACCGTAAGATTTTGTATCAAGGTAATTTAGCCGGTATGGTAGTGCCATACGGTGATCCTGATATGGGCTGGTACTTCAAAGCGTATCTTGACTCTGGTGAATATGGGATGGGAACGTTAACCTCACCGCTTGAGAAAAACGTAGATGCGCCAAATAATGCGGTGATGCTCGATGCGGTGATACCAGATTATGAGGGTAAAACGTATACCATTCCTAATGCCATTGCCATATTTGAACGATATGCAGGGCCTGAATACAAACACCAAGAAATGTTCCAAAAGAATGTCAGCATCGAGCGGCGCGAGCTAGTCGTTCGCTGGATCAGTACGATTGGCAACTACGACTATATATTTGATTGGGTGTTCCAGCCAAACGGAACGATTGGTATTGATGCTGGTGCCACTGGTATTGAAGCGGTTAAAGGGGTACTTACTAAAACGATGCATGACCCAACTGCTAAAGAAGATACCCGCTATGGTACTTTGATTGATCATAATATCGTTGGTCCTACTCACCAGCACATCTACAACTTCCGACTTGATATGGACGTGGATGGAGAAACTAACTATATCACTCGTATAGATCCTGTTGTAAAACCAAATACTCGTGGCGGTCCTAGAACAAGCGCTATGGAAACCAATGAGAGAACAGTTTTAACAGAGCTTGGGGCAAAAGAGAACTTTGATCCTTCAACCATTCGCCTTATCAGTAACTCGCAAAATGAAAATCGAATGGGCAATCCAGTGTCTTATCAGTTAATTCCCTTTGCCGGTGGTACGCATCCTGTCGCTAAAGGGGCTAACTTTGCAGAAGATGAGTGGTTATTTAAACGCTTAAGCTTTATGGATAAGCAAATTTGGGTCACCCAATATGATGACACTGAACTTTATCCTGAAGGAAAATATCCCAATAGATCTGACAGCGATACAGGTCTGGGTCAATACACTGCAGATAATGAAGATGTTTATAATGAGGATTTAGTCGTGTGGTTAACGACGGGAACCACTCACATTGCGCGTGCAGAAGAATGGCCAATCATGCCTACAGAATGGGTTAATATACTGTTAAAGCCTTGGAATTATTTTGATGAAACCCCCTCTCTTGAAGTAAACCAATCTAAGGTTGAGTAATGTTTTTTAAAATATTTTAACGTCAACTTGCAAATCTTTAATATACGTGCTTGTCTCTGAGAGCTTATACTATTGTGTACCGGATTTTACATTTTTCGGTTATACGTTAAGATAAATTTATTAATAATATTTAAAAATTAGAACTAATTAATTAAAAAAAATAAGGATTTTTAATATGAAAGAGTATAAATTAGTTATTAATGGGAATTTAGTCGATACCACCGACTATTTTGATGTCATTAATCCAGCAGATAAGTCTGTAGTAGGCCGCGCGCCTAAAGCCACTGAAGATCAATTAAATGATGCAGTCGCTGCAGCTAATGCTGCTTTTCCGAGTTGGTCAGCACTTGAGTATTCTGAACGCCGCGAACTATTGCACAAAATTGCTGATGCGGTTGAGGAGAATGGTGAAGAGCTGCAAACCTTATTGACCAAAGAGCAAGGTAAACCTCTTAAAGGTTTTGGTAATTTAGGCGCAGGGTTTGAATTCGGTGGTACATTACAATGGATACGCACCACGGCAGATTTTGAATTACAGCCTGAAATTATTGAAGATAATGATACCTATAGAGTAGAGGTTCATCATAAACCATTAGGTGTTGTTGGCTCAATCACACCCTGGAACTATCCTTTACTAATCAGTATCTGGCATATCATTCCCGCAATGTTAGCCGGAAATACTGTGGTCATGAAGCCATCAGAGATGACTCCTCTTACGATGCTACGCTTTGGAGAAATCGCTAATGATATCCTGCCACCTGGTGTGCTGAATATTGTCACTGGTGATGGTGAATTAGGTGCCATGATTTCATCTCATGAAGATATCCGTAAAATTGTTTTCACTGGATCAACTCCTACTGGTAAAGCCATCATGAAGAGTGCCGCCGGTAACTTAAAACGTCTTACCCTTGAGCTAGGCGGTAACGATGCCGGTATCGTGTTAGACGATGTGAATGTTGAAGAAATCGCTCCTAAGATTTTCGGTTCTGTATTTATCAACAACGGACAAACTTGTGCGGCTCTAAAGCGCTTATACGTTCATGAAGCGGTACATGATGAGTTATGCGCAGCCCTTACTAAGATTGCAACCAGTATGAAAGTCGGTAATGGCTTAAATGAAGATACGGATCTTGGTCCACTTCAAAATGAGCAGCAATTTAATATCGTTAAAGATCTTGCTGAAGATGCTAAGAAAATTGGTGCTAATTTCTTATGTGGCGGTGAGGTTACGGATGAAAGCGGTTATTTCTACCCCCCAACCTTAGTCAATAATATTAAAGATGGTGCAAAACTGGTCGATATTGAACAGTTTGGTCCAATTCTGCCAATCATTAAGTTCAGTGATGTCGAAGAAGCCCTTGAAGGTGCAAATGGATTAGCCGTTGGTCTTGGTGGTTCAGTATGGTCTAAAGATTTAGTGAAGGCCAACCAAGTTGCGCAGCGTATGGAATGTGGTACCGTTTGGATTAACAACCATGCAGCAGTCCTTCCAATTGCACCATTTGGGGGTGTTAAAGATTCTGGTTTTGGTGTTGAATTTGGTAAAGAAGGGTTATCAGAATATACCTCAATTCATACCCTTCACACCTACAAATAATTCTAAGATGATTTGATGGCTGCTTTACGATAACTATTTTAAATCATTGAATTGAATTGTATTATATTTATTTCAAAAGGGTTAGTACATAAACGTACTAATCCTTTTTTATTTTATTTTCATTTAAATCAAAGCCTAAGCCGCATTGATTGTTAGTCAATCTATAAAAGTAGTCTGGCATCCATGCATTATTATTGTGTCTAAAATATACATTATGCATGCCATTACTGTTGCAGTAAAAAGTTTGCCAACAATCTTTTAGCGCCTTCAGTAGCAAAAGACTCTGGGTGGAATTGAACGCCTTGAATAGGATAGTCCTTATGGCGCAACCCCATTATTTCGTCACCAGCTTTTGCTCGCTCACTTAGACTTAACGACTCATTATTGTCGTTTGCAACTACTGAAGTGACAACCATACACTCTGGCAGGGTTTCAGCTTTTACCATTAATGAATGATAACGCATTATCTCGATATCTTGTGGCAGACCATTATAAACACCTTGTTCATCATGACGAATAGGGGAGGTTTTACCGTGCATAGGCACGCCAGCTCGTACCACGTCTCCACCGAACACATGGGCAATACCTTGCATACCAAGGCAGACGCCAAGCAAGGGTATTGTTGGACCTAGCTCCCGAATAACCTCACTACATACCCCAAAGTATTTTGGATCATCAGGAGACCCAGGACCTGGTGAGATGATTATTCTATCGTAATTCTGAGATTTGACTTGTTCAAGCGAAACCTCATTATTACGCTTTACGGTTACCTTGACGATATTGTCATGATTGTTAATTTCAGTTTGCAGTATTTCACCGACATACTGGTACAAATTAAAGGTAAACGAGTCGTAGTTGTCAATTATTAGTACATTCATCTGTAAGGATTCCAAGGTTTTAAATTCATCAATAGCGTATGCTCAATATTTATCTCGCCTTCATTTAAAGAGAGTCTAAATAAACGATCGTCTAAATAAATGTTGATATTCTGCCTGTGTTTTGTGTTGACTATAAATTGAGTTAATCGGTATCACTAATAGAGTTTACATAAAACTGTCTAATACTATTTTCATAGCTGAAAGCTTACGCTGAATTTCAAGGTATTCATCTTCCGGATTTGAGTCATAGACATTTCCCCCGCAAGTTTGAGCATAAGCATTGTCTTTATTAATAAACAGGCTGCGAATAGGAATCGCAAATATACAGTCACCGTTGAAATTAAAGGATCCTACCGCACCACCGTAAGCTCCGCGTCCATCTGGCTCAAGCTCATTAATAATCTTAATGGCCTCTATTTTAGGTGCGCCTGATAAAGTACCTGCCGGGAAATTACTTGCCAAAGCCGTAAACATATCCTCATCAGGGTGTAATATACCCACAATTTCAGATGAGATATGCTGTACATGAGAATAACGTTTGATATCCATTAGATTGCGAACTTTTACCGTACCAAATTGAGCGACACGTCCGATATCATTACGATGTAAATCAACAAGCATATTGTGTTCAGCAATTTCTTTGGCATCATTTAACAATACACGTGCCAATTGGCGATCTTCAATATCATCTTTGCCGCGCTTAGCGGTACCAGCCAATGGATACGTTTCCATCTCTCCCTGACGCAACCTAAACAATAATTCAGGGGAAGCTCCAATAATACGCTGAGCTCCAAATTTCATAAAATACATATGCGGCGAGGGATTAACCTGACGTAGTTTTTCGTAAATAGGAATATGATCACCAATAATTTTATACTTTGACTTAAAGCCAACCTCACATTGAAATATACGGCCTGAAATAATGTCTTCTTTTACCTTCATCACCGCTTTAGCATGCTCTTCACGACTCATACCATCGCCCAAAAATTCAACTTTTGTAGTCGAATAGGTAGGACATGGCGCCTTTAGTAAAGTCTTCACTTTTTCAATGCGATTATTTTGTAGTTCAGTCGGATAATAAAAATAGAAAATCTCACCTGTCATTTTGTCTAACGTTAATCCGTCTAAGTAGACGCCGAATTTAAAAGGCTCAAAATCATCACTGGTTTTGGCATTTAAAATGGGCTCAAAGAAATTTATACTGTCATAACCTAGATAACCAACCAAACCACCGGTTTGATCTCGGGCAATAACGTGTTGCGGGGTAATCTGACGTAACAATTGATAGGGGTTTTCTGTATGATATTCTTCACTATGACCGTTTCGATTGTTTGTGATCTTTAAAGTATGACGATCAGAAGCAGTTATCGTCATAGCAGGCGAAAAGCCAATGGCATGATGCCGAGAAATATGACTTTCTGCACCCAAAGATTCAAGAAGATAGCAGGTATCAAACTCTGCTTCGATACGCTTAAATAATTCAAAAAAATCAATATCTTCAGTGAGCTTAATTCGAATTGGTTTACTGGGTATTTCAATCATTTGTGGCTGCTTTGACGTTAAAGGGTTGGTCATAAATATTTTCCGTTTTATTGGTGATTTGACTGGCGATGAGTGGTTAACAAGTCGTCAATAGCGGCGTTATCTAATTGTTGTAAAGCTTTGGCACCGCGAGAGACAGTGGCAATACCTACTCCTAATTGTTGGGATATAATACGTTGGGTGACGCCTTGTTTCAGTAAATCAAAAATTAGGATACGATTGGTAATATCAAGCTGTTCTTTATCAGTGAGCAGTGCCTTTAAAAGCGCATTGATCTCATCAGCGTCGTTCATTTGAGACAGATGATTAAGTAAGCTATGATAGGCATGAGTTTGTCTTGGCATAATGGTCATAAGAGTGAAGTTGTTTATTTAATGTTTCAGCATTCTAGTACAGTAGTACAGATAAGTAAACCGTTAATTTTGTAGACGTTATAAAAATAGTAGCGTTGGGAAGAGGCTAGAGAGTTGAAGTTAGTTGAAGTAAGGCACATATAGTCAAAGAACTTTAAAGTAGTTACAAGGCAACCGAGTGCAAGTACTATTGGAGTAGGCCTAACGAGGTTAACGCCGTGACTCTATATAAGTTCGCCGACTATAGCATCATATAGTGAGTTGTACTTGCCAGTCGCTGATGTCTATTTCATGACAATTATGACCCTCACCGTTAATCCTATCGACGACCAGGAATGCACTGGTTTTATTTAAAGCCAATAGCGGGTGGTGCCACACGCCCGCATCATACTGAATACCTTGATCCGATCTAGCATAAAAAACAGACAGTTCATCAGCAGACTGTGGGGCTTTACCTTTAGGTGCTACGACAATGATATAGTCCTTTCCTTGCATGGAGAAAAATGCTTGCGTACCCAGTGGATGATACTCCATAACCGTTAATTGAATTGGATTGGCGCGAGGTTTAGCGATAAAGATACTCATACCCACCTCTCCACCATCGTGAGCAACCTGAGCAATAGCATGGTGACGAGTCGCAAAACCGTTGTTTATTTCATAACAATTGTCGGCAGTCTTTTGATCCTCATCATAGGGTTCAATAACGGTACCAAAGGGTCTGAAGTTTTGCTTGGTTAAGGGTATGGGCTTTAGTACAGTTGTCATAGATACCACCTTAATCTATAAATGCCTTGTCTTATAAAAAGACTTCTTTTCAATCTTATAAAAAGCTAATCGCTATGACACAAATTTGCCAAATAGGCGTACGCGACTAATACCGCCATCTGGGAATATATTTACTCTGATATGAGTAATGGGTTTTTGTAGGTTTAAATTATCAAATACGTGCACATTATCTGCAGACAATTTTTGAGGGTCAAGTAATGTCTCCCAAAACATACTTTGGGTAATTAAGGTATCTTTAGGCATGCCTGGGGCATACACAGCTTGAATAGACACTTCATCTGGAAAATTGCCCTTAAAGTGACTGGTGTCAATTTCAACTGTTTCAGCGATACCTGCATTACCCAGTCCAATAATACACCAGTCATTACCTGGCTCTCGGCGACGACGCGTTTCCCAGCCTTCACCCATATTGGGAGCTTTATGAGGTAGTAGAAGATTATCTACAGATCCAAAATGTTCATCATTAGTCGCAATCGCTTTACCCCCATTGCGCGCTGCGACTAAATCAATAGTTGAGTCTGTAATTTCACTGGTATCTATCTGAACATATCCATAAACGCGCAAACGGGCAATGCCGCCATCTGGATAAATATTTAATTTTAAATGGGTAATAATATCGGTTGATTTAGGTTTATTTATATCAATGAACTCATGAGAGTTGCCTTGTAACGGAGTCATTCCGACAAAACTACGCCATTGCAGGCTTTCCCAGTCTTCTTGACTCATTGATGCAAGTGTATCGTCACTTTTATTCATAATCTCCGGCGCATAAATAGCATCGATACTCGCTGAAGGTGGATAATTGCCTGTAAAATGACTGGTATCAATATCTATACCAATTATCCTAGTTGGACGTGCTAATTGAATAATACAATAATCATTACCTAGTTTACGTTTACGACGGGTCTCCCATCCATCCATCCATTTACCATTGTCGTCAAATTTACCAACGATAAAAACAGGGGTATCATGTTTTAATAATCTCTCTTTTGGTGCAAAAAAATCATCCGTAGCATAGAGTACTTTTGCCCCAAGACGGCTGTCAGCGACATTGGTTTTATTAACAAAATCGGGAAGTTGATCAGGTAGATTATCAGGTAAAATAATTTGGCCTGGATGGATAGATTTTTGTGACATGGCATTATCCTATACTTTTATTGGTATCGTTATCGAAGTCGTTAGCTAATTTGATAGTAAAATTTTAAGAACAAGACTCAACTCTGCATTTAAGCTGTATTGGATATGAATCAACGATTGATTATAACCAGTTTGTTATATTTTGATCAGTAACCGGATGATGGGTATACCAATGTTCAGCAATATCATTGCGGCGGCAGACCCAAACATCTGGTTTCTCACTGATATACTTTAAAAACTTTTTCAATGCCGCAATTCGACCCGCTCGACCAATCATACGACAATGCAGACCTATCGATAGCATCTTAGGAACTTGGCTGCCATGATTGTGCTGACCTTCTTTATACAGCGTATCAAAGCTGTCTTTAAGATAGTGATAAAATGAGTCAGCGTTTGTGTAACCCGGGCTTGAGGCGAATCTCATATCATTTGTTTCAAGAGAATAAGGGATAACCAAATGTGACTTTCTGATAACTTGATCGTCTTGCTGGACTTTAACACTGACCCAGTAGGGAAGTTCATCGGCATAGGAGTCACTATCATAGCTGTAGCCCCCTTGCTCAACCACCAGCTCACGAGTATTAATGCTATCGCGTCCCGTGTACCAGCCAGTGGGTTGATACCCTAGCATTTTTTTAAATATTTCAGTTGCTTGTTGAATATGCTCGCGTTCAGTCTCACGGTACATATTCTGGTAGGTAATCCAGCGTAGTCCGTGACTGGCTATCTCATGTCCATCATCTAAAATACGATCGATTATATGTGGGGTTCTAAGCGCTGCAGTAGCACAGACGAAAGTCGTTATAGGGTAGCCATATTCTTTAAAGGTATCCAGTACACGCCAAACACCAACACGGCTGCCATACTCAAAAGCAGACTCTATGGATTGATGACGGTTATCGAAGGCAGGTGTGCCTAGTATATCGGATAGGAATTTTTCTGATTGCGCATCGCCATGTATTACATTATTCTCAGCCCCTTCTTCAATATTTAAAACAAATTGTACGGCTATTTTTGCACCACCTGGCCATTTTGGATCAGGCGGATTACTGCCATAACCTTTTAAGTCGCGTAGATAGCTTGGAGTATCATTATCCATCAGAAACTCATTTTTAATATGTTTAAAGGGTTGTGAATTCATAAATAAAACCTATATTTGCAAAAGTCTAATCTTTCTCGATAGTATTAGCTTTAAGCAATAAAAAAATAAATTTAAGATTGATAAAAAGATTACTATGTATTATTGCTTTTGCATTAGTAGCCAATAAACTAAGCCTCCTAAAGATGCACCAATTAAAAATCCAAAGCCTTCAAGTACGGTTAACGAAGGAGTTAAAGATATTATTACTGAGACTATTCCTGCCAACAAAAAAGCAATAACACCTCTAATATTCCAACCATTTTGGTAATAATATTGGCCTTCAGGAGAATCGTCGAATAAGGACTGCACATCAAGTTGTTGTTTTTTTATAAGATAATAATCCACTACTAGGATACCAAAGAAAGGGGCAATAATTGCTCCGATTATATTGACAAAACCAACAATACCTACCTGACTAATAAATGATAACCAAGAAGCACCTACAAAAAAAGCAATGATAGCTGTGATAAGACCACCACGTTTAAAATTAATGTGCTTAGGAAATAAATTAGCTAAATCATATGCCGGAGGTATAAAGTTTGCGACCATATTTATACCTACTGTAGCTGCAAAGAACGTTAAAGCAGATACGATAGTTAAGGGAAGAGCGTCTACACGTTCTACAATATCAGAGGGATTGGTTAGAGGTTCTCCAAATAAAACTAAGGTTCCCGCAGTAATAATAAGTGCTATAAATGAGAAAAATACCATATTGAGTGGTAAGCCAAGTAAGTTACCAATCTTCATTTGTCTTTCATTTTTAACAAATCGAGCAAAATCTCCAAAGTTAATCACCACAGCGGCGAAATAAGCAATCATTGTACCTACTATGGCTGTAAATCCATCAAATTCAGACCCTTCATAATTAGTGTTTTCACTAAAAATAGTACTAATGGCTGGTATTAATTCAGACCCAGCGGTATACCAAACGACACCCATTAGAATTATCATAACAATATAAACGATTGGCCCTGCCCAATTCAAAAAATGCTTAATCGGTTCAATACCTGACCAAAATAGCATTATTTGAAAAAGCCAGACAATGATAAAAGCGATCCATGCAGTTGAGGTTAGGCCTATAAAAGTAGTTGTTGAATCTCCTATCATCAATGTTAATAAAATAGCAACTGCTGTTGATGCGAAGTAAGTTTGAACGCCATACCAAAAGATACCTATGATAGCGCGTAACATAGCTGGCAAATTAGAACCTTTTATGCCCATACTAGCGCGAATGAGGACTGGGAAAGGAATGCCATATTTAACCCCTGGCCGTCCAGTTAAATTTACCATCCACATAACTATTATACCTGCTAACATTATAGCAGCCATCACCCACCATCCACTTAAACCATAAGTTAGAAATAATGATGCTGCTAAAGTATAGCCAAATAAACTTTGAACATCGTTAGACCATACATTAAAAATTTCAAACCACCCCCAATTTCGTTTGTTTTTTAGAGTGGGTGCTAAATCTTCATTATATAAAGTTGAATTTGTATTCCTAATTTTTAACTCGCTATCAGTTAGCATATCAATGTCCTTTTGAGTTTTATCGGTAAGTTAAGGTTAAAAATATAATTTTCCTTACAGTTTATTGAAAACATGAATTATTAAACTGTTTAATAAATTATGTCATTAGGATGACATTGTTAGCTATAATAAAATTAAAGATTTTAACTAACAAAAAGGATAATTATATTCACAATCCAGCAATAAATATGCCACTATTTGCTCTTTATAAGAACGAAAGGATTTAGCTTATAAAACATATAGATTACTATGTTTATAAGATAAAAGTTATTTAAGAGCTATGCTATAGAGATGCCATATAACTTAGTAAGTATTGTCGTTCAGTGTCCGTCATATTAGTGATATTGCCTAAAGGCATATATTTAGTCTGAATTGCAGTGATTATTTTAGCTTTGTGCATTTTTAAATCTTCAGGAGTCTGAAGAACGATTCCTAATGGTGGCGCATTCATCCCTGCTTGAGTCGGTTTGACTGAATGACAAGAGGTGCAACGCTGATTAACTATCTGCATGATTTTAGCATCATGGTTTTGATTATCAGTAGCGCCATTAAGGCTGGATTCAGGTTCAATGCTTGAGGTAGTCGTTTCGTCTGTTGGATTTAACTCAGGAGAAGTTGAATCTTTAGAAGCGCTTGAGACAGAAGTAGTAGTTGAAGCCGCTTGCTGAACCTCTATTGGTTCAGGACGCATCCAAAATATAAGAATAAGGGTCAATAATGCTGGTATTACCAGATAACGTGGTTTTTTATGACCTAGATGTTTTTGGTTAAAATAGTGACGTACTATAGCAGTAATAATTGAGATATAAACCAATATCAACCACCCAGACTCATGGGCATACGTCATAGGATAATGGTTACTGATCATGATAAATATTAGGGGAAGGGTAAAGTAGTTATTCATTAAAGAACGGTTTTTTGCTTGTAGCGCCAATTGGGCAACCTCTTTACCAGGTTTTAAACCTTCTTTTACGCATTCAACTAAAGCACGCTGTGCTGGCATAATACCAAAAAAGACATTACCCACCATAATGGTGCCTAAAATTGCACCCATATGAATATAGGCTGCTCGATCACTAAACAACTGGTAAGCTAACCAACTGTCCATCACCATCAGAATAAAAATGAGTACACTAAAAATAAATGCATTTTTACCAAAACGACTACGTACTATCGCTTCATAAATAAAATAATTACCAAACAAAAATAGTAGACTGGTTGCGATAGCGACCATGGAAGAGCTAAAGGCAACTTTACTCGGGTCAATAAGGTAGGCAGTTGCGTTAAAATAATACACTACGGTTAGCATTGCCATACCGGTAAGCCATGTGGTGTATGCTTCCCACTTAAACCAATGCAGCTTCTTTGGCATCTCTTCTGGCTCAAGTTTATATTTGGCTATTTCATAAAAGCCACCACCATGCACTGCCCACAGATCACCAGAAATCCCTTTTTCTTGTTTCCACTTAGGCGGTTTTTGAAGGCTTAAATCTAACCAAACAAAATAAAATGAGGCACCAATCCATGCAACGCCTGCAATGACATGAAACCAACGAAAAAATAATTGTAGCCATTCTAATAAATACGCACCCATGTCATTACTGTCCTATACTTAATTTATGGTTATTATAATAAGCTAGATAATCTAAAATATCGTATACTTAATACCTATTACGGCTTGTTGAAAACTTTATGCAAACTATATTTGAACGACACTTTGAACGGTTTAACGACGATATAGCTTTAGCAATAATTTATGCTATTGAAAGCTTCGTCTAAGAGTTTCGTCTAAGAGTTTCGTTTAAGAGCCTCGATAGGTACTATAACCGTGTGAACTTAATAACAATGGTATGTGATAATGGCTATTGTCAGTAATAACAAAATCAATCACAACTTGAGGATAGAATACCGTTGTATTTTGAGCATCGAAATAGGACTGGGTTGCAAAGCTAAGCGTATACCGTCCTTTGCATAGCTCAATAACATCTGTATCGGCAGATGTATCTTGGCCTTTCCAGTCTTTATGTATAACACGCCCATCAGTGTTAGTTATGGCTTCACCTAGATACTTTTTATTAATCTGTCTATTGCCAGAGTCAATTTCACGTTCATTTTCATTAACCACACGGTGTAACGTTATATGAACACCACTAGCAGGTTTACCAAGATGAGTGTCTAAAATATGCGAGGATAGGGTAGCGGACATAGTGATTCTCTCATAATAATTTTATTTAATGGTTTAGGGCTAGAGAATTAGAGCTAAGTGGTACTAATCAACAATCAGCTTGCTTAATCGTAATCGGGTAATTTTATTTTGTTCATGCGCGCCGTTCACTAATTCTTGCTCCCGAGTATTAGGAAGCCGCTCATTTAATAGCGTCAGCATTTGAGTCGCTGTTTTTCCTGTGGCAAATACAATAAAAATAAACCCAAACTTTTCTAAATAGGCTTGGTTGGCATCTGCTAAAGCTTTTAGAGTTTCATTATCAGCATTATTAGCACCTGATTGCTCAAAAGCGGCGCTACTGGCTGTATTTTGATACTTAGCTTTTAATGTTGATACGTCACCAATTTGGGGATGGCCAGCAAATGCTTGTAAGTAATCAGTCTCAGTCATCTGTTGCCAAATCGCATCGCTACATTCTAATAATGATTCGATGGTTGTAAACGGGCGTTTAGCGCTTAAATTTTTAGCCCAATTTTCACTGGTACAACAGGTAAGAAGGTGGTTTACTGCCTCTGCATCAGGCATAGTATTAAATAGATGCCGTTGTATAGTCATAATATAATTAGATCCTGTAATTTTAGACCCTTAATTTAAGATCCTTTGATTTAAGATCCTTTGATTTTTAGATCTGGTTATGTTTCATCCTATTATTTCTATTCTGGTCTATCTAAAATAGGGTAGGAATGTGACTAATTGAAAAAAGTTGTCCATTTAGTCAACTATTATAACGTCCTTTTAATGATTCGCCTAATTGTGTATTTTTTAACGGAATGTGAACAGTTTTAGTGCGTATGATGCTAAATTAAATCATTTTTACCGTATTATTTGCACCATATTGAAACTTATTATTATTGAGTATCTTTTATAAGCAACAGTCCTTTGATTTAAAGTTCGTCTAAATTCTGAAAAATTAAATCAGACTTTTAATTGGAAAAAATATGAATGAAGGTATAGAAACAAATCCCCCTAATGCACGCACGCAGCCAACTATTCGTGCTGAAAACGAGAGTGCCATCCTTAAAGCCGCTGAAATAGCCTTTGTGCGTCAAGGCTTTAAGGGAGCGACTATGCAGTCTATTGCAGATTTGGCAGGACTACCCAAAGCCAATGTGCATTACTACTTTAAAAGTAAGAAAAACCTATACCTTGCAGTATTAACAAATATAATTAGTGACTGGAATAATGGTCTTGAAGACATAACAGAATACAGTGATCCAAAAGAGAGTATAGAAAAATTTGTACGCACCAAGCTCGATAGTGCATTTAAATACCCAAATCGGCACAAGTTATTTGCTATTGAAGTTATCAATGGAGCTCCTCATCTCCAAGACTTTATGAACAGTCACATGAAGGAGTGGGCGCAACAAAAATCTGATGTCATTAAACATTGGCATGATAATGGTAAAATAGCCATAAGTGATCCATTACAGCTATTTATCGTTATATGGTCAACTACCCAACGTTACGCTGAGTTTGAAACTGAAATCTTAAAACTATTTGGTAAGGAGCAATATGACGACAGTGACAAGCAGCGTGCGGCTGATTTTTTAGTGCCCTTTATATTACGAGGGTGTGGACTTTAAACTAAGCGTCATCTACACTCTTTCCATAATTGTTTGGAATGATTGTATCTAATAATATAGCAACCAAACCTGCTACGGTAACCGCAGACCCAAAGATGTTTTGTACCATTTTAGGCATTTCGGCTAATACTTCTGGCACAAATGCTATTCCTAAAGCCAAGCCTAAAGTCGTCGCTATAATAAGAATATTGCGATGGCTAAATTCAACGGATGCTAAAATACGAATACCCGCTGTGGCAACCGTTGCAAACATTAATAATGTAATTCCGCCTACCACAGGCTTTGGCAATTGAGTAAATAAAGACCCAATAATAGGAAACATACCCATTAAAAATAGAATGCCACCGACATAAAGGCCAACATGACGGCTAGCTATGCCTGTCATCTGAATAACGCCATTATTCTGACTATAGGTGGTGTTAGGAAATGTATTAAACATACCCGCAATCATCGAATTCACTCCATCGCCTAACACACCTCCTTTGATACGACTCTCATATAGCTCACCTTTAATAGGCTCTTTAGAAATTATCGAAGTAGCTGTTAAATCACCAGTCGTCTCTATAGTCGTAATCACATACATTAGTGCAATAGGAACAAATGCTTGCCAATCAAAGGAAAACCCATATTTAAAGGGTATGGGTAGAGTAAAGACAGAAGCTTCAGCAACTTTCGAAAATTCAATTTTTCCTAAGAATATAGAGAGAATAAGTCCTGCCATTAAAGCTATAAAAATAGCATTAGATCGTATATATTTATTTTTAAAAGTACTAACAATAATGACGATTAAGAGGACACTACCCCCAAGAGCAAGGTTTTTCAAACTGCCAAAGTCTTCAGCTTTGAATCCCCCTGCCAGATCGGTCAAACCAACTTTAGTGAGCGACAGACCTATTGTAACAATGACACAACCTGTCACTAAGGGGCTCATAAAAGATTTTAATTTAGTAATGAATTGACTAAGGAATATTTCTATAAAGGCCCCTACAAAAGTTATGCTAAAGATCACAGCTAACACTTCTTCTGAGCTACCACCCTTGCCGTTAACAATAAAACCTGCGGCCAATATAGCACTTAAGAACCCAAAGCTGGTGCCTTGTACAGACATAAGACCAGAGCCAACTGGACCAATTTTGCGAGACTGTATAAAAGTTGCGACCCCGGATACTATCAGAGACATGCTAATCAAATAAGGAATATGTTCACCGAGTCCTAATACACCTCCGATGACCAAAGTTGGAGTTATAATACCAACAAAACTTGCCAAAACATGTTGTAAAGCAGCGAGTGCGGCTCTGTCCGGTTTCGGTTTATCGTTTAGCTCATATAGTAAACGGTTGTTAAGTATATCCACAGATTCTATAGATTTATTTCCTGGGTCATTCTTAGAATTTGTTGGCATTGTCATATCTTGCATCCTTAATAAATATAGAAAGAGGGTTCTTATAATTGATTCATTGATTGGCGTTATAGAACATTAAACAATCTGAGTTAAATCTGACCAAATGGTCAACTATATTTATAATAATGCAAAATCAATGCCAAATTGAATAAGCAAACTAAAAAGTATCTTGCAGAATGATATAAGTGATAAGAATTCATGTATTGACTATAAAAATTAGTATCTGATGACATAGTTTAATTCAATTACTATTAATACAAAAAAAGGACAACCCAATGGATTGTCCTTTTTTAGTACAAACAAACGATTTAAACCAATTAAATATGCCCAAATGGCGATAATGCATCTTGTTTATTAAGGAAGACATCGGTATCTGAATCTGCATCAAGCTCTTTTGGATCTTTAAAGGGCTCAATGTCACTATTATCAGGTGACGAAATTGAGTCATCTTTTAATACGTAAGCCCACGCTTGTTTACGTATGTTTTCATCATACTCCCAGTAGACACCTTGAACTTCTGGCTCAAAGCCTGGCAAAGTATTCACCCCTTCTTCAAGGGCCAAGAAATAGTCTAATACTGGACCACCCCATACTTCACCCGGTACTATGCAGTAAACACCAGGAGGATAGGGTAGTGCGCCTTCCATTGCGATACGCCCTTTTATTTTCGAAAGCGGAACAAGCTCGATATCATTTCGGATAAACGCATTGTGAGCATCAAAAGCGCGCATGGCAAATTTTGGACGATATTCACGTTTGAACATTTGTTGCTGCAATAAATTCAGCTTATGTTTAGCATAGAAGTCATGCAGACGTTGACAAAGCTCATTGATACCTAAGCTACGATATTGCGGATAGGCTTTGGCCAAAGATGGCAAAACTTCACTGACGAGGCTATTAGATTTAATATGAGCTTCAAAGCGTACTATACGTGCCACTAGATGCTGAAATTTAGCCAATGTCTCAGCTGGTGTTAATAAGAATAAAATTGAGTTTAAATCTGCTTTTTCAGGGATAACTGAGCTTTCACGTAAATAATGTGCCAATAAAGGGGCGGGTACACCCGTCGCTTCATATTCGCCCGTTTCCATATTGATACCGGGGGTTGTTAATAACAATTTACAGGGATCGATGAAATATTGATTATCAGCATATTGCTCAAAGTCATGCCAGCGCTCGCCTGCTTTAAATTCAAAAAAGCGTATATCGTTAGCAATCTGTTCCGTGTCATAATCCTGCCAAGGTTTACCATCAATAGTCGGTGGCACAAAAGGTTTAATTAAAGTACACGTATCCAGTAGCATTTTGCGCGCCTCGATACCACCTACGACACATTCATGCCACATACGTTGTCCGGCTTTGCCTTCATGCATTTTTGCATTCACATCTAAAGAGGCAAATAAAGGATAAAATGGGCTGGTAGACACATGCATCATAAACGAATTGTTAAACCGTTTATGATTAACATATCGAGACTGACCCCTAATATGATTGTCTTTTTTATGAATCTGAGACGCTTGTGAAAAACCAGCTTGTTGTTTATGAACTGATTGAGTGACGATAATACCCGGATCATCTGGAGTCAAATCAAGCAATAACGGTGAGCAATCGCGCATCATCGGAATAAACTGCTCGTAGCCGACCCAAGCACTATCAAATAGAATGTAATCGCAAAGATGACCAATTTTATCAACCACTTGACGCGCATTGTAAATTGTACCGTCATAAGTACCAAGCTGAATCACGGCTAAGCGAAAGGGACGTTTGGCATCGGCCTTTTCCGGTGCAACTTCGCGGATTCGATCTCTAATCTCATCATCCTCAAAACAATGCGCAGAAATACCACCGATCAAACCGTAAGCATTACGATCGGTCTCTAAATAAACAGCGGTACCACCACTCATGGATAATGCACTTTGATAAACTGACTTGTGATTATTGCGATCGAATAATACTAAGTCGCCATGAGCAACCAAAGCACCAATGGCTATTTTATTAGAAGATGAGGTGCCGTTTAATACAAAGTAAGTTTTATCCGCATTAAATACTTTAGCTGCGTGGGCTTGAGCTTGGTACGCTGGGCCTTCATGGATTAATAAATCACCTAAACCGACATCAGCGTTGCATGAGTCTGAGCGAAATAGATTCTCACCAAAATATAAAAAGAAACGGCGGCCAGAAGGATGCCGACGGAAGAATTGACCGCCTTGATGACCAGGGCAGTCAAATGCTGCATTGCCATAGTCGGTATATTCTCGCAGAGCTTGGAAAAATGGAGGATCAAGCGTATCGATGTAATGCGCTGCAGCAGCGTTCACCAATTGGCCATTATAGTACTTTTGGTCATCTGCAAGCTCTAGAACGCCATACACATGTGGCAACCACTCATCAGGCACACTATCCCCATATTTAATCGCCACAAAAATGGGAATGGTAAACCCTAGATCTTCAATCTCCGCATGAGCAGTTGGCAAATCTGCCATAGTAACCACGATAGCGGCAATATTAGTAAAATCTGTCGCCTCCACCTCCGTCAGACGGTAGTTACAATTGAGTGCATATTCGATGCCTTCACTGACGGCTATTTTCATGTTACTTTCCTTAAATTTAACAATTGAATAAGCGATGGCTTATTTATAATTGATGACCATTTTACGCTAAGGCGCTAACCGGTTCATGGGTTTATGATACTTTTTACCAAGGATATACAGTTTACCGCTGTAATATGAAAAAATTGGACAAATTTAGCGGTTAAGGAATTGCTGCTAAAGAATAGCTGCTAAATAAGTGCTTCTAAAGAGACGACTAACGAATTTAGTTTTCTATATTGCGTCCAAATGACGCGTTATTTATACTGCAAAACTTTAACTATTGATAATGTACTTCAGTAAATTAGTGATTAATAAATTGACACTCAGTATGCAATCCTTAATACGACTATAATTACTGCCGAAATGCCGGACTCATATTATGACTGATTTAACCAGCCTAGATCTTACACATTATGCTATTGAAAGCTTACCCTTAGCATTTGGTATTATCATGGCCATTATAGGGTTGGTGTTTTATACCCAAGGCCTACCGGGAAAATTCTGGAGACGGTTTTATGCGGTACTACCCGGTATTGTACTTTGTTGTTTTATTCCCGCTATTTTGAATAGTTTGGGTGTATTTGCTGAAGGCGTGGGCTCACAAATTTATGGCTTTACTGCTACATATCTACTGCCCGCAAGCTTACTGCTTATGACCCTATCCATGGATGTTCCCAAGATTTTAGGCTTAGGATGGAAGGCTATTGCAATGTTTTTGGCAGCTAGTATCGCTATTATTATTAGTGGGCCAATTAGTCTTGGAATTGCCAAGTGGTTATCGCCAGAGATGTTTATGGATGATACCTTATGGCGTGGATTCTCAGCGGTTGCCGGCAGTTGGATCGGTGGGGCGGCCAACCAAGCGGCGATGAAAGAACTATTTGGGGTGAGTGATGATTTGTTTGGTATGATGATACTGGTTGACACTACCAATGCCTCAATATGGCTATTGGCTATTTTAGTCATGGCAAAACACAGCACAAAGATAGATAGATTTCTAAAAGCGGATACGGACAGTATAGATAAAGTAGTGGCTGCAGTGGAAAGTTACGAGTATGAAAACGCCCGACCAGCCAACCTTAATGACTTAATGGTGATGTTTGGACTGTGCTTTGCGATGGTCGGTCTTGCTCACTTTATTGGAGGGCAAATCGCCGATTATTTTTCTCCTTACGCTTGGGCGGTTCAGTATAGCTTTGCCAGTTCATTTTTTTGGATGGTGGTTATCATTACCTTAATAGGGGTGGGATTTTCATTTACTAAGATTCGACGCTTGGATCATATAGGTGCCTCAAAGATTGGGACGGTCTTTATTTTTGTACTCATTGCCGCTATCGGTATGCAGATTAACCTAAATGGCTTAGTATCGCAGTGGCGATTATTATTAATTGGGTTATTATGGATGAGTATTCATGTCGCGATTATATTTATGGTTGCCAGACTCATTCGGGCGCCCTTCTTCTTTTTAGCGGTCGGGTCCAACGCCAATACAGGCGGAGCTTCCTCAGCACCTATTGTGGCTACCGCCTTTCACCCTTCATTAGCGCCCGTTGGGGTGTTTTTAGGTATTTTAGGCTATGCAGTGGGTACAGTCGGGGGGTATGTTAGTACTCAGTTAATGCGACTGGTGGTTGGTTAAAGAAATCTCAGCTGAGACCACTTTATAACAGTGCAAGACAGGGTTGAAAATCATGTTTGATAAAATAAAAGAGTGGCGTGATCAACGTGTCATTGATAACAGCCCCTATACGCGAGATGACTGGAATGCGGTTGCCGACCAATTGCCTCTGCTCAATAGACTGACTAATGACCAACGAACGCAGTTATTTGAACTAGCTACTTTATTCTTAAATGAGAAATCAATTCAAGGCGCACAAGGTTTTGAAGTTAATGATGTTATGAAGCAGTCTATCGCTTTACAAGCTTGCCTGCCCATTCTAAATCTTGGGCTTGAATGGTACAAAGGCTGGTCATCAATCATTGTGTATCCTCGCTCATATCATAGTGATAACATAACGACCGATGAGTTTGGCATTGTACATCAAAGCCAGCAACACCGTAGTGGGGAAGCATGGCTGCGAGGACCTGTTATTCTGTCGTGGCAAGATGCTAAGCATGCAGGTGTCCGTGATGGCAACAATCTGGTTATTCATGAGTTTGTGCATAAGCTAGATATGCTAAATGGCCGCGCTAACGGATTTCCGCCTATGCAATCAGGCATGAATCCTAGCGACTGGACTCAGATAATGCAAAATGGATTTGAGGATTTTCAGCGCTATCCCAAAGCAGGTATTAATAACTACGGCGCTACCAACCCTGCTGAATTTTTCGCCGTATTGAGCGAAGTATTCTTCGAGCGACCTGAGGTATTGCAAGACGCTTATCCTGATATTTTTGAACTTATGGTCGAGTTTTTTGGACAGAATCCGCTATAAATGAATTCACTATTTAATGAACCCAAATTCGGGATAAGGGTTATTGTAGCCAATCCTGCTTTCAGCTATATCTCCTCGTCAGGCGGGTGCAGTGACTTAGTTTTGGAGTGGCTACGTTGGCAAGAGACGCTCCAAACTTTAGTCACTGCCCCGCCTGACGAGCAGTATACCGCTTCTATCAGGGCTAAAACGCTCTCACGGTTATAGTTAAAGTTAGTGGATGCGTTATTTAGGTTATTGACAGTTAGGTTACTTAGTTAGATTATTGATAAATAACTAAACCCTTAAGGTACTGCCATCACTGCACAATTACACAAGTCATCACTCTCAAACTGAGTCATTTCGCCAACAGACTGATTAGGTACAGGAAAAACCCGAACTGTCAGCGGTTTATTGAGTCTAAACGCCAGCGTGCCTGTATCTCTCATTAATGACGATAGCTTCTCGTTTGGTGTATCACCAGCAATAGGGACGGTATCTAAACCTATGCCACAAACCGCACTATAGGTTAATAACGCCCGAATATCGAACTCATTATCGATAGTGCCTTGCGCCAATCCTGTATCTTCGGTAACTGCTAGCATCAATCCTGAAAATCCAACAGCGTTAATACCCTTGATGGACTTAAAAACACGAGTCAGCAGGCTAGACGCTTCAACCGTACCTGATGCCCCAAAGTATGGCACACCAAGTAACTTATACACCTCAACCATAGAAGCACAGTCTTTAGAGGGGGCAGGCGAGGTGTCGATACCAATGTATGTCCAATCCATAGTACTTGAAACTTTAGTCTCTGAATACTTAGTTTCTGAACCCCTAATTCCTGAATCTGAGCTATTCGTTTGCGCTATCTTATTTATGATATCGATATGATGTTGCAGAGCGTAGCTCATCGCTTGAAATGCGAGTTGGCGTTGCTGTTGGTAACTTATACCTTCTGTCACATTATCTTTACTAACTTGCTTATTATGTTGATCATTTACCGCCTGTAACGTAGCAACTAATAAGTCTGGCGTCTCAAGTCCAATCACAAAACCTTTATCCGTCTGCCCGCTATGATAACTTGCCGGAAAGTAGGGGATAAACTCATCGCAATTAAAATTCACCGTAAAGTTAAAGTTTCCCTCTCCACGTGGGGTAATCTTTGCGATATGTTGTACCGTCTCAACGCAATGCTCAATTAACTCGTTATCAAGCACCCCCAAGTCATTGGCTGGTACATTGACGCAAGCATTGCATAAATCGCCATATTGAGCGATAAGTTGTGGCAGTAATTTGATTTCTTGCACGGTTTTGGCTTCACCGATGGCAAAGCGAATACGTAACGGTTGTGATTGGTTGTCTATACTGTTGGCATCGCTGAGCGTACTAGTATCTTGACTTAGTTGATCAAGTAATTGGGTGATTTTCTCTAAGCCTATGACAGCTGAGTCAATAGTGCTGGTGTCTAAATACTCACCAAAGGGATTGGTCACAATACGTATCGATTGTACCATATAACCTTGCAAGTGATACGCATCGGCTAAGGTATTGCATTGTTTGATAGCATCGGCAAGAACATGTTCCCATGCGTCCATATCTTTCGTAAGATTGATAAAGGTGGTTACGGTTCGGACTTTGCATAGGGATTTATCTTTGAGAACGTCATTAAGAATGTTTGGTATTGAAAATTGAGATATATAATATTGTTTGTTTGTCATAATTTGCTCTCACATTTTTAAGTTATTCTCAGAATTAAAGGCGTTTATTATTAATATAATAAAGCTCAAAATAATCAATTAACCTAAATCCATAAAGCCACCGCACAATATAAAGTCATCAATACTATGACGATATGAATCAGTTTCATTAACCTAGGATTATGTACTAAACGTCGTAACCATTGCCCGCCAGCTGCCCATACTGCGATAGAAAGCAGGCTTACGATCATGCATAAAATAATTAAGGGCCAATTTGCCAACCATGCGTAATTTGAGCCCGTATTTGCTAAATTAATAAGTGCAATACTGGGTAGCATGACCGTCATTGTCCAAGTCTTTGGGTTTAACCATTGAAACAACGCCGCTTGCCAAAAAGTAAGGGGCAGTTCTCCAAACTTCTTTTTAATTTTTGCATCCGAATTTTCAGAAGCCTCAAGTCTCAAAGCCTCAGTGACCATCGCGCTAAAGTCACTAATCGCCATTTGATAGGTCAGCCATAATAGATATGCCGTACCTAATATTTTTATACCCAACATGAGGGTAGGGTGGTCAACGACAATAGCGGCCATTCCCCAATAGCTTAACCACGTCATCACGCCAGCACCAAACGTTATGCCTAATAAATGACCTCGACAGCCCCACAACCCTTTTTTAATTCCCCCATGCAATAGCATTAAGTTATTTGGCCCCGGCGTTATGGAGTTGATAAGTATAAATACGGCTAAAGCAAAAACACTACCTTCCAATCCTGTCATCATATTGGTTAACATCGGTTATTAACGCTCCAAGTATGCTGGGAAATTAATAAATTTTATGTATTATCATTTAATAGTTATAGAAATATTTTAACGAAATTAGTCTAAATTTTAGGGTTACTAACTTAGCTTTTATACCTTCCTTGAAAACCGAATCGTCAACAACGCCAATCCTAATAAAATAAATAACGAGCCAATAATTTCAGTTTTAGATAGTATCTCGTCATATACCCACCAGCCAAAAAACAGTCCGCCAATTGGGATAAGCAAAGTGTAAGGGGTTACAACGGCAAGCCCATGCTTCGTAATGAGTCTTGCGAATATCGAGTAACAGATAATAGTAATAATAAAGGACTCAAATAATACCACCAACCAGCTTTTTAGGCTCGGCCATTGAACCAATATGGAAAAGTCCGTGGAGGTGAAGTGGCTGTAAACCACAGCTAATACCAAAACAGGCACAGGAATAAATAAGCTTGACCACGCTGTAAAGCTCACCACATCTTGAGGCTTCGATATTTTGATAATGACTTGGCTTAATGTCATAAAAGTGGACGCCAATAGCACTAATAATAGACTTGCCAAACTAAAATTATCTGATTTAAACAAGCAGACGACCAACAGCCCGATGAATGCTACTACAATGCCTACCGCTTGCTGTTTGGTTAATGCTTCTTTAAATACAAAAATGGCGATTAAAATGGTTAAAAAGGGACTGGTTTGTAATATCAATGACGACATACCAGACGGCATGCCATTAAATACTGCTAAAAACACCAGACCCCAGACACCAATACCCAGTATCAATCCGTACAAAGCCACATAGATTAAAGACACATCGGGTTTTTTTAAGAAAAATACTAATGGTATGCCTGTAAATAAGAACCTTAAGAAAATGAAAGTAAACGGATGCATATCTTCAAGTCCCCAACGGATTACCATAAAGTTAGCACCCCAAATGATGACAATGGCGAGCAGTATTAGCTTTTCTTTAAAGGTTATATCCATTCCATTTGTTTACTAACTATAAAATCCATATAGTTGTCTTACTAAAAAGCCATAAGTGGTTCAATAAAACAAGGCGTTTAAATAAGGACCAATCATGAAAAGAAAACGTTTAGATTGATTATTAATCAGACTTAACACCCTTTAAGGTTTAGAATAAATTAATTATGATTTCAATTACAAGATTTAAAACCACAAGGCAACCGCACAATAAACAACCATCAATACAATAATTACATGCACTAATCGCATGGTTATAGGACTTTTAACCAGTCTTCTTAATTGTTGCCCACCTGCTGACCAAAAGCTAATACATATTAAATTAATCGCCATACACATTATGAGCAATGGCCAATTATTTAATCCAAACTTTAATTGTCCCAATTGAACGGCTAATACATTGCTAGTAAGAATAGCCAAAGTAGGGGCAACCACGGTCATCGTCCATGCTTTAGGATTTAACCACTGAAACAGCACTGCCTCCCAAAAACTTAACGGTAATTCGCCAAAACGCTGCTTATTACCGACATCATCATTTTTGCTTTCTAATGCTAATGTCACTATCTGCGCAAAGTCGCTTTTGACCATGTGGTAAGCCAGCCATAATAAATAGCCCGTTCCGACTATCTTAATCATCTGCATCAAAGTAGGGTGTTCAATAACTAAACTCGCCATGCCCCAATAGCTCAGCCACAACATAATTCCGACACCAAAACTAATACCCAGCATATGCCAACGGCAACCCCAATAGCCCCGTTTAAGTCCGCCTTGTAAAAGCATAATATTGTTTGGACCGGGTGTAATTGAGTTGATTATCATAAAAACGGCTAAAGCTATAACACTACCCTCAATGGTCACCATATCTAATTTCCTTAATAGCTAAAACCTAAAGACCATGTATTATTTCAATGGCGGTTAAACTAACTATATAACTTATTAACTAGACAATACCTATACAGTTAAAATAACAGTTAACAAAGTGTTATGATTAATAACCCATAACAATTTTAGGTATATAAAAATTAATTTCTGATAACCTATTATTTTTACCTATACAGTACAATACAGTTAAAATAGCAGTGTCTGTGATAATATGTTGGTCAACCAATAAAGTGTGAATAGTAGGCAATCTTCAGCTTTATACTTGATAGTACTAACCCCCAATCGCACCAACACCTTATCAATCAAACTGTCATTGAATACCAATCAAAAGAGCGTCATGTTATGTCTGAGACCTATAGCCTAAATCAACGCTTAACCAAAACTGAAGCAATTATAGAGTGGATCAATAAGCGCATTGAATGGCACGTTTACAAACCAAATCAGCGGGTGCCATCGGTAAGGAAATTAGCGAAATTACTAGGGGTTTCAAGTTTTACCGTGTCTCAAGCGTACGAGCAGTTGGTGGCTACCAATGTATTGACGGCCAAGCAAGGCTCTGGCTATTATGTTAATGACTTGAATTTTGAGGAAGCCGTTACAGAAGTAATTTTCAAAGAAGTGGATAAGAATCCTGAAATAGATACCAAGTGGTTAGTGCGACAAATGTTTAGCAAAACGCCACTTGATCGTTCACCAGGCTCTGGCGTATTACCACTTGAGTGGGTGCGAAATGAAAAAATGCAGTGGGCAATAAGACAAATTGCCAGTCAGTCGCCAGACTTTATATATAGCTATGGCAATATACAAGGTTTCCTGCCCTTAAGACAACAACTGGTTCAATATTTGGGTCAGTTAGGCATGCAAACGACAGCAGACAATATCATTACCAGCGCAGGTATTTCTCAAGCCGTGTTAATAGTTTCTCAAGTATTGTTAAGTGAAGGAGATACAGTACTTGTTGATGAGCCGGGTTGGTTTTGGTTATCAAGTAGCTTACAGCGCCAAGGACTAAAGGTAGTGAGCGTAAGGCGTGATCATCAAGGGCCTGACATTGAACAAATGACGCAAATATTTGAACGTCATCGTCCTAAGATGTATTTAACCAATAGTGTTCTTCACAATCCAACGTCCTATAATTTGCATCCTGCAAGAGTGCACCAAGTGCTCAACCTTATTCACAAATACGATGCTTATATCTTTGAAGATGACTTGTATGCCTCTTTATTACCAGAGGACAATGCGCTGAGGTATTCTAGTCTAGATCAGTTTGAACGGGTATTTTATGCTACGGGATTTTCTAAATATATGGCATCAGGTTGGCGAGTGGGTATGCTAGTTTGCCCCGATAAATTCATAGATGATGTTATCGGGATAAAAACGTTAAGCAATATGACCACGCCTGAATTTGGAGAGCGAGTGATACATAAGCTGTGGACGCATGGCGAGAGTCGTCGCCAACTCAAGAAGCTGCAACAGCATTTGTATACGGCGCATCAACAGCTACGTCAAAAACTGACTAAGATGGGAATTGAATATCCTGAACACACGCAGGCAGGGATGTTTGTTTGGATTGATGTCGGATGTGATACCGCCAAGCTTGCCCTTAAAGCGCATAATGACGGCTGGCTTTTAGCACCGGGGCAGTTGTTTAATCCAAATGGTGAATATTCGACACACTTACGCTTAAACGTTGCAACTACAAGTGATGAGTTCTTAAAGTGGTTAGAGGGATATCTCTCTGATACGAAGGGTTATATCTCTGATGCAAAGAAATAATGAACACATAATTTGAAGCTAATCCTGCCATCCGCTTCTTCGATTTAACCTTCTATTGCACCTACGAAACATTTAATCTGAAATAAAAGATACAAACTTAAACCCAATTTTCCAGTTTTAAATCAGGCACTCTTTCAAACTCTTTCGTGTTATTGGTCACCAAAGTCACCGCTTCGCTAGCCGCATGAGAGGCTATTAACATATCAAGTGAACCAATGGACGTACCAGAACTTTGAAGGTAATGCCGTATGCGCCCATAATACCAAACGGCTTGCTCATCATATGGCAAAACTTCAAGTGGTGCTAAAAACTTCTCCAAAGCCAGCCGATTGCGCTGAGACTCTGATTTTTCAACGCCAAAAGCAAGCTCGCTGGCGGTAATGCTACTAATACCAATATCACCATACCGATATTGTTCAAATCGTTGAAACACGGACATGGGTTTTTGATTAATAATATAAATACATATATTAGTATCTAGCATAAACTTCATAACTAATCGTCTCTCTAGTAACTCATATCAAGTAGCTTGTCACTAGTAACTTGTCCTAAAACAACTCATCTCGTACTTGGTCACCTTGCGGTGCACGTTTCATTTCAAAATTGGGTTCGAAATCATCTAATGCGGATTGCATGATTTGCCAAGGAGACTCAATAGGTAACAATAAAACACCAACCCCCATGCGTTTGACCGCCACTTCTTCACCCTCAAAACGAAACGCTTTGGGTAAGCGCACCGCTTGCGAGCGTCCTGATGCGAATAACTTTGCTGTTTGCATACTGTCCTCCTTATATCTATTCTTTGTGATGGTTTTTTGATAACTACCACTGGTATCTATCATAGTATTAATGTTAGAGACAGTCAATTTTAATTAAGGCTATTATAAAGATTTATTAAACAGGTATACTCATAACTTCCTGAACAAATAGCAATAAGAAGTTAGAGAGAATAGGAATTAGAGAGAAATATTATGATTAAAAATGGAATGCGACCAATTCATCCTGGTGAAGTTTTGAGAGAAGATTTTCTTGAGCCTCTTGATATGAGCGCCAATGCTTTGGCTAATCATCTCGGTGTCACGCCAGCTCGTGTCAATGAAATTGTTCGTGAAAAGCGAGGTATAACAGCGGATACAGCATTGCGACTGGCTAAATATTTTGGGGGTAGTGCCCAGTTTTGGTTGAACCTACAATCGACCTATGAACTAAGGCTGATTGAAAGTCAGAACCCATCCTTTTTAGATAGTATTGATCCTATTGAATATGTTTAATGCTTTTTATCGGCAAACTATATTAATGAGTTAACTTCGTAATTCTTAAATCAAACGCTCGGCGTAATTATTAAGAGATGAATTGCAGTCTGAATGTGTTATTTCATCAGTATTAATGGCTAAATTATTAGGCAAATCGACCCAATAAGTATCAGGATAACTTTGAGCTAAATAAGACTGTAAATACTCTTTGGTGTTATCCACAATCTCGACGTCAGGCTCATAATTTGACGTTAAACGCTTATCGGGTTGCCAATGGTTATAAATGATAGCATGTAGTTGCAGTGAACGAGATTTTATAGCCTCAATGCTCAGTAGCGTATGATTAATACTGCCCAATCTGCCAGATGTGACCAATATAATAGGGTAATTTAGTCCCGCAATATAATCCAAAGTTAATAACGAGTCAGTGAGTGGCACCATAAGGCCGCCTGCGCCTTCTAAAAGCACAATGTCATAATCTTGTTTCAGCGTATTGGTAGCATTTGTAATACGGTCAGGCTCAATAATAGCATTTTCAAGTTTTGATGCTAAATGGGGCGAGGCGGGCTTTTGAAGTACATAGGGACAAGTTGTCATATCGTTATCGCGCGACTGCAAGCCTATGCCCATCATGTCTCTATGCGTCATAATGTCTTCAGCGATGCCGTCACACCCTGTTTGCACCAACTTTTGAGTGATGACTCTACAGCCTTTTTGATGTAAAACTCTCGCTAAGCTACCAGTAGCAATAGTTTTACCAATATCTGTATCAATCCCTGTTATAAAATACACACTCATAATTTTATTAACTCAATATTATAATTAATAGCATAACCTAAATTCGCGATAATCAACTCATCAAATTTAAGGTTATAGGCATCCCTCTATTGCAAAGCAATGTATCTTATCTTTAAAAAACACGGTCATTTATCTCATTTTAAATCTGTAAAGGTTAGCTCCTTTCCTTTTAATACAGGAAGGGTTGGGGATGGATTTTTATTAAACCAAATAAAAACAGTGGCTTAAAAAACTTTTATCCAAAATTCAGTTTAGTTATTAAATTAACCATTATTAAAACTATGGATTAAAATAACTCGTTAATACCTGCTTTAACCTATCACATAGCAATAGAACTTCATCATCCATCATAATAATTGGCGGCATAATATAGACCAATTTTCCAAAGGGTCTAATCCAAATCTTTTTTTCAATCAACAAATGCTGAAACCTTGGCATATCTACGGCGTCATGCAACTCAATAACGCCAATAGCTCCAAGCACGCGCACATCAGCAACCTGATCAATACCTCTTAATGACTGCAAATATTGCTTAAGTTGCTGTTCAATATGTAACGCTCGTTTAGGATAGTCATATTCAATAATGAGCTCAATTGACGCTAAGGCCACAGAGCAGGCGAGGGGATTGCCCATAAACGTAGGGCCGTGCATTAAAGCAGAATATTCGCTACTGGCGATACGTTCAGCAACATGACGCTGACATATTGTCGCTGCAAATGTCATATAACCACCCGTCAGCGCTTTACCCACTGTCATAATATCAGGCGATATGTCTGCATATTCACAAGCAAACATCTTAGCAGTACGCCCAAAACCTGTCGCAATCTCATCGGCTATTAACAAAACGTCATAGTTATCACATAACTTACGTAGCAGCGTTAAATACTCAGGACTATAAAACCGCATACCACCCGCGCCTTGGACCACAGGTTCTATGATGAAAGCAGCCATATGATGCTGATTTTGCTTAAAAAATTGGGTTAATTGTTGTTTAATATCAGTACTTAAGGGTGTATTAAAGCCATTTTCAGGCTTATCAGTGAACAATTGTACCGGTAATTGCTTGCCATAGATACTGTGCATGCCAGTGACAGGGTCACAGATACTCATCGCATGCCAAGTATCTCCGTAATAGCCAGATCGGGTCGTCGCTATTTGATTGCGTTCAGCCTTATTTTGAGCCAATTGATACTGTAGGGCCATTTTTAAGGCAACTTCGACCGCAATACTACCGCTATCTGCATAGAAGATAGCATCTAAACCTTTAGGCACGATAGAGAGTAGTTTCTGACCCAGATCAATAGCAGGCTGATGCGTAAGGCCACCAAACATAACATGAGCCATCTTATCTAACTGATTGCGAATAGCATCATTAAGTGCTGAATGATTATAACCATGAATAGCTGCCCACCAAGACGACATACCATCAATAAGCTGTTCACCAGATTTTGTATAAAGATAAACACCATCTGCGTGATCAATGACTATGTTCGGATATTGCGGTGGCAATGTTGCGTACGGATGCCAGAGATGATTTTGATCAAAGGTGTCTGTCATACTTTTATTGAAGTTATCAAAGTTAGAGTATGTCATTATGATAGTCAGATTAATTTATAGATAGATATTTAACAGATTTGATTTATTTAAATGCAAGTAGCTTATACTAACTTGTTCGAGGCAAAACTACTATAGCGAGTTCTGAGTAATAATAACACTTAACGTGATGTGATTTGATTATATTAATGCACTTAAATCCGATTGGTTTGTTTTCGCATAATGTATATTATGTTAAATAAGGTCTATATACGTATTGCCTATTTATATTATTTGAATCTGATTTATATATATACTACTGCAAATACTTGGTCGTCATAATCTAACACATAAAACATAATAAGTAATTATGCTTTAAAAACTGCACTTCAGATTAAATCTTCTTTTGATTTATCAGTACCTAATTTAGTATTAAAACTTTTATCTGCCTCTAATGAAATACTTCCGTTCCGTTTATCCCACCAAATAAACATATTGGCCAATACAGAGCCTGAAACTGAATGCCATATAGTAGCCACAGCAGCTACTACAGCTGATTCTGCACTAGTTGGAAAGAATTTAGTGCTTAATCCTGTCGCTAATCCAGCATTTTGAACACCAACCTCTATAGCAAGTGTTCTTTTTTTGGCAGCATTAGTACCCACTATTGCTCCTGATAAATACCCTAGTATATAGCCTGAAAAGTTATGTATGGCTATAGCAACAATGGCAATAAAAGCTGATTCAAAGAGTTGTGCACCAAATATTGCAGCAACACCGCCGACAATACAAGCAAATGCAATTACAGCAACGCCCGGCATGACCTTTCGTACTGATTCAAACCAAGTTTTATTTTGAAATAGGATGTTAAAGATTGAACCAATAGCAACATGCATCAAAGTTACTAATAGCATAAACCTAAACATACTCCAACCGTCCATTTCAACCGTTTATCCCACCAAATAAATCATCCATAGTGGAGTCACCACAGGAGCAATAATTGTTGAAAGTGTTGTCATGCCCACTGAAAAAGCAATATCTCCTTCTAAATAGCTCCTAATCCCTATGATCATTTAATTAAAAATGAAGTAAAATATTTATTAATAGCTATATTAAAAAGTTTAATAAATTTTTAAATATAACTATAATGGAAAAAATATTTTTACTTTATAACTTCTTTTTATTAATTAAACGACCTAAACTATTGAAACCTTAAGCTCGATCAAATATTTGACCTTAGTAAGCTAAAATTAATTTAGAAACTAAGCAAAAATGTATTTAGCTAAAAGAACAACTGTAATCACCCATACAGCAACACTGATTTGAGAAAACTTGCCAGTGATTAATTTAACAGCGGTATAAGTAATAAAGCCTAATGCGATACCATCTGCTATAGAAAATGTTAATGGCATCAATATCAATGTTACTGCAGCAGGTGCGGCTTCTGTTAAATCATCCCAATCCACATCTTTTAATGTATAAAGCATTAATACTGCTACATAGAATATCGCACCTGCAGTCGCATAAGCTGGAATCATACCTGCTAAAGGCGCAAAAAATAAGCTTAATAAAAACAGAACACCTACCGTTACTGCCATTAACCCAGTTCGACCACCAGCAGCTACTCCAGCTGTACTTTCTACATAGCTGGTTGTAGAAGATGTGCCCAATACTGCACCGGCCACAGTTGCAGTAGAATCAGCAATAAGCGCTTTACCTAAATTAGGCACTTTTTCATCTTGCTTCATCAACCCTGCTCTCTTGGTCACTGCAATTAGTGTCCCAGAGGTGTCAAACAAATCAACAAACAAGAATGCAAATATCACACTAATCATACCAATATCAAAGGCACCAGCGATATCCAATTGCATCAAAGTAGGCGCAACCGGTGGAGGCATTGACATAAATCCGCCAAAGGCCACATCACCGTAGATAACCCCTAATAGGGTGGTTAATAAAATACCTATGGTTACCGCGCCAGGCACATTACGATAGCTAAGCCCAATAATGACAATAAAGCCTAAAACAGCCATCGCAGGACCAAAGGTGGTTATTTCACCTAAAGACACAAAAGTGGCTTCATTAGCACCGACAATGCCCGCATTTTTTAAAGCAATAAACCCTAAGAATGCACCAATACCTGCAACAATACCTTGCTTTAAAGTATGAGGTATTGAGTTAATAACCCATTCTCGAATTTTAAATAGGCTTAATAGGATAAATATACAACCAGATAAGAATACGGCTCCTAAAGCTATTTGCCAAGTATGACCCATACCTAAAACAACACCATAAGTGAAAAAAGCATTCAAACCCATACCTGGCGCCAAGGCCAAAGGCAATTTGGCATATAGACCCATGATAAAACAACCTACCGCAGCAGCAACACAAGTCGCGACAAATACTGCCCCTTGATCCATACCAGCATCAGCCAGGATCATAGGGTTAACGAAAATTATGTAAGTCATGGTCAAAAAAGTAGTTATGCCCGCAACAATCTCAGTTTTGACGCTACTGCCCTTCTCCGAAATTCCAAAATATCTATCTAATGCACTCATAATGAATCCTTAATTGAGTAAGATATAAAATTACATACGAAACTAAAACTCTTGGAGCAATAACCATACCAATACAAAAAAATTAACTTTCAATTGTGGTGGCATATTTATTGCTATATGCTTATCTATATAGTTAACCAATTAGTCAAGTTTTAATTCTAGGGTTATATCCAATTGTTTAATTGAAGTTGTTTTTAACTATTAAAACAGTTTTTAACAATGATTGAATCAATAATGTGTAACCCTTATCCCAGCATAGAGTTAATAGTCAATAGAGAGTTAAATGATTGAATTTAAAGTAAATAATAGAGAATATAAAGTTGATGACATCAATCCAAATACTACGGTATTGGACTATTTAAGAAATACCCTTAACCTTTTTGATGCTAAAGAAGGGTGTGCAAGTGGTGATTGTGGTGCATGCACTATTTTGGTGAGAAAAACCACGGATTTAAATAACACAGGACGCTTTTATACTATTAACTCTTGTATCACTTTATTATCGCTAATGAATGGTTGTCAGCTATTCACTGCTTCCTACCTTGCTGACAACCCTAATAATCATCCTGAACAAGCCAAATTGCACCCTGCTCAACAAGCTTTAGTAGAGTGTCATGGTTCTCAGTGTGGTTTTTGTACCCCAGGTTTTGTCATATCATTGGCTTGTCTCTATGAAAATCAAAAAATAGAAAAATCGAATCATATTCAAGTGATTGATAGCTCTAATATAAAATCAATTGATGGTACAACACCTGATAGTGCTAACAGTAACGATAGCAACAATTCAGTTAGTGAAGATAAAGTGATAGCAGCTATTGCAGGGAACCTTTGTCGCTGTACTGGTTACAGACCTATCGTTGAGGCAGGTATAAAGATGTTCCAACCTCAGAGTAACAAGGAGGTATTTTCTAGATTTGATGGACTGGATTTAGTCGAATATAAAAGTAAAACTAGCGAACAAAGTTCTATTCATCAATGTAAAGATGCACCAATTCCAGCTTTAAGTGATCAAGAAAACCAATTGTTTATACCTAAATCTCAGCCTGAGTTAGAACAACTATTAGCCTTATATCCTGATGCTATTTTATGGGCTGGCGGTACAGATTTAGGATTGAGTATTACCCAACAGTTTGTTGATTATAAAACCATCATCCAATTATCGAATATTAATGAACTTCAGCAATGGTCATGTGTTGAAAATAACGAGAAAGGTATTCAAACCCTAATATTGGGGGCTGGCATGACTTATCAGCAGCTACAAAGCCCTTTAGAAGAACACATTCCACAGTTCGCCAAAATACTCAAGCGTATAGCCTCACCGCAAATTCGTAATATGGGTACAATTGGCGGTAATATTGTAAATGCCTCACCTATAGGTGATTTACCCCCTATCCTACTCGCTTTGGATGCCAAAGTTCATATCAGGTACTGTCGTCAAAATAGTTCAAATCATACTAATTTGGATACCGCTCTAGTAGGGACTGACCCAACTATAAACGAAGATATAAAAGGATTTGTTGATGAAATCATACCATTAGCAGACTTTTTTATTAGTTATAAACAAACAAAAATACAATCTGGAAGTTATATCAAGGCCATTCATGTTCCGCTATTGGCTGAGCACCAGCAGTTAACGATTCATAAAATTAGTAAACGCTTTGAGGATGATATATCTGCTTGTTTATTAGCGTTAAGAATAGACGTAAATGAAGCTTCTAATGAGATTATTGATAGCCGTATAGGGTTAGGCGGCATGGCTGCCGTGCCTTTATTGGCTTTAAATTCACAGCAAAAACTTACCAATGCTGCGTTAGAGATGGAGAGCTTTAAAGCTTGTGCCGCCGCTTTAGCAGAGGATGTGACGCCATTAAGTGATGTAAGAGCCAGTCGTGAGTATCGCATGCAGGTTATCCAGCGTCTCATCATCCAAAGTGGTAAACAACTACTCACTAAATACACCACTCTATCTAATTAATAGAGTTTGTGAGTGAATTTAAACATTTAAATTAATATATACCCTGAAAATATAGAGACCTATCCATGAGCCATCATTCAGCATTATTTGACAGCTATGAAGTAAGACGCAAGCGTCCCCCTAAGCACAAAATTGGTTCCTCATCTAAACATGACAGCGCCATTAGCCATGTTATGGGCAGTGCCACCTATGTAGATGATATGGTTAAGCCAAACAATACCTTGTACATGGCGATTGGCAAAAGCGATATTTCTCACGCCAAAATAAAAAACATAAACTTGGAGGCAGTTTGGGCGTCTGAAGGTGTTGTGGATGTTATTTGCTATAACGACTTGCCTGCTGCAACCGATATCGGTCCGGTATTTAAAGGAGATCCTTTGATTGCAAATACTGAGGTAGAGTATGTAGGACAAACTATTTTTGCAGTGGCTGCGAGCAGTCATAGAGCTGCCAAAAAAGCGGCTGCAAAAGCCATAGTAGAGTATGAGCCCTTGCCTGCTATTTTGAGCATTGCTGAGGCATTAAAACGCAAGCAATTTGTGCGACCCAGTTATAAGATGCAGCGCGGCAATGTGCTATCTTCTTTTAAAAATTCGCCTATAAAACTCACTGGCGCTATCCACATGCTAGGTCAAGAGCATTTTTATCTAGAAGGTCAGGTCGCATACGTAATGCCTTGTGATGATGGCGGTTTGGAAGTTTATACCTCTTCACAACACCCTAGTGAAGTACAGCAGCTGGTTGCTGAAGTTACAGGACTCCCCTTTCATAGTGTTAACACCATAGTCCGCCGTATGGGCGGTGCATTTGGAGGCAAAGAGACACAGGCCGCAGCTTGGGCTTGCTTAGCAGGTATAGTTGCAAAACGTCATAATAAACCGGTAAGCATGCGTTTAGACCGTCAAGATGACATGGTTGTAACGGGTAAACGTCATGAATTCTATAATAAGTATTCGGTTGCGATTGATGAACAAGGAAAGATAAAAGCGGTAGACATGCAGTTGGCTGCTTTATGTGGCTACTCCCCTGACCTCTCTGATGCTATTGTCGATAGGGCCATGTTTCATTGTGATAATGCCTATTACTATCCGACTGCTAGTATAGTGGGTCATAGATGTAAAACTCATACGGTCTCAAATACAGCGTATCGGGGTTTTGGTGGGCCACAAGGGCTTATGACTGCCGAATACATGATGGACCATATCGCTTATTCGCTAGGTAAAGACCCTTATGACATAAGACTTAATAATTTATATCAAAATGGACAGCAAACCCATTATGGTCAACCTATAGAACATTTTGACTTAGCTGAGTTGATGAATAGCTTAGCCACAGACTGTGATTATAAAAAGCGTCGTAATGAGATTATTAGCTGCAACAAGCAAGCTGCATTACAAGACAGTCCTAAAAGAAGGGGTATCGCTTTAACGCCTGTTAAATTTGGTATCTCATTTACTGTACAAACCTTAAATCAAGCGGGTGCTCTGGTTCATATCTATACCGATGGCAGTATTCACCTGAATCATGGGGGTACTGAGATGGGACAAGGTTTATTTGTGAAAGTAGCTCAAGTGGTTGCTAATGAGTTTGATGTGGACTTAGATACGGTGAAGGTATCCGCCACTCGTACTGACAAAGTGCCCAACTCCTCACCTACTGCCGCTTCATCAGGGACAGACTTAAACGGAAAAGCCGCTCAGAATGCTTGCCAAATTATCAAAGCCAGACTGATTGAATTTGCCTGTGACACCTTTGAAATCGATGACTCTGATATTAGCTTTGAAAATAATCATGTATATATAAAACGGGCTAATAGTAATAACCAAACTGCTTCTAAAAAGGAGTCAAAAGTCTTCACCTTCGCAGAGTTCGTTACGCTCGCTTATAGAAATCGGGTAAGTCTTTCTTCCACAGGATTTTATAAAACCCCGAAAATATTTTATGAACGAGACAAAGCGTGGGGCCGACCTTTTTTATATTATTCATTGGGAGCGGCTTGCTGTGAAGTTGAAATAGATACCATTACTGGCGTATATCAAGTTGTTCGTTGCGATATTCTCCATGATGTGGGACAGTCGATTAATCCTGCGATAGATAAAGGTCAAATAGAAGGAGGCTTTATCCAAGGTATGGGCTGGTTAACCCAAGAAGAGCTTTTGTGGGATGAAAGTGGCAAATTAGCCTCAAACAGCCCAGCTAATTATAAAATCCCGACCGCCCACGACATGCCAAAGCAGTGGCAGGTTAAACTTTATAATCGTAAAAACAAAGAGCAGACGGTATATAACTCAAAAGCGGTTGGCGAACCCCCTTTTATGCTTGCAGCTAGTGTGTGGTGTGCTATAAATAATGCTGTGGCTAGCCTTGCTGATTATAAACACAATCCGAAATTAACGATGCCGGCCACACCCGAAGCCGTATTAAAAGCGGTGATTAATCTTGAAGGTGGAGATTGGGAGAATAGCAGCCGTACAGAAGTACAAACCAAAAAACAGCCACAAAACCAGCAGCAAAACCAACATCAACATGGGAGCCTATTCAGTTTATATACCCCTTATATAGAACATGCCACAAAGACCAATCCACCATATGTCTCTATAACTAATATTGAAAATGTGGAAAACGTGGAAAATAAAGAATCCATTTTTAGCTCCAAGGTAGAAGGTGGTAGAGGTCCAGCGCATACTCCTGTGCATAGTAGTCAATCAATAGATTTAGGCAAAAACAATGAATAGCCATAACAAAAGCTGGCATAGTGCATTGAATGACTGCCAAAATCATGGCATTGCTCACGTTTTGGCGACTGTGGTCAAAGTTAGTGGCTCGGCCCCTCGTGACTTGCAAACCAAAATGGTAATTACAGCAGATAAAAGCTATGACACGCTTGGCGGAGGTGGCTTAGAATTTGATGTGATTGCAACTGCTAGAGAACTATTAAATAAAAATATAGCCTGCAATAATAGTTTTGGTAATAAGCATCAGCATACCTCTGTCATTACCAAACACTATCCCTTAGGCGCTAAGCTTGGTCAGTGCTGTGGTGGTAGCGTTACCGTAATGTTTGAGTGTTTTAATCTGTCGCCGCCGCTATCGCTATTAATATTTGGAGCGGGTCATGTCGCCAATGCATTGATAAAAATATTATCTGAACTTGATTGCCAAGTCACTTGGATTGATAATCGAGAGGGTATATTTGATAAGAATACAGTCAAAAAACTTCCTCCTCATATCCGTACCTTTATTACTGATGACCCGACCGAATTTATTAAAGCCTACCCCACGCCTCAGTATGTTTTAGTTATGACTCACGATCATGACTTAGATTTTAAGATCGTTAAAAAAACCATCGAAATTTCTACCCCAAGTTTTGCATTTATTGGTTGTATCGCTTCAAAGACTAAAGCCAATCGTTTTAAGCAAAAACTCTATAAACGTGGTTTTACTGAAGATACACTAAGTTTGCTTCATATGCCTATAGGATTGCCTATCGGCGGTAAACAGCCTATGTCGGTAGCCGTTTCGGTGGTGGCACAGGTGTTGCAAAAGTTTAATCAAAGCTAATTATTAATTTAACTAGCTTCTTTTTAGCAAATACTATATTTAAAGATAAAACTCTATGACTCTTCAAATTTATAAAGCTCGCTTATTGCATTACGTTGCCTCAAAAGATACTACTCAGACCACCTCAATAATTCCAGTCAATAAGAATGAAAATATCGTACCTGAATATATTGAAGAGGGTGCCTTAGTATTTGATGCTAAAAAAGGAATTATCGTTAATTATGGGAAGGCAACTGACATTTTAGAGCAGTATTCTCTACAACAGAGCTCTAATGTAGTAAATGGCAATAAAAAAATACAAATACATGATTACTCAGACCGCTTAATAATGCCAGGCTTCATTGATACTCATGTACACTATCCACAGTTAGATATGATTGCTGCTTACGGAGAGCAACTATTAGACTGGCTTAACAACTATACCTTTGTAACCGAAGCGAACTATAACCAACCTGAATTTTCGTATCAAAAGTCCCAGTTCTTTTTGAATCAATTATTGGCTAATGGTTCGACAAGCGCCATGGTTTTTGCTACCAGCGATTACTCTTCAGCTGATCAGTTTTTTAAGGCAAGTGACACCTTGGGTAGCCGCATGATTTGCGGTAATGTCTTAATGGATCAAAACGCCCCTTCAAATTTATGTGTAGAAACTTCTAAAGGAATTAAAGAGACCCAAAAACTTATAGATGAATGGCATGGTAATGGGCGTCAATCAGTGGCTATAACGCCAAGGTTTGCGATTACGTCCAGTCCAAAGCAGTTAAAGATGGCAGGAGAGCTATACTCTCAAAATAAAGGGGTTTATTTACAAACGCACTTAGCAGAAAACCAAGACGAGATTACTGCGGTAAGGCAAATGTATCCTAATTATTCTGGTTACTTAGATGTCTATGACCAGATGGGTCTGCTGGGTAGGAGGACAACCCTTGCGCATGGCATATACTTGAGCGATAGCGAATATAATAGATTACAAGAAACCGGGACCCAGATATCTCACTGCCCCACATCAAATTTGTTTTTAGGTAGCGGGTTATTTAATTTACCTAAAACCCTAAGTTATACTGGAGTGAGTATCGCAACCGATGTGGGCGCGGGTACCAGTCTAAGTTTATTAACCACATTAAATGAAGCCTATAAAGTTCAGCAGTTACAAGGTAATCGTTTATCAGCGCATCAAGGGTTGTATCAGATAACGTTAGGTAATGCCCAGTCTTTATGCTTAGACGATAAGATTGGTAACTTTTCGATAGGCAGTGAAGCTGATTTTGTGATAATAGATACTAAAGCCACAGCACTATTGCAACAACGACAATCGCAAACTAAAAGCTTAGAGGAAGAGCTGTTTGTATTAATGATGTTAGGCGATGATAGGGTCATTGAGTATACGTACATTTCTGGTCTATGTAGGTATCAGCGAGACTCCTAAATAATTTTATCGTACTTGCTTTTTAAAGCTTAAACAGTACGGAACCTAATAAAAAAAAGGAGGCATACATTTTTGTATGCCTCCTTATTTAATACAAATTATCAAGTTTGGATAAAATCTAAGCTTGCTATGAGAAATTTATTTAGAAGCGTATTCTAGTTTCATACCGACCACATAAGCATCGTTATCTTCAAACTTACCCATAGGTGCTTTGGTTGAAGATAGCTGAGTATCCGCATCCCCTAACATAAGATACTTACCCCCTAACGCAACAGACCATTCTGGAGTAACATTGTATTTAGCACCTAAACCAATGCTGTAGTAGCCTTCAGCTGGGCCTAGTACCGTGACAGGATTTCCAGCTCCTTTATCCCATCCAATAGTTCCAGAAACTGCAAGTGCTGGAGATAGACGCTTACCCAAGCCTAACTCAAGCATATAAGAATCATCTGAGTAGGCAACTAGTGGCGCTTCTTTAGCCCCCGTGAGTCTTTTAACATTACCTGACAACAGAGGGGGAGAGATTTTAAAATCACCCCAAGGTACCCAGCGTGCTTTTGCAGTCAACAAAGTCGTAGGATTCAAGCCAGTCTGAAAATCGATATTAACCGACTCAGGTAGCTCCAAAGCCGCTTCTTTAGATTGTGTGGCTCCAAATGCTGGCATATTCTCGCGGAAATTAATATCATGCTCAATCTTAGATCGATAAGTCACTGCTGCTTTTAAGCCAATTTCAGGCTTAACATAAGCAGCACCAACCATATACCCATAATCTTCATTTTTAGCCAGACTCAGAGTATAACCATCTATCGCTGCTAAGCTACCTAAACTTCCCGTTCTCTCTCCGCTCGCTAAATTTAGATCGCCTTCAAGCTTGCTAAGTACAGGGCCACCATAAAGTCTAAAGTTGTCATTCTGGCCAAGCTTAAAGTTCACTAAACCAGTAAAGGTATCAGACTTTACACTTGCTTTAGTATGGACATCGCCATTCACCAGCGGATTGTTGTCGCCTTCAACTTCAATTTCGGCACCAAAGGGCTGATCATAAAAAACCCCAACACTAACTTTGTCGTTTAAATCAGTTTTAACACCATAACCATAGCCATTATAATCTTGAGCAACACCGTCATATTTTCTAGTGACGCCGTTATCCGTATATTCTCCCTTGGTTTCTGGGCTAATACGATAAGCACTAGCGTAGGCGTAAGTACCCTCGTTAGTAAACTCTGCACTAGGTTGACCAGAGCGATCAAGACCAGCAGCGCCAGCTATTGAAGCGAAAGACACCAATGCTAAAGCACTAGCAAATTGATTTAGAGTGAAAGTTTTTGACATTGTACATTCTCCATTGCAGTATTATTAGCCACATCCATTGCGACTAAATGAGGGTTATTTTTGAAGGTAAATGATGACATATTTTATTTACCTTAGAGGATTCATTGTTTAATTGATCTATTCTTTATTGCTTAAGGTACGTAATTTATGTCTTAATATTTTACCAACAGTAGACTTAGGTAGCTCATCAATAAACTCAATATGGCGCGGACATTTATAGCCAGCAAGATTTTTCTTACAGAACTCGTAAACCTCTTTTTCCGTTAAGCTCTTGTCGTCTTTAACGATGAACACTTTTACTGATTCACCTTGGGACTCATCTTCCACACCCACTACAGAGCACTCTCTGACTTTAGGGTGCATTTCAACGACACTTTCAACTTCATTTGGATAGACGTTAAACCCACTGACAATAATCATGTCTTTTTTTCTATCAAAGAGTTTGACATAGCCCTTCTCATCGATAGACCCAACATCCCCTGTTTTAAGGTAACCGTCTTTGGTAAAAAACTTACTATTATCTAAGTTATGATACCCGGAAATGACATTACCGCCTTTAAGAACAATCTCACCAATCTCACCAATACCTAGCGGATTTTCATTATCATCATAAATTTTAAGATCGATACCACATAAAGGCATACCTATCGAACCCGTAAATTCCTTATTCGTTAAGGGATTTGCGGTGCCAACACCAAGTGTTTCAGACATCCCCCACCCTTCGATAATAGGGACGCCTGTTGCTTCGTACCATTTTCTCGCCATTTCAGGTGTCGCTGCCATCCCTCCAGCCAATGAAAGCTTAAGCTGTGAGAAATCAATATCTTTAAATTTTGGATGTAAAAGTAATGCGTGAAATAAGGTATTAACGGCGGGAAACAGATGTACAGGCTCTTTACTTAGTAGCTTCACAAAGGCATCAATATCTCGAGGATTAGTGACTAGAAGAATATGTTGTCCTTTACGTATTCCTAAGAAAGATATGATTAAGGCAAAAATATGATACATCGGCAGAGCAACAACACTCGTAAGCTGGCCAATGTTATTTAAATCATCATAAATTGGATTAAACCATTCGTCGTACTGTTTTGTCCCATACACTACATTGCGATGACTTATTAATATACCTTTAGCAACACCCGTAGTCCCGCCTGTATATTGAATCATGGCTAAGTCATCGGGCTTTGGTTGAGGGCGGGTATATTTTAGATTATTAGATTCATTTAAAATGGATTTAAAGTGAAGTACGGCATGTTCAGAGGTAGTCTTAATATGGTATTTAGGTACCATTTTTTTGACATATTTAGCAGCAAAGTTAACAATGGCGCCCTTAGTGGTACCAAGCATATCCCCTATTGAACTAACGACGACGGTTTTAACTGGGGTTTTTTCAATGATACTATCCATAGAATGGCAAAATGGCTCTAATATAAAGATCATTTTGGCATCAGAATCTATAAGTTGATACTTAAGTTCACGAGGAGTATAAAGAGGATTGACTAAAGTCAGTACCATACCGGCTCTTAATGCCCCAATAACTATTGGTAGATACTGATGTACATTGGGCATCATGACCGCAACGACTGAACCTTCAGGTAGTCCAGTACTTTGTATCCATGCTGCTATGTTACGAGAGATGTGATCGACTTGCTTATAAGAGTACGAAACGTCCATATTCGTCATGAATTTGTCATCAGCAAACTCGTTAAACGATTTTTCAAATAGATCGATGAGAGTATCATTATCGAAGGGTACGTCAGCGGCGACACCTTCAGGGTAGTTCTGAGTCCAAAATTTATCCATTGTTAACCTTCCATTGGTAATTAAGCTTAATTAAGCTCGCCTCTTCATTGAGGCAATTATAATGTTAAACCATCAAAAATCTATGTCTTGATAAGACGTGCATTTATGAAATTATGTAATTTATATATAATAGCCAAAAAATAACGTTATTACACTATTTTTTAAGTTATTTAATAAATATTTTTAATAAATATATATCTTTGAGCTAGTTATCATTACAGAATACGTTCATTATTTCAATGAATTCATCCAATACAGACCATGATTAATTGATTTCAAGACATGAATAAGGGGCTAAATTCTAAAGTAAAGATTTAGACCCTTACACAATAAGAACTTACAATCACAACCCACGATTGGAATTTTGTCTAAAAAATTGTTAACTATGGGTTTCTAACAACTGCAAGATACAATATTCAATGAAATACTCTTATGTATTAGTAAATTACTACTCACGCCTCTTCAGCGACGTCTTTACTCTCTGAACGAAGCTGATGTCTTAAAATTTTGCCAACGGTAGACTTAGGTAATTCATCTATAAACTCAATATGGCGGGGACGTTTATAGCCAGCAAGATTCTTTTTGCAGAACTCATGAATCTCATCTTTAGTTAACTTAGGGTCGTCTTTAACAATAAATACTTTGACAGACTGACCTTGTGAGTCACTATCAACACCGACCACAGAACACTCTCTTACTTTGGGATGCATTTCTACGACACTCTCAACTTCATTCGGGTAGACATTAAAACCGCTGACGATAAGCATGTCTTTTTTTCTGTCAAATAGTTTGACATAGCCCTTCTCATCAATAGCGCCCACATCACCAGTCTTAAGATAACCATCCTTGGTAAAGAACTGACTATTATCAAGATTATGATAGCCTGAAATGACATTTCCACCTTTAATGACAATCTCACCTACTTCACCAATATCGAGTGGATTTTCATCTTCATCATAAATTTTAAGATCTATACCACAGATTGGCATGCCAATTGAGCCTGTAAACTCTGTATTGGACAGAGGGTTGGCTGTCCCTACTCCAAGCGTTTCTGACATACCCCATCCTTCAATTATAGGGACGCCTGTGGCTTCCTGCCATTTTCTCGCCATTTCAGGAGTAGCCGCCATACCGCCTGCTAAAGATAATTTAAGCTGTGAAAAATCTATGTCTTTAAATTTTGGATGTAATAATAAGGCATGGAATAAAGTGTTCACTGCTGGTAGCAAGTGTACAGGCTCTTTACTAAGCAGTTTTACAAAGGCATCAATATCCCTAGGATTAGTGACTAATAAAAGATGTTGACCAGTGCGTAACCCTAGTAAAGATATAATAAATGCAAAGATATGGTACATCGGTAATGCAACAACACAAGTCAGTTGATCCTTACTATTTAAACCCTTATGAATTGGCTTAAACCATTCATCATATTGCTTAGTGCCATAGACTACATTGCGATGACTAATTAAAATCCCTTTAGCAACACCAGTTGTACCCCCCGTGTATTGAATCATAGCCAAGTCATCGGGCTTAATATCTGGACGAGTGTATGTCATCGTTTTAGATTGATTTAAAAGAGTTTTGAAGTCTAAAACTTGATGGTTTGAATTAGATTTAATGTGATACTTTGGCACCATTTTTTTGATATGTTTGGCTGCTAAATTTATTAAAGCACCTTTGGCAGTGCCAAGCATATCCCCAATGCTGCTGACGACGACCGTTTTAACGGGCGTTTTCTCAATAATGTTATCAAGACTATGACAAAATGGCTCTAATATAAACAGCATCTTAGCATCAGAATCTATAAGCTGATGCTTAAGCTCACGCGGGGTATACAGAGGATTTATAAGAGTAAGCACCATACCAGCACGAAGCGCTCCGATCACAATCGGTAAATACTGATTCACATTGGGCATCATTATAGCCACGGTAGAACCTTGAGGGAGTCCAGTACTTTGAATCCAAGAGGCAATCGAATGAGATATTTGGTCAACTTGGGCATAACTATATGAAACACCTAAGTTTGTCATGAATTTATTTTTAGCAAAATTACTTAAAACATTATCAAAAAAGTCAATAAGAGTTTCATTATCAAAAGGAATATCAGAGGCAACACCCTCAGGATAATTATTAGTCCAAAATTTAGTCATCGTTAACCTTCCGTGGGCTATTAATAAGAGTCTCGAATAAGAGGTACTCAGTAATTTAATTTAAACGTTTAAATCTATAAGTCATATTGAGGTTAAATTCATACAGACTATAAAAATAATAAACGTTGCGAAATCAATTTAAGGACAAGCCTCTAGGAGTAAGGCGGAAAGATAGGCCTTATAAAAATTTAAGGTATGAAAAGTTTTGTAAATATAATAAGAATGTATATTGAGTTATACTAAATCAGTATTAAAGTAGCTCTAGAACGTTAAATTAAACAAAATGTAAAGCTACTTTAACCTCAATGCCATACCTAGCTAACCTAGCTTACGACTTGCCAACCAGCTGTCGCCCCATATTCATCCTGATGAGCAAAAAGAGGATGATTTTGAGCCTCTGCAAGCGTTAAAACAGGAGTAACGCAGACATCCGCCTGTTCAAACAGTTTTGACCAGTGTGATAAAGGTTGACTTGCAAACGTTTCAGCAATGCTCTGCATTGCTGCTTGACTCTCGGGCAGGTTTGGCATTACACCTCGTTGCCAATGCGTATTTTTTAGATCCGGAAGATCTAATACGTCACATAACCCTTGCCAAAACTTCAGCTCAAGAGAACCAACCGCCATATATCTATCGTCTTTGGTTTTATAAAGTCGATAACAGGGCAATAAGCCGCCTAAAAAGTCATACTGCGGAGCCGGTTTCTTACCTGACATCTTTTCAATCAATTTGCCAGTTGCTTTTGGCATGACTAAATGATTGTACAAACTGTGAGTCATACTGGTATTAATGTGTCTACCTTTACCGGTATTTTTCGCAGCAATCACAGCTGCTAAAAGTGCGATAACGGCCGTATCACTACCACCCGCTAGATCTGCAAACTGTATATTAGGCATCGCTTGATCACCATCAGATGATTTAAGCTGATCGAGGACACCACTAAGCGCCATAAAGTTAATATCATGTCCTGCTTTATTGCTCCAATCGTGATTAACACCCTCACCTTCGGTAACACCGTAACCTGTAATAGAGACAATAACCAATTTGGGATTAATGTCATGCAAAGCGGTTACATCTAATCCCATACCTTCCAAAACACCAGGACGGAAACTGTCAAGCATGACATCTGCATTTTTGAGATGCTCTTTAATAGTAGCAATGCCTTCTGGATCACGAAAATCGACTTTAAGTGTCGTTTTTCCGTGATTTAAAGCATTGAATAGCTCACCAAATGCGCGCGCAGGATCACCATTCATGGGTTCAATTTTGACAATTTCTGCACCTAGGTCTGCAAGTAATCTGGTTGCAAAGGGTCCAGGTAGGTTACGCGTTAAGTCGACAACCTTTAAGCCTTGTAAGCAGTCTGCCATTGGATCAGATAGCTTATCAGTCATCATTAAACTCCTGATTAGATTCAGCCATCTTAACTAAAATAGCAGCAGGCTCAAAACGTTCACCATAAGCGGCAGCTAATTCGCGACTACGCTCAACAAATTTCGACACGCCAATTGAATTAATGAATTGCAACGTACCCCCTTGATTAGGTGCAAAACCCCATCCGAAGATTGAACCTACATTGGCATCGGCAACAGAGCGGACCACATTTTCTTCATAGCACTTAGCCGTTTCATTGGCTTGAACGTATAGCAGGCGATCCACTAAATCTTGTTGTGATGGTTGATCATCCTTTGTTGGATACAAGTCAGTCAATTCAGGCCATAAGTGCTTCTCACCACTTTCAGGATAATCATAGAATCCTTTGCCTACTTTTTTACCTTCACGACCTAACTCTTGCACCATTTTTTCAATCACTGGCTGAGCAGGATGAGGGGTGAATGTTTTACCTTCCGATTCTAAAGCTCGTTTAGTCTGTTGCATGACATGCAATGACAGACTTAAAGACACCTCATCTTGTAGTGCTAAAGGAGGCATTGGCATACCAGATTTCATACCAGCCACTTCAATACTGCGTGGATGGATACCCTCACCTAACATTGCAATACCTTCTGAAACATAAGTACCAAATACGCGTGATGTATAGAAGCCGCGGCTGTCATTTACCACAATAGGCGTTTTCGAAATTTGACCCACAAAATCGAAACTTTTAGCTAATGTACCATCGTCTGTCTTTTCACCAACGATGATTTCTACCAATGGCATTTTATCAACAGGTGAGAAGAAATGCAGACCTATAAACTGATTAGGTCGGTTGCTGGCTTGAGCCAATTGAGTAATTGGTAGCGTTGAGGTATTAGACGCATAAATTGCTGTTTCAGGAATGACAGCTTCTGCATTACGGGTACATTCGGCTTTAATATCGATATCTTCAAATACCGCTTCAATAATTAAATCGCAGCCTTCTAAATCGTCATAAGATACTGTGGTCTTGATACGTGATAACAACGCCTCTTTTTTCTCTTGGTTTGAACGACCACGGCTGATAGCTTTGTCAAGCAAATTAGTCGAGTAGCTTTTTCCCTTTTCTGCACCTTCAATACTGGTATCTAATAGCACGACATCAATACCTGCTTTAGCTGAAACATAGGCAATACCAGCACCCATCATACCGGCTCCTAGGATACCAACCTTGCTGACTTTAGATCTCTCAAACCCTTCAGGACGTGATTGACCTTTTTTAATATTGTTCAGCTGCTTCCATAAGGTGTTAATCATGTTAGTAGATTCAGGAGACAATGCACAAGCAACAAAATAGCGAGACTCTATTTCAAGTCCATTATCAATATCTACTAAGCAGCCCTCAAACACACATGACATGATATGAACAATAGCTGGATAATTGCCATGTGATTTTTGATTTGCCATAGCAGGGGCAATCGAGAAAACCTGTGCAACTTTAGGATGCTTACTATCACCACCCGGTATTTTAAATCCTTTTACATCCCAAGGCTGACTGACTTTAGGGTTATCTTTAATCCATTGTTTTGCTTGAGCAAGCATATCTTCTTTATCGCTAGCAACAGCATTCAACAGACCAATTTCAAGCGCTTGTTTTGGACGCAGCTCTTTGCCTTGCGTCATCATCTCTAACGCTTTTTGAATACCAACAATACGTGGTAGACGCTGAGTACCGCCACCACCAGGTAGCAAGCCAAGTTTAACTTCTGGCAATCCAATTTTTGTTTTTGGTGAATCAACGGCAATACGATAATGACAGGCTAAGGCAAGCTCCAAACCGCCACCTAAAGCCGTACCAGTAAGAGCAGCAGCAACAGGCTTACCCGCTTTTTCAAGTTTACGTAGACTGGTTTTTAAGTCTTCGACTAAATCAAAAGCTTGTTCAGCAGTTTCAATTTCAGCCAGTTGGTCAATATCAGCACCCACCACAAAGGTAGATTTACCAGAGGTTAAGATTAAACCTTCGGCTTCCTCATCCGTAATAAAAGCATCGGTTAAAGTGGCAAAAGCTTCATTAAAGCCCTCACCAATAACATTCATTTTACGATCCGTTTGATCAATAGTAACGGTTACGATGCCGTTGTCAGCTTCTGCTGTAAAGTTATCTAGGGCATTAATGGCCTTTACGCTAGCTATACTCATTTTATATCCTTATTCATTATGCGCTAATTCAATATGCGTACGTTATTTCCATGTCTTGGCTTCACTAAATATTAGAGTCAAGCTCTTAGACACGTTTAATATCACACACGCTCAATAATAGTTGCGATACCCATACCACCACCGACACATAGTGTAATCATGGCAGTATTTAGGTCACGACGTTCAAGCTCATCAAGTACCGTTGTCACTAACATTGCTCCAGTGGCACCTAAAGGATGTCCCATAGCTATTGCGCCGCCATTCACGTTGACTTTATCAAGTGACACACCTAAGTCTAGTGCTGTATTCATCGGAACGACAGCAAATGCTTCGTTAATTTCCCATAAATCAATGTCACTAGCCGTCATACCTGCTTTACGAAGTGCTTTCTGACATGCTGGCGTTGGGCCCGTTAACATAATAGTTGGTTCAGAACCTATGACTGATGCCATTGTGATCTTAGCACGCGGTTTAAGGTTTGCTTTTTCGCCTGCAGCTTTGCTACCGACTAAGCAAAGTGCCGACCCATCTACAATACCTGATGAGTTACCTGCGTGATGCACATGATTCACTTTTTCAATGGTCGTATATTTATCAAGTATCACACTATCAAAGCCCATTTTACCAGGCATAATAAAGGAGGGATTTAAACCTGCTAAAGTCTCTACAGAAGTATTTGGACGGATGGTCTCATCCTTGTCCAATAGCAGCATGCCATTAATATCCGTGACAGGAACGACGGACTTATCATAGTAGCCCTTCTCCCATGCAGCAGCGGCTCTTTTGTGAGATTCAGTGGCAAAAGCGTCAACGTCTTCGCGCGTAAAACCACGCAACGTCGCAATAGCATCCGCACCGACACCTTGTGGTACAAACTGAGTAGCATCATTAACACGGGGGTCCATATACCAGGCCCCGCCGTCTGAACCCATAGGGACACGGCTCATTGATTCTACACCGCCAGCCACAACCATATCTTCCATACCAGACATGACTTTAGTTGCTGCTAAATTGATAGACTCTAAGCCTGATGCACAAAAACGAGACAGAGTAACGCCTGCCACACTCTCATCCCAATCAGCATCAATAATAGCAATACGGGCGATATCAGACCCTTGCTCCCCTACAGGAGTAACACAGCCTAATACCAGATCATCAACCAAGCTGGTATCGAGATCATGACGTTTTTGCATTTCTTTTAATAGAGTACGCACCAACCATATCGGCGTTGCTTGATGCAGTGAACCCTCTTTTTTACCTTTGCCACGTGGTGTACGAATGGCATCATAGATATAGGCAACTTCAGTCATATAAATCCCTTTTCTAGTTTTTTACAATAATTTATTTTAGAGCTGTTTATTTACATCAAAACAGTTGATTAACATTACCATATTAGATCATGTTAAAGATAGTAGATTAAGCGAGAGATAAAAGTTTTAAGCCTAACTATTTGATGACCTGACATCATGCTCAAGTCACCAAAGTTTAGCTTAACGGATGCATTACATAAAACGTGAGGCTAGCTCTTTCATGATTTCATTGGTGCCACCATAGATTTTCTGTACACGAGCATCAGCATACATACGAGCGATTGGGTACTCACTCATATAACCATAACCACCAAATAACTGTAAGCATTCATCCATTGCCTTACATTGCTTTTCAGTTACCCAGTACTTAATTAGTGAAGCATGCGCTGCGGTTAATTTACCTTCTATCATTGACTCAATTGCAGCGTCACATAACGCACGTACTGCCAGATAATCTGCTTGAATTTCTGCCAATTTAAAGCGGGTGTTTTGGAACTTCCAAATAGGGCGACCAAATGCCTCGCGTTGTTTAACATAGTCTAAAGTAAGATCTAATGCTAGTTTGATAGCGCCACACCCACTTAATGCGATAATTAGACGCTCTTGAGGCAACTCTTGCATCATCTGAATAAAACCTAACCCCTCAAGACCACCAAGTAAGTTAGATTGCGGTACACGAACGTTACTGAAAAATAATTCTGAAGTATCCTGACCCGCCAACCCAGTTTTTTTCAGGTTACGACCACGCTCGAACCCTTCAAGCCCGTCTGTTTCGACAACGATTAAAGAAACGCCTTGTGCACCTTTATCACGATCTGTTTTACACGCCAATATGATAATATTGGCATGTTGACCATTGGTTATAAAGGTTTTTGAACCATTGATGATATAGTCATCACCATCTTTTACAGCATATGTTTTAATGGCTTGTAAATCAGAACCGGTAGTAGGTTCTGTCATTGCAATGGCACCCACATATTCGCCAGTCGCCATTTTCGGCAACCATTTCTTTTTTTGCTCTTCTGTACCCAAATGCAAAATATAAGGTGCCACGATACCTGAATGTACCATACCACCATAACTTGCTTGGTTAGCGTGTGCTTGGGCAAGTAAAATAGCCGCTTCATGACCAAAATCTCCGCCACCGCCACCGTATTCTTCTGGCATAGACGCACATAAAAAACCCATTTCACCCACTTCATTCCACGCTTCACGGTCAATCATACCGTTGTCGCGCCATTGCTCGTCTTTGTCTTCCCAGCTTTGGAACAATTTTAAGGCGCTTTCATATACCATTTCATGTTCTTCAGTCATCCAATTGCTTTTAAACGTATCAATACCCATCTCGTTAATCCTTAACCCATAAATTAGATTGTTGTATTAATGGTAATAATTATTACCAAAAAATATTACAATAGATGTGGTTCAAAACTCATATCTATCATTACTTACCGTTCAATCTTACAAAAGATTATTTTGCTAAGCAATCACTTGCTATAAAATAGTAATTATAATTACCGTATATTAAGGAGCTTTTATGAAATCAACTCATCCTCATCAACATGACTCTTTATTAAATGATAAAGCGCTAGCGCCTTTATCAAAAATTCGACCTGCGACCCTTGATAAAATTGAAAGAGCGGTTCACGAATTATTTGCTGGCGCTAATGCTCAAGACGTCACTATGATTCAAATCGCAAAAGAAGCGAATGTCTCGTTACAGACTTTATATAAATACTTTGGCGATAAGCACACGGTATTCCAAACGATTATGGATATCGTACTCGGGCGCCTTGCGAACCGGATGATGGATCATCTTCAAGGTATCGATAGTGTCAAAGAGCGTCTAAGAAAAACCTTGTGGGTTTGTTTCGATTTTGTGGACTCTCATCCTGATGCGGTGATGGTCTTAACCTCTGTATCTACTACAGATATACGTAAGATATCAATTTACGAAAATAAAGAGTTGATTGATGCCTTTACCAGTGTTTTGGCAGATGGTCAACGTCGAGCAGTACTCAATGATAAGGTACCGCTTTACGTCTTATTTGATGTGTTTATGGGCTTTGTAATGCGTATTGGTACCATGCAGGTCATTCGTCATGCCCCGATGCCGTTGACTGAAAACTTTGATGACTTATTCTCCATGTTATGGCGTGCTATCTCTAAACCTGATATTGATACAAAAAGTTAAGTTTATACTAAAAATAATTTATAAGATTTCCTAACTATTTTTGCAATTAACGATTGACGGTGTATTGCGCTCACGTTATATAATACCCCTTCGTTTTTTTTATACCTATATTATTGCCATTTTAAACAATTCCGTTTTTCATTTAATATTTTCAAAACTTATCAATAAAACAAACTAATGAGCTCCTTGATATCACACGTTAAGTCATGGATGTACTTATCGACTGATACCAGCTTTAATGGTGTAAACATATCTAATTATTAACTGACTCATAGAGGGAATTATGACGAAAGTGATTCATGATACTAAAGAGGATTCAGACATCAACAAAAAGGACAAACTAAGCTGGCGGATCTTTGGCCCAGGAATACTATTAGCGAGTGGAGCCGTCGGTGGCTCCCATCTCATTTCATCTACTCAAGCTGGTGCCATCTATGGTTGGCAATTGGCGATTATGATTATTCTAGCGAACTTTTTTAAATATCCTTTTTTTAGATTTAGCACTGATTATGTCTATGACAAAGGCGAATCTTTAATTGCAGGATATGCCAGAAAGTCGCCAATTTATCTGTGGGTTTACACTATTTTATTGATAGGATCTGCCGTCATTAGTGTGGGTGCCGTTACCCTACTATGCTCGGTTATTTTGGGATTCATGATTCCAAAGCAATTTACGCCATCTGCTACCCTATTATCCATTATCGTCATAGGGGTGTCATGGTTGATGTTAATTGTCGGTCATTACAAGCTGCTTGACCGTTTTAACAAATGGATTATGGCATCGCTAATCATTACCACCTTGATTACGGTGTTTATTGCAGCAGGAAATCCTACGCCTATTGCACCTGACTTTGTTGCTATGTCTCCATGGAATATGGCTTCTTTAGGGTTTATTGTGGCATTAATGGGATGGATGCCAGCGCCATTAGAATTTGCTGCTATTACCTCAATGTGGACCGCGGAAAAAGTCAAAACGGATCAGACATCTTACTATCAAGGTTTGGTTGATTTTAATGCCGGTTATCTTTTTAGTGCACTGCTAGGACTTTGTTTTCTAGCCTTAGGCGTCTTTGTGCAATATGGCTCAGGGGTAGAGATTGAAATGCAAGGTGGTGCCTATGTCACCCAGTTAATCAATATGTACACCGCAACCATCGGTGACTGGTCAAGATTATTGGTCGCCTTTGTGGCCTTTATGGTGATGTTTGGCACGACGATTACCCTAATTGATGGCTATGGTCGTGCCCTTGCAGAGTCTACCCGTCTCATTAAAGGTGAATCAAAAGTAAGCAACCCGCAAATCCTATTTTGGACCAGTTACTCTGTTATTGGCTCATTAATCATTATTATCTTTTTCAAAGGTCAGTTAGGGTCTATGTTGAAATTTGCTATGATTTCAGCATTTTGTTTTGCGCCAATCTTTGGCTGGCTGAATTATAGCTTGATTAAGAGCGAGCAAAAGCTGTCTAAATCAATGACGATCTATAGTATAGCTGGGCTACTGTTTTTAGCTGCAGTTGCCCTATTATTTGTGGTTCAATTGATAGGTTTTATCGATTAATCCGCTTATAACCAACCCCCTTATGTCAAATCAAATCAGGCGGCTTGTACTTTTTTGTCTTTCACACAATCCAAACTTAACTTAAGGGCATTATGTTATGACTCACCCAAATTCAGCATCGTCTACTGCACACTCTGAAACTATGCGATGGCGCACTTTTGGACCAGGAATCTTATTGGCAACAGCTGCTATTGGCGGCTCACACCTTATATCCTCTACGCAGGCAGGAGCCATTTATGGCTGGCAATTGGCGATAATGATAATACTAGCAAATTTTTTTAAATATCCATTCTTTAAGTTTGGCACAGATTATGTCTATGAAACTGGTGAATCATTAGTTGCAGGTTATGCTAAAAAATCGCCATTTTATTTATGGGCGTTTTTTATATTATCTTTAGCGGCTTCTGTGATTAGCACGGGTGCGGTAGCGCTCATTGCAGCTACTATTTTAGGGTTTATGCTGCCTGAAAGTTTAGCAATATCCACCACGATTTTGTCATTGATCGTCATGGGTGTGTCTTGGTTAATCCTAATTTTAGGTCATTATAAGATGCTTGATAAAGTGACCAAATTGATCATGGTAGCATTAACTGTGGCAACCTTGGCTGCTGTATTCATTGCCGCTGGAAAGCCCACAGTGATGGCACCTAATTTTGTTGCGCCCTCTCCTTGGAACATGGCGACTCTTGGTTTTATAGTGGCGTTAATGGGCTGGATGCCCGCACCATTAGAATTCTCTGCGATCAATTCAATGTGGATATCGGCCAAAGTAGAATCAGATCATACAACGCATCGTCAGGGTCTGGTTGACTTCAATGTGGGCTTCATTTCAACCGCGCTTTTAGCATTAGTATTTTTGGCGTTAGGGGTCTTTGTACAATATGGCACTGGGGTTGAGATTCAGACACAAGGTGGTGCGTATATTAGCCAGTTGATCAACATGTATACCGCTACTATTGGTGAGTGGTCACAATTTTTAGTGGCCTTTGTGGCCTTTATGGTCATGTTTGGTACGACGATCACTTGTGCAGATGGCTATGGCCGAATCAATGCAGAAAGTTGGCGTTTAATAAAAAATGACGTCAAGATGGATGAAAAGCAGCTTTTATTTTGGATCACCTACACCGCTGTTGGTGGCTTCATCATCATTACTTTCTTTACCGGTCAACTTGGTTCGATGCTTAAGTTTGCAATGATTTCTGCCTTCGTTTCAGCCCCTATTTTTGGATGGCTGAACTATTCATTGGCTAAAAATCATCAAAAACTATCGCCAAGTATGAACTTATATAGTATTGCAGGATTGATCTTTTTAGGCGGTATCGCGCTTTTATTTATGGCTCAATTATTGAAGATCATTTAATAGTTTCATTTATCGGTCAATTATATGATTAATGTAAGATAGCTATGTGTCAGACATAAATAGGGCTGTTTGATGACAGCCCTTATTTATGTAGTACTGCTTGTTGATTTGGGTGTATCTATTAAATAGTTGTGGTGTATCGTCGCTATTTCATTGTATATTTGCTTATACAGTCTTTAATCTGCATTTTACTTTTAAAATGAATTGCTTTTAATAACAATAGTGACATGCCGGTTTTTACAGGGAGTTTATGAGTCGTATGAAAATTAATAAAGCAAACTCAACATATACCAAACATCAAGTTGGTGTTCGTTTATTACGCAGGAACCGCCATATATTTAGCGGTTTAATTATATTATTTGCAGCCCTAGGGTGTGATACACAAAGTGATCACCCCATGAGTCAAACTGTGCCCGTTGAGTTTGAAAATTGGCAGAGTGAGATTCAGGATGCTTATAACGATTTATCTAACGATGAGCAGCAGTTACTGAGTCGTTATATGCAGCGTATGCAATTAAGTGACGCCCAACAACAAGGCGCTACCACTCAAGTCACTATTGACGAGGCCATTGAACAGCAGCGCAAATATGAAGAATTGCACCCGAATAATCCTATAGGTCAGAAGACGGATAAAAACAGCGAGTTACAACGGGATCAATACCCTATTACTTTGCTACCTTATAAACCGAGTGACACTGATACTTTAAATAACGTCAAACTGTCTTTTGTTATGACGAATAAGAGTAATGTCCCTGTTAATGGCTTTAAAGGGACGTTAATGCTTAACCATCCTGATTTTGCAAAACCTAAACCCGTGGTTATATCGCTGGCAGATTTCAACCCACCTTTGGCACCCAATGCGACCTATGAGTTCGACGCTGACGTTAATATTTCCGATGCCAAAGTATATGAAGCTATCAACCATCCTCAAAATATCAGCATAGAGGTCACTAAGGGCAGTTTGACCTTAAAAGATGGGCACACAATAGATTTTGAATAAGCTTTTTTAATAATATATTTTAATAGTAGCTATCATAAACAGCAGCTATAGCTATTTTAGGTCAATAAAGCGGGTTCTTGATAATTATCGGCACCTTTAAGAGAAGTTAATGCAATTAAAAAGATTAAAAGCATTTCATACAGTGGCGCAACTAGGAAGCTTTAGTGAAGCCATTGGTGCGACGGGGCTATCACAGCCGACACTAAGCCGGCTAATTAAGCAGCTTGAGGAGGATATTGGAGTAGAGCTTATCGATCGCTATCATCGCCCCCTGCAACTGACCCCTGCTGGAACATTCTTTTATGAAAAAGTTGATTCTATATTAAGGGAGCTTGACAGTAGCATAACTCTTACTCAAAAACTGGCTTATCCTCCTGACAATCTAAACATAGGCTTTGTCCCTTCAGTGTTATACGGCCTACTCCCTACCGTGATTTCAAGGTTAAAGCTGCGTTTACCTAGTTTAGATATTCATCTAAAAGATATCAGCTCATTCAGACAAGTTGACGCATTAAAAGCGGGTGAAATTGATGTCGGTTTCGGGCGTTTTGCACATGATGATGCTAATTTAAACCAGATATTGTTGCGTCATGAGCGTTATGTAGCCGCTTTACCTAAGACACATGAATTAGCAAACCAGAGTGATATTCACCTCAAGCAATTACAAGATAGCCGTATAATCTTATATCACCAGACACATTTACCGGTATCCAATGTATCCATTACAGTTTCTGATAATAACGATGCGCCTTTATTCATTAGTGAGCCTTTACTGCATCTATTTTCAAAACAGTCAGCTTTACCCCACCATACTACTTCAGTTAGTGATATACAGGTTGCATTAGGTCTTGTAGCAGCAGGTGAAGGGATAACCTTGGTGCCTGATAGTCTTAAATCGGTACGTTCAGATCAAATTAGCTACCGCTCATTAATCCATGAAGATGCAACCTCTCCTATATATCTTTGTGCGCTACAAGCGCCCACACATCCCGCATTTTCAATACTTTTAGACGTTGTATATGATATATATGAAGAACGCGGTATTACCTATCGGCGGATAAAGTAGTCAGATTTTAATTGTAACTAAATGTAAATTAATTTTAATTAAGTTTAAGGTTTTAATTTCATGTTCTGAATAATAATGCTTCGGAATCACTCAAATACGAATTTAAGTATTTAAAAAATAAATAGGTTTAATTTATATTAAATGATAATAAATATTAACTTATTATTATTTAGCTAGCTCAATAGTCTAACCACTTTAATCTAATTCATTTTGCAGGTACTCTACCAATATTCTACTTCTATATTAGATTTCTGGATATATATCCTATTAATTAATTTTCTAGTAGCTATCATTAACTTGAAAAAGAGTTATTCTAACTCACATACAATAAAAGGAATGACCATGAGTACTGAATCTGCTGGCAAGCGCTTTCGTAATGCCATCTCTGAACAAACGACTAATAATCAACCGCTACAAATCGTCGGCACTATCAATGCTTATACAGCAATGATGGCGACTCAAGTTGGTCACAAGGCAATATATTTATCGGGTGCTGGTGTAGCGAATGCCTCTTATGGACTGCCTGATTTAGGTATGACCAGCTTAGACAATGTATTAGAAGATGCCAGCCGTATTACCAATGCGGTTCAAACGCCGCTATTAGTCGACATCGACACTGGTTGGGGCGGTGCTTTTAATATCTCCCAAACCATCAAAAAGATGGAAAAAGCAGGCGTGGCAGCTGTTCATATCGAAGACCAAGTGGCACAAAAACGCTGTGGTCATCGTCCTAATAAAGAAATCGTGTCTACCAGTGAAATGGTGGATCGTCTAAAAGCGGCTCTTGATGCCAAAGTTGACCCAGATTTTGTGGTTATGGCGCGAACAGATGCGTTATCTGTTGAAGGGTTAGAGGCAGCCGTTGAACGTGCCGTTGCTTTTGAAGAAGCTGGCGCAGATATGATTTTCGCAGAAGCGTTAACTGATATTGAGATGTATCGCAAGTTTACCGATGTATTAAATATTCCTGTACTGGCTAATATGACAGAATTTGGACAAACGGATCTGTATACGACTGAACAGTTATTTAATGTCGGTGTTGAAATGGTGCTCTACCCACTATCAGCTTTCCGTGCGATGAATAAAGCGGCGCTCAATGTTTATCAACATCTACTTGATGACGGTACTCAGGAAAATGTCGTCGACACTATGCAAACCCGTATGGAATTATATGATTTCTTAAACTATCATGAATTTGAGCGGAAGCTTGACGAGCTATTTGCTCAGAAGAAGTAATGTTTATCAAATCTAGTCTAAAAAGATATTTGATATCAATCAAAAGTCTTATATAACATATTTTTATATGGCTAATAGTTTTAGTACCATTTATCACTATAATATCTACACTAACGCAACCTAATTATTAAAAGGAAAAGTATCATGGCAGCAGGCAAGCAACTATCAGGCGCAGGTTTACGTGGACAAATTGCTGGACAAACCTCACTATCTACCGTTGGTAAATCCGGATCAGGATTAACTTATCGTGGATATGATGTCAAAGATTTAGCAGAAAATTGCATCTTTGAAGAAGTGGCTTACCTATTATTATATGGTGAGCTTCCTACGCAGACACAACTTGATGACTATAAAGCTGAGCTCAAAAAGTTACGTGACTTACCGCAAGCTTTAAAAGATGTGTTAGAGCGTATACCTCAATCTGCACACCCGATGGATGTGTTAAGAACGGGTTGTTCAATGCTAGGTAATTTAGAGCCTGAAGAAAGCTTTGATCAACAGCTTGATAAAACCAATCGTATGTTGTCCGCTTTCCCAGCAATTATCAATTATTGGTATCGTTTCAGCCATAATGGTGAAAAAATCGATTGTATGACTGATGCTGAAACGCTTGGTGGCCATTTCTTACAATTGCTCAAAGGTGAGAAGCCAAGCGAATTGCATGAACGAGTGATGAACGTGTCTTTAATTCTATATGCTGAGCATGAATTTAATGCCTCTACGTTTACTGCCCGTGTTTGTGCCTCTACTCTATCGGATCTATTCTCTTGTATTACTGGGGCAATCGGTACGCTCCGTGGGCCTTTACATGGTGGTGCTAACGAAGCCGCTATGGAATTGATAGAAGGCTTTGAGTCTCCTGAAGATGCAGAATCTGGCTTAATGGGCATGCTAGAGCGTAAAGAAAAGATTATGGGCTTTGGTCATGCTATTTATAGTGATTCTGATCCTCGTAATGTCATCATTAAGCAATGGGCTGAAAAATTAGCAGCAGATGTGGGTGATGACGTGTTATACCCTGTATCAGTAAGATGTGAAGAGGTGATGTGGCGTGAGAAGAAACTATTTTGTAACGCTGATTTCTTCCATGCGTCCACTTATAACTTTATGGGCATTCCAACGAAATTGTTCACGCCTATATTCGTTTGTTCACGCTTAACAGGTTGGGCGGCTCATGTATTCGAGCAACGTTCTAACAACCGCATTATTCGCCCTAGTGCCGAATATATTGGTGAGGAGCCAAGAGAAGTACCCCCTATCGCTGAGCGTGGGTAATAAGTCTAGTGATTTGATGTTATTTTATTAACTTACCCTTAATGTCTTATGTAACCGTTAGTGTTAGACAGATGTTAAGGGTTTTATTAAAGGCTATAAAACCCATCATATGGATACAAATTACTATTAACTATCTTAAAAAGACTGCTATGAAAAATTCATTTATTTTTGCTCTATCGATGTCTTTAAGTCTCCAATGTTTTGCAAGTAGTGGTGACGGTGCAGTTATAAATGAAGCAATTATTAAGCTATCAGATGTTAAGCAAAGCAAATTTTGTCATAGTATTAAGAAATCATCGACCTTAAAGCCTGGGTTTTATATTATTGATAATGCTATGTATGATGTTGTTGAAAGTGCTGCTTTAAATGCATCATTAGATGAAAAGAATAATTTTTTGCCTATAAGTGTTATTCAAACCGCAGAGATAAAACCTTATATTGAAGACACTGAGTATCATCTGACACTTCTAACAACCTTTAAGGGTGCAAGGCAGATGAATGCTTTGACCAGAGATAATATTGGTAGACACATAGCCATAATTGTAAATGATGAGGTATTAATTGCTGCCAGAGTTTTAGTTCCTTTATCTGATTCTTTTTATGTAACTGGTATAGAAAGCTTAGACAAAGCAAATGATATAAAAGCAAAAATTGAGTGTGAATTATAACAGTCTATTTTATTTTAATTATTCGATTATCCGTTAACAGAAAATTATTTTTAACTTATTTATAGGGAAATTATGCCATGAGCGAAGTTAAACCTGCTTTAACTCACAAACACCCCCAACCAATGAATTCCAACTACAAAAAGCCATTGCCATTACCCAATGGTGAAGACAGTGGGTTATATTATTTCGATGTTGAACAAGCGGTTAATGATATTGAACCTGGTGCCTATGCCAAGCTACCTTTTAGCTCAAAAGTATTATGTGAAAATTTAGTACGTCGTTGCCCGCCAGAAGATTTAACCGAAGCCCTCTCGCAACATATTTATCGCAAGCAGGATCTAGATTTTCCTTGGTATCCAGCGCGTGTTGTTTGCCATGATATCTTAGGACAAACGGCATTTGTGGATCTTGCAGGTTTGCGAGATGCTATCGCTGAAGAAGGGGGTGATCCATCAAAAGTTAACCCAATTGTTCCTACTCAGCTTATTGTTGACCATTCATTAGCGGTTGAACATGCAGGCTATGAAGAGAATGCTTTTGAGAAAAACCGTGCGATTGAAGAACGTCGTAACGAAGATCGTTTCCATTTTATCAATTGGTGTGAATATGCCTTTGATAATGTCAACGTTGTGCCTCCCGGCAACGGTATTATGCACCAAATTAATTTAGAAAAAATGTCTCCTGTTATCCAAGTAATTGCGGATAAATCAGATGGTAAACCCGTTGCTTATCCTGACACTTTAGTCGGTACGGACAGTCATACTCCAATGGTTGATGCTCTTGGCGTTATCTCAATTGGCGTGGGTGGATTAGAAGCTGAAAGCGTCATGTTAGGAAACCCTTCTTACATGCGTTTGCCTAATATCGTTGGTCTAAATTTAACAGGTAAATTACAGCCGGGTATAACGGGTACTGATTTAGTACTAGCAATGACTGAGTTCCTACGTAACGAAGGGGTTGTATCCGCGTATGTTGAATGCTTTGGAGAAGGCGCTAGAAGTCTGTCAGTAGGCGATAGAGCGTCTATATCGAATATGACACCTGAATATGGTGCCACTGCCGTCATGTTTTCAATTGATGAGCAAACCATTGATTATTTACGTCTAACGGGTCGTACTGAACAACAAATTCGTGTTGTTGAAGCATATGCTAAGCAAACTGGGTTATGGGCAGACGGCATGAAAGATGCTGAATATGACCGTGTATTAAATTTTGATTTATCAAAAGTGGTGCGTAATATCGCAGGGCCTTCACGTCCGCATGCCCGTGTTTCTACCACTGATTTAGCGGAAGTGGGTATTGCTCACGCTGCTAATCAGCCGCTTGTTGAGCCAGAAGATGGATTGATGCCTGATGGTGCCGTTATTATTGCTGCCATTACCAGCTGTACCAATACTTCTAACCCGCGCAATATGATTGCTGCGGGTATCGTTGCCCGTAATGCACTTGAGAAAGGTTTGGTTCGTAAGCCTTGGGTAAAGTCTTCATTAGCACCTGGATCAAAAGCGGTAAAACTGTACTTAGAAGAGGCAAATCTACTGCCCGATCTACAGCAACTTGGCTTTGATGTGGTTGCTTTTGCCTGTACGACATGTAATGGTATGAGTGGCGCCTTAGAACCAGAAATCCAGCAAGAAATCATTGACCGTGATCTATTCTCTACAGCCGTATTATCGGGTAACCGTAACTTTGACGGTCGCATTCATCCCTATGCAAAACAAGCCTTTCTTGCTTCTCCACCATTGGTTGTGGCTTACGCAATAGCGGGTACTATTCGTTTTGATATCGAAAAAGACTCATTAGGGAAAGATAAAGAGGGCAACGATGTCTACCTCAAAGACATTTGGTTTGATGACGCCGAAGTCGATGCGATTGTTGCCTCTGCGGTGAAGCCTGAGCAATATAACAAGGTTTATATCCCCATGTTTGACGAAGGTATTGTCGATGCAGAACGTCATGATGCAATTACTGACCCTCAGTACAATTGGCGTGAGATGAGTACGTATATCCGTCGCCCACCCTACTGGGAAGGCACAATGGCAGAAGCCAATAAGCTTAAAGGCATGCGTCCGCTAGCGGTATTGGGTGATAACATCACTACCGACCATATGTCGCCTTCTAATGCGATTTTGCCAGATAGTGCTGCTGGTGAATATTTAGACACGATGGGACTACCAGCTGAGGACTATAATTCTTACGCTACGCACCGTGGTGATCACTTAACCGCTCAGCGTGCCACATTTGCGAACCCAAAACTGCTTAACGAGATGGTACTTGATGAAAACGGTGACGTTATTCAGGGTTCACTTGCTCGAGTAGAGCCTGAAGGTGAGGTGATGCGTATGTGGGAAGCCATTGAAACCTATATGACTCGTCAACAACCCCTTATAATTATTGCTGGTGATGGCTATGGTCAAGGCTCAAGCCGAGATTGGGCTGCCAAAGGCGTTCGTTTAGCAGGGGTAGAATGCGTGGTCGCTGAAGATTTTGAACGTATCCATCGTCAAAACTTAGTGGGTATGGGCGCCCTTCCCGTTCAATTTAAAGAGGGTACTACCCGTAAGACATTAAATATTGATGGTTCTGAAGTATTTGATATCGAAGGTGAAGTTTCAGCTGGTGGTGAGATGACCCTTGTTATTCATCGTACTGACGGTACAGTTGATAAAACGCCAGTAATTTGCCGCTTAGATACGGCCGATGAACTTAAAATGTATAAGTCTGGCGGTATGTTACAACGCTTTGCTAAAGAGTTTTTAGCTGGTGAAGTGATTTAAGTTATTTATCTTAAAAGACATCAATCCGTCTTAAATCACTTATCTATATTTATAAGGTTTTCTTAAGTTTTATTCAAAAGCATGACTTTCACTTTGTAGGAAGTCATGCTTTTTTTATACCAAAATTCAAAATAAATTAAAAATATTTTTGAGTAGTTACAAATAATAATATATATTAACCTTAATGTTAGTTAGAAATAATAAAACGAAATCTTATTTACATATAAATAATTTACTTTATTTTATGCATTTTAACTAGCAAATATAAATTTACTTACTCGATGTTTGGGTTTTGCAATAAATTACTTAAAGAGAGACTTATGAAAAAACAATCCTTAATGGCGTTTATGCTGCTACTGTGCTCAACAGTAGCGCTAGCCGCAGAATCCGAACTGACGTCGTTGCAGAAATTTAGCGCTGGTGTTGATACAGCCATGGCCAATACCTTTGGCTGGTTTGTAAATGCAGTTTTCTACTCCGTACCCATTGCTGGTACTGCCTTTCCACTTATTGCTGGCTGGTTATTAATTGCAGCATTAATTTTTACGTTCTACTTTGGGTTTATTCAATTTAGAAAAATTGGACTATCTTTAGATATCGTACGGGGTAAGTATTCTGACCCCAATAAAAAAGAAGACGGTGAAGTCTCCCATTTCCAGGCTCTTGCTACTGCTCTATCAGGCACTGTGGGACTAGGAAACATTGCAGGCGTAGGTGCTGCATTAGCTATCGGTGGTCCTGGTGCAACATTTTGGATGATTTTAATCGGTCTTTTAGGCATGGCCTCTAAATTTGTAGAATGTACGTTGGGTGTTAAGTACCGTACTATTTTACCCTCAGGCGCCGTTTCAGGTGGTCCGATGTATTACTTAAGCCGAGGCCTAGCTGAACGGGGTATGGGCGGTTTGGGTAAGTTTTTAGCCGTCGGCTTTGCCCTTATGTGTATCCTTGGTAGCTTTGGTGGCGGTAATATGTTCCAAGGCAACCAAGCTTTCGCTATTATGAGCTCTACTTTTGATATTCCTTCACAATACGGCGTATTCTTTGGTATCGGTTTAGCGATTTTAGTTGGCATGGTTATTATTGGTGGTATGCCAAGAATTGCCACGGTTACCTCAAAGCTCGTGCCTTTTATGGCTATTCTTTATATCGGTATGAGTATTATTGTACTTTTTGGCAACTTCGCGCACATCGGTGCTGCATTTGGTCAAATTATTGATGGTGCCTTTACAGGTTCTGGTGTGGTTGGAGGATTTATAGGCGCCTTAATCCAAGGTTTAAAACGTGCCACATTCTCAAACGAAGCGGGTATCGGTTCAGCAGCTATTGCTCACTCGGCAGTAAAAACGAACGAGCCTGCTACAGAAGGTCTGGTTGCGTTACTTGAGCCATTTATTGATACCGTTGTTATATGTACTATGACCGCGCTTGTTATTACTATTTCAGGTATGAATACTGCTCAGAACATCGCATTGGCAGGTGGTGAAGGTGCCTTAAGCGGTGTGGATCTAACCCGTGCAGCCTTTATGGAAACTGCCCCAATCTTCCAGTATTTCTTAGCCGTTGCCGTTATATTATTCGCTTTCTCTACAATGATATCATGGTCTTATTACGGTCTTAAGGCTTGGACCTATCTGTTTGGTGAAGGCAATATTAAAGAGTTAATCTTCAAATTAATATTCTGTGTGGTGGTTGTCATTGGCGCTACTATTCAGTTTAGTTTTGTTATCGATTTCTCAGATGCTGCCATTTTCGCAATGTCATTGTTTAACATCGTTGGTTTATACTTCTTAATGCCTGTCGTTAAGAAAGAAGTTCAATCTTATATTGACCGTGTTAAATCTGGTGAGATTAAAAAGTATAAATAAGCTTAATTAATTGTAATACATAACAGTTTGTTTATTATAAAGTCTCCTAAATTAAATTTAGGAGGCTTTTTTTATGTGGGTCATTTATTTCAGTCACTTTTGAGTATCAGCTGACATTTAGTGAAATTCATAAATTTAACATGGTTATAAAATACAAATTCCATCGTTTATTTTTAAATTGTAGATATATTAATAGGATATATTAATAGTTTGACAACCCCAAACGGTGTAATGATGATGACATCCAAGAGATATTTACTTTTATCAAGCGTTACAATGATTGCTTTGATCCTACTTGTATCCCTTACATATCTTGCCTTTGATTTTGATGATGGCAAGAACGAGTTTAATGCTAATAAATTTTTAGCCTCAGTAAGCCGCTTAACTCCTTTAAATAACTCCCTACCCCGCGATCAAAATAAAGCACCTATTTCCCTACAACACGAAGATCCCATTCGCTATATACAAACTAAAACCAACAGCAACGGCTATATAACCTCACCTCCGACTACAGACATTTCTTATGATGATGCGATCGCTAAAATAGAAAAAATAAGAACACAGTATCAACTTGACTACCAGAATGCTGTTTCGAAGGTTGAAAAACAACGTGTCATAGATAATGCTAGACAAGACTTTATAAAATCAATAACAACACTGCTGCCTTATTGGTATGGTACACCTTGGGACTATAATGGCACTTCAAATACCCCGCAAAAAGGGAAAATAGCCTGTGGTTATTACGTGACCACAGTTCTAGAAGATATCTCATTAAAAGTTGAACGTAATACATTAGCTCAACAAGCCTCAGAAAATATTATTAAAACACTGGCTGGCGAGAATCAAATTAAACGGTTTAGTAATAAGTCACTTGATGAATTTAATGACACGCTTAATAATTGGGGGGCAGGTCTATATGTCGTTGGCTTAGATTATCATGTCGGCTACATTTGGCATGATGGACAACATAGTCAATTTATCCATTCTACAATCATAGCCCCACGTGGTGTATTATCTGAACCTGCTAGCCGCTCAAACATTCTTGCAAATTCAAACTATAGAGTGCTTGGTAAAATTTCAGATAATGACACCTTAATATTAAAATGGATACTAGCGACTCCAATTCAAACCATCACTTAACACCCTCACTTCATTGTAATCTCTATAACCATTTTTAAATTTTAATCAATAGTTATGATTTAAGTGTCATGGAAAGTTATAATAAATAATAAATAGCAAGTTTTAATTTATAATTCAATTTTTATTTTAGGAATATGACATGTCTAATATGATCGACTCCCAACATTCATTCTCCCCTCAAATCTCTGTTCCCGCCACTTATATGCGTGGCGGTACGTCAAAAGGGGTATTCTTTAATTTAACTGATTTACCTGAAGCCTGCCAAGTGGCTGGGAATGCTCGTGATAACTTCTTAATGCGGGTAATAGGCAGTCCTGATCCTTATGGTAAACAAATCGATGGCCTAGGTAATGGCTCATCTAGTACCTCTAAGACAGTGATTTTGTCTAAGTCTGACCAACCCGATCATGATGTCAATTACTTATTTGGTCAAGTTAATATTAGCAAACCAATGGTTGATTGGGGTGGTAACTGTGGCAACTTAACCGCTGCCGTTGGCGCCTGTGCTATTAATATGGGACTGGTTGATTCAGAAAAAGTTGCCGCTAGTGTGGACGGTGCAACTCAAGGAATATGTGAGGTTCGTATATGGCAGCAAAATATCCGTAAAACTATTATTGCGCATGTACCTGTCTATAAAGATGCTAATAATCAGGTGCAGGTTCAAGAAACCGGAGACTTTGAATTGGATGGGGTCACCTTCCCTGCCGCAGAAGTTAAAATTGAATTTATCGACCCCGTTGATTCATCGAGCGCCATGTTCCCAACTGGGAATCTTGTAGACGACTTTGATGTTTCTGGCTGCGACTTAAAACATGATAAAGTGCAGGCTACTTTTATTAATGCAGGTATACCGACGGTATTTTTGAAGGCTGAAGATTTAGGATTTAAGGGCACTGAACTTCAATCTGATATTAATAGTAATGACGCACTGCTTGCCAAGCTTGAGACCATTCGTGCCAAAGCTGGGGTGGCTATGGGGTTGTTCCAAAATGAATCAGAAGCTGCCAGTAGCCAACATATTCCCAAACTCGCTTGGGTAGCGCCTGCACAAACCTATACGGCCTCAAGTGGTAAAACAGTCAATGCGGGCGATATTGACTTAGTGGTCCGGGCGATGAGTATGGGTCAGCTACATCATGCCATGATGGGTACTGCGGCCGTGGCAATTGCGGCTGCAGCTACCACTCAAGGTACGTTAGTTAACCAAGCTGCGTGTGGCGGTAACCAACCCAAAGCATTATCTAATGTTCGATTTGGTCATCCCTCTGGTACATTACTGGTCGGTGGTAAAACCGAATTGGTCGAAGGACGCTGGCAGGCCAAGAAAGTATCAATGAGTCGTTCCGCACGCCGTATCATGGTGGGACAAGTATTTGTGCCAACTGATAGTTTTTAAGGTATAGTCGCTATAGATAACTTGTATTCACAGTTTAAAGCTGGCTCTTTAAGAATAGCAGTAGCTTAATAATTCAACGTTTTAGATACAGTGCCTGATTTGTATTACTAGATAGCTATTACCTCATGTATATCTTAATTTTATTGTAGGGATTAAAATGTTTATTCGAAGGATTGATGATTCATTGTCTTTAGCTTTATTGCAACCCAGTTTTGCAAAAGACTATATCGCTATACTGGAAGATGAACGTGAGGAGTTATCGAGGTATTTACCTTGGGTACAGTATGCTAAAGATGAAGAGTACTTCTGCTATTATATCAATAAAACGTTGCATGATTACGCAGAGGGCTCTTCACTTATTTGCGCCATTATTTATGACAAAAAGGTTATTGGTAGTGTTGGCATTAATGCGATCGATTATGAGGTTGAAAAGGCAAATTTAGGATACTGGATTAGCAAGCATTATCGCGGCAAAGGCATTATAACCCGTTGTACCAAAGAGATTATCCAAATAGCTTTTGATGAATTAGGTCTTAGTAAGATTGAAATTAAAACCGTCGTTGAAAACTTAGACAGTCGTGCTGTGCCTGAAAGATTAGGCTTTGCATTAGAGGGTATCATCACTCAATCAGAGCGAGTACATGATAGACTTGTTGATCAAGCTATTTATGGTCTACACAAAAGAAACTTTAGCAACTAGGCTATCCTTATTATTATAAAATTTACAAGGCTTCTGATAAATTTTAATAATTTATCGTATGATGGACTAACTGATAGTTCATTAGTTATTTTTAGTTTTTAATTTAAGATAACCTATATGACTACTCCTCCACGTCGAGTCCCCTTGGATAATAAACCTCCCACAAAAAAAACAGAACGTGGCGCATTGCTTTGGTCAATTCTTAAAAAGTTGGCTGGGTTTGCCAAGCCTTATCGTACCCTAATTATTCTGACACTTACTTTAACAGTACTTGGGTCGTTTACAGCTCAGGTTAATGCGTTTGTACTTCAGTATACGGTCGATAGCTTAACCAACATAACAGCTCTACCTGATCCTTGGGAAGAAGGAATCAGGCTTTTAACATTCATCAGTGTAGTGCTACTTATCAAAGAGGTTCTGAATGCTGGTATATCGTTTGGTCAACGCTATTTTGGTGAGCGAATACGCATTAACTTATCTCGCGACTTATCACAAAAAGTGGTTGACCGAATTTTGACCTATCGAATGGCCTTTTATACCAGTCAAGAAAATGACAGTGGTAAATTACAAACCCGTATCGATCTAGGCGTTAGCAGTCTCACAAGCTTAGTTCAAAACTTCTTTATTGATATGTTGCCTCTATTTGCGACCGCTATCGTTTCGCTAGCCATCATGTTTAACGCCAACTTCTGGGTTGGTATGGTTGGGCTAATTATTGTACCTATCTACTTCTATGTCAGTCAAAGACAAGCCAATCGTCTACAAGGCTTTCGCCGTCAAATGCGTCAATACCGCGAAGCCAAAAGTGGCATGGTTATCTCGTTAATCAGCTCGATTACGGTTATTAAATCTTTTGTGCGTGAGCCTATTGAATCTGAGAAGCACTTTGAGGTTCAGAAGGACATGACGGACAACCAACTTAAGATACGTAGTATTGCCTTTATTTACGATGCTTTAAAAAGCTTTATTGAACAAATTGGCGTCGTGGTTATTATTGTCCTAACCGCCTACTTCGTATTAAATGATCAAATGACCATTGGTATGATTATGTTTCATGTCATGCTATTTCAAAATGTAGCTGCACCTATTCGGCAGATGCACCGCATATATGACCAGATAAACAACGCCTTAACTTATGCCGAAGGGTTCTTTGATATTATCGAAGACGATAGTCAAATTGAAACGGCAGGCAAGCTGACGTGTAAAGATATTAAAGGTCATATTGAGCTTAAGCACGTTGACTTTAGTTATCCTAATGGCAAGCAAGCATTGCAGGATGTCAGCTTTGAGATTCATCCGAATCGTATCACTGCCCTTGTTGGTCTAAGCGGCGCTGGTAAAAGTACTATTATAAATTTATTGGTAAAATTCTATGATCCTAGCCGTGGCACAATATGCTTAGATGGTCGTAACCTTGAAGACTATAATACCCATGATTTACGGGAACAGATCGGACTGGTATTGCAAAAAAACCATATTTTTTCAGGTACAATTAGTGAAAATATCAGTTATGGTGATATGGATGCCAGTAAAGAGCAAATTATTGATGCGGCTAAGAAAGCCTCTATTCACGATCAAATTATGGGGTTACCAAAGGGTTATGATACCGAAGCTAAGTCGTTATCAGGGGGTCAACAACAGCGTATCGCACTGGCACGAATGTTTTTAAAAGATCCTCCCATTGTCTTTTTGGATGAGCCTACAGCGAGTCTCGATGCGGTAGCAAGTCAACAAATTAAAAAGAGCTTGGATCTTATTAAAAAGGACCGCACGGTTATTATTGTCTCTCATAATATCGCACAAATTATTGATGCAGATGATTTAGTGGTCATTGAGGAAGGACGTGTGATGGAAACAGGTACTCACGAAGAGTTGTATGCCCGTCAAGGTAAGTACTATGAGATATTTAATGCTATGTCCGATAGCCTAAATCTAGACAAAATCAGCCAGACCTTAAACAGCTAAAAAAGATATTAAATATGAGTGTAAGTTTTACAATAAAAAAATTCGATGAGCTAAGCGTAGTTGACTTGTATTATATTCTGCAAGCTCGCTCGCAAGTGTTCGTCGTTGAACAACACTGTGCCTATCAGGATATTGATGAGATTGACTTTGATAGTCTGCACTTGGTCGCCCATAAAAATAAATCATTGGTGGGGTATTGTCGTATTATTCCCCCTAATGTTATGGTTGAAAACATTAATCATACCGCCTCTGTAGGGTCTAACCAATCAAACCCTAATCCACGTATTGGCCGAGTTTTAGTGTTACCAGAACATCGAGGTAGCGGACTGGCGCGCGAGATCATGACGCGTGCTATCAAACACTGTCGCAGTAAATATGGCAAACGCCCCATTAATATTGCCGCTCAAACTTATTTAATCGATTTTTATCAGTCTTTAGGGTTTGAGTCGGTCGGTCTACCCTATATGGAAGATGGGCTTGAACACATCGATATGGTGTTAAAGCAATCAAAGCGTAAAGCTGTAGCACTGCCTAAGATGTCATCTGGGTTAAGTGCTAAAAGCATACTGATTAACTTATTTTTATTTATAGTAGCGGTTGGTATTATGGGTCTGCTGTATCTACTCATTTAATACTCATTTAATTTTTACAGTATAGTTTGACTTATATTTTCTGACATAGTTTGTAACGGCAGACCCTACTCGATAAGGAATTACATGCTAACTAAACAAGACCAACTTACTGAGCTGGTTCGTATGCTTGAGTCCAGCAATCATGTCTTTGCAACAGATCCTCTGTTGATTACTGAGCGCCTGACCGATGAGGAGGCCACGCCTTTACAAAAAATACATCGCCGCGCTGAAAGGATCGATAGTAATGGATCCTTAGCAGGCATCCTCAACAAAATTGATGGCCGTATCAAAGGCATTATTTTGGTCATGAGTATATTGTGGTGTGTGTCAGGTTTTATGGGGTTGTTTGCGCTCCTGCAAGCCAATGTGGTTAATTTCTTTTATGTCCTTGTTTGTCTGCTTGGCTTTCATACGTTGATGCTGGTGGGATGGTTATTATTTACTCTCATCAATAGAGGAAGCCAAACACCCAGTATTATTACCAGCTTTATCAGTCCGAAAGCGCTCATTCGTGGTAAGGACGATGTCACTCAAGCAGCTGTTGAGCTATACGACCAGCAACTTCATCATACTGGCATGCGTTGGTATCTTAGCAAATTTAGTCATCAACTTTGGCTTGCCACGCTCACGGGTATGTTATTTGCCATTATATTTTTGCTAATAGTGCGTCAATATAGTTTTAGCTGGGAGTCGACCATACTATCTAACGAGTCGCTCCTGACCTTAACCCACTGGCTAGGCTGGTTACCTAGTATGGTTGGATTTAATGTACCGGATGCCGATGCGATTATTCAAAGTCGATTGGCGACTGAAGCGATGCCTTTAAGCATCGCTCGGCAGTGGGCAAGCCTTTTAATAGGCAGTTTGCTGATGTACGGTATCGTCCCTCGTGCTATCGCTTGGGCGTTTTGTGCGTTAATGTTTAATCGCAATAAAATGAAGCTAGATCTCTCATTACCTTACTATCAGAAAATCATTAACTTTTGGCAGCGAAAGGTCGTTGATAAAGATGATTTCGTCGAAAAGGTACAGCCTGTAGCGCCAAAGGCTAAGGTTACTCAAGGGAATAAATTAGTCGCACTCTTAGAATATCAGCACAGTGATCCGAACTGGTATCATGCAGCAGGTCAACCCTTTCAAGTACCATCAATTGAAAACTTTGGGGTACTTGATGATCGTGATGATATGGATAAACTGCTTGAGTATCTTCAGCATAATGAGGTTCAAGTCCTTATTGGCATCCAGTCATCTGCACTCCCAGATCGCGGTACGATGCGCAAACTTGATAAGATAGCTCAACATGCCAAGCATGGTTTAATTGTGCAACTTATTGAAAATAATGACGCAATGCAAACTAGTCAAACTGACCCTGTTCGCAAACAACAGTGGCAAACCGCGTTGGCTGAAAGAAATATAGGACTAGTGAATTAAGTTTGGTGCATCAAGTTTGGTAAGTTAGATCTGCAAAGCTATTTATAAAATACTCTTTATACTTTATTCTTTATAAAAAGGTCTTTTTTAAAACAATCGTCGTTAACACTATTTCGACTTGCATTTGCGACTTCCATTAAAGTTATTAAAAGTTCATGGAAGACATAAGTCTGAATCTAGAAGCCATCAAAATGCACTTAAAATATCAAACATAATTTAGAATATTAGCCAGCCCTCCTCTTGAGCTAAAATATAATATAGCAGTGAGCTAAATATGACAACGCAAGACAATCAAAATAACACGCCACAATCCAAAGATTTATCCGATGATGCTTCATCAGGGGGCTTATTTAGTGATAAGGCATTTAAAACTGCCACGACTGACAATACGCCTAAAGATGAGCTTGAAGAAGTTAACCCGACTTTAAAATCTGAACCTACAAAAGAATCTATTTCCGAGTTCAGTGTTAATAGCTCTACCAAAAAAACGCTGGCAGAAGGTGAGCCCTTAAAGCTTGCTGTTGTCGGTCATACCAATACCGGTAAAACGTCGCTTTTACGTACCTTATTACGTGATATGTATTTTGGTGAGGTTAAAAATGAAGCGGCAACCACGCGTCATGTTGAGCGCGCTATCATCTCAGATAGTCAGACTGGATCGGCTTTAGTAGCTTTATTTGACACACCAGGCTTAGAGGATGCGTCTGGGTTAATGGACTGGCTCGAGGACAATACTGCCAGTCGCCGTGATGGAATTGAGCGTTTGCAACAATTTTTAGCAAGCGACATCGCTCAAGGTGGTGAACTTAATCTTAACAATGATTTGGATGACTACTCTCAAGAAGCCAAAGTCATACGCCAATTACTAGCAAGTGACATGGCAATATATGTCATTGATGCCAGAGAACCGGTCCTTGGTAAATATAAAGACGAGTTAACCGTTTTGTCTTGGTCAGCCATTCCAGTGATGCCGGTGTTTAATTTTACAGACAGTCAAGATGCCAATATTACTGAGTGGCAAACTATGCTGGCACGGCGAAATCTACATATCTCAACCCGATTTGATTCAGTGGCGTTTGAGTTTGAAGATGAGATGACACTATGGCAAAATTTAGCGACCATGTTGACGCATTCAGAGACCCTCAGTCAGCTTATCAATCGCCGTAGAGAGGACTGGGCACAGCTGTATGAACAGGCCATCACTATCATTGCTCATTTTCTTATAGATGTCGCCGCTTATGTACGTGAGGTCGATGAAGATGCCGATCCGATGCCTGTATTGAATGAGATGCAAGAAGCGGTTCGTCAAAGTGAGCGCACCATGCAAAATAAGCTGCTTAATTTATATAAGTTTTATGACAATACCGCAGTAGTAACGCCGCTTGAGCTCAATGAATATCAGCAAGATCCTTTTGATCCAGAGTTGCTAAAGAGTTATGGATTACGTACTACTTCCGGCGCTGCAGCTGGCGCTTTATTAGGGCTCGGTATAGATGCCGCAGCCTTAGGTACGACCTTAGGACTCGGTGCTGCTATTGGTGGTATTGCAGGAGGTATATTATCTAATACTACGAGTATTGTAGACAAGCTTAGCGGCGTTAAACGACTGTATATCGACCCAGCAACATTGACATTATTAGCCACACGATCCTTAGATTTATTGGCCTCACTTCGTCACCGTGGCCATGCTGCTAGCCCAGATACTCCCATTGCTGAACTACAGGAAACGACTACCCCACCTTGGGACCCAAACAAGCTACCTAGTGAGCTCAAAAAAGCAAGAGGCAAACCGCAATGGAGTAGCTTATCCAGTGGTAAAAGCCAGCTCTCTGCTGAATTGCGTGCTGAAACTGCGTGGTCATTGTCTGATAAACTACGACGCTCTAGGTTAGAGAATAAGGGTTAAATTAACGAGCACATTAATTAAGTTCTTAAAGCGCAATTTTTAATTGCTGATTAGAATTTCATAAATTCATATTATGTTTTAATTAAGCTGTTGCAGCGCCTCAAGACCACGCACATCAGACTGTTGTAGATAAAGTGCATACAAAGGGTAGTCTTTAAACTGATGCTCAATTTCTGTAAGAAGTTTTTGTTGGCGAATGGCCCGCTTTTGCCAGAACTCGTCCTGCTGTTGCGGGCTTATTAATTGATTAATTACAATAGCGGCAGGGGCAAGATAAGCCTCTTTTAACTGGCTTGCTGCTCGTCGTGTCTCCTTAATAGGCAAGTTATCGGCAGTCATAACCAATATAACGGCTGTTTGAGACTTATCATGTAATAAGGCTCCTGCTTTTTTAAACAACGCCTTACGCTCGTTAAGTACATTCACCGCTTGTTGCCATTTATCAACTGGCTTTGACTCTGCAAAAGGATTGGCTAAAGAAGACTTGTGTTTGAGACTTAAGCCAACTGCTGCCTCTTTTAGTTTAGCTTGACGGCGTTGTTGCGTCAGTAGACCTTCCGTCCACGCTTCCATCATCTCTGGCAGCATGAGCAATCGTAAGGTATGTCCTGTTGGTGCGGTATCAAAAATAATATGTTGATAAACACCCTCCTCTATTGACGATACTAAATATCGACAAATAGCCTCTAACATCGCTGCTTCTTGTGCGCCAGGGGCACTCTTTGACAATTGTAAATGCTGTCTAATTTTCGGCATCATATCTGGACTGGCATAGCTACTGATGGTTCGTTCAACTCGTTGGAAGTGCTCATCGATAATGCTATCAGGATCAAGTTCAAGTGCATCAAGGTATGGACTGAGTGAGTGCTTTTTATGAGTCAGTGAGTTATCAAACACATCGCCTAAGCTATGCGCAGGATCAGTTGAAATGATTAAGGTTTTCTGCTGACTTTTAGCAAACTTTGAAGCAAGCGCAGCCGCTGTTGTCGTTTTGCCTACTCCGCCTTTTCCGCCTACAAATATAATGGGCGTATTTTTGAGTTGGTTGACTAAATTATCTAGTGACCGCATTTTTTCTTCTTATTTAGCTTATTTGTTTGGCATTCGTTTAGTTCTGCTATCTAGAACCTTAATAACTTACTTTTTAAACATTAAGTATTAACAACAGCCGCCATGTTGTAAAGGACAGCGTGGCATTCCCATTCTCAAATGCCACTCGTGAAACTTTTCTAAGAATAAGGGCTGCAATTCTAATGTATAAAAGCTGGCAGGATTTTCAATACCAAGGCTTTCTGAAAATAGTAATAACATAAACAAGTCTTCCTCATCACGCGCTGCCCGGGCAAGGGTTTGACGATAAGGAGCATGGTAAAACTCGTTTAACCCTTCTTTAAAGCGCCTCCATAACCCCTCTTCTTTGTTCATATTTCTAATCCTTTTGCATCTGAAAATTTATTTTAATATTTATAGATAAAAGTTTATGGTACAGCAACTCTAAACTCACGTACTTCATAGGACTTACGCAAATATCTATATTCAAGCACTTAACGATATTTGGGGGGGGCATTATTAAACTTCCGACCCCACCTTTCAGACAGTGCAAATCAGACAGCGTAAATAAAAAACCCCAGTTGCTATAAATTTTAGTTCTGCGTAAGTCCTATTAAGCTAGACTTTATGTTGTCTCCATTCACGACGTAGTACCGAGAAGCTTTCAAAAGTGACTAATATGGTCGCTATAAGAATAATAATATCCAAAACGATTAGCAGCCAATTGCCATCGGTATAGAAAGTCTTGAGTTGCAGTAATAAAGCAAAAATAGCCATCACCAACAGGAAACTTAAGGGCGCTAGCGTATACCAGACGGTTCTACCTTTGCGTAATAAGATAACGGTGACAATCATCAAGGTAAGCGCCGCCATTAGCTGGTTAGTGGTTCCAAATAATGGCCAAATAATCATACCCCCTGACCCATCAATGCCACCTGCACCAAACGCAAGTACTAAACAGCTACCGACAGCAAGCAGTGTTGCAACCACACTTTTTCTGAGTATTGGCAGATTATAAACTTCGCCAAACTCTTGGAAAATATAACGTTGCAATCGAACACCAGTATCCATGGTAGTCCCTGCAAACAATGCCGCCATCACGGTCAGGATGGTTTGTGATAAGACAATTTCAATACCCATACCAGCATTTAAGATCGTTGCACCACCATCGATAAAGGCACCAACAGATCCATCACCGAACTTTTGATAGACCCCTTCCCACGCCGCTAAGCTTGCAAATCCTGCTGTAGCGGCAAGGATAGCACCCAGAGCCAATAACCCCTCCCCGACAGCACCGAAATAGCCAACAAAGCGGATGTCTTCTTCTTTATCGATCTGTTTAGAGGTTGTACCAGTTGAAACCAAACCATGAAAGCCTGATATGGCACCACATGCCACCGTGACAAATAGTAGCGGCATAATTGATGGCGTATCGACAGGTAAGTTATGGTTTAAGGCAGGTGCAACAATATCTGGCGTTGCAATTAAAATAGCGCCAAATAAGAGTATTAAACCGATAAATAACTGTAAGCCATTGATATAGTCGCGTGGTTGAAGTAGCATCCATACCGGTAGTAAAGAAGCGACTGCAGCATAGACAAACAAAAAGATGATCCAAACGGCATTATCAGGCAAACCAAACATTGTTTCTGGCAATATAACTGGCATCAATGTACCCAAATATATCAAACCGTATAACGCAGCCACTCCCACAATAGATACCAAGACGAGGCTCATCTTAAAGCGGTAAATACATTGTCCAATAATAAAGGCGACCACTAATGCGCCCCAAACGGGTATGACTGCGGTGGGGGTTTTAATCATCATATTGGCTATGACCACACCAAATACAGCATTGACCATGAGTAGCAGTAAGAAGATAACGACCATCATTAAGGTACGTACACGACTGCCCATCACTGAGCCGGCAATAGAGCCAATGGATTGACCTTTATTGCGCACACTTGCCCAGACTGCGGACATATCGTGAATACCAGCCATGAATATGGTACCCAATACCACCCACAATACCGCTGGTACCCAGCCCCAAATGACAGCAATAGCCGGACCAATGATAGGTGCAGCGCCTGCTACTGACGTGAAATGATGCCCCCACAGGACATATTTGTTAGTAGGGACGTAATCAATACCATCTTTCATAGTATGGGCGGGGGTTGGCACTGAGTTATCCAGTCCCAAAATATGCTTTGCAAAGTATTTTGAATAAATAAAAAAACCGGCAAGCATAGCCACAATACCAAACAATAATACGAATGCACTGTTCATTCATCACTCCTTGAAAACATTATATCTTTTCTTTAAATAACCTTTTCTTCAAATAACCTAGTTTTGAAAATAAACTAAACATGCTCATCAAGCCTATAGTTAAACCTGTAATATAAGAGGCATCTAAATACCGTGGGTTACGCTTCGCTTCACCACACGCTACAACTATAGCTTATTAAAATACAAAAAATTAAAGGAATTATAAATTGAAAGCCGAACGAAATCCTAAATAACTATAACTATAATGATAGCGTCCTTGCTCAATTGTTAATGACACCCGTTAATTATACCTAAATATTTATTAATGGGGATAATAGATACCCTACTAAAAACATAAATAACTTAAGTAAAAAAAACCCAATTAGCCATTTAAGACCAATCGGGTTATCCGTCGTACAAGTGTTAAAATTAAGGCAGTTGCAGCTGCAAACCTTCCATTAATTTAAAGAACTCTTTACTATATTCAGTACCTTCACCTTCTTCATATCGTGAGTGCAAATCGTTAAGATAATCTTTTAGATTGACAGTATTATTAGAATTTGGTGTTGAAGCTCCTTCAGGTAAAAATCTGAAAATTGGCTTGGTGGGTAATACTCCATTATAGCGGGTTAATGTCTCTAGTCTCAATCCATTCTTAAGGTCATCAAAGTTTGAGTAGCCACGACTATCTTCACTAATATGACGCTGTGCTAGGTGCCACGTGATACGTTGCTGATTGTCTAGACCATAGACATCACGCCACAACCACTTATTAGGATTATCAGAGTCCTCTTTTTTAGCATAGTCTATTGAAGCGGGCACTTCACGCACTTCTATCACATTTTCAGCCTGTTCTTCATCGTCTTCAATGACAGCCACTTCGCTATTGTCACCACTGGCTTCCTCAGCATTGGCCTCTTCTTTACTCTCAGCATCCTTTGCCGCTTTAATGATTTCGAATAGTTTGCTCATTATAAAACGACTGTTTAATACCTGATCATCTTCATCGTTTTCAATTTCAACAGCTTCCTCTGCAACGCCCACTATAGAACTTTCGTCGTCTACATCAAAATCTGCCATGGCTTCGTCTGCATTAGCCTCGTTTGCCATGGCTTCGTCTGCATTGGTTTCTTCTTCATATATATAATCGTCTTCATATACATCATCGTCTTCATATACGTCGTCATCTGAATAATCACCATAACCTTCCATTCGGTATTCATTCAATTTTGATTTAAAGCTATACTCTTCGGCACTTTTTTCAAACTCTTCAAATAATTCAGGATATTTATTGGACATTTGATTGTATAAAAGATCCAAATAGGTCTGAATATCTTGTTTCAGTTCAGTGTCATTAATTTTGCGTTCAAGGATGCTTGGCGTGTTAGTAAGATAAGGGCGATGCTTTTCATCCGGTACTGGACTAAGACTCAACAAATCCTTATTCGAGATAAAGCGATATTGTTCTGGCGATGAAGTGGCATACATTTGGTCTTGAGCGGCAAGATGACTTTTTAAGAGATCAGTCATAAATTCTTGTGGAAGACTACCATCATTTAAGTCTATTTTTATCCATTTATTGTGCATGCTGGTACCTAGTTTTTCATCTAGATACGTGGACAGCAATAAGGCAAACGAATCCGCCCATAAATACACCGCACCTTGTTTGGCATCAATATACACAAAGTCGGTCGTTGATAGGGTCACATTACGCGACTGATATTGTAGCGTGGGCATGATGCCTATTTTGCCAGTATAGGGTCGATATCCTCCCTCGATGGTTATGCTAAGTGGCTTTAACAAATAGGCATTGAGCAAGTTAGCTCGATGGGCATCAAGCTTAGTATGGGACGCATCATAATCAGGTAGAAACTCACTGATTTTGCCAGAGTCTACCTCTTCACTAAAATACTCTAAATCATCACCATTTTCATAATAATAGTTATAATCTTCTTCAGCCGCTGCAATAGCCGCATCTGTTTCATTATATTCGCTATAATCTCCGTAATCATCATAGTCATCAGAATATTCGACTGTTTCCGTTTCGGCTGCTGCCGCTGCCGCTTCAGCGGCCGCTGCCTCAGCTTCTGCTATTAAGTCATCGTCATCATACTCACTCTCATATTCGTCATCATACTCACTCTCATATTCGTCACCCTCCATTGCAGCGGCAATGGCTGACTCAAACCAAGCATCACTATAGGGCTGTTCGCCTAACCACTCATCATAATACTCTTTACAATCAAGATATGCTGACTTTAACGCTTGACGAGTCGTTGCATATTTTGGATCATCAATTTCCAAACCATCCTCTTCAGCCCGATCTAGTAAGTCAATATAAGCTTCATCGTGTATATGTTCACAATGAGCCTCTGAATCATCACTCATTGACAGCTGCTTAGCACTTGCATTCGCTAGAGCTGCTCTTTGCTCATCATTCGAAGCGAGTATATTGATATGATAATCGTAGCTGCTCATACGTTGCTTTTCTAGCGCTTTAATCAATGTGCTTTTAGCAAGTTCAGGTTGAGCACTTAATAACAGGGCAGAAGATCCAGATTGATTTTGATTGAAAGGGGTTGTGGACTGACAACCACTTAATACCATGATGGTCACAGCTGATAAAGCGGTTAGTTTAGACAAACCTTGTGTGTTAAATCTGGAGCGTACTACTCGATGATTCAATGTCTCTTTTGAAATGATTTTCATTGCCTATCCTTATGAAGCTATTCTTATGCGTAATATGTTGGGTTATAAATACTTTTGAATATTGCTTTTGAATTTAGAACTGGTGATCATCTTCAATGTCTTGATCCATATCCTCATTAACATTACCAGAATCTATAATTCCAATAGCAGATTCGTAATCATCACTGGCAGTTGCTTCATCAGATGACATCTCTTCAGAGATATCAATATAGTCATTTTTACCTTCACAGTATGATTCATCATATTCATCATATTCATCATATTCATCATCGAATGCGTCATCGTATTCTGATTCACCCTCACACAATTCAGCGTTCTGATTTCGATATTCATAGCGCGCAAACGAGGCTTTCTTTAACTTTTCTTCTCGTTGCTTAATTTTGTCGATCCATGCATTGCCATCGGTGCTGGCTGGCATATCATCTTTAAACGGTGCGCCAAATGACTGCTGGAATAAGTCGTATAGAGGATCTGCTTTAAAACTATTTTTGTTGAAACTGGTTTGGCTTAAAACCGTTGATTTAGCACCCAATATATCGCCGCCAATAATAGTCTGAGTTTGAGTACCAAGTAACTGACCTTTACTATCTAAATAAAAATAGTTGGTTTTATTAAAGGATATCGGCATGATAGCCTCTATCAACTGAAATAAAGTACCTACATCTTCGCTCTGAAATTTAGCATTATTTTCTTGCCACTTCTCTAAACCAACTTGCACAAGATTCACATCTTCAAATTTATCAGGATGACTCTCTATATAAGCTTCTAAAGCTCGTGCCATATGCTTCACAGTGACACCAATTACTTTTCCCGTTTGCTTACTATCAAAATTGACTTTTATCGCTGAGCTTGCGCCTAAGCTTTTGGCATAATTATCATTATGGATATCTAAAGCCGTAAAATAACTTGAGTCTAGCTCACTCATACTATAACCAACCGCATCAATAAAAGCGTCATAGATTACACTGGCAGGTATTTTAGAGCTAATCTCTTCTGGCAAGTGAAAAGCCACCATAGTGGTGTCCAGCTCTTCGGGTAACGGGGTATTTTCAGGGCTCAACATTGCCATAATTGGCAATATAGCACTCGGATCTAAGGTGATAGTATCTTTCCCAAAATCTAATGAGACAGGCAATTGAATAGAATAGTACGACGTTGGCGTCACAAAGTCATAGCTATATAAGGTATTTAACTGCTTAGCACTACTATTAAATTCACTAATATGACTAAATGTCATATTCTGGTTTTGATAAAAATTAGTCGCCTCAATTTGTGAAGGCGTTCGGTGGTACATATTGAATAACATATCAATTGTTTTGCGAAATTCACTTTTCTCACTGTCATCTTCATTAGCATCTTCATCAGCCTCTGCACTTTCACTTTCTGAATCATTGCTGTCTTCTTCATTAGCCATTGAAGTTAACTCTTCAATGCTATAAGCCTCATCTTCTGCGTTATATTTTTCATTTTGTGCGTCATATGTACACTCTTCGTTTTTATAGTAAATATCTACATAGGTTTCAGGATCGTTTGTATAAGTAATGCCTTTTGACGCCGCTTGTTGTTGCTCATGAATCATCTCATCCGTACAATCAATGATGTCTTGTTTATACTTAATAATATACTCAGGCCACCCTTCATCTAAATAATAATAAGGCTCCGTCTCATTAAGTAATCTAATGCTACTATCGCAATCGTCATAACTTTCATATATCGTATTGTAACTACTAAACTCGATAGATTTTGGTTTTCGGTTTGGATCTAGGATATTATCAATTTGTTTGTCAAACCGACCCGCACACCCTTTTTGTCTTTCAATATACTTAACTTGATAACCTTTAGCAGACTCAATAACTGAGGCATTAGCGTCATCAGTTTGAGTTAAACACTGCTTATAGCTGGTTTTTAGCGCTTTGACGTCATTCGATTGACTGGTAATTAAAGGATCCTCCATTACCAAATCATCTAAAGAAGATGAAAAATCTAAGACACACTCATAGATGTCATCTGAATAATAGATAACTTCTTGAGTACCTGTAATATAGTCAATCGACAAGCCTGTTTGTCTATCAATGTTATATCCAGCAAAAGGAATGCCCCCCTTTTTTTCATCACCATAATTGAAGTATAAGGAGTTCAACTCCTGACTATGATTTTCATTGATCGATTTATTATCAGTGTCTAGATAATCTTCTTCCGTACGATATGCAGGACCATAAAATATATTGCCATTTGAGTCGTAGGTGCCAATGTCGTCCATTTCATAATCATACTCATATAGATCTGAAGGGCTTCTATTGAAATACTCATCTAAGGCTATCAATAAGGCTTTTAATACGGTTTCTGAACCGGCATCGACACTATTTTCAGCAATAAATGGAGCATCATGACTACGTGTTTTAGTCACTGAAACGTGGTCCGAAGTAAGATGCTTTTTAAATGCAGTGAGCAGCGCTTGCTGAGCCTGATCATCTACTTTTAAGCCTGATTTGTCCGAGAACTGATCTTTGAAACTTTTATTCGTCATTGTCAATTGGCGACGATGTTCAAGACTAGTGACGATGGGTTCTGCAATTTTATTATCTTGAGAAACCGTCAAATCTGGTTGATTAGGATGAATGGTTTGGCACCCCATTAAGGTAGTCACGCAAGTGACTAATACTAAAACTGAGACGTTTTGTTTGGAAAATACCAAATCAGTAGTAGGCTTTATAGATTTCAATTTTAATTTCATAATTTTGCGTGAATCCTAATTTCAACAAGTGGTTTGAGGTTAAGCAATCGTCATAATTTTTTGCATTACTATAATAATAAAAAGTGATTACTTCTCGAATTGCTATAAAATATGATTGACAAATACAGTATGTTGAATAAAATCAAAACATTCTATATGCTGTTAACACCTTAGCGTTACTAAAAACAGTATTGCTAATAATTTATCACGTTATATTAGCACAATAAATAACTACATTTAGTTACAAACAACTGTTTTTAGGCATTATTTTACATTTTTTCTTAAATTAAACTTAATTCTACCTCTCATAAAAGGATTTAAAATGACCTACTATTTTGGCTTTGAACCATCCACCCCTCTTATCGATGATATCTCACATGCAGAAGAAGTCATCAGTTCTGGTAGTGATGAGCCTTATTATCCGCTACGCAACAAAATTTCTCAGCAAATCGGTCGTGAAATTATCGACAATTTATTGATTAATCTAATCAGTGTAATACCTGATGAAGAGCGACAAGCTAAAATGAGAGGTATCGTACAAAAGATTGAAAGCGCCACCGAGACGATGCTTAATATATTGTTAGGTAAAGATAAGAATAAAGACGTCCTTCCTAACTTTGAATATCTTAAAAATGAAACCGTTTTTGAAGACAATCAAGGCAACTTGCGGGTTGGTTTTAAACTAGATGACAAGACTGCTAACACCATACTTGAAGGATTCAATGCCACTACCCCTGAGTCTGTCGATAAAGAGAAGTTGATTGAATCTTTATTTGCAATGAATCATGCAGTCGTTGACCATTTTATAACGCGCTTTTCTGAAACCCTGCCTCTAGGTATGATAAAACGTAAATCAGTGCCGATGGCAAAAGCAGGTATTAATAAAGCATTAGAAATGGCGATCAATAAGTTATTTCCTCAGTTACCAAACGACTCGTTAAATCGTCTCGTTCTGTTTTATAGTCACTTTATTGTTGAAAAAGAATAATATCGACGCTAAAAATATATAACAGGAATAGCTGAACTTCTTGATTCCTGTTAAAATATTGGCTTTATCATTACATCGTGCCGAATACTATGAGCCAAATTAGCAATCAAGAGATCGAGAAAACCTTACGTAATTCAGAATGTTTAATCAGTAGTATTGAAGTTGCTGCTGCATATGAGCGTTTGGCTGCTCAATTAAACTTACATTATGCGGGCCTGAACCCAATTGTCATGGTTGTTATGAATGGTGGTTTAATTCCTGCAGGTCAGCTGTTAACGCATCTTACGTTCTATCATCGCATGCACTATATTCATGCGACACGTTATCGTGAAAATGAAGGGACCAATGAGTTGTCATGGAAGTTTAAGCCTGATGTGAACATTGAAGGTGAACACGTTCTATTGATTGATGATATCTTTGATGAAGGTATTACTTTAAAAGCCATCGTTGAGGATCTGAAAAAAGAAAACCCAGCCTCTGTCGATTGCTGTGTATTACTTAATAAAAATCACGATAGAAAAGTGAAAGGCTTTAACGTTGACTTTATTGGTTTAGATGTTGACGATAGATATGTGTATGGCTGTGGTATGGACTTTCATGGTTATTTACGCCACCTTCCTGGCATCTATGCGATTAAAGAAGACACACTTTAAGGCGCCATTGCCGAATTATCCTAAACTATCAGTATAAAAAGTTAAAGCAAAGTTATTATTAATGACTTTGCTTTTTTTAATGAATAATCTCAATTGGGGATAATAAATTTTGTAAGACATTGCTTTTATTTGAGTTAAAAAATCCATCCCAAACCATTCCATTGGAAAAGGAAGGAACTAACCTTTCCAAAGTTAAAAAGAGATGAATGACCGTTTCTTTAAAAAGTGAGATGTATTGCTTTGCAATAAAGGAGTGCCTGTAACCTTAACTTTTAAGTTTGATTTATCCCGAATTCATGTTTGAATAGGTTTTAACCTACTCTAGCTTAAGAAGCTGCTAGGAAGTTAAAGGTTTGAATTGGAATGTTCAAACTGTAGCGCCAATCCTGTATGGCGCTGAGTCGGGGTTAATATTGCTTTCTCAAACGAAGATGGGGTACTAACAATAGTCACCTGCTGCTTTGCTCTGGTGACGGCAGTATAAATCAACTCTTTACTAAGTAGTCGAGCATGGGCATGATTAAAGGTTATTGCCACATGATCAAACTCAGATCCCTGCGACTTATGAATGGTCATAGCGTAGGCAGTCGCAACCAGATCGTCGTTCAACAAATTGATTGCAATACCTTGGCTTTTATTTTCAAAGAACACTTCTAAGCGACTACCCTCGCCTTTTATTTTTGTCATTAAACAGATACCGATATCACCATTAAATAGGCCTAATTCATAGTTATTTTGAAGAACCATTATCGGCCTACCATGGAACCAACTTCCATTTCCAAGGGGTAGCTTTAAGGTATTCATATGCCACTGAGTCAGATAGTTATTAAGATAATGATCGCCCCACTCCCCATGATGACCCGCTGTTAGTATTCTAAACTTATTAAATTCAGTCATTAACTCATTGATTGTGTTAGTTACTCGAGTTGGCTCGGATTTAGCTATTGGGTTCTTTTGTAGAAATGATATTTTATTTATAAAGTTTTGATAGTGATTTGAAAGTTTGAATAATATTTTTCTTTTGCTTAGGCTATTTATTATAGATAATGGTTTAATCTCATTATCAACATCGGTAACTAAAGTATTCTGCCTATTTTCATTTTCACCTCTTTCATGTTCACTTATTTGATTAATACTTATAAACTCTAACGTTTCCTCATTTATAAGTAACTGCCACACTTTATCAAGATTAGTCTCTCGTTGATTAATTTGATGGGCTAGCAGACCAATACCTGACTCTGTTCCAAATCGCCTACTTTCTATAAGCTCAACATGAAAAGGTTGTAACATAGCGATGCGGCATAGATCAGCAAGTACTGCACCGGCATCCACGGCGGCTAATTGATTGGCATCACCTAGCAAAATGAGGCGTGCTCCCGGTTTAATAGCACTGACTAGATAATTGGCCAGCTCTACCCCTAACATGGAAGCTTCATCGACAATGATAATATCCTCACCCAATGGGTTATCGGCATGGTATCGCGGCTGACCATCACGGCCAATGCCCAAGAGACGATGAATGGTCTTAGCCTCTTGCAACTGTACATCAACCTGCGAATTATCTAAGGCAGCTTGTAAAGACTCTTGCATACGTTGTGCCGCCTTTCCAGTTGGTGCTGCAAGGGCTAAGCTTGCGCTATCTGTACTAAATCTAATACGTGATGACCTAAGATTACTCTCCCCTGCTTCATTTATATCTCCAGCGCTATCAGACTCATGACGCAACTGCGCTTGATGTAATGCAATAACCAACTGAGCGACGGTATACGTTTTTCCAGTGCCCGGTCCTCCCGTTATAATGCTAAATGCGTTTTCATTGGCGGTAGAGACCGCCTGAACTTGTTGTGCATTTAATCTTTCTGGAATGGTGATGTCTAACGGGGTTATTTGCTGTGCTAAAATATTTTGAATAGTATGGGCGAGATTGTATTCTGCTTGCCAGGTACGATGTAGCCATATGGTTAAGACTGAGCTATCTTGTGTTTGGGTGTAATGATAAACAATTGGCTGGTTTGATTTAAATGGTTTGCTTAGGCTATTTTTTAAATTACTTTGGTTGAATAGCGGTGTGAATAGCGGGTGCTGTTGTAGACACTTGTTTAAATCATCTAAGCTTGCAAATATAGATTGAGTCGTGTCTGTTTCGACTATTAAGTGTTGAGTTAAATCAAAGAAGCGCTTCACTAAGTCAAGTCGGTCCGAGAGTTGCGCCTTATCGGCCTTGGATATTACCAACTGCGACCAAAGTTGTGATTTTCTAGTTAACAAAGCATCTATCAGATTAAAAATATCGGACTCAATATGAGCCTTATTCTTCCCTTTTAAAGGTTCGGTATGGTCATCAACTATTCGTTCGAACAATGGCGCAGCTAATATATCTATTATCTGTAATTGCCATCTATAGAGCGTTGTCGGTTGATGTAAGACAATCCCTTCTAGTGGCGGCTCGTCATTATTTTGACGTAATACTAAAACAGTATGCCCTTCCTCCAATTGGTTAGCTAAAACAATAAAAAGAGCTTGGAATAAGGTGTCATTTTGTAATTTAAGACGTCCTTGTTGTTCTGATAATAGGTTGTTAACGCCGGTATAAGCTCTATAGGTTTGTTCACGACGTTGCAGGATATATTCACTAATACTACTCGCCCAGCTCTCTGAAAGTATTTTATTGGTTGTATTCTTTTTAGTCATCTTGTTAATAAACCTTTTTACGTTGCCATGTGTGTCGAAATGTGTAGAGGAACTTTATTTGATAGATTTAATAGCTAGGCTTACCTAATAAAGCGTCTAACGCCTTCACAAACTCTATCGGAATATCCCATGTTACTCGCCCATAACATTCAATTAATGGCTCAGGGTGCTCAGTAACTAGTCCATGGTGTACATTATCACTATCACTACTGTTTATAGTTCCTCTTAAAAAGACATACTCAACAGGTCCTAAATATTTTTTTTCATTGCCTTTATAATCTTTAATACGCAATGATAAAAAACGATGCAAAGCTACTTGATAAATGGCGGCTTGCAACCAGTATCCTGCTTTTGACATGGCTATTTTTAAAGTATTCTCGCTATAATTGCTTAGGCTATTTCCTAAGTAATTACTTTTATAATCGACAACGTAGAACTTGCCAGCATGTTGATACACTAAGTCAATTTCACCTCTTAAGTAACGATACAAGTAGCTACTATTTTGTGAGGTTAACATCACATGTTTATCTGTGTCATCAGGCAAATACTTTTGAAATATATGATTGATATCTTCTGCTTTGAAGCTATCAGATAGCCCCATGTTAAAACCCATCTCTGCAATACGCATATTTTTTTTAATATCAATAAGTGGCTGACCCGAGGCTAATAACGGAGTATTTAAAACCTCTTTAATCCAAGTCAATAAGCCATCATGTTGATTGGTCAAAGCGTCTTGATTCTGAGTGTTGGTCAAACTGTTGTTGTCACTATGGGTACTACTGTAGATTATCGGCAACTGATAGCTCTTAATCGCCCTATCAATAACCGTTGACCAATGAGTGGGATTGCCAAAGTCAATTTTCTCAAATACTTCATGCAAGAAAGTTCCTGCATTGGCTCCTTTAACAAAGGTAAAGCGGATATCGTCTTCTGATTTTGAAGCTAGTAAAGGTTTATAAAGCGTTGAGTGTCCTGTTGAATTCCCAGTTGTGTCTACTACAAGAGCACCATCAGATACTGATTCTGTCACGCTGCTATCTGTCTTTCTCAAGTCTATATTCATCGCATCATCAATACGCTCATCAACGACAGCAACTGCTTGTGTAGACTCATCTAATTGCCTTGATAAGGCAGTAAAACTTGTTTTTGCCCAGCCTTGAAATCTGGTTGTCTTCATGACGTCATTAAAGTCATCGTATTCAATTCGCTCAATTGTATTATGATTAGCGTCATCTTCCACAAAGCGATCTGAATGATTAGCAATATAGTTGGTATAGTAGTCAGATATAGTACTCGCCCGAATAAACCCTATGACATTTTTAAGACGTTCTGGCAGCTCATAACTTGGCTCATTGGTATCAAACCAAAAGAACACAGGTTTACGACTTATATCTCTAGTATCACTGGGATCTTTTAAGACAATATATAACTGCTCACTGGCTCGGGTAAAAGCCACATAGCCCAGTCTTTTGCGTTCATCAAACTCCTCTAAAGTCTCTAAGTCGGTAAAAAAGGTGGCATTCGTTTGCGTGCCTTGAACAACAGAAAACCTTCTCTGATTGTTTAACGGTTCAGGCAAAGTCTCAGTCTTGTTTAATTGCTCATTATTGTATAAATATAGTCCATACTCCTCGCCTTTACCTGACTTTCTACTGGCAGAATCCATACCCAATACATAGACGATAGGAAACTCTAGACCCTTTGACTTATGAATGGTCATCAGTTGCACCCCTGAATCGGTGGGTAGCGGTAGCTGTTTTGCCCATTCACTGCTAGGTGCGTCTTCTAAGTTTTGTCTAAACCACGATAATAACTCATACTCTCCCATATCCAAACCATACTCCGCCAAAATATCCATAATATGACGCAAATCCATAATATGACGGTCACCCTCTGGAAGCTCTGCCAAAGCTTGCCAAACCCCCTGTCGCTGAACTAAATTACTATCAAACAAGTAATGTAAAGCCGATAAGATGCCATATCGTTGCCAACGTTCAGCGCCCTCTTTTAAATAGGCAATAAAGTCTTGATAGCTTTTATTACTTATGCCTTGTGATAAGCTTTGGCATAATCTTTGAGAGTCACTATTTGAACTCAGGCTTATAGTAGCATCACTACCCTCTGCGATACCCGTTTCATCATCCAGCATCATCGATTTTACTTCTTTAATGCTTAACCCATATAGATGACTGGTCAGCACCCGATTGACCATATCATGCTTATAGGGATGCAGCATCGCACTGAGTAATGCGGCCACATCTTCAGCAATGACGGTTTCAAAAATACTGACATCACTGGTGGTCAGGGTAGGTACATTTAGTTTGACCAATTCGTCTTCAACCTGCTTCAGATCTTTCTTGGCTCTCGCTAGCACTCCGATATCACTTGGCTTAATCGCCTTTCCATTAAGACGTTCTCCACTATTTAAGAGTGTGGCGATATGGGAGCTAACAACTTCAAACTCACTAACGGTGGCATCTTTATCATTTGGTATATGAATAACGCTGACAGGGTGATTTGGTAGAATATCATCGTATAAAGTTGTGCGTTCGACTTGAGCTGTTTCTTCAGGGTCAGGATTTAGATCAGAGTTGTTTTGAGAAATGTGATGTAAATTAGACTGACCGTTAGGTCGCATTTGTTCCACTAATTGAGTAGCTAATTTAGCATCCCTATCGAGCCATGACAGCTTAGCATTTTTGTCAGCAGCTTTAATAAATTTATAGTAGATATCCTTCCCTAACTCAGCCAGCTTATTTCTTTTTTCAGCAGATTCGCTTGGTACGCTAAACCAATGATTAAGGCCGTTTATTAAACCTTCATTCGAGCGACGATTGGTATTTAGTGTCCATAAATGCTTATTATCAAACTGACGTTTCATAACGTTGTAATTAGCAACATCACCTCCCCTAAAACCATATATCGCCTGCTTTGGGTCACCCACTAATAATAAAAATTCATTAGTAGATCGCGTGGATTTGTAAGGCTGATCTGAGTTAGACGAGTTTTTCGAATTTTTGGGTAAATAAATATTTTGGATCATCATCGCTTGCTCACCATTAATATCTTGCGACTCATCAATCAGAGCAATAGGATAATGATGACGAATATAACGTGCCAGCTTTTCGCCCTGCTTGCCAGACAGCGCTTGGTTTAAACGTACCATTTGCAAACTAAAGGTCGTCTGACCGCGCTCTTCCAAAATAACGGGCAACCTTTCCCGCACTTTTAAAACTATCTGTCGATTTAGATTGGCCTGTACCATTAAAATATGCTGATTTAAGCTCTCAACCTTATCCACAATGACCATTAACTGACTGATAGTGTTGAGCTCATAAAAAGCTTGGTGTTGCTTTTCTTTATTTTTATTAAACCCCTTTATCTTGCCCTCTTCATTAGGGTATCTCGCGTCTTGCAATGCAGTAATAATCTTATGCTCATTATCATTTAGATGATTAAAAAACATGAGCTGGTACTTGGCTATTTTTTGATGCACATCAACCAAGGCTTCAAACTGTCTAAATAAATTAGAGTTGCCATTAAACCCCTGAGACTTCCTATAATCTGGATTAAGATAAGGCTGAATATCGACAAGATCTCGTTGTGCAAATTGAGTCAGTAGTTGTTCATATTCTGCAAAATCAAACCCTATTTCACAGTTAACCTCATCAATAGGTGCAGAAATAAAGTTAAGCGAGCGGTTCACATACGACTTATGATCTCCTATATCTGTCAGCTTACCTTGCTGCTCCATAATCTTATACAGCTTAGGCTGTTCATGATACAAGCGGCTTTGAAACTGACGCAGCTCATCATGAATAATACTGTCAGTCACTTGCTCAATACTATGATCTTCAATAATGGCCATGCCTTGCTGATGACCTGTCTCACTACTGTATTCATTGAGCCATTTTTGCGCCAAACTATCGAGCGTGCCCACAAACAACTTATCAAGGGTCGTTAATACTAATGCTGTACGTCTAATGGCCTCCGTAATGTGATAACTATGGACATGATCAAGTAAATAACTCACTAAATGCACGTTGACTGGGTCCTGCATGAGACCCTCTATACGGGCAAATTTCGCCTCCTCTACCAACCACTTAGTGCGCGCTTCGTTAGCTTTGGCTTTCTCTTCAGATTTTTGTTGTTTGTCATATGCTAAGTCTTGGTTTAGCTCATTAGCGCCCTTGTCACTAGTACTAATGTCACTACTACCAAGGTCACTTTTTGAACGTTTATTTTTATTTGTGTCTTTATTCGTATTATTGCTGTTTTTAGAACTACTTTTATCACTGTTGTCAGGCGTCACCTGCAAGACTTTAGGATACAAATGCTCTTTATTGCTAGGATTGCCGCTTAAGTTTTGAATCCACTGTAATAGTTGATAGAACTCTACCAATCTATCGTGTATTCGTTGACGCATTTCCGCTGCTGCTGCGCGCGTAAAAGTAGTGGCGATTATTTGTTCTGGAGAACGACGGGCTTCTATTAGTAAACGCAGTACAATACCGGTTAACGTCCACGTTTTACCGGTACCCGCTGACGCCTCAATTAGGTGTTGTCCGGTTAACGCAACTTCTACAGCTGGAATAACCTCTTTTTTTATTAGATCTTCCTTCGAGCTGTTAACCTTTTCGCTTGTTGGCATAGGGAACATCACTTATTTATTAGGTTTAGCTATTTAGACGGTTTAATGAGTCAAAAAGGGGTTGATAAAGGGGATGAGACAATGTGGTTAAAGAATCTATTAAAGCATCAAAAGGCTCTTGATCACGCAATACATATTGCCAAACAGCATGTTGCACACAAGTATCATAGATAGTATCTGAGTGATATCCAGGCGCTAACCACGCTGAGAAGTCGGAACGTCTCGGCCAATAGTTGCTGTCTGATTCACGTTCCTTTTCAACTTTAGCCAAGTATGTTAGCGCGTAGTCAGGTAGCAATGTCATTGGAACTAATCCTGCCAGCTTGGCAAATATCGCCCACTTAATGAGCTCAATTGCAGCGGTTTCGTATACTATTGGCGGTAATTGAAACGCAGTCACGTTTTTATAATAATCCACCTGGGTGTTTGACTTATTAAAACGCCAAATACTTACCCCGTCATTTAAGGCGACTTGCTCTGAAGTGGTATGCCGAGCGACCTGCCAATACAAATGTGATAACCAAAATTTGAGTAAATACTTGGGACTGGCAGAGTTTGGCAATATATTGAGCCAGTATTTTGGTGAAAGCTCTGAGTAAGACTTATTTACATCCTGACCAAAGCTATCTTGCTCAACGCTATTAGCGTTATTAATATCGTCAAGTGGTCTAATAGGAACCTTACCCTTAATCTTAATAATGCGGGGTAAAAGATCGATTAAGTCGGGCATATCCTGAGTCTCAAACAGCTTTCTTATATCAAGCTGCATAGGTATCTCTTTGGTGTGGGTCAATAAAAACTGATGATTCGTTTCGTCTGATAGGTTACCTAACCTCTCTAACTCAATACCGTTATGAGATAACTGCTCTTTAAATTCATCACACTTTTGACTTAAGATCTGCTGTTGATTGTTCAAAGTGGTCTGACGAGACACACCCGCTGGCATGATGTTATCGTATATAAGCGCGTGCTGAAACAGTTCTGGCTCATTAAGGATTTTGTCAAGGCTTTTATCATTGGTACTTTGTTCGCTTATAACTTGATCGCTATTTAAATGTTCACTGAGCTGTTTATTTGATGTCAATGCTAAGTTATTAATTAAGTACTCATTAATCTGATAAGCCGATAAACTGTCCAAAAATAGAGGCTCCTGTTGCGAGATTGCCTCTTGACCCTGAATAATATGAACCTCTTGTGTCCGCAAAAATGCTCTTGCGGGATGGCGAACTTGGTACACTAAAGATCCTTCGATATCTATCTCCTGAATATCAAAGATTTCCTTTAGAAGACTGTCATATAAAACGCTTTCTTTTAAAAAGCTCTTATTAAAATAATCTGGGTTTGATAGTTTAGCATCAGCTACTGTATCAATAGCTGGACTCCCCCCTTGAAGTAATTCGGTTAGTGAATTAATTACTTGATTATCGAGACTACCAAGCTTCCCTAACCCCTCGCCAAGTAGTATTGCTATAGATTGGTAATGCTTTTTAGTCGGTAGCGTTACTCTTAACGTTTGCTGGCGCGATCCACGCTCTGACAAAGTATCAAATACAGCTTGCCACAAAGGTGCAGGTGGAAACTGACGCTGCTGAGCTAACTTAGTTTTGCTCATCGCGTCATTTAACATCTCGTCTAATTCATCTGCTGAATTATAAGCTTCGTCGTATATAGTCACGTCCGCTGTATTGGAATTAGATTGAGATTGCTGAATTACTTTATTTTGATCGCTCGTGGTCTCTACTTCAAACAGGCTCTTATGAAATGGCAAAGCAGGATGTTCTGTCACTAACCACTGCTTAATTAATTTTGGTAAGTAACGTTGTAAATTTTCAGTTTCAGGGTCAATATCATTCGGCAGCGTATCTAGTGAATTAACATGCCACTGAACCTCACCTTGCAAAAACTGTAGTAACTCACTAACGGGGTTGGCCGGTAGATGCTCATGGATGTCAGTTAGACTTTGTCCGTTATAAAATATCCAACAGGCACTACGCGCACACAATAATGCGTCCAGAAAAGCACCATTGTCATCATCTTCACTCACCCTATCGCCCCTTCGTGACAAGGTAGCTTTCATCAAATCATAACGATTATCACGATCTCGATCTGGAAACTCTGACAGATTCATATTTAACATGACCACCAGATCAAATGGCACATTTCTTAAAGCCCCAAAGCGGCCAAAGGTGATTACGCCAGTTGGTTCAGCACTGACCTGTTGGCTTTCAAGTTCATCTTCTATACTATCCAGCATAAAGCTTAGCTTAAGTGGCAGCTTCTCCACACCTGCCAGCGTCTGCTCAACCTCAAGATTTGAGCTTTCGGCATTAGAATATTGTTTATAGTGACGATTGGCACGTAAGCTTGATTTAAAGCCATTCATCGCGTTATAAATGGCACGCATACTGCGGCTTTGATCCACGTCGCTAAAGTAGCGATGTATCACATTTTCCTCAATTTCACTTAACCATTCTTCTGCCTTTTTAGGATGTTTATAGTCATTGCGATGTTCATGCAATCCACTATAGATACGGCACAGTACCTCGATAATCGGCGCATCATTTAAGCTTACCTTTGCCAATGGCAAGCTCATTTCTGGTAATGCGCTCTTTGGCCATTCATCCTTCTCTAAAGGATAAAGACAATCACTTAATTCGGCCTCTGGCATCACCAAACCTAAAGCCAATTTATCCAATGCTTGAGCAAAGCTAAACCGATAATCATAGTCATTGCTATCTAACGTTTGCTGCAAATGCGCCTCATCAAACCCACGTATAAATCCTGCCTCTAATAACAAGTCACAGCCACGACTCATTTGTTCATGGGTCAACCCAAAGCTTTCATACAAAGGTGGTAACATCAACCAATCTAAAACCTCTGACGCCTCAAAGCGTGCACTATCACTACCCAAAAGCTTATAGAAGCCTGTGATTGCTTCCCATAATTGACGAATCTCTGAATCAACAACACCGGTTACTTTCGCAGGCAAGATCAAGCCGTCTTGCCCTCTACCATTGACAAATATAGAGCTAATTAAAGCATGATGACGCTCAACATCTGGCAATAACACCACAATGTCCGAAATATGACGTTTCTTTTCGCCATCGCTCATGGGTTCATTCAGCCAGCGTCCAATCATAATGCGTAATACTTCGAGTTGACGCTGTAAACTATGACAAGAATGAATGCTTAGGCTATTATCCCGCGAAGATATTTCCCAATGTCGCACTTTGTCATAGCGCTTATTTTCAAGTATCTCATCGGCGTAATAATCTACTTCAGGCTCAAGGCTAAGCTCAATCTGTTCACTGATTTCTTTAGAAACTTGAGCTGCTGTAGCCTGTTGAGTTGCCGTTTCATCAAGCATTAGGACATCGTTTTGTAGCTTTCGAAGCAAGCTTGGCCTCTCATTAGAAAGTTTAGATTCTTTATGCTGTGAGGTATTCGCCTGTGATGAGTTGTGTTTGATCTCATACGAATCGTTATCGTCAAAGTCATCCTTAAAGTTGTCTTTAAAGTTGTCCTGCCACACCACCCGTGCCTTATGATAATCATCGTTTCCCGATAAGTTCGCTAACATGGCAAAAGTATCACGAGACTGCTTACCCAGCCTTGATAGCAAGCTATGACCATAATCACGTAAAAAAACACTTTCAGGATTAATGATTTGTTGACGCTGTAACCAGGACTTATCGACAATATCCGCCCAAAAAAGCTTTGAGGGGTTATAGTGTAATAAAGTTATGTCCATATACTGAGACAAGCGCTTTAGGAAATCGAGCTCAGTTTGTGGTAACTGCTGAATAGTAAATATCCGCAGGACCTTAGGTAGCTTATTGATCTCGCCAGCCTTATTATCCTCTAACGCTTTCCAAAACTCAGCCTCAAGGTCCACACGGTATAAATGAACATCTGCAAACAAATGTACCCATAAATATCGTTGTGCTGCCTCAAGCTCTATATAGTGATCCATCAACCAATCCGGAGTGCCACGAGAATACTTGTCAAACCGCTCAGATAGTCTGTCTTTCTCTATAATTAATTGCTCAACATTAAGTGGTTTATTTTTCGACCATAGCGTTAACCAGTCCTCACGATGTGTAAGATATCGATTAAACACCCGAGCTAAATCATTCGCCAACTGCCAAAGTCTCGCATCTCGTTGTGCCGCATCCTGATGTTTGTTATCAGAATCATCATCTTCAGACGGCGCACTTATTAAAGAGGACAGTAGTGGATATAAAGGGTGGTTGTCCTCTTTAAGTATGGCGTCTTGATAATAAGTAAGATAGCCAAACAGACGCCACTGCATCACCGTAGGGGATAAAACAGCGACTTCAGGAACGTTTAAGGTCTTAGCATTAGGATCATTTTGTAATAAATACTGATTGTGATGGCTTAATACATCCTGCATTAAAGTCCACTGATACTGTCCCCAAAACTTAGTCATTACCAGTGTGCTTATGCCTGCCCGACTTGCAATGACTTTATCCAGCCAATCACCTAATACCATTGATGGCACGATGACCACAAATGGATCGAAAATAGCTTGTTGCTCTGATTGATAGTCATTGAGCAACTCTTCAACAAGATTTTCGGTACGATGAGATTGGATGATTTTGAACATAGAGGGTTTATCTTCTAATAAATTCGACTGTTTATTTGCACAAAATTTAGGCACATCCTAAGAATTGGTTTTATGACATAATCATAACCGATTAAGAAGATAAAAAAAGGTATATAACACTTAAGACGACTTAATCTGTCGTTTATAGCGATATTTACTGGATAAAGTGATGTAAAATTAAATAATGTGAATTAAGTAGTTTTACTCTATTTGATTTCAATAAAAGGTCTTTAAAGTCTATGGCTTAAAATGTACGTGTCATGGGCGTGTAATCGAATAGCATCTTAAGTGTCACATTAACGTTATAACTGTATGTGTCACATCATTGGTGAAATGAGTCACTCATTTATGATAAAATCGTGAGCTTGTTACCGTTATCTGAATTGCTATCTTAGTATAGCCAAATGCTCACTTAATGATGTAGAAGAGAAAAGCTTAACCCAAGGTTTAACCTTTAACTATTAGAATGATAACATTGTATAAAATGATTTATTTAGTGCCTATAGCTCAACAGGACAGAGCAATCGCCTCCTAAGCGATCGATCGGGGTTCGAGTCCCTGTGGGCACACCAATCAATGTACTTTGGAATAACCTGGCATTACCTTTACTGTGTTAAACCATTTATACTAATCACTTTAAGTCTTTCTTGATTTACTGTCATTACCCTCTATCACCTGAAGATTGTTGTTGAAATGGTATGCAACATCATTTTGGCGCACTCATGTAAATACGACATGCTAATTTATGCTTTTAGATCATAATTTAGAGACACTTAACTTTTAACTGTTGGTTGGCGCACTGATATTGATGATATTCAATCACAATGTGCCATAGAAAGATTAGGTGCTATAAAGATGGCATAATGCGAGGTGATAGAGTACGTCGCAATGGGGTTATCTCAAACTCTATGTTGTGTTGTATAGTATATCTAAAGATGAATGATCAGAAAATAAAGCCAAATTATTAGAAAAGCTATCGAGGTACTTTTAGATAAAACTTTTTAACTAATAAATTCTAAAAAACTCGTTTAATAAATATCACTGACTAAGGAAAGCTAGAATGGATTTGAATAGTTACCTAATATTTGTCTCAATAGCGTTTCTATATATAGTATCGCCTGGACCAGCAGTTTTTATTTCAATAAATTACGGTGCTACTCAAGGTATTAAAAAGACCCTATGTCTTATATTAGGTAATTCTACAGGTTTAGCTATATTAGCCACTATATCAGCTTTAGGAATTGGTATATTAATAACAAGTTCATATGCCTTATTAAGTATAGTTAAGATATTAGGTGCTATAGTATTATTCTATATGGGTATTAAAATTCTTTACTCTACTTTCAAAAGTGGGGTTGCAATCAATTTAGACAAAGGTATTGAAAAGACAAACTTAAATAAAAATATGCTTTCTTTATATCGAGAGGGTTTACTACTTTCCTTAACTAACCCTAAAGCACTGATATTCTTCAGTGCAATTTTTCCTCAATTTTTAGATAGTAATGAAAATAGTTTCATGAACATGATGATTTTAGGCGTTACGTTTGTATCTATATCCTTTACTTGTCTGAGTTGCTACTCTATTTTCGGCAAGTTTATTTTGTCTAAAGTTTTGAATAACAAAGGTTTGAAGATATTGAATACGATAACCGGTTTATTATTTGTAGGAATGTCAGGTACTTTAGTTTTTAGTGATCTAAAGTTGAAGCATAAATAATGTAACTGTCCTCTAAAATAACACAGCTCAATCGTAGAATTTCTTATAAATTACCCATAAGGAGTTTTGATATGAGCAAACAAATGACTGAGACCCAAATAGTATCGATATTAAAAGAAGCTGATGCAGGGATACCTGCAAAAGAGCTGTGCCGTAAATACGGGATTGCTAGCTCGACTTTTATAATGAGGAACGTTAAAAAACAGTCTGGGAGACTGTTTTAGTGACGCAAGGCGAGCGGTAGCGAAGTTAAAGCTAAGTATGGTGGCATGGAAGCGTCTGACGTTAAACGCTTAAAAGAGCTTGAAGAAGAAAATCGCAGACTTAAGCAGATGTATGCTGACCTAAGCTTAAAGGCACAAATGCAGGAAGAGATTATAAAAAAGCTATAGCGCCTGTCCACGAACGCAAAGTCTTGGTGCAGGAATTACAGGCGCAGCATGGGGTTAGTATATCAGTTAGCTGTCAGGCAGTCTGTATCAGTCGGACAGCATACTACTATCAGCCTAAGCTGTCTGATGATAGTGAGATTATTAATGTTTTAAATGAGCTCACTGACAAACTTAACCGTTGGGGTTTCCCAAAATGCTTTAAACGCATACGCAAGCTTGGTTATTCATGGAATCACAAACGCGTACACCGTGTCTATACGGCTTTGAGATTAAACCTACGTCGTAAGTCTAAAAGACGTCTACCAGCACGCAACCCTCAGCCGCTAATTGTAGCAAATGCAATGGGCCATACGTGGTCAATGGATTTCATGAGTGACAAGCTTCATAACAACATTCGCTTTCGAACCTTTAACGTGATTGATGATTATAACCGTGAAGTATTAGGCATTGATATTGGCACCAGTATGCCATCTTTAAGAGTGATCCGGTATCTTGATCAGTTAGCCCAGTGGCATGGCTATCCTAAGAAAATCCGTGTGGATAATGGTAGTGAGTTCACTTCTAGCACATTTACTGATTGGGCAGCGGCTCATGATATCTTTATTGACTATATTGAGCCTGGCTGTCCTTATTAAAATGCATATATTGAAAGGTTTAATCGCAGTTATCGTAATGAGGTTTTAGATTGTTACTTATTTAATAACTTAAATGAGGTCAGTCAACTGACTGAAGATTGGATCAAGGTTTATAACACCCAAAGACCTCATGATTTGCTTAATGATATGACACCTGCTGAGTATAGACAGGTGGCTTAATTATTCTACGATGATGTTGTGTTAAGAATGGGGTATTTACAGTATTATATAAGATATATAATAAATCCATGTTTTACCTAAGGTCTACTATTATGACTACGTTAGTAAACAAAGTAGTGATTGATGAGTGACGAAAAACCAAAGAATAACTAAGGCTATTTTTGATATTGACAACCTAAAACCTAACCCTGCCACACAACATATAATTTATGACTACATAAATCGTAAGATTACCACAATCGATGACGCTATTAAGTAACTAGATGAACATTATTAGGTCGTTAGATGAGATCTTCTATTGTTTATTCCATGGATGCTCATAATTTAGACAATCTTAATTATTTGCATAATGAAGTGTTAAGAATAGAAATTAATATCGCTTTACTTCTCATTTAAACAGCGTCTAGAAAGACTATAGCAACCTGAGACTTGACGAAATATGTTATCTATGTGTTTTATAAGAAATTCAATTAGTCTGAATTATCTTAATGATTTTTATGGGTATCACAATATATAGTCTGCGCAAAATGAAGTATGGTCAATTTTGACTCAGTGGGCTTGGATTCAATATCAACGAAGAATTCAACGTATTCGAATCTAGTTATTGTTTTAATTGACTTGGGAGATACTGTGTTTTCAAGCTATAACCTGATGAATGATGTTAATTCTGTTGTTAAAGAATATTGATATAAATTTGAAACCCTTATTCTACAATGGCATTATACTATTGATTATCTAACTGTGGGCACAACATTTTCATTAATTAAACCTATCCCATCTTCTAAATAAGTACCTGATTAAAACCTCTAAATCGATCTTATTTGTATAAAACCCGGACTGCCCCTCACTAACTAGCTATGGCTGAAAAATGATAAAAATGCTATAGTTCTATTCCTACTTATTTATGACCACTTCTTGGTAAATATTCTATAATCTGGTCCCCTATTAAACTATCTAATACATTGAAATATATAAATTTTATAACTCGATAAGATTTAGCGCAATCTGATCTGCTATAACTAAGCTATCTTATTTTCAATGTCATGAATACAATAATATAGACAAACATTTAAACAATTATTAAGACAATCAGGTCGCATATGGCGTTTGTACATCTCGGAATTCACAGTGAGTTTTCAATCACTGACTCAATTATTCGCATTAAACCCTTGGTCAAAGCGGCGGCTGCTGATGGACAGACAGCGTTGGCACTCACAGACTCATCAAACTTGTATGCGACGGTCAAGTTTTATCGTGCTTGCTTAGATGCGGGTATCAAGCCAATCATTGGTACTGAAGTTGTTCTGGATGACGAATCGACGCACTTGACTTTATTGGCAATGAATAATGAAGGCTATCAAAGTATTACCCGCATTGTGTCCCTAGGGTTTACTGAAGGGCGGATGAATCCTGAAAATAGAGGCGTGCCGATCATTAATAAAGAACACCTATTTGCTAATCCTGAAGGTGTCATTATTTTATTTACCGAAAGATCAGATGTTGGACAGGCCCTTTTGGGTTCAAACCCTGAGCGTGGGCATCAACTCATCAGCGATTATCAATCGGTGTTTGCCGATAGACTGTACTTTGCGATAAAGCGTACACAACGCATCAATGAAGATACGTATATTGAACAGGCAATTAATGCAGGTAGTCGTCATGGCATCCCTATTGTTGCCCACAATGATGTGCGCTTTTTGAATGAAGAAGATTTTGATGCCCATGAAGCACGTGTGTGTATTGCCTCTTCTCATGTATTGGCAGACCCCAATCGACCTCATGATTACTCTAGTGAGCAATACCTAAAGACTCAAGAGCAAATGACGCAGTTATTCTCTGATATCCCCCAAGTCATCGATAATACTGTTATTTTGGCGCAGCGCTGTAATGTCACTTTGACACTAGGCATCAACGTCTTACCCGAGTTTCCTATTCCTGAGGGAGAAACCATTGAGTCGTTCTTCCGTGCAGAATCCCAACGTGGACTTGATGCAAGGCTTAATAAACTATATCCGGTCGACCAGCGAGATGACAGCTGGCCCGATATAAGAAAGCCTTATGATGAGCGCCTAGAACATGAGCTTAGTATTATTCTTGAGATGGGGTTCCCGGGTTATTTCTTAATCGTGATGGACTTTATCCGCTGGGCCAAGGCCAATGGAGTGCCTGTTGGTCCTGGACGTGGCTCTGGAGCAGGGTCTCTTGTCGCTTATGCGCTTAATATTACTGATCTTGATCCCTTGCACTACGACTTGCTTTTTGAGCGCTTTTTGAATCCTGAGCGGGTTTCCATGCCAGATTTTGATATTGACTTTTGTATCGAAGGTCGAGACCGAGTCATCGAGTATGTGGCAAGTCAATATGGACGTGAAGCGGTTTCGCAGATTATTACGTTTGGTACGATGGCCGCCAAAGCTGTGGTTCGTGATGTGGCACGGGTACAAAGTAAGTCGTATGGACTTGCCGATAAAATATCCAAACTTATTCCAAAAACACCTGGTATTTCATTACAAGATGCCCTGCTTGAAGAGCCTCAATTAAAAGACTTACTGTCCAATCCTGATAATATGGACTATGAAGATGCCAATGAAATATGGGAGATGGCGATTAAGCTTGAGGGCATTACTCGTAATGTGGGTAAGCATGCAGGTGGCGTTTTAATTGCTCCCAATAAAATTACTGACTTCTGTGCTATATACTGTGATGATGAAGGTCATAGGGTCAGCCAGTTTGATAAAGATGACGTTGAGTCTGTGGGTTTAGTGAAATTTGACTTTTTGGGGCTACGCAACTTAACGGTTATTAATGCTGCTGTAAAGAATATCAATGAGCGCCGTGCTCGTGAGTCAAAACCACCAATAGAGCTTGAAGATCTGCCTCTTGATGACCCTAATGCCTATACTCTATTGCAAGAGGCTAAGACGACCGCCGTTTTCCAATTAGAAAGCTCAGGCATGAAGAAATATCTGACTAAGCTTAAGCCGACTAACATTGAAGACGTTATTGCAATGTGTGCGTTATACCGACCTGGTCCATTAGATGCTGGCATGGTCGAGATGTACATTGACCGTAAGCATGGACGGGAAGAGGTTGTTTACGACCATCCTAATCTTGAGCCTATCTTAGAGAACACTAACGGCGTTATTGTCTACCAAGAGCAAGTCATGCAGATCTCACAGGTTATGGCAGGCTATAGTCTTGGTGGTGCCGATATGCTACGCCGTGCGATGGGTAAGAAAAAACCAGAAGAGATGGCCAAACAGCGTAACATTTTTGTCTCTGGCGCCACGGATCAAGGTATCGACCCTGTGGTATCAGGTGGCGTGTTTGATCTGATGGAGAAGTTTGCGGGTTATGGCTTTAATAAGTCACATTCAGCCGCTTATGGGGTTCTTGCTTATCAAACTGCGTACTTAAAGCACTACTATCCTGCTGAGTTTATGGCAGCGGTACTCACTTCAGATATGAACAACACTGACAACGTGGTGTTCTTTATTAATGACTGCCGAGAGAATTTTAATTTAACCGTCGACAATCCTTCAGTTAACCGTAGTGAATGGCATTTTGTGGCCGATACTCCTACCAACATCATTTACGGACTAGGGGCTATAAAAGGGGTCGGTGAAGGCGCGGTAGAATCGATTGTTCAAGCCCGTCAATCAGGAGGCAAATTCTCAGATCTTTATGATTTTTGTCGACGGGTAGATATCAAAAAGGTCAATAAACGCACCTTAGAGGCTTTAATAAAATCAGGCTGTTTTGATGACTTTGCCATGACACTGCGCCCTGATCTAGAGGCCGATCAGCGTCATCAAATCCGAGGTGCATTGATGGCTCAATTACCGAGCGCAGTTCAGGCAGCAGAACAGGAGCGTCAAAACAATGAGCTCGGTATGATGGATCTGTTTAGCGAAGTTGATAATGCGACCACTGCACCTCCTTTGCCAACAGACCATGATCTCATTTGGGGTGATAAGCATCGACTTAAAGCTGAAAAGGACACGTTAGGTCTTTACCTCACTGGGCATCCGATTGACCAATATCGTAAAGAAGTGGCGGTTTATACAGCGAATGCGCGTTTAGATGATCTGTCTGATACAGGTTATAATGGTAGTACTTTATTTGCAGGGCTAATCATTGACATTGCAAACTTTGGCAATCGCTGCGTCATTATGTTGGATGATGGTACCGCACGTCTTGAGGTTAGCTGCTATGCTGAACGCTTCAACCGTATCAAAGATAAACTAAAAGTAGATGAGGTGATTGTCATAAAAGGAGGCGTACGCGACCGAGATGGTCGTATGTTTGCCAGACTCGACAATGCCTATACCCTTCTTGAGTGTCGTCAGCGCTGGATCAAGAAAATTAGTATCAAAATCCAATCTGAAGATACTCAACTATTAGATGCTCTACTTCCTTTATTAAAACCAGCTCAGTTAGATAATATACCTACTATTAGCGCCCCCGTAATAGAAGACAGTAACGACGATAGTAGTCGTATGGAGGGTGGTATGGACGCGTACTATAATAGCAATGAATATGACATGGCTTCCAATCCAGTAACTGCTTTAGACAATGATGGCTGTATACCCATAGCGTTAAATGTATATACGCCGTTTGCTATTGCCAGCGTCAGTCTTAATGATGACTGGCGACTGTACCCGACTGATGATAATTTAATGAAGCTGAGTAGTATGATTGATACTGATAATCTTTATTTTCATTATTCATAAGGACTTATCTTTTATATTAAAAATGGCATTCATCACAAAGGGCACTTAATATGACCGTATAATCACCGATACAAATCTCTATACGTATAACTCATTATCATATGACTGCTTTAATACCTTGAATAATAAATAAGGCGTAAACACTTTACGGTGTTTAGGCCTTTTTTATTGATGTTTTATCTTATTTCAGTGCGATACTATCTTTTTAACTTCTAAAATAATCTAACAAAATAATAAGATGACGCTAAATTAAAACCGAAATTAAAAGCGAAATTAGATGAGAGATTTAACGATATATTTTTAAATAATATTTAAATCTGATTTAATTTATATTAAATAATTAAGTTTTGATATAGCTATTTATTTTGATGTTTTAAAAACTAATTAAACTCGCTAAATAATTTATTATTGGTATTCTTAACACCTTATGTTTAAAGATAATCTAAGTTTATACCTATAAGCATTTCTAAATAATTTATTGTAAATATTTTAGTTATTGGCAATTCAAACGACGTAAAATCTTGAGGTTATTTATAATTATACGATAATATTTTCACCTAATACACCATCTTTTCATTCGTTTAATATCTTCTCTAAACCCTTATAAAATAGGGATTTACATTGTACTACGACTGTAAATAGACACTTGTTTGAATAATTTAATACGACTATAATAATTCGCATCGGCGCTTTACTTCATCCTTAATCTTAACGTTAGGGATAAAATGAAGTGTCCAGATAAGTTAAGCTATCCTTCACGTTATTGATATTCAGATAGCTTATGCTAGTTACCCCCTTTATTAATATAATTCGATTATCATTATTGTTGGGTTAACTGGCTTTTCAAAAAAATAAATTAATATAAGTGAATAACTTATAATTACAAAGGAAATTTTAAAATGTCTACTAAATTAGAACTACTAACTCCAGAAAACAGTCAACTGATTTTTATTGATCAACAACCTCAAATGGCGTTTGGCGTACAGTCTATTGACCGTCAAGTGCTTAAAAATAATGTCATTGGGTTAGCTAAAGCGGCTAAAGCTTTTAATATTCCAACCACTATTACTACCGTTGAAACTGCCAGCTTCTCTGGTCATACTTTACCTGAATTATTAGCAGTACATCCTGAAAACAATCTTCTTGAGCGTTCTTCAATGAACTCTTGGGATGATCAAAACGTTCGTGATGCGTTAGCTGAAAATGCTAAAAATGGTCGTAAGAAGGTCGTCGTATCTGGTCTATGGACTGAAGTTTGTAACTTATCTTTCGCATTATCATGTCTGCAAGATACTGATTACGAAATTTATATGGTAGCGGATGCTTCTGGCGGTACGACTGCCGAAGCACATCAATGGGCTATGGAGCGTATGATCCAAGTCGGTGTTATCCCTGTAACATGGCAACAGGTTATGCTGGAATGGCAACGCGATTGGGCTAACAAAGCCACTTATGATGCCGTAATGGATATCGTTCGTGAGCATTCAGGTGCTTATGGTATGGGTGTCGATTATGCTTATACTATGGTACATAAAGCACCTGCTCGCTTTGCTGCTGCCGGTAGCGTGGGTCCAAATCCAGCTGCTAAATAATGGTTAATTATGTTATTGGTAGCAATTTAACCAACAGTTTAATGAAAGATTAACGGGTTATTTCTCGTTAACTACTAAATCATTAGCTGCTTAAATGAGGGGTTAATCAAAATGAGATATTTATATTATTTATTAATATTCTCTGCTTGATTAATCCCTTTTTTTGTTTAAACCATTAGAGTATAAATGATGAGAATTTATATTGCGTCTTTAATTGTGGGTATTTTGGTCGGAGTGATTTATCACTTTGTCAATGTACGATCCCCTGCTCCACCTACCTGGGCGTTGGTTGGATTACTCGGTATGCTCATTGGCGAGCAAGCCATACCTTTTGCCAAACAACATTTTTTTAATACCTCGGCCGAAGTTCAACAAGTCAATCCACCAGCTAGTACTGATACATCATCTGATAACTAAGCTTAATTTTAAAAGTAGTGATGACATTCTACCCATAACAACAATAGGATAATAATATGAAAAACCCAGATATTATTTATTACAACGGAAATATAACTACACTCGATACGAATAACCCCACAGCAACGGCTGTGGCTATCAAAGAGGGACGTTTTATCAAGGTTGGCAATGATTCTGAAGTACTAGACTTAGCCGGCGATAATACGAAATCAATAAACTTAAAAGGCCGCAGTGTCATTCCTGGATTATTCGACAACCACACTCATGTTATCCGTGGCGGTCTAAACTACAATATGGAACTGCGCTGGGATGGGGTTCGTTCTTTAGCAGATGCGATGGCTATGCTCAAGCAGCAAGTAGACAATACGCCAGCGCCACAATGGGTACGTGTCGTAGGCGGATTCACTGAGCATCAATTTGCTGAAAAACGTTTACCGACCATTGATGAAATTAATAAAGTTGCACCAGATACTCCTGTCTTTATTTTACACCTTTATGATCGTGCTTTATTAAATGCAGCAGCTCTGCGCGCAGTCGGATATACCAAAGATACGCCTGAGCCTCCTGGAGGTGAAATACAGCGCGATGTGAACGGCAACCCCACTGGTTTGCTGCTCGCTAAACCCAATGCATCTATTCTTTATGCGACGCTTGCCAAAGGACCAAAATTACCCTTTGACTATCAACTAAACTCAACCCGTCATTTCATGCGTGAGCTTAATCGTTTGGGTGTGACCGGTATTATTGACGCTGGGGGTGGTTCTCAAAACTTCCCAGATGATTATGAAGTAGTGCAGAAGCTTCATGATGAAGATCAATTAACGGTACGCATGGCATACAATCTGTTCACTCAGAAGCCAAATGAGGAAAAAGAAGATTTCTTAAATTGGACAGCCACCACTACTTACAAACAAGGTGATGATTATTTCCGCCACAATGGTGCCGGTGAGATGTTGGTATTCTCTGCCGCTGACTTTGAAGATTTCCGTCAGCCACGTCCAGAAATGCCTGCGAATATGGAAGAGGATCTTGAAGAAGTCATCCGTATTCTTGCTCAAAATAAATGGCCTTGGCGACTCCATGCAACCTATGATGAGACCATTGAGCGCGCCCTCAATGTGTACGAAAAGGTCAGCAAGGACATTCCTTTTGAAGGTTTAAATTGGTTCTTTGACCATGCGGAAACCATTTCTCAACGCAATATAGATCGTATTGCAGCGTTAGGCGGTGGTATTGCGGTACAGCATCGTATGGCGTATCAAGGTGAATATTTTGCTGAGCGTTATGGTACTGCTGCGGCGTCAAACACGCCACCTATCAAGCAAATGCTGGACAGTGGTGTCAATGTGTCAGCCGGTACAGATGCGACGCGGGTTGCCTCCTATAACCCTTGGGTGTCATTAAATTGGTTAATCAATGGTCAAACAGTCGGTGGTATGAAGCTATATGATCAAGATAACACGCTTGATCGCGAAACAGCACTGCGTATGTGGACTGAAAAAGTAGCCTGGTTTACCAATGAAGTTGGCAAACGTGGACGTATTGAAGAAGGCCACTTAGCAGACTTCATCGTACCTAACAAAGACTTTTTTAAAGTGCCCGATGAAGAAATCCCATACTTGACCTCAGACCTCACTGTGGTTGGTGGTAAGCCGGTCTATGGTGCTGGCGAGTTTAAAGACTTCGACACTCCACTTCCACCGGCTATGCCAGATTGGTCACCTGTCAATCAGTACGGTGGCTACGCAGCTTGGGCTGATCCTGAAGATGCTGGTAAAAATTCGTTGGCGCCTATGCAAAATCAAGCCGTCATGGCATCTTCATGTGGTTGCTCGAGTGCTTGTGCTCTACATGGACATAATCATGCGAAGGCTTGGGCATCAAAAGCGCCAGTGTCAAATCTTAAAGACTTCTTTGGTGCATTCGGATGCTCTTGCTGGGCCGTATAAGTAGGTATATCTTAAATTAATTAAATTTCATGCTTTTTTGAAACCGTTGAGCGTCATGCTTAGCGGTTTTTTGCTGTTCAGACTTATCTTATATAATATTATTGGCTGTGTTTTTCGCTTTAACTAGCTTTCTACAACCTATTAAGATAGGTTATTCGGATGTTAAAAAATTTAACGCATAGATTTTAATCGTTTTTATCTTTAAACTTGATCATCTTAACACCTTAATATCTCCAAAAATATTCCTATTAAGCACCGTTAAGCTTAGATCTCTATTATTCTGGCAGTAAATCCTTTAATATAATTCGCTGACTATCGGAAATACAATGACGCACCCGACGACTGACAAACAAGATCAAGACCACGCCCTTATTACTAAAAGTCATAATAACGTCTCATGTCTACCTTCACTGTTAGAGAGCATCCGTATTGTGATGGTAAATACCACCTTACCTGCTAATATTGGTTCAGCTGCTCGTGCCATGCTCACAATGGGCTTAAAAGATTTGGTGGTGGTCGATCCAAAACATCCCATCGATGATGAGAGTGTTGCACATGCCGCAGGCGCACAGAGTGTGTTGGAAAATTGTCGTATTGTTGAGAATTTAGATGAGGCCATTAGCGACTGTCAGTTAGTGTTTGCTGCCAGTAGCCGTCAACGTTACATACCACGCCCTGTGGTCACGCCGACACAAGCAGCGCAGCTTATAACACGCTTTACTGATTCCTATAATACGGTGGATTCTAAAGGTTCTGACCTTAACCAATCGATGAAGGTTGCCCTCTTATTTGGCCGAGAAGATCGCGGATTGACTAATGATGAATTAGCACTGGCCGATTATCATATTCAAATTGATGCCAACCCAGAGTACCCTGTGTTAAACGTAGCGTCAGCCGTTCAAGTAATAGCCGCTTTCTTTTATAGTCATTTTGTCAAATATGATCAACAGCTTATGAGTAGTAATGACGCATCGTTTCAACCGCTAACAGAAAAGGCGACTGTTAACACATCTATGACTGATAATACTAGTAACGATAGGACAACCAATCCACTAGACTCTAAGGTTGATATCATTTTACGTCAAGTATGGGACTCGCCAGCCATTACTCATGGACAAAAGCTTAGTTTACAATCCCGAATATTAGACTTAATGTATGAACTTGAGTTAATTGAAAGTACTGATACTACCACCTTAAGATCGTTACCAAATCGCCTTTCAAGGCTACTATCTAGATTGCAACTAGATACAAAAGAGTTTGAGCTATTAAATTCAATTATTGCTAAAGTAAACCGTAGAATTTAGAATGTTAGAATTTAGAGTACAATTAGGTTAAATAATTTTTTGATTGTCAATAATATGTTATTTCTAACCCTATTACTTGGGGCAGAAATAGCCCTATTGAGTACAACTATTATTAATTACAAGATAACATTATGAGATTACTTAAAGCCCTACGCCACGCCAAAGCCTCATTACAAGAAGACATTGCCGCAGTCTTTAATCGGGACCCTGCCGCCCGAAATAGTGTTGAGGTTTTATTAACTTATCCGGGTATTCACGCATTACTATTACATCGTGGTGCACATTATTTATGGAATAAAGACTTTAAATTTAGTGCACGTGCTATCTCTTACGGCTCTCGTATGATTACAGGCATTGAAATCCACCCTGCTGCTCAAATAGGCCGACGATTTTTTATAGATCATGGTATGGGCGTTGTCATTGGTGAAACGGCTAAGATTGGGGATGATGTAACGTTATATCATGGCGTGACTCTTGGTGGCGTCTCTTTGGGCAATGGCAAACGTCACCCTACCCTAGAGGATGGTGTGATTGTCGGGGCAGGAGCTAAAGTCTTAGGCCCCTTTACCGTCGGTAAAAATGCTAAAATTGGATCAAATGCGGTGGTCGTCAAGGAAGTCCCAGCTGAAGCTACTATGGTAGGTAGTGCAGCAAGAATGATTTCACAAAGTACGCAACCTGCTAACCAAAAGTCTGATACGTCTTTAGATGAAGCGCAAGCTAATAAGAACCAAAGCCTTGATCAAGGTTCGGATAAAACTTCTATCGACTCATCTCTTACTAACATTGACACTCAGTCTATTAATGCAACTCTAAGTAAAGAACAAAGAAGGATTACGGAAAGACTAGACTTTAGTGCGTATGGATTAAATCCAGACTCTGAAGATCCTGTCGCAGAAGCTTTTGCTAAAATACTCAATCATATTCAGCAATCTGAAACACGAATTAGTGAGCTTCAAGATGCCATAATCAAGCTTGATCCAAGTTTTAAGCCAAAGGACTGTCATATTATCAATGCGGATGAATTTGATATGATCAATAAATAGATTAGTCGAAACAACCTTGATTGATTAGTTCATTTATCCCTACCCATTCATGTGCTTTGAATGGGTAGCGTTCTCTAATAGCGACCATCCCCTCCTCAGCTTTGATAGCCAGCACATCGATATCAATAATAACTTGTCGATTTTGCGTATGCTGTTTAACACTTTTTAACTCTTTACTAAAATATTGCTGCACCCGCGACTCTATGCGTTTGGTGAGCATTACGACTTCATCTAAATATAAGTCAGCTACTTTATTGTTACTATCAAGGGTGAAGTAACCACATTGATTTGTATAGTCAGGTTTAGGGTTTGACACTGTGGCGGTATAATCTGGGTTAATAAATTCGGTAGACCACCGAATATTTCCATACTCAGATTGGAGAATCTCTCTCGTTAAGGCTAGAGCCTGCGGAGCATTCAAATTGCTGCCAAGCGCTATTAAAACGCCGATCGCGTTGCTACTTTCAAGTTGATTGAGCGGCTTAATAGCGTTAAAAATTGACTCACAAGGTGCGTTTGACATTGTTTGATAAGGTGAGCTAAGAGATATTTGTTGTGCATTATTTTTTAGTTGGTTAAATATACTCTGCTTACCTTCGCTTAGGCTATTTTTATTAACATTATTTCTCTTTCTCTTTTGCTCACTCATCGCGTCTTGGCTGATACTATCCATCAATAGGACTTCCCGTGGATGATAACTTGGTTTTATGGATTATTTAGTGCTACGTACGATTTGTACAGCGACAGCATCTGCTTCTTTAATAGCCGTCGGTTTAGCCACACATACCTCAACCTCATGGGTGTTATATTTACTTAGTAACCCCTGTGCAATAATTTCTGCCAGTTTCTCAACCAGTAATGCCTTGGTATCTTTGCACCATAAGGTTATATCATCACACACTTCTTTGTAATTGATAGCATCTTCAATATTATCACTCGCAGCGGCAGCACTAATATCTGTTTTCATTGTGACATCAATCACTAAAGACTGTTCAATCGCTCGCTCCCAGTCAAACACCCCTATTACCGCGTCAACCTTAAGACCCCTTATTTTTACTTCATCAGCTTGTTTCATAGGTTCCTACTTCATTCGTTCATTTATTTAATATTTTTTTGACAGCCTTTAAGGGATACTATTTAATCCAATATCATTATCTTTGTTCGGATTCAAGATTTTTGAGTAATTTGCTAGGACGATTGCGCCATAGATCTATACTAAATATCACCAAACCAATCCAAATTAACCCAAATATCATTAATCGTTTAGTATCAAAAGGTTCATGGTAATAAAACACTGCTAACAAAAAGATGATGGTAGGCGTCAGGTAGTTCATAAAGCTTAAGATACTAAAAGCAACCATCTTCGTCGACTTATTAAACAGTAGTAAAGGTACTAATGTCACTGGTCCTGCTAACATTAAAAACCATATGTCACTACTAAACCAAAAAGATAGGGAAGAGCTTGCAACATCTGACGTCATAAACCACCAAATACATAGGGGAACTAATAAGGCTGTTTCTAAAAACAAAGCATCTAACGCTTTTAAGGGTGTTCGTCTTTGCATGACGCCATACACACTAAAAGATCCTGCAAGCACTAGCGATACCCAAGGTAGTTTACCTAACATAATAACCTGAATAATCACCGAAGATATGGCAAAACCGACAGCAATCCACTGCAAAGGACGCAATCTTTCTTGCAGCAATACTAACGATAGCAAAATACCAATAAGGGGACTAATAAAATAACCGAGACTCGCCTCTAAGATTTGATTGGCATTGACTGCCCATACATAGGTTAGCCAGTTTAAGGCAATAATAAGACCCGACACAAGGGTGATACCTATTATTTTAGGGTTCGACTTTAGAGTCTCAATCCACTGCCATTGTTTTTTGATGGTCAAAACCACTATAAGACAAACAAAGGTCCAAATGATACGATGACCTATAATTTCAACCGCATTATAGTGACCTAATTGCTTAAAATAAAATGGGAAGTTGCCCCATATCAAAAATGCAGCTAACGCCGTAATGATACCTTGGCTGGTAGTCTGAATGACAGTAGATTTAGGTTTTTCTGGCGTGCTATTAGTCGGTGTAGCGAGTGACATATTAAACATCCAATAACGAGAGCGTGTTCTCTATAAAGCTTGATATGCTTGAGAGACGACTGGATCTTAAGAAAATAGTAGTATGTTCATGCTCAGTAACAGCATAACCCTTTACGTATCCTAAAAACAACTGATGGCTTAAATATAGCTAGAGTTCCAAATAAAAAAGGAAAGCCACCCTAATACTGGATGGCCTTTATTACTTTAAAATCGTTATTTAATTAGGGTCTGTTGAACATTCCTTGCTTGTTAGGAAACCATTTAAAAAAACTCAAACTGGTTGTCTATTTGGTTGTCTACTGATGAAAGATTAAATCTGTATTAAACATTTCTGGTTGCGATATTCATTCCTATCTTATTCGCTAATTCTGCAAAGCCTGGAAAGCTGGTGCTGACCGTTTCCACACCATGAATAGTAATGGTATCACTTGCCCTTAAACTTGCAATAGCAAAGCTCATGGCAATACGGTGATCATGGTGAGAAGATATCTCACCTCCGCCAAATACCTCATGATCCGTATCAGACCCTTTGCCTTCAATGATAATACCATCTTCCGTTACCGTACAGTCAATACCGAGTTGAGTCAGCCCTTCAGCCATGACGGCAATACGGTCAGACTCCTTAACCCGCAGCTCTTTTGCTCCCGTCAGCACCGTCTGACCACTCGCACAGCTTGCGGCTACAAATAATACTGGAAACTCATCTATTGCTAAGGGTACTAATGCTTCTGGGATAGTTATGCCTTTAAGTTGTGCAGATCTTATTGTAATATCGGCGACAGGCTCACCACCGACAAATGTCTCATTACTTATCGATATATCAGCATTCATCAACTTTAGAATATCAATAACACCAGTGCGCGTAGGGTTCATACCTACTTTGGTAATAGTAATCTCGCTGTCTCTAGCAATAGAGCCTGCCACCATAAAGAAGGCAGCAGACGATATATCCGCTGGGACTGCAATATCGCAAGCGCTTAATTGGCCTCCGCCTTCCACGCTTATTTTGTTACCGTCCACGATAACAGGATACCCAAATGCGGTAAGCATACGCTCAGTATGATCTCGGCTAATTTCCGGCTGAATAACGGTGGTTGTACCCTCAGCCCAAAGCCCTGCAAGTAACAAACATGACTTAACTTGTGCTGATGCGATTGGCATCTCATAAGAGATACCTTTAAGCTTACTTCCTTGCTTGTCACTACCGGTAATACTAATGGGAGCCGTTCCGCGCTCACCCGTGGTTTGTATCATCGCCCCCATCTGTCTTAAAGGATTTGCGACACGCTCCATCGGACGTTTGGATAAGCTGGCATCTCCGGTTAGCACACTATCAAACTTTTGTGCAGCAAGTATACCTGACAATAGGCGCATGGTAGTTCCAGAGTTGCCCATATACAAAGGTGTACGACTCGCTTTTAAACCATGGATACCGACTCCATGAATCGTCACTTCACCATTTTCAGGGCCTTCAATGGTTACGCCCATGTCTCTAAATGCTTGTAGGGTCGCTAAAGCATCCTCACCTTCCAAGAAGCCACTGACTCTCGTCACCCCTTGAGCCAAGCTACCAAACATAATACTTCGATGTGAGATAGACTTATCACCCGGCACGGTTATACTGCCATTAATAGTGCTACTTGGGGTAATAATAAAGGTACTAGAGCCGTGGGTTGATGTCGCCATATCATTATCCGAATTAGAGGAGTCTGTTAATTTTTTAGTATAAGGGGTACTGGTCAGCATATGACCAAAATGCTTCCTAGCTGATTGGGCTCTACCTAGCAGCCCGAGAAGTTGGGTTGAATCATCATTGTCAATTAACCGTCTTAAATTCGCTAAGTACTCACTATATTCATCCAACGCATGTAGTAAAGCAGGTTTGTTAGCGATAAAGATATCATGCCACATTACTGGGTCACTAGCAGCGATACGGGTAAAGTCTCTAAACCCGCCAGCTGCATAGCGAAAGATATCCATATTGTCATCATGACTGGCTAATTGATCCACTAGATTGAATGCTAATAAGTGCGGAAGGTGACTGGTGTAAGCCAACACGGCATCGTGATGGGCGACATCCATTTTCATAATAGTCGCACCCACACCTTGCCATAATTCGCTTATTTTAGAGATGGCAGAGGGTGCAGTAGACTTCAAGTCACATATAATCACACTGTGATTAACAAATAAATCACTACGCCTTGCATGAAATCCTGAGTTTTCGGCACCAGCGATCGGATGAGCAGGCACCAATCCAGTAGGTAGATCAATAAAGACAGATGCAGCGGCATCTACTACATTTTGTTTGGTGCTACAAACGTCACTGATGATACAGTTAGTGCTTATTAAACCCCGCTGCATAGATTGTTCTATATCTGCTAAGGCCACTTCTACAGCCTTAACGGGTATCGCAATAATGATACAGTCACTGCCCGCTACCACAGACTCAAGCTTAGTATCGCCCGCATCGATGACATTCGCTTCTATAGCTGCTTTCAAACTAGGTTCGTGTTTATCGACAGCCACCAGTTTCTTTGATATTTGTCTATCTTTTATTGCTTGAGCTAGGCTTGCGCCAATTAGGCCGAGACCAATAATACAAACCTGATCAAACAACATAGTCAATTAACCTATCTTACTTTATATGAATATAAAAAATATATGAGTATAAAAAATGTGAATACAATTATAGTTGAGAAATTCATTCTTGAGTCTTTCAAAAGTCTATAAACCTTGATAGCCTTTTATACTCTTTGAGAACCATGGAATAAAGAACACTAATTCAAGAATAAAATCTAATTATCCAGCTTTAGTATTAAAGTGACTCAAGGGTGTCACGTAAGGTATCAATAAGACGCGTATTGTCCTCCGGCGTTCCCACCGTAATACGCAGCCACTCATCTAGTCCATACCCTGATAAAGGACGCACAATAATACCTTGCTTAAGAAGGGCCTCATTGATACCCTCTGCATCGCCCACATTAACCATGACAAAGTTCGCATGTGACTTAACAAAGCCTAATCCCAATGCATCAAATTGTTTGCATAGCCAACGCATCTGACCTTCATTTAGCTTATGCACTTTTGCGATGAAGTCTTGATCATCAAGAGCAGCAATGGCAGCAGACTGGGCCAATAAGCTCACATTAAAGGGTTGTCTCACTCTATTTAGCATATCAGCCACATCTGGATGGCTTAGAGCATAGCCCACCCGTAGCCCTGCTAAACCATAAGCTTTTGAAAAAGTTCGAACAATTATGACATTATTGAAGTGATCAATTAAGTCGCGATTATTACTTTCAGGGCTATATTCCACATAGGCTTCATCTAGTACCACCAGTACATCATCAGGAACTTGCTCAATGAAGTGTCGTATCTCTTCGCGCGTCAACAAAGTCCCTGTTGGATTATTTGGATTGGCAATAAATACCAAGCGCGTATTTGGGGTATTTTGCACCGCAGTCAACATAGCATCTAAATCATGACCATAGCGCTTTGCAGGCACTTCTACACCCGATGCACCCAAGATTTTTGCCAACATAGAATAGACGATAAATGCGTATTCACTATACACAATAGCATCTTCACTATTCACAAAAGTACGGGCTATGATATCTAATAAATCATTAGATCCATTACCTAAGGTAATCTGATTGATATTTGTATCGGTAAACCCTGCAATGGCTTGCTTAAGCTCATACCCATATCCATCAGGATAACGTGCTAGCTGCGTTAGCTGTTGTGTAATCGCTAAGGTGACATAAGGCGAGCAACCAAGCGGGTTTTCATTGCTGGCAAGCTTCAAAACATCATTAACCTCATACTCACGCTTGAGCTCCTCAACTGATTTACCAACTTTGTAAGCTTGCAGACCTAAAATACTGTCATAGGCAGGGATTAAAAATGTTTTTTGACTCATAAGGTTACCTTATAATTAACGGTCAGTTGACCTAGTCTCTTAGCATGACAAATTCAGGGGATGATTATGGATTTAGATGACTGCTTGCGGGTAAGAACCTAAGATACGAACGTCACGAACCATCGGTCTAATTTCATCAATAGCGGCGCGAACATTGTCGTCATTAATATGGCCTTCCATATCGATAAAGAACACATACGCCCACTTATTCGGACGCTCTGGACGAGTTTCGATACTGGTCATCGAGACACCATGTTTTGATAGTGGCTTAAGAATTTCTATAAGCGCGCCCGCTTTATTATGAGCGGAGACCAATATGGAGGTTTTATCATGACCTGATGGGGCGATATCTTCATGACCAATGATCAAAAAGCGAGTGGTATTACCAGGATTGTCTTCGATATTTTCATGCAACTTATGTAGACCATATTCAGCAACCGCTACATCACCTGCTATGGCAGCAGAATGCCATTCGTTTTTAAGACGACGCGCCGCCTCTCCGTTACTTGAAACTTGAACGCGCTCTACATTAGGATAATTAACATCTAACCAATGACGGCATTGTGCCAGGGATTGCTGATGTGAGTATATTCGGCTTAAGCTGTCAATTTTAGTATGCTCTGCCACTAAGAAGTTTTGATGAATTGGTAACTCAACTTCGCCAATAATTTTTAAGGTCGATGATAAGAACCCATCTAAGGTATGATTGACCACGCCTTCAGAAGAGTTTTCAACAGGTACCACACCATACATGGCAGAGCCTGACTCTACTTCTCGAAAGACATCGGTAATGGTAGTCAATGGCACTGTGGTAGACGCTTTACCAAAGTGTTTCAGCGCTGCTGCATGGGTAAATGTGCCCACCGGGCCTAAAAAAGCAATCTTTTGCGGTGCTTCTAAGTCTAGACATACCGACATAATTTCGCGAAACAACCGTGCCATTTTTTCGTCACTAATGGGACTGTCTGACGCTTGATTGCGTTTCATAATATTTTTTAACACCTGAGCTTCCCGCTCTGGACGATAAAAAATAGGGTTAGACTCAACTTCTTGAGAGTGTTCTTTCTTAATAGATCCTACTTGTTGAGCAATCTTGGCACGGTTACTGATCAACTGCAGTATTTCACCGTCTACCTGATCTATTTTTTGACGCAATTCATTAAGCATGTCTTCTGGTACTGCGTGGTTTTCAGTTGTTTTTTTATCGTTGTTTGTCGACGAAGTCATAAAAAAGCCTATAGGTCATGTTATAATTATTTAAACCATTTAAGGTCATAAATTTGACTGTTTTGTAACTATAAATATTTCAAGCTTGATTATAGTCGTTATTTGTCTTTAGATACAGCGATGACTAATATTCTTCAGCACAAGCCTTGCTTATTTTGCTAACTGCTTTAAATGTTAGTAACCCCTTAAACTTTACTAGCCACTTTAAATTTTACTAGCCATTTTCAAGTTTCATTTTTTTCTACTCTTTCGTTCATAATAAAACAACTATATCAAACTTAAGCCCTGTTAAGATAGCGGCGTTAAATTTCTAAAACATTTTATAATCCGTTTTATGAATGATTATATTGTAAACTAATCCAACTAAAATTAACCAATGTTCTTGACGTTTTAATCCCATTAATATTATTTAGGAATATATGATGAGTGCCTTATCACAATTACAAACCATGACGACCATTGTTGCTGATACTGGTGATTTAAGTGCTATTGCTCGCCTAAAGCCAGTAGATGCCACAACCAACCCTAGCCTTATTACCAAAGCACTTACCCATCCAGATAAACAAGCGATGCTCTCTGACACCCTAAATCGCTTTTCGGATCAGGGCGACACTATGATTGATAAAGTCATCGATGCGCTTACTATTCAGGTAGGTTGTGATATTTTACAGCTTATCGAAGGTCGAGTGTCTACTGAGGTTGATGCTCGACTATCTTATGATACCGATGCAACTATTGCTAAAGCCCACGAGTTTATGGAAGCTTACGAGCGAGCTGGCGTTAATAAAGACCGTATATTAATCAAGATTGCCGCCACTTGGCAAGGCATCAAAGCGGCAGAACAGTTAGAGAAAGAAGGAATTCACTGTAATTTAACTTTGATATTTGGTCAGCATCAAGCGGTAGCATGTGCTGATGCTGGTGTGACCTTAATCTCTCCCTTTGTCGGCCGTATTTTAGACTGGCAAAAGCGTGAACAAAATCGTCAAATCATACCCGTGAGTGATGATATGGGCGTACAATCTGTAAAACGCACCTACCAATACTACAAGCAACATGGTTATGATACACAGGTTATGGGCGCAAGCTTTAGAAGCGTTGATCAAATATTAGCACTAGCAGGCTGTGACCTATTGACCATATCCCCAGAATTATTAGATGATTTAGCCACTTTAGATGCCTCTGTGACGCGTGTCTTATCCCCTGATATGATAAGTGATACCATGCCAAAAGTCAGTCTATCAGCCGATGAGTTCAATAGCGCTTATGAGCAAGACAGCATCACTCAGCACCTTTTACCAAAAGGAATTGATGGATTTATTAGCGCCCGTGATGAGCTGGCGAAAGCGCTTCAGAAACTGAGCAAATAGAAAATAAATGATAGGGTTAGTCAATTTTTATATAGCCCCATAAACAACCTATCTATTACAACCAGACTTTATTAAAAAACTCTACGTGAAAACGTAGAGTTTTTATTGCGCTGATACCGTTTAATACCTTCTTAGAGTATTATCATTTAAGATAAATTATTTCTTAGATTTGGTATATAAAGGCTTAACCCTCAAGTACGCTATAGACGGGAACGGGGAAAGCATCATGTAACTCAACTAGATCTAGTAACACCAGAACCCCAAAAACGTCATGACCCGCTTCACGACACAAATGGTAAGCGGTCTTTAAGGTACCTCCAGTTGCTAAGATATCATCGACTAATAATACCTTTTTTGAAGACATGCCATCTTGAATTTCAAGCGTATCACTGCCGTACTCTAAAGCATAAGATTTATTAGCCACCGGCGGCGGTAATTTGCCGGGCTTACGTAATAACATCATCCCTTTGCCAAGACGACCTGCTAATAAGCTGGCAAATATAAACCCACGTGCCTCGATAGCCACTAGGCAATCTACATCATCTAACATCCCTGTTGGCAATGCCCCTAACATAGCATCAATCACATCATTGATATGATTGAGCAGTAAAGGGGTGATATCATAAAAATCTATACCAGGTTTTGGAAAGTTAGGGACTGTTCGAATGGCATCCCAAAGTTTGGCTTTCATAAGCTGTTGTTGAGCGGAGTTTTGATTTCCAAAGCCTGTCGGATCTTTAGGAATATTGGTTTGATTATTCGATTGATTATTCGATTGATTATTCGATTGATTATTCGATTGATTATTTGCTTGAGTATTTGCTTGATTGTTTGAAAGATTTTCTGAAGGTTCAGTCATGACGTTTTCCGCTACAAATGAGTGTTTTGGACCGTGCTAATTCTAACACAGTCTGATTAGCAACTGAGCTGCATTTATAGGTATGCGTCAATTATTAAGTAACCGTATTCACCTCGGTAAGCCTACACTAGTCATTTTTTATATTCGGTTGACCTAAATCGCTACCAGTCTATGGTTATACTACCTACTCGAACCTTCTTTTTTACAAATTTATTATCGTCAAGTTCTCGCTAAGTATCTGTAATAATCGAAAACGACAATTTAGTACCTGTTAAAAGCCTTGTTTGCTATAATCGAAATTCTTTATTTTAAAGAGCTTTCAATTTTTTGAAATTTTAGCTTTCTATTTATTGAAATTTAATGAGCTCATAATAACTTATAACTTATTTATATTAGAGATGATACGATGAAGAAATGGGAATGTATTATTTGTGGTTGGGTATATGATGAGGCGTTGGGCTGTCCTGAAGAAGGTATCGCTCCAGGAACCAAATGGGAAGATATCCCAGATGATTGGACGTGTCCTGAATGCGGTGTGGGTAAGTTAGACTTTGAAATGCTTGAAATATAGCGTCTCATTAGTGATATTAACTGTTTAGCTAAACTAATTATCTTAAGCTTCAGTATTTAAATTTCAGTAGTTAAGGTTCAGTATTATTACCTATGATTATCATTTAAAGGATTGATATCAATAATGCCAATAACTAAACTCGAACCTGAATGGTATCCTTCTCCTCTCTCAGATTTTATGAAACAGGCAATGATAGAAGTATCTGAGGAAATTGAGTTGTGCGTTGAAGTAGGTGGAAATCCAAATAATCCACCTTTATTATTAATAATGGGACTTGGTTCGCAACTGATATTTTGGCCTGATTCCTTTTTAAAACGGCTTATTGAAGCAGGCTTCTATGTCATTCGTTATGACAATCGAGATATTGGTCTTTCGACAAAGATTAAACGCAAGGATCTACCACCAGTAAATACCTTGTCTGCCATGTTCAAGCTTCAGTTCGGATTGGATAATTCTAAGACACCCGTGCCCTATCTATTAACTGATATGGCCGATGATGCCGTTTATTTAATTCATGCATTAGGTCTACGACAAGTGCATGTGCTTGGAGCGTCAATGGGCGGTATCATTGCTCAAATATTAGCGGCAAAGCATCCCCATTTAGTCAATCGCTTGGCCCTAATTTTCTCAACCAATAACAAGCCTTTTTTAAGCCCGCCTCGTCCGAAACAGCTTTATACCCTTATCAAACGTCCTCAAAGTGGTGAAGAGGAAGACATGGTTGATCATGGTAAGTGGTTTATCAAAACAGTAGGATCTCAAGGGCACATTGATGAGGAATTAGTGGCGAATCTAGCACGATTAAGATACCACCGCTGCTTTTACCCACGCGGATCATTGCAGCAACTGACCGCTATACTGATGACAGGCTCTGTTCAAGACTATAGCAAACACGTCAAAGCCCCAACCTTAGTGATGCACGGCAGTGAGGATGGTCTTTTGCCTCCCTCGCATGGTAAAAATGTCGCTAAAGACATCCCTAATGCCCACTTTAAACTTGTGAAAGGTATGGCGCATGATATTCCAGAATATTTTCAGCCCTACATCGTAGCTCAGTTAAAAAACCATATGCTTGCTATCTAATTTAGAATAAGGCATGTTAGATTGAACTTACATCATCGAATCATGAATGCCTCATCATGAACGCCTCATAATAGTAAGCTCGGTATGATCATTTATTATATACGCTTGTCACTTCATACAATCGTAATCACTTTGATATATCCTACCCTTTAGTCATCGAATAATTTTTAGTCAAAGAAGTCTGAAATGGTTACAAGGCAACCGAGTGCAAGTAGCAAGTAATACGAGAGCAGGCTTAACGAGGTCAACACTGTAACCATTAAGTAATTCACTGACTATAAATGCATAATACTCCTATTCAAATCGTTATCTGTAATACATTAATCCTTATCTTTTATTCTGTCTTTAGTTAATGACTAAGCTCTAGGTCTTTATTTTATGCCTAAAACCAATTCAATTTATGACATTAAAACCAAACCGTCAAAATATGCGGAATTTATGCAAGTTCATAAGATTAGGACGCCAAAATATAAGTTTTATCTAGAACGGGGTGGTAACGAAGGGGATCCGATCATCTTATTGATTATGGGTCTAGGTGCTCAATCCTTAGTATGGTCAAATGTTTTTTGCAAACGCTTGATTGAATCTGGCTTTCAAGTGATTCGATTTGATAATAGAGACATCGGCAAATCTAGTAAGCTTAAGCATAAAAATAAACTGACTAAAGAATATCAAAGTGCTGCTAAGAAATTAAAACTATTATCAAAGTTTAAGTTGGGTCTTCCTTTGAGCATAGATGATAAGAGCATCCCCTATACGCTGTTTGACATGAGCGAGGATGTGAATCAGCTTCTCAATGCGCTTGAAATTGAACATTGTCATGTCTTAGGAATGTCAATGGGCGGTATGATTGCGCAAATTTTAGCCTCGCAATACCCACATAGAATTACCAAGTTAGGGCTACTTGCTACTAGCAATAATAAACCTTTTCTTCCACCACCTAAGCTGGATGCTATCAGAGCGTTGACTAAGCCGCTCCCAGACGACAAAGATCCTAAAAAGATTATATATGATAATGTTGACATGCAGAGAGTCATTGGTTCGCCAGACTTGTTTGATGAACGCCTCGCTTTAAAGAAGGCAAAACTATTGTATAAGCGCCGTTTTTATCCTAAAGGGGTGTCACGTCAATTATTGGCTGTTTTAGCGACCGGATCATTAGTAGATATAGACAAGCTTATCAAACAACCCACCTTAATAGTGCACGGTGAAAATGATAGATTATTGCCCCCTGCTCACGGAAACAGTCTTTCAAAAACCATCCCCCATGCTGACTTTAAATTAATACCCGGTCTAGGACATGATATTCCTTATGCGTTGGCTCGCTACCTTGCAGACTTGTTTGCAGATCACTTTAAAAATGAAAGCGACAATTAGTGCCTAAAAAGTCTCTTATAGCAAATTAAGAACCGTCAAAGTAATACAAATAAAACGCTCAAAATAGTTGGATCAGTGATTCAAACTAAGTCTAACAAGGATAGAGTATTTTATAGAGAGGCATGAGTTCAAAACCATGAGTTATAAAAAAGCACCCTAATATTTAGAGTGCCTTTTCATAAAATATTTTGATATCGTTAAGTGGATAAATAATAAATTACCACATCATAAGCTTAGAAAATTTAAGATTAAATTAAAGTTTTTCAGAAGTTTTAGAGATAACGTCGTTTAAAATCCATACAGGTCTAACCACACCATCCGTTTCATCTTTAACAGCTTCTTGGCGGATATCTAATAAGTAACGGTATCCTGGCTCAAAGGTAAAACCTTGGATGTCACCAGAAAGTGTATTGAAGTTTTTCTGGAATGGCTGACGATACTGTAAACATTCACTTTGAACCACAGAACCATCAGTAGCAGTTAAGTTACACACTGCTTTATTAGGATCAACTTCGATTTTAATGCTAGGGATATCAATAACCTTAACCACTTTGGCTTCACCATCGACCACCATAGCACGCTCGTCGTCATATTGAGTGGTCGTACAACCAGCTAAAGCAACCGTTGCAAGTAAAACAGATGATAATAAATATTTCATAAATAACCCCTTAGATAATTGAAAATAGAACAACTAGAAATTGAAAATAATTGCGAATCATAAAAATAAAACAACACACCAATATAAATCTATTTCGATAAAAAAGATTTATAGCTAGAAACTAACTTATTACTAATAGCTTAAAACTAATAACTTAAAATTAAATGAAAAACAAATATTATAAATCACAACTTGTTATATCAAAGTTAATTATAAAGACAACTTTACATTGCTATCTATATTCAATTTGTAATCTTCAGTTACAGAAGTCAGTTAATAAACACTATTTGTTAATTAGCTGTACAAACATTACAAAAGCCATTTTTTTATGACCTAACTATAATTAACCAAATTAGTGCAAACTACAGTCAACTTTAACTTCGATAATCGGCATTGATGCTGACATAGTCATGAGATAAGTCACACGTGTAGACCGTATCACTCGCTTCACCCAGGCCTAAATCAATCTCAATGGTGATTTCAGGCCGACTCATCACCTCTTGCCCTTGCGCTTCCGTATAACTTGGGTCTAGTTGTCCTCGGGTACAAATGGCAACATCATCAAGTTTCACACTGACTTGGTTAGCATCAAGATGTTCAGCACCTGAGTAACCCACCGCTGCAACAATACGACCCCAGTTTGGATCGCTGGCAAAGAAAGCTGTTTTAACGAGTGGTGAATGAGCAACAGCGTAGGCCACATCGCAACAATCCTGAGTCGTTTTACCCCCAGTAACTTTCACCGTAATAAATTTAGTCGCCCCTTCCCCATCACGCACAATTAACGTTGCTAAACGCAAAAAGACGTCTTCAAGCGCTTCATAAAGCTTTTCAAAGTGAGGATGGTCTTTAGAGTCTATCAACTCTGAGTTTGAGGTTCCTGTTGCTACTAAAACACAGCAATCATTGGTTGACGTATCACCATCTACGGTAATGCGATTAAAGGATCGATCTGTTAACTCGCCCAATATTTGTTGTAACAAGGATTGCGAAACAGGAGCATCAGTAGCCACAAAGCCTAACATGGTAGCCATATTAGGCCGAATCATACCGGCACCTTTTGAAATACCAGTAATAGAATAGCTCGTCTGAGCATCAACTTTAACCTGCGTACTGGCTACCTTAGGTATAGTATCAGTCGTACGAATGGCATTGGCAGCTGGCAACCAGTTATCGGGCTTTAATTGACTTAAACAGGATTCTAGCCCTTTAATGATTGCGTCACTATTGATAGCTTCCCCAATGACGCCGGTTGAAAAAGGCAGTACCTGATTGGTATCTACCCCCGTTTTATCAGCCAATGCAGTACAGGTTTCCAATGCACGGCTGTACCCTTCTGTACCGGTTGCCGCATTGGCATTTCCCGTATTAATTAATAGAAAACGAGGAGACTTGCTTTGATCATTGAGCTGATTTAGATGCTCACGAACCAATAATACAGGTGCTGCACAACATTTATTAGTCGTCGTCACACAGCTTACGGTTGCAGTCTCACTTAGACGAAACACAACTAAATCATCTCGGTTTTTATAACGAACACCAGCCGCAGTGATCCCTATATCGATACCTTGAATGTCATAAATAATATCTGGCGGTGCAATATTTCCAACAGGCATATAAATCCTTTGTAAGTATAGTTATTAGTCATACCTTTTCTATAAAACAACTTATCGGTTTAACGCTCGGTTAGGCTCAATGAACCTACTATTAATAGCACTAGCATTCTAGTAGTATTAGCATTTGCCTTCCGCGATTGGTTATTTTCTAGATTGAGTATAAATTGAAAACGGTAATAGTACTTCACTCACCCCTAACAAAACGATAATTAACTTTAAAACTCAAATGAAGCCCAAATCGGCGCATGATCAGACGGCTTTTCCATCGCCCGCAACTCATAACTGATACCAGCATCTATACAGTTATCTTTGATATCTTCAGTGCATAAAATATGATCAATCCTTAACCCCCGTTTTGGATCATCATCGAAGCCACGGCTGCGATAATCAAACCAACTAAACTTCTCATTAGAATCAGGGTAGTGAATTCGATACGTGTCAAATAACTGACGACTCATTACAGCACTATACCATTCACGCTCTTCAGGTAAAAAGGATGTTTTTCCAGTTTTCAACCAGCGCTGAGCATTTTTCTCACCAATACCAATGTCGATATCTTCTGGCGCAATATTCATATCACCCATTATAATAAGCGTCCTTCCTTCTGTCTTCAATGAGTCAATATATTTATTCAAAGATGCATAATAGTCGCGCTTCATTGGGAACTTAATAGCATGATTACGGTTTTCTCCTTGCGGAAAATAACCATTTAACACATCAACTTCTTGCCCTCCAAACTCATATCGTGCATGAATAAATCTCTTTTGAGACTCTTCAACGTCATCAGGAAAGCCTTTTTGAACAAAAATAGGCGCGACTTTTGATAATAAGGCGACACCATAATGCGCTTTTTGACCAAAGTATTCAACATGGTAACCCAGCGATTCGATATTCGCTAAAGGAAACTGTTCATCATGAACTTTGGTCTCCTGTAGACCCATAACATCTGGATCTATAATATCCTTCACCGCTTCTAGCTGATGTTGACGGGCTCTAATTCCATTAATATTAAAACTGACAAAACGGGTCATAAACCTACATATCCTAAATCTTTAAAATGAATTTATCCTGCTAATACTTGTACTTAATATTCTACTTTATTTCGTTAATTAGCAGTTTATATCGTTAATTTGCACGTCATATCGTTCATTAAGGGAGCAATCGTACTACTTGCCAGCCTGCACCAACGACTGAGTTCATATTTTTTTGTTTATAAAGCAGTCGATCGTGTAATCTATTGGGACGCCCCTGCCAAAACTCTATTTCAGAGGCTTTTATTTGATAACCTCCCCAGAAGTCTGGCGTTGGGACCTTTTTACCTTCTGGGTACTGTTGCTTTAATTTAGCAAAGCGTTTATCTAGGACTTCACGGCTTGCTACTTCGCCACTTTGAGGTTGGCTGACCCAAGCACCAATTTGACTCTCATAGGGACGCTTTTGAAAATAATCATCTGTTTTAGCACGATCTATCTTTGCAATAGTACCTCGAACTCTCACTTGTCGCTGCATATCGTGCCAAAAAAATAAACTTTCCGCCTGAGGATTTTCAGCGATATCTTCACCTTTATGACTAAGGTAATTGGTATAAAATACGATACCAAAATCATTCACCTCACGAACCAATACCGTCCGAACAGAGGGCTGCTTATCAGCACCACAAGTTGCCAAGCTTATGGCGTAAGGCTCAGGTACCTTAGACTCTATTGCCTCATTAATCCAACGTTTTAGCAATTCAAAAGGGTTATCAGGTAGCATCTCTTCATACAGAGCCCCTTTTTCATAGGAGACTCTTTGATCGGAAAAATCCATACTCTACTCTCACAAAGTTATATTAAACTAGTTATCGTTATATGGGTCGTTATTAAATGGTTTATATTGACCTTAACCCGCCATGACTTGCTTCACTTTATCCGCAAGCTCATTGGTCAGATTTTCACACTCCGCTTGATCGTCAAGCTCAACCATAACTCGGATTAATGGCTCTGTGCCAGATTTACGAATCAATATTCGACCACGACCTTCAATATTTTTAGAGGCATTATCAAAGGCTTGTGCCAGCTCTGGAAAACTATAAGGGTCTACCATTTTCTCCACCCTCACATTGACTAAATGCTGCGGTAATAAACTAAAGCCTGTCATTAACTGACTCAAGCTCTGCTTCGTTTGCACCATGACTGCTAACACTTGCAGTCCTGCTATGATGGCATCCCCAGTACGGCTTTTGTCCAAACATAAGATATGACCAGAAGGCTCTCCCCCTAATATCCACCCATGTGACTCAAGACCTTGCATCACATAACGATCGCCCACTTTAGCTCTTTCAAAAGTGATATTATTTGATTCGAGAGCTAATTGCAGTCCCATATTACTCATTTGGGTACCTACGACGCCTTCGACTTTGGCTTCCGTCTTAGTCGCTAATATATATAAGATACCGTCACCATCAACCAATTCGCCATTTTCATCGACCATAATAATACGGTCGCCATCACCATCTAAGGCAATACCCACATCGGCTTTATGCTCAAGTACTGATTGTTGTAGAGACTGTGGATGGGTGGATCCGCAGTTATCATTTATATTAATACCGTCAGGCGTATTGTGGATTGCAATAACATTAGCGCCGAGCTCACGTAACACGCGTGGACCCACACTATATCCCGAACCATTTGCACAATCGATGACGATGGTTAGGTCAGTCAAATCAAAGTTGTAGGGAAAACTACCTTTACAAAATTCAATATAGCGCCCTTTTGCATCATTGATACGGAAATGTTTACCTAATAGCGACGGATTATCTTGTTTATAATTTGCATGACCTTCTACCACTCCTTTAAGCTTACTATTGATGGCTTCTTGCATCTCATCACTGAGTTTAGTGCCATCAGCGCCGAAGAACTTAATGCCGTTATCATAAAAGGGATTATGTGATGCTGAAATCACCACGCCAGCATCCGCATGGAAGCTACGGGTCAAATGTGCAATGGCAGGTGTTGGTAACGGGCCTATCATGTGAACGTCGACACCAGCAGAATTAAACCCTGCTTGAAGAGCGGCCTCAAGTACATATCCTGAAAGACGGGTATCTTTACCAATTAGTACACTCGGTTTTTTATTACTGTTTGTATGGTTTTCAACTAATACTTGACCCGTCATATAGCCCAATTTAAGAACAAAATCTGGTGTGATAGGAAACTTTCCAAATAACCCCCTAATACCATCCGTACCAAAATAACTCATAAAAACCTCAAAATATTTAAAATTTAAAAAAGAAAAATTTAAAATAGAAAAATTAAAAAAAATAGGACACTATTACCTATTATTAATATACTACAAAAAAAAGACCAAAAGATAATGTCTTTTGGTCTTATTATATACAAATTAAAAAAAGGTCTTTATAACAGAGACTCAATGCCTCAATGAACGTCCAAATTTTAATTAGTTCACTCGATAGTTCGGGGCTTCCTTAGTAATTTGAACATCATGAACATGAGACTCTTTCATACCTGCCGAGGTCACGCGAATAAACTCAGGTTTGGTGCGCATCTCATCGATAGTCGCACTACCTGTATAGCCCATTGATGAACGTAGACCACCAACTAACTGGTTGATAATACCATTAACTGGTCCTTTATAGGGAACACGTCCTTCGATACCTTCTGGTACCAGCTTCTCAACACCATCTTTTGCGTCTTGGAAATAACGATCTGATGATCCATTAGAGCCGGACATAGCGCCTAAGCTACCCATACCGCGGTAAGCTTTATAATAACGCCCTTGGAAGAGTTCAACTTCTCCTGGCGCTTCCTCTGTACCTGCCAATAAAGAACCCACCATGATACATGAGGCACCAGCAACAATTGCTTTTGCCATATCACCAGAGTAACGAATGCCACCATCGGCTATCAATGGAATACTGTCTTTTAAAGCAGATGCTACATTATCAATTGCAGAGATTTGCGGGACACCAACACCGGCAATAATACGCGTGGTACAGATTGAACCAGGACCGATACCTACTTTGACAGCGTTTGCACCTGCGTCACGTAGCGCAAGGGCGGCATCACCTGTCGCGATATTACCGCCAATCACTTGAATGTGAGGAAAGTTCTTTTTAACCCAAGCAACTTTATCAATAACACCTTTAGAATGACCATGCGCCGTATCCACAACGATCACGTCTACTTCTGCTTCCGCTAAAGCTTCTACCCGTGCTGGCGTGTCTGGTCCAGTACCGACTGCTGCGCCAACCCGTAAACGACCATGCGAGTCTTTACAGGCATTTGGATTGTTTTCTGCTTTGTTAAAGTCATTGACCGTGATCAAACCTTTTAAGGCAAAATTATCATCAACAACCAATACTTTTTCGATGCGGTGTTCATGTAGCAATTTCTTAATATTTTCATTGCTCTCCCCTTCTTTGACTGTCACAAGCTTATCTTGAGGGGTCATGACATTTTTAACAGGTTGATTGTGATTGGTTTCAAAACGGACATCACGGTGAGTCACGATACCCACAACTTGTCCACTGCCAGGCTCAACGACTGGAACACCAGAGATGTTATTTTCTTTGGTAATACGAAGAAGCTCACCGACACTTATATCTGGAGATACAGTAATAGGATCAACCACAGTACCGGCCTCAAACTTTTTGACACGGCGTACTTGCATAGCTTGGCGATCAATATCCATATTTTTATGGACGATACCCATACCCCCAAGTTGTGCCATTGTGATAGCCATCTCTGACTCCGTCACCGTATCCATTGCCGCAGAGATTATCGGAAGATTTAAAGAGATATCCTCGGTTAATCGCGTCGTTAATGAGGCTGATTTAGGTAGCACATCAGAATATGCTGGCAGGAGTAAAACATCATCAAAAGTTAAGGCATCATCTACGATTCGCAACATACAAACCCCTTGGCTAGAAAAATAAGCACTGTATTATAACAAAATAATTTATCAGGTGAGGTAATGAATTCACTCTACTATCAATACTAAGTTGTTGAAAGGTAACTAACTAAAGGTAACAAACTAAACTGGATGGTAATATCATTTATTCGTTATTTTTTAATTTACATTTATTTGGGGGCTTCACTATACTATTTCAACGCTCTCTCGACGTTAAGGTAATACGATCAGTTGGTAGACAGTAATTATGTTCTTCGCTTAAGTAATCAAGCATTTGTTTGCGTACATCACAGCTTAAATCCCATACTTCAAGCGGTCCTGCGGCACTAACTTTACCGCGAAGTTTAATCGTATCCTCAGTCACATCGGTTACTTGCACATCAGGCTCAGTCTCATTATCCCAAAGTTCATGGGCTTTGGTAAGCTCGATGAATTTTTGTTTAATTGCCTCAATATCTGCGCCGTAATCAACAAACAGGTAAACCGGATGCACCTGAGTGGTGGAAGTGTGTGACCAGTTTTCGATCACCTCTGTCACAAAGTGTTTCATAGGTACAATTAAGCGTCTATTATCCCATGTTTTCAAGACTGCGTAGGTATATCTTAAGTCTTCTACCTCAGACCAAATACCACTCAGCATCACTGTATCCCCAATACGTACAGGCTGAGTTAGGGCTACCTGAAACCCTGCTATAATATTTCCGAGAGTCGGTTGGGCGGCAATACCTATCACCGCACCTGCAATGCCTGCAGAAGTCAATAATGTCTTGCCAAGCCCTTCTAAGTTTGTAAACTCTGTTAAGCTAAACCAGAGTCCACCTAATACGATAACAAATATGAAAATGCGTCTAAATATCGATACATAGGTCATGCGCACGCGCTGAATATTAAATTGCTCTTCATCAAGCGCGTCAATCTGGTAATCTTGATATCGGTTAGCAAAGAAGTTAATACTTCTAATGCCGAGCCACAATGCACTTATTATCAACCCTATCCAAATTATAGGGCGTAGAGAGGTGGCAATAGCATCCACTTTAGGGAGGCTTCCAGATACCAAGGCAAACATCATTGAGAAACTTATAAAGACGGTTAAAGGTCCTGTTATTTTGTTAAATAAGTCGGTAATGCCTTTACCCTGTAAAGACATCTTATTGTGCTCGTCCTTGTTTAACTGTTTATTAGAATAAGCCTCAGTCAGTTTGGCGGCGCCCTTACTCATTAACAGACCGAGCCCCATTGTCAGTACCATCAAGATCAGTATGGCTAATATCTCCCAGATTCTTAGACCAAAAACCTCTATCGATAACCAATCTGGGAAATTACCTTCGAATTGAGCCGGCTTATGGATATCATACAAAGCATCAATATTCATGACAGTTTGCGATGAAAACACCCAAATCGGTGCCTGACCATCTACTTTTATGCGCTCTAAATAAATTGGTACACTGCGGTTTTTGTAATCAATAGATCCAAGCTTGATTGAGCGTCTTGGCACCCCATGAATGGGATTATTACCGCCTATCGATGGCTGTACTAAACCGTCTGCCCGATCGGGCATATCATCGAAAACGTACAAGTCTTTTTCGGATAATAGATAGTCAAGCTTTTTGACAAGCTTTTGGGCAAGCTCAATTTGCTGCGAGTCTTCAATAGAGTTGAGATTAAGTGAGTAGGCGGCCAATGCAAAGTTGTTTTGTAGATTGGCAGTATTAAAGAACTCTAGGGTTGCCAGGGGCGTTTCTAGGTTAGGGGGGATGCTAGGCTTAGGAAGACCAGCGTTTAGTTTCTTAACTACATAATAAGCTTGGTTATATTCACCGGTCAGTTCTGAATTGGCTTGAAGCTTAGGGGTTGGGTAATTGTCTTCTTCCCCTTCTTCATTTATTCGCTCTTTGATATAACCAGTTAATGTCTTAGGTTGTTGAGCAATAGCCACTTCATCAGCGCTTGCATTAGTCACCTGTGATGAAGATACCAAATTATTGTTATCTGAACGCTCAGCAACACCGCCTTCGGCATGGGCAGTAGGAAATACAGTAACCATCAATATACTAATGAATAGCGCCACCATCCACAGTCTCAAATCATTAACCCGTATTTTCTGGCTACTACTGATTGGCTTTGAATGACTGTCCATACCCACCTTTGCTAGTAACTATTCATAGTAGCTATTAATAGTAGCTATTACTCAATAAGTTTATAAGACGTTTTACCGATATCAAGCTAAGGGCTACGTCTCATTAATAGTGTTTATAAAAAAACCTGCACCACTAATGAGCAGGCTAGTCCAAAGACCTTCTACTTAAATTGACTAAAAAATAGTCTCCGCCAGTGCCATGATCGAATGTTCCACACGCCCTAGTCTTTTTCTTGAAAATAATTAACTAAATACGGCGCCACGTCGTTCCGCCTTTGCCATCTTCAAGTTCGATATTGCTATTTTGTAGCAACTCTCGAATTTCGTCTGCTCGTGCAAAGTTTTTATTGGCTTTAGCTGCTAATCGCTCGTCAATAAGAGCTTGGATTTGATCATCACTCATTTGATTTTCGCTATTTGCACCAATTTGCGCTTGCAAAAACTCAGTAGGAGGCAACTGACCGATATTTAACATACCTGCCAATGCTCTTAACTGCTCAGTCTTACGAGTTATAGCAGATCTGACGCCTGAATCATCAGCCTCACGCGCCAGCTTATTAACTTCTTTTGCTAAGTTAAATAGCACACTGATCGCCAGTGGCGTATTAAAGTCATCGTTCATTGCCGCAATAAAGTCGGTGACATGGCTAGAATCGGGTAAGCTTTCATCACTATCTGTCTGTGTCTTATTGCTATTTATATCATTGCTACTTAGTTCATTGTCATTAATTTGGCTCAATACAGCATCCGCTGCCTTCAAAGCTTGATAAATACGGGTCAATCCAGAGTGCGCTTCTTTTAAAGCAGCATCCGAGAAATTTACCTGACTTCGATAATGACTGGATAAAATGAAGAATCGTATTGTTTCGGGATGGAATTTCTCCATCACCTCGCGTATCGTGAAGAAGTTACCCAATGACTTGGACATCTTTTCACCATCGACATTGATAAAGCCAACATGCATCCAGTTGTTAGCATACGTACACCCTGTGGCAGCTTCAGACTGAGCGATTTCATTTTCATGATGTGGGAATTGCAAATCGTGACCACCACCATGAATATCAAAACTATTACCCAAGCATCTAGTCGACATAGCAGAGCACTCAATATGCCATCCAGGACGCCCACCGCCCCAGTGTGATTGCCACTGAGGCTCACCTTCTTTGGCCGCTTTCCAAAGTACAAAATCAAAAGGATTTTTCTTATCAGTATCCACCTCTACGCGAGAACCTGCCTGCAAATCCTCTAGTTTGCGTTTTGATAATTTTCCATAATCATCAAAGGTTTCCACAGCATAATAGACATCACCGTTCGACGCTGCATAGGCATGCTCTTTTTGCTCAAGTGTACCAATCATGTCAAGCATATCATTGATATGATCAGTAGCACGTGGCTCCAAATCTGGATTCGTACAGCCTATTGCTGCCGCATCGTCATGCATCGCCTCAATAAACCGATGAGTGAGCACCCCTATCTCTTCTTCATTTTCATTAGCGCGTGCAATAATTTTATCGTCAATATCGGTTATATTGCGCACATAGGTCACGTCGTATCCTAAGTGACGCATCCAGCGAGAGATCACATCAAATGCCACCATAACTCTGGCATGACCTATATGACAATAATCATAAACGGTCATTCCACACACATACATCCCAACCTTACCTGCAACAATAGGCTCAAAGTTTTGCTTTTTGGTTGACATAGAGTCATAAATCTTTAAAGACGCTTGATGTTGCTGTAATTGACTTGCGATGTAGTCAGGCGTTTGTATTATATTAGTGTGTGATGACATAATGAAAAACCTTAAATTATATATACTGTTAACATAGGCGTACTAATAGATACAATGCTAGGTGCTTTTGCTAGCATATAATTACTAGCATATAGTTACTAGCATATAGTTACTAGCATATAGTTACTAGGATTTAGGTAGCTATTAGGTAGCTACATTGAACCGTTAACTCATTTTTTGATGACAGCCATCTTACCTAAGCTTGACTAAAAATGCTATATTTCATGACAATAGTTCAGCTATCGATTGAAACCGTTGTCTCATCGCAAACGTTTTAATTTATAAACATCTTAACTTTAATCAGCTTCGTTTTTCGCTTAGTTAGATGTTTTAATTATTTCTTGAATTAGTTATGTAATGGTTGTGTCGATAGTAACTTTCAATAGCTCAAAGAATCAATAAGTCATAGTAATAGCACTGAAGTTGTCACTCAAATAAATAAAGAGGCGTTCAATGGGAAACCGACTTACCAAGATATATACTCGCACCGGAGATGATGGAACGACTGGATTAGCAAACGGGGCTAGAGTCAGTAAAGCAGATCAGATTTTTATCGTCATGGGTGATGTGGATGAGCTAAATGCCCATATAGGCATGATATCAGCATATGCTAATACACTCATAATTAGTCACTCCTCGTCAAATCCTACCTCTAGTAATCTGGTAGATAATCCATCTTTATCGTCCCTTCTTGAGACCATGAGTACCATTCAGCACCTATTATTTAATATAGGTGGTGAATTAGCAATGCCAGAGTATAAAGGTATTGATGAGGCCCATATTGCATGGTTAGAATCAGAAATTGACGTGATGAACAAACACCTTCCGCCTTTAAAAGACTTTATTCTGCCGGCAGGCTCGCTGTTGGTTAGCCAGATTCATATTGCCCGAACCGTTTGTCGTCGCAGTGAGCGTCAAGCTGTTCTTTTAAACAATATCAAGTCAGATTCATTGTCAAAAAACTCTGTGACATTATTGAATCGACTCTCAGATTGGCTCTTTGTATTGGCAAGATATTGCGCAAAACTTGAACACTCTCAAGAAGTATTATGGGATAAAACAATTTTAGATAAATTCAGTAGATAGAATTCTGTAGATAAAATATTGATATATAGAGAGTGATTCAAATATTTGTTGCCCTAATACCAATTGTTGATATTACCCTATTTTGAAAGGCATACCTACACGTTACCAATATAGTCGTAGGCAACTAAAAAGCTACAGCGTTAACCTCACTTAGCCTACTAGAGTAGTACTTGCGCTCGGTTGCCTTGTATCTCATTTAGTTAACTATGACTATAGGTGCTTATTATAAAATCTATAAAACAAAATAGTCCTCTAAATGAGGACTATTTTGCTTGAAGAGAAGTTATCATAAAACAATATAAAAATACACCGACTCAAGAAGTTAGTACGTACCCTCTTCTTCAATGATCACCATTTCAATATCATCGTTTTGAGGAACTTTATGATCTACTTTTGGCTCAGAGGGTTTACTACTGTTATTGGATGACGATGCATTGGTAGGTGCATTAGCAGTCGGTTTAGAGGCACTGCTATTATCGGCTGACGCTGTATTGGGTGTAGAATTATTAGTACTTGGATTATTCGTATTCTGGCTTGGCGGCGTTGCAGGTCGTGGCTCAGGCTCGGGGCGCACGCGTGGCTCAGATCTTGTTGAAGGTTCGGCTGGTAATGCTGGAGCAGGTCTAGGCTGTACGACTCTAGGAGCCTCACGCTCTACATCAAGAGTGGCTTGAAACTGGGACTTAGCAATAATATCAGACACTGCTGCTAAGATAACAGGCTGTCCCACTATTCGTGAAGTGGTTCGTCCGCCTTGCATCCCTACCACATAATTGAAATTGTTACTGACCAGCATATTATTATTTAAAGTAATATTATCTGCCAGTAATAAATCTTTTAAATTACGATTTTCTAGGGAGTCATAGACTCTAGTAGCTCGAGTAATATCTTGATTGGGTAATGTTAAGCTTAAACTAGCACTACACGTGACCATACCTTGAGCATTCGCTTCTTGCAGTACCGTTGGATTAGCAACGTCTATTAATATAGAACCAACCGCATTATTAAGATTAGATAGGCTTAATGACTCACCTGCACTTTCAGCGTAAGCATTAAACATACTTTGTGTTTGTGAGTTAAGATTAGACTTGATAGACTGCGACAATTGAGTTAGTGCCACGGGATCATCACACTGTACCGTTTGTGGCGCTGTATTGGTAGTGACTTCAACCGGTGTTTCATCAGCATTTTTATCAGTAGTATCTTCTTTTTTGCCACAACTTACCGCCGTTAAAGCGCAGATTAAAGCGACACTAACTAAGCCTTTATTTTGGGAAACTAGATCTAAACTTAACTTCATTTTAACCTCTTGGAATACCTATACTTATCTATAAATCATCAACTCAAAATTTATAATTAAGTAGGTCGAATAGTGACAAATTTTAATAAAAATAATGCATCATTAGATTAAATAAGGATTTAATACTACATCTAGAAATTAACATATCAAGGAAGACGAATGCAAACCCTACAAATAGTAGGTGCAATGAGTCTGCCCGAGTCTAAAAAGGATAAGTTATTTAATAGAATAAGTTATGTAATAGAAAAGGAATTATCCGCTCTAATAGCCATTGTGCAGTCTATTATACGTCAAACCTTCTCAATATACTAAATAGTATCTTTAATTTGCAAATTTAAAATTGTATTTAGCCTTTTAGTGAATGCTTTACTTACCCCCTCAAATAATACTATACGGACGTAAGTGTTTTGGTGTAGACCTAGCTATTTGAAGAAACTAGACCAGAATACACTTTATCAAATGACTTTTATATCAACTCAATAGGCACTCTATTATGATCAATCACCCTCAACCATCAATATCAGAACTCTTAGATAGTACTCCCACTCGAATGATGGGGCATAGAGGAGCGCGCGGAGAAGTATTGGAAAATAGCTGTACTGGGTTTGAGCACCTTCAGCAGCTAAGTCAGAGATCTGATAGCAAATTAGTGGGTGTCGAGTTCGATGTTCAACTGACATTAGATGGTAAACTTGCCGTCTTTCATGATGATACTTTGCAAAGAATATACGGCAGCCAGTCGCGTATCGATCAGTCCAATAGCCAAGAGTTATTCAATAAAACCAATCAATCACTAGCGATAGGACGTCATCCAATACTACTACTTGAAGATATGCCCTCATTATTGACAGGCTATCAGCATATTGAGCTTGAAATAAAAACGCATAATAGAACCAACTATCAAAAGTTGACAGAAGCTTTAGCTGATACACTCAACTCAAAGTCTTTTAAAGACTTACCCATAACGCTAACCAGTTTTGACATCATGCTGCATCAACATCTACAAAGACATCGTTTTTTAGCACAGTATGATCGCGGACTTTTAATTGAACCTCTAGCAACTCAGGACAATATCGTCAGTACCAGAGTGCCACTTTCTCAAACTCCTCAAATAGCCTTGCGTTTAGGGTGTCGTAGCGTTGGGCTGTACTACCCCCTTTATACTCAAGCTGTGATGCAACTGTGTCGTCGTTATAATCTTTCAACCACTGCTTGGACAGTGAATAGTAATGAAGAGGCGATCCGTTTAATAAAGCTAGGCGTGGACTATATTATCACTGATTATCCGTCTAGAATGCTAAAGCTGTAGGGGTTAAATAGACTTAAGTTTGATTGAGGTTTTGATAAAGATTTAATCTTGCTATGACTATAATAAAAAAGCCACCACATAACGTATGCGGCAGCTTCATTTGTCATTAAAATTTAAGCAACTAAACTATAGAGTCGTCTGACCGGTAAACATCTGACGCATCCGTTTTTTATCATGCTTACCAACGGATGTTTTGGGCAGATCATCAACGATTTTGAAGTATTCAGGGACTCCATATTTTGGAATCATACCCTTCTTTGCCGCTTGCTCAACCAAGGCTTTAATATCTTCAGGCTTGGTATCTTGACAGTTTGGCTTAAGTACAATAGCGGCTAACGGACGCTCTCCCCATTTTTCATCACGCACACCTATCACTGCAACGTCAGCCACAGCAGGATGCAATGACAGTATGGTTTCAATCTCAAGTGACGATATCCATTCGCCGCCAGACTTAATCACATCTTTTAGACGATCGGTAATCTTTAACGTACCATTATCAGTCATAAAGGCGATGTCTTCAGTGTGCATATAGCCACCTTCCCAAAGCTCTGCGCCGGCATCGGTATTTTTAAAATAGCTTTGGGTTAACCATGGCGCACGAAGTACTAGTTCACCCGTTTGCTCACCATCTTGAGGCAAGGCTTTACCCTCGTCATCCCAAATTTTAGCCTCTACCATAATCACAGGCTTACCGGTCAAGCTACGGCGTTTGGCGTCCTCTTCAAGACTCATCTCAGGATCATCAGCCCTAAACTCAGTGAGACTAATAAGCGGTGCTGTTTCTGACATACCATAACCCGTATAGACCTCGATACCAGCCGATAATGCCGTTTTTGCCAGCCCTTCTGTCAAGCGCGACCCGCCGATAATCATCTTAAGCCCATCAAACGTTTTACCCTCAGCATCGGCTTGTTTTAAAAGCATCTGCAATATCGTAGGCACACAATGGGTAATGGTCACTTTCTCGTCTTCGATAAGCTTCAGTAGCACATCAGGGGAGTAGCGACCTGGATACACCTGTTTCATGCCAAGCATCGTGGCGGTATAAGGAAAGCCCCACGCCAATACATGGAACATCGGTGTCATCGGCATATACACATCACCCAATACCAGACCCTGCTTCTGTGGCAATACTCCTAACGTTGCCGCTTCCGCTAACGCATGTAGTACCAGTTGACGATGACTAAAGAAGACTCCTTTTGGATCACCCGTAGTCCCTGAGGTATAGAAGGTTGAGGCAATCGTATTTTCATCAAAGTCTTCAAACTCAAACTCATCACTGGCCTCCTCTATCAAGGTTTCATATTCGCCTAACACTCGAGACTGGTTGTCACCAAACACGCCATCACTGCTCATACCATTATCATCTAGCCAAATAATATGCTCGATTGACGAGTTTTCAAATTGATAGTCTTTCACCATCGGCGCAAACTCAGAATTTAATAGCAATACTTTGGGCTTAGCATGATTAATGGTATACAGGACTTTTTCTGGGGACAGTCGAATATTGACAGTTTGTAGTACATATTGCGACATAGGCACAGCAAAATAGGACTCTAAAAAACGATGACTGTCCCAATCCATCACAGCGATCACATCACCCTTATCCAAGTTCAACTTATCGAAGACATTGGCAAGCTTTGCAATGCGTGAAAACAGCTCAGTATAGGTCATACGCTTTTTATCAGCATAGACGATTTCCTCATTTTGCGAGGTAACTTTCGATCGATTGAGTAGTTGCTTGATGGTTAATGGGAAGGTGTACGCTTGTGGCGCGGCATTATAGTGATTGGTCATGTGATAGTCCATTTATTCGTTTGGTTAGTTTTATTCAAAATGAGGCATATTTATGCTCCCACTTATCATCCTGTTATTTGATTTAGATGGTATTTATACCATTTTATTATGGTTTTAGAGCTGGTTTTTAATATCTGCAAAAAGAATTTCAGATCGTTCATAAAGCCAGATACTTTAAAAGCAAGTTAGTTTAGAGTTTTCACTTTAGAGTTTAAGTCAATATTTTAAAAACCCAACTAATTATAACTACGTTATTCTATGGTAGCTAATCCTGCCATCCGCTTGTATCTACCAGTCTTGGCGGAGCGAGGACTAAGTCAAGATGAGTTACTGTTATCTCGATACCTCATCTTGACAAGACCTCGCAGTCCGCCCAGACCAGTAGGATACCGCTTTTGTCAGGGCTAAACCGCTCTCACGGTTCACGTTTAATAGCTTACAGTTAAATCAATTTAGACTTACTGACTCTATTAAGCCGTCAAATAATCATATTTAAATCAGTGGTGTCTGTAAAGACATACCTTATAAAAGCAACATTTAACAAACAACCTGATATCATGTTCGAATATCAGGTTGTTTAAAATACCTCATTCTCAACTCTTAACGTAGGCTGTGGCTTTAGCCCAGCATTATAATTGAAGGTCTTGATTTACTGAGTAAAACACCATCCATGAATAGTGGATTTTAAAAAGTTAAGCGCGGAGTTTAAATATTAAATTATTCATTGACTGACCATTTAGTTTAATAGTCATCAAACCTATATCTTAGCAATGTCATAGTTTAATCATAGCTTTTTCATAGCTTGATCCCCATACATCTCGCGCATCCGTTTTTTATCATGCTTACCCACCGAGGTCTTAGGTAACTCATCAACAATTTTATAGTTTTCAGGGATACCGTATTTTGGAATAATTCCTTTTTCCGCCGCTTGGACTGTCAAGGCAATAATGTCTTCAGGATTGGTCTCTTCAAAACCCGCCTTAAGCACAATAGCTGCTAAAGGACGCTCCCCCCACTTTTCGTCTTGAATACCAATGACGGAGACATCTGCGACAGAGGGATGAAGAGATAATATGGTTTCAATCTCAAGTGACGATATCCATTCACCGCCGGTCTTGATCACATCTTTTAGGCGATCAGAGATTTTTAACATTCCCTCTGCACTCAGATATGCAATATCTTGGGTGTGCATATAGCCACCCTTCCATAAGGCTTCACCTGCATCAGGATTTTTCGCATAGCTTTGAGTGAGCCACGGCGCCCGTAATACAAGCTCCCCTGAGTTTTTACCATCAGCAGCAACTTCATTTCCCTCATCATCCCAAAGCTTCATCTCCACCATCATAACCGGTTTCCCTGATAGACAGCGACGCTTCACATCCTCTTCGAGACTCATCTGTGGATCGATGGCGCTGAATTCAGTAATACTAATTAAAGGCGCCGTTTCTGACATACCATATCCCGTATAGATTTCTATACCAGCTGATAAGGCTCTTGTCGCAAGCCCTTCGGTAAGATGAGAGCCACCTGTAATCATTTTTAAACCATTGAATTTTTTGCCTTCTATACGGGCTTGCTCAAGCACCATTTGCAAAATGGTTGGCACGCAATGTGTGATTGTGACCTTTTCAGACTCAATTAAATGCAACAGTTTTTCAGGGATATAGCGTCCAGGATAGACCTGTTTCAGACCCAACATGGTTGCGACATAAGGAAAACCCCATGCCATCGCATGAAACATTGGCGTCAGCGGCATATAAACATCGCCATGAACCACACCTTGCTTCTGTGGCAACGCGCCTAAAGTCGCTGTCTCAGCTAGAGTATGAAGCACTAACTGACGATGACTAAAATATACCCCTTTAGGATTCCCAGTAGTGCCAGAGGTATAAAAGGTAACTGCCGTACTATTTTCATCGAAGTCTTCAAACTCAAAGTCATCACTGACGCTATCTAACAGCTGCTCATATTCACCCACTAGGCGTGATTGACTAATGCCCAATACGCCATCACTACTGGTACCATTATCGTCTAGCCATATCACATGCTCAATTGATGAGTTTTCAAACTGGTAGTCTTTGACCATAGGTGCAAATTCGGAGTTTAACAGCAACACTTTGGGTTTTGCATGATTAATGGTATACAATACTTTTTCAGGTGAGAGTCTAATATTAACCGTTTGCAAGATATATTGTGACATGGGAACGGCGAAATAAGACTCTAGAAATCTTGGCGTATCCCATTCCATCACTGCGACGACATCGCCTTTTTCAAGATTTAAAGACTTCAGCACATTGGCTAACTTAGCAATCCGACTAAATAGATCCTTGTAGGTCATTCGCTGTTTATCAGCAAAGACAATCTCTTGCTCTTGGGAGGTGGCCCTACAGCGGTTCAACAAATGTTTGATAGTTAGAGGATAGTCGTAAGCTTGTGACGCAGCGGGGTATTGATTATTCATGATATAGTCCATTATGTCATTGATTAAGTTGTGTCTGATGAACGCTTCAACGCGGAACATTCAAGCAGAGTTCTTACGAGGTCTGATATTTTGTACATTACTCAGACTTTTTACTCGAAACTTAAAAGAGGGTTTTAACAAGCTGGTTAACAGCTTACTTAACGTACTGCCTAAAACCATGCTTTTATTAGGTCCAAGTGCACTCTATATATAATTCCTTTATAGCTAAGGATAGTGAACTGTTCGATGTAAGTAAAGCTATTAGGGTCTGTTGAACGTTCAAATATTAGGACTGCTGATAGCTAAAATTATTCCGAACTAGGCGTAAACCGACGATAATGTCTAGACCTTAGCTAGATTTATAACAACCTTTGGGACAATTTTAGCATCAGCCCTGCGGGGCGACGCTATTTTTTGTCAATATATTGCGAAATTTTCTAACTTAGAATGACTAAGCATCAAAAATTTCCCTGCATATTGTCTAAAAAATAGCCTCCGCCAGTTCCACATTTGAATGTTCAACAGACCCTAGTCACTTAAAGTGAACCCTTAATATTTAACCATTTAGTGGGATTAAATTTGCCGTTTTTGAACACTTGTTTTGTCGTTTAAGTACCGTGGTTATGTAGACCCTAATTTTAGATTTTAAGAAGACTATTTATGCCTAAGCCAGATTTATCTCGTCTTGACTCGACTTTATCCTCAAGTTCAGCCTTTGATGCAACTGATTATGAAGACGAGGAATTGATTGACCCCATTGATGATGAGCTTGAAAATACAGTACTCAGACTCAGTGATTATCTTAATGCCATTGAGCTTGTAGTAAAAGAAACCTTTCGCCATAGCGTGTGGGTAAAAGCGGAAATTCGCAATCTTTCTAGCAAAGGCGGTCATTATTATTTTGAATTGGCAGAAAAAGATGACAATGGAAAAGTCATAGCCAGTTGCCGTGGTAACTTGTGGCGTTTTAAGGCGACTCGTGTACTCACTAAGTTTGAGCGTGCCACCGGCATGAAGCTTGAGAGAGATGTGACGGTTTTGCTGAACGTCAATGCCACGTTTCATCCGCTATACGGCTTTTCATTAGCAATTAATGACATTGACCCAAGCTATACCCTAGGGGATTTGGCCCGTCAGTATGCTGCCATGCTTGAGCGTTTAAGCGGAGAAGGTCTTCTTGAGCTTAACAAACAACTGCCTACTCCATTTGATATTGAGCATGTATTAGTCATCGCTCCTGAAAAAGCAGCGGGACTGGGGGATTTTCGTGCCGATGCCGATAGGCTTCAACGTACCGGTGCTTGCAATTTTCATTACCATCATGCCACTTTCCAAGGCAATCATGCTCCAAAAGAGATTCGTCATGCTATTATCAAAGGCATGTTGACCTTTAAAAAGACATTTGATCGTCTACCCGATGTGATGGTGATTATTCGCGGCGGGGGTGCTGTCGGAGATTTGGCTTACCTTAATGATTATGAGCTTGCCGCCTTAGTTGCCGAGCAGCCGATACCGGTTTGGGTAGGTATCGGACATGAGCGTGATAATGTCATTTTAGATGAAGTGGCGCATACCAGCTTTGATACTCCCTCAAAGGTAATTGCCGGAATTACCAATCATCTAGCAAGCTTAATGCAGCGTACTCAAGGTTATGCTGATCATATCAAACAAGCCAGCCAGCAACAGCTTTCGCAAGCGTCACTGGCAACGGATCGGCAATTTACTGCTATTCAAAGTTCTAGCACTTATAATTTGCAGCGCTGGCAGCACCTTAGCGACAATCATTTTAATACCGTAAAACAATACACTAGGTTTAAATTACGCGAAGTCTCATTGACGACAGAAAGCAATATGCTTAGTATTCGCAAGCTGAGTTATAACAACTTAGGCCGTTTGTCCTCTGATATCGAACACAAATACCTCTCTATTCAAGACAATAGCTATAAGCAACTCAATGACATGTCTAAAGAGATACGCCACTACCAACAAATTGTGTTAATTCAAAATCCTGCACGTTTGCTAGATCAAGGCTATGCGTTTGTTAAGAATGAAGTAGGTCGTTATCTTAATTCGATGAAAACCATCGAAAAAGGAGATATGGTGAATGTTGAGCTTAGTGATGGGGAGCTCAGTGCAGTCGTCACAAAAGTTAAGCCCAAAGATGATACTAAAACTAATAATGACGCTACCTTATAACCATTATTGGATTAAACTCTAACTTTAAATTTTAATCTTATTTGTAATTTAATTATTATTTTCTAAGTCTTTTTTTTAATTTTCATTTTTAGTTCTATAGAGGATATTTTATATGGCAACCCGCAAAAAATCTGCTCCGAAATCATTCAAAGCCGCCTATCAGATTTTAAAAACCAATGCAGAAACATTGCAAAATTCTAATGAGCCAGACATCGATAACTTGATGAATACGGTTGAGCAGTCTATCGCTGCTTATAAGGTATGCCAAGCACGTATTGAAGCCGTGCAACAGGCTTTAGACGCCGCTTTTGACGAAGAAGTGGCAGAAGATCTAACAGATGACAACGAGCAATTAGCAACTAAAAGCGAAACCACTGCAGATAACCAATAGTATTTAGTAAAACCTATAAGTCAGCATAATGTCAGATGGCGTAAATCTATTAATCGTTTTGTGCCAAGTTTAGCTAGATATAGTCAAAAAAGTCTAAAATGGTTACTAGGCAAACGAATGCATGTAAATAGTAATACGGAAGTAGGCTTAACGAGGTTAACGCCGTCCCTGTTTAGTAGTTCGCTAACTATAGTGCACAAACTAGTGCACAAACTAGTGCACAAAACTGGCTTTGGGTTGGCTTATGTTGTGAAAATAGGGCAAAATGTTAATATCTAGATTTAAATAATCCTACTCAATATGTCAATAAACTATTGACCACGACAACAAACTGTCTACCACAAGGAAGTGAGAACTCTTATGATAAAACGCACGCAACATTCAAAATCAGCAAATCACTCTCATAATAATCCAATGAACTCAACAACTTTGAATATTATATACGGTCAAATATCGAATACGCGCAATAAATACTCAGCGCAAAAACAATATTCAATTCCAAATAGCATTGGTTTGAAACGATTGTGTGTGCTACCTCTATCTGTTTTATTAGGTCTTAGCATAAGTAGTTTGACATTTGCTGAGACAACCACGATTCAGCAACCTACCGAAGTTTTGCCAACAATTGAAATTTCTGAGTCAAGGATTTCCGATCCTATTCTGATGACTCAGTCTACACCTTCAGATTCGACAGCAACAAATAACAACGCAACTGGCAGTCAAGACGCAGCTATTTTTTCGGCGGATGCCATTCACCATCCATTGTGGGCTGAAAAAGGAATGGTTGCTACGCAAGAAGCGCTTGCCTCAGATATCGGTCTACAGATCTTAAAAGATGGCGGTAATGCCGTTGATGCAGCGGTAGCAGTTGGTTTTGCATTGGCAGTTACCCTTCCTAGAGCAGGTAATATCGGCGGTGGTGGATTTATGCTCATTTATGATGCCGACACCCAAAAGACAGTAGCGCTAGACTACCGTGAAAAAGCCCCCATCAACGCCTATAAGGATATGTATCTAGACAGTGAGGGTAATGCTAATAGCGAGCTGTCACGCTTTCATGGTCTTGCCATTGGTGTTCCAGGCACGGTAGCCGGACTAGTTAGTGCTCTTGAAAACTATGGAACCATGCCGTTAGGTGAGGTTATGGCTCCGGCGATTAAGCTTGCTGAAGATGGTATCGAAGTCACACCGGGATTATCAGAGTCTTTAAAATCCCTTGAAACGAGATTGAAGAGATGGCCAAGTAGCGCTAAGATATTTTTTAAGCCTGACGGTAGTGCTTATGAAGTAGGTGAGCGATTACTACAGCCAGAGTTAGCTGCATCCTTACGCCTTATTGCTGAACAAGGCTCTGATGGTTTTTATAAGGGAAAAACGGCAGAACAAATCGTCAAAGCGGTTAATAAAGCGGGCGGTATTATGAGCATGCAAGACTTAGAAGACTATGAGGCAGTTGAGCGAGAGCCTGTTTGGGGTAATTATCGAGGATACGATATTGCTTCTATGCCGCCACCTTCTTCTGGAGGGACTCATATTGTACAGATTCTAAACATCTTAGAGGGCTATCCATTGAAAGAGTATGGACATAATAGCGCACAAACCATTCATTTAATGTCTGAGGCCATGCAATTAGCTTACGCTGATCGATCCGAGTATTTAGGAGACTCAGACTTCGTGGATGTGCCATTATCTGGGCTCACATCAAAGGATTATGCACTGCAACTTCGATCCAGAATCAACCCTAATCAGGCTAAGCCTGCAAGCCAAATCAAACCCAATAATCCTCTTCCTTTCGCTCTACCTTATGAGAGTGATGAGACGACCCACTTTTCTATCGTCGACAAATATGGTAATGCCGTTGCCAATACGTATACCTTAAATTTCTCTTATGGCACTGGGCTTGTCGCTGAAGGCACAGGCATCTTACTAAACAATGAAATGGATGACTTCTCTGCCAAACCTGGTGTTGCTAATGCTTATGGTCTACTTGGTAATGAAGCCAATGCAGTTGCCTCAAAGAAACGTCCATTATCTTCGATGAGTCCGACCATCGTGTTTAAAGACAGCGAGCCTTATATCGTCACAGGCAGCCCAGGAGGTAGTCGAATTATTACAACAGTGACTCAGATAATTTCAAACGTTATTGACCATGATATGAATATTGCAGAAGCCACACACGCCCCTCGTATTCATGATCAATGGATGCCGGATGAAATTCGTATTGAAAAAGCATTAAACGTTGACACCATTCGTAAGCTTGAGTCTATGGGACACACGGTGACACCTAAAGCAACCATGGGGTCAACCCAATCTATTATGGTGACTCCAAGTGGTAAGTATGGATCGACTGATCCCAGACAAGTAGATTCTGCAGTGGTTGGCTACTAGTTATACGATATAGTCGTAGGCAAACTAAAGAGCTATTGCGTTAACCTTACTAAGCCTACTAATGTAGTACTCGCGCTCAGTTTTTTTGTATAACATTTAGTTGCCTATGGCTATATTATTTTAGTGTGACAGTGTGAATAAGTAAGCTAGATAGTAATTGTTTGTGGACGGCAAATAGTGATTAGGCGGATAGTAGTTAGACGGATAGTAGGTTGGCGGATAATAGTTAGACGGATAGAAAGCTAAGTAACCAGCTAACCGTTAGCGGCCTGAATTGCTAAAAAAAAGTCGCCTACTTATGCGAGCCTCCAGAACTATAACCAGTGCGTCCGCTACTACCACTATTACTATTACCTCCACCGAAGCCACCAGGTATGATTATGATTCCACCGCCACCTCGAGTTGCTTCTTCTTGAGAGGCAGGGCCAGTAGGTGATGGCTTAGACACCGCACCCAACATCATACTCACGATTAACGATATAATAATAATAATAATAGAAAAGCCTTGTACACCTGATGAGTGATAATTAAACGGTCCAACAGGAACCTCATCCGAAACATTAGCTTTAGCAGATTCACTGGCTTTGAAGTAGGTAATAAATATAAGTATCGCTCCAATAATACCGACCACAAATGAGCCACCACTAAATAACCACGCGACGATTTGTAGGATGACATGCCACCCTAGCATTTTATTTAAGCTGCCTTGTTCTGAGAAGCCATGACCTACTGCAATACTGTTTGCTTCATGATAAGGGCCAAACCATTCTTGCAGCTTAGCAAAGGGTACTGGCTTTGCATGAGTATAAGTAATCTCACGCTCTGTTTGTTCAGAGGTTATAAGCTCATCACCATTGACATAGTCAATCAGCAAATCGCTGTCATCTGTCTTAACTTGCCAATTAAATGCCCCAATAGCAAAAATCACACGGTTACGGTACCCCGAGTCAACCTGTTGCCATTGACGGTTATCATAAATCAGATGCCCTCTTTCAGAAGTAGGCATCTCACTAAGGACCCTTGCCACGAACCAACCTGAGGACTCCTCAGATAACCATAAAAATCCGTCTGTTAAACTATAAAGCAAGTACTCAGTCCACGTCGAAAACTCACCCACTTCATTTAGCCGCATGATACCAATCACCACGTAATCATTGTGGGTGTCTCCTACGGCTATAGCATCTTTCTCATCCTCATCTAATGCAAACTCACTCACCTCTACGATATCGGAGGCTAAAATACGAGCTTTCGCACCCAAAGGTAGCGTACTGTCAAAATGCTGCATCGCTGAATGCATCTTAATGAGCTCAGCTTTACTGCCTGTCAGCTTACTTTCACTATGGCACGCTGGACACATTAAGTAGTCGGTAGCACCTTCGACATAGGGTATAGGGCTACCACAGTTCGGACATTCAATCTTACTTATGTGAACAAAGTTATCCGAGTCTGCCAGACTAGATGGACTGCTGACCTGTTCGCTAACCTGCTGATCATTTTTAAGCAGTTGCATTTGCAGGGCATCAAGAGGTACAGACTCACCTTTAAATACTTTAGGTGAACTATCGGGGCCATTTTCGGCATAGTCTAAAGTAATAAAGTCACGTTTGTATTGTGCATCTATTATCCATGTCTGCCATCCATCCCCCATGATGAAAGGCAACTCACCCTCACCAGCAATAGCATAGGCTTCACGACGGTCATTAACCTTATAGATGACGCCTTGATACTCTACAGCATCATTAATCGCTAAGGTATCAAACTCAGGAAGGCTAGTATCCTCGCCTTCTCCCAAGCTAATACTATACTGACCCAGTGCTTCAGAAAGCCATCCGTTTTGGCCATTTGCAAATTGTAGATACCATTCGTTCCAGACGCCTTGACCATACTGCAACTGAATGCGACCGATTACCGCAAAGTCATCACCTGCAAAGCGTCCAACACTACCTATCTGTAAGGGTGAGTAGTCCTCAATCGTTAAAGACTGCTTACCTTGTGCTTTAAGCGCGTCACCTTCACGAAGTACTGTGGTTTGGCAGTATTCACATACCGCCATCACCGAACCCGGTGACGCAAACTCTACTAGAGCACCACAAGAGGGGCAGGCAGCTGTAAACGTCAAGACATCAAAGTTACTTGGTAATTTTGGCGCTGGCTGTTTTGAGCCCTTGTTTTGAGACGTATGGGTGTTATCTATCATTGAGTCAACTGGGTTAGGATCTTGGTTTTAGCGTCATCATAATCAGCTTGGCTAATCAGACCTTGATCTAATAATCCCTTAAGCTGAGTCAGTTTTGCCGTAAAGTCAGTCGCACCTGCATTCTGAGCACCCGTTTCTTGATTTGAAGACTGAGGCTGTGATTGCTGATTTAGATTGTTTTTAGGCTGCATCGCCTCACTCATCACAGTACCCATATTCATGCCAACGCCTAGACCTGCGCCAATGCCTGCCATGCCGCCTTCATTTTTGGCAGCATGTTGAATTGCTTCAGCCGTTTGATAGCGGGTATAAGCGTCCATATCACCGATCATACCCATTGAGATACGTTTATCCAACGTTTTTTGCAACTCATCTGGCAAGGATACGTTTTCAACAACAAATGACTCAACAGATAATCCGTACTTGGCAAAGTCAGGTTGTAATTCCTTTTTGATTTCATCAGCCATAATGCCTTGATTGGCAGCCAAATCAATAAATGGAATCTCGCTGCCACCAAGACCTGAGGCCAAATCTGAGATAATAAGATTACGTAACTGCGGCTCAATCTGCTCAGCACGGTAGCTATCATTCATACCCGTGATGGTCTGATAAAACTCAGTCACATCATTAATTTTGTAAGAATACATACCGAAGGCACGGATACGTACCATACCAAACTCGGCGTCACGTACGGTTACTGGCTGCGCAGTACCCCATTTGCGACCTTGTTGCAGACGGGTGCTGAAAAACAACACGTCAGATTTAAAAGGTGAGTCAAAGCCCATTCGCCAATTTCTTAAATTGGTCATTACCGGGAGTGTTTCGGTGTTCAAAGTATAACGACCCGCGGTGAATACATCAGCAATTTGACCTTCGTTAATAAACACTGCCACTTGCCCGTCACGAACGGTTAATGTGGCCCCATTTTGGATTTCATTATCCGCCATAGGGAATTTCCACATTAGCACATCATCATCTTGCCAATCCCATTCAATAGCATCAATAAATTGCTTTTTTATAAAACTTTTAAGTCCCATGATTGTTCCTATTTATGTTAGTTATGTTTACGTTAATAAAGGGTATGCTGGTAGTATTCGTACAATAATTAATGGTCAATTATTAATAAACCTTCCTGATTTAAACCTTTAGACGGTTAAATCTTTCGAAGTATACTTATGAGTACCGTAATTTTAAGAGCACTGTATGGTTAAGAGTACTAAGACAAGATACCAGCATTGATAATACCAAGCACTAAGCCACTGACACCGATTAGACCACCTACCGCCATATTATTGAGCCTAATATGCTCAGGCACATTGCCTATAATTTTGACCATGATGAAATATCCGACGATCTGGACAACCATTGCCACGGCGCTCCATATCAAGAACGCCAAAAATCCTGTGTTATAAATGGCACTGGCCGCTAACGTTAATGAAAATCCAATAACGGTACCGCCAAAGCTTAGAGCGGCTGCGCCTGAACCTTTTCGAATGAGAGCAATTTCATTGTAAGGCGTGATGGCCATATAAAGAATCGAAAATAAAATCAACATTACCACACCCCCACCGAAATAGAAGGCATAGTAAAGTAATTCTGACTGCAAACTGTCTAGATTTTGCATTAATCTTATCCTGAGTTAAAGGGTCTATATTGTATAGTTAGGTTGAAGGTCTGTTAAAACGGTGCATATAAACAGCTTAACATCGTCGTTTCATTTTTAGCAAATGAGTTTAGCGATAGTTTTACAGTATTTTGTGATGCCATTTGTCAAGCAAACTAAATGTATACCGTGTCTAAAAATCAACCTGTGAGTGTAAACAAACCCAATGTCGTCGAAGTACTACCCCATTTGAGCTAAGCAGCTTTGATAAATTTACGTTTTATTATAGATACGTTTTATTATAGAAAAAATATTACTTGTTATTTGATGCTATGGTCTTGCTTAGAGGCAACGCTTGGTAATTGATGCTGACGAGACACACTATTAATATGATGCTGTTTTGGTTTGAATATTTGCAAACAAGACTCAAATATCGCCTCTGCTTTCATGCTATTGTCATGAGTTACATTACACACATACACATCCAAGGTTACCGTTTTATATTCGCCCCAAGTATGCAAACAAAGATGCGACTCGGCCAAAAGTAACGTTAAAGTAACACCGCTAATCTGCTGCTCTGCGCCATCTGCACCCTCTAATTCATTAAATTCATGAGCGGCTTGCCCTACAATAGTAAGACCTGAAGTATGTACAGCATCAGTTAATAAGCTTAAAAGGGGGTCTGTGCTGGTTAAAAGCTCTGAGTCGCACTCACACTCCCAGAATTCAGCCAAAATATGCTTACCTGTCATCGTAGAGGTCACCTTAACTGTTGAACTACCATTCAATTGATTATAGTTATACGTGCTATTTTTACCATTCGTGCTGTGTATCATTCAATCACTTATTTACTGAATAAAGGGACAGGATGTGATGTATAGGATAGATTTATTCATCAGACCAATCTTCTAAATAATAATGAACCAGTATTTGCTGATCTAAGGTATTTGGTTTGACATCGATCGGTGTCATGTCAGGCGGAAACGTAAACATTTCGCGACTAACCGATGGGGTCAAAAACTTCATAGGTAGATCATACTGTGTGGGGGGAACAAATGGCGTGCCTTTATGTTGCCCCTGTGTCGGACTACCAACGATAAAGCCCCATTCGCCGAATGACGGTACATAGGCATGATACGGAGTGGTTTGAAACCCTGATATCTGCATGGTTTTATTAATTGACCAAAAGGATTTTGGTGCGTAATAAGGCGATGTTGATTGTACCACTACTAGACCTTCGGCGGTTAAGTGATCACGCACCAGATGATACATTGGCTCAGAATATAGTTTTGCTAAGCTATAATGTGACGGATCAGGTAAATCAATAATAATCGCATCAAAGGCATCATGATTATTTTCAAGCCATTTATAGGCATCTGAATTAATAACGGTCACTCTTGGATTATTAAGAGAATTGTCATTGAGTTTTTTAAACCTTGGGGTATTCGCAAAAAACTCGGTCATTTTGGGATCTAAGTCAACCAAAGTAATCTGTTTAACCGTTTTATACTTTAAGACCTCTCGCGCTGCCATACCATCGCCGCCGCCTAAAATCAGCACATTTAAATCAGGCTTAGTGGCACGAGTGCTATCGGTCAGCTTTTGCATTATCGGATGTACTAAAGCCTCATGGTAACGGTATTCATCACGTGTGGAAAACTGTAAATTACCATTTAAAAATAATTGTAGATACCCATTTTTCTCAGTGACTATCAATCGCTGATATGGGGAGTTAGTGGCAAAAATAACAGGGGCTTTAAATAGCTTTTGTTCTGACAGCCCGACCAATCGATCAGCAAATAGCCAACCCATCAATAATAGAACCAATGCCGTCAATATTCGCACAATCAAGCGGTTACGTATGACGCGGTGTTTACCACGCAATACTTTTTCTTGTTTACCGCTCAATGTTGTATCGGTTATCAGCGCCACTTTAGGATAAAAATGCCACGCCGTCCAGCCCGCTACCAGTACATTTAATATACCAAATAGCACCGCAGAGCGAGCTAATCCTAACAGCGGTGATAATACGAGCGGAAACAATAACGACACAACCAATGCGCCCAAGTAATCAAACGTTAGCACCCGACTCACTAACTCATGAAAGGCTTGTTTTTGGGAGTTAAAGATTCGCATCACTAGCGGTATCTCCATCCCCACTAGGGTACCGATACAAATTACCACGGCATACAAAATAGTTTTAAAAGTCGGCAACCACGCAAAGGCCAAAAACAGTCCTATAGCAGACAATCCACCAATTAAACCGACTAATATCTCAATTTCAACAAAGCGCTGTAGTACTTTATCTTCAGGCACATACTTCGACAAATGAGAGCCGATACCCATTGCAAATAAATAAGTACCAATGATAGTTGAGAACTGTAGCACCGAGTCGCCTAGTACATAGCTGGCTAGTGCACCGGCAATGAGCTCATAGGCAAGGCCGCAAGAGGCAACAATAAAAACGGACAGCACTAAAAGCGAGTCCGTTTGCAAACGTTTAAATGACAATTTCATACATGAGCTTCTCAGGGTCTGTGAAATATTCAAACATGGTACTGGCGGAGATCATTTTTTAGGCAATATGCAGTGAAATTTTAGACGCTTAGTCATTCTAAGTTAGATAATTTTGCAATATATTGGCAAAAAATAGTCCCGCCCTTGAGAACGGATTAAGCAAAGCACTGCTTTGCCTGTTCGCAAGGCGAGAGCTATGCTCAAGTTAGGCTGATGCTAAAACTGTCCCAGACAGTGTTATAAACCTAGCTAAGGTCTAGACATTATCGTCGGTTTACTCCTAGTCTGGAACAGTTTTAGCTATCAGCAGTCCTAATTTTTGAATGTTCCACAGACCCTATTTAAGTTGTAGTATTGCTCATAGTCTTCAAGGTGTTGTTGGGATATTTGAACCAGTATTGATAACCTTTAATTATTTGACCATATCAACGAACACACCATAACCTGATTGCTTCATTTTATCCACTGGAATAAATTGTAACGCCCCACCGTTGATACAATAGCGAAGACCTGTTTTGTCCTTTGGTCCATCATTAAAGACATGCCCTAGGTGCGAGTCGGCCACCCGTGAGCGTACTTCAGTCCGTACCATATTAAAGGCGTTATCCGTATGCTCAGTAATCACCTCTGGTGCAATAGGTTGCCAAAAGCTTGGCCAACCACATCCTGAGTCATATTTATGGGTCGATAAGAATAAAGGCTCACCACTGACCACATCGACATAAATACCTGGTGCAAAAAGATGATCGTATTCATGACTAAATGCACGCTCAGTGCCTGCCTTTTGAGTAATCTCATACTGCGACTTGGTCAGCGTGCTTTTCAGAGCATTTTTATCATAGTTCGCATAGCGCTTTGGATCTAACGCTTCTTTTATTGTATTTGCAGGAGCAAGTTTGCTGCTACTGCGTACCGCTGATTGAGGTTTATCATCGGCTAAGCTTAGGTCAATATGACAATAGCCATTGGGATTCTTCGCTAGATAATCTTGATGGTACTCTTCTGCTAACGAAAAGTTTGATAAGGGTTTATTTTCAACCACAATAGGCTTTTTATACTTCGATCCAACCCCTTGGAGCGCCTCATCAATGATTGCCTTATCACTGGGATCCGTGTAGTAAACGCCAGTACGATATTGCACGCCTCTATCATTACCTTGCTTATTAAGACTGGTAGGATCTATCACCCTCAAGTAGTACTTAAGCAAGGTCTCTAAGTCTGTCTTATCCGCATCATAGACCACTTTGACCGTCTCGGCATGTCCAGAGCCGGCAATCACTTGCTGATAACTTGGATCTGATATATTAGGATTGCCATTGGCATAGCCTGAGATGGCATCCACTACCCCATCAACCCTTTCCATATAGGCCTCAAGACCCCAGAAACAACCGCCTGCAAGATAGATAGTCTTGGTGTTTATTGGCGCACCATCTGAGTTATAGTAGACACCGTCTTTGCTTTTAGATCCAGCCGGTTTTGCAGTCGCTGTTGCAGTATAAGCAGAGCTTGGCTTAGCTTTACTGTTTTTTAGATCTGCAAAGTCATTATCGGCATTTTCAGCCAAAGCATAAGCTTGCTCTGGCGTCAGATTACCTTTTACTAAGCGCACCAAATTGCCTTTTTTGTCCAATATCGCCCAACTTGGGTACACCTGTACCCCTAATTGATTAATCAAATTTCCTGACTCATCAATCAACACCGGAAGCTGTGGATAGTCACCTTGGACACCCGCATACCACTGTTTAAAATCAGCCGTTTCTTTTTCATTTAAGTGACCTGGACTGGCAACAGTAATCACATTCAAACCAGCAAATGCTTTATCTTTACGCCAGCTTTCCGTCTCTTCGAGTGTCCCTAAACATAAGGGGCACCAACTCGCCCAAAACTTAACTAAAGTGGGTTTATTGCTGTCTAGGACAGTACTGCCATTATTGCCTAAACGAGTATTAATCTGAGGTAGTGCGTTAAGTTGATTAAGTAAATCGGTGGGTAGCATATCACGGCTGTTGGTAATACCTTCATTTGGACTGTCTGCTTGACTTAATGCATGCCCACTCCCGTTAACTTCTTTACCGCTATCGGCATTACTCACTTGACCACATGCCATCAATAATAAAGTCGCTACGCTAAAGATACCTGTACGGTATACAAACTGTCGTGGTGACAGGCTATCTGGTATTGACTTAGCTTTGATATCTTGAGTGGACTTATCCTGAACGCCTTCTGTCTCTAAATTAGGGGATGAAGTTAGGCCGGGGTTGGTGTTGATTTTGTTGAACATATAGATCTCGATAATAATAATTGTCGTACTTACAGCCTTAATTTAGACCGTATAACTGATATATTATAATGCACTGATATAAAAGTCAGTTGTATAAACTTTACAGAATGCATTTATAAGAGAGAATTAAAGATAAATGTAATATTATATCATAACGTAACAAATGACTGATTTTTAACAATCGTAAGTACTTTATGGCATCGTAACATTCATATTTATGGTGACTAAATACAGCTTATTTAAGTAGTTTTAAACGGTACTTATGAACCTAAACTCTCTAAGGTTAGTGCTATAGTTGGATATAAGAATTGATCTTAATATCTTAAGGGTTTGACACGATAAACCGTCTTACATAATCATCGGCAGGATTATCACGAAGCTCATCAGGTGTGCCGGTTTGTACCAACCGCCCCCCATTCAAAATACTAATTCGACTGCCAAGCTTAAAAGCCTCATCAATATCATGAGTGATAAAGACAATCGTTTTATTGAGCTTTTCTTGTAATATTAGCAACTGGTCTTGAAGCTGGCCACGTATTAAAGGGTCTAACGCTGAAAATGCTTCATCCATAAGTATAATCGGCGTATCAACCGCTAGCGCACGGGCTAAACCGACACGCTGCTGCATACCTCCAGAAAGTTCGTCAGGATAACTGGACTCAATACCCTCTAGCCCTACTTCATTCAGCCAGTGCCGAGCTATCTCATGACGCTCAGATTTTGGCATTTTCCGAACTCGAAGCCCGTACGCTACATTTTGAATAACCGTCATATGTGGCACTAAGCCAAAGTGTTGAAATACCATACTCACATTATTTTGACGGAACTGTTGTAGCTGCTTGTCATTTAAAGTAAGGACGTTTATCACATTTTGTTGACCTGATAAATGCTCTACATTATTGGCATGAACGACATTATCCGGAAGATGCGCGTTATTGATCATATTAGCGCTATTCTCATGAGTACTTTTATCATAAAGGTTATTGTGACAATCTATCCAAATTTTCCCATACGTTGGGTCAATAAGCCTATTAATGTGTCGCACTAAAGTAGACTTACCGGAACCCGATAGACCCATAATACAATGGAGTTCACCGGTTTTAATACTCAGATTTACATCATATAAGCCCACTGAATAACCCGTTTGTTCACGCACTTCACAACTGCTCAACCCTTGTTCAAGAAGCTGAATTGCCTTACTCGCTTCACTAGGAGACACATCAAATATTTTACTAACCTTTTCTAAACGTATATGAGTCATAGCAAGATATCTTTAAGTAATTGAATTAATTTGGCGTTATTTGCTTAGGCTATTTATTAATGGTCTAATGTATTGATAGACTTATTTATCATTGGCTCTGATATGTTGGGTTTTATTTAATAGCTTATTGCGAGCCCTACGACCTTTACCAAATGCCTGAGTAATACGGTCAATAATAATAGCCATGATAACAATAGCCGTACCTGCTTGTAATCCTTGACCGATGTTTAAGGTTTGAATAGATTGCAATACGTCTTCACCGAGACCTGGCGCGCCGATCATTGACGCCAATACCACCATGGATAAAGACATCATGACTGCCTGATTAACGCCAGCCATGATACTGGGCAAGGCCTGAGGCAACTTAATCCATAACAACAGCTGTTTATGATTACTACCAAATGAACGTCCCGCTTCTACCATTTCGTGTGGAACTTGATTGATACCCAACATCGTCAATCGGATCAAAGGCGGTAGCGCATAAATAACCGTAGCAAATAAAGCCGGTACCTTGCCAATACCGAATAACATCAATACAGGGATTAAGTATACGAAGCTTGGCATGGTTTGCATCACATCCAGTATGGGAGTTACTACTCGTCGTAGCCGATTACTCGCTGACATCAAGATACCCACAGGGATGCCGATTACCATAGTCACCAATACAGATACGATCAGTAATGCTGTGGTCTGAACCAATGCAGGCCATAAACCAAAGGAACCAATTAAAAATAGACCTAACCCGCAAGCTAACGCAAACCAAATACGGCGGGTTGCAAGCCAGCCTAATAGTCCAACGAGGGCTATTAGTAACCACGGCGGCGCTATGCTCAACACACGTTCAATAGGTAATAATAAATAGGTTAACGTGATATGGCTGATAGATCTAAAAAGCGTACCATAGTGTTGAACGACATAGCTAAGGGAGTTATTTAATTGCTTTTCGAACGACCATTCGGGGAACCAAGCGATTCCCTTTATGGCATTACTAGCAGCAGCGTTTAGACTATTATCCTGATCCTGACTGCTCTCTAAACCGCTCTTACTTTCAGAGTTCAATGTTTCATCTAAGTTAATATTTAAGGCTCTGGCTAGATTATCTGACGCATCAGGGGTTAACCATGCTTGCCAAATGTCAGGGTGCTGTTTTAAAAATAGCTCAGCTTGCACCTCGCCACTGCGCTTGTTTTCTGTCATTTCTAGTATCGCGCCGTTCAGTGCATCGGGCGTAAACTGTACTTTCTTAAACGCATCCGCCAACTCAGGATGACTGTCCATAAAGGGTGTCGAAACGGCTATGCCAAGCTCTGATACTGGGAAACCTGAGACACAATCAGTTTGGCTATTGGCATCCAGCAGTTTATCCCAACACTCACTATTATGCTCTGGAAAGGGGATTGGCGCGAAATCATACTTTGCCATTAGTCCGGTGGGTTGCCAGTAATAAAAAAGCAACGGCTTATGTTGCTCAAAAGCAGAAGAAATTTCTGCATCTAAAGCAGCACCAGTACCAGGGTGGACATTATTGAATGCAACCCCTTGAGCATTAGGACTGCTAAAACCCAAATTTTTAAGAAGATGAGTGTTAAATACCTCACAGGTCCAGCCTGTTGGGCAGTTTAGAAAGCGGGCGTTACTTGGGTTTTCAGGATCCGTAAATAAAGAGGCAAATTTGGGTAAATCTTTGACGCTCTTAAGATCAGGATTGTCCTCTATTACATATTGAGGCACATACCAACCTTGAGTCGCACCACCTTCAAGGGTACTACCAATCACCGCAGCTTTATTAGCATTAATGGCATCTTGCATAATTGGCGAGCGTCCGACCCACTGCTCTCCAATGACTTGTATATCATCTTGCGACAATGCAGTCTCTAAGGCTGGGCCTGCACCGGGCACTAAGGTCGTCTCACAACCGTACCCTTTTTCAGCTATCGTTTGAAGGACAGCAGAGATAAACTGACCACTCTCCCACGTCAAAGACCCAAATTTAATCGGGTTATTTTGACCGTCATCACAGGCTGCAAATACTTGTGAGGACACAAAAATGAGGCTAAGTAATAACCATTGTCTAAGTTTTAGTAGTAAGTGCACTTGATAGCCTGTTTATTATCATTATTTAGTTAGGGAATTATCTTTTCAAACTTGAGAAGTTTTGACTATATTTTATTCTAGCGTTATAAGTATACATTTACCAATAAAAAACCCCTTTAATTTATTTAAAGGGGTTTAATTTTTTAGCCTGATATTTAATGATTTTATTTTATTACGGTATTTTAAACTTAGTGAAAATAAAGAGCTTTAACCTACTGACGACATTAAAAGCAGTGTATTGAGTTAAACAGCCTATTTCATTAAAAAGTTTAATCCTTTTTTAAAGAGCTTACTATAAGGAGGTAACATCAGACCCATGCCATTAAACTTAGACTGCACAAATACCGCCTTCATATGACTCATACGCTCAAAGCCCCATTTGCCATGATAGGCACCAATACCTGAGTCACCGACACCACCAAAGGGTAAATCTTGTTGCGCAACGTGCAATATCACTTCATTGACAGCTACACCACCTGATACTGTGTATTCACGTACATAACTAATATCTTCTGCATCATCACCAAATATATATAAGGCCAGTGGACGTGGACGACTGTTGACAAATTCGACGGCATCTCGCAAACCATTGACATGCACTAAAGGTAAGATTGGTGCAAACAACTCATTTTGCATGACATCGCTGTCCGTATCTGGATTAACCACAATCACCGGCGGCAACAATCGCGTCTCTGGGTTAGCGGACACGGGTGTTAGGGGCACCACTTGCTCTTTAGGAAGTTGATCTAAATAGCCTTGTAGACGCTTAAAATGTTTATCGTCAATGATACGGGTATAATCTTTATTGCTTTCAATATTTGGATAATGCTTAAGTATCCACTCTTTAGCCAGTTTGACAAACTTACTGTGGTGCGCTGAGTCTATCAATACATAGTCAGGCGCGATACAGGTTTGACCTGCATTAAGTGTTTTACCCATCATCACACGATTGACCGCATTTTCTAAATCGGCATCATCCAGGACGATAACCGGAGATTTACCACCAAGCTCAAGCGTAACGGGTGTTAAATTTGGGGCAGCAGCTGCCATGACCTGCCTGCCAACTTGGGTTGATCCTGTGTATAGCAAATGATCAAAAGGTAGACCACTAAATTTAATCGCAATATCCACTTCACCTACCACAACAGATATCATATCGGGCGAAAAATGTTTTGCTACTGCTTGGGCAAACGCTTCAGCGAATAACGGTGCTGATTCACTCATCTTAACCATAAGGCGGTTACCGGCAGTGATCGCATCTATCATTGGACTAACCGCTAAAAACAAGGGGTAATTCCACGGGACCATAATACCCACAACACCTAATGGCTGTGGCTGAACTTCATTATGGGCTGGGCGGTAAATAGCAGATATGCCCATTCGACGTGTTTTCATCCAAGACTTACCATGCTTTTTCGCATGAGCAATGGCTTGAAATATTGGAAATAACTCTGCAAAATTAGTCTCATCCTGACTACGATTACCAAAGTCTTGATTGATGGCATCCGCAAATGTTTGTTTGTTTTCGGACAGCATCGCCTCAAGACTATCAAGCAACGCTTCTCTATCTATCCAAGAGTTAAGCGGTTTTTTTCTTGACAACGCATGCATATGGTCAAATTGAGACTTAAGTTGATCGGCCGTAGTTATAATACTTTGACTCATTCAAATTTCCTTATAATGATATGGATAATAGATTCTAGCTTTAAAAATTCCAAGCCTTCTAACTTTAAGCTTTTAAACTGTAAGCTCTTTAACGTTAACCCTAAGTGTTTAAACTTAAGATAAATGGTTTTTATACAAAAATTTATCATAACTGGCTATATTAGCATTTGCTTAAAACTTTATGGTAAAGCTTTTGCTAATAAATTTAACCAGTGAGTAAACAATACTATCTTACCTATAAATTGGGCGTGCCAGAGCAGATAACAACCTACTTTTAACTCTACATGATTACTGATCGCTTAGTTTGATGTTTAATTATTTAAACAATTTATTTGTAAAATGAATTTATTCAAGCATTTTATTTAGATTTGCACATCTTTTGATTCAATGTTTATAGCTATTAATATATACAATATACGGACTACGAACTTATACACACAACCTATCAACAATCTATAGCGAGCACTCTATCCTCATGATATGCTATATCTAACCTAGATAACAACAGTAGATTATGAATTCCACCACAAATAGTTCTAATACCGCCACCCCATTATTAGACTTTGACAACAGCAACTTAGTTGTCCGTACCCTCATCAATGCAGACTATGAAAAAACGCATGCGCAAATGCTACAGCATACCTTGGCACGTATTGACAAAAAAAAGCAAGGTATTGTTACTCCTGATGAGTTATGGGTTGTTGAACACAACGATGTCTACACCTTAGGTCAAGCTGGAAAAGAAGAGCACATATTACAGCGTGGTAATACGCCTATTATTCATACTGATCGTGGTGGTCAAGTTACTTGGCATGGTAAAGGCCAGCTCGTCGTTTATTGGCTCATTGATTTGAATAATGTGGGCTGGGGTGTTCGAGATTTAGTATCCCATGCCGAACAAAGTATTGAGGATGTTATCAATCATTCGCTAAACAGGCGCATTAATGATAATCAACAGGTTAACACTGTTCAGCATGGTAATGATAATGCTCAACAGCAAACGACAGATACTAGCAAGCAAACTACCTCAGGTTATTATGCCAAAGCTCGTCAAGATGCTCCTGGTGTCTATATTTATAATCTGGATGAGCTAATGCTTGGTAAAATCGCCTCTCTAGGCTTTAAAATCAAACAGGGGTTTAGCTACCATGGCATTGCGGTTAATTTAACCTGTGATTTAAGTGCTTTTAATGCCATAAATCCTTGTGGTTATGCAGGTATGCAGATGCTGAAACTGGCTGATTTTGTTAACTTAACTACCCTTAAACTGAGTACAATAACGGAAGAGCAGCTTTGTGCTGGTTTAAATAGCTCTGATCTAAATTCTGCTGATTTGAATAGTACAGAACCAAATCCCCAACTTACTCACGTTAATAACTCTTATGCTAAGCCGGCTAACATCGACGGGCTTGATATTGTTCAAGACTCGATTACACAGCTAGATGTTACTCAGCAACTGCTAATAAACATTATTCAGCGACAAGCAGGAATGATTAAACTACGTCAATAGAGTCTGTGGAAAGGGCTGAGGAATATCAAATTTTTAATATATGATTTATGACATTTGATTTATTCCCTTGTATTTATTGCATAAGAATATCGAGACGACATTCATGATTTCAGAACACACAAACATCTCAGAAGATACTAACATTGCTAACGATAGCGCTATTTTAAAGGATTCGATGATAGACCCTAGTAGTGTCATTTTGGACATCGATAAAAGTTCGGTCATTGATACCAATAATATCAATATTGAAGCTGAACGAGAGGCTGAGCGATTGGCTAACGAACTTATCGCTCACCCCAATCTCCTAACGCTCAATCATTTACTATCTGACAAAGACACCGCTTGGCAAATTCACAATTGTAAAATTATTGACAAACGAGTGACTCAAGATGAGAAACTTGCGTTTATATACCATTACGATGCACTGCCTGAAGATGTAAAGAATCAACACCCCTTGAATGCAGCACTTTTAAAGCAGTTTCAAACCCCCATGTATAGTAAAGATGCCGCCGAACTCCTAAACCTTGATCCCGAGTTATTCAAAACGCCTTGGCAGGTAAAAGTGACGGGTACTCTTGTTATGTTTTGTGAGCCACAACAAATTGCATTACGCTTGAAGTTTACCAATACTGCCAAAGCGCTAGATCCTATCTATACCAAAGCTAAAGAAGATGCTTTAGCGGCGTCAATGGATAACTGGCATTTTTACGGGGATGTTTTTATACTGAATAAAAGACGTGATCCTCTCATTATGACGCTCGGTGAGCAGTGGGTTCATATTCCACGTCTTGATGACTATCAAGTATTTCCTAAGGCGTATGCTATCGAAGCATTGGCGTTGTTAGAAGAACTCAAAACTGCCCTTCCTCAACTTAATGAGGCTATAAAATTAAGACTGATTTAAACCTCATAATGTGACTGCATGTCACTGCGCCTCAACGCTTTTTGTTAAAAACTTATTGCTATAACCAAAAGCGTATTTATACGTTACAATAGCTAGAGTTACCTATCCGCTAAGTTAATAAAAGGACGATGTATGCAATACCGCTCTAAAACCTCTACTTCTGGACGTAATATGGCTGGTGCTCGCGCGCTTTGGCGGGCAACTGGCATGACAGATGGGGATTTTGATAAACCCATCATTGCTATTGCTAACTCATTTACCCAGTTTGTGCCTGGTCACGTCCATCTAAAAGATATGGGGCAATTGGTTGCTCGTGAAATTGAAAAAGTTGGCGGTGTTGCTAAAGAGTTCAATACCATTGCAGTCGATGATGGGATTGCGATGGGTCACAGTGGTATGTTGTATTCACTACCCAGTCGTGACCTGATTGCAGACTCAGTAGAATATATGGTCAATGCTCACTGTGCCGACGCGTTAGTCTGTATCTCAAACTGTGACAAAATCACACCAGGTATGTTAATGGCTGCTATGCGCCTTAATATTCCCGTTATTTTTGTCTCAGGTGGTCCGATGGAGGCCGGTAAAGTGCTGGCATCAGATCTTGCACACAGTCATAACCTAGATGCACCCGTTAATGCCGACGGCAAGGAGATTCGTAAACTTGATTTAGTGGACGCCATGATTGACGCTGCTGATGACAATGTCAGTGATGCCGATGTCTTAGAAATCGAACGCTCAGCCTGTCCGACCTGCGGCTCTTGTTCAGGGATGTTCACTGCTAATTCAATGAACTGCTTAACCGAAGCTTTGGGTCTATCGTTACCAGGTAACGGCTCTTTGCTCGCTACTCATGCTAAGCGTGAAGCACTGTTCCTTGAAGCCGGACGCCGAATTGTCGATTTGGCCAAACGTCGCTATGAGCAAGATGACGAGTCAGTATTGCCACGCTCCATTGCAACCAAAGCCGCATTTGAAAATGCCATGAGTCTCGATATTGCTATGGGCGGCTCTACCAATACTATTTTGCATTTATTAGCCGCAGCGCATGAGGCCGAGGTGGACTTCAAAATGGCAGATATCGATCAGCTAAGTCGCCGTGTGCCTTGCCTCTCAAAAGTAGCGCCTGCGACTCAAAAATACCATATGGAAGATGTGCATCGCGCTGGCGGTGTGTTTGCCATTCTCGCCGAGCTAAATCGTGCAGGTCTATTGACGACCGACATTCCTACTGTACATGCAAAATCCCTGCAAGAAGCATTAGAGATGTGGGATGTTATGAATACAGACCATCCAAATCATCAGGCAACTCGTGATCTATATATCGCGGCGCCAGGAGGGGTGAGAACCACTCAAGCCTTTTCTCAAGATAAAGAGTGGTCGAATCTTGATCTTAACCGTGAGTCAGGCTGTATTCGATCTGTAGAACATGCCTACTCGACGGATGGAGGCCTTGCAGTATTGTTTGGCAATATCGCTGAGCGGGGCTGTGTTGTTAAGACTGCTGGCGTCGATGATAGTATCCTAACCTTTACAGGACGTGCCCGTGTTTTTGAATCTCAGGATGCCGCGGTTGAAAGTATCTTAGCGGATCAAATAGTGGCAGGTGATATTGTTATTATTCGTTATGAAGGGCCAAAAGGCGGGCCAGGAATGCAAGAGATGCTCTACCCGACTTCTTACTTGAAGTCTAAAGGCTTAGGAAAAGAGTGTGCACTACTGACGGATGGTCGATTTTCTGGCGGTACTTCAGGCTTGTCTATCGGGCACGCTAGCCCAGAAGCGGCTGAAGGGGGCGCCATCGGCTTAGTTGAAGAGGGTGATACCATCCACATTGATATCCCAAATCGTAGTATCAACCTTGATATATCTGATGAAGAGCTTTACATCCGACGTGCCGAAATGGAGAAGCGTGGCAGTAAAGCATGGAAACCGGTAAGCCGAGATCGCCATGTTAGTGCGGCCTTACGTGCCTATGCTGCCATGACCACCAGTGCAGATACAGGGGCTGTTCGAGATGTTAGCCAAGTTGAGCGCTAAATAGTTAACGTTCGCATTGAATTTATTAAATGAATTCAAATCAATAGACTATGTGTTCTATTTGAACATTCAATGTTAAAAAGCCAGCTTCGGCTGGCTTTTTAGTGTCTTTTTATTTAATAATATTCAATTCAGTTTCCTTGTATTTAAGTTTTCTTGTATATTAAAAAATTCTATTTTACTGCTTTCCTAGCTATTAACTTTTCGCGTACGAATTATCGTTCAAAGCTGAGGCTTTATTATATAGTCAGCTAACTACTGAAAGGTTACAGTGTTAACCTCGTTAAGCCTACTCTAGTAGTACTTGCACTCGGTTGCCTTGCAACCATTTTAGACTTTTTAGACTTTAAATAGTCAAACTGAGTAAGCATTTGAAAGTAAATCAAAATTTACTAAATTATAACGTTTAATAAATCTTACTTACCTAAATTTTATTTTAAATTTTTTAAAACTACGGCATTATCTCTATTTTTTGTAATAGCTTATTTGTAATAGCTAAACGATTAGTTGATGTCTTAATTTTTGCATTTAACTAAGTGTTCATACTCTTTAACTTGTGCTATGTGCAGTCTTAATTATTCGTTAGCTTAATTATTCATACCTATTCTAAAATTACTATATTCTGAAAGACAAACAATACTACTTCTGACAATTAATATAACGTGGAAGATAAACCCAACTATCGGATAAGTTATTTTAAAAATGGGATAACTGCCACTTCATTGAAGAAACACCCTAGCCTATGATTGAAAACTACAACCAACTTTTATTAGTCAGTGGCATCGCATTTGCTCTTGGAGCGTTTGCGCCATTTATACTTAAGCGAGTACCTGTGTCATTACCGATGTTACAGGTGAGTTTTGGTTTGATTATGGGCTATTTTTGGACCTCTCTTGAATTTTTGAGCCCTATAGAAAACGGCACCGTTGTTGAGAAGTTGTGTGAGCTGGTTGTTCTGGTCTCATTGGTAGGGGCTGGTATTAAGATTGATACCCCATTTAAATACAAGTATTGGCGACCGACCCTACGACTGTTACTCGTTACGATGCCTATTTGCATTGCTGTTATGGCCGCACTTGGGTACTACGTATTTGGTTTTAGTCTTGCCGTTTGTATTTTGCTTGGGGCAGCCCTAGCTCCTACAGACCCTGTCCTAGCGTCCAGTATTCAAGTTGGACCCCCTAATACCGGCTCTGAGGATAAACCTCGTTTTGCACTGACGTCAGAAGCAGGATTAAACGACGGATTGGCCTTCCCTTTTGTATATTTAGCTATTGTTCTTGCCGAACACTTTGGTAAGGCTAACGGCTTTACATGGGGTCTTATATTTGAGTGGTTCTCTTTTTATGTCCTTTGGAAAATAGTTGCTGCACTTGCAGTTGGTTTTATTATTGGTAAGTTGATGGCTAAGCTAGTCTTTGCAGAAAACATAAAAAATACTACCATATCGCAGGGCTACGTCGTCATATCTTTAACGTTGCTGTCTTATGGAATGGCTGAATTCATTCATGCTTATGGTTTTATATCTGTATTTATAGCAGCGTGTGCCTTTAGACGTAGTGAGCTTGGACACAAGTATCATACCGAATTACATGACTTCTCTGAGCAGTCTGAAGGGCTACTGATGTCTCTAGTATTGGTGTTTTTTGGGATTGTGTTAGGACAGGCGGTCAGTTCGGGTATCGAACTTAAGTGGCAAGTTTATGCGGTTAGTTTATTATTCTTATTTGTGGTACGACCCCTTTCAGGCTGGATAGGATTAAGTGGACTAAAGTTACCTAATAAAGAACGTTTTATTATCTCAAGCTTAGGTATTAAAGGTATTGGTTCATTTTATTACTTAGCTTACGCCCTCAATAAGGATGTATTTAGCTTAGATGATGCTACAGATCTCTGGTTAATTACGGGCATTATTATTGTGATATCTATTTTTATACATGGGATAGTCGCGCCATTTCTCATTGATCAGACAAAATCTGAGTAATGGGATCATGTCTGTCTTTAAAAATGTCTAATTGAAAGCAACATTGATAGCAACTATGAATCGATTTTGTTATCAGCCATCTCTAGTATGGCTTCAGTAATAGCAAACTGACGCATATCGGTACTCATGGTTACATCATAATTATGAACATACGCCACAGCGAGATCTCTATCCGTATCACACCAGGCAACCGAACCATTGTATCCCATATGACCAAAGGCATTATTCATATTTGACAGGTCTTGACATATGCTAAAAATACGATGATAGCCTAAACGCCAGAGCATGCTATTTGGATTTGCCGCTGGCATGATAGCATCACTACCCTCGACGTATATTTTTGAAAGCTCATCAAATACTTCTGGGCTGATTAACTGTCTTTGATTCCACATACCTTTATTGGCTAGCATAGCGTACATTCTAGCCAAAGCATCTGCTGTCGCCACATTATTTGCAGCCGGTATTTTAGACATGAGTGACTTGGCGGTATAATAATTAAAGGAGGAACGACCTTGCGGTAGAAGCGCATCTTTGAAGTCATGCAAATCAATATTTCTCATATCAAAATATAGATTAACGATATCTAAAGTTTTAAGTAAGTTATCAGAGTTATCCTTTGTTTTGACAATGTGTTGCCAACACTGATAGCTCGGTAGAGATTTATATGACTCTAATACAGAGGGTGTCTCTACACGAAGTTTTGGTTTACGGTTTCTTTGATTAGACTCTGGCGACTCAGAATTAGCCTTAGCCTTTAAACCAATTAAACTATCGAAATGATCAAAATTCTTTGCAAGCGTGGCCACTTGACTTAGTTTGGATTCTGGCACACCAAAATATACATCTCCTTTGATATCAAGAGGCTCAGCTAAGTAGGTGTCTAAAGCCGCGTTTAAAGTCATACCCGTCGCTCTTTCAATTAGACCACCTAGGACCCATCCAGACACCAACGCACTATAAGCACTTTCCACCTTTTTATTAAACGGCTGCTGGGGCTGCATCTGCTCTACTCTATTAAGCATTAAAGCCCAGTTCGTCATATCATCAGCATTATCTGTAATAGCTTGAATATTAAATAGCCCTGAACGATGCGTTAATACGTCTCTTAGGGTAATATCTTGTTTAGCTGAGGTAGCAAACTCAGGCCAATATTTGGCAATAGCGTCATCATAGGCTAATATTTTATTTGAAACCAAAATATGAATTAAGGTAACCAATACCCCTTTACCCGTTGAGAAGTTTAACGATAAGGTGTCTTTATCCCATTCTTCATAAGGTGTGGCATTACCAACATTTGCCGCAGCAATGCGCTTGCCTTTATGATAAACAACCAAAGACCCACCGGCTGGCGCATCGTCAAGTTGCAAGGTTTGCATTATTTGGGTTAATTTTGTTTGAAGGTTGTGCATATGGTCACTCATTCTGTATTAGGGTCTACTTGACTTGCAAAAGACAATTAGCACTGAATGCTAGCGAGGTACCAGTAAACGCATTCGCACTTCTTCTTCCAGGCTATCTAAGCCATGGTCTTTACCCCGTTGAATAGCAGTATCCAGCTTTCGCCCACGCAGCCAGCCTGCTCGTAAGGCCACACATGCACCAACGCGATTTCCAGTGCCACAATGGATTAAGGTCTTTTTCCCATGATACGCACGTAATGCTTTATCAAACTCCAATAGATTAATCTGCTTTAAATCCTCAGCACCACTGATGGGTATATGAGTGTAGACAATTCCTTGAGCCTCAACAGCTGCTTTCTCATCAAACGTTAATTCTGACTCGGGCTGAAGATTGATAATGTGTTGTATTCCAACTTCTGCCGCTTTAACTACCATTTCTGGGTTAAGGCGTCCTGTAACCACTGTATTGGCATCTGGAAATCTAGCCCCTTCGAAAGCAGTTGCTAATGCCGCCTCAAGAGACTGGGGTTGATTGCTGTTATGCTCAATATTTTGGCTTTTATTATCGGTTGCAGTCGTAGTATTAGGTGTCTTCACCTCAACTTCATTCAGCGTACTGCTATGATTATTTTCTGCCATTATGGCTCCTTAATAGACTTAATAGCTTAACAAAACATATCCAGTTGATGACTTTTATAGCCAAGTTAAAAACTTGATAGCGTAGAGTACTGCGATATTTAAAAGATACAGTTACTTAAGCCGAGACTAATACTCGGCTTAAGTAACTAATATTAAATTAATAAAAACGAAAACGTGTAGCGCTCACTAAGACTATAGTTTTTTGATAGTGCCTGCTAAATGCGGTTTATCATTTTTTGCACTATATAAATCAAACTCAACTAACTTAGAGGCATCCAGTTGGTTTAAATTTTCACCAATCAATTCAACTTCCGATGGCAGTAATATAGGCAACTTAAAGGCGACATCTACGGTGTATGCATCAGGTAAATCCATCAAACTTAAGCACTTGGCTTTAGACCACATTCCATGAGCGATGGCTCTAGGAAAGCCGAATGCTTTAGCAGTGAGAGGATGGATATGAATGAGATTAAAGTCGCCTGATATCCTTGCATAGCGACGACCGATATCCTCTGGAACTGCAAATATACTGTGTAAATCGTCCTTTTGAGCCTCTGGCTTTTGATTGACGGTTTTAGGCTTGCTTGATTGGGTAGCTTTATCCGTTTTTTGGCGTGAAAGGTAGGTCGAGGTTCCCTCCCATACTAACTCTTCACCACTGTAAACCTTAGTCACAAAATCAAACTGTTTACCTTTATCATGATCACGAAGATTATCAAAGCTAACACTCATGTCAAACGTTTCAGTATCTGCAATACGGCGATGCTGAGTTACTGAATTTTCAACATGAACCAACCCTAACATCGCGAACGGAAAGTCCTCATCAACCATCATGTTCATTTGCAAGGATTGTGATAATACGGCAAAGTAGGTAGGCGGCACTTGTCCATTATCCGCAAACCCACAAATTCGACGATAGTCTTGTAGATTTGCTTTGTCGATCTTAAGTTCACTCACCCGATACGTAGCATCAGGTAAGGTTGATTTTTGTTCTTTTGCACCAGATTTTGACTTCTTACCTTTATTACCAATAATAGGGAGGAGAGACTTGATAACTTTGGGGTAGGTCTTTTTTGCTTCTGGCAAACGTTTAAATTCACGGGCTGAAGTTGTCATTTTTATTCCTTTATTAAAGTTATATTTAGCTTAAATTTGAGGACACGTTTAAACGCTAATCTGTACACCTCACGCTTCAATGACAAAAAGAGCCATCGATGTGATGGCTCTTAATTGTAGGTGGTTATAGTATCCGTAGTCTATGCCGGCTTTTTACTAGCTAGCTATGTATAACAGCTTATATACCAGCTATATAAAAAGCTTTCCATAAACTAAGTTAAGCGAATGCACCACGTCTACTCTTTAACAATTAAGCACCTAGTAAGCTTTGACCACAAACTCGTACGATGTTTCCATTAACACCGCCAGTGGCTGGAGACGCTAACCAAGCTGCAGTTTCCGCAACGTCGACCGGTAATCCGCCTTGACTCATTGAGTTCATACGGCGACCGGCTTCACGAATCGCCAATGGAATAGCAGCTGTCATTTGAGTTTCGATAAAACCAGGCGCTACTGCATTGATAGTAATACCTCTACCCTCGCCTTTAAGTTTCTTAGCAGTTGCTTGTACCAGACCTATGACACCTGCTTTAGAGGTTGCATAGTTTGTTTGACCCATATTACCTGCAATACCTGATATTGATGACACACAGACAATTCTTCCGTTATCATTTAGTACATTATGATCATCGAGATAATCGTTAATCATTGCAATACTTTGCAAGTTAATATTGATGACCATATCCCACTGTTTTTCATCCATCTTAGCCAATGTCTTATCGCGAGTTACCCCTGCATTATGTACGATGACATCTAGACCGTTTCGTTTTGCAGCAGCTTCTGCGATTTTTTCACCAGCGTCATCAGCGGTAATATCGACGGCTAATGTAGATCCGCCAATTTCGCCCGCTACTTTTTGCAAATCAGCTTGTTGCTGAGGGATATCAAGACAAATAACATGCGCACCATCACGAGCAAATACACGCGCCATTGATTCACCGATACCACGACTTGCACCGGTGACTAATACTGTCTTGCCGGCAAAAGGTTTTGACCAATCGATATCAACGTTAGTACCCGCGCTAACACGTACTACTTGACCCGATACATAAGCGGAACGAGCCGACATAAAGAAGCGAAGTGTAGAATCTAACTGTGCTTCTTCGCCATCACTAACATAGATTAGCTGTGCTGTGATACCTTTTTTGAATTCTTTACCGACTGATTTAACAAAACCTTCTAAAGATCGCTGCGATAACGTTTTACCGATGCGATCACATTCTTCAGGGGGACGTCCAATCACGATTACGCGACCAGACTTCTCCACTTGACGCGCCACAGGATGAAAAAACTCATACATCTCTTTAAGATCAGGCGCATGGGCAATATTGCTAGCATCAAAAATTAAAACTTTATAATTTTCAGAATGACCCTCACTGTCTTTTGCTTCTAGGCCAGCATCCGTTAATGATGCTTTATGAGCATCAGAGCCGCTGGCATATACCTCAGCATGTAAGTCATTAAGTGTCGTTGCGATAGCATCACTAATGCTGCTATCCTCACCTGATGCTGACCCAAACAGCACACTGCCACGTACAACCTTCTCTCCCGCTTCAAATCGATCTAACTTAACAGGTAAAGGTAGTCCTAAGTTTTTAGCAACTTTTTTACCAAGGGGTGATTGGACAAACTCTCCATAACGATCTGACATAAAATCTCCTAATAGTTAATTGGTTAGAATTCAGGGTGGGTGAACGAAAATTAAGCCTTCTTATTAAGCCTTCTACCTTCTTATTAAACCTTCTAGAAGTATAAAAACCTCTTTATAATTCAATAAAAAACGGAGTCATACTTGATTCTAATTTAGTTTATTGTTTCATTTACAGTATTGATGGTGCCAATAAACACTAGTTTCAATTTAAATGCGTTAAATAGCGTCAAATATAACGACTCATCAGTTCATTTATTGCTTTTATTGTTTTTAAGCTTGTTTAGGAATTGACTATATAAACTACTCCCAAATTTGTTTCAAATAGTCTATGGGATTATTGCCTTATATCAATGCCGACAATTTTGAATAGCCATTTAAATATAATTAATACCTCACTCTCAACTGTTAACGTATGGTGTGGCTTTAACCCAGAATTTTTGATTAAACGTCTTGATTTGCTGGGCTAAACGCACCAGCCTACATTCCTACATTGAATTTTAATAAGATGAGAACAGGTTTAAACATTCTCTTTTTCTAATGCCATATTTTGCGAAACATTTATATCATAAGTGAACATGATATAGGATTGTCTATTATTAATGATATGATAAAATTAAACAGAAGGTTATGAATGTTCTTTTTAATGATAACATTATATTATTATAGAACAACTTTTGGCATATTGCTTGACCTACAATATTAAAAAGTAACGATGTTAAAAAGTAACAGTGTTAAAAGTATCAATACTCAGTTACCATTGTTAAAATAGATTTTACCCTATATATTTAGTAGGGTTTTGAGTGAATATACTAGTTAAGCTTAAGATAGTTATATTGAACATACTTATTGCTGCGAAATAGCTTAAAAGCAGACAGTTATTCAACAATTATTTTATTTAACCTTTAGAAGTTTTGACTGCCCACTGCAGTAGACTGATAAAAACCTTCCATATTTCAAAGGATATAGATTTAATGAGCAACTCTAATAACATAAATACCAATAAATCTGCCGAAACTTCTTCAACAGTAACATCAACTGTAGTTAGCAAACGTGGTGAGGCGTTACTTGAAGAAAATACGTCTCAATCAAACAATAACGATGCGGCTGTAGACTTTTCAAAACTTCAAGAGGATGTGGTTGATTCTCCTAAGTCAGAAGCGGATGCCGTTATCAGTGAAGATAAAGCCCGTAAACAAAAAATTCTTCAAGAAGCAAAGGCACAAGCAGAACAAGATGATAATCTTACGGCTACTGATGATCAGCCTAAAGCTAAAGATGAGTCAGAAACTGAAGTAAAAACTAAATCAGCAAATAGCGACAAAGCAGACTCATCTACTGATACCAAAGAGTCTTCCCCTAAAAGTTCTGAATCTACTCAATCAGACTCATCTTCTAAAGAAAATGCGTCTCAGTCTGCCAGTTCAACTCAGAAAGACACCCCTGCTAAGCCTTCTGCTTCAAATACAGAAGACTCATCTGGTGACAATAAAAAAACTGAATCATCACATTCTAACGACAATATTGCCTCTACCAATACTAAGGATAAATCTATGTCAAAATCATCTAACGAGTCAAAACTACCACGCCGTGTTGCAATCTTAGGGGGCAATCGTATCCCATTTGCACGCTCTAATGGTTCTTACTCAGATGCCAGTAATATTGATATGCTTAGTGCCGCCTTAAATGGTTTAGTAGAGCGTTATGAACTTCAAGGTGAAAGAGTTGGGGAGATCGTCGCTGGTGCAGTATTGAAACTTAGCCGTGACCTGAACTTGACTCGTGAATCAGCATTAAACACTGCACTTGATCCTCATACACCTGCATACGATGTGTCACAAGCGTGTGGTACTGGCTTGCAAGCAACCTTTGCAGCGTCTAACAAAATCGCATTGGGTATTATTGATTCCGCGATTACCGGTGGTGTTGATACGACTTCCGATGCGCCGCTTGCTGTTGGTGATGGCCTACGTAAAGCCCTTATTAAACTTGGCGCTGCAAGAAATAATAAGCAACGCTTAAGCGCATTAACCAGCATTAATCCAAAAGACCTTATCGAAGCGCCTCAAAACGGTGAACCTCGTACTGGATTATCCATGGGTGAGCATCAAGCGATTACCGCTTTAGAGTGGAACATTAGTCGTGAAGCACAAGATGAATTGGCGGTTAAGAGTCATCACAACCTTGCACGTGCTTATGAAGAAGGCTTTTTTGATGACCTAATTACGCCTTATAAAGGTTTAACTCGTGATAATAACTTACGCCCTGATACTTCATTAGAAAAGCTGGCCTCTTTAAAGCCTGTGTTTGGTAAGCGTAATGCGAATCCTACGATGACGGCAGCCAACTCTACCCCACTTACTGACGGTGCGTCATGCGTACTATTAGGTACGGATGAGTGGGCAGAAGCACATGGTCTAAAACCATTGGCCTATATCACTCATCAAGAAACTGCCGCTATAGACTTCGTTGGCAAAAGTGGTCCTAAAGAAGGCTTATTGATGGCGCCAGCTTATGCTGTACCTCGTATGCTTGAGCGTGCCGGCTTAACCCTTCAGGACTTTGACTTCTATGAGATTCATGAAGCCTTCGCCTCTCAAGTATTATCTACTCTTGCTGCTTGGGAAGATGAGACTTTCTGTAAAGAGCGTTTAGGTCTTGATGCTCCATTAGGCTCTATAGATCGTGACAAATTAAACGTTAATGGTTCTTCATTAGCCGCAGGTCATCCTTTTGCCGCCACCGGTGGTCGTATCTTAGCTACGGCTGCTAAACTACTGGATCAAAAAGGATCTGGCCGTGCCTTAATCTCTATTTGTGCTGCTGGCGGTCAAGGTGTAACCTGTATCGTAGAAAAATAGGCATTTTTTATACTTTCTAAGATAGTACTGTTATTAGAAATAGTTAATGTTTCTAATACAAGTTACTAAGAATAAAAAAAGAGTCCAATTGGGCTCTTTTTTTAAGTTTAAAGGCTTTGATTTGCTAGGCTAAAAGCACCAGCCTACAATGAGTTTTAATAAGTTGAGAACGAGTTATAGGTTATTAAATGGCTGATATTAAAGTATAAGAATCTTAAATTAAATTATAAAGCCGCTAATATAGACATTAGCTGATCGAACACCATTTTATCTTGTACATTTTGCTGAATAGCCAATTTATTATCTTCTATCGCCGACATAACCATTTGAATATCGTCTACTTTAAGTTTAGATATTGAGTCATACTTTTCTAGTCCAATATCTTGTTGCAATGGCTGAATACCGACACTTTGACGACTAAAATCCATTAGCATAAACTCTGATAGCTTCAAAAAGTCATCCAACGATAACGTTTTTTGCCAATAGTCACTGGCAGCGATACTGCTTCGTTTACCCGCCCGTAGCGCCAACCAAGCTTTGATCCAAGTATCACGATACTGATACCACTCACTACTTAGCATATCAAGTGCTGCCAAAGGCGCGCCATTGGAAAGCTTTAATGCCTGTTCAATGTTAGCAGTTAAGTCCTCCTTATCCCTAAATTCAATTCTTGAATCAATGCGAGTGTCTGATGTAATAACGTTACTTAAATAGCCAATGACCTCCTCACGATTTATGCGATCTAGAGTCACTTGCTGTACTCGACTCTTAATAGTGGGTAGCAGTTTAGCGGGCATATCGGATATCAGCAGTAGGTGAATACCATCACGCGGCTCTTCAAGCGTTTTCAGTAAGGCATTAGCAGCTGCCACGGTCATCGTATCTGCATTATCAATGACGCACACTCTTCTACCAGTACTGCCCTGGCTTATAAAAGGTTGCAGCTCTCGTATATCATCAACTTTGATTGACGTTTTCGGGGTTTCTTTGGTATTTTTCTTAGCAGGTTTACTTTTAGTCGGTTTTTTCTTGGAATGAGCATTTTTTGAGCCTTGAGGCGTGTCCTCAGTAGACTGCATAGGCAAACTAGATTGGGGGAGAACTTGAAGATCAGGATGAGTTCCTGAAGATAACCATAGACAGCTTTGGCAGTGACCACAAGCACCTTGCTGGGCAGTTAGTTGATGCTCTTGCTGAGTATGTTGTTGGGCTCCTTGTAATGTAGTGTGTTCTGTAACACTTTGACTGTTCACATTTAAAGACTGCTCTCGATTATCGCAAAGTAGCCACGCCACAAATCGCCAGACAAACGCGCGCTTACCGATACCTTGCATTCCTGCAAATAAAAGTCCATGTGGCAAACGATCATAGCGCTTTAACAGATCATTCCATGCTGTTTGCTGCCAAGGTAATACAGGGGCGAAGTATACTCCTACATGATTATCTAATTCCTGATTCATATTTTTTCTACTGCCCGGCCTGTTCAGTTATTCAAATTTATTATGCGATATTAATGTTTTTAAAGCCCTATTAAGCATAACACTCTGGGTCACTCAACACCCTAAAATAATGCCAAGTAAGGTTAAACTATAACAACTCGCTAATAGGAAGTGCGTTCAATCGATCTAAATCTTGTTGTAGATCGACACCGGGTGGTAATCGTAGCGCCGCTTTGGCTATCGCAATCTTACCCCCATTTTCCAATACTCTTAACTGCTCAAGACTTTCAAGACGTTCCAAAACTCCTGGTGACCAGCGAACAAAGTTTTGTAATAATTTCACCCGGTAGGCATATATTCCCAGATGTCGATAAGCATTTTTAGGCAAACCTAAACGGTTAACTTGTTCGCTACTCTGGCTTTGTTCAAGTTCACTTTCATGAGTTTCTTGAGAGTTTATTGTTGTTGATGCCATAGCTTGGTCGCGGTCGCATGGAATTGGAGCGCGACTAAAGTATAAAGCATGTTGATGATTATCTGTCACTACCTTGACGACTGAAGGTCTTATAAACTCCTCATAGTCTGCAATAGGCTCATATAAGGTTGACATCACACAGTCAGGTTTTTCGACTAATAAATCATGGACTTGTTGTAATAGTTGCGGGGGAACGAGTGGCTCATCGCCTTGCATATTGACTACTATATCAGACTCATCCCAGCCTTTAATCTGAGCGACTTCACTTAAGCGATCAGTACCTGACGCATGACTGGCATCTGTCATGACTACTTCATAGCCTGCTTCCCTGCATACTGTTGCAATTCTATCATCATCGGTTGCTATACACATGTCATCAGCAAACATCGCTTGGCTTGCCTTTTCTGCCACCCAAAGTATCATAGGCTTGCCATGAATAGGTAATAAAGGCTTCCCGGGTAAACGGCTACTTTGATAGCGTGCGGGAATGACGATATGTACTTTAGCATTTGAAGATTGAGCGTTTAAAGATTTAGTATTTGGTGACATAGTGTTTGGTGACATAGTATTTGGTGACTTATTTTATGTTATTTATTTTCTTGCGATTTATTTTGGTGAGCGTTCATTGATTTTTGATATCGTCAAAGAAGTCTAAAATGGTTACAAGGCAACCGTGTGCAAGTACTACTGCAGTAGGCTTAACGAGATTAACGCTGTAACCGTTTAGTAGTTCGCTGACTATAGTTCACTTACTATAGTTCGCTGACTATAACTCAAAACCTGTATTCATAAGCTTAGGTTTTGAATACAGGCTCTTAAGGTTTAAGTTAAAAGGAGGTGACACCTAATTTATCCAATTGAGTTAATAAGGTAGCATAACAATTTTCAGATAATATAGCACGAACCGGAAGCACCCATATTGACAAACTATGAAGCATGGGATGTGCAGCCACCAAAGGGGCAACTTTCACCGCATCTTTGCTAGTAATCACAATAGGATAATCAGTCAAAGATATAAAATCATTGACTGTAAACTGATGATGATCAGGCATCGGCTTTTCAATGACGTTATAACCCAAGGTTTTAAGCGTATTAAAAAAACGCTGTGGGTAACCTATGCCACTCATCCCATAAACCGTTTGTGGGCTTAAGTTAGTCTCTTTATTGACATTGCCACTGGTATTAATATTACCGCTTGCAACATTGTCGTTTTTATTTTGGTTAAAAAGAGGGACTAACTGGTCTGGTATAAGCGTCATTGTCAGTTTATTACTATCATCACTTGTATTTTGATCGTTTTTCTGTGGCGATTGTAAATGAGATAGGCTTGAAAAATGTGATGTCTTATCTGAAACAACTGTTTTATCTGAAACAACTGTCTTAGAAGGGACTTGATTAGAAGAAGCAGGGGCTTGATGATAAATAACAGTAGCGCCATTTAAGCGACTGATGGGCTCACGTAAAAAACCGGTTGGCAGAAGCTGCCGATTTCCAAACCCTCTGATGCTATCTACCACTATCCACTCTAGATCTCTTTGCAGTCTGTAGTGCTGAAGTCCATCGTCCGCTATTATTAACTGTGTCTCAGGGTAGTTTTTAAGTAAGCATTCAATCGCTTGTTGACGATTTGGACAGACACTCACCGGAGCCGATGTCTCACGAGCAATAAGGCAAGGTTCATCTCCGACATCACTTGGTACACTATTGACAGTTACCAATTGCGGCATCAAGGCTGGATTACCCCCGTAACCACGACTAATAACGCCAACTTTGATATTTTGAGAATTAAGATATGTCACCAGTTCAATAATTAGTGGGGTTTTGCCACTACCCCCTACTGTGATATTACCCACAACCAATACTGGTATAGGTGCATGATAGCTTTTAAACAGTCCGGATTGATACCCTATTCGCCGAATATAGGTGACAAGCCCGTACAACCAACTCAGCGGCAGCATCAACCACAACCACCCACTCTGAGAATGCCATGACTTAATCAGTCCCATCTCTACTTTTGAGCTGTGTGGTGATGACTTATCTTTCATAAGATTTATTTAGCATTAATAGCGTTATATTGTGCATCTGAGAAGTCTCTGGCATACATATGCGCATACTGACCTGACAACGCCATAAGCTCTTCATGACTACCTGATTCAATAATACGACCGCCATCCATCACTACGATTTTATCAGCCGATTCGATGGTGGTGAGACGGTGAGCAATGACTAAAGTGGTTCTATTTTGCATCACATTGTCTAGCGCTTGTTGAATATAATATTCAGATTCATTATCTAGTGCGCTAGTCGCTTCATCGAGCACTAATATAGGCGCATCCTTTAGTAAAGCCCGCGCTATTGACAATCGTTGACGTTGCCCGCCAGACAATTGCAAGCCTTCTGCACCGATTGAGCTATCGTATCCCTCAGGCAGTCTCATAATGAAATCATGAGCGAATGCCGCTTTTGCAGCTTCAATGATTTGATCATCACTTTTATGTGCTAAGTCACCATAAGCAATATTGTGCCTTACCGTATCATTAAACAAGATGACTTGCTGATTTACCATAGCGATTTTAGATCTCAATGACGTCAATGAAATCTGATCGATGGGTATACCATCGATAAATATATTGCCGCTACTAGGGTCTAAGGTACGTGTTAATAAATTAACAAGAGTCGTTTTACCTGCCCCACTTTTACCCACAAATGCGACTGTCTCACCCGCTTTTATTGTTAGATTGAAGTTTGACAATGCTTGAGTACCATCTGGATACAGCATGGTTATATTATCAAAACGAATATCGCCGTCTACCTTCTGTAAATTGCTTCCCGTATCTTCTTCTTCAGGCTCATCAAGTAAGGCAAAGATAGAGTCTCCTGCTGCTATTCCCTTTTGTAGCTTCTGGTTAACATCTGTCAAATTTCGAACTGGCTTACTGAGTAAGCCTGCAGCGGTTAAATAGGCAATAAACTCACCGGCAGTGGTATTCGAGATAACTTCTGGACGTAAGGCTAGCCAAATAACGATAGACATGGCTGCTGCCATTAATAACTGTACAGCTGGCGTATTAATGCTGTTAGTCACAACAATTTTCATACCCTGCTTTAAGTTTTTTAAGGAAGCTTTCTCAAAGCGTGCTTGCTCATAAGACTGACCCCCATAATTTTTGACGACTTGATAGCCACCTATAATTTCATTAGTGATATGACTCACATCACCCATGGTCTTTTGAATACCTTTTGACAAATTCAGATAGCGTGACGATGCTTTTTGAATCAACCACAGTATAGGGGGCAACACTAAAAATAAAATTAACGTGAGACGCCAGTTTGAATACATCAAAAAGCCAAGTAATCCGAAAACCGTTAATCCATCGCGCAATATAGTTTTAACAGAGTCTGTGCTGGCCGCGGTTACCTGTTCAACATCAAAGATTAATTTGGATGAGATAGTCCCGGAAGGATTTTCTAAAAAAAAGGCGCTAGGTAGCTTTAAAAGCTTATCAAAAACTTCAACCCGCAATTGATACACTAAATTTCTTGAAATTAATGCTGAGAAATAGTTACCTAAAAAAGACCCTACTCCTCGTATAAAAAATAGAAGGATGATTAAAAAGGGGAATAAATTTCGTTGTTGTTGAGTACCGTTATTAATGGCATCAGTAATAAATTGAATTAACTTTGCGATACCAATTTCAGTTGCTGAATTGATTGAGAACCCAATAACTGTTAATCCAATAGCCCACCAATATTGTTTTACATAACCTAATAACCTAATATAGGTTTGTAAACCACTTGGCTTATCTAGACGATTCACAGCATTCGTAGATGGATTGCTTGAATTCTGATTAGAGGAAAACGTGGGCGATGCATCTGTGTCTGATGGTTTACTCATCATATGCCTTTTTTAGATTGCATTCTTAAAACTATAGTTGCAGACGTTTATATTGACTAATATCGTTATGCTAGATAGATCAAACGCAGCAATTGAGGCTGATACTTGTTTAGAAAACAGTTATGATTCAAAATACTTTAAAAGGGCTTCTAACTCCTCAGGGCTGTGGAAAAATATTTCCATACTACCTTTGCCTCCCTTTTTTTGCTTTAACTTAACTGTCGCCCCTAAGTACTCTGATAGCTGCTGATTTAGTTTCTCAATTTCGATATTTGATGATGAAGACTCACGCTTATTATCTTTCTCTGGGTTCAAAATAGACTTAACCAATTTTTCAGCTTCACGAACCGTCATTGAGGCTTCGATAATTTTATGCGCGATAATAGGCTGTTGCTCTGAAGATAATGATAATAAAGCACGAGCATGCCCCATATCTAAATATCCATCATTTAATTGGGTTTTAACATCCTCATGCAAGTGGTTCAGTCTCAATAAGTTTGACACTGTGGTTCGCGCCTTCCCAACGACTTCAGCAATCATGGCATGGCTCATGCCAAATTCAGTATGAAAGCGCTGCAATGCGGCGGCTTGCTCAATAACAGAGAGATCTTCACGTTGTATATTTTCGATCAAAGCCAATGCGATGGCTAGCTCATCAGACAAAGCCCGCTCAATAGCGGGTATAGTAATCTGACCTGCCATTTTTGCCGCTCGCCAACGCCGCTCGCCAGCAATAATCTCATGGGTTATTCGGTCCGAAGCTTTCTCTTCAGTTGCCAATAGTGGACGAATAACGATTGGCTGCATAACCCCATGTTGTTTAATAGACGACGCCAGTTCGCTTAGCGCCGTTTCACTCATATCCCGTCTAGGTTGATATTTTCCGGCTTGCAAACGCTCAACATCAATTTGCACCAATGTCATTTCATCTTCTGCATCGTCATCATTCACTATCACGGAGCTAGACTCAAGATCACTATTTACAAGCTTTTTTCTAACGGGTGCTTTTTTCTGAGTATTAGCAACTTTAGTACTGCTTTTTTTGTCAGCCTGGTTATTATTAGCAGTTGGGGACTGAGCTGACGTTGAATTGTCATCTTCAATGCGCATGTCATCGCGTAATGCAACCGCTGTAATTTCTTTTTCCTTTTTAATAGACCCGAGTAGAGCATCTAACCCTCGGTTTGCAGCTAATCCACGCTTTTTTGCCATGTCGGTTATCCTCTACTACCTGCTTACCTGATCTACAAATTTAAGTCTACAAATTTAAGATCACAAATGATGTCAATATTATTAAAAGAATAATTAAAAACTTAAAAAATATTTAAAAGCTGTTAAAAAAAGATGAGGTTAGATTATCATTCACTCATAAAGTGTATAACTATAGAATAAAACTAAAGTTAAAGAGTACAACTCGAACTAAATAGCCTTTAGATAAACGCTAATCTAGGGTCTGTTGAACAATCTAATGAGCCACCCTATTTAAGGGCTTATCATTTTAATGAATTGTGCAGCGCTTGCAAGCACAAACCTTGCTTATTCCATGAATTTATCAATCTGTACTCTATATAACCTTTAAGTCAATAATCTATTACATGAAAAAGATAATTAAAAGACGATAATTGAAAGATAACAATTAAAACAACACCATTAACTATCCAATTTTAAGGATAATTGACGACTTTGATTAACTATCTCCGTTGCCAACTTGCGATAAGCCTGAGCACCTTTTGAGCTTTTTTCATAGTCAATGACAGACATACCATGTGCGGGAGCTTCCGCCAAACGAACATTTCTTGGAATAATTGTTTTAAACATTAAGTCGCCAAAATGTGACTCAAGTTCAGCCGACACATCATTTGCTAAAGTATTGCGCGCATCAAATAACGTTCTTAATACGCCACGAATATGCAAGTGCGGATTGAGTTCTTTTAAGCGATCGATTGTTTGAGACAAATCTGCTAAGCCTTCAAGCGCATAATACTCACACTGCATGGGAATAATAACCCCTTGCGTGGCAACCATAGCATTGATGGTTAGTAAGTTTAAACTTGGCGCACAGTCAATTATAACGTAGTCATAGCCACCTAGGGACGCCATTGCCGTACTTAGCAGTAAGTGACTGTCACTTTTACCCATCAAAGTAATATCAATGCCCGATAGATCACGGTTTGCGCCAATAACATCGAATCCTGAAGGGCTAGAATAAATAGCTTTAGTAATATCAACACCATCTAATAAAACATCAGCGATACTAATTTCAAGACTTCTTTTCTCAAGACCGGTGCCTGATGTGGCGTTACCCTGAGGGTCTAAATCAATAAGTAATACTTTTTTGCGTCTGGCGTATAACGTTGCAGCCAGATTTACCGCTGTCGTAGTTTTACCCACACCGCCTTTTTGGTTTGCAATAGCCAGTATTTCCATAGGGGATACTCTAATACCTCAATAAAAGCAGGTTGTTTAAAATTATTTTATTTATCTCAGATTTAAATATGTCAGATTTATTTATGTCAGAATTTGTCGCAAATTAAACCAACGTATTCGGGGCCGATTTATTTATTTCAGTCTATACAGTTCAGTAATATGTCTGGTCTCATGCAAAAACGGCACCGTTAATGGTATATGACTGATCGCCCAATTTGTCTCTAAACTTTGAGTTTCCTTCTCATCTGGTACAAGCCCTTTCATTGCTTGCAAACAGCCATCTACAGCCATTCTAGGTGCCGCTGCTTCGACGAAGTCGCTCAAGCTTGCAAAAGCTCTTGACGTCACAACGGCAAACTTATCCGCTTCTTCAGGATTGAAGTTTTCAATACGGCTGGCGACCGGCGTTACATTACTGATATCAAGTTCTGTAATCAACTGTCTAATAAAACGAATCTTTTTTTGATTGCTGTCAAGAACCGTCACTTCTCGATTTGGTTGACAAATTGCCACAATGACACCCGGCAATCCTGCTCCAGTACCGATATCTAGAAGACAACCTGTCTTAAGATAAGGTAAGATAGCCAAACAATCAAATACATGCTTGATTAAGGCCTCTTTCGGCTGCTTTACCGCAGTTAAATTATAGGCTTTATTCCAGAACAGAAGCTTATCTAAATATAATAGTAGCTGACGTTGTTGCTCAGAGTTGATATCTATCTTTAATTCTTCAATGGCCTGTAATAGCAACTCATTAAGCTCATTATATTGACTATGTATTACTTTAAATTCAGAGGTGTTCATCATTTATTAATACCATACTGTATTATAATATGGGCAAACTTTAAAATAATTTAGCCCTTTAAATTAGCAGGGCATTATAGCACGTTCCACATTTTTTGAGACGCAATCCCTACTTTATCCTTCGACAGTTTAGAATGAGACTGCGTATCAATAAATCGGTGATTACTCGAATCAATGAGCGGTTCCCGAATCCACAGTTTGTATTTTATTTTGAGTCAATTATGCCTACCCCAAAATATACGCCCATTAAAGCGCCACACTCTAAAGACGCTACTAATAAGCAAATAAACAAAAAAACAAAGCATAAATCGAAGCAAGTCTGCTCAACTGTTAATCTTGATATTGCTAGCAATAAAGCACCCAGTAAAACGACATCGACTAAAAAAGCAATAGATATTCAAACGGTACAGCAAATCAAGCATAGCTGCAAAGTTATGTTTAAAAAACTAAAAAAACATACTGATGGTTCATCGTTGCCAAAAACAACAGAAACGGCACCGAAATTAGATATCAGTTTTGGTCAAACCCGTGCCATTAATGCCTTAAAAACAGCGTTTGAGATTTCTGCAAATGGTTATCATGTTTTTGCAGTGGGTGAAAATGGACTTGGTAAACGCACCTTTATTACACAATATTTATCAAAACAGGGCCATAAACAAGCACCGATAGTGGACTGGATTTATGTTTACAACTTTGCTCAGCCTTTAACCCCCCTTAGTATCGCATTAAAAGCAGGTAGCGCCGAGCAATTGGCTCAAGATATTATTGATAAATGGCAAGAGCTTACTCAGGCTTTCGATCAGTTAAAAATACAATCACCTTTTATCTTTCAGTCAGTACATTTAAATTATTTAAACCATACCTATAGTGAAAAAATATCTATTTATAACGGTAAATACGGTGATAAGAATGATGATAACGAAACCAACTTAATACCGCTAAATCAAGCTGATATGACTCAAGAAATTGAGCGACTTCAACGCGTTGCCACCACTACAGCACAAGAACTTATTATACCTTTATTTGATAATTTAGTGGCTACCCATTTCGACAACCCCTCACTTATTACTTACTTAAATCAACTCAAAGATGACATGATTGCACATGCTTTTCCAATTTTGATGGGCAATGATGATCGTTTCCGTGTCAATACTCTTCAGTTGATCCCTGATCGCTACAATATTAATATTATTAACAGTCACTCTGCTTTTTATAACCTTAATGACCTTAATACCCTCAACAACCAGAGTTCAAGCAATTCAATCACTCATTCCAAACTGCTTTACACCATAGATGGGGCGCCTATTGTATTCGAAAATAACCCAACCATTAATAGACTACTGGGTAATATTTATCAGACGACACAGTCAGGTACTGACATTTGCAATCATATGATGATTCAACCGGGTGCTCTGCATAAGGCTAATGGCGGCTATATCATCATTGATGCCCATCACTTAATTGAGCAACCAAAAGCATGGCATGAGCTTAAACTCATTATTCAAGCTGGCATCCTTTATTTAGCCAATTACAATCAAAATAAAGAACAGACAACAATCCCTCTATTACCAGAACCTATTCCACTAAATGTAAAAGTTATCTTACTTGGTGATCCCGACTTATATGATCAGTTTGCTGAACATGATCCTGACTTTACAACTGTTTTTAAAATAAGAGCTGATTTTCATAACGAAGTGATTCGGAGTGCTGACAATGAGTTGAAAATGACCGGTAAAATGGCAGATATTATTCATAAATATCAATTAAAACATTTTGAAAATACTGCTCAAGCGTTGGTGATGGAACACCTGAGCTTGCAGTGTGAAGATCAAAATAAACTGAGCCTGCATACTGATAGTATGATTCAGCTCATGCTGGAATCAAGCCGGCAAGCCGATATTGACCACTCTACATTAGTGACTGCTCAGCACGTAAAGCAGGCTCTGACTGATATGCGCTATCGTTCAAGTTACCTAAAAGAGCTTTATTTACAAGAGATTACGAATGGTCAACAGCTGATTAGCACCTCAGGCACTGCCGTAGGTCAAATTAATGCGCTCACTATCATAGACTATGCAAATACTGAATTTGGCATGCCTGCGCTTTTAACAGCGGTCGTTCAACATAGTGTTGGTTCAGGAGATATATTAGATATTGAACGTGATGTTGAGTTAGGGGGTAGCTTACACGCTAAAGGTATGCTCATTATGAACAGCTACTTGCGTGCGTTATTGAGCCCTTACCAACCTCTAAACTTTACAGCGTCATTGGCGTTTGAACAGAGCTATGCCCATATCGATGGTGACAGTGCAACGCTTGCCGAAGCTTGCGCCCTACTATCAGCTTTAGCGGACACTCCAATTACTCAGTCATTAGGTATCACCGGCTCGATGAATCAGCTCGGTAGAGTTCAGGCGGTGGGGGGTATCAATGCGAAAGTAGCAGGATTTTTTGATGCCTGCTCCCATCAAGGGTTAACGGGTAACCAAGGCGTCATACTGCCCTATGCAAATATTACGCAATTGATGCTGCGCGATGATATTATTAAAGCTGTAGAAGCTGGGAAATTCCATATTTACGGGGTGAAAACGTTAAGCGAAGCGCTGACTATTTTGTCAAATACACCGGTAGATACTACCAATAAAAAAGGCCACTATCGCAAATCAAGCCTATTTGGGAAGATTATTAACAACCTTAAAAAGTGGGAAGAGCAGCTCAACCCTCCTGAAGCACAAGAGGAGTCTGAACACGGAACTGAGGCTAAAAATAAGCGTTAAAATTAGCGTCTTTTGAGCAGATTGATAATAAGAAAAAGGACTAATTTCACATTTAATTTAATAAAAACGGCGTCAGCTATCGTATGCTATTGTAAAATGTGCTATTTTTTAGCTGTACTGTAATAACTATTACGAAATAGTCTATAAATTGATAATTATTCTTTTTGACAATGGGTAAGATATGGTCAGCAACATTAGAGCGGCAAATAAAACTACCAGTGCTACCAAAAAGGGTTCAAAAAAAGGAGCCAGTCAAGCATCAAGTAATAGTACTGCCACTACCGCTCGTCAATGGGAACTTCTTAACCAGTTGCAGCGAGGAAGCTGGCGAGGAACCCATCATTTGCATGAACAGTTAAGGTTGGCTAACTTTGATGTCAGTTTACGTACTGTGCAACGTGACCTAAATGCCTTAGCACAGCGCTTCCCCATTGAAAAAAATAATGCCAACCCACAAGGGTGGCGCTGGAAAGATGATGCGCCTGTCCAAAGCTTACCTCACATGAATTTGTCTCAGGCAGTGGCATTTAGTATGGTTGAGGCCAATCTTTTACAGCTTTTACCGCCCGCTATATTAGATGAACTTAGACCTTGGTTTGATCTGGCACGGCGTCAACTAAAAAATAGTAAAATCACCCATAACTGGCTAGATCGCGTTCGTATCGAGCCTGCCACACAACCGCTAATCGCACCAAAAATACGCCGAGAATGTCAAGATTCTATTTATCAAGCTATCTTTTATGAACACCAAATTACCGCTAGCTATACCCGCCGCAATAATGATAACCCAGGCTTATACCGATTAAATCCCATCGCTATTATTCAACGTGGTGTTGTAATATACCTTTTAGCGACTAAAATTGGGGATCCTAAAGAAATAATTCGTACCTTTGCTTTGCACCGCTTTACAGACGTGACAGTAGAAAACTCTACCACTGTTATACCCGATGGCTTTGATTTAAACACATATCTGGACTCTGGAGGCATGGGATTTGCCCATTTCTTATTTAAAGACCTGCCTGATCACGGCAAAAATACCAAAGTTAAATTAGTGTTTGAAGGAAAAGCCGCTACCAGTTTAATTGAAAGTCGTCTCAGTGAGGATCAGGTTGTGATTGAAAATGAAGACGACAATACTCAAACTATCACGGCTACAGTCAATCTGACATCTCAAATAGTCTGGTGGCTTCGTGGATTTGGCAAAAAATTAATTCACATCGAACCCAAGATCTTAGCACAAGCTGTTAATGAGGATGATCCTGAAATCTAGTTAGGGCGTGTGGAACATTCGACCATGGCACTGGCGGAGACTATTTTTTAGTCAATATGCAGTGAAATTTTTGACGCTTAGTCATTCTAAGTTAGAAAATTTCGCCATATATTGGCAAAAAAGAGTCCCGCCCCCTCGGGCTGATACTAAAATCGCCCCAGACGTTGTTACAAACCTAGCCAAGGTCTAGACATTAGCGTCAGTTTGCGCCTAGTCTGGAACGATTTTAGCTATCAGCAGTGCTAATTTGCGAATGTTCCACACGCCCTAGTTGTTAACGTACTATTTTTTCACTCATCACTTATCTCGTAATTATTTTAGTATATTGATATGTCTATCTAAGACGGGTTAAAGCCGAAGACCTTGACGACGATTGATATATCTTAAATGACTCTTTGACAACTTCTTAACGGCAGAGATTAGGTGCAAAAATACTGTTTGGTGAAAAAATAGTCTCTAAGCTATTATTTAAATCACTTCTATAATGCTATAATCTTTAGCAGCCCCCTATTTACAAACTCATACTATATCAAATCTAAAATTAAACCCCTTATTAGATGATTATTAATACGACATCTAATTGGTTTAGCGTGTCTAACCTAACTTAGCGATGAGATAGTTTCATTTCAGATTTGATATGTTTTAAGTCATTAACCACTAGGAGTTTCATTTGGCCTCTACATCCACCTCTACAGCTAAAACGGTTGACCTTAGTGATCCTAATCCCCCCTCATTTGTAGATAACAGTATCGCTAAATCAAACCTACTTAGTGAGTTGCCGATACAAGGCAGCACATTATTATTTGGACTAAATTTTAAATATACTAAAATCCAAAAAAAGGGGTTAATTAATCGACTTAAAGGTAATAAACAAACGCTCGATATAGATTTATCATGTGTGCTTTATGACAAAAACCGACAAGTTGTAGATACTGTCTGGTTTAAACAACTAAGAGATGAGTCTTCCGCTATTCGCCATCAAGGGGATAGCTTAAATGGTAAAGACAGAGGCGCCTCTGCTGAATTAGACCGCAATGTAGATGTGGAAACGATCGAGTTACGATTATCACGCCTGCCAGAAACTGTCTCTCATATTGCGCTATTACTCTCTTCGTACTATGACTATCCTTTAAAATCTGTGGAACGAGGCAACGTCTATATCAGCGATGATGAAGGCAATGAAGTATTTAGCTCAGATTTAACCCTCCTAAATCACGATAGCTCTGCTTTATGTTTGGCGATATTAAGTCGAGAACTGGGTGAATGGCGACTAACAATAAAAGAACTTCGTTTAAACAGTCCTAAAATGGAAGAAATGACGCAGCAAGTATCGCATGAGCTATCTCGTCTATATGTATAACACCAATATGAATAACACCAATATGTATAACGACAATATGTATAACGACAATATGTTTAATTCCTTAATGTTAAATCGTCATTGATCTAAACAACCCATACTTAACATATCTGCTGAACGACTTCATTTCGCCCTACCTAACCAGTTGCTTCTAACATAAAATGAGACTACATGGGGCACCTTTAAGCTAAAAGATAAAGTAAAAGTTAAGCTAAAAAAAATAGGATTAGACACACCTTCTGTTTAATCCTATTTTTGTATAGCACTGTTCCAATAGAGGGTTTATTTAAGCAAAACATCCAAAGATATGGAGTTAATACAGGTTCTACGCTTGCCAACTATAGTTTTGAAGACTGAAGTTTTAAATACGGTCATTTAAGCACTGCTATTACAAATGTTCACCACAGTGTGGGCAATAATTCTTCTTATCAATTTCAGCGATTCTCTCTTCATACTCTTTTTCTCTGAGTAACTGCAAAATTACCTCATCTGCTTGTTCTTTCGTAAGTCCCAGCTCACGTCTAACTTTATCCACTTTGTATCTATCCTTAATAAGATCCATGTGTTCATCCTCAAGCAGTAACTCAAGAAATCTTTGCTCCATCTGCTCTCGTCTTTGCTCAAGCTCAGACGCCAATCCTGACGCTAAGATACCAGCAGGTAACGCCGCTAAACCTACGCCTAATATAGTAATCACGGCACCCAAAAACTTACCTAAGGTCGTTACTGGAATCACGTCTCCATAGCCTACGGTGGTTAAAGTGACGACTGCCCACCACATAGACTTAGGAATAGACTCAAACACTTCTGGCTGAGCCTGATTCTCAACCACATAAATACCGCTCGAAGCCGTTACTATCATAATTATAAGAATAAAAATGACCGCTTTGAAAGATTCTTTTTCTTTATGAAGTACGACCAGCAAAATTCGCATCGCCGCAAAGTAGCGGGTCAACTTCAGCAGTCTGAATAGCCTTAATACCCTTAAAAAACGCAGATCGACTGTCAAGAAGAAATTTAAAAAAGCAGGTACGATTGATATTAAATCAATGATTGCACCAGGACTTCTCACCCAAATCCAACGCTTTCTCCAGTTAGATTTGTTTTGATACACTCCTGTGTCACGTTCCGCAATGGACCAAAGTCTTAATATGTACTCTAAAGAGAAAATCACAATCGATAAATCTTCAAAGGCAGCAAATAAATGCTGATTTGGAAAATACCATCGATCTACAGACTCCGCTATTACCGCAGAGACATTTAGTATAATGAGAAGAATTAAAAACTTATCGACAAATTTACTTAAATGGGATTGATATAACTCATTCTCAATAATATCGAAAGTCTTTGCTCGAAGTTGCTTATATATCTTACTATTAATCATAATGGCTTTTATTTCTTAAAGACTCAGGTCATATTATTATAGAGTACAGTTTATCGTTATACTATTCGGGTTTAAAATAATTAAAATAACAGGCGTGGTAAAACTAAAAAAGCTTTCAAACTGATAGACAGTTGAAAGCTTAATAGTATATAGGTTAGGCTTTATTATCGTTTATGAATTAAATCATAACCTGTCTATAACTCAGAATCTGACTATCAAATTAAAATACGTCTAGGATCTGCCAACAGCTTAGCAATGTAGCGCGTAAATACTGCTGCATCGGCACCATTGATGACTCTATGATCATACGATAGGGACAAAGGTAACATCAATCGTGGTTCAAAGTTTTGTGACTCTTCATTCCATCGAGGCTGCATAGAAGCTTCAGAGACGCCTAAAATGCCAACTTGAGGCCAATTTACCAAGGGTGTGAAGTATGTCCCACCAAGGTTACCTTGACTTGAAATGGTAAAGCTTGCCCCTTGAAGATCCTTAGTACCTAGTTTCTTATCCCGAGCCTTAGCAGCCAACTCGCCAATTTCAATAGCGATTTGCTTAATACCTTTATCTTGAGCATTTTTAATAACTGGAACTATCAACCCATCGTCTGTGGCCACCGCAATACCCATGTTGACAGTTTGTCTGATATGAATCTGAGTATTATCGTCACTAAGATGACTGTTAAACCTTGGATATTGCATTAAGGCATAGGCGGTTGCTTTAACAATAAATGCTAAAATCGTTAAACCAATACCTTCCGCCTTAAACTCTGCTTTAAGCGCTTTTCGTAACGTTTCAGTTTCAGTTATATCAGATAAATCAAACTGAGTAACTTGAGGAAGATAGGTATTGTAGTTTAGCTGAGGGATAGAGACCTTTTGTAGACGGCTTAAATCTTGAGTTTCAATATTGCCCCAAATCTCCGAATTACTCATGTCAGGTAAGTTAGGTAGACCAGAGACAGCTGCTTTAGAGGGAGCACTTGAAGCACTAGACACTGCACCCAAACGTGATTTTACAAAGTCAAAAATATCTTCTTTAACAATACGTTGATTAATCGCTGAGCCTTTGACTTGGGAGATATCAACCCCAAGTTGACGCGCCATTTTACGAACTGCAGGACCTGCATAGACATCAGCTAATTTAGAATTTACCTCAGACTCACTTAATTTAGATGAATCTTGGTTATTTGCACCATGATTATCCGACGATTTTGCATTAACTTTATTCGTATCACTTTGCGAGGCTTTAGCTTGACGATCACTTTGTTGGTCAGAGCTATTATTACCAGAAGTAGCATTGTCATCGTCGTTGTTGGACGCGGCGCCATCGTTTCCTTGTGACTGCTTTTTAGAGCGGGTATTATCACTGCCCTTAGTACCCTTAATCACAATAAAATCTTGCCCATTAGCAACCGTATCACCCGCTTTTACCAATAGCTTTTCGACAATGCCTGATACCGGTGAAGGCACTTCAACGGATGCTTTGTCTGATTCAATCAAAAGTAGGGACTGTTCAGCGTCAATTTCATCACCCACTTCGACCATTACTTCAGCGACTTCAGCCTCCTCTACCCCTAAATCAGGTAATGGGTAGGTTGTTGAGGTGGCCTCTGATTGACGAGATTCTGAACGGTCATTAGACGACTCTTTTGAAGTTTGGTCACTATCATCCTGTTGCTGTTCTGTTGCTTGACGCTGTGCTGCATCAGCATTGGATTGTTGGTTGTCTAACTTTTGATTGTCTGACTTTTGGATGTCAGACTGTTGAGATTGAGAAGACTCAGGATTGGCACTGTTAGCATCAGTATTAGATGAGTTGTCCCCCTCTACATCAGCGTCAAGCTCAATCAATACGGAACCTTCTGATACTGTATCACCCACTGAAACCGAAATTTTAGTTACGGTACCACTGGCTGAACTAGGGACTTCAACTGACGCCTTATCAGACTCAAGCAAAACTATATTATCATCTTCAGTGATCTTGTCACCTACTGAGACCATTATCTCACTGACTTCGGCGCTTTCAACGCCTAAATCTGGGGTTTTAATTTCCATGTTTATTCTCCAGCTTTTATTATTTTTAGATTCGAGATTCTTAGATTAGTATTTATTTGAATATTGATTCTTAATTTACTGATTATTAATTGATTGATTGAAATAGATATCATCGTTTATAAAATAGTTTCTATTCATCAACATCATTGTCATTTAAGAACTTAGCATCAAATGAATCTTCAGCGCGTCCTTCATCTCTAATCTCGTCATCATCTTCTTCATCAATCTCTGGTACTGGATTTGGATTAATATTCTCTGGAGCTGGAGCATCAGGGAAATGATCATATTGAGGCTGGGGCTGCCAAGCAGGGGGTTGATCAATATCAATACCGAGACTGGTGATGGCATCTTTAACCAAACGCATTTCAACTTCCCCTTCATCTGCCAGACGTTTTAAGGTCGCTACAACGATATGTTCAGCGTTGACATGGAAAAAATTGCGTAATTGAGCACGGCTATCAGAGCGTCCATAGCCATCTGTACCTAATGTAGAATAAGGACGATTGTCTGGCAACCAACCTCTAATTTGCTCAGAATAATTGCGCATATAATCTGTCGCAGCTACGATAACACCATCGTGCTTAGCCAACTGCTCAGTTACCCATGGCACCTTTTCTTCATCCATTGGGTGTAAGCGATTGTAGTCATCACATGCCATTCCATCACGAGTGAGCTCATTAAAGCTGGTGACGCTCCAGACATTTGCACTAACATTAAACTCTTCGAATAATATCTGAGCCGCTTTTTGTACTTCGCGTAATATTGTGCCTGAACCTAATAGTTGAACATGAGCGCTGGCTTGATGTTGACTATTGTCTTCTAACAAATACATACCCCGTTTTATACCTTCTTCCACACCTTCAGGCATAGCAGGCTGTTCGTAATTTTCATTCATTAAAGTAATATAGTAATAAATGCGCTCACCTTCAGCATACATACGGCGTAAGCCATCATGAATAATAACAGCCAATTCATAGCCGTAACATGGGTCATAACTAACACAGTTGGGCACTGTGCCGAATAGTATATGCGAATGACCGTCTTGATGTTGCAGTCCTTCACCGTTTAAAGTAGTACGACCAGCAGTCCCGCCTAATAAGAAGCCTTGAGCCTGACAGTCGCCTGCCGCCCAAGCAAGATCACCGACACGTTGAAATCCAAACATTGAATAGTAAATATAAAGCGGTATCATCGGCAAAGCGTTGGTCGAATAGCTGGTGGCTAGCGCAATCCAAGCACTCATAGCGCCTGCTTCGTTAATGCCTTCTTCAAGCATATGTCCATCTTGGGCTTCTTTATAGCCCATTAAAGCCTCATTATCCTCAGGGGTATATTTTTGGCCAGCAGACGAATAAATACCAAGCTGACGGAACAACCCTTCTAGACCAAAAGTACGGGCTTCATCGGGTACTATCGGCACGACGCGATCTTGAATATCTTTATTTTTGAGCATAGCAGCAAGTAAGCGAACAAATACCATGGTAGTAGACTGCTTCTTACCGTTACTGCCTTGCAATACCTTATCAAAAATAGATAAATCAGGAATATTTAGCGGAATATGTCCACTACGTCTATTCGGTAAATGACCCCCTAATGACTCACGGCGACCCCGTAAATACTTCATTTCAGGCGAGTTTTCAGCGGGTTTATAAAATGGTAGGGTTTCTAATTCTTCATCACTAAATGGCAAATCAAATCGATCGCGGAAATACTGCAAGCCTTCTTTATCAAGTTTTTTAATTTGATGCGCTTTATTAACCGCTTGGGCCTGAGACGATAGTCCGTATCCTTTAACCGTCTTAACCAGAATAACTGTCGGCTGACCTTTGGTTTTCATCGCCTCACTAAATGCTGCATATACCTTGATCGGGTCATGTCCACCGCGGTTAAGTCTTTGTATGTCTTCATCCGTTAACTCTTTTGTCATTTTAGCCAATTCGGGATACTTACCAAAAAACTCTTCACGAGCAAAGCTTCCATCCCTAGCTTCATACAGCTGATATTCACCATCAACCGTTTCAGCCATGCGTCTTTTTAGGGCACCTGAATGATCTTTATCCAATAGACTGTCCCATCGACCGCCCCAGATGACTTTTATGACTCGCCACCCAGCACCACGGAATACAGACTCAAGCTCTTGAATAATCTTACCATTACCACGGACTGGACCATCAAGACGCTGTAAATTACAGTTGACGACCCATATTAGGTTGTCAAGTTTTTCACGACCTGCCAAGGAGATTGCCCCTAGACTTTCTGGCTCGTCAGTTTCGCCATCTCCTAAGAATGCCCAAATCTTACGACCTTCCTCCTCAAGCAGACCTCTATTTATCATATAGTTATGGACGTGAGCATGATAAATTGACATGATAGGACCTAAACCCATTGAAACAGTAGGAAACTGCCAATAGTCAGGCATTAAATAAGGATGGGGGTAGCTTGATAAGCCCTTACCACCCACTTCGCGTCGAAAGTTTTCTAATTGCTCTTCAGTAAGACGACCTTCTAAATAAGAACGGGCATAGATACCTGGAGCTGAGTGACCTTGATAATAGATCATATCGCCGCCGAAATGATCACTTGCTGCACGGAAAAAATGGTTAAAGCCCGTTTCATACAAGGTAGCACTAGAAGCAAAAGTCGCTAAGTGACCGCCTAAGTCATCTTCATTTTTATTGGCACGCATCACCATGGCCAATGCATTGTAGCGCACTAACGCTCTAATTTTTCTCTCTATACCTAAATCCCCTGGATAGACAGGCTCATCTTCCACAGGAATTGAATTTATATAGGCAGTATCTAGACGGTTAAAAGGTAATCCTTCTTGTACTGCCATGTTATACAATGCTTTAAGCAAAAACTGGGCACGTTCCTTGTCCGTATGCTTAATAACTGATTCAAACGCATCAAGCCACTCTTGAGTTTCAGTATGATCAGCATCATTATAATAATTCATATTTTATATCCTTTAATTTTATTTTAGATTCATTTTACCTTGCATGTCTTTAAACTCACTTATATATAATATAGACTTAACGTCTTTAATATGAGTTAACACTTGTAGCGCTTATTATAACGCTATTTATTATGGTTACCTATCTCTCAAATAAAATGGGGTTGATATCTGTATTTATATACTAAATAGTGCACGGAAAAATATGAAATATGGTATTAATATTGCACTGTTGAGGTTGGGTTACCCTAATACACTGCCAGTTCTTTTTATTAAGAGGACGTTTTATTAGGGCGTGTGGAACATTCGACCATGGCATTGGCGGAGACTATTTTTTAGTCAATTTGCAGTGAAATTTTTTACGCTTAGTCATTCTAAGTTAGAACCCTAAATTTTTAAAAGCCGCCATATATTGGCAAAAAAGAGTCCCGCCCTCACTCGAGCATAGCTCTCGCCTTGCGAACGGGCAAAGCAGTGCTTTGCTTAATCCGTTTTCAGGGCTGATGCTAATTTGCGAATGTTCCACACGCCCTATTGTAATATCCTGCAGGATCTAAATAATATTATTAATTTAGAACTGGTATATATTTTCGAGAGTTAGAAGATTATTAGTCTAATATTTAAACCTATATCAAATCTAAATTTGACCTATAGAAGATAGTCGAGTGTGACGACTGTGATATGAATAGTCGGTGCAGTGAATCTGACCGAGTCTAACAACGATAGGTTATTTTGTAGAAAAGGTATTATATAATCAGTAGTAGATGCTTATTAGTGTAAAGGGTCTAATGAATATTTTAAAAATGAGAACTCCACCAGTAACAGGTTTAAATACTCATTAGCGCTAAGCTCACAACAAGTCTATTAAGGAGTTTATTTTGACCCTAGTCAATTCAAGCAAAGCCTTATTCATTAAGGCACTATTTTGCAAGGCAATGCGGCTAAATTTATCGCTAACTATGGCAGTTGTTATTAAAACCTGTCTTTTGGATTCGAGTGTTGTAAAAGAAAAGCTGCTAAACAAAGATCTGCTTATTAAAAGGACACCTATTAAAAGGGCATTAATTAAAAGGGCTCCAAAATCATTGATAAACTTCGTACCCCTTTCCAGTCATATTTTATCAAGAGCGCTGCCCGTCAAGTGTTTTTTTCAAACCATTGTTTTGGGTAGCACCTTTTCATTGTTCATTCTTCCTTTGCCAGCAATGGCTGAAGATGCTTTAAAAATGACACTAACTGCCAGCAAAGTTATGGTGGATAACCAAGGTAATCAGGTATTTATTCCTGTTAATACTGCAAAAGTTGGCACACTTATTCAATATAAAGCAACGTATAGTAATACCTTGGATACCTCGCTTCAAAACACGATGATTACCTTACCGATTCCTGCCAATACTCAGTTTACAGGTGAGGCCTTCCCGCCAAGCGCTCAAGCTTCAATTGACTATTACAACTACCAAGATTTACCTTTGATGCGGAAGATCAATGGCAAGATGGTTGCTATACCCCTTTCAGAATACAAATCTCTGCGTTGGAATATTAAATATATACCGCCCAAAAAATCAGTCAAGGTAGCGTTCAATACCATAGTTAACTAGTTATTATTTGCTTAGCATTATTAACTATGAATGATTAGCTAGGAAGGTTAATATTTAGCATTTTGGTTTCTTATACACAATCTTGAAGTTAACCTATCTTGAAATTAACCTATATAGGGAAATAATTATAAACGCTACAGACATTAGATGTGATGAACCTGATCGAACCTGTTATGGATAAGTCATTTATTAAATGGGTTTATCCAAACAAAAATGACCTATCAATAAAGTCAATAGGTCATTTTTATAGGAATAAGTGATAACAATTTATTGAACATGATGATTTGAACATAATATAAACAATACACTCTAATCAAGACGATGCTCAAGCTTTAAGTAATCCTCAGATTGCATCTCTAATAATCTTGAACGGGTTCTCTCAATTTCAAAGGCAAGCTTCTCACCCTGATACAACTCCAAAATACTTTGTTCCGCTCTCACCAACAGCTTTACACGGCGATCATAAAACTCATCGACTAAATAAATAAACCGACGAGTAGGATCTCGCAGCAGATCAGATAATGCCGGCACATTATCGACCAATACCGTTGTAAAATTATTGGCAATTTCAATAAAGTCGTTTGCTGATCTGGGTTCCATACACAGTTGGCGGAAATCACAATAGAGTACGGTATTGGTTCGAGCATTCACTTTAATTTCACGACCATTAATAATAATAGGCTCTTTGGTAATTTTCTGATTATTGACAATAGTAGCAAAGCGGTTAGCAAGCCAATGACTGTTCTCTTTAGTTAGCGGATAGATATAAAGCTCTGCCTGTTGCAACAAACGTAAGCGATAGTCGATACCCGAATCTATATTCATTACCGTGGTATGTTTTTCAAGCTCTTGAATGGCTGGCATAAAACGATCTCGATGCAGACCATCTTTATATAATCCTGAAGGCTCGATATTTGACGTAGCGACTAGGGTAATTCCTCGTCTAAATAACATCGTGAACAAGTCACCTAAAATCATGGCGTCGGATACATTTGATACGAAGAATTCATCAAAACAAATAAGTATTGCTTCTTCATGAATAATATCAGCCACTTTTTCTAAAGGATCACTACTGCCCTGTAATTTGTTTAACTCTTTATGGACACGCTGCATAAAATGATGGAAATGCATCCGCATCTTGCGCCTTAAAGGAATAGACTCATAAAACATGTCCATCATCCATGTTTTGCCACGCCCTACCCCGCCCCACATATATAAGCCTTTTGGGGGGACTGGGTCTGACTTTAAAAAACTAAATATCCCTTTTTTTTCTTTATTATTTTCGAGCAATTGGTGATACACGCCATCAAGATAGGTCATGGCTTCATGCTGAATAGGGTCAGCGTTAAATTCATCAGTAGCAATAGCGGCTTCGTATCGCTGTAACGGAGTTTTATTCATATTCGATCAATCACTTTTAATAGTATTTTTAATTGTATAAGGTCAACAAGTAACGTCTCTAAATTAAATCTAGGTGTATAACTTGTTGTTATTTTTTTAAATTTTAAAATAATTTTTTGCATAATAGGCATGATATAACGTTTAACGTGCATATTGCTCTAGTAAAGATTTTATTTCCGTTAACCGGCCATGAAAAAAGTGACCAGCACCTTCGACAATATGAGTCTCTATATCTTTACTCTCTGCAAACTGTTTCATCGCACTTGGCTTAATGACATGGTCTTCATCGCCATAGATTTGAAGTGTTTTTTTAGTTGGTAACATGACATCTGACGCATCATTATTCTCAACGGAAGGCGCCATAAGAACCACTTTGGCAATTTCCATATCACTAAGCCCCCATATATGAGGAGTCACTAATACTTGCTCTGCCACACGTGCTATCACATACCCCCCAAAAGAAAAACCACCTAACCATAATTTTCTAGCTGGCGTTTGCGCACTGATCCATTGTAGTACTGCCATGGCATCGTCAATTTCACCCTTAGCATAGTCATGCTCACCCGTAGACTTGCCTGCCCCTCGAAAGTTAAAGCGTACAGCATGCATACCTTCGTCTCGAGCAAACTGAAATAAGGTTGTGACAACTTTATTGTTCATCGTTCCATCATAAAGCGGGTTAGGATGACATAATAAAGCAACCCCTTTAGTATTAGGGTCTTGTGGATCACCATTTTGCCATAAAGCTTCGACTTCGAGCTTACCAGCGGGCCCATCGATAAGTAATTTTTCTGTTTGTTTGGTCATATAGTAGTCACATCTGAATTATGGATTTTTTTAAGTCATAAAAACTGTCAAGCGTATGAAAGTGCGCTAAAAGGTGTCGCGCTCATATTAACAAAAGTAAGCGTTATAATCGGTTAACGTCTGTTATTTTAATAACATTTAAGAATGATTAAGTCGGTTAAACATAAGTAAGTAGGATAAATATAAATAAGTAGTTCAAAAATAACTAAGTACGTTAAACTTAATTAAGCATGATATCCCATTAGAATTAAATAGGATAAATTTAAAGACCGGATTTCATTTATACTTTTGTTGTAATATACGGGTAACAAGATCAACATAACCCTTTTAAACGGTATAAGCTTTAGTGACACTACTATTTTATACTAAGTACTACCATTTTATACTAAGATAGCGGTGCCCACCTTCTAAGCAGTCGTATTTTTCGTCATTATCATGATATCTTAGTACTTAATGCTTAGTTAACCATTAGGGACTGATGGCTAACGACATAATTTTATATATTTAGAGGTTAAAAATGACATTATCACTTTCTCGTAAGGCAATGCAATCTTCGGCTCTAGGAATTTTAATATCTGCAACTATCGGATTAACAGCATGCCAATCAAACCCGTCTGGTCCTGTCATTCAAAGAGCGGACTCTACTTTTGAGACGACGGGTATCGGCAAAACTAAGGTTGAAGCGCAGCAAGGTGCATTAGACAATGCTAAGAAAACCTGTGGTATGCGTCAAGTTATCGTTATCGAAGATGATCTTAAGTACAATGGTGTTTTCGATGAGCGTACGGGTCGTATGATAGATCAAGTGGGTTCCATTGCAGGGGTAGTCCTTGGAACTGGAAAACCGAATTTATCCCGTGAAGACGATTTTGAATATGAGATAAGCTTCCGCTGTCAGTAGCTTTCTTAAATATAGATTAGGTATGGATCTAATATATAAAAAAGTAGACAGTAATTAAGTTTGTTTACAATAATTAACGTCTTGGATCAAAAGCATCACGCAATGCTTCTCCGATAAAGATTAATAGCGATAAAACAATGGTTAAGCTAAAAAAGGCAGAAAGTGCGAGCCACGGTGCATCTAAGTTATTTTTACCTTGATTCATCAATTCCCCTAAGGAGGGTGAACCAGGGGGTAGTCCATATCCTAGAAAGTCCAGTGAGGTTAAGGCAATAATATTGGCGGTTAAGATAAAAGGCAACTGCGATAAGCTTGATGCTAAAGCGTTAGGCATAATATGTCGTAGCATGATACGAGTATCAGACACACCAAGGTTCCGAGCCGCTCGCACATAATCGAAGTTACGCGCTCGCAAGAACTCTGCCCTTACCAATCCCACCAAACTCATCCAACCAAATAGTAGCATTAACCCAAATAATATCCATACACTTGGGCTAAATAAGCTGACTAAAATAATTATCATAAAAAGCTGTGGAAGGCCCGACCATACTTCCATCATCCGCTGACCAATTAGATCTAGCCACCCGCCAAAATACCCTTGCAATGCTCCTAATATGATACCTATTAAAGACCCCGCAAAGGTTAAAGCTAAGCCGAATAAAAGTGAAATACGAAGCCCATATAAAATACGGGCTAATACATCACGTCCTGTATCGTCGGTACCAAGCCAATTACTTGAGTTAGGTGGCGCAGGATAAGGCATGCCTATTTCAACACTTGGCGTCTGATCAGCAAACTCAATCAGCGGCATAACCATATAACCGTGCTGGTTAATCAGCGCCTTAACAGCAGGATCCTTATAATCGGCTTCTGTCTCAAAGACACCGCCAAAAGCAGTCTCTGGATACGCTTTTATAACAGGAAAGTACAACTCGCCTTCATAGCTCACCCATAAGGGCTTATCATTCGCCACAAAATTAGCGGCCATACATAAAAAAAACACTAAGCCAAAAAGTATTAGCGATATAACCCCTAATTTATTTTTTTTGAACCTATTGAGTCTTGCCTGCCAAATAGGATTTAATGATGGGATAGGAGAGAATGACATACTTTATCGCCCCTCAAAGTCAATACGAGGATCGATAAGATGATAACTTATATCGCTAATAAGCTGCAGCAATAATCCAACCAGTGTAAATATAAATAAAGTACCAAATATGACAGGATAGTCTCGTTGAACAATGGCTTCGAAGCCCAGTAGACCCAGCCCATCTAGTTTAAAGATAATTTCAATTAAAAAATTGCCAGTGAAAAATATACCCACTATAGCCGCAGGAATACCAGCAATAATAATGAGCATGGCATTACGAAAAACGTGACCATACAATACTTGATTGCCACTCAGCCCTTTGGCTCTTGCTGTTAATACATATTGTTTTGATAATTCTTCCAAAAAGCTAAATTTAGTTAAATAGGTCAATCCCGCGAAGCCCCCCACTGTACTAGCCAATAATGGCAATGCTAAATGCCAAAAGTAGTCTTTTATTTTTGCGAGTGTGGAAAGTTGATCAAAGTTTTCCGATACCAAGCCTTGCAATGGAAAGATTTGCCAATAGCTACCGCCGGCGAACAACACCAATAAGATGACACCAAATACAAAGACTGGCACGGCATGACCAACTGCTAATAATAGCGCTGTTAATTTATCTATCCCAGACGCATTGTGCATTGCTTTGTAAATTCCCAAAGGTATGGCGATTAAATAAATGAGGAGAGTGCTCCATAAACCGAGGGATATTGAGACAGGCAGCTTCTCAATGATGAGCTCTGTGACAGGTTTACCCTTAAAAAAGGACTCTCCAAAATCAAGTACGGCATAGCTTTTTAGCATAAGCCAAAAGCGCTCAGCCGGGGGTCTGTCAAACCCATATTGCGCCTTAATAGCCTCTACCATCTCCGCTGATAAACCCCGTGATCCACGATATCCACCCTCTGTTGCAACGCCATTGCCACCACTTGCTACAGGGGCTTCACCACTAATCCGAGACTGCTCAATTTGAGCAATTTGCTGTTCAACAGGACCGCCTGGCGCAGCTTGGACCAATATAAAGTTGGTCAGTAGAATCAAAAATAACGTCGGAAAGATAAGCAATATACGTTTTAATATATAACGACCCATGACGCTTATCCTTATCTATTAGAGGCTATCAGCTATTAAAATCTTCTTTTAAAATGCCTATTAAAAGTTATCTTTAAGTGTTCTTAATGCCGTAAATACTGTTAGTGGTTTCGTATCTGGCAACTCTACCTTACTTGTCACCCCATCAATGACAGTGCCCTCTTCTGTGCGCAAAAATACATTGACTGCTCTTTCATGCGCCAACGTAACAGGTAAAGTAGGTTTTTTCATGTCCCTTAAATAACTGACTTCCACTAACGTTTGTTTCATCACACCGTTTTCAGGTTCAATGGTCAAACCAAACTTTAGATTATTTGCTGTATATTCATGCGCAGGATAAAATAAGGTTTTTTTAGGCAGCTCATTCAGACGTTTAAGGCTATCAAACAGCTGCTCCATTGTGCCACTTAATACGCGTCCACAGCCGGCACTAAACAAGGTGTCACCGCAAAAGACGTGTTTATCTCCGTCAATGTCCATAATATAAGCTAAGTGCGACTTAGTATGTCCTGGTACAGACCATACCTGAGCAGCACAGCTCCAAGCATTCACTGAGCTCCCCTCTTTCACAACCTGATCGGGATCCACACCATGCTCAGAGCTTGCGACGACATGAGTCAGAGGATAAAGCTCTCGCAACTCACTTACCCCTCCAACATGGTCATGGTGATGATGGGTGATCCATATTGCAGTCAGTTCTAGCCCATGTTTTTGTATATAAGTATCTACAGGCTCTGCTTGACCCGGGTCAATCACTATGGCTTGTTTATTTTTATCATTAACCAATGCCCAGATATAATTGTCTTCAAAGGCTGGTATAGGGGTAATCGTTAAACTCATTTAATTTCCTATAATGATAAATTATGAATTAAAACTTTAAGTTAAAATAATTATAGTCACGTTTGTAGACTCTAAATTAACTGACTTAGGACTTTTATGAAAAAACAGACTTAAATGGTTTGTGCGATTGGGATTATTTATACAGCCTCTACAACTACTATTCAACAAGCGAATCAAAGATGCCCAGTCATGATAAATTTAAATAGGGGTAAGTTCTATTGGAGTTGTACGGTCTTACTGTTTTAAATATTTTAGTATTTTCGTTTCAGCTGACTTATCTACCCACCAATAATCTGTCCCTAAAGCATTATCAGGTAAGGTTTTCACATGACGGTATTGGTCCCAATATACTACACGTGTTTGAGTGGTCCCATACATAGGTACCATGTAATAACCTGCACGTAGCAGCCGATCTAATACCTTCGTGTAAAGTACAATCTCATCACGATTTTCAGCCAAAATAATCTTGGATATAAGCGCATCTACCGCCTCATTTTTGATACCACTATAGTTTTGGTTACCTTGCTCGTCAGCGGCTGCACTCCCCCACATATAGCTTTGCTCAGCACCAGGAGATAAGCTTTGTGGATATCCTGCGACAATCATGTCATAGTCAAATCGGCGCAAGCGTTCTAGATATTGCGGTGAATCAACCTGACGAATAGACGCGTCAAAGCCAAGTTTTTTTAAATTTCGCACATAAGGTAGCAGCACCCGGCTCATTTTGTCATCATAAATCAAGACTTCAATTTTGGCACGCTCACCATTAGCTTGATACAGCTGCATATTGTCATAATAAAAACCCGCGTCCAAAAGCTTTTGGCGAGCCCGTAAAAGTGCGTCACGGTGATAGCCATGACCATCCGACTTAGGCAGATGCCACTCCGTAAGGGCCGCTTGCCTTTGGATAGGATTAAGTTTAGCCAACAAGGGTGCTAATACTTGTTTTTCTTTAGCAGACGGTACGCCAGTTGCTGCTAACTCAGATCCATGAAAGTAACTCTCTAACCTTTCGTATTGTCCATAAAATAATGTTTTATTCATCAACTCAAAATCAAAAGCGTCTGTTAACGCCTGTCTAACTCTAATATCTTTAAACAGCTTATGCCTTAAGTTCATGACCACAGCCTGCATAACCACAGGATTTTTCATAGCGATCGATTCTTGTCTAATCATTCCTGCTTTCGCTGCAGGAAAGTTGTAAGCAGTTGCCCATTTTCGAGCTGAACCTTCTTGCCTAAAATGGTACTGCCCTACCTTGAAGCCTTCTAGCGCTACTTCGTCACTGCCATAATAAACGTACTTGATAAAATCGAAGTTAAAGCGCCCTTTATTGGCCATGACATTGCGTCCCCAATAATTTGGATCTCGCTTATAGAGTACACTTCGGCCCTGCTCTACATGGGCTAACTTATAAGGTCCACTCCCCATTAATGGTTTTAAACTGATCGTTTCAAAATCTTTATCAACGGACTCTTTTTTAAAGATAGGAAATTGACCGACGGTTAAAAGAATCTCTTTATTATCATTAGATTTGAAATGGAACTTTACACGCTGTTTATCTAATACTTCAACACTATCAATGGCCGCAAGATAGCTGCGTATGTGCATCACGCCCTTATTCAATAAAGCATCAAATGTCGCTTTTACATCCTCACTTGTGACAGGCGTTCCATCCCAAAACTTCGCTTTTGGATTGATATCATAGATAATCCAACTGGTGTCTTCAGGATCAAAGGTAACCTGCTTGGCCAATTGTGGATACATGACAAAAGACTCATTTAATGAGCCGGTCATCAAGGTATCGTATAAAAACTCAGTTCCACGCATCGGTACACCAGTCGTCATCCAAGGATTGGCACTATTAAAGGTACCTGTCGCTGATAATGAAAAGGTTCCACCCTTTGGCGCATCCGGATTGGCATACGGTAAATAAGGTGACTCTATATAACTGGCTTCTACATTATGTCCTAAGGCTGTCACTGTAATGGGCTTGGCAGTCGCATAAGGCGTCACACTGACAAACACAGTAGAAAGTAAGACACTAACTAGACCTAACTTAGGATCTAATTTTCTTAACCATACTTTCATTCATTGCTCCCATGACACCTTAAGATTTTACCACTGCTAGACAAATTAAGGAAAATCCTAATATGGCCTAGCGATTTTTATTGGCAAAGTCAGTCATAAAGCGACATAGCGCCTGTACTGAATCGAGACTAACCGCATTATAAATACTGGCGCGCATTCCACCAACATCACGATGACCTTTAAGGTTGAGTAAGCCTGCCTGCTCAGCTTGCTCCAAAAATTGAGCATCTAAATCACTGTCTTTTAAGGTAAAAGGTATATTCATAATTGAACGGTACTTAGGGTCTACATTATTGATATAAAAATCGCTGTCATCGATGGTGTGATAAAGTAGCTCTGCTTTTTGACGATTAACCTTAGCCATCTGAGCCAGCCCCCCTTTCTCCTCTAACCATTCAAACACAAGACCCGCTAGATACCATGAGTAAGTAGCGGGAGTATTTAGCATAGAGTCTTTTGTGACCTGATTTTTATAATCCAACACTGCCGGACACCATTCACTAGCCTTCCCCATCAATTCTTCACGGATAATGACGATAACTAAGCCTGCGGGTCCAATATTTTTTTGTGCGCCTGCATAGATTAAGCCAAACTTAGAGACATCAATAGGCTCAGACAAAATACATGATGACATATCAGCAACTAAAGGCGCATTTACTTGTGGCGGTTCAAATATTTGTACACCATGAATGGTTTCATTCGCACAATAGTGAAAATATCGAGCACCTTGAGTCAATTGCCAATCACTTCGATCAGGTACTGTGACAAAGTTAGACTCTTTACTACTTGCTACCTCATTAATCTCACCTAATCCAAGAGCAGCATACCGCTTTGCTTCTTTTATAGCTTTGCTTGACCATGCACCGGTGGTTAAATAATCAGCCTTGATCTTTTGTTCAGGATTAGAGGCATCCGATGAATTAGCGAGTAAGTTTAGGGGGATGGCCGAAAACTGCAATGTCGCGCCACCTTGTAAAAATAGAACTTTATAGTTGTCGGGTATTTGCATCAAACGACGTAGACTTTGCTCCGCTTTTTGAGCCACTTTGACATAATCCGAGCTTCTATGACTCATCTCCATGATTGAAACACCCTTACCATGCCAATCTAACATTTCAGACTGAGCTTTAATAAGTACTTCAGTTGGTAATGACGCAGGACCTGCACAAAAATTATGTAAGCGATTTACTTGAGTGTCTACAGTTTTAGCTTTTTCAGCAATTGAAGATGTCTGATTGTCGTTCATATACTTTCCTAATAAGACGTAGAGAGGGATAAGGAATTTAGATATGGTTAAGATGAAGTAATCTCTTTGGCATTACTTTTGGCGTCATTTTTGGAATCATTTTCGGCATAATTAATCCTGTGCCATAATTCTTTTTTGAGAAGACTATTGTCTAACATTTCTATTAAATAAGGTACTCTTTGAACGTTGCTGTGTGACGTTCCTTGAGGCATAGGGGTTAGTGCGGCCACGTTCACATGTTCACTTTTTGACAAACAAAATATAAAGCCGGCTACACTGGCATTGGCTGACTCTTGATCACTAATACCTTCACATATAGGGAATTTTAAACGTTGAGGCGTGAGCGAAAGCGAATTAATTATATTTTCCCACAATTTTAAGGCCGCTTCATTCTGCAAGACCTTCGTATCGATTAATACGACCCAATCATGATAATGTGCACCAATAATTTCAAACGCTTCCACCTGTTTCAAAGTAGAATTAGCGACATAGTGAGGTTTGTCAGGTTCTGATACTACCCTTCCAAGCTCCTCGTTATCGTCGTTATCTTTGTTATCGTCATCAATGTTCAATGTTTGCTTTATAACTTTTATAGGATTATGGCGCAACTCTTGATTTACGATAACATGCCTGTCAGTAGAAATAGACTGTTGTGGGTTTGCTATATTTATCTCATTGCCGATTTGAGCGTTGATAACCGTGTTGATTTCAGTGTTGATATCAGTATGGTTAACAGGATTATCATCCAAACCTTTGAAAGCATTTGCCTCGAAGTCTTTATTAGATACTTGATCTAAAGTACGCCCACTATTCTCGTTATTTGTTTGCTCCAAGATAGAACTATTGTGATGATGCACAGCAAACTCATAATAATCTACCACTCGTGTAGCGCGTTCTCTATTTACCCATATATCCAACCCCATTAATGCCAATATTTTTCTTTGTTGCACCACCACAGTTGAAATTTCAGAGGCTTCTAAAGCGTCTGAATTTGGGTTAGTAACAACTTCTTTACTAGCGTCTTTAACAGAGGTCATAATGATACAAGTGCTTTATGAATGGTAAATTGAATTTCATTAACGAACATGCAGATATAAAATGGACAGGTATAGAATAGTGTAACAAAGTTTGGCGGACAACTCGATAAAATATCTTAGTAGGATATATAGTTCTAGGCAAACTCAAGCAACGATAGACTTAACATTACTAAACCTACTAGAGTAGCATTTACGATAGGTTGCTTTGTCTCTTAATTTTACGAGTAACTAAGATTGATAATAAACCATCTTATACAAAAAATCCTAGCTCTCTGGTTTAAGAAAGCTAGGATTTAATACATTTAATCAAATTGCGGTATAAACCAAAACTTTATATACATCAAAGTAAACAATGCTTATTTTTAAAGATTAGTGAGTTACTTTGACTCTAGTGGGTTACCTGAAGACTAGTTTGCAGTAGCCTCACCTTCTTGGTTTTCACCCCAAATTTTAGGGTATTTATAACCTGGAAAGGTTTCATGTGCATAGGTTTTGAATTCAGGTGAGTTATAAGCCTCTGTGACATCTTTTACCCATTTTGCATCTTTATCCGCCGTCTTAACGGCAGACCAATTAACATAGGCAAAGCTTTTTTCTTGATATAAAGCATCCGTCAGCTTTATACCAGCATCAGTCGCATAGTTGCCATTGATCACCGCGAAATCAACTTCGTCGCGGGCTCGTGGCAATTGCGCAGCTTCTAGCTCTACAATATCAATATTCATAGGGTTAGAGGCAATATCAGACTTAGAGGCAGTCAAAGGGTCTACGTCATCTTTAAGGGTAATCCAGCCCAGATCATTCATCATCACTAAGGCACGGGCAAAGTTACTAGGGTCATTTGGCGCCGATACTTTCATACCATCGTAAGCCTCATCTAATGACTTCTTCTTACCGCTATAGATACCCAAAGGTGCTGTGGGTACTTGGAACACTTCAGTTAAATCAAGATTGTTTTCAGCTTTAAAAGTGTCTAAATAAGGCTTATGTTGAAACACGTTAATATCCAAATCACCTTCTGCTAATGCCAAATTTGGGCGAACATAATCCGTGAAGGTAGTAAGTTTAACCGTATAACCTTTCGCTTCAAGCTCCGCTTTTACTTCATCACGTACCATATCTGCGAAGTCACCTTCAGTGGTACCAATGACGATGGTTTTTTTATCTTCAGCCGATGCTTGATCTCCTGAAGTTGCTTCTTGCGCATTATCGTTACAGCCAACCAATACCAGTCCTGAAAGACCAGCTACTGCTGCTGCCGCTAGAATTTGTTGACGAATTTCGAATAGCTTCATTTAATTTTCCTTTAAACCTTATTGCAAATTGTGAGCACATTCTAACTTATTTTAGAACAATGACATCATGAAACTTTTAGCAGAGCTTATGAGTAAATTTCATTAAGCACTTGTAACTTGAATTTGATTATTAATCGTTTTTAAATAACGCTTTTCAAGGAGCTTAGACCTAATCCCCTGAAAACTTAAACATTTAAACAGCAATATTTGAAAACTTTAAATAGTATCTGAGAGTTTATACACAAAACACTATAAAATTAATAAGGTAACATTTAAAATTCAATTAGCGCTTATCCAGCTTGGTTGCCAACCAATTCCCAATACCCTGAATCGCAATGACCATTATGGACAACATAATGACAATAAAGATCATCACTTCGGTTTGATAGCGATAATAACCATAACGTATGGCTAGATCACCCAGTCCACCACCACCAATCATACCGGCAGCAGCAGAGTATGATAAAAGGCTGATACACAAAATAGTCACTGACAGCACTAACCCTGAACGCGCCTCGGTCAATAACACCTTGATAATGGTCATTGGGCTTGCCCCCATAGACTCACTTGCCTCAACAATACCGCGTGGCACTTCACGTAAATTTTGCTCAACCAAACGCGCAAAGTAAAAGGAGCCTGCGATTGCCAACACTAAAGAAGCAGCAATTGGTCCAATACTGGTACCAATTAATGATTTGGTAAATGGGCTCATCGCGATCATTAAGATGACGAATGGGAACGCACGCATAAAGTTAGTAAAACCGCCTAATATCGCATAAACCGACTTATTTTGTAGTAGCTGTTTATCACTTGATAAAAATAAAAATACACCAAACAGTCCGCCAATAATAATAGCCGCAGTCGTTGAAATACCTAACATGATAAAGGTATCTATAGTTGCTTGCCATATTTCTTTGCGTAGTTCCCAAAGGCGGGCGCTAGCACTGTTAAAAGTCATTGCAAACATCCCTTAATCCTCCTGAACCAATTCACGCCCAATATCAGTATTGGCCTCAATTTGACCCTCAGTTATTTCTGCCACTTCTAACAAATGCCCATTGTGCAATAATGCAGCACGATGACAAATACGGCGAATCACATTCATTTCATGGGTAACGATAACTATGGTTACACCTAATTTTTCATTCACTTCTTTTAAAGTTGTTAATAAGGTTCTAGTCGTAGCAGGATCTAATGCGCTTGTCGGCTCATCTGCAAGTAGTACTTTAGGGTTTGGTGCGATAGCACGGGCGATACCTACCCTTTGTTTCTGACCCCCTGACAACTGTGCAGGATAATGATTGGCTCTATCTGTTAGATTAACTATTGCCAAACACTCCATTACCCGCTCGTAGATATTATCCTTTGCATAGCCTGACACTTTAAGGTTAAATGCCACGTTTTCAAATACGGTACGGTTTGACATTAAGTTAAACTGCTGAAAAATCATGCCAACATTGTGACGGGCAACACGCAGCTGTTTTGGCGTAAGATCTGTTAAAACCTCACCATCAATAGTCACTGAGCCACCATCTGGACGTTCTAACAAGTTCATAAGACGCAACAGAGTCGACTTGCCAGCCCCTGAATAACCCATTAAACCAAATATCTCACCTTGTTTAATAGTAAGAGATATAGGCTCGACAGCAGTAAACCACTGGGCCTTACCATCTTTATGGGTCTGGAATTTTTTGTATACCTGATCTAGGACAATCATATCGGTCATGGCAGTCATCTTGAATAATAGTTAGCAGATTATGAAGGTGTCAGAATGAAAATTGATGACAGGAAAATCTTAAGAACATCATCTTTTGGGAAAATACAGATTAAGAACTTGCCTAATAAATATATCGAAATTACGAAAGGCGGTAATATAGCACAGTGCACTATTTATCGCATCAACTTATGGCTAATAAACTTATGCCATGACACGATATAAATTCGTCTTAAAGCTTAAAGGCTATCTCCAATCTAATAGCCCTTAGTGGCTAGTAAGTGGCTAATATAAAAATCAACTTAATTCTAAAGGTGTCGTGATCCCCTCTAACGACGAAAGATATTTAACAATATGCTTAGGACAATACTAATAATAATCATGGTCACAATGGGAAAATAAAATCTTGTATTCCCGGACTCGTAACGAATATCTCCTGGCAACTTACCAAACCAAGTCAACGCATTTGGGAATAGGGCTAGAACGACCCCAATAGCAACAATGAACAACCCAATGGCTATCAATATTTTAGGCATAATTAAGTATCCTTTTTTTAACTACTAAACAGATTTCAAATATGATGTCTAATGGGTCATCTAACTGCCCCATTTTATTAGAATTTGGTAAAATAGATGAACTTTATCCAGAACTTTACCAAAGAGCTGCCAAACCTTAATTTAAAATAAAAAAATTATCAATCATTCGAGTTAGCGATTGATGCATTTTGAATTTTTAAACGATATTTATGTCTTAACTCTATATAATGTCATCATAATAGAATAGATAGCACATTATATTAAGCTATTTAAACTAGGGTATGTGACTATTATTTATGAAGCTACTTCCATTTATGGCTTGCGAATACATAATGCTTACAAATACTTAGTTCTTACGAATACATGTCGCTTGCCAATGAATGACACCAATAGCTATCTGTTTAATTGTGCATAAAGTCTATAAACACCATACTATTTGGTTTTATAAATATTAACTATTAAAACGGTCAAGTTATAAGCCTATAAACTCACTTGAAATCTATCAACAAACAAGGGATATCTATGAATATTTTAATTATTGGCTCAGGGGGTCGTGAACACGCTTTGGCATGGCAATGTGCTAAAGATAACGACGTTTCAACTGTCTATGTAGCAAATGGAAACGCAGGCACGGCTATTGAACCAAAATGTGAAAATATTGACCTAGATACCTCAAATCATAATGCCGTCATTGAATATTGTAGAGCCAATGATGTTAAGCTGATTATTGTGGGACCGGAAGCACCTTTAGTTGCGGGTTTAGTCGACGATTGTCAAAAAGCGAATATTGCCACTTGGGGACCTACTAAATTCTGTGCGCAACTTGAGGGCTCTAAAACCTTTGCCAAAGAATTTATGCAAAACAACCACATTCCGACGGCAAAATATGAAACCTTTACGGACATTGAAGCAGCTAAGGAATATGTTAAGAATAATGGCGCGCCAATTGTCATCAAAGCGGATGGATTAGCGGCAGGCAAAGGCGTCATCGTTGCTGAAACTGTGGAACAGGCTTATAGCGCCATTGAAGATATGCTCGGTGATAACAAGTTTGGTGAGGCGGGTAGCAGAGTCGTTATTGAACAGTTTTTGCAGGGTGAAGAAGCCAGTTTTATTTGTATGATTGATGGTGATAATATTTTGCCGATGGCAACCAGTCAAGATCACAAACGGGTTGGTGAAGGTGATACAGGTCCTAACACTGGTGGTATGGGTGCGTACTCCCCTGCTCCTGTGGTTACTGATGAGGTACATCAGAAAGTTATGACGCGGGTGATTCAACCTGTAGTGAATGCGATGAAAGAGGCAGGACATCCCTATACTGGCTTTTTATATGCAGGATTAATGATAGATGATCATAATGATCCTTATGTCATCGAATTTAACTGCCGCTTTGGCGATCCTGAGACCCAGCCTATTATGATGCGCCTCAAATCGTCTTTAGTTAAATTAATACAACAAGGTCTGGACGGCAAGCTACCTAACCAAGCTGAGTGGGACAATCGTGCAGCACTAGGAATTGTTTTGGCATCAAAAGGCTATCCTGAAAGCTCATCTAAGGGTGATATTATTACAGGACTACCTCCCTTTGATGCAACAGAGACGACTAAAGTATTCCATGCTGGGACTAAGAAAGAAGGCGAACAAGTATTGACGAATGGCGGCCGAGTGTTATGCGTCACGGCCCTAGGAGATACTATTGCCGATGCCCAGCAGAGTGCATTGAAAACCATTGCTACTATCGAGTTTGATGGCGCACACTATCGTCGTGACATTGGCTACCGAGCCATTAAACGACTGTCTTAATTTTATTGTTATTGCTTAAGTACAGAAACTTAAACTTAGAACCGATATTCATACGCTAAAGTGAGGTAATTTGTAGAATAAAATGCGACAATACAAGTCATCATTAAGTAAAAAGCTTGCGATGAACAGTCATTTTATTGAATCAAGTTAATTTATTGAATCCTAATGCTTATGACGTTTATTACGTCGTCGCTTATTTTAAGCAATTATAGCTTGTTATAGATTATGAATTCAGGTTCTTAAGATACAGTATCATTATCAAATATGGTTAAAACATGGATAATTCTTCACCTTCTATACCTCAACAACCTGAATTACAAAATAGTAGCTCAGAAAATGAGATGAGTGAGCTTAAGACTTCTCGTTTAGATCGCCGTCTTTCTATGGCGAAAACATCTCTTAATTTGGGGAGACGTTGGGCTGGAAATAGTTTCAGTGGTCTTTTCTTAAGTAAAGAAGAGAAAGCCTCCCGTAATCAGGCTTTTATGAAAGAGCAAGCGGCCTATTTAGCAGATGAATTGGGTAAGCTTAAGGGGTCTGTGGTTAAGATTGGTCAGATGCTGGCTCTGTATGGTGAACATTTTTTGCATCCAGAAATTACAGAAGCCTTACATCGATTAAATGACAGTACCGCAAGTTTGTCATGGTCTGTTGTTGAAAGAGCGCTGATTACAGAGCTTGGCGAGCGCTTAAATGATTTAGATGTATCCCATACACCAGTAGGTACAGCTTCGCTAGCGCAAGTTCATCGCGCGACTATTAAATCGACTGGACAACAGGTTGTCTTAAAAGTCCAATACCCTGGGGTGGCAGATGCTATAGACTCTGACCTTAGCTTGTTTAAACATCTTTTGAAGGTTACCAATGCCGTACCCCAAACCAAAGCGCTAGATGAATGGTTTACAGAAATTAGTGATCTTTTGAAAGTTGAAGTCGATTATAATGCTGAAGCTCAAACGACTAAAAGGTTTTATGAGCGCTTAAAAGATGACGAGCGTTATATCGTACCCGAGGTAATAGAAGAGTTCTCAACTCAAAGAGTTTTATGCTTAAGCTTCGAAGAGGGTGTGCCCGTTACCAATGTCGATTTACAAACCCTTCCTCAAAGTCGTCGGGATATACTCGGCAAAGCGGCTATAGATATTATGCTCAATGAGATCTTCATCTGGGGTGAAATGCAAACTGACCCAAATTTTGGTAACTATTTAATCCGCTCCGAGCCAGCAGACAAACCTGATGGTAAAGATAAGCTCATTTTATTAGACTTTGGTGCAATGCGCCAGTTTGACGATCATCTGCTTAATATAGCTCGCAAGCTAATGTTAGCCGGTTTTAATTACGATAAACAGCAAATGATTGATGCTATGCAGGGTTATCCTTTCTTTGACTCAATGAGCCCAGAGGTTAAAGCTAATATGGCAGATGTATTTTTATTAGCCACTGAGCCCTTTAGATCTCCGCAATTACAAAATAATTTGCAACAGTCGTCAGAGGATGTATTGGTTGATGAACAAGGCTACTATCATTGGGCCAATAGTAATTTGCATAAACGTCTTATGGAAAGCTCGAGCAGTGCTATGCAGTCTAGAGAGTTTAGCTTACCGCCAAAAGAGTTTATGTTTATAAGTCGCAAGTTTATCGGAGCATATACTTTCTTAACGGTGCTAGATGCACGCACCAATACTTACGATACCATTAGTAAATTTGTGCCAATCAATATGACGGCACAACGTTAAGAATAAGCTTCAGAATGAGTTAGTGTTGTGGGAACTATTCGAGCGTAACCAACGAAAAACATTTCAAACTTAAAATCTGGCGAATTTAAATAGTTTCAAGATATTAAATTTTGATATGTCGGTGGTTAGGCAACTAGTGATTTTTTGTCATTATGGCATTCTTTAGCGTTAGCTGCTATTGGGTAATATCATTTAGCGATCGTACCAAGCAGCGATAGCACTCTAATGGATCACAACTGCACTACTCAAAGAGTAATTTGATTAATTAGTGTGTAAAGTTGAAGAATTCCAGTTGTCGAAGTTGGTAATATAGTCTTTAGGCTTCGTTAACTCAAGCTCCCAACACCTCTCTCCACGTGCTAAATATTTGACCTCAAAATGGGTACGCTTACTGTGAGTAGGTATAAGATACTTTTTGGTCGCTAAACCCCATGTATTTAAGGACTGATCATAAGCAGTGTCTATATACTCTTGAATGTTACTTGCTAATACAACCTTCCCTTCAGGCTTTAGTCGGGATAATAAGAACTCAAAGAAAGGCATATTTAACCATTGTTGATTTGGATTTTTTGGTTCAGGGTTTGGATAAAGAATAAAAAACTTGTCCACGCTTTGAGTAGTCAGAGCATAAACACAGTAAGGTATAGCATCAGCGTGAACCGCCAATAAGTTATTTAAAGGGGCACCCTCTTTATTAATAGAATCAACCAACGAATTAAATGCAGTAAATTTATTTTGAGTACGTTCTATTGCAATTAAATCGTGTTGGGGATTATCTTTAGCATATTGGCAAGCATGCAGCCCCTTCCCTGCGCCAATCTCAACAATGAGAGGGCGTGATTTATGCGGTTGTTGAATAAACTGAGGAACAAGAAAATTACGTGGCGCCTTAAGCTTTTCAGGTTTAAAAATTCTTGATTTATTGTGACTTAGTTTGTTTTTAGTCGATGTTGACATTAATTACAACCACTTGTCGGATAAAAGGTTAACTATCTATTAAGAGCTGATTACTTGCTTAAGCAAGCCCTTACATGAGCAAGTAAGTACTCGTGATATACTCTAATAAGCAGCCTAATTTAACTTTATTGTTTTAAACCTTTGTAAATAACGTTATTTTAAAGCATACATCTCAGTAGTATATACCGGAAGTTCTTATTTTAAAGGTAAAACCTTTTCTTTAAAACAACCTATCTTTGTTGACTACGATTAGTTTAAATAAACCTACTATTTGGAAAGTTTTCATTCGCCTTCCTCAATAGGTTTATATCTAGATTTAGTATAAAATTTTCATAACACATTATAGTCAAAGAACTCTAAAATGGTTACAAGGCAACCAAGTGCAAGTACTACTGAAGTAGACTTAACGAGATTAACGCCGTAACCGTTTAGTAGTTCGCTGACTATATTTGATTGTTCAACAGACCCTAAACAATACGTTCCTAAAACTTATCATGACAGCCTAAGATACTCATATGACTCAGTCAAAATCAGATTCACCAAAACCTTCCGTCAGCAAAACTTACCCTTGCCCACAATGCCAAAAGTCCACGGTATGGCAGGACAACCCTTATAAACCATTTTGTAGTGATCGCTGCAAATTAATAGACTTAGGCGCTTGGGCTAATGAAGAGTATCGTGTTGCTGCAAATTATGCCCCCTTTTCATCCGATTTTGACTAAATTATTAACTAGTTCATTTCATTAAAATCGTAAAATTAAAATAACTATCAATGTAAACATAACCTAATTAAGCACCTGATTTTAAAGGATTTATTATGTCACACTCCTACATCATGCCAACTTATAGCCCACAACCCATCAGCTTTGTACGGGGACAAGGAAGCTGGCTATATACTGCTGATAATACGCCATACTTAGATGCTTTAACAGGTATTGCCGTTTGTGGATTAGGTCATTGCCACCCAAAGATTACAGAAGCCATTCAACATCAAGCGGCTACTTTAATCCATACCAGCAATCTTTTTAAGATCGATTGGCAAGAAAAGGCCGCTGAGTCAATTTGCACCGCAGCAGGTATGGACAGTGTTTTCTTTGCTAATAGTGGCGCAGAATCAAACGAAGCTGCTCTTAAAATGGCTCGACTGTATGGACATAATAAAGGGTTTAAAAAGCCTAAGGTCATCGTGATGGAGCGTGCCTTCCATGGCCGCACTTTACTTACGGTTTCTGCAACCGCCAATCCTAAAGCGCGTGAAGGTTTTTATACGTTAGATGATGAATTTATTCGGATTCCGTTTGGCGATATCGAGGCTATAAAACAAGCCGCTAAAGACTATGATGAGATTACCGCTATTTTGGTTGAGCCTATACAAGGCGAAGGTGGTCTTAATACTGCAGAAAGTGGTTTTGGCTATTTAGAGAAAATTCAAGCTATTTGCGATGAGCATGACTGGCTATTTATGGTTGATGAAGTTCAAACCGGAAATGGACGTACTGGTAAATACTTTGCTTACCAGCATAGCAACGCTCAGCCAGATGTGGTCTCCACAGCAAAAGGGTTAGGCAACGGGTTTCCGATTGGCGCTTGTATGGTTCGAGGTCGTGCTAAAGATTTATTTCAAGTTGGTAGCCATGGTTCAACTTATGGCGGCACACCCCTAGGTAGCAGAGTCGTCCATACCGTATATGACCTCCTAACGAATACCAATGTTATGATAAATGCAGTAACGGAAGGTGACTATATTCAAAAGACTTTATATGATGAGCTAAAGACGTTAGGTGTGACAACAAGAGGCTACGGAATGATGATGGGTATCGTATTGCCTGAGACGACTAACTGTAGCACATTGGTTGCAGACGCTAGAATAAATGAAAACCTGATCACCAATGTGACTGGTGGCAATGTTATACGCTTGCTACCGCCATTAAATTTGTCTCGTGAAGAGAGTAATCAACTCATTGATAAGCTCATCCGTATCATAAAAGCTAAAATAACGGATTAGATATCACCGTTTATTGATATACAGATATACTGAGATAACAATATACTATAGTCAGCGAACTACTAAACGGTTACAGCGTTAACCTCGTTAAGCCTACTCCAGTAGTACTTGCAATAGGTTACCTTGTGACTACTTTAAAGTTCTTTGACTATAAGATAAGATTTCAACGTCTAGGGACTTGCATTTTAATGGATATAACTGGTAAATTAGTTTAATATTGATTCAAATAAAAATTCTAATAAAATGCGCTATTAGACTATTCTATTAACTAATCAATTGGACTAAAATGCCACTATACTAAAAGTTTGATAATTGCTGCAATGTCAGCTTTAATAAGCTTTGCGTATCGACAATTGTTTGTCCCGCCTCAGTATCCCGTGCTGCTTTTATGGCCTTCTGCGCCTCTTTATCTCGATACCCTAGACTAATTAATGCAGATTCTACTTCTGCAAGTATGACGCCTTCGCTACCAGAAGCGTTTATCGGCACAACGTCACCATTTTCAAATAGACTGCCTTCACTACTAATATGATCAAACTTGCCTTTTAGTTCAATTAATAAGCGCTGTGCGGTCTTTTTTCCGATACCAGGCACACGTACTAAAGCAGCCTCATTATCCGACTCCACATTGAGTTTAAGCTCAGAAGCTGAAAAAGTAGACATCATAGCGAGCGCCATTTTTGCTCCAACCCCATTAATGCGAATCAACTGTCGGAATACATCACGCTCATTTTGATTAAAGAAACCAAATAATAATTGAGCATCCTCACGCACATGTAAATGAGTCCAAAGTACCACATTGCCCTCAAGCTGCAATTGACAAAAGTCAGGCAAAGGTAGCTCAACCTCATATCCCACACCCGATGCAGTCATAATACACGCTACCGGAGCTGACAAATGACACACTCTTCCTTCAAGTAATCCAATCATAAATCTTCATCTATCACAAAAGTTAAGGGCTCTATTATAACAAAGTTCATTTTTTAAATTAGGCTATTCTCCTAATTAGCATTTAGAAAGTCTCATTTTTAATTAAACGCTGTATAGTTATATTTTAAAAGTTGAAGTATAAAAAAAGCCCTGACATACCAGGGCTTAAATTGAACCGTTAACAGTTTTAATTGAATACTATATAATTTAAATAGGCTAGTAAATTTACTACCCTTAAAATTAAATAGTGTTCAAATTAGTATTGCTGATCAGCGTCTTTAACTTCAGCTTCAGCACCATCAGTAGCCTTTGAGGCCATATCTTTAGCACCATCAACCATTGAGTTTGCACCATCAGTAACAGTTTTAGCACCATCAGTAACTGCATTGGTAGTGCTATCAACAGCAGTGTTTGCGCCATCTGCAATAGATTCACCAGCACTTGTTACAGCGCCAGAAGCGGCGGCGCCGGCATCTTTAGCACTGTCAAGCATTGATTCACCGGCGTTTTGAGTAGTTTCAGCAGCGGTATCAGCAGCATTAGTAGCAGTGTCACCTGCTTTTTCAGCAGCTGTATCAACATTTTCAGCAGTTGTATCTACAGCATTTGCATCAGTAGCTTCATCAGCTTTTTGATTACAACCTGTGACAGCGAATACACTAGCAACTAGGCCTGCAACAACAAGTTTACGGTTTAACATAAGAACTCCTCACGTAATGTGGTATTAATTAACTCTCAGCATTCTAAAGACATATTAAGGAAATAACAACTATTAATTTAAATAAATTTATAAAACTTAATTAAACCATTAAATAGTTTTAAATTTCCAAATACATCTTGCTAAGACGGGGTTGTAAAGGCAGCAAAACCTTAAAATCTAAGACTCCAGCACCATAAAATAAAGGTCTAGCTGCCCTAATTGATAATTATCCAAAATATATTTATAAACACATTTAGGAATATCTTATCTTTATTGACTATTATGAACTTCTAATGCCGCAACAGCAGGCAAGGTTTTGCCTTCAACGAACTCTAAAAATGCACCTCCGCCTGTAGACATATAGCTCACACCATCTTCTACGTTAAATTTATGAATCGCCGCTAGTGTATCGCCGCCGCCTGCAATTGAAAACCCTTTACTCATCTTGACAGCTTTTGACAATAAACGAGTTCCTTCACTAAAGGCATCTACTTCAAATACACCAACCGGTCCATTCCATAAAATAGTTGCAGCATTTTTGACCGCTGTGAAGATATGCTCTGTACCTTCAGCGGCGATATCTAAAATCATTTCACTATCACCTACTTCATCAATACTTCTAACAATAGGGGTCGCAGATTCTAGTGATTTTAAAAAATTATCAAAATCTATCTGTGACTTATCAGCAACGACTACATTTTTCGGCAATAAAATCTCAGTTTTGCTCATGATACTGGTCGCAGTATCTATCATTTCTGCTTCATATAACGATGCTCCCACTGAGTGACCTTTAGCCGCTAAAAAGGTATTTGCAATACCACCACCAACGATGATTTGATCACAAATTTCAGCCAAACTAATGAGTACATCTAATTTTGTAGATACTTTAGAGCCGCCGACTATAGCCACGACTGGCTTATTGGGTTGGTATAACGCTTTTTCTAAGGCATCGAGCTCAGCTGATAATAACGGACCAGCACATATAGGTTTACCCGCATTAGCTGCTGCCTTGATGACGCCTTCAGTTGATGCTTGAGCCCTATGCGCAGTACCAAAAGCATCCATCACAAATACATCACACAGTTCAGCATAATGCTTAGATAGTGTCTCACTATTCTTCTTTTCACCCTCATTAAAGCGAACATTTTCAAGAAGAATAACGTCTCCTGGCTTAACGCTGACATTCTGGTTAACATATTCTTTATTTAACACAACCGTCTGATTTAATTGTTCAGATAGATAGTCAGCTACTGGTTGTAATGAATACTTCTCTTCATAATTACCTTCGCTAGGTCGACCCAAGTGCGAGCAAACCAAAACTCCTGCACCTTTTTCTAAAGCCAACTTGATAGTCGGAATACTTGATCTTAGACGAGCATCGTTAGATATTTTACCATTTTGGATAGGTACGTTTAAATCTTCACGTATTAATACTGTCTTACCCTTAAGATCTTGGTTTTCCATTCTAGCAAAGTTCATGCAATTACCCTTTCAAGAGAAATATGGTTAAAATTTAAGTTTACGCTTACCATAAAATAATGTCTGTATTCGCCCGTTAATATTTTCGGACGCTATAAAATTTTAACCGATTTTATCATATTTAAAACCAAGGACAGTACACAATTTAATAATGAATCGTATCATTCACTATATTTGACAGTTCATCACAACCATCCTTTAAAAGGTTTATAATGCTATTATATGATGAGTCATATTTCCTTTGAGAAATATTAAAGTAATTCCGGTTATAAATTTTATTAATAATAGGAATTAATGATTTAATTATTGAAAACACATACCTTAATATCCTAATCTTCGTAATAAAATTGAAATATGTCCATTAAAACACAGACATCAAGACATATTTATTAAATAACTGTCATTAAATAATAGTGATCTAATAACAGTTTTAAAAGTACAGTTTTAAAAGTACAGTTATCCAACCTTGAATCAACACAAACAGAAGGATACCCTTTATGAGCAACGATTATTCAGAAGCTAAAACACGTCTTTTAGAGTTACAACAAGAATATCAAACTCGAATCGATAAAATTGAAGACCACATTCAACATCCTCAGGATGAACTTAATGAGCATTGGGACGATCAAGCCATTTCAATGAGAGAAAATGAGATGCGCAAATCACTTCTTGTTGAAGCTCAGCAAGGTCTAACCTATGTTAAAAATGCGTTAAGCCGCATTGAAAATGGAACCTATGGAGAATGTGCGGTGTGTGGTGAAGAAATTGAAGAAAAAAGATTACAAGCTATACCATATGCGACCTTATGTATGAAACATGCCTCGTAGAAGCTACGTTTATATCCTACTTTAGCGAGCTTTGAACGCTATCAATAAAAACAAAAAAGATTGCCTTTATTAAAGGCAATCTTTTTTAGACTGAAATCATATTCCATATTAATAAATAATCTAACGAGTAAGGCAAGTTCAGACGCTACAAAAGGTAGGTTCAGTAAGCCTGACAAAGACCTCAACAAAATTGGTTATTTAATAGGTCAGGTATAATGAATTGCTTAGGGCGTGTGGAACATTCGACCATGGCACTGGCGGAGACTATTTTTTAGTCAATTTGCAGTGAAATTTTTGACGCTTAGTCATTCTAATTTAGAACCCTAAATTTTTAAAAGCCGCCATATATTGGCAAAAAAGAGTCTCGCCCTCATTCGAGCATAGCTATCTGCAGTGCTAATTTGCGAATGTTCCACACGCCATAATAGTATCTCTTAAAAGATATTTTTATACCGATCGGCGCATCGCTAAGTTGGCTAAGATAGTTTCTGCATCATTCCAGCGTGTACTTGAGCTATTGGCGCCTAAAATGACAATGATTGCCGGGCGGTTATTAACTCTAGTTTCCATGACGACACAACGTCCTGCTTCATTAATAAAGCCCGTTTTTGATATACCAATGGGATAATCCCCACTTCGTACCAATTTACTCGTATTATTAGCAGCATACTGGCGGTTTCCAACAGCATAATTAGCAACGAAAAAATCATAACTTTTGGTAGTAGAAAAACGACGAATGACTTCGTATTGCCCTGCTGCTTGTACCATTTTTGCCAAATCAACTGGTGACGCTACATTTCGCTTATCAAGACCTGTAGGATCTCCAAAATAAGCACTATTCATACCCAGTGCCCGTGCTTTTTGGTTCATTGCGTGCATAAAGGCATCATAACCACCTGGATAGTTTCGAGCTAGAGACTTAGCCGCTGGGTTTTCAGACTTCATTAAAGTCATTAGCAATAGCTCGGCGCGATTCATGCGATCGCCAGCTTTTAGACGTGAACTTGCACGTTTAGGACCGACGAAATCTTCAGGATCCAACTTGATTTCCTCACGCATATCAAGTCCAGCATCCAATACGACCATCGCGGTCATAAGCTTTGTAATTGAAGCAATTGGACGAGCAACATTTGCATTCTTTTCGTATAATGGTTTGCCAGTTTCAACATCCAATACTAGTACGCCACGTGATCCTGTAGTTATCGGTAGTGTTTCGTAAAAGGTTGAGTTATTGTAGTTATTGGTACTATCATAACTATAGCCATTTTGATTTGAGTACATAATAGTACGTGCTTCAGATAACCCACCTGCACTACCCCATTGAACTTGTGAATTACCTGTCTTACTAGGTTCGACAATCGTTAACGCAGCATTTGATACTGAACTAACAGTGCCCAGACCCAATGCGATGCAAACAAAGATATACGATTTTTTAAAAGAATTGTTTAAGCTCATAAGTCATCTCACTTGAGTCAAAATTAATAGTATTAAGGTATTATATAGCGTTAAAAAGGCGAAAGTTTACCAACTCAGTTGCTTTAGCACTGGTAAATCATTTATATTTATTGGTCCATTTTATTAAAATATTTCAAAATTATTATTAAATAATATTTTACAAATGCACAAAGATCAGACTATCGAACAATCAAAAATTTTAGACTTTCAATTATTTTACTAGTTGCTTGCTTACCTAAATAGTTATTAATTAAGATAGTTAGTCATTTTGAAAATTATGTATTTAGTCAGCTGTATCTACAAATTAAGTTAACAAGTCAATTAGTCAATTAGTCACTTTCTTATTTAATGGTTTAGTTAGTTAATAATCGATAAATTACTTACCTAACTTTTAAACCTAAGTTGAAAATTTATCATTTACTAAGAAGATATGCTATTTACATTTTTAAATATTAAAATAAAATTTTTACTTACTGTTTTTGACATTTATAGTGTCTATGTTATTTATCTTAACATCATTAACGCATCAGGTTAAGTACTAATTCCTTTGTTTTATAACGGGTTAAGATATGTTGTCAATTCAAAACATTAGGTTTACGATACAGTAACATTTAAATACTGTTATTATTGTTCTAACGTTCTATTGGGAAGTTGATATGATTAAAATAATAGTAGTTGATGACCATGACCTAGTTAGAATGGGTATCAGCAGAATGCTATCTGATGACCCAGAAATCGAGGTGATTGGTGAAGCAGATAGTGGGGAGTTGGCAATAAAAATGGTAAAATCGTTGAATCCGGATGTCGTGCTATTAGATGTTAATATGCCTAATATAGGTGGCGTAGAGGCCACAAAGCGGTTACGACAATTCAATAATACTGTTAAAATTCTGGCGGTTAGTAGCGTCTCTACTCAGCCATACCCTTCTATGCTACTTAAAGCTGGGGTAAATGGTTATATCACTAAAGGAACCCCTCTTGCTGAGATGATTAAAGCCATTAAAAAGGTGTACCAAGGCAGTAAATACTTTAGTAGTGATGTGGCTGAGCAACTAGCAGATATGCTCCTGACCGATAATGAAGAGTCACCTTTTGATAGACTGAGCGAACGCGAAAAACAAGTAGCTATGATGGTGGTTAACTGCCAAAGTCCTCAGCAAATTGCCGATCAATTATTTGTCAGCGTCAAAACCGTTAACACCTATCGTTATCGTATCTTTGAAAAGGTAGGGGTAGATAGCGATGTCAAATTAACCCACCTTGCGATGAGACACGGTCTCATTACTCCCTAATATTATAAACACCGAAATTTAACTCTCTATACACCTAACAAGATGAGTGGCATTTATCAAATTCACTGAGACTATAAAGACTGGGAATATAAAAACTTGGAATATAAAAACAGAGACTATAACTATTAAATTAAACTATTAATTATCTCCTATACACAGCTCTTAATAGTCGTAAATCTAATAGTCGTTAATCACTGGAAGACCTTCTAAGTTATTATTAAATTTAATACCTATAGGGCGATCTTGCGCTAATATTGTATTAACCGCCTGCTGCTGCCAATCAGAACCGTCGTGCATTAGGGTTATGTCAGGCTTAACGCCAATACCATCGATCATGTCTCCTTTAATACTACGATACTCTGCAACCGTTAGTTTAACTGCGCCACCTGATTTTAAGGGAATTACCTCTTGAACCGTTCCCTTACCAAAACTTTGCTCACCTATAATTTTAGCGCGTTGATTACTTTTCAGACTACTTGCTAATACCTCAGCGGCTGAAGCAGAGTATTGGTTTTGCAATACCACAACGGGTAAGTCTGATAAATACGGGGTGCCATTGGGTTTAATAATCTGACTATGATTGGTCCTGTTTCTAACTTGTATCAACCCTTTATCAGCAATGAATAAACTAGCGATATCAATAGCCGCTGAGAGAACCCCGCCTGGATTATTCCTAACATCTAAAACCACTCCAGTGATTGGCACGCCTAGGTCTTTGAGTGCTTTGATTAACTGATCTTTTGACCCATTTTGAAAAACAGGCAATCGAATAATCGCAATGCTATCTTGCACGGTCACATCTAGCCTATTATTAGAGGCTAGATTACGTTGAAGAATGACATTGCGTTTCTGCCCAAAGTTGCTAGCGACAGTAACCTGAACTTGCGACCCTGCAATACCAGATAGGAGCTGACTAACATCTTGAGGCGTCATGTCAGAAGTCAGATCCGCTTTTTTAATTTTAAGTAGCCTATCACCAATATTGATACCCGCTTCCTTCGCAGATGAACGGGGTAAAACCTCAGTCACAATCCAAGCAGATTTTAAAGGATCAAAGTTAGCAATAATACCAACATGACCAATCTCTCCATCAGTGAAGTTTCGCAGTCGCTCATAATTTTCTGGAGTTAAATACTCAGCATGACTATCTAGTTTCTCAAGCATTCCTGCAATAGCATGCTGGAACAAGATTTCATCATTTACAGGTCGAACATAATCATTTCTAATAACATCAATTACCTCAACGAAGGTTTCAATGGTTTCCGGAGATATTGCATTTAAAGGAACATGTTCAACGCCTAAGCTTAACTCATTGTCATTAAGCACATTGTCGTTAAGCGCATCATTTTCATTACGTTGACTACCATTGCTATCAAGGTCCCCATTATCAACGACCTTGTCTCCCTGACTTGCTTTCGCAATCATAATATCGCTAGAAGTGGCACTGTTATTAATATCATCTACACTAGGGTCATATTCAATGATAGCAGCTTCGTCGATGACGTCTAGATTGGCATTTGCATCGATATCATCACAGTCATCAGAACAAAGACTCTCATAACCTTCTATTGAATCAACGTCATCCTCAGAATTTTGAAATAAAGATGGTACAGACTTTGACTGCTCTTGACTGGCGATAAGTATTTTAGATTTGATAATAGGCTTAGGAGGTGTGCTTGATTTAGGAAGATAGGAGCACCCTACTACACTCAGGCTGACTGACAAAATGCTGAGATAAATAATGTTAGTTATACTCATATTAGACCTACCATCAGTCCTTGTACCCAACAATGACCCGTTAGATTGAGATTTCATAAGCGGGTGCTTATAGCTCATCATTTACCTACCGATATTAAAAATCTTCGCCAACTTTGATTAAGGTCTACCGAAAAACTATTTATAAAGAAATTTTAAAACACCAATATTCTAAACACTAAAATTATGACCACTAATTATTTTAGACAACTATTTTTCGAGAATAAATTAACCAACTCTTTCAATACTAACTTACTCAATACTTATTGAACACTTGTTCAATAGCAGTTGTTTGGAAATACTACTTCGATTGTAACAAGGTTGTACCTGTCATCTCATCAGGTACTTTCAATCCCATTAGATCTAGTATGGTTGGTGCAACATCACTTAATTTTCCACCATCTCGAACAGTAACTTTATTATTTCCCACATAAATTAAGGGAACTAATTCAGTAGTATGCTGGGTATGAACTTGACCACTTTCATAGTCTTGCATTTGTTCTACATTACCATGATCTGCCGTGATTAGCATATGCCCATTTGACTGAATTACCGCTTTCGAAACCGCGCCTATTGCATCATCTAAGCACTCTACCGCTTTGACAGCAGCATCAAAGTTACCTGTATGCCCTACCATATCACCATTGGCATAGTTGACAATTAGAACATCATATTTTCCAGAGTCTATAGCCTCAACTAACTTCTCGGTGACCTCAGGTGCACTCATTTCTGGTTTTAAATCATAAGTGTCCACATCTGGAGAAGGAATTAGAATACGAGATTCACCCTCATATTCATTTTCTTCTCCCCCACTAAAGAAAAATGTGACGTGTGCAAATTTTTCAGTCTCGGCAATTCTAAGCTGAGTTTTATTATTATTTTGAAGGTATTCGCCTAATGTGTTATGAAGCGCTGTTGGTTCATAAGCCACTGAAGTTTTTGGATTAGCCGCTAACTCGTCTGAATAGTGGGTCATCATTACAAACGCTGATAAATTGGGTTGTTTCTTACGGGCAAATCCAGCGAACTGATGATCTGGCAAGACAAAAGCCTGACTTAACTCGCGTGCTCTATCTGCTCTAAAGTTCATAAAGATTACCGCATCGTTGTCATCGACAGTGATCGGAGTTTCACCATGCTCGATGACATTAGTGGGACTCACAAACTCATCTGTCTCGCGGGACTTATAGGCCGCTTGTACAGCGCCATCTGATCGTGTCGCCATACGCTCAGCTTTACCCAGTGTCATTAAGTCATAAGCTTTCTGAACTCTATCCCAACGATTATCACGATCCATCGCAAAATAACGACCAATAATACTAACAATTTGAACCTTACTTTCGTAATAAGCATTTAAATTATTGATATAATCGCGTAATCGCTTGATATATTTATCTGCCGATTTTGGCGGCGTATCTCGTCCATCTAAAAAACAATGCACATAGACACATTTAGCTCCATGAACGACTGCAGCGTGGCACATAGCTTCGATATGGTCTTGATGCGCATGGACACCTCCGTCAGAGAGTAACCCCATAATATGGACATTCCCATCAGCTTCGACAGCGGCTTTGATACCATTGACAATAGCCGGATTCTTATAAAAATCACGGTTTTTTATGTCACGGGTGATACGAGTTGAGTCTTGAAATAACACACGTCCAGCACCCAAGTTCATATGTCCTACTTCTGAGTTACCAAATTGACCTTCAGGTAAGCCAACATCTTCACCAGAGCCTGAGATAAGACCGTGTGGATAGGTATTCAAAATGCGGTCAAGATTTGGAGTGTTTGCAGCAGCAACTGCATTGTCCTGCTTATCCTCACGATAACCAAAGCCATCTAATATCATTAGTACGTGTGGAATCTTTTTATTACTTTCAGCTGCTACCATTGACGTTTTCTCCAAATATGTTTCTAAAAAACTTCTAAATATTATCCGATTATTAGATAGTTATGTCTTAATCGGTAATTTCAATACTCTATATTTTAAAATAAAAATTAGGATGTAATTGTACCACACTAGAGAATTTAACTATAATCAAGGTTAAATAATGCATGGTTATTTAATACATGGTTGTTTAATAGATGGTTGTTTAATAGATGATTGTCTAATAAATGGTTTGAATGACTTATTCGCTATGTCTACAGTTTATCTTCAATTAAAATTACTGTTCTACTACGCTTGCTAACTATCTACTACGCTTGTTAACAAACTCACTTCGCTAAGCATTTGCAACTAAATAAAATTTTAGTTATTATCTAAAGACTCTGAAGTGTTCGCCAGTGGATGATATTCCCTGAGCCGATAATGCACTAAATGGATGTGATTTCTACTGTCTTATTGTGTATGCCTGCACTGCTTGCAGTGATTCAGGAAACCTTAAGAGACAGTGACACATCCGCCCTGAACTTGACGGTTCATGGGTTCCCATCTTACAGCGGCACTTCGGTCTTTAATTTTGTATTCAACTTTATAATATTCTATTTTAGTCTTGCTAAGCTGTCTTATAATTTTAAACTACATATATTTTAGATTAAGGGTTTAAATTATAGTTTTAAAGTTGAAGATAATTTCAAATCACTTAATTTGATTGACTAATTTAATTGTCAAATTCGTATACTACAAAGTACTTTATAGAAAAAAACCCTTTTATCTAAACAGATAAAAGGGTTTTTATTTATTTGATGATTGAAATAACTTAATCTATTCATCATTTGCCGGTTTTTTTAACTTTTTAACATCTTTTATAACCGCTTTCGCAGAACCATCTACGGTAGTGTTATGCTTAAAACCATTCCCAAATGGATTACGCTTAGCGCCTCCAGACTGGGTATCAAACGGATTTTGATTGCCAAATGGATTCTGACCGCCAAAGGGATTACCCCCTGTACCGCCCATGCCGCCAAAAGGATTTTGACCACCCATTTGCCCGCCCATCTGCTTGGCCATAAGCTCCATCATTTTCTGCTGATTATTCATCACATAATTATTAGCCATATCTTTCAATTTCTTTTGAACCGGAGGCAATATCACTAATAGTGCTAATAAGTCGGATAGCAAGCCTGGAATCAAAAGCAATAACCCCCCTACTGCCATCCCCACAGTTTTCATAATTGTATTTTCTGGAGGACGCATAGCAGGGTTTAGACCTCCTGCTTTCATTTGTTGCGCCATTGGATTAAGCGTTGTCATTCCTCGACGAATTAAAGTTAAGCCTATCACTGCAGCAACAATAAACCAGCCAAATACCCACCAGCCGCTTATGAACTGCGCAACTAAATACCATAGTAGCATTTCAATGATAAACCAAACGATGGCAATGCCAACTATCTGACCCATAATGTGTCATCCTATTTTGTTTACAAAGAGCTTTGAATATAAAAATTTAAATGTTTATTAGACCAACAAAGACGAGCTCTGTTTAATTATTCAACCTAAGTGCACGCATGAAGGTTAAATCACCTTAGTACCCACATCCTAATTACTACACCATTCTTTTGAATAAGAGGTAAAAAATTAACAAACCCAATTTATTAATCTCGTTATATGTTATCTATATGGGGATTGCTTGGTATACTATCAAATCTTAATTTGGTTTTCTAAACAATTATTAGCGTCAATGTGACATATATAAGCACCTAAACGATTTAACTAAATTAAATTTTAAAGGTTAACAATAATACAATCGGACTTAAAATTAAATTATGGCAATTATTATTGGTATAGATCCGGGTTCTAGATTGACAGGCTACGGAATTATTCATCAAAAAGGTGATACTCTTCGGTATCTTGATGCAGGCACAATTCGCACAGAGACGAAAGAGATGCCAGAACGTTTGAAACGTATCTTCAATGGTATTACTCGAATCACTCAATACCATCTAAAATATGCAGATGAGCCAATACATGCCGCAGTTGAGCAAGTATTTATGGCTGAAAACCCTGACTCTGCACTAAAGCTAGGTCAAGCACGTGGGGCTGCCATTGCCGCCTTAGTATCTTTAGATTTAGAAGTATCGGAATATACGGCAAGACAAATTAAGCAAGCCGTTTGTGGATATGGAGCAGCGGATAAAAATCAGGTTCAAGAAATGGTTTGTCGCATATTAAAATTAGACATCGCACCTCAACAAGATGCAGCAGATGGCCTTGCCTGCGCTATTTGCCATGCTCACTCAAGCCACTCAATGAATAAGCTGCTCATGAATACGACCTTACGTGGTCGTGGATCCTCAAAGAAAAAAGGGCGCTGGCGTTTATCTGAAGAGGACATTGCAGGTCTTAAGTAATGGTATAAAGATTTAAACTATTACAATCAGTGCTAACCTTAGTTTACAATAGAGCTTTCGATAATACCGCCTAGAACATAAACGTACTGTTTCCCTTTGACATCTATTGGATCTACGCTAAACCGTTTTAAACGTATAACTTGGTTAACATTATTATCATGGGTATAACCTTCAATCTCATCTACAAATAGATGCCATTCCCCTACACCAGTTTTCATACCTTTGAAATCATAATAAACGGGTCTGACTTCTAGACACCCTCCATTTGTACCATCGGGGCAAACGGGTTCTTTATTGCTGATTTCCCAATATACGATGTCCCCTACTTGTCCATATTTGACTTCAGGGGTCAATGTACCTTGCCAAACTAATGTATTGCCCTCCGACGTTTTTTGAGTTAACAAAGGCTTTTCAATAGCTAAATAACTTAATTCACTACGCCCTGCCATAGCTCTAGCAAGTAACTGTTCAACATCATACAGCTTGCACCCAATTTCAGTACTCATTATATTACTAACAATTAAATGATTATTACTAAGTGTATAATTACCGCCAATACTATTACAGCCTAGTCCAAAATACACGCTATCTAGTCCATTATCATCCAAAAAGCTTAAAGATATCTGATTCTTGATTGAGTTTAAACGCTTTAATGGATGATTGTTAGCATCTAATGCTTCAACTAATTCCCAAGAATAATTAACCAGATCCTTTTTTTTAATTTTTTCGAAGGTTGCCATTTCGTTACTGGTATTGTTAACTAATTCTATTTGGGATTCTTTTTGAATTCCAGCTTCTTGAGCGCTATTGTGACATCCTGAAAGTATCGATGCACCATTGATAATAGCAAGTGTCATCAGTAAAGTATGCGTTAAAGTTCTCAATGTCTACTTCCTTTGCCAATGTCATTCAATTATCAGGGAAATTCCACATCAGTATCTTTAAGTAATTATTATTATCTTAGCGACTATGTCATATAGACTCATTTTTTATATCCAATTATCTAACTCTAGACATCAAAGAAACCTATAACTTACTTTTTAAAACCAAACCTTTCGTTCATATTCTTATAAAACCGAGCAATACCGTCACCATGTGCAGTCGGGTCAACTTTTAATAAACGGCCAAAATCTAAACCAATATAAAGCACTATATCAGCATAACTTAGCTGATTACCTACTAGGTAATCGTGGTCTTTTAGAATGTTATCGAAGTACGGCAAGATAGAAATAGCACGTTGAATAGATTTTTCGCTAAATTCTGGTACTTGATCGATTCTATCGGCCTTAGAAGGATGACTGTGTTGAAAAGCTAACATGAAATTATATAGCACCTCAAATTCAGCCGTTCGGCGTAGTGAACATACTTGAGCACGCTGAACCACATCATTGCCCATTATAGAACGCTCACCGTATACCCGATCTAAATATTCACAGATTGCTTGAGAATCATTAAGCACAGTACCATCTTCTAAGATCAATACAGGCAACAGCTTGAGTGGATTGATCTTCGCAAACTCCTGATTTAATTGCTCTCCCTTCATCATATCTATGTCAATAACTTCGATATCATCAATCTCGTCGATGTCTAAGCCTTTCGCTTGCATCAATACCACCACTTTACGTGGATTAGGGGCTTTACGTGCTAAATATAACTTTTTCATAACAAATTCCTTTTGCTGATTCTATCACTTTGAAGGTAGCTTAAATCATACCAAATTGTATACAATACGCCACACATATATTTGTTATTAGTTTTTAAAGCGCTTCACAATGAAAAACCTTCATAGTTATTAAGCTATGAAGGTTTACGCTGTCTAAAACCAGTGCAACGTTAATTGCCATAATTTTGAACTATTTATTAGGCTGAGGTGTCATACGTAAATATGGCTTAATTTCTTTAAAACCTTTTGGATAATCCTTATCAGAAATATCTTCAGTTTTAATACTTGGTGGAATGATCACATCATCACCATCTTTCCAATCTACTGGAGTCGCAATATTATACTCATCAGACAACTGCATCGCATCAATCACACGGATGATTTCATCAAAGTTACGACCACAGCTGGCAGGATAAGTTAGTATAAGACGAACCTTTTTGCTTGGATCAATAATAAATACACTGCGAACAGTACTGGTAGCGTCAGCATTTGGATGAATCATATCGTACAAGGTTGCGACCTTCCTATCTGGATCTGCGATGATTGGGAAATTCAAATCTGTCCCTTGTGTTTCACCAATATCTTTAGCCCAGCCGTTATGATCTTCTAAAGTATCTACTGAAATAGCAATTGGTTTAACACCACGCTTTTGAAACTCACCATTAAGCGCTGCTGTACGACCTAATTCAGTAGTACAAACCGGTGTGTAATCAGCTGGATGGGAGAATAAAACAACCCAATTATCTCCAGCCCAATTGTAAAAATTAATATCACCTTCCGTCGTAGGGGCATCAAAGTTTGGTGCAGTATCACCCAATCGTAAATTTGTCATAGTAAATCCTTATTTATTGTTAGTTAATGATGGTTAGAGGTAGTGAATTATTCTTTTATCCATTGACGAATTTTTTCACGTTCCTCAGGGCTAGCCTGTAACCAAATCTGCATAAACTTATCTAAGTTACTAGCCTGCGATTGATTGGTTGATGGGCTACTCACTGGTGCAATAGCACCAGAGTTAGAGGTTGTATTGGGTTGAGATTTAATTGCTGCAATCGCTCTCTGATTGTCAGCTTGAGCATCATTTCCACCGAAGATTGAGGTAATACCTGAAAATAAACCACCACTGCTTTCTGAACCACGAGCTTCAGCGATAACACTTGACCCTTTTACAACCGCTAATGTTGGGGCTTTAGCATACTCCCTAGCCTCTTCATATTTCTCAGGTTGCCCTGGCATCGTCAAACGATAGGTTTGATTGTCCTGCATATCAGCTGTCACAGTGACGTTCGCTGAGTGCAGATAATCATGCTCATCATGGCGCAGCTCATATAACCGATCATACTTTGCTGTTATGACGTGTTTACCAGGCTGTAATGTATAGTCCTTTTTAATGGCTTGAAACGGACTTGAATTAAAGGTTTGTCCATTTATGGCAGTAACTTTAATATTTTCATCCACTTTTAAGGTAACTTCTGCATGTGCTACTGCAGCTGTTAGCATGCTGATAGTACAAAACACTGATAATTGTTTAAACATAGTTTTATTTGCTTCGTTTATCATAATTAAAGACCTTAGGTTTCAATAATATTTGAGTCATTCGTTTATATGGCGTGTTTAAATAGCTTACTTATTTATAAATTTTGATTAAATTTTATTTATCTATAATAAGTTAAAATTAGTATAAAAGGAATAAAGCTGGCATTGAAGAAAAATATTAAAAGTTAAAGGTCATATTGTTCGGATAGGCACTGTTTTCTTCAGATTTTGATAATAGATCTTCTTGAGCCTCTTGATGTATATCCTCTAACTCAGCCATAAGAGTGTGTTCATCAATCATCGCTATTGCCTGACTAATCACTGTCTTAGAAATATAGGCACGATTTAAATTAGAAAATAGTGGTTGAATCACATTTAAGATATCAAGCATTCCGCCAATACGATGAGGACCTTCTTCAAGTAGGTGCTCGGTAATTCGAGGATCAAACTGCCATCCGCGTCGACGCATTACAGATTCAAGCATGGCTTTTCTATCCGCTATATCATGACCTTCTGGTACACGAAATGCAGGTGACTGAATCAAGCGAGTTAATAAATCAGGCAATTCAAAAGGTAGCTCTGTAGCAGGGGTTTTGGCGGCAAAAATAAGCTGACCTTGCCCCTCTTTACTACGATTAATAAGATGAAAGATGGCTTCTTGCCAAGCACGGCTATACCGGATCGATTCTAAATCATCAATTGCTACTAAATCAAAGCTTTCAAGTGACGCCAACACGCCCACATCAGTATTAACCAGCTCTTTAAGAGAAAGACTTATCGCTGTTTTCTCCATCTCCATATAGGACTCACAAATTGCAGACAGCAAATGAGTTTTGCCCGTTGCTGGGCTACCATAAATATACATCTGCCCAATGAGACCAACATGAAGTTGACGTACAGCGTCGATCAAAGTCGACCAGCCAGGGCCAGAAAAATCGCTCAGACTGGCATCTTTCCTTACTTCAAGATTTAAACTTAATTGATTTGTCATCAGGCTAGTATCTCGGCTCGATATAACTTTATAACGCTTATTTATACCACAATTTTAATAACAATAATATGGCATAAAGTATCTAAGCTCCTCAAAAGCCCCTTATAAAGAAGAATTATCAATTAATAGACTGTGTTAATCATTTAAATATGAATGTTATGGGGCAGTTGAACTCTCTATATAAGCATATAAATGAAGTATATTCAGGATAACTTATTGTACTTTAAGGATAAACGTTTATATTGACTCATGCATTAATACGTTTAGATGTAACAATTAATATAAAAAGTATTGTACCTATTCGAGATATAGTCAAAGAAGTCTAAAATGGTTACAAGGCAACCGAGTGCAAGTACTACTGGAGTAGGCTTAACGAGGTTAACACTGTAACCGTTTAGTAGTTCGTTGACTATCGTTGTCAAGAGTTAGCGTAACCCTTACTAGATTAACTCTATTTGCTAAGTTTCTATTTTAAAACAATACTCTTATTTTAGATCATTACTCCTACTTGAATAATTTATACTGCTTACGGCCTTTATAAAAGTCAGTTTTGGTATATGCATCATACGCATGGTTGAACAGAACATTTAAGATAGCAGAGACGGGTAACGCAATGAGCATACCGACAAATCCCATTAATGCTGCTCCCGCCAGTACTGCAAATATAACCCATAGGGGCGATAATCCAATTTTATCTCCCAACAATAAGGGCTGTAACACATAACCTTCAATAGCTTGACCAAGCAAGAAAGCACCAACTATCAAACTTAGTTGTAACCAATCTAACCCGAACTGGAATAATCCGGCGCCTATTGCCGCTATAAAACCAATACCAAAACCAAGATAAGGAACAAAGCTTGCCAATCCTGCCACTAAACCAATAATTAGACCCAGCTCTAGCCCAATAAGCTGTAGTAAAACAGCATAGATAATACCCAATAAAATCATTACCAATAACTGTCCTTTCACAAACGCCATAAGGGCGTCATCACAATCATGAGTGATTTCTAAGACTTTAGGGGCTAGTGACGCAGGCAAAGCATTTGACCAAGTTTTAAGACGTTGATCCCAGTTAAATAGAAAGTAGAACGTTAGAATTGGTACCAATACTGCCAATCCTGCATTGTTAATCACTGTCATACCTGAGCTCATCAGCTGTACGGCTAAAGATTGTACATCCTCAACATTATAGTTTTTGTTGAGATACTCAAGAAAAGTATTGGATACAATCTCGCTGTCAAGCGGAGGCAGACTTATCCGATCAAACTGATTTGCCCATGTTCTTATGTCTTCATTGTACCAACTGACCAGCTTAGGAACATAATTCCACGCCGCTTGTAGCTGAGACCAAATGGTCGGAATTAACCACCATAGTAAAAGCCCTAATACGCAACAAATGACAATATATACGAATATTATAGACAGCCATCTTGGCATAATTTTGGACATTTTAGTCACAAGCGGGTTAAACAAATACGCCAAAATAAAGGCACAGACAAACGGTATCATGACCGGGGTTAACAAATAAATAACATACAGTAAGAGGCTTACTCCTAATACGATAAGTAGCCGCTTGAAAAATGGATCTACATTTGCAACCTGCATAGAGACTCTCTTATTTGATACTAATGAATTTGAAACCAACTCGATTAAATTCATTATTGATAATAGTTAAATGGATACCAATCGTTGAGGGTGCTTAATCACTAAACAGACTCTATAAATTTATGACTATATTATGGCTTATTCTGACAAATATTTAATCATTTTTGGTCATTTTTTGTTCTATTGATATTTTATTATCACTTTTATTATTTTATTATCACTTTTATTATTTTATTATCACTTTTATATAGAGACTTAACTCTCTTTGCCTGCGTTGACTGTCTTTAAAGGTTAACTATCTTTGCGTATAATGCCCGTTTTTGCGTATAATGCACGCAAACGCTTAACATCACGTTGATACAGTAGTGTCGTCAGTTACCTTGAAGTTTTAACTTTCATTAATCCGAATGCTACTTAAGTAGAACGTTACTTTATTTAATAATTAGTATAATCGTTACTAGTTTAAAACATATACCTAATTCTTGTCTTTATACACTCGCTTAAAAGGTCTGCTTCTAACATGAGCCATCCAAATTCTAATGCATCCTCCAACCCATCAACTTCTAGCAAACCAACCTCGCTAAGCTATAAAGATGCAGGTGTGGATATTGACGCTGGTGATGCCCTGGTCCAACGCATTAAATCTGTCGCAAAATCAACCACTCGTCCTGAAGTTGTCGGGGGCCTTGGTGGATTTGGGGCATTATGTCGACTCCCTACAGGTTACAAATCGCCTTTATTGGTTTCAGGTACGGATGGAGTTGGTACTAAATTAAAACTAGCATTACAGCTAAATCGTCACGATACCATTGGTATTGATCTGGTCGCCATGTGTGTTAATGATCTTTTGGTCTGCGGTGCAGAGCCGTTATTTTTCTTAGACTATTATGCTACTGGCAAGCTTGATGTAGAGACTGCTGTTTCTGTTGTTAGCGGTATTGGTGAAGGTTGCAAACAATCAAACTGTGCGCTAATCGGCGGAGAAACTGCTGAAATGCCTGGTATGTATCAAGACGAAGATTATGATCTTGCTGGATTTTGTGTCGGTGTTGTCGAAGAGTCGGAGGTCATAACGGGTGAACAGGTGGCTGAAGGTGATGTGTTAATTGGTATCGCATCCAGTGGTGCTCACTCAAATGGGTATTCTTTAATTCGTAAAGTTATAGAGGTCAGTGGCATTGATATAACGAACACTGATGAGACCCTTGATGGTCAGCCGATTGCTGATGCGTTGATGGCGCCTACCAAAATTTATGTCAACGCTATCCAAGCGTTGCAAAAAGAGCTTGGCAATGACAACTTACATGCGATGTCGCACATAACGGGTGGTGGATTTACTGAAAACTTACCCCGTGTATTGCCTGACACACTCGCTGCTAAAATCGATACCAATAGTTGGGAAATGCCAGAGCTGTTCACATGGCTGCAAAAACAGGGCAACATCGAACCCTTGGAGATGTATCGAACTTTTAATTGTGGTGTCGGCTTTGTTGTAGTCGTGCCAGCCGATTTAGCGGATCAAGCGACTAAAGTCTTGAATAATACAGGTGAAAAAGCCTTTAAATTAGGCGAAGTAGTCTCACGTAACTCAATTAACTCATCTAACATGGATGCAGTGGTTTATTCATAATATGTTAGCATCTACATCAGTATTAAAAAAACCCCATACTGCGCAAGACTGTGTACCCAATAAGCCTTTAAAAGTTGCGGTACTCGTATCTGGTAGTGGTAGCAACCTGCAGGTGCTAATCGACGCCATGCGTGTGGGAAGCTTACCTATTGAAATCGTTGGTGTGATTAGTAACGTAAAAGAGGCGTATGCGGTCACTCGTGCGCAGCAAGCGGGAATTGAAACGGCTGTCTTTTCGCATATTACCGAAGGTGATAATGCAGGCAAACGGATGGGGATTAAAACGTTTGAACGTCATGCCACTACTAAGCTGAATGAATGGCAACCCGATTTGATCGTGCTAGCTGGTTTTATGCGGGTACTAAGCGCTGATTTTATCAACGCAGCTCCGGCGCCTATGATAAATCTGCATCCCTCGCTACTTCCTAAGTATAAAGGTTTAGACACGCATCAAAGGGTATTAGAGTCTGAAGACAAATACCACGGTTGTAGCGTGCATGTGGTGACAGCTGAGCTGGATGCAGGTCAAGTTTTAACTCAGGCCTTACTGGCTGTAGATAGCACTGATTCAGCTGACAAGCTTCAAGGACGTGTTCAAAAATTAGAGCATCAAGTGCTTCCTTGGACGATATTACTCATTGCGCAGGGCGTGCTTGAACTAAATGAGATCACAATTTCTGCTACTAGGCTTAACTCTACAGATCCAGAAACAAGCTTAGGTACAGAAACAGCCTCTTATCTGCCTACCCTGCCTTTAAAGCTATGGTTGGACAGTCTATAAAGGCATCCTTAAAGTAAACCTTAGATCTCTTCGAATTAAACCCCATAAGTTGCTATAACGTATGGGGTATTTTTTTAAGCTAATTACATTTTTAATTTTGAATAGCAGACAAGATTTGCTTTTTCAATACTAAGAATTGTTGACTCTCTAAAAAACCTTCATATTTTGGTATGCTAAATTGATCGGTTAATTGAGCAGGCGACCCTTTTAGTACGTAGAGATAATCAGACAGATAAATAGCCTCATCGATATCATGCGTGATAATGAGACAGGTTAATTGAAGTTGCTTCTGCAGCTTATTAAACCACTGATACATCTCATCTTTGGTCACAAAGTCCAGAGCAGAAAAGGGCTCATCCAATAGCATAATTGGCTTATCACTTAGGTACGTCCTTAATAAAGCAGCGCGTTGTCTTTGTCCGCCAGAGAGATTTTGAGGATACTGTTGCTCAAGACCTTGAAGCCCAAAGTGCACCAATTGGGGCTTTACGATCTCAGCAATTTTTGACTTGCTATACCCTTTTAATGTGAGTGGCAATGCGATATTGTCAAAGACAGTTTTGAAGGGTAACAATAGGTCCTTTTGCAGCATATATCCGACAGTACCTGCCTGCCCTGTCGTGTTTACGCCATTGATCCATACCTGTCCTGAGCTTGGAATAAGCAGACCTGCCGCAATATTAAATAGCGTCGTTTTGCCAACACCACTTGCCCCAACGATGCTGACCACACTATTATGCTCAACTGTCATATTAAGATCTTCAAATATGAGGGTGGCATCAAATGCGTGAGAAATATTTTTTAAAACAAGCCGCTTTTCCATGGTGTATATTGCTCAGTCATTATCATCGTTAACGTCATTGTTAGCTATAGAATGTTGACTTATAGAAAGTCGTTAGTAACACCTGCTTGAGGTGGTAGAGGGGCTTCGATCAATCCCTGCTTATAAACCCAATCATAAAATCTATCCCAGCGATCATAATCAAACTTGCCCCATTCTCCATTATCATCTAAGTAGTAAGAGGAAACATATTTTTGACTTTCAATCGCCAATTCTTTATTCGTTTCAGGGGCATATTTGACTAAGATTTCAGCACTCTCTTCAGGGTTATTAGCGGCATAGACATACCCCTTTTTAATGGCGGCTAGTGCTTTTTTAACCAAATCAGACTGATCTTTGAGAAGATCGTTATTGGCTATAATGACAGGGGAATAATAATCAAAAGCAGGCTCATAGTCCTTCAGATAGAAAAATTCTGTATCGACCCCTTGAAGGTCAGCATGTATGCCATCCCAACCATAAAACGCCAAAATGTAATCAAACTGATTCATACGTAGTGCTACGCTCGCATCGGTGGCTTCGCCTGGGATTTTCACTAAGTCATTACCCACAATATGCGCTACTGTCGCATCATCGATTGGGTCTTCCCATGTCGAATAGCGTTTTCCATTTAAGTCCTTAGGTGACTGCGCCCCTGTCGATTTTAAGGCTAATAACCCTGCAGTATTATGTTGAAGAATCGCAGCAACGGCAGTAATAGGAACGCCTTTTTCAAGACGCTTCACCATATTCGGCTGAAAATATATACCTAAATCAGCCCGCTTATGGGCTACTAGTGACGACGCACTGTCCTCACTTGGCTGCACAATTTTCACATCTATTCCCTGCTCTTTAAAGTAACCCTTATCTTCTGCCACATATAGACCGGTATGATTGGTATTTGGCACCCAGTCTAATGAGATAATAAGTTCTGTGAGCTGCTCGCCATTTTCTGCAGTTTTGGTTTCTGAATTGGGCTGACAGCCACTAAGGCCAAGTAGTGCAATAACGGCCAGTAATAACATAGCCATACCTATATAAGTACGGCTGTGCTTTTGCTGATTAAAAGAGATAAATGTCACAGTAAACTACCTTTATGAATGAAGAAAAACTATAAATGAAGAAAAACTATAAATGAAGAAAAACTATAAATGAAGAAAAACTATAAATGAAGAAAAACTATAAATGAAGAAAAACTATAAATGAAGAAAAAAGAAAAACCTATAAAAAATTATGTTTAAGTACCCGCTTCTCAAGCCATTTTACTAGGCCAATGAGAAGCACAGTCAAAAAGCTTATTAAAAAAATGACAGCGAACATGCTGTCCAAGTCATAGGACTTACGAACGCGGGTCATATATACCCCTAGACCATAATAGCCGCCTAACCATTCCGCGATTACCGCAGATATTAGAGCGTAAGATAACGCAACCTTTAACCCCGTAAAAAAAGAGCCCATTGCTGTAGGTATTTTTAAGTGTCGATAAATCTGATAATTGGACGCTTGCATAGATTTAAACAGATTTAAATGCTCACGGCTAACAGACTGATAACCATCAATCAAGGCAATGGTAATCGGAAAAAAGACCGCTAATATCACGAGCACAACCTTGGGCGTAATACCGTAGCCAAGCCAAATTATAAGCAGCGGTGCAATAGCAATGGTTGGAATGGTTTGATTAAGCAAAATAACCGGATAAACCAGCTCTTTTACCGTTTTTGATAAATCCATACAGACCGACAAAACAAAGCTTATAATTAGTCCGATGGCGGTGCCGATAAAGGCCGTTGCCAATGTATATTTGGCATGCTCCATCAATAAAGGCAAGTCTTCTACAAACGCCTGTGCAATCTGCAAGGGCGATGGTAATAGATAGTCTGGGATGAGCTCGAACTGCACACAAAGCTGCCATCCTAACAATATTAGGATCACTAAAATATAATTTCGCAGGGTACTGAGTAAAGTACGACTTACATAAGCTGTTTTTTTGATTAGATTACTCATTACCGCTATTCTCAGTTTGTCTAATAATCATTCTTTATAATGCGTTGAGTGATGGTTGTTGAGATTCTAGCAAAATTAGCACTAGGAGTTGAACTTAATTCACTGATGCCCATTTTAATGGCAAACCACACGAACTTACACTGAGTGATAGTCTAGAGATTATATACTTTACCCCATTCTCAACTTTTAATGTAGGCTGTGGCTTTAGCCCAGCATTTTAGATCATAGGTTTTGATTTGCTGGGCTAAAAACACCAGCCTACAATGAGTTTTAATAAGTTGAGAACGAGGTAAATTTTATAAAAAAGCCCCCGATAATGAGTATCGAGGGCTTTGCCGTCAAGAACTTTTATAAATCAATAAAGCTAAACCGAATGATTAAACAGGGGCTTTGTTAATCACAAACAATGTTTTCTCATTCACAAACTCTTTCATACCAGAGCCGCCATGCTCACGACCATAACCAGAGTTTTTAACGCCGCCAAATGGCAACAATGGATTAACTAGACCGTAACCATTGATGTTAACCATACCGGTGTCAAAGTACTTCGTAGCCAATTCGATAGCTTTGTCCTCATCTTTAGTGAAGATACCGCCACCCAGACCATAGCGGCTATCGTTTGCAATGCGCATAGCATCGTCTGTATCTTTTGCACGAATTAGCGCAACTGCTGGGCCGAATAGCTCGTCATCATAGGCAGGTTGGCCTGGCTCTACATTCTCTAGAATAGTTGGTGGGAAAAAGTTACCTTTTGAACCTTCGGGAACTTGACCACAAACGGTTTTTTTAGCGCCTTTGTCGACACTTTCTTGAACTTGTTTCTCGATCGTCTCAACTTGCTGCTGCATTGATAATGGACCAAGATCAGTTGAGTCATCCATTGGATCGCCGATTTTGTATGATTCAAACTCTTTAATCAGCTTCTCACGGAACTCATCATAAACGCTGTCGACAACCACAAAGCGTTTAGCGGCCACACAGGTCTCACCATTGTTATACAAACGTGCATAAGCACAGGTTTTAACAGTAAGATCTATATCTGCATCATCTAGTACGATGAACGCATCATTTGATCCAAGCTCCATCACTGTCTTCTTCAGTACTTTAGCTGCTTGCTGAGCAACGATTTTACCTGCGCCATCACTACCCGTTAGAGTAACGCCGCGAACTTTGTCATTATTGATGATTTTCTCTGACTGATCATGGTTAATGATTAGAGCACGGAATAGTGCGTTAGGTAAGTCAGAGTCATGCAAGATTTTTTCAATAACTTGACCTGATTCTGTGACGTTTGACGCATGCTTTAACAAAATAGCATTACCGGCCATTAAGTTGGCAATGGTATAACGAAATACTTGATACGCAGGATAGTTCCAAGGCTGAATACCATAAATGATACCGATAGGCTGATAAGTGACGATCCCCTTATCCATTCCTTCAACTTCACGGATATCATCCGCTAAGTGATCGGGACCTGTTTGAGCCGTAAAGTCGCAAATACCTTTACAAATATCGACTTCTTGCAAGCTTTGCTGATAAGTTTTACCACGTTCTTTTGTCATCACTTTAGCAAGCTCTTCTTTGTGCTTCATGAGTGACTCACCAATAGAGTTAATAACTTTTGCACGTTCATCTAATGATTTCAAACGCCAATCAAGAAACGCTTCATGAGATTCGTTAATAATCTGATCGACTTCGTCTTGAGACATATAATCATAAGATTTAATGTCTTCATTGGTATATGGGTTTACTGTTGTAATATCTGCCATGATTATTATCCTTACATTTAACGTATTTATTTATAGACAAGGTAGCTAGAGATAACGCAGCCATCATCTGATGACGCTGTCTTTAATTGTTTCAATAGAAAATAAATATCGTCCATCTAAATTACCATCGTGATTTTTGTTCTTGTTATTCGTGTGATGATAATTCGACAATATATTTTTATGGGCAATATTTTTATGTGCAAACCTTGTCATTGATAACTATTTAAAAGTTACGTTTATTAGGATAACAGCTAGGCTGATAATGTCATTAAATGAGCTGTAATCAACTGTAAGTACTGTGTTAATTTCCTTAACTTATTTCGGGCTCTGTAAAGAATTTAACCATAGTTAATATAAGTATACAGAGCACGTTTATCGGTAACTATTAAGACATCTATTAAGCTACTAAAACTAATAAGCCACTAAAATAAGTGGCTTATCATCGGAACCTCGTCTTCATTATTTTCTTCATCAGCGACCACCTGTCTTGCGACATGCATAATGAGTTGTCGCAACCATCTATGCGCTGGATGATGTTGAAGCAAAGGCGACCAAGCCATCGTTAATTCAAATTCGGGTATAAAGAACGGCGGTTCTTTTAATATAATACTGTCATTATTCGCCTGCATACGTGCCACCCTTGTGGGCAGTGTTGCAATAAGATCTTTATTAGCAGCTAACATCGCAGGCATTTGATAATGACGGGTAAAGACGCTAATTTGACGCTTTTGACCCAGTCTTTGAAGTGCCTGATCAATTGATCCCAACCCGCCTGACTTATCAGGATTAACACCAAAACCAACGCCCATTCCTGTTTTTGAGACCCAAACATGTTGCGCTTTAAGATAGTTTTTAAGATTAAATTTATTGACATAGGGACTTTCTGCGGACAATAAACAACTGAACGTATCACGCCATACTAGAACTTGGTGAAAGCTTTGGGGTATTTCATTAAAGCGGTTAATGGCTAAATCAACACGACCTTGCTCCATATCTCTATAAGACACATCTGACGGGGTTAAGAAGTCTAAAATAACGTTTGGGGCCTCAGATCGTAATGCTTTTACCAATCTAGGAACTAGCGTCGCTTCTGCATAATCCGAGGTCATAATTCGAAACACTCGTGATGTACTATAGGGACGAAACTCAGTTCTAGGCTCCAAAAGCTGTTGTAACTCTGCCAATATTTCGCGAACTCTAGGTTGTAACTCTAATGCCCGTTCCGTTGGCGTCATACCTTCAGAGGAACGAACTAATAAAGGATCATTAAATAATTTGCGTAATCGACGCAATATATTACTCATTGCAGGTTGAGTGATACCCAACTGTTCCGCGGCACGAGTAACATTTTTTTCCCTCAATAAAACATCTAGATTGACCAATAAGTTCAAATCGACCCTTTGTAAATTCATAATACTCTCGGTAATTTATATTGATATAGTAAGCGGGTTGCCCCTTAAATTGGCAGCTTATACGGGTATATTTATTGAATAGCTTTGAGTTATAGTCTTTTAAACTAAATCATACAGCCTCTTGAATTTAAAGAAATTTCAATATCATGACTATTTATTGATATGGTCACACCGCACTGTCGTACACACACTGATATTGTTTGATATGACGCTTTTTTATTTTGATTTCATTTTAAGCTTAGATATTAAAGCATGACATTTCTCGGTACGCTATTGTTGGTATTTATCATCCTAGATGGTCTGGAGACGATATAACTATTGTACTATAATGTAAATAAATACCCAAGATAACCCTCATAAACTAGATAAATTTAACTAATGTCGTTATAGTGACCGCTAAGTGTTAAGGGCATAGTGTTTAATTACTATAAATTTGGTTAGTATAGCTTTGTGATATTTAAATAGTCATAAACCACTTTCACTAATTAAAATTTTAAGCATTAAGCAGTTATTATAATTATACGAGGTTTAACGCTTTAAGTTTAATCCTCTTTTTTAAAGTGCGTAGAATAAAAACTCCTTACTAATCATAAGAAGCATTTATTTCACTCAACCCATCCCAAAATCAAGGAGACAATTGATGTCAACTTATAAATCAGCTCTAGAGCATATCCGCGAAATTAAAGCGAAACATGGCAATTGGCAGAATATCAGCGAGTCTGATGCTGCCCGTATGATGGTTCAAAATCGTTTTAAAACAGGTCTTGATATTGCCAAGTATACCGCTGCTATTATGCGTAAAGATATGGCAGAGTATGACGAAGATACTTCTAAGTACACTCAGTCTCTAGGTGCATGGCATGGTTTTGTTGCACAGCAAACTATGTACGCTAAGAAGAAATACTTTGGCACTACTAGCAAAACATACATCTACTTATCAGGTTGGATGGTCGCTGCATTACGTTCTGAGCTTGGTCCATTACCTGACCAGTCAATGCATGAAAAAACGACTGTACCTCAACTAATCGAAGAGATTTATACTTTCTTACGCCAAGCTGACGCTAAAGTCTTAAACGACTACTTCCGTGAACTTAACGCTGCAAAAGAAGCCGGTCAAGATACTACTGAAATCGAAGAGAAAATCAATAATTTCGATTCTCACGTTGTGCCAATTATTGCCGATATCGATGCAGGTTTTGGTAATGAAGAAGCCACTTACCTACTTACTAAAGCCATGATTGAAGCTGGTGCTTGTGCTATCCAAATTGAGAACCAAGTATCTGATGCAAAACAGTGTGGTCACCAAGCTGGTAAAGTAACCGTTCCTCATGAAGACTTTATCTCTAAGCTTAATGCTATTCGTTATGCTTTCTTAGAACTAGGTGTAGACGATGGTGTTATCGTTGCGCGTACTGACTCTGAAGGTGCTTCTTTAACTCAGAAAATTCCAGTATCTGAACAACCTGGCGACTTAGCCTCTAAATACATCGACTTTATCGATGTTGAAGAAATTGATATCGCTGATGCGAAAGAAAACGATGTACTATTGAAGCGTGATGGTAAACTAGTTCGTCCAGTACGTTTGGCCAATGGTTTATTCCAGTTCCGTGAAGACACTAACATTGACCGTGTTGTTCTTGACTGTGTAACCGCTTTAGAAAACGGTGCTGACTTACTTTGGATTGAAACACCTACTCCAGACGTTCAACACATCAAAATGATGGTTGACCGTATTAAAGAACAGCAACCAAAAGCGAAGCTTGTTTACAACAATAGCCCTTCATTCAACTGGACGCTTAACTTCCGTAAGCAAATCATCGCTCAGTGGGAAGAAGAAGGTAAAGACATCTCAGCATACGACAAGAATAACTTGATGAGTGCTGACTATGATGGTTCTGAGCTTGATGCTGCTGCTGACCAAGCTGCTAAAGACTTCCAGCGTGATGCGTCACGTGAAGCTGGTGTGTTCCATCACTTAATCACTCTACCTACTTACCATACTACTGCTCTTAGCGTTCATGAACTTGCTAAAGGCTACTTTGGTGAAGATGGTATGCTTGCTTATGCTGCTGGCGTACAACGTAAAGAAATCCGTGAAGGTATCTCATGCGTTAAACACCAAGCAATGGCTGGTTCTGATTTAGGTGATGATCACAAAGAGATCTTCTCTGGTGATAACGCTCTTAAAGCCGGTGGCGAGAAAAACACAATGAACCAATTCTAAGAGCTATTTCTTAGTGCTTTCATTGTAAAACGTTACATAGAAAAGTATTAAACAGTCGTCCTACTTTGGTAGGACGATTTTTTTTAGCTTTATTAGAATCAACTTCGATGGTATGAGTGTTTAAATATCGGTATTAATCATTAGAATTGACTGATTCATCTTTAACCACTCTTTTTGGTTTCTTGGTGTAAACACGGCGTATAAGCTTCCTGAACACCCGGAAAATTATGAAAGCTATAGCTAACAATGTCCATAACCACCATAGGCTTATAATACCCAAGATAACAAATTTAATCATCTCCCAACCGTCAATAATAGACTGTTTGACCTGTTGCCAAAAACCAGGTTGCTCCGTTGCGAGCATATGGTCAATACTCTCTGCTGTTTCTTTATAGATACTATTCGGCTGAGTGAAGGTCAGCTCAATGGTGCTATATTTGACTTGATCGGCGATCATCATCCTTTCAAGCTCAGCCATTTGTTGACGCTGCTTGGCTGAATAAGTGGCTTTTATCGAATCTATATTACTCGCCTGCTCTTTCTCATTATCACTGTCCAAACGCTGCTCTGTTAAGTCAGAAGCCATTTGCGAATTAAGTTGCGCTTGGAGTTTTTCTCGATACAAGTCTAAGGTAACATCTTTAGCGCTATACTCTTGATGATTTAAGAACGTCACTTGTTTTTGCACTTGATTGAGAAATTCACTCACTTTTTGCTTAGGTATTCGAACCTGCATGTTAGCTTGTCGATAATATGTGACTAAGGTTATGTCTTTATCTTGTTGCGTAAATGTCTGACGAGATACTTCGTTACTTTCGATGCGACTGGATGCTATATAGCCTTTATATTGACCTGTCAAGGTTTCGATAGTATTCCTAGTCTCCACCACATCGTCTACCTTGAAGTTAGCACTGGCATTGACCAACAACTCTTTTCCATCAATCTCTACATCTGTAACTTGACTACCTAAGGTAATGTTCGATGAGTCTCCGACGTTATCGACAACTAATTTTTTATTTTCTGCTATTGTGGCAGTATCATTAGAGACATCATAAGCTATTGTATCGCCACTCTCAGCGGTATCATAGGTACTAGACTGCTCTACTGTCTCGTTATAACTGTCTTCTTTCGCTGAATCACAGCTCGCCACGAGTCCTAAAGTGCCCGCTAGAGTGACTAAAAAACAGTATTTATAAACAGTAGGATATTTCTCTTTATTAATATTCATAGTTCCCTTAATGAGTGTTAGGACAAGTTGATAAGTTTTGATTGGCTTTCAAATAATTAACGCTGTCGATTTCCTAGCTTTGAATATCATAGCTACTAGCTTTTAATATCACAGCTAATAGTATCTATGCTTCAGACTTTATAGTTTTACTAATTTGAATTATAAAGAAATTTATCAGGTTATGGGTAATTAATTTTCAACGATAGAATTGCAAACAAAGCCCTATAATAATTGACTATGATTTAACACTTTTTATTTGTATCATGGTAGGTCAAATACATTTATATTATTCAAATCTAATAGATAGAGCTTTGTTAAAAGGATAAATAATGCAAGAAATTGAACTTAAGTTTTTAGTGCCCGAATATAAAGTTGATTCGTTGATGCGTCAGGCAAAAGTTAAAACATCAACCACATCACAATTGGCGGCTCATTACTTTGATACGTCAGATAATACATTGGCAAATTCTGGTATGGCCTTACGGATTCGTAAAGAAGGCGACACTTGGGTTCAGACCTTGAAATCAACTGGGGATGGTCTAGCATCCCGTGGTGAGCAAAACAATATTATTAATGACGATAAGATTGAAGAAGCCTTACAAAGTGACGGTTTATATCCTGATTTATCAGTATACGAAGACTCAAAGTTATCTAAATTGTTGACCTCCTCGTCAAAGGGTGACCAAAGTCAACTTTTAAACCGCAAATATATCACCGACATTCAGCGTACAACTCGCCTTATAAAAAAAGATAATAACGTTATCGAAATGGCCTATGATGAAGGTCATGTTATCCATGGTGATGATGTGGATATATCCCATCCTATATTAGAGATAGAATTTGAGTTAATTAAAGGTGATCTTGATTTTTTATTTGCAACTGCTAAAACGTGGTGTAAACGCTACAACTTATGCCTATCCACAGTGACTAAAGCTGAACGTGGTGACCTTTTATTAGCCGGCAAAACTCATGCGGATGCCACTAAATCCGATTTAAAGCGTTTAAATGTCGATAAAAGTATGAGTCAGCCTGAATTTTTAAGAGCTGTTATCCAAAACTGCATGATTCAAATCTTACCAAATGTGAGTGCGATTGCAGCAGGTAGTAAAGATGGTAATCACATTCATCAATTGCGCGTTGGACTGCGCAGACTTCGTACTGCGTTAAAGTTATTTGAGGGGTTCTCAAACCAAGTAAATCCTGAGTGGGTTCCTATTTTAAAACAAACGTTTAGTATACTGGGAGAATCGCGTGATCGAGAAATTTTAAGAGACCGCACCCAAGTTTCATTGGAACAACTTGGCGGTCCACATGTGGACTGGTCATCAGAGTTTGAAAATATTGATGTGCAACCTATAGACGCCATACGAGCCAATGATTTTCAATTGACCTTATTAGAGTTAATTGAATATACAATGAGTCCCGCAGATGAAGATCATCCTAGTAATGATGCACCCTTAACGGAAGCCACCAGTAAAATACTTGAAAAACTTTATAAAAAAATTCGCAAAGCCAGTGTCAATTTTGCGACATTAGATATTGAAGCCCAACATAATGTCCGCAAGCGTTTAAAAAGTCTGCGGTATGTGAGTGAGTTTGTTAAGCCTTTGTATAAAAAGAAGAAGACCCGTGCTTTCTTAAAATACTTAGAGCCCGCTCAAGAGGTGTTAGGAGAGTATAACGATGATATTGTTGGTGAGGAGTTTTACCGAGCTAAAACGGATAAAGATCCCAATGCTTGGTTTGCAGTCGGTTACTTTAGCGCCCAAAAACACTTTGCGGCTCAAAAGTGTGCCGAAAGTTTAAAAAGTATTAAAGAAGCACCAGTATTTTGGTAGGTCTTCTAGTACTCAATTACTCACTTTCTTGCACTTTTAATACTAAATCTATCATTTAACTTAGCAATACTACCCTACCTAAGAAGGCGTGTTCGACCGCTATAAATTGAAGTATTTAAAAACGAGCCTGGCTATAATAGGGTATTTTATAAGATAAAAATACTTCTACACCCACTAATATTATATCAAAACAAAAAACCTTTCTAACCAATGGTTATGAAAGGTTTTTTGTTTAAATAAATAATACGTATTTAAAGAGAGAAAGTGTTTAAGAAAATACGGCATAACTAACAGGGTTTTACTTTTCTAAGATCTCAACAGGTGTGCCTTCATCAACCTGATCAAATAACCAAATAATATCTTCATTGCGCATCCTTATACACCCATGCGACTTTGGTATACCCATCGGTTCAGTATCAGGTGTACCATGAATATAAATATATCGTTGATAAGTATCACAGCACCCTTTTTCGTTATTACCTTTGTTGATACCGTCTTCGCACCCATGTAGCCATAATATACGAGTTAAAATCCAATCCCTTTCAGGATTTGTGGTAGCTAATGACTTATTGTAAATTTCACCGGTTGCCACTCTACCCACAAATACGGTATTAACTGGCATTTTATCGCCAATTTTGTCGCGGATATAATGTTTACCTAAAGGCGTACAGCCTGAATCTTCCTGACTACCTATACCATTTTTAGCTGTCGAAACTTTAAAGACCTTCTGAGGTTGATTACGTTCTGATTTAAAATCATAAAATGACAATTCCTGATCGGCTATATTTATGACGATCAAGTTGTCTGACTTGTTTATATTTTTTTCATTTGCCATCTTTTAACTCTCTACAGTTGACTCAAGACGTCCGAAGAGTCATTCTATACTTTATGAAATAAATAGTATTATAAAGAATAAAAGTAATATGAGTTTCAACTATTAATAGGTATTAAATTATTAAGGGGTTGTAACTATGGTCAATCGCCCTTATGATAATGTCAAATCGTAAAAAGTAGTACAATTTATGACAGCTCTCCTACCAACACGCGTATCGATTTATGATTTCCTATTTGAAGATACACAGCCGATAGATGCAGTATTTGCTGATGCTGGAAATATCTCATTACCTCAAGCTAGAATCCTAATTGAGAATGGAATTCAGGCATTTATCAGTGGTATATTAGCCTATTCACAAAGCTCAGGACCAGACGCCGTTCTTAGAAAACTACTTAATCGCAATCAAGTTAAAGAGTTACGCAAATTTAATGCATTTAATTTTGATACGATGCAGACCGCAATACAGCACGGTCAACAAACTTATGAAGCGGTGTTTAATAGACCGGAAGCTCGTAAATCGGTTTGTATGGAGTTGAGCAAAAGGGCACGTTTATCACCTAAAGAAACCCGTCCATTATTAGGAGCCCTAACTCTAATTTGCTTACGTGAAATTGCCATATTAGTAGACTTCGCCCAATTGAACGCGACAGAAGTTGAGGTATGGTTCAAAAAGCAACCTCAGTTCTTAACATTAGACCGCGATATTGCAAATTTAACACTCAATGAAAACGTCTGTGATGCTAACGCTTTTAGGATGCCAACTTATGACGCTTCATGGCATCAATTAACCGGTTATATGTTACCAGACACGAATATAAATACACAATCCGAGCAAATGCCACATTATGCAAAGGTCATTGGTCGAACGACTCAATCTTACAATAATCCATCAACGGATCAAGGTCAAATTATCGTAGATATTGCCAATAATAGTGACATATTGACATTTTGTGACATGGATAATATCGCATTGCCTTATCAGCGATGGATGTTACAGCTGGCAAAAATATCAGATATATATCTTAGCCGCAATCGATTAAAAATTGGACCTGAACCTGTGCAACCCCCCTCTAGACCATTCGTCAGTTTCGGGTTTATGGAAAAGAACCAAACTTTAGCACCCCATAATCATACTAAAGATAATTCTTCTCACGCCCCTTTTTGGAAAAATCCAATTTTGATAATTTTAGTTTTAATCATTGGTGTCCTAAGCTTAATGGCGATTGGTAAGTATTATTACAAAAGTTTAGATATAACGGTAAGTTCAAAGTCTCACAGCACCCTAACATACATAATCCATCATTTATAGTTCATAGCTTATACCAAACCTATAAATCAACGTACTAAGTACTTTAGTGTTGAATTAAACGGTTGAGATAGTCAAGTACAACCACGATATATAGTCAGTTAAGCGAGCCTATCACAGATAAGTTGTTTAAAAATGGCATTACATTTGATCAATCGCCATTTGAGTTAATACTCGACCTCTGGCCGTTCGAAGGACGTACCCTTGTTGTATTAAGTAGGGTTCAATAACGTCCTCTAACGTACCTCGATCTTCAGCCATGGCAGCGGCAATGGCTTCAACCCCAGCTGGTCCACCCTCAAAACGATCATGAACCATTTCAATGTATCGGCGATCAAGATGATCAAGCCCTCTTCTATCAACAGCAAGCATATCTAAAGCACTACCGGCAATAACACCTGTTACCTCTCCATTTGACTTAACTTCTGCATAATCACGAACACGTCGTAGCAGTCGATTAGCTATACGTGGCGTACCTCTCGATCTACGTGCAACTTCCACAGCTCCTTCAGGGGTCATAACGACATTCATTAGACTCGCTGAACGGCTCACAATAGTGGTCAAATCTTCAATGTTATAAAACTCTAACCGCTGAACGATCCCAAATCGATCTCTTAAAGGCGAGGTTAGGAGACCTGCCCTCGTCGTTGCAGCAACCAGAGTAAATCGAGGTAAGTCAAGTTTTATTGAGCGAGCAGCAGGCCCCTCCCCAATCATAATATCTAATTGGAAATCTTCCATGGCGGGGTATAATATCTCTTCAATAACAGGACTTAATCTGTGTATTTCATCGATGAATAATACATCCCCTTCCTCAAGATTCGTCAGCATTGCCGCTAGGTCACCGGCACGCTCAAGCACTGGTCCCGAGGTAGATCTTAGATTGCCACCCATTTCACGAGCAATGATATTTGCAAGTGTCGTCTTACCTAATCCTGGAGGTCCAAAAATTAGGGTATGATCTAGTGCCTCTTTTCTTCTCCGAGCAGCTTCAATGAATACTTCCATCTGTTCACGAACGACAGGCTGACCAATATATTCTGCCAATGTGCCGGGCCGAATATTATTATCTACCGTATCGTCACTACGCTCTAAAGGATTTATGAGTCTATTTTCCATATTTATAATTGACACTACTTAAAAAAGGGGTTATCAAGTTGGTAAACTTTATTTAAAAGATGCAGGCTATTTAATACTGTTCTAAACGATAATCTTAGTAAACTAGACTTATAAAATGTACCATTAAAGACGCTTAAAAAAATTTAATTTATAGGCTAATGTTCAGGTTCAATATATTAATTAATCATAACCTTAAATAATAGGATATCTTTAATAAAAGATTATAAATTATACGTTAAATTTGGTCGGGTTTGACAATAGACTGCTTTAATAATCGTTTTTAACGAAAAAAAACGCTCAAGTGGCATTTTACAATAAATATATCTATTGTAAAAAACCGCTAAAGCGTAATTTTATAAATTTTCAACTGCTATTTTCAAGTCTTCTAATACTTCACTAATAACTATTATTTTTATAACAACTATCTATTAAAATATTAGGTGTTAGTAAAATATTAGGCGTTAGATTAATCTTTAAGCTGCGGCATGAAAATGCTTTTTAAGGACTTCGAGACAACGCGTAATTTTAGCCGGTTGTTGATCTCGATCTAGGGTTACCGCATAAAGCACGAAATTAGGTAACGAATATTCAGGTATAACTTCTACCAACTCACCAGAAGATAGTTCTTTTTGTACATCAAGAGACATGACACGCACTAAACCATGACCTTCTTTTGCTAAAGTCGTCGCTAAGAAAATATTGTTAGTTTGAATACGAGTATTCATCTTAACACGGTTTTTCTTCTTGGTTTCGATACTAGTGAAGTCTAATGTATTAGGATCTTTCATCAAGTCGATACCGATTAATTGATGCTCTGAAAGATCCTTTGGTTTAACAATCTTTTCATGCTGCCTTAAATAATGAGGTGACGCCACAAGCATCTGTTTAACTTCTGCCAACGGATAGGTAGCTACCGAACTGTCTTTAATTTGTGGGCTCATCCGAATAGCAATATCTGCACGCTCTTCAATTAAATCAATGTAATGATTATCAGCGATAAAATGAATACTCAAGTCATCGTGTGCCGCCATCCAGGTAGACAAGGCTGGTAATATATGATTTACCCCTAATTCAGGAGTCGTCGCAATACGTAAACTACCTGCTAACTCGTCTCTTAACTGATTTACTTTAATACGACCCTGATCTGCAGCAGTGACCACATCTTTCGCTGCCTCATAGAAGCTTGCCCCAGCTTCTGTTAAGCTAAGCTTTCGTGTAGATCTATGAAGTAAGACCACACCCAAATCTTTTTCTAAAGATCGAATCTGTTGACTTACTGCACTGGTTGTAATTCCTAACTGTCTAGCTGCACCGCTGAATGAACCATGACCAACTACGCTAGCAAAGACGGCCATTCCTCTTAAATTGTCTAACATAATAATTAACACCTAACTATGTAATATAAGAAGTACATTATACCTTATTTAAGCAGACAAATGTTGAGAAAATTTAATAAATATTCATATAAAATGAATTTTTTAGTGTGCTTTTGTTAAAGTATATTACAAACATGATACAGCAAAGCTGTAGAATAATAAACATAGCTTAATTCTATAATAATTTTAAATGGGTAATCTGCCCACTGTACTCAGAAATGAGTCTTTGCATCACTGAACTACTTGAAATAAGCTGTTTAGCATAACTTTTAGCCGTTGCTTCACGATGCTTTTGACGATTTTGTGGTAATAAATCAGCGTTATTTTTATTAAGCGAACTATCAATCCTAATAGTGACTTCAGCACCAAATTGTTCCGCTAGATTATTGGCTAACTGTCTAAAAATACTCTGCATATTTTTAGTATCAAAAGCAACTTTAAATTCACTTTTACCAGCAATATCTCCAACCATCACCCCTTGTCTTGCCATAGCCAGTTCATCCTGACCTAGTGCACCTGTTTCACGAGAGGTTTGTAACCAGTAATCCCATTTATCAGGTGTCCACTCACCTACTAGATCAATAGGTGAACATTTTAATAATAGTCGGGGATCTTGATCAGATAATTGTTCATTGTTGCTATCTTCCAGCTTATCATTTGAACCGATAATGCTTTCAACTTCGCTTACCTGAGATTCAAGCTGATTATTTATAGATATTTCCGTTTGAGTTAGACCCGTTTGAGTTAGAGTAACGTCATCATTTGCCAAAGCTTTAACATTCTTATCTAAAACATTCTTATCTAAATTATGACTACCTTGCTCACCTTGTGGTTCCTCAATATCTATCTCTGTGGACAACGTCGATTTTCTTTCATTATCTACTTCAGTTAAAGTATCGGAATCTTTTGATTTGTTACCCGAAATAAACTTGGAGTCCGCTATTGCTTCGCTCGAACCTTTAATATCTAATAAATTATCATTATCGTCGTGACTTAAGTTAATATCAGTTTTATTTTGCACTGAATGACTATCTTGTTCCAAGTTACGGTACTGATAGTTTTTATCTGATTCGTCAGTAAATGCTAGCGCTTCACCAGCTTGAGGATCTATATCGATATGAGCCGCATTATTTTCGCCAAATTCTAACTTTTGACTTTCTAGTTTTGAATTATCTTCATTAAAGATAGGTGTAGGATTATCGCTTAACTCTTCATTCTCTTCGGTATTAACAGCATCTACAGTATTATTTGCATCTGAAAGATTTTCAACTTGCGTATTATATTTTAAGACAGTGGATGTGGAAGAGTCAGATACTGAGAGGTTATCTGCTAATAGTGCCTCTTCTTTTATATGATTATCTAAAACTTGATCATTTATAAGCTGACTATTTGAGACTTGCTTATCTGAATTCTGGTTAACAGGTACTTCCTGAGTAGCAAGCGGTCTAAAAGCCAATAAACGTAAAAGGCACATTTCAAGCGCTTGTAATGGCGTATTTGCAAGTTTAATTTGCTCACGCCCTTGGATTACGATTTGATAGTAAAGTTGCAACACGTCGGGCTCAATCTGATGAGCAAGTGCGTTTATCTGCTTTGACTGATTGTCATTGACATTAAGTGACACGTTAGGAAGTAATTGCACCATAGCAATTTGGTGTAGCAGCTCTGCTAGACCATCAAACATACTACCTGCATCCACCAGTTGCGCACGCATTTGTTCAATATGCGCAGCCACTGCTTCTTTTTCACCTTGATAAATATCAAGTATTAAACTCGCTAAGTCAGCACTATTTATAAGACCCAACATATCATTGACGGTCTCATCGGTTAATATCCCTTGTCCAAAAGCGATCGCTTGATCGGTTAATGACAGTGCATCACGTACCGAGCCTTTTGCGGCATTCGCCAGTTGCCAAAGTGCGGGATTGGTAAACTCTATACCCTCTTTCGTCAATAGATTGGCGATATGGTCGCTAATAGCTTGTTGTGGCAGTGGACGTAAAACAAATTGCAAACAACGACTGATGATAGTAATCGGTAACTTTTGGGGATCTGTCGTTGCTAATAAAAACTTAACATGCTCTGGGGGTTCTTCCAAAGTCTTTAATAACGCATTAAAACTGTGGGTCGATAACATATGTACTTCGTCGATTAAGTACACTTTATATCTGCCTTGAGTGGGCGCATAAGGTACGTTATCAATTAATTCGCGTGTATCTTCAACTTTGGTACGCGATGCGGCATCGATTTCGATTAAATCAATAAAACGACCCTGATCAATGGCAACACAACTGCTACACACTCCGCATGGTGTACTGGTAATACCCGTCTCACAGTTTAAACACTTTGACAAAATGCGCGCAATGGTAGTTTTACCAACCCCACGCGTGCCGGTAAATAAATAAGCATGGTGTAAACGATTATGATCTATGGCATTGATTAACGCCTTAGACACATGTGTTTGACCCACCAACTCATGGAAGTTTTTGGGGCGATATTTACGTGCTAAGACTTGATACTGCTGAGACATAATGGACAACCATACTTAAATTTAAAACCTATGGGGATAATATCTACTACCCAATCTAAAAATTTACCTTATGAGTGAAAGCACGACATATAGTAAGTTCAATGTGTCTGTTACAGAAAAGCGTATTATCTATTATAGCTATAGTGCTATTCCAGACTGATGGAATACATCCATTTCTACGGTTACATTGCCTTTACCATCATGATTTGACATATCAAACCCTAGTATAAAGAATTCATCCATAACGGGCTCTTGTAGTTGGGCATTGATATCTAAAAGAATATCTTGATAATTTTGTTCAACATACTCACGGCTATAATCAGCGTCGGGCGCTAAACCATAAAAAATAATGACATAATGATGACCAAAATCATTATAAGAATGTTGGTGTGACAGATAACCCTGTAAACAGTCCTCTTTAGAACGCGTCTCATAAGCCATCATTTCCTCGATAATACTTAAACGAGTATACATTGACTCTGCAACTAAAATCTTTACTTGCTCTAGGGGTAGCGTGTCACCTGCATCATCTCGACGCTTCGTTGTTCCATTCAACAACTTTTGGAAGGTAGTTGAATAACTTTGGAGGTTCTGCTGCAACTCAGATTTTTTCTTTTCATACTCAGTATTATCATCATCTGCATGGCTAATAATATCAATTAATCGAGTTTCGACTTTAGACAGCAATCCTATTTCGACCAGCTTTTCTTGTACAGAAACGGCCCTTTGATAAAAATCTGCAGTGTTTAAAAATTGTTGAGCTAATTGTAGCTCACTCCCAAAGCTATCAAAACTTATTAAGTGTTGGAGATGATATCCATAATAGCTTATCAAATCACTTGGGGTTTGTAGTATCTTAATCATCTGATAAAAGCTATTCAGACTAAATAACTGTAAAACTTTGCTCTCATCATCTAAATCAAAAACACACTCTTCTTGGAAAAAAGAACTGCCATACTCATGTTCAATCTGATATTGCTCACCCTTATGAATAATCATGATGGAGGTAATACCAACATAGTGTATGACTTCTCCCTCAGCTTTATCTACATTGTCATTATTAACATGAAGGTTTGTATTGTCATTATCAAATAATGATGAATCAACCTTGGCATTAACATGTTGGAAACGCTTATTAATTTGAGTTGCGGCTTGTTGTCTTAGCTCAGAAAGTAGGTTTTTGGGGACATTAACACTGTCGACTTCTGTCGTTTCTTGATGAACTAAAACATACAGCCGTTGATTTCCCAATTTGAAGGCATAATCAAATTTACCATAATCCACCAAGGGGTCGTTCTGATCTATATATACAGATAAAAAGGTACGGTTGAACATTGACGTCCAATCGAAGCTCGGAAATTTGCTGGAGGATTGTTTGCCAGCAGAATTGGTATTAGAACCAGCTACAGCTTCAGATACAGGGCTGATTAAGGGTCTAGAGCCTGATTTCGCTGGACTATTCTTTTGAGCTGATTTTGAAACATTAGGATCCGAAAACCGTCTAGGACCATTGTTTAAAGAAACACTTTTTAATTTTTGGGTTGAGTAGTTTGCCATAACATGTATTTAACCTAAACTGTAAAAATATGATAAAAATTTAATGATTATTACTATACCGTTTTTTTATAACTCTTGCACTTATCTTGTGTGTTTTCTAAGGTTTATTATTAATTATTATACTAATACCAAACCTATAAATTAACCTATCAAGTAAAGTGATCGAAAACGCTATAAATATTAGCTTTCTTAAGTTTAATGTGGCCTAAAAAGAATAGGTTATTTTATAAAAAAGATATCTAGCAAAAAATAAAGGACTGCTCATCATAGCAGTCCAGTTATTTAACAACCAACCATCCAATTTTTAAATATTTAGAAAAAATGAATAGTAAACTGCTTTATTTTCATTTATTAAATAGTCAATATAATTCACAGTTTCATTCTCATATGTGGGAATAAAATGACATCACGAATACTGGCAGAATCCGTAAATAACATCACCAAACGATCAATCCCAATACCTTCACCAGCCGTTGGTGGTAAACCATACGACAATGCTTCAATATAATCTGCATCAAAATGCATGGCTTCATCATCCCCTGCATCTTTCTCAGCAACTTGGTTATGGAAACGCTCTGCCTGATCAGCAGGGTCATTAAGCTCACTAAATCCATTAGCAATCTCACGCCCGCCTATAAACAGCTCAAAGCGATCGGTAATCTCTGGGTTTTCATCATTTCGACGTGCTAATGGTGACGTTTCAGCAGGATATTCAGTGATAAAGGTAGGTTGACGCAACTTATGCTCAGCAGTCTCTTCAAAAATGATAGTTTGCAGCTTACCAATACCAAAGCCTTCTTTAACCTGTTGTTTTAGGACATCTTGAGCATATTGAGCGAGATAGTCTCGATCATCAATCTTAGACATATCAAAATCATCAGCATATTTTGCAATGGCTTCTTTCATACTTAAACGAGTAAAAGGCGCTTTTAAACTGATCGTTTCTTCTTGATAAGTAATCTCAGTTGTCCCTAAAATATCCGTGGCCAACTCATTAAATAAGCGCTCAGTTAGATCCATTAAGTCTTTATAATCCGCATAGGCTTGATAAAATTCAATCATAGTAAACTCAGGATTATGACGTGTCGACACCCCCTCGTTTCTAAAGCTACGATTGATTTCAAATACTCTCTCAAATCCGCCAACGACCAAACGCTTCAAATATAGCTCTGGTGCAATGCGTAAATATAAGGGCATATCAAGTGCATTATGATGTGTGATAAAAGGTCGAGCCACCGCACCGCCAGGGATAGGATGCATCATTGGCGTTTCGACTTCCATAAAACGTTCGTTTAGCATGAACTTACGAATACCGCTGACCACTTGACTGCGAATCATAAAGGTATCACGGCTTGATTCGTTGGTCATTAAATCTAAATGACGGTTTCGGTATCGTGCTTCTGTATCTGATAAACCATGAAACTTATTTGGCATAGGACGTAAGGATTTAGTCAGTAGCGTAATCGTTTCTATATGGACGTACAAATCACCTTTACCCGAACGACCTATAAAACCAGATACACCGACAATATCACCTAAATCTAATGACTTTATTAGGGCAAGGGTCTCGGTATCCAATTCTTTACGAGCAACATAAAGCTGAATACGTCCTGTCATATCCTGTATAACAATAAATGCCCCACGATTGAGCATAACTCGCCCAGCAACATTAACCTGAGTTTTGTCCCCATTGGCAGCCTTTTCTTCGATTGCTTGCTTACTAATACCCTCAAATTGTTGCTGTAAATCCTGAGCATAGTCGGTACGCTTAAACTTGTTAGGATACGCAATCTTGCCAGCACTGGTTATTTCATCAAGTTTTGACTGACGCTGCGCAATTAGCTCGTTGGTATCTTCGATTGATGGTGCTTGTTCAGGTGTGTTTTTATTAGACATAGGACTCTCAAAATGGTTTAAATTATAGGATTTAAAACTATAGTATTATCAACAACTAACTTATCAGTATTTACGTATCAAAACATTATTAAAATAACTCAACGTTTTAAAAAAATAACAATAATCGCTACTAATAGACAGAACCTGATGTTCTGCTACTTAATAATTTTATTCAATAAACGTTCATTTATTTTTAGTTTTCTATATTTTTTATTTATCTAATTTTTATTTTATAAAGCTATCTATTATTGAAAACACAATTATTTGACACTTTTTATAGGTAACCACTAAGCATTAAGCATTAAGCATTAAGCATTAAACAACTAGTCTACACATAAGGCAGGTTGTAACACACCGTTTTCAATAATTTGATAACACCCAAATGGGCTACTATTTTTAGCGCACTCACCAGTTTGATTGGGCGTGCCAGCCGGCAAGAACTCCCCATTATCAATCGCACGGCACGTCCCTTCACAGTCTGACGCATCCTTGCAACGTTTGCCAGCATCCTTATAAGTGACGACGCAAGAATAGCATCCTAACATACCGTCTCTCCTAAGGATGCCGTCTTGAGTGCTACACTCGTGTACCTTATTAGCGGTTACCTTAGGACAACTCTGATCTTGATCGTTATATTTAGATAAATCAACGTTAACGGGATCACTCGTCACAGGCGTGTCGATTGGCGAATCCTGATCAGTTTGTTGCTCAGATATTGTACAGCCAGAAAGCATAAACACGCCTGAAACAAGGACACTGAGAATTTTAGATTTTAATTTAATCATAGTTTAAGTGCTTCGTTAGGGTGTATGGTTTAGCTCAATAATAGCGACCAGGTTTGTATCGCATCTAGCTATAGTCAAAGAAGTTTAAAATGGTTACAAGGCAACCAAGTTCAAGTAGCAAGTAATTAGTCGTACTGAAATCAACTTGGGTTTGATATCCAATCAATTTAACATATAACAATACTATTCGCCGCTAACACTCGCCATAAGATCTGCTTGGTGCTCTCGCGTTAAGGCGTCTAAAAGCTCATCTAAATCACCTTCCATGATGGCATCTAGCTTGTATAACGTTAAGTTAATCCGATGATCTGTCATTCGCCCTTGCGGGAAATTATAAGTACGAATACGTTCACTACGATCGCCACTACCCACTAAGTTTCGACGCAGCTCATCTGCCGTATCTACTTGCTCCTGTACTTTAGCTTGTTGAATACGTGCGATAAGCATTTGCATGGCTTTAGCGCGGTTTTTATGTTGGCTTCGCTCCTGCTGACACTCGGCCACTACCCCCGTCGGAATGTGGGTAAGACGGACAGCAGAGTCAGTGGTGTTAACGTGCTGTCCCCCTGCACCACTTGAGCGGAAGGTATCCATACGGATGTCGGCAGGATTGAGATCGACAGTATCATCAATCTCAACCTCAGGCATCACCGCAACGGTACACGCAGACGTATGCACACGACCCTGACTTTCTGTTTCAGGTACCCGCTGTACACGATGCGCACCAGACTCAAACTTCAAACGACCATAGACATCATTGCCAGATACACGAGTGATAATCTCTTTGTATCCGCCATGCTCGCCCTCATTGGCCGACAACACTTCGATAGTCCAGCCCTGAGTAGACGCATAGCGCTCATACATCCTAAATAAATCGCCAGAGAATATTGCCGCTTCATCACCACCGGTACCTGCACGAATCTCTAAAAATGCAGGTACCTTATCATTGGGATCTTTTGGTAGCATCATGACATTTAGCGCCTCTTCCATCGCTTCAATGTCACTGGCAGCCGTGTCAATCTCTTCTTGCATCATCGCCTTCATTTCAGGATCTGACGCTTCTTTAATCATCTCTTCGGCGTCTGTTTTGTCCGTTTCTGCCTGTAAATAACGCTGCCATAGGCTCGTTATTTCAGATAAATCACTATGCTCCATGGACAGTTCGCGAAATTTATTATTATCGTTGATAATATCTGGGTCAGATAATAAGGCAGTCACTTCTTCAAAGCGCTCTACCATTTGATCGAGGCGTTCTCTTAATGAGTCTTTCATAGGGTTTCTTGTGTTGAGTATGATTTTATGAATATGATAAATCAGTTAAATACAAATCAGTCTTCTAAGTGTAATTGTAAAGCATAAGGTATTACTATTTTGAGTGTCACTATCATCGACTTACAGAAAGTCGTTAATTATATCAAACTTTGGCTAAAAAAGCCGTTATAGGTGACTTATTTTCTTGCTAGCTCAGCCCACGTTGGTGTTTATCCAAGCTATCTGCAAAATATGACTATCATAAATAAAGCAGGCACTATGCCTGCTTTATTTATAGCCAATTGTATTATTTAGTTGTATTAGTCATTTGTATCAGTGGTTTTCAACGTTGAAGTTATATACCTTGCTACTTATTCGTGTTCTAACTATACCTTTCTAAGTAATACTGAGCCGATAGAATACCCTGCACCAAATGAACACATCACCCCTAAATCACCCGACTCCAATTGGTCTTTATAACGGTGAAATACAATAACAGGACTTGCTGAGCTCGTGTTACCAAATTCATCAATAACGGTAGGTGCAATCGCTGGATCAGCATCTTTACCAATCACACTTCGCAAAATTAAATGTATCATATTAATGTTGGCTTGATGTAGCCACATCATCTTCACCTCGTCTGTCTGAAGATCATTGTCTTGTAAATGACTGCTAATCATATCCGATACTTTTGGACAAACCTCACGAAATACTTTGCGCCCATTTTGTAAAAACAGCTTGTCCGTATCCGGTTCTTTCAAGTCATGATAGAGAACTTCATCTGCTGCTAAGTACTCGCTTTTGTCCAAAAACCCATATTCATTTTTGATATTGGTCGAGAACTGGGTATACAGCTTACTGTCAATTATTTCATAGCCTTTGGCTAAGTCAGTTTGCTCAACGATACTGGCGGTTGCCACATCACCGAATATGAAATGACTGTCACGGTTGCGCCAATTTAGATGTGCGGTGGTAATCTCAACATTGACCACCGCGATTTTATTACCCAAACCTGCTTTTATAGAACCAACCGCTTGCGCTATACCAAATGTAGCCGCACTACAGGCGACATTCATATCAAACGCAAAGCCACCTTGCATACCTATAGCGTCTTGAATTTCAATAGATAAAGCAGGATAAGCACGCGGTAAATTTGAACACGCAACAATAATACCATCTAAGTCATTGGCTTCAAGACCGGCCTCGTTCAGCGCTTGTTGCAAGGCATCAATGCCCATCTCTGCCATGACTGAAACTTCTTCTCCCAATTTACGCGCTGGGATTCTCGGGGTCATAACCTCCGGGTCTAGGATGCCCTCTTTATCCATGACATAGCGAGATTTAATACCCGATACCTTTTCTATAAACTCAGCAGAAGACTTCTCAAGCGCAGTCCGTGCACCAGATTCAATCTCGCTGGCATGCTGTGCATTGTAGTTGTCCACGTATTGGTTAAACGATTCAACTAATTCCTCGTTACTAATACTATATGGTGGAATATATAGTCCTGTCCCTGTAATATACGTTTTCATATTGCTTCCTATTTTTCTTAGAAAATTATTGAGTGATAGTTGCTTATCATTAACTCAACTTTATATCTTAATGTTCACTTACTCTTTAGATGACTGTTTTTTTTCTTTGAATGAGTGTGTCAATGTTTATTCAACAATACGCTAAATCAAACTGTCACTTCACGTCTTATAATCTTTTTAAAAGCACCTCATTCTCAACTCTTAACGTAGGCTGTGGCTTTAGTCCCGATTTTTTAATTATTGGTCTTGATTTGCTAGGCTAAAAGTACCAGCCTACAGTGTATTTAAATAAGTTGGGAACAGGGTTAAAAGTATATCAAATCTTGAAATCAACTTCATTGAAGCAGCAAAGATTAACCTTACTATATTAATAGTAGAATCATCCTGACAAAGACCTAACAACGCTAGGTTATTTTAAAGATAGGTTATTTATCAAAATTATTCAAAAAAGGTATTACTCAGTATTAGAGGTATCTTTTAAACCTTATATTATGCCCGTTTTACCTCATTATTCCTAATCTTGAGTGTTATAGATTCTTTAACGTGGTATAGGCCATCAACATTTATATGAATATTGATATGAAATTGAGTACTAACTGATAGCTTTACCCAATGTCTTTATCTAACAATGAAGCAGATTATCAATCGGCACAACCAAAACCATCTATGCAGACTACTATGACGAACAATCTTCAACAGAGCCCAACAGATATTTTCAAAGTCTTAATATTAGGTGCGGAAAGTACGGGTAAAACCACGCTATGCCAAGATTTGGCTTGTCACTTTCAAACGAGATATGTTGAGGAGTATATGCGTCCCTACTTGCAGCTTAAATGGGACGTGACTCAAACCCGCTGTGAGTGGCATGACTTAATGCCCATTGCAAAAGGTCAAGTGGCACTCGAAAATAAGCAGGCGCAACTTGCCGACCGTTATCTGTTTTGTGACACCGCTTTAATTGAGCTGATGGTGTATTCTTATTGGTATTATAATGATTGTCCGCCGCTTATCAAAACAGCAGCCCTAGCCCATCACTATGACTTAATCTTATTAACTGAGGTGGATGTACCGTGGGTAGCTGATGACTTACGAGATGCTCCCCATCTACGTGATGAGATCAGCCAAGCGTTTGTTGATACGCTGAACCAATACAACAAGCCATTTAGGCGCATTGGCGGTGGCCGATCTGAAAGGGTACAGCAAGTGATACAGTGGCTTAATAACTTTTGATAACTTATGTCATATTTTTAAACCCATATTAAATCAATAATTTACACTCTACTCTCAACTTAATAGCTGGCTGCATATAATAATAACTGAACTATCAACTGTACTTTTAGCGCCACTATTGGAAAAGACTGAAAAGGGTGGCAAGTCCCCTTTTTTTCAAAGGGAATCTATGGCGGTTTTTACAGAAAACCCATCCCCAACCCTTCATTCGAAAAAGGAAGGGAGCAAAACCTTGCAAAAGCTACAACTTAAAGTTGAGATTGGCGTATAGATGAATAAAGAAAAAATAAAGTACAGGATAAAAAGATAGCTTGTTTTGTTGAAAGGTATTCCTTTAACGGTCATATTTATTGTTAGTACGTTGTCGTGAAAAGCGGTTTAGCCCCGATTGTAGCGGATATACTTGGTGCAGTACGGCAATGCAGGCGCTTGGTAAGAGGCGGTATCGAGATAACAGGAACGCCTCTTACCCTTAGCGACTGCTGCCGTACTAGCCAAGATAGTAGTGAAAGCGGGATTGGCTTCTAAATGTCTCTTTATAACAGGTGTCTCTTTAATACAGGTGTCTCATTGAACAAGTCTTTTTTGAAGATATACCACACTTTAACAACGCTAATGCTTTGCGATTTGTCTGTTTTTGACGTAAACTGAACAGTATAAATTTATTATCGATACTAATTATTGATGATAATTTAGGGTTAAACTCTTGCTTTCAATAGCAATAAGGAGAGTATCATGACCGCTTATATCAAACGCTCTAGCGATAAAAGCTCTGGTGATAAAGGGCTGGGTTTTTTTGCACGTGTTTTTAGATTAAGACTGCCTGATGAAATCGTGAGTGAAAACGGTCGACTCATTATCGATAAAAATGGCAATGTACGTCCTAATTTTAATAATAAACATCTTCAAGATAAGATGATTCAGCAGTTTGGTGCGTTAGATTTTGACTCTGCTGATCTTAACGCTGTCGATATCAATACTCATAGTAAAATGAAAGCCTAAACCCTATGGGTATTTTTGGCGTTATGTTTATACTGGCACTCGGCTATCGCTATAACGTGTCAGTTCCTCATAAAAATAACATCCTTAAACGTAGCTCTGGCTGGGTGTCCTATGTTGTTCTTGCCATAGATGGTATTTTAAGTATTCTGTTGGGATTGGCGTTCCTAGCCACGATCAGCATTATTATTCTCGTTATTTCTCTGTTTGTTAAATTTGGCCTTACGTGGTCACTCGCCGAAATTTATATCTATTTAAATCATTTAATGACGTTATCTTATAGCGAATATGTACGCTTAGTACTTATGGGTGTGGCAGTATTATTTGCCTATCTTGCCAATGAGATAAGAATCCGAAATAATGCGTTTCAAACGGATTATGAAGAATTGAGAAGCCTCGATGGCGTTCTAAACATCATTATTCATGCCATGGAAAGCGGTTCCTATATTAAGGTCTCACTAAAATCGGGCAAGGTTTATATTGGCGCGGTATTAGGGGAACAATTTGAGCATGGCGATTTAGATAACATTTCGATCCTGCCAATAGAAAGTGGTTATAGGGAAAAAGAGTCATTGCGCTTAATACTGGATTGCGACTATAAGCCTGTCTATTTAAACCATGGCGTCATTGAGAATACGCCTCATGGTTTGCACTATAATCAACAACGCGCTGAGGATATGATGATGGTGATACGCGTGAATCAAATCGAATCACTATCATTATTTGATCCTGTTATTTATAAAGAATTTGAATATAAAGGAGCGTCGCAGAAATTTATCGTCGATTGAATCCGGTAAATCGCTGCCTCAAACTCACTTTATGCCCAGTTAATGAATTAACTGGGCTTTTTTTGTACTAATATCTTGTCTTAAATTTCAATACAACACTGCAACACCTAATTTTGAGCGGCTATACTATTATTTATATTGAATAAATTATTGTGAATTAAAGAGTAAAACGAAAGTTTAATAGAAGATTTTAAAAGAATAACTTGAGATAAAGATTTAAGATAAAAAGAGCTAAATATTTTAGATAACAATGAGCTTAATCCATAAATTAGGAAGGACTAACGATGACAAATATAATAAATAAAAGTGAAAGCGTCGATATCGATAAAGATTATGTTGTGGATGATTTATCAAAAGTCACCAACCTATTTGACTTCCAAGTGCTGGCTCGCCAGAAGATGTCAGAAGGTGCTTATGCTTATGTGACCTCTGGAGCAGCCGATGAGGTCACTTTTAATAGTAATCATAGCGCTTATGATGACATTATTTTAAATCCTAGAGTATTGAATGATGCCAATGAGTTAGATACCCGAATTAATTTATTTGGTGACTCTCTAGATTATCCTATATTAGTAGACCTCTTTGCCTTCCAAAAAGCGATGCATCCTGAGGGTGAGCTTGCAACCGTTAAAGGCGCTGGAAAAGCAAAAACAGCGTGTGTTATTAGCTCATTTACCACGACATCTTTAGAAGATATACAGCACGTCGCCACTACTCCGATTTGGTTTCAGTTATATATTCAAGATGACATAGACTTTGCTAAAAAAGTCATCAAGCAAGCTGAAGCAGCAGGTTGCAAAGCCATCTGCATCACGTTAGATTCAGTCGCAGCGGCAGTCCGTAATAAAGAAGACAAGGTTGGGTTTGATCTGCCAAAAGGGGTCGATATGCCTTATAAAATTGGCAGACCAGCACCGGTATCTTGGAAAGTGGTTGGCGATCTAATCGCTTATACTAAACTGCCAGTATTGATCAAAGGGGTGGTCAGCGCAGAAGATGCTCAACGCGCGCTAGATATCGGCGCATCCGGTATCATCGTCTCCAATCATGGCGGTCGCAAGCTCGATACCGCTCCACCCACCATACAAGCCCTACCTCGCGTTGTGGAACGGGTCGACAAACGTATACCGGTACTAATCGATGGCGGTATTCGCCGCGGTACAGATGTATTAAAAGCGCTAGCATTAGGGGCAGACGCCGTATTATTGGGTAAACCTATTGCTCAAGCATTGGGTAGTGCTGGCGCTGAAGGCGTGACGAAAGCGTTGGAGATACTACAACATGAGTTTGAAATGGCGATGATTTTAACCGGTCGAGATACTATCGCCAGTATCGACTCTTCATTGATATTTAGTAAGAACTTTTAGGACAGTATTTTCTGATAGAGTTTGATGAATATGTTGGTTTAAGTCATAGCGCATTGAAAATAGTGTCAATGCGCCATCTATAGTTTTGTACGCCTAGAAATAGGACCTATAGTTGTTTAGGTTTAATTAAAGAGTTTTTGCTAACGTGTTATCGATAACTTCTATCAGATTACAGATAAGATGTTACAGGTAACGTGTTAACCGTTATTGATCGTATTTAAGGGTGTGATATAAATCTGTTAGGTGACTTTTGCCAATGGCATAATGCTGCCTCCATCTCTTGGTAACCGACATTGAGATGATCTGCGAGGTGAACTGCGTGTTCGTCTAATTGCTCATTGTTTAACATTCCAAATAGCAACCTTGCTCCTCGTTTAGGACCACTTGCCTCTGCAATATAGCAACTGTTTGGCTCAACATCCGCTAAGCACATTTTGCAAAGTAGGCATAAAAACTCAAAGGTTGATAATCTGCCGAAACGATACACGTTTTGACGAATAAGATCATATCGTGTTTTAAAATAATCAGTGTTGTCTACTGACTTATCTTTTAATCTAAACACTGCCTCATGCCCGCTCTGCTCATGTATAAATCCAATATAACTTGTGAATACCATTGGCAAATGCTTTAAAGATTCATAGGCCCTATGATGGCCAAACTTAGGCTTAGGATGACTTTGTGCTAGTACCGTTACTAGCTCATCTAATTGGTCATTTAACGTATGAGGTTCATCGTTTACCACCTCCCATGTCAAAGCTGTCTTTAACCCCAAACCCTCAGCGCCATACAGCTTTCGCATAAATGCCCAATCCGACTCGATATCATCGTCAGTATAAATAAGCAAAAAACTTAGCCAACAGGCCTCATCGTAATGAGTGTCTTTTAGCGAGACTATGGCTTTTATAGGATTAAATTGTGGCGACTTAGGATTTCGGCACTCATCGTCTATCTTGCTATTGCTAAGCGACTTTATATAGTCATCTTCTTTAAGACTGTCCATGAGTTGTAGCGCTAATATTTCATAAGAGATAGTAGGAAGATACGCGTTGAGATTATTGGTTTCTAAATAAAAACGGATATCGTTTGCGAGCTGGGTTGAGGATATTTCTTCTTGATTAGTCATAGGTTGAATTATTCAAAAATTTTGAAACCACCAAGGTGAGACAAACTTGGTGCATTATTTATGTATAAAGACTTTTAATAAGATATAAAGGATAGTAATAACGGGTAGTGATATATAAAACTTAAGTATAATAAATAGATGTACCATGATAAGGATGAAATCTAAAACATTTCTATCACATCCTAAGCCACTACAATCGTCATATAAAAGATAAAAAATTATAAATGATATGCCAGATGAAAGAATATTTGCCAATAAAGTTTTAAGCGGTATATGGATATTTTTGCGTATGATAGTGATAGATATCAATACACCGAAGAAACCAAACATTGCTAAGAATAAGATGGGGTTTTGATGTAAGGTGTGACGTGTTAAATAATCATAACTTAGCGAACAAGCAATAAGATAGTTTGTTAAAAACAGTCCTAAATTGTAATTATAATCAATGTCCATATAATTTAACTATTCAGTGTAGTGGTTGTACGATTTTTAATAAATCTATAGCTACTTGACCATAGCTTAAATATAATAAATACTTATTTAAGATAATTTCGAGTATTTACATTTATTTCTTTTACCGATAATCATAATCGGCTGCATTTAGACAAATATCCGAAGCAATACGGTAAACTTTTTCATAATCTTAATTAATGTAATCATATCAAGTTCCTAAATCTACTTTTCTTTGATAAGTTGCTCATATCGTTAATTCAAACTTTTATATTCTCTTATTTAAGCTATAGACACAAGGTTACAATCTAAACCTTTTGATTTTATGGTACTGGAATACACTCTACCTCTTTTTGAGATTCATCTGACACACAATAAGGCATTTTTTCTACATATTCATACACCTTACCGTAAACATGCTCCCCTTCTGCTAAAGGATTTAAATACACCTTACCCATATCTATGCTAATAGGCGTCTTCAAATCAAAAGTCTCTACGGGTAACGCTATGCCATCGACATTAATCAACTTACGCTGGTAGCCTTCTTTTTCAATCATAATATTTGCGTTTTGGTAAATCATCATTTGATGATCTACATGTTGATTTTTGTATTTATATACGGCCATAGATGGCAAAACAAAATTACCCACATTATCAGAATTAGTTTGATATGCATCGGTTAAATAAACATTTGCGTTTACAATAGGCTGTTGAGTTTTGCTATTTATAAGATGGCCCGAGAGAGTGGGTGTTACATAATATTCAGTAGAAGATACAGATGTTGAGCAAGCAATTAATGACAAAGTTATACTACACACAAAAAGAGTCGGTCTAAAGATCTTCATTTGAAGCTCCATCTGGTAAGGGTATGCAGTTAACTTCAATTTGTAAATCATTAGGCATACAGAACGGAGTTTGCTCAATATATTCGTTGTAGTCATAACTATTTTCTACACTCACACCTTGTGGTAAGTGTTCTAAATAAATAAATCCTAAATGAATATACTCTGGCACTTCTGATGATCTTTTTACGCTTAGTCGTCCCAATCCATAATTATTATATGTTTTAGGAATAAAACCATCTTTATAAATATCGATAGCTGTTTCAGCAACACCTTCAACGTCTTGAAAACTATTACCTTCAATCTTAATAGGGGGTAAGCGAAAAACGCCATTGGTATCAGTCTTTGTGTGATCATTACTTGAGTAAACTATAGAAACATTACTAAGAGGTTGTTGAGTTTCTCGATCAAATATTTGCCCTGTAACAATAGGAGTAAAATAATGTACCGCTTCTGGTTTATGAGTACATGCAGATGGAATACCTACTATACTGATAAACAATATTAGAACTTTTACTTCTTTAAAAAAGCTCATGAAACAACCCCTTAATACGCTTTTAACGTAAGTCTAGAGACCCATAACAGCCCTTTACACCGTCTTCAATAGCAACGCCACTTTCAAATAAGGAGGAAAATAACAATACTACCCAATCAAATCACTTATTCTTAAGCAGTGCTAAAGTAAGTTAGTCTGTACTGGCTAGATTAGCTAATATTCACTTTACTCCGATATCTTGCTCTCAATTCGTATTGAATGATCTTTATCATAAACGAAACATAAGTCAGAACGTACGTATAAAAGATTCAATAATAATATGATTTATACTAATCCCTACATTGTTTTCATTTCGGCGTTTTATTTCTTAAACCTCGGCTAGTTGGCGTGTATAAATTATTCAAATCAAACTTTTTGGGTATATCGAAACTGACACCTTGTATACAACGTTTATCATTTTCATCGTTTATTTTAACCTCTAAACCCAACCTTCCAATCTGATTCTTCTCATCAAGCACCCTTGCGAAAGAGAGCAGCTTTCCTCTGGGGTCCAATACAAAATTAGGAAACTCTTCTTTGAATTGAGGTCGACTGATACACAGTGAATTACTTAGTTCAATGTATAAAATCTGGCTGTTAGTAGCACCGGTTTTAAAAATAATTTGCTTTACGAATGAACTATGGTTTGTGGTTTAATCAACTTCAAAGTGATGCAATACTGGTGAATCGACACTTACTAGTACAAAACTATTATTAAAAAATGATTCAATTTGCTGGGTCGAGTAAGGGTAGTTATTTGAAAAGTATTCTATCGAACGTAGTAACTGTTTTTTATTTAAATCTGACTCGTTAACCACATTCATTTCAGGAGTTACCGGCTCCAAGTTCTGTAGGGAGCATGAATTAAGTACGGATAATGATATAATAGCTACTATTAAAGGAGTAATTTTTAATAATCTATTGCTTATGTTATTCATATTACTCTCTGAATTATTTTTAAACGTCAATAAAAATCACTAAAATTAGATGTATTTCGACTACTTATTTAATTACGTCAATAGTGGCTTAATAACCTTCACCATAATTCCTGCTATAAAACTTCGTAAGTCTCACCTGTAGTAGAAGCCTGAAACATTCATGTATTCTCTTGTCTCTGCCTTGCCTTGATCCGTATCTCCGTATTTTTATAAATTGAAACTTTTGACGCTACTTCTTTTATAATCTACATGAATTTAAATATCGTAACCACTATTATCTAATCAATCTCCAACTGACTTATCCATAATAGCCCTTTGACATCGGTTTTAGATAGTCGCTGAATGATCAAACGGTTGCGGTATTTAATTAAATTAATAAGATTGGCTCTATATTTACTGCACCTGATCATAAGTCATGTTTTTGGGCAAAGGAATACACTCTACTTCTTTTTGCGATTGGTTTGGTTGGCAATATTTGATAGGCCCATCTATATGCTCTTCCTGACGCTCAGATACATTGGGATCAATGGGGGTTAAGTAGACCTTACCCATATTGACATATGTCTTTAGATTAGCATCATAAGTTACTTTGTTTTGAGCAAAATTAGTGCTAGGAAAATCACCTGAGGAGTAAGATTTATGAATATAGTGGTCACTCATAAACATGAGAGAAGCATCACTATACGCTTTGTATTCATAGTTTGCAGGAGATGATACTCTATATTTGTACTCAATTGCTGGGATTACAAACAGCCCATCTTGACCAGTAATATCATACTCCTTTGAAGTCAAAAACACCTTGATGTTAGCAATGGGCAGGTCTGTTTGCCTATCAATAACTTGCCCTGTAATTTCTGGCGTCATATATTTGACTTTTTGTTGACACCCTGAAAGGATTACACTAGCCAACATCAAGGAGACACATAGTTTCATTACTCTCATCTAATCAATCTCCAACTGACTTATCCATAACAGCCCTTTAACATCGGTTTTAGTTGGCAACAATTCGTTTAAAAGAGGAGGAAGACAATAACATTCAGTTAATAAATTATTCTTGAATAGAATTTAAGGTAGTTGAATCTGTGCCAATAGGTTTGGCTAATGCTCACCCTAATATGATGATAATCTGTCCTCGATAATTATCTTATTACTTTCATCATAAACAAAACCTGGGCAAGCAATCACATTAAAACCTCCTTTTGGTTCAAACCCTCTTATACAAAACGCATACTCATTATCTACAGTCAATAAATCTTTATAGTTTTCTTTCGAGCATATGGGTAGTCCTTGATACTTTTCATCTTCAGGTAGCCTATCTTCCCATATGGACATGAGTTCATCATTTCTAATTAGATCAAGACCGAAGAAAACATTAGTAATTTCGTCTAGATCGTAAGGTTTAGATTCAATATTTGCTGTTGTAAAGTCTGGTTTAAAGCATAATTTATCATTATTATTTGTAAACATTTCGACTTCAAATCTAATAGGCAGTTTGTGTGAGGGATTACTATATACACATGATGCAGATAAACATAGGCTGATGACTATTAAACCACTCAAATACTTTTTAAACATGATGATTATCCTTAATAGGCTAGTTTTTTTGTATTACTAGGATCATTTAAAAAGTCTGAGAGTGTTACTGAGTAACTACTCATGGAATGTCGATAAATAAAACAGTTTATGCAGTCAAACAAGTAAGATAAATACAACGATACTACTCAATTATGTAATTTATTCTTAAGCAGAATTAAAGTAGGTTAGTCTGAGCTGGCTAGTTCTAATAGTTTTCACTTTATTAAGTTACTTTTTTAGTCAATTCTTAATGTATGACTCCCTATAAATATCATAAATTTCGAAGATTAGTTCAGAAGATTTCACTCAACCATTCTATAAGTTTTTGAAACCAGCTTTTTTGTTCTTCAAAGGGTATATCAGTACAATAGTTAGTGATTTCATCTGAGTTTGGTGTCACTCTTCTACGATCGCCTTCTACTATTTTGTAGCCATTATTGTCCTTTTTCAAACAAAATTCAGAAGAATAATTAGTACCATTTACGACTTTATCTTTCACACCTAAAATCATAGTCACATAATAATGAGTATCAGGGAGGAGAGCGTTTTCATCAGTTAATGCTTTCATAGCCGATACGGGTAGGCAGGTTTGCGGACTGTTAGGTATGTCTAAGTAAGTGTTATGAATAATAAAGAACATTTTAGAGCCTTTAGATACGGTCACATATACCAGCTTATTTTTGTCCTCTTCTACAGGTACTTCTCTATTATAATTAGCTAAATAAAAGCAAGGTTGATTGTCTTTAACCGTGATATCAGTTTGTCCATAGTCATGTTTTGACAGAGCTTGAGATGCGACCGAAAACGCCAACATAGCTATAAGTAATAATGACTTCTTAAATAGAATATTCATTTTTAGATTACCTAGGCATTAATTCCGAACTATAGGGGTCAGCAAAAAAGCTACCTTACCCTCTCTAGTCCAGCGGTCGATTAGGACTCACCTGATCATAAGTCATGTTTTTGGGTAAAGGAATACAATCAACCTCTTTTTGAGATTCATCTGACACACAATAAGGCATTTTTTCTACATATTCATACACCTTACCGTAAACATGCTCCCCTTCTGCTAAAGGATTTAAATACACCTTGCCCATTTCTATGCTAATAGGCGTCTTCAAATCAAAAGTCTCTACGGGTAACGCTATGCCATCGACATTAATCAACTTACGCTGGTAGCCTTCTTTTTCAATCATAATATTAGCGTTTTGGTAAATCATCATTTGATGATCTACATGTTGATTTTTGTATTTATATACGGCCATAGATGGCAAAACAAAATTACCCACATTATCAGAATTAGTTTGATATGCATCGGTTAAGTAAACATTTGCGTTTACAATAGGCTGTTGAGTTTTGCTATTTATAAGATGGCCTGAAAGAGCGGGTGTTACATAATATTCAGTAGAAGATACAGATGTTGAGCAAGCAATTAATGACAAAGTTATACCACACACAAAAAGAGTCGGTCTAAAGATCTTCATTTTTAACTCCATCAGGTAAGGGTATGCAGTTAACTTCAATTTGTAAATCATTAGGCTTACAAAATGGTGTTTGCTCAATATATTCGTTGTAGTCATAACTATTTTCTACACTCACACCTTGTGGTAAGTGTTCTAAATAAATAAATCCTAAATGAATATACTCTGGTACTTCTGATGATCTATTTACACTTAGTCGTCCCAATCCATAATTATTATATGTTTTAGGAATAAAGCCATCTTTATAGATATAAATATCTGTTTCAGCAATACCTTGAACGTCATGAAAACTATTACCTTCAAGCTTAATAGGGGGTAAGCGAAAAACGCCATTGGTATCAGTCTTTGTGTGATCATTACTTGAATAAACTATAGAAACATTACTAAGAGGTTGTTGAGTTTCTCGATCAAATATTTGCCCTGTAACAATAGGAGTAAAATAATGTACCGCTTCTGGTTTACCAGTACAAGCAGATGTAAAAACTACTATACTGATAAACAATATTAGAACTTTTAAATTTTTAATAATGCTCATGAAACAACCCCTTAATACGCTTTTAACGTAAGTCTAGAGACCCATAATAAACTACGCACATCTTCTTCACTAGCTACTGTCTTTTCAAAAACATCCCGTGGGTTTAATCTACTGTCATCGTATTGCATCAGATCATATTCATTACCAGAGTACTCATAACTCCCATTCGCTGATTGGGTTAACAATGTTGAAGAACCCTTATGGGTTTTAGAATAGTCATGTCCAACAGCTGCTAGAAGAATTTCATGACCTAATTCATGAGAGAATGTTTTCATAAAACTCCTGTTAGCATTAAATTTACTAACATATCTCCAACCACTTTCATACTTTATATTTCCAATGTTATAATAGACTATTCTTGATAAACACCAATTCCTAGATCGAGAGCTTGTATCATTGGTATTAAATTTAATGGATAGCTTTGGCATAGCGTTATAATTTTTGATATCACAAACAGTATAAAACTGATACTTACGCCCATTAATATCGACATCTAATTTTTTACTTTTAATAGTATTATGATGGCGACTCCAGTACCGCTTTACACTCTGTCTAACTAATTCTCTAACTTCGTTATCGTCTAAATAACTATACATATCTTTTTCTAAAATATAGGGCCCGCTTCCATGTGTAACCTTTCTTGGTACACGTCCAATTAACCCTGTCCCGTCCCACTCAAGGTTTCCTATACTTACTCTTATTTTTGAATATACTTTTTTTAAATTTTTATCTATTTTTATATCCAACCAGTCTTTATCCATGTATCTAAATTCGACTTGTTTAGATTGACTAAATATAGCATTTGTACTTAAATCTGTAGCGTATACTCTAAGCTTTACCCCTTCTAACATAAGTTTACTATCGTAGATATTATTAATAAAACCATCCCATTCTAACGTTACTATATCACCTTCCTTGTATTTACCAGCTTTAAAAGCTAAAGGGTGAGAAACACCTTGAATATCTAAATTAAAATCTCTAAAACCTCCATTATTTACCTTGATTTTTATAAATATTTTGTCATAGACTTTAGGAGGATTAGTTCTAGCGGCATGACCTACTAATGGTCTAAATCCAGGAGGCTTAGCGTCTAAAGGAACAAATCTATCATAATTCAAATAAACTTTCTCGATAGTAAAATAACTATCACTATCACTTCCTTGGTCCACATCACCATATGTTGCTACATATTGTTCCGCAGGCTCAATCCCACCAACATCAAAATCAGAAAACGCAAAAGACTGCTGATTAGCAATCAATTTTGATCCACAGCTGGTAAAATCGCCAGCACGAGCTATCGGTTGACCGTCTACAATAAAGGTAGGATCACCTGTCACAATAGTGACAACTTTTTTACACTTTTTACAAATGACTTTATCACCTTTGCGAGAAATAGGTATGCCATTATGAGTAGAATGAGGAGAACCTGAAATAACGGTACCTCCATGTGTTGTCTTAGCACCAACAGTGATGTAAGCGGCCATAGTACTATCCTGATGTTATGTAAGAGCGGATATCATAGAGTTTGATTATGGTAAAAATATCGAAATATGCGCTTGTTCTTTATTGTCTTGAATAATTTGACTGTATCCTGCCAGCTGATCCTGCGTTTGAGATTGAAGATAGTAGGATATGAAGCCAAACAGGGTAATCAGTAGTAAAATCACAGCCAATATAATGACCCAAAGGGGGGTTTCACTAGAGAGTGTGTGCTTTATTTGATCAGGAATTGCCCAAAATGGAGAAAATTCATTTTTATTACCACGGAGATGCTCAATCTCGTCACCCAATCTCGATATGAGATAACGAATTTTTTCAGGAGCTTCTAGTCGATATCTACCTTGAAAGCCCAACAACATAGCATAATGATAAACTTCTAAAGCGGGCAGATGCTTATCACCTTGCTCACGTAGCCTATCCAATCGTTCAAAAAACTCATCTCCAGCTATTTGAGAACCAAATAGATCTAGCTGTAAAGGGTTCATCTCCCAAGCATCTTTTAAGCTTTGAAACTCTGGTTCCTGAGAGGTCATAATGGTTTCATCTACCAATGCACAGTACGCATATTTGGCTTCATGAATATCTTCTGATGCAAAACCTTTTTTTCGGGCTTTGTTTTCAAACTTATCCAAAAAATCATATATTTTTGTTCTAAAGCTCTGTGGATGGGTACTATAATAATGATTACGCAGTAGAAAAACCAAATAAAAACCATCATACATGACATCAACAAGCGATTGCCGCTTGATACGTCTTTCAAACCCATCAACTGGGACTTTAGAGGCCACTTCTCCAGAATCTAATAAAGACGGCGCAGTGTTTAGGGGTTTATTAGTAGGCATGTTTTTCTCTAAACGTTAAATGAATTAAGTTTTAAGTAATAATCTTTTAATTTTTTAATCTATTGAACAACCGCCATTAATTCAAGCTTTAAATCATCAAAACCATTAGGCACGTAAATACAAATGGATTCAGCTTTAATCATCTCATTGTATATCTCGCCAACAGGTTCGATTGAAAAATAGCTAAAGCCAGGTCGAACAGGAATAGCACTAGGCACTTGGGTGATATGTGAAATCGGGGTTCCAGGTAATGCAGATAGCACTCGTTTCTCGACTCCATCTGGTGTCGCAATTTTGAATCGACGCGGCACAATATCGATAAGCTCGTGCATTGGCAATGAACAGCTCACTGATAAATATAATTGAGAATTACGTGTAATTTTATCGCCACTTAGCTCTCCAATATAATATGAAGGCTTAGATTGATGCAGTGGTATAGATATGAAATTACTCGCAATAACGGTATTGAGTAGCTCTCTAATAATTCTGAAAATGGCATTGAAAGAATCATGAGTTTGGTTGTGATTGTAACTGGGTAATTCACCAACTTTGTATAATGAGCTAAAAGTTGCTAATTGACTGGCCACATTCAGCAGGGATTCATATAACCGCTCAGGATGAAGCTTAGGATTATGATAAAGATGACTGAGCTGAGCATAGGCTGAATTTAAAGCATGAAGTAACCAAAATGAAGCGATATCGGAGGATCTAAACTCTAATAAATCATTATTAGTCTGACGATGATGATCATATAACGATGTTGATTTAGTATTAATCATTGTCATTAGGCGACTCACTTGATTTAATAAAGAAGTGTTGCTTTCTATATGCACACTACTAACCAAATAATCTTCCACAAGATGATAGGTTCCTTGAGGAGTTCGTTCTAACTTGGCTATTAATATTGAGAGTGCATCGTTATTCTTTGGAGATGGCGTATGATTCAATACTATACTAGGCGATAGCCTTAATATATCTACTGTGGACTCTGTAGCATCCGTATACAGATCTTGTGCTAGCTGCACGTCTTTTGTATAGCGCGTAGGATTTTCACTTGAATTGACCTGGATATTACTACCGTTTAACTGTAGAACCTCCAGATTCAAAAAAACATACACTTCATCACCAAGGTCATTATTTAAATCATTCAGGCCAACAGATTTCGGTAATCTATCAGTATATGGCGCTTGATAGAGAGTACCATCAGGAAAAACACAAGAGATTGTCTCAAAACTAACCACATTACTCTCTAACAAAGACTTATCGAGCTTTGATTCAATAATACCGTAAGCATAAGGGTGCAAAACTTTCATGCTCATACTACGCTGATGATTATGATAAATATCTTGCATTTGAAAATGCTGAGGTCTTAAAAAAAGGCCTTCACCCCATAGAATTTGTTGTTTGCTCAAGTTTTTTCTCCTATCGACAGCTTACAAGGGGTTGCTGGTAGTATTTTAATTTGGTGGAAAATTCAGAATCTAATGATAAATCTATACCACTACTAATATTGGCATCACACGCACCGATATTTATTGACAATGGCTCATCAAAATTAATATGACTTAACGGAATTAAAAACTGTGACCGCTTTTTGGTGTATCTTAAATCTATATTAATACCGATAAAATGAATGTCATCCGATAAGTTTATGTTGAAATCTGAACTCCGACCAGGTATTAGGCTGACTTCTTTTATAGCCATGTCTCGTACTTCAGCGAACTGAGAGTCATCCTCAAGAGTAGCAACATAGATAGTACTGGCTGTCGCTTGATTCGAGCGACCTGCATTTAAACTTGAGTTAGGATTAATTTTTATATTTATTTTAGATCGCTTTAACTGCTCTTTTAATTTTTGTTGCTCTTTTAATACGTCTTCAATTAACGCTTGCTGGGACTCCAAATCAGATTTTAATTTAGTAATCTCTTCTTGACTACTATCTTTGTTGCTTATCAAGGAATCAATGGGGTCTGAAACATTATTAGACTCCTCAACTCCATTTCCAAAACACCCTACTAGTAGAGTAGCAAAAAATAAAATACTCATTTTCTTCATTACGATAGCTACCTTACATTATAATTTTAAAAAATATTAAACGAAACTACTGAATATAATTGACATATTACATTATTGATTCGTCAAAATCTTTGCCATCTCTGGACGACCTAAAACGCCTTTTTTTCTAAGTTCAACATGGCCAAGATCTTTCATCCTCCAATCCCCTCCCCACACAAGACCCACAGATTTTGCAACTTTGCCATATAATTTATAGCCTCTCATCGCCCATGGATCGCGTTCTGATATTACAATTTTACCATTACGTATAAAGGCGCTATCAGCTGCCAAGCCAAATTGATGATAACTCCGATAGGAGCCGGCTTTAGTTACGTGTGACCCTTTTGCCAACAAGCGTGCCTGACGCTGGGGGCTACGATACCCTTCCAATAGAACCATGTCATATCCATATTCATCATGCATTATTTTATAAACCATTAATAATCGCTGTACGAATTCTGAATTCATTTTATCCCAGTTACGATCCGCATTTTTGATATTAATATAACCATTATTTAAGTGCGTACTAAGCATATCTGATGAATAACCCCCTTCAAGATCTTTAATATCAAGCACAGGGGATACATCATTAGGACTTGGAAATGACAATTCTGCATTATTTGATTTTAAATCTTCCCAGACATCATCATCAGCCTTTGATGCGCTATAACTGGCTATTTCGGCATCAAGTTCATCAAACAACTCTTCAGGAGGGGCTGGTGGTGGTTCAAGTCGTTCACCCATCAACAATTTATTTATTTGCGAGCTATAAATATTCTGCTCAACCTGAACATCATGATAAACCTCTAATGCAGAATAGTTTAACAACCAATAACATAAGCTTATAGTCACTACAATTAAGCTACATGAGGTGATGAAAATATAGTATTTTTTTAACCAGAATACTGGATTAACATTCAATTTTTTTCGTTTGGACTGATTTTTTTGTAGGTTGTTTTTTTTATTTAAATGCGTAAGTAAATGGATGTTTTTAAAGTTCTTCAATTTTTGCAATTTGAAAAATAAAGCTGACAATAGCTTTGGTTCAAAAAGTAAAGTGATGCAAAGTATTGCAATAAGAGTTATGATAATAATGATAAGATAGAGCATAAAATATGTTTAGTAAAATCTTATATCGTTGGGTATCTAAAAATAAATACATATCTTTAAATTAAATTTAGTAACTATACATACTATTAATTATAATTTCAAAGTGAAGTACAGCCTGTGAACAAAAATAAAATCCTTCTCTACATACGTTATAGTCTAACTCTTTTTCTAATAGTTTATCTTATTATTATATGGATGTATTTTAAGGATAACGTATCGACAGTCTCATTAGCCCAATTAGTTAATGGATTTGTTGTTATTCCTTTGTTGGTTCTATCTTTAATTTTGATAACTCATTGGTATTACAAAAAACGTATTAATAAGGAAGATAACAGCACAGATACAGATACTGTTTCTACAACTGTGCCTGAGGATATACCTGTGAGCCATGAGGTATTCTTACGCAGCTACGTATGCATCCCTGAGGGACAGCACTTTAAAGAAATCATTGAAAATTCATGTGATTTAACTGTTCTTAGTCCTAATTATGTTGATTCAAATAATTTACCAATTCTAACTAAGCCAGTAAAAGAAATTGAAAATTATTCTGAAGAATTATATTCTCATGATACTAATATTGATAGTATCACTCAGCGGATTTGTAACTTAATAGACTATATATTAACCCAAAATGAAACGCCTATTAGCCAAGTAGCCAATTATTTCAACTCAATAACGACTGCTCGTTTAGAACATAATAATCAAAACTTAGCGGTCAGTATGCATCCTGAATGGCAACAACCCTTATTTGCGGAAATCGAGAATAATACAGAAGCTCCTTCTAATCCTGAACGACCCATAAATCAATTAAGTACTATATCAATTTATTTGTTTATTCCTGACCTATCAAACAAACCTTATATTAAAGACTATTTAACACAAAAACTTATTGATTATGGCATTCCAAAAGATACTATTGATGTTCAAAGCCCTCTAATAAGCAACCATGACAATACAGTATCTATCACTGAGATTATGAAGACTAAAGCGCTTCATATCTCGCAAGATACTAACCCTCAGTTAAGTATCATCATTGGAGCTGATTCACAAATAAATGATGAATGGCTAGAGGAGTTTTATTTTACTAGTACATCGACCACTATTATCCCTGAAGAAGCAGGAACAATGCTTTTAATATGGAATGCTGCTACTAATACACTTTTAGATATAGACAACAGTGTTGTTGCCTCCTTAACTAGTATTAGCCATAAATCTGATACTCATCGTTATCCATCTGACTATGAAAATAAATCTGATACCGTTAACTATAAAACCAGTATACGTAAGATATCAGCGTTTATTGAAAATAAATTAATTATTAAAAATAAGAACTCTGACGAGGGTGCAGTAGTTGTTGAAGATGACCACCAGTCTAAAAAAGGCTTTCATTTAGATTCTTTGACACTAACAGCTTTATCAGATCTATCACCATTAAATGAATCTGACAAGTTAGTCGTGCTTACGCACCTTTTAGATAAATTAAAAGATAAAGGAGCTCTAGTAAATGAGCATCACTTAGGGCATTATGTTTCAATGAATAAATGGATGCAAATATTAATAAGCTTGTCATTGTTTGCTGACATTGATATAAATGACAATAATGAATTCAATAAAAATTTACTTATTATTGATGATAAAGTTAATACTTTATTGTGCATAACGACAACAGCGGATGATGTTTGAAACTCAATATAGAAAAAGACAATCACTTGTTAAATAAATCAACTTAAATTAAATCTTTAAAGTCTTTAGCTTAAATCAGGTAGCACGCATGTTTTCAAGATTTTTTTATCATCTTTATAACCCTAGAGTCCTAATAATAATTGCTATCATCGTCGCATTAGTTTTTTTATACGACTATGTACCTATTAATACTTTCATCGCGATTGTTGCCACTTTAATAGTACTGACAATCATCAGTATCTTAACCTTTTTCTATTTGAAAAAACGTAAGCAAGCTACGACAGAGCTCGCTAACCTTGTTGAAGATAGCAACCCTGATCTCGATAGTAATGATAGCGAAAAATCTGACGATAACACTCAAGAAGTTCAAGTACTCCGTCAACAGATACAAGAAGCTATTAAGACAATTCGAAAATCAAAACTTGGAGATGAAACAGGTCGCGCTGCTTTATATGAGCTACCTTGGTATATGGTAATTGGCAACCCCGCTGCTGGCAAAAGCTCTGCTGTTTTACATTCAGGATTAAAATTTCCTTTTATGGAAAAAAACAATCAACTCTCTGTTAAAGGTGTTGGTGGTACAAGGAATTGCGATTGGTTTTTTTCAACTGAAGGAATACTTCTCGATACTGCTGGTCGTTATTCTGCATACGATGATGATCGCTCTGAATGGCTGTCTTTTTTGAGTCTATTGAAAAAAAATCGTCCAAAAGCCCCAATTAACGGTATTATTATTGCCGTCAGTATTGCTGAGCTGACTAAAAATGATCCAAGCTATGCGTTAGATTTAGCGAAAAACTTACGCAGTCGTGTACAAGATCTTACAGAACAACTAGAAGTGCATGCCCCTGTCTATGTCATTTTTACTAAAATGGATCTTATCTCAGGATTTAGAGATTTTTTTAGTGACTACGAAAAAAATGAACGAGAGCAGGCCTGGGGGGCGACCATTCCTTATCCTGAAAACCCTGAAGATGTTAATATTGACGATATTTTTGAAGAACACTTTAATATCTTAGTCAATGGGTTAAAAGACTTAAGTACTACAAAACTGTCTTTACGACATCAGCGTGCTGTATCGCCAAGTTTGATGACTTTTCCGATGGAGTTTCAATCTTTAAGACCTGCTATCAGGACCTTAATGCATTCTTTATTTGAAGACAATCCTTTTCAGTTTAAGCCTATTTTACGTGGCTTCTACTTTACTAGTGCGCTTCAAGAAGGACAAGTTAACAGTCAAATGACTGAACTTATGATACAAAAGTATGCTTTGAAATTACCGACTGTACCCATTAGTAGCAACGAAATAGAAAGTGATAAGTCCTATTTTCTAAATGATTTGTTTTCAAAAGTTATTCTTAAAGACAAACATCTTGTCAAACAGCGTAAAAATCGTAATCAACGCAACTATAGAGCGATAGCCGCTCTAGCATCCATTGCACTTCTATGTGTTGCTGCTGGTTTGTGGACATGGTCTTATAGCAATAATAGGCAGTTGGTGGAACGTGTTGAGTCTGACTTACAACAAGTTGCATCTATTCAATCAGAGTCTAGTGGTGATCTTCAAAGTCAACTACAGTCACTGATGATTTTGCAAAAACGTATTCAGCAACTTGAAAAGTATGATGAAGACCGTCCGCTGTCTTTAAGCTTTGGTTTGTACCAAGGTGACAAGCTTAAACAAAAACTGTTTGAAGAATATTTTAATGGTATCAACATCATCTTAATAAAACCTACACAACATAATATTGAACAATTTTTAGCAGAAGTAAATGCTAATACTCAAAATTTAAAACCCGCAACGCTTGAATCAGCAAATGCAGAGTCAGCAGATAGTGTCTCCACGTATAAACGCGCAGATCCAACCAATATTGAAGATGCTTACAATGCTCTTAAAGCATATCTGATGCTTAGTGATCATACTCATTTGGAAACCAGTCACCTTAGTGACCAAATGACACGCTTTTGGCGAATATGGTTAGAGGCTAATCGTGGATCAATGCCAAAAAGTAAGATGATTAGAGACGCCGAACAAATACTAAGTTTTTCATTAGCTCATATTACACATCCTGAATTCCCATTAACTCAAAATGACCTAGGTCTAGTCGATCAAACTCGTGCGAATATTACTGAAGTTAGTAAAGGGGTACCCGCGCGAGATCGTGTTTATTCTGAAATTAAAATGAGAGCTTCAGCGCGCTTCCCAAGTGTCACCATTGCTCAAATTCTACCCGATACTAATAGTGAGGCGCTACTAGGTGGCTATGCAATCTCAGGAACCTTTACTAAGCAAGCTTGGGAATCATTTGTCAGTGATGAAATTGATAAAGCAGCCACCTCAAAAATTGTTGCTAATGATTGGGTATTGGGTACTAGCGCACAAAATGACCTCACTTTAACTGGTAGTCCAGAACAAATACGTCAATATCTAGTGAGCCGTTATAAGCAAGAGTATATTAATGAATGGAAAAAATTCTTGTTGCAAACCCATGTTCGTGAAAGTACCAGCTTTGATGATCACGCTACATTAATGAATCAGCTATCCAATATAGACAACTCCCCCATTAAAGTTTTGTTTGAGACTGTTGATCGTCAAACTCAGTGGGACAATACAGCAGCCGCGTCTAACGATACTGGAGCCAAAGCTCGTCGTGGGTTTATAGAATGGTTCAAACAAACCATACTTCGTCAAAGTCCTGCTGAACTACGTCAAGCTGAAGCTTTAGCTAATAAGAATAAGTCTGAACCTGACGCCCCTAAGTCAGCTAACGTAGGCGTTATTGCTCAAGAATTTGCTTCAATTCACGCGTTAGTTACCCCGAGAGAAGATAATCAAAACCTATCCTTGTTAGACAGTTACTTAAGCAGCCTAGGTGACATTACCACTCGTTTTAATAATATTTCTCGTAGTGGTGATATAGGACCTGATGCCCTATTATTCACATCCCAAACACTTAGCCCTGAAGGCTCAGAGCTTTCAAAATCTTTGCAAATATTAGATGAGCAAATTTTGAGTCAAGCAAATACTGAAATGAAACAAGTTATTAGACCTATATTAAGTAAACCTTTAACGGCTTCATTTAATATGCTCCTTGAACCCACCAAAACTGAAATAAATAAAGTGTGGCAAGCTCAGGTTTATAAGCCTTTTGTCGATAACTTGCAAAGCAAATACCCCTTCACTGCCAATGCGAATATTCAAGCAACACCAGCAGAAATTGGTCAGTTCTTTGGCAACGATGGGTATGTTGCAAAGTTTGTTAACGAGACGCTTACCCCCTTTATTATTCGTCGCGGCGATCAGATTTCAAGTAAAATCTGGAATGGTTCGGGTTTAGGTCTTAATCCTAAATTTGTCGCTGACTTTGGACGCTACTATATGAACTACACTGGAAATAGTAGCTCTAATAATGGCTCAAGTGCAGATACTTCGAATAATCGAACCACTTTTCAGATCATGCCACTGCCTGTGAGCGGGTTAACTGAGTACACTATCGTTATTGATGGTCAGCAGTTACGTTACCGTATGGGATCTCAAGCATGGACAACATTTGTCTGGCCTAATCCCTCAAGCCAACCTGGGGCGAGTATTAGAGCAAAAGATTATGATGGTAAAGATTTTGTTGTCTTTGAAGAGGCAGGCAACTTCGGTGTTGAAAAGCTTATTAATCAAGCAAGACGTACTGAAATTGATGACTCAATTTTTGAAATGTCATGGACGGGTGACGGTATTACCGTCCCAGTTCGGTTCAGAATAATTAGTAGTAGTAATTCATCTTCTGCTACTGGTGGGTCAAGTAATCCTTTCACAGGAATGAAGCTACCTGAAGACGTCATTGGTAAGGGTGTTACACGTTCTGCTAAACCCACAACTGAGAGTACTCAAAGCAACCAAGACGGTTCAAATCAACCAAATGATCAAGCAGGAACTAATAGTAATGCGTCATTGTTAGGTGGTCAGTCCAATTCCAATACGGATGAAACCGCCCCTGAGAATGATGAAGTTACCAATAGTGCTGACTCATCTACTCCAGTGAATGGGAGTCGTCAGTCTAATGATAGCGCAGCCTCATCAAGTACGCAGGAGTAACCGTTTTGAACACTGAACTATCACCTCTTGTATACTTTGGTAAGCTACCTTCGCGCGGCGACTTTATACGTTCACGCCATAATTCTACTGAAATAGATTTTATCGATAACTGGATAAGTGGGGCTCTGGAGCACCCAGAGAAAGCCTCACCTTCTCCGCCGCTAATTTTTTTTAGTCACGTCAATACATTGAATAAAGAAGTTATAACTGGCGTTATTCTTCCTAGTAATGATAATAATGATCGAATTTATCCTATCATTGGTATGCAAGTTCAATATATTGAGAAAATTAAAAACTGGACTAAGTATTTACCTGTTAAGTCATTCTCACTATGGCAAATTATTGAGACGGCTTTGTCGCAAGCTAAGCAAGCGACATCAGATTATGATGCGATTGAGCAATTAAATAATACGCGTCTAGCGATCGATGATAATGCCGTCACGTATTATTATGACTTTATTAACTCTACAACTCTGAATGATATAGCAACTAATATGGTTGTGAATAAAGTTCAACTTATTGAACAAATTATCGCTACTGGGCTGTTGTTTTTACCTACCCTTAGCAAAGGCTTTATCGGGTTAAACAAAACCCTATGTTGGTCTTTAGGTACAAACAAAAATACAGCCATTAGCATGGCGACGTTTTGGCATGATTTAATCCACGGCTTCTATACTCCTCATGACATAAAAGTAAATACTTATTTTTTTCAATCTTCTAAAAATTATCTACTAACCCTTAGCTTTAATGATCCACAAACTCAGGTATTGGCACAATTGTCTCATGGTACTAATAATACGTTAGATAACTGGTTAATTATGGATAACAGTGATTGGATTCAAAGCTACGTGGAAGAAGATATCGGCCTAAGTCGTTTTTATGAGTTATTATCACAAGATCAATTATATCTATATGATATTCGGCAACTGTTTAAGCAAATTTTTTTAGCACAATAGTAAAAGCTTATGAATATTATGTATAATATTAAAAAACAAAGGTTAACTATGTTTATCAATCAACAGCGAAGTTTAATGGTTATAAATAAAAAACGCTCTATGAAGGGCTCCATCACGTCTACCAAATCAGTGGTTACTTTAACAGCTCTGATAAGTCTGACTCTGGGCTCCTTATTATATACCGCTCAAGCTGCATCTACAGACGCTCAAGTTACTTCGATAGATAATAATACCCCTGTCGTTATAAAAGGTGTTGTGCCAAGCGTGTCTGATAAGACTGAACTTTTAGAAAAACTAAAAGCTCAATATCCAAATCGTATCGTTCGTGATGAAATAGAGGTGCGATCCAATATCAGTATACCAACAAATTGGCAAGAGATTTCTACTGCCATCATTGATAGTGATATCACCAACATCCGCCAAGGACGCATAGACATTAACGGCACAAGCATTGGTCTTTATGGCAAAGTTGACAGTCTTGAACAAAAGAATGCCATACAAAATAGAATTCATAGCCGGCTTACTGATCTTTACCAACTTGATAACCAACTGGTTGTCACGAAAGGTGAACAAAAGCTCATAGACGACACCCTAGGCAATCGCATTGTCGAATTTGAATCAGGGAGCGCCAACTTAACTCCTCAAGGACTTGGTATACTAGATGATATGGCAACCGTTATCAAAGACGTTGGCGATAATCCCATCACCATTACAGGCCACACAGACAACACAGGCGACGCAAACGCCAACCTATTACTATCCAACCAGCGCGCTGAAGCCGTCAAACAATACCTTATCGGACGTGGTATTGACGCCTCTCGACTAACCACCGTGGGTAAAGGAGACACCGACCCCATAGCCAGTAACGACACCCAAGAAGGTAAAACCCGTAATCGGCGTATCGAATTTACCCTAGGTGAATAACAAGGACTGTATTCATGCCAACCCTACATAACACAGCCCTACCCATGCACCTTGACAGGCTTTACGCCTCCGAAGGTAGCACCCAAGCCGCCTATGCCAGCCAACACTTAGACGTCACCGAACATACCCAGTGGCTAGACGCCCTACTCAATAGCAGCAATGAGCAAGCTCTCATCGACCTGCTAAACCCAAACAGTCGCTCACAGCATGCCCAGCACAGTATAGACACCTATGTCATCAACACCTATATCCATGAGCGCCATCAGCCCCCCTTTAGCTCACAAGCGCACCTTATTGGCTCCCCCTTGACCTTAAGCTTTGACACCCCAAGTGGTACCGCCTATCGTCACCTGTATATCACCGCCATACGTCAAATAGATCATGAAGGCAGCTATGGCTACTACCGCCTTATCGCCCAGCCCATCACCTCAACGCTGCATCAACATGCCCGTGCCCATATAGACACCCATACCGATGTGGTGAGTATGGTTGCACAGCGCCTATCTGCCATTAATGTTGACATCATAGATGACAGCGGCCATGACTGGACCCCAGCACGCATGACCCAGTGGCAACTCAGCGACTGGGCCCATATCTGTGAGCGTCTATCGCGTCAGGGCCTAACCGGCTATCTGCGTCATACCCAAACAATTAAGCACACTCCGCCACGCTTGGTTATCACAAGCTGTCAGCCAACTAAATCAGAAGATATCAGTTATAACATCGGTGCGATACGCTATCATCAAGCACTACATGACCGGGTTCACGCCCCCGTACTTGCCATCACGCATCGTGTTACCGCGCTCCCTAGCCAAATCAATGTTCAGCGCTTTAATACCGCCGCAGTATCTCATCCCGAGCAACGCATAGCCACCACACCCGTCTATGACTCAAGTGTCTTTACCGCCAAGCTAGCCATTGATACCCCAGCGGCCTTTGCTCCTGTGACAGATACTCAAAGTATCGATGATGCTCAAAGTATTGCTCAAAGCTTAACGGCAGCTCATAACCGCTATACTGCCCTAGCATACGCCACTGATGCCAATGTGACAGATACCTTTATCTTAGAGGGTCACAACCGTTTAAATGACCATTACCGCGTCACCCATTTAACACACTTAGCACGCAATAGCCTGACCCACATCACAGGGCTGACTCAAAGCCGTCGTCACCGTGAGCGTCATGCTTCACATCTAGAGGCAGGCAGTCATCTGACTCAGTTAAGCTTGATACTAGCCGATACCCCTTGGGTGGGTCATTTATATCGCAGACAAGTATTGCCGCCTATGACAGGCATCACAGAAGATCAGTCAGACACGGACAGTCGTGATCATATGACCCCTACTCGGCTTATGTTGTTTGATACCCAAGCCCAGCCTATATCAAGACTTGAGGCACAGGCAGGGGCGAACTATGGCACTCACTTCACCCATAGAGCGGATGATCAAACGCTTGTGCAGTCTATTGGTGATGGTGAGCATTTAATCAATACAGGCAGTCTACTATCTTCCACTCGCCCTAGCCTATTTGCTTGTCATGATGACAAAGCGGTAGAAAGTGGCTATCGGCATCAGGCAGACGATGCGTTATCCGAGTGGATCACTGAGCACCGATCTGATCAGGCGTATTCTCAGTTAGCAAATAATAGCAGCCATGTTAACTCAAAGGTTAAGATGGGTGTGATTCACCCTGCTACAGAGTCTAGTAAACGTGACGGTATTCATGTCGCAACTGATGCACAGGTAAGTGTGAAGACTGGGCAAGCTATGGTGATGTCCTCACAGCCGCAAACCTATGCCCAAAGCACAAAGCATGACTATCAGCATCATACCCCTACCCTCACTCAAACCAGTCTTGGTGGTCAGCATCTAAGCGAGCGCTTAACCCAGCTTGCCACAGGTTTAGGTCGTCAGGTTAATAGTCATAAAGACATTAAGACGCAGCTTGAGGCCATTACCAAAGAGCAAACTTCTACTACGCATCAACAAACTCCCTATACCCTAATAGACAGTGCCGCTGATAGTGGTTATGTCAGTGAAGATTTACTGGTTCATCGCTCTATGGGTGAGATGCTGTCTACCACTCAGCAAGATAGGATGGTGAGTAGTGGTAAGGGGCATCATCAGGTGAGCGGTGAGTCAACGACCCTTGTGGCAGACGGTAGTGTGAGCATGACCAATGCGAAAGACAATATCATGGTATCGGCGCATACGGGACGACTTGAGGCTACGGCTAAGCAGGATGTGAATATATCGTCTTCAACTAAAGAAGTTGAGATTGCGGCGAGTAATAAGGTGACGATTCATGCAGGCTCTGCAAGTATTACGCTTGAGGGCGGTGATATTACGATTAAGGCCAATGAGTTTATTGAGAAGGCAGGTAAGCATAATCCAGCTAAGGGTGGGTTTGATGGGCTGGGGCTTGGGGGGTTGCCTGATGCAATACTATCTATGTTCGATGAACAACTTAACCTAAAAAATGAATTTGGCGATATATTAGCCAATACTCCTTATAGATTGATATTGGACAATGGCGATATTATCGAAGGCATAACAGACATTCTTGGTAACACCCAAAGAATAATTACTAATAAGGAGGTGCCAATTAGCCGTATTGAGTTAGCTGTACCTACTACAGGATGTTGTTCACGACATTCATCTATGTTTGGCGGTTCTAAGAACTCAAAGCCCAGTAATTTGATTTACTCACTTGTACAAGACTTATTTGGTGTATCTACTAATAGCAATAATATAGGTAGCTCTCTAGTTCCAAGTACGATTAAAGACACTAAAAATAATAGGGGACTGACTACTAATGAGATTGCGCTTTTACAACCTTTCTTCAAAGACAGCTTAGATTATTCAGCAATCAGAATCAAAACGACTAATCTTATGCAAGAAAATGCGGGGCTAACTCCTTTTGGTAATATATGGTTGGATCCTGATACTTGCTTGAGTGACTTTGGCCAGTTGTACACCTTTGAAAGCATTAGAGATAGAAAGAGAAATTACGATGGTAGGTTTAGTTTTTATCAAGCAGTAGGACTACAAAAAATGATGATTCATGAATGTGTGCATGCTTGGCAATATCAGCATGGAGTGAATGTCTTTTTGAAAGGCTTATGGCTTAAACTAGATTTAGATTTCAATAATGAATATGAATATCACCTTGATGCTAGTAAAAAGCTTAGAGATTATAACTTAGAAGCACAGGCATCTCTTCTTGAGGATTATATTTTTATTACTCTTTATAGAAACTTGTTGACTGATAACGAATTAGCTCTTCACATTCGTGAAAGTGGTTATAATAATCGACAGCAATTATTTCATGGAAACCAGTCTACTGGCTACACCTTTAGACATAATCAATTTACACTTATGCAGAATGTACTTTCAGAGTTTATTGCTAATCCAAAGAGCTGTATTTAACAGGATCAATTATGAATAAAATTACTATTACTTTATTACTATCTAGCTGTTTTTTACTATTAGGGTGCCCTCACAGAACAATGGTAAGCAATGCGAAAGTTTTTTATAAAAAAAATAATAATATGTTATGTGTAAACCATTCTAGAAATATTGAAAAAGGAGTACTAACTACCTTATATGATGATAATGTAACTATCCATCTGCGTAAAACTAGTCCAGAAACAAGTTGTGCTACTTTTAGCATTAACGATAAAATCACTGTAAAATCTGCTAATAATAATATTATTGAAATAACTCCATATCATGTATACAACTTCTATACCGGCCTTCTCAAACAAGATATGACAGAAGGTGGTGGCTCAGGTTTCGGACCACGAATTTGTTTTGTTAAAGACGAACAGAATCAGTATGTTTTAAATATAGAAAATACTGAAGACCTAAACAAATTGAATAGCAAGTTTTGTTCGAAGTAAGGTTTGAACGCTAGACTGTAACTACCTCCTAAAATGACAAAGCTCAAACGTAGCGCTTCAAATAAAACATACATAAAGAGTTTTATGTGAGGCAACGAATGACTGGGTTTCTCATAGTATTGATTTAAAAAAATGCCAGTCAGTTATCTGGCTGGTATTTAGATATATACCTATTTACAAGTGAATATTAACTCTTATAGTAGATTGTTTAGTTAATACTATTACGGAAAAATAATGAAATCTTCAACTTAAATATTATTATCAATTTTACTACTGGGTTGTAATCCTTCAGATTCTTCATCCACTAGCAAAGTGACTCCTGCCGTTAAATCCGTACACCTAAACTTGAGAGATTTTAATTACGCAGCCTGATGATAGAAATCCATCCAAACCTGTCTTGGCGATCTCATACATTTGCTAGTCGCTCATTAACTAAACATATTTTCTATCAAGGATATACTGATAATTCAATGGATTATAGCTATAAATTAAATCAAAAAAATTAAAACCCGTACAAACGACCAATCAATTTAGAAATAACATGTGGTCATTATTTGAATGTAAGTGGGACATTTTACGTAAAGATCGAAGTATTAGCTATAGTCTAGATAAAATTACGGGATTTAAGAAATGAAAAAAGTGAATTTATTTACAGCAGGTGGTATCTTCATAGTTAGTAGTTTTTTTAGCTTTGAAGAAGCACTTTCTAATGAAATTGAACCATTTAAAGAGAATAAACTAGTAGTCTGTCAACCTACGATTCAAAGAGCAAATGCAATGATTAAACGTGTTCCACTTGATACCGGCGTATTAAGAAATAAGCCTGTAAATATTATTAGTCATACTCTATTTTCTGAGAGACTACAAAACTCTTTCCTTTGGAATATAGGAAACTTCTATAATCACTTTAAAAGAAGCTTTATACTCGATAAAGTAAATGCTCAGATCGATATAACATCAAATGGTTATGATAATGAGCAGATAAGCAAACTCAGCTTTAGGTTCTTACATCCTTATACTAGAAACCAACACGGTCATAAGATTCTAGAAGATGAAGTAAAAGTATTAATTGAAATGATTAATCTCGTGGTTTATGACGAAGAAATTGCTACACGTATTTTTCAGGATTTGCATGAGAAATATTTAGTTAAGCTTGAAAAAAACGAACTTCTTGACGATAATGCAACTATACACGCATATGTAAAGTATGACGATAAAATATTCCAGATATGGGGAGTTAATCGTATCTATGAAACTAGAGAAGAATGTAAATTAAATATGTTTACCGGTCTTTCAATAGAGTAGAGTTTAAATCTACAGTGAACTAATCTTTAATGTATATATTTATACTAATAACTTCTAAAACTTTCGCCAAACCCTAAATAAATCAGCTTTACTGCTGGTTTTTGATTAAGTCCAGACCACTACCACTCCATATTAGAAAGAGATCTAACCGCTAGCCCCGATTGGAACGGTTATACTTGGTAAAGCACAGGGTTGCAGGCGCTTGGCTAGTGGCAGTATCGCAGCACAGGAATGACACTCGCCTTAGCGACTGCCCCTGTGCAAGCCAAGATAATAGTGTAAAGCGGGATGAGCTCCACACGCCATCACAGGGCTGACTCAAAGCCGTCGCCACCGTGAGCGTCATGCTTCACATCTAGAGGCAGGCAGTCATCTGACTCAGTTAAGCTTGATACTAGCCGATACCCCTTGGGTGGGTCATTTATATCGCAGACAAGTATTGCCGCCTATGACAGGTATTACAGAAGATCAGTCAGACACGGACAGTCGTGATCATATGACCCCTACTCGGCTTATGTTGTTTGATACCCAAGCCCAGCCTATATCAAGACTTGAGGCACAGGCAGGAGCGAACTATGGCACTCACTTCACACATAGAGCGGATGATCAAACGCTTGTGCAGTCTATTGGTGATGGTGAGCATTTAATCAATACAGGCAGTCTACTATCTTCCACTCGCCCTAGCCTATTTGCTTCTCATGATGACAAAGCGGTAGAAAGCGGCTATCGGCATCAGGCAGATGGTGCGTTATCCGAGTGGGTCACTGAGCACCGATCTGATCAGGCGTATTCTCAGTTAGCAAATAATAGCAGCCATGTTAACTCAAAGGTTAAGATGGGTGTGATTCACCCTGCTACAGAGTCTAGTAAACGTGACGGTATTCATGTCGCAACTGATGCACAGGTAAGTGTGAAGACTGGGCAAGCTATGGTGATGTCCTCACAGCCGCAAACCTATGCGCAAAGCACAAAGCATGATTATCAGCATCATACCCCGACTCTTACTCAAACCAGCCTTGGTGGTCAGCATCTAAGCGAGCGCTTAACCCAGCTTGCGACAGGTTTAGGTCGTCATGTTAATAGCCATAAAGACATTAAGACTCAGCTTGAGGCCATTACCAAAGAGCAAACCCAAACCACACATCACACTACTCCCTATACCTTGATAGATAGCGCCGCTGATAGTGGTTACGTTAGTGAGGCGTTACTGGTTCATCGCTCTATGGGTGAGATGCTGTCTACCACTCAGCAAGATAGGATGGTGAGTAGTGGTAAGGGGCATCATCAGGTGAGCGGTGAGTCAACGACCCTTGTGGCAGACGGTAGTGTGAGCATGACCAATGCGAAAGACAATATCATGGTATCGGCGCATACGGGACGACTTGAGGCTACGGCTAAGCAGGATGTGAATATATCGTCTTCAACTAAAGAAGTTGAGATTGCGGCGAGTAATAAGGTGACGATTCATGCAGGCTCTGCAAGTATTACGCTTGAGGGCGGTGATATTACGATTAAGGCCAATGAGTTTATTGAAAAAGCGGGTAAGCATAATCCAGCTAAGGGTGGGTTTGATGGGCTGGGGCTTGGTGGGTTGCCTGAGTTTATCGCTGGCGCTATCTATAAGGCGCAGTTTAAGTTTACTGACGATGACGATATTGCTTATGCGAATACACCTTATGTTGCGATTAATGAACGAACTCAAGAGACTTATGAAGGTGTGACTGATGCTGAGGGTAAAACACAAACGTTCTTTAGTGCTAAGCCTGATGAGATAAAGGCACATTTGAAGTTAGATAAGTATAGTGCTCAGTTTAGATTTGTAGATGATGATGATTTACCCTATAGCTTTGTGGATTATATTGCGCAAGCTGAAGAAACAGGTGAATTGTTTGAAGGTAAGACTGATATAGACGGTTTTACAGAGATTTTACGTACTTCAATTGAGCAGGAAATTAAAGCTCATTTAAAATTATAATAAGGGAGTAATTATGCCTACGCCAACAAGACAGCGACCTCAACGCGACCCATTCGAAGTTTTAAGACGGCCTGAACGAACCTCTTCAACCAACGCTACTCAAAACTCAACTACCACAAACGCTAGGATTTCACGTGCTAAAAGAAAGTTAACATTAACTCTTGACGGGAAACCTAATGGTAATTATGCTTATACATGGGATTATCCAGATGGAGAGTTTACGAACCACTACAAGACCCCGCTTTATACTCTTAGAATATCAAATGGTATACATACTAAAGCGTTTCAAGTTATCAGATTCGGACCACGTTACGTAAGAAATGAAGGTTACTCTGTGGCTGGATTAGCAGATCATCAAACGCACTCATTAACATGGCTTCCAGAATACAAGCTACATAGTACAGATACTGCTGAAAACGGTGCATGGAAAGTCTACGATAATTTTCTAATTCATGATGGTCCCGATACGAATAATCCTAATAGGGCTGACAGCATGATAGGTACTGCAGGCTGTTTAGAAGTCTTCGGAACTAATGGATTTTCTAATTTTAATAGAGCTTTGCGAGAACTAGGTGGTGTAACATTCAATAAAGATGTTGACGCAAAGATAACCTATCTTAAAGCAATACGTCCAGTGATTAGAGGTAGGACGCTAGTTATTCCCTAGACTTGTATAACGATTAAAACCAATTCAATGTTTTAAGGTAAGGATGTTCTAGATGAGAAAATTTATTTTTCTACTACTTTTTATTCCGTTAGGTTGTTCAGTTGAAAGCAATGCTGTACAAGACAAGCCTGCTATAGTTAAAGATGAAGCAGCTATAGTCAGAAAGACTTCTAACAAAGATTGCGCTATTGAACCTCTTTTAGAAACTTATGAAAACTTTATAGAACTAGGTATAAAGTCCGCTAATTTAACAACAGAAACTGCTAATATTAGTTTTTCTAAACGTAAAACCCCTGAAGTAGAGATTAGAAACAACCTTACTACAGATTTTGGTAAAGACTTCTTAAAAAATGCTTGTGCACTACGTGGATCAGTAATTAGTCTTAAAGATACAAGGGAAGGTTATCTTGGTGCATATCAAATTACTTATAATTCTGAAGAAAGTGCAGTTTTAGCCGCTGATCTTCTTGAAAAACTAAATACAAGACAACTTAAATTTTTTAAGGTTGCTACTGTTTTTGATTGGACATTAGATAATAATGTTATTCTTATATATTATAATAGCCCTGCTTTAACTATGTACTACGAGCAAAATGTCTCTGAGTTTTCTAAATAATCTTTAATAATTACTATTAACTTTTATACTAGATCTACCTACTGGTTAACTCTAGTTAAATAGTATAGTCGAGCTTACTTTAGATATGATAACACGACGCACGATTATCTTAATAACCAATGGAATAAGATGATTTGGCAGTTTAATGGTTGATAATATAACTTATTATTTATATTTAACCACTTACGAGTGGTTTTTTTATACCTCTACTAAGATGTAACTCATGTTCGAAACGTCCATCTGAATATGGAGTTCTAAGCCTTTCTTAATACGAATATTCATACCACTCTCAACTCTTGAAAATTAGATTGAACCCCTAGTACTTATCAGAGCGCTTAACCCAGCTTGCCACAGGTTTAGGCCGTCAGGTTAATAGCCATAAAGACATTAAGACTCAGCTTGAGTCTATCGCTGACGAGCAAACCCAAACCACACATCACACTACTCCCTATACTCTAATAGACAGCGCCGCTGATAGTGGTTATGTCAGTGAGGACTTACTGGTTCATCGCTCTATGGGTGAGATGCTGTCTACCACTCAGCAAGATAGGATGGTGAGCAGTGGTAAGGGGCATCATCAGGTGAGCGGTGAGTCAACGACTCTAGTAGCAGATGGTAGTGTGAGTATGACCAATGCGAAAGACAATATCATGGTATCGGCGCATACAGGACGACTTGAGGCAACGGCTAAGCAAGATGTAAACATATCGTCTTCAACTAAAGAGGTTGAGATTGCGGCGAGTAATAAGGTAACGATTCATGCAGGCTCTGCGAGCATTACGCTTGAGGGCGGTGATATTACGATTAAAGCCAATGAGTTTATTGAAAAAGCAGGTAAGCATAATCCAGCGAGTGGTGGGTTTGATGGGCTGGGGCTTGATGGGTTGCCTGATATGATTCCAGATAAAAAGTCACTGATGGATGGGGTTTACAATTTGGCTTATCACTTTGTTGATGATGATGACGTGCCGTATGCGAATACACCTTACACAGCTGTTAATAAACGTACTGGGGAAGAATTTAAAGGCGTTACAGATGATGAAGGGTGGTCGGAACGTTTTTATTCAAATAATCAAGATGAAATTGAGATTCATTTAGAGCTTGATTGGCAGGATAACAATAAATAGGATGAAATTATGAGTCAAACTTCTAATGGTGTCATGGGAACTCGTGACCCTTTTAAATTAGTTAGAATCAGTCGCCCGAACTTTACTGTACATTTTAGACAACCGAAAGACATGGCTGGTCGTTATGGTTTTGATTATCCTAGAGATGCTGATAGGTATCCGATAGAAAGAATTGAACTAGACTCTAAAGGCAATAAAATACAGACTCAGAGGAGGTTGTATATAGGAGATATTGAGGACTTTAAAAATATTTATCTACAAGATGCTCAAAACTCTCATCATTTAAAAAATCATGACTACCTACCAGCATGGTTAGTATTGTTTCCATATACAACTGATAAAGTTTATAAGGGAGGCTCAGATATGCATTCTGATGGTATTGAGCTAGATATAGAAGTACAACAAATGATTGGCGAAACGAGCCCATTGAATTCCGATAATTATAAAAAGATAGAGTTCGTCTCTTCTAATCCGGACAAACTATATGTTTCTCCAACTGAAATTCCATTTTCCAGATTACTGAAGAGGGGGCCTACTGCTAAAATAGTAGACGTAGTAAATAGAAAAAAGAGGAATGACTACATTACCAATAGAGCAGTTTATGTTAAAGGAGTAAAAAACCAATTACTCACTACTCATGAAAACATCGCCGTTTATGCAATATCAAAAAGCAATCAAAAATATTTAGTAGGCGAGTTGATGGTGCATAAAAATAATGTCACCTATAAAACTGATTTAGTATTTGTTGACGTGTTGTCCTCTTCATCTTCAGTTATCAAAGGGTCATCGGATATTGAACACCACTTAAAATACCTCTCTTTTAATCAAGCATTGATACGAGCAGAAAGGCGAGTACAATCACAATTTAAGTTATATGAATTAACTAGATACTCTAAAGTTAGTAAATTTCTAGCCACTGTCAAAGCTGGTGTAGCAGGTATTCAAAAAAAGTATGGTCTTAATAAAAAAGATGCTCAAAACAAGCTAATTAGCATTATTAAGAAACAATTAATAGAGTTATATGAGCTATATGGTGACCACAATCCTAGAGACCTTGAGGGAAATAAAGTCAGGTTGAATGACCCAAACAATCCTAGGACATTTATTTTTAATACAGATTTTAGTGCTGGTAGTGTAAACGGGTTTGCGTATGCTGAAGTCGAAGGGGGAAGATTAAAATGGGGCAATAGTGTTATTATATTTAGCCAAGCTAACGGTAAAAATGATACTTTATCTCACGAAATCGGTCATAGCTTAACACTTAGACATGTTTTTGACTCTAAAGCACCTCATGTTTTTTATCAAGGCTTTAGTGATAAAGTAATGGATTATACTTGGAGGTTAGGAAGTACTGTTAGAAACCAAAATAAACGACTTTCATTCACCAGATATGAATGGTATCAAATGCATAAAGATCCAAGTGCTCGTAAATTATAAGGAAAATAGATGATTAATTTGAACTCTTTAGCTACTGCTATAGCATTAACTATACTTGTTTCTGCGTGTGATTTTTCAGAAAGAAATACAAATTTATTGGAGAAATCAGATAATATAGGACTACAAACTGAAGATTTAGATTATATAAAAAACACCAAATCAAGTATTAATTTAGAGCAAGTTGAAGAAGATAAATTAATTCGAACCGAGGTAGAACCATATTATATTCATATACCCTCACATCAAACTTTTAAAAGTATAAACTTGCCAGAAATAAGTTTAGAAAAAATAACAATTTACTTTTATCAAAATCTTAATAGTGAAAAAGTTATAGAAAAAGAGTTTATTGAAGATGATAATAGATTTAGAGGTCACGTGATATTTAATGATGGAACTACTTTTAAATACGATCTTCAGAAAAATAAGAATAATTTTAAAGCAGACGTATTTCAGTACGATGGTAGCTTTGAAATGAGTCAAGGTTTTAGTGAGTTCCAAAAAAGTAATATATATAAAATGCTTGAAATAAGTGGATCTGAAGATCCGCACAAATTTTTTAAAGAACTATTAAATAGTCCAGACATAACTAGCTATATAGGATGTACAATTAAACAAAAAAAAATACTTCATGGTACTATTGAATTAGCCTATTGTAAGGAAGATGATGTAACCATTTTATCATTATATAATCCCTAATAAATAGCACCTAAAGTTTATAGTTATTTATCCAATCTAAACTAAACCTCTATAAGAACAGGGTATAAGAACTACATTTGCCTCCGTTACTGATACTAAGAACATCAATGATGGCAGGAAATTGGTAGATCATATTACCTGCCAGCTCACTCAAAACCATGCGCTAAGCCCATGCCTCCGTTACCACTATCTTAGATAGGTTTCATCATTAATACAGGTAGCCTGCTCTCTACTACCCGTCCTAGTCTTTTTAAAGCAGTAGATGATCAGGCGATTGTAGTGGCATAATGAAATTAGATAAATAATAAGGGGTTATACTAAACTCAAAAATTAAGGAAAAAAGTATGGACAACCTTTTCTATACGAACATAATGTTATTGATATAGCTGATCCTATAATGCTTGAAGACGAATGTAATCCTATTGATGGGACTACCGTACCTAATACCATTGCTACATATTCTTATCATTCGGATATGTCAAAATAATGATAATTGAGAATTCAAAATGATAAAAGTCGCTCTAGTTACTCTATCTCTTTTTTTAGTAAGTTGTGTAACTTCTGAAAACACACAAATTGGAGGCTCTGCTAAGCAAGGTGGACTATCGTTATATAAAGCATTAATAACAGCAAATAACTTACAATCAATCACTCGTTCTGATTTTAAAAACATGACAGAAATAACAAAGGCTGCCATGAGACTAGTTTCTAATGAAACAGATTTGATTTCAGAGTCGAATATTCTTGGTATCTATGATCCTTTTACTCCCAAAGCCAATAAGTGGATTAGATATAGTTTTGAGACTACAGATATTCATACTACGGTATTCACTTATTTAAATGATATAACTGTTGAAGATGTATATATTAGTAACATTGACAAACAATTTATTTCAACTGAATTTCAATTAGATTTAAAAGACCTTAATATCAGCTATTTAAATTATGATTCAATAAAATCTAAAACTAATGCTAATTTATACGATGCCGATTTTGTCTATAAATCAAATGACTATGAGGATATACTAATTGCATTTGAAGCTATTGATTTGACTGAGAATGACATTAAAAAATACGATGAACTTGAGTCTTTACCAAGTAGCATTACTCATATTAGAGTTTATTCTCGACAAGAAAATGAAGATTGATGTTCGATTCTAATTTATGATAAACCTACTGCTTTTAACATATTAAATAGAATAACTTACTATATAAACAAACTTAATCAATCATCTGCTTAGAGACTTAAACATGCAGCAATTATGATAGCCACTTCACGCATAGAGCGGACGATCAAACGCTTGTAAAGTCTATTGGAGATGGTGAGCATTTAATCAATACAGGCAGTCTACTATCGACCACTCGCCCTAGCCTATTTGCTTCTCATGATGACAAAGCGGTAGAAAGTGGCTATCGGCATCAGGCAGATGGTGCGTTATCCGAGTGGGTGACTGAGCACCGATCTGATCAGGCGTATTCTCAGTTAGCAAATAACAGCAGCCACGTTAAGTCAAAGGTTAAGGTGGGTGTGATTCACCCTGCTACAGAGTCTAGCAAACGTGACGGTATTCATGTCGCAACTGATGCACAGGTAAGTGTGAAGACTGGGCAGGCTATGGTGATGTCCTCACAGCCGCAAACGCATGACCAAAGCACAAAGATACCATCTTATATGTCAACTCAAATTACTATCAAATAGTAACTTGAGGTTTGTATTTGCTTTGGTGCTTTATCACACCATAGCAAATCTGTAATAACTTTCTCATACCTGCAATCAAAGCCACTTTCTTGCATTTTCCTCTCTTCAGCAGTCGCTCGTATAGTTGCTTAACATCAGGATTGCAACTAATTGCAGATAACGCACACATGAACAACTTCGATCGTAGGTTGCCATCCCCTTTTTTACTAATACGGCTTCTTCCTTTAAAGATTCCTGACTGTATATGTATAGGGGTTAATCCAACAAATGAGGCGCATTGCGAAGCATCCTTAAAGTCTTTAGATAGGAGTAACGACAATACATTCGGTGCGACTGTCTTACCTATGCTTGGAATGCTAACTAGGTTGTCATAGCCTGACTTTAAGTCAGGATGATTACCTATGTGTTTATCTATCTTGGCTTGGATGATATCTATTTGTTCGTTATAAGTGTCTATCACTTGTTTTATAGATTGGGCGATATCGTTGTCATAGCTCTTTCTAGATTCAACTTTTTCTAGACGGTTGCTTTCTCGCTTCTTATCAGCCTTGAGCGTGTCTAAACGGTCTAGCAGATACTTGAGCTTTCTGACGTGCTCAGGTTCTGGCTCCCATGCTTTAGGGTGCCTTGTATAGGCGTATTGCGCGAGTACGTACGCGTCTTGTTTGTCGGTTTTGTGATGACTGCCGATGGCACCTGCAAATTGTTTGGCATATGCCGGATTAATAACGGCTACTGTGTAGCCTTTACTATGTAGATCATAGGCTAGGTTCTCATAGTATATGCCTGTGGCTTCCATGATGATAAGATACTCATCCGGTTTCTTGTTTGTGCTTTGCTTAGCTAGCCATTTGGTAAAGATTGCAAAGCCTTTTTCGTCATTAGTAAAGGTTTTACTGTGGGCTTTGTTTTTAACTTTTTTACCTTCTCTGTTTAGCCATGTTGCGTCAAATTTAGCTTTGGATATGTCAATTCCAACGTATACTTGATAGGTCATTTCTTTGCATTTCCCTTGTGAATACAGTGTCTCTTAGTTTTAATTTCTAAGGCACTTTGATACCATTCAATCTAAAGAAATACAGGTAGAGGGCTTTATCTTTGCGTCGAGCTCTTTGGCTATAGCGAGATCACTAGCTCACTCTACCTGCTACCATAGCTAAGGTTAACACTTATCTATGGCTTTTTTAACATACAAGCATGATCATCAGCATCATACCCCGACGCTCACTCAAACCAGCCTTGGTGGTCAGCATCTAAGCGAGCGCTTAACCCAGCTTGCCACAGGTTTAGGTCGTCAGGTTAATAGTCATAAAGACATTAAGACTCAGCTTGAGTCTATCGCTGACGAGCAAACACAAACCACACATCATACTACTCCCTATACTCTAATAGACAGCGCCGCTGATAGTGGTTACGTCAGTGAGGAATTACTGGTTCATCGCTCTATGGGTGAGATGTTATCTACTACTCAGCAAGATAGGATGGTAAGCAGTGGTAAGGGGCATCATCAGGTAAGCGGTGAGTCAACGACCCTTGTGGCAGACGGTAGTGTGAGTATGACCAATGCGAAAGAGAATATCATGGTATCGGCGCATACAGGACGACTTGAGGCTACGGCTAAGCAGGATGTGAATATATCGTCTTCAACTAAAGAGGTTGAGATTGCGGCGAGTAATAAGGTGACGATTCATGCAGGCTCAGCAAGTATTACGCTTGAGGGCGGTGATATTACAATTAAGGCCAATGAGTTTATTGAAAAGGCAGGTAAGCATAATCCAGCTAAGGGTGGGTTTGATGGGCTGGGGCTTGATGGGTTGCCTGATATGATTCCAGATAAAAAGTCACTGATGGATGGGGTTTACAACTTGGCTTATCATTTTGTGGATGATGATGACGTGCCGTATGCGAATACGCCTTATACAGCTGTTAATAAACGTACTGGTGAAGAGTTTAAAGGCGTTACAGATGATGAAGGGTGGTCAGAACGTTTTTATTCAAATAATCAAGATGAAATTGAGATTCATTTAGAGCTTGATTGGCAAGATAACAATAAATAGGACGAAATTATGAGTCAAACTTCTAATGGTGCCATGGGACCTCGTGACCCTTTTAAATTAGTAAGGATAAGTCGTCCAAACTTTACTGTACATTTTAGACAGCCACAAGATATGGCTGGTCGCTATGGTTTTGATTATCCTAGAGATGCTGATAGGTATCCGATAGAAGAAGTATCTGAACTAATACAAGGTAAACCAACTCTTACTCGCAAAAAATTATATAAAGGTAACATAGTAAATTTTAATAATATTTACCTTAAAGATGCAAAATTATCTAGTAGTCTACGGGACAGGGATTATCTACCAGCTTGGTTAGTCATATTTCCTCATACTACCAATAGTGTCTACCGCGGTGGCTCAGATATGCATTCTGCAGGTATTAAGCTTGATATAGAAGTACAACAAATCATTGGTGCCACAACCCCTTTGACTGCTGATAATTATAAAAAAATAGTGTTTGTCTCTTCTAATCCGAGCAAACTAACTGTTTCTCCTGCTGAAATACCACTTTCCAATTTATTGAAAAGTGGGCCTTCCGCTACTGTAGTAGATAGGATAAATGGCAAAAAAAGAAATGACTATATTACTAAAAGAGCAGTTCATGTAAAAGGAGTGAAAAATCAACTACTCACTACTCATGAAAATATTGCCGTCTATGCAATATCAAATAGTAATCAAAGGCATTTAGTAGGTGAGTTGATGGTACATAAAAATAATGTTACCTATAAAGCTGAGTTAGTGTTTGTAGATGTGTTGTCCTCGCCATCATCAACTATTAAAGGGTCAAGGGATATTGAATACCATTTAAAATACCTCTCTTTTAATCAAGCATTGATACGAGCTGAGAAGCGAGTACAATCACAATTTAAGTTATATGAATTAACTAGATACTCTAAAGTTAGTAAATTTCTAGCCATTGTCAAAGCTGGTGTAGCAGGTATTCAAAAAAAGTATGGTCTTAATAAAAAAGATGCTCAAAACAAGCTGATTAGCATTATTAAGAATCAATTAATAGAGTTATATGAGCTATATGGAGATCATACTCCAAAAGATATTAATGGAAATAAAGTCAGTTTGAATAACCCAAACAATCCTAGAACCTTTATTTTTAATACCGACTTTAGTGCTGGCAGTATAAACGGTTTTGCCTATGCTGAAATTACAGGAAGCAAAATAAAATGGGGCAATAGTGTTATTATATTTAGTCAAGCTAACAGTAAAAATGACACCCTATCTCATGAAATCGGTCATAGCTTGACGCTCAGACATGTATTTGACTCTAAAGCTCCTCATGTTTTTTATCAAGGCTTTAGTGACAAAGTGATGGATTATACTTGGCGGCGTATAAGTGGAAGAGTAATACAAAACAATAACAAAAGATTGTCATTTACCCGATATCAATGGTATCAAATGCATAAAGATCCAAGTGTTCATAAATTATAAGGAATCCTATGACATCTTTAATCTCGCTATTATCTGCTTCAGTTCTTTGTTTCATGTTGACTTCCTGCGATTCGCCTTCAATTACAAATGTTGAACAAAACACTAATGTCAATAATTCTATAGAAAATACAGAGAATTTAGAAACGATAAAAGAGCCTATAATAGAAGCCAACTCAGAGGAAAATGCTAGTGATCCCGTAGATGATTGGGAGCCCTATATGGTAAAAACTCCAACTAGCCAGTACCATACATCCTTTGAATTTTCTCAATGGAATATACAAAAAATCAAGACTTATTTTTATGATGATATTATTGAAAATGAGTCTACAACAAAGTCCTTAATTGACAATGATTATATATTTGAAGGATATGTGAGTAATACTGACCATACTATATTTCATTATTCTTTTTTAAAAGAGGAAGGAAAATATTTAGGCAAAGAACTCTACTTAGCAGGCGACTATGAACTAAGAGATAAACTGACAGGGCCATATAAGGATACGGTTTATAAAATGCTTGAGATAAGTGGCGTGGATAATCCTGAGCAATTCTTACAGGAATTATTAGCTAGCCCTAAAATTACTAAATATACAGGTTGCACCGTGCAACTAAAACAAGTGAAGTATGGCGTGATAGATTTAACCTCTTGTCTAGAAGATGATGCAACTGTTCTAGCGTTGTACAATCCTAAAACAAAGTAAAAACGCTTAAAGTTTTTAAAGGGCCTGATATAACAAGAAAAATAGCAAATAATTTACAACCCAGTGAAACACTCAACCTGACTTAATCGCACTGATATACCCTAAGTTAATCACCACAGGCTGTCAGCCTACTGAATCAAAAAATATTAGCCAAGATGGCGGGGTGATTCGTTACCATCAAGTACTATCAGAATTTTGCTTCAAATTTTGAAGCAGGCAGTCATCTTACTCAGTTGAGCTTGATATTAGCCAATACACCTTGGATGAGTCATTTATGTCGCAGCAGATCGGTCAGACACCGATAGTCGTGATCATATCACCCCTACTCGACTCGCCTTGTTCGATACCGCTGCCCACTCCTTTTAACCTAGAAACATTAAAAACGAAGAAATTTTTGAATAATACCTTGATAGAAAGGAATTATCAGAATGTTTTTAATTCATAATATTGTATTAAGTTATATAGAAGCTTTTAAACTATGAGAAAATCTATTATTAAAATACTCATTCCCCTGTTTACTGGAGGAATAGTTATATTTGGTGCCATTTTTTTGATAAAAAATCATAAAGAAGCTGAAATACCAACAATCGTATTGATAAATATAGACGAAGATCTAAAAGAAGATATTGAAGTATATATAAATCCACATGGATATGAATTAGCTAATTATAGACCAGTGAAGTATGTAGGGAATACTAACACTGTTTATCCCTTACTAATAAAAAAAGAAATACAAACTTTAAGAAAATATCAGAATTTAGTGATTATAACATTTATGCTAAATACAAAAACTCATACGCTGTTATAAGAACAACGAATACAATTGTATTAGGAGGTTCAAAAACCAGCATAGAGTTAAGTATATTGCAGGATAAAGAAAATAAACCTTACATTTCTGTTTTAAAAAGCAATCCAACCTATCAGTCAAAACCAAACGATAAAATAGGTCTCTATAGCTACTTTTATGATAAGTCAGAATATCAGGAAATCCACGATAAATCAGAAGAAATATTAAACTCTATAGAAAATATAGAACAGTTATAGTCGGTGGAAAAAGCTTTAACCACGCCCACCCTAAGCAAGAATACAATCTAACCGCTAGCCCCGATTGTAACGATTATACTTGGTAAAGCACAGGGTTGCAGGCGCTTAGCTAGTGGCAGTATCGCAGCACAGGAATGACACTAGCCTTAGCGACTGCCCCTGTGCAAGCCAAGATAATAGTGTAAAGCGGGAAATGCTACTTACTTTCAACCAGCGTAATGTGAAGCCGTTAAACAATACCTTAGCAGGAGCGAACTATGGCACTCACTTCACGCATAGAGCAGATGATCAAACTTTTGTGCAGTCTATTGGTGACGCAGAACATTTAATCAATACAGGCAGCCTTTTATCGACCACTCGCCCTAGCCTGTTTGCTTGTCATGATGACAACGCGGTAGAAAGTGGCTATCGGCATCAGGCAGACGATACTGTATCCGAGTGGGTCACTGAGCACCGATCTGATCAAGCGTATTCTCAGTTATCACTGAATAACAGCCAAGTACAGGCTAGAGTTAAGATGGGTGTGATCCACCCTGCTACAGAGGCTAGTAAACGTGACGGTATTCATGTCGCAACCGATGCACAAGTGAGTGTGAAGACTGGGCAGGCGGTAGTGATATCTTCACAGCCGCAAACTCATGCTCAAACCCACGAACAAAGCACAAAGCATGATTATCAGCAGCATACCCCGACGCTCACTCAAACCAGTCTTGGTGGTCAGCATCTAAGCGAGCGCTTAACGCAACTTGCGACAGGTTTAGGTCGTCATGTTAATAGCCATAAAGAGATTAAGACTCAGCTTGAGGCGATAGCTGACGAGCAAACCCAATCAACACATCAGCAAAAACCTTATACCTTGATAGATAGCGCTGCTGATAGTGGTTACGTCAGTGAGGCGTTACTGGTTCATCGCTCTATGGGTGAGATGTTATCTACCACTCAGCAAGATAGGATGGTGACCAGCGGTCAGGGACATCATCAGGTAAGCGGCGAGTCAACGACCCTTGTGGCGGACGGTAGTGTGAGTATGACCAATGCGAAAGATAATCTCATGGTATCGGCGCATACAGGACGACTTGAGGCTACGGCTAAGCAGGATGTAAATATATCGTCTTCAACCCAAGCAGTTGAGATTGCGGCGAGTAATAAGGTGACGATTCATGCAGGCTCAGCGAGTATTACGCTTGAGGGCGGTAATATTACGATTAAGGCCAATGAGTTTATTGAAAAAGCAGGTAAGCATAATCCAGCTAAGGGTGGGTTTGATGGACGTTTCGTTTCTGGCTTACCTTCTAACGTACTTGCAGAACCCCCTACCTTTATTGAGCTTAATTATTTATACGATGATGATACGCCTGTTAGCGGTGCGCCCTATCGAGTAGAGTTTGAAGATGGTTCCGTACGTGAAGGTACTCTCGATGAAAATGGCTATGCTCGTTTAGTGGGTGTGCCGAAAGGTCAGGCGGTTGTCTATTATGGCGAAGATCCAGCCGACTTTATATCTTATAAGGATATGGAGGCAGATGAATGAGTACAGGTGGTGGCGTACTAGGAGTTACTAACATAGGGAAGGATTATACTCCCCAAAAATATAAAAAAAGTCAAAATGAAAAGCCCACAGGTTGGTTTGAAGAATTAAAAAAACAGACCGCATCCTTTCTTAAGGGTGAAAACACGAGTACTTGGGCTTTATTTGCTGAGATAGTCATTGGGGTGATACCTGTGGCAGGTCAGCTTATTGATGCCAGAGATATTATCAATGCAGTAATGAATTTAAAAGATAAGCCGAGTGATAGTACACTATGGTTTTTATTAATAGCTGCCCTCATTGGGCTTATCCCAGGGTTTGGTGATGCAGTTAAGAGCGCAATTAAGGCCATTAAGATCGGTGGTGAAAAGCCTGCTGATTTGTTTGCCTTTATAAGAAAATTTGGCAAAGGCAACCCAGAACAAGCATTACAACAGGCATTAAACCCTGCTAAACTGAAGGGCTTACTGAATAGTATTTTAACACCGAATTTTTTGAATAGTTTAAGTGCATCACAAAAACAGGCACTCGTACAAATTCAAAAAGACTTTGATCGCAGAATCAATCCAATTATTAATGAAATTAATAATTGGGCAAAAATGACGCCCGCTACTGCCAGTACAGCAACATCAGGTTCAGGTAAAACATTGGGTAGCAAGCCAAACACAGCTGTTGCTTCAACCAATAATCGTGCGTCAGGTGAGGTCGTAAACCATAATAGCTCAACGACTTCTAGGGTAGGATCAAAAGAACCTCCTAGAGATGAAAAAGGACGTTATACTTATGACCCAAATAAACCTATAACAAACTTAACGAGGCCATCTATTCGATCAGAAACGAAACGACAAATTAGAGAACGATATGATTTTACAGAGGACGGTAAAGCTATAGACAAATTAACTGGTGAAGTCATAGAGCCACCATTACACTATGGTCACGTTAAGGGATGGGAGAATAGACGATTAATAGAAGCCTCTGAAAAATTAGGTATGTCCCAAAAACAGTTGAATGACTATGTAAATTCTAGACCTGAAATATTTGAGATTCAAAACGGGCCAGAGAATATAAGTCATCGAGGTGAAAAACCTGGACGTGGAGAATTAGATGACATTACTAAAGATATGAGAAGATTTTTGGAAAACAAATAACGGAGACTAGTAATGAGACCAGAAACAACTGGGGAAAAAATTATTGGAGCCAACTGGGACGGAGATATTGAGTTTCTACAGCAAATGGCTGATGCAAAAAAATTTGACCCTTTACACACAACTGAAGTTGAATCATGGAACTACCTTCATAGAGCGAACTTAATTAATCCTTCTCCCAGAAAAACCATTAAATTCTATATAGATAATGGCGTGCCTGTAAACGCTCAGGACTGCTATGGTATGACTCCCCTACATTATGCAATGCGTGTGAAGAACGTTGAAGCAGCTAAGTTATTACTAGAAGCAGGTGCTAATCCCAATATACCTAATGATAAAAATATAACACCACTTGCTTATATTAATGGTATACCCGATGAGTTAGGCTTACTAAAAATGATGCTAGAAAAAAAAGGGGATGTTAACTTTGATACAGGTGGTGGCAGTATTTTAGAAAAGATAAAAAAATATAGATCGAATGATCCAAAGTTTATCCCTGTTATCAAATTGATGGAGAAATATGAGAAAGGTCATCGCCCTTATCTTGATTAAATATTATATTTAATGTCCGTTTGGAAAATAGTATGAGTGAATATATAGTAGATGAAGAATTTGATTATTTTATTACAAAATTTGGACTACCAGATTGGCAGCAGCCTGTCCCTGAAGAGGTTATGCAATATTACCGTGGTAAATTACCGGATAGACTTCTTTTTATTGGAAGAAAGTTGGATTTTGCCGTTTTAAGCAAGGTCTATTTTGGATCGTTAATCCTGCTGACTATAAAGATGAGCTAGCGATTTGGTTAGGTGAAGACATTCTAAAACAAGACAATTATTATGTGATTACACGTAGTGGCTTTGGCAAATTATACGTTTGGGGTGAAAAAACAGGTCATGCCTATACAATTACTCCAACCCTTGGTTGGGTTTTTCAAGAAAAAGGGGAAGCAAAAGATATTGCGAAAGGCCTAGCAGATAGAAAAATTGAATTATTTTTCGCTTTTAAAGAGACAATATATATATAGATATGGTTGATAATAATAGCAAACCCCTATTCGACCGCTGTGTCAAAAAGTTTGGTCCACTTGAGTATGACCAAATGTTTGGCTTTGTTCCTGCTCTTGCTATTAATGACAATGCTTCCATAAAAAATATCGATAAGATGAATATATTTGTTTATCTCAATCTTTTACCCGACTTAATTGAAATCCAACATATCGACTTTAAAAAATTAGGTCAGATGGCCTTTGGTATTGACGATGATTCACAGTTGCCTGATTTAGATGATTTGAAGTAGCTTTAACCCCAAACACGCCCACCCTAAGCAAGAATACAATCTAACCGCTAGCCCCGATTGTAACGGTTATACTTGGTAAAGCACAGGGTTGCAGGCGCTTAGCTAGTGGCAGTATCGTAGCACAGGAATGACACTCGCCTTAGCGACTGCCCCTGTGCAAACCAAGATAATAGTGTAAAGCGGGAAATGCTACACAGGCCACACAGACAACACAGGCGACGCAAACGCCAACCTATTACTATCCAACCAGCGGGCAGAAGCCGTCAAACAATACCTTATCGGACGTGGTATTGACGCCTCTCGACTAACCACCGTAGGTAAAGGAGACACCGACCCCATCGCCAGTAACGACACCGAAGAAGGCAAAACCCGTAATCGGCGTATCGAATTTACCCTAGGTGAATAACAAGGACTGTATTCATGCCAACCCTACACAACACAGCCCTACCCATGCACCTTGACAGGCTTTACGCCTCCGAAGGTAGCACCCAAGCCGCCTATGCTAGCCAACACTTAGACGTCACCGAACATACCCAGTGGCTAGACGCCCTACTCAATAGCAGCAATGAGCAAGCTCTCATCGACCTGCTAAACCCAAACAATCGCTCACAGCATGCCCAGCACAGTATAGACACCTATGTCATCAACACCTATATCCATGAGCGCCATCAGCCCCCCTTTAGCTCACAGGCGCACCTTATTGGTTCTCCCTTGACCTTAAGCTTTGACACCCCAAGTGGTACTGCCTATCGCCACCTGTATATCACCGCCATACGTCAAATAGATCATGAAGGCAGCTATGGCTACTACCGCCTTATCGCCCAACCTATCACCTCAACGCTGCATCAACATGCCCGTGCCCATATAGACACCCATACCGATGTGGTGAGTATGGCTGCACAGCGCCTATCTACCATTAATGTTGACATCATAGATGACAGCGGCCATGACTGGACCCCAGCACGCATGACCCAGTGGCAACTCAGCGACTGGGCACATATCTGTGAACGTCTATCGCGTCAGGGCCTAACCGGCTATCTGCGTCATACCCAAACGATTAAGCACACCCCGCCACACTTGGTTATCACCAGTAGCACGCCCAGCGAAGCGGACAATATCAGTTATAACATCGGTGCGATACGCTATCATCAAGCACTGCATGACCGGGTTCACGCCCCCGTACTTGCCATCACGCATCGTGTTACCGCGCTACCTAGCCAAATCAATGTTCAGCGCTTTAATACCGCCGCAGTATCTCATCCCGAGCAAAGCACAGCCACCACACCCGTCTATGACTCAAGTGTCTTTACCGCCAAGCTAGCCATTGATACCCCAGCCGCCTTTGCTCCTGTGACAGACACCCAAAGTATCGATGATGCTCAAAGTATCGCTCAAAGCTTTACGGCAGCTCATAACCGCTATACTGCTCTAGCACACGCCACTGATGCCAATGTAGCAGATACCTTTATCTTAGAGGGTCATAACCGCTTAAATGACCATTACCGCGTCACCCATTTAACACACTTAGCACGCAACAGCCTGACCCACATCACCGGGCTGACTCAAAGCCGTCGCCACCGTGAGCGTCATGCTTCACATCTAGAGGCAGGCAGTCATCTGACTCAATTAAGCTTGATATTAGTCGATACCCCTTGGGTGGGTCATTTATATCGCAAACAAGTATTGCCGCCTATGACAGGTATTACAGAAGATCAGTCAGACACGGACAGTCGTGATCATATGACCCCTACTCGGCTTATGTTGTTTGATACCCAAGCCCAGCCTATATCAAGACTTGAGGCACAGGCAGGAGCGAACTATGGTACTCACTTCACACATAGAGCGGATGATCAAACGCTTGTGCAGTCTATTGGTGATGGTGAGCATTTAATTAATACAGGCAGTCTACTATCGACCACTCGCCCTAGCCTATTTGCTTCTCATGATGACAAAGCGGTAGAAAGCGGCTATCGGCATCAGGCAGATGGTGCGTTATCCGAGTGGGTCACCGAGCACCGATCTGATCAGGCGTATTCTCAGTTAGCAAATAATAGCAGCCATGTTAAGTCAAAGGTTAAGATGGGTGTGATTCACCCTGCTACAGAGGCTAGTAAACGTGACGGTATTCATGTCGCAACTGATGCACAGGTAAGTGTGAAGACTGGGCAGGCTATGGTGATGTCCTCACAGCCGCAAACCTATGCCCAAAGCACAAAGCATGATTATCAGCATCATACCCCGACGCTCACTCAAACCAGTCTTGGTGGTCAACATCTAAGCGAGCGCTTAACCCAGCTTGCCACAGGTTTAGGTCGTCAGGTTAATAGCCATAAAGACATTAAGACTCAGCTTGAGTCTATCGCTGACGAGCAAACCCAAACCACACATCACACTACTCCCTATACCCTAATAGACAGCGCCGCTGATAGTGGTTACGTCAGTGAGGAATTACTGGTTCATCGCTCTATGGGTGAAATGTTATCTACCACTCAGCAAGATAGGATGGTGACGAGTGGTAGGGGGCATCATCAGGTGAGTGGTGAGTCAACGACCCTTGTGGCGGACGGTAGTGTGAGTATGACCAATGCGAAAGAGAATATCATTGTATCGGCGCATACGGGACGACTTGAGGCTACGGCTAATAAGGATGTGAATATATCGTCTTCAACCCAAGCAGTTGAGATTGCGGCGAGTAATAAGGTGACGATTCATGCAGGCTCAGCAAGTATTACGCTTGAGGGCGGTGATATTACGATTAAGGCCAATGAGTTTATTGAAAAAGCGGGTAAGCATAATCCAGCTAAGGGTGGGTTTGATGGAAACTATCTGTCGAGATTGCCTTATGATAAGTTAATGCAAAAGGAGTTTTATGATGAGCAAGTGCAGCTAGTTGATCCATTGGGTAATCCACTACCTAATCTAGACTATTTAATCACTTCTAATAAAGTAAATATAAAAGCTAAATCTGATGATGAAGGTAAAACACCTCGAATTGATTCAGGAGATAAGGAAGAAACATTTAAAGTTGATTTAGTTTGGCCTAAATTTATTAATAATGAAACTTAGGAGAGTTTAGATGAGTAATAAAACTACCACACAACTAAACAGCTGTACACCACAAACATGTTCATGTACCGACTTATGGTCAATCTCACAAAAATTTTGCCTACAACGCTTAGCTAACTCAGTTAGTGATAATACTTATAGTTATATTAAAAGTAAAAGTGCAAGAGCAAGGCGTATAGCAGGGACATATGCAAGGTTTTATTTAGAAATAGAGAAAGATAACGGTCATAATATCGGAGATACATCTAAGATAGGTCGCTTTTATTGGATGGCTTTAGGTGCATTTGCTAGTAAAACAGTAGCGTGTACATTAGAACATTGGACTCTAAACTTAGTATCAAAAAATATCAATTGGTTAGTTAGTGCTGAAGATTGGTTTGGTCAAGGTAATTTCTGGCTATTCCAAGATATTGCAGGATGGCATCATTACTATAGCAGTTATGGATCAAACGTATTTTTTAATTGTATTGAAAGTAGAAACACCGATAATCTTGTTCCACAAATGAAAGTAGCTATAAATAACGCTCCTTGGGCATCTAAATCTATTCATAAGATTAATAACTTAAAAAGCAACAGTTTTATTGTTACGGGTTTTAAGGGAGTTTTAAATTTTGAAACCTATACTACTGAGAATAAAAAGAAGGAAGCTCAATTATCTAATGTTTTAGAAATTGCAAAACATGAACAAGGTAAGATTTTACAACCTCTTATATATAGCAAAACTAGAAATATTAAGGAAATCGATGCTATGGGTATGCCAGTTATTAAGGATTTTGCTCCGGAAGTGAGTCTTTTCTTTTCATCTGATTGTAAAATTCCACAGGTTAGAGCAGATTCTGGTTACCATTATCGTGGAAATCCACGAACATATAAAGATGATCCAGACTATGATAAATACGTATCAAAACCTGATTCAGATATTATCTTATACGATTATAACAGTCGAATGAAGTGGATCAATAAGGCTGCTAAAAAATTTCATGGATTGATGCAAAATGAAAAAACTTATATGCATAGTCAGCTAAGAACTATGGCAAGTTGGTACAACAAGGCAGACTTATGAGCTTATTCAAAATAATTGAGTGTATTTCTATGTTAAAACGACTATTTATGCCAATCATCTTAGTTGTTTTATTTATTTCGTCAACTGCTTGTCAAGCTAATAAAGAGGTCGTTATGCCGAGTAAGCCCTTAGAAATCACATTGAATATTTCGGCAAAAAAGCTGTATGAAATGAATCCTAGTTATCAGCAATATAGGGAAGCAGATACTCAGCCAATGGGAGCTACCTTTCAAGGCTATGACTTTCCTCGTTATCAAGAAGCACCACTGCTATTTAAATACTCTGATGATGAAATCCTAATTGATGGGGTCATGTATGTAATGGCTTATGATGATATCAAAATAAATGATAGTCTGTTAACGAGTTTTGATATTGCTTTTATCTACAATAAAGATAAGGAAAGTATAAGTGATAGAGAGGCCTATGAGAAGACTATGGCTTTCTTTAAGCAATTGCAAGATAAAGGTTGGGTTTATGATAATAGTATTGAAAACCCTCGTATCTCCTCTTCTGATAGCTTTAAGTTCACTACTAATCCCAATGGAGACACCTATGCATTAGACTTATCTTACCCATTAACTTTCAACGATTGGATGCGCCTAGATGACGGTCATGTATGGTATATACGCCACAATACCGACACATTTATGGATATACGATTAGACCGACAAACAGATGAAACAACAAATAATAGACATTATCTGATGAGCTTAAACATATATGACCAAGTTGAAAAAGTAAAAAGAACTGTGGGTGCGGATCATCGAAAAAACTGGGAACAAACTTATCCTGATATTTATGCAAAACTTCCTTTAGGGCGGTTACAAAGTGAAACTCAAGCTTTAGAGATAGGCTTAGACATCCAACAAGATCAACCAGACTACACCCTGCCAATTGTGCTAGAAAAGACAGGTATCGACACCAGCAAGTTTGTATCGATTGACCCTTATAAAATAACCTACGAGGAGTTCATTAAACGTCAAGAATCTGGCGAAGACATGACACCTTACTATGAGAAACAACCAAAAGCTAAACCTGAAATAACCAGCCAAGCTAGCGGACGTTGTCCTGCAAATCAGCCTTGTCCTAAATCAGGGTTCTGGTTTACCCATGCTAAAGCTGACAGCCGAGCCTACTTCAAACAAGGCACAATCATGCCAGACTATCCAAACAATAATTGGGGAATCGTCATTTGGCAATTTGATGGAGAAGCTTAGAATAGCTTTAACCACGCCCACTCTAAGCAAGAATACAATCTAACCGCTAGCCCCGATTGTAACGGTTATACTTGGTAAAGCACAGGGTTGCAGGCACTTGGCTAGTGGCAGTATCGTAGCACAGGAATGACACTCGCCTTAGCGACTGCCCCGTGCAAGCCAAGATAATAGTGTAAAGCGGGAAATGCTCCACAGGCCACACCGACAACACAGGCGACGCAAACGCCAACCTATTACTATCCAACCAGCGCGCTGAAGCCGTCAAACAATACCTTATCGGACGTGGTATTGACGCCTCTCGACTAACCACCGTGGGTAAAGGAGACACCGACCCCATAGCCAGTAACGACACCCAAGAAGGTAAAACCCGTAATCGGCGTATCGAATTTACCCTAGGTGAATAACAAGGACTGTATTCATGCCAACCCTACATAACACAGCCCTACCCATGCACCTTGACAGGCTTTACGCCTCCGAAGGTAGCACCCAAGCCGCCTATGCCAGCCAACACTTAGACGTCACCGAACATACCCAGTGGCTAGACGCCCTACTCAATAGCAGCAATGAGCAAGCTCTCATCGACCTGCTAAACCCAAACAGTCGCTCACAGCATGCCCAGCACAGTATAGACACCTATGTCATCAACACCTATATCCATGAGCGCCATCAGCCCCCCTTTAGCTCACAAGCGCACCTTATTGGCTCCCCCTTGACCTTAAGCTTTGACACCCCAAGTGGTACCGCCTATCGCCACCTGTATATCACCGCCATACGTCAAATAGATCATGAAGGCAGCTATGGCTACTACCGCCTTATCGCCCAGCCCATCACCTCAACGCTGCATCAACATGCCCGTGCCCATATAGACACCCATACCGATGTGGTGAGTATGGCTGCACAGCGCCTATCTACCATCAATGTTGACATCATAGATGACAGCGGTCATGACTGGACCCCAGCACGCATGACCCAGTGGCAACTCAGCGACTGGGCCCATATCTGTGAGCGTCTATCGCGTCAGGGCCTAACCGGCTATCTGCGTCATACCCAAACGATTAAGCACACCCCGCCACGCTTGGTTATCACAAGCTGTCAGCCAACTGAATCAGAAGATATCAGTTATAACATCGGTGCGATACGCTATCATCACGCACTGCATGACCGGGTTCACGCCCCCGTACTTGCCATCACGCATCGTGTTACCGCGCTACCTAGCCAAGTCAATGTTCAGCGCTTTAATACCGCCGCAGTATCTCATCCCGAGCAAAGCACAGCCACCACACCCGTCTATGACTCAAGTGTCTTTACCGCCAAGCTAGCCATTGATACCCCAGCCGCCTTTGCTCCTGTGACAGATACTCAAAGTATCGATGATGCTCAAAGTATCGCTCAAAGCTTAACGGCATCTCATAACCGCTATACTGCTCTAGCATACGCCACTGATGCCAATGTAGCAGATACCTTTATCTTAGACGGTCATAACCGCTTAAATGACCACTACCGCGTCACCCATCTGACTCACTTAGCACGTAATAGCCTCACTCACATCACAGGGCTGACTCTAAGCCGTCGCCACCGTGAGCGTCATGCTTTACATCTAGAGGCAGGCAGTCATCTGACTCAGTTAAGTTTGATATTAGCCGACACCCCTTGGGTGGGTCATTTATATCGCAAACAAGTATTGCCGCCTATGACAGGTATCACAGAAGATCAGTCAGACACGGACTGAACCGCCCCGGGATTGTCGGAGAACTAACTTTCTGAGAGAATACGACAATGAAAACACGAAACTATACCCCTGAAATGAAAGAGCGAGCCGTCCGTATGCTTATTGAAGCTAAAGACGACTACCCATCCACCTGGTCAGCCATCAAAGCCATAGCGCCAAAGATAGGTTGCACACCTGAGACCCTACGATCATGGCATAAAAAGCACATTGATAAAACCATTCCTGCAAATATTGAAGCTCAAAGCCAAGCCGAGCGCATCAAAGAGCTTGAACGTGAGAACAAAGAATTAAAGCAAGCCAATGAGATTATAAAGAAAGCTGCAGCTTTTTTCGCCCAGGCGGAGCTCGACCGCAAACCCAAGTAATGGTTGATTTTATAGACGATCACAAACAACAATATGGAGTCGAGCCAATCTGTAGAGTATTACCGATTGCTCCATCAACCTACTACCGCATAAAAGACTTAAACGATAATCCAGAGAAACGTTCACAGCGTAGTCAGCATGACGACTTCTATCTTAATGAGATTAAACGTATTTGGAAGGACAGCAAATGCCGATACGGTGCTCGTAAAGTCTGGAAACAGTTGAAATCCGAAGGTATACATCCTGCACGTTGCACTGTAGAGCGGTTAATGCGCCAGCATGGCATGCAAGGTATTTGGCGAGGTAAAGGTAAGATAACCACTAAGTCTCGTGATGATCAAATACGGGCAGACGACTTAGTTAATCGTAACTTTAATGCCCATAGACCGAACCAGCTATGGGTGGCTGACTTTACCTACGTTAAAACGCTGAGTGGTTGGGTATATACCGCCTTTATCATTGATGTGTTTGCCCGTAGTATTGTTGGCTGGAAGGTGTCTAATCGTATGAACACCGATATGGTGATGGCAGCGTTAAATCAAGCAATTGCAAACAGAAACAACCCAAAAGATGTGATCCATCATAGTGATCGCGGCGTTCAGTATTTATCCATTCGCTATACGGATAAGATGGCTGATTCAGGTATCATTGCATCTGTTGGCACGACAGGTGATTCGTACGATAATGCATTAGCTGAAACGGTTAACGGGCTTTATAAAACGGAGGTGATTGAGTATTTAAAACAACAGTGGCAAGGTGTGAGCGATGTTGAATTAGCAACTCTTGAATGGGTCGATTGGTTCAATAGAACACGTTTGCATAGTACGATTGGTTATGTGTCGCCTTTTGAGTTTGAGAGACGATACTATGATAGTCTTAGTGAGTCAGACAAAGTTGCCTGACTCAAGTAATCCACTCTCCGATATAGTCGGGGCGGTTCAGACAGTCGTGATCATATGACCCCTACTCGGCTTATGCTGTTTGATACCCCTGCCCAGCCTATATCAAGACTTGAGGCACAGGCAGGAGCGAACTATGGCACTCACTTCACGCATAGAGCGGATGATCAAACGCTTGTGCAGTCTATTGGTGATGGTGAGCATTTAATCAATACAGGCAGTCTATTATCGACCACTCGCCCTAGCCTATTTGCTTGTCATGATGACAAAGCGGTAGAAAGCGGCTATCGGCATCAGGCAGATGGTGCGTTATCCGAGTGGGTCACCGAGCACCGATCTGATCAGGCGTATTCTCAGTTAGCAAATAACAGCAGCCACGTTAAGTCAAAGGTTAAGATGGGTGTGATTCACCCTGCTACAGAGTCTAGCAAACGTGACGGTATTCATGTCGCAACTGATGCACAGGTAAGTGTGAAGACTGGGCAGGCTATGGTGATGTCCTCACAGCCGCAAACCTATGCCCAAAGCACAAAGCATGACTATCAGCATCATACCCCTACCCTCACTCAAACCAGTCTTGGTGGTCAGCATCTAAGCGAGCGCTTAACCCAGCTTGCGACAGGTTTAGGTCGTCATGTTAATAGTCATAAAGACATTAAGACTCAACTTGAGTCTATCGCTGACGAGCAAACTTCTACTACGCATCAACAAACACCCTATACATTAATAGACAGCGCCGCTGATAGTGGTTACGTCAGTGAGGAATTACTGGTTCATCGCTCTATGGGTGAGATGCTGTCTACCACTCAGCAAGATAGGATGGTGAGTAGTGGTAAGGGGCATCATCAGGTGAGCGGTGAGTCAACGACCCTTGTGGCAGACGGTAGTGTGAGTATGACCAATGCGAAAGACAATATCATTGTATCGGCGCATACGGGACGACTTGAGGCAACCGCTAAGCAGGATGTAAATATATCGTCTTCAACTAAAGAAGTTGAGATTGCGGCGAGTAATAAGGTAACGATTCATGCAGGCTCAGCGAGTATTACGCTTGAAGGCGGTGATATTACGATTAAAGCCAATGAGTTTATTGAAAAAGCAGGTAAGCATAATCCAGCGAGTGGTGGGTTTGATGGGCTGGGGCTTGATGGGTTGCCTGATATGATTCCAGATAAAAAGTCACTGATGGATGGGGTTTACAATTTGGCTTATCATTTTGTTGATGATGATGACGTGCCGTATGCAAATACGCCTTACATAGCTGTTAATAAACGTACTGGGGAAGAATTTAAAGGCGTTACAGATGATGAAGGGTGGTCTGAGCGTTTTTATTCAAATCAACAAGATGAAATTGAGATTCATTTAGAGCTTGATTGGCAGGATGACTATGGGAGTAAAGATAATGAGTAATTATAATAAAAGTACTCTTAATCATACTCTACCTATGATTTCTAACAATAGAGTTCAAGTAATTTCGAGTCAGTATTATCTAGTAATTGGTTTTGAAGTAAATCATATAGCTACTGCTTTTCAGAATAATACTCAAAATCTCAATATAGATTATGGACATGCATTTTTTTTTACAGTACAAAATGGAAAAATTTTAACCGTCTTTAGCTTTGGTCCCTCTGGGAAGGCAACGCCAAATAGGGCGGAATTAAAGGCAGGAATTGATGAATTTAGTGGCAGACGTCCAGGCACAACTGACTATACAATTACTGAAGTTTCAAGGCTATATAAATTTAAAATAAGCAAGACACAGGCAATGAATATCAAGAAACATTCTGATAAATTTAGAAAAAAGGTTATATCAGGTGATGAAAAGTATACAGCATATATGAATGATACTTGTGCAGAAGCTGCAAAAGATGTTTTAGATGATGCAAATATTGATACTCCTGATGGTAAAGGGTATGTAATTACTCCAAATGATACTGCAACCTCTTTAATAAGTTCTATAAAATTCGTAAATCCGTATTCTTGGTATGATCAGTTCAAGAAAAAGTATGGACAACCATTTTTATACAAACATAATGGTATTGATATAGTTGATCCTATAATGCTTGAAGACAAGTGGAAGCTTATCGAAGGGACTACCGTACCTAATACCATTGCTACATATGCTTATCATTCGGATATGTCAAAATAATAAGAATTGAGAATTTAGTATGATAAAAGTCGCTCTAGTTACTCTATCTCTTTTTTTAGTAAGTTGTGAAACTTATGAAAACACACAAATTGGAGGCTCTGCTATGCAAGGTGGACTACCGTTATATGAAGCATTAATAAAAGCAAATAACTCACAATCAATCACTCGTTCTGATTTTAAAAACATGACAGAAATAACAAAGGCTGCCATGAGACTAGTTTCTAATGAAACAGATTTGATTTCAGAGTCGAATATTCTTGGTATCTATGATCCTTTTACTCCCAAAGCCAATAAGTGGATTAGATATAGTTTTGAGACTACAGATATTCAAACTACGGTATTCACTTATCTAAATGATAGCAAAGTAAGAAGTATTTATATTAGTAATATTGACAAGCAATTTATTTCAACTGAATTTCAATTAGATTTAAAAGACTTTAATATCACTTATTTAAATTATGAATTAATAAAGTCTGAAACTAATGATAATTTATACGAAGCTTATTTTAATTACAGATCAAATGATTATGAAGATATACTAATCGGATTTAAAGCTATTGGATTGACAGAGAATGACATTAAAGAATACGATGAACTTGAGTCTTTACCAAATAGCATCACTACTATCAGAGTATATTCTTCACAAGATAATTAAGATTGATGTTCGATTCTAATTTATGATAAACCTACTGCTTTTAACATATTAAATAGAATAAATTACTAAATTAGAACTTACGCACTATCATAGACACAAAGACTATGCTAGATCGAACTGATACTTAGGTCTCAAATGAAACCACTAATTATCGACTAACTGACAAACATGAGCCACAATAGGTCTAAACAACTTAAAATGCCATTGGTACATAGACTTATACATCGTCGATAAATAGACAAAGCCAAAGTCTTTTAACCAAATAGGCTGATAACTAAAGCGCTCTTCAGGAACCGATTGAACCTGTTGCCATGTTCCTTTAGTCACAGACACGGTACGGTTTGATTTAATCGCGAACATAAAACCTTAGCCACGATATTTTATGGACTTTAGGTTCTTAGTGGGTGAATACCAACTATCCCCTGTGACATAAGAGGGAGACAAGCCCCATTGTAAAACCTCATCTAGCATGTCTAGAAAGTAGTCGTTTTTGGTTTTGTTGTCGCTGTGATCATATAGTCTGTAATTAACGGGTAAGCTGTTACCTTGCTTGTCGGTATAGTACAAAGTGATAAGATTTATTCCTTGTACCGCTTTATGGTGCTTACCTGACCAGTAGTAGTCAACTAGGTGCATGTGATGACTGTATGGTTTGTCTATGACAGTGTCATCAATACTTAGTACACCACCTTCTGGCTCAAGGGTTTGCATGGCTTGGTCATATAGGTCATGAGGCTCAAAGCTTTCTCGCTCTAAGAAACGGTTGACACTGTCATGACTGATGCCTAGGGTGTCTGCGAGTCCTGTACAAGTCGGTGATATGGGTTCACTGATTAGCATACCTGTGTATAGTCCAAGGTTACATTTCGCTGTGCTGGGATGTTTGGTTTCTCTTATCACGGTTGTTCTATCACTTGTTTGTTAGTCTTTGGCTATATCATACTATTTCTTTGTGGGATAGTGCGTAAGTTCTAAATATAGTGATCTTTGAAATATTAGAAAGCTTTAACCACGCCCACCCTAAGCAAGAATACAATCTAACCGCTAGCCCCGATTGTAACGGTTATACTTGGTAAAGCACAGGGTTGCAGGCGCTTAGCTAGTGGCAGTATCGTAGCACAGGAATGACACTCGCCTTAGCGACTGCCCCTGTGCAAACCAAGATAATAGTGTAAAGCGGGATGAGCTACACAGGCCACACAGACAACACAGGCGATGCTAACGCCAACCTATTACTATCAAACCAGCGCGCTGAAGCCGTCAAACAATACCTTATCGGACGTGGCATTGACGCCTCTCGACTTACCACCGTCGGTAAAGGAGACACCGACCCCATAGCCAGTAACGACACCCAAGAAGGTAAAACCCGTAATCGGCGTATCGAATTTACCCTAGGTGAATAACAAGGACTGTATTCATGCCAACCCTACATAACACAGCCCTACCCATGCACCTTGACAGGCTTTACGCCTCCGAAGGTAGCACTCAAGCCGCTTATGCCAGCCAACACTTAGACGTCACCGAACATACCCAGTGGCTAGACGCCCTACTCAATAGCAGCAATGAGCAAGCTCTCATTGACCTGCTAATTCCAAGAAAAATATCACGGTCCTTATGCAACGGCTAAAAACCACATAGCCTACTACAAAGATTATTTATCACCGACAACTACATATGGCTATGGCGAAATGCAGTTGGGATTAGCAGCTGAATTACTCGGTATTACTAATGAGCCTGATTATCTTAAAACAACATTTGAACTAATAACAACAGACGCTGAAGCTGCACTTCAATTGGTAGCACTAAATATTAAGAATGAACAAAATAGAAGAGGTAGAACACTTAACGTACATGAAGCTACTGTTTTTCATAATGCAGGGTCAAGTGGTTTAAATAGTTATATTGCTGGAGAAATACCAAAGAGTACTATATTAAGAAGCGTATATGGACGTTCATGGTTATGGCAAAATGCAATCTCACTAGCACTTGAAGGTATAATCATAGGGCAACCAGACAATTGTAAATTAGTATCCTGTAATGCATATATTGAACAGGATACAGCTAGATGGAAGTACAACCCAGAACAACCCACTCAATTTTAGGTGATTTGATGTTATTATTAATTTCAATAGTATTACTAAGTTTTATTCTTTTATTTTCAAGTTTTTATATAGATAAAAGTGGTGGTTTATATACTCAATCTTATTTAAAACCAGGCGAGTTAATTAGTTTTTCTGAAATTCAAAGCTCAGGATCGAATGATTCGATTATAATATTTATTGTTAGCTTTCTTATGTCAGTTCTTTTTCTTATCACCTCACTAATACCGATAAAATTAAATATTAAATATTACTTGTTTCTAATTTATCTGATGGCTTCATTTTATGCTTTAAATCTTGTAGAAATATCGAGTTTTCTAGAGATTTCATACTCAACTATTTTTTTGGGGAAAAATATTTCATACATAGTATGGTTCACTGTCTATTTAACAATATTTTTTACTGTTACTTACAAGGTATATATCTCATTGAAAGAAACTAATAATACTCCTAGACAATAAGAAACCTTCTTTTTTAAATGCGTTTTTAATAGTATTTATTCTTACCGTTGTTTGTCTAACTTTATTGTGTCATAAGAACCCTCACTCAAACCAGTCTTGGTGGTCAGCATCTAAGCGAGCGCTTAACCCAGCTTGCCACAGGTCTTGGTCGCAATGTCAACAGTCATAAAGACATTAAGACTCAACTTGAGTCTATCGCTGACGAGCAAACCCAAACCACACATCACACTACTCCCTATACCCTAATAGACAGCGCTGCTGATAGTGGTTATGTCAGTGAGGCGTTACTGGTTCATCGCTCTATGGGTGAGATGCTGTCAACAACACAGCAAGATAGGATGGTGAGCAGTGGTAAGGGGCATCATCAGGTGAGCGGTGAGTCAACGACCCTTGTGGCAGACGGTAGTGTGAGTATGACCAATGCGAAAGACAATATCATTGTATCGGCGCATACGGGACGACTTGAGGCAACCGCTAAGCAGGATGTAAATATATCGTCTTCAACCCAAGCAGTTGAGATTGCGGCGAGTAATAAGGTGACGATTCATGCAGGCTCAGCGAGTATTACGCTTGAGGGCGGGGATATTACGATTAAGGCCAATGAGTTTATTGAAAAAGCAGGTAAGCATAATCCAGCTAAGGGTGGCTTTGATGGGCTGGGGCTTGGGGGGTTGCCAGAGTTTATCGCTGGTAATTTTTATCAGGCTAAGTTTCGGTTCGTCGATGATTTAGACATTCCATACGTAAACACACCTTATATTGCTATTAATGAACGTACTAAAGAAATATTTGAAGGTCATACCGATAGCAATGGAAATACTGAAACGTTTTTAAGTGCTAAGCCTGATGAGATCAAGGTTCATTTGAAGCTTGACAAATATAGTGCTCAGTTTAGGTTTGTTGATGATAATGATATACCCTATAGCTTCGTGGATTATATTGCTCAGGCTCAAAAAACAGGTGAATTGTTTGAAGGTACGACAGATGCACAAGGCTATACTGATTATATATATACTTCAATTGAGCAAGAAATTAAAGTTCATTTAAAATTATGATAAAGGAGTAATTATGCCTAGTTCAAATAACACTAGAGATCCATTTGAGGGACTTAGAACTAATAGAACAACAAGTGCCCAAAGTGAAGAAATCCATAAACTAACAAAAGCTAATATTAGTCGCTTTACACGATGTCATTGTAAACTCCCTTATGCCGATGAGTTTAAAAAACATTATTTATACTACGATCGCTATGGCCCTATCCAAGTTTGGGAAATAGTAGGTGGTAACTTAGAAGAAGGATACGGTAAAAACTCTCCTGGTGGTGCAGAAGATACCTGTGCTACCCGAGTAAGCTATGCGCTGAATAAATCAGGTAGACCAATACCAGCAAATGCCCCAAGTGCAAATATGAACTATGCTGATAATAAAAGATATATATTATCAGCACGTGAAATGAATAACTATTTTAAGAAGATTTTAGGTAAACCAGATTATACATTAACCTCTTCTGAAGATTTTTATAAATTAAAAGCTGCAATGAATCACGATTATGCGTTTATAATGGCCAGTAATAAACATGTCGCTTTTGTAACTCACAATTATAACGATAATGGTGCACCAGTATATTTAGGAAATGTGTGGTTTTTGCCAACAAAAAAATGTAGCTGTGGATAAATTATGAGACCTTCAACTTTAATATTATTAATAACTTTACTACTAGGTTGTAACTTTTCAGACACCCCATCAACCTCAACAAGTACCAAAGATATAAAAGAAACTAAGTTAGATAAAACTAATTATTCTAATTACTCGGATAATTTAAAGACTACAGACAATAAGCCAGAACTGATTAATGAAAACTTTTCGGCTCGAAGGACATTAGAGATTCTTCAAAACTCAAAAGATTCTAGAGAGCTAGTATACCTCATTCACCCTGATGAAGAAATAATTGTTTATTGTTATCAAGCGCTAAAGTCTGAATGTTATATTAAAGGTATCATCAATGATTATTACTTTGAACATGACATAACAGCCATAGAAAATAGAAATATAGGTGGAATAACAATAAATGATGTTCAATCCGCCAACACTGCACCAACTGAATGGATTGATTTAACCGATGAGTACTTAGCAATAAGAATGGACACAAAAGTAATTATGAACTCTAAAAGATATAATTACTACGATTATCTAATAATTAACTTTGATGAGCGTGGTGTTTTTTGGCAATAAAATATTGCTTATGCTAATACACCTTATGTTGCGACTAAGGAACGAACTCAAGAGACTTAAGAGGGTGTGACTGATGAGATAAAGGCACATTTGAAGTTAGATAAGTATAGTGCTCAGTTTAGATTTGTAGATGACGATGATATACCCTATAGCTTTGTGGATTATATTGCTCAGGCTGAAAAAACAGGTGAGGTTTTTGAAGGTACGACTGATATAGATGGTTATACAGAGATTTTACGTACTTCAATTGAGCAGGAAATTAAAGTTCATTTGCTAATCAATAATATGGAGAGTATATAATGAGTACATTTAAAGATCGTCCTGGTGATTTACCATATGACGAGCAATATTTATCTAAGACTACTACTCAAAAAGATTTAGATGTAACAACCGTTAATATTACTAGAGAAGTCATAAAGTGTAGTAAATGTGGACAATCAATCAGCATTGATGAAGAATTTATAAATAGCATCAAGTCGAACATGAGTTCTAAATTTATATCAGCTTTGCTGAAACTACCTTTTTATTTAAAAAAGTATAATGCTAATACCTGTCGAGATTTAGTGAACTTTCTTGCACAATCGCAGATTGAAACTCAAAATTTTACTGCGTTACGAGAAAATTTAAATTATACAAAAAAAACATTTAAGAATGGTGCAAACGTCTACAGTGTATCTCCTACTACTATAAATAATGGCTTTAAAAGAAAAGGTTTAGGTAATTATACAAAACAGCAGAAAATAGATTATATAGAAAAATATTTAATGGATAATGATAAAGCTTATGGCTTTCATCTATATGGTAATGAAAAATATCCGCAAAACGATTATCGAGGTAGGGGGTTTATGCACTTTACTCATTTTGCTCAGTATAAAAATTTTACTGAAGATACAGGTATTAATATTGTAGAGATGCCTACTTTATTAGAGACTAATTTAGACATAGCATTAGAGACCGCTACTTGGTTTTGGAAAGATAAGAACAATGGGCAGATTTTACAAGAAACATCTAAAGACACAAAAGACTTCCAAAGTGATTTAGTAACTACCAAAGTTACGAGGCTTGTGAATGGTGGTAGCAAGAAGCTTGCCGAAAGAAAAACAGCTAAAAAGTCTATAGGAACTAAATTTGTAACTGCATATGGAGCATGTCAATGAAAAGGTTTATTTCTAGCATTATTATAGGGGCTAGTTTAGTATCCTGCTCCAACAATACTAAGACAATAAATCAGGACGACCAACTAAATAATAAACCTCTTATAACAGCGGAACAACACAATCAAAGTTTAAAATTGTTTATTAAAAAAAGCGATAATAGCAAAGCTCTTATAGATACTTTTGAGGTACCAAATGATATCCCGAAGTTAGCATATGCATTTCCTTATAACATTAAAGGTAAACCTTATATCTTTACAGGTATTTCCTATCATGAGAATTACAGAGATTTTGAACACCCTTATATTAATTATAGTAACTTCTATTTAACTAATATTTATAAATGTGACTTAGAATACAACTGTGTTTACGATAAAAAGTTGAGCCATTTCTTTGGTATCGGAGGTGACTTAATTGATTCAAACTCTAAACAGTTATTAAATAATTATCCTTATAAGAGCGAGTCAGATATAAAAAATACTCTTCAGACATCATATTTTAAAGATTGGTTGAATAATAAATTAGTAAAAGGACATACCACTAAAAGAACACAAGTTAGTGATGTACCTAACTATTATGTAGGAAAAACTGAATATTTGTCAAAAGATACTCACTTTAATATTAATGATGCATCTGCAGGATGGTTAAATATAAGCACTATACAAGTTGAGGGTTGGATAAAATGTGAAGATACAAATCTATGTATTTGAATTTACTAAATCATATAATAAATGACCAGTGAATTCCTCTATACATCTTTCCGATCCCATTGAATATACAGATACCAAACGTGAAGTGTAGTGGTCAAAGAGACATTCGGCATTGGTCAAGTTACTTAGATTAACAGACCAAGTGCAACGTTAGATATTATTAAAGAATACCTCATTAGGGCATTCAAAACCTAATCGTTTTCTTGGTCGTTCATTGAGTCTATTTTCAATGAACTGAATTTCATTATCACTGACCTGAGTAAAGTCGCAGCCTTTAGGCAGATACTCTCTAATGAGCCCATTAGTATTTTCATTAGATCCTCGTTGCCAAGAGGCATAAGTATCAGCGAAATAAAACATAGCATATAAGTCACGTTTTACGTTCTGATGATTAGCAAACTCTTTACCATTGTCAGAGGTGATGGTCTTAACAAACAGCGTCAACGGGCTCAGTAGGTCGCTTATTGCACCAGCAACTAAGCTTGCACTTTTATAGGAGACTTTCTTAATCTTAACCAAGCCTGTTTTGCGCTCAACGATAGTAACAATAGCTTGCTTATGGTTTTTACCAATGATGGTATCGGCTTTCCAGTCACCAAGACGAGTTCGCGTGTCCACAATAGCGGGTCGCCTATCAATAGAAATACGGTCTTTAATCCGACCTCTCGTCTCTGAGACTAACGGCTTTTTATAAGGTTTGCTTTTACGTCTTAGACATTGCCAAAGGTTGCCACCATTTGCTTTATCTTTATGAATATAGCGATAAATGCTAGTATGACTAATACTTTGGTGGACACCGGCTATTTGCTCGGGACTCCAGTTGATACTCAGCTTATCTTTTACCCAACACCAGATATTATCTGACAATTGACGGGCGTTGTTTGCACGGCGCTGTATTGCTTTACTTTGTGCAAATTGTGGACGGTAACCTTTTTGACTCAGGTTACGCCTAAGCTCCCTTGAGATGGTGCTAGAACATCTCCCGAGTTGTTCGGCAATAAATTTAATGGTGTGATTTGCCCTATACAGGGCATAAATCTGGTATCGTTCACTTTGGCTTAGGTGTGTATAGCTCATTGTGCAGTCTCACTTTGGACGAGGGAGATAAGTGCTCAGATGCTATCGCATCTTTGCCTCCTTTTCCCACATTTTAAGTAATTGCACTTCGTGCGTTAATCTAAGATTTCTGAACTCAAAGTTATCGCAACTTGGGGTAGTAGTCGTGCTAACTTTAGTTCACGCCCCCGTACTTGCCATCACGCATCGTGTTACTGCGCTCCCTAGCCAAGTTAATATTAAGCGCTTTAATACGGCCGCAGTGTCACATCCCGAGCAAAGCACAGCCACCACGCCCGTCTATGACTCAAGTGTCTTTACCGCCAAGCTAGCCATTGATACCCCAGCCGCCTTTGCTCCTGTGACAGACACCCAAAGTATCGATGATGCTCAAAGTGCGATAGCTTTGGCACTGGGTATTTCTTCATTTAGTGGACCAGGTGCTCCAGTGTGTGCTATGGCAGTAGTGGTAGGTATCTTAGGTAGTTTAGGGGGAAGCGTATTAGGTGCATGGGCTGGTGAAGAAATTTAAGATGAAGCTCAAGAATATATCGAATGGGGCATTTTCTAATGGAAGAAGATATGTGGTTTGCATTATCGGATATTTTTGTAGATAGCGAAATTGATTACAAATTTATTGCTTCAAAACTAAAAAATATACCTCACGAATTAATAAAAGAAGCATTATTTTACAAGCTCGCTCCTATTTATGGATCAGTCTATTTTACACCAATACCACAAGAATGGATGGGTTTTAATAAAGCTGAGGTAATAATTAAAGTAAGAAGACACATGAATAAATACAGTAAGAGTAAAATATATAGACTTAAAACAAATATTTTAGGAGCTTTTTATAGTTGCTTTTTGAATGATGTATGGAAGGAACTTAAACTTGAATTAGACAAACATAATAATAATTTTTAAGGTTTAAAGCATGCTTTGATATTTAAATCCGTATTCTTGGTATGATCAGTTCAAGAAAAAGTATGGACAACCATTTTTCTACGAACACACAGGTCTAAAGCCGAATAATTCGATAATCCTTAGAGACGAGTGGAAGCTTATTGAATGGACTACCGTACCTAATACCATTGCTACATATGCTTATCATTCGGATATGTCAAAATAATAAGAATTGAGAATTTAGTATGATAAAAGTCGCTCTAGTTACTCTATGAACCGCCCCGACTATATCGGAGAGTGGATTACTTGAGTCAGGCAACTTTGTCTGACTCACTAAGACTATCATAGTATCGTCTCTCAAACTCAAAAGGCGACACATAACCAATCGTACTATGCAAACGTGTTCTATTGAACCAATCGACCCATTCAAGAGTTGCTAATTCAACATCGCTCACACCTTGCCACTGTTGTTTTAAATACTCAATCACCTCCGTTTTATAAAGCCCGTTAACCGTTTCAGCTAATGCATTATCGTACGAATCACCTGTCGTGCCAACAGATGCAATGATACCTGAATCAGCCATCTTATCCGTATAGCGAATGGATAAATACTGAACGCCGCGATCACTATGATGGATCACATCTTTTGGGTTGTTTCTGTTTGCAATTGCTTGATTTAACGCTGCCATCACCATATCGGTGTTCATACGATTAGACACCTTCCAGCCAACAATACTACGGGCAAACACATCAATGATAAAGGCGGTATATACCCAACCACTCAGCGTTTTAACGTAGGTAAAGTCAGCCACCCATAGCTGGTTCGGTCTATGGGCATTAAAGTTACGATTAACTAAGTCGTCTGCCCGTATTTGATCATCACGAGACTTAGTGGTTATCTTACCTTTACCTCGCCAAATACCTTGCATGCCATGCTGGCGCATTAACCGCTCTACAGTGCAACGTGCAGGATGTATACCTTCGGATTTCAACTGTTTCTAGACTTTACGAGCACCGTATCGGCATTTGCTGTCCTTCCAAATACGTTTAATCTCATTAAGATAGAAGTCGTCATGCTGACTACGCTGTGAACGTTTCTCTGGATTATCGTTTAAGTCTTTTATGCGGTAGTAGGTTGATGGAGCAATCGGTAATACTCTACAGATTGGCTCGACTCCATATTGTTGTTTGTGATCGTCTATAAAATCAACCATTACTTGGGTTTGCGGTCGAGCTCCGCCTGGGCGAAAAAAGCTGCAGCTTTCTTTATAATCTCATTGGCTTGCTTTAATTCTTTGTTCTCACGTTCAAGCTCTTTGATGCGCTCGGCTTGGCTTTGAGCTTCAATATTTGCAGGAATGGTTTTATCAATGTGCTTTTTATGCCATGATCGTAGGGTCTCAGGTGTGCAACCTATCTTTGGCGCTATGGCTTTGATGGCTGACCAGGTGGATGGGTAGTCGTCTTTAGCTTCAATAAGCATACGGACGGCTCGCTCTTTCATTTCAGGGGTATAGTTTCGTGTTTTCATTGTCGTATTCTCTCAGAAATTTAGTTCTCCGACAATCCCGGGGCGGTTCACTTTTGCTTATGAGCTAAGTCATAGTTTAGCTTAACTCATAAATTTGCTAGTCGTTCATTAACAAAACATAGTTTCTATCCAGGATATACTGATAATTTAATGGACTACTCATTTTTTTAGATTCAACGGCAAAAAATAGTGGTGGTAGTAATCAGTACCGCGATTATATGTGGTCACTATTTAAATGGCAGTGGGATATACTTAGAGCAGACAGAAGTGTGAATTAAAACTATAAAACTAATTAATTTTTGGGTTATGGATATGTTTAAGATTATATATATAATATTTCCGATTTTTACTATAGCTAGTTGTCATGATTTAACAAATAAAAAATCAAATTTAGAGAGCACTAATGAAGATTGTCGCCATCTTACATTAATTGACGAGTATGAGGTAATAGAGCCTGTTATACCCGTAACTGGTATAGAAAGAAAAAATCCAATTAATCTTGTTTCAAGAATTGAATTTATCAAAAGATTAAGACATTCGAAATTATGGAATACTTTAAGTGATAAATTCGAAGAAAATGAAGATTATACAGATACTTTTACATTCGATAATAGTGAAGGATATATACGAGTTTTAGGTGATAATTATATAAATAATATTACATATGGCTTCAATGATGCTTATAAAAGAAATAAATTAGGGCATGAGTTAAGTGAACAAGACAAGTTTGAGATGGAGCAGACTATAAACTTAATAATTGAGGATGAAGAAGCGAGTACTAAGTTATTAGATGAGCTTTACACAGATTATTTATACAAGATTGATAATGAAATAGTATTAAACGAAAGTTCAAATGGAAATAATAAGATTTATCACACTTATAGATTTTACAAAGGAATATTATTTGAATTATGGGGCTTTAAAGAATCTAGTCATCCTATTAAAGAATGTAATTTGAATATGGTAGAAAAATTGACCATAAGCTAAACCTGAAGTCACCTTAAAGACTAGAGGACGTTGTCCTTCAAATCAGCCTTGTCCTAATGTATTTTCAATGATCATCGCAAACCACGAACTTCTGGAAATATGTTGAACTTAGTACAGTTAAAGATTAGAAGGTAAATTTTCGATGAAATATATTGTACTGATCGTGACTATATTTACTATTTTAGGATGTGATTTGAATAAAAGTAATATTATGCACCTTAGTTTTTCTAAGGCTGAAGATTTTAGATCAGATGACAATTTACATATTAATCTTATATTATATAGTAACAATTCAGCTTCTAATTGGTATTCATACCAGAAACGCATAACAGTTATGTATGATAGTGAACTATTGATAAATAAAATTAATGAAAAAAATGTTCTGCACACAACAATGAAGGCTTCTAATCCTAACCGGTCTGTATATTATGAAGACAGTAGTTATAATGTATACGGCAATATTGGAGTAGATATTGATAAAAGCTATCACTTACATCCAAGTTATTATAATTTATCTTTAGAGATCAAGACTAACCCCAGAAAAAATAGTTCAAAATCCATCGAATATATTGATGTTAAAAAAAACCCTACTCTCGAATATTACGATCCCACTATCTCGAATTATCAAGTCTACCCTTTAGATGACGAAACGATAGAATATATTAGTAACACAAATACATTCGAGCAGTTATTAGACGGTGAAAAATTGTTAGAAGAAGATATTCGAAAACTAGAGCATTTAAGTAGTGAACAAATTGAACTTTTATTAAATACTCATAATGATAAAAAATTTCGTAGTATAACTAATTAAAAGTTAAGTTAAATAAGAGTTGATACTTCCTTATTAAATTATCTTTTGCTTAACAAGTAGTGCAAATGAACAAACGCCATTGAAGTCTATCAATGATAGTGAGCATTATTCTAAGTTTATCGCCAGGTGCGATAGTATGACGCATATTATGAGCTAAGGTGGAAACTGTTGGGATAATGCACCTACAGAACAGTTTTTCAGAAGCTTAAAATCTGAATGGATACCAAAAAACGGTTATGAAAATATCCATAAATAGGTACTGTATATGTCCAAACATCACTAACATGGTATAGCTCTTCACCTAAAATTAATTCGTATCCCAGATGGCAGCATTCAGATACAGTTTAACTGATATTTCTCAAAAAATATTAAAAGGTAATATTAGAATTTTCCATAGTGCAGTATCGTAGCGTGGTAGATGATAAGGAATTATTTGTGCAGAAATTAGTAATCATATTTACAAGTCTTATTATTGTTGCCTGCGAATCTAGTATACCAATCGACTATGAGGTAAGAAGTAATTATAAAAATATAGATAATTTTGAACTTCCTACAGATAGACGTCTAAGTCTTAATGAGGCGATGGCCTTGAGAGCTAGTGATATGAGTCTTAGAATTTTAGACCCTATGAAAATGCAACTGCTTGAAGAGTATTCTAAAAATTCTAAAGAAATAAATGCTCAGTATGCATGGGCAACTTATCAAATATTGCATGAGAATAAACCTAGTGTTGAAACTCAAGGCTATAAAAGTATTTTTCGACTGGCAGAACTTGGACATCCATACGCTTGTGCTGACGTTTATACATGGAGTTACGAATCTGATATTCAGTTTATAGAAAATACGATGAGACTGAATTATAAAGATATTTTAGCTATTAAAGATAGATGTTTAGAAGTTGCTTTAGAATACAATGCTAAATCTATCAAATACAAATTAATTGAAAAGTTTTTTTCTGATTATAGCCGTGGAGAAGATTACACTGATTTCAATATTGTTTCAAAGGAATCAATGAAAGACGTAGATCAAGAAACATTAAATAATATTAAAGGGTACTTAATAATGTATTTGTTTTCATGGGATAATCAATTTATGAATAATATTCCAGCAAATAATTTAGCTAACGATAAACTAATGAGTTTATATCTTCAATTATTAGCGTATGACCCTTATGAGTTTAACTCAATTGAGTCATGTGCTTGGTTAAAATATTACGATGAAGATTTTATTACATATTTAAAAGCCAAGAATCTTCCTAATATTAATATTATTGAAGAAAAATTAATCAATGCTCTGCCGATTTTAAGAGCTAAGCTCCAAGAAACACAAATTGATGAAGAGGCATGTCAATCCAGATATCTTAAAATAAGAGATACTAAACGTGACAACCGATCATTTATGTTAGATTTTTATTAATTTAAAAAGATTAATCAGCTAAGTTCATGTATTTATTTCATTTTAATCCCGCTGATTAAATTAATTCGCCTATTAAGCGAAATATATCTAACCTTTATTGAGCCAAACACTGTTAAACCTTCTAGCGTAGATTAAGATGATAGTAATATTATTATAAGGATAATGGGTTGGAAGAAGGGAGTCCTTATTGATCGAATCTTATTTTGCGCCCTTATATAATTATATTGATAGATGAAGGCTGTAGTGACACGGGAAATACCCGGGCAATTCAAGACGGTTATATAACTCAGTATGCTTTTAAGAATAAACCACCCGCTTAAAAATTAAATAAATTTTAACTATTTGAATAATTTAATATGAAACCATTAATAATGCTTTGCTCTTCACTACTGTTATTCTGCTCATGTCATGGATATGATTCGAATTTAAAAATTGGAAATATAAATAGCAATCCCGACATCGATCCATTTTCAACTAACATAGTAAGATTTGTTAAAGTCGGTGAACCTATCAAAAAGAGCTCTATCTTTGATAACCTCCCTAAAGACTACCAATTTAATAAGATATCATCAGTAGGTGATTGTGGCAGTTTCCTTGCAGAAAATGATAGCGATAATGAAGATATTAATCAATTTGGAAACATGATTATAAATACAATGAACGATTTAGCCGTTATTTCAAAGGTTGTCAATATCAATGAGGGAACTTCATTTAATTACAAGGGGCTTATAATCAATAATAATATGACTCCTGACGATATAAATCATACAGACTTTGAGGTTTCAGAACCTGACTATAACTTACGAAATGAAAAGCTTACTATTGAAACAACTGATATCGAAGCATCATACGATAAAGTCTATCAAATTAGACATTTTGAGAGTGATGACTTAGTCAATTTATTCTTTTTAAATGAAAAAGCTATAGGATTTGAAATAATTTCTCAGTGTTAAATCTTGTAAGGGTGACAGAGTCTATAAAGTCAATTGTAAAGATAGGTAGTTCTAATATTTATAGTGTCTTTATCCTAAGAGTATTAATATACTTTAATTAAATTAATCTCTTTACAACTAGTAAGTCTAAGCCTACAGAGCATGTTAGTCACGATCAGCAACGAATATAAGCTTATCATTAACAATATCATTAACGTCCAATACTCAACTTAATCTCTCACCTACCGAATTTTCACTATTTATTAACTTACTGTCTTGCATTAACCTTCACTCATAAGTTATGAACCTGCTAGCTCAGCTATACACTCTAGTCGTGTTGCAGCATTTCAATTAGTAGTTTAAGAGGTATATTAAATCATCAGAGGATAGTTTAATGAAGCAGATCATTGTAGTTATAGGTATATTAATTTCAGTATTTATCTTTAATGAAAGTATTGCGAAAGCCAGTACAATCACCTCAATACAGAAGCTTGAGCAAAAAAACAAAACTATTAAAAAGGAAATTGAAATACTGTACTTTAAAAATTATGAAATAACTGAGTATAAAGAGGCGTTTGAACAGTCTCAGATTGAATGGATTAAATATAGAGACAGTTATTGTAAAGATTACATTGGTGCTGAAGCGTCATCTGTACAAGGTAGTGGCGCTGAATTAATAGTTCTAGAATGTTTAGTTAACCAAAACAATAATCGTTTAATTGAATTATCTAAATTAATTAAATAACTACCCTATACACCAATAAGTAAGCTTATTTTAAAAGCAATCAATTAACTACTTATACCCAAACGATCCTTCCTAGCATAGCCATGCCACTTAGCCAATTAATTAAGATACCGGGTCACTATCAAAGTGAATAACGCAGCCAATACCAATGACAAATAATTTAAGGTTGTAATCTTAATCACAATATAGGTTTGAAAGTTAATATTGCTATCTAGCTTGTCACTCATGAAATCTATTGAGTACGTATGGTCTAATGTATTCAGTACATTTAACGGGTAAGTATTGAGTGATGCTAAACATCTTTTAGACTTAGGATGTAGTGAACAAAACATTTTGATAACATGAAAATATTTATTAATAATTTCAATATAAGGGGTACGGGTAATGAAGTATAAACTATCGATTCTATTGCCTGTATTAATATGTTCGTGTTCCAACAATATAAAAGAAGCAAATGACCTCCCAAAAAGCCATGATAAAACGCTAATTCAGAATCTCTATCAAGATAGTGACAGATCGTTAAATAGTGCTTATAAGAAATTGCTCAATTCAGCACCCTATTTGTTAAAATTAAATCTCGAAAAGGATCAGCAAGCTTGGTTGAAACAAAGAGGTGAAGCTTGCAATCATAAAGGCTTTAGTCATCCGAAAGACTTAAAATCATTGGATTGTTTTACAGAGAAAAATGTGCAGCAAGTTAAGATTTTGAATCAAAGACGAATAATGCTTCAAGACTTATTAGATAGTGAATTTACTGGATTAATTCAAAGTAATACAAATAAATATACCGTAGATTTCCAAGCAAATTGTCTTTGTGGAAACACTATGCCTTATATTGATAGTCAGTCCGAACGTCTTGTTACTAATTCTTCATGTTTATCTTCTAATAATAAACCACTGAACTCTGAAAAAATTACAAATATTAAGTTTGACGAGTTGGGTAAACTACACGTTGAAGCATTAAATAAGCATGGCTCAACATATCAAATAAGTTTTGATCCTAAAGGTGATCATATTTACAGTATTATGCTATTTGGTAAATGGGGTGTTATAAAAGAAAAAACCAAAGGTATGGTAGAAGCTGTGGGTGTGGGTAGTAAATATAGTTTGAAAATTAATGACGTATGCAGTGATTTCGATGGTTAATTAATATTAAATTATTTAAATAAATATTACCCATAATTTTGGATCAAAAAAATGAAACTATCTATAATTATAATTGGTATTTTGCTTACAGGTGCTTGTACTTCGATAGAATCTAGAATACCCCATTATATCCCTCAATGTAATGAAAAAACCGTATACGAGCAACTTGAGTGCTTAGAGAATAGCTTAGAAGTAAAAACACAGGTATTAGATAGTCTCAATAATAAGAGTACGTATGATTATAAAATCTGGAAAGATAAAGTAACTAAAGAATGTGAAACAATTAAATCAAATGCACTCGGCGAAGCCATATCAGAGGGTTTAATCTGTAAACATAGACTGTATGATGAAAGAATTAGTACCTTAAAAAATCAAAATAGTAACTCAAGCCAATTAATAATGTTTGAGTGATAATCTCGCCCTCAATGAAGAGACTTGTGATCACTAGTATCTGAAATAGGAACTTTTTATATGACGATTTTACAGAACGAGAGTATTCGCCGCAATCCTAGCCATATTGTCTCACTACCTACCCCCACTAAAACAATACGTAAACAAAGACTCATTAATGGATGTACAGAGTAAAAATATTTAATTGGACGCTGTTACGATATTCAGGTCTTTAACTATCTTATCGATCTCACTCACATAAAGCCCTAAATCAGCCTCTAGGTGAAAGCCTGGAACCGGAGTGTTTTGACCCTTTTGTTTTCCAAGACGCACGATAATAGTATTGGTTTCAGGCAACACCAGCACTCGCTGACCTAGGTGCCCAAGCATGGCGTAAAACGGCACGGGACTGTCCATATCGGTCCATACAGAATGACCATAAATATGAGGCTCTCCCTTATTGAACGCATCGGCGTTAGGGGTAATCATCCATTTGACGTGCTCCTTAGATAATAGTTGCTGCCCTTGCCACTGCCCACCGTTTAATAACAATTGACCAAATTTAGCAAAATCTAACGCATTAGCATTCAGACAGCAGTATACTTTTTCAATGTCACCCGACCCGTCTAAAGACCAGTACGCCTGATTTTTCATGCCAAGTGGCTTCCAAAATTTCTCCTCTAAATAACTTGATACGGTATAACCATGAGGCTCAAGCGCTCGAGTTAAGGCTATTCCTAGTAGTTGAGTGTCGCCCGAGGAATAATCAAAATGACCACCACACGGTTCGATAAAGTCACGACTGGTCATTTGCTTGATTAAATCATTGCCGTAATACGCCTTTGCTGTCGGATTAACAGGTAAATAATAATCCTCGAGCCAGTCATAGCCTGAGGTCATACCAGATAGATCGGCAAGGGTGCAGTGTTGGGCGTATTTATTGTCTTTATATTCGGGGAGATAGGTGGTAATGGGTTCGTCAACACTGCTAATCAACCCTTCTTCTACCGCCTTGAGATAAAGCATGGTAGTGACCGTTTTTGCCATAGAGAAACTATTGGTATGCGAGTCGCCATTGTAGCCTTGCCAGTAATTTTCATATAAAAGCTTGCCATCATGGATGACAGCAAAGGCAATAGTTTGATCCGTATCCAAGGCGTTTTGCAATTCAGGAGTCAATTTAAATTGATTGAAATTGGGATGCTGATACCATGGTATTGGTGTCTCGGCATTGATGACCCTATTGTCAAAATCGACATAGTCATCAATATTGGCGGTCTTTTCACCTTTCAGATAGGTCAACTGTATACCGCGAAATATATAGCTATTACCGGTAACTATCAGCCCTAAGCTAACCACTACCAATAGACCGATAATAGTCAGTAACATCCATTTAATAAACGAAATAATATAACCCATTTAACTGTCCTTAGTTTGAATTGTCTATCTTTAATGGTTTATTACCTTGATCTTAACCCTTTTCTAAACAATAACCTATCTGTTAAGACTCGGTCAGGCTTCATGAATCTACTATTTGTAGCGTTTTAATTTGTGAACTTGGACTCGTCTTACTAAATAACCTGAATTCGGGATAATCAACTCATCAAATTTAAGGTAATAGGCACCCCTCTGTTGCAAAGCAATGCTTCTTACCTTTTAGACAAATGATCTTCATCCCTTTTTCACTTTGGAAAGGTTAGCTCCCTTCCTTTACCAAAGGAAGGGTTGGGGATGGATTTTTTAACCCAAATAAAAACAATGGCTGACAAAAAATCTTATCCCGAATTCAGGTTAAATAGGTTAATTTCTAAACTGAGTATTAAAATTATACGTGAGCTTAAAATAAAAGGTAGCCCAACTTAAGTTAGACTACGTTGTTCAATCCACTTATTCAATTAAAACCAATACAATGGCATTTAAATAAGATACTCAAGTTAAAAATAACAGCATACGTCTACCCTCGTGCACCCACCTTGTCCCACAGTTTATTTAATCTTTTTTGAGAGACAGCTTGTCGGGTCTTCATGGGCTGCGCAAACAGCTGAATACGGAATTCTTCGACCAGCCAACGATAGTCGCTAATGGTCTCGTCATCGGCACGGCCCGCAAGGCGCTCCATATGCACATCAAGCTCATATACAGCATCAAGGTCGCCATCAAGATTGTGCTCAAGACGCTCAATACGAACCTCAAGTGCTTCAAGATAACGCGGATACTGTTGCCAATTTTCATAATCCATACGATAAACAAAATCTGAAAGATGTAGGTCATCCAGTTGATCTTCAATATCATCAATGGACTCAGCAAAGATCTCACGATCAAGCATCAGCAAACTCCGGCGAATTCGTTGCCAACGGGTATAGACGTCTTTTAAAAGTCTTAAAACGGTTTGACCTTCTATTAAGAACTGACTTAGTACAGCTTCGGCAGTCTTTTCAAATTCGCTCTCCTCTAAGGGCAACTGCTTAACAAGCTTAAAGGCAGTGTCATCAGCATTATCCGGAAGCGCTTCTTTATGATCTTTGAAAATTGGCGCATGCGCCTCTAATGAGGCATCAAGCGTGGCATCGACTAGGATGGTTTTAAGCTTCTCCATGTCACCCAAAGGGGCAAATGCAAGCTTGAAGGTTTTATCAATTTGACTGGTTAGCTGCTTTAGCTTGGCACCAAGCATTGATTTTATTAGAGTCAATACTCCTTTGCGATGGGCTTTAAGTGCCGCGCTGACGTCCGTAAATTGATGAATGGTGACCGCCTCGCCAGCTTCATCAGCAACTAGCGCTGAGAACTGCTTCATAACAATGCCCGCACTATGGCGGTTTTGACTAAATTTATAATGTTCAGGAAATTCGGTATGGACCCCTTGCGAATCTTTATCGACGCTGATTGCTTGGCTGGTTTCAGACGCATGTCGCAACTGTAGGGCTTTTAGATCACGCCCTTTTTCAATGACGCGTTTTTTATCATCGACCACACAAATTTGCGGCTGCAGATAGCGATCAATCGATGAAGGATTGAAATCATCTGGTTTTACACCGACAACACCACGGCGTTGCAGCGCTTTGCATAACTGGTTTAGGAGTCCGGCCTGATGGTTGCGCTCCAGCTCATCATATAGGCTGTCAGCGGTATCTGGAATCGGTACAATCTTACGTCTAATCTCTTTAGGTAGCGACTTCAGTAGTTGCAATACTAATTCATAACGCCACCCTGGCACCCCCCATAATAGCTCAATGGCATCCAACTGCGGCAATGCCGCAAGGGGCACTCGAATGGTAACGCCATCATCTTCTGAGGCAGGGTCGAATACATATTTTAACGGTAGTTTTAGGTCCCCAAGTTGCCATACTTCTGGGAACTCACCTGTGGTCGGAGCCGTCTCTTTAAGCACATCATCGTCAGTGAAGAATAAAAATCTGGGATCTTCTTTTTCGATTTCAGCACGCCAGTCCTCAAAAGCTTTACGACTGGCAATATGCTCAGGAATTTTATGCTCATAAAATTGATACAGGTCTTCTTCGTCGACTAGTAAATCACGCCGACGCAGCTTATCTTCAATACGCTCAACATCAGCAATCTTATCCATATTATGCTGTAAAAATGGCGCTTGACGACCCAGGTTGCCCGTAACTAGACCATCACGGATAAAGATCTCACGAGACTCTTCTAGATTGATTTGTTCATAGTTGGTCAACTGTTTAGATACTATAATAAGACCAAATAGACTTATTTGTGCATACGCCCGTACCCTGCCCGTTTTCTTCGACCAATGCGGTTCGAAATAATGATATTTGAGCAAATCACCGCCTGCCGAAATAATCCATTCGGGCTCTATCTTCGCCACCGTTCGCATAAATACTTGAGACGTTTCGACAATCTCAAAAGCCATCACCCAAGGGGGTACTTGCTTAAATACGGTACTGGCTGGAAATATCTTGGCTTTTTGTTGTTGCGCAGCTAGATACTCACCACGCTGATCGGTTTTGTGAGCGATCACGGATAACAGCCCAGTAAGCAAGGCACGATGAAGATTGGCATATTTGACAGCCCGTTGTTCTTCGTCAATCTGGTTATCATTTTGTTTGCCGTTAGCGGTATGGTCCACTATCAAATCAGCGCCAACATTGTTTGCGACGTTATTTTTAGCAGTTGTATTTTTAGAGCCTTTAAGAGCCTGACGACTGTTGGGTGTATTTTTGCCGGCGCTATCATTCTTAGATGATCGGGGCATATCGCTGCCAGAGTCTGTGAGTAACTTTAGCTCTTTGACCATTTGCTCTAACTGACGATAGGTTCGCTCCCATTCACGTAGACGCGGAAAACTTAGATAATGCTTTTTGGCAAAAGATTTGCGTTGGCTGTTGGTCAGCTTGTTGCTTCCCCCTTCATATAAGGCTTTCCACAGACTTAAATAGAACAGAAAGTCTGAATCTACTTGACGAAAAAGGGCATGCTTTTGATCGGCTTGGGCACGCTTCTCAGCAGGACGCTCACGGGGATCTTGTACCGCCAAGGCAGAGACTATAATTAACATCTCAAGCATACAGTCGAAGTCGCTACCAGCCACCAGCATACGTGCCAGCCTAGGATCAATCGGCATACGTGCCATATTTTGACCGATCCGAGTCAGCTTAACCTCGTTTAGGGTTTGTTTGGCGATGGGTTTATTGCTATCTTTGTTCTTAGCCGTTATGGCGCCTAATTCATCGAGTAAACGACGGCCATCTTTAATTAATCGACCGTCAGGTGGCTCGATAAAGTCAAAGTTCTCCACCGTACCTAAGCGAAGGCTCGCCATTTGTAAAATAACAGAAGCTAAATTGGTACGCAGGATTTCAGGTTCGGTATATTCTGGACGACTGGCAAAGTCTTCCTCAGAATACAAACGAATACAAACCCCGGGCGCCACACGACCACAGCGACCTTTGCGCTGATTTGCAGCCGCTTGTGAGATGGCTTCAATAGGCAGGCGCTGCATGCGAGAGCGATAGGAATATCGTGAAATACGGGCAAATCCTAAATCAATCACATAGCGTATACCGGGTACGGTCAATGCCGTCTCAGCAACGTTGGTGGCAATCACAATACGTCTGCCCCGCCCTGACGGCTGAAAGATACGTTGTTGCTCAGAATAGGACTGTCTTGCAAACAAGGGCAATACTTCGGTATGGCGTGGTCCATGCGCTACTAAGACCTCTAATAACTCACGAATCTCGGCCTCAGTGGCCGCAAATATCAGGATATCGGCGTGCTCAGGATGGCCTTTTGCCACAGCATCATCAAAGCACTCTTCTACTGCTGCGACGACCGCTCGTGGTAGATTATCCTCAAAATCATCATAGCTATCATCGTCAGAGCTAGTAACGGGTTCGTCGGTTAACGGACGGTATCTTACTTCCACAGGATAGCCGCGACCTTCAACATCAATAACCGGTGCGGGCACCATGCGTTTTTTGACGTTGTCATACTGAGCGAAATATTCACTAAAGCGGCCGGTATCTAATGTGGCTGAGGTGATAATGACTTTTAAATCTGGGCGCTTAGGCAAAAGCTGTTTCAGATAGCCCATGATAAAGTCGATATTGAGGCTACGCTCATGAGCCTCATCGATAATAATAGTGTCATAGCGGGTTAAGAAACGATCATGGCCCAGCTCAGCGAGCAAGATACCATCCGTCATTAGCTTCACCACGGACTTTGCGGACCCTTGCTCGTTAAAGCGAATCTTAAAGCTGACAGTGTCGCCCAACGGTTCACCCAGCTCATCAGCGATACGGTTTGCCACACTACGTGCTGCCAATCGTCTTGGCTGTGTGTGCCCTATCTGACCAGTTATACCCCGTCCTGCCATCATCGCAAGCTTAGGGAGCTGAGTGGTTTTACCCGAACCGGTCTCCCCTGCTACGATAATTACTTGGTTGTCTATGATGGCTTGCACAATATCCTCAGCACGCTTACTGACAGGAAGCTCGTGATTCAGTCGTGCGGGCATGTTGTCAGGAATACTATCCATACGCTCTTGCACTGCTTGCTGTGAGCGCTGCTTGGTTCTCTCAAACTTGGCTTTTTTCTCTGCCAATACTTTTTCAGGGGTGTTTTTATTAGGTCGCTTCAGCTCTCTTTCTAAACGACTTAGAAAGTGGCGGTCTTTAGCAAGTACAGGTAGCTTCTCCAGTACTAGGGGGTTTTCATTTAAACTTTGCCCCTCTGATGGCTCATCATTCGCTTTTGAAGTACTTGGTTTTGAAGTGTTCAATTTTGAATTCTTCAGTTTTGAATCTAAATTATTCGGCTTTGAATTATGCGTATCAGATGTCTCTAACCCTGAATGTTCTGAACGCCTATCTTGAGGTTTTTCATTCTCCATAGACTGAACATTATCAAGATCACGTTGGCTTGACGGGCTTTCGTTTGTGTGGCTTTCAACATAAGCGCTTTCACTGGGATGTGGGATATCATTTTCTGAGGTATTCGGCATGTTCAAGTTAGGTGTCTTCTTTGAGTTAGGCTGGCTAGTAGGCATTTGCTTAGGCTATTTATTATAATTGGATGATATTTAATGAAATAGTTGAATAAAATGAGTGTCATTAGCGATTTATGAGGGCTAAAGTGTTTAAAATCAAGGTTTGTACTTAGGTGTATCTAAATGTCATAAGATAACCCGAATTCAGTATAGTCAACTCATCAAATTTAAGTTTACAAGTACCTTTTCCTTACAATGCTTCCTACCTTTAAAATCCAGACTGCATCACTTTTAAACCCAAAAAGGTCAGCTACCTTCCTTTTTCAAAGGAAGGGTTGGGAAGGATTTTCCAACTTAAATAAAAATATTGGCTAGCATAAACTCTATTACCCGTAATTACATAGTTAAATCCAACTCAATAACTAATAAGTGAATTTTGTCTATCATGTGATTCTAATGCCAGCTCTTTAATTTCTTCATATGAATACTGTTTACCATGATTATCAAAAAAATATTCTTGGCTATTCTCGTCAGTAGCGACAAACATATCATAAATTTCAAACCTTTTAAGCTCTTCTATATTCTCGTATTTTAAAGGTATAACTATTTTACCCTTTATATTGATAAGTCCTTTCTTATCAGCAGATTTAACTATCATGACCCCATTATTTAACACATCATCGGTTGACCTATAGTACCCTGCAAACCCACTAACATAATCATACTTTCCTAAGCGCCGTACTATTTCACCAGTCGTATTAATAGCTAGCCATTTGTTATCCTTTTGCACAATAGCAAATCCTTGTACAAACTGATGAGCTATTTGATACTCAGGCTCTATCGCTATCTGCGCATTAGAATCGATATAGCCATACTTATCGCCCTGCTTAACTGCGATTAGTCCAGAATTTAACTTATATCCCAGCACGCTTTGGTCTATATCGTCAAATACCTCACTACTAGGCTCACCTGTAGCTAAATTATAAAACTGCCATTGATATTGATACTCTTTATCCGTTGACCGAGCGCCAGCAATCAGAGGATAATTCATTCCTTCAACGTATTCGATTTCATCAAATTTGATAGGTAGAATCATCTCACCTGACAAGTATAATAGCCCTTTCTTATCACCTACTTCAGCAACAAAATACCGTTTGTTTTTAAAGGTAGCAAAGTCTGGATGTTGTCTATTGTGAGCATTATCAAAGCTCATATATGCTAAGGGTTCATCATATATATCTAATGGGTTAATATCTGGATTGAGCGTATTATCTCTACCATTAGATTTAGTTCCTGATAAGGATAATTTGTCGTAAATAAAAGGCACAACTTGTTGATACTGTTGGTCTATAAACGTAGCCAAGCCGTATTTACCATCTTTTTTGACAATTCTAAGGTGCGTGCCCTCAATCTCATACCAAAATTCTTCTAATTCGAAAGGATAAATAATGTCATTGTTTAAGGTAATTAACCCAAGTTTGGGGGCTTTTTCTATTCTGAGGTGATCGTCTGTAGCGTCATTAGTATTTTTAGACGCAGTATCAGTAGACTTGGTAGCACTAATCAAACCGTCTTTACGCAAGTTGATACTATGATATTCAAGGGGTATTAAAGCTTGATTGCTACGATTTATAACCCCTAGTTTATTATCTTTTTCAACTTTGAAAAGCTCATCACCAATACTAACTTTTTGTCCTATTAGAAAATTCTCTATCTTTTCATATTTTAGGGGGATTATGATCTGATTTTTGCGGTTCACCACACCGTGTTTACCTTCTTTAATAACTTCTAATAAATCATTGGGCATGCTGTTTGGATCTACACGGTCATACTCTAAAACAAAGGGGTAAACTACCTCACCTTGTCTATTCAAAAAGCCCCATTTACCCTCTTTTTTCGCACCAATTAATGCCTCAGCACCTTGAATGAAGTGGTTGTTATTAGAAATCTTAAAGCTATTGGAGATATTTAAATCATCAAAGATATAGATATCTTCGTAAATAGCAGGGGCAATTTGTTCCCCTTTTAGACTATATAAGCCCTGTAGAAGTTGAAATTCTTCCGTCTGAAGATCGCCTAACTCGATTTGGTCAAGTTTTACCGTTTCGCTGTCTATAGCACTATTGGTTGGCAGTAGATTAGCCGTTGTTACTTCTATACTATCTTTATAACTCCTCACCTGTGCCTCAATATAGTCGAATGGTACTAAAACGTCACCCTGTGCTGTCAGTATACCTGCCCTGCCGTCTTTAGAAGCCTCATATAGGATCTGCTCTTTGTTATCTATTGTGACTGATTCTGGCATAATCCTGTCGTACTGTAACGGAATAACGACCTCGCCTTGAGTATTAACAAAGCCAAATTTGGGTTGCGGAACTTTTATATTATCAGCTGAGTTTGGATTAATTTGCTTTTGTTGATGAAGCACACTCACTTTTTCAAATGATATACTGTCAAAGCCCATCACGGGTGCAATACCATCTACAAAACCACAAGGGTAGGGATAAGGTGGAAAGACTATATTTTCAGGTAGAGAATTACCCTTGTCTAACTGGCAGGGTAACATCAAAAGAGGTTCTAGATTATCATAGTCATTAGCATGTGAAATATTTCCTATAGATAAGCTAAGAACAATAATAGCTTTAATTGCATGAGTTAAACACTTTTGAGAAAGAAGGCTAGTCTTGTGCATGATAACTGTCATATGAGCTCTATTTTCAAAAGGCAAATTGTAAAGATTTTAAAGTGAATCTCGCTAAAGTATGCACTGAGTTAGTCTAAAATAATACATGACCTTTAAAGCTCAAGACTCTTTAACTTCTTAATGTTTAAATAACCGACAAAGTCTTTATCTTCACTGACTTGCCCACCGTGATTCTCCTCACTATCAATCGGTGAAATAACAATTCTGCCAATTGTGCTGCCAGAAGTCAGCAGACCGTTGACATCATATATCTCGTCAACATCCACCTGCATTTTGTCATCGATATGGGAAGCGCCATTGATAATTGAGTCTGGGTCTTTCACACTAAACATTTTATAAAAAAAGCGACTCACGAGGTCGCTTTCTTTCATTTGGATGAACGTATTGAGTTAAGCCAGCTTTACTTTGAACTCAAAACAGCTTTGACACGGCTGCTATTATTCAGTGAGTCTAGAGTTATCAATGATCACTAACGCTTAAGACGTATATCTTGCTCTATTCGAGTCATGACTTCTGGTAATTTATCACCTGCAGCCTGGAGTACTGACTGAGTCGCCGTACTAACAAAACCAGATACTGCTGAGTGCGCAGCATTTGCTAAGCCTAGCTTTTCGGCAAAAGTGGGCTTTTTGCGAGACTGTAACGCATAAGCTTGGTGATGTTTCATTTGTTCTAACAAGTAAGCATCCGAAGTCTTTAACTCGTCCACTAAATTTAGATGCAACGCATCTTCACCATACCAATGATCACCATTCGCGACGCTATCAACATCCAGCGTAGGTCGATAAGTAGTTACAAAATGTTTAAACAGCTTATGGGTTTGCTCAAGCTCTTCTTTATACTTGGCGCGATCTTCATCATCATTTTCACCAAAAACAGTAACCGTGCGTTTGTACTCGCCTGCGGTGAACATCTCATAATCGATATCATGGTTTTTAAGCCATTTATTAAAGTTAGGCATTTGCGAGACCACACCGATAGAGCCAATGACTGCAAAAGGTGCAGCGAGTATTTTATCTGCCACACAGGCCATCATGTAACCACCGCTGGCAGCAATTTTGTCAACACAGACGGTCAAGGTAAGACCTGCATCTTTTAGGCGAACCAATTGGGCAGCCGCAAGACCATAACTGTGCACCATACCGCCGCCTGACTCTAGACGAAGCACGACTTCATCGTTTTCATTGGCAGTACTGATAATGGCGCTAATTTCTTCACGTAAATGTTTAACAGCAGACGCTTTAATGTCGCCATCGAAATCTAATACGAAAATGCGTTTTTCTTTAGATTTATGCTTGCTTTTATCTTTTAAAGCTTGCTTAGCCTTCTTTGCCAACGCTTTTTGAAATTGTTTAACCCCATGCTTATCCTCTACTACCTCAATCAAACGCTTACGACGTTCATCTTGGCTTTTGTTTAGGTGGATAACTTTTAATTCAACAGGGTTTTTAGCAGAATGAAACAACATAACTATTCCTTATGGATATGGACGTATCAATGACGTCGTTTAGATGACGTGTCTATTGAGACTAGGTATAAAAATAAGCTTAAAAAGATAAATTAAACAATTTAAATGGCAACTTCGTGGTTTTAATTTTATAAGTTTTGGTTTAGGGATTTTACTACTGCAATAACTCTTAATATGCGTTTGCATTTGTATTATTTCAAGGGTGTTCGGTTGTATCAATAGCTAAGATTAGGCATAATGTACGTTTGATAAAAATTCTTATTGAAACATACTCTTTAATTTTATAATAGGTAGTGAATAATTTATGATGCGTACCGAGTATTGTGGGGCAGTAACCGAGGCGTTACTTGAGCAAACCATCACTGTAACAGGATGGGTACACCGTCGACGTGACCATGGTGGTGTTATCTTTTTAGACATGCGTGACCGTGAAGGTCTATTGCAAGTGGTCATTGACCCTGACACCCCTGATGCATTTGCCACCGCTGATGCAGCACGTCCTGAATATGTGTTAAAAATCACTGGCCGTGTGCGTAAGCGTTACGAAGGTACTGAAAATCCAAACATGACCAGTGGTCAGGTTGAGCTTTTGGGCAAAGACATTGAAGTATTGGCTAAGTCTGAAACACCGCCATTCCCATTAAACGACGAAAACACTACGGTAAACGAAGATTTACGCTTAAAATACCGCTATCTTGATATGCGTCGTCCTGAAATGCAAGAGCGTATGGTATTTAGAGCAAAAGCGACCTCAACCATTCGCCGCTATCTAGATGACCATGGTTTCTTAGATGTTGAGACCCCTATCCTAACACGGGCAACGCCAGAGGGTGCACGTGACTATCTTGTTCCGTCACGTACTCGCCCAGGTAACTTCTTTGCTTTACCACAGTCACCCCAGTTATTCAAACAGCTACTCATGGTCGCAGGCTTTGATCGCTATTATCAAATTGCGAAATGTTTCCGTGATGAAGATTTACGTGCTGATCGTCAGCCAGAATTCACCCAGATTGATATCGAGACGTCTTTTTTAAATGAAGAAGACATCATGAATATTAATGAAGGGTTAATCCAAAACCTATTCAAAACCATGTTAGATGTTGATCTTGGTAAATTCCCTCGCATGACTTATGCAGAAGCAATGCGTGATTATGCGTCAGACAAGCCTGACTTGCGAATCCCTATGAAATTAGTCGATGTCGCAGATCTAATGCAAGATGTTGAGTTTAAAGTGTTCGCTGGCCCTGCTAACGATCCCAAAGGACGTGTGGCAGCTCTACGTGTGCCAAATGGTGGTTCATTAACTCGCAAGCAGATCGATGAATACACTAAATTCGTTGGTATTTACGGCGCACGTGGTTTGGCTTATATCAAAGTCAATGATGCCAGCAACATTAACAATGGCGTTGATAAAGAGTCAGGCCTACAGTCGCCTATTATCAAAAATATGACAGATGAGGTGCTTAAAGCCCTTGTTGAACGTACAGAGGCTCAAGATGGCGATATCATCTTCTTTGGTGCTGATAATGCCAAAGTTGTCAATGATGCTATGGGTGCGTTACGTGTCAAGATTGGCCTAGATATGGACATGCAAACTTGTGAGTGGGCGCCACTATGGGTCGTTGACTTCCCTATGTTTGAAGAGACGGACGATGGCAAATGGACCTCAATGCACCACCCGTTCACCATGCCTAAAGGCTCAGTTGAAGAGCTTAAAAACAATCCTGAAACCGCCCTTTCTATAGCCTATGATATGGTCTTAAACGGTACTGAAATTGGCGGTGGTAGTCTGCGTATTAATACGGTTGACATGCAACGTGCTGTATTCGATGCGCTGGGTATCTCTGAAGAAGAGGCGAATGAGAAATTCAGCTTCTTGCTAGATGCTCTTAAGTTTGGTGCGCCGCCGCATGGTGGACTAGCATTTGGTTTAGACCGTTTGATCATGCTAATGGTGGGTGCAGGCTCTATCCGTGACGTGATAGCCTTCCCTAAAACCAAGACCGCAGATTGTCCATTAACTCAAGCCCCTGCTGAAGTGGATAGCCGTCAGTTACGTGAGCTTGGTATTCGTTTACGTGAAAAACCGCAGACTGAGACCAAAGAGTAAGCAACTTTTCATAAAGCTTTTAGAAGCTGTATTCACAACTTACAATTGACTGTTTTTGCCTAAAACCTGTCTAACTTTAGTTTGTGGATACAGCATTTGAACTTTGACCCTCAACATGTATTTAGTGGCTGGTTGTTTTTATCGTTTAATTTTAATAAGCAGTGTAAATACAAGTGGTATGGCAATAATTATCCCTATGATGTCACTCAATGGACCTTATTTAAAGACCTAGATTAAGGACATAAATAAAGGAAATAAATTATTGCCACACCAGCAGGTAAATATTCGATGAACCCCTTAAATCTGATTAAATATGTGCCATTGTCCGTCATGCGGAAGGTGGCACTTCAAACCACTCAAGCTGCACAGGCTATTCCCCATTTATCTATTAAACGCAGTATAGACATCAATTTGCGTCTCGCGTATCCAGAGCTTAACTCTAATGAGCGCGATACCCTCCAACAAGAAATCATTTGTCATCAAGCTCTAAGTGTAGTTGAAGCATTAAAAAGTTGGGCCATGCCTCCTGAATGGAGCCTCCGTCAAATTGATACAGTCTATAATGAAAATATACTCAAAGGCGCATTACAAAATCCAAATGGTATGCTTGCCATTGTGCCGCATATCGGCACTTGGGAGATTATGAATGCATGGCTCAATCAATTCGGTTCCCCGACTATTTTGTATAAACCCGTTAAGGGAAAGCTTAGCAATGAATTTATTCTGCAAGGTCGTGAACGGCTTAATGCTACCCTAGTACCGACCAATGCAGCAGGTGTTAAAGCCCTTTTCAAAACCTTAAAATCTGGTGGGTTTAGTATTGTGCTACCTGATCACGTTCCACGGCCATCAGGAGGCGTTATTGTCCCTTTTTTTGGCATTGAAACCTTAAGTAGCACGTTAGCACCCAAACTTGCCAGTAAGACACAGTGTTCATTGGTTGGACTTAGCTGTGTACGTAATCAAAACAATCGATTTGATATTTATTGCACCAAACTTGATGACCCCGACTTATACTCGAAAGATATAGTAGTGGCAACCACCGCTTTAAATAAAGCGATGGAGGTTATGATTAGAGCCTTCCCTACTCATTATATGTGGGGCTATAGACGCTTTAAGCATGTGCCTATTATTAATAATCCTTACAAAGCCACAGAAACCGAGCTACAACACTTTATTGACACTTACGTATTACCTAATCACACTGATTTGCTAGACAATTAGTCTAGATAATTAGTCTAGATAATTAGTCTAGATAATTAGTCTAGATAATTAGTCTAGATAATTAGTCTAGATAATTAGTCATGATAACTAGTCTTGATAATGAGTCATAACAACTAGCTAAACAATTAGACAAGACAATCAGCTAAGCAACAAGCCAAGAGAATAAGCCAAATAACTCGTCAATATAACTTGCCAAACGAGTATAAAAATCAACCAGACAATCCAAACCCTATACTGTCGGATGATCAAATCAGCATTAACCGCCGCTGTATAATCTGTTAAAATCGAATAATCTTATTATTTAAACCCTAATATTTATATGATGCGAGTCACCAATGTCCATCCACTCTGCTAATACAAACGATTTAGATCAAGAAGGCTTTGATCAGGCTGGTACTCTCAATACTAAAAACCCTAAAACAGAAGATAAGCGCTACGTTATTTGTATGAAATGGGGCACCAAATATGGTCCTGAATACGTTAATCGCTTATATAACATGGTCAAACGTCATTTAACCCTCGATTTTGAAATGGTCTGCTTAACGGATGATGAAACGGGTATAGACAGCGCTATAAAATGTTACCCCATTCCCGAGCTGGATCTACCAGATGGATTACCTGAGCGTGGTTGGAAAAAGCTGACTACCTTTAAGCCTGAATTATATGACTTAGAAGGAACGGCCCTATTCTTAGATATCGATATTGTTATTGTTGATAATATTGATGCTTTTTTTGACTATCAAGCTCAGCACGATGACAGTGTGGTCATTATCCGAGACTGGAAAAAGCCTTGGCGTATGGTTGGTAATAGTTCAGTATATCGCTTCAAGATTGGTCAAAATATCTATCCTAATCTTCTCAGCAACTTTGAACAAAACTTCTCTAAAATCAGCGCTGAAGTTCGCCATGAGCAGGCTTACTTGTCTAACTATCTACGTGAACATCATCATTTAGAATATTGGGATAAGACGTGGTGTGTGAGTTTTAAATACCAATGTCTACCCCCGACTCCCTTAAACTTCATTAAAGCGCCAAAGTTACCTGAGGGTGCTAAAATAATTATCTTTCATGGTGAAATTAATCCACCTGATGCCATTAAAGGGGGTGGCGGTAAATGGTATCGTCATGTAAAGCCGAGTCCTTGGCTTAAAGAATTTTGGCGGTAGTTTTGATTGTGGGCTTTATTAATCACAGACTTTAGTCATTCATACACCTCTAGACATTATTCATAGAGTTACTGTTGGATCACATTATGACGCAACACACAGTAAAAAAGTTAGACATTGTTATACTTTGGGTGGATGGAGATGATCCTAAACTCAAATTTAAAAGAGCTCAATATCAAAAAAATGCCAAAGCTGCGTCTGATGCCACCAGCTCTACGAGATTTGCCAGTAATGACGAGATTTACTATAACATTGGCTCAATTCTTAAGTATGTTCCTTTCTGTCGTCATATCTATATTGTTACTGACGATCAGAGACCTAAATTTATTGATGAGTTTTCAGCTTTGAATCAATGCGATTCAGATAAAATCCGTATTATTGACCACAAGGTACTGTTTAAGAATTTTGAACACGCTCTACCAACGTTTAATACCCGTTCAATAGAAACCATGTTATGGAATATCCCTGGGCTATCCGATTATTTTATTTATTTAAATGATGACTTTTATTTCAACCACCCCGCTACTGTTAGTGACTTTCTAGAAGATAACAATATGGTAATTTATGGTCATTGGCGAAACAGTTTACCTATTATTTCCAAACTAAAATACCGAAAGTCCTTGCAGAAACTGGTAGGAAAGTCCGTTCAACCTAAACATACGATTGCTCAAATGATGGGTGCTAAAATAGCCGGTTTTAATAAGTTTTTTGAAATCCATCACTATCCACATATTGTCGACAAAAACATACTCAAGGACTTTCTATTAGCTCGCCCTCAGCTATTGGAAAATCAAATCAAATACAAATTTAGAGATGTTAATCAGTTCAACCCAATCTCTTTGATGAATCATCTAAAAATTAAACAGGGTGAGGCTGTTCTAAAACCAGATATCGAAATCAACTATCTAAAAGACGAGCGCAGTGTCAATCGTTTTATAGAAGGGTTAGACAATCCCTTAATTAAGTATGGTTGCATTCAAAGCATCGATCTACTTAACGAAAAAGACTTAAACCTAATTAACGATGCCATGATTAACAAATTTATAGACACTCTACCCGGTTCACTTTTGTCCATTTAGAAGGTATTAAAGACCGTATATTCTCGGTTTCTACATAGTTAATCATTAGTAAAAACTTAGCTTTCATCTTTGAAAACTCTTCTTCAAAAACTCTTATAACAAAGATTCTTATTATGAAAATCTTAACTTATTTAATTAATTTAGATGGTAGTAATGATCGGTTAGCGAAATCAACTGAGCAACTTAATAATATCAACTGGTCTTTTGAAAGAGTCTCCGCTTACGATGGACGTGGTAAAGACCTATCAAGTTTTGAAGACTATAACGATGAAATAACCAGAGAAAAACTAGGTCGAAGTCTGTTGAGCTCAGAGATTGGTTGCTATAAAAGTCATTATCAATGTGCTAAAAAATTTCTTAAGACTGATGCTGATATGCTAATCGTCCTAGAAGATGATATGAAGATGACAGACAGTTTTAAGTCTGTTATCGAAGACACATTGATGTATCTCAATGATCATCAAGACTTGGATTGGTATCTGGTTAATATAGCGGCTAAAAAGAAAAAGCTAGCCAAAGATATTACTCACGTACAAGACCATAGTCTGTGGCACGCTTACTACTTCCCTATTCGTGGATTAGGACTGATTTGGTCTCGTAAAGGTGCCGAAGAGTTTGTTAAACAGGGTAAACCAATCACGATGCCAGTCGATATCTTCTTTCAAAGATGGCTGAGTCAAAACGGTAAAGGATTGGGAGTATGGCCAGCCCTAATTAGCCCTAGGGGAGAAGACAGTGACATATTAGGCACTAAAGCGACTGAAAATATCCAACGTAAAGAAAAAGAAGGTAGAGACTCCTCCTATAATCTAAAGAAACAAAAGCGTATGTTGCAAGACAAAGCGTCAGCACTTAAAAACATACTTCTTTCAAAGTGAACTATCAATTTAGGCCGTAAATATTATGAATAATTATGTTATTAGCTTACAGTCTGCTACTGACCGTAGAGCTCATATTGAAGAAGAGTTTGCTAAACACAAGGTTGAGTTTGAGTTTTTTGATGCTTTAACGCCTGATATTGCAAAAGAATATGCTCAAAAGCTAGGCTTGAACTTATCATCTGCAAGTCTTACGCCAGGAGAATTAGCTTGCATGATGAGCCATGTGGCTTTGTGGCAAAAGACAATCGAGGACAAACTTCCTTTCGTGACAATATTTGAAGATGATATCTACTTGGGTGAAGATGCAAAAGAGCTGCTAAATGATTATGAATGGGTTCAGCCTAATTGGAATATTATTAAGATTGAAGCGTTTGCAAAGAAAGCATTGCTATCAAAGAAAGTTACCAATATTTTGGCAGGGCGACGTCAAATAACTCAGCTAATAGGCAAAAATTTAGGAGCAGCTGGCTATATTCTATCTAATCAAGGAGCCAAGCAATTCTTTGATTTTCTTATTAAAAGTAGACTCCAGCCTATTGATGAAATCATCTTTGATATTTTTATTAACAAACACATTGAACCAGTATATCAAATGACACCGGCCATCTGTGCGCAAGAGATGATATTAAAAGAACGAAAGAGTGATTTAGTATTTACAAGTTCTTTAGAAGATGAGCGTAGAAAAAGAATGAAAGCTGAAAAAAAGAAAGGCTTTGCGAAGTTAAAAAGAGAGGTAAACCGAGTCGTTAATCAATCTAAAGAACAACTTTTTGCTACGGAAATTCCCTTTAAATAAATCATGACTTAAAGCTTGGTTAGTTATTAAATTACTATAAAACTTCTGGGTTTTAATTTGCTCTTACTTAACATATCCACTTCTAATACTTAGAAATTTAAACTTTTAAGTTAAGCCAAAATAGCCATCATAAAACACGAGGTACTATGGATTCTATTATTACTAACCCTTCTCAAAAAAACATACTTTTTGTATATCATCGACTCGATGTCATTGGAGGCATTGAAACGCGATGGGTTGATGAATTTCAATACTTAAAAAAAAGTAACTACCAAATCACTTTTCTCGCGCCTTCAAAAAAGATAAGTTCTAATATTGTAGAGTTACTGTCTATAGATGACCTGGTATCTGTCGATATCGATGACTTAGATGAGGCAAACGAGTTTATTAATCTAGTAAATAGTATTATTCATACGATACGCCAAAAAAATATAGACGTTTTAAGTGTGCATATGTTTAATAAATTTGTATTTGCAGCAATTATAGCATCTCAAATATGCAAAATACCTGTCATCTCAACCATACATGGCACACCCGATATTTATAAGAAACCCATCGAGCGCATTATTTACCAAAGCTTAGCTGATAAAAGTGTAAGCTTATCAATCACTGTCTCTAAACACCTTGACTCCATAATAAATACTCAAGCCCCCAAAGCATCTATCATCCCAAATCTAATAAACCTTGATAAGTATAAATCACAATCTATTAATGAACTCCATAACGCTTGGTTAATAGTAAGCAGGCTAAGTCCTGAAAAGTTTCCCTCTATTCTTAGGTTTCTAAAGGCTACAAACTCATGTGAGATTACAAAAGTTCATGTAGCTGGTGGTGGCCATAAAGCTGCTATTAAAAAGCTTAAGTCACATATAAAAGCTCTAAATCTTAATTTAGAGTTAACCTTTCTTGGTGAAATAGAAGACATCGCTTCTTTAATACCAAAATATAATGGTGTTGCCGGGCTGGGACGTGTGGTACTTGAAGGCCTTGCTAACAGAAAGCCTGTATGCGTTTTAACTCCAAATGGAAATTTAGTTGGACTAGTTACTACTAATAACTTCCACTGTCTTAAAGATTATAATTTTAGAGGCGACACCCTCAGTCCGATTGATGAAACCACATTCAAAAAGCAGTTGGCAACTCACACAGAAATCGATAGCAATGAAATATATCAACTACTAAAATCATCTCTCTCAACTGAAACCTGGCCTAAATTTATAGAAAAATATAGCAATGTTAGTTTTATTCCAAATCCTGCTTTAGAGTCTTTATATCACAAGCTAGACTATTTCTCTGAAGCTTTATCAACACCTTTCTTTAATGACAAGCTATTTATTCATCTACTTGAAGAAACGTTACTTGAATATCAACTCAAAGATACATCTCGCTTATTAGAGTTTTATCGATCAAGCTACGGGCTAAGTAATAAATACCCTAACCCTATTAAGATGAAATCACGCATGTCATTGAAAAAAAGACTGCTTAGTTTATTTTAAAATAGTTACCTCTCTTTTTAATTACTTTTTCTCATAAAAAATACTTTTTAATAGCTACACAGGCAATCAGTTATAATATCCGATTAGCATTAAGAGCAGCTTATAACACAGCTGTCTGCCATAATCTCTTAAACTATATTATATCCTCACATGTTAAGCATTAAGGTGATTTTAAATGATAAAGATTGATGAACTAGAACTATTAGGCCGTGGTGGCCATAAATATGTCTACCAACATCCAATTTATGAAGACAGAGTTATTAAAGTAATGATACGTGAGCGTGCAACTGAAGATGGTGGAAGAGTCGAACAAAATACCATTCGTGGAAATCGTCATCAAGGGATTTATAGACAGTTCCGTCGTGAGCTGATTCAATATTTACAGCTGTGTAAAAACAACTACAAAGACAGCAACTTCATATTTCCTATTGAAACCATTCATGGCTTCGAGCCTACAGATAAAGGTCTAGGGTTAGTAGCTGAAAAAATAGTGAGTCCTATTGGAAATCCCTTAACTGTCGACCGGATGGTTAAAGATGGGCTTTTTGACGATAATGCAAGAATTGCTTTCAATCGGTTCTTTGATGACTGTTGTGACTATCATATTGTGTTCGGAGAGGTTAATATCGGTGGAATTATGTATACCGAAACACGTCAAGGCAGACCAGAATTTGTTTTAGTTGACGGTATAGGTGAGAAAGTTATCATACCCCTACGCTCAATGTTCAAATCGATTAATACTAGTAACGTTAAGAAAGTTGAAAGAAAATTAAAGAACCAATTACTTAAAATAGACGACACTTTAATATTCGATTAAATGGTCTTTTTTTATTGATTGGGTGACTTATATTCTCAGATTTAAACTGTTGAAATACCAATACAATCACTTTAATACTGTAATTCTCTCAACCCTATATTGGCGGTCGGGATACACTGCTTTTTTTGGACAATCTTTATGAAAATATTAGTCACAGGTGCTGCAGGGTTTATTGGCTTTCATGTCTGCCAAAAACTGCTAGCTCGTGGAGATGAGGTGGTCGGCATTGACAATCTTAATCAGTATTATGATGTGTCTTTGAAATTAGCTCGGCTTGAAGAGCTAGGCGTTGTTGTTAGTAGCCAACAGTCCGATGCACAACCACAAGCGCTAGAAAACTATCAATCGTCAACACAGTCAAACTTCAGCTTTATTCGTTTAGATATTTCAGATCGCAGTGGCATGGAAGCCTTGTTTAATGAATATTCATTTGATGCTGTCTGCCATTTGGCTGCCCAAGCTGGGGTTCGTTATTCACTTGAGAACCCTCATCAGTATGTTGAAACCAATGTGGTCGGATTTTTACATATATTAGAGGGTTGCCGTCAGAATAATATCGATAATTTATGCTTTGCTTCAAGCTCATCTGTTTATGGCTTAAATCAATCTCAGCCGTTTAAGACATCAGACCATACAGATCATCCTATTTCCCTATATGCAGCGACTAAAAAATCAAATGAGATGATGGCGCATACCTATGCCCATTTATTTGGTATTCGTTGTACAGGGCTACGTTTCTTTACCGTCTATGGCCCATGGGGACGTCCAGATATGGCGCCCATGTTATTCGCTGACGCTATATTACATAATCGACCAATTAAAGTGTTTAATCATGGAGACATGAGTCGAGATTTCACCTACGTCGACGATATTGCTCAAGGTGTTATTGCCATTTTGGACACGCCAGCAGGTAGCAAAGACACTAAGGTGTTCGATCCTCAAAACCCCAGTCCGCAACTTTCATCTGCGCCTTATCGTATTTATAACATTGGCAATAATTCACCCGTTAAGTTGATGGATTTTATCGCTACTTTGGAAAAAGAGCTTGGTATTGACGCTGATAAAATCATGATGGATATGCAGCCCGGTGATGTAGCATCTACCTATGCAGACTCCAACTCGCTAACACAATTAACAGGATTTAAGCCCAATACAGATTTAGCAGAAGGGATTAAGCAGTTTGCCACTTGGTATCGTGCATTTTATACTATCTAGGTGATAATCCTGTCATACATTAAGTACAGTAAGCAATTTAAATAGTAAACCCTAAATGAGAACAAAGAAAGACCAAGCAAATATGCTTGGTCTTTCTTTGCCATATTTAATTAACCAAATATAGTCTACTCATCGATAAAACTTAACCAACCCATATATTTCTGATTGCGGCCATGTACCACATCGAAATATAAGCTTTGAAGTTTTTCAGTTAGCTCACCACGGCCTCCATTGCCGATGACGCGATCATCATATTCACGAATTGGTGTGACTTCTGCTGCGGTACCTGTCATAAATATTTCATCGGCCAAATAGAACTCATCACGAGTGATACGACGTTCGACAACTTTAATACCTAAGTCTTCAGCGAACTGAATTATAGTGCGACGGGTGATACCATCTAAAGCACCGCCCCCTAAATCAGGAGTATGCAGCTCACCATGTTTAACTAAAAACAGGTTTTCCCCTGAGCCTTGGCAAACATAGCCTTGAGGATCCATTAAAATGGCTTCATCATACCCATTGCGAGTTACTTCTTGGTTGGCCATAATTGACACAGGATAATTACTGGCAGCCTTGGCTTTACACATGGTCACGTTTGTCATGTGATGGGTATACGAAGAGGTCTTAACGCGGATACCTTTTTGGATACCCTCTTCACCCAAATACGCACCCCACTTCCACGCCGCAACCATAGCATTGATACTATTGTCACTAGAAGACAAACCCAGCTTCTCAGCACCTATCCAAATTAAAGGGCGGATATAAGCTGATTTAAAATTATTTAATTTGACCACATCCTTTTGAGCTTGGTCTAAGGTCGCTTTATCGTAAGGCACGTTCATCTGGAAAATTTTAGCAGATCCAAGTAGACGTTCTGTATGATCATCTAGTCTAAATATAGCAGTACGACCATCTTCGGTCTCGTAGGCGCGCACGCCTTCAAAGACGGCCATACCATAGTGTAAGCTGTGGGTTAAGACGTGGACTTTAGCATCTGGCTGTTCAATCATTTTGCCATTGAGCCAAAGCTTGCCTTCGGTTGTTGCCATACTCATAGTGCATATCCTAATAGTTCAAATAATGGGATTATAAGCTTTTGTTACCAAGAATAAAAATCGACAAAATTATAGTTAGACTAATCAGTATATCACTGCTAACTCAATTGACTATAAATTTTTAGTTTGGCAATTAATTTTTTTTGGTTATATTCAATCGCCTCTGAATGTTTAAAGAACTGTCCATAGAAGTTCAATCCTTAAAAGTACAAATTTTAAAAGTACAAATTTTAAAGGACAATCAGATTAAAACCTTAAATTATCGGTTTTATACAACAATTTCATTCCACTTTGATATCACATACTCGCGAGTTTCTTTCCAGTTATCTGCATCCACGACGATATCTTCATTGGCTAACGCCAATTGATGCATCGCTGCTCTAATTAACAAATACGCCTGCGTCAAGCCTTCGCATGTTTCATTATCCCAAACGCCCGCTTCTGCCAGACTTTCAAAGATTCGAACATTATCACTCCAGTGAGTAAGCTCTGGGTGCTCATGAGCATGTGCTAACACACCAAATTGAGCCATAAACTCAATATCGACTATACCACCAGCATCTTGTTTAAGCTGAAACTTCCCTTGTTGCTGATCTTGCTGATTACTTCCTAAATGATCCTTCATTTTAGAGCGCATTTCAATCACGTCTTGTTTCAGCTCATTCAAGTCACGTTTACGAGTCAGAACTTGTTTTCGAATATGATTAAAGGCATTCATGACACGGCTATCACCGCAAATCGGACGCGCACGCACTAAGGCCTGATGTTCCCACACCCACGCTTTTTCAAGTTGATACCGCTCGAAGGAGCGACTTGATACCACCATCATGCCCGCATTGCCTGAGGGTCTAAGACGCATGTCAATCTCGTAAGCACGACCATCTCGGGTTTGGGTATTTAAGTAGGTCATCAGCTTTTGTGCCAAACGGGCGGTAAACTTCATACCACTAACTGGCTTTTGCCCAGTGGTCATGGCTTGCTCATTAATTTGATGAATGAAGACCAAATCCAAGTCGGAAGTATATGACATCTCAATGCCACCAAGCTTACCATAGCCAATAATGGCAAACCCACTATGGGCTTCTGTGACAGACTCACCTTTTAGATTTATCGGATAACCATGACGATTTACCAACTCAGTAAATGCTCGCTCTAGGGTAAATTCGAGCACCACTTCTGCAATATCGGTTAGTGAGTCAGAGACCTTCATGATAGGTCGCTCTGCTAAGACATCACTTGCGGCAACTGCTAACACTTGGTTGTTCTTAAACAATCTTAAAACGTTGAGTAGCATTTCCTCATCATTAGGCTCTACTCTTAGCAAACGCTGCCTTAAGATATTTGCTAATTCTGTTTTATCAGGGAGGTGACGATATCGCTGTTGCAAGAAGGAATCAAGCAATACGGGATAGCGCGTTAACTCACCAGCGATCCAAGGGCTTGCGGATAACATGGGAATCAAGTTCACCGTGGCATTTGGATTTTCCGCTAGCATAACGAGGTATATGGAGCGGCGGCAAATAGCTTCTAATAAATCGATAAGACGAGGTAATGCAATATTAGCTAACCCCTGTTTGTCCTCGTGTTCTAGTAATGCATGTACTAAGACTGGATAAGCATCATCAAGTCGCAGCTTAGCTTCCTCAGACAATTGGGCAACCATTTTACTGTGCCAAAATTGCTCAAGTTTGGCTTTATTATCATCTGTTAAAATGTCATTTAAGCGTCGTAAGTTGCTTTCGCTGTCAGTATCCGACTCTTTTGGGTTTTGGCGCTCCGTAACCATACGATCAAAAGGATCGTGAACATTACGGCGATGATCATTTAATCGCTGCATAAAGGAGCCCCAATCCTCAAAGCCGAGCGTCACTGCAAGGTTATGTTGACACTCAGGATCGCTGGGTAATCGCTGGGTTTGTTGATCATTTATCGCTTGTATACCATGCTCGACACGTCTAAAGAAACGATAAGCGGCTTCAAGATTGTGGTAAGTCTTGTCTTCTAAAAAGTCGAATTCGTTTAGAACTTTCATTGCCTCTAAGCAAGGCTTGACCTCTAGCTGCTTATGACGTCCACCATAGATGAGCTGAAAGGCTTGCACCACAAACTCTATATCACGAATCCCCCCTGCCCCAAGCTTGACATTGTCCAAATCTTCACGCTGGGCGACTTGGTTTTGAATCAAGGATTTCATTTCACGTAAGGCGGCAAAGGCACTATAGTCAACGTAATATCTAAAGACAAAAGGTTTAACGACAGCCTCTAAGTCTTGTTTGAACGCATCGTCAATCTCATTGACGATACGTGCTTTAAGCCAAGCAAAGCGCTCCCAAGCTCGGCCATGTGCGGTAAAGTACTTTTCTAGAGCAGATAAGTGAATGGCCAAATCACTGCCCTCACCCCAAGGTCTCAATCGCATGTCGACACGGAATACAAAGCCTTCGGCCGTGGTTGCGTCTAGTATTTTTATGATGCCTTGACCTAACCGAACCATAAACCGTTTATTTTCAATGGACTTAGTACCATTAGATTTATCGCCATTTGTTTCACCGCGCGCACGGTGCACAAATATCAAATCAATGTCACTCGATAAGTTGAGCTCTTGCGCCCCAAGTTTACCCATGGCAAATATAGCCATATCATCAAATTGCCGGTCACCCTTTTTATCAATAAAAGTAGGTCGACCATAGCGCTCAACCATCTGCTCCCAGACATAATCTTTTACAAATATGATGCAATTATCAGCAAAATTTGACAGCTCGCCTGTTAATTGCTCAAGTTTAATAATTCCTAGTGCATCCTGCCATATCCAGCGCATCATTAATAGTTCACGCAAACGGCGCAGACCCTTTATAACCCCAGCCTCATCTGCGCGCTGCAGGACGCCATTTAGACCTTCGTCTAACGTATAGTCATCGATCAAATCACATATTTGTTGGCGAGTTAGTGGCTCCCCTAGAGGATAGCTGCTGATAAAGTGTTGACAGGTAGTGGTTTTGTTCTGCCATATTTGATAGGCAAAGGGACTGGCGAGCCTTAATGTCTCGATATGTTCTGCCGTTATTTGACTGGGCGTCAATACAGGAGGGTTTTGATGGATATTGCTTGGTTTGCTGATATCTGAAGGCATGATACGGCACAACTCCTTAAAAATACTCGTGTGCTATAAGCCTATCACATAAATTTAAATTATAAGATGACTAATCATGTTAATTTTATATATCTTTATGCCAAAAAAGGGACTATTAAATAGTCCCTGATTATGCATAAAATAAAAAAACTTGTCTTAGTAATCTATCGTTATGATCTTTTTAGACCAGTAGTAGATTTTGGCTTATAAAATTGTGCAAATTTGGTGACCATAATGCCAAACTATAGCCGATAGCAGCACCGATTGCGACATCAGTGGGATAATGTAGTCCTAGCACCATTCTCGATAAAGCGACCAATAAGGTAAAGGGTAGCATGATCGGCAACAGTTCAGGGAAATGACCGCCTAATGTGGCTGTGAATAATACCGCTTGAAGAGTATGACCAGATGGGAAGCTGAATACATCTAAAGGGCGTTCGCCTAATACGATGACTTGATGTACCTGATAGGGTCTTGGGCGAACAGTTTTAACCTTTAACACTTTGTAAATAATTAAGCCAATCGTACTTACTAGTATGGTTGTCATTAGCGGTAACACAGCTTCCATACCGTACATCAATAAGGATAGCAGCATCATTGCATACCAAAACCAACCATCGCCTAGTCGGCTTATCGTTTTAAAGAAGGTAGCAACAACATAGTTGGTAGAATAGCGATTTATATGAATACAGAGACTGGTATCCCACGAAATAAAGTAGTTCACATAAATGGCTAAGGTTGGGTTTCGTGAAAATAGGGTGAACACAGGACTAGGCTCAATTTTATGATCTAAGCTGGTTAGTGCGGGTCTTTTAGATTTGAAAGATTTCAAGACGTTTCCCCTTATGTGTATTCTGATGCTAGGTGTACATTACTAAAAATAACTCTCTCACTTTTATTGATAACCTTATAACTATTGAAAATGTGACGGTTTATAACTTTTAATGTTGTATAAGTCCTGATTCATTTAAGAATTACTGACTTAAAAACGACTTATCTAAAAATTATTTATTGACGTTAAGCGCTTCATAAAACATATCTAGCATTTGCATAGCCGGACGCTGCCATGAAAACTCTGAAACAGAGTTTGCCGCCTGTCTCCCCTGCTCTTTAAGCACCTTCATCTTAGGTAATGCAGCGATGGTAGCCACGAATTGTTTTTTATCCGCAACCGGCACAAGAGCGCCATTCTCAGGGGTGACTAACATGCCTGCCGCGGCATCATCAAAGGCATAAACAGGCAATCCGCTGGCCATTGCTTCGACGACCACATTGCCAAAAGTTTCAACCAAACTTGCAAAGACAAAGGCATCGCCACTGGCGTAGTGCTCCGCCAATTCATGTCCCATCTTAGCACCTGTAAAGATAATATCTTCACTACTGTCTGCGGCTAAAGCCTCTAGTCTTGCTCTATCAGGACCATCACCGACTATTACTAGCTTCACCGCTCTTTGTAATTGATTTTGCTGAAGTGCTTTAAAGCTTTTGATCACTAAATCTACCCCTTTTTCAGGAGACAGACGGCTGACCATGATTAATACGGTGTGGTGCTGATACGCTCCCCACTGCTCTCTAAGTTGATCATTTCGATGCGCAGGGTTAAAGCGCTTTAGATCGACGCCGCGCCCTACTTCGACCAGTCTTTTAAATCCCAGAGCATCTAAGTCATTAAAGGTTTTTTTACTGGGTACACAAGTGGCTTTTGACGCATTATGGAACCATTTGAAATACGCCATTATTGGGCCTGCTAAGATGCCTAACCCAAAGTGACGACTAAAATCATGAAATTGAGTGTGATAGCCAGTGGTGGCCGCTATTTTTTGATTTTTTGCTGCTATCAAAGCAGCCAACCCTAAAGGACCCTCAGTGGCAATATGTACCACATCAGGTTGTAGCTGCTTTAGATGATTTTTGATCGTAAAATAAGCAGGCAGTCCAAACTGCAACTCAGCATACTTAGGTATCATCATACCTTTGACTTGGATATCATGACTAATCTTAGACTGTTCATTATTTAAAACAGCCGATTTAGTCCGCTTGTTGAGTTGACTATCCGATTCAGATGTCTTCTCTTTTGGCTTTGGTCTTAATAAACTAACCTTATGACCTGCAATAATGAGTTGATTCATAAGCTGACCTAAGCTCATGGCAACGCCATTTACTTCTGGCGCCCAAGTCTCAGTAACCAGCAAAATATGTAAGGAAGGTTTAGAATGAGACTGACTGGACAGTGAAGATGCGTAAGGCTTTTTTAAACCAGCGACATTTGATCCTATTGAGTCATCATCACTTTGAGTGGTCCTACTTATAAAGGGACTCTGCTGGGTCAAACTGTTTCCTATTACACTAGGCTTAAGCATATTCACTCCTACTACCTTCCTTAATTTTGTCTTGCTTTATGAGCTATAACGCTACTCTATACTAAAGATTTTACAGTTTTGTGGCTTTTAAATCACAGTTTTATGACAATTAAGTCATTTTAATAAATAAAAGACCTAAGATTTATCAATCGTTGGTTTAAATTCATTGCTAGAGCGTGTAGAACCTTATTAATTCAAACCTTTAATTCATAATATAGCTGTCAATCATGTATAATTAGCTATTGAGCGTAGGCCCATTAAATCCAAAAATTGATGATAACTGACACTTTTATGACTACATCTCCTACCCTATTATTAATTAATGCTGACCCAAGCCAGCCCATTGCTTGGCATGCGTATCGCTATGCAAAAGCATATCTCAATACCGTTACGAGTGAAGGTGTGAATGAGGAGTCTAAGATGAGTCTACGCATTTTCTTTTATGGGGAGGCCGCTCATACTGGCAATGCCCTGCGTTGGCAAACTGCGGATCGACAGAGTTTGACCCAATTATGGAGCGAATTCAGCCAGCGCTATGACCTTAAATTACCGATCTGTGTCAGTACCGCATTAACACGCGGCGTAACCGATGCAGATAATGCTAAGCGTCATAAGCTAAGTGCGGATAATTTAGCGAAGGGTTTTGAATTGGTGGGTTTAGGAGAATTAGCAGAGCAACTGACGTTGGCTAAAAAGGTCATTACCTTTTAATTAATGAAACTACTCGTCATTTAGAGTGGCAGGCTAAGTAGAGTAGCGTTTCACTTAAATCGTCGCTCTATTACGAATGTAGCCTAACTGTTTATATAAACAATAACTCATTTTGTTTGAAACTAGATTGTTAATTTATTAAAAATTAATTGATTAAAAATGACTTGATTAAAAAGGGAAACCCTGTGTCTTTACTCATTCGATTAACCACTGCCACTGAAACGGCAACCTATGAAGGCTGCGCATTGGCACTGACGATGGCAAGCTTTGGTCACTCTGTTCAGATCATGCTTAGTAGCGCTGTGTTTGGACTATTGATGCAGCCTAACAGCCGATTGCATGGCATGATTAAGTCATTGGACTTATATGACATACCCCCTGCTTGGCTTCCTGATGATGTGTTTAGCAGTTGGTTATTTGGTGTGGTGCCTGAAGAAGTGGGAAGGCAAATTGACTTTATCCCTGAAGACTTTGATTCACATCAATTTCAGCAGGTCTTTTCATTTTAGCTGTTATATTTATTTCATTAGAGAATCCGCTATGACGACCTTATTTCAAATCCATGCGACTATGAATCATTTAAAGGCGATTGTGAGAGAAATCGCGCCATTATGGCATTCAGGTGATAGCATCTTATTATTAGGAGAAACTGCCGCTTATTTAGATTGGTTGCAGGCTTACATAAAAGAGATGAACTATGATGATGAATTTGATACCAAGGTAGAGGATATAACCGCACTGTATGTGTTATCTGATGACATTGAACAACTTAATAACAGTGCTAAGATTAATCTTGACTTTAGTAAAGCGACTTCTATTACCGATAGCGACTGGGTTGACCTTACTTTAACGATGGATAGAGTTATTACTCTAAACTCGGTTAGCTAGTGCTATTTTGACAATATTTGTATGTTTGTCAGCTTTTTTTTAAGTATTGGTTTTTAAGTATTTACCCTATTCTCAACTCTTAACGTAGGCTGTGGCTTTAGCCCAGCATTTTCGATTAAAGGTTTTGATTTGCTGGGTTAAAAGCACCAGCCTACAATGAGTTTTAATAAGTTGATAACGAGGTAGTATTTATACACTATTGATATTATTTAATTGAGCATGCTATGAGTAACCCTAGTAATACACTAAGCCGGCAGGCTATTGAAAACTTAGAACTAGACGAGGAAGGTCATCTGATTGATCACTCCTTATGGACGCCTACTATCGCTCAACAGCTAGCTGATACTCTAGAGGTGACACTTACGCCAGACCATTACCAAATTCTCGAACAGGTACGCTCCTTTCATCGTGAGTTCAACCATCCCCCCGCCACTCGACCTCTTATAAAATACTTGATGAAAACCCTACCAGAGATGGGTATAAGTAATCAGCTTTTACAGCAAATGTTTAATACAGGTCTTGTGGCTCGTCACGTCAATCGTATTGCTGGTCTACCGAAGCCACCTAATTGTCTATAACCTTTTAACCTTATGACTTTTAATTTGCTTAGCCTCTTTCTTTAAACCTTCTGCTTTAAGCTTTTTGAAGCCATTCATTTAAACAAAGCAAATCTTAAGAATAAGCGGTCTCAAAATTAGGGATAAGAGTTAACATTTCATTATTTTGGATCATAAGGAGTCAGCTCGGTATAACCCGTACTGCGCCCTTCATCACCGACAAAGCCTTGCTGGCGCCATACTTCATATAAACAGATAGCCACACTATTAGCTAAATTAAGACTTCGTGAGTCAGGCAACATCGGTAATCTAAGCCAATTTTCTGCACCGATATCAGCTCTAATTTCATCGCTTAATCCTGCAGTTTCAGACCCAAATATTAGCGCTACATTGTCAGATAGTGAGCTATCTGTGTCCGCACTGAAGTCATATTCATAAAAAGGATGACTGAGCTTAGTGGTTAAAGCCACCATACGATTGCATCCTGCGTCTATTAAAGCCTTTTTGGTATCTTCCCAATTTTTATGAACTTTCATTTTGGCATATTCATGATAATCGAGGCCAGCACGGCGTAATTTTTTATCTTCCAAATCAAAACCTAAAGGCTCTACCAAATGTAATTGTGCGCCTGTATTAGCACATAATCGAATAGCACTTCCGGTGTTATTGGGTATTCTGGGATGTACTAATACTATGTGAATCGTCATACATGTAGCCTTATTAAAATAAAAATAATATAGTCGGCGAACTTATAAAGAGTCACGGCGTTAACTTCGTTAAGCCTACACCAGTAGTACTTGCACTCGGTTGCCTTGTGACTACTTTAAAGTTCTTTGAGTATAGTGATCAAAATTGAGACCATTCTAAAATTTACAATTCTATGACAGTTTTCGTCAAATTACACACATTTATAGGTTGTCGCAACTATCATAACTAATATATTATGTTACCAAGGATAACGCAGGTGTTACTCATATTTTATTTACCAATATGATACCTACCTTTGTGAATATATATACGTTCAATAACCGTTATCCTTATATACCAGTATTTTAATTTTTGTTATAGAGGATTCATTATGAAAAAGTTAGCATTAGCTTCTTTAACTGCAGTACTTGTTTTATCTGGTTGCAACACTTTTAAAGGTTTTGGTCAAGATGTTTCTAAAGCCGGTGAAGGCGTTTCTAATACTGCTGACAAGGTTGAACAAAAACTTTAATAACCCAGCAAATTATCTATTTCGAAAATGTACAGACGCTTTATAGCATTTTTTTATCTCAGTAATACGATATTAATAATTAAATAATTAATAACTGAATAAACAATCTATAAGGCAGTTCCTCAATAAAAGCCCACATTTGTGGGCTTTTATTTTGATTAAAGTTTTTGATTAAGAAACTAATACTATGTATATATAGAGTATACAGAGAATTTTGACTCTATTTTGAGTGCAAAACTCATCCACAGCTTAGAAAAGCAGTGACATACAATAATGAACTTCAAACTTAATAAAATATATGGACATACAAATGTTTTTTTGGAATATTGTCATAACTTGGCAATCAGACAAAAGTTGTTATAATCTACGTGAATTTTAATACTTCTAAAACCAAAACTTATAATATGCGCTTATGGGCGCTCAAATGGAGAAATAAATGGCTGATTTTAATGTAATTTTGGATGCAGGCGATGTTGATGGCGGTGAAATCAACGTAGTAGTAGAAATCCCAACGGGCAGTAACCACAAAATCGAATGGAACCGTGAACTAGGTGTGTTCGAACTTGACCGTGTTGAGCCTGCTATTTTTGCAAAGCCATGCAACTATGGTTTTATCCCTCAAACGCTTGATGAAGATGGCGATGAGCTTGACGCCTTGATCATCACTGAACAACCCTTAACCACTGGTATTTTCCTAAAAGCCAAAGTTATCGGTGTGATGAAGTTTGTGGATGATGGCGAAGTGGACGATAAGATTGTTGTGGTACCGGCTGATGATCGTAACAATGGCAATGCTTACAACAGCTTAGATGACTTACCAAAGCGTCTAATTGAGCAATTAGAGTTCCATTTCAGCCACTATAAAGACCTTAAAAAACCAGGCACAACGGTTGTCGAATCATGGGGCGATGTGGCAGAAGCTAAAGACGTTATTAAAGAGGCTATCCAGCGCTGGAAAGATAAGTAATACCGATTCTATAAACTAAACTAGTTTTAGCAACCTTACTGAACCTAACCTGCAGCGTTTGATTTATTATTCATATTAGCCTGTATTGATAGGTTGTTTTTTGAATTAGTATAAGTTATTACGTCGATTGATTAATGATTTAAGTTTTTTAATAATGAAAAGCACTTTAACCTTTGTTAGAGTGCTTTTTGTCATTTATTCTGATAAATTTAACCGTTAATACAAAAGTGATATTGTTCACAATTTTAGTAAAACTTAGATTTAAATAAGACTTCTTTTAAATAGAACTGACATACATTTTGATTTTACAACTCTTTTATCACCCTATTCTATAGCCTTAAATTCAACTGAGAGTAAACCATGTCTAGCAAATTACCCAAACATATCGCTCAAATGGTGGAGAAAAACAACTTAGTCATGGCGATTAAAACCCTTGCAGAAGAGCAAGGTATTGACATGAGTGAGGCTAAACAGCAAATTGACGATTACGAGAGCCAATTAAAACGACAATATGCTAAAAAAGGTGACGCAATCGTTGCTAAACAAGTAAAGAAACAAGACAACAAACGAGAAAAAAAGAAACCTATTTTAAAAGACAAATCAGATTTAAAAACCAATCCAACGACTCAAGATTTGACCTCGCCTGATAGTCTGGCGTCAATTAATGATGGACTAGATAAACGCTTAAATGATATAGGCTATAAGCCACCTTTAGTACCTTATTGGATGAAAAGATTATTTATTATTTTACTTATCACTGCATTACTGTCTTTTTTAGTGTGGCGTTTAGTCCTTTAAACGCTTAAGGTCTCATTTATGGCTATGGTTAATTCACATACGTATAGGGTCAATAAGTCTGACAAACGTTTCAAGTTCCTAGGCTCACTATCACCTCGGGCATCACAATGCGAGTAGGGTTCATACCATATCTTGTGACGCTATAATCATCAAGCCTGCCTACAATACTTGGTTTAGCCACTGCCCGATTGCCTTAATTTGTGGTAGACAAACTTGATGCGCCATCGGATAGGTTGTGAATTCAACCTTATAGCCGTACTGAGTTAATGTTTCACTAGCCCGTTGACCCAATATCACCGGAACGACAGGATCTTGAGTGCCATGATCAATCTTAATGGGAATGTCTTTATTTGCTTCGCTATAGTTTGAGGCGTCATCAATAGCCATATATGTCGATAAGGTCAATAAACCTGCAAGCTTTTGCGGATGAGTCAATGCCACTTGATACGCAACAGCGCCTCCCTGTGAAAATCCTGCAATCACAATGTTTTCAGGCTGAACGCCGCGCTCTATTTCGCGATCTATTAAGTCATTAATAGATTGTGCTGATTGTTTAATCTGAGTCACATCGACTTTACGATCCAGACTCATCTCCAAAATATCATACCAAGCTGGCATTACCATACCGCCATTTATCGTAACAGGGATTCGGGGGGCATGAGGGAATACAAAACGCACTGCTAAGTTTGAGTCCAATCCTAGCTCTGGTACCACAGGCTCAAAGTCATGGCCGCTAGCCCCTAGGCCATGCAACCAAATGACTGATTTATCGATTGTCTTATTCGAGGGGTTATGTTCAACAATAACGCAGTCTAGATAGGGTGTCATAATTATCCTTTAATAAGTTAAGTGAATTAGATTTGTGCTTTATAGCTTATAGATGAGATTGGTAGTTTATAGGTTAGTTTGTTAATTTAATCGGACGTTCAAAGATTTAGATAGTTTAAAGGGTTACTGTCTTTTGATGCAATCAAACAATGTTATAAATTAAGCCTATAAATTATAGCTATAAATTAAAGTTACCATTTCATAAAACGGTCAATAATGTAAGGTAACTTATTAGAGCTTACGCAAAGAGCTTTTTAGTTCTATTTAGATTTTAATTCGGTTATCTCATAATTTTAACATAGCCTTTAATAAGGAACGTTGAATGTCCTCTTATATTCGTCAATTGATAAGCTCATTTAATAACAAAACAGAGCTTGGGTCTGTTAAGCCCCCTACACTGTCTCGTAAATCTACTGATAAAACTCAATCAGATAGACTAAATCAAGACTGGCAGAAAAACAGTCTAATATTAAGTTGTGTAGGTATAACTAGCTTAATTTTAAGTGGTTGTAACCTCACCTCAGCTCAAAATACTGCTTCTCCTTCAGCAAACACTCAACAAAGTGGCAAACCTTCAATGTCGCAAATGGGTTACAGCTATGGTAGTCGACCCTTTTATCTTATCGATGATATGGATGACAGCCCGTTAAAAACTGAGCTTAAATCATGCGAAGCTCAAACCCCCAAAAAGACAGACTTTTCAATCTCCCATCGTGGTGCACCATTACAATATCCAGAGCATACCTTCGATGGGTATATGGCTGCAGCACGTATGGGCGCAGGTGTATTAGAGTGTGATGTGGCGTTTACAAAGGATCATCAAATGGTGTGCCGCCATGCTCAAAACGATCTACATACCACAACTAACATTTTATCGACTAATCTGGCTAATCGCTGTACCACACCACCAAAATTTGATGAAAAAGGCAACTTAACCAATGCCAATAGTATTGAATGTCGTACCTCAAACTTGACTTTGGATGAGTTTAAATCATTAAAAGGCAAGATGGATGCGGCCAATACTAAAGCAACAACGTTAACCGATTATATGAATGCGACGTCGCCTTGGCGTACTGAGCTGTATAATCAAAATGGTCAAGTGCTAACTCTAAAAGAGCATATTGCCCTTGCAGAGAAGCTAGGCATGAAGCATACCCCAGAGCTTAAAGCGCCTGCGGAGAAAATGCCTTTTGGAGACTACACTCAAGACCAATATCGTCAGCAGCTTATCGACACCTATAAACAAGCAGGTGTTAATCCAAATAATGTATATGCTCAATCTTTTGACATTGAGGATATAAAGTATTGGATCAAGCATGAGCCAGCCTTCGCCAAAAATGCCGTTTATCTTACCGATGATAGCAATGAGACTGCCGAAGGGATGACATTTGATAAAAACAACCCTAAAACTTGGAAGCACTCCATGCAAGAGCTTAAAAATATGGGGGTTAATATCATTGCACCAGCGACATGGCTACTGGTTACTACCGATGGTAAAGGTCATATGATGCCTTCAGAGTATGCTAAGGAGGCCAAACAAGCTGGACTTAAAATTATTACTTGGTCAATTGAGCGCTCAGGTCCGCTAGCGAATGGCGGCGGATGGTATTACACTGGTCTTGATGATGATATTAATAACGATGGCGATATGATGAACTATATTGACGTACTGGCTCAAGATGTGGGCGTTATGGGTATTTTCTCTGATTGGCCTGCCACTGTGACCTATTACGCCAACTGTAAAGGCCTATAATACAGTGCTTTTAATGTAAACCCTCATCAATAATAGGGGTCAAATCTAGGTTTTACGACCTTAGTTTACGACTATTGTTAATGAGTATAAATGACATGTTTAGGGCGTGTTCTCGCTAATACGAGAGGGCACGCCTTATATTTAATATAAAAATGATAACACCAAATCTATCAATTGACCTATCGAGGAAGGCAAGTTCAAGCGCAACAAATCAAACGCTAAAAAATAGTAGAATCAGCGAGACTGATATAGATTATTTTATAGTAAAGGTATCATATGACAAAAAGTAGGGCAAAACGTTATGTTAATAACTTTTATCGACCTGATTAACAGTATCCCTCTTTGGCATTTAGTTGGGCTTTTCATCTTTGGCGTGCTCGCTTTTATTATATCCACCGTATCTGGCGGAGGCGGAGCGCTCATTTTGATTCCTATGACATCATGGCTCATTGGCGCACCTAGCACTCCTCCCGTTATTAATCTTGGTACCTTTATATCAAGACCCTCACGTATGATATTATTCTGGCATGATATTGATTGGAGCTTGACCAAATATTATGTGCCCAGCGCCCTTGTTGGTGCATGGCTTGCAGGGCTTTTATTTAGTCGAATGAACGCAGGCTGGATACAGCTAATCGTTGGGATATTTTTAGTTTCTACTATTTTTCAATATAGATTTGGGAAGGTTGATAAAACCTTTAACATGCCTAAATCAGGCTTCATCCCTTTAGGCTTCTTAGTTGCGTTTATTAGTACTATCGTCGGTGGTCTTGGACCCGTTTTAAATCCATTTTATATGAACAGTGGTTTAAAAAAAGAGGACTTAGTAGCCACTAAAACGGCCAATTCTTTTTTTGTGGGTATCGCACAGATTAGCAGCTATGCTTTTTTTGGTGTACTCACGGCTAAATTATGGATCTATGGTTTTGCACTTGGGATTGGGGCAGTATTGGGCAACATTATTGGCAAGCATTTCTTAGCGGGAATGAGTGTCAAACAATTTCGAGTGTTGTTACTGATACTGATGGTGGTCAGTGGTATCGTTATGATCATTAACAATATTTCTGTTTTATTCTAGGGACTATATAAAATTAATTCACGACACTATTCATAAATTTTTCATCTATTGATCATCTCAATCACACACAATACCCTACCTTTTAGTGTGGGCTATGCTAGGATTAGGGATAACATATAAAACTGTATTTATCGAAACGTTTATCATCGTAACTTTTATCATTGTCATTCCTATCTGGTACTCCCTATGACCGCCATCGTTAGCACCTCATCAAAATCAGATTCAAGTTCGTTGCCGAGCTCATCCCCTAGCAACGTATCACATACTCATACTCAGCCTACGCCTCATATTTTAATAGTGGAAGACGATCCAGCGATTGCCACCTCGCTCAGAGTGACGTTCAAGCGTGAGGGCTGGCTAGTGACTTGGCTTGACAATGCCAGCAGTGTTCTGCCTACGTTAAAAGAGTTTCAAGATGAGCAACATCCGTTAGCGGGTATTATATTAGATGTAGGTCTACCTGATGGTGATGGTTTAAACTTATGCCAGAATATCCGCCATTCAGATGACATTGGCAACTTAAAACAGCTGCCTATTATCTTTTTGACTGCGCGTAGTGATGAAGTAGATCGAATTTTGGGTCTAGAGATGGGTGGTGATGATTATTGTCCGAAGCCTTTTAGCCCAAGAGAGCTTGTCGCAAGACTAAAAGCCATTTGGCGCCGAGAGCAACTGACGGCTACCACGGTTGATAACCAAAGTAATCAACCAGACGTCACCACAGATCCACAGTTGTTTGAACTCGACTCAGGAATTTGGCGCTATGAGCCGCTTACTTATACCCTATACTGGAATGATCATAAGCTCGAGCTTAGCAATACAGAACGTAAACTGCTATTAGCCTTATTGGCGAATCCCGATCGAGTCTTTAGCCGTGAGCAATTGCTAAATGCTATTAGCGACTATCCAGATCATCGCTTGGCGCGCACCATTGACAGCCATGTGAAGTCTATCCGTAAGCAACTCTCACAAGTCAGCGACTTTGATGACGTAGAGATCATCCATACCCATCGCGGTTTAGGTTATGGACTGTGCGCCTCATGACAGACCCATTAAACCTCAAAAAACCAACCGTTAATGACAGTAAAAACTCAAAGAATATAGCCCAAAAAAAAACTGCTAAGCAAAGTTCTAATGCCGATGATGCCAATAACTGGTATGCCAAACTGCACCCGATAGGTAGAGAAAATCCTCCTACTGCCAGTGTAGATAAGCCTGAAAAGATCCTAAACCTCAGTCTTTTTTTTAGAATTTGGATTGCCGTCGGTGTTATAGTCGTCATATCGGGCATTGTCGTATTCAATCAGCTGTTTAATTATGTGCGCCCTATTACCCAGCAAGTCATTGAAGATACGCTTGTGGATACCTCCAAGCTGTTAGCAACCAGTCTACGCTCTGCTATTGAATCTGGCGAGATTTATAACGCTAATTATCAAGCCATGCTTGATGATGCTTTTTTAGAGCCTAACCTATCGCCAAATACCCTAATTCCTACAGAGACAACCGTTCTCACAAAAAAGAGCTCTACCAACACTTGGTATCATCAAAAAACACGCAGTAGCTTTCGCGTCTATATTACTGATCAAAACGGGATAGTTATCTATGACTCTTTGCCTACTAACAGTATTGAAAATTACTCAAATGCCGAAGGGCAAAATTACTCTAGGTGGAACGATGTCAATTTAACCCTACAAGGTAAATATGGCGCGCGTACGACACGTATTATTGATGACGATCCTGCCACTTCAGTCATGTATGTGGCCCAGCCCATATTCAGCTCAAATGATAAAAATAAGCTCATTGGCGTGGTCAGTGTTGGCAAACCAACCTCCACCGTTATCCCTTATTTAAATGCCACCCGAAAGCAGATGTTAACGGCATCATTAATCATAAGTATTGTGACACTAATCATGGCAGGTCTCGTGGCGTGGTGGTTGCGACAAAGTACCATGTTAGTCACACGCTATACTCAAGCACTGGCTCAAGATACCAAAAAGCCTTACTTCTATATGGGTCGTGAGTTAAATGAGCTGACTGACACCATTGAGAGTATGAAGCACCGGTTGGAAAATCGAGCCTATGTGACTGACTACGTGCACACCCTCACCCATGAATTAAAAAGCCCACTGACGGCTATTAGAGCCAGTGGCGAGCTGCTGGAAGAGACAGATTTAGAAGGTGAAGATCGGTTGATGCTCAGTCAAACCATCACTGAGCAAAGCATAAAATTACAGTCGTTGATTGACCGTCTTTTATTACTTGCAAAAATCGAGCAGCCCACCTTTAAGCTTGCCATACAGCCTATCAATCCAGATTCGCTAATACAGACTTTGATCGCAGGTTGTGAGATGCAACGCCAATATCAACACGTCGAAATTGACTATGAGTGTCAACTCCCTGAACCTGACAATAAGAACATATTGGCAGATGAGTTTTGGATCACTCAAGCCCTGCAAAATGTATTAGATAATGCTTTATATTTTGCCAAGAGCAAAGTCATTGTTCATCTTGCTGAGCATACTATCCATAAAGTTAACTATATTAAAGTATCATTTATTAATAATGGTGATTTGATACCTGAGTATGCGCTCGGAAAAGTTTTTGACCGTTACTTTAGCTTATCGCATCAATATCATCGGCAGGCAGTGGTATCAGAGACTAATAATAGCAGTACTCCAAGAAGTACTCCAAGCAACCCTTCAAGCAACCCTCTAAGAAACCCTCCAAGCAATACGGCAAGCACTGCTTATCAATCTCAGGGTAAAAAAGGCACCGGTCTAGGTCTCACCTTGGTAAAACAAGTTATCGAACGTCATAGCGGTATGGTCACAATTCACAACCTCGAAGTTGCAAATAATCTTGAAATTACAGCTAATAATGTAGAGCAACCGCTAACTACTGGTGTTGAATTAATTATTTATCTACCTATCGCCCCCAATGGTATCAATGACAAGTACGACTTCTCTTAAATAATTTAAGTGCTGTTTTATATATGCTGTCTTATTTATAAAGTGTCTTAGCAGTGCTGATATACTAGCTGCTATCGCTTTACTGAAGCCAAAAATATTCCAAGAAAAATAGTTGATAATAAGATAAACTGCCCCGCTAAGATTGAACCTATTTATTGAATATGAATAGTTATAAAATATGAATAGTTATCGAATACAAAAAGGCACAACGCAATGCTACCAGTACAGAACGCTGTAGAACACAAACCCGTATTTATGCCCAGAGTCGGCAGTGATAGTCTCGTCAAAACAGATATGGTTAGGATTGAGCAGCATGTCGGTTTTAACAGTAGACAAAAGAAAAAAACCATTAATGATTTACATCAAGTCATTCGCAAAAAGTATGGCTTTAAGCAAGTGTTAGAGCTCTCTAGCAAATCAGGTAATAAATTAAGCTTTCAATTAAATCCTTCAAGCCTAAAGCTGACTAATGAGCAAGATGGACAACAGTATAGTGTTGAAAACGCCTTTTATAGTAGTATGGTGTTTGAAAAAGGGGGGCCATTTGTTGATTTGCTAACTGCTGCACCGAGACAGGCTAAAAAAGATGAGCGCTTATTCAACTCTGGGGAGCTCACGGGCTACAATTATTTAGGGTTAGAGTGGAGCGTAGAACCCTTAACTGCATTTTACGATTGGCTATATATTAATGCGTTAAAACAAAACCCTCAGCTTCACGATGAGGTGCTGCAATACCAAGCCTTCACTGATATTTCTTTTAATCCTAAAAAGTCCATTCATTGTGCGGCTTATTCATTGGCAATGTTTGCGGCGTTGTACAAGCGAGAACTGCTTGATAAGGTTGAAGACCCAGCAGCTTTTTATGACTTATATTCTCAATTTAAAATTAGTAATACGGAGAATCTTTTAGAAAAAGGATGGTTTTAGATCCTTAGACAAGGTTTTTTGAGCTAAGCTGATTCTTAGTCAAGGTTGCTCTTAGACAAGGCTTTTCTGATAAGAGGCATATTTAAAGACCGTTTGAGTATAAAAATAAAGCCGTAGTCAAAAGAAAAGGCATACCAGAAAATCTAGTATGCCTTTCTTATTTTAAATTGGCTTATTTTAAATTGGCTTATTTTGAATGGACTGTTTTAAACTCACTATTCTTACAATAAGTGAAATCAGTCTAATATTACTATTGACCTTCACTTAGTGGCACAATACGTTCATTTTGTCCACTTCCAAGCATACCTTGACTGCCAACGCCTTCTGGATTAACGTCTAAATAAGCTGTCATTTCAGCAATAGCGTCCTCATCTCCACTGTCAAGCAAACGTTGTTTGATCATCTCAACCGGTGGCACGGGTAAATTTTTCAATAAAGATAACAACTGGCTATTATTACCTTTAAATACCACGAGCTCTATAAGCTTTCGCACATTAATCGGTAAATCTGCGGTTGACTGGGCCATTAAGGCAAGGTGATAGGCCCCATGGGTATCTTCATCTTTAAGGATACGCTGCTCAATCGCAGTGTACGTTTCACTGGTCGCCCCACCCGCCACACTCAATAAATGGATGCATTTTAAAGATGAGTGCTCTTCTTTATCGGCTATCTCGATAATTTTGTCAGACTGTTGTTCGATGAGTTGCTTTTTTTGTAATAGTTTGGCATCTGAGTTCATAATGGTTTTCCTAACTTGAATCATTTCATTGTCTTGAAGCTTATATGGTGCTGACTGTTTTATTTTAAAGTATTGGCATACAAAACAATAACGTAATGAAATCAAACTAAATAATGCAAGCTTTTAAAGCGTGTTACTTATCTAAGTATATTTCACATTTTAGAAGCTTATCGTAAGAAGAAATTCTGAGAAAAAAGCATATAAAAAAGCCTCAGTATTTATCTGAGGCTTTTATGAAATGGATTTGAGTGATGTATTCTATCAGCAAGTCATGTATAACAAAGACTTATAGAATTATTGAGCAGGACTATGCTCTTCGACTAAAGGCTTAAGCTCACCTGATTGGTACATCTCTAAAATAATATCAGAACCACCCATAAGCTCACCGTTAATCCAAAGCTGTGGGAAAGTTGGCCAGTTTGCTACTTTTGGTAGCGTGGCACGAATTTCAGGATTTTCAAGAATATTAACAAAGGCAAAGGGACGTCCAATTTGAGTCAATACTTCAATGGCTTTAGCAGAAAAACCGCATTGTGGGAACTGCGGTGTCCCTTTCATATATAACAGTACTGGGTTTTCTTTAATTTGGTTACGGATGAGCGTTTCAATATCTTGAGCTTGGTCTGTCATAGTAAATCCTTAAATAAGTATCAAAAATTTTAAACTTAACATTACGCAGTGAATTAAAAATGCAGCAAGTTTAAAAACAATTCATCAAATGCAGTTATTAAATTTATGGGGTTGAAAGTATAAAAAACAATGTGGCGTCGCTTTTTTTCAATAGCAAACTTTTTAGATAGCAAAATTTATTATCTTAAAATAACGCTATATTCAAAGTACATCATTATTGGCATGATTAGCATAGCAATTTAGAAAAGATAAGTTATTTTTAACATTGGTATCAGTTAAACATTTTAGTGTCAATTCACTCTCAGTCTCAATTCATGCCATACAGATTACATTAAAACCATTACCGACGTTAAAAACCTTGACTAAATCTAAACGATTTTATCCCTTAATAGCTAGACGGACTCAATCAAAACAACAGCACTGGCCATTATACCTTCTTGACGACCAGTGAAACCTAACTTTTCAGTAGTAGTCGCTTTGATACTGATATTGCCCATATCGGTTTCTAGATCTTGAGCTATATTTGTACGCATTGCGACATTGTGCTTAGCAAGCTTAGGGCGCTCACACATCACTGTGATGTCAGCGTTCACTATGCTATAGCCCTTTTGTTTAATTAAATCATAGACATGACGTAGTAAGATACGCGAATCAAGTCCAGCATTGGCATCGTCAGTATCTGGAAAATGCTGCCCAATATCACCCATCGCAACCGCACCCAGTAGCGCATCCGCTAAGGCATGTAGCACGACATCACCATCTGAGTGAGCCAATAAACTGTGTGAATGCTCAATAGTGACACCAGCAAGGGTAACATATTGCTTTGCTTCACCATTGTCATAAAAGGCGTGTACGTCAATACCTTGTCCTATTCTTATCATTATTTGCCTATCGGTGTTATAATTTAGCCAAATTTTAGCATAGTTTCTAACCAATATGACGACATCTGCAACTTTTGACAACCGCCCTACACCAGCCTCCTCCAATCGTGCAGGCAACCATGCAACCAATCATGCTGCCAACCTGCCTGCTATACGCTTAAGTGATGTACCAGATCCTGAGCAGACCCGAGTAATCGTTGGTATGTCAGGTGGGGTAGACTCTTCCGTCTCTGCTGTCTTGTTACAGCAAGCGGGCTTTCAGGTCGAAGGCTTGTTTATGAAAAACTGGGAAGAGGATGACGGTACTGAATACTGTACTGCTATGGAAGACTTGGCGGATGCTCAGGCGGTTTGTGATAAGTTAGGCATCACCCTTCATACCGCAAATTTTGCAATGGAATATTGGGATAGAGTGTTCGAGCATTTCTTAGCCGAATATCAAGCAGGACGTACCCCAAATCCTGATATATTGTGCAATAAAGAGATTAAATTCAAGGCGTTCTTAGACTATGCGTCTGACCCAAAATTTGGCTTGGGTGCTGATTATATTGCTACAGGTCACTATACACGGCGCAGTATGAATTACTTACGTGAGGATGGTACTGAGGTGGCACGTCTATTACGAGGGCTTGACAACAATAAAGACCAAAGCTATTTCTTACATGCGGTGGGTGGTGATAAGATTGCCAAGACCTTGTTCCCTGTGGGTGAACTTGAAAAACCAGAAGTTCGTAAAATTGCAGAAGCGCACGATTTAGCAACTGCTAAGAAAAAGGACTCGACGGGCATTTGCTTTATTGGTGAGCGCCGATTCAAAGATTTCTTACAGCAATATTTGCCTGCTAAGCCCGGTAACATAGTGACGGATGATGGTGAGATCGTCGGTCAGCATGATGGACTGATGTATTACACTTTAGGGCAACGCGGTGGTATTGGCATTGGCGGTGTCAAAGATCGCATTGAGGCGCCTTGGTTTGTACTACAAAAAGACTTGGAAAAAAATGAATTAATCGTCGGGCAAGGACATGACCACCCCCTGTTATTAAGCCAAAACTTAACCGCATATAAGTTGGACTGGGTAGAACGCGTCGCCCCTAGTGCGGTTTTTAGTCCTGAAGGTCTTAAGTGTACGGCGAAAACCCGTTATCGCCAGCCCGATCAAAGCTGTACAGTATTTGTTGATAAAGACGATGCCAGTAAGGTAAATGTCATCTTTGATGAACCACAGCGGGCGGTTACTCCAGGTCAATCCGCCGTGTTTTATATCGATGATGTGTGCTTAGGCGGCGGCGTTATTGAGTCGTTTGAGTAATTTATCAATGTTTTCATAGATTATTAAATGGACGTTTATTCCATGATAATACTGATGTTACTTTAATTAATTTAATCGTCACTTCTTATGGACATGGGCTAGTTATGGACAAAGGCATGACGTTTCTTCTGATGTTAGCAGTTATATGGCTTGCTATTTTATTGTGCTTGATTAAAGTTATTTGTTCGTTCTCTAATAGATTGAAGCCTAACTATTCTAAGAATAAATTGTTTTTTTATATGTTATAACAGCCACTTATATTATTGGCTCTTTATTTTTATGGTATATTTTAATCAGTGGGATATTTGATGTGATTGCTTCGGTTTAATACCGCTTTTTAGACTTAATCGTTTATTTATATAGCGCAACTAATTCTAAATAACTCACTGTGCAGTTGCCTCAACTGTCTCATACCACTCGCGAATATGTTCGAGTACATATATTGGCTCAGCCCCATCTTTTGGATTATATTTTTTAATAATTAAAACAGTTTCAGCACCTTGTTTATGCTCAAAGCCTTTAATAATTTGAGGGAACAAACGCCATTCGCCGTAGGTTGTCTTATGGTTGTCAAAATCATAATTAACGTCTCTCACCTTTAAACAAGATTCTTGCAACTTATTAGGGCAAGGGTACGTATTTTTATCCACTTCCCAAGTCAACTCTTCTCCCTCACCATATTTTGCAGATTCCGTTATTTCTCCTATCCATTTAAGCGTAACCCCCTCGTTAGTTAGCTGAGATAAAGTGGCATGATCTGCATCATCCTTGTTGAACTTAAATTGATTATCACCGAGCATTAACTCAGCTAAATAGCCTTCAAACTCTTGTATTTCGGCATCACACACAGCAGGAATAACACCATACTTGGATACTGATAATGAATTTTCACGGTTTGGCAATGGCGTCAGGTCTGCAATAAATAAATGACACATGCTGAGCCCTATTTTATATTCACGTTGATCGCCGATTATCGTCATTTTGATAGTATCGTACCGACTTAATTTACGATCCAGCTCACTATCATTATCTTCAATACTTTCAAGCTTCCAATAGTAATTCTTAAGCGACTCTAGTAATTGAGTATTATATTTGGATACACTAGTGCTCTTTGGTTGGCTTGAATTCATATTTCCTATTGGGTTTACGTTAGTGGCTTGCTTAACCTGTTCATTAGGCTGACTGATATTGACACATCCTGTTAGAATGAACGCCAGACTCATCAATCCGAACATACTGACTCATTTAAAACCTGCCAATTTATTTAATTCCTTTTTATTCATCATCTTTGCTCCAATGCGGACTAATATATTTAAGCTTGCAGACTTTGCCAAAATCTGTGATTTGTGTGATTAGGGTAATTGATAGGATATGTTGCGGCTTGTTCTTGATAAATAAACCCACCAGTTGGTTTAATAGTATAGTAAGTTTTCTTTTGACTCCTATTTTCAAGTATAATTGATGACCGTAAAAAGGTAATCATTTACCTGTAAACTATTTATAAACTATCACTAAACTTAATTGCAATTTTGAAGGATATCTATGAGCGCTTTAACTGCCCTTTCCCCTATCGACGGTCGCTATGCCAGCAAAGCTGATACATTACGCGCCCATTTGTCAGAGTTTGGTCTGATTAAAGCCCGTGTTACTGTTGAGATTCGCTGGTTACAAGCTTTAGCCGATAACGATGCCATCGCTGAATTATCACCATTTGATGCTAAGACCAATGACTTCTTGAATGCTATTGTTGATAACTTCAGTGAAGCCGATGCGCAAGCTATCAAAGACATCGAAAAAACCACTAATCATGATGTTAAGGCAGTTGAATATTTTATTAAAGACCAGTTTCGCGGTAATGATCAGTTAGAGCAAAGCTTAGAGTTCATCCACTTTGCCTGCACATCAGAAGATATCAATAACTTATCTTACGCATTGATGTTAAAAGACAGTCGTGAGATTGTGGTAGATAAACTGCAAGCGGTTACTGACGCTATCGTTAGTCTTGCTAAACAACACGCTACCCAGCCAATGCTCTCTCGTACGCATGGACAAACAGCGAGTCCGACGACGTTAGGTAAAGAGATGGCAAATGTTGCTTATCGCCTAGCCCGCCAAATTAAACAAATTAAACAGGTTGAGCTTCTGGGTAAAATTAACGGTGCGGTCGGTAACTACAATGCCCATCTATCCGCTTATCCAATGGTAGACTGGACTGCCCATGCTCAAATCTTTATCTCAGAGCGCTTAGGATTAACCTTTAATCCTTATACTACTCAGATTGAGCCTCATGACTATATCGCTGAGTTGTTTGATGCCGTACGTCGTTTTAATACCATATTAATCGACTTTAACCGAGATGTTTGGCAATACATCAGCTTAGGCTATTTCAAGCAAAAGTTAAAAGAAGGTGAGGTTGGCTCGTCTACCATGCCACATAAAGTGAACCCGATTGATTTTGAAAATTCTGAAGGTAACTTAGGTGTTGCCAATGCTATGCTGGCGCACTTAGGTGAAAAATTACCCATCTCACGTATGCAGCGTGACTTATCTGATTCAACCGTATTACGCAATATTGGGGTTGGCCTAGCCCAAAGTATGATTGCTTATGATGCCTGCTTAAAAGGTATTGGTAAGCTTGAAGTAAATCCTGAGAAATTAAATAGCGATCTTGATAATGCTCAGGAAGTATTGGCTGAGCCTATTCAAACGGTCATGCGTCGATATCGTGTTAAAAACCCTTATGAGAAACTCAAAGCATTGACGCGCGGTCAGGCCATGACCCGTGAAAAAATGCTTGAATTTGTCAATGGTGATGAATTAGACGCCGTACCAGAAGCAGATAAACAGCGTTTACGTGAGCTAACACCTGCGACTTATATTGGTAATGCCGACGAGCAGGCTTTGGCAATTGAACAATGGATTGCAAAGCTTTAAGTTTAATTAACATCGGCTCTATTGAGCTATAAGGCTATGGTGAAAAAGGCTATGTTAAAAAAGGTTAAGTAGAACTAGGTTATTGAATTGTCATCCACCCCCTAATAGTATGAATCGAAACGTATGCTAAACCCTAAGGATCAAGGTTTTTCCCAAAAAGGATATTCAAGGGTTAGCCCTATAGTGAAGGCTTGTTTAATCATTATTGTAATTGCAATGATATTGGCAAGTATTAAACCTCTTAGCTGGAATGACTATCTTCTCCATCAATTGGGCACTGTCCTATTTATGGCAATGGTCTGGGGGTGCTATCGTTATCTTGCCAGTACAACGACCTCGTTTGTGCTGGCAAGCGTATTTATAGTGATCCATATTATTGGTGCCAGATATCTATACTCTTATGTACCTTACAATGAGTGGTCGCAAAGTCTGTTGGGATTTAATTTAAACGAGATGTTCGGCTGGCAGCGCAATATGTACGATAGGTTGGTACATTTTAGTTATGGCTTATTGTTACTACCTCTAATGAAAGATATTTTTAAAACACTATTACCGTCCCTGTCCTCAAAAGCCATTTTGTTATTGGTACTTCAATTTAATTTGGCTAGTAGTACCCTTTATGAGTTGTTTGAGTGGTTTTTAGGTGTGACCTTATCGCCAGAATCCGCAGAAGCGTATAATGGTCAACAAGGCGATATATGGGATGCACAAAAAGACATACTACTGGCTTTTATAGGGGCGTTAATAGGCTCTGCTATATTATATGGTCAACATAAGATTCGGTACAAAAACTAGCTTAATAAACGGCCAATTTTTTAACATCAATACTCTAGATACTAAAGGTACCTCATTCTCAACTCTTAACGTAGGCTGTGGCTTTAGCCCAGCATTTTTATTAAGTATCTTTATTAGCTGGGCTAAAAGCACCAGCCTACAGTGAAATTCAATAAGTTGAGAGCGGGGATAAAGGTATAGATTGTTATGATGCTTAATCTTAGCCTCATAATACAAAGTTGTAATTCATTTAATCTTTTTCATTTAATTTGTTTTCATTTAATCTTTTTTTTCGTCGTCATCCTTACCCCCAGGAATCACCGCTTTAGTGACCGCTACAGTCCCTTTTACCACGCCTTTGGTGGTCTTGTAGGCGACTTTGACCGGCACCGTGACCAGCTTATGCACACAGCCTTGCAAAAGAATACTACTGATAATAAGGGTTAATAAGGTGAATTTTTTCATGAGTTACCTTAAAGCTTGATAATGAATAATAGGTCAAGTGTACACTGTCTAAGCTGTACTCTAAACATGCTCTTTTTTTAATACAACGACTCACTTTATATTGGGTTGTATTATATCACTTCAGTTCAAACCCCATTTTAAATATAACGGATTTATAATGAATAACATCAAATTTTGTTTGCCTGATACCATAAGCCCTGAACAATTCTTAGCGGAGTATTGGCAAAAAAAACCGTTACTTATTAAACAAGGATTGCCACAGCTGGTCGGCATGTTTGAGCCTGATGATATCTTAGATCTTAGTCTTGACGAGATGGCAACCGCGCGTTTAATCACACAACACCCAGCAGATAAACACTCTGACATCGTCTCTGAATCTAACGCGCCATCAGAACAATGGAAGCTGCAGCAATGCCCGCTGACACAAGAGATGTTTGCCGATTTACCCGAACAATGGACCGTATTGGTTCAAAATCTTGAGCAATGGTCGCCTGAGCTCGGACTATTATGGAATGCCTTTAATTTCATTCCCCAATGGCAGCGCGATGATATTATGGTATCTTACGCGCCTAAAGGTGGCTCTGTAGGTAAACACTATGATGATTATGATGTCTTTTTGGCACAAGGCTATGGACATAGACGTTGGCAACTTGGTCAGTATTGTGACCAGAGCACCGAGTTTATTGCCAATCAGCCTATTCGTATATTTAATGACATGGGCGATATCATTCTAGATGAAATCCTTGAGCCTGGTGATGTGCTATACGTGCCCCCTAAGCTATCACATTATGGTGTGGCACAAGATAATTGCTTGACCTTTTCGTTCGGCTTTCGACGACCCAATCTTATGCAAGTATTGGACAGCTTGGTAGATACGGCGACCGGAGAGCCAAGCTTATTTGTCCCTATTTTACTCGATCAGCAGTTACAAAAGCCCGGTGAGGTTCAAAAATCAAGTATTGAGCAAATTAAAGCGCAATTGCTTACTATGTTGCAGTCTGATCTTGGCAATAAACTTATTGAACAAGCCGTTAGTGAGGTGGTCAGCAAGCGCCAATATGATATTTTGATACCAGAAGAGACATTGACAGAAGCTCAAGTCGCTCATGCACTTGATGAAGGGGCACTTATCCGAATTGATTACAGTAGTCGACTTATCTATACCCTAATCAATAATAATTTATCAGTCTATGCAAATGGTCTATTGTTAACAGAATTAGGTGAAAATGAAGCCGGATTATTAAAACGTATTGCAGATTCAGAACCTTTAACGGTTAAAGATATTAAACAGGCACAAGTAACTGTAGAAACAGTAGTAAGTTGGCTTGAAAATGGATGGATCTGGTTAGATTTTTAGTATTTAATGTTAGTTTTTGAATAATACGTGTACCAGACCATTACAATTTAATGACTATAAGTCATATTTTCGCGTATTTCTGACAGGTGACCTATATTAGTTTACATATGTAAACACAAAAAACTATAATTCATTATATAATTAAATCAAACCATTTAGAGGACTTAATTAAAAAAGAATTAATTCTAATTAAATTAATTCTTACTATTTGAAGTCCTTCCACCCTCAAGGAGACATATTATGTCAAACGATGCTAATAAGACCACAAAAATGTCACGTGCTGATATTAACCAAGATCATTTAGAATCAAACGATCAACAACGTACTGATGATTCAGCATTAGATATGATGAAAGGTATGCATGAACACGAAGATCATGAATCTGAAGATGACGAGTAATATCTTGATAAGTATATAAATGAATCAAAGTTAGCTTTAGGTTAATTTAAAAAGTTCTAAAAAAATACACTATGACACCCATAGTGTATTTTTTTCTGTTTACTACTTTTGTTTAAATAATTTAATCTGGTTTTCAGTGTCTAATCTTCTTCTACTAAATGAAATAGCTGCTCACTAATAGCGACAGTATTAAACCCACCGTCAACAAATAATATTTCCCCTGTGATACCCGATGCCCAAGGGGACAATAAAAATAAAGCAGCGTTCGCCACTTCCATCTGATCAACATTTCGCTGTAAGGGTGCTATTTTGGCATTAATATCTAACATTTTACGAAACGACTTAATACCACTGGCTGCCAAAGTGCGAATAGGTCCTGCTGAAACGGCATTAACGCGAATGCCCTCGCCTCCTAATGATGTTGCTAGATAACGGACACTGGCCTCCAAGCTTGCTTTGGCCATCCCCATTACATTATAGTTAGGTAATACTGCAGTACTACCTTGATAAGTTAACGTTAGTAATGAGCCTTGACGTTTCGCCAGTAAAGGACGAGAGGCTTTGGCTAACGCCACAAAGCTATAGGCTGAGATATCATGAGCAATAGCACTGCCTTCTCGGGTGGTCACTTCCGTAAAATCACCATTAAGCTCTCCCGCAGGGGCAAACCCAATTGCATGTACCACCCCATCGATACCATCAGGCCAATGATCAAAAACTTGTTTAAAGCAGCTTTCTATTTCTGTATCTGAAGCGACATCACATTCCAGAACCATGTCGGCCTCAAACTTCTCAGCTGCCATGTCTACCCTTTTTTTCATTTTTTCATTGGGGTACGTTAATATTAAAGACGCCCCTTCCCGGTGTAATACTTCAGCAATCGCCCATGCAATAGATAATTTACTGGCAATCCCTGTCACGACAAATCGTTTTCCTTGCAACAACATAACTGGCTACTCCATTTATAATATATTGGTGATATACATATATTTTACCATGGCATCAACTTACCTCGGTTGTTTTAAATCTTATGCTATATATCTTTTACTTTTAATCTTGTTTAATTCTTAATCATTCATCAACTACTCAGTATCAGCCCCAATTAATAAATTAATAAGTAAATAAATGGAGACAACAACCTTCTATTTAAACTTTTTGCTGATTACAATAAAATACTCTGTTATTTTTAGACAATTTTTTGACAAAGACCTTTACAATTTATTTGTAGCCGTTAAGCTATAGCATTCTTTTATTTTGCTACTAAAAAAATATGTGTGATTCTAAATCTAATGCTTCAAATGACAATTTAGATCCTCGGCTTCCTAGCCCAGATCTATATTCAAAACTAATTGCCTCTACAGGCGAAGACTTGAGTCGCCCAGGGTTAATAGACACCCCAGTTCGTGCTGCCAAAGCATTTGGCTATTTAACCCAAGGCTATCACCAATCACTTCAAGAAGTGACAAATAATGCTGTATTTCCAACAGATAACTCTGAGCTAGTATTGGTGCACAATATTGAGTTTTATTCACTATGTGAGCATCATCTTCTGCCTTTTCAGGGAGTAGCTCATGTGGGCTACTTGCCAGATGGTAAAGTACTTGGCTTATCAAAAGTGGCTCGTATTATCGATATGTTCTCACGACGCTTGCAGATTCAGGAAAATCTTACTAAGCAGGTAGCTGAGGCCATTATGGAAGTGACTGAGTGCCGTGGTGTCGGTGTGGTAATGGACGCCTCGCATATGTGTATGATGATGCGCGGCGTTAGTAAACAGCTATCAAGTACCCGTACGGTCTCAATGTTGGGCGTTTATAAAACAGATATGCAAGCGCGAAGTGAGTTCTTGGCGGCGCTACCGCCCTCTAAACTGAGCGCATTGTAGTCAAATGCTTTTTTTATGTTAAACGGTCATTAAAGGATGAACGTATTACTTTGCACACTGGTATTGATCAATAATTTTGAATACGGGTGTTGCGGGTTTGCAAATAATTCTGTCGTACTTGCATACTCAATACACTTACCTGATTTCAATACCATAATATGTTGGCACAATGCTTGAACAACGTTCAAATCATGGCTAATAAATAAATAGCTAATACCAAATTTTTGCTGAATATCTCTTAACAGTTGTACCACGGCGACTTGAGTTGTGCTGTCCAAAGCAGAAGTCGGCTCATCTAAAATGATAACTTTTGGACGCATAATCAGGGCTCTAGCCAGCGCAATACGTTGTCTTTGACCACCAGATAGCTCATGGGGATAACGATGGGCTAGGCTTTCAGGTAGTTGAACCGTACCTAGTACCTCAAAAACAGCCTGCGCGCGCTCTAGTTTGCTAACCCCTTGTACCAGCAAGCCCTCTTCAATGATTTGCATGACCGTAAAGCGAGGATTGATACTGGCAAAAGGATCTTGGAACACCATTTGAATTTCAGAGCGGAATTGACGGAGTTGTCTATTGCTTAGGCTATTTATTTCTGTATTATCGATAACAATCTGACCATTTATCTTAGCTTGATTACTCAGCAATCGAGTTAAAGCCAATGCAACAGTCGTTTTTCCTGATCCTGACTCACCAACTAGACCCAGTGATCCACCGTAAGCCAATTTAAAGCTAATATTATCGACCGCTGGTACCCATTGATTGACTTTGCCGAATAAAGACTTTGTTGCAGGAAATGCCACTGACAGATTAGTGACCGCTAACACAGATTTTTTATCTGCCTCCGTGCTGATTTCTAGCGGTGTACCAAAATCATGGTTTATGAGTGATCGAGTATAGCGACTCTTCGGATTGGTAAATATATCGATACTCAGCCCTTGTTCGATGATCTTCCCTTGCTGCATCACAATAATTTGATCGCTATATCGACGTACTAAGTTTAAATCATGACTAATCAGCAGCATTGCCATACCATGTTTATCTTTAAGTTTGTCTAGCAGCTCTAGGACGTCATGTTGCAAGCTAACATCTAAAGCGGTAGTCGGCTCATCCGCTATCAATACATCTGGGTTTTGAGCCAATGCCATCGCAATCATCACACGTTGACGTTGACCGCCTGATAATTCATGAGGGTATCTGCTGAGTTTTGATTGGGGGTCTGTGATATTGACATCTTCAAGCAATTCGATAATACGCGCTTTAACTTGAGACTTAGGCGTGCCTTTTAAGCGTAAGCTTTCTGCTATCTGCTTACCCACTGTATGTAGTGGATTTAAGGCGGTCATTGGCTCTTGAAATATTACCGCAATTTTTGCGCCACGTATTTGTTTAAGCGTTTTCTCTCGTTTAATTTGTTTTTGAGCAAAACTATCTGTATTTTGCGCAACAGGCAGATTACCCACTCCTTCCAGCTTTACCTCACCTTGAACGGTTAAGCTCTCAGGCAATAGACCTAATAGGGCAAGACTTGAAATAGATTTTCCCGATCCGGATTCACCGACGATCGCTAACGTCTCACCACGACCAATCTGATAGGACAAGTCTTCAACTAAGGTTGCCTCTGTGCTTTGGATAGCAAGATGTGAGACACTAATTACTGGTTGCGTATTTGTACCATCATTAGTCGGTTTAGGTGTCAAATTAGGCTCGGGTCTGCTGGAGGATTCAAGCATTATAAGATCTCAAAGATGGGACTTCAGTAAAAGGCGACTTCAATAAGGGACTAAAATTGCAAACTTACGTTACTAATTAAGCCATAAGTTAAACCATAAGTTAAGCCTATTTTGAACACCCATAGCTTAATAGCTATCAAAAATTAATAACAGTGTTGATTGTCTTTAACTCGCTGAGATGACAAAAATTTCTCCACCACTTTATATTGTCCTGAAGTGGTTTCTTCACCATACATCGCTTGTCTAAAAGCATTTGAATCCTCAATACCTGAGGTGTACCACGCGATATGTTTACGTGCAATACGGCATCCCGAATATTCACCATAAAACGCATATAACTCTTCAAGATGACTGAGCACGATGTGCTTTAATTGTCCGATATTCGGAGCAGCAAGATGCTCTCCTGTTTGCAGGTAATGGGCGATATCACGAAATAACCAAGGCTGACCTTGCGCCGCACGACCAATCATCACAGCATCACATCCTGTTTTGTCAAAGACCTCAACTGCCTTTTGAGGACTGTCAATATCACCGTTAGCAATCACTGGAATATTGACCAATCTTTTTACTTCGCGGATGAGATCATAGCGGGCCTGCCCACCATACTTATCTTCACGAGTACGGCCATGAATTGCAATAGCGGCGATACCTGCCTCTTCGGCCCGTTTGGCAATTGTTAAGATATTTTCTTGACCATTCTCATAACCCAATCGGGTCTTAAGCGTTACCGGTACATCTACCGCTGCCACTGTGGCATCTAAAAGCCGCGCCACCAACTCTTCATCTTTCAATAACGCCGATCCTGCCAGTTTACGACATACCTTTTTAGCAGGACACCCCATATTAATATCAATGATTTGCGCGCCATTATTAACTTGATACTGAGCGGCCTCTGAGAGTTTATCAACATCCGCCCCGGCGATTTGAGCTGAAATGGGCGCAATTTCACCGTCAAAATTGGCTCTATACAGCGACTTCTTATGTGCATATAGCGTTGCATCTGCGGTCATCATTTCACTAACGGCATGACCGGCGCCAAACGACTTACACAGACGACGAAATGGATTGTCGGTTACGCCTGCCATAGGCGCTACCATAAGACGATTTTTGATCTTTAACTCGCCAATATACAAGGGCTGTAATAAGGGATGAGTGGTGTCAGATTTCTCTACAGTCATTTTAAGGAACCATTGATATTCAATCGGAAAGCATAAAGGCTTGTTTTATTACAACATAGGCTTGTGTTAATTAAAACAGCAAGCCCGTATTGTAAAGACTGTCTATTAAAACTCAAGTTATTAACACTCAAGTTAAAATAGAGTCTATTGAGATATGACTAATAATAGTTGCCTATCAGAACACGCTTATTCGATTGCTTCAGAAAGCTGCTTTGCTTGTTCGGCAAGTTCAGCCATATCAGCTTGCCCAGCGGCATGTTTTCCAAGCTCGTGAATACTTGAGGGAATAAGATGCACATGGTAATGAAACACAGTCTGTCCTGCTTCAGACCCATTCAATTGCATCTGTACAATACCTTGACGGTTAAACACTTTACGCTGAGCTTGCATTACTTTTTTTGCTGTCATTAACACAGCACTGGCGTATTCAGGCTCTAACTGACCTAGATCAACCGCTTGTTGTTTTGGAATTACCAGTACATGACCTTTAGCCTGAGGCATGATATCCATAAAGGCAAGGGTTTTGTCATCTTCATATACCTTATGACAAGGGATGTCACCTTTTAGCATTTTAGCAAATACATTATTTTCATCATACGTCTGGGTTGTCATTATTAAATCCTTATTTGTGTATCCTTGGTGTTTATAGAGAACTTGAACTTGTCTCATGAAATAGGAGTAATTGACTTTCTTCTTCCGTTATTCAACACTAACCTATTCTAACTTGCAAGTTTTAAAGTCGCTATAGAAAATATTGAACCTTAGTCGTCTTTAGTAATATTTATAGTCGGCGAACTTATAAAGAGTCACGGCGTTAACCTCGTTAAGCCTACTCCAGGAGTACTTGCACTCGGTTTCCTTGTGACTAATTTAAGGTTCTTTGACTATAGTTAATTTAAATTATATTTCGAAAATAACGACAATAAAAAAAGGACCACAGGGTTGCAGTCCTTATTAAAAAAGTATCATTTAATTGATCACTAAATAATACTTTTTAGGATCAATGGCATTAGAATACTCGGTTCAATCCATTGAGAGCTGCCACACGATAAGCCTCTGCCATGGTTGGGTAGTTGAAGGTAGTATTCACAAAGTACTCAAGCGTATTACCACATTTCATAACGGCTTGACCAATGTGAATAATCTCGGAGGCATGGTTACCATAACAATGGATACCTAAGATTTCTAAGGTTTCTCGGTGGAACAAAATCTTCAAGACACCCGTACGCTCCCCTATAATTTGCGCACGTGCTAGGTGTTTAAAGAAGGCTTGACCCACTTCATAAGGGACATGTTCATCAGTCAGCTCTTGTTCCGTTTTTCCAATACAGGAAATTTCAGGAATAGTATAGATACCTGTTGGGACGCTAGATACTGGCTCTGCATCTTCCTCACCTACCATAAAGGCGGCAGCACAGCGACCCTGGTCATACGCTGCGGAGGCTAACGAGGGCCAGCCAATAACATCACCGGCTGCATAGATATTATCCACATCCGTACGATAGGTGTCGTCTACTTTAAGTTGCCCACGACTATTTGCCTTCAGTCCAACGGCTTCTAAATTGAGGCTTTCTGTATTACCTGACCGACCATTACACCAAAGAATTGCGTCAGACTTGATAATTTTTCCACTTTTTAAATAAAGGACGACATAGTCATCATAAGTTTCAAGTCTATCAATCTCTTCGTTGTTTCTAACCAATACCCCAAACTGACGGAAGTCATGCGATAAAGCATCACTAATCTCATTATCAAGATAACTTAACAGCTGACCTTTATTATTGATTAAATCAACTTTATATCCTAAACCTGTGAAAATAGAGGCGTACTCACAGCCAATAACACCAGCACCATAAATAATTATCTTTTTAACCACATAATCCATCTGCAAGATTTTATCAGAATCAAATACACGAGGATGTTCAAAGTCTAACAAGTCAGGACGGTATGGGCGACTACCTACCGTAATAATAGCTTTATTAAAGGTGATGGTTTCGTAGCCTAGACCATCACCCAACTCAATTTTAATAGTATGTTTATCAATAAAGCTTGCCCAACCATGACGTACTTCAATTTGATTACGCTCATAAAAGCGTGTGTGCGTCTCTACTTGACTACGTACCACTTTACGCGCATTGGTGAGAACTTTATTGAGAGGTACTTGGTAGTAATCAAGTCCTTGAGAAAACAAAGGATCTCGGCGATAGTTGATTAGGTTAAATACCGATTGACGTAGGGCTTTACTAGGGATAGTTCCGACATGCGCTGAGTTACCACCGACTTGAGTACGCGGATCTACAACCACGACTTTCTTACCTGATTTTGCCAGCTTCATAGCTGCCGCTTCACCACCAGGTCCCGCTCCTATCACGACTGCATCATATTCATAGTCATGATTGTCATTTTTGATACGCTTTGAGTCTCTTGTAAATCCTGAGTTAATGCGAATACGATTATTGTCGAGCGGACTAATCAAATTGGGATGGTAAATGTTATCACTTAAAGAGGCTGTCTTGCCCAATTGCTTAGAAGATTTAGTATCTGATGAATTTGTGTTTGAGGTATCATCACTATCTAGAGGATCGTTTTGATTGGATACTTCGGTATTTTCATTGTCGTCTTTAATATCGTTGGTTTCATCACCTTTACGTTTCTTTGACATATTATCCTCTTTAGTATTTCGACTGGTTTAGGGTGTTATCGACTACAAACTCAAATAACTAAAACTTGAGGTAGTTAACAAACCTCAACATTCAAGACATTAGCACGTCATTAACAAGTTATTAGAAGCCGTTATAGATCGTATAAACTGTCACATTAAGTTATAAAATCGTTTAAAAAAACCACTCTTGAACACCCTCTTCTTGGGCAGCATTATATCAAGTTAGCCTCATAACGTCATGACTAAAGCCCCCAGAATGACATTAAAACAACTGTTTGTTGCTATTTATATTTTTTATTAATATAGAAACGACATTCTTTATCCAATACTATCTTTGTCAGACACTACGCTATAGCGAAATCAAAGGGGTATCTTATTCTAAGCGCTATATGATTCTAAGCTCTATATGATTCTAAGCGCTATCTAAGCTATCCAACTTTCAATCTACCCAATTCTGCGTTTTAGTCCAGTAATTTGTAAGATACGCGTGGCGATTTCTTCAACGGACATCTCTGAGACATTTAAACTTGGAATGCCTTGGGTCATATATATGGCTTGAATAGCGCGTTGCTCCTCTTCACACTGTTTATAGCTAGCATAGCGACTACCCGCTCGGCGCTCTTGTCTAATCTTTTGCAAACGTTCTGTATCTATAATTAACCCAAACAACTTATTCCGATGGGGCTGCAAAGCTTTAGGCAGTTGATTGTCAAATAGGTCATCTTCAGTAAGGGGGTAGTTTGCGGCTCGAATACCAAACTGCAAGGCAAGATATAAGGAAGTCGGCGTTTTTCCTGATCGTGAAACCCCAATCAGAATGATATCTGCCATATCATAGTGACGTGTTCGTGCGCCATCATCATTGTCTAACGCAAAATGTACGGCATCAATACGTGATTTATAAGTTTCAGAATCAACATTATCATGGGCATGGCCTGAATGAGCATCTGGCTCAACACCAATTTCATCTGTAATACGGCCAATCAATCCTTCATACATATCTAGATTACAGGCTTGAGCTGAGTTAATAATCTCACGAATATCAGGGTTTACAATAGTGTCAAATACCAAGGGTAAAATACCAGTGTCCTGATAAGCCTTATTAATATGGGTGACTGCTATTTGTGCAGCCTCAATAGTATCAACATAAGGAATAACACGCGTTTCAAAAGGCACACTTGCAAACTGACTTAATATAGAACGACCTAATGTCTCCGCAGTAATCGCTGTACCATCTGAGATAAAAAAAGCGACACGTAGCACTTGATCTTTATCAACGGATAGTGCACTACGATTTTGTATCGTTGGCTTGGCTGATAAAGTCTTAACTAAATTTTCCATAAATTTCCTTAAGAAGATAAGAAGCTTTTTAGCTACATAAGTTTCGTTACATTGTTTTTATTAAAGAGTGGAGTATATAAAAGATAAAAAATTTATATGTTGTGTCTTATTTTAACATTTTAAAGACCGAACATCATGGACGCATATTCTTTTAAGATGTTATAGTTTTTTAGCACTAAGGATAATATGGTTTTAAAACTCGTATTTTGATTTTTATTCTCATCAGATTTACAAAGTTTAATTAGGACTGCATAGTCATAGCTTTCAACCTTCGAATTGTAAAAAAAACCAGTTATCCATACACAATTTTTCAAAATGACGGTATAATTTAAAAAAATAACCTTATTTCTTGGAGTTATCATGACAGCACCGCAAGTTATTACCCTTGACAAGTTAGGCAAAAATGACGTCGAGACCGTCGGCGGTAAAAACGCCTCATTAGGCGAAATGATTAGCCACTTATCAGACTTAGGGGTTAGTGTTCCTGGCGGGTTCGCCACAACTGCTAATGCCTTTAATAACTTTCTAACTGAGACTGGTCTTTTAAACAAAATTAACGATGAGCTTAAAAACTTAGATGTTAACGATGTTAAAAAATTAACGGAGACTGGTGAGAAAATCCGTAACTGGATTATTGAACAAGAACTGCCTCAATCTCTTGAAAAAGAAATTCGTGAGGCTTTTGACATTATGAGTGGTGGTGATGATATCGCGGTTGCTGTTCGCTCTTCGGCGACAGCAGAGGATTTGCCAGATGCATCCTTTGCAGGTCAACAAGAAACCTACTTAAATATTCGCGGCATTGAAAATGTACTGATCGCTATTAAGGAGGTTTTCTCCTCTTTATATAATGATCGTGCCATTGCCTACCGTGTACATCAAGGCTTTGAGCATGCAGGCGTTGCCCTTTCTGCGGGTGTACAGCGTATGGTTCGCTCTGAAACTGGCGCCTCTGGTGTCATGTTTACGTTAGATACTGAAAGTGGATTTGATGAAGTTGTATTCATTACCTCAAGCTATGGCTTGGGTGAAATGGTCGTTCAGGGCGCTGTCAACCCTGACGAATTTTACTTATCTAAAGCGTTGTTAGCTGACAACAGACCAGCTGTTATACGTCGTAATCTAGGTAGTAAACATCAGAAGATGATCTATGGTGAAGAAGGTAGCACCACGCGCTCAGTAAAAATCGTTGATGTTGATAAACAAGAACGCAACCAGTTCTCATTGACCACTGAAGAGCTAACTGAACTTGCCAAACAAGCGCTAACCATTGAGAAGCATTATGGCCAACCAATGGATATCGAGTGGGCTAAAGATGGTGATACTGGTGAGCTATTCATCGTTCAGGCACGTCCAGAAACGGTGAAAAGCCGTCAAGATCGTAACGTTATGGAACGTTATTTAATCCAAAGTAAAGATGCCAAAATCCTATGTGAAGGTCGTTCAATTGGTCAACGCGTCGGCGCAGGCAAAGTCCGTGTTGTCAATAGCATCCATGAGATGGATAAAGTGGAAGCAGGTGATGTATTGGTATCCGACATGACAGACCCAGACTGGGAACCTGTTATGAAACGTGCCTCTGCGATCATTACTAACCGTGGAGGACGTACCTGTCACGCGGCTATTATTGCTCGTGAGCTTGGGGTTCCTGCTATCGTTGGTTGTGGTAATGCTACTGAAGTACTGACCGATGGTCAAGAAGTGACGGCCTCATGTGCTGAAGGTGATTCCGGCTTTATCTATGAAGGTATTCTAGACTATGAAGTTAAGAGTAGCTCAATTGACGCCATGCCTGAGCTTCCGTTCAAAATCATGATGAATGTCGGCAACCCTGATCGCGCCTTTGCTTTTGCACAAATTCCAAATGCTGGTGTGGGTCTTGCTCGTTTAGAGTTCATCATAAATCGTATGATCGGTGTGCATCCTAAAGCATTGCTTAATATGAATACCCTACCTCGTGAAGTTTCACAAGCTATTAACGAGCGAATTGCAGGCTATGCCTCTCCAGTAGACTTTTATATCGATAAGCTGGTTGAAGGTATTTCAACTCTAGCTGTTGCCTTTAGAAGACAGCCTGTGATTGTGCGTATGTCTGACTTTAAGTCTAATGAATATGCTAACTTAATTGGCGGTAAGCTATACGAGCCTTCTGAAGAAAACCCAATGTTAGGTTTCCGTGGTGCAAGCCGTTATGTATCTGAAAACTTCCGCGATTGTTTTGATTTAGAGTGTCGTGCGCTTAAACGTGTTCGTAATGATATGGGTCTAACTAATGTCAAAATTATGATTCCGTTTGTTCGTACCACTGAAGAAGCTAGACAAGTCATTGAAATCCTCGAAAGCAATGGTTTAAAACGTGGTGAAAACGGTCTTGAAATCATCATGATGTGTGAGCTCCCGACCAATGCCCTACTTGCTGAAGAGTTTCTACAGTACTTCGATGGCTTCTCTATTGGTTCCAACGATTTAACCCAATTAACCCTTGGATTAGACCGAGATTCAGGTATCGTATCTCACCTATTTGATGAGCGTGATGCAGCGGTTAAAAAGCTTCTATCAATGGCTATTTCAGAGTGCCGAAAACAAAACAAATATGTCGGCATCTGTGGTCAAGGACCCTCTGATCATCCTGACTTAGCATACTGGTTAATGGAACAAGGTATTGACTCTGTGTCACTTAACCCTGACTCAGTACTTGATACTTGGATGTTCTTAGCGGATGATACCAATGCTAAAACAAAAGCTAAGTAATCCGCTTAAAGACCGTTTCATTTAATGTCATATACTATGATTTTTAGGTAAAAAAATCATGGCAGCGACCACAATTATCAAGTTATTTGATTATTGTGGTCGTTTTATTTCATAATAAAAATAAGATTGAACCTTATAACTTAAGTGTTTACTATAATGTTTACCCGTTCTAAACTAATCTTAAACCATCAGTTTAGTGGTTCATTTACTTAAGTAATGGCTTTAATTTTAAAAAGGTTATAATTTCAATGCAAATTTACCTCGCAAGAAACCAAGTCCAAGCAGGTCCATATACGCTCACACAGTTAAATAATATGTTGGCAAATGGGCAAGTGGATATGAATGATCTTATGTGGCACGAAGGGATGACTCAGTGGCAACCGGTTGGTGAGATGACCAAAGGTCAGCTTTATTACAATCCTAATGGCGCTCCTTCAACTAATACGTCTTCAAACCGAGTGACTGTTGCTGAGCTTTATGGCAAACCAGAACCAGAAAAACAAGAACCAGCAAAAAAGGGGACTGACTCTCATTCAAGTTCATCGCCTTTTAGCATTAATAATAAGCCCATTGTCAAAGCTACGTCCATTTCAAAAAACAAGGTTAATGCTTTAGCGAGTGTCTTGAAACGTCTGTTAGCTGCTTTGTTGAATTTTATTTTGTTCTCTTTAACCTTAATTCCAATTAGCTCTAACATAAACCCTGACGAAGTTTATGCGTTACTTGAGAACCAAGTTGAACAAACCGTTATCTTTAGGAACTTATTGAACTCAACCCCTGAACATTTGTTAATTATGTCAGGTGTATTAGCAGCAGCTTTACTTGTTGTTCAAGCGATATTGTTAGCAAAAAGAGGTCAAAGCATTGGTAAACTGGTGACAGGTATTCGTGTTGTCGATAAGAGAACCAACAAATTAGCCTCAACGAATGTTGTTCTTATACGTGCGTTATTAACCAGTGTCATCTATTATCTAACCCCTTTTGGATTGATTGTTATCGTGGCTGACTTCGTAACAATGGTATTAAATAAAGATAAGCAAAGTTTGCACGATAAACTTGCTAAAACCATTGTAGTAAAGGCTGATCCAAGTCAACTTGAAAACAACCCTAAAGCAAATCATATTAAATAACTAACTATTTACTCCGTTTAGATTGTATTTATAGACTTAATTTGTTAATATTACCCGCTTTAATTTGCACTCTAATTTTGCACTAAATTATGATATTCCAATTTAGTGCGACAGACACAATCATTAGATATTTATATTATCTGATATTGGATATTGAAAGTTACTTATTATTTAAAGTCATTTAATATGGTAAGTTTCAATGGATAGGTTGCAACCTAGAATGGCTGCTCTAGTTTGATGTAACCTTGTGTCATATAACGATTATGTTCGCCAATGGATAGTCTCAGATCCATCCTGGCTTTAGTGAACAAACTAATTGCCAACGTGGCTTATCTTTATGCACATCATAGCAATTTAGTTTGGTTTTATTACACAGATAGAATTTTGCGTCAATTAGTTTTTGCTTTTAACAGAATTTGCTTTAAACTATTGATTTTTATATTCTTCAGTATTTATTACTGAGACCTAATTTAGTAATTCAACTCTACCAAGGAGACATCCGTGGCTAACTCAGCACAAGCTCGTAAACGCGCTCGTCAAAACAACACTCGTCGTCAGCATGCTGCATCTCAGCGCTCAATGATTCGTACTTATATGAAGAAAGTAGATTCGGCTATCGCTTCTGGTGATTATGATGCTGCTACTGAAGCTTATAATAAAGCAGTACCTGTTATTGATCGTATGGCTGACAAAGGTGTTATTCATAAGAACAAAGCAGCTCGTCGTAAGAGCCGTTATAACAAAGCAATTAAAGCGCTAAAAGCTTAATTGTCACGTTATAGTACCCTCTGAAACTATATATAAGGCGTTGAAGCACTACAGACTGTAGTATCAACACCTTTAAAAGAGTTAAGTATTCATCAGAATGGTACAGTGTAAAAAACCCCTAGTTTATCTTGAAACTAGGGGTTTTTTTAGCAGTGAAAATTAGGGTATATTGAATATTCAACACTTAAGAATTAGACAACTAATCACAGTATAACTAATGTCAGGACACTTAAGCATATAACGCGTAAGTAGGTATAAACTATACCTCTATCAGTCGCGATATAGGTACTGCAAACCTGTCGCCTCGCCATATAATACTCGCCGTGGATTTTTTAAAAGGCAATTGATCAAACCATATAAATAACCCCTCCATCATTTTTGGCCAGTCATCCCAGGTTATTAAGTTACTTTGCATCATTACCCCAATAAATGCCACTAGTAACGTATCATGACTAACCGCTAGCGCTAGATGACCAGGTTTTGGCTGGGACTGATATAGCAAATATAATATATCCAAACCGCCCTTTTTTGAGGGTTTAGTGCTTTTAAGAGCATTTTGCAAAAAGGCATTAATAAAATTTAATGCCCCTATTGCTTTAAAGATATCATTAGCGGTTTTAGGATCGGTTACTAAGCTCCCTGGCTCTACCAAGAGAGATTCATTTATGACCGGTTGCCTTACCCCTGCTCCTTCTTGCATTAGCTTCGCAGTGTCCACACATCGCCAAATGGGACTTGCAATACTTAGAGTATCTAAAGAATAAGGGAGATAATCTGCCAGCCATCTTCCCCATGATTTCGCTAACACTCGTCCTTTAGGCGTTAAAGGTAAGTCATAGCTTGCGAACCCTTGTCCATTCGACGGCTCTCTTAAAGAGTGACGCGTAAACAATATCAAACGCTCATTGTTTTTTGGTAACTGCTTTACGGAGTGAATCATACTTTCTGGCAAATATGCAGGTGCCGGTGCTAAGGCATGTAGATTTTTTTCGTATTCCTTAGCCATATATTATTCAGACTCCAATAATCTTAAATGTCCACGACCTTCGACCAGTTAAACTTTAGTGCCGTACTGCTTAGTTCACCCGGATATGCCCTTGGATTAACGATTACCCTCGTCCTGCCTTCCTTATAATCAAATGCCTCATGAGTATGTCCATGGACCCAAAGCTTAGGTGCCCAATCCTCACTCATCCACGCGCTTAAATCACTAACGAAAGCGGCATTACTTGGTTGACCTTGATACTTTTTAGATACTGATCTTGGAGAAACACTATGATGCGTCATCACCACCGCTGTCTTGCCATCTTTATGAGCTTCTTTCAAAGCTTGCTTGAGCCACGCTCTATGTTGACTATGTATTTTTATCGACATTTCTGGTGAAAAAAGTAGCTCGCCTGCCCTAATCTGACGATAATCCCGCATGAAGGACATCACGACATCACGGGTCTCTTCAGTAGCCTCAAACTCATAATCGGTCCAAAGCGTACAGCCTAGGATACGGACATTGTCAATCTCAAAGTCATGACATTGCAAAACTTTTAGCCCTGAAAACATCTTTTCATCAAAATTATCCCAATTTTGTAATTGGCTATCAAAGGTTAAAATGTCTTCACTAAAATACTCATGATTACCAGCGATGGTGACGATAGGTTTTGCATTTATTTTAGCTTGCTCTTGTAACCACGCCATACCAGAATCACTATTTGCGGTATCTCCAGCCACCAAAATGAGATCTGCGTCCGTTTGCGGAATACGCCCAAGAGGCAAATCCCTTCTGGCATAACTATCGATATGAAGGTCGCTTAATATTTGTAATTTCATAATAGGCTTTTAAAGGTGAAGGGTGAAAATCAGGATGCTATCTTTAGCAATAAGTAGATTAACTTAAGTGCTTTATTATCCGTGCTAGTTTTTCAGTTGGGTTTTGCGCTTGAGTGATCGAACGACCTATTACCAGATAATCAGCACCATTTTTAATAGCTTGCTCAGGGGTACAGATACGCTTTTGATCATCTGCTGCATCTTCCAAAGTACGTATACCAGGGGTAACTAATTTAAAGTCCTTACCGCATAAGCTTTTTAGGCGGCTAGCCTCCTGTGCCGAACACACCACCCCATCAAGACCAGCCTCTTTTGTCAATAATGCCAATCGTTCAACGTGCTGATCAACGGGTGTATGTATACCTATATCTTGAAGCCCCTGCTCGCTAAATGACGTTAAAACTGTTACGGCAATCAGTAGCGTCTCATGACCTGCATCTAGCAAACGCTCTTTAGACGTTTGCATAGCCTCACGTCCAGCACTGGCATGTACATTGACCATCCACACTCCCATATCGGCAGCCGCTAAAACAGCTTGAGCGGTAGTATTAGGTATATCATGGAATTTGAGATCTAAAAAAACCTCAAAGTCTCTTTTATGTAGCTCTTTTAAAATTTGCGGACCACATCTGGTAAACAACTCTTTGCCGACTTTTACCCGGCAAGAACTTGGATCTAACTGATCTGCTAAATGAAGAGCCTCTTCTATAGAGGATTTATCAATCGCCACTATTATAGGCGAACGCTGAGATTGCGTTAAAAAAGGATTGGATTGCTGTAGCTCGGTCACATTGCCTCCAGAGCAATTTAAAGTCATTTTAATAGGGTCTGTAGAAATCGGATTATTAAAATATAGTATATAGGATGATACTTCAAAGCGCTAAATTTAATCTTTAAGTTTGAACTTAAACACTAAAAAACGACCTCTCGGGTCGTTTTTATAGATTATTTCACTCTTTTAATAATTGTAGTATTCAAATATAAGTATAAATAGTCTTTATAAATATAATACTTGATAAGAGGCATAGGGCTATTGGTTATCTAACTACAGTGGTATCCACAGGATCAACAACAGGCGTTGAGTCAACATTCACCGACTGATTGACCGGTTCTGCATTCGTATAACGTTCAAGCTCTAGATTAGTTTCCGCTAATTTCTTCTGTAGTTGTTTGTTCTCTTTAGTTAGTCTGCTAATCTCCCATTTATTTTGGAATACCTTAAACAGCAGTAAGGACAGCAGCATCCCGATTAAAACACCTAAAACAAGACATAAAATGAGTAATAAACCTAAGTTCATTCCTGGAGCTTGAGTAAATAGTAAATTAACAGCGACTTCGCTACCATTTACTAAAACCAATCCTAGGGAATAGCCAAAAACTAAAAATAGTAAGATAATTAGAATATAACGCATAAGTACCTCTAGATAATAACGGATTAAATTTATGATGGGGTGTATTTTATAACTATTAATTGTTTAAATACGCTAATAGCGATGATTATAGCGATTATAGCGTTTTATTATACACCGTCGCTAGCATTCATTTGATAGACGGAGCAAAAAATTCAAATAAAATGCGTTAATCCGTCTATTTATTGACCCGTATTACAAGTAATGGTTATCAATTGTGCTTTTTTTTGATACTATGCCTGTTAATTTATGATAACTGTACTCATATACCAGAAACGGTACTCTTATACTTTTAAACAGGTTATCAAGATACGGGTCTAATATCACTTTATCTACTTATCTACCATGAATACTTTTATTCATTAGATGATAGCTGATGACACTATTAGAATATTTTTGAGCTGTTTATGATATAAGCCACTATTAAATCTTAAGGAAAGACTATGTTTTTATTTATACAAGCTGCCCATGCTGCTCCAGAAGGGGCTGGTGGTACGGCTATGATTATGCAATGGATTTTTCCGTTAGCTATCTTCGCTATTTTTTACTTTTTAGTTATCAGACCTCAGTCCAAGCGTGCTAAAGAACATCGTAAAATGGTTGACTCATTAGCAGTAGGCAATGAAGTTATTTTTGCTGGCGGTTTAATGGGAAAAGTTAAATCTATCGAAGGTGATTATGCTGTTGTTAGCTTAAATGATAGAAATGAAGTGATGATTCAACGTGCTTCTGTTATTTCGGTTCTACCGAATGGTACGATCGATGGCTTAAAATAGTCGATGATATCTGAAAATAAGGGTGAGTTGATATTAATATTTAATTAACTTTTTTAATTTACCGCAATCTTTATTATCAGTTATCTTAATTGAAAACTATCGTTAATAATCGGTAATAATAGTTATCGGTTATAAACCCAAGAACTCAGCCTATTAAATATTCCATATAGATGGATTAAAACCTATTAATGTTTAATTAAATTTATTCATTTAAGAGTTATTATTTTTATTTAATAGGTTTAAGTTTTTGGTTATTACCTTTTAATGAATTAGAGTGCAAAGAATATCTTGAATTTTGTAAAATTACTGTTTTAATTCCACCTTTTCGTAGAATCTAGTCTTTAGCACTCTACTGTTTCCCTTCCCTCAAGTGAAGAAGCTACTATGCATTACCCTGCCTGGAAATATTTCTTAATCGTTACCGTGCTTGTTATCGCAGGGCTATATGCCTTGCCAAACCTGTATCCTGATGAACCAGCTGTACAGGTTACAAGTGCTTCTGCCGGTACAGAGCTCACCCAAGAGGTGTTAACGCAGTCAACTCAGCTGCTTGATAAATCTGGTATCGCCTATCATAACCCTACATTTGCCGAAAACAGTGCTTTGGTTCGCCTCGATAATGGTGCTGATCAACGTAAAGCGCAAGAGGTGTTACGCCGTCAATTAGGCAATGATTATGTCGTGGCCTTAAATCTTGCACAAACAACACCTGATTGGCTGCGTAGTATCGGTGCCAAACCGCTCAAGCTAGGGCTAGACTTACGTGGTGGTGTTCGCTTTGTTCTTGAAGTTGATATGAACAAGGCGCTAGAACAGCGCTTAAAGAGTGCCAATAGTGAAATACGAAACCTATTACGTAGTGAGCGTATTCCTGTTAAAGGTATTAATATTGCCGATCAAGGTTTATTACTCCATTTCAAAGACACTGAACTTCGCGATAAAGCGCAACGCGTTCTCCAACGCGATCAGGGCAACTTCTTTAATCTGCAAGCGTTAATGGATGACCAAGGTGCTGCATTACGCTTAGAGTATAACGAAGCAACGTTTAATGAGATAAATGAATATGCCGTGGGTCAAAACTTGACGACACTGCGTAATCGTATCTCAGAGTTGGGGGTTTCAGAAGCTTTGGTTCAATCTCAAGGTAGCAACCGTATCGTGGTTGAGTTACCTGGTATTCAAGATCCTGCTGAAGCAAAACGTGTTCTAGGCCGTGCTGCAAATTTAGAATTTCGCTTAGTCGCTGATGAAAATGCTAATTATGCAGGGGGTATTCCACCTGCAGGAACCGAAGCATTTCCCTATATGACGCTTGATGGTCCGCCCTCATTACTTAATCGTCAACCGATCTTAACAGGCGATAAGGTTCAGGGTGCAACATCAGGGTTGGATGAAAACGGCGCCCCTGAAGTGAACATTACTTTGGATACGGCTGGTGGTAAGTTAATGCAAAATGCCACTAAAAATGCCGTTGGTAAGCAAATGGCAGTATTGTTTATCGAAAATAAACAAAAAGTGAGTTATGAAGAAGATCCTAAAACGGGCGAAGTTGTCGAAACCCGTACGCCTTATTCAGAAACTAAGATTATAAGTCAGGCAAATATTCAAGCGGTATTAGGCTCATCGTTCCGTATAACTGGTTTAGATAGCCCAGCTGAAGCCGCTGAATTGGCGTTACTTCTTCGTTCTGGTGCATTAGCAGCGCCCATGTATTTCGTTGAAGAACGCACAATTGGACCGTCTCTTGGTCAACAAAATATTGATGATGGTTTATTCTCTACACAAATAGGCTATTTACTCGTCTTTTTGTTTATGATTATTTTCTACCGCCTGTTTGGGATGATCGCTAACATTGCGCTAGCTTTCAACTTAATTATCATGGTAGCGGTTCTCTCTATACTTGGCGCATCATTAACCTTACCTGGTATTGCCGGTATCGTATTAACCATTGGTATGGCAGTGGATGCTAACGTACTTATTTTTGAGAGGATTCGAGAGGAGTTATCAGAAGGCTCAAGGCCTAAATCTGCTATTGTTGCAGGTTTTGATCGTGCCTTTAGTAGTATCTTTGATGGTAACATCACGACATTATTGGTTGCCATTATTCTGTTCTCGATTGGCTCAGGCCCGATTAAAGGATTTGCTATTACGCTTGCCATTGGTATTTTAAGCTCGCTATTTACAGCCATTGTTGTGACACGAGCTATTGTGCACCTAATCTATGGCACTCGTAAATCTGTGAATAAACTGAGCATAGGCTAGGAGAGAATAATGTCTAACAACACGTTAAATAATGATGGCACAAACAACGATCCAAATAATACTCGAGATGACGATCTTAATAAGGCTAGCACTGACTCAAATAAAGGGTCAGATAGCTCTACACCTGCTTATATAGAAGGGGGGCGTCCTCGTAAAAAAGGTCCTCGACGTGATGGCAAACATAATGCTCGCCGTGGCCCAAAAAAAGTGACTGGCTCAACTGAGTTGAGTGCGGATTCCGTCACCTCAAGCACAGGTACTCTTGACACTAATGCTGTGGGTACAAGTGCAATGGATTCAGAGCCCTATGAGGATGAAGCTGCTTTAGCGGAGGGAGGGATTAAGGCGGTCGGTGACAAACGTATCATACCTTTTATGAAGTTTGAAAAGCCAATGGGTATTTTATCATTCTTACTGGTATTAATTAGTATTGCTGCCTTATTTATTAATGGTCTAAACCTTGGTCTAGATTTTACTGGTGGGGTTTCAGCGGATGTTAAGTATGAACAACCGGTTGAACAGTCTGAAGTGACTCAATCACTGGAAAACGCTGGATTTGATGATGCCGTGGTGCAGTTTCTTGGTGGTACTTCCGAGCTTCTGGTTCGACTTCCCCCACAATCAGATAACGTTGAAGGGCTTAATGATAGCTTGAAGCAGGCATTAGATCTTCCTAACAATCAGGCAACGATTAATAATGTCAATATTATAGGTAGCCAAGTGGGCAGCGAGATTTATGTCACCTCGCTCATTGCCATAGTTGTTGCATTAGGATTTATGCTACTGTACGTCGCCGTTAGATTTCAGTTTAAACTTGCTGTAGGTGCGCTCCTATCCTTGGTACATGACACTATTGTCACCATAGGCGTGTTCGCATTATTTCAGTTTCCATTTGATTTAACAGTCTTGGCGGCAGTCTTGGCCTTAATAGGTTATTCACTAAATGATACTATTGTGGTCTTTGACCGAATTCGTGAAAACTTTCGGCGAGTACGGGATGCAACCCCAAGGCAAATTCTTGATTTGTCACTGACTGAAACACTGCGTCGAACTATTATGACTGTTTCAACTGTTTTAGTTGTTGTACTGTCTATGCTATTCTTAGGTGGCGCTGGATTATATTGGTTCGCAGTGGCGTTCTTTATTGGCTTACTTGTGGGTACTTACTCTTCAACTTATATCGCAAGCTCAATACCATTAGCTATGGGACTATCACGTGATGATTTTGTGGTAAAAATCAAACCTGAATTCCAAGAAGAAGAAGTCACCTTTAATGACCCTAAGTCATTTGAAGATTAAATGTTAAATTGAGTTTAGTTATCAATACATTTGTATATAGTGACGTTTGGCATTCCCTGCGTAAGTATAACTTCCACAGTCTGACAAACTAGTATGATGAATGTCTTAAGATAAAAATGTTAAAAGCACCTTAGGGTGCTTTTAATGCTTTATGAGCAATAAAATTTATAGAAAGTGCTTGAAAAGAGACATATAACGTCATACAAAGTGCTTAAATTTTTAAAACTGTTTAACTATTAAATATCGCAACTATTAAGTGTCGCAGCTATGAGCTTCTCACCTTCAGATTTTAAAAAACCTTTAGACTTAAGCTACCGTCATATTCTCGCTATTGCTGCCCCAGTACTGATTGCAAACCTTGCGATGCCGCTTCAAGGCGCTATTGATGTTGGTGTGGTCGGACATTTTCCAAAGCCTTATCATTTAGCTGGTCTGGGTATAGCCTCACAGTTATGGCTATTAATATTGGTGAGCTTTAATTTTTTGCAATATGCCTCATCTGGTTTGTCTGCTCAGGCATTAGGTAGACAGACCAGCACTGGAAAATATAGTAATGAACTTGCTGACATATTATATCGCTCGTTAGGACTCGCCTTAGTACTGGCTGTCATATTATGGTTATTAAAACCCTTTATCATAAATTTGGGATTGGATTTATTGGGTGCTCAGACTGCAAGTAGTGAAGCGGCTTCGACTTATCTCACGACACGCTATTATGGCATTGTCTTTGAGTTAATGAATTATGCCTTTATTGGTTGGTTTGCCGGTCAAGGCAAAACCACACAAATGATGATGGTGCAGTTGCTTATTTCATTCCTCAATATAGTAATGACATTAAGTTTTGTGTATATTTTTGATATGGGTTTGCAGGGTGTCGCGCTTGGTACTGTTTTAGGGTATGTCTCTGGCTGTATGGTCGCTTTTTTGCTAGCCCGAAATGTCATACTTAAAAGCAGTATTAACCGTTTCGCAGATAGTTCTATCCATGCAGATAGTTCTATTAAGGCGACTGCTAAATCTACCGATTCCACGAAAACTGTTTTGAATACTACTTTAAGGTACCCTAGTGTTGACAATCAGTTTACTCTAAAACAAAGACTGGCGGAGATATATGCCTGGGATAAGATGCTTAGTTTATTTTCATTAAATAAAGACATCTTTATCCGCACCATATTATTAACACTAAGCTTTGCCTGGATTACTCGGTTATCTGCTCAGCAGGGTGATTTAATCATGGCGACCAATGCTGTTTTATTACAGGTACTGAGTATTTCTGCATTTGCATTAGATGGCGTGGCAGTAGCTGCTGAAAGCTTATCCGGTCAATCAGCAGCTCGAAAGGATCGGGATCAATTTTTAACTGCGGTTAAACGTACGGGAGTTATAACCTTATGGCTTGCCGTATCTTTAAGTATAATATGGGCTATTGTTTTACCTACTTTTATTAAAATCATGACTGACCTTCCCTCTGTAACAAAATTGGCCCTTGATTATCGTTACATGGCGACTTTATTGCCTTTAGCTGGCGCCGGTGCTTACTGGCTGGATGGCATTATGTTTGGGTTAACAGCAGGATCAAAGATTCGTCAGATTGCCATCATTGTGTCAATAATATTCTTTCCTTTGACCTTTGTTATTTATCAGTACTATGGCGATAGTCATACTATGTGGGTCATTTGGTTCAGTGTTTATTGGTTATTATTATCTCGGTTTGCAATAGCTGCCATTATATTGTGGCGTAATCAAGAAGCGCTTATTTATAGTAATAAAGCTTAGGACTATTTCGCTAAGGTTCATGACTTGTTTCTATCAATTTTTATCTGATATGGTTAGATAAACATAGTTTCAAAAATCTATTGTGGTTATATAGTCGTTAACTAAATTTCGCTATCGATAAAAATGGGAATGATTTTATGTCTAAAGTCACGTCAAAGCTCCCTTTTAAACTAACGCCGGCACTGCTCTCAATCGCAGTCGGTCTTATCATATGGTTCATTATTCCTACGCCAGAAGGGGTCACTGACAATGCGTGGCATTTATTGGCTATATTTGTTGCGACTATTATAGCTATTATCGGTAAAGCCCTGCCCATTGGTGCATTAGCCATCATCGCGATTACTCTGGTTGCTATAACAGGTGTCACAGCTGATACTCCTAAAGAAGCGATTAATGATGCCTTATCAAGTTTCTCAAGTCCTTTAATTTGGTTGATTGGTATCGCGGTAATGATATCTCGCGGCCTTATTAAGACAGGACTGGGTTCGAGAATAGCCTATTACTTTATTTCTATCGTTGGTAAAAAAACCATTGGTATCGCTTATTCACTGGCGGCCGCTGAATTACTAATAGCACCTATTACTCCTTCAAATACAGCAAGGGGTGGCGGGATCATTCATCCCATCATGCGCTCTATTGCTAAAAGCTTCAACTCAACCCCAGAAGATGGCACGCAAAATAAAATAGGGCGCTACCTTGCTATGGTGAACTACCATTCCAACCCTATTACCTCAGGTATGTTTATCACTGCAACAGCGCCGAATCCATTAGTGGTTGATTTAGTTAATAAAGCCACAGGAAGTGAGATTCACTTGTCTTGGACAACGTGGGCACTGGCTATGTTTGTGCCAGGGTTGTTATGTATTTTAGTCATGCCAATGGTCATATATTTTATTTATCCACCTGAAATCAAACAAACACCAGATGCCCGTCAGTATGCGCGCGATAATTTGAAGCAATTAGGTGCCGTGAGTTCTCAAGAAAAGATTATGTTGGCTGTATTTGGTTTGATGCTACTACTATGGGCGAATATTCCCGCGCTAATATTTGGTGATCAGTTTACGTTTGATGCCACGACGACCGCATTTTTAGGCCTGTCAGTACTATTGATCACTGGTGTTCTGACTTGGGATGATGTGCTCAAGGAAAAATCAGCTTGGGATACCATTGTATGGTTTGGCGCCCTCGTGATGATGGCCAATTATTTAAATAAATTGGGGTTAATATCTTGGTTCTCAAGTAATATTGAAACGGCAATTGGTCTTACAGGATTTGGCTGGATGGGTGCCGTCGCAATTCTTACCCTCGTTTATCTTTATATGCATTATTTCTTCGCCAGCACGACAGCACACGTTACCGCCATGTTTGCAGCATTCTATGCGGTTGGTCTTAGCTTAGGCGCTCCCCCGTTACTTTATGCCTTAATATTAGCAGCAGCGGGCAATATCATGATGACACTGACACATTATGCGACAGGGACTGCCCCAGTTATCTTCAACTCAGGATTTACAACACTGCGTGAATGGTGGACAATCGGTGCTATCATGAGTGTGGTTAACCTGATCATCTGGATTGGTTCAGGTCTCATCTGGTGGAAAGTATTAGGCTATTATTAGAGTAAACTAGATGCGCTAGGTGAGTTATACCAACTTAAAAAATAACCTATCGAGGAAGACGTGTAATCGCTTCGAATAGCGTTTCACGATTTTATCAGAGATAGGTTATCTTTTAGAAAAGGTGTGATTTTAAGAAAAGATATTATTTTTAGAGAAAGGTATTCGTTATTTTACAGCTATACACTCGATTTCTACTTGAGCACCCAGTGCCAAGCCTGATACTTCAAAAGCAGAGCGTGCAGGATAAGGCGCGCTTAACTTCGCCTTGTAGCCTTCATTAAACTCATTAAAATCATTCATGTCTGTTAGCATGGCCATACATTTGACTAGGTCTGACTTCTGATAGCCATACCTTAATAATATGTTATTTATATTATCTAAAACCTGCTCGGTCTCCGCTTTCACACCGCCGTTGACTAACTTACCCTCTTTCATACCTAGCTGGCCTGACATATACAAGGTGTTACCTACTCGAACTGCGGACGAAAAAGGAAAGTCACCATCCGTGCCATAAAAAATAGGGGTGGTTTTGCTTTGAGAAGCACCCTCTTTCTCAATGGAAACAACGTGAGGGCTGTCATTACTGTCATCAACTGCTTGAGCAGCGAGTGGCGATATTAGTGTGAGGCTTAAAGCAGTAGTGATTAGAGATTTTTTCATAAAATTACCCTTATAGTCTGTTCAATTATTAAACTTATTCAATAAATTAACCTATCTAAAAGATGAACACAAACCCTGAATATAGTTCGTACAGTGAGCTTTACATGATTTTAGCATGAGCAGAATTATTTCTACTACAGGATGAATTTTTGAACATAAAAAAGCAAGGGGATAGCTCAATGAAAGCTAACCACTTGCTTAATATTACCAAAAAAACTCTCTATATTAGTACCGAATGGCTTTAAGCTCGTCGATAAAATACAGTAAGAGTTTTGAGCTTAGTTCTCTTCAATCCCTGTCATATCAACAGGAGTATCAGCAATCACTTGGACACCAGAGGTTTTTTCTTTAGCCATGTCATTGCGATGTTCTTGTAAATAGTCTAAATAATCCTCGGTGATATTACCGGTAATATAGTTACCATCAAATACCGCACAGTCAAATCCTTCAACCTTACTGTGTTTGGTATCCTGTACAGCATCAATTAAGTCATCTAAATCTTGAAAAATAAGACGATCTGCACCAATAATTTGACGGACTTCTTCAACACTGTGACCAGAAGCAATCAATTCATGACGCACTGGCATATCAATGCCATAAACATTGGGGAATTTAACAGGAGGGGCTGCACTAGCAAAAAACACCTTATTCGCGCCAGCATCACGTGCCATTTGAATAATCTCGTGACACGTGGTTCCTCGAACGATTGAGTCATCTACCAATAGTACGTTTTTATTTTTAAACTCAAGAGGAACCGCATTCAGCTTCTGACGGACAGACTTTTTACGCTGCTGTTGGCCTGGCATAATAAAGGTCCGGCCAATGTAGCGATTCTTCATAAAGCCTTCACGGTACTTAATGTTTAAATTAAGCGCTAACTCCATCGCTGAGGTACGTGACGTGTCAGGGATAGGAATAACCACATCAATACCATGGTCGTCGCCCCACTCTTTACGGATTTTTTGTGCTAACTTCTCACCCATACGTAAACGGGCTTTATACACTGATATATTATCAATGATAGAATCAGGACGAGCAAAGTAGACATACTCAAACATACATGGGGTATATTCTTTGGGTTCAGTACACTGACGCGTATGAAGCTGATTGTTCAGATCGATAAAAATGGCTTCACCAGGCTTAACATCGCGAACCACCTTAAACCCTGAGCCGGTTAATGCGACAGATTCAGATGCCACCATATATTCGGTGCCACCATCCGCGGCAAGGCGCTCGCCATAGACAAGAGGACGAATGCCGTTAGGATCTCTAAAAGCGACAAGCCCTTGACCGGTTATTAATGCGACAACGGCATACGCACCTTCAATACGCTTATACATTGAGCTAATCGCACTAAAAATATCATCCGGTGTTGGTTTGGTTTTACCCAAAGCTTGGATCTCATGTGCCAAAACATTTAAAAGAACTTCGGAGTCAGAGTTGGTATTAAGATGGCGTAAATCATCTTGATATAACTCCTTAGCCAAAGTTTCTGCATTGGTTAAATTGCCATTATGCGCCAGTGTAATACCATATGGCGAATTAACATAAAAGGGTTGAGCTTCTGCGCTACTTGAGGTACCGGCTGTGGGATATCTGACATGTCCCACTCCAAATTCACCCACTAAGCGCACCATATGACGTGTCATAAACACATCACGTACCATACCATTGTCTTTGCGTAGAAAAAAGCGCCCATTCTTCATGGTTACGATACCCGCAGCATCTTGACCACGATGTTGTAATACCGTTAACGCGTCATACAACATTTGGTTCACAGGTTCATGCGCTGCAACACCGACAACTCCGCACATACTCTATCCTTTTAAAATAGTCTTTATGAATTAAAAGATTTATTTAGTGGTGGCGAATAAACTATATTAACTAAGAATTAACTAGATTCATTCACTTCTTGATCATCTACTGACTCGATGTCTTGCTCTGGAACATCTATTGCGTCCCATGCATTACTCAAGACTTTGGCAGTAAATTCTTTTGCAAAAGGGGCATACGGTAACAATTCTGGTGCGATAACTGAAGATTTCCAGATTGCCATTGGCATTAATACGGGAGCTGAGATACTTAATAAGACCAGTACTACTAAAAGGTTTTTAAGAGCGCCGAGGACACCACCCGCAAGTTGATCAACAAGACCCAACTTCAAACTTTTAACAATACCTGACACCATAAAGCTAAATATTTGAATCACTAATAAGACTATTAATACAACTATTAGGAAACCTGCACCCATTTGTAATACAGGAGAGTTAATAAAACCTGCAAGATGAGGCGCAACGACACTTGCCAATCGTGTGGCGGCTAATAGCGCGACAAACCACCCTACTAACGAAATTGAGCTGCGTATAAATCCAGCCTGAAAACCTCGCCATAGACCCGCTAGTATAATAAGGGCAATAATAATGTCTAATAAACCCATGGTTGTTATAAACTCATGTTAGCTTTACCTATTAGGACGTTAACAGGCAAATTCCGATAGAATAAGTATCTAGGACAGCGTTCCATCCAGTCCTAGTTTTGAGCATTAAAACATTTGAGTCTTTAGGTAATAATATTTAAGAGCCATTTGTATTAGCTTTGCATAGACATAAAAAACAGACACTAAAACGTTAAAGTATCTCGATGACTGGCAATAGCTTCAATACACTGCTGTACCAACCTAGGTCCCTTATAAATCATACCCGTATAAAGTTGCACCATATCAGCACCAGCATGTAACTTACGGACCGCCTTGTCCCCACTATCGATACCGCCGACACCAATAATAGGAAGTTTGCCGTCTAGACGCTCATAAAACTGTTCAATAACTTGGTTACTCAAGTGCCCAACTGGTCTACCAGATAAGCCCCCTGCTTCATTACCGAAAGCTAAATCTTCTACACCCGTTCTACCTAATGTGGTATTTGTCGCAATTAAACCGTCAATCTCAAATTCAATCAGCTGCTCAGCAATATAATCTATTTGATCAGCAGTGAGATCAGGGGCAACTTTTAGCACCATAGGCACATAAAAACCATAATCCGTCGCAAGTTGGCTATGTTTATTTTTTATGGCATCAAGCAACTCAGTTAACGCCTCACCACTTTGTAAATCGCGCAGGTTCTTAGTATTTGGTGAGGAAATATTGACCGTAATATAAGACGCATGGGGATACACCCGCTCCAAGCAATATATATAGTCATCCACTGCGTTTTCAACAGGGGTCACTGCATTTTTACCGATATTAATACCTATATTACCTTGGTACTTACAATTCTTTACGCTATTGACTAAATGATCCACACCTAAATTATTGAATCCCATACGATTAATAATGGCACCCGCCTCTTTAATTCTAAATAGACGTGGCTTTTCATTACCGCCCTGCGGCTTAGGCGTCACTGTACCCACTTCAATAAACCCAAAGCCTAACTCCGCTAATGCATCAATATAGTCTCCATTTTTATCCAAACCTGCCGCTAAGCCTACTGGATTTGAAAATTGCAAGCCCATACACTCAGTCGGCAAAGCCTGCTGAGAGTAAACAAAACCTAGTGCATGAGCTTTATGAGCCTTTTCAAGAAGTTGTAGCGTTATTTCGTGGGCGTGTTCAGGATCTAAATTGAATAAAAAAGGACGTAATAAGGCATAAGACATAACGTTGGCTGACCTGTTATGGGATAAGTGAATTTAGAAGTTGCTATCAACATGTCTATCATGTCTAGAGCGCCACTTAAGAACTGATAATTATAACAGTATAATTAATGCAAATCACACATTAGACATTTTTAATAAATAAGGAATCTAGTAGATTTAAATTGGAGGTAATATCTGTTTGAGTTTGTCGGTGTTTAAATGAATAACGCCATAGGTTAATAATTTTTTATTAATGATAGTACATTTTATTTTTGACGGTCATTTATCATTGACAGTAATTAAGGCACGGGTCGTTTATCAGATAACGCAATCCAACCTTTCACTATTCTATAGATATGCCACAATATGGCAAATCCTAATACAAGTCCGCCTAACATTAAGACAGCCGTTGAACCATAAGCTAAATCTGTATTGCCTGAGACAAAACCACTTCCGAAGCCTCCAAAACCTATCACCAGCATAATCACTCCAATCACGCCTAGGATAATACTGTACCAAAAGGTTTTAATTTGCCAATCAACGTGTGTGGCAAGCCAAGTATTCTCAGCTTCATTACGGCGTGCGTAATTCATAATAATAGGAATAATCCACATAATGCCAGCAGTAAAAAAGCTAATAGCATACAGTAGATAGGTAATATGATTATAACGAATGAGTGACTCTTCATTTTTTATATCATTTACCAAGTTAGGACTATTTGAGGTACGTAAGCGCTCAGAGTGTCGTGATGATGAGACAGGAACAAATCCAGAATTTATCGTATCAGACTCTTCTGGTTTAGTATCTTGATTTTTAAAGCGGTCGTTATTACTCATGAGAGTACTCCTCAAAATGAAATGGCATATAACTGTGTAGAATGCCACCTTACGCACCGAACCATTGCATATACTTTGTTAAAGAGCAGTTATCAATAAGGACTTTGATTTATAAAGGCTCTTATTTATTAAAAAATTTAGTGGCTTATATACTGTATTATTGACTCTATAATGTATAAAATAATCGCTTATTCATCATACTAATAGGGTATAAAGCGCTCGATTTCCTGTCCCATATCGGGTGCAATAAATTCAGCGTCAAATATGCGCGCTTCGGCCAAGCTATAAGATTCTGGGGTAGACGCCGTTAATAATGCTGCCATTTTTGCAACGATCGGCATATGACACACCACTACCACACATTCCGCTTCGACATCTATCAAAGAATGAAGTCCTTTTAAAGCATCGTCTTCAGGAGTTATGCTAGGGTTAACAGTAACGGGCACATTAGGGTTAAGCGCAGTAAAAGCTTCCAACGTTTGTTGTGCTCTCAAATAGGGACTCACCACAAAAGCATCAGGTTTGTATTTATTAAAAATAAACTGGGCCGTTTCAGCCGCTTGCTGTTGACCAAGCTGTGTTAATTGTCGTTCTGAATCATTCGACGTTTGTCTCTCAGCTTCACCATGACGTACTAATATCACTTTCATATTAACCTCGCTTATTCATCATTCTTAGTCTTTTTTAGCCACTCTTTATCATGCTCTATCAATCGAAAAAATTGACTCTAAAAACTGATAGAGTTTGCTATTTTTATTGGCATCATAAAGAGGTAAATAAACTTAGTCTTTACTTTCGGTAGCTGCCATCATTTGTGCATTCAAGGCTTCATTGGTTTGCCCATGAGGCATCACAAATTCAACATCACTTCTAAAACCAGACTCCATTAAGTTAAGGGCAACGCCCAAAGCAGCCTGGTCATCAAATATAACAGCATATAAAGCATGGGTAATAGGCATATAAATACCAAGCTTTGTTGCTTTTTCATGAACCTGCTGAATAGTATTTACCCCTTCTGCTGTTTGTCCAAGCTTTTTAATAGCGGCGTCAAGACTCATCCCTTTGCCAAGCATATTGCCAATACGGTAGTTACGACTCAGCTCAGAACTACAGGTAGCATAAAGGTCACCCACACCAGACAGTCCTAAGAAAGTCAAAGGGTTAGCGCCAGAAGCTGCTCCAAATCGGCTCATCTCAGCCAGGGCTCGAGTCAGTAACATCGCTTTGGTATTTTCACCAACATTATAATAAGCCGCCATACCCATGGCGATGGCATAGATGTTCTTTAAAGCGCCACCAAGCTCAACGCCTTTAATATCATCTGAGGCAAATATTCTAAAGAAAGCACTGTGCAGAGCTGATTGCACCGCGTGGCGTAACGCCTCTGACTCACTAGCAATGACCGAGGCTGACGGCATATTCTGCATAATTTCAACGGCTAGATTCGGACCAGACATGACCCCAAAGTTGACTTCAGGCAACTCTTCTTTGATGATATCACTCATCAAGCTAAAGGTATCTTTCTCCATACCTTTAGTCAAAGATACGATAGACTGTCCTGATAGATAAGGACGAATCTTTTTTAAGGTTTCTCTAAACGCTGAACTGGGCACAGCGACAAAAATAATGTCTTTATCTTGGACGGCAGATTTAAGGTCATATTCGAATTTAAGACGATCATCTAACGTATAATCTGGCAGATACTTTTTATTAACTCGGGTCTTTAATAGTGATTTAACGGTTCGTTTATTACGGACCCACAACGTAGAATCACAACCATTACGCGCCGCTAAGTTTGACATTGCGGTTCCAAAACTGCCCCCACCTAAGAAAGCCAGTCGCAGCTCATAGGGAGGCTTTGCGCCTTGAGGTTTGGTCATATTATTTACCACAACGTCTTCGACAGAGGAAGGATCGAGCGTTTGATTCTTTTTAGCTTTAGCACTAACTTTACTGGCCTTTTCTAATAGACTGGCCAATAGACCTGCATTGAATCCCGTCTTATTGTCTGCCGAATTATTATCTTTATCAGCCTCATTAGTGTCGTCTAAATTTTTATCATTCATATTTTGGCTCTCGTCGTTGTCAATCCTATCTAGGGTATCAGTGTGGTCTACATTATCCGAATTATTAGAACTTTTATCTCTTTTTAAGCTATTTTTAGGAAATTTCATAGACGGCTCCTTGTCTGCTAAAATTTTATCCGTTGTAGAAGCTATTGGTTATAGTTAACAAACTCTGTAATGTCGATCTCTTTGCGACTTGGCATGGCGCAGTGGCTAGTTCCGACATAGACAAAAGCGGTAATATAATCTTCGCCACTGACATTAAAGTAGCTTTTTACTGCCGGTTCGTTAGCAAGAGGTCCTGTTCGCCATACTGTACTAAAGCCTTGTGCTTTAAGTGCCAATATTAGATTTTGCACTGCAGCCCCTGCACTAAGCAGTTGCTCAAATGGCGGTACCTTTTCATGATAGCTCATACGAGTGACTACCGTAATAATCATAGGGGCACGCAGAGGCATTTTTCGAGTTTTCTCAGCGGTGCGCGGGTCAAGTTCAACGCCTTCACGCTCAGCCTTAGCTTTTGCAGCTTGTAGTAACGCTCGCCCCATCTCATGTCTTGCATTGCCTTGAACCACGGTAAAACGCCAAGGCTGTAATTGCTTGTGATCTGGCGCTGTCATGGCGCATTCAATGGCCGTCTCAAGCTGGGATTGATTGGGCGCTGGTATGCTTAAGTTGCCAATGCTACGACGTGATTTTATCCAATTAATGACTTGCTCATCAGTGACAACGGCATCTTGGTCCATATTATCAATGTTGAGGCTATTATCACTACTTGAAGAATCTGAATGGGATGATCCATTATCTGATGCATTCGTGTTTAAAGCGCCCGCTCTTTTTTGGTTATCTATGTCAGACATAAAGTCCTCTATATATTTTTATGTTTATCATCTAAATCTGTATGGTTAGCGTGCTATTTTTCTAAATACAACACGTTCACAGTCCAATACGTCCTAAAGGGTGTATTCCAAATAATAGTACGTGCTAAATATAGCATCCAGTTAATATATTGTCATAGAACGCCTTGATTGCAATAGCCTTTACCAAACGATTACTTAACAGTGAGTTCTTATTGAGGTTAGCATCACACTCTTTAAACTTTTTAAAGTCCCTTGAACCTTGTACCGTGGCGAAAAGCACAATTATAACTTTGGTTATATAGGTTCTAACGGCTGCTTAACATCCGCATTTTGACCACGATGACGCAAATAGTGATCTAGTAAGACGATTGCAAGCATTGCTTCGGCGATAGGTGTTGCCCGTACCCCTACGCAAGGATCATGTCGTCCTTTGGTTAACATATCGACAGGCTGAGCTTGTTGATTAATGCTTCTTCCGGGCGTTGTAATACTAGAAGTAGGCTTAAGTGCAATACTTACCTTGATATCTTGACCAGAGGATATACCACCTAAAATGCCCCCTGAGTGATTCGCGGTAAATCCTTGTGGGGTTAACTCATCACGAGCCGTATGACCAAATTGCTCAGCGACGCGCATCCCATCACCGATTTCAACCCCTTTAACCGCATTAATACTCATCATGGCATGGGCAATATCGGCATCCAAACGATCAAAAACCGGCTCACCCAATCCCACGGGGACACCTGAAGCAATAACCTCAAGCTTCGCCCCGCAGCTGGTTCCTTCTGCACGCAAGCGTGTGATTAACGCCTCAAATCTTGGTATCGCATCCGCATCGGCACAAAAAAATGGATTGCTATTAACGAATTGCCAGTCAATAGCTTGTGGGTCAATAGCAGCGGTTGTCTCGTTGCCAATCTGCACCACATGACCATGGATTTGAATGCCTAATCTGTCAATCAAATACTTCTTGGCAATGGCCCCTGCAGCGACACGCATTGCCGTCTCACGTGCTGATGAGCGGCCGCCACCTCTGTAGTCACGAAAGCCATACTTCATACTATAGGTATAGTCAGCGTGTCCTGGTCGAAAGGTATCTTTAATGTCAGTATAATCTTTTGACTTTTGATTGGTATTGCGAATAAGCAGGCCGATAGACGTCCCTGTGGTTCTACCTTCAAAGACACCTGAAATAATTTCTACCTCATCAGGTTCACGGCGTTGAGTCGCAAATTTAGAGGTACCTGGTTTGCGTCGATCTAAATCAACTTGTAAGTCGTCACTCGTTAACGCCAAACCGGGAGGTACACCATCTATAATAGCCATCAAACCCGGTCCATGAGACTCGCCACTTGTCGTTACTTTAAATACTTGTCCTATACTATTTCCAGCCATAGATAATGCTCAATTTTATTTAACATTTAATGAATTTAATAAACTAATTGCTATTGACCTGCCTTAAATTCAGCACTTATAGTCGTACGGTCATCTAAGTTAATATTATGTTAATGCTGTAGCTTTGACTAGCTAGATTACAACCGAGCTACTTGCGCTTCAAATAAATGACGGAAACTGATTAACTCGTCTCGATCCATAGCAAAAACCCCGTGACCCCCTCGGGCAAAACTCAACCAATTAAACTGAATCTCAGGGTAAGCCTGACGTAACGCCCAATCACTGTCACCTACCTCGCAGATCAGTAAGCCTTCTTGCGTTAAGTAGTCTGGCGCTTCATATAATATTTTATGCACCAAATCCAGACCATCTTGTCCGGCAGCCAACGCATGCTCTGGCTCATGGATGAACTCAGGGGGTAGCTCTGCCATTGCTGCGGCATCGACATAAGGCGGATTGGTGACGATTAATTCGTATTGGTTTTCAGCAGGGAGTTTTTCAAACAAATCGGATTCAATTAAATTGATTTGATGGTCCATACCATGGTGTTCTATATTGACCGCAGCCACCTCAAGAGCAGATGTATCAATATCTGTGGCATCTACTAAGGCATCCCTAAATCTACTCACTAACGCCACTGCAATACATCCAGACCCTGTACATAGGTCTAATATTCTTTCAGGTTGGTACAGTTGTTTATCTTCTAAACCATGTAAATGAAAAGACGGAATATCCGCTGTAGAATCAGGGCCTAAAGGTTGGGCAAATTGATTGGTTTCAAAATAGGGATAAAACTGCTGACGGATCAATTCTGCAATGGGTGAACGAGGAATCAGCACTCTTTCATCCACATAAAACGGCAAATCACAAAAATAGGCTAAATTAACCAGATAGCTTAAGGGTTGACGATTGATAATACGCGACTGTAACAGTGACAGTATCTCCCCCTTTTCTGAGGGGGTTAATCGGCATTCTAAAATCTGATCATCGGCATTCCAATCTAGAGACAAAGGATGTAGTACGATAGCAGCAGCTTCGGCAAACACATCGTTTGTGCCCTGAGCAACGACCACATCATAATTGCGAAGCTGGGTCACGCAGAAACGAATATAGTCGCGAATAGTCAATAACGAGTGAGCTGCCTCATCGCAGTCTGCCAGCAAACGATCATACTCTCCATCGCCCGCTAAAGCCTCTATTGATAAACTGTCTATGCCATCAGAATAATTCATATTAGAGCTTACCTTATTAGAAGAGCTGTTCTGAATATTTGATAACAAGGTTTGTGGATCTAATGTATTCTCTAACTTTTTGTCTACATGAGCCAGTGATTTATCTACATGAGTCAGTGACGAGTTATGTTCTGTGTGACTGACGGATTCATTAGTTGATTGAGACGTTTGTTGACGACTTGGTGTGTGAGTATTATCAGTTGGCATAATTATTTCGTTATCCGCGTAACAAGATGAGTTTAGTATAGTCAAAGAACTTTAAAGTAGTCACAAGGCAACCGAGTGCAAGTACTACTGCAGTAGGCTTAACGAGGTTAACGCCGTGACTATTCATAAGTTTGCCGACTATAATTAAATAGGAGGTGTGAGGGACATTATAGCTAAATTTTGCGATATTAGGGTCTATAATATACAGACTATTGCCGATGAAAATAGATAAGTGTTTAGGGTATAAATTGATAAATTATCACTGACTACTCTTACGCTTAGTCTATTAATCTATAGGCGTAATATTCAACAAACCCTAATCTCTAACTTTGGATAAAATAGCACAATTGTTGCTATTAAATTTGAATTTGTGGTAATAATTTGCCAGTTAACAATTTTCGTCGCATAATAGCAGTACAAATTTAATTGTGAATACTCCTATGACTATGACCAAAAATACGATTTCTAATCCTCATAACGCTAAAACTTTAAAAACCTGTTCAACACCTAAACTTTCGGTGTCAGCAGTCACCACTGGGTTATTTATGCTGAGTAGCTTCATGCTATGCAGCCCTTCTTATTCTGCAACTAATACGGCTGATTCAATAAATAACTCAGTTAATAAGGTAAAGGTCACTCAATTACCTACCCTATCTTTACGTACTGAATACAATGAGCTTAATCAAACCAATTCTCAAGGTAACAACCCATCGGTTGATAGTTTACAACGATTGATTGATGAGACTGATGAAGCCAATCAAAATCGTCAAACACGTTCAGTAGTGACCGATCCAGACGCGGCTAACTCGTCCTCATCTACGGCTGATGATGTAACCTCTTATAATAATATTGAACTAAGTGATGCTGAGTTTGAAACAAATGACAATGTCTATGATAGTAATGTGAATGACAGTGAAGTCGTTGAAGAGCGCGTCAATGAAGAGATTGCTGAACAAAGTAGCAGTGATGAAGACTCCGGAGAGGCTGTAGACGTTGCCACTTCTATTATCGATGATGACTCCATTAAAAGCATCGAAAATAAAAATGGCAAGGTGTATAAAACCACTAACCTCTCTACTTATGCTCGCGCCGTAAATGGTGCAGTTTGGTCGCCTAATATGCGAAAAAATACGGCGATGACGGTGAAAATGCAGGCTTTATTAGATTGGAATCATGCTTCTCCTGGACCTATTGATGGGGGATGGGGCATGAATAGTAAGAAAGCATTGGCTAACTTTCAAACGATGCGCGGGCTCTCTAGTACGGGGAAAATGGACACAGCGACTTGGAACGAACTGACTAAAAATATCGATACCAATCAACCCGTTTTAGTTGAATATACGATTACTAAAGATGACGTTAATACAAACTTTGCCTCTACTCCTTCCGGTTCTGAGGCTAAATCTAAGATGAAGGGATTGTATTATCAGAATATTCAAGAGATGTTCGGTGAGCGTTTTCATATGGATGTCCGATATCTTGAAAAGCTGAATAAAGGCAAAAAATATGTCGCAGGTGAAACCATCACCGTTATTAACGTTGGAAGTCCCTTAAAACAAAGTATTAACCATGTTGTGGCTAACAAAGCAGATAAAACACTTTATGCCTATAACGGTAATCAACTAGTAGCGACTTATCCAACAACGGTGGGTAGTACCAGCACGCCATCACCCTCTGGCAGTTTTAAGATTGTCAACAAGGTGAAAATGCCTTGGTATAAGTCAACTGTTAATAAGGGTAAAGAAGATCAAAAAGTATTCATGTTACCACCTGGGCCAAATAACCCTGTCGGTGTCGTATGGATGGGACTTTCAAAACCTTCCTACGGTATCCATGGCTCTCCGGTACCTGAAGGTATTAGCCGTCAAGCTTCTGCCGGCTGTGTTCGTTTGACTAACTGGGACGTGTTAGAGGTTTATGCCAATATTGTCAATGGTGCGAAGGTTGATCTTAAATAATTGGAATCTTTAACCACTTATTATAGTAAAACACTTATTATTATAGTAAAACACTAACTAATAGGCGCTCTATTGACTAGCGAACAACCTTCACATTAAGGCGCTTATATGACATAACATCTTGTTTTGTACTTTATCTTTAATCTTTTAATAATCTTTTAATAACCTTTCATTGTTAAAACAATATTGAGCTCATAGCCACTATGAGCTCAAATCTTGTATTAAAGACTTGGCATTGAAGCACTGAATCATTTAAGCATTGAAGCTTTGTTTTAAACACCAGGTTTTAAAGACTTAATATTAAAGCTTTTAATAATTCTACTGTATTAAAAATTTATTGATAAAGAACAATAATTCGGTTAAATGTAATATCAAATTTTTCAAAAAACAATAAATACACTTCATTCTACTCATACGATTAAGCATAAATTGTAGAGGGCATCATGGCAAAACATTTAAGTTTTATAGATCGCGCAATTGTAGGATTCGACAGTAGTTTACGATCGATAATTCCTCACTCCAATCAAACAGCCCGCCCCTTACCTGTTAGCTCTGAGTCGTTGCCCGAATTGACTATTAATGAGTCACGGCACGTGGCAGGACTCATGCGTATCAATCACACGGGGGAAGTCTGCGCGCAAGGATTATATCATGGACAGGCTTTCACGGCTAAAAACGATCAAGTTAGGCAAGCCATGCAACACTCTGCTGATGAAGAAGTAGATCACTTAGTTTGGTGTGAAACTCGTCTAGATGAGCTGGGTAGTCATCCCAGTGTATTTACCCCTGTTTGGTATGGCCTATCTTTTGGTTTGGGTGCGATTGCTGGTCTTATTTCTGACGAATTTAGCTTAGGGTTTGTGGCGGAAACAGAAGCACAAGTCAGTGAACACTTACAAGATCATATCTCTCAATTACCAGAGCAGGACACGCGTAGTAAAGAGATTTTAGCTCAAATGAATATCGAGGAACTAGAGCACCGACATGCCGCGATAAATCATGGTGGTAAAGCATTATCTGCACCCGTCAGAGTGTCCATGCGTTGGATGGCAAATCGCATGAAAAACGTGGCATATCATTTGTAAAAAACTATGGTCTGTTGAACATTCAAATATTAGGACTCCTAATAGCTTAAAATGTATGCGTGCTTAAAATGTATGGTTGTTTTAAATGTATGGTTGTTTTAAATGTGCCTTCTTCACTAAAACACCTAGCAAATATAAATTAATACATTTCATAAATATAAATTGGTTAATATTAATCGCACTTAGTTACAACGGTACTCTATATTGCAGGGTTTAAAGTTGCTATCTTATAGGTTAGATTTGTAATCGGTTTTGGTAAGTTAACGTTGTCATTAGTTAGCCTTCAATATTGAATAGGCTAACCTAACTTATTTAGTGTTTGACTTATCAATCCAAATGAATTGAAAATCATAATTTTAAAACTTTAAATTATTTTCACGATAAGGATCTAAGAATGAGAAAAGAGAACATGCAGTTTACGACTAAAACTCTTTCAGGCGCCATTTTTTTTGTATTGACACTGACTGGCTGTCAATCTCTACCAAGTACCTCTAGTAGTAGTACGACAAATAGCCCAAGCTCTCAAGTTGGCGAGTCGCCTATGGTCAATAACAGCGCTGCTATAGCTGTATCAACTGGTCCCCATAAATCGACTTATAGCGCTGAAGAGCTTGAGAAAGATCAGTTACATAATGCGACTGACATTACTAAAACTCGCTTATCAGGTATACCCACTCCTAGCGTTAACGTTTCAGATATTAGCTACATTCCTACTGTAATCATTCCTAAAACAACCACCAGCCAAACTGATCAGCTTGATGTGAGCTTGCTAGACGACTTCATTTTACAAATTAGCCCTAATGCTCGCCACTACCCACCAAACTTCAAGTCTGCCTCTGATCGTTATTATGCAAAAGAGAAACTAAAAGAGCTTGAACAGTGGTTACGCCCATTCGCAGAACAACCAAATGCGTCTTACGAGGTTCTATTAAGAGCAGCCAAACTTAACGGCATGGCTCGTAATTTGGATCTAGGGTCAGACTATGCTGTACGCGGCAGTACTTTCATCGCTAAAGCAATTGACAGACAGCCTAATAGTGCTGAGGCCAACTTTATTTATGGCATGATGTTGTCAGAGGGCGGCGGATTTAAAGAAGGGAAAAAATATTTGTTGAAGGCAGCCTCTCAAGATTATAAAGAGGCTGAACAAAGTTTGGCTCAAGCAGATTTGCTCAGTGACAATCGTTCAGCAGCATTATCACGATTAAAAACGTTGCAGCAAAAATATCCCAACGATGCAACTATCGCTCAGCAAATCAATATCATTGAGTCTGGTAAATATTACATTTGGGATTTAGCGGCTCAGTAAAGTTATATTTTTATGTTTATACTTTTTCTTAGTATAAAATATATCTCTAACCCGCTAGAATTTCATTTTAACTTTTAAGCGACTTTTAAAGTTTAAGCCACTATTTAACGATAGTGGCTTTTTAATGCCATACTTTTATTATTATATGTGGCTTAGTACTTAAAAAACCATTAAGATAAATCATCCCCTTAATACATTCATTCAAAGTCAAACGTTATGCCTATTTTGAATCTGATACCAAATTTAGAAATTAACCATACGAGGAAGGCGAGTCCAAACGCCACAAATCGCAGGTTCAATGAGACTATCAATGATAGGTTATTTTATAAAAAAGGTATTAAAACGCCCTCAAACTCACGTCTATTGCTAGGTGCCTCCCTCGCTATTGGATTTTTATTGACGGCGTCATGTAGCACTGTGTCAGTGAGTGAAAAAAATTCAAGCAGAACCATCGTTCAACAGCGAGATAACATTGTTACCAAAAATGCATTAAGTAATAAGACGTCTTCCGTATTAGTATCATTTGGGGTGCCTAGCGATGAATGCTTTACTGACTTTGATACGTGTTTAAAAAAAGTTGAACAGGGCATTATTAACAAAAATAGTAGAGAGTCGCTAGCCCTTTATGCAGAACTTTACCTAGCCAGAGCGAAGCAAATCGAACAATCTGAAAGCTGCGTTCACAAAATATTACGTCCACCCGTTGATCCTTATTACGCCAATGCTCCTTTGTCTCCTGAAGATAAAGCGGATCGAGTGCGTTATCTAAGGCTATGTAATACAGAATACCGAGACAACTTATTACTGGCTGTTAAATATAGTTATGCCTACCTTTTTTATCCACAGCTCAGCTCTAGTACTGAAGATGATGTAGACGTTTCTGTAAAACCAAATTATTTGCCCTCTAATCTAGATATCCAAACCCTTGATGTTTATGACGCTGCGACAGATGCCCTCATAAAACAGCTCTACTCGAATAAAGATCATAGCCAGCAAGTGGACAAAATTACCTCTTATATCGATGATAGTAATGTCCATTATGCAAAATCATCAATGCAGGATGGATTGGACTATGCCAATGGTGAAAAGTATGGCGATCAGATTAAAGTTTTAAACTTTACCTTTCCACCTATTTCAGAAGACCCTTATTTCGCTGGACATAACAAACTTGAATACGAAAACAACAATAACAAGTCGGATGACAATAACAAAATATTGTCATCCAGTGCTACCAATCCTGATACGACCTCTATAGACCTTTACTTACCTAATGAGCCTGAATACTTGCAGAATACGCAAGAATACAACCAGACCATTGATAAAATATATGCCAGTCATGACCTAAGTTTTTCGGGATTAAATTCCATCGTAGAGCGTGAAGGGTTTGGTATTAGCTACGTGACATTATTAGATGAACGTCTGAATACCTCTGTAAAAGGCTTATTGACTGCTAAAGATAAACAGCTAAACTCTCAAAACCCCATCGATAGAATTCATCTAACCGGTAATTTATTGATTACCGGGGTACTTATCCCCAAAGGTGAGACTTTAAAAGAAGTATTAGACAGCAATAACTATGATATTAGACTGTATAATCCACATCATACCAAGACCATCGATATATTAAATCAGCCTTACTATTTAGCAGCTAATTTTTCATCAAGTTATGGTCTATGGCTTGCAGAAAATCATCTAAGTAATGTGGGTTACTTCAACCTTCTCGCCAAACAACAAACATTAACCCTACCTCAGCTATTCATGCTCGAACCATATGATCCCAATAAACGTATCATTATCATGCTACATGGTCTAGCCTCAAGTCCTGCGGCTTGGGTCAGTGTTACTAATGATATCTCAAATGATACTGAATTACGCGAAAACTATCAGGTTTGGCAGATTTTCTACCCTACTAATATCCCAATATTAGAAAACCGCTATAGAATACAAGAGCTTATAGAAACTGCTTACAAAATAAATGACCCTAATAATAAACATGTAGCCAGTCATAATTCTGTGTTGATTGGTCATAGCATGGGCGCCGTCATCGCGCGTTTGTTAGTCTCTAATCAAAACTTGGAAGAGAACTTTAATCAGCTTACCGAACGTGACAGTAATCTAAAATTAAGTAAGCTACTGGATAAACAGTTAAACCAATATAACGTCAAAAATAGACTACACTTAAAACAGTTGGACAGTGTCGATACCGCAATATTCATCTCAGCGCCCTTTCGAGGTACAGACTTTGCAGATCGATGGTTTACACGTCTATTGCGCCGCATCGTGCAGTTGCCCATTGGTTTTGCACAAACTATCCGAGGTAACTTGACCAGTATCGCTACCGAAGGTGAGTTGGTGTCCAATCCATTAGGGGCGCTTTATTTCGAAAATGGTGCCAGTCAACTCAGCGATAAATCCTCGTTTATGAAATTAACCTCTGATTTGCACATTGCTGATAATGTCACCTATCACTCTATTATTGCTAATCGCGATTCAGATCTATACCAAGGACTGTTAAAGCTGAAAATTACTTCCGCCCCTGATACCGCTTTATCTTCCTCAAAACCACCTGAAATACGGGATGAAAACACGGCATTAACTTTAAATAGTTCGCAAGATAATAAGAACAGTCAAAAAGCTGAGCTTAATGAAACCATGCCAGCGGACAATACTTCTAATGATGAGAAGAGTAGAAAATCAGACAGCACTTTAGACAGCACTTTAGACAGCACTTTAGACAGCACTTTAGACAGCACTTTAGACAGCACTTTAGAAAGCACTTTAGAAAGCACTTTAGAAAGCACTCAGAAGGATGACTTTAAGTTAGAGGATATGACTAACATTGAGGAAGGAATCTCAGATAAAACTGGCTTTGATATACCTAGCTCAAATAAAACTGGCTCTGATATGAATCTCCCACCAGCAGGAAATTTAACGGAAGATATTGCAGAAGCTGTTACACCAAGTATATCGGATGGCATTGTTCCTTATGGTAGCTCTCACTTAGATGGTGCGGCAAGTGAAACCGTTATTTCAGGAGGTCATGGTATTCAAGAATCACCCGAAGCGATTTTAACATTACGGAAAATACTGCACCAACACCTAAAGGACCATCCCATAGATAAATAATACCTTATGTATTAAACAACCGGACATTGTTAAACTCAGTTAGGCTCAGTTAGGCCTGCTGAACCTACTCTTTGTAACGTTTGATTTGATGCGATTTGATCTATCTTTAAGGATAGGTTACATTCTAGATTTGGTATAAAAGGATTAACCTTTAGGGCGATTCTCAATTGCGTTTCGCACAGGTTTGAAGCTTCTTCGGTGTTGAGGTAATACCCCTAGCCTATTGATCGCATCGACGTGAGATTTGGTCGGATAGCCTTTATGACCTTCCAAGCCATACCCTGGAAACATACTGGCATCTTTGACAACTTGTCTATCTCGAGTCACTTTTGCCAATACACTGGCGGCGGCGATGGCCGTATGTCGACCATCGCCTTTTATCCAAGCTTCAGAATTGACAGGATACCCTTTATCACTTCCAATACCGTGCTGTGCCAGCAAGCCACTATCTAAATCAGGGATTTTATTGCCGTCAATCAATAGATTAAAATGAATAGCGGACGAAACACTTGAAATCTGGCTGTCCTCTATAACAGTTGTTTTTATTGCTTTAGCTAACTCAACCATAAGTTGTTCACTGGCTAGACGCATGCCAAGTAAGGTTGCTTGCAGTATGTTAATCTGATCGATGACCACTGAGGGTACGTCAACTAGCATATAGGCTAACGCGTGTTGTTTTATTGGTTCAAAGAGTGCTTCTCTTTTCGCTTCTGTCAGCTTCTTAGAGTCTGTCAATTTTGATAGTACTGTATCATTTAATACATTATCACTAGTTTCAGCGGTTAATTCTGCTGATAACTTACTGGGTAGTATAGCCCCTGCTACGACCACACTGCCATACAGCGGCCCTCGCCCTACTTCATCTATGCCTATCGTTATCTGATAAGGCTGAAGAGTACTACCTTTGAAGATCCCGTTATCATGCGAAAGCCCGTTATCTTTTAAAAGGCTACTATCTTGCGAACCAATAGCTATATCACTAGATTGTGTGTCAGCAATGTTTAGAAAGTGGGCATTTATGTCTTTAAGTAAGGCGTCGGTGTTCATATTACCCCGAATAATTATGGGCTTATTGAAGGATAATGACGGTAGTGGCAAGCTTGCCTGAGTATCCGATGTCACTGCCGGCAGGTGATCAAGTTCAAATTGAATATGGCTCATAATAGAATTGGGCTACCGTTATAAAACGTTTAGGTTAATAGCTCAAAAAGGATGACAACTTAGTTGAACTGTCTATTAAACCTTTAAGTGACTGGCTTTTTAATTATTGAAGTAACTGGCTTATTGACTGTTTAAATGATGGTTTGAATAGTCGTGCCATGTATTAACTACTGCTGAAACCGGTGTTTGACTGCTTTGCCGTTTTAACCAATCTGATGTCTCTTGTAAGCGTAACATTTGCTGGTCATAGACTCTAGGACTCATCAAACGGGTCACTTCTCGGCATATACTGTCTCCACTTGCCTCATCTTGTAGCAACTCTGGTACAATTTGCTCGCCGGCTAGAATATTAGGTAGTGCCACATAAGGCACCTTGACCAAACGACTAGCGACGGCATAGGTTAGCTTATTCATTTGATACACCACAACCATCGGGCGACTGAGCAGCATCGCCTCCAATGTCGCGGTACCTGAGGCCAAGACAATCATATCGCACATGGCCATAATTGACTGACTAAAGTCGGATTTGCTTTGGCTCTCATCATAAGCGACCGCTACTGCCCGGCGTAACGATTCATTTTGTCGATCAATCAAGTCTTGCACAATATATTGATGGTTTTTATCAACCGTTGGTATAACAAAGCAAAGATCTTCATCCACTAATAGCAATCGAGCGACAGCATCTAGCATCAAGGGTAAAATGGCGTTAATCTCAGAGCGCCTTGAGCCTGGCATCAGGCATATCATAAGACTGATATCTTCTTTTCGATTAACGAAAAAACGATTAAGCTCCGAATTATTCCAGACCAGTTCACGTCTTTGTTCGTGGGTTGATAACTCAAGTAACTCTTGAGGTAAATTGTTTAATAATGGATGACCGACACAGATGGCAGGATGATTATGACGCTGATACACCTCAAGCTCAAAGGGAAATAAACACAACACCAGATGAGTGGCTTGTTTAATGGTCTTGATACGAGACTCTCGCCATGCCCAAATAGAGGGACTAACGTACTGTACACAAAAGATACCCTTGGGCTTTAACTTTTTGGCAACTCTCAGATTAAAATCAGGGGCATCGATACCGATAAACCAATCGATATCCGCTTTGGTAAAGGCAGTGACTAATTCTTTTCGAGCTTTTAACAAATCTGGCAAATGGCCTAAGACTTCAACGAGCCCCATAACCGCTAAGCGTTCTAAAGGGAATAAAGACTGCAATCCCTGCGCTTTCATTTTAGGACCGCCGACCCCAACCCATACCACATCTGCGATCAGATCATTCATCTGCGCCATAAAGTCAGCACCTAGACTATCTCCAGACGCCTCGCCCGCTACGATACCAATAACCAAATGCTTGGTCTGATCGGCAGACTGATTGAATGATTTAGGCTGGCTTGTCGCACTTGCTAACATAGCAAACTCTACTTAAAAATAATAATTAGGTTATTAAAAAGACGTTATTAAAACTAGATAAGTTTTTTAAAGTTCATAGAATTAGGTTTATGCAATAAAGTATAACAAAGTTTTATCTTGCCTATTCCAGTTATAAGTTATTTACGCACGCTTTATACTTGTCAATCATAGAATAACACCCCATAATAAACTTAATGCAAGGGAAGTTATTAACTTTGCTGATTTTACTATAAATCCTCTAACGGTTATATTTTAAACCTGTCATGATAAATATAGTAGTAAACTCACTCGTTAATAATCACTTCCACTTATTTGACCTATTGCTATACCGACAAATAATTGACAAAAATATATTTATATTAATTTAAACTAGGCACTCTATATATGACTACTCATTTAAATACTTCTCATACAGCAGACATTGACGACGTGAATATTGAAAAGTTTATACCTTTAATTACCCCTGCTAACTTAAAAGCCGAATATCCACTATCTGAAACGGCTTATCATACGGTTTTAACAGGGCGTACGACCATTCAAAATATATTGGACGGTAAAGATAAACGCTTATTAGTCGTGGTCGGTCCTTGCTCTATCCATGACATTACAGCGGCGCATGAATATGCAGACAAGTTAGCTCAGCTTGCCGAAGAGCTTAAAGATAGTATTTATATCGTGATGCGGGTCTATTTTGAAAAGCCTCGCACCACTGTAGGCTGGAAAGGTCTAATTAACGACCCTGATATGAATGATAGTTTTGATATCGAGAAAGGTCTGCGCATGGCACGTAAGCTATTGCTCGATTTGAATGAGAAAGGTCTACCTTGTGCCACTGAGGCCTTAGATCCTAATACGCCTCAGTACATTCAGGATTTGATCAGTTGGTCTGCCATTGGCGCACGTACGACAGAGAGCCAAACTCACCGTGAAATGAGCTCTGGCTTATCTTGTCCTGTTGGTTTTAAAAATGGGACTGATGGTAGTATGACCGTTGCTGTTAATGCTATGAACGCCGTTAAATCAGGTCATAACTTCTTGGGCTTATCCGTTGATGGTCAGGTTTGCATTATCAAATCTAAAGGAAATCCTTATGCTCATGTTGTATTACGCGGTGGCAATGGCAAACCAAATTATGATCAAGCCTCTGTCGAAGAAGCTGAAAATGAGCTTGCAAAAGGCAATGCCAAAGTCAAGATTATGATCGACTCTAGCCATGCCAACTCTGGCAAAGACCCATATCTTCAGCCTATGGTTATTCAAAATGTCGCAGAACAAATCAGTAACGGTAATAAGTCAATTATGGGTCTAATGATTGAAAGCCACTTAAAAGGGGGTAGCCAGAAGCTCACAAGTGATCCTAGCGAATTAGAGTACGGCAAATCTATTACCGATGGCTGCTTAGATTGGGACAGTACGGTTGCCTCATTACGCAACCTTCGTAATACCATTAAAGACGTGCTTCCAAACCGCTAATGTAACCCATTCAAAAGCTAACCGTAATACTTTTAACAGTGCTGGCTTAGAGACTCTTACACTCTCATTAAGTACTATTAGATACAAAAATGCCTAACGTAGAGTTAGGCTTTTTTATTTCAATAGACTGTTTTTAACCTTAATTCGGGATAAGAGTTTTTGTCAGATATTGTTTTTATTTGGGTTAAAAAATCTATCCCCAACCCTTCCTTTGGAAAAGGAAGGGAACTAACCTTTCCAAAGTTAAAAAGGGATGAATGATCATTTGTCTACAAGGTTAGAAGCATTGCTTTGCAATAGAGGGTGCCTATTACCTTAAATTTGATAGGTTGTTTATACCCAATTCAGGTTTATTTAATAAAGCGCGTTCTATAGTCAAACATCCATAAACCAGAATTGTGCTTAGAATATATACAATCTAAAGCTTTCTTAACAGTTATTAGTCTAGTAGCAATTAGGCTAATGACTACTAGACTTTTATAGTTATAGCGCTAGCCCGCCTTCAACATAGTCTGAAGACTTTCCGTAACGTTTTTAGACTTAACAGCAGTACCAAGCTGCTGCAACTGCTGCTTAGCAACATCTCGAACTGGCTCAGCAAGCGTGAACCAACGAGACAAGGCTTGAAGCAAGCGTGATGCCAGTACAGGGTTCGTCGCGTCTAGCTTATGTACTACCCCGATGTACAACTCTAAGCCTTCATTCGTCCAAAGCTTTGTTGGCTGAGAGGCAAAGTTACTAACAACGGCACGAATGCGATTTGGTGTACCCCAATCAAAGTCATCACGGTCAATCAATGCCTTAATATCATCTGGCGTCGCATTGTGATCGCCTGCTTGCACACTAAACCATAAGTCCATCACTAAGGCTTCCTTATGAAAGCGCTGATAGAAGTCTGCCAATAGTTGCTCTTTTTGAGGATGACTATGATTAACAATCGCGCTTAGCGCCCCTAGACGCTCGGTCATACAGTTCGCATTGTCATATTGTTGCTGCGCCCAGTCATGTGCCTCTTTAATACCTGCGGTCAATGCCATATCGAGTACCACATTGCGAAGCGCACGTATGCCACGGGCTTCTGGTGTATCTTCATGAGCCACGATAGGCAAACTTTGATATACCGTTGCCCAGTCATCAGCCATCACTAGCGCTAACTGATTTTTTAGGTTTTCCCATTTTTGTTTGATGGCTTGCGGTTGATAATTATGATTGACAGAAGAGGCGAGTTCTCGTTCAGCAGGGATGTCTAAAATTCGGGCGGCCAGCATCGCATCTGACTTATCAGATGTCACGTCCGCTAACTCTAAAAACGCCTTTTTAACGGCTTCTAAATAGACGGAGGTCTCTTTATCTTGCAGTAATATCTGATTGACTAACGCTTGTGCATTTTGCCATTGGTTAAAGCCATTGGTTTCATGAGCCAGTAAGAATGCCAGATCATCTTCAGAGTGATCGTATTTTAACTGCACTGGCGCACTAAAGTTTCGCAGTACTGACAGCACAGGCTCCCTGCCCTCAGCGGTCTTGATATTATCGAATACAAACTGCTGAGACTCCGACTCAAGCATCAATAAACGCTCTTCTATAAGCTCACCCGTCGTTTTATCAAATAAGGCAGAAGCAATGGGTATAGGTAATGGCTTAGGGGTATCATAGCCGTCGACCTGACGTATTTTTTGTGACAAGGTGACGGTTAATTTACCAGTGTTACCTTCAGCCGTGGTATCAAATTGTTGTGAGCCTGTCACCTCAGGTGTGCCAGGCTGAGTGTACCAATCGATAAAGTGCTCAACTGATTTTCCTTCAGCACTTAATGCCGATAGCCAGTCTTCAACCGTCACCGCCTGCCCATCATAGCGCTCAAAATAGGTATCAGTACCTTGACGATACTCATCACCTAAGGTATTGGCTAGCATACGAACAACTTCAGCGCCTTTTTCATACACAGTCGCGGTATAGAAGTTATTAATTTCTACAAAGCTATTAGGGCGAGGTGGATGCGCTAAGGGACCGGCATCTTCTGTAAATTGATACGCTCTGAGCATAGAGACATCATCAATACGCTGAACCGCTGGCGACTGATGATCGGCAGAGAAAGACTGGTCACGAAATACCGTCAGCCCTTCTTTTAGACACAGTTGAAACCAATCCCGGCAAGTCACACGGTTCCCTGTCCAGTTGTGGAAATACTCATGCGCGATAATACTTTTCACACTAAAGCTACGGGCATCGGTCGTGGTCTCTGGACTTGATAACACACATGAGGTGTTAAAAATATTTAGACCTTTATTCTCCATCGCGCCCATATTAAATTGGCTAACCGCAACGATCATATAACGGTCTAAATCATAAGCTCGGCCATAATTAACCTCATCCCAGTGCATCGCATCTTTTAAGGCCTGCATTGCCAGCTGACATTTATCAATATCATAGGTTTTGGCATAAATTTGTAATTTAACGTCGCGACCTTCAATGGTGTTATAGCTGTCTTCAAGCACCGCTAGATCTGCAAATACGCAAGCAAACAAGTAGCTTGGCTTTTTACTACGGTCATGCCAAATGGCATAATGACGACTGTCATCCCCTTCAACGTCACCCGATTCAATCAGATCACCATTTGCCAATAACGTTGGAAACTTTTTATCCGCTTCCAATCGCGTGGTAAATACCGAAAGCACATCAGGACGGTCAGGATAATAGGTAATCTTACGAAAACCTTCCGGCTCGCATTGGGTGACATACATGGCGTCTTCACCCTCCCCTGCGATATACAGTCCTTCAAGCTCTGTGTTTTTTTGCGGCTCATGACGTACACTAATTTTTAGTACCGCTTTATCTGGGGCTTGTGGGATAACCAACTGTGAGTCATCAAGTTGATATTCGCTTTGCTCTAACTGTTTATCATTCAGGCTAATAGTGATCAGCGTCATATTTCGGCCAAATAAAACAAGGTCACCTGAATGCTCTCTTTTCATGTTTAAAACGCTATCAACTGTCGCATGATTGTCGAACATCTTGATGTCTAAATGCACACTCTCAACCGCAAAGCTTGGCGGTGTATAGTCTTTTAGATATACTTTTTCAACAGGAGAGTGATCTTTAACACTTAGGTCACCTAATTCATCAGGATTGTGCGCTGGCGCATCTGGTGTTACTTGGTCGATGACCATGGCGTCTTCAGTAGCATCGGTTTGGGTTAGATTTGTCATATATTATCTCTTATTTTTTCTCTTATTAAGAACATCAAGTGTTATAGACTTTTGCTAAGACACGCTTAGCCATCTAAATTAGTTAAAAAGGATAGTTCTTATATTGTGACATTCATGCTATTTTAAACCTTTAATTTGCGGGCTACGGTATCAATTTCAATACCTTTTTATTTATTGGCTTATTTATAGTCAAAACTGTTTATAGTCGAAGCTGTATTTAGTTGAGTAATCGTTGTAGCGTGTGGTCTAGCGAAGCGTAACACACGGATTTTTAGAAGCCTCTTATCCTTCAGGTTTAGCTATATGTGCTTTTGAAAACTTTTAGCTATGGTCGAAGCCAACTAAAAAAGGTACAAAGCCACCTAGTGCAAGTACTAATGTAGTAGGCTTAGCGAGGTTAACACCGTAGCTCTTTAGTCTGGCTATGACTATATCAATAGTTCTGATAAACGAAGTTAATACAGCCCCTATAATCCTAATTCTGTAATACTATTTATTAAAATCAACCTACTAGAAAAACAAGTGTCCGTATTACTCACTTTAGATTAAGCGAGTTAGATAAAGTCAGTTTGTTTTTGACATCGGTATCATTTACTTGTTAAACCCCTTTTTATATAAGCCTTAACTATGACCTTACCAGAAAATTATCTTAAAGCCATCTCAGAGCATATTATTGACGTTATTAATTACTTACATACGACAAAATTCAGTGATACGTCAACTGATAACTCTTATGAAGACAACGAGGACAGTCAATATAAAACCTCCGATAACACGCAAATCAGTCATACCCAATCGCAATCTGAAGCAGGGAGGTATAGCATCTTATTAATTAGTGATATCGCTACCGCAAATGAGGTACATCACTATATAAAGCAGTCTGCTTCAAGATTTATTCAATCAGACCTAAATCACTTAGATATTGTCTCATTAAGTGTAGACGATTTTGTAGAATTGCCTTTTGACAAACGCTATACTTTAGGATGCTTTATAGATCCTATCATTGGTGACACTAATATTGGTGACACTAATATTGGTGACACTAATATTGAAGAACTGCTTGTCTCAGGTGGTGTAGATGGATTAATTAAGTGGAATCAGCTAAAGACAATCGCCATAAAATTGCGGGATTTATTTGCTCAACAAAGTCTTATATTTTTACCACCCCAGCACCCAGATTATCCGTTAAACAGTTATGGTTTTGAGATGTCAGTATTGGAGTTTGATAATCTAAACAATGATAACTTGGAAACTTCTAGTGAGTCCTATTCAGAATCAACGACGACCAATAGACAAATCAGTTGTTGGCAGTTTAATTTATATGATTACAAACGTCGTCCAGAGTGGCTAAACGCAAAGTACTGGGCTAATCCTGAAAACTTTGATAAGTATCGGTGGTAAAACCTTTAAAAAGTTCGTAGCCAATGTTCAACTACTGATATAAAATGCTTGTTATAATTATCAAACTTTGTCATCATTCTAACAATAATTTACAGTTATTCTACTTACATAAAGTAACATTTTGTCTTAAACGTGCTATATTCTTTATAGTTAAAAATTATGGTCATGTTTTAAATTTAAAGTGTTAGTACATAATACCATTTTAGAAAATTAATAATATTAGGGAACGAGTAACGACTACATAGTGTAAGCGAATCAAGTTTCATTAAGATGGATTATTTTTCAGCATTGGTATACATTGCTATTAGCTTTAAAATTATTAGCTTTAAAATTATTAGCTTTAAACTCTATACTATATACTTCTTTTTTGAGTAAATTGAGGAACTCATATGCTATCAAACTTTAAAATTACAGCCCTTTCATTAGTGTCTGCTACATTGTTAGCAACAACAGGGTGTGCTACTAAATCGAACTCTAATAATTTTGTGGTAGATCCTATGGCTGTGCCAGGCAATGCTGCTTATCAAACTGCGCCATTAGTCAATAACTCTGATCAAGTTCGTGCTGACGCGCAAAACGTCCGTAGTGTGGTCAATTTTGCCTTTGATAGTGATGCCATTAGTCCCGAAGCGGCTACTATATTAAACGAACAAGTAGCATTCTTAGGCAGCCATTCAGATGCCAGAGTGCTGGTCGCAGGTCATACCGATGAACGTGGCAGTGATCAATATAACCATGCTTTAGGTGAGCGCCGTGCACAAGCCGTTCGCAACTACCTTGCATCGCAAGGGGTGACTGGTACTCGTATAGAAACCATTAGTTATGGTGAAGAACGCCCTGTCGCAATGGGTAATGACGAAGCGTCTTATGCTGCAAACCGTCGTGCTGAATTGTCTTATTAATCGGTTAATCATTTAACGTATAATTTGATAAATTGGTTAATCGTTTATAAATTTAGCCTATACATTGAATACCAAATAAACCCAGCGACGGCTGGGTTTATTATTTTATATACTAGGGGTTATATAGGCAGAATCCAATGAGAAATATACTCAAATGATAGATAGCACTTTGTCACTTTCATTAGACAACATCAGCTTACTAGGCTTTGATAAACAGGGTAACCTACAACCTATTAACTCGCCAAATAGTGTTATTTGGGTGGGACATGCCTCATTTCAACAGCTATTAACTGATTCAACTTCCCACTATTTACCTTCAAAGTATTCAACCTCTAATCGAGTGACCCTGCATAAGCTTCAAAAGCTTGCCGTACGTCAATTGGCGACCTTATTGATTGATAGCATACCACTACAGACTAACTGTTCTAAATCTCATGAACCTTTGTATTCGGATAATTATGTGGATGAATCCAATTATCCTTATTTAGTGAAGCCTTTTGATTACCCTCTTAGTTTTTCACATTCGCAAAATCAAGTCGCTTGTGCTATTCAGCGTCAAGGGAAAGTAGGTATTGACCTAGAATTAAAATCCATCCCTACTTCAATATGTCATCGTTTTTTTACAGCAGATGAGATGGCATGGTTACTAAACCTAAATGTTGATCACCAAGCTATTGGTAAACGTCTGTTGTGGATGGTCAAAGAATCCATGCTAAAAAGACGGGGTGATAGTAAATCTATATTAATGCAGCAATTAACGTCGAGCTGTCTTATTTCTACCAGGGCCTTATTCGAAGAGTATAAGTCTTATCAAAGCTCTACTGCTCTTAAACCCAATGCAAATAAAAACCAATTGATTCGCTGTCGTTATATAGACCAAATTGAACGAAATAGTTTGGATGATCTGTACACCGATCTCTTGTTATATTTACCGTCATTGGGTCTTGTTACTGCTTCTAGGTTTTATAGTCATAGACAGAATAAAGAGTTAAGGTGTTAATCTCGCTTAGCCTACTACAGTAGTACTTCCGCTCGGTTGCCTTTTATCTTGTTTAGTTATCTATGACCATAGTCGGTTTAGACTATAGAGGGAGGATATATTTTAGACAAAAAAAAGCGACCTAATTAGGTCGCTTTTTATGATAGCAAGTAAAAATTTTATCAAAACTTAGAAGCGGTAAGTAACACCAGCTTTAAGGATTGGATACCAGAAATCATCTTTTTCAATTTCTTTCTCAGCAGCCTCTTCGAAGCCAGCATCTGCAATAGCATCTACTTTAGCATCTAGTTTACCCATATAAGCGGCGCCGGCTTCAACAAAACCACCCCAGTTTTGGTTAATATTTGGACGATAACCAATAGTTAAATAAGGAGCAAGTTTGTTTTTATTCTCAGCTTCAATAGTGGCTTCTTGAACTTGGTATTCATTACCATCAATAGAGACCTTTGAGTTTTCGTTAGAATCTGGATCTTCTTGAATGGTTGCTGTCAATTCATTGCGTGGTACCATTACACCAGCACCAACAGTGAAGTTATTAGCCCATGGACGCATTTGAACACCAAGATAAGGGTTGCTGAAATCAAAGTCATACTTTAATTCACCCTGATAGCTGCCATAACCATCACCTAAAACTTTGTCATAGTTGATCCAAGAATCATTTCCATCTAGATCAGTTTTATCATCAAAGTCCATGCCTGACCAACCGGCTTGAAGCTCAGTGTTTTCATTTAAACCCCAAGCGATATTAGCACCATAACCTAGTGTACCGATTTCAGCGCTTACTGCTGCTGGGTGAGTAGCAGTATCAAACAAAGTTTTAGCAGTACCGGTGACAGCACCAGCAGTGTTAGAAATAACACCTTTGTTTTGATCGTATTGATAAGCTTGAGTATTTGGTGCTGCCATAGCAACTGTAGAACCTAATACTGCAGCTGAAAGTGCGGTTAATTTTAAAAGTTTCATAATATCTCCAAAGATAATAACTGTATTCAACTTTAATTAATGTTCTATGCAATCTATGTAAAAAGCAACCCCGAATACTTTTGAATAAGATATCTTAAATATTTAAATAAAAGAATCCAAATGAAAGTAAATAGGGTTGCTCATCCATAAGAGACACTATTAAAGTTGCCCATTTCAATATATGTGTATTAAACACTTTTTTACAAATTAAGTCACTACCTATAAGTAATATTTTAATAGGTATTCTGTAATCTTTGCTTACAATTTGTAATTACCCTTACTGCTTTATATATCAATACGCCTCTTGACATCATAAAATATATCTCTAAAAAAGCATATTCCATTGACAATTTAATCTAAAGCATATTGAAAAAAAATCTTGGGATTAATCGCTTAAACCAAACTGTACGGATGACATTCGTGCTGACATCAATTACAATATTCATCAACCGAGAGGTGTTGCATCAGTAAGTTAATAATGAGTCATTATAACATTATACAAATTATATTTTATTATTACTGTCAGGCTCGGTTAGCCATATTTCACAATCATATATTATTTAGTTTTCGATTGATACCACGCTAGTGGTGAATTTAATCGACGAATTTTAAAAGTTTGAATCTATATTGAATTGTGTCGTTATTTAACGATAGTCTTAAGTCTAATATTGGCTTATGTCTAATACTAAATGATACATAATTAGTTATGATTTTAAATGGCAAACAACGACACCTGCGTTTCTTTACCTTTAACTTTTCTAATCATCAAGGAGTTCGAGATGGACGCAGTGTCTAACATCGATTCAAACCAGTCTACATTTAATGACTATAAAGTAGCAGATATCAGCTTAGCCGATTATGGGCGTCGTGAGATCTCATTGGCAGAGGCTGAAATGCCAGCTCTTATCGGGTTACGCAAGCGTTATAGTGCGGAGCAACCTTTAGCAGGTGCTAAAATTCTCGGTTGTATTCATATGACCATTCAAACCGCGGTACTTATTGAGACCCTAATCGCCCTAGGGGCTGAAGTACGTTGGACATCTTGTAATATCTTCTCGACTCAAGATCATGCGGCAGCCGCAATCGCCGCAAGTGGCGTGCCAGTATTTGCTTGGAAGGGTGAAACCGAAGAAGAGTATGAGTGGTGCTTACGTCAGCAGCTATTTGTTGGTGGAGAAGAAAACGGTCAGCTATGGGATGCTAACCTCATTTTGGATGATGGGGGTGATTTGACTGCTCTTATTCATAATGACTATCCACAAATGCTTGATACTATCAATGGTATCTCAGAAGAAACCACAACGGGCGTCCATCGCTTGATCGATATGTTGAACAAAGGAACTCTTAAAGTTCCTGCTATCAATGTCAATGATGCCGTGACTAAATCAAAAAATGACAATAAGTACGGTTGCCGTCATAGCTTAAACGATGCTATTAAACGTGGCACTGACATGCTGCTTGCCGGCAGACGAGCGTTGGTCATCGGCTATGGTGATGTCGGTAAAGGTTCTGCACAAAGCTTGCGTCAAGAAGGAATGATCGTCCGTGTGTCTGAAGTCGACCCCATTTGTGCTATGCAGGCCTGTATGGATGGCTATGAGTTGGTTTCTCCCTATATAGATGGTAACAATACCAATTCGGCTGATAGTATCAATACTCGTTTGTTGCAAGATACAGATTTAATCGTCACGACGACAGGTAACTATCATGTGTGCGATAAACACATGCTTGCCGCTTTGAAGTCTGGTGCTGTGGTCTGTAATATTGGTCACTTCGATACTGAAATTGATACTCAGTTTATGCGGGATAATTGGAATTGGGTTGAGATTAAGCCGCAAGTTCATCAAGTTTATCGCTCAGAAAATGAAGACGATTATCTCATCTTATTAGCAGAAGGTCGATTGGTTAACCTAGGTAATGCCACGGGTCACCCATCACGTATCATGGACGGCTCATTTGCTAACCAAGTATTGGCACAGATGTATTTGCATGAGCAAAAATTCTCTGAATTGCCTGTCGATCAACGCTCTGAAAACTTATATGTTCGTGTTCTTCCTAAAAAGCTTGATGAAGAAGTCGCTGCTGCTATGGTAATGGGCTTTAATGGTGTTATGACTAAATTGACGCCAGAGCAAGCGGACTATATAGGTGTACCGGTCGAAGGGCCATTTAAACCTGACGCTTATAAATATTAGTCCCGTTCGTTTAAGCGTTTATACTTAAACCTGTTCTTGAAATTAACCTATCCTTTTAAGACCTAGTTAGATTCGGTTAGGCTCAATACAACTACTTTTTGTAGCGTTTGCTCTCGCATTGTCAGCCCTCGCCTTGCAGGATAGGTTAATTTCTTGGTAAGCAAAATTCACGATAGATTAATTTTAGATTTGGTGTAAAAGTGTGAGCTTATCTTTTACTCTTAACTCACACCTATCTCAAATAACACTTAATGTCTCAAATTATCCATTTGGGCAGCACATAATGCGTCTCGCTTAGTCGGTTAATTGTTGACTATAAAAGTCAATAGATAGCCTGACCCATATTCGCTTCTAGGATAGAACATGAACAAACCAAAATTCTCGTTTGAATTTTTTCCTACCAAAACTGAGGAAGGGGTACAAAAGCTGTGTCAAACTTTTGATACGCTTAATGAATTAGCGCCCAATTATTTCTCAGTGACCTATGGCGCTGGAGGCACGACACGGGCGCGCACCCTAGGTATCGTTGAGAAGTTACAACAACGTTCAGCCACGCCGATTGCCCCTCATATCTCGTGTATTGGTGATGATAAGGCGGAAATTGGCGAACTTCTGGATCGCTACAAATCATCTGGCATCAATCGTATTGTAGCCTTGCGTGGTGATCTACCTTCAGGACAAGTTGGTATGGGAGAGTTACCATTTGCTTTGGACTTAGTTCGCTTTATTAGAGAGCATTCTGGTGATCATTTCCATATCGAAGTAGCTGCCTACCCTGAGATGCATCCGCAGGCAAAAAGTTTTGAATTTGATATTCAAAATCTAATCAATAAGTTTGAAGCAGGTGCCAGCTCAGCCATTACCCAATTTTTCTATAACGCCGAAAGCTATTTGTATTTGCGTGATGCTTTAGAGAAACGCGGTGTCGATACAACTAAGCATCGACTCGTTGCCGGTATTATGCCTATCATTAACGCCACAAATCTCGTGCGCTTTGCTGACAGTTGTGGTGCTGATATCCCTCGTTATATCCGTAAGCAGTTGGCTGACTTCGGAGATGATCGTAAAGCCATTCGAGAGTTTGGATTTGAGGTTGTCCATCGTCTTTGTGAAATACTAATGGACGAAGGCGTGCCAGCTTTACACTTCTACAGTATGAACCGCATAGAGCCAAACAAACGTCTGGTTGAATCTTTAGGCTTAGCGACTGCCTCTCCTATTGCCAATGCTAAGGGCTAGTCTATGCGGCGCTTCTTCTATAATGCTCAATTCACTAACGATAATAAAAGCGGCTTAGCACATTATAATACGCCTGATAACACGCCAGTCGCTTTACACCAAGTTGACCCTGAAACGCTTATAACGTTACCAGATGAAGTGTATCACCATTGGTGCCGGGTACTTAGAGCCAAAATAGGCGATCAAAGTGTGATCTTTGATGGTCTGGGTGGGTATTCAGTTGTGGAGCTTGAGACCATTGATAAAAAATCCGCAACTGCTCGTATACTCTCCCATTATGATGATGACAACGCCCCGTTCTATTTTAGTACGATTGCCATTGTTATGAGCCGCGGTGACAGAATGGACTTTGCCATTCAAAAGGCAACTGAGTTGGGCGCCACTGTCATACAGCTACTCACCAGTCAGTATGGAGAGGTCAAACTAAAGGCAAATCAAGTCGATAAAAAACTTAACCATTGGCAACAAGTTGCAATCTCAGCTTGCGAACAATGTGGGCTTAATCGGCCACCGCTTATCTTGTCACCATTACCTATTGAAAGTTGGTTACAACAGCAATTTGGTGAGGTGCATGACAGCGTGCTTCATCTTACGGTGTCCCCCTTTTACCACGCTTATTTTAACCAGCCTCCCCTAGCGCTCGTATTGGCTGTACCTAGTCAAGATGAACAGGCAGTCTTAAATGTTGACCAAAGGATACGTGAACAATTTACTGACGCTAACAATGAGGACAACACACCTCGTTTTGATATCTTGATAGGTGCTGAAGGCGGGCTTTCTGAAGCTGAATATAAACAAGCCCGTAGCAGTGGCTATCTACCTTGGCAATTGGGATCCCGAATCCTGCGTACTGAAACGGCTCCAGTCGTTGCCCTGTCTACCCTCCTTTACATCAGCTCATACGTCCACTCACTTTAATTAATCTACAATAATTAACCTGCAATTTAAAATCCGTTATCCGACCTTTTGATTAAAACCCTGAATATATGGACTTTCTTATTTCAATATCCTTTTTGTGACCCATAAGTCTCTGCAAGTGCTTGTAAATTAACGGCTGACACTCTATCTTTTAAGTCGTTGAATTTACAGTGACAGCAATATTTTAAATGAGTTTTAACGTTTTCATTCCTTTGTATACCAAATCTATAAATTAACCTATTCATAAAAGCAAATACAACTGCTCACCATAGTAGCTTTAATAAGCTTGACTGAGCCTAATAAGGATAGGTTATTTTGAGAAAAGGTATGATATTGCCGTTCACTGCTTTCAAGACAAGTGTTACTGTTGCTCCTTGACCCTGCCTCATTTTAAAGTCAATTATGACTTCACAGTTGTGGTTACCAATGTCTACGTTATCTCAAGATACGTTGACGAACAACGAATGGGCAAATTGTCTCACTTGTTCAGCTCAAGTCAAAATCTATAAATAATCCTAAAGTCATAGGCAGATAATATCAAATCTAACCATTAAGCTATCGAGAAATTCAAAGACTTCTTATAGTAGGTTCAATGAGTCAGACAAAGATACGTTATTTTATATAAGATACGTTATTTTATATAAGATACGTTATTTTATATAAGATACGTTATTTTATATAAGATACGTTATTTTATAGAAAAGCTATCCATAAAAGTTAAGGCAACCGAGATCAAGTATGCCACTAGCAGACTTAACGAGGTGAACGCCGTGGCTTTTTCGTCTAACTATGACCATACAAAACTACTAAACTAATAAAAGGACAATCAGATGCAATATAAAGCACCCATTCGTGACATGCAGTTTGTATTACATGAGCTTTTGGACAGTACCACCCATTATAAAAGCTTAACGGAGTACCAAGAAGTCGAGAGCGATATCATTGACAGCTACATTGAAGCAGCGGCAAGCTTTGCTGAAAATGAACTGGCCCCTTTGAACCGCACTGGTGATGAAGAAGGCTGTCACTTTGATAATGGTGTTGTGACCACTCCACAAGGGTTTAAAGAAGCTTACAAACAATACTGCGAGCTTGGCTTTCCAGCACTAGCAGCGGATGAAGAGTTTGGCGGACAAGCGATGCCATTTTCACTCAGTACCGTGGTAAATGAGATCGTTGGTACTGCTAACTGGTCATTTTCAATGTACCCAGGCTTGTCTCATGGCGCTATTGCCACCCTTGAACATCATGGCACTGATGAACAAAAAGCGACTTATTTAGAAAAAATGGTGACTGGTGAATGGTCTGGTACCATGTGTTTAACAGAAGCACATGCAGGGTCTGACCTAGGTATCATTCGGACTAAAGCTGAGCCAAATGAGGATGGCTCATATAGCATTACTGGTCAGAAAATCTTCATCTCAGCGGGTGAACACGATATGACAGATAACATTATCCATATCGTATTGGCTCGCCTACCAGGAGCCCCTGCAGGTACTAAAGGTATCTCATTATTTATCGTACCGAAATTTAATATCAATGAAGATGGCAGCTTAGGCGACCGTAACACCGTCACTTGTGGATCTATCGAACACAAAATGGGTATCAAAGCGTCAGCCACGTGTGTCATGAACTTCGATGGGGCTAAAGGATTCTTAATTGGGCCTGAAAACCGTGGTCTTAACTGTATGTTCACCTTTATGAATGTTGCTCGTATCGGTACTGCGGTACAAGGTGTAACGGCGGCAGAGCTTGCCTTCCAAGGCTCTCTTGAATATGCCAAAGAGCGTTTGGCAATGCGGTCATTATCCGGTGCTAAAGCGCCAGATAAAGTGGCTGACCCTATCATCGTTCATCCCGCCGTACGCAATATGCTATTAACCGAAAAAGCGTTTGCTGAAGGTGGCCGTGCACTCGTGTACTACCTCTCAATGTTTGCCGATACCGTCTCAAAAGGCTCTGGTGAAGAACAAAAATATGCAGACCAAATGCTGTCATTGTTGACACCTATCGCAAAAGCCTTCTTAACAGAAACGGGTTATGAAGCGGCTAATCTAGGTGTACAAGTTTATGGTGGACATGGTTTCATTCGTGAATGGGGTATGGAACAAAACGTTCGTGACACGCGTATTGCCTGCTTATACGAAGGTACGACTGAAATTCAAGCTTTAGACTTATTAGGTCGTAAAGTATTAGGTTCACAAGGTAAAATGCTTGCTAACTTTACTAAGGTAATTCACAAATTCTGCGAAGAACATGCTGATGATGACGCTATGGGCGAGTTTGTACGTCCTCTAGCGAAATTAAATAAAGAATGGGCTGATTTAACGGCTCGTATCGGTATGCAAGCCACGCAAAACCCTGACTCAGTGGGCGCCGCTGCTGTCGATTATTTATATTTTAGTGGGTATGTGACCTTGGCTTATTTATGGGCACGTATGGCAGCGGTTTCTAAGCAAGCATTGGCAGGTGATAATACTGAAACAGAATTCTACGATGCCAAAATCAAAACAGCTCAATTCTACTTCAGTAAATTATTACCGCGTACTCGTACCTACTTAGCCCGTATTGATTCAGGTGCTGAGCCATATATGAGTATGACTGTCGAGCAGTTTGCTTTTTAATGACCCCGCTAATCGTTACCCCTGTCTAGCTAGCTTTATAAGTGCTACTATTATCAGTAGCACTTATATTTTAAAAAAGTTTATCTTAACCTTAACGACTAATTTAACCATCCTTTTGAAATAAAGTTATTCAAAATAAAGTTATTCAAAATAAAGTCATTTAGAATAAACAACCAAACACCCTCTTTTATAACTTAAGGACTAATTATGGCAGTTTATAATCCACCTTTAGACGAAATGCGCTTCATGCTAAATGACGTATTTGATGTAGAGAAGTTTTGGCAAGCCAATGAAAATCTTGCCCATGTTGATATGGATACTGTCAACATGGTATTAGAAGAGATGGCTAAGCTTTCTAAAAATGTCCTACTTCCGCTTAACCGCTCGGGAGATGAAGAAGGCGCTACCTATCAAGGTGACGGTGTTGTGACAACGCCTGCCGGCTTTAAAGACGCCTTTAAGCAGTATGCTGAAGCAGGCTGGATTGGTTTAGGCGGTGATCCAGAATACGGTGGTCAGGGTTTTCCTAAAATGGTCACTATGTTGACTGAAGAAATGGTCTTTACCACCAACCAAGCCTTTGCGTTATACCCTAACCTTAGCGTGGGTGCTTCTCTGTGTCTGTTGGCGTCAGCGTCAGAGGAGCAAAAGCAGACTTATCTTGAAAAAATCTATACTGGTCAGTGGGCAGGTACCATGTGTCTCACTGAACCCCATGCAGGAACTGATTTAGGTATCATTAAAACCAAAGCAGTGCCTAATGAGGATGGTAGCTACGCTATCTCTGGTACCAAAATATTCATTACGGGTGGTGAGCATGATCTGACTGAAAATATCATCCACTTGGTACTTGCTAAAACCCCTAATGCGCCAGAAGGCTCTAAAGGCATTTCATTATTTATCGTGCCTAAATTTATCGTCAATGATGATGGCAGCATCGGTGAACGCAATACCTTAGCAGCCGGCTCAATAGAACACAAAATGGGTATCAAAGGCTCAGCCACCTGTGTAATGAACTTTGATAACGCTAAAGGCTGGATGGTTGGTGAAGAAAACACAGGTCTGGCCTCTATGTTTGTGATGATGAACTACGAGCGAGTCACCATGGGCTTACAAGGCCTAGGGGGAACTGAACTGGCGTATCAAAATGCTGCTGCGTATGCCATAGATCGTGCGCAAGGTCGTAGTGATACACAGATCCAAAGTCCAGAACAACCAGCTGATAAAATCATCCATCATGCCGATGTACGCCGTATGCTGCTGAATGCACGCGCTAATGCTGAAGCGTCTCGTTGCTTTGCAATGTACGTAGCCAAGCAACTGGATGAGTCAAAATTCAGTGTAGACGCTGAAAATGCCAAAGCAGCGGCTGCTCGTGTTGCGTTATTAACTCCGATTGCTAAAGCGTTCTTAACCGATAAAGCGTTAGAGGCGACTATTGACAGTCAGCAAGTATTTGGAGGCCATGGTTATATCCGTGAATGGGGAATGGAGCAGATCGTTCGTGATACTCGTATAGCCCAAATCTATGAAGGTGCAAACGGTATTCAGGCGCTTGATTTGTTAGGTCGTAAGATCGCACGTAATCAAGGCAAATATTTAGAGAACTTCCTAGCTGAAATCCGTGACTTCGTGGCTAACATGAAAGCGGAGCATAAGATCAAACAAGCCACATTAGATGCTGCTAGCACCATTGAAGAGCTAACGACCACTGTATTGACTAATATTTCTACTCGTAAGAGTGAAATCAATGGCTGTGCAGTAGATTATCTACATGCAATGGGCTATCTGTGCTACTCATTCATGTTTGCTATGATGGTAGAAGCAGCTCATGATAAAGAAGGTGAGTTTTATGCTAATAAGCTAAAACTAGCGGATTACTTCGTAGGCCGTATCTTGCCACGTATTAAAGCCCATGCTGAAATGGTCAAAACAGGTAGTGACCCTATCATGGAGTTTGATATCAGTTATTTTGAGCAAACTATTAGTTAATAATTTATGACGGATATTGTAATTGACCTATCCACTTTAGGCTCGCTTAAGCACACTGAACCTACAATTCGTAGCGTTTGATTTGGAGTAGAGACTTGCCTTTCACGATAGGTGAATGTCTAGATTGGTTATTACCTTATTTAACATTATAATTAAAATTGTGTTAAAGATATGCCAGACAATATTGTCTGGCATTTTTTATTACTTCATTTTATCAATTTAATTATTGGTCTATAGTCAAAGAACTCTAAAATGGTCACAAGGCAACCGAGTGCAAGTACTACTGGAGTAGACTTAACGAGGTTAAAACCGTAACCTTTTAGTAGTTCGCTCACTATACTTTTTGCATGATTTATTAGAGGCTGTTGCAGAAATATTTTTTTATTCCGTAAACTTAAAAAAAATTTATATTTTAGTAAAACTTAGGATATATTTGCAATTTTTAAAAAATTAGACACAATATAAATACGGTCATATACCTTTATCTTATTAGGGTAAAAGGGTTTAAAATTATGACTACATCATCTTATAAATAAATGTTGTAAGTTATCATTAAAGTTATTGTATTTAGAACCAGTTTCAGATAAATTCTCAATATTCAAACTCTGAAGGGCTATAACGTGGCAGATTTACGAGATATTTTGGGCAAAATAAATGCACTTAGCGAAAGCCCTGAACCTTATTTACTAAAAAGACTGATTGATACCTTACGTGTATCAGAGACAGAGTATAAAAAAAATCCAGACTTTACTAATGAGCAAATACGGTCTTTAAATGCAATACTAAGAAATCATCCTGAATACGCCAATGGCTTGGCCGTGTTCGTTTTAAATTTGCTTAATCAATTTCACCGTATGTCGTTGTATACGGACACCGGCATATTCTCAGACCAAACCTTTTCAAGCAGCTTAATGCGCTTAATTGGTCATAGATTTGTGCCCCTTTTACCCGAAGAAGACTCTATTGTAGAGCTAGTCAACTATTTGTTTGACGGCAAACACGATGAATACTGGCTAGCTAGTATCGACAAAAGCTTATGGGATGAGTTGGTAGACTTAATTAAGGTCGATCCTGCTCACTCAAACTTAGTAGCTACGGCAAAAAATAATATTTTAAATGCGATGGTTATTTTATCTTATCGCATTAGCGGTATTGGTCTGCATCCTGACTTAATGAGAGGATATCCGCAGATGCTGGATTACTCAGCTGCCTTTGTCGCTCAAAATCAGGAGGCCGTTTTATTTGCCAATAATTACCGCGAGGCACATCAGTTAGATGATCATAAAGACATCACCCCTAGCCAAGATATAAATCTTGGTCCCCTATTGGTGATGTTAGAGCAGTGTGACAATATCGTAAATACGGTACGCAAACGCATTTATAAAACAGGTATTTCAATTCGTCTTACCAATATGTTATTGCGTTTAGAACAAAGTATAAAACGCATGCGTATCTTGAGTGAGCTGCTCGCTGACAATCATAAAAATCGTGACAAAGCATTAATCGAGTTAACCCAAGCGATTATTATCAGTGTTAAAAGACGCTATAGTATTGGTTATCTTATCAATAACAACACCAAGCTTTTGTCGCGTAAAGTGACAGAGAACTCTGGTAGGGTTGGTGAACATTATATTAGTACTGATAAGTCCGGCTATTTAAAAATGTTAAAAATGGCTGCCATAGGTGGATTCGTTATTGCCTTTATGGCAACTACAAAAATTTTGTTTTCTGACTTCGACCTAGCTCCAATGAGTCGAGCCTTTGTAAACAGCATGATATACGGTTTAGGCTTCGTATTTATTCATATTATCCATGGTACCGTTGCCACTAAGCAGCCCGCCATGACTGCTGCAGCTATTGCATCCACAATATCCGATATTTCAGGAAAGAAATCTCATCAATTAACAAAGTTATCTGAACTCATTGTTGATATTATTAGAACTCAATTTATTGCCATCATTGGTAACGTTTTTATTGCGATGCCATTGGCTTTTATTATCTCTATTATATGGATGAATTATAGTGGTACACCTATGATTACCACTGATAAAGCAGATCATCTGTTACATGACCTTGATCCATTCCATTCACTTGCGCTCTTCCATGCGGCTATTGCAGGTGTCTACCTATTCCTATCAGGTTTAATAACGGGTTATTATGATAACTTAGCCCTTTTTAATAAAATTGGCGAACGTATCGCGCGTCACAAGTATTTGTTAAAGATTTTTCCAGCCTATTGGCTAGAACGTTTTGGCGCATTTATTGATAAAAACCTAGGCGCAATAATGGGTAATTTCTTATTTGGTGTTTTCCTAGGCAGTACCGCAACTATTGGCTATATATTTGGTTTACCATTGGACATTCGCCATATTGCCTTCGCGTCTGCAAATTTTGCCCATGGTATTTTTAATATGTCCGCGGATGATTTTAGCGTTACTATCGTATTGATATCTCTTCTTGGGGTAGCTTCGATTGGTGTTATTAACTTATTGGTCAGTTTCTTCCTTGCCATGTTTGTTGCGTTACGATCTAAAGGTGTTAAATTCCCAGAATGGAAAACGATTGCTAAGCTGTTGTTTACCCATTTAATGACACAACCTAAAGACTTCTTCCTCCCCCGTTCTAAACCTATGAAATACGCTAAGATTGATAGTCAAGGGTACTTGATTTATGAAGATATCAATAAAGTGCCTAAAAACAAATTTTTCCCAAAGTACTTTGCAGTTCGTCGTTTAAATACGCTAACTGTTATTCCTGAAGGTGTCACTGTTGCTGCTAATAAAGAAGACGGATCGTCTAAACATTTAGATCGTCGAAGTTTAACAGGCTCTCAAATTGTTATTTATAGCAAAAAAACAGGACAAAACAACTTGGTTATATTGAGTGAACTACAGTTTAAACCACTACGCGTTATTAAACCTTCTAATGAAGCTGATACTGAAACTGGTAAACCCGATAAGGTTGAAGCTTCTGAAAATAATGCTAAGACTGATAGCCAAAACAAAACTAAAAATGCAAAAACGCCGTTACCTAAGCCTGAAAAGCCGCCTAAATTACCTGAGTAGGTTTATTTAGACTTATTGATACCTACTCTAAAAAAATAACTTATGAATCAAGGTGGCTTGGTGTTGAGGAATAATACCTAATAAATTTATCCTTTATAATCTTTATACCTTTTAATCATTCTGCAAAAAAACCAGCCAATAAAATATTGGCTGGTTTTATTATGCTGGTTTTGTTATGGGAGAATGATACTTTATCAAAAACCTTTATAAGGTATAGATATTTATAAATTCTAGTTGTTAGTACAATGATCTGATGAGGTAAATATCTCACCATCTGATAGTCGGTAGGCGACCATACAGTTACCCCACACGCATCCACCGTCCAGCGCTCTGGCATAAGGCAAATCAATTTCTGCCTTTAGTGCTGCCCAGTGACCAAATAGTATTTTGCGTTTTCTAGGGACGTGCCACTCAAACCAAGGTAGAAAGCCATCTGGCATCTCATCCGACAAACTTGATTTAAAGTTAAACTCAAGACTACCATCTTCTTTACACAGTCGCATACGGGTAAAATAATTGGTAATGGCTCGAATACGTGTAAAGCCATGCAAGTCATCTGACCATGTATCCGCCTCGCCATTGTAAAGCTTCGGCAACACTCTATCTAATTGATGCAGACTACTGCGTAGCTGAACTTCGACTTCCTGAGCATAGCCTTGCGCTTGTTTGATGCTCCAATGTGGTGGAATACCGGCATGAACCATCACTGTATCGTCACTTGGGTAAACCATTAAAGGCTGTCGACGGAGCCAATTTAATAACTCATCGCAGTCTTCTGCCTCAAAGATTGACTCAGTATTGTCTTTCTTCTTAAGCGGGGCAAAGCCTCGCCAAACGGCGATTAAATTTATATCATGATTACCAAGTACGGTCTCTGCAGCGCCTTGCTCACATAAAGATTTGACATGACGCAATGTGGATAATGAGTCTTCACCTCGCGCGACAATATCTCCGACAAACCATAGTTTGTCTTGCTTAGGATCAAAATCAATTATCTTTAATAAATCCTGATATGCAGCATAACATCCTTGCAAGTCTCCGATCACATATTCGGCTCGGTAATTCATATAGTTACTCAATCAGTTATCCAAATTTTATTTAATTTATTGTTGTTGATTGGCAATGACTAAATTACTTAAATCCACGAACTCTTTTACTGATAAGGTTTCCGGTCGTGCATTGCCATCTATACCAATAGTTGCCAAGTCGTCATCTGTCAATGTCGGCATCAATGTTGACTGCTTAAAAATAGCTCGTAGGGTCTTACGACGATGGTTAAACGTTTCGCGGACGACTAAGGCAAACAGTTTTTCATCTTCCGCTTTAACGGGCTTTACTTGATGAGGGCGTAAGCGAAATACGGCACTCGTCACCTTCGGTGGAGGGTTAAACGCACCTCTGGGCACGGTTAACAGGTATTCAGTGTCACAGAAATACTGCATGATAACAGACAAACGTCCGTATATTTTACTGCCGACATCAGCGGTGATGCGCTGTACCACTTCTTTTTGCAACATAAAATGCATATCTTCAATGATATCAGCATATTCCAGCAAGGTGAACAGTAAGGGCGTCGAAATATTGTAGGGTAAATTACCGACAATACGCAATTTTTTTCCATGACTACCTGCTTCATTGCCAGCATGGGCAGTACTAACCACCTTTTCAGATTCTGCGTCTTCAGATTCTGGGTGGTTGTATAAAGTCGCATAATCAAACTGCATCGCGTTGGCATTGACAATGGTAAAGTTCGGATGGCTGTTAGCACCGATACGAATGCGTAAGCTACTCGCTAAGTCTCGATCCAGCTCAATCACGGTCATGGCGTCCACTTGTTTGAGCATTGGCTCTGTCAAGGCGCCCATACCCGGACCAATCTCGACCAAATTGTCATCTCGATTGAGTCCGATTGAATCCACAATTTGGCTAATGATACTCTCATCGTGCAAAAAGTTTTGTCCGAACCTTTTTCTTGGCTGATGTTTCGCTCGTTTTATGGCGTCATTTAAGGGGTGCTTGCTAGAGTTTGATTGTGTCATAAGTGGATATATATCGCTGAGTGAAAAAGTTTATAATAATAGCAAATCTATAAAATAACCTATCCTTGTTAAACTCGGTCAGGCTCACTGAACCTACTATTTGTAGCGTTTGTATTCGCCTTCCTTGATAGGTTAATTTCTAGATTTGGTATAACAAATTAGTTTATCATAATTAGGGGTTAGACTTAGCCTTTAAGTCTTCTGTTTATTTGAGCCGCCATATAGATCTATTTTTAGAGAACTTCTCTACTTTTAGAGCAAAGAGCTACTTTTAGAGTGAAGAGCTACTTTTAGAGTGAAGAGCGACTTATAGAAGCCACCATTTCATCTGCCATTGTTAACGCTTGCCACAGACTGCTACTACTTGCTTTAGCACTTGTGAGGTTGTTATCTGTATTATTGATGATGGATTGTCCAGCAAGATCTAAAGCAGTACCATGATCTACTGAGGTTCTAATATAAGGTAGTCCCAAAGTTAGATTGACTGTATCCCCAAACCCATGCGACTTAAGAACCGGTAACCCCTGATCATGAAACATGGCAATGACGACATCGCAGTCTTGCAAATGTCGGGGCGTAAATAAAGTATCCGCTGGCATGGCAGATGAGATATTAACGCCCTGATCTTTGAATGTTTTTAAAACCGGATTGATAATATCAATCTCCTCATGCCCCAAATGCCCACCTTCACCCGCGTGCGGGTTTAACCCGCAAACCAGTATACGCGGATTATCCAAACCAAATTTGGCCTGCATATCATCTAATACGATTTGTACTGTTTGACGCACATTGTCTGAGGTAATGGCATCAGCGACCTCTCTTAGCGGTAAATGGGTAGTCACCAGTGCCACTTTCATTGCCGTATTGGCTAGCATCATTACTACTTTGTCACAGCCACTTTGTTGCATAAAAAATTCAGTATGGCCGGTAAACATGGTGCCGTCTGCTAAGGTCAATCCTGCCTCTATCAGTACTGACTTTTGTAGCGGTCCGGTAATGATCGCCGAAGCGCAACCAGCGTAAGCCAGTTTATGCGCCAACTCCAACTGAGTAATGACCATACCCGCATTCTCAACATTCAGCTCGCCTGCCACTACTGGACTTGGACAGTCTACCTGTATGAGGTAAAACTGTGGACTTTTTGGAAAAGGGTCACTATCCACTATTTGTTTGTTGAATTGACTATTTGATTGACTGTTTAATTGTTTATTTAAGCTGCAATCATTTAGCGACTGCCCTTCGAGAGTCATTAACTCATCGGCTGTCGCGATACGATGCCAAAGATCAGCATGATGCTCATGGAAGTCTGAACCATATAGGCTATTTGCCCGTTGTATGAGAGCCTCTTCATTCGCTAACACTACCACCGGTCGATTGAGTGTCGTCAGCGAGCCCTGTATAGCCAGTTGTAATATAATATCCATACCTATTCCAGCCGGCTCACCGGTAGTGACTAAAAAGGGCGCATTTGAAGACGCATTTAAGGGCAAGTTCAAAGAGGACTTTAAAGATTTCTCACCCTTATTATTCATTAAGATTTGCGGGTTTGGTGTCTGCTGCATCACTAAACTTATCCTTTTAAAGTTAATAATTTTTATTTTTTAGTCCACGATGTCATCTGTGCAATATGATAAACTTCTTAATACTATAATCTCAATGACGTTATAACGAATATCCGACAACTACCCTAGTTTCTTACTCAATCTCGAAATCAACCTATCGAGAAAGACAAGCACCAACAAACACAAACTAAAGTCATTAAATAGTAGGTCAAATGCGTCTGACAAAGAAAGGTTGTTTTGTAGAAATAGATTGCTTTGTAGAAAAGGTATTAATCCAATCGTTTTGACATCATTCTCTATAGGCTAATTGTCTATAGGTTATTTGGCCTATAAGCTTTAAAAACTATAAGCTATTTGAAAAATATAATCGCCACCTTATAAACGTGCCACCTTATATAGATCGGCCACTCACCTTAAATATTTTGACATCCGATAAAGATACTAAAATTATGGCAGAAAGTAAGAAAAAAACTGAAAAAAATACCAATAATGATGCCGGCTTAACCGACTTATTAAGTCAGCAACCGCCGCATAATATTGATATTGAAAAAGCCTTAATTGCCTCTTTAATGAGTATTGAGGAGTCGTATGAAAAAGTCTCAGATATCGTCTCTAAAGACGACTTCTATGCAGGTCGCCACCAACATATATTTGCCGCTATCTCACACCTTGCCACGGTCGGTGAACCCTATGATACCGTTATGGTACATGATTGGCTAAGTGCTCAAAAGCTACTTAAACAGGCAGGCGGTGAAAGTTATTTGGCTGATATTTTAACTCAAAGTCCAGGTACTTTATTTAATTTAACCGCATATGCACAGCGAGTGCGTGAGCTGTCCACACTTCGCCAATTAATTACTACCGGTAATGAGATGCTAGCCCTCGCTTATGATCCCAGAGAGCGAGGTATCAGTGATATCTTGGATACTGTCGAGTCAAAAATATTTGCCATTAATGAACAGCATAACAAACGAGCTGCGCAGCGTGGGCCAGTCGAGGTCAATGACGTCTTAGCCAATGTGATCGAACAAATCGATGAGCTTAAAAACAATCCCGATGGCATGATCGGTCTACAAACGCCCTTTACAGAGCTCAATAATAAGACACAGGGACTACAATCAGGTGATCTTATTATTGTCGCTGCTCGTCCCTCAATGGGTAAGACTACCTTTGCTATGAATTTAGCAGAAGGGGTACTATTTCATGAAAATCTGCCTGTGGTAGTATTTTCAATGGAAATGCCAGCCGAATCTATCGTAATGCGTTTGCTGTCATCATGGGGTCAAATCAACCAAACCAGTTTAAGATCGGGTCAAATGAACGAAGATGAATGGGCACGTATGATGAATGCGGTCACCCATTTGCAAGAAAAGCACTTATACATTGATGACAGTACGGCCCTACCCCCCTCTGAGTTACGCTCACGCTGTCGCCGTATTGCCAAAAATCATGATGGTCAGCTGGGTATGGTCGTCGTCGATTATCTACAACTGATGAAAGTACCTAGCTTAAGTGGCAACCGCGTTGAAGAAATTTCAGAGATTTCCCGTAGTTTAAAAGCCTTAGCCCGTGAATTAAACTGCCCAGTGGTGGCACTCTCTCAGCTGAACCGAAGTCTAGAAAATCGACCGAATAAACGCCCTATTATGTCTGACTTACGTGAATCAGGCGCTATTGAACAAGATGCGGATTTGATCACCTTTATCTATCGTGATGAGGTTTATAATGAAAACTCAGATCTTAAAGGTGTGGCGGAAATTATTATAGGTAAACAACGTAATGGGCCTATTGGTACAGTACGACTTGCCTTTGAAGGTCAGTATACCCGTTTTATTAACTTAACTCCTGATCACTTTATGGCGGATGCCAGCTTTGAGAATGACGAATAGCCTGTTAAAGACCTGTATTTAAATAAAAAAACATAGAAACCTATTTTTATATACAGTCTGACCTTTAAATATGACTATCATAGTCAGTAACACATACTAAGCTACTTAATTCGTCCTTAAGTGGCTTATTTTTATTATAGGGCTTCATTATAGGGTTTTAAGATAGCCTTTTATTATACGGTTCGCGGTTTAAGGTGTTATACCACATTCAGCATTATCGTGCTTTATTACATAAGCCTCTATATCGAATCTTAAGGCCACGACTTTTGTTATTAAAATATAAAACCCTGTTCTCAACTTATTAAAACTCATTGTAGGCTGGTGCTTTTAGCCCAGTAAATCAAAACCTTTAATCAAAAATGCTGGGCTAAAGCCACAGCCTACGTTAAGAGTTGAGAATGGGATATAAAGTAAGTCATTAAGTTAATAAGAGTGAAATACCATTATGTTCCAATTTTTAAACGATTATAGCGAAACGTCTCATCCTGATATCATTGCCGCACTACAAGACTCTCACTTAAAACAGCATAAAGGCTATGGCTTTGATGACTATTCGGAGAAAGTTCGCCGCGACATTCAGACGCAACTTGGCGATGACGATATAGCGATACACTTTGGCATTACAGGTACTCAAGCCAATTTGGTGTGTATCGATGCCTTACTGTCCCCCATTGATGGGATTGTCGCTTGTGATACTGGGCATATCGCGGTAAATGAAGCAGGAGCGATCGAAGCCACGGGGCACAAAGTCATCGTTGCGCCTTCTCAAGATGGCAAACTCACCGTTGAGGCATTAGATAAAGTCAGAATACGCCATACATTTGCGCCCCATGTGGTGAGAGCCAAAGCCGTCTATATCTCAAACGCCACTGAGCTGGGGACAGTGTATAGCTATGATGAGTTAAAAAGTCTATCTGACTATTGCCGTAAGCATGATATGTATTTATTTATGGATGGAGCACGTTTGGGTGCTGCCATTGCCAGCAGCCAGAGTAACGCTGACAACCCTAATACTAACAATGCTATGACCCTAGCGGACTTTGCCGAGCTGACAGATATATTTTGGTTGGGCGGTACAAAAATGGGGGCTATGTTTGGTGAGGTGCTTATTATCCCCAATAAGAAAATTGCGACTGATTTTAATATCTATTTGAAGCGTCATGGCGGACTAATGGCAAAAGGTTATTTGTTAGCACTACAATTTGATGTACTTTTGAAAGATAATAAATATCTAGAGCTATGTCATCATGCCAATACTATGGCAAAGAAACTAGCTAGCGGTCTACAGGACTGCGGCTTTGAGCTATTTGTGCCTACCGAAAGCAATCAAGTGTTCGCGGTACTGCCACAGTCAGTGATAGAGACCTTGAAGTCAGAGTTTGAATTTTATGAATGGGAACCGCTTGAAAACGATCGTAGTATTGTTCGACTGGTGACTTCTTGGGCGACCCCAGAGACTCAAGTGGATCGCTTTATAGAACTTGCTAAACAAAATTGACCTAATGCGACACCTTTACTTAATACCTAACTGTCTTTTATTGATTAGAATGAGATGACCTTTAATGAATTATGCTGGGCTAAGGTCACAGCCTACGTGAAGCGCATAGAATGATGAATGATGAATGATGAATAATTAATGACGAATGACAAATGAGCTAAAATTCATTAATCTAACCCCCTAAAAACCCAACTAGGACCACTACTATGACTCAGCCTCAAGAGCTTGTTATATATCGTGTTGAAAATAATGTCGCCACCATTACCTTGAATGATCCAAAAAGCCTTAACGCCTTTAGCACTCAAATGAAAAATAGTGTACTAAAAGCATTAGAAGATGCTGAAGACAACGACGAGGTGCGCGTTATTATATTGCAAGGCGCAGGCGGCAACTTCTCAAGTGGTGGCGATATCAAAGAAATGCTGTCAGATGGAGTCACCAAAGAAGCAGTCTCTAATAAACTAAAAAGCATGGTAGAGGGTGCGGGTGAAGTCAGTCTTATGCTGCGAAAAATTCACAAGCCTATCATCGCCAAGCTCGAAGGCGCGGTTGCTGGTGCGGGTATGAACTTAGCCTTAACCTGCGACTTTCGCATTGCCGCTGACAACGCTAAGTTTGTACAGGCATTTGTGCACATTGGCTTAGTGCCTGATGCTGGCGGCGTTTATCTATTAAATACCTTGATTGGTCCGGCTAAGACCACGGAGCTGATTATGCTGGGTGATAAAATTAGCGCACAGGATATGGCGAACTTACATCTAGTAAATAAAGTGGTTCCTAGCGAGGAATTAGAAGAAGCTGTCATGACCCTTGCCAATCGCCTTGCCTCCCTACCTTCTGAAGCGTTAGCAACCATGAAAAATATGCTCAATGTGCATGCATATACCGGCCTTAATGAAGCCCTTGATATGGAAGTCCATCAGCAAGCGCGCATGGCTAAAACAGATGACTTTATTGAAGGGGTTACCGCCTTTATTGAAAAGCGTAAGCCCATTTATAATAAATAGTGGCAATTAAATGAATTGACTATTAAATGAATGGGTTGTGAAATATATTACCCCGTTCTCAACTTATTAAAACTCATTGTAGGCTGGTGCTTTTAGCCCAGCAAATCAAAACCTTTAATCAAAAATGCTAGGTCAAAGCCACAGCCTACGTTAAGCGTTGAGAATGGAATATATATTGATTGTGAAAAAAACTGACATGATGACATCATTCAATAGTCGTAAGAATGCGATGTCAGCCGCTAGCCTTGACTGTAGCGGTATCCTTCTAAGCTTGGTGGCGTTACAGAGGTTAGGTTTGGGGAGGCGACGCGAAGCAAGCGACTACCCAAACCCTAGCCCCTGTGCCGTCAAGCTTGGAAGATACAAGCGTAAGGCGAGAATAGCTCTATAATAATAAAACTATAGCTAAACCTGAATTGTAGGTGTAATGGACAAAATTCAGGCTGACACCCCCTTTAAAGCTATATACTATAAGTATTTGCAAGGATTGAAAGCCATGAATCAAAAAACTGCCCTTTTTGTGGTGAAAAACACACTAAAAAGAATGGTTATAAATCAGGGAAACAGCAGTACAAATGCCTTGTCTGTAATCGGCAGTTTTTAGGTGGCAAAAGGCTCAATAATACAACTTTGTGGCAAGAATATACTCAAGGTAAACAGACTTATAAACAACTTGCTCATAAGTATGGCTGTAGCATAAAGACCATACAAAGGCGACTAGATACTATTGAAATAAAGTCACTTAATAAGCTACCTTCTCGTGCCAACATAGTGATGGACACTACTTACTTTGGTAGAACGTTTGGCTTAATGGTATTTATGGACTATACAAGCAAAGCTGTATTGCATCACCGCATTATTCATTATGAGACCAACGCGCTGTATAAGCTAGGAATAGAGGATATAAAATCACAAGGTATTGATATAACAAGTATTACTTGCGATGGAAGACGAGGTCTTAACGCTTTATTTAAAGATATACCCATGCAAATGTGCCAGTTTCATCAGCTACAGATCATCACTCGATACTTAACTCGCCGACCTCAAAATATCGCTAGTATTGCACTCAGACAACTCGCTTTAAACATAAAGGATTATGATAAGACAACGTTCATTCAAGACTTGGATTGCTGGTATTTGACTCATGAGGGCTACTTAAATGAGCGTAGTATCAATACAGATACTGGTAAGACTTGGTACACCCATAAGCGTCTTAGAAGTGCCTATAGAAGCTTGCGAGTAAATAGTGAATGGTTATTCACTTATAGAGAATTAGATGACTTAAACATTCCAAATACGACCAATTCTCTAGAAGGTTTGTTTAGTGAGTTAAAACGCCAATTAAGCAGTCATAATGGACTTAATAAACAACGTAAGCTTAAGTTTATTAACAACTTTTTAATGACATACTCTGCGGGTTAGCCTGAATTTTGTCCATTAGAGACTAACCGCTCGTTTTTAGCCTGAATTTTGTCCATTACACCGAATTGTAAAAGACATCTAGAAATCCGTGGGTTACGCTTCGCTACACCGCACGATACCGCTCAAAAAAAGCCCCGCATCATTCGATACGGGGCTTTTTGCAGAATAAAACTAGTCGGCTACAAGGTCAAATTATGACAGTTGTGCCACGTTAATTTTGTCCGCTTCATCAGAGTAGGTTTCCATTCTATCGAAATTCATGTAGCGATATACTTCATCGCCCATGCTGTTTAGCATGCCAGCGTATTGCTGATATTCTTCGTTAGTAGGCAGTTTACCAAGTACAGCAGCCACCGCAGCAAGCTCTGCTGACGCAAGGTAAACGTTTGCACCTTGACCGAGACGGTTCGGGAAGTTACGGGTAGAGGTCGATACCGCAGTTGACTTAGGTGCGATACGCGCCTGGTTACCCATACAGAGTGAACAGCCTGGCATCTCAGTACGTGCGCCCGCTTGTGCGTAGACGTTGTAATAGCCTTCTTCCATCAATTGGCGTGCATCCATCTTAGTCGGTGGTGCAATCCATAGACGGGTTTTTAGACTACCTGATGGTACTTCTTGAAGCAACTTACCAGCGGCACGGAAGTGACCAATGTTCGTCATACATGAGCCGATGAATACTTCGTCAATCTTGTCGCCTGCTACGTCAGATAAGGTTTTGGCATCATCTGGATCGTTTGGACAGCACAGTACAGGCTCTTTGATTTGACTCATATCAATAGTCATATCAATGGCATATTCAGCATCAGCGTCAGCACGCATTAAGCTTGGGTTTTTGAGCCACTCTTGCATGGCTTCGATACGACGGCTCAGGGTACGGGCATCGCCATAGCCTTCAGCGATCATCCACTTAAGTAGTGTAATATTTGAGTTTAGATACTCAGTGACTGATTCTTCAGATAAGGTGATGGTACAGCCTGCGGCACTACGCTCAGCTGAGGCATCTGATAGCTCAAACGCTTGCTCAACGGTTAAGTCTTCTAAGCCTTCAATCTCAAGAATACGACCGTTGAATTCGTTAATCTTACCTTTCTTATCAACGGTTAAGTAGCCTTCTTTGATTGCTTGTAATGGAATAGCATGAACGAGGTCACGAAGTGTGATACCTGGCTGACGCTCACCAACGAAACGAACACGTACTGATTCAGGCATATCTAGTGGCATGACACCAGTCGCGGCAGCGAAAGCCACCAAACCAGAGCCTGCTGGGAATGAGATACCCATTGGGAAACGTGTATGCGAGTCACCACCAGTACCAACGGTATCAGGAAGAAGCATACGGTTTAGCCATGAATGGATAATACCATCACCTGGACGTAAGCTGACACCACCACGGTTCATGATAAAGTCAGGAAGCGTGTGCTGAGTTTCAACGTCAACAGGCTTTGGATAAGCGGCCGTGTGACAGAAAGACTGCATGACTAAATCAGCTTGGAATCCAAGGCAAGCTAAGTCTTTAAGCTCATCACGGGTCATAGGACCAGTGGTATCTTGTGAGCCGACAGTGGTCATCTTAGGCTCGCAGTACATACCTGGGCGAACGCCTTCCATACCACAAGCTTTACCGACCATTTTCTGAGCTAAAGTAAAGCCTTTATCAGAGCCGGCTGGTTGTTCTGGTTTTGCAAATACGTCTGAATGCTCAAGACCTAAGTAGTCACGAGCACGGTTAGTTAACGCACGACCAACGATCAATGGAATACGACCACCGGCACGAACTTCGTCTAGCAGGGTGTTTGAGTTAAGCTTGAAGGTTGATAAGACTTCGTCAGAATCATGCTTAGTGATTTTACCTTCATAGGGATAAACATCAAAGATATCGCCCATGTTGATGTTATCAACTTGCACATTTTCAATTGGCAAGGCGCCTGAGTCTTCCATAGTGTTATAGAAGATAGGGGCAATTTTGCCGCCTAGTACTAGGCCGCCAGCTCTTTTGTTTGGTACGTTAGGGATATCATCGCCCATTAACCAAAGTACAGAGTTAGTGGCTGACTTACGGCTTGAACCCGTACCAACCACATCACCGACATACGCTAATGGATAGCCTTTTTCTTTTAGCTCATCAATGAGCGTCATTGGACCACGGACACCCTCTTCGTCGGCTTGAATGCCGTCACGAGAGTTTTTGTGCATGGCTAATGAATGCAGTGGGATATCAGGACGGCTCCATGCGTCTTGTGCAGGTGACAAGTCGTCTGTGTTGGTCTCGCCCGTTACTTTGAAGGCAGTATACGTGGTCTTTTGTGGGACTTCTGGACGGTTTAAGAACCATTCCGCATCCGCCCAAGACTGGATAATTTCTTTTGCTTTCTCGTTACCCGCTTCAGCTTTGTCCGTCACGTCGTTAAACGCATCGAATACCAAAAGAGTTTTCTTCAAAGCAGTGGCTGCATTTTCAGCGACTTCTTCATCGTCTAATGCTTCAACAAGAGGCAGTACGTTATAGCCACCTTGCATGGTACCTAGAATATCAACTGCTTTCTTTTTATCAATCAAAGGAGACGTTGCTTCACCCTTTACGATAGCCGCTAAGAAGGCAGCTTTAACATAGGCTGCTTGGTCAACACCTGCTGGAACACGGTTGATCAACAAGTCCAATAAGAACTCTTCTTCACCCGCTGGTGGGTTTTTTAACAGCTCAACAAGATCAGCAGTCTGATGCTCAGACAGTGGTAAAGGTACTGTACCTAACTGGGCACGTTCTTCGACATGTTTACGATATGCGTCTAACACAATAAGCGTCCTCTTTGATTATTATTTGCAAGTTGGGGGGCTGCCACATAGTTTGACAAAGCTGACAAGCATTGGCGTTTAAGTATTGTCAAATATTGGCAAAAACCAGTTTTATATAATACGCACCGGTTTCATAAAATATGCCATTCACGCTCGCTGGCAATATTTGCAGCGGCTTTATTTGTAGCGACTTTGCCAAATGCTCTTTTAAAAGCGTCTATTGTCTAAAATGGTGGTGGCTTCCGTTACCTTGCAGGTGGGTTTAACTATCGCCACTAATATAGCCTAAAATGGCAAAAAAGTTAATCACCAAACTAAAATGACTGGGTCATTAAAAGCCATATTCATCATTTATTTTAAAAATGAGGTTTGAAATGAATAACTTTGTGATAGTTTTAATGGGTTGATTAGGATTTACGCAAGCATACTTGATATCACTATTAAAAAGTCGTTTTAGTCAATCTAGATTGAATGTAGTCAAAGTTTAGTAATGCGTAAGTTCAATCTCAATTTGTTAATCCTGCTTTTTACGTATTCAAGCTTTAAACGTTTCCTTTTTCTAGAATTGCTTCTGTCTATAATGGCTTCTGCCTATAATAGCCTCTTTCTTTGATATCTTCTCTAAAGCCAATATACTACGTCGTTAATGCAGCAAATCGCTCAAACCAAAATGCTCAATACAATACAAACCAGTCTATTTAAGGAAACCGTACTATGTCAGACAACAACTATGAAAATGGTCTAAAAGTCAGAACGGAGGTTATGGGAGACGCCCATGTCAAACGCTCGCTCAATGCTGCCACTCCGTTTACCCAGCCTTTACAGGACTGGATTATCGAACATGCTTGGGGCAGCACGTGGCAAGATGAGCACATCCTACCGCGTAAATATCGCTCATTAATCACCCTTGCCTTTTTGATCGCGCAAAAAAGTCCCAACGAATTGCAAGGTCATGTTAGAGGTGCAATTAACAATGGGGCGACAGTAGAAGAGATTCGAGAAGTCCTGATGCACAGCCTACCTTATTGTGGTGCTCCAGCGACGCAAGAAGCATTTCGTGCCGCCATTGCCGCTTTGACGGATATGGGAATTGATCTGGATAAAGAATAAGACGCATAATGAATCATATAAAATAAGGCTAATATGTAATTAGTCGCTCTAAAAAGGCATACAGAAACGCCAATCTCAACTTAAAGTATAAGTTGTAGCTTTTGCAATGTTTAGCTCCCTTCCTTTTTCAAAGGAAGGGTTGGGGATGGATTTTCAGTAAAAATCCCCCTTTGAAAAAGGAGGACTTGCCACCCCTTATAGTATCTTTCAATAGATTGCATAATAAAGGTAAAATTTATGAAGGATAAAGGTTAAAGAAAATAATAGTTTGATTAATTTAGTCAGACACTTGACAAACACTAGATACACTCAGAGTCATTCAACACAGTTGATACGTTGAAGTATCCGATTTAAACCTCATATCTGATATAATAACCCATCATTCCTAATATTTACTCCTATTATTAATTCGACTAAGAAAGCCCTTACGAGCGACGGTTAGATACATGACAGCCCCTCGCAAGGGTTGGGACAGAAGCTGATTATGACGACAACCGTAGAAACTTTCGTACCACAGGCCAAACCTAAGCCCAAAAAAGCAGTGCAAGGTGAGAAACTTCGTGGCTATGACAAAGTGGCACGCATCCCAATTAAGGTCATACCAACCGTTGAAGCGCCGAAAAAGCCTGACTGGATTCGGGTTAAAATGTCCTCGCCTGCAGAAGTTGACCGTATCAAAAAGACCCTTCGCAAACAAAAGCTATACACCGTTTGCGAAGAGGCGGCCTGCCCTAACCTACCTCAGTGCTTTGGCGATGGTACGGCAACCTTTATGATTATGGGCGATATCTGTACCCGTCGTTGCCCATTTTGTGATGTGGCACACGGTCGTCCTAATGAGCTAGATAAAGACGAGCCACGCCATACCGCCGAAACCATCTTAGGCTTAGGTCTTAAGTATGCGGTTATCACCTCGGTTGACCGAGATGACTTAAAAGATGGCGGCGCTCAGCATTTCGTCGATGTGATTAACGAATCAAAAGCGTTAAGTCCAAACTGTCTCATTGAAATCCTCGTCCCCGACTTCCGTGGACGTATGGAGGTCGCACTCGACTTATTGACCGAAACGCCGCCAGATGTATTCAACCACAACATCGAAACGGTGCCCCGTCTGTATAAGGCATTCCGCCCAGGATCTGACTATCAGCACTCACTAGATTTGCTAAAACAATACAAAGCCCGTCGCCCAGATATTGCGACCAAATGCGGCTTTATGGTGGGACTGGGTGAAACCGAAGAAGAGGTTTACACCTTACTAGATGACCTAAAAGCTCACGATGTTGACATGATTACCATTGGCCAATATTTACAGCCTAGTAAAAACCACGCCCCTGTCGACCGCTATGTGCATCCTGATGAATTCCAACGCTACATGGACTACGGCAAAAAGATTGGCTTCTTTAGTATTTGGGCCGGTCCTATGGTTCGCTCAAGCTATTTTGCCGACCGTCAGTTCTATGGCGAGGACTGCCCTGCCCCAATACGCAGCAAAAAAGCATTAGAGGCAGAAGGTAAACTTGGCTGCTAGCGCTAAAATGAAGTTTTAACTATTAACTAGCATATATGTGGAGCTGATCCAGCTTTACGCTACTATCTACTTGAGTGAGCAAGGCAGGTGGCTAACGTATGTACTGTCTCCTGCTTCGCGAGTCAGTACATCCTAAGCCCCTGCAACTTGCTCACCCAAGCAGTATATCCGCTTCAATCTGGGCTAAACCGCTTTTAGCTCAACGTTCATAGTCAAATTTGCACGATTTGCTGATAAGCACTAATTAAAGTTAAAGAGGTCTAATACTTAAGTATTAGATCTCTTTGTCTTTAACCGCAACTTTAATCACAACAACGACAATTTATAATTTTTAGCGTTGTACTCACCTTCCTCAATAAGCCTCGATAGGTTGCTTTTTAGCATTAATATTAAAACAAACCGAGCGTTAAATCGTCGTCACCATCACCGGCTTTTGCTTGTCCTTATTGGCCATACTATTCATCACAAAAATACCGACCACAATTACCCCGCCGATAATATCCGTCATTAATTCAGGATAAATGAGCAGTATAGCGCCAACGGCCAGTATCAGTCGGGTAATGGAATTCATTGGGCCTTTAAAGTAGCCTTCAACAGCGGCACTCAGACCTATAACACCTGTTACCGAAGTAAAGACCACGGTCACGATCTCAATGATTGGCGGTAAAGGAAACTCTTTAGCAGTAACCGCCAGACCAGCAGGGTCAATCATTAACATCGTCGGATTATAAATAAACATAAATGGCACGATAAATCCTGCCAATGCCAGTCTTAACGACTGAAAGCCTGTCTTCATCGGATCGCCACCGGCAATACCAGCCCCTGCAAAAGCTGCCAAACATACAGGCGGGGTAATATTCGCAAAGATACCAAAGTAAAAGACAAACATATGCGCCGCTAAAATAGGAATATCAAACCCTGCTAAAGCGGGGGCCGCCATCGTAGCCGTGATAATATAGGCAGGAATAGAAGGCAGTCCCATACCCAGTACCATTGACGCAAGCATCGTCAAAATAAGGGTTAGAAATAACGAACCCGCCCCTAGAGTCACAATAGATGACGTCATCACAGAGCCAAAGCTGGTTAAACTAACCACGCCTATTATTATCCCAACAACCGCACAAGCCGCCATCACCGCTAATGATTGACGTGTACCATCCTCCAACGCGCCTAGGACATCCTTAAAGCTCATACGGGTCTCAGCTCTCAGCATACTCATTACTACCGTAAAACCGATCGTATAGGCTGCCGCAAAGCCTACTGGAACAGACTTACCCAATAAGAAGACTAGAAATACAATGGGCAATAGCATGTGACCTCGCGCTTTCATCACATCTTTTATGCGAGGTAAGCTCTCTTTGGCAATGCCTTTTAAGTCGCGACGACCCGCTCTAAAATGGACCTGTGCAATAACTCCTAAGTAATACAATACCGCAGGCAGTAAGGCGGCTAAAGCGATAGTGCTATATTTAACCCCTGTTGTTTCTGCCATAATAAAGGCGCTAGCTCCCATAATCGGAGGTAACACCTGCCCGCCCACTGAAGCACTCGCCTCGACTGCCCCCGCAAAGTTTTTGTGATAGCCAACTTTTTTCATCAAAGGAATAGTAAAAGCACCAGTACCCACTACATTCGCCACAGCAGCCCCATTGATACTGCCCATAAAACCACTAGAAATCACCGCTACTTTGGCCGGACCGCCTTGTTTATGTCCTGCTATTGCCAGTGCCAAATCGTTAAATAACTGCCCCATTCCCGATCGAGATAAAAAGGCACCAAATAAGATAAATAGGAAGATAAAGGTGACAGACGCGCCAATAGCCGTTGAGTATAGACCTTCTGTTTTCAAGTATAGTTGACCGAAAATGTCCCCTATATCGTAAGCCCGGGTCAATAATCGATCAGGCATAAAGTCCAAATGGCTAAAGAAGGGGTATGCCAAGAATACCAGCGCGAATAACGGTAAAATAAACCCAGTAATACGGCGTGTACCCTCTAAGACACATAGCACCGTAATGATTGCAAAGATAATATCTAACGAGTTGGGTATGCCGCCGCGTATCGTCACAATGTCTTGATACTCTGCCATCAAATAAACGACTCCAGATAAGGACAACAGAAACAACACCCAGTCGTACCAAGCAATTCTCACTCTAGAAGATTTCTTAGTGGCAGGATAAATCACAAAAATCAGAGCAAAGCCAACGCCAACGTGGATAGCACGCTGCAATAAGGCTGGCATGGGGTTAAAAGTGATAAATAAATGAAACAATGCGTAGGCTATCGCAATAGCACTAATTATCCATCCCGCTTTGTGATGGTTTAATTTTCGGGTGATCGATTCACGATCAAACTTCTCAAGTATCTCTTGCTGTTTCTCAGCTGAAGGCGCATCTGACTCTATAATTTGAGAATGAGTATCTGATTGAGAGAGCTTAGTGTCCAACGTTTCAGATGATATCTTTTGATCGGCGTTGGGCATATTCATTGCATGACTCCTGTCGTAGTAGCGTCCATAAACTTTGCGTGCCAGCAAAGATATAAATATTGGTATAGTCGCTTACCCATTGATGAATGGGTAAGGTTTTATGTTCGATAATTATTTCAGCATTGATATTGCGTGAAATCATCCAATTCAAATAAGGCAGTTGTATATTGACTTTATAATGAACGTAGTCTGGGTAAAGCTCATTTTTTTCACCTATCGTGCCAGTTGAAGGCGTGCCAGCCCCAAAAGTTTGCAAGTAGGTATCCGTCAAAAGTAACTGATCGTTTTTTACTTGATATGATTCAATCCATGATTGCTTTTCAACGGAGTGCATCCACTTTAAGTCAAAATGGTCGCGTATGACACACTGTGCTTGATCAAATTGCACCGTTACCACAGTATACGGTGTATAAAATAAGGCTTTCACACCTAACACTATTGCTATAACAATAGCTGCAATTATAATGCCAAAAAAAAGACCAGATAAGCGAGACTGCTTACCCAGATCTTTTATCTTTACCAAACAGTGACTATATCTCACTATTGACTATTTTTTACTATTTAGCAGCGGCTTGCTCATCATAGTATTTTTTCGCACCTGGATGAATCGGCGCAACCATACCAGATTGTGCTGTCTCTAAACTAATATCAGCGGCTGCTTGGTGAGCAGTTTTTAGTTTATCTAAGCTCTCAAAAAATGTTTTGGTTAACTTGTAAACGTCATCTTCTGATAAGTCTGAGCTTACCACAAAGGCATTCATAATAGCGGCGGTAGGTATGGCCTCTTCATTACCGTAAGTACCTGCTGGTATTTCCTTAGCCGTAAAGTAAGTTTCATTTTTAGCAATTTCTGCCACTTTAGCAGGGTCAATACTGACTAATTGAAGGTCAAAACCTTGCTCCAGCTCCATCAGTGAAGAGTTCGGTAATCCGCTCGTTAAAAATGCAGCATCTAATTTACCAGACTTTAAGGCATCAGCAGCTTCTGCATATCCTAAATAATCTACTTTAACGTCTTCATAAGTCATTCCAAAACCTTGAAGTAGATTACGGGCGTTGACCTCGACTCCAGAGTTTTGCGCACCAACAGCAATACGCTTCCCTTTTAAGTCTTCGAAATTTTTGATGCCTGATTTCTTAGAGGTCACAATCTGCACATAGTTGGGGTAAAGCGCAGCGATTTGCTGAACTTTAGTGATTGGCGCGGAAAAGTTATTACGACCTAATACAGCATCATTAACCACATCGCTCATTGCAAATGCCATTTCAACTTTGCCCTGATCGATTAGGTTCATGTTTTCAACAGAAGCACCAGTAGTTTGGGTTTTTGAGTTCACACCATAAGTTGAGTTATAGGCTTCCGTTAATGACGTCCCGATAATATTGTAGGGACCTGAAGCGCCCCCTGTTGCTAGCGTCGCAAATTTAGTTTCAAGCTTATCACTTGAGGCAGCGGCTGTTGTATCGCCACCTTCAGTTGATGCTGTATCGTTTTTATCTGTGCAGGCTGTCATACCTAGGCATGACAGTAGAATGATTGATGCTAGAAGTGATTTTTTGGTAGTGCCAGTTTTAGTAAATGAAGAAGTGAATGACATAGCTATATCCTTATAAGTTTGATAATAATTCCATTTAAATGGATCCATGAATGATTATATCGTAACTGTGCAAAGGCACAATTTAATGAATGAAAGATCTTAAATGCATTCTTTAAGTATTCAATTGAAAGACTTAACATGTATTATAGTCACATTTATAACATAAAACTTAACATCCTGATACAACTTAAACCGCTAGTAACTAAATATTTCTCATTTTTACAATGTTATGACTCTCTATTAATATTGAATTTCACTGAATTTATGACTGAATTAGACTATGCGTTAACGATAGGTATTATTTTTCAAAATCACGCTAGTATTCTATATAATGGAGATAATACTAAGAGTGCTAAATGGACTTAAAAATAAATAAATTGGACTCTTAAAATATCATTTTATATCTAAGATTCTAATTCATAATCTTATTCTAAAGGACGCATCATGGCTAAGACTTTGCTTTCATCTGACCACATTCATACGTTACATCATACCTTGTATGAGCCTGAACAAGAGGCTAAAGCAACCTTGCTCATTTTACATGGCATGTGTGAACACAGAGGTCGGTATGATAAATTTGCACAATTTCTTGCTGATCGAGGTATCGCGGTATTAACCTATGATCAATTAGGTCATGGTCATAGTATTCGAAATGCGGATGAACTTGGCTATTTTGCACCGTCACATCCAGTTCAGACTGTTCTGAAAGACGTGATCATCATGGCAAATAGTTTAAAGCGACAGTACCCAGATCTGCCGCATTTTATTATGGGTCATTCGATGGGTTCATTTATAGTCCGTAATGTATTACAGGTACACAGTAGTGAGTTTGCAGGCGCTATTCTCATGGGCACTAGTGACTATAATCCGTTACTTAAAGTCGTTTTACCCCTGTCTAAAGTGCTCAATAAAGTTCAACCTAAGCGTCCTAACCCTGCCTTCTCAAAGGTAATGAACAGGCTTTTAAATAGTCAACTAAAAAGCAAATCCATCAATTCTGAATATGCATGGTTATGTTCCAATCCAGAGGCAGTGGCTGACTATGAAAAAGATCCGCTTTGTGGCTTTGACTTTACCAATAATGGCTTCTGGACTTTATTTAGCTTAATGGATACCGGGCTCTCAAAAGACTGGGCTGATACCATAGACCACGACTTCCCTATGTTATTCATTAGTGGTGAAAACGACCCTGTTGGAGATATGGGCAAAGGCATACGTAAGCTGAATAAGCGACTAAATAAACAGGGTTTTCATCATGTCGAGCAGCAGCTTTACCCCTTAATGCGCCATGAGCCACTACATGAAGTTGACAATCAACAAGTCTATCAAGATATTGTAAACTGGATTGAAAATCGACTTAAATAGCCACTTTTGATTTATAAGACTGACTTTAATAGGATTAACGTTAATAGTGTCATTTATAATAGTGTCATTTAGTGGTTTTTCAATCTTGTTATTGGTTATTGGGCGAGTTAGATTCTAAATTGAAAATTTTAATTATTAAAAACTAACACGTTAATTTGCTAAATAAGTAGAAATTAGCGACAATATGTACCGCGAAAGCCTGACACTATCTTGCGTTTATATTCACTTTCATTAACTTATTTCGGGTAAAAATATGTCATTAGAACAAATTATTGAACAAGCTTTTGAGAAACGTGCGGAATACAGCCCAACCACCATGCCCCAAGATGTTAAAGACGCTGTCAACAGTGTCCTAGACCAGTTGGATAATGGCACTTTACGTGTGGCTGAAAAGAAGGATGGAGAATGGGTTGTCAATCAGTGGGCTAAAAAAGCAGTCTTGTTATCGTTCCGTTTAAATGACAATTACCCTATGCAAACTGGTGATCACCTGCAGTTTTATGACAAAGTCCCGACTAAGTTTGCCGATTGGACTGAACAACAGTTTGCAGAAGCTGGTGTTCGCGTTGTACCGCCCGCAGTAGCCCGTCGTGGCTCTTTTATTGCTAAAGGCGTTGTATTAATGCCAAGCTATACCAATATCGGTGCCTATGTTGACGAAGGTGCGATGGTTGACACTTGGGCAACAGTTGGCTCCTGTGCTCAAATCGGTAAAAACGTGCATCTATCAGGTGGTGTTGGTATTGGCGGTGTTTTAGAGCCATTGCAAGCTAACCCAACTATTATCGAAGACAATTGCTTTATTGGCGCGCGTTCTGAGATCGTCGAAGGCGTTATTGTTGAAGAAGGGTCAGTGATTTCAATGGGAGTTTATATTGGTCAATCTACTAAGATTTATGACCGTGAAACGGGTGAGATCATGTATGGCCGTGTACCAGCTGGTTCAGTCGTTGTTTCTGGTAGTCTGCCATCAAAAGACGGTTCACATAGCTTATATTGTGCAGTAATTGTTAAGAAAGTTGATGCCCAAACCCGTTCTAAAACCAGTATAAATGAGTTATTGCGTCTGGCCTAATCAGGGCTGATTCAACGGTTTAATAAGTCGTAAAGCCGCTTTTATAATTTGGCTTAAGTTAATGAGCTAAATTGAAGGGCTAGACTAATAACATTTAAATAAGGTGCTTAGAAAATCTCTAAGCACCTTATTCGTTATATTTATTTACTCTATTAATCTTTATTCTTAATTAACTCTATTTATTCCTACTATTTAATACCCATTTAAAAATTAACCTATCGAAACAGACGAGTGCAAACACGACAAAGAGTACGTTTAATGAGTCTGACCAAGTCTAAAAAAGATAGGTTGTTTTATAGAAAACGTATCTGAGAAAATGTATCAGTATCGCATCCCTTTAAAGGCATATCCTTATGACTGACAATGAGCCTATGAGTGAAAAAACGGTATTCCCAAACCTACGCAATACAGCCATTCCAGTAACTGATCCAGAGTCAGGTCTGCGTATGACAGAGATATTCTACTCTTTGCAAGGAGAAGCACTAACCTCAGGATTGCCGACGGTGTTCGTCCGCTTAACAGGTTGTCCTCTGCGCTGTGTCTATTGTGATACTACGTATTCCTTCACGGGTGGGGAGAGATTATCCCTTGATGCCATTGTAGAGGATATTGCTCAGTATCCATGTAAGCGGGTATGTATAACCGGTGGTGAGCCTTTAGCTCAGCCTAATTGCATCGCCTTAATACAGCGATTGCTTAACGATGATTATGAAATTTCACTCGAGACGGCTGGCGCATTATCTATCGCTAAAGTGCCAAATGAAGTCAGTACGGTGATGGATATCAAAACGCCCAGTAGTGGTGAGGCCGATAAAAATTTATGGTTCAATTTGAACTATCTGACGCAGCATGATCAACTTAAATTTGTGATTATGAACCGCAGTGACTATGAGTGGGCGAAAGAGAAATTAGCTCAATACGAGCTTGATAAAAAGGTCGGTACGGTCTGGTTCTCACCGATGTTCAATGTTTATGATTCTGCTAGTGATGATGATATTACTGTTGGCGATAGTGATGGCTATAAGAATACTAGTCCTCAAGTCGAGGTTCCGAATTTAGCTCGTGAGTTAGCAGAATGGATCTTAGCAGATGCGTTACCGGTGCGGTTGCAATTACAACTACACAAGATCATTTGGGCTGATGCGAAAGGTAAATGATGCGATAGGTTAATAAGGTAATTTAAAATGCTATTCTTTATCCAGTGACTGATCTGTATTAAATAAAGTCATAATATAATGAATATGCTTATCGACTACCGCTTTAGAAAAGGGGTCAGTGCCTGACAATCGCTTATATTGAGGAGCAAAGGTAAAAATAGAGGTAACCGCCCCAATAAATAAATAACGTATATGCAAGCTGTCCCCTTTGGGTATCAAGCCTAACCTTTGAGCTTGCTTTAATATATCGAGCTCTGTATCCGAGTAAGGACTGATATATTCGTCAGTAAACCAATTTAACAAAGCTAAATCTCCTCGATTTGCTTGAATCATAAACCGATGAAACTCAGGGAACTCGGCGCTAAATTCTACATAATGTTTGAGAAGTTCACGAACCACCTCATATTGATCAACCTCCCCTAACTCCTTAAGTCGTATTTTTGACTGTTCTGTATAGGTATCGAATATGGCTTTGGCAGCAGCCTTCCATAACTCCTCTTTAGAACCAAAATGATGAGTAATTAAAGTATGATTAACCCCTGCCTGACTGGCTATCGATCTCGTTGACACCCCTTCAAAACCTGCAGTAGAAAATTCAGAAATTGCTGCTTTAAGAATCTTACACTTGGTTTGTTTTGAACGTTTTTGTTCGGATCGTTTTTCGACTTTTATGGTCATCTTTTTTCAGTCCTGACTTTCTACCCATACTCAATGTTGGTTGCTAAATCTTGTGTTAATGAATCACAACTTATGATTATAGCAATAACTAACGGTGTAATCTTTACTCTTAACGTGCCTTGTGACTAAAAACTCTTAGGTCACTCTTAGCACAAAAAATCCCAAGCAGGTTGCTTGGGATTTTTAAACTTCTTGGGACTGATTAGGTAACTTATTAAAATTACTATTTTAAGTTACTGATTGCAAGTTACTGTTTATAAATAACAATCATAGGCAAACTTAGTTTTACTGATTAATAATATCGACGCCTTTAGGAGGTGTGAATTTGAACTGGCTACTTGGAATGCTGGTATTCATTTTAACATTGTTAAATTTGATCGACGTTACCTGCCCTAAAGAATCGTTCAACACCATCATCACCGGCTTTCCCCCATTGAAGCTTACTGATAAGCTTTTAAAGTTACCAGCACTACTTTTAGGATATAAGACATAGTAGTTTTTGCTCGCATTCGGTTGAGTAATTTTAAAGTTTTGAGCAATTTTACTTGGATCACCAGATAACAATAAGGCTGGCGTATCCCCTAACTGCTGACTGGCACTTTGTTTAGTAACTTGTTCTAAATCCTTATCATATACCCATAATGCACTACCATCGGTTACTATTAATTGCTCAAATGGAGAGGTAATATTCCAGCGGAAGTTATTTGGACGCTGCAAGCTCATATTTCCTGAGAATGTCCCATTTTTTGCACTTAATCTACTTTGATTACCATTTGCCCCTTTGGTAGTTTGGGTAAAATTAGCAGTCATACTTTTCGTTGCACTAAGTAATGTATTGAGACGTTTAGCAGCGGTTAGATTATCTGCAGCGCTAGCCGCCTGAGCAGCTTGTGATATCGCCATCATCGGCATACCCAATATAAGCGATGCAGACAATGCTGTGCCCATCACTGTTTTTAAGATAGGCGTTACTTTATTATTTGATTTTGAATGATTCGATTTTGTCGGGGTTTGCATAGTATTTTTTAAATTATTTAGCATAATTGGATTTTCCTTAAAGTATGACTTACCTCAAGATAGAGGTAATAGAGTAAAAATAAATTCTTTAAATAGGGTCTGTTAATCATTCAAATGTGGAACTGGCGGAGGCTATTTTTTAGGCAATATGCTGGGAAATTTTTGACGCTTAGTCATTCTAAGTTAGAGAATTTCGCAATATATTGACAAAAAATAGCGCCGCCCCGCAGGGCTGATGCTAAAATTGACCCAAACATTGTTATAAACCTAGCTAAGGTCTAGACATTATCGTCGGTTTACGCCTAGTTTAGAACAATTTTAGCTATCAGCAGTCCTAATATTTGAATATTCAACAGACCCTTAGCGTTTAACTTGCTAACTAGTGTGCCACTTCTTTTATTACGTGACTAGACGATTATTGCAAAAAAAACTTCTGGCTTGTTACACAGTTATACACTCCGCTTTAAAATTCACCTTTTATGTCATAAACGGATTTTTGAGACATTAATCTGTGATAAATAGCCATAAAGTTTGGCTAGTATTATTTTGTAATAAGTTTAAATCAACCTATTTGCAATCATGATAATGTCAAAAAGCCCTGATATTTCTATCAGGGCTTTTAAAACAATCAACGTGTTTTAGGACGGGACATTTAAATAGTTACCTAAATAAAATTACCTAAATAAAGTCACCGAGTTTCATTTTAAAAAACTAAACCTGTTAGTTATTAGGCTTCTTGAACAGAAACATAACGACGGTTAAATTTACCTTTTGTGTCGAACTTAACCACACCATCCGTTAAAGCGAATAAAGTATGATCACGGCCCATACCTACGCCAGTACCAGCGTGAAATTCAGTACCACGTTGACGGACAATGATATTACCAGCCACAACATCTTGACCACCAAATACTTTTACACCAAGCATTTTTGGGTTAGAGTCACGACCGTTACGAGTTGAACCAGCGGCTTTTTTATGTGCCATGAGAAATCTCCTTACTGAGACTAATTTATAAAACTTTATATTAACCAGAATATTACGAATAACTCATCATAAATCACTTATCAAGTGCTGTAAAATAATATCTGTTACTATTATCTATTAAAAATGGTATCCGAATATCTGTAAAGGTGACAACCAGCTATTAAGCATTAATCGCTTTAATTTTAAGTAATGTATACCACTGACGGTGGCCTTGCTCTTTATGATAATGCTTACGACGTTTATGCTTAACGATACGGATTTTTTTACCACGTCCGTGCTCTACCACTTCAGCTTCAACACTTGCGCCTTCAACAACGGGTTGACCGATTTTATAATTATCGCCATCAACAACCATTAAAACATCATCAATTTTAATCGTTTCGCCTTGCTCAGCTTTAAGAAGCTCTACTTTTAGTAGCTCATCAACGCTTACACGGTGTTGTTTACCACCACTTTTAATAACTGCGTACATCTTATGACTCCGTTTAACCCGTGTGCCGTGGTCCTTAAATTTGCAAAGTTAACCCAGTTTTAAAAAGGTTACTTCACATTTTAATGACACTTCAGCTTTTGCCTGATCAACGGTCACGACAGGGAAAGTTACAGAAAAATAGCCATCAAACAATTGAATACTGTTAATAGAGAAAATCACCTCTATTGTAATAGCATTTAACTCATTGTCATTAGCTTTGAATATGAAGACGGAATTCTACGCATTTATTCAATAAATTGCAAGGGATGATTGCAAATTAAGGCTATGTTATTATTCAGCTTACAGTTCATTTAAAAAAGTCAGTTCATATAAAGGTTGACTTAGTTGGCTGCCCTGTTCAATACTCATCATTGGCCTTACAAAACCTTATCTGGTAAATAACCTTTATCTGTTAAATCCAATTAGGTTGCACTCATGAGTTTAATCCTTAAATAAGCATACCTAATTTTATAAAGCTTTATAATCTGCCATAACATACAGCTTTTCAATTATTTTAATTTTAGTTGATAATAATATGACCTCATTAAATACCGATATGTCCTCAAATCGTAGTACCAGTAATAATACTACTAGCACTAATGATATAAATTACAAAGACCATAGCAGTCATAATACCAATAGCTCCTCCCCTACTGCTACACTAACCTATTCCGATATACAACAAATTATTGCCAATGACTTTGAGATTATGGATAAGCAGGTTTTTGGTAGCTTAAACTCAAAAGTTCAGTTGGTCATGAATGTGTCTCAACATGTTATTAACGCTGGCGGCAAACGTATGCGACCTCTCATTACCTTGCTTTGTTCACGCTTATGTGTGGATGAGCAGTCGCAGAATGCGATGCATTTAGCAGCGATTACAGAGATGCTACACACTGCGACATTAGTGCATGATGATGTGATAGACGAGTCAGGTCTACGGCGTGGACGTCCTACTGCTAATGCAACGTGGGACAATCCAACGGCCGTGTTGGTAGGTGACTATCTGATAGCGCGCGCTTTTAACTTATTGGTAGGCTTTCAAAGCTTACCCTTATTGAAGCTGTTCTCTGACGGTACCTGTGATATTGCTGAAGGTGAGGTATTGCAGTTACAACATCAGCACAACCCTGAGGCCACTGAAGATGATTATATGCGTATCATTGATGGCAAAACCTCTCGCTTGTTTATGATGGCAACTTGTGGGGTCGCCATTTTACAAGATCGTCCTGAGTTTATGCAGCCCTTTAGCGACTTTGGTCAACACTTTGGTAATGCCTTTCAAATTATTGACGATGTTCTTGACTACAGTGGTGATAGTGAGGTGATGGGTAAGAATCTTGGGGACGATCTTGCTGAAGGAAAGCCAACTTTACCTACCATTATTGCTCTACAGTTATATAAAGAAAAAGATGAGGCAAAATATAACACTTTAAGAATTGCCGTACAGACAGGCAAAGTAGAGAATCCTGATGAACTCATCAAGCTGGTTCAAGAGTCTGGAGCATTAGAGTATTGTCGTGAACGTGCTTTAGAAGAGACACGTTTGGCTCAACATGCCTTAAAACAATTACCTGAAAATATTTATAGTCAAGGTCTGTGGCAACTAACTGAGCTTGCCAGCTCCCGTTTGGCCTAACCGTTTAGTTTGTAGATAGTTTAGTATTAAAAAAGAGATACAGAAATAAAAAAGAGACACATAAAATGTGTCTCTTTTTATTTAAGCCCTATTTCTATCTAACGACTGTCACCTAACGTTTCTTAAAAAGTATCGAGGCGATGAAAGCATCAATAAGAAAGTTATATTTCTAATTGTTATATTTTACACTTGTAATATATAATAGCTTTAAATTCTTCTATTAAAAGTTCTTCTATCAATATTTAAAAATAGAATATGAAATTATTTTTTAAATATTGAATTTTACAATTATAAAACAAGCAATAACTATTACATTGCTAAAGTACTCATATTTGTATTACCTTTTCGATAAAATTACCTCTCTGTTTCGGACTTATTGAGAGTATCATTAGTAGCGTTTGTAGTCGTCTCCCTGTCCGCACTCGCCTTTATTGATAAGTTAAATTATTGATAGGTTAATTTTAAGATTTGGTATATGGTTAATCTTTCTAATCAGCAATCCGCATCCTACTTATTACGCTGTTAATTAATGCTTGTGATGACCCATAAATAAGGTTTTTTCATGAAACACACTCCTCTTTTTATCGCTGTTAGTTTGGCTGTATCAAGCCTATTTATAGCAGGCTGTGATAACAGAAATAATGACTCGCAACAAGCCTCAGAGCAGCAGAAAATGCCGCCAGCTGTCGTGAATGTTATGCCAGTCACCTTTCAATCTGTGCCTTTAGTGCAAGAGTTTTCAGGGCGTACAGCAGCGTATGAAGTTGCTGATATAAGACCTCAAATTACGGGTGTCATCGAGGAGATCAGATATAAACAAGGCAGTATGGTGCAAAAAGGACAGCCTCTTTACAAAATAAGCCCAGAAAATTACCAGTCTAATGAGTATGCCAACCAAGCAGCGGTTAAACAAGCCATTGCAAATGTTGAGACTGCTAAAGCCAGTTATAACAATGCCGTTGCTAACATTAAATCTCGTGAGGCTGAGTATGAGCAAGCGATAGCGGATCTAAATCGTATCCGTCCTCTATTAGACTTAAATGCCATCTCTGAGCAACAAGTTCAGCAAGCGGATACCCGTGTCAAAACAGCCGCTGCTGCTCTGGCAAGCTCCCAAGCAGCCGCCCAACAGGCTCAAGCTAATATAGGTAGTGCACAAGCTGCAGTCGACACAGCGCGCGCTCAGTTAACCAGTAGTGAGTTAGATATCAGTCGTACCATAGTGAGGGCACCTATTGATGGCATGACAGAACGCTCTAATGTCACCGCTGGCGCACTGGTTAATGCCAATCAAGCCGAGCCTTTGGTGACTATTTCTAAGATAAATCCCATTTATGTTGATATTAGCCAGTCGTCATCAGATCTGCTAAAGCTTAAACAGCAGCAAGCAAAGGGTGAGCTTCAGCCCGGCTCAAGTAAGGTTCAGTTGGTATTAGAAGATGGTAGCACTTACCCTGTTATTGGTCAGTTGTCATTAGCAGAGGCAAAAGTTGACGAATCAACTGGTTCTGTGACGTTACGTGCGATATTCAAAAATGACAACCAAACCCTATTGCCTGGGATGTATGTGCAGGCACGCTTAATACAAGGGGTTGTCAATAACGCCGTCTTGCTGCCACAAAGTGCAATGATTCGTACGCCAAAAGGTGACACTCAAGTATATATTGTCAATGAAGACAATAAAATTGAAACCCGAAATGTTACGGTAAATGGCACTTATCAAGGCAATTGGATCGTCACTGATGGCTTACTGTCAGGCGAGAATGTGGTCATTATCGGTGGCTCTAAAGTTAAGCCTGAACAAGAAGTTGTCAGTAAACCCTATCAACCGACATTGAGTAACGGTGCTAACAATGCCGCAAAAGGTTCTAATGCCGGTCCAGCTCAAGGCCCTATAGCACCTAGATCAGCGATGCCAAAAGGACAAGGTCCTGTTGCACCTCCTAAAGCGTCACAATCAGCTGAAACTCAAAACGCAAACTAACTCAAAAATAGGCAGACTAGGAAATAATCATGTCACGATTTTTTATTAACCGCCCTATTTTTGCTTGGGTGATTGCAATTTTAATCATGCTAGTCGGTGTGATTTCGGTTATTAACTTACCCATCGAGCAATATCCACGTATTGCACCCCCAACTATTAATGTCAGTGCCAACTATCCGGGCGCCAATGCCCAAACCGTTGAAGACACAGTCGTTCAAGTTATTGAACAGCGTATGAAAGGGCTTGACGGACTGATGTATATGTCCTCAACAAGCTCTTCAAATGGCAGTGGTTCGGTAACCTTAACGTTTGAGAATGGTACAGATCCTGATACCGCCCAAGTTCAAGTTCAAAACAAGCTGCAATCGGCGATGAGTTCACTACCTGAGCCCGTTCAGCGGCAAGGGGTTAATGTCAACAAATCTTCCAGTAGTTTTTTGATGGTACAGGCCTTTATTTCTGAAGATGGCAGTATGGATCGGGTAGATATCGCGGACTATGTCGCCTCCAACATTGTTGATCAAATTAGCCGTGTAGAAGGTGTGGGTGAGGTGCGCTTATTTGGGTCTTCTTATGCCATGCGCATTTGGCTCGATCCGGCGCGTCTACGTAGCTATAACCTTGTGCCTAGCGATGTGGTCAATGCCATTCGTGCGCAAAATACTCAGGTATCAGCAGGACAGCTAGGTCAGGCGCCCGCAAACAGTGAAGAACAGGTGATCAGTGCCACGGTTACTGTTCAAAGTTATCTACAAACGCCTGAAGAGTTTAGTAATATCTTACTGAAAACGGACAGTTCTGGTGCTCAGGTTCGAGTTGGCGATGTGGCAAAAGTAGAGCTTGGTAGTGAAAATTATAGTACCAATGCGCTATATAATGGTAAAGAATCAGCCGGTCTTGGTATTTCACTGGCGCCAGGGTCTAACGCTCTTGAGACCAGAACCCTAGTTGGTGAGCGTATGGCGCAACTGGAAGCGAACTTCCCACCTGGATTGACAACGGTCGTCCCTTATGACACGACGCCATTTGTGAAGCTGTCCATTGAGCAGGTTGTGCAAACGCTTATAGAGGCGATCGCGTTAGTATTCGTGGTGATGTTTTTATTCCTACAGAATTGGCGAGCAACCCTTATCCCAACCTTGGCCGTACCCGTTGTCTTGTTAGGTACTTTTGCCGTACTTTATATGGCAGGCTTTAGCATAAACGTTTTGACCATGTTTGCCATGGTTCTCTCCATTGGTCTTTTGGTCGATGATGCCATTGTTGTGGTGGAAAACGTAGAACGTATCTTAGAGGAATATCCAGAGATATCCGTCAAAGATGCCACCATTAAATCTATGGGTGAGATCAGTAAAGTGGTTATTGGTATCGCCTTGATTTTATCCGCTGTATTTGTACCCATGGCATTCTTTGGTGGCTCAACAGGGGTTATTTATCGTCAGTTCTCCATTACCCTAATCACAAGTATGGTACTGTCTGCTATCGTAGCGTTAGTCTTTACCCCTGCGTTGTGTGTGACTTTATTAAAACGTAATAAAAACCATGATAAAACTCATAAAAGAACGGGTTTCTTCGGGTGGTTCAATCGCTCGTTTGAAAAATTAAGTCATTCATACGAAAGCTTTATTGGTAAAAGCATCAACGTTAAATGGTTGTATTTACTAGGTTATCTGGCCATTATTGGTCTAATGTCTGCTATATTTCTGCGAATTCCCGGCTCATTTTTACCTGAAGAAGACCAAGGGATTATGATTACCCTCGTTCAACTTCCTGCAGGTTCAACCTTAGATGACACCCAACAAGTATTGGATAAAGTCCGAGGCTATTATGACAGCGAAGAGCCGGATAATGTCGATGCGGTGTTTACTATTGCAGGATTTAGCTTTGCAGGTCAAGGTCAAAATATGGGACTTGCCTTTATCCGATTATCCGATTGGGAAAACCGTACAGGAGCTGAAAACTCTGCGCAAGCTGTCGCCAAAAGAGCGATGGGCTATTTTTTCAACCAGATTAATGAAGCGCAGGTGTTTGCTATCGTACCCCCAGCAATTACCGAGCTTGGCAATGCCAGTGGTTTTGACATGATGCTACAGGACGTTGGTAATATCGGTCATGAAGGGCTACTTGCCGCACGAAATCAGCTTATTGGTATGGCGGCCCAAAGTGATCAAGTCACTGGGGTTCGCCCGAACGGTCAAGAAGATGCCCCTCAATTAAAAGTAAATATTGATCAAGAACAAGCCGCTGCTTATGGATTATCACTGTCGTCTATAAACAGCGTTATTTCGACAGCGTGGGGCTCAGCTTACGTTAATGATTTCGTAGATAGAGGTCGTATTAAGCGGGTATTTGTACAAGGCGAACCTGATAGTCGTACCAATCCTGAAGATATCAATAAGTGGTATGTGCGTAATGACTCTGGTCAAATGATATCTTTTGATGCATTCTCAAGCAGCGAGTGGGCATATGCCTCCCCTCAATTAAACCGCTATAACAGCTTGCCATCTATGAATATTCAAGGTAATGCAGCTCCAGGTTTAAGTACTGGAGAGGCCATGGCGGCTATGGAGGAAATGGTCAATCAACTTCCAGAAGGTGTTGGACTAGAATGGACAGGTATGTCCCTTGAAGAGCAAAAATCAGGTGCTCAAGCCCCTATACTATATGCCCTTTCAATTTTAGTTGTGTTCTTATGTTTAGCCGCATTATACGAAAGCTGGTCTATACCATTTGCTGTGCTATTAGTGGTACCATTAGGGGTATTAGGTGCTGTTTTATTCACTTGGTTTAGAGACTTTGCAAATGATATATACTTGCAGGTAGGCTTACTCACCGTGGTAGGCTTGTCCGCTAAGAACGCAATCTTAATTATTGAGTTTGCCAAAGATCACCAAGAAGAAGGCTACACCTTACGAGAAGCGGTAATGACAGCCGCAAGGCAGCGGTTGCGTCCTATCATTATGACGTCACTTGCCTTCGGATTTGGTGTTGTTCCTTTATACTTAGCGACAGGGCCAGGCGCTGGTAGTCAAAATGCCATTGGTACTAGTGTCGTTGGCGGCGTATTAACAGCGACCTTTTTAGGTATTTTCTTTATTCCGATGTTCTATGTTTGGGTCCGCTCTATATTCAAAATAAATAATTCTGGCGATGGTGACTCTCATAGTAACCCGAAAAATCTAGACAAAGGGACATCACTACCCGAGCAGAACGGCGCTGTCGTCACCACTACCCCATCGAATTTTGGAGACAATACTCAATGAGGACCTCTTCACTTTTACAGATGACTAAAAATAATCGAAACGCGAGTGCACCTTCTATGAACACGAGTAAACAATGGTCACGTCTGGTCGGATTATCTGCTTTAGCAGTTGCACTTAGTGCTTGTCAAAGTATCCCAACGTCTCAAAGCAACCCAGCAGTAGCTCGTCCCAATATTCCTTTAAATCCTGGTGATGGGTATGAATTATATGGTGATGTTCAAATGCCCTCTTCATTAGCAGGTGTTGGTTGGCAGAGCTTTTATACAGATCCGAAGTTAAAAGCCTTAATACAGTTGGGTCTGAATAATAATAAGGATGTTAAACAAGCGGTATTAGCCATTCAAAAAGCACAAGCTCAGTATCGAATCACTGACAGCAATGATGCGCCCAACGTTGGACTTAATGGCGGTTACTCACGTGGTGCTAACAATGTGCAAGATAGAAACCCTAGTGATAGCTATAATGTAGGATTGGGGCTAGCAAGCTACGAGCTTGACTTTTGGGGTAAGATTGCAAGCTTAAAAGAGCAGGCGTTACAAAGTTATCTTGCGACATCTGCGGCCAAAGATACAGCGCAAGTCAGCTTGATTGCAAATATTGCAAAGAGCTATGTCAACTATAGTTATCAACTAAAGCAACTTGAGCTTGCCGTGGGAACATTACAAACTCGTGAAAAAGCACTTCAAATCACGCAAGCTCGGCTTAACGCTGGCATTGACTCAAAAGCTCCTTCGCTTCAAGCCGCCGCTTCGTTGGAAACCGCTCGTATTGCCGCTTCAAACGCTCAAAGCAATGTCTTAAAAGCGCGAAATGCCCTTAAATACCTTGTAGGTGCGCCAATCACAGAGGATATGTTGCCATCGCCAGCCGTCACTTCCATTACCTCAAGTCAAGTCCTTAGCGCGGGTGTTCCAAGTGAGTTATTACGCTACCGTCCCGATGTGTTGCAAGCTGAACATCAGCTTAAAGCAGCAGGGGCAAATATCGAAGTGGCGCGTGCTGCTTACTATCCTAGTATTAGTTTGACGGGTAACTTAGGCTATCGAAGTAATGACCTATCAGACCTCTTTAAGTCCAGCGCTGCAAGTTGGTCCTTTGGTCCATCCATAAGTTTACCTTTGTTTGACGCTGGGCAACGTGATGCCAACTATCAAGTGGCTCAAATTGAACGTGATCAAGCAGTGGCAAATTATGAAAGTACAGTTGAGTCTGCATTCAGAGAAGTCAATGATGCATTAGTGGATCGGGCAACCTTAGATCAAAGATTGGCTTCTCAATATCGTTTACAAGACTATTATCAGGGCCTACTGGATATCTCTAATGCGCGCTACAAAGCTCAAGTCGATGATTACTTGGCAGTATTAGATGCTGAGCGCTCTTTATTCTCTACGCAACAATCTTTATTAGCTTTAGAACAAGAAAAACTGAATAATCAAATTGAGCTATATCAAGCCTTAGGCGGAGGTGTCAATCTTGATCCTATAGCTCTACCTGAGTCGCAGCATCGTAACCTGGTCAATGTACTTGATAATAAAGCTAATGCTAATGACTCAGCAAGAGCCGTACACGTAAATACTGGCCCAACTATCTTGACGCCAGCACAATCGTATTATCTAGAGAACAGTACCACTGACAGCCGTGATACTAATAACGGTCAGCCCTTAAAGCAAATTGAACCTAGACAGATGGAAGAAGAAGATCGTAACAGTGATGAGTATATCCCAGTAAATAATTCAACTGAGGAGAAATCGTCACCTACTCCGCAAGGTCTTAACCCAACACCAAATAAATATGGCTTATTAGTACCGACACCCCAATAACTCTGTGTCGACTAAAAAATATGGCGCTATTAACTAGCGCCATATTTTTATGAGAGATGATTAGCATCGCTGCGTTTTAAAAGTTATCATACAGTATAGGACATACAAACCATATTATTGTAATACCCTCATCTAATCCGGTAACTCATGTTTAACATGATCTGGACTTAAGCCAAAAGAAAATACAAAAGTTGCCACTAAGCTATTGACGATGATAAAAGCGATATCTAGACTGTCATGACCCATGAGAAACCTACCGATTGAGGCAGATATTACCATCATAATAACAAAAAATATCGCCAAACAGGTCAATACTTTAGGATGCTTTAAGTTATAGGGCTGCTCGGGTTTTGGTCCATTTTCAAGATAGTATATTCTTACCGCCCAGCCAGCGGCATAAGCCAAAGCACCCATCAGTAAGTAATTTAAAAATCCCATTTATTGCTTCCTATTTATGGTTTACCTGACTTATAGAGTTTTAGCAGAGCAGGTTCTAAGGTTTTTCAGTATCAAGCGTATCATTTCTATTCGAGCAGTCTTTTATAGTGTACTGACTTCACAGCTCTGCAGTTTTAATCACTATGTTGCTAAGACTTTCAGAGTTTTGATGTGGGTCTTGACTCGGCTCCCCAATCGGAGTGTCATCACACGCTACTTTATAAATCGTATTTGAGCCTTGCTTAATATAACCAAGATACGGGCTGTCTAATAACGGATTGATATTGGCATAAGCTTGTTTGACATGAGCCAACACGAATAAACGATCAGGGCGACCGACCATCGCGGAGATATTATGGTCATCAATTGAAAAATACTCAGGAACTTGTTCAAGTCCCATAGGCTCTAACGGCTCAGGGTCATCCCACACCCGCTTCGCAGACTTAGGCTCTTTCATTTGCATGACTAATTTATCTTGCTTCAGGCTTACTTTAATTTGTGCAGGTTCATCTTGACTGACTGTATAACAGCCCGAAAATAAGGCAGCGTGTTGTTGTATCACCTCGACCGAGTTAAGATTCCCAGATTTTAGTTCGGCCAGATCTGTTGGCGTCCGGCTAGCATCTTTACAGCTTGTTACGCTAAGACTTGCTCCAGTGAGCATGATGGCTAAGGCGAAGTTTGTTACGTTGAATTTTTTCAATAGTGTTATCCATTCAGTAGTTAGATTAGATGGTGTCGAACCATGTGAGCCTGACACTCAATGTTAATAATCAGACCGTTTATATGAGTGACTTACTTATTTAAGTGACATTTATTTGTAGTATCATTTGTAGTGTCATTCATTTGTAAGTGGCAATCACTCTAGTTTAGCTTAGCGTATTACCAAGCCTCTATTTTAACAAAATTGATTTGCTAAAGGGCGATCTTATTCATTATATATAGAAGTCCGTTACGTATAAGCAATCTAAATTATCATGCTATTATTTGCTATACTAGTACAATTAACGACAGACTATTGCAAAAGCGAGCTTTTATGTCCGTTCTACACCCCAAACCCAATACCACTCTTGCCTTTACAGACGGTGCTTGTAAAGGTAATCCCGGCCCAGGTGGTTGGGGCACCCTTTTGGTCAGCAGTGATGGTCAACATCATGAATTTTTTGGTGGTGAGACCCTAACTACCAATAATAAGATGGAGCTAATGGGTGCTATTATGGCACTTGAGAAAAGCTCAGATGACGACCATTTAGAAATATGGACCGACTCAAGCTATGTTAAAAATGGTATCACCTCATGGATTGATAGCTGGAAAAAGAAAGGCTGGAAAACGTCATCGAATAAGCCCGTTAAAAACCAAGAGTTATGGCAACGATTAGATGACTTACGACAAGGTCGAAATGTGAGTTGGCACTGGGTAAAAGGTCATGCCGGCCATGAAGGAAATGAAAAAGCAGATGAACTTGCCAATAGAGGTATATTGTCCACATCCGAGGGGGGCAAAATTGATGAGCCAACAGCCAACGACACGCCAATAAGTCATGATTTAAGTTTAAAAAAAAACTAAATAATTTATCAGAATCAGACATTGATCTTAATAAAGAACCGTCATCTATTCAATCAGATTCTGACCCTTTAATTGACTCTGACTCACAATCTCAACCCAATATAGCGACTGAACCTCTAGTCTCAAAGCATTCTGAAAATAGAGCTACTATTGAAATTCAGCAAAATTTGCAAAGCATGGATACTATGGAAAATACTGCTAACCACTCCAATGACTGGCTCCTTGATGATCCTTTAGGATTTAATGACTTGTCGCCTGAAGAAGACTCAGAATTAGACAACACTCTACCATCGACTGCCAAACCAACTGTTAATGAGACAACTGAAAGGGGTGTCGCGTCAGGTATAGAGACTGACATTGAATTTGATGGCGATACCAGCCGAGCAAATCCTCATTTTAAGCCTTTATTGCCAGATCCTATTAACAAAGGAGAGTCAGGTCGCCAGCTAATTATGGATACCGAAACGACTGGTCTTGATGCACTCAAGGGAGATCGTATTATCGAGGTAGGTATCATTGAGCTGGTAGATCGTAAGTTCACCGGTGAAAAACTGCATGTTTATATCAATCCTGAAAGAGGCATGGATGAGGAAGCCATTCGAATACATGGTATCTCCGAGGCTTTTTTAGCAGATAAGCCTACCTTCGATAAAGTCGCGCAAAAGCTTTATGACTTCATGCTGGGTGCAGAAGTTATCGCCCACAATGCCCCATTTGATATTAGCTTCTTAAGCATGGAGTTTGATAAAGTTGGTTTAAAAGGCTTTGCTGATCAGATCAAAGTCACCGACTCATTAGTATTAGCAAAGCAGCAGTATCCAGGACAAAAGAACACTTTGGATGCTTTGGTACGTCGTTTGAACGTCGGAAAAATGGACCGTACGTTCCATGGCGCTTTACTCGACTCCGAAATCCTAGCTGAAGTATATTTGGCCATGACCGGTGGTCAGGTAGCCCTCGCTATTGACGAAGACATTCAGACTGAGGGTGCGGGATCACATACTGATTTTAGTCACTTGGCTAGTAAAATCTTGACAGCCCAAGCTTCCTACGAGGATCATTTAAACTGGGTTGCAAAAATAGTTAAAAAATACCCTAATGTAGCTAAAAATCAAGGTATAACTTGCTTTTATCAAACCAATGAAGCGCCTAATTTAATTTTGCAAAAACAGGCTATAAAACTTCATAGTGACGGTGACTTGCCATTTAACACTATCAATTTAGCGCAAGATTTGTTTGTTGCGTCTTAAATTACACAATTTTATTGAGATTATTTATAAATTGATTGATAGTCTCGATTATAATACAGTGAACACTATCTAATTAAAGTACGTTAATAAATTGACGTTTACCTATATCATTTAATTTAATCCTCGGTTCATTATAACTTGGTAACTCCTATGATCTCAGTAGCTCAAAACAGTACTACACCACAGGCGATCAGCGTCACTAACTTTGATTTATCTTCACTGTATTTGCTGCGCCCAGAAATAATGGTTACCTTGGACAATGCTGAAAAACATTTAAGTGAGTTTAATGATGACAATGAGCAAGCCCCGCTACTACTTGACTCAGTCGCTATGCTCAACCAATTGGCAAACGTGTTGACCTTAATTTCTCTATCTGGTGCAAGTGATTTAGCAGAAGTGTTGGCGGTCAGTATGCAGCATCTTTATGATAGCGGTAATAATAGGGATGAAAAACTTATTTTAAGTATTTCACAAGGGGTTATGACGCTGTCACGTTATATTGAGTTTGTATTATTGCAAGAGACTTTAGAGCCCTCCTTACTCCTACCCGTTATTAATCAAATGAAAACAACGCTTGGTCAAAAAGAGTTAGACCAAACTGAACTGGTTGCCCATGATTTTACTTATATTACCCTAGCCAACCCTACTCGCAACTTTCAACCCCTTTCAAGCTTAGATTTAGACAGTAGTTTATTAGCAACTGCGTATAGAGCTGGTCTGGCTGTGGCTCTATCTGCTCCAACCAATCAGGTAAGTGAGTCCGACCTACTCAAGATTAAAGCGATGCATCAAGCCTGTTCGATCATTGCAAAAGAATCTGACGCTTTATTTTGGCATGCCGCTGAAGCAGCCACTAAAGACCTACAGAAGCTATTACCTCTTGATGAAAAACATAAGCGTATATTTATTTTCTTAGATCAGCAATTTCATAACTACTTGCCAGCAGATGACAGTCGCTTCGCTGATTTAGTGAGCTTTGCCTGTTTACAAGACCATGAACTGGCAGCGCAAGTAAAGAAGCAACTGAATGATAATCAACTTGATGACTCTCAGCTAATAGACTTCAAACGTTTTATGTTTGGACCTGATCAAGAAATAGTCACTACCTTGAATGACTTGATCCAATACGAGATTGACGCTATCAAATCCGACGTCAATGGTTTGGTAAATCATACTTCTGATGAAGACCGTACTGAACAGCTATCCTCAAAACTCGATTTTAGCTCTATTTCAAACAAACTTAATGCGCTGTCGTCTACTTTTTCACTACTAGACTTATCACAATCTGCGGAAATACTTAGTAAAAGCGCTGCTATCGTTGCTAATTGGCAGCATCCAAATTCAGAGGATTTAGATCAGCTTTTAGCGCATCTTATGGTCGCCGAAAACGCGGCTATCACCTTAGCAAAATCGCATACTCCAGGCGCTGAAGCTTGGGAGTTGACGAATGATAGTCTCTCAATTTACCAACTTGATACTGCGTATCAACATCTCATGATTGAAATCCGTAATTTAATCAAACAACTTGAACGTAGCGCCAGTGACTATTTAGATAGCTTTGATTTAACGCATGTGGACGAAGATGTGCAAAATGAAGCCTTTATGCACGACGACATCCTAAATAATATCCCTCAAGTATTGAGTCAGATTGCAGGAACCTTAAGGTTTTTAGAGATGACCGATGCTGCCAATATTATCAGACGGTTATCATCGCATCTTAGCGCCAGTCTTAGTTTTGATGAAAACGGTCTACTGCACAAAGACGAAAAAACCCATGTTCAATTTTCCAAAGTAGCTGATATTTTACTCGCTGTTGATCATCAGTTGAGTGCACGACAAAAGCAGCATCCGCTTAGCAAGCATGCGTTGTATGTTGGTAATACCAGCTTATACAATCTTTTAAAAAGCGCCTAAACAACTTTAACCGTTTTTTATCCCTATTTAATAACACGAGAGGTATTTGTGAGCACTTATCGATTAAACGATTTACCCATTTTATTTAATCGCTTACAACTTGATAGCCTTACAAATACTCAACGTGAAAAAATAGTCGCCATAGATGCCACACTTCCTCAAACACAATGCGGCCTTTGTGACCATCCTGATGGCTGTCTGCCCTATGCAGCCGCAATCGTTGTTGACGGTGAGCCCCATAATAAATGTGTCCCTGGAGGACAGCCAGTCAGTGACCATATTGCCGAAATTCTAAATCGTGACCGACTGATAGCACGAGAGTCACAATGGCCTATTGATCCTAATACTCAGCGTCCTACAGAAGTAAGGGCTATTATCCGTGAGGATGACTGCATCGGCTGTACCAAGTGTATTCCAGATTGTCCAGTGGATGCCATCGTGGGAACAGGTAAGCATATGCACACTGTTTTTACAGACTTGTGTACTGGTTGCGAGTTATGCTTGCCTCCCTGCCCAGTAGACTGTATAGATCTGATTGAAATGCCACGTGATCCTTCATTTGAGACGCCGGAACATAGAGCCTATGAACAGGCTCATCTTAGAAAGCGCTATCATACTCACTTAAATCGCGTCGCCCATCAGATGTCTGACAACACCCATGCTAAACCTGTTACCAGTATGGTAGAAACGCTACTGGGCAATGCTTCACATCAAAGTTTAGATATTAATGAAGCTCAAGCGAAAGCCACCATTGCGGTCGCCAAGCTACGGACTAAAATTAAAAAGCTTGAGAAACAGCTCAGCGTTCGTCATCATGAGGCTAAACAGGCTGAACTTGATGAGTTAAAACAACAGCTAGAACAATTATCTGATTAATTCATTTTGAATGACGTCGAGACTCATTAAAACCAGACACTTATCAAAGCCAAACGCGCATTAGAACCAGACCTTACTAAAAACCTATCATTGAAAAAACCCAGCAATTTATTTAAGCCAGACCAAAACCCTATGAGTAAAGTTGTTAAACACAAAACGGCAGAAACCCCACCTTCAAGACGACTGCCAAATAAAAATGTGCCAATATTTTTTGAAAAGCTAGCGGCAGCCATTGATGAGCCGGTGACTGAACTTGAATATAGTAGCAACTTTGAGCTGCTGATTGCCGTAATGTTGTCTGCACAGGCCACTGATGTGAGTGTTAACCTTGCGACCCGTAAGCTATTTTCAGTAGCAAATACACCTGAAGCCATCTATGAGCTTGGCGAAGACGGCCTAAAAGACTATATCAAAACCATTGGATTGTATAACTCAAAAGCAAAAAACGTCATTAAGACGTGTCAGGATTTAATTTATAAACATAACAGTCAAGTACCAGATAATCGCAAAGATTTAGAGGCGCTGACAGGCGTGGGACGTAAAACTGCTAACGTGGTTTTAAATACCGCATTTGGTCAGCCCACGATGGCAGTGGATACTCACATATTTCGTGTAAGTAATCGCACTGGATTGGCCACAGGAAAAACCGTATTAGCGGTAGAAAAGAAACTTATTGAGCGTATTCCTGATAAATATATCGTAGATGCCCATCATTATTTGATCTTACATGGCCGGTATACGTGCCAAGCACGAACCCCAAAATGTGATGCCTGCCCCGTTTATAATGAGTGTATGTTTAAAGACAAACATAAATTTGCAGAGTTATAAGGTCATCACAATGTTTATACCGCTGCTAACAGAATTTTAAATTTTATAACCCGTCACTAATGCCTTTTTTGAGCCATAAAACTACTTAGTATAGTTAACTCAGTTTATTATGCCCTGTATCACTAGAGTTTTAGATGACTTAAGGGTAAAATACTCTCTAATTCCAAGTTTACCTTGCTAGATTTTATCGGTGTTCGGCTATTAAAAAGCTTAGCACGGGTTTTATAAGCTTAATTGAATGTCTAAAAAGCTTAATAAATCAAATCGCAAGTTTCTGAATATAAGCTCCTGAATATAAGTGACTCCCTTGTTATGCATGACTATCAACTATTTACCTCAGAATCAGTCAGTGAAGGCCATCCCGATAAGATGGCAGACCAAATTTCAGATGCCTTACTTGATGCTATTATGCGTGAAGATTTACACGCGCGTGTGGCCTGTGAGACCTTAGTCAAAACAGGGGCAGTCATATTAGCCGGTGAAATCTCAACCACTGCTAATGTGGATATCGAGCGTATCGTCCGTGATACTGTCAATGGTATTGGCTACCATCATTCTGATTTAGGATTTGATGGCGACACCTGTGCTGTCATCAATATGATCGGTAAACAGTCACCTGAGATTGCTCAAGGTGTTGACCGCATGAATCCTGAGGATCAGGGCGCTGGAGACCAAGGGCTCATGTTTGGCTATGCCAGCAATGAAACAGAGGTCTTAATGCCAGCGCCTATTGAGTACGCACATCGATTGATGGAGCGCCAATCAGTATTACGTCGCTCTGGAGATCTGCCATGGCTACGTCCTGATGCGAAAGCTCAGGTGACCTTGCGATATAACGATGGTCTTCCTGCTGCCATAGATGCTGTAGTATTATCGACCCAACATGATCCTAGCATCTCTCAGTCTGAGCTAAAAGAAGCGGTTATGGAGGAGATTATTCAGCAGGTATTACCCGCTAATTTACTGCATAAGGATACCCGTTACCATATTAATCCTACTGGTAAATTTGTGATTGGTGGTCCGGTTGGTGATGCAGGATTGACAGGTCGTAAAATCATTGTGGATACTTATGGCGGTATGGCGCGTCATGGTGGCGGTGCCTTCAGTGGTAAGGATCCTTCTAAAGTCGACCGCAGCGCCGCGTATGCCGGTCGTTATGTCGCTAAAAATATTGTAGCGGCAGGACTGGCTGAACGCTGTGAAGTCCAGATTAGTTATGCCATTGGCGTGGCAGAACCTACCTCAATTTCGGTGAATACCTTTGGTACCTCTAAGGTGAGTCGTGAGGTGATCATTGAGCTAATACGTACCCACTTTGACTTGCGTCCTTATGGTATTACTCATATGCTAAATTTATTACAGCCTATGTACCAGCAGACGGCAACTTATGGTCACTTTGGGCGTCCAGGCAGTGAAACGGCATTTACTTGGGAAAAAACTGATAAAGCAGATATTCTACGGGCGGATGCCAATATTTAAACTTGAGCTTATGCCTGTTGACTAATTAAATGGTTAGCAGGTTGATTCGTTAACTGGGCATTTCTACTCCCCTTTCTAGCCAACATTCGAACCCAAATATTAACCAATTTTTTAAGCTAAATAGTTGAAAACTTATGACGACACCTCCGAATAACGCCGAAAATCAAAGTCCAGAACTGTCAAAAGACATCGAAGCATTTTATAAGCGCGCTGATGCCATTATTGAGCTTGCCAATAGCCAGTTAGGTCCTGAAGCACATTCAGGTCAAGTAGGAGCGTCATTACTTTATGCGGCAGCTCGCTATAGCTCTTCAGTGGCATCCATTGGCTTTGTTAAAGGCAGCGACTTAGCAAAAGAGAAGAATGAAATTATTGAGTTCTATGCCAAACAGTATCGTCAGATGTTAAGTGATAACTTAGATGATTATGCTGAGAACTTCGATAAGTATGTGCAAATCAATAAAGATGAGCAGTCATAACACGGCATAATAAAATATAGGTACAGTAAAAATTTAACTTTATTAAGATTCATCTTTATTAAATAATACCAATAAACACAACCTTAATTATAAAGACCATTAAAAAAGCCCCATAAGTTAGGTTAACTTATGGGGCTTACTTTTATTACTATAATAGACTCAAATAACGTTAGTGATGACCTATAGTCAGCGAACTACTAAACGCTTACAGTGTTAACCTCGTTAAGCCTACTCCATTAGTACTTTCACTCAGTTGCCTCGTAACCATTTTAGACTTCTTTGACTATAATTTATAGCTTGGTGAAGACTAATGTATCGTTTTCATCCACATCAACTTTAATAGTATCACCCGCTACAAATTCGCCTGAGAGCAGCTTCAGTGACAGTGGGTTTTCTATCTGTTGCTGGATAGCACGTTTTAAAGGACGTGCGCCATAGACAGGATCATAACCCACAGCGACTAACATGTTCATTGCATCGGGCGATAACTTGATGTTCATTTCACGCTCTTTTAAGCGATCTCTTAAACGATCAAGCTGAATGTCAGCAATACCTGCCATTTGTGACATACCTAATGGATGGAATACCACTATCTCATCAATACGGTTCACAAACTCTGGACGGAAATGCTGACCTACTGACTCCATCACTGATGCCTTTATTTCTTCATAATCATCACCTGCCATCTCTTGAATCTTATGTGACCCTAAGTTACTGGTCATGATGATAACGGTATTCTTAAAGTCTACCACGCGACCTTGAGAGTCGGTTAAGCGACCATCATCTAGTACTTGCAGCAGAATATTGAACACATCGGGGTGTGCTTTTTCTACTTCATCAAATAAGAGGACGCTATAAGGCTTACGACGAACCGCTTCGGTCAATACCCCGCCTTCTTCATAACCGACGTAACCAGGAGGAGCGCCAACTAAACGACTAACACTATGCTTCTCCATAAATTCACTCATATCGATACGAACCATCGCATCCTCTGAGTCAAACAAGAAGTTAGCCAATGATTTTGTCAGCTCGGTTTTACCCACACCTGTTGGGCCTAAAAATAAGAATGAGCCTGAGGGACGGTTTGGATCCGACAACCCTGCACGGCTTCGACGTACCGCATTGGCAACCGATTGAACCGCTTCGTCTTGACCTATTACCCGTTCATGCAAGGCGTCTTCCATTGCCAGCATTTTCTCACGTTCACCTTGTAGCATTCTATTGACTGGAATACCGGTTGCTGCAGCAACCACCTCAGCGATTTCATTATCTGTCACTTTATTGCGCAGAAGCTTGATACCAATTCCCTCACCTGACTGTTCTTTTTGTTCTGCAAGATCAGATTCAGTGATTCGTTTTTCTAACTGCGGTATGGTCTCATACTGCAGTTTACTCATTGTTTCATAATCACCTTCGCGGCTCGCTTTTTCATAAGCAATACGGGCTTTATCAAGCTCATCTTTAAGCTGCTGACTGCCTTTAACTAAGGCTTTCTCAGCCTGCCAAATTTCATTTAAATCAGCATATTCTTTTTCAAGCTCTTCGATTTGCTCGTCTAGCAAATTACGTTCAGCCACGGCACCTGCATCTTCTTCATTTTTAAGCACTTCACGCTGCATTTTTAGCTGAATTAAGCGGCTGTCAAGTTTGCCTAGTGACTCAGGTTTACTGTCCATCTCCATACGCAGACGGCTAGCCGCTTCATCAATTAAGTCAATCGCTTTATCGGGTAACTTACGATCGGTAATATAACGATGACTCATACGCGCCGCCGCAATAATGGCACTGTCTTGGATGTCTACCCCGTGATGAAGCTCATAGCGCTCTTTAAGACCCCGCAAAATAGCAATGGTATCTTCAACCGTAGGCTCGTCAACCAAAACCTTCTGGAATCGACGCTCAAGTGCCGCATCTTTTTCGATATATTGACGGTACTCATCCAGGGTAGTTGCGCCTACACAATGAAGCTCACCACGTGCCAACGCAGGCTTAAGCATATTACCTGCATCCATAGCACCATCTGTTTTTCCGGCACCTACCATCGTATGCAATTCATCAATGAATAAGATGACATTGCCTTCTTGTTTCGCTAAGTCGTTTAGGACCCCTTTTAGACGCTCTTCAAACTCACCACGGTATTTAGCACCAGCAATTAAAGCACCCAGATCAAGAGATAATACTTCCTTGTTACGTAGTCCCTCAGGCACATCACCGTTAACAATCTTTTGAGCAAGCCCTTCGACGATGGCGGTCTTACCTACCCCTGGCTCACCGATTAAAACAGGGTTGTTCTTAGTACGACGTGATAGTACTTGTATTGTACGACGTATCTCTTCATCACGGCCAATAACGGGATCAAGCTTACCCATTTCAGCACGCTCAGTTAAATTAATGGTATATTTATTAAGCGCATCACGTTGATCTTCTGCATTTTGATCATTGACAGTTTGATTGCCTCGAAGCTGTTCTATAACAGCTTTAAGCTTATCTGCGGTAACCCCTGCTTGCTCGAAGATTTTCTTAGTTTCTCCTTGCTCAGCCAAAGCCAACATGACCCATTCAGTCGCAATATAGTCATCACCCGCTTTTTGCGCCTGACGATCAGCAAGATTAAGTACTTTGACTGAGTCTGGATTCAAACTGACTTCGCCAGTCGGATTAGCAATAGTCGCTTGGTTATCAAGCGCTTTGGCCACCCCATTTTTAAGGGCAGGAATACTGGCTCCTGCTTGTTGGCATACAGATAGGTTAGACTCATCTTCCAACAAGGTTGCCATTAAATGTACTGGACTTATACCCGTATGATCTCGCCCTATTGCTAAGCTCTGAGCTTGTTGCAGAGCAGCTTGTAATTTTTGTGTAAATTTATCGAATCTCATTGATGTATCCTTTAATTATTTTAATTTTATCAGCAAGTTACCCATTATTTTAATCGGTATCACTCGCTGTGTTGTTGGTTTATATATGTAGGCTTGACGATACTATTTCAAGCTAATTTCGACATTTATTAGTAGTGTCAATTTTTTTACATGACTATAGGGTCTGTTGAACATTCAAATATTAACCTTAGGGCGTGTGGAACATTCGCAAATTAGCACTTCTGATAGCTATGCTCGAGTGAGGGCGGGACTCTTTTTTGCCAATATATGGCGGCTTTTAAAAATTTAGGGTTCTAACTTAGAATGACTAGGCGTCAAAAATTTCACTGCAAATTGACTAAAAATTAGTCTCCGCCAATGCTATGGTCGAATGTTCGACACGCCCTAGCTTAAAGTTAATAAGGTCTCACTTTTTTTAATCTCAATAAGATCTATAGTCAAAGAAGTCTAAAATGGTTACAAGGCAACCGAGTGCAAGTTGCGAGTAATACGGTAGTAGGCTTAGCGAGGTTAACGCCTTAACCGTTTAGTAGTTCGCTGACTATAACTCTCAAATTAAGCGCAATAAAAAAGCAAGTCAATGGTGCTTATCACAACATTAACTTGCTTTAGTAATATTTAAAATAGTTGACTCTATGGCATTGAACAATACACCAAATCGTCTTCGACATTGACGACCGCCCCAGCCAAATGGCACTCTTTAACTAGATAAGATCGACTGGCTTGCCAACCTGCATAAAAACTAACCGCACATAGCAATAGTATAAACAGTTTTAACTTTCCATTTTTAAGAAGCTCAGGTTTTGCTGACTGATCGACATTATGACTGTCTGTAGAAACACGACCTTCTGGTTGCCGTCCTTCTTTATCACTGTTTCGAATGCTGTCTTGAGTCCTCTTTTGAGTGTCGTCATGACGTTTAGAACTCAAGCTTTCCCCCTTTTTCAACAGCAGCTTGATAAGCCGGACGTGCTTGACATCTTTTTAACCAATTTAATGTATTAGTATAGCGTACTTGATCTAAGCCTGATTGAGAGTTGGCAGCCTCTATAAAAAACGCCATCTGAATATCCGCCGCACTGAATTCAGATCCTGCAAACCATTTATGTTGACTCAATTGAGACTCCACCAAATCTAAAGCTTTGGTGATATTTTTACTAATCATAGAGGCTTCTACCTGTTTACGAATGCCTTTTGCAACAGGTTTTAGTAAAGCAGGAGAGCGTTCGACGACTTTTGAGAATACCAGGCGCATAACCAGTGGTGGCATAGCAGATGCTTCTGCATAGTGGATCCAAAAATCATAATCACGCCATTGTTCGCTATCTGCATCAACCTTGGGATGAAATTTATAATCCGTATCATATTTTGCCATAAGATAATCAATGATATGACCAGACTCGATCATCGACATTGGCTGAACAGCATCATCGCTCTCTTTGATTTGCAGAATGGGCGCTTTACCCGACGGATGAATGTTCTCTAAGCTTTTAGGTGCTAAATATGATTCAGTACGCTGATACTTGGTCAATTGGTAGTCCAAGCCCAATTCTTCTAAAAGCCAAACAATACGAAAAGATCTTGAGTTTTCTAAATGATGTAAATGCAAGATAGACATGTCAAACCTTATATAAATGAATAAAAAATGCCAGCAAGTTTACTTCTTGCTGGCATTTTAAATGCTAATACTCATTGCGCATAGAGGTCTTTTGTTATCCTTTCTTAAAGCTTTCTATGCAAATAAAGCAGTTAAGCTTCAAAATACTTTAAAAGTCTTAATGGTCAGTATTGTCGTCTTCGACGTCGTTTACGCTTGAGTGGCTTAAATCATGCTCGTCAACCGTGTCAGAGACGCTATCATCAGAACCTATCGCTTGTGAATCAAGCTTTATTTGATCAGTAGGTTCTTGATCCGTGAGCGCTTCAACACGCTCATCATCAGATGACAACGCATCAAGCAAAGCATCTTCTTCCGACGTATCTTCTACACGAGCCATAGCAACCAGCGACTCATCTTCTGCCAGACGAATTAAGGTGACACCCTGTGTATTGCGTCCTGAAGTTGCTACTTGCGCAACGGGAGTACGAACTAAAGTTCCTTTATTTGATATCAAAATAACATCATCTTCAGGCTCAACTTTGGTCGCTCTGACCAATGCCCCATTACGCTCACTGGTTTTAATGGCAATAACACCGCCACCGCCACGGTTTTGAGCATTAAACTCATGGATCGATGTACGCTTTCCATAGCCATTTTCACAAGCGATCAACACTTCTTTTAGATCATCATCAACGACTACTAACGACTTGATAGTGTCATTTTTTGCAATACGCATCCCGCGTACCCCTTTAGCCGTTCGACCCATCACCCGTGCATCATTTTCATCAAAGCGAATGGCTTTACCACTTGAGGCAAACAGCATGACTTGCTGTTGACCAGTGGTAATGCGGGCAGAAATTAACTTATCCCCCTCTTCCAAACCAATAGCAATCAAACCATTTGAACGGATATTGGCAAAGTGTCTAAGCTCAACCCGTTTAACCGTACCCTTCGCCGTTGCGAAAAATACGTATGGCGGTGTGGTATCACTCACCACATCAGCATCTTCATTGGTATCACTCGTATCATCGTCCACTTGTGCCGTAAGTTGCGCAGACTTTAACTGTTTCGGTATCGGTAAAATAGTCGTGACAACTTCATCAGTATCCAAGCCGATAATATTAACCAAAGGTCGACCACGGGCACCACGGCTCGCGATAGGCACTTCAAAACCACGTAGACTAAAGACTCGTCCATTGTCAGTAAAGCAAAGCACTGTCGCATGCGTTGAGGTAACGACAAGATGATCAATGACGTCGTCTTCTTTCATAGCCGTCGCTGATTTACCTCTACCGCCTCTGTTTTGAGCAACATAATCACTAATTGGCTGAGTTTTTGCATAACCAGTACGGGATACAGTTAGTACAACGGTTTGCTCAGGAATAAGATCTTCACGGCTGAAATCAGATCGTGAGTCGACAATATCTGTCCGACGCTCATCACCAAAATCATCGCGAATTTGAATCAGCTCGTTTTTGATAACCATCATTAATTTATCAAAATCACCTAAGATAGATTCTAGTTCTGCGATTTGACACAGCAGATCTTGATATTCTTCAGTGAGTTTTTCTTGTTCCAGACCCGTTAAACGATGCAGTTGCATCTCTAAAATAGCATTAACCTGCTCCAGTGATAAGCGGTAGTTATTGCCGTTGTCAATTAGCCCAAACGGATTTCTTAAATCTTCACCCTCAATAAATTCAGGACGTACTGAGCGCAAATCGCCGCCTTCAAGGGTGCCACGCCCTGCCGCTGTTAGCATTGCCACCACGGTACCTGAGTCCCACGTTTGTACTAATAACTTTTCACGGGCTTCACCACGGTTTGCAGACTCTTTAATAGTCGTAATAATATCGTCAATATTGGCAAGTGCAACCGTCAGACCTTCTAATAAGTGACCCCGTGCTTTGGCTTTATTCAACTCATAAATAGTACGACGCGTCACCACTTCTTGACGGTGACGAATAAAGGCGGCAATAAGTTGACGCAATGTCATCAGCTTAGGCTGACCATTATCGAGCGCCACCATATTGATACTAAAGCTTGACTCAAGCGGCGTTTGTAGGAACAAGTTATTGACAATGACTTCCGCGACTTCACCACGGCGTAAGTCAATGGCAATGCGCATCCCATCTTTATCAGATTCATCCCGTATCTCTGAGATACCTTCGATTTTCTTATCTCGAACCAGCTCTGCTATGCGCTCTATAAGCTTCGCTTTGTTTGACTGGTAAGGTATTTCGGTAAACACAATGCGCTCGCGGTCACGGTTGGCGCCTGTTTCACTCATCGGCTCTATATGATAACGACCTCGAACATGCAAACGACCTTTACCCGTTCGATAAGCATCAACAATACCTGAGCGACCATAAATAATACCCCCAGTCGGGAAGTCGGGACCTGAAATGTAATTGGTCAACTCTTCACTTGATATATTCGAATTTTCTGCATACGCCAAACACGCGTTTAAGACTTCAGTCAGGTTATGGGGCGCCATATTGGTCGCCATACCGACGGCAATACCTGTCGCCCCATTCACTAATAGGTTGGGAATACGAGCAGGCAATACGCTTGGCATACGTTCAGAACCATCGTAGTTGTCTTCCCAATCGACCGTATCTTTATCAAGATCTGCCAACATCTGATGGGTCAGTTTGGTCATACGAACTTCGGTATAACGCATGGCTGCCGCTGGGTCATCATCGATAGAGCCGAAGTTACCCTGACCATCTACCATCGGATAGCGCAAACTAAAATCTTGAGCCATACGAACTATGGCATCATAAACCGCTGTATCACCATGTGGGTGATATTTACCAATCACATCACCAACCACACGCGCAGACTTTTTATAAGGTTTATTATAGTCATTTGACAACTGATGCATGGCATACATGATTCGGCGATGCACAGGTTTCAGCCCGTCTCGTACATCAGGTAGCGCACGTGAGACAATAACGCTCATCGCATAATCTAGATAGGATTGCTTCATCTCTTCAATGATGGCAATAGGACTGACCGAATCACTCATAAATACATCTCCATGTTGGCAATGGCCCTCTTAACGTGTAGAAATTACCTTTAATAGTATTCAATATGAACGCTATCAAATTTGGTGTTAATGACCTGAAAAATAAAGGTTATTTTGTCGCGGTCATTTGCTATTCTAAGATGGCTTACTGCGAACTTACTTTAAGTTGTTATACTGATACCAAATCTAGAAATTAATCTATCGAGGAAAGCGAGTGCAAACACTACAAATAGTAGGTTCAATGAGTCTGACAAAGATAGGTTGTTTTATAGAAAAGGCATAAAAATAATATGCCGCATTTTAGCATAAATAAGCCTTAAGCGGGCTTTTTGTCTGCCAGTAACTATAAACCTGTGTTTAATGTTCACTAGCGCAAATAATTAAAATAAAGTGCCCTGTTATTGCCCTTAATACACACCCATTTATCTCGCTAAAGCATTCTATGGGACTGGCAATTTATGGATAATAATCGCCCGTGATTTAGCATTTATAATAATTTACTGTATTTTGGATTTTGAAATGACCTCTCATGAAGATCGAAACTTTGACCCTATTACTGACCACTTCGCCAAAAAAGTATATGGTGGATTAAAGGGAGATATCCGCTTAGCCGTCTTAAAACAGGATCTTTACCCTATAATTAGTGAGATGGCATCGACGTTAAATCGTCCATTACGCATATTGGATGTGGGTGCAGGCTTAGCACAGATAGCCATAGAGCTAGCCACAAAAGGTCACTTATTAACCATTAATGATATCTCGCAGAATATGCTTGCCGAAGCAAAAATAGACGCCAAAGCGAAGGGAGTACTACAGGACATTAATTGGCTAGTCTGTCCCTACCAACACCTCAATGAGAAACTACAAAATCAGGGGAGTGACGGCTATGACCTAATATTATGTCACGCTCTACTAGAATGGTTGGCTGAACCCCAGCAAATCATGCCTTTTTGTGAGAGATGGCTTGTGCCAAATGGGAAATTATCGCTATGTTTTTATAATCCAGTTAGTTTTGTGTATCGCAACTTAATTATGGGGAACTTCAATCTACTGAATAATCCTGATTATAGAGCAGATAATAAAAAAAGCCTAACTCCTAACAACCCTGTCAGCTTCCATGATGTCGAAGGATGGCTTAAAAATGATGGATTTACGATTGACAAGGTGAGTGGTTTACGCGTCTTTCACGATTATGCACCGCTTAAACGAGGGGGACATAACCACCCTGAGGCAGTCATCGAAATGGAGCTACGCTACTCATCACAAGAGCCTTACAAATGGTTAGGTCGCTATCTGCATATTTTAGCCTCTCGCCCCACCCTCACGACACAATAGCGATATCAATTAAGTAACCGTATTAAACATCGAGATTAAGAAAATAGGCCTAGATACGCTGCCAAGTCGTCACGTCTAAATCATCACCTTGGAATAGCACCACATGCGCCATGAGTGGTCGAAACCCTATCGAAGATCCTATAGGATGATCATGATGACTTGAGATCAGCGACAGTACCTCTTCTCCATTGTCTAGTCGTAGCCGATACAGAAAGTTGGCCCCTCGAAATACACGCTCAACCACTAAAGCTTTTTGCGAACTATGATCATCATGGATAATATCATCTGGACGTATTAATACTTTAATTTTGGTCCCATTCGGGAAGTCATACGCACATACTTCGCCTTGACTAAACGCGTTCTCACCATCAACTTGATGTTGATCTGCATGAATAGGCTCTGGTCTACGCTTGATGTCACCCAAAGCTGTTTTAATAACGCCTTGGTCAATGACGCCATCAATCATTGCCCCTTCACCGATAAACTCCGCCACAAAAGGACTGTTTGGCTCATGATATAGCACATCTGGCATCGCCCATTGTTCAAGCCTGCCTTTATACATCACGCCAATTTTATCTGCAATTGCAAAAGCCTCATGTTGATCATGAGTGACCAAAATTGCGGTCGTATGGGTACGTTTTAAGATGGCACGAACTTTAGCCGCTAAGGACTCTCGAAGCATCATATCTAAATTTGAAAATGGCTCATCTAACAGTAGTAAGTCAGGTTTTGGCGCCAATGCACGAGCTAATGCCACACGCTGCTGTTGACCACCTGACAGTTGGTTAATTTTTTTATCAGCATGACCGGTGAGCTCAACCAGTTCAAGCATTTCTTTTACCCGTGCCACTTTTTCGGACTTAGACCAACGATTGAGACCAAATCCAATATTTTCACTGACGGTTAAATGAGTAAACAAAGCATAGTCCTGAAAGACCATTCCCATGTCGCGTTTGGCAGGTACTACTTGTTTATTAATTTTGCCAGATGTCACCTCGGTCAAGACCTTTCCGTTTAAAAAGATGCTACCTTGCACTGGATGTTCAAGTCCTGCAATTGCCCGCAGTGCCGTTGTTTTGCCGCAGCCACTAAATCCTAACAAGCACCCTATTTCACCTTGTTCAAGTGTCATCGACAAGGATTTAACCACCTCAGTACTGCCAAAACTAACACTGATATTCTCTAATGTAAGGTAGGCCACATTAGGGTTTGAGTGCTTATTGGAAATTTGAGGTGTAGATTCGAATGTTTGTTGGTTTTGATTGGGTTGCATGTCGCTCCACCGTTTAACGCTTAGGCTATTTTATCACTTTCATAAAATAGACGGATTAAAATAATAAACTCTTAAAACCTTGTATTCTTAAGCTCACGTTAGGTAAATTTTAGATAATATGTGACTTATCAAAGGGAATAAGAATTGATTATAGGTTGTTAATACAAGGTATTAGCTTTTGTCCGACTGTCGAATTAATAAAATAACAGGTATTAAACCGACCAGTACAATCGTTAAACTTGGTAATGCGGCGCGTTCATACATACCCTCTGACGTCATTTCGAACACTCGAACGGCTAACGTATCCCAGCCTTGCCGACGGGTCATCAAGGTTATCGGCATCTCCTTGGTCACTTCGACAAATACCATTATCAAAGCAGTAAAGACCCCAGGACTGATCACCGGTAAATAAACCTCTCGCCATCGTTGCCAACGATTGGTCGTTAGTAGTTGAGCTGCCTGCTCTTGACTGGGCGTTAAACGATTCAATTGCCGATCAATAGGCTGAAAACCAACGGTCAAAAATCGAGTGGCTAGCGCGGCCAACATCACGAGCACACTACCACTTAAGACTTGTGAGGTCGTGATTTGGTTAGCGATTAAGGTATTGTCCATCCATGCAATCGGAATAAATACCCCGACGGCCAGCACCGTACCTGGCACGGCATACCCTAGATTCGATAAAGAGACCAATAGTTGATTGCCACGACTGGGAAACTGACGCAACAACCATGCCATCAGTAGGGTTATGAAACCAATAACCACAGCCGTAGAGCTCGCAATTACTAGAGTATTTGTCACAAACTCCCAGTAACGACTGTCTAGATCTATTTTATAATTGTCAATAACCCAAAGGATTAACTGAATCATAGGTAATAAAAAGGCTAACGTAAATATAAACCCGCAAAACAAAAATGCCCATAGATTACTCAGTCCTTTCAAGTCTTCACGTTGACGGTTGCCCTCACTAGGCAGATAACTGCGTTTATTTTGCCAGTAACGCTCTAACAATAAAATAACTAAAACAGTGACTATTAATAACGCCGCCAATTGAGCAGCCGTTGTTAGACTAAAAAATCCAAACCACGCTTTATATATAGCCGTCGTAAAGGTGTCTAAATTAAAGACAGATACTGCCCCAAAGTCTGCTAAGGTCTCCATCCATGTGAGTAGTAAGCCGCCCACTATCCATGGCATCGCTTGTGGTAACGCCACCTTAAAAAAAGCTCGCTGGCGAGTCAGACCCAGCATTTGACCGGCTTCAAGTGCCCGCCTTCCTTGAGATAAGAAAGCTTGACGAGCTAATAGATAAACATATGGATAAAAAACTAAAGATAAAATTAAGCCTGCGCCCCAAACACTTCGAATTTGAGTAAATGATCCGTTTATACCCAGATCACGAAGGCTTGATTGTATGACCCCACTATAATCAAACAGGCCAACACTCACAAAGGCTAAGACATAAGCCGGTATAGCAAATGGCAACATTAGGGCCCAGACAAAAAACGTTTGTCCGGTAAACCGATACATACTCGTCAACCACGCCAAGTAAGTACCAAGACTACCTGCAATAACAGTAACTAAAATAAGAATGAGGGCTGTATTTTTTAATACCGAAGGAAGGACATAATCTAATAAATGTCCCCAAATATCTGCCATAGGCTCAAGCCAAGAGCGCATGACGATAATAATAGGTATTAACATAAATAGCGAAATCAGCACAAAGACTGATTTCGCTACTAAAGAAGATTTAGAGTAATGATATTTCATAATGCCCTATTGCTAAGCGATAGGAAATGGTATAAAAAATGGATCATAAGGCTATGGTAATATTCACTAATTTTTATGAACTGGCACTAAAATTAAGTTATGCGTACTCAAAATTTATTCGTAACCCGCACGATCCATTAACTGTACGGCTTCCGCTTGACGTTGTCCAAATATGCTGACATTGATATCGTCTTGTTTAAAGGAACCCCATGACCGTAGCATTTCAGATTCATCAATACCTTCTTTAACCGGGTACTCTTTATCGCTGCTGGCATATTGACCCTGCGCCGTATCAGAGGACAACCATTCTATAAGTTTGCGTGCGCCCTCTACATTGTCCGAATTTTTAATAATACCTGCACCAGATACATTGACATGTGTTCCTGTAGCGTCAGTACCTTCCCCTTGATTTGCCCAAAAGATTTTAACGGGAAAGTCAGGATTTTCATCTAGAATACGACCATAGTAATAGCTGTTCGCAATCCCTACTTCGCACTGTCCTGAAGCAATGGCTTCAAGCAGTTTGGTATCATTACTAAAGACTGGGGCGGCAAGGTTAGCAACCCATCCTTTTACAATTTCTTCAGTCTTTTCAGGACCATAATGCTCAATCATACTGGCAACCAGAGACTGATTATATACTTTTTTAGACGTACGTAGACATAATTTACCTTTCCATTTAGGATCGGCTAGGTCTGCATAAGTTGACAGATCCGAGGGTTCAACTTTTGCAGGATCATAAAAAATGGTACGCGCACGTAGTGACAATCCAGTCCACAAGTCTTTGGCTGAGCGATACTTTGAAGGCACATTCGTATTAACGACTTCTGAATTCAGCGGCTGAAGTAGACCTTGCTCGCCGGCTTGCCATAAGTTACCAGCATCAACAGTTAACAACATATCAGCAGGTGTGTTGGTGCTTTCAGCTTCTAATCTTGCGATTAACGGACCAGATTTATCGGTGACCAACTCTACTGGTATACCAGTTTCGGCAGTGAACTCATCTAAAAGAGGTTTGATAAGCTGCTCATTACGAGAAGAGTATATGGTTACTGGCTGAGCATTGGAATTTGGCGTTGCTTTAGTAGCTTCAGAGTCAGTCGCTTTAGCATCAGTGGTTTGAGCATCAGTGGCTACAGTGCTATCGGCTTCTGTTGTCTCAGTAGAATTATTACACGCTGTTAGTGCTAATGCGGTCGCTAGGGTTGTACTTAATAAAGTCAGCTTTTTTGTGATTGAATTTCCATTATTAAATAAAATTGTTGAAGCCATATATCCCTCAGTAAGAGTTAAGCGTAAATGGATTAAGTACTAGGTTTTTGAAGGTTACAAAACTATAATACTTAACAGTAATACGCATCTTAATACAAATAATAATAATTATCAATACCAATTAAACACATCCTTAACATTCACATGACCCTATTCATCTCTTTGATTGCTTTGAGATTGTACCGCTTGTCGCGGATTAATAACCTGATCTCTACTTGGTTCTATGACTGTGCGATTAGTAATAATATCTGATAATGGCGTGGCGTCTGCATCAAATATCGACCACTGAGGTCGAATCGCAGAAATATTGACACGGTTATCTTTGATCGTCACTACTGGAAAGGTACTGGTGTTAAATGCCAGTAAGGCTTGTCCTTCATCACTAGCTAACCACTCGATAAATCTTAATGCATTTCCGACATCTTCGCCTGCGTCAAGCAGACCAGCACTTATCACATTCGTAATAGCACCTCTGTTAATCTGATTGGCCCACATCATACGAATTGACGTCCGCGGATGTTGCTTGGCATAATGCCAGTACATATCGCTATCGACAATACCGACATCGCATTGTCCTTGTTCAATTTTAGTAATAATGGCTTCATTGCTGGCTGAAGGACTGCCCATATTTCTTTGCCAGTTTCTTAATACGTCAGGTGTTATTTTACTACCTCGGTAAGCCAGCATTATTTTGGCGATCGCCTGATTTTCAGGTGTATAAATATCTGTCATACACAACCGGCCATACCACTTATCATCCGCTAAACCTGCATAATTGATCAGCTCCGCCTCATTGACCTTATTTTTATTATAAATCAACGTACGTGCATACATGCCCACGCCGAACCAATAACCCTCTATATCTTGATACTGTAGAGGCACTGAAGTTGCTAATATCTCGGAGCCTACAGGCTGGAGTATATGTCTTCTTTTAGCATCATCAAGGGTATAAGCGCTGTGCATTAAAAGCATATCAAGCCCTGTGGGCAACGTTATTTCAGCTTGAGGTGATGCCTCCTCATTGTCATCAATACTAAATAGTTCTGGTTTTATGGGTATCCACTCTACTTTAATGCCCGTTTCATCCTTATAAGCTTGGCTAATGGCATTTAACATTGAAACGTCTAAATCCGTACCCACTTGTACGCTTTCATGAAGCGTTATTGACTCACCTGATACGACTTCTTTGTGTTTAACGTCATCAGAGCACGCGGTTAAACTCAGACACACTAACCATAAAGTAGCGATGATTTTGACCATAAATTTAGAGTTTAAATCGGCATTATCTTGCATTGGTTTAACCTAAATATTTGAGATTAGCTATTGATGATACTAATTAAGAGGTTCCTGCTATATATACCGTCCGCATAATACATTGACGGCAGCTTCAGTACGCAAAATCCTATTGCCAAGATGAACCGCTTGACAGCCAATACTGGATAACAAATCGATTTCATAGTCAATCCATCCCCCTTCGGCGCCGATACAAAGAATGCTTGGTAATCCATGATTGTCTGTAAACTGTGAGAAAGATAGCTGTGCGTAAGGATGAGCAACCACAGCCTTTTGATGTGTAACGAGCAGACTTAGCTCATCTTGCACATAAGGCTTAAAGCGTTTTTTTAGAGTGACTAATGGCGGTACCGTATCAATAGATTGTTGCAAGCCTTCTAGGATAAACTCGTCGATTCGATTTAGCATGGGACTTTGCCAATAGCTCTTATCGCTTCGATAGCTATTGACTAACACAATGTGACGCACCCCAATTGCCGTCATATCTATAATTAAACGACGCAATACTTTGGGTCTAGGCAGAGCTAACACTACCGTTAAATTCAACTTGTCTGGCGCAGGGTGATTTAAGTCTAACTCTGAAAGCTCAATCTTATCCACCTGAACGTCCGAAATACGAGCCGTGCCGACCTTACCATTTATGCTACCAACTTTTAACGTATCACCGACGCCTAATCCCAATACGTTTTGGATATGTTGAATTTGAGAAAGCTTTGATAGCATTACTTTGTCTTGTGTTGCCGCAGACTCATCTAGTAATACTATATTCACGGTAAGTTGCCTTTATCTTCCCTGCTATAAGAGCTGTCACTGTCAAAAGAGCTGTTACTGTCAAAAGAGTTATCAGACTTTTTATTTAGGTTGTTTTCTTTCGCATCGAGCGTTAACGGGTTATTAAACTTAACGCTACTATGAGAATCATTAGCATATGAGCGAACTTTGAAATGATCAAGATCTACTTCTTCTAATTTTGGATCATTTATTGTTTGTGGTCTTAAATGATCTAACAACAAAGCCTCAACCATCTCCATTTGCTTTTGCATCGCACTGCTTTTCTCGGCCACAAGACTTTTGCCTTGCTTACCTGCCTGCTGAGCAATATCAGGGTATCTAAGCCAAAACTCAATCGCCTTAGTAAGACTGTTGGAAGATGAATCTACATCATTGTTTAATCGTTTAATGGCTCTCTTGTCTTTATTAGTCTTATCTTTATTAGTCTTATCTTTATTAGTCTTATCTTTATTAGTCTTATCTTTATTAGTCTTGTTTTTACTTGGTAAGTCTTGAGAGCTCTCAACGACTTTCAGTGCACCGACCTCTTCTAACGCCGTGACAAGCTCCTGACAAGACTGAGTATAGACTCCCATGATAATAGGCTTCGCCAAACTTGCGGCTTCAACGGGATTATGCCCCCCAATATTGACTAAAGACCCACCAACAAAGGTCACGTCTGCCAACTCGTAACAGTCAATCAGCTCGCCCATGGTATCTGCTAAATATACTTGGGTAGCCGGTTCTATTAGCTGTCCGAGACTGCGTCGCTGGTAAGACAACCCAGACTGATCAATCAATTGAGCAACAGCATCGAAGCGTTCAGGATGGCGCGGTACGATAATGAGTAAGGTATCCGTCAGACCGGATATGTCAATCAAGTGCTTGTGGGCCTGTAGCAGTAAACGCTCCTCTCCTTCATGAGTGCTACCCGCCACCCAAACTGGCCGATTTAGCACCTCTGCTTGAGTGCAAAATTTAGTCTTTATTGCGTCTAAGTGTTTGGTGCGCTCGCTTGTTGATGAGTTGCTTATGTTAATGGGACTGGTAGACCACTTTAAAGAGTCAGCACGGCGAATCTTGGGGACATCAGTGCCAAGACGACGAAAACGTATGGCTGAGTCTGCATCTTGAGCGATAATCATCGTAATATTGTGCATCATACTTTTACTGATGGCTTCATATTTGGCATAGCCTTCAAAAGATTTTTGCGATAGCCGAGCATTGACCAATACAGATGGAATATCTTTGCCACTCAGAACGGCTAAGCTATTGGCCCATAATTCAGTTTCAACAAACATGGCTAAATCTGGTTGAACATGGCTTATGAATTTCTCAATAACCTCTTTGTCATCCACCGGCACAAAAGTATGCACCATTTGCTTCGATGAGATGACGTTAGTAAATAACTTTTCGGCACGAGCATACCCTGTTTGCGTGGTATTGGTCAGCCAAATCTTAGCCCCCTGTTCTAGCATGTTGGTAAGCATGGGTGCAATAGTATTGGTCTCACCTAAGGATACGGCATGACACCATATCGTGCTGTCTTTGAAAGGATTGTCTTCTATTAATGAGAGTTTCGCGGCGGGTAGCTCCGGAGAATCAGGATATTCACGGCCAAACCTGACATCTATTTCTTGCTTATAATCTGCGATAGGTAATCCTAACTTTTTGGCTTTTTTATGCCGGCGCCATAATGCCACTCTGTACAAGGGCTTCAATACCTTAATAGCGAGTCTATAATACCAAGGCGGTTTAAAACCATGAGATGGTTTTGGTATATCAGACAGTAATACATAGGTTGATTCAGATGTATTGGTCGTGTTTTTATCTGGCATGGTCAACCTATTTGCACCTTGTTAAAATAGAATACGGAAATAAAAAATATCCTATTCTACCGCATTTCACCTCTTTAAAATAGTTTTGCCATTTATTGAATGATATGAAATAAAGGGGAAGCGTGTTGAATGTCATTGCCAATTAAGAATTTAGGCAGAATTAGAATTTGTTGCAGCTACAGGGTACAACATTTATAGGCCGATATTTTCTAAAGTCCTATGATTAATTAATGTTCAGTAGTTATTGGATAAAACTTAATGATGAATAACACTTAACGGATAATCATTAATGAATAAAGGTGACCACCCTGATAGACATTATAATAACGGGCTAAATAAACGAAAGCCTGAATCAAAGAGCTTTTTATAATTGGGTCGACGATTCCATTGTGTTAAATCTAGCAGCTCACACTGTGACAGATAAGCCGCTTGACACGCACTAATTTGCTCAACTATTGCGGGGGTGTACAACGCCAAGCTAATCTCCATATTGAGATAAAAACTGCGCATGTCCATATTGACCGTACCAAATAAGCAATAATCATCATCAATAACGACCGTTTTAGCATGTAGTAACCCACCTTTAAATAGGGCAATTTTTACTCCCGCTTCCATCAAAATCGTATAGGATGCTTGCGAGGCATGTTGTACCAAAAATGAATCTACTTTTTTCGGCAGTATAATTGTCACATCAATACCGCGTTTTGCCGCAGTAGTAAGTGCTGCCAACAGCGCTTCATCGGGTACAAAATATGGCGTTGTGATTTGGATTCGGCGATTTGCTCGATGAAATACTGTCAATAAGGTATTATAAATAACATGGTCAGTAATGCGCGGTGCAGAGGGGATCAATTGAGCCATCACATTTTCAACTACTGGCATCTGCGCAATAGGGGGCATGTAACGATCTTTTGCCATACAGATTTGATCATCTTCAGCCTCTACCGATACCTTCTTAAAGCCCGGCTTGAAATCGTGCCCATATTCATCACTTAAACTAAAAGAAGAAATTTGTCTGGCAAGATAGCCTGTTGGCTTGTCATTCACATCGTTTAATTTCGGCTTTGGTCGATACAACTTACGAGTATATGTATTAATACTATCATCTATAAGTATGCCTAGCTCCTTTAGATTGCGAGAGCTTTCTGCCCCTATGTCGGTGACATTAACAGCCGCCAAAGCAGTGACCACACTGACTTGCTTATCGCTTTGAATCCGCATAATAAGGTCAATCCACTGACCGACTGCTTTGTCTTGTTTAAAAAACTCAGGATCGACTAAATTAAAACTACCGGTATAGCCTATGTCATCGTCTATGACCACTATTTTACGATGATTCCGCAAGTCTGTACGCTGAAACAGCGTTTTGAATAAGCCGACCGGTAACGATTGATGAATGCTCACCCCAGCCTGTGTCAGCCTCTCGTGCCAATCGTCCGTAAAAAAGCTAAAGCTGCCCACACTATCTGCTAATATCTGACATTCAACCCCTCTGTTAGCGGCCTCCATCAAAGCACGAAACACCTCTTGCACCCGCCCTTTAGGGTAAATAATATAAAACTCCATCAATATCAATGAAGTGGCGTTTGAAATGTCTTCAATAAGCGCATCAAATGTGCTTTGAGCAGAGGTCAATAGCTGCATTCTATGACTATCATATACCCCAAAGCCGGTATCATAAGTCCCAATACGACTAACCCCTTGATAATGCACTGGCAATCTATCGTCAACTTTAGCTAACTGAATCGCCTCCCGCTCTGCAACGCTTCTTAATAGCTTTTGTGCTTCAGAATTACGGGTTTTATAACTTTTACCCAAATAGGGTTCACCGACTAATATATAGGCCACTATACTAAAAAATGGAATGGCAAATAAAAGAACCAACCAAGCGATTGCAATGCCGGTATTACGCTGCGTGGACAAAATACGCACAATCATAAATACCGTCAAGATCACATGAACCGTAACCCCCACCCATGCCCAATCCCCAGCTGACACACTGTCTAACCATGACAACTTACCCTCAAGCGTTTGCATGAAAGGTGAGTCTGAAACACTGGCAACAAGGACAACAGCTAGGGCGGTCATAATCTCATAACGTCATGGCTCAAGGATTTAGGGGTTAAATGATTTAAAGTTTTGGGGTTAAACAACTTAAGGCTTAAAGCTTAAAAGGTGCACGCATCGATTAAAGTATCGATTAAAGTATAGATATTTTAGATGACTGAATAACCAATAACGACAACGCTCAATAAAATAACCCATCGTCACTCTTAGTTTTCTACTAGTCTTCTGTTAATCTTCTGCCGTTAAAAAACCTAACAAGGCTTTTTCACTGGGCTGTTGAAACTTTTGTGTACGGCCACGACGACCTGCTTGATAACGATCACAAAACTCGCCTTCAAGAAAACTCTCGATTATTTTAGGATGAATATAGGAAGCACGGCAGACGCTCGGCGTATTGCCTAGATTTTCTGCCACCGCTTTGACCATATTGACGACCAATTGCTGGCGTTGTTTACTATTTGCTGCACTAGATAACACCTCTTCGCTCGCCTGCTCATATAAGTACTCGGCGGCTAGCACCGACGCCATCCACGTTCTAAAATCTTTAGCGCTATATTCTTCGCCTGTATGCGCTCTTAAATACTCATTGATGTCTTGGCTTTCAACCACTTGTTTATCGCCATTGTGATCAAAATATTTAAAAATTCGGTAGCCGGGTAGCTCTGAGCAGGCCTGTACTATTTCAATTAAACGCTCATCTTGCAGCTCGATATGATGCTCCTTAGCACTTTTTCCGACGAAGTCAAACGCTAAGCCTTCATCTGTTTCACTCACATGCTTACTGCGCAATGTACTTAAACCATAGCTCTTATTTTGCTTAGCATAGCGATCATTACCAATACGAATAAGGGTTATTTCTAACAATTTAACCACAGCTGCCAACACATGATCTCGGCTTAGATGCTTCGAATCAAGGTCTTTTTCGATCTGGGCTCTTAATTTTGGCAGCTTTTTACCAAAGCCGATCATGGCATCAAACTTTGCCACTTCACGGGCTTGATTCCAAAGCTCATGGTATAAATACTGCTTTCGACCTTTCTCATCTCGCCCTGTACACTGCAAATGACCATTGGCATATTGGCATATCCATACCTCAGACCACATGGGCGGAATAGCCAATGAGTCAAAACGCGCCTTTAACTTTTTATCCTTTACCGTATTGCCTAACGCATCTTTATAGCTAAAGCCTTTTCCCCAGCGTTTGCGTGAATAACCAGGCTCGTCATCACTGACATAACGTAGCTTGGCACTTTTAGCAAGTGCCTCATAATCGTGACGAACATCGTCCTGGGTATCTTGATATTTTTGTGCTTGAGAGGGGGTTTGTTTTGAGTTACTCATGACACATCCTAAATGCACTGCTGAGAAATAGTGTGACCTAAAATTATAAGGCAATAAAATGCTATTAAAATACAACGATTACCCTAGATTGCAAGTTCCGATTATAACCATTGCTTGCCCTGATATGCCATAAAATTATGATTATTTACGGTAGCACTAACAACCCCACAATTTAGACCTTTTTATATGTTAATATTAATTTAATACTATTTTTATATATATGGAATTATAAATAATGTCTTTTCTAAAGAATACGTTACCCTTATATGTTGCCTCCGGATTAGGCTGCTTAGTCACTGTCGGCTGTTCTAATACAGCTTCTAACTCAAGCCCTTCAGCCTCAACCACAGTAACGGCAAATACTACCTCTATATCGCAAATACTGGGATCGTCCAATTCAAGTACACTTAATACTCATAACATTGAGCCCATTGAGAAACCTAAAAAACCCACTGAATATTCTCTTAAAAAAGAGACTCATCTCTTATTAGACACCATCAATCGTGCAAATGATGCCGTCATAGAACGCTATATTAAAGACCTTAATCCCTATTATATCTCTTATGATGCGGTACCAGTGATGGGTGTAGAAAGTGCCGTAGCCGCAGATGCTTCTGAAACGGTTAATGACGTGATGGCTACTAACACCGAGTTTTCTCAAACCAATCTTATTGAAAAAGACGTTGATGAGGCTGATTTTGTCAAACAAAATGCCCAATACATTTTTTTGTATGGTAATAAAGGCAATAATACTGAAACCACTGACAAAGATAATGATTTACGCATATATGACAAATCTAAACTTGCTCAGAACGCTATAAGCAAACCCCTCTCCGAAGGTGCGGGCAACGACACTCTCTCAAAGCATCTTGTGAGTAGTATCTCATTTCCCGATCACACCTATTTTGAAGGCTTATTTCTCACTGCAAATAAGCTTTATACCTTAAGTTTACCTGAGTTTGATCAAAGCAATAGCTATCAAAGACACTCTTTTAATGATAACTCATCAAACCCTATTAGGATTAATAGCTATAATATAACCGATATTAAATCCCCTAAGTTGACGGATACTTATGAGCTAGAAGGTGGTTATAAGCAAGCGCGTAAGGTAAAGGACAATTTATTTGTCGTCACCCAAAGCACTATTAATTCAGCAGACTCTATCGAGTGCGATAGTCATCTATCTCAAAAAAACCGTATTAAAAAATGGAAACAGAACCCAGAGGACTCTATCACCCAATGCCAAGCAGAATACAGACTGACCGAAGATGAGTTATTGAAGCGTATGCCAAAAGATGTCAATGGCAAACCCATAGACCCTGATGACTGCTATGTACCGCCTTTCGAGGAAGGTATTAGTCCTTTTTTACAGTCTGAAATTCAACTGACCTTGATTCATAACATCGATCTCAGTGGCAATAATCAGCAAACCACTTGTGTGGTCAGCGATACAAATGGCTTTTATATGAGCGATGAAGCAATGTATTTTGCAAAAGCTGATATTGACCCCTCTTATTTTATTGAAACATTCAATAACGAGTCCATAGAGATAGCGGATACCGCTTCTTCAACCACACCCTCTGCTCCGATACAAAAATCTACTATCCATAAGTTTGGTATTAAAGGGGACCGCCTTACCTACGCCGGATCTGGCCGAGTGGAGGGGGTTATTAACCTTGACGTCCCAAGCTTTAGTATGAATGAGTACAAAGGCATATTGAGGGTTGCCACCACTGCTCAAACCCAAGATGGCCAAAACGACATTATAAATATGCTTCACACACTAAAAGAGTCTGATGACCGCTTAGAGCTGGTCAAACTTGCCACCTTACCCAATCAAGACAATCCTCAATCCATTGGCAAACCTCAGGAACGAATTAAAGGGGTTCGTTTTATGGGAAATCAAGGTTATATCGTAACGTTTAAAAATGCAGATCCTCTTTATAAAATTGACCTGTCTGATGCCTACCACCCAAAAATGGTTGGCGAACTTGAAATGCCTGGCTATTCGGCCTACTTACATAGAGTAAATGACGATTATTTAATGGGTATTGGCTATACTGTCAATGAGCGTGCACAGCCCAATGGCATACAGACCACTTTATTTGATGTTACCGACGTACCCAAAATAGTGGCTCAAGACACTGTACCCATAAAAGATGGTGATTTTCAGCCTGACTTTAAACTATTGGTAGATACTGACAATAAAGCCTTATCAACCGTATTTGATAAAGGCATCTTTAAGGTCACCATCCCCTACATCCAAACCCTTGACGACCTTCTTTATCAGGATGGACAGCCTCATTACAGCACACAAACTAAAGCGTTAGAGTATGAAGTTAATCCAAACACCGCTGAGTTTTTGCACCGATATCGCCGTGATGGACAAAAGATGCAAGCCAATATTTATCAGCAACCTCGCTTTAGAGCATTAATAGATGGCAACGACGTATTTTACACCACCGATGATGGCGAAATTAATGCCTATCAATGGGGCAAACCATAATCCCTAATAAAGTCAGTGAACAATAGCAAAAGACAAAAAAAGCTGTCGTCACCTATATAGTGACGACAGCTTTTATAATCTTTAATGTATCCTAATAAAGGCTATGGAGGGTATTAATACCCCCCTGCTTAATTAGGTCATACGAATCGCGCCATCTAAACGGATCGTATCTGCGTTTAGATACGCATTTTCAATAATATGTGCTGCCAGATTAGCAAACTCAGCAGGCTCACCCAGACGCTTTGGATAAGGCACACTGGCTTCAAGTTCTTTACGAGCAGGCTCTGGAATTTGTGACATCATTGGAGTCGCAAACACACCCGGCGCAATTGTCATCACACGGATGCCATGACGGGTCAGCTCACGGGCTAAGGGTAGCATAAGACCAACAACCCCTGCTTTTGAAGAGCCATAGCTGCCCTGTCCCACCTGACCATCAAAAGCTGCAATAGAAGCTGTATTTATAATAATACCCTGATCTTTATTATTTGGACCCCCTTCTTCTTTAACGCGTTTAGCAATACTAGACGCCACAAGACGCGCCACATTGAAGCTACCGACTAAGTTCACTTGAATGCCCTTATTGAACTTATCAAGATCGGCAGGGTTGTTATCACGATCAAGTAGCTTTTGTACGATGGCGATACCGGCACAGTTAACACTACCTGATAAGCTACCAAACTCTTTTTCAGCAGTGTCTACAGCTTCTTGTACTTGCTCACCGCTGGTCACATCACAACGCACAAAACGTACAGTGTCACCAAGCTCTTTTGCTAATGCTTGACCCGTTTCTTCATTTAAGTCAGCAATGATGACATTTGCGCCACGCTTCACCAATTCCCTCGTCGTCGCTTCACCAAGTCCTGATGCACCACCGGTAACGATAAATGTGTTTGATTCTATTTTCATATAAAAATCCTCTTGTTGATTTGGTTTATCATTTATGCTGCCAATCATTGACCGCTTTGTTTTTTATTATAAACATTATTCGCTTCATTGACGCAATAAAAAACGTTGTATTTTACCACTAGGTGTTTTCGGAAGATGCTTTACAAACTCAATATAACGTGGATACGCATGCGCAGATACTCGTTGATGGACCAAAGCCTTAATCTGCTCTACTAGCTCTTCACTACCGTTGACACCATCCTTCAATACCACAAACGACTTAATAACCTGACCTCTCATCTCATCAGGCACTGCCACCGCAGCTGACTCTGCAACAGCTTCATGTTCCATCACACAGTTTTCAACCTCAGTCGGTCCAATACGGTATCCTGCACTAATAATAATATCATCATCACGTCCAGCAAACCAAAACGTACCATCTTCATGGCGCTCTACCATGTCTCCCGTGAGATAATAATCTTCAACAAACGCTTGTTTTTCATCCCAACTATAACCCTTAAAGTAGAAGGCAGGCGACTGACTAACCACAATAGCCAACTGTCCTTGCACCCCATCTGCCACAGGTTGAAAGTCATTATCGAGCACTATTAGCTGATGACCCGGTAATGGCAACCCCATGGATCCTGTTGGGGTTACGTGTTCTAGAGCATGGTGCATACAACAAGTCATGCCAGTCTCAGTTTGTCCATATTGGTCATAGACTGGACAGCCGAGATTATCATTTATCCAGCCCACTACCTCTGTATTTAACGTCTCGCCAGCAGAATTGGCAACTCGCAGCGACAATCGGTCAGCTACGCCTTCAAACAGACCGCTGGATTTCATCATACGATACGCTGTTGGAGAGGAGGCAAGATTGGTTATCTTGTGACGGGTTAAGAAATCGAGCGTATTTTGGGCATCAAACCCTGATTCATTAAAATAAGTGGTGATCCCCATTAATAAAGGACCGGTAATACCGTAATACAAACCATAAGCCCAACCGGGATCGGCCATATTCCAGAAGTGATCACTGTCTCGTAAATCTATGGCATAGCGCATATATAAATAAAATGCCGATAAGGCGTTAAGCGGCACACTCACCCCTTTTGACTTGCCCACTGTGCCTGAGGTAAACATCTGTAAAAAAGGATCGTCCGCTGACAAAGTCACTGGTTTTACAGATTCTGCATCTATAGGCTCACCTTGCTTAAATGCCTCGCTAAAGTTTGCATCCTCATAGTCATGACCTGCCCCACTTTGCTGTTTGGCGACCAACACCATCTTCGGTAAGTTATCTATGTCATTGAATTTATGACGATTGTCCATATTAGTAAAGACCACTTTGGTATGTGCTTTATCCAGACGATAAGCAATCGACTCGACACCAAAAGCGGTAAATAATGGTTGGTAAATGGCGCCAATTCGCCAAGCCGCTAATACGATAATCAATAGCTCAGGGGTGCGTGGTAGCATGGTGGCGACTCTATCGCCTTTGGTAACGCCATACTCTTTTAGCATAGTAGCGACTTGAGCACTTCGTTGATCCAAATCATTAAAGGTCAGCTTGGTCACCACACGATGGGTATCTTCATGTACTAAGGCTACTTTATCGCCAAGTCCTTGTCGCACATGACGCCCGCAACACGCCATATAGGCATTGAGACGATCTTGTGGATTATCCTGAAAGATATCTTTCAGTAGAGCCTCTCGATCGAAATTTTGATAAAAATCTGCATAGCTTTGATTGACGGCGTCTGTATTGACGGACTCTTTAGAATGGGTAGTATGCTTAGTTGTGTCGGTGTATATGTTTGGCATGAGCGCTATTCCTTTAGCTTGTGCATAGATGAGTGAGAATGTCGTATGTTAATTTAAATGAGGCGTTTATTCCGTTTAACGTCTCTTATTTAGCTTTGCTTATTTTGCTTTACTGTTTAGCCTGTATTTTTTAACCCTTCTATTAATACCCGATTTTACTCACTTATTCAATACAAATTGTATCACTTATGATGGCTATCCTATAAAACCACCTATTCGACTGAATAATCTATTTTTATCAGTCTTGGTGAAACTATTTATATGTTGCGTTTGTTTTATTGCTATAGGACTAGTCTTCCTTGTTTGGTTAATATTTAGATTTGGTATTCAATGAAAACCGTCCCCCTAAAACTAAAAAAGCAGTAATAGAAAAACTATCACTGCTGTTGCTTAGGCTATTTAAATCTAATCGTAGAATCAAGCCTAAAATTGATAGGATGAACTCAATCAGTTTATCTGATAGCTACTTGCCATAAGTACATAGGTAAGCCGTTTCAACGTCTACTTTTACTTGAAACTTTTGATTGGCCTCAATCGTAAAGCTTTGACCAGCATCATAGGTTTTGAAGTCATCGGCACCGGGTAACTTAACCGTTAATGCTCCACACACCACAGTCATGGTTTCAAACTCACTAGTGCCGAATTCATACTCGCCGATTTCCATTACGCCTACTGTGGCAGGTTTTGTCGCCGTTTGAAAGGCGATAGAGGTTACTTTATTGTCAAAATATTGATTAACGCTTGGCATGGATAATATCCTTAGGTTGGTTTGAGAAAGTTTTGAAAGATTAGGAGTTATTTAATTTTATTAAATTTAAAGATAAATTCACATTATCTCAGTAGACATTCTATTATACTGACGACTAAGCGTACTCAAAAGATATAATGTATCTTAAATTTGATAGCTTTTAAAACATCTCCTCTATTGTGTTATTTATGAATAAGATATTTATGAATGAGATATTTATAAACGAGATATTTATGAATGTGATATTTATAAACGAGATATTTATGAATCTGATAATTAGAGTATTGCCCCATTTATATAGCACCTTTTTAGCCTAATTAAACCTTTGGAGAGCTCTGTGTCTGAGTCTAAACCTATTTATACTGTGTTATTTGTCTGTAAAGAAAACTCTGCTCGTAGTTTAATGGCTGAAACCATTCTAAACCATCTCGGTGAAGGGCGTTTTGAGGCCTATAGCGCAGGCACTCATCCTGCTGAAACTGCCAATCCTATCGCATTAGAGATACTTGAAGAAGCTGGATTTTCAACTGAAACGCTTAAACCTAAGCATTACAGCGTATTCTTGGATGACGATGCCCCCTATTTGGATTTTGTGATCACGTTGACCACGGACATTAAAGAAGAAGCGGAAATAAATATTTGGCATGAATTACCTAAGGGCAGCGTGACAGCTCACTGGCATTTTGATGATCCAAGTGAACATCATCTTGATGATCATACTGAACACGAAGAATTAAAACGAGTCGAACTAGAACTGACTCAGCGTCTGACGCTATTTATCATGTTGTCTGATGAGAAGTTACGGGATTTAATAGATAATCCGCCAGCGAGACCATAAGCTTAAATATAATTTCCCCATAAAAATACCGATGCTCATTTTAGCTAAGCATCGGTATTGTTTAAGAGTAACCAAGATCGATTAAGTAACTAAGGGCTATTAACCAAGCTCGATTAACCAAGAGCTATTCAATAGTCACCACGTAAGCGTAAATTGACATAGTTTGAGAATCATTTAAATCTCTGATAACCAATCTATCTTACGTAGCGTCTGCTTCGTCTCTCGGCGTTTCTTTTTGCGTACCGCTTCAACGTTATCTTTTTCATGCACCCCACCTTTTTTTAACAGTGGATTGAACACGAGATGATTACGTGGTTTTACGGCTTGCTTTGCGGCACTTAGATTGATGTCGTTATTGTTGCGATGGTCTGCATTCTCAGTGCCATTACAGCTGCTACGACGCTGATTGACGGCTCTTTCAATCTGTTTGGCCTGCTTAAGGGTTTGTTTTAAGCTCATTGTGTATTCCTAAAATTAGTTCTTATTTTAGGACTTACGTTAACTCTCTATTTTTCAGTATTTATACGCGTACTATGCGTATGATTTTTTAGCGTAAAAGGTAAGTCCTACTAAATTTGTGGCAGAATTAGATAACATTTTTAGTCACCTTCATGTTTAGTCTCCTTCATGTTTAGTCTCCTTCATGTTTAGTCTCCTTCATGTTTAGTCAATATTATGTCTAGTCAGTATTATTCATTACCTATCATGTTGCTTTTATCATAATAGCCGAAGCTTAGGCCGTGGGTTTCGCTTCGCTACACCGCACGCTACAACGCGCATAACAAATTGTACTGCTTATATAGCCTAATTAAGCCTCAAATCTGAGCGTTTGCCGAGGGACGAGGCGCGCGACACTGCGTAAAGAAACAAGGCGCATGAAGAGGCATATTTGGTAGGGCGTCAATATTCCAGATGTTGAGGCCCTGCTTTTGCTCTTTATGCCATACAGTTTACACCTTCATGCTGTTTATCCCTTGATGTACAATACTTGTTTTAGGGTATGTACTACTCCAACTAAGTCTATTTGGTTGTCTATAACCTCGTCGATGTCTTTGTATGCGCCGGGAATTTAGACAATTAAGCTCATGTCTTTACGCCACTCTACCCCTCCACAACTTAAAAATGTTTTACACTCTTCAAATATTCAAAATCTAAATACCCATTGCCCACTTTATTAACTTAGCAATGGTCAGGATAGTAAGCAATCCAGCCAAATATAACCCAACAAACCATGCCCACTGAGATTGTTTCTTAGTGAGCTTTGGTTTGGTTTTATGCGGTTTAGAAGGCTGGTTTCTATTGATCTGACTCATAGGATTAACCTCCTTAAATGGCTTTGCAAACTGATTAGAGCCTATAACGATTTTAAATTAAGCTCTAATATTAGGGTCTGTTGAACATTCAAATGTGGAACTGGCAGAGGCTGTTTTTTAGGCAATATGCAGGGAAATTTTTGACGCTTAGTCATTCTAAGTTAAAAAATTTCGCAATATATTGACAAAAAACTGCCCTGCCCCGCAGGGCTGATGCTAAAATTGCTCCAAACGTTGTTATAAACCTAGCTAAGGTCTAGACATTATCGTCAGTTTACGCCTAGTTTGGAACAATTTTAGCTATCAGCAGTCCTAATATTTGAATATTCAACAGACCCTAGACCGTTAATACATATGCTCGTGCGAGCTTTTACCTTTAAATACATAATAACCATACGCGGTATAACTTAAGATAATAGGCAGCATAATGGCCGCACCAATGAGCATAAATGACAATGACGTATCTGCTGCTGCGGCTTCATGCATGGTCATCGCATAAGGCACGATGTAAGGAAAAACAGCGGAACAAATACCAATGTAACCCATCAAAAATAATAATATGGTTAATAGAAACGGACGATATTCACGCTCACCATGCAAGTCTTTACGCATAAAGAAAAACAAAGCAATGGCAATAAGCGGAATAGGCGCTAGATACAACAAGGTTGGGAAATTAAACCAATGCGAGGTCGCTTCAACATCCAAAAAGTACATAAAGACAGTAACGACTGCCATGGCAGCCATTAGGGCAATCAGCAACCAATACGCTACTTTTCGCGCCCAATCCTGTAGTTTATCTTCAGACTTAATAATCATCCAAGTAGCGCCTAGAAGTGCATAGCCAATAATGACAGCAATACCGCAAACAAAGGCAAATGGGGTTAACCAATCAAATTGACCACCCGCAAACAATCTATCTTTTACTTCTAATCCTTGAACTAAAGCCGCCAGCATAACCCCTTGCATAAAAGCAGCCACCACCGAGCCGATATGGAAGCAGATATCCCAGATATAACGACGCTGCTCCGCTTTAAAGCGAAATTCAAAGGCTACCCCGCGCAATATTAGACCAAATAGCATAAAGGTAACCGGCAAGTATAGTCCGGTCATAATGATGCCATACGCGGCTGGAAACGCGGCAAATAAACCACCGCCGCCCAGCACTAACCATGTCTCATTACCATCCCAAAACGGTGCGATTGAATTCATTATACGGCTGCGGTTTTTATCAGAGCCGGCAAAGGGAAAGAGGATGCCACAGCCTAGATCGAAGCCATCTAACAATACATACACAAAGACAGCCAGAGCAATAAGGCCACCCCAAATGAGTGGCAAATCAAGTACATCACCAAAATTCATCATTAGCGTAATCCTTTTTCAGAATCATCAGAAGGGGTAGATAAATCCTCGGACTCTTTCACATTGGCCTCTGGATTGCTATCACCACTCAACGAGCGACCTTGACCTTCAGTAACAGAGTGCTCAAAGAAGTTGTCATCATCCACCTCTTCAAAAGGCTGTGGCCCTTTAGCAATTAGGCGTAGGATATATATGGTAGCCGACCCAAAAATAAAGGTATACACAACAATAAACCCAACCAAGGTAGTGGCAATTTGCGAACTTATCAAAGGCGATGCGCTATCAGCAGTACGTAGCACCCCATACACGGTGTAAGGTTGGCGTCCTGTTTCGGTCACAAACCAACCCGCCAGCAAGGCAATAAAGCCAAGTGGGGTCATCGCCATCCACGCATAATGAAACAGTTTATTATCAGTATCAAAGTGGCGTTTTTTATAGTAGTTATACGCACTCATGATGCCAACAATAATCATGAGTAAACCGATGCCAACCATGATGCGAAATGCCCAGAACACGATAATCACCACGGGCTGATCCTCACGTGCCCAGTTTTTGAGCCCTTTCACCTCGCCATCAAGCGAATGGGTTAGGATAAGCCCAGACACATAAGGAATGGCTATCTCATAATCATTGCTTTGAGTTTCTTGATTAGGAATCGCAAACAGACGCAGTGCTGCCCCGCGCTCATCCTCCCAAATACCCTCCATCGCTGCCACTTTAGCTGGCTGATGCTCTAAGGTATTTAAACCGTGCTCATCACCGATAAACGCTTGTATTGGTGCTACCACTGCTGCCATGATCATCGCCATACCCAGCATGACTTTGCCGTGTGAGCGATGCTTGGCATGCTTTTTAGATTGCAGATAATAAGCGCCTATACCGCCGACCACAAACGCGGTGGTTAAAAATGCGGCAGTCATCATGTGCGCATAACGGAAGGGAAACGAAGGGTTAAAGATAATCTGCATCCAATTTTCTGGATATAGCAAGCCATTAGCACCGATCGAATAGCCTTGAGGGGTTTGCATAAAGCTGTTCGCTGACAGAATCCAAAAGCCAGATATCCAAGTCCCTATCGCGACAATAGTGGTGGCTGCAACGTGCATTTTTTTACTAACCCGGCCCCAACCAAATAGCATGATGCCTAAAAACGAGGCTTCTAGGAAAAAGGCGGTCAGTACTTCATAAGCCAATAAAGGCCCTAACACATTACCCGTTTTGTCAGAAAATACTGCCCAGTTGGTACCAAACTGGTAAGACATGACAATGCCTGATACTACGCCCATACCAAATACGACGGCAAATATCTTTGACCAATGCTTGTAGACTTCCGCATAAACGGGATTTCCCGTTTTTAACCAACGAAATTCAAGCACCGCAAGCCAACTGGCAAGCCCGATACTAAATGCTGGAAATACAATATGGAAGGACACCACAAACGCAAACTGAATGCGTGCAAGAAGGATGGGGTCTAACTCTGTTAAAAAAGAGAACATGGTTATCACCGTTGTGCAAAATAAGTTGCAAATAAAAGTGAAATAAAATGTGCAATAGAATGGATATCAACCTACTATTGATTCTTTACCCTTATTCAATCGCTCATTCGGTCGGTCATTCAGTCAAGCCGATAGAGGTATGCTGACCGCTAGATAAATGAACTATAAATACAGTTGAAGGGATAGAGGGTTTAATAATAATATGATATGACACTGAGTCATTATTTAATGAAATAGGATATAACAATAGGTGCATTTAAGATATTGGATATCGGTTGTAGACTCGTTACTAAATTGCAAACTCAAACGTTTAAAACTTTATTAGACATAAGCCTGTAAAAATGGTAAGCAAACTGGTGAGTCTACAGCTCATCGTATTAACCGACTTAACCTTCATCGCCTAACTATCCTATGGACTGCTACGCTATGAACTACTAATTTGATGAGCTAAATATCTAAAGCAACGGTCACTTTATAACGGTCACTTTAATCATGGTTAGGTTAAATACGAGGTAAACCCATTTAACAGCATTTGCACTGAAATTGAGATCAGAATCATCCCCATTAAGCGTTCAATAGCTTTTAAACCGCGGTGACCTAATAGTTGGTATAACTTCGTCGATGATAGCAGAATAATGGAGGACACTAACCAAGCCAGTATCAAAGCCATTAACGCTTTGAGTATGCTTTCTGGATTTTTTTCTGTCAATAAAATTAGCGTTGCTAAAATTGAGGGACCTGCAATCAGAGGAATGGCCAAAGGTACAATAAACGGCTCTCCCTCTTCATCTTCCTCATCGCTCATTACCCCGCCCCGATTGGGAAAAATCATTCGGATAGCGATAATCATCATCACCAGACCCCCACCGATAGCGACAGCTTCTGTCGTTAGGTCAAGTGTATGCAGAATACTCCCCCCTGCAAATAAGAACAAGACCATTAAACCAAGTGCAATAAGCAATTCTCTAATAATAATATAGCGACGTCGCTCTTCAGACACTTTGTCCAATACGGACAAGAATATTGGAATATTACCCAAAGGGTCCATAATTAAAAACAAAGTGAGTGCAGTTGCGAATATTTCCATCAGTGATTGCCTTTTTAACTGAACAGCCGCTTTTTCTTAATGAAACGACTGTTAAAGAGTATCGGTTGATTAAATATGAATCATCTATCGTTATCAATAAAAACGGGCTTATTTTAACAACGTCATGCGTATAACGATACCCAATTACCCTGTTTTTTAATTATGCGAAAGACTTATGGTTATCTATATTCCCTTTATTCAGCTTGCAGCTTAGCAAGTAATGTATCAATCTCTACCTTAAATTCTTTATCTTCAATCTTATTAGCACTGGTCTTTGCAAATTTTAAGCTTTCGATTGCCGCCTCCTTTTGACCTAACTCATGTTGCAGCTCAGCCATCGAAAAGGCAATGGAGGCCATATGATCTTTAGAATTTATCGCTTTGGCTTTCTCCATCGCCTTATCATAAATGACGAGTGCCTGCTCTAAATCTTCGGTAAAATCTGCCAGCGTTTCCCACTGTTCTGGATGGTCTTTACCATTACTCTCATTATTGTGGCAGACCGCTTTTAGCTCGTTATACAGGCCATCAAACTCTGCTTGATTGCCTTTACTGTCTGCCTCTAATAGCTTTTCTGCTAGAACATAAATGGATTTATACAGTTTGGTATTTATCATGGGTAAGCCCTAAATCGTCGAGTTGGAAGTAAGTGTTAGAGTTGAGACTTGTTTGTAGAATTATTAGAGAGGATAACTTTATTGAGGATTATAACAACTGTTATTCATAATCAATCTTGCCACGAAGTGCTTTTGTCCTTCCGCGCTGTACCTTACTATCCACCCGTTTACGCTTGGCATTTCGACTCGGTTTGGTGGGTCTTCTGGTGGGGTTCACATGCGTTGCTGACACGATAAACTGCTTTAGGCGCTCCAAGGCGTCAATCTTATTACGCTCTTGAGTACGGTATTGTTGCGCCTTAATAATTAACACGCCCTCTTTGGTAATACGATTGTCTTTGCTGTCTAATAAGCGCTGTTTTAGCTCATCGCTTAAGCTTGAGGCATTGATATCAAAGCGTAGATGAATGGCAGAAGAGACTTTATTGACATTTTGCCCGCCAGCACCTTGCGCGCGGATAGCGGTCAGTTCCACATCGGTGTCATTGAGCGTAATGGTATTATTGGTACTATTGATAGATATCATGGTTTTTTGTATTCATTTTAGTTATTTGAATTCTTTATAAACACTATGCCCAAAAAATAAGAAGAATATATAAAAAACCTAAAAATATTTTCGCTTATCTGCTATCAAGATTTGAGCAAATGCTAAGCACTTAGCTTCTTATCAAGCATCAAACGAATAAACTGCTTAAATTTAGCAGGATTAGAGAGTAAATGATCACTCATCCCTTGAAAGGCATCTTGCGCGTCAAACATAGCATCCATTGCTGCCGTTGGATAGGTGCCTAACATAATCTGATCGGTGGTATTATTTTCAAACTGCTTCACCACTATTTCGTTCTCATTGATCTTATCCCAAATAGTCTGTTGGAAATTTACCATATCATCATCAGTAAACCCTTCTCCTGCAAAGATATCATTGAGCTGGCGAATAATCTCTGACAGATAGTCTTCTTTAGAGTCTTTAGGTGCCGCTGTGCCAAGTCCGCTAGCAGGATCTAACTGATACTCCTCAGCATGCTCTTGTAGTTTTAAGTCTTGCTGTTTTAATTTAGACACACGGTAATGGGTCATCTCAATATTACTCAGGTCTATCTCATCTTCAGGATTAAAATCCTCACGTAGTAGTGGTAATAAATGACGGGCATATAAGCTTAACTTCTCTAAATCACGATCATCATAGTCAACAATCTGCGACATAAACTCATAGAAGCGAGCAAAGCTGCCTAAGTCTTTTTTAAATAGCACCAACTCGTCTTTAGCCTTCCTAGATTCTTTAAGCTCATTCTCAGCGTTGCCAACGAGTACGGCATCATTAGATTTCTTAGCACGCTCAAACAGTTCCTTAGTACGCTGTACGTTCTCACTGGCACGCTGATACTGATGGCGCCAGCGCTCAACGGCTGGCTTACAGATGTTACTGATAGCTGCCTGACTCTTATTCTTGCTATAAAAAGCGTCTGCTAGATTATTCACTTCACTCCATCGAATAATATCACTGGCACGCAGCCTTTCAGCCAAATCAAACACTTTATCAGGGTCGGTCACATCGGCCAGTTCTGCTGTCTCATAATACGGCTGGAAAGCAGCTAAGATATCTTCAGGGTCATTAAAGAAGTCGAGCACAAAGGTACCGGTTTCTTTTTTACCCGGATAAATTCGATTGAGTCGAGAAAGGGTCTGCACGCAGTCCACACCTGCCAGCTTCTTATCAACATACATCGCGCATAGCTTAGGTTGGTCAAAGCCTGTCTGAAACTTATTGGCTACTAGCATCACTTGATAGTCGTCAGAGTCAAAGGCTTTACGCATATCACGACCTTTAAGGTCTGGATTCATATTAGATTCAGTGAAGCTCTCTCCTAACAAACCACTGCTATCAGGATCAGACTCATTAAATTCTACCTCACCTGAGAAAGCCACCATAGCGTTGATGTTTTTGTAGCCTTGCTCTACCACATACTTATCGAACGCAAGCTTATAGCGCACCGCTTCTTTACGAGAGCCAGTAACCACCATAGCTTTGGCTTGACCACCCAGCAGTCCTTTAGTATTTTTATTAAAGTGCTCAATAATTATTTTCACTTTTTGCGAGATATTATAATCATGCAAGCGCACCCAATTATTAAGCTTAATTTTGGCACGCTTCGCATCGACCTCTGTGTCTTTCTCAAGTTTTTGATTGAGCTGATAGGCCACTTTATAACTTGTATAGTTTTTGAGCACATCTAAAATAAAGCCTTCCTCTATCGCTTGGCGCATGGAGTACACATGGTACGCTTCAGGCTTGTTATCGATTGAGGCAGGCAAATCTGGATTGGGCAAGCGTCCAAACAGCTCTAAGGTCTTAGACTTAGGTGTGGCGGTAAACGCATAATAATTTAAATTATCACTACTCAATTTAGCTTCAATCTTGGCATCAATCAGCGCATCTGTGAAATCTTTGCTGGTGCTATCGGTATCACTATTAGTATCTTTAGCTGTATCATCGAAACCAGCAAGTACAGCTTTAAGCTTACCCGCAGTCGTACCCGACTGAGATGAGTGCGCCTCATCAGCGATAATGGCATAGCGCCGTTCTTTTAGTACGCTAGAGTCTTCAATGGCTTTAAGCACATAAGGGAAAGTTTGAATGGTCACGATGATAATGGGCTGAGAGTTCATTAAAGCTTCAGCCAGCTTCTCAGATTTAGACCCCTCACCTTCTTTACGGTTAATACGCCCTACCACCCCATCGGCATGTTCAAACTGATAAATGGTATCTTGTAGCTGATCATCTAGTACCGTTCTATCAGTCACCACAATCACCGAGTCAAACAGCTTAGATCCTGCATCGTTATATAGCGTAGATAGTTGGTGCGCCGTCCACGCAATCGAGTTTGATTTACCTGAGCCGGCACTGTGCTGAATCAGGTAGCGGTTTTGAACCTTTTTATTTAAGTTCGGATTGTCTTTCTTCGCTTGTCTGACTTTATCTTGCAACTGATACTGAGCCACGGCATCATTAACCAACTTAGTCACCACATCCCACTGATGATAACGAGGGAAAATCATGGTTTCTTTTTTGGTTTTGTGACCTAACGCATCCTCAACCTCTTCTATCTGTAGGTGCATAAAGCGACCTAAAATATTAAGTAAATTATCAGGCGTTAATACCTCGTTCCACAAATAATCGGTAGCATAGCGGTCTGGATCATCAGGTATGTCGTTACCTGCACCGCCATCACGAGTCCCTTTGTTAAAGGGTAAGAAAAAAGTATCATCACCTGCAAGCTTAGTGGTCATAAACACATCATATTGACTGACCGCAAAATGAACCAAAGCACCACGCTTAAAGCTAAGTAGTGGCTCAGGCTTACGGCTTACAGGATCAATAGGCAGTCTGTCACGCTTGTATTGTAGTTTAGCGTTTTCAACGGCTTGTTTAAATTCAGATTTAAGTTCCATGGTCACCACGGGCAATCCATTAACAAACAACACCAAATCGATGCGATGCCGTTTGGCAGACTTTCTAGTATTACCTGTCGCCTCATCAGCGTCTTTAGGGCTTAAATGAGCGCTATAGACTACCTCAAGCACGACACGACAGATATTCCCCTTATAGCGAGCCAATACTTCGGGGTTTAGTCCATGCTCCGGCTTAAATTGACAGAGACTAAAACGAGTATTTCGAATCTTCAATCCATGACGCAGCACACCCAAAGTACCGTAAGTACGTGACGCTCGATCGGTTGTTTGTTCATTGACTTTGCCTAACTGTTTGACCAATTGCTTAATAAACTGACTTTCTGGATCTTGCGGAAACAGACGGCAAAACTTATCCCATTCATCCGCTTGCGTCTGCTGTACATAATCAAGCGCATCCCGCTCATACAAGGCAGTCTCACGTTGATAATTGGCGTTTGTCCCTTGCACCCAGCCATTAGCCACCATCTCATTAATGATGTCGTTTTGAAAGGTTGATTCCCGCGTGATATCCGTCATGGTTCGTCCGTTTGGTTGTTTTGTTTATCGCAAATGCGTTAAATCGTATTTTCAAGTGACAGCATATTCATAATTAGCTTAATAAGCGTCTCTTTTTGGCCGGGGTCAGACTCTGCAACAAGTAATGTCAGTGCAGCAAGTCCTGTATCATTAATCACCATATCGCCCTTACTATTAAGTAGGCGATGATTGCGGTGCAAAAAGTCCACAAACATAAACGCACCACTTCGCTTATTGCCATCTGTAAATGGATGATTCTTAACCATAAAATACAATAGATGTGCTGCCTTGCTCTCAATAGAGGGGTATGCAGGCTCGCCAAATACCGTTTGCTCAAGCGTACCCAGCACACTTGCCAGCCCATCACCCCGAGGGTTTGCAAACAGCTCAGTCGCCTCACCCTTATCTATAAGTTGTGCTTTTAACTCATTTAGCATTGCCATTGCCTCATCAGGGCTTGGCAACACACCGCCCTCCTCAACATTTGGCTCATCTAGCAAACCCTCATCATAACGCTGCAACCACAAAAAGGTTTGCGTATAACGGCTGATAATCTCCACCAGCCCTCGCCCCTCATCCGTCTTTAACGCTGGGCTTTGTGCTGTCTTCTTAATCAATGCTAACGCTTGTTGCAACTCATCTGCATTTTTCTCAAAGCGCTGTTTGTCTATGATATAACCTTGCTGTAAGTATTCCTTTAAACGATTGGTCGCCCATATCCTAAACTGCGTACCTTTCTTAGAATTTACCCGATAGCCTACCGAGATAATCGCATCTAAATTATAAAAACGAATCTTACGCCGTACCTGTCGATTGCCTTCTTGACGAACTACCGAGGATTCCTCGGTAGTTGCTTTTTCATCCAGCTCACCTTCTTTATAAATATTTCTCAGATGCAAGCCAATCGTATCGGTATCTTTATCAAAAAGAGTCGCCAACTGTGCTTGAGATAGCCACAACGTCTCTTTCTCTAAGCGAATCTCTATATTCGCTTGCCCATTGTCCAATTCATAAATTTCAATGCTTGCGCCATCCGTGTTGTTATTATTGGTCATCCTTTACACCTTTTTAGAAATTATAAATATTGTTCTGTCGATAGCTGCGATTTCATTGATAGGTATTGATACTTTTAAAAAGCCTTATCCGTAGCTATTCCCGCTTTTCGTTACTATCTTGGCTAGCATGGGGGCAGGCACTACTGGCAATAGCCGTTCCTGTTATCTCGATAACGTCTCTTGCCAAGTGCCTGCAACCCCATGCTTTGCCAAGTATTTCCACTGCAATCGGGGCTAAACCACCCTAATCGGCAAAGCTTACGTGAATATCAAACATAGTGTATAGTTAAACCCGAATCATAATAAGCATTTTGTTGTAGGGTGCGCCCTGCGCACCATTAAAACCAATGTGGGTAATTGGTGCGCGGGGCGCACCCTACACCTGTTATCTTTATTTATCAAAATTAACTTTGTCAACAATCTTAAATTCCAAGGGATATTCGGTTTGATATTGTTCAAAAAGTTCTAGGAGTCTTTTCTTTGAAACGCCTCTTACAATATCACTCTTACTGTGTTCAACTCCTATGCCGAGAAAAATATAAGACTTATCAATAGATTCGAATTTGTGATATTGAGTACCTGTTATGACAGTAGTAAAAAAAGCTCCTCCACTCATTCCCTTAAGGCTTGGCGCATCACTTATCCTACCTTTGTATTTTAGCTCTATATCTTTATTTGGTATTTTACCTTTGATTTCATCATCATTGTCCGGTTTTACCCCCATTGCTGGCATCATAAAATATCTGGCATTCTTCATATACGTGCCACTCGAATCTATATGTGTAAATTTCTCCTTCAAAGATTCGGCACCTTTAGTCCTAGAAATATTTTTCAACTTATTCCAGCTATTAGGAAAACCTATCCAATAAAATCTATCTGTAAAGTAATCTTTAATATTTTCTAGTGGTACTTGGTAATTTAAGTTGAAGTAATTCCTATCGCTATATCTTTTATTAAAATAATCTACAATAATAATATCATCGTCTTCAAAAACCTTATAATTTAAACATTCGCTTATAACTTGAATCTTTTCACCTGTTGGCGACAACCAATATAAATCATCTATACTTTCCTTTTTCGATACAGCATGAGCGGCACAAACCAAATAAAAAAATCTATTGTATTGAATATAAGTACCTGTCGATGAGTAAATGTAATTATTGAGCTCATCCTTCATATAGAGTGGAATAATAAATCTTTGGGCTTGTTTCTCAAACTCATCAGAATTATATATAAATTTTTTTGTCATTTTTAAGTCCTTAATAGTTAGTTTTTGCATTAAAAGCTATAGATTTCGAAAAACACAATAGAGAAAGTTCAGAAATGGTGCGTAAGACGCACCCTACGGAGCAACCCAATCCCTAACATCAATCTTACCCGTGACCGCAGCCGAAATAAGGGCGGTTCGGCGTTCTTGCATCAGTTGTATTGCTTGATTAGCTTTTTCAATCAATAGTTCAAACTTAGCAATATTAGAATTAATAGAATCCACAATCTGTTTTTGTTCACTGATAGGTGGCAAAGCGCAATTAATAGCTAGATAATCTTCTTTTGCTATATTCTGCATACTACTGCTTGCACCTTCAGCTGCTAACGATATTTGAGTTCTAAACCCTTTTATTGTCATAAAATGCGCTAAGAACTCAGGCTCAAGTTCATAAGCATCATCAAATATTGTTTGCCATAGTCGATCAGGAAGGTAGATGTTACTAATATCCTCTTTGACAATAGCACTCGCCCCCACTAAATCAGGCGTATTCATGCGGCTTATAATAATCGCACCTTCACGTACAGGACATTTAACTCGACTTAAATCCTCTAGGATAACGGTTTTATTTTCTTCAACTCTAAAAGTTCTTGTATAAACACAACTGGTTTTTAGAACACCAACTTCGTTAGAGTTAGCGGGTATATCAGCAGCATTTACACTACAGCCTGATTCAAGAGCTTTAATCAAATGCTTTAATTTTAGAATCTCCCAATGCTCAGGAACCTGCCCCAACCATTCAACCCCCGAATCTTTCATCGACACATCAGGATTTAAGCCTTTGGTCACGGCATGACTAATCACCGCTTGACGCTTTTCGCTTAATAGCTCGATTAGGCGTTGCTGTTTTTCGATAAGCGTGTCGATTTTGGTGGTTTCAAAGCCTAGAAAATCAATAACTTTTTTTTGTTCTCTAATTGAAGGTAAAGGAAACTTCTGAGGAGCTATATGTTTATTATTTATTTGAGGAACTGTAGATACATCAGCTATATCATCTAAACGTCTTGTTTTTAATAATAGAGCTACGTATTCAGTGAGAGCTATAGCACTATCTATCTTCCAACCCATTAAATTAGGGTCAATCACTGAGTTTAATTCAATAATATTTACTTTATTAGTGAAAATTGCAGCCCCACGCTTAGGGAAAACAATATAGCCGCTTCTAGTTCTGACTAATTTATCTATTTTTGTGGAAATGAACCATTCAGGGGTTTGTATTTCAAGTCCATTTGAAGATAAGGTTGATACTTTTATGAAGGGTAGTTGTCCACTGTCCAATACTAAGTTTTCTGGTATTGTTTCTGAACCGAATAAATATCCAAGATAACCACCTTTGATAACCTCCCAACCATTCGGTATCTCACCCAACCACTCAACCCCAGAATCCTTATACTCAGGATACGCTTTATAGCGATTGATTTGCTTAACTGAATCATCCTCAACCATATACTTTAAAGCGACTTCACTTACTTGCGACTCAGCCATTACGAATGCACCTCGCTAAGCAATTGCATAATCTCGCTACTCACCTTATCCAAGTCGGCATCAATCTCGCTAAGCGGTCGTGGTGGCTCGTACACATAAAAATGTCGGTTAAACGGAATTTCATAACCAACTATACCAATCTCTTCATCAATGGCATCACGCTTGCCAGCATCAATCCAAGCATCAGGCACATGCGGTTGTACCTCACGCTTAAAGTAGCTTTCAATCAGCGAATTGGTACTCACGCTTGGGTCTAGAGGTATGTTTTCATAATCACGTAGGTCGCTATCCGTCTCATATTCGACGACTTTTAATTTACCCTTACCTTTTAAACCACTATCCGTAATCTCAAACGCTCCATATAATGGATTGGCTTCTTTAACCGTCTTTTTAATTACCCGCTTAGCATCAGGATTTTTCCACGTTACTGCATTTAGAATTTGTTTTTTGTCTTTGGCAGATAGTGTCAAGCCAGTGTCTTTAATGGCTTTTTTGAATAACACATCAAACTCATTAAAGTCATCAAACTGCGCTGTGCCAATTTCTTGTTGCAACGCTTTAGCAGCGTTCATAATGGCCAACTGCTCACGCCACAGCTTAGGATTTAACACCTCTTTAATTTGCTTCTCTTTTAACTCACTAAAGTCAGCCTTAATCATGGCACGAGCTTCAACCTCCATATCACTCGGCGCTTGAGTATCATCATCAACACTATTTGAATCAAAGCTGCCATAATTCTCCTCGTTCCACTGCTTACCGAATTTTTCATATAACGCTGGCATGACCAAATCATAGGTGCGCTCAACATAACGTAGCGATTCAATCGTCTCATCGCTCATTTGTGCTGACAGACGTAGTGGACGCTCAATAGTCACACGGCGATAGCCAAACTCATGGGTCTCAAAGATTTTACTGGCAAAAGTCTTTGGGGTGTCAGCTTTTGGTGTGGCTGACTGACGACCACGGTTTGACTTCACATCGGCTGGCTTGTCTAAAGCGCGGGCATCAACCACCTCAAAGTCGCCAAAGGTGCGGGTAATAACCTTGATATCCTCTTCACTCATCTCATTACGCTTAGAGCCAAGTGACTTACGCATCTTGCTATACAAATTAGTGCCGTCGATAAGCTGTACCTTACCTTTACGCTCAGGGGCTTTGTGATTGGTTAATATCCAAATATAGGTGGCAATACCGGTGTTGTAAAACATATCGGTGGGCAGTGCGACAATGGCTTCTAATAGATCTGATTCCAAAATATAACGACGGATTTCACTCTCACCACTACCTGCCCCACCTGTAAATAAGGGCGACCCATTCAAGATAATACCGATACGACTACCCTGATGACTGTCATCCGAACCAGATGAAGATCGCATCTTACTAATTAAATGCAATAAGAACAGTAGCGAGCCATCTGACACCCGTGGTACACCGGGTCCAAAACGACCGTCATAGCCTTTTTGAGTATGTTCATCTTTAATCTCGCCAGCTATCTTTTTCCAGTCCACACCAAACGGCGGATTAGACAACATATAATCAAACTGTTGACCTGCCAGCTGATCATCAGACAAGGTATTGCCAAGCTTGATGCGGCTAACCTCTTGCCCTTTAATCAACATATCGCCTTTACAAATTGCGTAGGACTCAGGGTTTAACTCCTGCCCAAAGGCACGCATCACCGCATTCGGGTTCAGCTCTAGCACATACTCCATGCCTGACGATAAAAAGCCACCCGTACCTGCGGTGGGGTCATAAATAGTACGAATGATACCTTCTTTGCTTAGTGCGGCATCGTCCTCCATAAATACCAAAGACGTGGTTAGGCGTACAATATCGCGCGGGGTAAAGTGCTCCCCTGCGGTCTCATTCGAGCTTTCTGCAAAGCGGCGGATCAACTCCTCAAACACTAATCCCATCTCATGGTTGGAAACAGCTTCAGGGCTCAAATCGATGTTCATAAACTTCTGCACCACTTTATACAATAAGTTGGCATCGTTTAACTGACCAACAAACTCTTCAAATTTAAAGTGGGCAAATATTTCACGCGCATCTTTTGAGAATGACTGAATATAGTGACTTAAATTGGCTTCAATATCGCTTTGACCCATTTTCGCAAGTGTTAACGGTGAGGTGTTATAAAATGCAAGGCCACCCGTCTTACGCAGTAAATAAATCGCTTCCGCTTCTTCAGTCTTTGGTTTTTTGTCATTAGGTAAGTCAGCCAGACGTTGTACCTCATTAAGGACATCATCCTTTGAATGTTCTAATACGCATTCTAATCGGCGTAGCAGGGTAAATGGTAAGATAATGCGACCATATTGCGATTGCTTAAAATCTCCGCGTAACAAGTCAGCGACTGACCAAATAAAAGCTGCTAGATTGGTAGAGGTGCCAGTAGAAGTTGTAGTGGGCTGAGTATCTGAAGAGGATAGAGTCATAGAAGTCTTATCGTTATATTATTCGTTTAAATAGGATTAAGTTTAAATAGGATTAAGTTTAAATAGGATTAAGTTTAATGGGTTTAAGTTCAATTGCTTTACGTTCAATTGCTTTACGTTCAATAGAGTTAAATAAAATGAAGAATAACCATTAAGTCTTTGATCAATGGCCTTATTTAATAAATGCTTTGGTTAGAGTTTCAGTTTAGAGTTGTCGTCCAATTTTGTCCATAGGTGGCATTTATCGCTTAGCTCAAGTGTAGCAGATACCCAGACGGATCATAAATAAATAGACAAATAAATGACGGGTTAAATGATGACTCACTACTGAACCCCTCAAAACCTATAAAACCGAGCCAACTGACGTTACACAATCGCTCATGAAAAACATCAACTCATTGGATTGAGTTATACTTGAAGCAAAGTTAATAAAAGTGATAAATTATTGATGTTTTTAAATATTTTGAAACGTCAGTTTGATATAGTAGCTTTTATATAGTCGCTATTAATAACCCCTAATGACAATGACTTTTAAACTGGCGTTCACCATTACTTTCTCTATTCTGATACTACCTTAAGGAAACCCTTTATGACTAACTCTATCTCAAAAGTTATGCTACCCCTATTAGCGGCACTAACAGTGTCAAGTATAGCCCTACCTGCTTTTGCTGAATATGAGTGCCATCCTCCAAAAACGAATTATCCAGAAGTTGACTGTACCAATGAAGATAAGTATTTCGTTGCTCATGATAAAGACTATAACCTGCAAGGGTTATTAAACAAGCAAGGAAAGTTAATAGTTAACCTTAAGGGCTATAACAAGGTTGACTATTGGGATATTCATGACGGTGTATTTGCGGTTATGAAGAATGATAAAGTCGGTTATATGAATACTCAAGGTAAATTGGTGGTGCCTACTATTTATGATAACTTAATGGATCCAGATAATGATAAATACAACGAGACTTGGGCAGAACCTGTTGTAAACGGGCGCATATTGGTCGCCAAAAATGGCAAAGTAGGCATTATTGATACCAAGAATAAAATTATATGGCCATTTAACAATAAATATGAAGAAGTAGAGTCCTTTTCTGAAGGGTTGGCACCTGTCATGTCCAAATCTGGCAAATGGGGCTTTATTAACCAAGACGGCCAAGAGGTCATTCCTACTCAATATGAAGGTATAGATGGTAATTTTGCTGGTGCCTATGGATTTTCTCAAGGATTAGCAGGGATGTACAATGGTAAGAAATGGGGGTATATCACCAAGACTGGAAAAGTTGCAATACCTTTTATCTATGATGAAATCCGTCCCTTTAGTGAAGATCTTGCAGGCGTACTTAAAAATGGCAACTGGGGCTTTATTGATGGCGCTAACCGAACCGTCATTCCTTTCAAATATTCTGATAAAAATGTTGAACGCTATAGTGTGAACTATATGGGCGCAAATTACTTTGTATTTATAGACGGCGTTGCAGAAGTCGCCACTATCAATAACAATACACAGTGTATTAATAAATCAGGCAAGACTGTGGCTTGTCGTTATTAAAGTATCCTAGCATGGCTGCGCTGCGTATCACCACACGTCACAACGATTGCTCATTAAAATACAGTTTTACTATATATTGCATAAATGACTAATAGTTTGTTAAATAAGGTCTGAACATTCGTAATAGACCTTAACATTTGATTTTAGGAATGCCATGATTGAGACCGACATAAAATCCCCAGTGTTTAGACCGAAAGTTATCTTCTTTGATATTGACGATACCTTAAGTCGAGACGGTATTATCGCGCCGCATAACCAAGCGACATTAGAACAGCTTGCTGCCACTGATATTAAGCTAGTTATTGCCACTGGTCGCTCAAAGTCCATCATTCCTAAAGATATTTATCAGTTACTGGACGCAGACGTCCTCGATGCTATTGTCTGTACCAATGGTCAATATAGCTTTGATAAAAAAGGCATTATCAGTCACTATCCGCTGAGCCGTGATCAATCCAGCCGAATACATGAGCTATGTATCCAAAAGGATGTAGTTCATAAGTTTGACTCTGACCGTCATCTGGCATGGGCGAATGATAACGCAGCGATACGTGCTTTTATTGCGAATAATCCAAACGCCATCATAGATCCAGACTATTACCAATCTAATGATGTCTATCAATGCTCTGTCTTTTTTAATAGTGAAACTCAAAGGCTAGAAGATGTTGACTTTGCTAAGCGGGGATTAAAGCTGGTCTATTGGCATCATGTTGGCGGAGATATTTTACCTATAGAAGCATCGAAAGCGCGCGGCGTACAAGATATGTGTGATTATCTAAATATTGATATCAAAGATGCCATGGCGATTGGTGATGGTTTTAATGATTTAGAGATGTTTGATGCGGTCGGCTTTGCTGTTGCAATGGGTGATGCTCAGCCCACTCTCAAACTAAAGGCAGATTTTATAACGGGTACTATTGAAGAGTATGGCATTCAAAGCGTGTTAGAACCCTTATTATCAAATTAAAAACAGATAAAACCCATTTTTACTGATGTCGTTTTATCTGTTTCAATCCTAAAAGCTACAGTAATACTACGGTATTATGATCGCTCAGCTAGAGACTATAATCCTGCCTTTAAGCTGGCTTCAATAAACTGATCCAGATCACCATCCAATACCGCGCCAGTATTAAAGGTCTCAACACCTGTGCGTAAGTCTTTGATGCGTGAGTCATCGAGTACATACGATCGAATCTGACTGCCCCAACCAACATCGGACTTATTGTCCTCAACCGCTTGTTGTTTCTCCATTCGCTTTTGCATCTCAAGCTCATACAGCTTAGCACGCAGCATCTTCATTGCAGTGGCTTTGTTGCCATGTTGGCTACGCTCATTCTGACACTGTACGACGATATTGGTCGGCTCATGAGTAATGCGTACCGCAGAATCGGTGGTATTGACATGTTGACCACCGGCACCGCTTGAGCGGTAAGTATCAATACGCAGATCTGCAGGATTGATATCAATGTCGATATCGTCATCAATTTCAGGCGACACAAATACCGCGGCAAACGAGGTATGACGCCCATTATTGCTATCAAAAGGTGACTTACGCACTAAACGATGAACCCCTGTTTCGGTACGCAGCCAGCCAAACGCATAATCGCCTGATACCTTAAAGGATGCCGACTTAATGCCCGCCACACTACCGGCAGAGACTTCGGTGATATCGACCTTAAAGCCATGCGCTTCACACCAGCGCGTATACATCCGCAGTAGCATTTCTGCCCAATCTTGTGCCTCAGTACCACCACTACCCGACTGAATATCGACAAAGCAGTTATTGGCATCCATCTCACCGTTGAACATACGTTTAAATTCTAGATCGTCAACTTGAGCCTGTGCCGCATTTAATTCACTTTGCACATCGGCAAGTAGACTCTCATCATCCGCCTCTACTGCCAGCTCTAGCATGGCGGCTGCATCTTCTAAGGTGGTTTCTAACCCTGTTATGGTATTAATCACGCCGTCTAACTGGCTTTTTTCTTTGCTGATTTTGGTCGCCCGCTCTGGATCATTCCAAAGATCAGGGTTCTCCATTTCAAGGTTCACTTCTTCTAGACGCTCTGACTTACCATCAAAGTCAAAGATACCTCCGCAAATCCTGCGAACGATCGGTTAAGTCTTTGATTTGTTCTTGATATTGATTAATTTCCATTGATATTCCTAAGGTTTATAAAAAGCTGTCAGGGGTTAATAAGTTTGTAAAAGATTATAAAGAGTACTTCATTCACAACTCTTAACGTAGGCTGTGGCTTTAGCCCAGCATTTTTGATTAAAGGTCTTTATTTGCTGGGCTAAAAGCACCAGCCTACCGTGAACTTAATAAGTTGATAACGGGATAACTGAGAAATACATTAAAATAAGTCTAACGCTAATACATTAGAGGTTATGACTAGATATTCTTAATTTCGCTATTTAAAGTGACTAGTTTAAAGTGACCAGTTTAAAGTGACCAGTCTTCAACCGCCCAGCGGTGCGCTAAGGCATGGGCATGAAGTACATCGTCTGGCGTGACTGCGATAGCCACATCCGCCCACTCAAGCAAGGGCAAATCATTTTTTGAGTCGGAATAAGCATACGTTTTATCATAAGTGATGCCTTGCTCTTGCTGTATATCAAGCCACTTTGTTAGATGATAGAGCTTACCGTCTTTGAAGTTTGGCTTGTCCGTTAGCTTACCGGTATAGCGGTTATTTTTGACCTCAAGTGGCGTTGCCAATACATTTGCCTGCTCGATACCGAATCGTTCAGCAATGGCACACACCACAAAGTCATTCGTCGCCGAAATGATAACCACATCATGCCCAGCCTCCAAATGATGACGCAGGGTACTGATCGCTTGGGGGCGCATATGCGGCTTGATCTCAGTTTTGATATAGTCTTCACGTAGCTCACACAGTCTGTCCATCGGTAAGCTACTTAAAAACTGCGCCACAAATTCATTGTATTCTGTCGCATCTAAGGTGCCTTCGATATACTCTTCATAAAAGCGCTGGTTCGCTGTGCGATACTCTGCCTCATCAACCAAACCGTTTTTAACAATATATTCCCCCCAAAGATAATCACTATCGACATCCAATAACGTATGATCTAAGTCAAATAAAGCCAATTCTTTTGATTGCATAAAATACCTTTTAAAAAACACTTTTATAAGTGATTAAAGTTTTAGGGTCTGTTAACCCTTAACCTGAGTGTGAAAGGGGTGCGGTTTAGCCGTGATTGCAGCGGATATACTTGGTGACGCATGAGGCAGAGGCGTGAGCTTTAGACCGTTCTCGCGGTAGCAGGAACGGGATAAAGCCACACGCATCGCCTTGTGCAAGCCAAGATAGTAGCGAAAAGCGCGATAAGCTTCAAACGGTTAGCGTGATATCTTTAAGCTTTAAAATGATTAATACGATATCCCTAATCAGGCAGCGGCATCTCTTCAAGACCTGTCTTAAACTCTTGACACTTATGGGCGTAATGTAAGGCGGACATCTTAAGCATCGCCACTTGCCCATCGCTGAGCGTTTTGACCACTTTTGCCGGCGACCCCATCACCAGTGAGTTATCTGGAATTTCTTTGCCTTCAGTGACCAATGCTTTTGCACCTATAATACAGTTTTTACCGATTTTCGCATTATTGAGTACCACGGAACCGATACCGATTAGGCTGTTTTCACCGACGCTACAGCCATGCAGCATCGCCAAATGACCAATGGTCACATAATCGCCGATAGTCACTTCGAGACCTGCATCGGTATGAATCACCACATTTTCTTGCACATTGCTAAAGTCGCCAATATTAATGCGGGCATTATCGCCTCGAATCACCGCACCAAACCAAACGCTGGCTTTATGACCGAGTGATACATCGCCGATGACTCGGGCACTATCGGCAACCCAACCTTCAAAGGGCGTCGCAAACTGAGGGGCTTTATCCAAATACTTATATATCATGTTGAAAATCCTTTTAATTGCTTTATGTCTTAATAGTTAGTTCTTAATTGCTAAGTCTTAATAGTTTCGTATTAATAGTGAAGAGTCTAATTCGGTCATTTTATTATATTGTATACTATCTTTTTATGAGCATTATCCAATCATTTGTTATAAAGTCAATTTATTGTCCGTTGTACTCGTGCTATTATCTGCTCCATCTATCAAAACAATTTTTTTACTGCCCTTTATATAGTCATTTTTTATAGTTATATTATTAACGTTTAACACATTAATAACTAAACTGCTCTAATTAAAACGGCTGAATCTTCTGGATACCCTATGCGTCATTTTTTATTCGATTTTATTTTTACTATTTTTTGTTTAATCGTCGCAGCGTGGTGGGGCTTCTCACATGGTGGCGTCCCCGGATTGGGTAAGGCGCTTGCCATTACGGTCATCTTAGCGATTATGGAAATATCGTTGTCTTTTGATAATGCGGTGGTCAATGCCTCTATTTTAAAAGGCTGGAATGACTTCTGGAAAAAGATATTTTTAACAATCGGCATTTTGGTAGCCGTCTTCGGTATGCGCTTGGTATTCCCTATCGTTATTGTAGCAGTGACCGCTAATTTAGGCTTCTTCGAGGTCATCCAACTTGCTTTAAATGAGCCCGCCCAATATGCCGAGCATCTCAACGCGCATCATGCTGAGATTTCTGCGTTTGGTGGTATGTTCTTGTTACTGGTCTTCTTAACCTTCCTGTTTGGAGATAAAGACGTTCTTTGGTTTAAATGGTTTGAGGGCAAACTGAGACGGTTTAGCAAAGTGGATGCCATGAGTACCTTTGTGGCCATAGTGGTATTGATGATCTCTTTAAGCTGGGTCGATGACGCCCATCAGTCGGTTATATTAATGGCCGGTATCTGGGGTATTTTGGTGTATTTGGGGGTCAATGTACTCTCAACCATGCTTGAGGGTAGCAACGATACGGATGACGGCGAGGTGCTAACGGATGCGAAAGGCAACATTATTACCAATACTTCGGGCGTGTCCTCAACTATATTGAAGGGCGGTATTGCAGGCTTTATTTATCTTGAAGTATTAGATGCCTCATTTAGTTTTGACGGGGTGATTGGTGCGTTTGCGATTACCAATGATGTGATCATCATCATGTTGGGCTTAGCGATTGGTGCGATGTTTGTGCGCTCTATGACGATTTTCTTGGTAGATAAAGGCACGCTGAATGAATTTGTTTACTTAGAGCATGGCGCCCATTATGCGATTGGGGCACTGGCAATTATCATGCTATTGTCCATGAAGTTTCATGTACCTGAGCTGGTAACTGGGCTTATTGGGGTGGCGTTTATTGGATTGTCATTATTTAATTCGATCCAATATCGCAAACATGAACAGGCCAATGATTAAAAGTCTATCAAAACTTAAGCCGAACCTTTTAAGTTCAAGTCTTGTTGAGCTGACAAGCCTTCATTTAGGAATGAGCCTTCTTTTAGGAACGAGCCATCTTTTAGAAAATAGTTTTTAGGAAATAGTTGATGCGATACACATATTCTTCCGCCCTACTATTATCAGGTGCTATGATGGCGGCCTGCCCTGCTTATGCCGGCAGCTCAGATATCGAAACGGCTGGCGATATCGTGATGGTTGCCATCCCTGCTGTTGCCTATGGGTCGACCTTTTATATGAACGACGAGGAAGGACGCAACCAGTTTTATAAATCTTTTGCGACCAATGCGGTGGCGACCTATGGTCTAAAAGAGCTTGTTGATAAAGAACGCCCTGATCATAGTGATAATGACTCATTTCCGTCAGGTCATACTTCTATTGCCTTTCAGAGTGCCAGCTTCATTCATAAACGCTATGGCTGGGAAGTGAGTATCCCAGCCTATATTGGTGCGACTTTTGTTGGCTATAGCCGAGTAGAGGCAGACAAGCATCATACTTCTGACGTACTGGCTGGTGCAGCGCTAGGCGTAGCTAGTAGTCTTTTTTTTACCAAAAGCTATGACAATGATAACCTACACATCAGCGCCAATCTCGCACCTGAATCATACCAGTTAGCCGTACACTATCAATTTTAGCGCTTAAATTTTAAATTTAGCGTTAAATTCTAATTTTAGAGTATAACTTTTAGTTTTAGCGCTCAGCTTTTAGTTTATGACGTCAGTCTTAAATCTTTTTGATGGCTAGGATTTATTCTTTAAATAACTAATTGAATAATTAATGTAGCCATTTAGGGTCAGTTTTTGTATAATATGCAAAATCTGTACCTAAGCGAGTAGACATGACACAGTTTGCAACACTCACTAATAACGTTACCTTTAGTGATATTGTTGTTTTCTGTTATTGGTCTACTCGCTTTTTTGTGACTAAATTTTGTTAGCCTCACAGTCTTGACACAATTTTTAATAGTCAAGTCGAATCGTTAAATCGAGTAATTTTATCAGCAGTTAATTGCATGAATTCAATAGTGGCACAGAACCCTATACATAACTATATATCGAAGCTAAATAATCACTAGCAGTTTTAGCAAAATCAGGTCATGACAAACACGAATTATAAAGGTGAGAATATGGGCGCACATCAAGACACAGCAAACACAACCTCAACTGACGTTGAAGCCGTTTTAGCGTTAGCAAATGGTAATATTTTTCGTGGCATCTCAATCGGTGCCTCAGGCAATCGAGTTGGAGAAGTCGTCTTTAATACCTCAATGACCGGCTATCAAGAAATACTCACCGATCCTAGTTATGCCAAGCAAATCGTCACCCTCACCTACCCGCATATTGGCAATACAGGGACCAATAACGAAGATGCAGAATCTGGTGATATTTATCAAAAACATCAAATCTGGGCGGAAGGTTTGATTATTCGTGATGCGACCCTGACCACCTCAAACTTTCGAAATAGTGAAAGCTTAACCGATTATCTTATTCGTCAAGAAACCGTTGCCATTGCAGAAATTGATACCCGCAAGCTGACCCGAATCCTACGCGATAAAGGCTCTCAAAATGGCTGTATCCTGACTGCCAGTAATGGTGAATCCTTGACCGATGATGATATCAATAAAGCACTTGAGCTTGCAAAAGGCTTTGCAGGTCTAAAAGGGATGGATCTGGCAAAAGAGTGTTGCAACCAACAAGGCTTTGAATGGACTGAAGGCACTTGGGAGCTTGCAGACCGTGGAGTGCATGGCGTTACTGAAACGCAAACCGGTGGTTATTATAAAAAGCTTGGCGAACATATTGATCATAAGTTCGATGTGGTGGCATATGACTTCGGTACTAAGACCAATATCTTACGTATGTTGGTAGACACGGGTTGTAAAGTTAAGGTCGTGCCTGCCACTACCCCGATTGCCGATGTACTGGCGATGAACCCAGATGGTATTTTTTTATCTAATGGCCCTGGTGACCCAGCAGCATGTGGTTATGCCATCGATGCGGTGCGTCATATTATTGAAGAGACGGATATTCCAACCTTTGGTATTTGCTTAGGTCATCAGTTGGTTGGTCTTGCCAGCGGTGCGCAAACCATGAAAATGAAAACCGGTCACCACGGTGCCAACCACCCTGTGCAGGACTTACAGAGCAAGCACGTAATGATTACCAGTCAGAACCACGGCTTTGCAGTCGATGAGTCGACGCTTCCTGATAACGTCAAACCAACTCATCGCTCTTTGTTTGATGGTACTAATCAGGGGATTGAGCTGACCAATAAGCCCGTATTTAGCTTCCAAGGTCACCCAGAAGCCAGTCCTGGACCTCATGATGCTGCCGAGTTGTTTAAGAAGTTTGCAGACATGATGGCAACGGCTAAGCAAGTTTAATCAAGCATATTTATTTGCTAAAGCTAAAGTTGTACCCATACATACCAGCAGAATTAAATAAGCAGAATTAAATAAGCAGAATTAAATAAATAGAAGAGAGACTTATGCCAAAACGTACCGACATCAAAAGCATCCTAATCATCGGCGCAGGTCCCATCGTCATTGGGCAGGCGTGTGAGTTCGATTACTCAGGCGCTCAAGCGTGTAAAGCATTGCGGGAAGAAGGCTACCGAGTGGTCTTGGTTAACTCCAACCCTGCCACTATCATGACCGATCCTGTGATGGCAGATGCCACATATATAGAGCCCATTACTTGGCAAACCGTCGAACAAATTATCGATAAAGAACGTCCAGACGCCATTTTGCCAACCATGGGTGGTCAAACGGCATTGAACTGCGCCTTAGACCTTGACAAACATGGGGTGTTAGAGAAATACAATGTTGAATTAATCGGGGCTACCAAAGACGCCATTGAGATGGCAGAAGACCGCGACCTATTTGACCAAGCGATGAAACGTATTGGTCTTGAGTGTCCGCGAGCTGAGATTGCCGAGACTATGGATCAAGCTTTTGAGATTCAAGCAAGCTTAGGCTTCCCCTGTATTATCCGTCCCTCGTTTACCATGGGTGGCTCTGGCGGCGGTATCGCCTACAATCGGGATGAGTTTATCGAAATTTGTGAGCGCGGTTTTGACCTATCCCCTACTCACCAGTTATTGATTGATGAATCGCTGATTGGTTGGAAAGAGTATGAAATGGAGGTGGTACGCGACAAAAATGACAACTGTATCATTATTTGTGCCATCGAAAACGTAGATCCGATGGGCGTACATACAGGAGATTCTATCACCGTTGCCCCGGCGCAAACACTTACTGATAAAGAATATCAGATCATGCGTAACGCCTCTTTAGCGGTATTACGTGAGATCGGTGTCGAAACGGGCGGTTCTAACGTTCAGTTTGGGGTCAATCCGCAAACCGGTCGTATGGTTGTGATTGAGATGAACCCTCGGGTATCACGCTCCTCTGCGCTTGCTTCTAAAGCGACTGGTTTCCCAATTGCAAAAATCGCTGCAAAACTTGCAGTAGGCTATACCCTTGATGAGCTTAATAATGATATTACTGGTGGCAAAACGCCAGCAAGCTTTGAGCCATCTATTGATTATGTAGTGACTAAGATACCTCGGTTTAATTTCGAGAAGTTCCCTCAGGCAGAAAATATCTTATCCACTCAGATGAAATCTGTGGGTGAAGTCATGGCTATCGGCCGTAACTTCCAAGAGTCTATGCACAAAGCATTGCGCGGCTTAGAGACTGGTGCTGACGGCTTTGATGAGCAAATCGATTTCGCAGCGTTAAAAGCTGGTAAGATCAGTGAAGATAAAGTCAAAGCTGAGATTAAACAGCGTCTGACGGTACCGACACCTGAGCGTATCTTCTATTTAGCAGACGCTTTCCGTTTGGGTATGAGTGTTGATGACGTCTTTAAATTTACCAATATCGACCCCTGGTTCTTGGTACAGATAGAAGATATCGTCAACACTGAAAAACAAGTAAAACTTTTAGGATTTGGTGGATTGACTGCGAAAAACTTACGTCAGTTTAAACGTAAAGGATTATCAGATCTTCGTTTGGCTAAATTACTTGGCGTATCACAAAAACAGCTGCGTAAAAAACGTTGGGACCTTGACGTTTTCCCTGTGTATAAACGAGTAGATACTTGTGCGGCTGAATTTGCAACCTCTACCGCTTATATGTATTCAACCTATGATGACGAGTGTGAAGCTAATCCTACTGATAACAAAAAAATCATGGTTATCGGCGGTGGTCCAAACCGTATTGGTCAAGGTATTGAGTTTGATTACTGCTGTGTACATGCAGCTCTTGCCATGCGTGAAGATGGATATGAGACCATCATGGTCAACTGTAACCCTGAAACGGTATCGACAGATTATGACACCTCAGATCGCTTATATTTCGAATCTATCACGTTAGAGGATGTACTAGAAATCGTCCGTATCGAAAAGCCAGACGGTGTTATCGTGCAGTTTGGCGGTCAAACACCGCTGAAGCTTGCGCGTAGCTTAGAAGCTGCCGGCGTCAACATCATTGGTACCTCTCCTGACGCTATCGACCGTGCAGAAGACCGTGAGCGCTTCCAGCATATGATTCAACAGCTTAACCTTATCCAGCCACCAAATGCCCTTGCCACAAGTATGGAAGATGGACTGGTGAAAGCTAAAGATGTCGGCTATCCTTTGGTCGTCCGTCCCTCGTATGTACTAGGTGGCCGTGCGATGGAAATCGTCTATAATGAGGATGAGCTTAAGCACTATCTGCGTACCGCTGTCCAAGCGTCGAATGAAGCACCTGTATTGTTAGACCGCTTCTTAGATGACGCTATTGAGGTCGATGTTGACTGTGTTAGCGATGGTAATGAAGTGGTTATCGGCGGTATCATGCAGCACATTGAGCAAGCTGGTGTGCACTCTGGTGACTCAGCCTGCTCACTACCCCCCTATTCACTGTCTCAAGAGATTTGTGATGAAATGCGGGTTCAGACTATTGCTATGGCTAAAGAGCTTGGCGTGGTCGGTCTGATGAACGTACAGTTTGCAGTGAAGGATGGCACGGTTTATATTCTAGAAGTGAACCCTCGTGCAGCGCGTACAGTACCTTTTGTCTCTAAATGTATCGGTACATCATTGGCGCAAGTGGCAGCACGTTGTATGGCAGGCACATCGTTACAAGACCAGAAATTTACCAAAGAAATTAAGCCAGCCTTCTTTGCGGTTAAAGAATCGGTATTCCCCTTTGCTAAGTTCCCAGGAGTTGACCCAATCTTAAGCCCTGAAATGAAATCAACAGGTGAGGTTATGGGCGTCGGTAAGACCTTTGGGGAGGCCTTCTACAAAGGTATTATCGCCACCAATGAGCGTCTGCCCGGATTGCCAAAAGAAGGCGAGACTAAAACGGCCTTTGTCTCTGTGCGCGACAGTGACAAACCAAACTTAGTGCCTATCGCTCAACAGCTTCTTGATTATGGATTTAAGCTGGTCGCGACGGCTGGGACACAACAGTATCTTAGCGAACAAGCTATTGAGTGTACTCGAGTCAACAAAGTGACAGAGGGTCGTCCTCATATTGTTGATGCCTTGAAAAATGGCGAAATTGACCTTATTATTAATACAACTGAAGGCAAACAGGCGCAAGAAGACTCATTTTCCATTCGCCGAAATGCCTTACAAAGTAAAGTATTCTATGTGACGACACTTGGTGCGGCCAATGCGATATGTAAATCATACGCTATTGACTTACCCTTTGAGGTTTATAAACTACAGACCTTACATGCTCAAGCCGAACTTGCTAGATAGGAATATCCTTTCATTTAGAGTAAGCTTAAATACTTAGAGTTGTCTAAAAGAGTTAGTGCTCATAATAGCTATGTGATCTAAAGTATAAGGTATTTTTAATCATTCAAGGTTAGCGTTCATAGGATTTAAAACTCTGAACGCTAACTTATATCATTTGCTTTTTACTTTGATTTTAGATATTGTGAACATTAACTAAGTGTTTAATATGTCGGTCATTCTGATGAAACCGTACTTTTTTAAAGTCTTAAATAGTTTTGATTGGCTTTTATTATTTACATAGCCTCTTTTATATTTCATTAGCCAATTTATTTATATATTTAATCGGCTGAATTTAGTTAAAGTCAAAAGTAAAGCCAATAGTCTATTATATTTTATATTGCTAATCGACGATTTCGGTTAGCAATTTTTATTATAAGCAGGTTTTGTAAGTATTTTATTTGTTTAAGTTTTTATATAGTCATAGGTAACTAAATGAGATACAAGCCAACCGAGCGCAAGTACTACTCTAGTAGGCTTAGAGAGGTTGACGCTGTCGCTCTTTAGTTTGCCTACGACTATAGTGGTTAGTTTTAGTACACTATCTTTAGTACGATAGTCATCACTTTCTATATTCTTTATTTTTAATTCACATAGGACCCAGATGAAGGGTGCTGTGGGATTTTTTTACTTATTAATTTTGTTCATCTATATGTATATGAGGAAGATGATATGCAACGTTACCCTATGACACCTCAAGGTCATGCTGCGTTAGAAGCAGAGCTTAAACAACTTAAAACGGTTGATCGTCCCCGTATTACCGCCTCTATTGCAGAAGCTCGTGAACATGGCGATTTAAAAGAAAACGCTGAATATCATGCTGCTCGTGAGCAACAAGGATTTTGTGAAGCTCGTATTCGTGATATAGAAGCTAAGTTATCCGCCGCCCAAGTTATCGACCCTTCTACACTACCTCGTGAAGGTCGAGTTGTCTTCGGTGTGACTGTGGTGATTGAGAACTTAGATACTGAAGAAGAGAAACGCTATCAGATAGTCGGGGATGATGAAGCGGATTTTAAAAATAACAAAATCTCAGTTAACTCACCTATAGCTCGCGGCTTGATCGGCAAGTCTGAGGGTGATGAAGCCCGTATTCAAACGCCAAGCGGTGTCGTTGAGTTTGAAATTGTCGAAGTCATTTATGATTAATCTTATAAATATCGAAAATTTTGAACTAATTTAAAAATAAGGTATTTTTAACTTTTAATACCTGTTTCAATTACCTAGAGTTCAATATTTTTATAGCCTGAAGCGGTATTTTTAAGTTATTAGTAAAGAGGGGCTGAACTCTAGCGTCACTTGCAATATTAGTGCCATTGATGTTAAGTTACAAAAACACAACACTGACACATTTCTTTGTGACACTTGTTGTGTATCTTTAGCACTCAAGGTTTTACAGTCAGTATTAATAATCTCTGTAATCTTTTATTCAATTAGTTTTAATCTTTAATTTATTTTTCAATTAAAGGTATATTTTAATAGTAAATGCATAATCTTTTGAGTTCTATGACATTAGATAAATGCTTACGAGGCAATTATGAAGAAATTCACATCAGCTTTATGTGCGCTAGCATGCATAGTAGGAGCGAGTAATTTAGCTCTTGCTACTGAAACTAAGCAAACTATCAGCGTTAAAAGCCCAAGCGATATCGACAGTGTACTCAATGAGTTAGCACGCAAACAAAACCAACCGACTTCTTTACTTCAAACATCTTTTGAACCTACTTCACTTGCTACCAATAGTGCTTTGATTAAATCAAACGCTAGCATGGTAACGACAGATGATGAAGATGTGCTTTCACATCTTACTTTAGTGGCTTCAAACTCGGTCAATAATTTCAAACAAAGTGGTCGTGCTTCTTGGTATGGCGGCAAATTTCATGGCAGAAAAACTGCCAGTGGTGAACGTTTTGATATGCATTCCATGACTGCTGCACATCGCTCTTTACCTTTTAATACTTATTTAAAAGTAACCAATAAGTCTAATGGTAAAAGCGTTGTGGTTAAAGTAAATGATCGTGGTCCATTCCATGGTAACCGTGTTCTTGACTTATCTTACGGTGCTGCCAAAAAGATTGGTCTAGTTAGCCGCGGTATTACGAATGTTACGATTGAGAAAGTGGGTTCGCCATAGTTATTATTAATGGTATCTTTGGCAATTAGTCATATAAAGACAACCTACTCTAAATCTACATTAAAATAAAATAATACACCCTTCTCTGTTTTATAAAGAGTATGGATAAAAAAAGATCTGCATTGCAGGTCTTTTTTTTTGTCTTAATGTTAGGCACTTACATTCTAATTTCGTTTTTATAGTCTGCGAACTAAACGACTAAACGGTTACAGTGTTAACCTCGTTAAGCCTACTGTAGTAATACTTGCACTCGGTTGCGTTGAAAGTATTTTAAACTTCTTTGACTGTATATTCATCAATTAGTCGTTTCTTAGTTTTATAAAACGTAACCCCTTAATTTTCACTTAAATGACATTATAAGTAACTATACTTCGGTAACTTATTAATAATAAATAATTTTTTCTTAGCTATCGCATTATTTAAGATTTTATGAGAAACTTATAAAAATGCTGTTGACAGTATATTTTATCAATTAACAAACAAATGTCTTATTTTAATGTAAGATAGGTTTTATTTAACATGATATTAAGCGTATTCTTTGAGATAGACATGGGTCTGTAAATTAAAAGTTATTAAATAGCGCAGTCCGTCACTAACATGTGTTTAGCGAGACAATAAAACTATGAACTCTATTGATAGTAACCACCGATGTTTACCAATGTATCCAAAGGCTAAGAATGCTGATTCGATGACATTGTATTTAGTTACTGGTCATAATATGTGTCAAGGAAAAGGACTTATCGATACTGTGTGCGATGCCATAGAGGGCGGGGTGAGCTTCGTACAATTGCGGGACAAGATATCTGATGATGACACCTTGTATAAGGTAGCCTGTGAGCTCAAAGAAGCCATTGATGGCCGTGTACCATTGATCATGAATGATAAAGTTCATATCGCTAAAAAAGCCAAACTCGATGGCGCACATATCGGTCAGAGTGATCTGAACGTCATTGAAGCACGAGAGATTTTAGGGCCAGAGGCATGGTTAGGCCTGTCCATAAATACAATAGATAAATTGCAGTATGCTCATACTCACTACCTAGATCTGCTAGATTATTTTGGAGTTGGTCCAATTTTTGCTACAAATACCAAGAGTGATCACGCAGCACCTATTGGCATAGAGGGATTACGTCATCTGGTAGAGGTCAGTCAATTACCTACAGTCGCTATCGGGGGTATTAATCTTGATAACGCTCAAGCAGTTTACGGAACAGGATGCAACGGCATTGCGGTGGTGTCAGCGATATGTGCTGCCAATAGTCCTAAAGACGCCTCAAAACGATTAATTTCTGCGCTAACGCCTAACCTTTAATTCATTTATATATTCTATAAACTTCAAACAGTAATAAATAAGTGTAAGAGTTGCCAAACACAATGTCATTGTTATTAATCTTCATAATAAATAAGACGATGATATAAATTATGTTGGTTTTTTTTGGTAAGACTTAAATAAGGAGAAATAAAATGATAACAAATATTCTCACTATAGCCGGCACAGATTGCACAGGCGGCGCAGGTATTCAAGCCGACATAAAAACCATCAGCGCTAATGGCAGTTATGCCCTGAGTATTATTACCTCAGTTGTCGCCCAAAACACCCAAGGTGTTCAGCAAGTTGAAATCATGCCGATTGATTTAATACGCGCACAAATCGATTCCGTGTTCAGTGATGTTAAGATTGATGCAGTCAAAATTGGTATGCTGGGTACAGCGGACGTGATTCAATGTGTCGCAGAAGCTATCGATAAGTACCAACCCAATAAGGTTGTCTTAGATCCAGTGATGGTGGCAAAAAGCGGTGACAGACTTTTAGATAGAGAGGCTATAACAGCGTTACGCGATATCCTAATCCCTAAAGTCGGTCTGATCACACCCAACTTACCGGAAGCAGCTGATTTACTTAGTGAAACCGAAGCCATTACTAGAGAAGATATGATTCACCAAGCTAAACTTTTGGTAGTACCAACCTTTTTAAAAGGAGGACATTTACAGCAGGATGAGTCGCCTGACTTACTGCGCATTGATGACAGTTATCAATGGTTTGAAGGCAAACGTATCAAGACTAAAAATAGCCATGGTACTGGGTGTACACTATCTGCCGCTATTGCCACTTATTGGGGTCAAGGTGATAGTCTTGATAAAGCCTGCTGCAAAGCAAAAGAGTACTTGACCGGTGCCTTAAGCCATGCCGATGATTTGCATGTGGGTAAAGGACATGGTCCTGTGCACCACTTCTATAAATATTACTAAACGGCAACGTTTTTAAATTAGCTTAATCAAATGACATGAGTAATAAAATTTTAACTTTTAACACCACATCTAAATAGTTACTTTTAAATAGCTGCTTTTCAAGACTAAAGCTCAAAAGCTCTGTCAATGGCATCATCTAGACGATCTGCGGTAATAACGTTTATGCCCTTAAATTGTCCCATCAGACTTTTCGGGGCATTGGCTTTAGGTACGATAGCATGTGTAAAACCATGCTTCATCGCCTCTTTCAATCGCTCCTGTCCATTAGGAACTGGTCTAATCTCTCCAGACAATCCTACTTCTCCAAATACAGCCAATGAGGATGGAAGGGGCTTCTCTTTGATACTTGAGGCACACGCTAACAATACAGCCAAATCAGAACCGGTTTCCATCACTTTTACACCCCCAACCACATTGACATACACATCCTGACCACTGGTATGAATGCCCCCATGACGGTGCATGACAGCGAGTAGCATTGCCAATCGCTGCTGATCTAACCCTAACGCCATACGTCTTGGCTGACCGGTAGAGTCATCTACTAAAGCCTGTACCTCAACCAGTAAAGGCCTTGTACCCTCACGACTGACCATAACCACAGAACCTGATATCGGCTTGTCATAACGACTTAAAAATATGGCCGAAGGATTGGCGACTTCTTTTAAGCCTGTATCCGTCATACCAAAAATGCCTAGTTCATTCACTGCTCCAAAGCGGTTTTTAACCGCCCGAATCATGCGAAATCTTGAGTCGGACTGACCTTCAAAGTATAAAACAGTATCTACCATATGCTCCAATACACGAGGTCCTGCCAAAGTGCCCTCTTTAGTCACATGACCCACTAAAAATAAAGCGGTGCCGGTTTGTTTGGCATAACGCGTCAACATCGCAGCCGACTCACGGATTTGGCTTACCCCACCAGGCGCAGAATTAATCGCATCCGTATATATCGTTTGAATAGAGTCAATAATGGCAACAGCGGGCTGTTCTTGAGTCAATGCAGAACATATGGTCTCAACATTAGTCTCAGTCATTACTTTTAGATAATCACTTGATAAGCCCAAACGCTGTGCTCGCATTGCCACTTGTGACAACGACTCTTCTCCCGTAACGTACAATGCACTACCTGATAAAGATTCTGGTTCCGCCATATTTGCGGCAGTTTGCAATAGAATAGTTGACTTGCCTATACCGGGATCACCACCGATCAGTACTACCGAGCCTGCGACCAATCCGCCGCCTAATACCCGATCAAATTCGCTAATACCTGTTGGTAATCGGGTATCAAATGTCACATTCACAGAGCCTAAAGACACTACCCCACTTTGTGATCCTGAATAATTAAGCCGATCTGAGCTACCTCCTCCTCCGCCCTTATTAGCACTCGTACCACCCACCGCAGCGCGAGATGAAGATACGGGTGACTTATTTGATGTCTTATGATGCGGTAAACTGACATTTGGCGCTTCTACTAGGGTATTCCATTCGCCACAATCCGAACATTGTCCAGACCATTTACCAAAGTATGCCCCGCAGTTTTGGCAAACGTAACTGGTTTTAGATTTTGACATAAATGGCGCCCCTGTTTAGACAGTTGATCAATAATACGAACGAATGGATAATTATAGTGCTGCTCTTAGTCGTTAAAGCTTACGGTAGTGGTCAAAGCTTACAGCGTTAATTTCGCTTCGCTCCAGCACAGGTAACATATTCTGCATAAACATTTGACTATAACAGTTGACAATATTTGAGGTGACTGGCTATTAATCTATTAATAGTAAGAGTAGTGTGAAAGTTAGGGGCTTAGGAGTCAATAGTTAGGAAAAATGCAATTGCGGTATCGCAGCGCTTGAAAACAAAAAGAAATAGCTAACCCATTTTAAAGTCGGCTAGCTATTTAGTCGGTATATCACTTAAAAAATACAATAGTAAGAATTGAGGACACACCCTAACACAATGCTTGGAAATCTCTACCTAAATAAACCTCTTGTACCAATTCATTATTCAAAATTTCTTCAGAAGTCCCATGAGCAATGATCGATCCCTCACTGACAATATAAGCATGCTCACAAATTGCTAACGTTTCTCGCACGTTGTGATCAGTTATCAATACCCCTATACCGCGATATTTTAGAGCAATAATCACGTCTTTAATATCACTCACCGAGATAGGGTCTACCCCTGCGAATGGCTCATCGAGCAAAATAAATTTTGGATTAGCCGCCAATGCACGTGCAATCTCACAGCGGCGACGCTCACCACCTGATACACTCATACCCAAAGAGTGTCTCACATGACTTAAGCTAAAGTCAGATATCAACTTTTCAAGCTCTTGTTGTTGAGCCGCTTTATTTAAATCACTACGGGTTTGCAATATCGCTAGGATATTATCCTCAACCGTTAATTTACGGAAAATGGAGGCTTCTTGTGGTAGATATCCAATACCGGCACGCGCGCGTTCATGCATCGCATATTTTGATAAATCTTGGCCGCCAAGTCTTACCACGCCTTTATCCATATTAACCAAACCCACGACCATATAAAAGCTGGTTGTTTTACCGGCGCCATTAGGACCTAACAGCCCTACCACTTGACCTGGTTCAACGCTAAACGACACGTCTTTTACAACCCATCGCTTACCATAGCGTTTGGCGAGATTTCGCATCGTCAAGGCAGTTTCAGAAGCTGAGGGAATATCACCTAAATCTGATACGTGTTCTAAGGATTGAAAACCCTCATCTACCTTAGTATCTAAGTTTATGTCTGAGTCTGGGTTTGCATCTACCTTAACATTAACATCTGAATCAGGGTGTTCATTCTTTGGGTTACTCATGGCCTACCTAATTCCTGTTCTATTACCCGAGGTTGAACTGGGTGGGAAGATTAGCTCAACGCGTTGACTGCCGCCAGCAGTGGCTTCTACATCCCCCACCTTGAGACTATAACGTATCACGTTACCAGAAAAACTAGCGCCATTTTGAGTTAGCTTTGCATTCCCCGTCAACGTCACGATACCATTTTGTGCATTGTAATCAATTTTATTGGCTTGCCCTTTCGCCAACCCTTTTTCTTGAGTGACTATTTGTTGCATAGTGGCAGGACGACCAGTAGCAACTGCCGACTGAATACTACGACCGTTTGATAAGTTAACTGTTATATTGTCAGCAGCTAATTTTAAGGTTCCTTGGGTAATCGTTACATTTCCTGAATATGAGGTTACGCCCGTACGCTCACTATAGGTTGCCCTATCCGCTAACAATCTTATGGGTTGTTGGGCATCAGAAGGAAGAGCCGAGGCAGTTATCGAAACCGTTGATGCCGCAAAGGTCGCCGATAGTACTGCTAAAGCAGTTAACCCTTTCGAATATTTATTTGAACAAATTTGCGCTAGGATTTTAGAGCGTTGATTCACAGTATGTTTCCTAAAATTATGGCGTTAATGTATGGCTGATAATAGAAGCTTAAATAAGCTAATTGGGTTAAAGCTAATTAGGATCAAGCTATTAGGGGTTATAAAATCATTTTCTAGATAAACCGTAAGTTTAAGCAAGTATAGAAATTAACCTATCGAGTGAGGATACTGCAAACGCTACAAAAAGTAGGTTCATTTCAAAAGCCTGACCAAGTCTAATAAGGATAGGATAACTTGTATAAAAGGTATAAGTTCACTCAATATAATCCATTATATGGATATCTGTCAGTCTATTTTGTTAATAAACCTATCGGTTCGCAAACAATACTAGAAATTAAGTATTGATTCAATCAATCACTTAGGCTGTTCTTTATATCAAAAAAGTGGCTCATCTTTACGGGTTGGGGGCATAAAAGTGACCGCTACTTTTGCAAACTCATAGTCGCCAGTTGTTAAATCAGCGTTAAAGCTTTGCGATTCAAAGCTATTATCAGCTTGAGTTACCTCAATGGGTTTTTCGCTATAAACTCTTTTTTGTTCCAAATCACCAATTAATTCAGAAGCCACCAGCTTTAAGGGTGGTTTGACTGTTCGGGCGGTCTGATAACCATCCGTTAATGAAGGGTTCGCCTGACTTGAAAACATCACATTATTGGTCATCACTACTTTAGACTGCTCATGATACATTTTGGCTTCGTCTGCATTAATCACCACATTTTGTGAGGCACTAGGTCGCCAATTTAACGTCATAGAAACTAATTTATCAAGATTGTCATCCGAATAATGCGTTAAATTATCAGCAGTTAGAGAATACTCCGCCACCCCCTCATCATTCGTCTGGACCGCTAAAATATCGGTCGCTTCATATTCAATATTAGAGGTAGATAAATTTATTACAGAGTCAAGATCACCTTCATTACGATAAAACCATACCGCAAAAAGGGCAACAATCAAGGATAAAATAAATAAAAAACGAGTATTCATGACACCTCTTTATGCCCTTAAATAAAACTAGCGTAAATAATACTTAATATTTACTTAAAATTATGTTGCCAATGATAAATATGATTATGACAATGAAAGCGTTCAAATACTACTTTGAATCACCCAATAACGACTATAAAATCATACTAAGCCGACACTATTTATCCAGTATATACTCGCTAAGGTGTTGCTCATACTTACCATGACCCTTTAAGATTAAGTCACACACTTCTCGTACCGCTCCCTCACCGCCTGCTTTGGTTGTTACCATCATCACACGACTTAAGACTTCTTGATGAGCATTAGGAACGGTTGCCGAAAACCCGACTGACTGTAGTGCTTTAATATCAGGTAAGTCATCGCCCATATAAGCACATTCTTCTAGTTGGATAGATAAGTCAGACAATAATTGATTTAGAGCGTCAAGTTTATCATCTCGACCTTGAATAACGTAATCAATTTCCATCTCCTTGGCACGCTTACTCACCATAGGACTTGTACGACCAGTAATAATAGCCGTTTTCACGCCAGCTAATTTTACAGACTTTACCCCTATCCCATCTTTTACATTAAAAGACTTAGTCTCAATGCCATTGTCATCATAAGTAATATGACCATCAGATAAGATACCATCGACATCTAATACCAACAGTTTGACTTTACTTGCCGCTTTCACTAAATCTTGCATATTAAACCTCTAGTTTTTAATAATAATACGTACTTACCAATATGATTCTATTATTGACAGGCATTTCAGAAGCTTTGTGAAACTTCTAAATTTATATAATCTTGTAGACCCTGTGAAGACTCAACTAACCCCAGCTTGAAGTAAGTCATGAATGGTAATCACTCCTTCTAAATGCTGTCTGTCATCGACTATCAGTAACTGATTGATAGATTTCTCATTCATCACACTAAGCGCATCTGATGCACGCAAGTCCTTTGAAACTTGCTTGGGGTTAGGTGTCATAATTTCCGACATAGGGGTATCTAAGTCGATGTGTTTTTCTAAAGCGCGTCTAAGGTCACCATCTGTAAAGATACCAATGACTTTTTGTTGACTGTCCACAACCACTGCCATACCCAGACGACCACTGGTCATTACAAACAGTGCCTGATGTAAACGGGTATCTTTAGAGACAATGGGTAACTCTAAATTTGTTTCCGCTTGATGCATTAAATCACTGACTCGCATTAATAACTTACGGCCTAAAGCGCCAGCAGGATGTGATAATGCAAAATCTTCAGAGGTAAAATGACGAGAGTGAACTAAGGCTACCGCTATGGCATCTCCTAGTGCTAAAGTAGCCGTTGTACTTGATGTAGGTGCTAAACCCAGCGGACACGCCTCTTCGAATGCACCTAAGGTTAAGGCAACATCAGCTGACTTAGGCAACATACCTCGTTTATCACGGCTAATACTAATTAGGGGAATCTTTAGGTGCTTCACAACAGGCAATAATGTCTTAATCTCATCAGATTCACCCGAATTTGATATCGCTAGCAGTACATCTCCTGAAACTAACATACCCAAGTCACCATGCCCAGCTTCACCAGGATGCATAAAGAATGCAGGAGTGCCAGTAGAGGCGAAAGTCGCGGCTATTTTTCGTCCGATATGTCCTGATTTTCCCATACCGGTTACGACCACTCGACCTTGACAGTTTAGGATAAGCTCGCAGGCTTGTACGAACCGCTCATCCAACTGTTCAATTAAGAGCTCTAAAGCCTCTTGTTCGGTACGTATGGCGTCAATTGCATATTGAATATACTGTTCGGGTGGCGATGAAGAAGTAGAAGGTTTCATAGATAGCTAGGTCTGTAGTATATGATTAGGGGCATTACAACGGATAATAGTTTAGCATATTTCGCATCATTCAGATGCATTCAGACATGTCATCATAACTTTTAAATCGTAAAAAAACCTGCATTTCAGCAGGCATAAATATATAAAATTAATCTAAACATTCGTCATATGTATAAGAGATAAAATGAATCCCTAGAAAGACAGAGCTAAATTAACTCTAATTTTTAATCATCGCCAAAGTCATCATTACTATCGTCATTATGATGGGGTTGTGTCGGGGCATCAAACCCACCCTTTTCAAAGCTACGTTCCTCAAAGCCACGTTGTGGACGGTTTGCACCAAATGTTCTATCAGAGTCAAACGATCGATCGCCTTCAAAACCGCGCTCTACACCAAAGCCACGCTCTTGGATAAAACCTCCGCGCTCTTGATTAAACCCTCTATCTGAAAATCCGCTACGGTTAAAACCTGTACGCTTGCTTGCAAACCCACCTGGCTCAAAACCGGGCGCACCGCGCTCAAAACCACCAGATACCGCTGGCGTAGCGCCAAACCCTCCTTGGTATCCAGCGACTGGCTTAGACCCACTTGTAGAGGCACTACTACTGCGTGGATTTCGAGCAGGAACGACGGTTGAAATAGCATGCTTGTACACCATCTGACTGACAGTGTTTTTAAGTAAGACAACGTATTGATCAAATGACTCAATTTGACCTTGTAATTTGATACCATTGACTAAAAAAATAGAGACTGGAATACGGTCTTTTCGCAAAGAATTCAAAAATGGATCTTGTAATGTTTGTCCCTTGGACATGAGGTGTCTCCTTAATTTTAATTTATTATAAGTGGATGACAATAATAATCAGGGTATTACTTATAATTATACTTTTAATGTATTTTCCAATAATAATTTACGTTTACTTACTAATTAACAACATTAAATATATGAAAGTAGATACTCTTTTGCGTCATTAATTGATTTAAATTGTTGAATAGACTTGTTTCTTGTTTCACTCAAAGGAGCATGATATATCTTACGATCCCTCTGTGAATCACTGCTATCAAGCGTATTGCTATCAAGTGAATTGTTATCGAATAAAGCAGGGTCTGAATGAGTTGCCACTAGGTTTCTAAGCCATGTAAACTGCCTTTTTGCAAGTTGCCTTGTCGCATATAATGCCTTATTTTTCATGTCTTGACAAGCAAGGTCAAGGTCGGCCGCCTCCCATTGATGCCCACTATTTTCAACAGCTCGATGAGATAATAGCATCTTATCTGTCATAGGATGAGCCGTTTCGATTAAATAGTCAATTACCTGTCTGTACCCGACACAGCGCATCGATGGCATATCTGGTGATAAAGGATATTTTTTTAATAAAGAGATAACCTCATCTAAGAAGCCTTCCTCCCACATGAGTTGTAACCGTCGTTCAATGCGTTGATGTAGCCATTGCCTATCAGGCATGACAGCTACTCCAAGCCAGTATTGATCTGGATTATCTGATAGCGCCTGTTTAGGAAGTTGTTGCCAATAGCTTAGAGGCTTACCTGTTTGTTTATACACCTCTACTGCACGCGTAATTCTTTGGGTGTCACCTTCAGGTAACCGCTGCGCGATGACAGGGTCGACGTCGGTCAAGTATCTATGTAACGCCTCAATACCCGATTGTTGACGCCAAGACTCGACCTCTTCTCGTACCTCAATGTCTGTGTCTGGCACTGGAGACAACCCTGTAAACAGCGCCATATAATACATCATCGTACCACCAACCAATAACGGTATTTTGCCTCGGTTATGTATCTCCTCAATTAAACGCTCTACATCTGCAACAAAGTTTGCCACACTGTAAGTATCGGTAGGATCTATAATATCGACCAAATGATGTGGATATTGTTCCAGCTCTTCAGAGGTAGGTTTTGCCGTACCAATATTCATGTCACGATAAATCAGCGCTGAATCCACTGAGACAATTTCAAATCGACCAGTATCGTAAAGCTCATAAGCCAAAGACGTTTTACCACTGGCTGTTGGCGCCATCAAGCAAACCACAGCATTATCTGGTAGCTTAGACTGACTTAGAGGCTTTATGCTAAAATTTGGACTCATTGTATTAAACTCTATTGGATAAGCGAATATAGGGACTGGTTAACATCAACTCAATAAGTTGTTTAAAAGACATCTGAGTGAGGGCATAATCACTTAATTGCTGCTTCAAGTTTGACGCCTTATTTGAGAATATCCTATTCTCATCATTAACTTTTTGATCTATTTGTCGTGTTTCTACATTTTCATTTTCACTTTTGTCATCCAAATGACGATGTTCCAGTTGACTCTGTTGAATATGAGATAAGAGTGCCATATTTATCCAATTAATTTTGTCAGTGATATCTGTGCACTGATAATAGTCATTGATGTACATTGATTGATCACTTGAATCACTTTTCATTAAGTCTTCTAACTGTAACTCTTTAGAAAGCAGATCTTCTAGCAAAGTTTGCTCTTCAATCACAAACACATCGCTTTTATACTGTATTAAAACTAAATTAAAGCTAGATTCAGCCTCTATCTCATCTTCTGCATCACTTTCTATCTGAGCCTCTAGCTTATCTTTTGCATCACTTTCTATCTGAGCTTCTAGCTGATCTTCTACCTGAACTTCTAATAGGCGCTTTTGACGCTGTTTGAATAAGTGTTCAGTTAATTCACTATTTTGAATTAACTCACTACTTTGAATAATATAAAGGCATTGTACTTGTGGCCCTGTATGTACTAAATTTGACTCCTCTTGTTTGTTATTCACCCTATTATAATGACGTGTATACGGGTTATTAGGGTGCCTGTTTTCGAAGCTACTGTTTTGAAAACTGCTGTTTTTAAAACTGCTTATCTCAAAGCCGCTCAATTCCGGATTATGAACATTTCTTGATTCTAATTCTAATTCATGCCCCTCACCAGTCGCTAAATAAGGACGGTGGCCTTTTGACTGACCGTCAGGCTCATAAGGGGTATACGATTCATTTACCCCCATATTAACTTTGCCAGCGTTTTCTATACCTTTAGAATCAATGCTGTGTGTTAATGAGCTTTGTTGCAATGTGCTGTGTTTTAACGAGCTTTGCTGAGGGGTTAATGACGACGAGCTTCTAGACTGGCTAGATCTCGTATTGGATTGTTGCGATTGTCTTTTTTGCCACAGTTGTAGAGCATCTCTAACCCCCACTTCTAAATGAGCAGTAATGTTAGCAAGATTCTGAATTTTGATGCACTGTTTTGAAGGATGAACGTTTAAGTTAAGCCAGTCCTTGGGAAGATTAAAGAACAGCACATATCCTAAGCCGCTTATAGTATTAGTATTAGCATTGGTTTCACTAAACATTGTCATTGACGCACTCTCTCGCAAGCTTTGCGAAATACGTCTGTCTTTTACCAATCGCCCATTGATATATATCAGCTTGTAAGCTGGGTTAATCATAGGCACAACACTGGGAATTAAAAAGCCATTAATACCCAGCTGTTGACTCTCATAGTCAACTGCTCCGTGTGATTGCAAGCCTTCAAGACTTATATCAATTGGTTGTAGGTTAGTATCATCTAGTAAGTTAGCTTGCTGATGTGACCCCGGTAATACCGCTTTTAATCGAGCCAGCACAGATTGCATCAGCGCTGACTTTAGGACTTCTGGCTGGCTCGGGTCATGTCCATGACTAATATGCTGGTCTATATCCGTTGGATGAATCGCCGTAAAATTATAACGACGCTTGTCATTATGCCAAAGACAAAAGCTGACATCACTTGCCACTAACGCCAACTGCTTGACCACCATTTCAATATGAGCATATTCAGTAGAAATAGACTTTAAGTTCCCACGCCGCGCAGGAACATTAAAATATAAGTCTTTGACGGTTACTGTCGTCCCTTGAGGATGAACCACCGGTATAAGCTCTGGGGTATCCTCTAATATTCCAGCGACATTCAACTCTCGACCGATACCCTGATGGTCACAGCAACTTTTCAAGGTCATTCTCGACACCGCTGCTGTGGCTGCTAATGCCTCCCCTCGAAAGCCTAACGTCGCTATGCCTTGTAAGTGTGCCACATCTGCTATCTTGCTGGTAGCAAAGCGCGTTACCGCCATTATCATGTCATCCGGATGAATGCCACATCCATTATCAGCCACCTCTATAATACCCATGCCCCCTTGAGTAATGCGAATATCAATAGAGGTTGCCCCCGCATCAATCGCATTTTCAATCAGTTCTTTCACTACTGACGCGGGGCGAGTGACCACTTCACCTGCAGCCAGTTGATTGACCAGTAGCGGCGGCAGTTTTCTAATCCGATTATTGGTTTGAGCAGAGTTTTCGCTGACGGTCATTAGTTACTTATATCTTATTGTTAAGGGAGTTTTATATTTATTAGGATCGCTTAATAGTAGGAGAGAATGATAGGTTGGCATAGTCTATCACCACCTCTCTTACCTCAGCCCCATCCTGTAGCGCCACTGTGATATTAATCGTCATGACTGGATCTGGTAGGTAGTCCTGTGCACGACTTGCCCACTCTATAATAACCAAAGCTTGAGGGTCATCAAGATACTCTTCAAAGCCAATAAAAGACAATTCCTCAGGATCTTGTAAACGGTATAAATCTGCATGATAGACACGTCTAATCAGTGGATTGGTAGACTGCGCTAGCTTATAAGGCTCCACTAACGTATAAGTGGGACTTTTAACCGATCCCTCATGACCCAGTGCTCTGAGCCAGTAACGGGTTAAGGTCGTTTTTCCTGCACCCAAGTCACCTGATAGCCAGACACTCCCGCTTAAAGAGGACGTTGCTAATCGTTTGGCAAGTGCTTGCGTATCAGCCTCAGATTTTAAAATTAGGGTTTCAGTTTGGTTTGCCATATTACTTTGGTCACGCATTTATAAAATTAAATTGAATGAAAAAAAAGCTAAAAAAAGCCCTGCACAAAAAGCATAGAATAAAAGAGCGAGAACAAGATTGATTTGAAAAGAGATCATTTTACTTGTAGAGTTACTTCTGGATTCACAAAGCACTCGCCCGCGATAAGCTTATCGTACATTTTTGGATCATGCCACTCTTGACGTACTTGCTCGCTAAACTCAAACTGCTCTAATTGCAATTTACCCATATGTTCATTGGCAACATCTTCAGCGAAACACTGCGCGTATCCGGTTGCCGTTTCATGAGCAATGACCGAATACACCGATACATCTGCTTCCCCATTGGCCATTTTGGTTTGATTTAAAATACTTTGTGCCCAAAAAAATATAATTCGTGAGAACTGCTCAGCGGATGGAGAGACAGGCAGGCTGATCCAACGTGCACTAAACTTTTTGCACATTGCAATGTAGTCTGGATCATCTTTATTCCAAAAACAAATCGCATGATCAAAGCTGTCAATGATATCTTTTATAGATGATTTCAATAACCCAAAGTCATAGACCATCTGACCATTGTCCAATCTATCGGCTTGCAATATCAGTTCAATTTGATAGCTATGACCATGTATTGAACGCTTACATCTATCTGAACTACAGTTACGCACGATATGTGCGTTTTCGAATTTAAAAAGCTTACGTATACGCATGAATATTCCCACTACGACTAAAAATATTTGAACCAACTCTAGAGATTAACCTATCGAGTCAGGTAAGTCCAAACGCAATAAATCAAACGCTACAATACAATAGATTCAGCGAGCTTGACTAAAAACTGACAATGATAGGTTATTTTATAGAAAAGGCATTACTATCTGCTATAAGCATAGTTTAACACTATAGACAACAAACAAAATGGATAACACAATGCAGTGTTACCCATTTCTAATCAGACTAACAATAAGATCTTATTATTAATATTGAGCATTAATTGAGCGTTAACATAGTTGAGCACAAAATTGTAATCATCAGTCAATTAGGGGTCATATCGCTTATTAAAATTATAAAGGTTATTAAGGTTGTACACCATTTATTATAACGCTTACAGATTTCATAACGCTCATAAAAGCTTAATAATATCTGCCTTAATCGCTTCAGGCTTAGTGGTTGAGGCATACCGATCTATAACGTTGCCGTCACGACTAATTAAGAATTTAGTAAAATTCCACTTAATACCATCGGTTAAAAAGCCGCCTTCTTGCTTCTTAAGCCAAGTATAAATAGGGTGCTCATTTTTACCATTGACGTCTACTTTCTCCATCATAAGAAAGCTAACGCCATAATTTTTTTGACAAAATGCCCCAATCTCTTCGTTGCTACCCGGATCTTGAGCGCCAAATTGATTGCAAGGGAAGCCAATAATCACCAATCCCTGATCTTTATACTGCTCGTGCAATTTCTCAAGCCCTTCAAATTGTGGGGTGAACCCGCACTTACTGGCCGTATTGACTATTAATAAGACCTTATCTTTAAAGGTACTAAACTCAACTGGCTTACCGTTTAAGTCATTGGCACTGAAATCATAAATACTCGTCATAATTCTTCCTTGATAGCGGTTAACTTAAGAATGTATGTATTATCTCGTTAATTAATTCATTAAAAGTTAAGAGATTAAAATGGGGTAATGATGTCTGTAATCTAAAATATTGTCTGTCGTCTAAGTCGATAGCTATTTAATCAAAAGCAAAAAACTACTTGTCATCTAAGTCTATGGCTACTGAATTGATACAATAACGAAGACCCGTCGTCTCTTTAGGTCCATCAGGGAACACATGACCTAAGTGACCGCCACAGTTGCTACAAGTCACTTCTACTCGGCGCATACCATGTGACGTATCTAAATGCTCATCTACCGCCGACTCATCCAATGTGGCATCAAAACTTGGCCAACCACAACCCGAATCAAACTTATTGTTCGAATCAAATAATTTGGCGCCACACCCTTTACAACGATACACCCCTTTTTCACTCATGTCATTATGAATACCGGTAAAGGGACGTTCGGTACCTTTTTGACGCAATACGGCATACTCTTCATCAGTCAGACGATCTCGCCAATCTGCTTCCGTTAGTTGTGCAATTTCTTCTTTGGTGAGCTGTGAATCTTGCATATTTTATCCTTAATGTGTCATTTTTACTCAGTCGTGTTTTGGCTCAAATATCATTACTTCAAAGCCTAAGTCAGTATTTCAAAAACCTAATATGTAGACTTGAATAACCATATGTCATTTGACCTGATATTAATTTATGAAGTGTTTTAATAAGTTATTTAATTATGCGGTTTAATAATAGTTATTCAAAGGATTAACCTAATCTACTTACCAAAAAGATAGCAAAGATTACATAATCTTAACTTATCTCAGTTCAATAAATTCAAGGTACCTTATTAAACATGCGTTATCTAGTAATCGGATTGCATAAAATCGAGTTATTTAATAATCGAGTTATCAAATACAGTTTAAATTTATAGTTAGAATTTAGATTCACAAAAAAAATGAACCAAATCAAAATCAAAATATAAGCACTAGCATAAATGCAAGTTATACTTGCATAAATATAAATTACATATAAAATCAAAATGCAATAATATCTTGCATTAAAGCAAATTCTTTTAGTAAACTATCTGGCATATTAGACATTTATGAAAACCATAATATTTATAATTCATTTATTTCGTTTACGTATTTAAGTCAGAACACCCGCAAAAAAACTAAATTTAATAGTCCATTTCGTTTAAGCAAAGTGAATCTAAATAATGAGTGAGCAATTAGAACATAAATCCCAAGGCGAACGGCTCAATAAATTGCGTAAAGCGAAAGGGCTGACCGCAGAGCAGCTTGCCAATGCCATGACGGAGGCTGGCTCTAAAGTCAGCCGTGGCGCCATTTCCAACTGGGAACGGGGTATTAATGGAATCGTTTCTTCAAAACTGCCGACCTTGGCCAAAATTTTAGGCTGTAGCGAAGGCTACTTATTGCGTGGTGAGAACACGGAGGTTAAATCAGATTATGAGCAATCTGACTTAGTTCAAAAAGATCAAGAACGCGCTCCTAACCCTAATCGTGTGAAAAGTGTAGACCAACCCCATTCAAAACACTCTGACCAGTTGAATCAGTCAAACCAGAACCCTCAAGCAACTAGCCAACACAACACTTCTCCAATTTCATCAAGTATAAGCGACAGTACCATGACACTTCCAACATCCCCACTTAACCGTAATCCTCTTAAAAAATCTGAAAAACTGCAAAATGTTTGTTATGACATCCGTGGCCCATTACTTAAAACTGCGATGCAGATGGAGGCTCAAGGGCAGCGAATCTTAAAGCTAAATGTCGGCAATCCTGCTCCGTTTAATCTTGAAGCACCGCATGAGATCCTACAAGATGTAGCATTGAACTTGCATAAAGCGACGGGCTATTCTGATTCACAAGGTATCTTCTCAGCTCGTAAAGCCATCTTGCAATATTATCAATCAAAAGGCTTGTTATCGGCAGTCGATGTACGTGATGTCTATCTGGGTAACGGGGTATCAGAGTTAATTGTTATGACCATGCAGGCCTTGATGAATGATGGGGATGAAGTTTTAATACCTATGCCCGATTATCCATTGTGGACTGCGGCCGCAAACCTCGCTGGCGGAACGGCAGTCCACTACCGCTGTAATGAAGAGAATAATTGGCAACCTGACATTGAGGATATTCGCTCAAAAATTACTGATAAAACCCGCGGCATCGTTGTGATAAATCCAAACAATCCAACGGGTGCTTTGTATTCTAATGAAGTACTTTTAGAGATTATTAAGCTTGCCCGCGAGCATGATTTAGTATTGATGGCTGATGAGATATATGATCGTATTCTTTATGATGATGTGGTACACACCCCGTTGTGTACGTTGGCTCAAGATGTGCTCATCTTAACTTACAATGGCTTATCCAAGTCACACCGTATTGCAGGCTTTCGCGCAGGTTGGCTCATGTTATCAGGTAACAAGGAGCATGCCAGCGACTTTATTGAAGGCTTGGATATGTTAGCGTCAATGCGTTTATGTGCTAACGTGCCAGCTCAATATGCGATTCAGACAGCAGTCGGTGGCTATCAAAGTATGCAAGAGTTGACCTCTGAATCAGGCCGTCTGTATAAGCAACGCCAATTAGCGGTCGAACGTTTAAATGCCATCCCAGGTGTTTCGTGTACCATGCCACAAGGGGCATTTTATTGCTTCCCAAAAATAGACCTTGATATTTATCCTATTGAAGATGATATGAAGCTAATGATGGACATGCTCATTGAAGAAAAAGTATTGATGGTCCAAGGTACTGGCTTTAATTGGGACAGGCCAGACCACTTTAGAGTAGTATTTTTACCAAATTTATTAGACTTAGAAAATGCCATGGATCGATTAGATCGCTTTTTCGCCAATAAACGCAAACAGTATGGTACTGAAGGAATCGCAGGCTAATTAACGTTGTATAACAACCTAAAATAGATAAACTTAGAGTCTGTATTTATAAGTCACCGTTATCAGGTTTTAGGCTAAGTGGCATGGTACGAATAGCCCATCAATCGCTTAGTCTAACAATTGCTTAGTCTAATAAACGGTTAATAAATCTATACACTTTTTTCTACTCATAGCTACGATCTTAATTGCTGCATTTAACTATTATAATTGCCTTTCAGTTAAATAGTGCAATATCTCATTCTTATTAGGACGAGTCACCAGCCACTGCGCAAACGCTTCTGCTTTATCAAAATCTTCACCTAATTTCTTTTGATATAAGCGTTTAAAGTTATTTTCACGCTCCTCAGCTTTTAAACGATTTTGCCAAGGGTCACTGATAACCTTAGTGAGTTTATTTTGCATTTTAAGATACTTAAGAAGTTGCCACTCTCCTTTGTCTAACCAAATATCATTACAAGTGTGGCAAACATTGATGGTGTTTTCATGTTCATTATCCATCAAATATTTAAGCGTATACCTACCACATCCCTGACAAATCAATGCGCCATCGGTGTTTTCTACTTCCATAAAATTAAACTCTGCAGGAAGTTCGGGCTTTCTTTCTCTTAGATTATTTATATGATTGATGGTTTGCTCTTCTAGCCATTCAGTATATGCAGAAAGATAGACATGCACACCATTACAAGTACGACATTTTAAAGCCTCTAAGCTACCATCGAGTAACGTGGGCTGTAAGGTATCCGTTTTACATTTATAGCAGTTCAATTGCATGAGATTTCCAATTTCCATATCTGTTATGTATAGAATACACGAAATGACGCTTAAGTATAAAAAAACCCACCTCTAAATTTAGAAATGGGTCTTTTGAGTGTTTGAATGTCAACTTACCTAATATCGAAACTTGAAATTAACCTTTCAAGGAAGTACCTACCATCTCTTCAGATAACGTCCTTACTATTCAGGTTTAAAGCTGTCTCGTAGAGTGACGGTACGGTTAAACACCGGCTTATCACTGTTGTGTTCAACTGCATCAGAGACAAAATAACCTTCACGTTCAAACTGGAAACGCGTTCCAGGTTCAGCATTTGCAAGAGACGGTTCAACCACCCCATCTAACTCAATTAACGAATCAGCATTTAAGGCATCATGCACATTGTCCACGGCACCAGGGTTATCGACACTAAACAAATGCTCATACAGACGAACTTTAGCAGGAATACCTTGATCGGCTGATACCCAGTGAATGACGCCTTTTACCTTACGGTCTTCAGGGTTATTACCTAAGGTGGTCTTATCAATGGTTGCTTTTAGCTCAACCACATTACCAGCGTCATCTAACACATGCTCTGTCACCGCAAGCACATAAGTATTGCGTAAGCGAATTTCAGACTTTTCTGGAGATAAGCGTTTGTAGCCTTTTGGCGGCTCAAGCTCGTAATCGCTCTGATCAATATAGATGGTCTGCGTAAACGGTATTTCACGCTCTCCCATATCGATATTAGGATGGTTTGGCTGAGTAAGCCATAACGTTTTATTGGCATCATCCCAGCGCGCATTGACGCTATCTGCCTTTAAGCTTTCCCACTCACTCACTGCCTCTTCGAAGTTAGTAATGGTGACTTTTAGGGGTCTCAATACAGCCATCCCGCGAGCGGTAGTATTCTCTAAAGACTGCCGAATACTAAACTCAAGTAAACGAAAATCGACAACACTGTCCGCCTTGGTGACACCAACACGATCACAGAAGTCGCGAAGACCTTCAGGCGTATAGCCACGACGACGCATACCCGCGATAGTCGGCATACGCGGATCATCCCAACCTGTCACAACACCTTCATCGACCAGTTGCTTCAATTTACGTTTACTGGTCAAGGTATGATCAACATTTAAACGGCTAAACTCATATTGATGCGGCGGCAAGTCAAAGCCGATCTTCTCAATTGCCCAATCATAAAAAGGACGATGATCTTCAAACTCTAAGGTACATAGAGAATGGGTTACCCCCTCTATCGCATCTGATAACGGATGCGCATAGTCATACATCGGATAGATGCACCATTTATCGCCCGTTTGATGATGGGTTTGCTTCATGACGCGGTAAATAACAGGATCACGCATATTCATATTGGGGCTTGCCATATCAATTTTGGCACGTAACACTGCTTCACCTTCTGCATAATGACCGTTTTTCATATCTTCAAAGCGTTGTAGGTTTTCTGCTACGCTTGCATCTCGCTGAGGCGATGGTTTTCCCGGTTCATTAAACGAGCCACGGTTTTCTTTGATTTGCTCAGGCGTCTGTAAGTCAACGTAAGCATCGCCTTGCTCAATTAATTTAATGGCCCACGCATACAACTGGTCAAAATATCCAGACGCATGATGTGGCTCACCGCCCCATTCAAAACCTAACCATGTCACATCATTTTCGATATTATCGAGGTAATCCTGTTTTTCTGCTGTGGGATTGGTATCATCAAAGCGCAAATTACAAACACCGCCAAACTCTTGCGCCACACCAAAGTTTAAACAAATAGACTTCACATGACCTAAATGCAAATAACCGTTTGGTTCGGGCGGGAAACGAGTGACAATCTGTTTATATTTATCTTGAGACAGATCTTCTCGAATAATATGACGAATAAAATCGTTTTTTTGATCGTCAGTATGTGCCGCAGCATCACTAACTGAATTATTGGCTTTATTATTGTTACTGCTCATTCAACTACTTCTCCTATGATAAAACCTGGTTAACCTATTATACTTTTGCCATAATTGCCATAATTTTGACCCATTCTATCAGGTTTACCAAATTCTGTAACAGCTAGACACATGACATCCTAAAAAAAAGAGGTTAGACTGACTAAAATTTTGATTATCCCGATTTGATCCCGATTCGATTGACTCGAATTTAAATCAACTAAGAAACGGGTCATTGGGTCGATAATATCTATAATTAGGTTGATTAATAAATTTTCATACCCATCTAAATGTGCAAGGAATTATTGTGAAATCTAGCCAAACACTTAAAACGATAGGATATGGTAGTTTGATATTGCCATTATTTTTAATGGGTTGTACCAATACTACGTCAACTCAAACGCCTAACACCACTACAAATAAACAAACTAAGGAAACACAAATGAGCGATATGCCAGTAGTTCAACTTAATACCTCAATGGGTGAGATCGTTATTGAGCTTAACAAAGAAAAAGCACCAAAAACGGTCGATAACTTCGTCTCATATGTTAAATCAGGTCAATATGATGGCACTATCTTCCATCGTGTTATTCCTAACTTTATGATTCAAGGTGGCGGGATGGACGCTGAGATGAATGAAAAGCCTACCAAAGCTCCTATCGAAAATGAAGCAGACAACGGTCTTAAAAATGACGAAGGTACGATTGCTATGGCACGTACTCAAGACCCTCATTCAGCGACCAGCCAATTTTTTATTAACACCACAGACAACGCTTTCCTAAACCATTCGGGTAAAAATATGCAAGGTTGGGGCTACACCGTATTTGGTAAAGTAACGAGTGGCATGGATGTGGTTAAGAAAATTGAAAGCGTCCCAACGGGCCGCTTTGGTATGCATGCTGATGTACCAAAAGAGCCTGTTATCATTAATTCTGCCGTCATGGTCGATGAATAATCGCTGTTTCCCGAGATAAACTATTTAAGAGCTGTTTAAGGTAATTAACGGAATAAGTCATAATAATGAATGACCAAGATGTCAGTACGACACTTCAACAGTATACCCACTTGATCACCACTCGCCCGCACGATATCACTCGAGTGGTGATCAGTGACTTACATTTGTCTGCCGACGAGCCTGCTTTAGTGCAGGCTTTTTTGGCTTTACTCGATGACTTAGTGGTACTGCCCAACCTTACCGAGCTATATATATTAGGCGATTGGTTTGATGCTTGGATTGGTGATGATGCCTATTTAACGCTCTCTGACTCTGAAAAACAAAGCCACTGGCTTACCCCGTTGATACATAAATTGACCCAGCTTACGGCTAAAGGTTGCCAAATTTTTGTCATGCATGGCAATCGCGACTTTCTCATTGGACAGCCTTTTTGTGATACGTTTGGTGGTCAATTAATCTCTGAGCCTTATTTGATAAAGACGGGAGGATGTACCTTTCGCCTTGAGCATGGCGATGCCCTTTGTACTGATGATAAAGCTTATCAACGATTCCGTAAGATTATGCGTCAGCCCATTGTTCAATGGTTTATCTTAAAGAAATCTTTAGATAAACGACGGGCATTAGCACAACGTATTCGGCAACAAAGTGCCCGGGGCAAATCGACCAAATCTATGACCATTATGGATGTCAATCAGCAAGCAGTTTACAATGTCTTACAACAGGCTGACTGCTTATTACATGGTCATACACATCGTCCGGCGATTCACCCCGTTCGTTTAAATAGTAACAGTCAGCCAAGGCTGCAAGATGAGACGCTGAAAGCAGAACAAAACGCAGAAGAAAACACTGAGCAAAAAGCTGTTGCCTTAACAAAAGTACGTTACGTCTTGGGGGATTGGCGAGTACTAGATAGGTCAGGCTTGATCGAGCAGGTTGAAGCTGTTATCGGAGTATTTACCTTTAATGAGAATACTTCCACTAGCCACTCAGTTCCTAGAAATCTTTTAGAGAATAATAAGACTGAGAACTTCCAATTGGTAACCTTTAAGTTTCCAGTCTAGAGGCTATTTATGAAACGCCTGGCTTTTTTTAACTCTGAGTTTTTAATTCTTCGGTTTTAATTCTGCGTAAGACTTAATATTTATAAAAAGCATTACTTATAAAAGCATCACTGTTAATCGAGCAGTTTAAAAAAGTGCTGACGATAATGCTTAAGCTCACGAATTGAATCTCGAATATCATCCATGGCTAAGTGACTGCCTGTTTTTTCAACGCCTTTTAGTATATCGGGGCGCCAGCGATAGCATAGCTCTTTAATAGAGGACACATCCAAATTCCGATAATGGAAGAACTTCTCTAATTGCGGCATCTGCCGTGCTAAAAAGCGACGGTCTTGACAAATAGAATTACCACACATTGGCGATTTTCCTTCATCTACCCATTTGCTTAAAAAGGCGATGGTTTCTTTTTCGGCTTCCTCTAGAGTGACACTACTCCGACGTACTCTATCTATTAAGCCAGACTGACCATGCTGTTTGGTATTCCAGTCATCCATCCCATTTAACTTTTGATCAGATACTTTAATCGCAAATACGGGACCTTCTGCCAATACATTTAAATCTTCATCTGTCACTATTGTCGCAATTTCAATAATATCGTCATTCATGGTATCCAATCCGGTCATTTCAAGATCAATCCAGATTAGACCTTTCTTACCTTGATTTTTAATTTTGATTTTATTGGGGTGATCACTCATATTTTTTCCTAAACAACTTGTAATACCGATATATTGATAATACCCTTTTTTTTAAATCAACCTATCTTTATTAAACACGCTTTGCCTATAAATATTAGGTTAAGGCAATTGACGCTCGGTAGATTAACTCTTAAAAACGGTAAATAATTAAATTAAATTCTAAAAACGTTCTTGACGTTATACACATTCAAAAAAAGCGTATAAAGGCTATAAAAATCAAAGCCTATGTTAACAAATTTAAATACATTCACAGCAACTATTACTGACATGGATGTCTTAAACTGTGACTATATTGTACACTCTACTATTTAACTTTATTCTATTAAGTAAACGATATCCTATTAAGCAACGATTGGCTGCTACTATAAACATGAAAAATGAATAAACATGAATGGACCACTTACTACTTTATACCAACCCATTTTTGAACGTAATTTAAACAAAGGTAAACCATTTATATGGCTTTAATAAGACAACGTAAGCTCACTAAACAACAATTAAGACGCATCGACAAACAGCAGGCTGAACAACAAGAATCGCTTGACGGTAGCCTAATGGATGGGGTTGTCATGGCCCATTATGGCAAACAGTTGGAAGTACAAGTGACTTCCCTGCCCGCTATTATACCTGATCCTCCTAGTGTCGCTGAGGGTGAGCCCGAGCCGTTTTGGCAGTCTATCCAATTGGGTGACATTTGGCGTTGTCATGTGCGTACCAACTTACCGATGATTGCGACTGGCGATAAAGTACGCTGGGTGGCAGACCCCAATACTGGATTTGGACGTATAGAATCGGTGCAACCGAGAACCTCTTTAATTTCACGTCCTGATCGCTACCATAAGTTAAAACCAGTCGCTGCCAATGTGGATATTCTGGCAATTGTCTTTGCGCCTTTGCCTGCTGCTGCCCCCACTTTAATAGACCGTTATTTAGTCGTTTGTCACCATGCTGACGTACAGCCATTATTGGTGCTAAACAAAGCCGATTTATTATCGATAGAAAGCTATGCCTTTACCGAACAGTTATTAACCGATTACCAAAAACTTGGCTATGATACTGTGTTAACTTCTGCACCCTGCCCCGAGAATATTTTACAGTCTGATTATAATACCAAACGTACGACAGACGTAGAGCCTGCGCTCGGGTTGAACCATTTACAACGACACATTAAAGATAAGTTGGTCATATTCGCTGGACAATCAGGTGTGGGAAAAAGCACGCTTGTCAACGCGCTACTTCCTAACTCTGACCAAAGTGTTAATATCATTTCCACCAACTCAAAGCTTGGTCAGCATACCACGACGACCAGTCGACTATTGCCCTTTAATCCAGAAAATTTATCACAAGGCGGTATTGTCGATACGCCTGGCATTCGAGAATATGGCATTTGGCATCTAACCCCTGATGACATTGTAGCGGGATTTGTTGAGCTATATCCGCTCGCAGGCGATTGTCAATTTCGTGATTGTAGACATACCCATAACAGCAAAGGCTGTGCATTATGGGCAGCCGTTGCGGAGGGTAAAGTGCTACAGCGTCGTGTCGAAAGTTTGGTTACTTTGCAAGCAGAGGCGGATACGCCAAGTTATTAATGACGATACTGGGTTTAATGACATCGTAACCCCTTATTATCCACTTAATTATCCGCTTAATTAATATAGTCGGTTAATGCATTCCTAACGTTATCACGTTATAATATTCGTCATTAAAATTTTTATTGGAGAAGTGTTTTGTCACTAGATCGTTGGTTTGAATTTATGGGGCACCACCCTTTTTTATTCGGTATTTTGGCTGTCCTTATTGTATTGTTTTTTACGCTAGAAAATAGACGTAGTGGAAAAAAAGTCTCCCCCAATACGCTTGGGACTATGGTGAACTCGCAAAACGCGAAGATTATTGATATTCGTAGCAAAAAGAAATTTGAAACGGGCTACATCCCAGGTAGTCGTAACATACCTTTTACTCAGCTTAAAGACCACTTAACTGAGATTCAAGCCATTGAAGAACCTGTCGTGATTGTCTGTGATATGGGTGTACAAGCAGGCGCTGCTGTACAATTAATCAGTAAACCTAACGTCTATCGTTTAGAAGGTGGTATTGGTGGCTGGCAAGCGGCAGGTATGCCTTTAGTTGGCGCTCCGAAGAAAAAAGGTAAAACCATCGATGGCAAAGCCAAAGCTCGTTAAGACTTTTAGTTAGAAGATTTTATAACGGCTTTTTTTATTCATCGTTTTACAACCTTATCACTTACCTTATCAATTAATAGCTCTTTGAATGAGTACCCTTTCAACTAACAAGCTTTAAATTAGTACCCTTTTAATTAATAACCATAAGGAACCTTTATGACTGCTACAGTTACCGTTTATACCACGCCAATTTGCCCATATTGCTCAAATGCTAAACAACTTTTGAAATCGAAAGATGTCGCTTATGAAGAAATCGGCATGCACGATATCAGCTCTGATGAGCGCATGGCATTAATGAAGAAAACCAATAATTATAGAACGGTGCCACAGATCTTTATTGGTGACACTTTCATTGGTGGGTTTGATGAACTCAATGCGCTAAATCAAAGTGGTAAACTTGACGAAATGCTTAACGCTTAATTTTAAGCCTAAGATTTTATATCTTTGGATGTTTCAATTAAGCATTAGTGCTTATTCAATACAAATTAAGTGAGCATCTAAACTATCATTAACGACAAACAATAATTAAGGACAACGATTATGGCAGAACAACAAGCACAGCCTCAACTTGCTCTAGAACGCATCTACGTAAAAGATATGTCTCTTGAAGTACCTGGTGCTGAAGTATTTACTAAAGAATGGCAACCAGAGCTTGATATCAACTTAGCGACTAATGCTGAAAAGCTTGACGACGATCATTATCAAGTGGTTTTAACGGTTACTGTAAACGCTAAAAACTCAAATGAACCAGCATTTATCGCTGAAGTTCATCAAGCGGGTATTTTCTTAATCAAAGACATTCCAGAAGATCAAATTGGCCAAATTTTAGGTGCTTATTGCCCTAATATCTTGTTCCCTTATGCCCGTGAAGTGATTAGTGACATCGTGACTCGTGGTAGCTTCCCTCAGCTATTATTAGCCCCTGTCAACTTTGATCAGGCTTATGCTCAAAGCCAACAGCAAGCCGCTGATGGTCAAGGAAACGCTTAATCGTTTCAATACTTATAACATAAGATATTTGATAGCTTAAAATTAAAAAACCTCGATTCATAGGAATCGAGGTTTTTTTGACTGTTCACCACTCAAGAATATTTTAACACTCAAGGTTCAAAATCAGCCTTTTAATGACGTTAAGATTTTTTCTTTAACCACATCAATATCTTGAGTCCCATCGAACTGATGATACTTAGGGGCATTAACATCTTCTTGAGCTTTTTGCTGATAAAAATCTACCAATGTAGAAGTCTGTTCATGATAAGTAGAAAGACGCTCTCGAATGGTCTCTTCTTTATCATCTTCACGCTGTATCAAAGGTTCACCCGTTACATCATCCACACCTTCTTGTTTAGGTGGATTGTATTTAAGGTGATACACACGTCCAGACCCTGGATGCTGACGACGGCCTGATAAGCGAGAAACGATTTCGTCGTCTGGCACACTAATTTCAACCACATGATCAATATCAACGCCCGCATCAACGAGCGCTTCAGCTTGAGGAATAGTGCGTGGAAAACCGTCAAATATACAGCCATTAACACAATCTGGCTTAGATATGCGTTCTTTTACCAGATTGATAATCAAATCATCTGATACTAAGCCACCTGCCTTCATGATGCTCTCTGCTTTTTTACCTAACTCAGAGCCTTCTTTAATAGCTGCACGAAGCATATCGCCGGTTGATATCTGTGGTATATCAAACTCTTTAGATATAAATTGCGCTTGGGTGCCTTTACCTGCCCCTGGAGGCCCTAGCAAAATAATACGCATCATAGTTATAATCCTCTTTAATTATGGAGATGAAAATAGTCATCCTTAAAAATATCAAAACTGCTTAAATAACTGCTTTAATAGGTATCACCCAAGACGTTTAATGGGGTTTTATTTAAGGGTCATATAATACTAGCAGTAATTATAAACGTTTCTATAAAAATTCTGTCTTATCATTATTAAGCTCAAATACCTTACATTGTGAGGTAAAAAAGCTCAAGTCATTTTAATGATAAATACCTCTATTACGCAAACCTATGAGTCAAAATAAAGGCTATTTTATTTAAATTATTTAATCAGGGTACCTGTTGGTTTATCTCAATAGCAACGTTTAAGGGACCTGATTTGTTATTGTTGGTGACGGCCTCTTTATAATTTAAAGCAACCTCATTAGAGCTCAAGTCGCCTGCCGTAGCAATCGCGTCCCCTGATTTACTAACCCTTGCTTTAATGACTAATGATGCACCCTCATTCATCGCTTTAGAAAGGGTATGCGTCGGCATCATGGCATCACTATCTGATAGCATGATAGTAATACCTTTAGGGGCGTTTGCAAGCTGAGTCGCTGATATACGTTTCACTGCCAATGGCGCTCCACCCGTTGCTTGTTGAATAGTAACAAATAAAGTGTCACTTGGGGTGATCAGCGGGATTAAGCTACTATTTAAGCTGACGGTGACCGCGACTTCTTTTATGGATTCTGGACTATCACTTATTGGTTGTTTGTTGGCACTCATACTCGCTTCTTGTTGCGCGGCTATATTTTTACTCAGTTCATCCAAGCTATTTAATGCAGCCGTATGATCGCCTTCTCGTGCAGATATTCCTTCACGTAGTTTATTGACCCATGCCTGTGCTTGATCATAATTACCAGAACGCGCCTCTCCCATCGCCATCAACATTTGAGCTCCTTGATGATTAGGATTCGCTTGAAGTACGCTTTGTAGCGCTTGATAGCTTGAGCCATCTAAAAAGCCACCACTGGTAAAAAACTTAGTTTGTGCATAGCTTACCGCGATTTCTTCGTTATCAGGCTCTAAACGATAGGCTCTAGATAACGCCTCAAGTGCTTGATCTTTGGCATCAAACGCCAAAAATATATCAGCCAACCGCATCCACCTCATTGCATCATGAGCATGATGATGTACGTTTGCTTGGATGGCACCCATTAATCCTACAGTGTCCTTAGTCGCCCATTCTGGTGGCGCATCGATTTTACCGGTCAGTAAATCATCAGCAACTTGCGATACCTCATCTTGTGTTTGCCAGAAGTTGACAACAGGACTTCTATCTCCGGATAAAAAATATCCCAAAATAATTAATACCGGCACACAAACTAATATGGTCAAACGTGCCTTCGTACTTCGTGTGAACTGTAACTCTCGTCTCGCTTTATTAAGCGCCGTCGCTTCACCCTCATAATTGCTGTGGCTATTTATATTACCTTTAATAGCATTGTCTTTAATGGCATTGTCTGTACTGTTGCTGACTTTGGCTGAGGAATAATCGCCCGTCAGAGTCTTTTCGTCGATCACTTGGTTTTTATCATCGCTTGCTAAAAGCAGCTGACGTTCTAATTCCGTTTTTTGAGCATTAAACTCAGTCTCACTAATTTGTCCTTTACGATAATCCTCACCAAGCTCATCAAGACGCTGTTTGAATATCTCAACATTAAGCGCAATTAGCTGACTGTTTTGAGCGGATTTATTCACTCGCAGCCATGGCATCAAAACAATGATTGCCAAAATGATTGCTAATAAAATTGCCAGCGCGATAAAAATCACTAACGTTGGCATGATTTGACTCCTTACAGGTTGAGATACACACGGAATAATAAGGTCGGTATGAACAATCTAGCTTCTAATTTAAATCAATAACTTAAATCAATAAATTAAGCCAGTTAATTAAGCCAATAAATTATTTAAGAATTCAGGGCAATATAATGAGCGACAAAAACAGTGACTAGTCGCACACTTTGGGCTTTTAGCTATATTTAATTGACTTAGCTATATTAAATTGACTGAGCTATGTTCATTTATCTGATTTATGTTTATCTAATAAATTTTTGAGTTTTGCCGCTTCTTCACTAGATAAGTTAGCCCCTACTTTATCAAGGTCTTCATTTATGTGATTATTAGTCTTAGGATCGGATGACACTGATTGATGATTATGTCTTATCTTATTTCTAGCGTTGGTCCGCCACAACCATCCCGCAACCAACATAAGCAAAATCAAGGGTGGGAAATACCATAAAATCCAAGTAGAGGGACGTACAGGCGGCTTATAGCTAATAAAGTCTCCATAACGCTCATACATATACTCACGTATTTGGGCATCTGTTTGCCCCGCCTTGACCATTTCATAGGTTTTACGTTTTAAGTCTTGTGCAATCTGAGAATCTGAACCCGCTAAGTTTTGATTTTGGCACTTTGGACAACGAAACTCTTCTATTAAACCTCTATATTGCGCTTCTTGTTGTGGGCTATCAAACTCATAGACCTCTATGGCAGCATTTGCCACAGGCGCCATTGAGGCGATAGAAAAAACCAGAGTTAGTATTCTTATCGTAATTTTAAAGAGTCTCAGCAATCGCTGTGAGCAAGTTAGAGAAGTCAGTCCATCTACATAATGTGCGTTCATTTGCATACCTCAGAAATCCTGTAAGTAGCTTCAGAGCTATTGAGTTTGGATTGTTGTACGCCTGATTGCTCGCTTAATTGAGTCAATAAAGACATACAAGGCTCAATTCTTGCTTGCCAATTTTCAGTATTCACCTCTCCGATAATATGCTGACGAATATTACCGTTAGAATCGACCACAAAGGTTTCAGGTGCACCGGTCAAACCTAAATCAATGGCGAAGCTACCACTAAAGTCTCGGAAACTAAATAAGAAAGGATCCCCACCATCCGCCAAATACTTGGCAGCATCTTCGACGTCATCTTTATAATTAACACCGACAATAGGCACACCTTGATCGTGCAGCGTCATTAAAAAGGGATGTTCAATAACACATGTCGGACACCACGAACCCCAAACGTTAATTAAATAAGGCGTATTTGGTAAATCTGCATTGGTTATATTTTTAGAGGGATCGGACAACAGTGGTAGCTCAAACTTTGGCACTGGCCTATTTAACGATTCATTAATGACCACTTCAGTAGGCTTGCCCAGTCTGGCAAAGAACATAATAATTAGCGCGGCAAACACAATGAGAGGAATTAAGAACCAAACCTTAAACTGTGATCGACGCATAATAGGATCTGACATCTTCTACTTCCTCCATAACCTTTTCGAATCAAAGGACAAGACCTTTCATACCCTTTTAAACTGCTTTAAGTCAAACAGTTAAAATCAAACAGTTAACTTAGCTATTTATAATTCAACCTATTTACCAGTCAATTATAGAGTTTAATGATAACCTAACAGGGCAACTGGCAGTACTTAAATTTAAGCGTATCGAACAAGTTGTTTATGGTTTATTTAATCGATAACGTCGATCAGATATGCTGACTAGTGCGCCCAATGCCATAATAATTGCACCAAGCCATAACCAAGCAATCATAGGCTTAACATAAATACGCACCGCCCACGCACCATTTGGCTCATTGTCATTAATCGGCTCACCTAATGCCACATATAGATCACGCATTAATCGAGTATTGATCCCAGCTTCCGTCATCGGCATACTGCTTACCACGTAATTGCGTTTTTGCGGGTAAAGGGTGGTCACATATTTATCATTTTTCTCGACCCTGATTTCAGCTTGTGTGGCATCATAGTTTTGTCCACGCACCTCATCGAATGTGACCAACGTAAAGTTGTAGTTGTTTATCTGTACTGTCTCGCCCGCTTTCATTGCAACATCTTTTTCAACACTTAATGAACTGGTTACTCCAATACCTAACGCTATAATTAAGATACCAATATGGGCAATATGCATCCCCCAGTAGTTTGGTTTAAGACGACTGACGCCTTGTAGCGTGCTCGGCGCATTACGCGTTTTATCTTTTATATCGTATCCTATCCAGCCCAACACCCAAAGGCACAATAAGCCAGTAATGATAATCTGCACATTTAGGCTATGTGTAATAAAATAAGTAAGAATCCCTGCTAATAGCGCACTGCTTACTACTATCGTTAGCGCAACGCCTAATAAGGGTCTTTTTTCTTGTTTCCATCTTATATTTGAGCCCATGCCCATGACCAAAAGCAGCAACCAAGATAAGGGGACAAACAAAGCGTTAAAATAAGGAGGCCCTACAGAGACTTGCCCTAAATTAAAGGAGTCGGCGATAATTGGGTAAAGTGTGCCCAGTAAAACCACTAACGTTGCCACTAAAATGACGATATTATTGATCACCAATAAAGTTTCGCGGGACTTCAAACCATACTGACTTTCAACCGTTAAGCGCCATCCTCGAATGGCAAACAGCAGTAAGCCTGACCCTATCACAATACCTAAAATAGCCAATATGGCTAAACCGCGAGTAGGATCTGCGGCAAATGAATGAACTGAGGTAATGACGCCAGAACGAACCAAAAAAGTACCGAGTAGGCTCAACGCAAAGGCAAAAATAGCCAGCATAATAGTCCATGCTTTAAACACCCCTCGTTTTTCAGTGACAGCTAACGAGTGAATGAGGGCGGTACAGGCTAGCCAAGGCATTAATGAGGCATTTTCTACTGGGTCCCAAAACCACCATCCGCCCCAGCCTAGCTCGTAATACGCCCACCATGACCCAAGCGCAATACCTAACGTTAAAAATGACCAAGCTGCCAGCGCCCAAGGACGAGACCAACGCGTCCAAACAGCATCTAGTCGACCGGCCCATAACGCTGCCATACAAAAAGCAAAAGGCACAGACATACCGACATACCCCATATAAAGCATAGGGGGGTGGAAGATTAGACCAGGATCTTGCAATAGTGGATTTAAATCAGCCCCATCGACAGCAATATTGGGTAGAGTACGGTCAAACGGTGATGAAGTAAAAATCAGCATCGCCAGCATCATAAACTGGATCGCCGCCATGATAACCAATACTCTGGCGCGCATATTTAGGGGTAGTCCACGACTGAACCATGCTACTGCCGCCGACCAAGCCGCTAAAATAGTCACCCACAGTAGCAATGATCCTTCATGCCCGCCCCATGTGGCAGAAAGCTTATAATACCAAGGCAATAGCGAGTTTGACTGCTGAGTGACATATACCAAGCTAAAATCATTGTAATAAAAGCCTGCCATTAATGACAAAAAAGACACCAGTACAGCAACCAGTTGCGCCCATGCTAAACTAGGCGCCAACCGCTGTAAATGCGTTTGATTTCGCATGATGCCAAATGTCGGCAGTACGACTTGCAATAAAGCCAATATCAATGATGCAACTAATGCAAAATAACCTAGCTCGGTGATTAACATATTCGTTCGCCCTAAAACTACGTCACTATTGTTTGTTTCTTCGTAATGGCGGTTATACAAAGCTATTGATGAATATAAACTGCCATTTACGAATGAAGCCACTCATGACTAGAGTGGCTTCAATGGTATCTATTACTTAAGAGGCATATTTTACCACTTTATCCACTAACTGGGTAAAAAACTAGTATTAAATGCAGCCAACCTGCCAAAAATCCCGTCACGCCTCCTAATATAATCAACGTCGTTTCATCTTCTCTGAACGCGGGACGGAGTAAGTTTTGAAACTCATGCGGAGTTAATGCTTTAATACGCTCACAGAATAGACCATATATTTTACTGGCTCGGCTCTCATTGAGCACAGGATCACGAATCGGAACCATGGTTGCGTCGATGGATTTATCGATAATGGTATTTTTAAGTTGACCAAATTCTCGTCTACCTAGCCCTACTCTTAGGGTTGTACTGACAATTGGCGACTCTAGTAGACCATATAAGTGTCGCTTCATGAGGTTTCGAGTTTCAGCAGCTTTATACCCATACATCATCTCATTCATAATATTTTCAAGCGTGACCAACTCTTTGACCACGATCCCTGCAAACACCTCGGAGACTTCAGGCTGGCGCTTCATAAAGCCGCCCTGCCAATTATAGTGACCAATATGAGGTATAACGGGTACGATAAATGGAAACGATTTTGTACGTTTAAATAGCTTTAAAAACTTGATGGGCACAGGTTCGACGGGATTAAACACCATCCATATGGCTATCCAGTTGGTCAAAAACCCCCATATTGCTGCAAAAAATGGAACCGTCCAATGCTGAGGTACCAACAAATAGATAAACATTTGTAGTATGCCAAATACAAAGCCTATTAAGGCGCTAATATGCCAAATGAAGTTGATTTCTTTTTGACCCACTTTTAAAAACATATTAACCATCAGGCGGCGGTCATTTTCCATCGTACGCACGATCATTTGACGCATATCGACTAAGTCTTCAACATTATGAGTCAGATCGACAACCAGTTCACGCATGATGGTGGGCAACTGCTCGTGACCATACGCATATATTCGTCGCTTTAGAGAATAAGGTAAATTGCTCCACAATGAGGCTGAACGCTCATTCATAATCTCGTCAATGAGTTGCTCTAAATTGACATCGACAGTATTGGTGATGAAGTCCGCCATCTCTTCAGGCTCCATTGCCTGAAAAAATTCATCTAAAGATCCAAGCTTTGACAAGGTTTGATCAACGATTACCCCTGAAATTTTACCTGCCTTTGCAGGCACAATGCCCTGCCAACCTATGCCTTGCCAACCATAAGGCAGGTTTGGAATTTTGATACCCCAAAACTTGATAGGGTAAAATAGCATCTTTAAAGCCATCCACACATGCGCCCATGTCACAAATGCGGTGACAAAAGGGATGGTCAGCATTGCTAAAAATTCTGGATGGGCGCTTAATATTTGCCAAATTGATGAGAACATGTCGGATATATCACTTATACTAAGGCTTGGGTAACCTATTTCCATGTTTGTTACACCATTCTCAACGCCTGCATTAAGGTTAAGGATGATGTGTTTATTGTCATTTTCGTGTGTTGGATTCTAACACACTCAATACAGATTTACTTAAAACCTGTATACACATCTTATAATTAGCTATTTCATCTACATTAAGCTTTTAGTTTGACAAGTAAGGATGCAACAATGCAAAGCTATCAATAATAGTTTGCGGATAATAACGTGATATTATCCGTTATTTCAATAGTCAGGATATCAATAACTAGGATGTCAATAGTTCGCTTCATATATTAAACGCTATTATTTAAGTCTGATGGTTTACTAAGCCAGTTTTTCAATATTCCAATTGGTTCATTAAGCCAATAGGTTCAATGATGACACTACCAGTGTGATATCTATGTCAAGATGTAGCGTTCATTGATGAGAAAATATTTCCTAAAGCCACAGCCAATTTGAAGCTATTTTAACTTGTTATGATATAATTCTTAAATTCGCTTGCTTAATCTTACGAGAGAAACTTTGACTACTTTAACGTTTATCAAGATAATCAAGATTATAAAAGTGTCATTTATGCGTTTATCGATATAACCCCGCCCTTTTTATTTCCTTCAAAGTATACTAATTTAATGAAACAACCCCTGTCGTCAGATATACGCCAAGAAAATCGGGTATTTATAAGCCGTATTTTATTTGCTGCCCTATTTATATTTATTGGGTTAGGTATTCTATTGGCTCGTTATTGGTATTTGCAGGTTTATTCGAATGATAAATATACCACTCAAGCAGAAAACAATAGGGTTAAGCTTATTTCTGATCCGCCGTCACGTGGCTATATTTATGATAGAAATGGTGTTTTATTAGCGGATAATAAGCCTGTATTTACAGCGATGCTGAGTCCTGATGAGGTAAAAGATCCAAAGCGCACTTTAACCTTGTTAGCGCCTATTTTCGACCTGACAGATGAAGATATTAACGATATTCTGGCACGTATAGATAAAAATAAAAACGACCCAGTGACAGTAAAAATCGACGTCAATGAGGAACAAATGGCGCAGTTTAGTGAGCGTCAACCCTTTTTTAGAGGGGTCAGTATTCAAAGCAAATTGACCCGTACCTACCCCTATGACGAGTTATTTGCACATGTCATTGGTTATGTCGGTCGCATTAATGATAAAGAATCTAAACAGATTGATAAAGAGCGATATGCAGGTACTGACCTTATTGGTAAAATTGGCATCGAGAAATATTATGAAGATCTGTTATTAGGTAAGCCCGGCTATCAAGCGGTTGAAACCAATGTGCATGGTGACATACTGCGTAAGCTTGAAAGCATTCCGCCTACGCCGGGCAATGATATTTACCTAAGTTTAGATTATGGCTTACAAAAAGTCGCTCAAGATCAATTAAACGGGCGTCGTGGTGCCATAGTTGCTATTGATCCTCAAAATGGTGATGTTCTCGCCTTTGTGAGTAACCCAAGCTTTGATCCCAATCCTTTTATTTCTGGAATTTCATTTAAGGATTATGCGGCGCTACGTGATGATCCTGATCAGCCGCTTTATAACCGTGCGCTGCAAGGTATGTATCCTCCAGCTTCTACCGTAAAACCCTTTGAAGGACTCGGTGCAATTCATTATGGGTTAATGAGGTGGGAGGATACGATATATGATCCTGGTTATTTCACCCTTCCAGGTGACAGTCACCGCTTTAGGGACTGGAAAAGAGGTGGGCATGGTACTGTTAATCTGACCAAATCAATCGTCATGTCGGTAGATACTTATTATTATAAACTGTCCTATCAAATGGGTATTGAACGCCTTCATGATTGGATGGTTCGTTTTGGTTTTGGTCAAAAGACGGGGATTGACTTACCGAGTGAGAAATCTGGGGTGATGCCGTCTCCAAAATGGAAGATGGATACCTATGGTAAAAAGTGGCTGCCGGGTGAGACCATTTCAGTGAGTATTGGTCAAGGTTATTTCCTAGCGACGCCTTTACAAGTTGCTAATGCCACCGCCATGACCTCAAACCTTGGCAAAAAGCTAACACCGCACATGCTCAAACGAACCGATGGTGCGGCTCAAGTTAACTTAATTGACAAGCCTACTGGTGAAATAGAGTTTAATGGCACATCTGCTGACTGGCTAAGAATGCGCAGTGCGATGGAGCAAACCGTTAAAAGTGGTACGGCGCGCCGCATTTATACGCCTAGATACCGTATGGGCGGAAAAACAGGAACTGCACAGGTAAAATCTATTGCTCAAGGTAAAAGCTATAATAAAAGCTTGCTCGATAAGCGTCATTGGGATCACGCGTGGTTTACCGGTTTTGCCCCGGTTGAAGACCCTCAAATTGCCATCGCTATCTTAGTTGAAAATGGGGGTGGCGGTAGTACTACAGCTGCCCCTATTGGCCGTGCTTTATTTGATTATTGGATGTTACAACGCCCTACCAATCCTATTTTGCCACCGACTGCTGAAGAGCTCGCTGAAATTAAATTAAAAAAAGCAGAAGAAAAAGCACGTTTGGACGCTGAACGTGATGCCCAAATGGAACAAGAAGCTCAACAATCAGAGCAGTCTACTCAAAATGAAGCGCCCAGTGATTAAACCTAGTGATTTAACCTAGTGATTAAACCCAATGATTAAATAAGCTTGTAATGTGGTCCAATAAACTAAGATCCTAATACAAACCAATTTATCAAAGTAGAGCCAAAAGGTAACCCAATGTGCGCCCAACGTCATCGACCTACTAATGCTAAACATGGCGCTAAAAAGACAAAACCCAAAGTAAATAAGAGCCCTAAGACAACCAAGTCTTCAAAAACGTCTCATAAAACATCCAATAAGGTTCGAATCATTGGCGGTCAGTTCAAACGCCAATGGGTTTCCTTTATTGATGCGGAAGGGTTACGTCCGAGTCCAGATAGATTAAGAGAAACCTTATTTAATTGGATACAATTTGAGTTATATGGTGCCAGGGTGTTAGACATCTGTGCTGGAAGTGGGGTATTGGGGTTTGAATCACTGTCTCGTGGTGCGGAGTTTGTAACGTTCATTGAGTTACAACCCAGCCAAGCTAAATTAATCTCTGAAACATCAAGAAATTTAAAGCTGCCCCTCGATCGCTTTGAAATCCATATTGGGGATGCCCTATATATACTGCCGAGCTTAACGTCAAAGTCAGACCGTCACTACAATTTAGTATTTATTGACCCCCCTTATGACCTTAACTTATGGGTACCTTTGATAAATCACCTGATTGAACAGGATTTGATCACGAGTGAGACTCTATATTATATAGAAGACAGACGAGAGCTCTCTCAAACCTTGCAAGGTCTCACTCATAGTTATACGTGCTTAAAGTCCACGAAAGTGGGGCAAATATTTGCGAGCCTTATTCAAGTCAATATTTAAAATAAAGACTAGAGTGAATGAATTGAGCTAAAGAGCTAAGGCATATTTAAACAATTTTAGGTCTGTTTGATTATGCATTTTCAAAGCAGAATTTAAGTGTTACTTTATTCTCACAGTCATACCCTTCATTACAAATATGGAAAATTTTAACAGACCTTAAATTAATTAAGAAATACTTTTGCATCTTTACATTATAAGGTTGCTTTTTTTCTGGCTTATGACTACAATGTGCGTCTGTTTTTTGAGAGCCCCGTTTCCCCTAACACTCTCAACGACAGTGAGGTAAAAGCCTCAATTGTTGGACTTTTATCTCACTCGATAACTTAAGGTTAAATCATGAAAACACAAAGTGCAAAGCCCGCTGAGGTCACTCACGACTGGTATATCGTCGATGCTGAAGGTAAAACTTTAGGACGTCTTGCCACTCAAATCGCTCATCGCCTACGCGGTAAGCATAAGCCTTCTTTTACGCCGCATGTCGATACTGGCGATTATATCGTTGTTATCAATGCAGACAAAATTACGGTGACTGGTAAGAAAGCTAAAGATAAAAAATACTATCGTCATAGTGGCTATCCTGGCGGCATTAAAGAGACTAACTTTACTAAGTTAATTGCTCATAAGCCTGAAGAAGTTCTTTTAAAAGCCGTTAAAGGCATGTTACCTAAAGGCCCTCTTGGTTATGCTACCATCAAGAAGTTGAAGCTATATGCTGGTACTGAGCATCCCCACGCCGCCCAGCAGCCTCAAGAACTAGACATTTAATCGCATAATCAGGAGTAACTTATGGAACGCAATTACGGAACTGGTCGTCGTAAAACGTCAACTGCCCGTGTCTTTTTATCTAAAGGTACTGGTAACATCGTTGTCAACGGCAAAACGCTAGATGAATATTTTGGTCGTGAAACTTCACGTATGGTTGTTCGCCAGCCACTAGAACTACTTGACGCCGCTGAAACTTATGATATCTACTGCACCGTAAAAGGTGGTGGTATCAATGGTCAAGCGGGTGCTATTCGCCACGGTATCACTCGTGCTTTAATTGAGTCTGATGAAACGTTAAAACCTGCCCTTAAAGAAGCCGGTTTCGTAACTCGTGACTCACGTCAAGTTGAGCGTAAGAAATTGGGTCTACGCAAAGCGCGTAAACGTCCACAATTCTCTAAGCGTTAATTTATATTTTAAGCAGAGTAAAAACCGCTTATTTGTATTAAAAACCCTTGTTGACTCAAGGGTTTTTTTATTTTTGCAGATGCGAATTTATTTTATTACTAAAATAGCTTAGAATAGACACAATTAGTAATATTAGGCAAAGCCAATGTAACCCAAACCAAATAATCATAATGTAAGTTGACATGATTCATTGAAGTCATTTGCATTTTTATTAAATTGGGTTTTACATACCAGTATGAAACGGCGTAGGTAACCTATATAGTAAGTAACTTATGCAAGCAAATACCCTGCAAATACATAGATACTTATCTTCATAATAAACCAACCAAGTTTCATGACTTTTATCTGGAGGAAGTTTTTAATGAGCCATGCCGAAGGCGTCAACATAAAACGCCGTAGAGTTCTGATCGCTTCTACTGCTGCCATAGGCGCAGTAGGGGTAGCTTCGGTGGCAACACCATTTGTACGCTCTTGGTACCCAAGTGCAAAAGCTGAAGCTGCAGGTGCTGCCGTCACTCAAGACATTAGTGCCATCGAAGATGGCCAAATGATTGTGGTTAAATACCGTGGTAAACCGATATTTGTGGTCAAACGTACGCAAGAGATGATCGCTAACTTAGAGAAAGTAGCTCCTCAACTAAGCGACCCACAATCAGAAGCATCTGTGCAACCTGAGTATGCTAAGAACCCAACCCGTTCTCGCGAACCTACTGTATTAGTGGTAGAGGGTGTCTGTACCCACTTGGGATGTGCCCCTAACTATCGTCCAGAAGTTGGTGCAGCTGATCTAGGTGGTGATAGTTGGTTTGGGGGATTTTTCTGCCCCTGCCATGGTTCAAAATATGATTTAGCGGGTCGAGTTTACAAAGGCGTTCCTGCACCGCTGAATTTACCGATACCTGAGTACAGCGTCGATGGTCCTATCTTAACTGTTGGGGAGGCTTAATCATGAGTTTTGGTAAAAAGATGATGAGTTGGGTTGATGCCCGCTTCCCAGCTACTGAGACGTATGAATATCATATGTCAAAGTACTACGCGCCAAAAAACTTTAACTTTTGGTATTTCTTTGGTGTTTTATCGATGATTGTGTTGGTCAACCAGCTTGTTACTGGTATCTGGCTAACCATGATGTTTAACCCTAGTGCTGAAGGCGCTTTCGCTTCTGTCGAATACATCATGCGTGATGTGAAAGGCGGCTGGTTAATTCGCTATATGCACTCTACTGGCGCTTCGGCATTCTTTGTGGTGGTTTACCTACATATGTTCCGTGGTATGCTCTATGGCTCATATAAGAAGCCTCGTGAGCTTATTTGGCTTATCGGTATGGGTATCTACCTATGCTTGATGGCTGAAGGCTTTTTTGGTTATCTATTACCATGGGGTAATATGTCATTTTGGGGTGCTCAGGTTATTCTAAACTTGCCTGCTGCTATTCCTGTTATTGGTGACGGTCTTGCCGAATGGGTACGTGGTGACTATCTAATTTCTGGTATCACATTAAACCGTTTCTTTGCGCTACATGTGGTTGCTATTCCATTGGTATTAGTAGGCTTAGTCTTTATTCACTTAGTTGCGCTTCACCATGTGGGTTCAAATAACCCAGATGGAATTGATATTAAGAAGCTTAAGGATAAAAACGGAGTGCCTCTAGATGGCGTACCATTCCACCCCTACTACACTGTACATGATATGGTCGGCATTGTTGTCTTCTTCATTATCTTCTTTGCAGTTGTCTTCTTCTTCCCAGAAGGCGGTGGTTTCTTCTTAGAGAAACCAAACTTTGAAGTCGCTAACTCATTGAAGACCCCACCCCATATTGCACCTGTTTGGTATTACACGCCTTTTTATGCCATTTTACGTGCAGTGCCTGATAAATTAGGTGGTGTCATTGCTATGGGTGGCGCTATTGCGGTATTGTTCTTATTGCCTTGGTTAGATCGTTCACCAGTGAAGTCGATCCGCTATAAGGGGATTTTATCTAAGATTGCATTGGCTATTTTCGTTGTCAGCTTCGTTGTCCTAGGTTATTTAGGGGTTACTCCTTCTACACCAACAGCGGTTATCTTAGGCCGTATCTTTACTGTATTGTACTTCTTATATTTCCTATTGATGCCTATCTATACATCGATTGAGACTTGTAAGCAACCACCTGAACGCGTTACTGGAGGTCACTAATGAGTGCTTTAACTAAATCATTGACCGGATTTGGCTTTGGTGTTGCTATGGCACTTGCAGCCACCACCTCAGCTCAAGCAGCGGGTGGACATGGTTGTGGTACATTTACTAATGCAGAAGGTGTGGAAGAGCATCTAGCCTGTAGTACTGCTCCTATTGACTTCGGTAATAAAGGGTCATTACAACGTGGCGCTACGATGTTTATGAACTACTGTGCCGGCTGTCATACCGCAAAGTATGTGCGTCACTCTCGTATTGCTCAGGACCTAGAGATACCACCTGAATTAGTTGAGAAATACTTATTGGTCACCTCTGATCAAATTGGTGATCATATCGATAATGGTATTGATCCTGAAATTCAGGCTTCATGGTTTGGGGCGCCACCACCTGATTTGTCTTTAGAGACTCGCTTGCGTGGTGATGACTGGGTATATACTTATTTATTAAGCTTCTATGAGGACCCTAGTCGTCCATGGGGTGCCAATAATTTAGTGCTTCAAAATGCGGCTATGCCTCATGTTTTATTAAACTTACAAAATGAGCTAGGTGAAGAAGAGTATCGTAGCCGTGTTGGTGATTTAGTCAACTTTATGGCTTGGATGGCAGATCCTGTGCGTGAAGACCGTCATCGCTATGGATTTTTCGTTATCCTTTTCTTATTAGTATTGTTGATACCCGTCTATTTACTCAATAAAGAGTTCTGGAAAGACGTTAAATAGCAGATGTTAAATAGTCTGATTATTTAACTATAATTCAGGCATATTAATCCTAAAGAAAAAGGACGATAGACAATTCTATCGTCCTTTTTTAATACCTTTTATATTTATTCCTATTCGAGTTATCTTTTTAGAGTTAGTATATTTTTAGGGTAAGTTTATGCCTCTAAAAACCCCCTTCTAAATTTGGCCTTAATTGTTTAAACTAAAGAGGTTATTCTTACCGCTTTTATATCCTGCATTTGACATTCAACTGTTGATTAAACTCTACAGTTTAGTTACGATGCTAGTCTATTTTTAGTACTTTGTAGTCTATGATTGATCCCAATGACATTCCAGATAGCCAACTGGTATTGTATGCCGATGACGGCTATGATAGCCATGTTGTCAGATTTCTATTGGCTGAAAAGCAAGTGAAGTACTATTTGTCTATACTGGATAGCGAACGGCCAGAGGATTTAAGGGAATTAAATCCATATAACACCCTGCCCGTATTGTTACATCGTGACTTTAGCTTATATGAACTCAATGTCATATTTGAATATCTAGAAGATAGATATCATGGACATAAACTGTTACCTGATACTCCTAGGCTAAAGGCTATTCAGCGTCAATTAGCGTGGCGTATTCAACAGGACTGGCTTAAGTTAGGCCGTATCCTTCTCACCCATAAAGACAGTATGAATCCTAGTCAAGCAACATTAGCGCGGCAAAAGCTATCAGATGCCTTGGTCACTTTATCACCAATATTTGGGCAGTCCTCATACTTTATGTCAGATGAGTTTGGGTGGTGCGATGTCTTACTTGGTTCGATGTTATATCGACTAGATGAGATGGGAATAGAATTACCGACACACCTATGTCGTCCTTTAATCGACTACCAAAAGCGGATATTCGAACGAGATAGTTTCATCAACTCAATCTCTTAAATCTACCCAAGGTTGATCTACTCATAGGCGCATTAAAATACATTTAAAATAACCCTGAGGTTAGCATGTCAGAAGACTTACAATTAACACCTACCCGTCCTTATATGATACGAGCATTTTATGAGTGGCTGGAAGACAATGCATTAACACCTTACTTACTCGTTGATGCCACACAAGATAATTTAATTATACCGACTGAGTACGTTCAAAACGGACAAATCGTATTAAATATCGCCAGTAGAGCCACGGGTAATATGAATATCGATAATAACTACATTAATTTTAATGCTCGCTTTAATGGGGTATCTCAAGAATTGTGGATACCGATGCAGGCTGTTTTGGCTATTTTTGCTAAAGAGAACCAAGCCGTTGTAATGCCCTTTGATCCTGCTGAATATGATAACTTCAGCCCAGAGGAAAACGCTTCCTCAAGCACTCCTTCTAAACCTGACTCTAATAACAAACCCAGACCCAAGCCAAAAAACAAAGCAGGCCTTAAGCTATTAAAGTAGGTCATTCTTTATACTAAAACATTTAGGTTATCTTAGTGTCTAGACTATCTGAATGACTAATCTAACTACATGATTGGTAAACTAATTGACTAGCTAACTAATTGACTGGCTAACTTAGCAAAGAGATACAAAACTGGGCATATGATTTAAAAAGGTCTCTACTAAGAGGCCTTAGAATTTGTAAAAATTAAGACCTTTTTTAAGCCTTTTATTATGACTCGATGACGATATGCCCAATTACTTTATTAGCCCTGATATTTTAATTTATCTATTTGATATGATAGGGATTATTGCCTGTGCAATTGCAGGTACCTTATTAGCCCAGCATAAAGGATTTGATATTGCAGGCTGTATTTTAGTCTCTTTAGTCAATGCTATTGGCGGCGGTACCATTCGAGATATTATGTTGGATCGGCATCCTCTATTTTGGATGATAGATTTTAACTACGTCATTGTTATTACGATAACCTCCCTGACTTTACAGATATTTTTTCACTTATATCATAAAATAGATACCGCTGTTAAATTATTTGATGCCATAGGATTGGCCGCCTTTAGTGTTATTGGACTAAAGGTGGCATTGTCACAAGGTGTTGCACCGGCTATTGCCGTATTGATGGCAGTATGTACTGCTATAGTAGGTGGCTTAGTGAGAGATATGATCTGTAATGAAATCCCCTTAGTGTTGCAAAAAGAAATTTATATTACTGCCAGCATCTTGGGGTCTTGTTTTTATTTGCTACTCGATGCTTTAGGCGTTCATACTGGAATGAATGACTTAATTACATTGGCCGTGATTTTCTTCATTCGTATATTGGCGCTCACTTTTGACTGGCACCTTCCCTCTATACGACTTGTGGATTAAGCCCTATCATTTAAGACGTCGTTATTAGTTAAGTTGACTGAGTGGATAACAGGTCTAAATCTTTGATCATTAATTGAATATTCTGATTGCCATTCCACTCATTAATATCAAGCTCAAATAAAATATGGACCTCTTTAGCCCGATAATCCCATTTATCAGCATCATAATTAAACCAAATAGCATCAATGGGATACATCACCTCAGGATACTTTAAAGACAGCTTTAAATGCTTATCTTTTAAGATACGACAATTGAGAACTTCAAAGATTCCATCAAACTGAGGGGGCTCAAACCCATGACCCCAAATATTAGTATTAGTAAGAGTGTCGACAAACTGTAAGCTAAAGTCTTGTGCAAGTAACTCACCGTCGGTTAGTTTCTCCTCTTCAAACAATGAGCCATCTAGGGTTTGCATTAATTCATCAAACGCAGTCGCAAACGCCTCAAAGTCTTTTTTCTTTAAGGTAAGACCGGCAGCCATAGCATGTCCACCAAAGTGAGTGATCAGCTCTGGATGACTTTCTGCAATAGCTTCGATAGCATCGCGTATATGAATCCCTGGTATAGATCTTGCCGACCCTTTTATCGCATCCTCAGGTCCGACTTTGGTCTCATTGGCAGGTGCAAAAACAATGGCAGGCCGATAATGAGTTTCTTTGAGTCTACCTGCGACAATGCCTATTACGCCTTGATGCCAGTCATCTTGATAGACAATTAAACTGCGTCTCTTTTGATTATCAGACACAATATCAGTTGACTCTTGGGGTTGGCGCTCTTTTTTGAGCACATTAAGTCGATCATTGTCCTTTGATGGAGGATGACTCTCGGGCTTATTTAATGCTTGAGTATCATCACTGGCATTGGCAATGTTACCTTGCTTAATAGCGTCTTTTTCACCCTGTAACAAACGTAAAATCTTATCAGCTTGTTCTCGCATTCCCCCTTCTACGTGTCGTCGCTCTTTATTTAATGTATCCAACTGATAGGCCAAACGTTTGGCAGTTTCCATATCATCAGCCAGCAAACATTCAATACCTATTTTCATATTGTCCATGCGACCTGCGGCATTTATTCTGGGCCCTAAAACAAATCCAAAGTCTTGCACACTCATTTTATGATAATCACGACCCGCCATCTCTAAAATAGCCAAAATACCCAGTGAACAGCGACCTGCGCGTATTGCCGCTAAGCCATGACTGACTAAAGTACGATTGTTATGATCCAATACTCCGACATCGGCTATCGTTCCTAATGCGACAAGGTCAATATATCGACTAACCTGCGCACTTGATCGCCCTGCTTCACGGCGAAATTTGGATAATCGACCTAACAAATAAAAGGCCACCCCTACCCCAACTAATGCCTTACTCGCAAAGTTGCAATCAAGCTGATTAGGATTGACAACGGCATCAGCGTTAGGTGTCGGTTTTGTCGTCAAATGATGGTCAGTAATAATGACTGTAATATTGTTGTCTACTGCTTTATTGACGCCTTCGTGACTCGAAATACCATTATCGACAGTCACAATGACGTCTGGTTGATACTCATCTATTCCTAACTGGACAATCTCTGGCGTCAATCCATACCCATATTTAAAGCGGTCTGGTACCACAAAATTAACCTGAGCACCCATTTCAGTTAATACCCGCATCATAAGCGCTGTGCTGGTAGCACCATCACAATCAAAATCACCCACGATTAATATGCGCTGCTGTGTTTCGATAGCGTTATCTAACAACGCTACTGCTTTATCAATATCTCTCAGTCCTTCAGCAGGCAATAGAGAGGACAGAGAATAGTCCAGCTCATGTGTATCTTCTATGCCCCGCGCGAGTAATAATCGAGTCAACGTTGGAGCTTGTTGATATAGAGAAGTAAAACAAGAAGGGAGGTCCGACGGCAAATTGCCTGTAAAACGAGGGGTTAAATTCAACATAATTATGAATAGTTTCTTTTTAAGTTTATTAGGGGTTAAGCTTATTAGAGGCTGTATGGAGTTTATTACTCTAAATCAATTTCTATAGCTCTTAGTTTTTAGCCTTTTAATTTTATTTAGTGTGCCGGTTTACTTGTACATGGAACTCTGGATATGATACTTAAGGTTTAAAGTCATAAACAGTGTTAAAACAAAAAGTCAAATCAATACCTTAAGCACTATACATGACTTTAACATAAGTTTGCGACACGACGATTCTAGATACAAACTGCCACTTGTGTGATAAATTGAATTCTTTAGAATATGTTTTACATTAGGGTTTGAAAATTTTAACTTAACTGCCTATTATACAACTTTTTAGAAGGACACTTTATGAAAACCATTCCTGCTGCTGAAAAACTGCCAGAAACCATTGATCCAGATTTAGATTTAGAACAGATTAAAAAAGAATGCCAACAATTAGTTAAAAAGCGTGCAAAGTACTCGGCGGGTGCCGCTGTGATTCCTGTGCCATTTGTAGATGTGGCTATTGATGCTGGTTTGTTAACCCAGCTATTACCAGAGATTAGTGAGAAGTTCGGTCTTATCTCAAAAAGAGAATCTGCTATTGATTTAAACTCTAAAGAAGTACACTGGAGTGAGATGAAAGACCGTGCGGTAGATTTTGCTGGTCTTATGGCCACTCGTGGGGTGGTTAATAAAACCATTCAAGGCTTTGGTGGCAAAATTTTAGCCAAGCAAGTCACTAAATTTATACCATTAGGCGGACAAATGGTTGCCGCGACGATGGGATATATGATCTTTAAGAAGATTGCCAATGATCATATTAATCAGTGCTACAACTTAGCCAAAGACATTCAACAAAAACAGCATTCTAGCAATGTCTAATTGTTAACCCTTTATTTTGAAAAGATAGCACACGATACCAAAGAGCCCTCAATTTGAGGGCTCTTTAATTTCATAATCATATCTACAAAGCGTTTAGGGCATCAGAACGTATAGAGTGTTCAGGGAGTTTACAGTACATTACTTAGGATCAAATAACTAATCATAGACATCACGGCTGCAGCAGGTAAGGTAATTACCCACGCTAATCCGATAGTCTTCATCAAACTCCAGTTAGTATTTTTATTGACCATGCCAATTCCCAAAACGGCACCAACTAATACATGGGTACTCGATACAGGTAAGCCTAACATTGAGGCTCCCATGACGACAGCTGCTGCCGACAACTCGGCTGAAAATCCTGAAGCAGGATGCATTTGCGCCAAATTAGTACCAACCGTTTGAATCACTTCTTTTCCGATAAACCACAACCCTACAATGAGTGCCACCCCAAAGGTAATCATTACCGCACTAGGCACGGCGGCCTCAGTTGCGATAGTATTGGTACGAATGACGTCCATAATAGCGGCAAAAGGGCCAACCGCGTTGGCGATATCATTGGCGCCATGACTAAAGGCAAACCCTGCTGCGGTAAAGACTTGCATCCAACTAAACAAAATAAAAGTTGCTCGTGTTAAGTTCTCTTTTTGTTTTCCTTTGATACTCTTGGTATAGATAAATGTCGACAACCAAATGAGTGCCCCAACCATAGTCATTAGTAAAAAACCATGCAAGGTTGACAAACTAACATCGACATTGCTAAGTCCTTTAAACACCACCATTGCAGTCATTACCATACCGCCAAAGGCAGCGATAAAGGGAACCCACAGGCGCAACGCTCTTAAACTATCGATTTGACTTCTTTCCTGCTCAATATCAAATAGCTGCTGATAATACTCTGTCTCTAGATCTTCACGCTCGGTATCTTCATCCTTATAAATCTCCTGATCACGAACCATTTTTGAGGTGTATGAGAACTGTAAGGACTCTGCCAAACTATTGACCCATTCTTTATGACGTTTTTTAATCTGTTTTTTTGCGGCTTTCAGCTCCTGGATACGCTGCTCTGCACGTTCGTTATAAGCCAAAATATTTAACTTAATTTGGCTGTAGAGCATATAGGCTAACAACCCTCCCAATAAAGGAGATAATACCCATGACAAAGCAATCTGCCCAATCTGGTCCCATTGCACCGTTGACAATGCCAGCTCCGTACCACCTACTTGAACTCCCATCACTATTGAGCTACCAACCACACCGCCTATAATAGAGTGAGTAGTCGATACCGGTAATCCCTTTTTAGTAGCAAACAACAGCCAGAATGCAGCGGCAATCAGCGCCGATAACATCACGTAGATAAACTGATTGGGCGTAATAGCCAAACCATTTAAGTCAACAATACCTTTTCGAATGGTATCCGTGACTTCCCCGCCAGCGATAACTGCACCTGAGACTTCAAAAATAGCCGCAACGGCTAACGCCTGAGGAATGGTTAACGTTCCCGCTCCGACAGACGTACCAAATGAGTTGGCGACATCATTACCACCAATATTGAAGGCCATAAATATGCCAAATACGGTAGCGACAATAAATAAAGTCGTTTGGTGATGGTTGGTATAATCTAAGCCCCACCAAATAAAATAGGCAGTGATTACTAATAGCAAAAGACCAAACAGCACACTGGCAGTGTTAGAGCCCTGATAGTTTGAGTGATTAGGTGTTGATGAGTTTGGAAGCATGATGGTAGAAGGCTTATCAATAGTGAAAAAACATAATACCCCGAATAGTCGGGGTATTATGGTCTAATGAGCAATCAATATTATAACTTAAAACCATTTTTTTAACAAAATTGTCATACTTTAAAGCACCGTCTAAACTTTGATATATTTTTCAAGTTGAGCAATAGCATGGTCTAATACTGCCAAACGTGCTGTTCGCTTATCATTGGTCGCTACGACATGCCAAGGAGCGTGCTTAGTATTGGTTCTTGCCAGCATATCAGAAGCAGCTTGAACATAGTCGTGCCATTTGTCCCTATTACGCCAGTCATCCTCGGTCAGCTTAAACTGCTTATGCGGGGTATCTTTTCTGTCTTCAAATCTCTCAAGTTGTTCTTGCTTATCAATGGCCAACCAATATTTTAAGATAATTGCGCCCTTAGCCGCTAAGTCACGTTCCATACGGTTAATTTCTTCATATGCTCTCTGCCACGCATCTTCACTAGCAAATCCCTCTATACGCTCCACCAATACTCGTCCATACCAGGTTCTATCAAATATTGCGATGCGGCTTAAGCGCTCTTCTTTTAAATCCGGAGAAAACATCGGTAACCGTTTCCAAAACCGCCATAAATAAGGATGTTGTAGCTCAATTTGATTGGGTGCTGAGATATTATAAATTTGATACTCACGCGGATCTAACGGAGATACCAAACGCTTTATCGCCCCACCTTTACCGGCAGCATCCATCCCTTCAAAGGCGAAAATAACATGATGATGATCACCGGTGTGTTCGCCTTTATCACGGGCTTTAGAGGTGCGTCCACGGAGCAATTCTGCCAAACGAGTTTGTTTTTTTACTAATGCTTTTTGATATTCTGACTTATCTATATCCTGATCATCGATATTGGTTAACTTATCAGGCACATCTGCCCATGAAAAAGCGGCATTTATATGACGGGATACATCCGTTATTAACGGGTGTTTACTATCATTTTGCTGACTGCTCAGCAAAGCTGCCTGCGTCGCATGCAATACCTCATGGCAAAAATGTATATTAGCCTCTTCACTGTAGTCCTGATCCAGATTCGATTTCTTTTTAGATTTTTTATTATTAGGTTCACTACCGTCAATGATCACCCAATCGGAATGTTGACTTAAAATAATTTTGGCTATTTTGTTAAATCGCTGTACCTGCTTTTTATCATGCCAGTCCATATGGTATAACCATCTAGGTTCTTCAAAGTCATTTTTTAGGCGATGCTTTAACGTATCTTCATCTATATGGAACCAGCATTTTAATAACTTGGTATGGTTATTGGCTAAATCTGTTTCAAATTCAGCTAGGATATTTAACTGCTCACGCAGATATACTTCCCATGGTTCGGGAATATCGGATTGCTTAGCCTCTTTATTCCCGTCTTTATTACCGTCTTTCATTAGGGCTAAAGCCCCTCGAATTAAGTCAGCATACCAGTTGCCAAAGTAAGTGGTTATATTGCCATGTCTAGGTAACTTTGGGGCATGAGACTGCCATATTGGCTCATAGTTACTAGGGACAACACCAACTGTAGCCTCTACATTTAATAACCTTGGATCGACCCATTGTCTTAGCTGAGTGACTGCAGCGCCTTTTCCCGACAACTCCATACCATTGACCAATACTAGCAACCCTGTGGCTTGACCCACTTTGCGGGTTTCACGCAACGCGTATTGAGCCTTTACCAACTCTAAACGCAATGCATCTTCGTCCATATGAAACTGACTTAATGGATCGGCTTCAATGCGTATTTCTTTATTGTTATTATTTTCAGACATTTTCATTCCTTTTTTATTTATAATTAGGGTCTTTCATATAGATTCTCTTATATAGATTCTCTTATATAGGGTCTCTTATATAGGGTCTCTTATATAGGGTCTCTTATATAGGGTGTTATAAAGCTCTACCATGACATAAATTTAAGACAACATCTACTAGGTTTCAACATAAATTTAAGTCAATTATAGTAGTAGTAATTATAGTAGAGGTAATCATAATTAAGTTAGGGTCTGTTAAAGATTTGATTTGTCTTTACCAGCGTTTTTAAATTTGGTCTCCTTAGTATCAGTGCTGATAATAAACGACACTCTGCAATTTAGGACTTTATCATTATCCCTACTTGATTATATGCCCCAGAACAAACTACACTCTCTACTGAAACGTCAACCCGAATATTTTTATCATAAATATTTTCTACGTTATATTCATTTTTAAAACTTTGGAGTCTTTAAATGTCTGCATTATCAGAGCTAAGTGTTCATCTTAAAGAATATTGGCAATTACCCCACCATAATAATCCAGAGCTTGCTACTAAATTAACACAAGTGCAGTCTTGGCAAAAAGATCGAATTCGTCATACTCATGCAGAACTGTTCTCTGAACCCAAAAATAAACCAATGGCTGAGTATTTTCTGAATCATCTGTATGGTGGTGATACGCTTAACCAAATCGTCAGCCAACTTGAAAAGATTGTGCCTAAAGCCCGAAAATTAGAAAAATTAGCCCCTACTGCTGCTTTAGAAACGGGTACTATGGGCATTGAAACGGCTATCACCTCAACCAAATTAGATCTAAAATTAGCCGAGTGGTTGCTTAACAATGATTTAGAGGTCAATGAAGCGAATATGCATGCCGCTTATTTAGCGGTGGATGATGAAGCAGCGCGACGTCAACAGATTGAAGATTTAAAGCAAGTTTGCTACCGTAGTGATAAATATCTTAACTCTTTTATTTTACAAAAAGGGTTTAAACTGGCTAAGAAAAAGGCGTATAAGTATAATCTGCAACCTTTATATGATTTCATTGGGTCAGGTTTTGATGCGATGAAACCTCTTAAAAGTGTTGCCAGTTTTATTGATCCATTTTGCAAACGTGAACTTGAAATTATCTCTGACGTTCATTCAGACTAAGAACTGCAAATAACACGGTTAATTCTTTCAAAAATACCCTATACACCCAATACCAGCGACTGTCCTCTTAGCGTTGGTATTGTATTATAATGGTTTATAAAGCATGCTATTAAAAGTGATTAATAAGCACGATTTATCAATATCAACAATAAGCATGCCTTACTTATTTCATGTATTATTATAGTTATAGAGACTTAAGTTTTCGAGACACTAGTTTTCGACTTTAGTTATAGAGATTATCAGTTATCTAAACTATTGCTTATTTACTATCTATTTACTCTTATCTCATTACCCCTTATCCTCTTCTCACTGTCTAATCCATAATTAAAATCAGGACTTATAATGAGCCAACATCATAATCAATCCGATAACCAACCCGATAATCAGGCAGAAAATACTGCCAACCTTCAAAATGATTTGGTTAAAAAAACGATCAATGACCATCAGCAAACCAATGCCAAAGTGCAACAATCACTTCAATCTACTGCTCAATCTGAGCTAAACAACTCTCAGACGAATAGCTCTCATACAAATAGCACATCTACCAATCCTAACGGCCAAAATAATAAGGTGCTAAACGATCAATTCAGCGATATTTCTGACTTGCCAGCAGGCACGCCTCAAGGTCAACAAACCACCCTGCCGTTCACTAACTCAAACACTCAGACCCAAGCCAACTCTAATACAAGTGCAACCCATCAAGCACCTTCTGACAACGGCTATGGTACTGGTCAAAAAGAATTACCCCGCTTTAACCCAAAGGACGATATCAATAACCCCCATACGCCTGACACTGATGGGTTAGAAGAAACCCACTTTGGCTACAAAAAGGTCAAAAAAGCTGAGAAACAAGCCCGTGTCGCTGACGTATTCACCTCAGTCGCTAAAAAATACGATATCATGAATGACCTCATGTCCTTTGGTATCCACCGCTTATGGAAGCGCTATACCATTAGCTTATCGGGTGTGCGCGCCGGACAGCATGTGTTAGACATTGCAGGCGGTACGGGTGATTTGGCCAAAGCCTTTAGTCGTGAAGTTGGACGCACTGGTAAAGTAGTGTTATCAGATATTAACGCTGCTATGCTTGATGTCGGCCGTGAACGTCTGATCAATGCTGGCTGTAATAATGTCGACTTTATATTGGCAAATGCTGAGACCCTTGCGCCATTTGAAGACGAGAGCTTTGATTTATTAACCATTAGCTTCGGACTCCGCAATGTTACTGATAAAGATGCGGCGCTACGGTCTATGTACCGCGTCCTAAAACCAGGTGGTCGTTTGCTGATTTTGGAGTTCTCAAAGCCCCTATTTGAGCCCTTGTCAAAAGCCTATGACCTTTATTCTTTTACTGCCTTACCGCTTATGGGTAAACTGGTCGCCAATGACTCAGAAAGCTATCAGTACTTGGCCGAATCCATTCGTATGCACCCTGATCAACAAACGTTGAAAAACATGATGGAAAATGCAGGGTTTGTGAATTGTGACTATCACAATCTGACAGCAGGTATCGTTGCGGTTCATCGTGGCTTTAAAAAATAGCGGCTTAGAGCTGGCATTTAAAAGCTATATTTAATTCACATTTACAACGTACTATTGGCTAGTTTTGAGCAAAACTTGTCCATAACTTGTCCATAACTTGTCCATAACTTGTCCATAACTTGACAATCACTTGACAATCACTTGACTATAGTCGTAGTCAGATATTTGAGATACAAGGCAACCGAGCGAAAGTACTACAAATGTAGGCTTAGCGAGGTTAATACCGTAGCTCTTTTATATGACTATGATCTTAACGCAAACCGATTCACTTATAACCTACTTACTGGGTAAATGTCATGATTACAGTGTTACTTTTAACCGGTGTTGAAAAGCTTGTCAATTTTGCACTTCTTAGCGATCAAATCACCCAAGCAGGACTTGCCCCTTTGGCAGGAAAAGTACTGCGTCTCTCGATTGCTGTACCCAATTTCAATGTCGATATTCACTTTCATGACGATCATATTAGGCTTGAGCCTGTCAGTACGATACAAAACAGTGTCTTTGAGTCGCCATCGCATCCTGACATAGAGCGTCAACAAGCGTGGCAAGAGTATGCGTCTATCGGCAGCAGCATACCGGACTGCACAATTAAAGTGAATAATATCGCTGAGCTTTTAAATTTATTGCGTGACAGCAGTGGCAACTTGCCTATTGAGGGTGACTATAAGGTGCTTATGCAAGTCAAACAACTGATGTCAGGCTTTAATCCTGATATCGCTAGTCAACTTGAGCCCCTTATTGGGAGCTCAGTGGCGATGCAACTCGGCTTACTTATCAATCACCTTAAAGGCAATGTCGGTAGCACCGCAAAGCATGCATTTAATGATGTTGCTGACTGGGCCAATGATGTTGCGGGGAATGTAGTGCCTGACCCAGAGATGCAGGCTGAGGTCAATGATCTTAAACAACAATTGCTTAAGCTACGTGCCGATGTCGAGCGTGAAGAGGCGCGGTTGGCAATGATCAAAGCCGAACAAGCACGATTACAACAGCAGTCTTAGTAATCAATATGCAGTTACAGGACTGTTTTTTCTAGAACCCATTAATAAATGACATTCATAACAAAGTAGCCATTAAATAGATGACCTATCTATTTAATGGCTTTTTTGATGCCTTAAAGATATGAACATAGCTTAAACGAATATAAACCTCACCTTGAATTAAAATACTCAAGTTCTGTTAGCTGGCTAAAATTTTACAGGGTCTGTTTATTCTTAAATTAGGCGGGGCATGGTATGATATTCGTTATCTTAATGACTTGAGTGAATCCACCACACTATGCTGTTATCTCATCGCAAACGTCTGCTTGAAATTTGGCGCATCGCTGCCCACTATCGTCTAGACACTCACCTGCCTTTAGAAGATGCACCGCAATTGCAATCTGTCGTGCGATTGATCAAATCGCATCCCGCTGCCTGGGGTCAAAAGCATCATCCTAATGGCGTGAAGCTCGCGCTTGAAGAAATGGGCACACTATTTTTAAAGCTGGGTCAATTATTATCAACCCGCCGTGATTTAGTGACACCTGATATCATTAAGCAATTAGTACAGTTGCAAGACCGCGTCAAGCCCTTCGATGTAAGTATCGTTATTGCACAGATTGAAGATCCTAAACAGGGGTTGGGACAAAGCATTAAAGATCTCTTTGCACGCTTCGATACCAAGCCTTTAGCAGCTGCCTCTATTGCCCAAGTTCATACCGCTGCCTTACATGATGGCCGTGAAGTGGTGGTCAAAGTAGTACGACCTGATATCAGAGAGTCTATTGTCGCTGACTTTGAGCTTCTTAGAGATATGGCACAATGGGCATCTGCGCGTATTGAGGCGGCTCGAGCGGTTCGTATTATCGATGTCGTAGAAGATTACCGCCAAATCATGCTCAATGAGCTTGACTTAACCTATGAGGCGGATAACACCACTAAGATGCGAAATAACTTCTTAGGCTCAACCATGATGTATGTGCCAGAAGTATATGCAAACGCTAAGAATGTGATGGTTATGGAGCGCATTCATGGTGTCCCTATCTCACAGACAGATGTTTTCGATGAGTTGGGCTACGACCGAGCAGCGCTTGCTGAAAAAGGCTTGACCATCTTCTTTACTCAAGTATTTCGAGATAACTTTTTTCATGCGGATATGCATCCAGGTAATGTCTTTGTAGAAACCTTGCCAAAAGATGCCCCCGAGCCTTATCGCTACTATCCAAGATACATTGGACTTGATTGCGCCATCATGGGAGAGCTGTCAAAAGACGATCAAATGATCGTTGCCCGTATGTTGTTAGCAGTGATGAACAATAACTTCTCAAACTTAGTGGACATCGTTAGCCGTGCGGGCTGGATACCGCCTAATACCGATAAGCATGCCCTAACCCGAGACATGCGCCGCACTGTGGCACCCATGGTATTAAAGCCTATCAATGAGATAGACTTTGCTGGCGTATTAATGCAGATTTTAGATATCGCACGCCGACATCATATGAGCATTCCGCCTCAGCTGATGCTATTGCTTAAAACCTTAGTGCATGTCGAAGGACTTGGACGTGATCTATACCCTGAGTTAGATATTTGGTCATTGGCCAAACCTATCCTAACGGGCTGGGTCAAAGAGCAGTTAGATCCAGCACGCAATATGCGTGAGCTTAGAGAGCAGCTGCCAGAGCTTATGCTCTCGACTGTACAAATACCAAAACTGTTGGATCAGAGCTTACAAAGCATGGCTTCTCAAGGGGCACGTCAAGATCAACAACTGCGTGAAATACAACAAATCCGTGCTGATATGCTAAACGATAGACGCCGAGACTGGATTGCCTTAGCAGGATTTGTCATTAGTGTTGCGATAGCCACGCAAGTATTTGGTTGGTTAGCGCCTTTATTTTATATTTGTGCCGTTTTATTTGTACTCTGGCGCATACTGGGTTAGCCTGTAATGACCAGTCGTGAACTCCCTTGAGCCAATCCTAATTAATAGCATTAATGTCAAATTAATACCAATAATAGCCTTATCGTCTATAGCAATTGAGTAAGTAATCACTATGCGTAAAGCTTCCATTACCATTGATCGTAACGCCCTAACCCATAACCTCACTCAGGTTAAAAACGCCCTCTCTGGGTCAACCAAAGTATTGGCAATGGTCAAGGCTAATGCGTATGGTCATGGTATTGAGGCATGTATACCGGCTCTTGAACAAGCTGATGGGCTAGGCGTGGCCTGCTTCAGTGAGGCGCTACGTATTCGTCAGTTAGGCTGGGAAAAAACCTTGGTGCTCATTGAAGGTGTATTTAGCGAAAGTGAATGGGTTGAAGCGATTGCGTCGCACTGTCAGAGTGTGATTCACGATCTACAGCAAGTCCAGTGGGCTGTCAATCACATCCCTGAGGGTGATTCTGCAAGTCGTACACTATGGCTAAAAGTCAACACGGGTATGAATCGTCTAGGGTTTGAGCCTGCACAACTGATTAAGGTGGCTCATCGTTTGGTAAACGCTGGATACAAACTGATTTTAACCAGTCATTTCGCCAATGCAGACGTCCCCTCCCATCCGTCAAATGCTGAACAAATTAATATATTTAAAGCGTCCTTAAAGCAACTTCAAGTTAACGTTGATCCCTCCATTCAAGCATCACTGTGTAATTCAGCAGGGTTCATTAACTATCCTGAATATCACTTTGATTGGGTGCGTCCCGGCATTATGCTATATGGCAGCTCACCTTTGGACAATATCACAGCTGAAAGCCTGCACTTAAAACCCGTGATGACGTTTGAGGCTTGTATTATGGCAATACATAATATATCGGCCGGTACCCCTATTGGATATGGTAGCCGCTATGTCGCCGATCGACCTTTGGTAAAAGGGGTTGTTAGTATCGGATATGGGGATGGCTATCCAAGGGTGGTCGATAGTACAGCTTGGGTTAGTGTACACTCTGAGTCAATTAATACATCAAATGCTACAGCCGACTTGAACCAAATAAACCCGTATACTACCTATAAATGTCCTGTCATTGGCAGAGTTGCTATGGATATGATTACTGTCGATCTAACAGATATACCTCATCCAAGAGTGGGGGATAATGTTACCTTATGGGGAGACGCTACTTTAGGTGTGCCTAGTGTCGATGAGGTTGCCCTTTCAGCAAACACTTTAGGATATGAGCTTTTATGCAGAATGACTCAGCGACCTAATAGACATGCTATTTAGTGTCTTATTAAGTGTTTTCGTTTTACCGTCAACTGTCTAAAAACAGTGTAAGTGTTTTCACATCAGTCAAAATTTCGCTATACTGACAGTTTACAGGTTTGCTTTTATTTGCAGTGTATTGCCCTAATCGATTGTTATTCATAATTATTTAAAGAGATTCTCATGAGTGTGCGACATTTTTTAACTCTCCTTGATTTGTCACCAGCCGAGCTTGAAGCTTTAATTAAGCGGGCAAGTGAGCTTAGAAAAATGCAACACGCCGGCGAAGTCTACCAGCCATTTATTGGACGTACGCTAGGAATGATTTTTGAGAAGTCATCCACACGCACGCGCATATCATTTGAAACAGGTATGGGTCAATTCGGTGGACATGCCATTTTCTTATCGCCAAAAGATACACAGCTTGGCCGTGGTGAGCCTATTGAAGACTCCTCTCGCGTGATATCAAGTATGGTTGATATCGTTATGATACGAACCTTTGAACATGAAAAGATTGAGAAATTTGCTGAATACTCCTCTGTCCCTATCATTAATGCATTGACGGATGACTTTCACCCTTGCCAGCTTCTAGCGGATATGCAGACGTATTATGAACATCGGGGCAGTATTAAAGACAAAATCGTCACTTGGGTCGGTGATGGCAATAATATGTGTTCATCATTTATGACCGCTGCTAATCAATTTGGCTTCGAGTTAAGAGTAGCGGCGCCTTATGGGTTTGAGCCCGATCCAGATTTGCTTGAGAGGTTTAAGCACTGCGTCAGTCTAGTAGATGACGTACAAGATGCTGCCAAAGATGCGCATTTAATTGTCACAGATGTATGGGCCAGCATGGGCCAAGAAAGCGAACAAAGCACACGTGCACGCCGTTTTGCGCCCTATCAAGTGTCGCCTTCTATGCTTGATAAAGCTGATCCAGAAGTGTTATTTATGCACTGCTTGCCTGCACATCGTGGTGAGGAGATCTCTCATGATATGTTAGATGACCCTCGTTCAGTTGTTTGGGATGAAGCAGAAAATCGACTGCATGCCCAAAAAGCACTGATGGAGTTCTTACTTAAAGATAAAATCAAACTCAGCTAATGTATGTTTGAGTTCTATAATACTTTTTAAATGCCATAAAAAAGCTGAGTATATGATAACTTCTCAGCTTTTTTATTTTTGAACTTTACACATTCAAAGGGTGACTTTTCAGCTTTTTAATTAAAAGTTCACCCATTAAAATAGTGACTCTTTACTGCCTTACTTAGGCTAAGACGTTTGCAAGCTTAAAAACCACTCTATATTTTTATTAACCTGATCGGGTGCCTCGACCGTTGTGGTATGTCCAGAGCCCTGAATGATAGCAATCTTAGAGCCTTTAATAGCAAAATGTAGCCGCTGCGCCATGGGATATGGTGTTGCTAAGTCTTCATCGCCTACCATTATTAGTGTTGGTATGGAAATCTGACCAATTTTACTTAGAACTTCATCACGCTCAATCACCCCCCGTGTTGCTAAAATGGCCCCTTTCTTATCATTTTGCTTAAGATAGGCAATCCATTCATTAAGCTCTTCACGACGAGTTTTGTCCTTCAACACCGTTTTACCAAACATAATCGGTAATATTTTTTTGGTTAGTCTTTTGAGACCTATCCACTTTATTGCTTTAAGAAGTTTTTTGTATTGAACCAGTTTTTCAGGATCTTCAGCGTCTGCTGAGGTATCAAGCAATATCAGAGAACTTAGCAATTCAGGTGACTTTAGAGCAACACGCTGAGCCACATAGCCCCCCATGGATAATCCAATGAAGTGACATTTGCGAATGTTCAGTGACTTTAATAGGGCGATGGCATCATCGGCTAAGCTGTCCATATCATAGCCGGATTTGGTTATTTCAGACTTGCCCTGCCCTCTAAAATCAAAGGCGATACAGCGATAATCTTTTGAAAAATAAGCCACTTGATGATCGTATAACGGCGTACCCCAAAGTAGTCCGTGTGCAAAAACCATGACCGGTTTACTATTATCCTTGGGCGCGCTGTCTTCATAATATATCTGAGCGTTATTGATATTAATATGTGGCATAGTAATGACTTCCTTGTCGTTTGATAAATGATGATTTAATGATAAATCTTAAGGTTTACTACTCTTAATGCTTAATGGCATTCATTTTACTAACACTACTTATTATAGCCTTTAATAAGGCCATAGAAATAACTAAAATAAGAACTAAAATAAGATTGAAACACTAACGCTGTAATGTCTCTACACCGCTAGATCTTGCTATTAATAACGTATCTGCTTGTTGCGCCGCGAAGATACCATTACACACCACCCCAACGATATTATTCAAGGTCTGCTCCATCTCACTGGCGCTTGCGATGTCTAAGTGATAAGTATCTAAAATCAAGTTACCATAATCGGTGACAAAACCCTCCCGATACACGGGCTCTCCACCAAGCTTCACCAATTCGCGAGCGACGTAAGAGCGTGCTTGAGGAAGCACTTCAATTGGTACAGGAAACTCACGACCCAGCTGTGTCACCCACTTACTTTCATCCACTAAGCATAAAAACTGTTTGGAGGCCGCGGCGACAATCTTTTCACGTGTTAAAGCGCCGCCACCCCCTTTGATAAGCTGCAGATTTGGATTAACCTCATCTGCGCCGTCTATATATAAATCAGGCTCACCGACAAAGTTAAGATCCATAACATCAATACCGAGCGCTTCAAGCTTATCCTGAGTCACTTTTGAGCTGGCAACGGCTCCTTTAAGTCTGACTTGAGGCAACAGCTCAATTAAACAATTGACGGTACTGCCCGTTCCCACACCCAATATCATACCATCATCAATGTAACGTAATGCCGCTTTGGCAACGTGTTGTTTTAGCTGAAGCTGCTGACTCATAAATGCCCTTATTATTCATTAATATGTAACGCTAACTTGGCTTGAATTTGACGTAAACTTTAAGTGCTAATCATAACAAATCTAGCCCGAGTTTTGGTCTATTTTCGAACTAAAAACTAGAATAAATACTAGGCTCTGTTACACACGCCAATGCTTTAAAAGTTATTGTAATAATAAAAGTTATCAATGCAATAACCTATTATCATCAATAATTTAATATCTAAAACTTGCAGTAACAAAAAAAACAGCATACGCTAAACAGCTAACATTATAATCTTTCAACATTTGAATCTTTCAATACTTAATTTCTTAGATACCTGAACAAAACAGTTGAAAAAACCATTCATTAAAACTTTATAGGATAATCTATGCTTTCGAAATGGGTTCGTAATATTCTACAAGCTACCGTATATGATACTGCCATACAGACACCTCTTGACTTTGCACCTAAGTTGTCAGCCCGTTTCAATAGCGATATTCGTTTCAAGCGCGAAGATTTACAACCTGTTTTTTCCTTTAAATTACGTGGGGCTTATAACCGAATTAGTCAGTTGTCTGATGAACAAAAAGCGCGCGGCGTTATTTGTGCGTCAGCGGGTAATCATGCTCAAGGCGTTGCTTTTTCTGCCAGTAAACTTGGTCTAAATAGCATCATCGTCATGCCCACCACAACCCCTGAGATAAAAATACAAGCCGTAAAAGCATTAGGAGGAATTGTCAACTTATATGGTGACAGTTTTGATATTACTAACCAATACGCTATTGAACGCTCTAAAAATGAAGGACTAACTTATATTCCGCCTTATGATGATGAACTGGTCATTGCAGGGCAAGGCACTATAGGGCTTGAAATAAATCAACAATGGCGTGATGTTGATTATGTTTTTGTACCCGTAGGTGGCGGTGGGTTAATAGCGGGTGTTGCCGCCTTTTTAGGAGATGTGGCACCCCACGTTAAGATCATAGCCGTAGAGCCAGAAGGTGCTGCCAGTTTAAAAGCAGCCATAGAGGCTAACGAGCGTGTCAAGTTGCCCCAAGTAAGCTTATTTGTTGATGGAACAGCCGTGGCGCAAATTGGAGAGCTGCCCTTTGAAGTAATGAATCTTTTAAAAAGTGATAACTCAGGAAAGTTAGTAGAACAAGAGGTCGTCACTTGCTCTAACGATGAGGTTTGTGCTGCGGTCAAAGATGTATTTGAAGAAAATCGAAGTATTATCGAACCGTCAGGGGCTTTGGCGCTGGCAGGCTTAAAGAAGTATTTAACCGAAAAAGAGCTGACTCATAAAAACTGTGTCGCCATCGTCTCAGGCGCCAATATGAACTTTGATCGATTGCGCTATATTGCCGAACGTACTGAAATTGGTGAGAAAAAAGAAGCCATCTTTGCGGTTACTATCCCAGAGCGTATCGGTGCATTTTTAGAGTTTTGCCGTGATTTAAAAGGTCGCAATATTACGGAATTTAACTATAGAGCGCGTAGTAAAACATCGCCAGACTCGTTAGAGCCTGCTTCGATATTTGTGGGTATTGCCCTTAAAGAAGGGGATAAAGAGCGACATGTCATCGCCAACTCTTTGGCTGAATCTGGATATAATGCCCATGATTTGACCGATGATGATATTGCTAAGTCGCATATTCGATATCTCATTGGTGGTCATACAGGTCTTGAAAATGAACAATTATTTAAGGTAAGTTTCCCAGAACGTCCTGGCGCATTGCTCAACTTTTTAGAGAAATTAGGGTCAGACTACAACATTACTTTATTCCATTATCGTAATCATGGGGCTGCTGATGGCCGAGTATTGGTTGGTATTCATGCCACTGACTCAAGCTCACGTGCGGTTCAGGACACTCTACAAGACATTGGTTATGAGTGCACCCCTATTACTGACAACATTGGCTATCAATTATTTTTAAAATAACTTATCATCATAGTTATTAACTCAAATATAGAAGAGATTGCCTATGACTTTTCAAAATGGAACAAGATTATCCCTATCTAAATATCTAGCGGCAATAGGGTTGTCAATAGGGTTATTCACAGTTGTAGTCAGTACTGTGACCTCTGCGCATGCCGAGCTAATAGATAATTCTGAAACTCGCATTATGACCGAAGAGCAGGATGAGGAATACTATTTACAAGATTTCGATAATGCTGCGTCATGGAGAGTGATGCCGCACTTTAGGCTTCCTTCACATATTTATTCTAGACTTAAAACTGGCACTTATACCCTGTCTTTAAAACTTTTGGTTAACAAACAAGGCGAGATTGATAGCATTAGTATTGTTAAAAGTAGTGGTGATCAAAGACTAGATCAACTTATGATCCGTCAGATGCGCGTTGCTAAGCTCAATCCCTTTGAAAAAAACGGTAAAGCCATTGCAGGTACAGTGATTGTCCCCATTCAATATGAAATAGAAGGAGCCCCTGAGCTAGAGGGTGAGACAAATGTATCCAATCCCTAGTATTTTAAAGTAGCGCTGGATGATCAAACCCACTCTCATACTTATCAGACATGTCATCATTTATTAAGGTGAGTAACTATGGTAAAAAAATCCGATACGACTTCCCCCTCTAAAGTTCGTTTGGACAAATGGCTATGGGCCGCTCGATTTTTTCGCACTAGAAATCTAGCCAAACAAGCCATTGAAGGTGGGAAGGTTCACTTCGCTGGCAGCCGGGTTAAAACCAGCAAAGAGATTAGTGTCGGTGATGAGTTGACCATTCGTCAAGGCTCTGCAACTGCCATGACTGAGAAAACCATCGTCGTAAAAGATCTATCCACGCAGCGCGGCAATGCCACAATTGCCCAAACCCTCTATGAAGAAACAGAGGAAAGTATTAAGCAGCGTGAATACTTTGCCCAGCAGCGCAAACTTGCCAACCTTGCCCGCCCAGATACCAAACCTAATAAAAAACAACGCCGAGAACTGCAACGTTTTAAATATCAATCAGATTAGGAATGGTATAGGATTCATTCATAAGTCACGATTGAGATCATTTAAACTGATCTGAATATTGAAGAATTTGACGCTATCGTTTCAAGCTTAAGGTTGTTAGAATAAGGAACTCAACTTAAAAAGGGCAATTACCCCTTTTTGACTACCTTTTCTTACTCCTTTATTTATGATGATAGGTTATGTTATGCCGAAGTCAGATTCTATACCTAAATCTGTATTGTTAGTTTGCCTTGGAAATATATGTCGCTCGCCCACCGCTGAAGGTATCATGCGACAGCGCACTGCTATTGCTGGTCTTACGATGAAGATTGACTCTGCGGGTACCGGAGACTGGCACATTGGCAAGCATCCCGATCCTCGTGCTCAAACCCGTGCTAAGCGACATGGTTATAACATTAGTAAACTGACCGCTCGTCAAGTTAGTGAACAAGATTTTTTAGATTTTGATCTTATTTTAGCGATGGACGCTCAAAATTTAAAAGATTTGAACGTCATAAAAGAGTCTGTATCAAAGCAGTCAAATCCAGATGATTTAGCTCAACTTGCCTTAATAAGTGAGATCGATACCCGCTACTTTAAGCAAGACGTCCCAGACCCTTATTATGGGGGTAAAGATGGCTTTGAGGAGGTTATCGAGCGCCTTGAGTCCTCAGTAGATGCTTGGATAGATCACTGGACTGTTTAAAACATCACCTGCTACTTCATGAATACTAAGCATACTTGAGTATCGCGACGTTAAATCCTTCATCGACATATCTAATGGTTTAGCAGTTTAGTGGTTTACTGATACCTCCCCCTATCATTCAATTTATTCAATCGATATAAATGGCCTTTTGACCCCTATGAGTACACCCAATCTAGCCTCTAGTGCCTTACAACCTGATGACCAGACGTTAGGTACTTCCAAGCAAATCCGCTTGAATGATAATGAGCAAGATGAACCTACCGCCTCATTATTCACTTCCTTAACATTTTTAAATGAGGCAAGTTTAATCGAGCAGAATACGATGCAGCTTGAATGCACCGCTGATACCTTAGTTAAGCTACATTCAGAGTCAGAGGTTGCACCGGTAGTGGCGACATTGATGGATAAAGGTGACCCTATTTTTGTACTGTCAGGGGGTAGTAATGTCATACTGCCACACCAGCTACATGCCAGCGTTATTCGGCCAGTCTTCAAAGGGCTAACCGTGTTAAATGAGGACGATGATGGGGTGGATATAGAAGTCATGGGCGGTGAAAACTGGCATAAACTGGTCACCACCACGGTAAATAAAGGCTGGTATGGTCTTGAAAATCTGGCGTTAATTCCAGGACTGGTTGGCGCCTCTCCGGTTCAGAATATTGGGGCGTATGGCGTGCAGCTTGAAGACTGTTTGACCTATGTTAAAGCCTTTCACTTACCGAGCCAACGTTGGCATCATTTTACTAACGCCGAATGTGAGTTTGATTATCGAGACAGTAAATTTAAGCGTGAAGCGGGTCAGTGGTTTATTACAAGAGTCGGATTCAAGCTACATAAAGACCCGACTAAGATTAATGCTAACTATGGGGACGTTGCTAAACTGGCTCAAACTTTGACAGACGATGACGACTCTGCCAATATAACACCAGTTGAAGTCATGCAAGCAATCATAGAGATTCGTCAATCAAAGCTCCCAGACCCTAAACAATTGCCTAACTGTGGAAGTTTCTTTAAAAATCCTATCATAGACACAGAACAATTTTTGAGCCTGCAACAAAAGCACCCTAATATAGTCGGCTATAAAGTAGATGATCAACATACCAAAGTCGCTGCAGGATGGCTAATTGATACAGCAGGACTTAAAGGTAAAGGGGTTGCCCCTATATTGACCCATGCTAAACAGGCCTTAGTGTTAGTCAATCATAGTCCACTGCATAGTACCACCCCTGCTACTCAACAAGACATCTTAGCGACGCAACAGCTTATTCAAAACACTGTCTTTGACACGTTTGCAATTACCTTGGAACGAGAGCCAGTGTGGTTAAATAGCTCAGCCAACTATGTGTTAAGCTAGGTAGACAGATTACAAGACCCATAGACTATTACGAGGTATGGAGGTAAGATCCCTAAAGCGGGTAAGAAAGACTGTTGGGTGCGTTTATATATAACTGACTGTCCGTATTAGGTAGTCTAATCTGAGTTTAATGTGAAAATAATGACGCCGTTTTTAAAAAGCTTTTATAAAGGAGTGATAAAAAGCATTCTCAGAATTTTAATGCTATTACTTCTTATGGTGGTCAGCTTTTTTACCCCTGTGTTTTCATCTGTTGGACTTTGGGTGCTCAACCATCTCCCGATACCAGAAGTTACCCACTATCCTGTCTCCTTTGTGGACAATGTCACTGATAAATCTAAGATAGAAACCCCACAACCCTATTCTAAGCTTGTTCTCAACCTAAGAACGGAGCATAAGCCTACCGCTTATGTCGTTCTAGGTGGTGGACTTACTGAAGCTGACCATACCTATAACTTTAAGCCTTCTTCAACGGACAGCATCTCATCTGATAATACATTGAAGTCGGATCATACCCAGACAGCACTAGACCATAAGCCCAATCCCCAAAGGGAGAGCCAGCATACCGAAAACAGTGACGAGCAAAATATTATTGCTGAACAAGTAAATAATAGTCTGGCGGCTAATAATATTGTTTTGAATAAGTATAGTCTGAATAGAATGATTACTGTAATCAGACATTATAAACGCACGCCTCTTCCTATCGTGCTCACAGGTGTTGAGTCTGCTTGGATGCGAGACTGGTTATACAGCTATGGTATTGACGATGTCATTACTGAAAATGCCAGTATGAATACGTGTGAAAACGCCCGATTTACTGCAAAACGCTTAAACTTATCTGATGTCTATCTGATTACAGACGCTTATCATATGACCCGAACTCGGCGACAATTTGCATTGAATCATATTCATACCACGCCAATACCAGCCCCCTTACCTATGCAAAAAAGTTGGCTAAGTCCAAAAAATAATGCCCAGCACTCACGACGCGCGCTATATGAGATTCTCGCTTATACCCGAGACGTCTTTGCTCCCCAACAAAATTGCCGAAATGCCAAAGAGGTTAGTTTCGATACCTTATTACGCAGTCGCAAGCCAGCGGACAGTTGAAGAGAACTATCACCAACGACATCAGGGCAACAACCTACCAAAAAGAGTATAATATAACGTTTAATGACACTCCCTTAAATATCCTTAAAGGATTAGGAAGGTCATGCTAGCCAATTCTATTGAAAGAGGAGCCTGGTTATGACCAGTATGTATTTACTGATTCCGCTAAGTTTAATGCTATTTGTCATTGGTATTTGGGCCGTTCGCTATGCGGTAAAATCTAATCAGTTTGAGGATTTAGACAATGAATCACAACGGGTAATATTGGATGATCGTCAAGAACGCCGTCACGCTTTAAAGCAACCCTCTGTTGAGTCTACAGACCGATTAGAATCAGAAATAAATCGTAATGAAGATAACTGATAACTGCATATTAAAATGTATTAAAACCGATGAATATTTTTTCATACTCTATTATGCTAATTACCCAATACTTATTGGATGGTATATTTGACTTTATTTGGTGAATATTAATGATAATAACTCCGCTTCTTCTTGCAGCATTAGCAATGGGTTTTTTTGGTTCACCGCATTGTCTGGGTATGTGTGGTGGTTTAGTAACTGCTTTTGGTCTCTCCATGCAAGAGGTAAGCCCCGCTAAGAAGCGGTTGCTAATAGCGACTTATCATTTTGGGCGTTTAGTAAGCTATTCCTTATTAGGTGTGATAGCAGCATTGATTGGCACGACAGTGCTTGCACCTTTGATGACGGGTAACCATCTTCCTAGAATTCTTTTAGGGGCGGTTTTGGTCTTTATCGGTCTTAATATGATCGGGCTTCCCTTTTTAAATAAACTTGAAAAAGTGGGAATGGGTGTTTGGCGACGACTGGCGCCTTTGCGAAAAAAAGTATTTCCAATCACTACTTTTCCGCGTGCACTTGCGGCAGGACTGTTATGGGGATTTTTACCTTGTGGGTTGGTGTACGGCGCTTTATTAATGGCAGCCGTTGGCAATCATGTCGTCACTGGTGCCTTACTCATGTTCGTTTTTGGCTTGGGCACTGTGCCAATGCTGGTTGCCACACACGAAACAGTAGGCTGGTTGCATAAACAAATTGGACGTTTTAAATTGCGCCAATTAAATGGAATTATTATGATGATATCGGGTCTTGCCGTTATCTTTGTTCCACTTGCGATGACTCATTTAGGGGGTCATGCTGGGCACACCACTCATCAAGCTCACAGTGAAAATACCTCAGCACCTGCTCACTCACCTGATATGAATAATATGCCTGACGCACACAACAAGCATGACGCGCACAGCAGGCATGATATGGATAGCAGACATCATATGAATGGAGAGGCATTAACAGACATGGAGCACAATGAGTATCAACCTATGTCTCATGAGACTCATTAACCTGTACTTGTAACCTAAAACCTGAAATAACCCCAAACCTGACATAAAATGTTATACCAAATCTAGAAATTAACCTATCGAGGAAGACGAGTGCAAACGCTACAAATAGTAGGTTCAGCGAGACTGACAAAGGTAGGTTATTTTATAGAGAAGGTATTAATCAAACTGCTCAAGTTTTAATTTAGTATTTAAATGTGCTTCTAAGGCTGGCAAGTTAAAGGCATCATCTTCGCTCACAAAGCTGATGCTGATACCTGTTTGACCGGCCCGCCCTGTACGTCCTATTCGGTGGACATAATCATCAGGCTGATCTGGTAGCGTATAGTTCACCACATGACTGATATCGTCCACATGAATGCCCCGCCCCGCCACATCTGTCGCTACCAAAACTTTCGCGTTACCATTTTTAAACTTATCTAGATAGAGTTCGCGCTTTGATTGATCGACATCACCAGATAGCATGACCACGTTGTGCTCGGCACCTAACCGGTTGTATAGCCGCTTAACTTGATCTTTTCGATTGGCAAAGACAATCACTTTTTTGGTCTCTGCTGCGTCTAAGATACGGTTAAGCGCATTAAACTTATCTTTCTCCGTCAATAAATAGAAATGCTGCTCAACCAAATCACTGGTTTTGTGTTCCGGTTCAATTTCTACAAATACGGGATTAAGTAACCATTTATACGCTAAATTCATCACATCTTGATTAAATGTGGCCGAGAATAACAAGCTTTGTCTGTCGGTATTTGGCGGCATATAACGCACAATTCGTTTTATATCAGGGATAAACCCCATATCCAGCATCCGATCTGCCTCATCTAGCACAAAGGCTTCTATACGATCTAAAAATACATGACCCTTGTGTATCAAATCTATAAGGCGTCCTGGGGTCGCAATCAAAATATCGGTGAATGCCAACTCCAAAGCAGAGGTTTGTTGGTCATAATCAACCCCGCCCATGATGCAGACGCTATGCAAATCAGTATGCTTGGTTAGGGCAATAGCATCATCAAATATCTGGTTTGCAAGCTCACGTGTTGGCGCTAATATCAAAGCTCTTGGCTCTCCTAGATAGCGTGCCTCATCAGCGGCAAAGGGTCTGTTTAATAGGGCTTCTATGATAGTGATTAAAAAGGTAGCTGTCTTACCCGTACCAGTTTGTGCCTGACCAATAGCATCTTGTCCCGCCAACGTATTGGGTAATATCTTGGCTTGAATAGGCGTCAACTCAGTAAAGCCCAAATCATTGACAGATAATAAGGTACTTTTGCTAAGTGGCAAATCACTAAATGTAATAAAGTTATCCATAAAACGTCCTATTTCTATCTTAATGAGTGCAAAAGTCTGTATCTATATCTATATCTGTATCTTTATTTGTAAAATGATAACCATTTTAGACTAGTTAGACTTTAAAAAGGGTTATTTTAAAATATTGAACCTAAATGACCTAAATGACCTAAATAAATTGAACCTAAATAAATTCTACCTTAATGAATCGGACCTAAACCAATTAAACCGTTTATAAACGACAAAAACCAATATGCTAAATCTAAACCAGCACATTTGTTATGCTGACAGATTTAACATATTGGTTTTACAGATACACCTAACGGGCCTTTGCCGTCACTTTTATATCAACCTTAAAGCCTTTGAGTAAAAAGCTTAACGCGAAGAACAAAAGCTCCCTATAACCTAGTCTTGTCTAAACTGGTCATACGTATAAAGATGTATAATAATTTAATACTATACAACTAAAGCCGTCATAAAAACGTTATAACGTTCGTTAAAACGATAACTTTGTAAACTTTTTTAGTGTAAGCTTATTCGTTAAATTTATTCGTCTACTTTAGTAACTTCTTCAGCTTGTAAGCCTTTTTCACCTTCAGTAACAATAAATTCAACTTTTTGGCCATCCTGTAACGAGCGATAGCCGTCACCTTGAATAGCACGGAAGTGAACAAAGATATCTTCGCCACTTTCACGTTGAATAAAACCAAAGCCTTTTGCATCATTAAACCACTTAACAGTACCTTGCTCACGAGCTGACATAATTTACTTCCTAAAAAACTAAATTTACGAAACTTCAAGTTGACCCATCAAAGCATCCAAGCTAAAGGCTGTAATGCGAATACTGGGTATAATAGAGTGGCAAAAGACCACTAAACAACAAAACAGAGGTAGAGTGCTATAATTAAAATATAAATTCTAAGATAAAAGCCTCTTAGTTACACTACAGACATGTTTGTTATCTAAAACTAATCATAGCATGACTAATAATTAACACAAAGTGTTTTAACACAACTTTCATACTAGAGAGCTAAATTGTGTGATCAATTATTATCATTTTTAACCTTATGCCACTATCTACTGATAATTAAACACTATAAATATCGAGTTTAGCAGTATAATATTATCGACCATTCTACTGTTTATATTTATCAAAAAACTATTTCTATTCTTAAAAAAACTATATTAATCGAGTTCATTATGACAGACATAACCGAACAGTCTATTGCTAAAGGCTTTATCCCTAAACCCCTTGACACACAATCTTCTTCCAAAACACCCAAAGACTCGATAAATGGTTTGCACCGTCGATTATTATTAGTCAATGGTCCTAACTTAAATTTATTAGGGGTTCGTGAACCAGAACTGTATGGTTCAACCACATTACACGACATAGAAAGACGTTTGCTATCCATAGCTCAGGCTAAAGGTATTGAGCTGGTTTGCGTACAATCCAATCATGAAGGCGAGCTCATTGATGCTATTCAACATCATGGTCTACTGGGGGATAGTGAAGACTTAATAGATGCCGTGATTATAAACCCTGCAGCCTTTACCCATACCTCTGTTGCTCTGCGCGATGCCCTCCTCGGTATTAAAAAACCCTTCATCGAAGTACATCTATCCAATATACATAATCGAGAGGATTTTAGAGCTCATTCTTATTTTAGTGATAAAGCGGTCGGTGTCATTTGTGGTTTGGGGCATCTTGGTTATGATATGGCTTTAAGTTATTTTCTTGAACATTATAGTGAGTAAACTGAGCTGTTTTTACTCTTTAAGACATTCCCTTTAAAGCTAAGGCATTATTTATTATGGCATCATCCGGCAAACGTTTTATGAAACTGGCGAGCATGACAGCAAGTATTGCTGGTAAGGCGGCTAAAAACTCATTTAAGAACTTATCGAGTGATGAAACTAAACGTGCAGAAGCCCGTTCACAAATGCTGCAAGATGTTGGAATTCAGATAGCAGACACCCTAGGTGAAATGAAAGGGGCGGTAATGAAAGTTGGACAAATTGCGTCTCAATACAAAGAGGTTTTTCCACCAGAGGTCGCCGCAGCCTTAGAAAAGCTACAAAACGATGCCCCAGCCATGCCTTATTCCGTCATTAAATCCCAAGTCGAACGTGAGCTTGGCAAACCTATTGACGACGCTTTTGACCACTTTGAACAACACCCTTTTGCAGCAGCCTCTATCGGTCAAGTCCATAAAGCCATACTACCCAGTGGACAACATGTCGTCGTAAAAGTGCAATATCCTGATGTGGATAAAAATTGCGACAGCGACTTAAAACAGGTACGGTTAGCACTAAAGATGACGGGTGTATTAAGCATGAGCCGTGAGCTACAGGATCAGATATTTAACGAGATCCGTGATAGCTTAAAAGATGAGCTAAACTATATTAAAGAAGCACAGAATCTAGCTATATTTGGCGCATTCCATGCCGATGATGACGGTTTAATTATTCCTAAAGTCATCAAGAGCCATTCTACACGTCGAATTTTGACCTTAACAGAAGAGCTAGGCGAGCCATTAAGCGTCGCCTCTACTTGGGACAATGAGATTAAACAGAAGATTGCTACTCGATTGTTTAAATTTAGTGCCGGTCAGATATTTGAGCTATACCGTATGCACTGTGACCCCCATCCCGGCAACTTTGCGTTTCGGCAAGATGGCAGTGTTATCGCCTATGATTTTGGTGGCATTCGTACTTATAGTAATGCTGAAGTAGAACTGTTTAGACGGTTTGCTAGGCACGCTTTAAAAGGGGATGTGACCGCATTAGAGCAAGATCTTATCGCTTTAGATATAAGACGCACAGATGATGTATTGATACCCGGTTCATTCTATCAAGAGTGGTTGCAAATTGGACTCAAACCCTTATCGATTGAACCTTATCATAGCGGATCGTTTAATTTTGCAGACAGTCAGGTTCATTATGAGGCTATCGCTCAAGCCAAACAAGGATTAAAGTATTTTAAGCAATTCCAACCTTCTGCGACAACTATGATGTTAGACCGTACCATTTCTGGACAGTATTGGAATCTAGTCAACCTCGGTGTTGATATCGATCTTAGTCCCTTGGTGAAGCACTATATTGATTTCTAACATTATTTATTGATACCACAGACTGGACACTGCTTATCTTGCCGATAGCGTATTTTTTGCTGAGTCATATTACGACCGTTCCAAATGAGTAATTGCCCAGCTAATGGGTTATGACTCAGCCCTAAATACTGAAGCGCCGCATTGGCTTGTAAGTTACCCATCACTGTCGTGGTACTGGCCAAAACGCCAGAATTAGTGCAGTTTTGAGTGTCATTAGAGGATTCTGAACCTATAGAATGTGAACCTTGACTATCTGAAATAGTAGTGCCGAATAAGCAGTTATAACATCCACTTTGCTGAGCAGGCTCATATAAGGCAAGTTGGCCTGTCATACCGATGGCGGAAGCTGATAGCAGTGGCAGGCGGTGACGCACACTCATTTTATTGAACAGCTCACGAGTCGCAAAGTTGTCCGTACAATCTAACAGTAAAAAAGGGCCTGACTGTTTTGAGTGTTCAATAAGTAATAATTCCTCAGCGTTCGTATAATCTAAGCGCTTTGCACTAAAACTTACCTCAACAAACGGATTGATTTTTTTTAAAGCGGAATACGCCGTTTCTGCCTTGTTTTGACCGACATCCTTATCTGTGAATAAGGTTTGACGCTGTAAGTTGCTCGCTTCAATCACATCATTATCGATAATATGGATAGCACCAACACCTGCACGTGCTAAAGTTTCTGAAACCGGACATCCTAATCCACCCGCCCCTAAAATCACTACCTTGCTTGACTTTAAGCGTAGCTGCGCATCAATATCCCAATTTTCAAGCAATATTTGGCGTGAGTAACGTAGCAACTCTTCGTCAGTTAAATTCATTTAGAAACACCTATTCTCATTCAAAAACCTCTCTACTCTCACCCAATAAACAAATCAAGGTTATCCACCCCTTAAAGTTTCAGTCTATCGTTAATTTAATTGTTATGACATACCCTTAGCAAACTCATCAATTTAGTTAGTCGTGATATATCGGTTTATGTTTATTAATTTAGAATCCACCTTTTAATTATTTCTTTAAAATTTTGGTACGTATAATGAGTTACGTACCCATTAGTAATTAAAAAAACCTTAACAATGTTGACATTGTATTACTTTTAAGGGTTAAATAGTAATACAAACAGTGATAAATAATATTTAAATCAATAATTTATGTGGATATATTATTTTTAAAATGTCATTTTATATCAAATCGATGGTTCTACCATAGCCTATTGTTATACATTAAGAATCATAGACTACGACATAGACTAAATAGTGATACACAAACTAAAGGTAGACTGATTAAAATTTATAGTATTTACCTTGTTTCAACTTATTAAAATTCATCGTAGGCGGTGCTTTTTAGTCCAGCAAATCAAAACCTTTAATCAAAATCCTGGGCTAATGATGCAGCCTTGCTAAAAGTTAAGAATTAAGAGTTAAGAATTAAGAGTTAAGAGTGAGGTAGTATTTATATTTTTTTCAAAATAGCTACGTATGAGAGATAACAAGATTTATTAGCAGTAATAAAATATAGGATCGTAGCTATTAACAAATATGATAGTTAACACTCTAGGATAATAATGGTCAATATCTCAAATTTAATAATTGGCAAATGGTCTGATGAAAGAATGACATAGTTTATTTTTATAAAAGCTTTTTATATTTTAATTCAATAGGGAAACTTATGCGCCTTACCGACTATAGCGATTATGCTCTAAGAACACTGATGTATTTAGCTCTTGATTCTAATCGTAATACATTAGCGACTATTAGTGAGATTTCAAATATATATAAAATCTCGAGAAGTCATCTGACCAAAGTTATTCATAAATTAGCGCAAATAGGTTACATAGAAAGTATGCGGGGTAAGAATGGCGGAATACGACTGGCTAAAGATCCTAAACTGATAAAATTAGGAGAAGTTATGCGTCAGACCGAACCTGACTTTAATATTGCCTCTTGCTTCACCGACTCCAATATAACACACCATACAAACAATAAAGACGATAGAGATAAGAATAACTCAGCAAATAACCTACCTGACTTTCAGGATATTCAGCAGGATAGTCAGCAGGATAGTCAGGATACTAAAAAGGCTAAAATTGAATGCGTAATAACACCTGTATGCAAACTCAAGCATGTTTACTTTGAAGCAAAACAGGCCTTTTTACAGGTTATGGACACCTATACCTTAGAAGATATCATCGAAAATAAAGAAGATATATGGGATGTTCTCAATCTTAAGTTAAATCATTAAATGTACATTTAAATTTTAAAGATCTTAAGAGGGCTGTAATGTAGCCTTCTTGATACTACAACACAAGCCCTCTATCACCTCAAATAATCACTAATAAAAAGTGGATTAAGCATTAGTCTTTAATCACCATAAGCCGCAACTCACTCATATCCTCAATTGCATACTTAACCCCTTCACGCCCAAAACCTGAGTCTTTTACACCGCCATAAGGCATATTATCGACACGGAAAGTTGGAATGTCATTGATAATGACGCCGCCTGCTTCGATACAATCCCAAGCTTGCATGGCTTTATTAATATTAGAAGTATAAACCCCGACTTGTAAGCCAAATCGACTATCGTTAGCAAGCTCAACACCTTTATCAAAACTGTCATAGGCTTCCAATATCATAACGGGACCAAAGGCCTCATCTTTATAAAGCTGACAATCATGGCTGACGTTCTCTAATATAGTAGCATCCATCACCAAGCCCTCACTACCTCCTCCGCAGAGCAATGTAGCACCGTGATCGACCGCCTTGTTAATCCAATCTTGTAATCGCTCAAGCTCCCCTTTATCTATCATCGGTCCAATAAGCACCTCTCCCTGACTAGGATCTCCAGTTTTAACCTGCTTCGCCAATTCAACCAGCTTATCTTTGACCTCTTCATAAATATCACGGTGAATCAGTACCCGCTGTACGCTGATACAGACTTGCCCTGCCTGAGTAAAACCGCCTGTAATAATACGGGGCAGCGCCGTATCTAGATCAGCATCAGGCTCCAGTAATACAGCCGCATTGCCACCAAGCTCTAAGACCACTTTCTTCTTACCAGCACGTGCTTTCATATCCCAACCTACTTTATCAGAGCCCGTAAATGATAAAAGCTTGATTCGCTCGTCTGTCACTAAAACATCTGCAATTTTCGATGACATGGGCAATATTGAAAATGCGCCTTCGGGTAACTCTGTCTGAGCCAATACTTCTGCAATCAATAACGCACTTATTGGTGTAAAACTTGCAGGCTTTAAAATGAACGGACACCCTGCTGCAATCGCTGGCGCAATCTTATGAGCAACTAAGTTTAACGGAAAGTTAAAGGGTGAAATAAAACCACACAAACCTATCGGGACTCGTTTGCTAAAACCTCGATAGCCGGCACTGGCTTCGGTCACATCAAGGGGAATAACCTCTCCTTCTGCTAACGTAGTGACGGCATCCGCAGCAAGCTGAAAGGTACTGATTAGTCGTTTGACTTCCGCTTCAGCAGCGCTTTTTGGCTTACCACCTTCAGCAACCAAAGCTTCCGTAAATTCATCAAAGCGCTGTTTAAACTTAGCAACGCAGTCTTGCAAAATTCGCTGCTTTTGATAAGGCTTCAAAGCTTGCATTACAGGGATGGCCTTAATACCTGCTTGTATCGCTTGCTCAAGTAGCTCGCTATCTGCACGCGCCACTTCTGCAACTGTTCCTTGGCTGAATTTATTGATGACTTCCAATTCATCTGCACCTTCATGTGCTTGATTGGCTAAATAGAGTGGATAAAAATGTTGCATAGGTCACCTTTTTTTAATTTTATTGAATTGAATTATTTATTTAATCATTAAAAGTCTTTTAGCGTGTAAATCATCATATAAGGTGTTCGGTTTTGCTTCTTGATGATCATTGCACATTTTAGACTTTAATGTTTTTTGAGATATTCACTGTTTTTAAAGATATATGACTGATAGGATAATCAAAGTCTCAGGTATCTAGTATTAATTTTTGTTGTTCACTGTTATACCGTCATAAAAGAATAATTTTACTGATGTTGAATAAACCCCTTATTTGTAGCATATGCACCCACCTTTTAACATTAGTTGTTTAAACCTTAGGCTCTAAAATTTTCTATGACAATTTTATAATATCAAAGCCAGTCTCCTATCTAAAGAACTTCTAGACGTTCAAAGTATTTAAGTTTAAATTTAGTTAATAATTCTATAAAGTGTAACAGGTAGGTGTGCATAAATTTTAACGTCATTAAAAGTGATGATAAGCAGTAATGCACTTTAGAGTTCTTGATAAGGTTTGGCATAAAAAAACGCCCTCGCAATGAACTGAACCCCATAAGTTGTGTCCAACTTATGGGGTTCAGTTCATTGCGAGGGCGTTTTTTCAAAGGCTAATATATTGTTAATGTTTACATAATAATATTTACAATATCCGTATCAATATAAATTGTTCTCTCACCAGCACCACTTGTATTAATATATTGATTATACTGGTTACCTTCATAGGTTACCTGACCTACTTCATTCCAAGTACCTGTTCCGCCTAGATTAACAGTATCGGTCGATCCACCAGCAATGTGAAGACCGTCTGTACCTTCTAATTCGTCCGTAGAACTATTATAAGCTGCACGAGTGCCAGTAAAGAATGCATTGCCATTATTTAATAAATCAACGATTTCAATGCCTTCGAGTTCGTTGGCATAAACCGAACTTCCCTGACCTTTTAAAGATAATGTATCAATGCCTGCGCCACCGTTAAGATTATTTGTTCCAGTTGCATCAACTTCAATACCATTACCATTAACTACTATATTATCGTCACCTGCACCCATGTTGATACGACCGCCTTCAACGGTTCCAGCAATATTGAGGGTATCGGCACCATCTCCTAGGTTAACTTGACCACCAGTCAAACTTGCCAAATTAAGTGTATCATCCCCTGAACCAATATTAATGGTACCAGAACTAATCACTCCTAAGTCTAAGTCCGCATTTTGTCCTGATTCAGATAAGACATTTAAGGTAACACCATTATTGATATCTTTAGCGTCACCGGCAATATTGGTTAAGGTGTCGTTATGACCGATATATATAGTTCCTGCGGTTCCACTAAATTTATCAATCTTGATATTATCTACAAAACCGTCGTCTATCATACCATTAACAATATAGTCACTATCATAGGTTGCGACATCGCTATAAATAGTACCTTGTCTCAAGTCATTTAATTCTAAAATATCGGCACCATCACCAAGTATCACTCTACTATTATAACGAACTGCTCCGTAAATATTAACAACGTCATCTCCAGCTCTTGTATAAAGCGTAGCATATTGGATATTTTCAAGCACATTGACTAAATCATTATCAGCACCTGTATCGACGATAGTCGTATCCGCATTTGCAGATATAATTCGTTCAATTTCTATTGTATCCTCCCCCTCTCCTAAATAGAGGCGGGTATTGAGTGCCATATTACCAGTACTGGTAAAATAATCATTACCATTACCAGTGAATATAGCCGTAGCATAGGTTGCGCCTGAAGATGTAATACCATTGGTAGTAATGATAATCTTATCCGCACCATTGTCTGCGAACCTTACAACATCAGAGCTCTGTCCATCAGCTACTATCGAACCATCTGGTGCTAGATTTAATCTATTGCCATTTCCAACAAATGACTCACCCCCTACTGGTTCATCTCTTCTATCTAGTGTTCCTATAGCTGCGCCATCACCATTATCAAAGTAATAAAGTTCAACAGCACCTTCAGGGTCAGAGTTACCTGCAGCATCTACAAAATCAATGAATACATTACTATCTTGATCATCTGTCGTTGAATAATCACCATCAGATTCCTGATCTAGTCCTTCGAAATTATCCACACTTAACGACCATACACCATCAGAATCGACATTTGCAATGACATCAATATCGGGATTATAAATGCCGTCTTTATCTTTATCAATGAAGACCGTTCCATCTAACTCTGCAAACCCTTTTAATACACCACTCGCTATATCACTAGAAATTGTATCGATTTTGAGTTTAATGCTCTCCGCTTCGGTATCAAGCGTGATATTAACTGCTTTCTCGCTTGTTGGTGTACCATCAGAGGTAACTTGAGCTTTATAGACATAGTTGGTACCTTCAGTATCTGGAAGTGCAGATTCAGTATAAGTCGCACTGGTTGCCCCCTCTGTACTATTGGTATACACAGTTGTCTCTTGAGTCAAATTACCATCTATATCTTCGACATATCTTAAAATCTCTAGAGTTTGACCAGCATATAATCCAGTATCTAAAGTTACGTCGATAGTTGGGGTAACGTCATTGGTTAATCCGTTAGTGGTTACGGATGGTGCATCTAAAGCAGGTCCTTCATAAGATACGACACCTGTGTATGGTGCTTGATCTGTGACTCCATAAGCATTACTACCATCAAAAGGTATACCATTTATTAACGCACTATCTTCGTCATAATCATCAGTGACTTGGATACTGACTACATCGGCAGTTTGAACAACATCAATTTCAGTCGTTGCACTACTTGTATAGTTATTAGAGTCAACAATTGTAACCTCTACTGTACGAGTGATTTCATCATTTTGCACATTATTAGTATTTGCAAAAGTGACAGCTTGAATAGCTTGTTCATAATTAGCCAATGAACTATCACCAGTTAAGGTTACAGTGTCTCCATTTGCGCTAACTTGAGCGGTAATACCAGCTGGTAAGTTGTCAGCTTGTAAAACATCACCAGTTTGAGCATTGGTTAAATTGATGGTTGCACTGACTACGTTTACACCTTCTGGACCCGTAAGTTCTATATCGGTATCGGCAACACTTACCGCACCAAAATTATCGATGTAAGTGGTCTTGAAACCATTATCAGTGGCTGTACTGCTATCATCAGCATCTAAATCAATAACCACTTTAAGCTGAATGGTTGTTGTATCAATATCTGGCGTAGCAGCATTACCGGCAATATCTGAAACCGTAGCTTTAATTTGGAAGTCGCCATTGGCTACCCAAGTTTCATTGGCAGGGACATCAACCGACCAAGAACCATTACTAACCGTAGCTGAATACTGAACAGGGTTACTATTACTATCAAGTACAGGATTACCACTGCTATCAAGAATAGATACGGTCACATTTTGGTTGTCTTCAGCGTCTGTTGTACCTGAGATAGTAAATCCATTTTCTACTTCATTCGCAGTAATTGTAGAGTAGATATCATCCCCTGCTGCTTCATTACCATCCGGTTGAGCGTCACCTGCAATTGAGTCTATATCGATTACTGGCGCGGTGGTGTCCATCTCAGCAGTATTAGACGCTGTCACCTCGTTACCATTGTTGTCTGTCGCCGTCACATCTGCGGTGATGGTGCCATCAACCAGTCCTGAGGTGTCAATTGCACCGGTATTATAGTTGCCATCAGCGTCTACTGTGGCCGTACCGGTCGCCGTATTACCCAGCGCATCCGTTAAGGTCACGCTCACTTGTTGATTTGGCGCCACATCCGTGGTGTTACCTGCAACAGTGACCGTATCAGCGGCATCATCTGCGGTGACCGTGGCGGTGATCGCCGCTTCAGTGGCATCCATGGTGGTGGTTTCAGTAACCGACACACTCTCACCATTGTTGTCTGTCGCCGTCACATCTGCGGTGATGGTGCCATCAACCAGTCCTGAGGTGTCAATTGCACCGGTATTATAGTTGCCATCAGCGTCTACTGTGGCCGTACCGGTCGCCGTATTACCCAGCGCATCCGTTAAGGTCACGCTCACTTGTTGATTTGGCGCCACATCCGTGGTGTTACCTGCAACAGTGACCGTATCAGCGGCATCATCTGCGGTGACCGTGGCGGTGATCGCCGCTTCAGTGGCATCCATGGTGGTGGTTTCAGTAACCGACACACTCTCACCATTGTTGTCTGTCGCCGTCACATCTGCGGTGATGGTGCCATCAACCAGTCCTGAGGTGTCAATTGCACCGGTATTATAGTTGCCATCAGCGTCTACTGTGGCCGTACCGGTCGCCGTATTACCCAGCGCATCCGTTAAGGTCACGCTCACTTGTTGATTTGGCGCCACATCCGTGGTGTTACCTGCAACAGTGACCGTATCAGCGGCATCATCTGCGGTGACCGTGGCGGTGATCGCCGCTTCAGTGGCATCCATGGTGGTGGTTTCAGTAACCGACACACTCTCACCATTGTTGTCTGTCGCCGTCACATCTGCGGTGATGGTGCCATCAACCAGTCCTGAGGTGTCAATTGCACCGGTATTATAGTTGCCATCAGCGTCTACTGTGGCCGTACCGGTCGCCGTATTACCCAGCGCATCCGTTAAGGTCACGCTCACTTGTTGATTTGGCGCCACATCCGTGGTGTTACCTGCAACAGTGACCGTATCAGCGGCATCATCTGCGGTGACCGTGGCGGTGATCGCCGCTTCAGTGGCATCCATGGTGGTGGTTTCAGTAACCGACACACTCTCACCATTGTTGTCTGTCGCCGTCACATCTGCGGTGATGGTGCCATCAACCAGTCCTGAGGTGTCAATTGCACCGGTATTATAGTTGCCATCAGCGTCTACTGTGGCCGTACCGGTCGCCGTATTACCCAGCGCATCCGTTAAGGTCACGCTCACTTGTTGATTTGGCGCCACATCCGTGGTGTTACCTGCAACAGTGACCGTATCAGCGGCATCATCTGCGGTGACCGTGGCGGTGATCGCCGCTTCAGTGGCATCCATGGTGGTGGTTTCAGTAACCGACACACTCTCACCATTGTTGTCTGTCGCCGTCACATCTGCGGTGATGGTGCCATCAACCAGTCCTGAGGTGTCAATTGCACCGGTATTATAGTTGCCATCAGCGTCTACTGTGGCCGTACCGGTCGCCGTATTACCCAGCGCATCCGTTAAGGTCACGCTCACTTGTTGATTTGGCGCCACATCCGTGGTGTTACCTGCAACAGTGACCGTATCAGCGGCATCATCTGCGGTGACCGTGGCGGTGATCGCCGCTTCAGTGGCATCCATGGTGGTGGTTTCAGTAACCGACACACTCTCACCATTGTTGTCTGTCGCCGTCACATCTGCGGTGATGGTGCCATCAACCAGTCCTGAGGTGTCAATTGCACCGGTATTATAGTTGCCATCAGCGTCTACTGTGGCCGTACCGGTCGCCGTATTACCCAGCGCATCCGTTAAGGTCACGCTCACTTGTTGATTTGGCGCCACATCCGTGGTGTTACCTGCAACAGTGACCGTATCAGCGGCATCATCTGCGGTGACCGTGGCGGTGATCGCCGCTTCAGTGGCATCCATGGTGGTGGTTTCAGTAACCGACACACTCTCACCATTGTTGTCTGTCGCCGTCACATCTGCGGTGATGGTGCCATCAACCAGTCCTGAGGTGTCAATTGCACCGGTATTATAGTTGCCATCAGCGTCTACTGTGGCCGTACCGGTCGCCGTATTACCCAGCGCATCCGTTAAGGTCACGCTCACTTGTTGATTTGGCGCCACATCCGTGGTGTTACCTGCAACAGTGACCGTATCAGCGGCATCATCTGCGGTGACCGTGGCGGTGATCGCCGCTTCAGTGGCATCCATGGTGGTGGTTTCAGTAACCGACACACTCTCACCATTGTTGTCTGTCGCCGTCACATCTGCGGTGATGGTGCCATCAACCAGTCCTGAGGTGTCAATTGCACCGGTATTATAGTTGCCATCAGCGTCTACTGTGGCCGTACCGGTCGCCGTATTACCCAGCGCATCCGTTAAGGTCACGCTCACTTGTTGATTTGGCGCCACATCCGTGGTGTTACCTGCAACAGTGACCGTATCAGCGGCATCATCTGCGGTGACCGTGGCGGTGATCGCCGCTTCAGTGGCATCCATGGTGGTGGTTTCAGTAACCGACACACTCTCACCATTGTTGTCTGTCGCCGTCACATCTGCGGTGATGGTGCCATCAACCAGTCCTGAGGTGTCAATTGCACCGGTATTATAGTTGCCATCAGCGTCTACTGTGGCCGTACCGGTCGCCGTATTACCCAGCGCATCCGTTAAGGTCACGCTCACTTGTTGATTTGGCGCCACATCCGTGGTGTTACCTGCAACAGTGACCGTATCAGCGGCATCATCTGCGGTGACCGTGGCGGTGATCGCCGCTTCAGTGGCATCCATGGTGGTGGTTTCAGTAACCGACACACTCTCACCATTGTTGTCTGTCGCCGTCACATCTGCGGTGATGGTGCCATCAACCAGTCCTGAGGTGTCAATTGCACCGGTATTATAGTTGCCATCAGCGTCTACTGTGGCCGTACCGGTCGCCGTATTACCCAGCGCATCCGTTAAGGTCACGCTCACTTGTTGATTTGGCGCCACATCCGTGGTGTTACCTGCAACAGTGACCGTATCAGCGGCATCATCTGCGGTGACCGTGGCGGTGATCGCCGCTTCAGTGGCATCCATGGTGGTGGTTTCAGTAACCGACACACTCTCACCATTGTTGTCTGTCGCCGTCACATCTGCGGTGATGGTGCCATCAACCAGTCCTGAGGTGTCAATTGCACCGGTATTATAGTTGCCATCAGCGTCTACTGTGGCCGTACCGGTCGCCGTATTACCCAGCGCATCCGTTAAGGTCACGCTCACTTGTTGATTTGGCGCCACATCCGTGGTGTTACCTGCAACAGTGACCGTATCAGCGGCATCATCTGCGGTGACCGTGGCGGTGATCGCCGCTTCAGTGGCATCCATGGTGGTGGTTTCAGTAACCGACACACTCTCACCATTGTTGTCTGTCGCCGTCACATCTGCGGTGATGGTGCCATCAACCAGTCCTGAGGTGTCAATTGCACCGGTATTATAGTTGCCATCAGCGTCTACTGTGGCCGTACCGGTCGCCGTATTACCCAGCGCATCCGTTAAGGTCACGCTCACTTGTTGATTTGGCGCCACATCCGTGGTGTTACCTGCAACAGTGACCGTATCAGCGGCATCATCTGCGGTGACCGTGGCGGTGATCGCCGCTTCAGTGGCATCCATGGTGGTGGTTTCAGTAACCGACACACTCTCACCATTGTTGTCTGTCGCCGTCACATCTGCGGTGATGGTGCCATCAACCAGTCCTGAGGTGTCAATTGCACCGGTATTATAGTTGCCATCAGCGTCTACTGTGGCCGTACCGGTCGCCGTATTACCCAGCGCATCCGTTAAGGTCACGCTCACTTGTTGATTTGGCGCCACATCCGTGGTGTTACCTGCAACAGTGACCGTATCAGCGGCATCATCTGCGGTGACCGTGGCGGTGATCGCCGCTTCAGTGGCATCCATGGTGGTGGTTTCAGTAACCGACACACTCTCACCATTGTTGTCTGTCGCCGTCACATCTGCGGTGATGGTGCCATCAACCAGTCCTGAGGTGTCAATTGCACCGGTATTATAGTTGCCATCAGCGTCTACTGTGGCCGTACCGGTCGCCGTATTACCCAGCGCATCCGTTAAGGTCACGCTCACTTGTTGATTTGGCGCCACATCCGTGGTGTTACCTGCAACAGTGACCGTATCAGCGGCATCATCTGCGGTGACCGTGGCGGTGATCGCCGCTTCAGTGGCATCCATGGTGGTGGTTTCAGTAACCGACACACTCTCACCATTGTTGTCTGTCGCCGTCACATCTGCGGTGATGGTGCCATCAACCAGTCCTGAGGTGTCAATTGCACCGGTATTATAGTTGCCATCAGCGTCTACTGTGGCCGTACCGGTCGCCGTATTACCCAGCGCATCCGTTAAGGTCACGCTCACTTGTTGATTTGGCGCCACATCCGTGGTGTTACCTGCAACAGTGACCGTATCAGCGGCATCATCTGCGGTGACCGTGGCGGTGATCGCCGCTTCAGTGGCATCCATGGTGGTGGTTTCAGTAACCGACACACTCTCACCATTGTTGTCTGTCGCCGTCACATCTGCGGTGATGGTGCCATCAACCAGTCCTGAGGTGTCAATTGCACCGGTATTATAGTTGCCATCAGCGTCTACTGTGGCCGTACCGGTCGCCGTATTACCCAGCGCATCCGTTAAGGTCACGCTCACTTGTTGATTTGGCGCCACATCCGTGGTGTTACCTGCAACAGTGACCGTATCAGCGGCATCATCTGCGGTGACCGTGGCGGTGATCGCCGCTTCAGTGGCATCCATGGTGGTGGTTTCAGTAACCGACACACTCTCACCATTGTTGTCTGTCGCCGTCACATCTGCGGTGATGGTGCCATCAACCAGTCCTGAGGTGTCAATTGCACCGGTATTATAGTTGCCATCAGCGTCTACTGTGGCCGTACCGGTCGCCGTATTACCCAGCGCATCCGTTAAGGTCACGCTCACTTGTTGATTTGGCGCCACATCCGTGGTGTTACCTGCAACAGTGACCGTATCAGCGGCATCATCTGCGGTGACCGTGGCGGTGATCGCCGCTTCAGTGGCATCCATGGTGGTGGTTTCAGTAACCGACACACTCTCACCATTGTTGTCTGTCGCCGTCACATCTGCGGTGATGGTGCCATCAACCAGTCCTGAGGTGTCAATTGCACCGGTATTATAGTTGCCATCAGCGTCTACTGTGGCCGTACCGGTCGCCGTATTACCCAGCGCATCCGTTAAGGTCACGCTCACTTGTTGATTTGGCGCCACATCCGTGGTGTTACCTGCAACAGTGACCGTATCAGCGGCATCATCTGCGGTGACCGTGGCGGTGATCGCCGCTTCAGTGGCATCCATGGTGGTGGTTTCAGTAACCGACACACTCTCACCATTGTTGTCTGTCGCCGTCACATCTGCGGTGATGGTGCCATCAACCAGTCCTGAGGTGTCAATTGCACCGGTATTATAGTTGCCATCAGCGTCTACTGTGGCCGTACCGGTCGCCGTATTACCCAGCGCATCCGTTAAGGTCACGCTCACTTGTTGATTTGGCGCCACATCCGTGGTGTTACCTGCAACAGTGACCGTATCAGCGGCATCATCTGCGGTGACCGTGGCGGTGATCGCCGCTTCAGTGGCATCCATGGTGGTGGTTTCAGTAACCGACACACTCTCACCATTGTTGTCTGTCGCCGTCACATCTGCGGTGATGGTGCCATCAACCAGTCCTGAGGTGTCAATTGCACCGGTATTATAGTTGCCATCAGCGTCTACTGTGGCCGTACCGGTCGCCGTATTACCCAGCGCATCCGTTAAGGTCACGCTCACTTGTTGATTTGGCGCCACATCCGTGGTGTTACCTGCAACAGTGACCGTATCAGCGGCATCATCTGCGGTGACCGTGGCGGTGATCGCCGCTTCAGTGGCATCCATGGTGGTGGTTTCAGTAACCGACACACTCTCACCATTGTTGTCTGTCGCCGTCACATCTGCGGTGATGGTGCCATCAACCAGTCCTGAGGTGTCAATTGCACCGGTATTATAGTTGCCATCAGCGTCTACTGTGGCCGTACCGGTCGCCGTATTACCCAGCGCATCCGTTAAGGTCACGCTCACTTGTTGATTTGGCGCCACATCCGTGGTGTTACCTGCAACAGTGACCGTATCAGCGGCATCATCTGCGGTGACCGTGGCGGTGATCGCCGCTTCAGTGGCATCCATGGTGGTGGTTTCAGTAACCGACACACTCTCACCATTGTTGTCTGTCGCCGTCACATCTGCGGTGATGGTGCCATCAACCAGTCCTGAGGTGTCAATTGCACCGGTATTATAGTTGCCATCAGCGTCTACTGTGGCCGTACCGGTCGCCGTATTACCCAGCGCATCCGTTAAGGTCACGCTCACTTGTTGATTTGGCGCCACATCCGTGGTGTTACCTGCAACAGTGACCGTATCAGCGGCATCATCTGCGGTGACCGTGGCGGTGATCGCCGCTTCAGTGGCATCCATGGTGGTGGTTTCAGTAACCGACACACTCTCACCATTGTTGTCTGTCGCCGTCACATCTGCGGTGATGGTGCCATCAACCAGTCCTGAGGTGTCAATTGCACCGGTATTATAGTTGCCATCAGCGTCTACTGTGGCCGTACCGGTCGCCGTATTACCCAGCGCATCCGTTAAGGTCACGCTCACTTGTTGATTTGGCGCCACATCCGTGGTGTTACCTGCAACAGTGACCGTATCAGCGGCATCATCTGCGGTGACCGTGGCGGTGATCGCCGCTTCAGTGGCATCCATGGTGGTGGTTTCAGTAACCGACACACTCTCACCATTGTTGTCTGTCGCCGTCACATCTGCGGTGATGGTGCCATCAACCAGTCCTGAGGTGTCAATTGCACCGGTATTATAGTTGCCATCAGCGTCTACTGTGGCCGTACCGGTCGCCGTATTACCCAGCGCATCCGTTAAGGTCACGCTCACTTGTTGATTTGGCGCCACATCCGTGGTGTTACCTGCAACAGTGACCGTATCAGCGGCATCATCTGCGGTGACCGTGGCGGTGATCGCCGCTTCAGTGGCATCCATGGTGGTGGTTTCAGTAACCGACACACTCTCACCATTGTTGTCTGTCGCCGTCACATCTGCGGTGATGGTGCCATCAACCAGTCCTGAGGTGTCAATTGCACCGGTATTATAGTTGCCATCAGCGTCTACTGTGGCCGTACCGGTCGCCGTATTACCCAGCGCATCCGTTAAGGTCACGCTCACTTGTTGATTTGGCGCCACATCCGTGGTGTTACCTGCAACAGTGACCGTATCAGCGGCATCATCTGCGGTGACCGTGGCGGTGATCGCCGCTTCAGTGGCATCCATGGTGGTGGTTTCAGTAACCGACACACTCTCACCATTGTTGTCTGTCGCCGTCACATCTGCGGTGATGGTGCCATCAACCAGTCCTGAGGTGTCAATTGCACCGGTATTATAGTTGCCATCAGCGTCTACTGTGGCCGTACCGGTCGCCGTATTACCCAGCGCATCCGTTAAGGTCACGCTCACTTGTTGATTTGGCGCCACATCCGTGGTGTTACCTGCAACAGTGACCGTATCAGCGGCATCATCTGCGGTGACCGTGGCGGTGATCGCCGCTTCAGTGGCATCCATGGTGGTGGTTTCAGTAACCGACACACTCTCACCATTGTTGTCTGTCGCCGTCACATCTGCGGTGATGGTGCCATCAACCAGTCCTGAGGTGTCAATTGCACCGGTATTATAGTTGCCATCAGCGTCTACTGTGGCCGTACCGGTCGCCGTATTACCCAGCGCATCCGTTAAGGTCACGCTCACTTGTTGATTTGGCGCCACATCCGTGGTGTTACCTGCAACAGTGACCGTATCAGCGGCATCATCTGCGGTGACCGTGGCGGTGATCGCCGCTTCAGTGGCATCCATGGTGGTGGTTTCAGTAACCGACACACTCTCACCATTGTTGTCTGTCGCCGTCACATCTGCGGTGATGGTGCCATCAACCAGTCCTGAGGTGTCAATTGCACCGGTATTATAGTTGCCATCAGCGTCTACTGTGGCCGTACCGGTCGCCGTATTACCCAGCGCATCCGTTAAGGTCACGCTCACTTGTTGATTTGGCGCCACATCCGTGGTGTTACCTGCAACAGTGACCGTATCAGCGGCATCATCTGCGGTGACCGTGGCGGTGATCGCCGCTTCAGTGGCATCCATGGTGGTGGTTTCAGTAACCGACACACTCTCACCATTGTTGTCTGTCGCCGTCACATCTGCGGTGATGGTGCCATCAACCAGTCCTGAGGTGTCAATTGCACCGGTATTATAGTTGCCATCAGCGTCTACTGTGGCCGTACCGGTCGCCGTATTACCCAGCGCATCCGTTAAGGTCACGCTCACTTGTTGATTTGGCGCCACATCCGTGGTGTTACCTGCAACAGTGACCGTATCAGCGGCATCATCTGCGGTGACCGTGGCGGTGATCGCCGCTTCAGTGGCATCCATGGTGGTGGTTTCAGTAACCGACACACTCTCACCATTGTTGTCTGTCGCCGTCACATCTGCGGTGATGGTGCCATCAACCAGTCCTGAGGTGTCAATTGCACCGGTATTATAGTTGCCATCAGCGTCTACTGTGGCCGTACCGGTCGCCGTATTACCCAGCGCATCCGTTAAGGTCACGCTCACTTGTTGATTTGGCGCCACATCCGTGGTGTTACCTGCAACAGTGACCGTATCAGCGGCATCATCTGCGGTGACCGTGGCGGTGATCGCCGCTTCAGTGGCATCCATGGTGGTGGTTTCAGTAACCGACACACTCTCACCATTGTTGTCTGTCGCCGTCACATCTGCGGTGATGGTGCCATCAACCAGTCCTGAGGTGTCAATTGCACCGGTATTATAGTTGCCATCAGCGTCTACTGTGGCCGTACCGGTCGCCGTATTACCCAGCGCATCCGTTAAGGTCACGCTCACTTGTTGATTTGGCGCCACATCCGTGGTGTTACCTGCAACAGTGACCGTATCAGCGGCATCATCTGCGGTGACCGTGGCGGTGATCGCCGCTTCAGTGGCATCCATGGTGGTGGTTTCAGTAACCGACACACTCTCACCATTGTTGTCTGTCGCCGTCACATCTGCGGTGATGGTGCCATCAACCAGTCCTGAGGTGTCAATTGCACCGGTATTATAGTTGCCATCAGCGTCTACTGTGGCCGTACCGGTCGCCGTATTACCCAGCGCATCCGTTAAGGTCACGCTCACTTGTTGATTTGGCGCCACATCCGTGGTGTTACCTGCAACAGTGACCGTATCAGCGGCATCATCTGCGGTGACCGTGGCGGTGATCGCCGCTTCAGTGGCATCCATGGTGGTGGTTTCAGTAACCGACACACTCTCACCATTGTTGTCTGTCGCCGTCACATCTGCGGTGATGGTGCCATCAACCAGTCCTGAGGTGTCAATTGCACCGGTATTATAGTTGCCATCAGCGTCTACTGTGGCCGTACCGGTCGCCGTATTACCCAGCGCATCCGTTAAGGTCACGCTCACTTGTTGATTTGGCGCCACATCCGTGGTGTTACCTGCAACAGTGACCGTATCAGCGGCATCATCTGCGGTGACCGTGGCGGTGATCGCCGCTTCAGTGGCATCCATGGTGGTGGTTTCAGTAACCGACACACTCTCACCATTGTTGTCTGTCGCCGTCACATCTGCGGTGATGGTGCCATCAACCAGTCCTGAGGTGTCAATTGCACCGGTATTATAGTTGCCATCAGCGTCTACTGTGGCCGTACCGGTCGCCGTATTACCCAGCGCATCCGTTAAGGTCACGCTCACTTGTTGATTTGGCGCCACATCCGTGGTGTTACCTGCAACAGTGACCGTATCAGCGGCATCATCTGCGGTGACCGTGGCGGTGATCGCCGCTTCAGTGGCATCCATGGTGGTGGTTTCAGTAACCGACACACTCTCACCATTGTTGTCTGTCGCCGTCACATCTGCGGTGATGGTGCCATCAACCAGTCCTGAGGTGTCAATTGCACCGGTATTATAGTTGCCATCAGCGTCTACTGTGGCCGTACCGGTCGCCGTATTACCCAGCGCATCCGTTAAGGTCACGCTCACTTGTTGATTTGGCGCCACATCCGTGGTGTTACCTGCAACAGTGACCGTATCAGCGGCATCATCTGCGGTGACCGTGGCGGTGATCGCCGCTTCAGTGGCATCCATGGTGGTGGTTTCAGTAACCGACACACTCTCACCATTGTTGTCTGTCGCCGTCACATCTGCGGTGATGGTGCCATCAACCAGTCCTGAGGTGTCAATTGCACCGGTATTATAGTTGCCATCAGCGTCTACTGTGGCCGTACCGGTCGCCGTATTACCCAGCGCATCCGTTAAGGTCACGCTCACTTGTTGATTTGGCGCCACATCCGTGGTGTTACCTGCAACAGTGACCGTATCAGCGGCATCATCTGCGGTGACCGTGGCGGTGATCGCCGCTTCAGTGGCATCCATGGTGGTGGTTTCAGTAACCGACACACTCTCACCATTGTTGTCTGTCGCCGTCACATCTGCGGTGATGGTGCCATCAACCAGTCCTGAGGTGTCAATTGCACCGGTATTATAGTTGCCATCAGCGTCTACTGTGGCCGTACCGGTCGCCGTATTACCCAGCGCATCCGTTAAGGTCACGCTCACTTGTTGATTTGGCGCCACATCCGTGGTGTTACCTGCAACAGTGACCGTATCAGCGGCATCATCTGCGGTGACCGTGGCGGTGATCGCCGCTTCAGTGGCATCCATGGTGGTGGTTTCAGTAACCGACACACTCTCACCATTGTTGTCTGTCGCCGTCACATCTGCGGTGATGGTGCCATCAACCAGTCCTGAGGTGTCAATTGCACCGGTATTATAGTTGCCATCAGCGTCTACTGTGGCCGTACCGGTCGCCGTATTACCCAGCGCATCCGTTAAGGTCACGCTCACTTGTTGATTTGGCGCCACATCCGTGGTGTTACCTGCAACAGTGACCGTATCAGCGGCATCATCTGCGGTGACCGTGGCGGTGATCGCCGCTTCAGTGGCATCCATGGTGGTGGTTTCAGTAACCGACACACTCTCACCATTGTTGTCTGTCGCCGTCACATCTGCGGTGATGGTGCCATCAACCAGTCCTGAGGTGTCAATTGCACCGGTATTATAGTTGCCATCAGCGTCTACTGTGGCCGTACCGGTCGCCGTATTACCCAGCGCATCCGTTAAGGTCACGCTCACTTGTTGATTTGGCGCCACATCCGTGGTGTTACCTGCAACAGTGACCGTATCAGCGGCATCATCTGCGGTGACCGTGGCGGTGATCGCCGCTTCAGTGGCATCCATGGTGGTGGTTTCAGTAACCGACACACTCTCACCATTGTTGTCTGTCGCCGTCACATCTGCGGTGATGGTGCCATCAACCAGTCCTGAGGTGTCAATTGCACCGGTATTATAGTTGCCATCAGCGTCTACTGTGGCCGTACCGGTCGCCGTATTACCCAGCGCATCCGTTAAGGTCACGCTCACTTGTTGATTTGGCGCCACATCCGTGGTGTTACCTGCAACAGTGACCGTATCAGCGGCATCATCTGCGGTGACCGTGGCGGTGATCGCCGCTTCAGTGGCATCCATGGTGGTGGTTTCAGTAACCGACACACTCTCACCATTGTTGTCTGTCGCCGTCACATCTGCGGTGATGGTGCCATCAACCAGTCCTGAGGTGTCAATTGCACCGGTATTATAGTTGCCATCAGCGTCTACTGTGGCCGTACCGGTCGCCGTATTACCCAGCGCATCCGTTAAGGTCACGCTCACTTGTTGATTTGGCGCCACATCCGTGGTGTTACCTGCAACAGTGACCGTATCAGCGGCATCATCTGCGGTGACCGTGGCGGTGATCGCCGCTTCAGTGGCATCCATGGTGGTGGTTTCAGTAACCGACACACTCTCACCATTGTTGTCTGTCGCCGTCACATCTGCGGTGATGGTGCCATCAACCAGTCCTGAGGTGTCAATTGCACCGGTATTATAGTTGCCATCAGCGTCTACTGTGGCCGTACCGGTCGCCGTATTACCCAGCGCATCCGTTAAGGTCACGCTCACTTGTTGATTTGGCGCCACATCCGTGGTGTTACCTGCAACAGTGACCGTATCAGCGGCATCATCTGCGGTGACCGTGGCGGTGATCGCCGCTTCAGTGGCATCCATGGTGGTGGTTTCAGTAACCGACACACTCTCACCATTGTTGTCTGTCGCCGTCACATCTGCGGTGATGGTGCCATCAACCAGTCCTGAGGTGTCAATTGCACCGGTATTATAGTTGCCATCAGCGTCTACTGTGGCCGTACCGGTCGCCGTATTACCCAGCGCATCCGTTAAGGTCACGCTCACTTGTTGATTTGGCGCCACATCCGTGGTGTTACCTGCAACAGTGACCGTATCAGCGGCATCATCTGCGGTGACCGTGGCGGTGATCGCCGCTTCAGTGGCATCCATGGTGGTGGTTTCAGTAACCGACACACTCTCACCATTGTTGTCTGTCGCCGTCACATCTGCGGTGATGGTGCCATCAACCAGTCCTGAGGTGTCAATTGCACCGGTATTATAGTTGCCATCAGCGTCTACTGTGGCCGTACCGGTCGCCGTATTACCCAGCGCATCCGTTAAGGTCACGCTCACTTGTTGATTTGGCGCCACATCCGTGGTGTTACCTGCAACAGTGACCGTATCAGCGGCATCATCTGCGGTGACCGTGGCGGTGATCGCCGCTTCAGTGGCATCCATGGTGGTGGTTTCAGTAACCGACACACTCTCACCATTGTTGTCTGTCGCCGTCACATCTGCGGTGATGGTGCCATCAACCAGTCCTGAGGTGTCAATTGCACCGGTATTATAGTTGCCATCAGCGTCTACTGTGGCCGTACCGGTCGCCGTATTACCCAGCGCATCCGTTAAGGTCACGCTCACTTGTTGATTTGGCGCCACATCCGTGGTGTTACCTGCAACAGTGACCGTATCAGCGGCATCATCTGCGGTGACCGTGGCGGTGATCGCCGCTTCAGTGGCATCCATGGTGGTGGTTTCAGTAACCGACACACTCTCACCATTGTTGTCTGTCGCCGTCACATCTGCGGTGATGGTGCCATCAACCAGTCCTGAGGTGTCAATTGCACCGGTATTATAGTTGCCATCAGCGTCTACTGTGGCCGTACCGGTCGCCGTATTACCCAGCGCATCCGTTAAGGTCACGCTCACTTGTTGATTTGGCGCCACATCCGTGGTGTTACCTGCAACAGTGACCGTATCAGCGGCATCATCTGCGGTGACCGTGGCGGTGATCGCACCATTAACTGCATCAACGCTACCCACATTTTCAGTAACTTTGGGTGATTCATTTCCCGCAGAATCTTTGATTGATGCGTTAACTTTAAGCGCTTCACCTTCTGCTGGCGCATCAACTTTAACGCTCACCTCACCATTGTCTATATCTTGCTGAGTAACGCTCTGCTCTTTACCATTGACCACAACGATATCGCCAAGTTTGGTGTCATCTGGTAGACCAACGACCACATCAACTTGACCGTTTTCATCAATCTCATCGCTTGTAATGAACTCATCATCGTTACCAACAGTTATGTAAGTTGGTGCGTCTGGCGCTGTGCTGTCAGGTGCAGTCGCTTCGGTTGCAGGTGAGGTGTTGCCATCAGCGTCTGTGGCATCAGCAGTCACCGTTTCACCATTGGTGAGTGGTTGATCTAATTCAGCGGTATAGTCGCCGTTGTCATCAGCGGTTGTGGTCGCAATCTCGTTACCATCGGCATCTTTGATGCTTACTGTAGAACCTGGCTCAGCTTGCCCAGTAACGGTGGTGCCGTCTTCTGATACGGCAGCGGTTGGTGCGTCTGGCGCTGTGCTGTCAGGTGCAGTCGCTTCGGTTGCAGGTGAGGTATTGCCATCAGCGTCTGTGGCATCAGCAGTCACCGTTTCACCATTGGTGAGTGGTTGATCTAATTCAGCGGTATAGTCGCCGTTGTCATCAGCAGTTGTGGTCGCAATCTCGTTACCATCGGCATCTTTGATGCTTACTGTAGAACCTGGCTCAGCTTGCCCAGTAACGGTGGTGCCGTCTTCTGATACGGCAGCGGTTGGTGCGTCTGGCGCTGTGCTGTCAGGTGCAGTCGCTTCGGTTGCAGGTGAGGTGTTGCCATCAGCGTCTGTGGCATCAGCAGTCACCGTTTCACCATTGGTGAGTGGTTGATCTAATTCAGCGGTATAGTCGCCGTTGTCATCAGCAGTTGTGGTCGCAATCTCGTTACCATCGGCATCTTTGATGCTTACTGTAGAACCTGGCTCAGCTTGCCCAGTAACGGTGGTGCCGTCTTCTGATACGGCAGCAGATGGTGAAGCAGGTGCATCACCATCAGGTGCAGTCGCTTCGGTTGCAGGTGAGGTGTTGCCATCAGCGTCTGTGGCATCAGCAGTCACCGTTTCACCATTGGTGAGTGGTTGATCTAATTCAGCGGTATAGTCGCCGTTGTCATCAGCGGTTGTGGTCGCAATCTCGTTACCATCGGCATCTTTGATGCTTACTGTAGAACCTGGCTCAGCTTGCCCAGTAACGGTGGTGCCGTCTTCTGATACGGCAGCGGTTGGTGCGTCTGGCGCTGTGCTGTCAGGTGCAGTCGCTTCGGTTGCAGGTGAGGTATTGCCATCAGCGTCTGTGGCATCAGCAGTCACCGTTTCACCATTGGTGAGTGGTTGATCTAATTCAGCGGTATAGTCGCCGTTGTCATCAGCAGTTGTGGTCGCAATCTCGTTACCATCGGCATCTTTGATGCTTACTGTAGAACCTGGCTCAGCTTGCCCAGTAACGGTGGTGCCGTCTTCTGATACGGCAGCGGTTGGTGCGTCTGGCGCTGTGCTGTCAGGTGCAGTCGCTTCGGTTGCAGGTGAGGTGTTGCCATCCGCGTCTGTGGCATCAGCAGTCACCGTTTCACCATTGGTGAGTGGTTGATCTAATTCAGCGGTATAGTCGCCGTTGTCATCAGCAGTTGTGGTCGCAATCTCGTTACCATCGGCATCTTTGATGCTGACTGTAGAACCTGGCTCAGCTTGCCCAGTAACGGTGGTGCCGTCTTCTGATACGGCAGCGGTTGGTGCGTCTGGCGCTGTGCTGTCAGGTGCAGTCGCTTCGGTTGCAGGTGAGGTGTTGCCATCAGCGTCTGTGGCATCAGCAGTCACCGTTTCACCATTGGTGAGTGGTTGATCTAATTCAGCGGTATAGTCGCCGTTGTCATCAGCAGTTGTGGTCGCAATCTCGTTACCATCGGCATCTTTGATGCTGACTGTAGAACCTGGCTCAGCTTGCCCAGTAACGGTGGTGCCGTCTTCTGATACGGCAGCGGTTGGTGCGTCTGGCGCTGTGCTGTCAGGTGCAGTCGCTTCGGTTGCAGGTGAGGTGTTGCCATCAGCGTCTGTGGCATCAGCAGTCACCGTTTCACCATTGGTGAGTGGTTGATCTAATTCAGCGGTATAGTCGCCGTTGTCATCAGCGGTTGTGGTCGCAATCTCGTTACCATCGGCATCTTTGATGCTTACTGTAGAACCTGGCTCAGCTTGCCCAGTAACGGTGGTGCCGTCTTCTGATACGGCAGCGGTTGGTGCGTCTGGCGCTGTGCTGTCAGGTGCAGTCGCTTCGGTTGCAGGTGAGGTATTGCCATCAGCGTCTGTGGCATCAGCAGTCACCGTTTCACCATTGGTGAGTGGTTGATCTAATTCAGCGGTATAGTCGCCGTTGTCATCAGCAGTTGTGGTCGCAATCTCGTTACCATCGGCATCTTTGATGCTTACTGTAGAACCTGGCTCAGCTTGCCCAGTAACGGTGGTGCCGTCTTCTGATACGGCAGCGGTTGGTGCGTCTGGCGCTGTGCTGTCAGGTGCAGTCGCTTCGGTTGCAGGTGAGGTGTTGCCATCCGCGTCTGTGGCATCAGCAGTCACCGTTTCACCATTGGTGAGTGGTTGATCTAATTCAGCGGTATAGTCGCCGTTGTCATCAGCAGTTGTGGTCGCAATCTCGTTACCATCGGCATCTTTGATGCTGACTGTAGAACCTGGCTCAGCTTGCCCAGTAACGGTGGTGCCGTCTTCTGATACGGCAGCGGTTGGTGCGTCTGGCGCTGTGCTGTCAGGTGCAGTCGCTTCGGTTGCAGGTGAGGTGTTGCCATCAGCGTCTGTGGCATCAGCAGTCACCGTTTCACCATTGGTGAGTGGTTGATCTAATTCAGCGGTATAGTCGCCGTTGTCATCAGCAGTTGTGGTCGCAATCTCGTTACCATCGGCATCTTTGATGCTGACTGTAGAACCTGGCTCAGCTTGCCCAGTAACGGTGGTGCCGTCTTCTGATACGGCAGCGGTTGGTGCGTCTGGCGCTGTGCTGTCAGGTGCAGTCGCTTCGGTTGCAGGTGAGGTGTTGCCATCAGCGTCTGTGGCATCAGCAGTCACCGTTTCACCATTGGTGAGTGGTTGATCTAATTCAGCGGTATAGTCGCCGTTGTCATCAGCAGTTGTGGTCGCAATCTCGTTACCATCGGCATCTTTGATGCTGACTGTAGAACCTGGCTCAGCTTGCCCAGTAACGGTGGTGCCGTCTTCTGATACGGCAGCGGTTGGTGCGTCTGGCGCTGTGCTGTCAGGTGCAGTCGCTTCGGTTGCAGGTGAGGTGTTGCCATCAGCGTCTGTGGCATCAGCAGTCACCGTTTCACCATTGGTGAGTGGTTGATCTAATTCAGCGGTATAGTCGCCGTTGTCATCAGCGGTTGTGGTCGCAATCTCGTTACCATCGGCATCTTTGATGCTTACTGTAGAACCTGGCTCAGCTTGCCCAGTAACGGTGGTGCCGTCTTCTGATACGGCAGCAGATGGTGAAGCAGGTGCATCACCATCAGGTGCAGTCGCTTCGGTTGCAGGTGAGGTGTTGCCATCAGCGTCTGTGGCATCAGCAGTCACCGTTTCACCATTGGTGAGTGGTTGATCTAATTCAGCGGTATAGTCGCCGTTGTCATCAGCAGTTGTGGTCGCAATCTCGTTACCATCGGCATCTTTGATGCTTACTGTAGAACCTGGCTCAGCTTGCCCAGTAACGGTGGTGCCGTCTTCTGATACGGCAGCGGTTGGTGCGTCTGGCGCTGTGCTGTCAGGTGCAGTCGCTTCGGTTGCAGGTGAGGTGTTGCCATCCGCGTCTGTGGCATCAGCAGTCACCGTTTCACCATTGGTGAGTGGTTGATCTAATTCAGCGGTATAGTCGCCGTTGTCATCAGCAGTTGTGGTCGCAATCTCGTTACCATCGGCATCTTTGATGCTTACTGTAGAACCTGGCTCAGCTTGCCCAGTAACGGTGGTGCCGTCTTCTGATACGGCAGCGGTTGGTGCGTCTGGCGCTGTGCTGTCAGGTGCAGTCGCTTCGGTTGCAGGTGAGGTGTTGCCATCAGCGTCTGTGGCATCAGCAGTCACCGTTTCACCATTGGTGAGTGGTTGATCTAATTCAGCGGTATAGTCGCCGTTGTCATCAGCAGTTGTGGTCGCAATCTCGTTACCATCGGCATCTTTGATGCTGACTGTAGAACCTGGCTCAGCTTGCCCAGTAACGGTGGTGCCGTCTTCTGATACGGCAGCGGTTGGTGCGTCTGGCGCTGTGCTGTCAGGTGCAGTCGCTTCGGTTGCAGGTGAGGTGTTGCCATCAGCGTCTGTGGCATCAGCAGTCACCGTTTCACCATTGGTGAGTGGTTGATCTAATTCAGCGGTATAGTCGCCGTTGTCATCAGCGGTTGTGGTCGCAATCTCGTTACCATCGGCATCTTTGATGCTTACTGTAGAACCTGGCTCAGCTTGCCCAGTAACGGTGGTGCCGTCTTCTGATACGGCAGCGGTTGGTGCGTCTGGCGCTGTGCTGTCAGGTGCAGTCGCTTCGGTTGCAGGTGAGGTATTGCCATCAGCGTCTGTGGCATCAGCAGTCACCGTTTCACCATTGGTGAGTGGTTGATCTAATTCAGCGGTATAGTCGCCGTTGTCATCAGCAGTTGTGGTCGCAATCTCGTTACCATCGGCATCTTTGATGCTTACTGTAGAACCTGGCTCAGCTTGCCCAGTAACGGTGGTGCCGTCTTCTGATACGGCAGCGGTTGGTGCGTCTGGCGCTGTGCTGTCAGGTGCAGTCGCTTCGGTTGCAGGTGAGGTGTTGCCATCAGCGTCTGTGGCATCAGCAGTCACCGTTTCACCATTGGTGAGTGGTTGATCTAATTCAGCGGTATAGTCGCCGTTGTCATCAGCAGTTGTGGTCGCAATCTCGTTACCATCGGCATCTTTGATGCTTACTGTAGAACCTGGCTCAGCTTGCCCAGTAACGGTGGTGCCGTCTTCTGATACGGCAGCAGATGGTGAAGCAGGTGCATCACCATCAGGTGCAGTCGCTTCGGTTGCAGGTGAGGTGTTGCCATCAGCGTCTGTGGCATCAGCAGTCACCGTTTCACCATTGGTGAGTGGTTGATCTAATTCAGCGGTATAGTCGCCGTTGTCATCAGCGGTTGTGGTCGCAATCTCGTTGCCATCGGCATCTTTGATGCTTACTGTAGAACCTGGCTCAGCTTGTCCAGTAACGGTGGTGCCGTCTTCTGATACGGCAGCGGTTGGTGCGTCTGGCGCTGTGCTGTCAGGTGCAGTCGCTTCGGTTGCAGGTGAGGTGTTGCCATCAGCGTCTGTGGCATCAGCAGTCACCGTTTCACCATTGGTGAGTGGTTGATCTAATTCAGCGGTATAGTCGCCGTTGTCATCAGCAGTTGTGGTCGCAATCTCGTTACCATCGGCATCTTTGATGCTTACTGTAGAACCTGGCTCAGCTTGCCCAGTAACGGTGGTGCCGTCTTCTGATACGGCAGCGGTTGGTGCGTCTGGCGCTGTGCTGTCAGGTGCAGTCGCTTCGGTTGCAGGTGAGGTGTTGCCATCAGCGTCTGTGGCATCAGCAGTCACCGTTTCACCATTGGTGAGTGGTTGATCTAATTCAGCGGTATAGTCGCCGTTGTCATCAGCAGTTGTGGTCGCAATCTCGTTACCATCGGCATCTTTGATGCTGACTGTAGAACCTGGCTCAGCTTGCCCAGTAACGGTGGTGCCGTCTTCTGATACGGCAGCGGTTGGTGCGTCTGGCGCTGTGCTGTCAGGTGCAGTCGCTTCGGTTGCAGGTGAGGTATTGCCATCAGCGTCTGTGGCATCAGCAGTCACCGTTTCACCATTGGTGAGTGGTTGATCTAATTCAGCGGTATAGTCGCCGTTGTCATCAGCGGTTGTGGTCGCAATCTCGTTACCATCGGCATCTTTGATGCTTACTGTAGAACCTGGCTCAGCTTGCCCAGTAACGGTGGTGCCGTCTTCTGATACGGCAGCGGTTGGTGCGTCTGGCGCTGTGCTGTCAGGTGCAGTCGCTTCGGTTGCAGGTGAGGTGTTGCCATCAGCGTCTGTGGCATCAGCAGTCACCGTTTCACCATTGGTGAGTGGTTGATCTAATTCAGCGGTATAGTCGCCGTTGTCATCAGCGGTTGTGGTCGCAATCTCGTTACCATCGGCATCTTTGATGCTGACTGTAGAACCTGGCTCAGCTTGCCCAGTAACGGTGGTGCCGTCTTCTGATACGGCAGCGGTTGGTGCGTCTGGCGCTGTGCTGTCAGGTGCAGTCGCTTCGGTTGCAGGTGAGGTGTTGCCATCAGCGTCTGTGGCATCAGCAGTCACCGTTTCACCATTGGTGAGTGGTTGATCTAATTCAGCGGTATAGTCGCCGTTGTCATCAGCAGTTGTGGTCGCAATCTCGTTACCATCGGCATCTTTGATGCTTACTGTAGAACCTGGCTCAGCTTGCCCAGTAACGGTGGTGCCGTCTTCTGATACGGCAGCGGTTGGTGCGTCTGGCGCTGTGCTGTCAGGTGCAGTCGCTTCGGTTGCAGGTGAGGTGTTGCCATCAGCGTCTGTGGCATCAGCAGTCACCGTTTCACCATTGGTGAGTGGTTGATCTAATTCAGCGGTATAGTCGCCGTTGTCATCAGCAGTTGTGGTCGCAATCTCGTTACCATCGGCATCTTTGATGCTTACTGTAGAACCTGGCTCAGCTTGCCCAGTAACGGTGGTGCCGTCTTCTGATACGGCAGCAGATGGTGAAGCAGGTGCATCACCATCAGGTGCAGTCGCTTCGGTTGCAGGTGAGGTGTTGCCATCAGCGTCTGTGGCATCGGCAGTCACCGTTTCACCATTGGTGAGTGGTTGATCTAATTCAGCGGTATAGTCGCCGTTGTCATCAGCAGTTGTGGTCGCAATCTCGTTACCATCGGCATCTTTGATGCTGACTGTAGAACCTGGCTCAGCTTGTCCAGTAACGGTGGTGCCGTCTTCTGATACGGCAGCGGTTGGTGCGTCTGGCGCTGTGCTGTCAGGTGCAGTCGCTTCGGTTGCAGGTGAGGTGTTGCCATCAGCGTCTGTGGCATCAGCAGTCACCGTTTCACCATTGGTGAGTGGTTGATCTAATTCAGCGGTATAGTCGCCGTTGTCATCAGCAGTTGTGGTCGCAATCTCGTTACCATCGGCATCTTTGATGCTGACTGTAGAACCTGGCTCAGCTTGCCCAGTAACGGTGGTGCCGTCTTCTGATACGGCAGCAGATGGTGAAGCAGGTGCATCACCATCAGGTGCAGTCGCTTCGGTTGCAGGTGAGGTGTTGCCATCAGCGTCTGTGGCATCGGCAGTCACCGTTTCACCATTGGTGAGTGGTTGATCTAATTCAGCGGTATAGTCGCCGTTGTCATCAGCAGTTGTGGTCGCAATCTCGTTACCATCGGCATCTTTGATGCTGACTGTAGAACCTGGCTCAGCTTGCCCAGTAACGGTGGTGCCGTCTTCTGATACGGCAGCGGTTGGTGCGTCTGGCGCTGTGCTGTCAGGTGCAGTCGCTTCGGTTGCAGGTGAGGTGTTGCCATCAGCGTCTGTGGCATCAGCAGTCACCGTTTCACCATTGGTGAGTGGTTGATCTAATTCAGCGGTATAGTCGCCGTTGTCATCAGCAGTTGTGGTCGCAATCTCGTTACCATCGGCATCTTTGATGCTTACTGTAGAACCTGGCTCAGCTTGCCCAGTAACGGTGGTGCCGTCTTCTGATACGGCAGCGGTTGGTGCGTCTGGCGCTGTGCTGTCAGGTGCAGTCGCTTCGGTTGCAGGTGAGGTGTTGCCATCCGCGTCTGTGGCATCGGCAGTCACCGTTTCACCATTGGTGAGTGGTTGATCTAATTCAGCGGTATAGTCGCCGTTGTCATCAGCAGTTGTGGTCGCAATCTCGTTACCATCGGCATCTTTGATGCTTACTGTAGAACCTGGCTCAGCTTGCCCAGTAACGGTGGTGCCGTCTTCTGATACGGCAGCGGTTGGTGCGTCTGGCGCTGTGCTGTCAGGTGCAGTCGCTTCGGTTGCAGGTGAGGTGTTGCCATCAGCGTCTGTGGCATCAGCAGTCACCGTTTCACCATTGGTGAGTGGTTGATCTAATTCAGCGGTATAGTCGCCGTTGTCATCAGCAGTTGTGGTCGCAATCTCGTTACCATCGGCATCTTTGATGCTGACTGTAGAACCTGGCTCAGCTTGCCCAGTAACGGTGGTGCCGTCTTCTGATACGGCAGCGGTTGGTGCGTCTGGCGCTGTGCTGTCAGGTGCAGTCGCTTCGGTTGCAGGTGAGGTGTTGCCATCAGCGTCTGTGGCATCAGCAGTCACCGTTTCACCATTGGTGAGTGGTTGATCTAATTCAGCGGTATAGTCGCCGTTGTCATCAGCAGTTGTGGTCGCAATCTCGTTACCATCGGCATCTTTGATGCTTACTGTAGAACCTGGCTCAGCTTGCCCAGTAACGGTGGTGCCGTCTTCTGATACGGCAGCAGATGGTGAAGCAGGTGCATCACCATCAGGTGCAGTCGCTTCGGTTGCAGGTGAGGTGTTGCCATCAGCGTCTGTGGCATCAGCAGTCACCGTTTCACCATTGGTGAGTGGTTGATCTAATTCAGCGGTATAGTCGCCGTTGTCATCAGCGGTTGTGGTCGCAATCTCGTTGCCATCGGCATCTTTGATGCTTACTGTAGAACCTGGCTCAGCTTGTCCAGTAACGGTGGTGCCGTCTTCTGATACGGCAGCGGTTGGTGCGTCTGGCGCTGTGCTGTCAGGTGCAGTCGCTTCGGTTGCAGGTGAGGTGTTGCCATCAGCGTCTGTGGCATCAGCAGTCACCGTTTCACCATTGGTGAGTGGTTGATCTAATTCAGCGGTATAGTCGCCGTTGTCATCAGCAGTTGTGGTCGCAATCTCGTTACCATCGGCATCTTTGATGCTTACTGTAGAACCTGGCTCAGCTTGCCCAGTAACGGTGGTGCCGTCTTCTGATACGGCAGCGGTTGGTGCGTCTGGCGCTGTGCTGTCAGGTGCAGTCGCTTCGGTTGCAGGTGAGGTGTTGCCATCAGCGTCTGTGGCATCAGCAGTCACCGTTTCACCATTGGTGAGTGGTTGATCTAATTCAGCGGTATAGTCGCCGTTGTCATCAGCAGTTGTGGTCGCAATCTCGTTACCATCGGCATCTTTGATGCTTACTGTAGAACCTGGCTCAGCTTGCCCAGTAACGGTGGTGCCGTCTTCTGATACGGCAGCGGTTGGTGCGTCTGGCGCTGTGCTGTCCACTGGCGTCTCGCTACCTGAGGTGGCTTCGCCAGTCGATTCGTTACCCGCCTCATCACTGTTGGTTGCGGTGACAGGTGTCTCATCTTTGACAGCGTCTGCTGGTATGCTGGTTTCCCCTGTGGCTGGGTCAACACTCACGCCTTCTGGCAGTGTGGTGCTATCCGCTGGTGCCCAATTGCCAGTTTCTGGATCTTTAACAAGTTCAACCGTTTGTGGGTTACCTGCTTCGTCGGTGTACGTTACTGCGGCGCTAGTGGCATCATCCGCTGGGGTGACTGTCACTGAACCGTCGTCATTGGCGTCAACGATTGGGGTGGCTGGTGGAGTGGTGTCTACGTCATCTCCTGCGTTAACACTACCGCTCGATTCATTACCCGCGTCATCACTGTTGGTCGCGTTAACTGGCGTACCATCTTTGACAGCGTCTGCAGGTAGGCTGGTTTCCCCTGTGGCTGGGTCAACGCTTACCCCTTCTGGTAAGGTGCTGCCATCCGCTGGTGCCCACTCTCCGGTTTCTGGATCTTTGACAAGTTCAACGGTTTGTGGGTTACCCGCTTCGTCGGTGTAAGAGATTGTGGCGCTAGTGGCATCATCCGCTGGGGTGACTGTCACTGAGCCATCGTCATTGGCAATCACGTCTGGCGCAGCTGGTGGAGTGGTGTCCTTAGCAGGAGGCGTATTATCATTATCATTGTCATCACTACTACCTGCCAAAGCTGCACCCACGATACCTAATCCTGCAAGACCCACTAACCAAGGCAGTGCATTAAATCCTTCGGTTCCTGAGGCCCCTACCCACCAGGGAGCTACCTGCTCTTCCCCACCTAGTGCTTGACCTTCAAGGTCACCTACTTGTAATTCAGTAACATAGTCAGCTATCTCACCTGAATCAGGAATGTAATAGTAATATTCACCATTTTCGGCTATACCAATTAATGCGCTATCCGAATCATTATAAAAACCTTCAATGATTAAGTCGCTCTCTTGGCCCTCATCTTCAAAAGATACATGTAAGTCTTTGCCCACACGCTTTGTCACGATATGAGTCGGTGCACGATCTATAGACTGATCGAATAATTCATAGTTTACATTTTGAACCGCTTTAATGACGGTAGGCTTACCATCTTTAGTAACAACGGTATGCTCGGCAACAGTTTGGGTAGCGTTATTTACTTTTACAATAATAGTTTTCATAATTTCGTCTTTACTCATTAATTTAAGAAGGTTGTTGTCTGGATTAGGGTGTGTTTGATTAGTGTTTGGTTATAAAGTTAGTCGTAATTAGTTACTTTGATGATGGATAATGGCAACAACTCTGCGGTTATTCTGTCTTCCTTGTTCTGTGTCATTGGTGTCGATTGGTTGACTTTCTCCATAACCTCGAGTATCGATTCGGTCAGCGGCGATACCATATCTATTTACTAACTCATTTTTAACAGCATCAACACGTCTTTGAGATAATTGTTGGTTATAGCTGTCATCACCTAAGCTATCGGTGTGACCTTCAAGCTCTGTTTGAACGTCAGGATATTTTTGCATAAAGTCAGCAACCGCTTGAAGTTTCGGTTGATAGCCATCTCTAATACGGGCACTATCGAAATCGAAGAGCACATCTAGCTTAATAGGTTTATCAACTACAATTGGCTCTGCAGGTTCTGGAGTGACTTCTGGTTGAGGCTGCGGGCGTATATCTGGACAGTTGTCAGCAATAACGCGGTTGATTTGATGGGTTTGTTCTGGCGAGTTTTTAATAATGTTGGCAGCAGTACTTTCATCCATTTCAGTTAATGTTGCCATATTCGTGTTTTGATTAACATCGACTTGAAAATAATAGGTGTGCTTGGGTTCAAACGAGGTACGAAAAATAGGATTATTTAAATAGTTGGTTTTGGTGTTGGTAATCTCTGTACTTAAGATTTGTTCACCATTACAAACGATGACATGCGAAAATTGACCCGGTTGCAAACTTGTATGAAAACGCTTGTTAATACCTATATTGACACTATCTTGGTAATCTTTATCAATATTAGAATCAGTCGATTGATCAAATTGGGTGACGGGTCTATAAAAGATGATTTGACTTTGATTGTCTTGCAGTTGGTTAACACTTGGTATTTGAAATGGTTCACCTGTCTTATCCCAATGAACCTGATTAACGGACCGAGTACCAGAATCAACTTCATTTTGACTTTCTACTGATGATGCATTTTCTGGAGAATCTTGAGGAGATGGGTTTTGTGAAAAAGTTTGACAACCATTTAAAGAAGCGAGGGCTATAAAAGCCGGTAAGGCAAGTCGTTTAAAAGTCATTATTATTGTCTCTTTTATTATTTGAGGTTATTTAATTAGAAGTAGCAAATTTATGATAATAGTAAACCCATATCCATGGATTGCTATAGCTATAGAGGTTTAGTTGATAAATGCTTTTTAACTTAAAAACATTGTTTAATTTAAATAATCAGATTAGTGAAATAAACTAAAGTTGGGTTTTTTCCATACTTACTATAATACTTATTTTAAATGTAATTTCAATCATTTAATCCTACTGAACAGGATAATTAAATAAATTAGTCTCATAATTACAGCAGGTTAATAATAAGACACTTAAGCTTACAACTAGCAATAAATCAGCAACTATAAACTATAATTTTTACAGATTTTTCCCCCAAATATTTTCCTACTAAGATTAAATAAAATAGCTTTCTACCTTAGGGCCTGTATAAAATAACTTTCCACAGAATTACTCGCTTCCAAAAAAAACCCAAACTATGAGTGTTTGGGTTTGAATTAAGATTAAATTTTAAGTCGAAAGTCTCGACCTAATTTTCATGACGTAAGTTTCTGTTACTCAAGCTCCTCTATAAGCTGTTGCATCTGTTTAATCTCACGCTTTTGAGTTTCAATAATACCATCTGCTAACTCTTGTACTCTAGGGTCTTCGATATCTGCTCGGTTACTGGTCAATATAGCAATTGAATGATGCGGAATCATCGCCTTCATCCAATCCACCTGATTGACAGTCGCTTGCGAACGCACTCCCCAAAGTCCTATTGCAAATAGCACGATACTAATGCCATAGATAGCCAAATTTAATTTGGTCTTTTTGTACATATTCCCCATAAACGCCAGCATGATGATTGCCATTGCAGCACCCATATACAGTGCCATGTAGGCTCTAGTTTCACTAAAGTAAACATGATCCCATTCATAGGTATTAAAGTACATCATGATATACATCACGATTGTCGAGGTAAGTATCATCAGTGTGAATTTTAGATAAGGGTTCATGCCTTGGTGATGAGCATTGTGATGAGCTGATGTCTGCATAAAGGACTCCTTTAACTTGTTTGATTTTTTATATAGATAAGAACTAAAAAGACCCAAGCAAATATACGAGCTTAGGTCTCATTATAAACAACTTAAAGACTAAAAAAATTAGTTCTGTTGCTTAGGGGTATCGATACTCCTAAGGACTGCAAACAACCTATTGTTGTTCAATTTATAGACCTGATAAGGTGTCAATTGATTATCATACTCCATTTCTTAACGGCCCAGATGACTCCCTATCAAAAAGTACAGTGTATTCGATACATAGTTTGTAGCCATTCTCGCTTTGCACTTGTATCTGACTGATCAATGGCGTGCGAGCTATATTGACTGACAGTGTTCCAACATTCGAGCGACCACTGCCAGCCAAAGCTCACTACGCCATTGTCTGCGTCAGTATACCGCTGCAATCGAGGCTAAACCGCTTGTTAGGACCACACGAGGTGCGTTTACAAAAGTTTATTAGATAGGATAATTTAGTTTAACACTTCTTCGTCATCTCGGAGATAGTAATAAGCTATTTGGCTAGGATTGTTTTTAGAATATACAGATGCTGGGCTGAAAGCCCTGTTTAAACTTGCTGAAAACTTAAACCCAAAATCAAACCCTAACCTAAAACAATTTTTAATAAAACACACAGGCATAAAAAAAACCCTAAGTAACTTAATACTTAGGGTTAAAACTTTTGTACTTACTTAAAAGGTAACTTAAGTTTTAAAATATGGCGCAGCGGACGGGACTCGAACCCGCGACCCCCGGCGTGACAGGCCGGTATTCTAACCAACTGAACTACCGCTGCTAAGGTCGTCTAGCTTATTTATCCACTTGGTGTTGAAACCATCGCTATATAGTGGTGGGTGATGACAGGCTCGAACTGCCGACATTCTGCGTGTAAGGCAGACGCTCTACCAACTGAGCTAATCACCCTTAGGTCTTGCTCTGTGGGTGTGTATTATATAGATTTTCATTGGTGTGTCAAACCTTTTTTTCAAATAAATGAGATATTTGTTCAATTTATTCATTTAGATGATATCTATAGCTTACTCCCCCTACTTGTTACCTAAAACTAAGTCAGTTGCCAAAGATGTGACAACTGATTAAATACCGTATCCAATAACATTACATAGACCTACCTAGCGAAGGGCACTAATACTATTAGCGCTCTCCTAGGCCCTCAGATAGAGTCTTAGTAATTGGTTTGGTCAAGTAGGATAACACGGTACGCTCCATCGCTTTGATATCGACACTGGCTGTCATACCAGGCTTAATGATAATTTCTTCTCCACGATCAGCAAACTCTGCCTCACCAATCTTAATTAACACCCGATAATAAGGCTCTTCCCCTTTTGGCGTTGTCTCAATTAAGGTATCAGGACTGATATAAGTGACTGTACCATGCATAGCGCCAAATATAGAGAAGTCATAAGCATCTAATTTTACAGAAGCGGCTTGTCCTTCTTTAACATAAGCAATATCAGCAGGGCTGACCTTGGCTTCTACAATCAGATCACTGCTGGTAGGTAGTAACTCCATAATGACTTCACCAGGCTTAACAACCCCTCCAATGGTGGTAATATTAATGCTATTAACTTTACCATCTTGAGGCGATAATAAGCGCTTCTCATCCAAGACTTGAGTGCGGTCGCGAAGCTGTTCAAGCTCACTATCAAGCTCTTCTTGAGCCTTGGTCATTTCAGCTTGCGCTTCCTCAAAATACTTATTACGCTTGTTGTTTATTTGGGCCTCAATATCAGCGACTTGACGGCGTAATTTAATAACATCGGCCTGACTGACATCACCATATGCTAATAAAGGCTCATTCATACTAAGCTCTTTATTCGCCAAAACTAGCATATCTTCAAGAGAGGACACCTCTTCTTGAATGGCTTGGCGGCGACGGTTATAAAGCTGTGTTTGGTTTTCCACATACTCTGGATATTTTAAGACATTCTTTGGGAATACAAGAGGTCTATCAAAGATTTCAGCATTAAGACGGGCTAATTTTGCTTGTAATGCCGCTGTTTTTGTCGCTGAGTTATCATAAGCAGCTTTCGCTCTTTCTTCTTCTAAGATAACTAAAAGCTGACCCTTCTTAACATCATCCCCTTCAGAGACAAGTATATCTGTTAATACACCACCTTCTGAAGCTTGAATTTGTTGAGTGCGATCACTCGCGATAACAGTTGCTTTCGCTCGAGTTACTTGGTCAATTTTTGCGAATGAAGCCCACACCAATAGTATGATAATACCTGCAACGGCAATCCAGATAGTGAGGCGAGCACGGCCAACTTTTGGCTGTGTGGGAATATATTTATAATCAGACATGCCTACTTCTCTTCAGATTTTGGGTTAATAATAATCGTTTTGGGCTTAGCTTTTGCTTTGGGAGCTTTTTTATCCTCTGCACTGACAATCTCAACATTAGTGACTGCTTCAACATTGCCTTTATTTGCCGTGGTATTGTTAGGCTTAACATCTTCCCTCTCCTGATTGACAACCGGTCTATCGGTCACAGTGTTCTCAGAAGTCGGTTTTATGGTAATTTTTGTCTTAGGAGATGAGCTCTCCGTAGACTTAGCCGTTATATTAGTCTGACTCCCGCTTTTCGTTTGTGGGGTGCCTCTACTGTCAGTAGTGCTAGGCTGAGAGCTATTCGGGTTACTATCACTCGGTTGATTAGGTTGATTAGGATGACTAGGCTCATTTGGCGTATTAGGTTTAGCGTCAATAGCAGGTCTTTGTTCAGACTGCTGAGTGAGTTTATTGGTACTGCCTTGTCGTTTAGCCTGCTCATTTTGCATAAGCTGTTTTAGTACTTCTTCTTTCGCACCATCCATAATAATCTGGTGCTTGTCCATAATAATAATACGATCTACCAAATCAAGTAGTGCCGTTTTATGAGTGGACACTACCAGTGTTTGACCATGCTGTAACTCTTGTTTAAGCACTTGCAAACAGCGTTGTTCTTGTCGATTATCCATCGATGCAGTAGGCTCATCAATCAACATGACTGATGGTTTTGTCAATAATAAGCGGGTAAATGCAACCAATTGCTTTTGCCCCCCTGACAGTCCACGTCCCCCTTCACTAATGGGTAAGTCAAGACCGCTTGAATGGTTCGCTACTAGATTTATTAAGCCTGTTTTTTGCATTGCCTCATGTAAGACATCATCTTTAGGTGCCGGCATACCAATCAATAAATTTTCACGCAATGTGCCTTGGAATAATCGATGGTCTTGTTGCAAATAGCCTACTTGATCACTTAGCGCTTCACGGCTAATTTGTTGAATATCTAACCCATCCAACAAAAGTCTACCTGAAGTGGGCGCATATAAACCTGATAACAATTTGAGTAATGTCGATTTACCAGAACCAATAGGACCTAAGATAGCAATACGCTCACCTGGTTTGATTACTAACTTTTTAACGGTTACCGCAGGACGATCATTGCCCACATAATTGAATACGAGATTATCACACTGGTAATGACCTCTAATCTTCGTAGGTGATAAGGGGTAGTTTACGCCATGATTATCTTGCTCTAACGCAAAAATGGCTTCAATCATGCTTTTAGCTGCTTTAGCATGAGAGAACTGAACCAATAAGTTAGGTATTGACATTACTGGTGCAAGGACGCGTCCACCAAGGATAGAACAGGCAATCAATCCACCCATGGTCATATCACCGCTCATCACCACAAATGCCCCAGTGATAACAATACCCACATAACTGACTTGTTGTAGCATTTGAGTAAAGTAGCTTAGATAGTCATTCGCATGCTTCATATTAAGATCGTTCTTAATAGTAATGTTCATGACATCTAGCCAACGCGATAAAAACTTCCAACTACCAGCGCCTGCTTTGATGGTTTCAATGCCTTCTACAGATTCAACTAATAAACCTGTCTTATAGTAAGAAGCAGAGGCACCTTCAGCCGCAATCGCATCAATACGTTTACGGGCAAACAGCCCCATAGACAATGCAATGATTGAGGCAATAATAGGTACTAATGCAATAATTGGTGCACCGATATAAGCAATTAAAGACAAAAAGATAATGGTCATGGGTAAATCGACCAACGCAAACAACGTACCCGCCGTAAAGAAGCTACGAACTTGCTCATAGCCTCTTAATTGGGCTGCCATCGACCCTACTGAGCCAGGCATTTGATCAATACGCACTCTTAGCAAGCGTTGAAAGACTTCGCGAGATAAATGCTGATCGAGACCAACCACCACTTTATCCATAATTTTCGATCGCGCAAATTTCATAAATGCTTCGAATAGTATGAATAATGCCACACCACTGGCGAGAATGATGAGGGTGCTTACACCACGAGTGGGAATAACACGATCATAAACTTGCAATGAAAATAGCGATACTGCTAATGCTAAGAAGTTAATCAAGAATGAGGCGACGACCGCTTCAAATACCACACCTTTATAGCTGAACAGCTCTTTTTTTAGAATATCTGTAAAGCTTGAATTACGCTTTTTGATATGATCTTCAGTTAAGCGTAAACGCAAAATAATTTTTAGTTCATCTAATGGTACATAGCTAGTCTGTGAGTCCTGACGGAAACTCCACGTTCCTTGAGGTGTTTGACCGTCAATAACCCCCCACCCATGTCGTATATGATAGGCCAGTAAGGGTAAAAACGCGGCATCTGGTTGCTCTAATATTTCAGGTGTTTCTGAGACGCCCAAACCAACAAGGACACTGATTACTCCACCAAGTGTATCGATACCACGGCCTTGCTCGATAGCTTTTTGATTGTCATGTTTTCTGACCACATCTTGCAAACGTATCGTATCAATAGGGTATCCCTGTTGACTTAAAATATGTCTTAAAGCATCCGCTAACGAGCGTGCGGTGTTTAATTCTTCGGTGCTTGTCATCAAGTCACCCTGCGACCCTACAGTATCTATAGTTGAGTTACCAGATGGGTTTTGATTTTTGCTCATATTTCCCGCTTATTTAAAATAATTTCTTATCCATTGGATAATAGTATTTTGAATGTTATTTAAAAGATTATTCCTTCAAAACTAATGGTGCTTTTACTTTAAAAAAAATATTTTTTTTAAAGTAAACATTAAATTGGCATGCTTTGTCTTTAATTAAAATAATCTTTTATAGATCTAACTATATAGTATCTAACTAAGTATTCATGTCCTGAAGGTAAGGTATTAATCTTTAGGTTTTGAATCATTAACCAGTACCTTATCAACAGAATTGCGCGATAGAGGTATTTGAGTCATAAAATTCTTTAAATTAACGTTATCTTCTGAAGGATTTGATGATGTCGTTTCAAGGGATGAGTCTGTTGTATCAAGGATATTTTTATTAGTGTAAATTTGAACAGTGTCTGCTTGATTATTATCCATTTGAACAGTATCCATTTGAACAGTATCCATTTGAACAGTATCCATTTGAACAGTATCCATTTGAACAGTATCCATTTGAATAGTATCAGGTTCTAAACTTTTATTTACTAGGTTTTCTTCAGTAGTTGGGTTTGCGTTAACAACAACCACATCAGTTTCTGATACATCCGTATTGACTGTATTGACAATGGGTCGTCCATTTTCATCAAGCATAACGAACTCGCCATTATCAAGCTTTTGTTCGATAGAAGAAGGAAGTGATATATGGATATATTCATCTTCCGAACTTTCATCAGCCTCGTTATACAAGCTATTAGGGACTAAATTAGGGTTCGAATTTGTCCCATTTTTTTGACCATATCCAAACTGACGGCTATTAACAGAGTTCTGCTGGTTATTTACCCATTCTTTCACAGGATCAAGCGCATTAAACATTTTGACGGGCTGACGGTTTTGTGCAAACGTTTGCCAAGGCATTAAACTAAAGTCGACTTGCAGCTTATAGAATGAGCCAAGGATTTCAGAGCGTGTTTGCACCAAACGTATTTGATAATCACTTAATTCGCGTACTGCATTGAGTACTTCAAGCCAAGACTTACGACCCGCTTTAAACTGACGTTGATAGGAGTCTAAGACAATTTGCGCCCCTGCCACAGCGGATACCAAGGATACTTCACGACTTTTTGCACTGGCAAACTGTTGATATTGAACTTGGATATTCTCCATGACACTACGCTGTGCGGCTTCTTTATTTTGAATTAAACTGTTAACACGGGCTTCAGATGCTCGGGTCAGTGCAAGGTTTGAAAAACCGGCTCCAGGCTGGTAGTTTAATCCAACGTAAAATCTACCATCAACTTCTTTGGTATCATGATCATACGTATGTGTATATTCTGCAAAGACAGTGGGATATTGTGACGCACTTTGCGCTTTCACTTCTTGCTTTGCAGACTCAATTTGGAATAGCTCTTTTACAACAGAAGGATTATAAAAACTGGCATTATCAAAAGCCATCCTCTCAAAGCCAATCGATGCTCTTTTGGCTTGTTCCACAAGGACACTTAACTGGGGTATATTATGCTCGCTGCCACGAGGCAGGGGTCGTCCGGTAATTTGTTGAAGACGTGCTTCTGCAATGTATTGCTGCTCTTGAGCAGCTTCAAAAGCATTGGTTTCTTGAAGGATACGGTTAGCAACTAGCTCAAGGTCAATACGAGCTGATACACCTTGTTTCACTCGGCGATTCATCATCGCTTCAAATTTTGCTAACTGTTGCAGATTATCAAGATAGACCCGTTGCTGAGCTACCGCATTAACATAAGTCTGCCATGCCTCAATAGTGGTTTTAGCCACCTCATTTTGTTGCGCATATATATTTTCGACCGCCGCTTTATCATCAAAAATAGCTTGGTTTACATTAGCGGTAAGTCGCCCACCCGTCCATAGCGGCTGACGAATACCAATCTCAGATACGATATTATTACTACTGTTGTAACTGGTTGAGGCACTTGGGGTAGGAAGTAAATTCAACTTTGCAGCCCTGATTCCCTCTGTCGTTGCCTGTTGTTCTGCTCTTGCTGATCCTACTAAAGGATGAGTTTCAATAGCTCTTGAAATCAGTTCATTAATTTCTGAATCAGTGGTGACTGAAGCAGCGTAGCTGGGTAGGCTTCCCCCTGTTATCAACAGGATGGCCATTAGCAGTTTGTTTTTATATTTATATGGGCTAAACATCATAATGTGTTAACTTATTAGTCTAAGAGTGAATCGATGCCAATGGCACTATTGTAGCAAAAATGAGTATTGAAAAACGCAACGCCTAAATAGTTTAGGTTGCAATACTACTACATTTTATTTGAATTTACTTTCAAAAAATACTTAATTCTTGTTTTATATCATAAAATAATTTAAATAGTTAGTTAAATTTTTGCTTAACTAATGTTCCATAAAAGTATTAATTATCACTTAATTCTAAAAATTTTAAGTCTTTCATTATTTTAAAGACTGTATATGACGGTAAGTTTATGACTACCCTATAAGCTGGAATCGCACGTTTAAGCTTGATAAACTTTAAGAGTAATGAAGAAAGTCATGCTTTTTCATAACAGCTAATCAAACTAAACTAAAACATATCATACTATGTATAAAAACTTAAACCGATACCAACACTTCACCTATCGTATGAAATGATCCACATACTAAGATTAAATCATCTACCTCTGTGGCATCAATGACGGCATTTTTTGCCTTAGCAAGTGACGGATAACTGAGTATCTGAGCCTGCGGATGCTGGTTTAATACCTTCGTTAGCTGCTCAATACTAGCGGCTCTAGGATGGTCTATTTCAGCGATATGCCAGGTTTGGATCGGCAACTTAGCCTCAACTAATAAGTCTACCACCTCGCCAATATCCTTATCTGCTAACATCGAAAATACAATATGCAACTTACCCTTCGGATAGTTAGCCTGATGAGTCTGCCAAAATGGGATAAACTGACTTAATAAAAAGCGCATCCCCTGCTCATTGTGCGCCACATCAAATAGCCAATGTCGACCTGAAATATCTCGGGCATCAAAACGTCCTGCCAGCGTGACTTTTTGCAATGCTTTTTGAAGGTGAACAGCGGAGATATTAAGATTGCTGGCTAGCAAGGCTGCCACTGCATTGGCACTATTGACTAATGATAGCTTAGGTTTTGGCAACTGCAAAGTGACACGGGCACTACTAAACTGCCAAACGGCATTTGACGACTGCTCTTTTTGAATAGCAGGTTCAGTCGTTAATGGCTCAGTGAAATCATAATCCTTGCCTATTTGATAGCACGTACAATTTAGTGCATTTACTCTTTCACGTACGGAAGCTGGCATGTCGGTCTCGCCGTATACTAGAGGAATACCCTGACGCAATATACCCGCCTTCTCAAAGCCAATCTTTTCTCGAGTATCGCCAAGCCAATCAATATGATCAATACCCACATTGGTAATCACCGCCAAATCGGGTTCTATGATATTAACCACATCCAAACGACCCCCAAGTCCGACTTCTAACACCCAGACATCACAATCTGCCTGAGCAAAAATCAACATGGCAGCCAGTGTTGTCATCTCAAAAAAAGACAGCGTCAGTTCGCATTTTAGGCGAGCCTGCTCTACCTCTACAAAGGCATCAATAAGCGTTTGATCACCCACGGGTTGTCCGTTAATGCGCACTCTTTCATTAAAATCAATCAGATGCGGGGACTGGTATAGTGCCGTTTTATAGCCCGCTTGTTGACAAGCAGCACTGATCACAGCAGTGGTAGAGCCTTTGCCATTAGTGCCTGCCACCGTAAAGACATAGGCATCATCTTTTGCAGACTCAATCAAACCTAGATGTTCAGCCACTGGAATAACCCGTGACAGTCCCATATCGATAGCAGTGACATGTATCTGCTGCATATAATAAATCCAGTCCGATAACGAACTGGATTGAGTGGGGGTATCAAGACTAGAGGGGGTATTAGAGACAGTCACAGTCATTTAATCTCGCTACTAAAACTATACTTAAAATTAAGACACTGAGCATTTACACGCGCATCAGCTTCGCTAATAATCGATACACCGTATCATTAAGCTGATGACGATGCACAACCTGATCAATCACACCGTGCTCAAGCAAATACTCAGCACGCTGGAACGGTTCTTCTAAGGTCTCACGTACCGTTTGTTCGATGACACGCTTACCTGCAAAGCCAATCATCGCTTTAGGCTCGGCCAAATGGATATCACCTAGCATTGCCAGTGATGCCGTCACACCACCATAGACAGGATTGGTCAATACCACAATATAGGGAATGCCGGCAAGACGCAGACGCTCAATAGCAGCACCAGTCCGAGCCATCTGCATTAAGGATAACAATCCTTCTTGCATCCGAGCTCCACCAGAGGCGGCAAAACAAATGAGAGGGCTCTTATTGGCTAGCGCCGTTTCAGCCGCTTGCACAAAGCGATCACCCACGACTGAACCCATCGAGCCACCCATGAAACGAAAGTCAAAGGCACATGCCACCACATCCAAGCCATGCAATTTGCCTTTAAATACGATTAGCGCCTCAGATTCACCTGTTTTTTCCTGCATTTGATCCATGCGCTGGGTATAAGGCTTACTATCAACAAACGACAAGGGATCTCCAGTCGTAAACTCTTGACCCAACTCCGCATCCACCTGATCTAAAAATCCAGTCAGCCGATCACGGGCGGTCATCGCCAAATGGTAATCACATTGTGGACAAACATACGAGTTAAAAATTAATGCCGTATTGGTGGTCATCGAATGACACTGGGGACACTGTGTTGATGGCTCCGTTTCAACTGCGGTTAGTTGTGGAAGGCTATGACGCTTAACGCGTGGCACTGGTCGAGACAGCCATGTGCTACTGTGTTGATCAAGCTTAGCAATGGCAGCTTCCGTTTTAGACTCACATACTGACATTGACTCCGACTCAGTATCATTTGGCTTATTTTTTGGGGTACTGTTTACTTTGGTCATAGACTTGTCTATTTATAAAGGATTTTAATGCACAATAACTATAAAACAGATTAGCCTTTATAAGGCATCCAATGCCTGACGTAATTCATCCATTTTATCCATAATGTTTGCTTGAGCACGGGTGATCTCCTCAGCACTTGACTGATTATCAAGGCCAGCAAAGTGTTTTACCAGCTCACTCCCAACGATAACTCCATCAGCATACTGACCGATAGCCGCTGCTGATTTGCCATCACGAATACCAAAGCCCACACATACTGGTATGTCTGTTTCTTGTTTAATGGCTTGCACCTGCTCACTGACGGCTGCCGTATCCAAACTTGCCGCACCAGTGACACCCTTTAATGATACGTAATAAATGTAGCCACCACAATAGGTCATTACTTGTTGACGACGCTCTGGCAACGTGGTTGGTGACAATAGGAAAATCTTATTCATATTGTGCTCAGCCAATTGCTCTACAAAGTTACCAGACTCAGCAGGCGGCAAGTCGACAACTAACACCCCATCTACGCCCGCATCTTCGCACAAACGAATAAATTCATCATAACCAATGATCTCAATCGGGTTTAGATAACCCATTAAGATAATCGGTGTCGTGGTATCTTGCTCACGAAACTGCTTTACCATGCCGATGGCTTGATGGGTACTGGTACCACCAGCTAAAGCACGCTCGCCGGCTAAAGCAACCGTTGGGCCATCCGCCATAGGATCAGAGAAGGGTAAACCCACCTCGATCATATCTGCGCCATGCTTAACCAAATCATGCAGTAAGTCAACGGTCACATTAGGGCTTGGATCACCTGCCATCACATACGGAATTAAAGCCTTTTTATTTTGTTCTTTTATCGTTTTAAAAGTGTTTTCAATACGGGTCATAGAGGTCTCTTAATTCGTCATCATTTATTTATTAAGTATCAGGATTCTAAGTTTTTAAATCTAAGCTTCTAAATCTAAGTTTCTAAATAAGCTTTTAAAAGTAACCACTCAAGATTTGAATTATTAGAACTCACGCAGATTTAAAACACTATGTAAGTTCTAGGTTTCCCATTAAGTTATTTCATTCACTCTTAAACAGTTAACCTTGAGTTAGGCACTAAGCTTTCTTTAAAGCTCAATGCCTTCCGCCTTCATCACCGAATGCAAATCTTTATCACCACGTCCCGACATATTAACAATAATAGTCTGCTCAGGGGTCATGGTTTTCGCAAGTTGCAATCCATAATATACCGCATGAGCCGATTCTAACGCAGGAATTATGCCTTCTTTACGCGTTACTTCATGGAAGCCTTCAAGCGCCTGTTTATCGGTACAACCAACATACTCGACCCGCTTAATATCTTTTAAGAAGCTATGTTCAGGACCCACACCTGGATAGTCTAGACCTGCTGAGATAGAATGCGTCTCAAGGATTTGCCCTTCATCATCCGCCATTAGATAAGTACGGTTACCATGAAGCACCCCTACTCGGCCTTTGGCCAATGGCGCAGAGTGACGATCGGTATCTAAGCCATCACCTGTGGCTTCAACACCGTATATTTTTACATCTTTGTCATTCAGAAAATCATAAAACAGACCAATTGCATTCGAGCCACCACCGACACACGCTACTAGAGCATCAGGCAGTTTACCTGTTTTTTCTAAATGCTGAATACGCGCCTCTTTGCCTATAATCGCTTGAAAATCTCGTACCAACAGTGGATAAGGATGCGGACCGGCGCAAGTACCGATAATATAGTACGTGGTGTCAACGTTAGTGACCCAATCCCGCATCGCCTCATTCATTGCATCTTTTAAGGTACGTGAGCCTGACTCCACTGCCACTACTTTCGCCCCTAGCAGACGCATACGATACACGTTCATCTTCTGGCGCTCTACATCATCGGCGCCCATATACACAATACATTCAAGGCCCAAACGTGCGGCAATAGTCGCCGTCGCCACGCCATGTTGACCGGCACCTGTCTCTGCGATAATACGCTTCTTACCTGACATTTTAGCCAGCAATGCCTGCCCAATGGTGTTGTTAACTTTATGCGCGCCCGTATGATTTAAGTCTTCACGTTTAAAATAAATCTGCGCCCCGCCAATCTCATCACTGAGTCGTTTGGCATGATACAACGGCGTCGGACGACCCACATAGTTGACCAAATCATTGTGATATTCTTCCCAAAACTTGGGATCCTGCTTCACTTGATAGTATAGCGTCTCCAGCTCTTCTAACGCCGCCATCAACGTTTCAGAAACAAATCGCCCACCATGAATCCCAAAATGGCCACTGGCATCAGGATATTGTCTAAAGTCTTCACTGTCGTCTATTTCATCGTTATGTAGTACAGTATTAAAATCATTCATAATTTATCACTCTATTTTAAAATGTTGTTTTATTCGATTTAGGTCATTATAAGGGGTTATCTAGCAAAGAAAAATTTAGGTTTAGTAAACGTTTTGATGTCTGGTTATTTAATCACTATCTTATCTAATTAGCACTGTATTTGATAACTTAATAAGCAATTTATAAGTAAGATTTTCAGTAAGATTTATCAAGCATGCACTGTCATCTGTATGGATAGGGTTATTAAAGTCTTAAAATCAAGTAGCTATTCTCGCCATCCGCTTGTATCGACTGGTTCGGGCGAGACGATGACTAAAGCCAGATGCGTTCCTGTTATCTCGATACCGCCTCTGACTAAGACATCGTCACTCGCCCTACCCAGTAGTATACCGCTACTGTCAAGGCTAGCGGTTCATATCATGACTCTATTTTAAATCTATCGTGGTTTGAGTGTTATTATTTTAAAAGTCTAGCACTATTTTTAAAGCTTTATGATTAGTCTAAGCAATAGACTTTGTCACCCTGATATCATAATAAAGCTCATACATTTAAAGTTCATATTCAAAGCTGTCAATCTGCAAAATTTACCCTTCCGTGGGTTCCATGTCATTGCACCCACGCTACAAAATGTGCAAAATTCAAAACTGTATTTTGATGAGCAATCGTTGTAGCGTGTGGTGAAGCGGAGCGTAACCCACGGATTTTTAGATACCTCTTATCATTCAGGTCTAGCTATATGAGCTACTTTACAGCCTTTATAAATGCCCGCATCTTGCCCGCATCCTTAATCCCTTTTGACAATTCAATGCCACCACTGACATCCACCGCTTGAATAGGTAAATCAATCGTATCGCCGACATTATCTGGGGTTAATCCACCGGCCAATATAATAGGCACTTCTGAATCCTTTGGAATAAGTGACCAATCAAAGCGCTCGCCAGTACCACCGTAGGCGTCTTTATGATAAGCATCTAGCAATATACTACTGGCACCGGCCTGAGCATAGTCGTTGATTTGTTGTTGAATGCTATTTAAATCTTGGGTGTCTTTATTGATACGTAGTGCTTTAACCCAGCGTTTATTGACGGTATCAGCAAGCTGCTGGCACTCCTCTGCAGTCTCATCACCGTGAAACTGAATCACATCAAACGGCACAGTAGCCGCCAATTCAACAAGCTCCTCCTCCCCCATATTGACAACCAAAGCGACGACGCTGACAAACGCAGGGACATGCTTAATGAGTTCTTTGGCATGCTCAGGGGTAATGGCCCGTGGACTCGGCGGATAAAATACAAAGCCTAACGCATCTGCGCCAAGCATAACCGCATTTTTTATATCCTCGAGGCGGGTAAATCCACAAAATTTGACCTGCATAATTTTATAAAATCCTTAAAACAACATTTTTACTAAAGTCAGTTAGCTAAATACTGCTTATCCTAGCATATATTGAATCATTATTAGCATTACTCGCTGAAGGTTAATTTATGACGTCTTATGTGCCTACTATTGAACCAATTATTAAACCAAAAAAATATTTGATGTGGTTTCGCCGTGACCTACGTATTCATGATAATACTGCTTTAACTATGTTATTTGATGACGTTAATCAAATCTCAAGCAATGACATCAATGAATCAGTACCGCAAATTTTAGCCGCATTTACGATCACACCTAAGCAATGGCTTGAACATGATATGTCATTGGTGCAAATGGACTTTATTTTTAGAACCTTAAAGCAACTCGCCAAAACTTTGTTTAACAAGCTAGGCATACCCTTACAACTTATAAACTCAGATAGTTTTACACATAGCGTTAATGCTATTGAAGAGCTTTGTATTGCGCAGTCTATCACCCATGTCTTTGCTAATATCGAATATGAAAGTAATGAACAGGCAAGAGACAGCCTATTAGACAAGCTGCTTAATAAACATAACATAAAATTTAGCCGCTACCCTGACCAATGTATCTTGCCGCCGAACACGATTAAGACTGGTAATGATACTATGTACAAAGTCTTCACCCCTTTTTATAAAAAGTGGCAGTCTATTTTAGAGACAAGTCCTGTTCAGGTATATCCTGTACCCGAACCTATTTGTAAGACAACCAAATCTTTAGCCGATGACCCTTTACAGACGCTATTACACACCATTGATAACCACCATGAGCAAACCATTGAGCTATTTAAGCTATATTATGGAATAAAACCATCTACTGTTGACGCTTTACTTAAAAATACTTATGAAGATTATCCGGCAGGCGAAAGCCAAGCACAAAAGCGATTAAATGAGTTCATCAAAGAAGATATTGGCAATTACAATACGGCTCGAGATAAGCCTGCAATAATGGCAACCAGCCAAATGTCAGCATATTTAACCGTCGGTAGCATTAGCGCACGAGTGTGTTATCAACAGGCGAATAAATTGCTCAATGCGTTCAACCAAGCAGATTCAAAGGGAGAATCAGAAACTTCCCAGACCGATATCGAACGCTGGATTAGTGAGCTGGCTTGGCGTGATTTCTATCGTCATGTCATCAGCTATCGCCCCGACATCGTAAAAGGTAGCGCTTATAAAATAGTTACAGATAAAAAAGTTGAGTGGTCTTATGATAGTGATAACTTCAAAAAATGGTGTGAGGGCAGAACGGGTGTACCCATAGTAGATGCCGCAATGCGATGCCTTAATGCGACTGGCTTTATGCACAATAGACTACGCATGGTGACAGCGATGTTTTTGACCAAAGATTTGTTAATTGATTGGCGACTGGGTGAAAGCTACTTTATGCAACGTTTAATTGACGGTGATTTTGCGTCAAATAATGGGGGTTGGCAATGGAGTGCCTCTACAGGGGTTGATGCGTCGCCTTATTTTCGAATTATGAATCCGTTTAGTCAAGCTAAGACGCATGATGAAAAAGCTATTTTTATCAAAACTTGGCTTCCAGAGCTCAGAGACATGCCACCCACAATACTGCATGATGAATCCAAACTTAGACAAGCCTTAAGCAGTAAAGGCAAGTTTGCCAATGTCGACTACCCTCAACCTATCGTAGAACATAAGCAAGCCCGCCTTTATGCGCTTGAACAGTTCAAAAAATGAACCGTTTAAAAAATAAGCATTTAGAGGGTGAAGGATGAGGTTATAGTCACCATATCAAGCTTAGTTCTTAATTGGCTTAATCGGTTGGCTGGCAAGCCCCTGCCCCCTGAGTGGTTACCGTGACTTTGGCACCAGTCATCGCAAAAAGGTTTTCCATTTGCGTTTTGGCATTGGTTTCCGCTTGTTGCATCACTCCATCAGCACAGGCACGCTTAAGCACTTCTCGCTTGGCACTGGCTTGTGCTTGCGCTAAGATTTTTGGCTCTGCTTTTACCATGCCAAAGAAGCCGCCTGCTTCCCAGTCATATACTTCAACATCATCAAGATATACGGTAAAAATTTCAGCAGGCGGTAAGGTAATCATCAGATCTGGCATTAGAGTAATCGGTGTATTGTCATTACCCGATATAGCCGCTTCATTTTTTGCCGCTTCAATCTGCTCTTCAGTCGGCTCCGAAACCTGTACCATCTCAGGACTTAGCTCGCTTAAATCAACGCCCGCTACGACTCGACCCCGTGCGATAAACAAGCCTTTTTGCTCATCCTGCCATAGCCGTTGCCATGTACCCTGTTGTTCACTGGTAATCACCGTATCGACATTATAGGCGACAGTCTCTAGCCGATTCAGCTGTTGAATTTTGGAAATAACCCCCTCACGACTGACGGTTTGAATCTGTGGCGTTTTATCTTGAATAAACTGCCGCCAAAGCATGACACTCACGATAATGAGAGTGATTAACAAAACAAGTTTTAACCATATACCGTTACTTTGAGCCTTATTTTGAGTCGTATTATTCATAGTTTGTCTTCATTGAAGTGGTCATTGTTTGTTAGGTTTGGAAACGCAGCACTGTATTGAGTTCTTAAGCCTTAAACTTGCTTAGCTTACAACGTTAAAGCTTAAACACGTCAATCTTAATTAAGCGTGCTTGTTTTATCACATTTTTACGGTTGACTGACTATTATAATATAGTCAATAAGCTCATATTTGTCTGCTATTTTAAGTTACAGATTTGAGGAGTCATTTTAGAGGCTTATTTTAAGTATCGCTGACGCCTAAACTTATCTATCTTAGGTTATTTTGAACTAAATTCACAAAGTGGTAAAAAAAGGATTGCGTCATCACGCGAGTTTACCTAACATAGGCAAGTTATAGCGACTAATTTTGAGTGACACCGTAAGATGAATTTTTTAATGGGTTAACGGTCATCAAGGTCAGTATATTATCAGTGCTAATTTGCGAATGTTCCACACGCCCTATTCTTTTGTTTAACTGTTTTATTTAATTCTTTTGTTTCACCCTTTTTAAATTACACATTGAGTAAAGTTGAGTCAGTTATGAGAGCCAGCCAGTTTTTGTTTGCTACCCTAAAAGAAACCCCTAACGATGCCGATATCGCATCAAGTCAGTTAATGGTTAGAGCCGGTTTGATCCGTAAACTCGCCTCTGGTCTTTATGTATGGTTACCCATGGGGCTGAAGGTGTTGCAAAAAGTTGAAAAAATTGTGCGTGAAGAGATGCAAAATATCGGGGCACAAGAAGTTTATATGCCAATGACTCAGCCCGCAGAATTGTGGCAGGAGTCAGGACGCTTTGAGGACTATGGTCCAGAGCTTCTTCGCTTCAAAGACCGTCATAATCGCGACTTTGTATTGGGACCCACTCACGAAGAAGTCATTACCGATTTAGCCCGTGGCGAATTACGCAGCTATAAACAGTTACCGGTTACTTTTTTCCAGATTCAAAGTAAGTTCCGTGATGAAATTCGTCCTCGCTTTGGCATCATGCGGGCTCGTGAATTCACTATGAAAGATGCTTACTCTTTCCATGTCGATCAAGCCTCTTTAGAGACGACTTATCAACAAATGTATGAGGCGTATAGCCGTATCTTTAGTCGCTTGGGTCTTAACTTCCGTGCGGTATTGGCGGATACAGGATCAATCGGTGGCTCAGCCTCGCATGAGTTCCATGTACTGGCAGGTAGTGGTGAAGATGCCATTGCCTTCTCTGACAGCTCAGACTTTGCGGCGAACGTTGAGTTAGCAGAAGCGATTTGCCATGATGAGCGCCCTGCGCCTTCTCAAAATCGTCAAGATGTGGACACCCCAAATATGCAGACTTGTGAAGCGGTTGCCGAGCATTTAAACGTGCCACTATCGCAAACGGTTAAAACCCTCATCGTAAAAGGTCAAACTGCTGAAGGTGAAGAGCATTTAGTAGCCCTAGTACTACGTGGCGATCATACCTTAAATGATATTAAAGCGGAAAAAATCTCTGAAGTAGCTACACCACTTACCTTTGCCACTGAAGAAGAAATGAAACAAGCGGGTCTACATAAGGGCTATATCGGTGTTGATCTTGATATGCCCGTATTTGTCGATCGTGCGGCGGCAGCATTGGCAGATTTTGTCTCTGGTGCCAATAAGCCAAATATGCATACCACCGGTATGAACTGGGATCGGGATGCGACCATTACTCAAGTAGTTGATATACGTAACGTAGTGGATGGCGATGCTTCTCCTGATGGTCATGGCACGTTAAGTATCAAACGTGGTATCGAAGTGGGTCATATCTTCCAGTTGGGTGATAAATACTCAAAAGCCCTAAACTGCACAGTGATGGGTGAGACGGGCAAACCTGTCACGCTTATGATGGGCTGTTATGGTATCGGTGTCAGCCGAATCATTGCTGCCGCTATTGAGCAAAACCATGATGAGAACGGTATTATTTGGCCAAATACGCCTGATATTCAAGACTCTATCGCTCCTTTTGATATCGCTATTGTACCGATGAAGTCGAAAGAAGACACGGTGATGAATACTGCAGAAGCATTATACGAAGAGCTAAAAGCCAAAGGGCTGAATGTGATTCTTGATGATCGTAATGAGCGTCCTGGTGTGAAGTTCGCAGATCTTGAGCTAATAGGTATCCCGCATCGTATTGTAGTCTCTGATCGCAACTTAGGTGATGACAAATATGAATATGTGGATCGTCGTGATGGTGAAAAGCAGTTACTCAGTCGTGATGACGTTATCGCGAAAGTCAGTTCATGATACGATGCTTCGCTAAAAGCTCTAAGTGATAAATTATTCATCGTTTAAAGGCTTAAGTACACTACTAAGCCTGTGTTCTTAAGTTAAATAAGAGCCTCTATCTGGTATATAGTTACCCTTTTGCTATTAAAGGGACTAAATCGCCGATAGAGGTTTTTTTGGCGGATCTTTTTATAAAAAGTTGTATGCAGAAATGCTCGTTTTATATAAAGCACTTGTTTTATATAAATAGTATTATTTATTGTTTCTTTTAGTTGTGAATATAAACATAACTTTTCTAATTGAATGGGTTTAGGAGTATAATTATTACCCATTTATTTGTGGGCACTGACAATCATCTGGCATACAAAAATCCGTATTTAAGATAATATCAGTATGACCTAATACAAGTTATTTAATACCAGCTCCTAAATATAAACTGAGGTGACTATGCAATTTGCTGTTATAGGATTAGGCGTGTTCGGTAGAGCGTGCGCATTTGAGCTACAAAGTTTGGGAAATGAGGTGTTAGGTATTGACTTAGATGAAGATGAAGTCAATAAAGTTAGTGATACCTTGGCGCATTCTGTTATTGCCGATGCCACTGATATTGAGACATTGCAAGAACTTAACCTCAGTCAGTTTGATGGGGTCATCGTAAGTATTGGTGAAGATTTGGAAGCCAGCTTATTGTGTACGCTAAATCTGATTAAATTACCGGTGAAGAACTTGTGGGTAAAAGCTAAGACAGATGCTCATCATGATATTCTCAATAGTCTTGGCGTTAACAATATCATCCATCCTGAACAAGATATGGGTATTCGTATCGCCCAATCTATGGCCTATCCCATGATGAAGCAGTATCTATCACTGGGTAATAAAGAGTATCTGGTACGTATCGATCTACCAGAACATGCGTCCCCCATCAATATCGGTAAAATTAAGTACAAAAACCCTGAAACATCCTTATTACTCATTATTCGTAATGATGATGTGTTCCAAGATTTTACTGATGATATGTATGTTCAATACCCAGATCGTTTGGTCTTTAAAGGCGATGTGAATGATCTTAAAATATTAGCCAAAAAACTATTGTCTATTTAAATAGTTATCTATCTAAATTATTGTCAAAAGAAAGCGTATTGGGTTTAAAAGTAGGTAATATGCCAAAGAAAAGAATGTCTATTTTAACATCACCGCCTATGATTTTGTCAGTAGGATTTCTGGTCGTCATAACCATAGGCACCTGTTTGTTAATGCTGCCCGCCTGCTCTATTGAACCCGTTTCATGGCTTAAAGCCGCTTTTACAGCGACATCCGCTGTAACAGTAACAGGTCTCGCAGTTGTGGACACTGCCAACTATACCCGTTTAGGTCAGGTCATTATCGCCTCTCTTATTCAGATAGGTGGACTTGGGTTTATGACCTTTGCGGTCTTTGCATTTATAAGCTTACAACGACGGCTAAATATTGCTGGACAGAAAATAGCGCGTGAAGCATTTGCGGATGCAAGCTTCGGCGATATAACCTCTACTGCAAAATCTGTCATCGCTATTGCATTGACGGTTGAGCTTATAGGATTTATCTTTCTATCACTATTTTTTGCTAAAGAAATGCCCCTATCTGAGGCCCTTTATAGTGGTTTTTTCTATACGATATCAGCATTCAACAATGCAGGCTTCGGCTTAAGTAATGACAACCTGATGCCTTATGTGCATAATGTTGGGATAAATATTACCATCACATCCCTTATCATTATTGGTGGACTGGGTTTTATTGTCATAAAAGATTTAATTGAAAATAAAAGATGGTCAAAAATAAACGTTAATACCAAGTTAATGCTTGGGGCTACGGCTGCTTTGAATGTAGTTGCATTTGTTTTATTTTGGTTGTTAGAGCATAATAATCCCAATACTATGGGGAATTTTACCTTAGGTGATCAGCTTATTGCCTCTTGGTTTCAAGCTATTACACCTAGAACGGCAGGTTTTAATACTGTACCTGTGGATGGACTCACTGATGCCAGCACCATTTTGACTATATTCTTAATGTTTATTGGTGGCGGTTCAGTATCGACTGCTAGCGGCATTAAAGTAGGTACCTTTGTTATTTTACTACTGACGACTTGGGCTTTTTTACGCCAACGTGATCATGTTACTATTTTTGAGCGTCGTATACCCGATAGACTTGTCAGAAAGTCACTAGCGCTCATTAGCATAACAATGATGTTAATATTTTTAAGTGTGTTTATTCTATCCGTTATTGAGGCGGATCATCCCTTAGAAGATGTTCTTTTTGAAGTGGTATCTGCTTTGAGTACGGTTGGTTTAACGAGAGGCCTGACGACTCGCTTAAGTAATGCAGGTGAAATTGTCATTATGTTTATGATGTTTGCAGGGCGCTTGGGACCGTTGACACTGGCTTATTTAATTGCCATGCCAAGATCTACTCGGGTCAACTATCCAGAAACCAATATATTGGTGGGTTAAATTATCACGTAATAGATATATCGTTTTACATTTCTAAGAGAGTTATGAGTTAATGATATTATGATTCAGTCCACTATATAAATGGCCTTGGCTGCTTCTCTGACTATCAGGCCGTAAGGAGTGATATGAAAACCACATCATTATTGGCGACGCTATTGCTATTAAGCGCTGGCTTAGTAGGGTGTAACCCCCCTGAGCGAGATCCAAATATTTTGTACAATGAAGATCATAAGGACCCGATAAAAAAACTTGAAGTCGATATGCCTAAGGGTAATATGGCTTATCAACACCTGTTTTATGTCCCTGTTTATTCAAATATATATGGTGATGAAGAAACTCCTAAAGTTATGTTATCAGCGACTTTGAGCATTCGTAATACCAGCTTAGATAACAGCTTATATGTGACTAGAATTGATTACTATAATACTCAAGGGGATTATGTTCGTCCTTATCTGAATAAATCTATTGAGTTACCGCCTATGGGAACGCTCAACTATATTGTCGAAAAAAATGATGATACAGGCGGTGACGGTGCCAACTTTGTGGTGGCCATCGAAAGCGAAGCGCAAAATGTTTCACCATTAATTGAATCTATTATGGTTGGAACTTTTAGCAATAAAGCGTTTTCATTTAGTAGTAAAGGCGTTGTAATTGAAGACTCAGCTAAAGATGGTTATTTCAATCATACAAAAAATTAGTTACTTTAAGCAGAAATTATTTGAAGCAGAATAGCATCGTTTACTTTTAAAATTTTACGCGACACAAATTCTCTGTGAACACTAAAAAACTCAGCTAATTTGCTGAGTTTTTTATGAAAAAATTTTAGTATTTAATTTATAAGAGTTTAGTTAAGCGATAACAGAACAGCTTAAAACATCATCGACGTAGCAGTTCTCAACCGTTAAGAAACTCTGATTACCTATTGCCACAGATACATTAGACCCATTTTGAGTCGTTTGAGCACTCAATTGACTCATATCTGAAAACAATTCAGAGGAGAACTGAAGGGTATCTTGATAGCCAGCATCGTTATTAAAGTCAGCGATTACATCGTTGCCTGATAAGATATCAATGACAAATATATCATTACCAGTGCCGCCAATTAAGATATCATCGCCTGCCCCGCCATTGAGGGTATCATTGCCCTCAGCACCATATAAGCGATCATCACCAGCGAATGCTAAAATCACATCATCACCGCTACCGGCGTGCAACGTATCTGATAGCTCAGTACCGTTAATGATATCATCACCTTCGCGAGCAAAGACAAATTGACCCTCTAGCATATCATTACTGTCGCTACCTTCAATGTGGTCTGAAAACTGAACATCGTTTTTACTAAACCATTTACGAATAGGCTGAGTATTGTCAAGTCCGCTATCAGTGATGGTGTAATTATGGTTGTGGCTCATGAGCTCACGGTTAAAACTCACCGACTCAACATTGTCAGCCTCGACCAGATTGCTGCCACATTTATCGATGAAAAACAAGGTGTCATCTTCCATCTTAAAGACATCCCAGTCTTTACTACGGCCTTCGATGCGTACTTCATCCACGCCTGTATTACCATCAATATGATCGACACCGTTGCCCGCTCTAATCGTATCGTTACCTGCGCCAGCATCGATATAATCGAAATTTGAGCCACCCGCTATTAAATCATCGTATTGACTACCGACTAGAAAGGCTGACGTACCAAAATGACTAGACGTATGAGAGGCATCATCTTGTACCCACGTTATCGGACGCATCACGGCTGTCAAATCAGCAACAATGACGGTACTGTCTTTTTGGGTATAATCGTAAAATGAAGAGTTTGCAATACGAGTGATAGCATCGGTGGTAAATCCATTGATATGGGCATACCAGCCTGTAGGAATATTTAATAAAGAAAAAATACTCAAATCCCAAATTGGTGACGCATAAACATCATTAAATAACACCACATTGTCCATGGAGCTGGCGTAGCTCTTATCAGGGTTTACTAAACCAGGTTCACCATCTGCGACCGCTGAGAAGAAGTCTGGCGCATCGCCCGCTGCACGATGGACCACATCATTTTCATAACCGTAATTTAGGACGACGTCGGGATTATCATAGATAACAGGTACGGCAAATGCCATATAATCTGAGTCAGTAAAGAAGCCGTCGGATAACCCTTCACGCTCGGCGGCAATGACGTTAGTCACACCTGCACCCAGACTATAGCCACTTATCAAGACATCACTGCCTGTCAAGTCATTCGCAATGGCATAATCTTTAACGATTTGCAGTATTGGCTCTAACAGCTCTTTACCTTCATGACTGTTTAAGTTTAAATAATCGAGTATATCAGGTAAGTCATTGGTACCCGCTATATTTAGGTTAATACGTACAAGCTTACCACTCTCGTCATACTGACCAAAGATCTTAGCTTGAGGACCTTCTACTGCGGTACCGGTATATAAGCTTTCAATCTTGAAATAGCCTGACTTATCGACTAAGTCATCACTAACCCCTAAATCACTAGGCGTTAACTCACGCCACCCTTCAGGAATGCCGATATCGGTCTTATTGGGAAAGAGGTCACCAGTTATTTTACCTAATCCATTTAGTACATCGTCGCCTGGAATAAATCCCAAGAAACTTGAGGTATTGGTGTAGGTAGACAGGCGATTTGCATCGTCTGCTAACTTTTTTGATTCATCACTTGAGTAATTTTTATAATCGAACATGGCCATACTATTGTGTCCTTACGTGGTATTGTTTTGATGCGCTATTGTTGACTTTAGTCATTCCATTGAGAGCCATACAATCAAGGTGACTGACATATTGCTACTTTGCAATGTCACTTTAGGATAATGTCGCTTTACTATTTTGAAGGGTAATTGAAGTTGACTAACGTTGATTAAACCTTGGTAAAATGAGCTGCTTAATGAAAAACGTAGTAACATTATTTTAAAAGAAATTTAAAAAAGCGCAATAAATTATGCCTTTTAAACTCATTAAAATCAATAGTTTATTAAAATAATGGGTATTTTGTTAATTCCAGAATAGAATAATAGAAGCTTATGAAATAGTATTTTTGAAATATAGTAAAAGGATAATTAAAAGTAACTTAATAGATGCAATTTAAGACTATTGAGCTTGATGACTCGATACTTTTATAACTTTCATAACTTTTATAAGTTAACTAGGGTCTGTTGAAACGTACTTGCTCATTTTCAACCCGTGTAACGTACGGGATAGAGCGGGATTTAGCAATAAAATAAATGATTTAAGATCTTAGTGTCATAGTGAGGGCTTAATATAAGCATCATTTGAGCCTCACCTGTGTCGTCCAATATAGTGACAGTTGCTACATAACGTTTTTAAGTTGATATGATTGTCAATACTGGCAGGCATGAGTAAAGTAAGCCGTTTAGCCTTGATTGTAGCGGATATACTTGGTGCAGCACTTGGCAGAGGCGCTTGGGTTAGCTCGTTATCGCGGTAGCAGGAACGAGCTAACACTTAGCGACTCGCCGAGTGCCAACCAAGATAGTAGTGGAAAGCAAGATTAGCTATAGTATAAAAGCTCTAAAACTATGTACGGCAACTGTCTTTAACACTCCTTGGGTTACGCTTCGCTTCATCACACGTGACAACTATTTGCTCATTAAAATACGGTTTTAGCGATTATTACCCCACATACTAACGAACTATCCAGACATACTGGCCTTAAATTAAAACCATAAACCAAACCCATACACTAAATGTTTAAACTTTTTTAAATACGAACAATTATCATTTGTTTTTTAATTAAAAAAGCGTATCATAGTCATCTTAAAAACCAATTATTAGAGATAACCTATTCATTCAAAAGGGTTTTACAGGTTATTAAACGTCAAAGCGTGGCGTATTTAGAATATGATTACCTAGCCCTTTCAATAGATACCTAGTCCTTTTCAATCGATAATAATAGACAGATAAGCGAGATTTTATGTTTAATTCATTATCCCTACCTAACACTTTTCCAAAAACCAAACTGGCATTACTCTCCTTATTCATCAGCGGCGCTCTATTAGGCTGCTCACCTCAAGACTCTGCCAATGACTCAGGTGCTGAACAAACGACTGCGACTGAGAAAACGGCTGCGACTGAGCAAAGCGCCACTGAGTCAGCACAAACTCCTGACAACACAGCGGCAACCAACAGCGCTGAGGTCACGATTGACACTGCTCGTGGTGATGTGAAGCTGCCTGCCAATCCAAGACCTCTTGTTGTCTATGATATGACTTTGATGCAAGATTTGGCCGCCCTTGATATCGCGGTAGATGGACTCCCTGAGAATCTACACTTAGACAACTTCAAGGCTGCCAATGCCCCAGAAAGCACCAATGTAGGCACTATATTTGAGCCTAATATGGAAGTGCTCAACCAGATGCAGCCGCAAGCCATCTTAATCGGCTCACGCATGGCTGAGAAGTATGACACCTTAAGTAAAATGGCGCCTACGCTAGATCTCACTATAGATACTGAAAACATGTATGAGTCTAGCCGCCAACGTCTAGCCGACTTAGGTAGACTGTTTAACAAAAAAGACAAAGCACAGCAGTTGCAACAAGATATTGACCAAGCCATAGACCGTGCCAAAGCTGCCAGTGAAGGCAAAGGAAACGGTCTGGTAATAATGGTCAATGGCAATAAACTCTCTGCCTATGGCGAAGGGTCGCGCTTTGGCTTTATTCATAATGAATTTGGTATCCCAGCAGCCGACACCCACATTGAACAAGCACCTCACGGTCAACCGGTATCCTTTGAGTACATTCAAAAAGTAGATCCAGATTGGTTATTTGTACTCGATAGAACCGCCGCTATTGGTGAGGAAGGTGTCGGAGCAAATGTGGTATTAGACAACCCCTTAATACATCAAACCAAGGCTTGGAAAAACAACCACATCGTCTACTTGAGTCCGGATTCATACTTAGCCTTTGGCGGCTACTATCAATGGATGAATGATGCCAAAATCGTGGCCGATCAATTAAGCAAAGCCGATAAACTGGCCGAGTAAGCCTTATCATACCCACTCTTAAAATGACCTATAGTCGTAGGCAAACTAAAGAGCGACAGCGTTACCTTCACTAAGCCTACTCAAGTAGTACTTGCGCTCGGTAGCCTTGTGTCTGATGTAGTTGCCTATGACTATGTCGAGCAAGGTGTAAAGCTTACACATAGTAAGATTAATGAGCCTGAACAAGTTTCAAAGGATAGGTCGTTTTAGAGAACCTTTTATAGGAACGGTATACGTTATTAGGCCACTTTTATCCATTATTTATGGCTCAAAATATGGCTCAAAACTGATGACTAATAGCTATAGATATGGCAAATTTTAAAACGGATAAGTTTGACGCCTATGTTTAAAAGCTCAGCGTTTAAAAGCTCAGCCACATCCTCATTTTCGGAAGATTCGTCTAGGCCAGCGTGGTTATCCCCTGCAATACTCAATACCTTGAGTGTTTGTTTGTTAGCAGGCTTGGTGTTACTAAGCGTGTCTTTGGGTGTGGCTGATTTTACATGGCATGGGCTATGGCAAGTGTTAATGCAGCATAACGCGGGTAATGACTTGCAGCTGTTATTGGTCAGCCGCCTACCCCGTACCATCGCCATAATCCTTACTGGTGCATCATTAGCCGTCGCTGGGATGATTTTGCAAGTGGTGTTAAAAAATCGCTTCGTTGATCCCTCGATGGTGGGTGCCACTCAAAGTGCAGGATTGGGGTTATTGGTGGTCAGCTTACTCATGCCTGCCAGCAGTCTGTTTAGTAAGATGCTAATCGCCACAGTGTGTGCCATCTTCGGGATGGTGTTATTTATGCGGCTTATTAAATTTCTGCCAGCGACAGAACTATTAATGGTGCCATTAGTCGGTATTGTGTTTGGCGGTATTATTGAAGCGGTAACTACCTTTATCGCCTACCAGACTGAGTCGTTACAACTGTTATCGGTTTGGCGCTTTGGCGACTTCTCTACCATTTTAGCGGGTCGCTATGAGCTGCTATATCTCACTGGCATTTTGGCCTTTATTGCCTATCTATTGGCCGACAAACTGACCATTGTTGGATTGGGAGATGCTATAGCCATTAATCTAGGGGTCAATCAGCGCGTCGTCATTTGGTTTGTTATTTTAACAGTAGCTATGATTAGTGCAGTGGTCGTGGTCACAGTGGGCGCCATTCCTTTTGTAGGCTTGGTGGTTCCCAATATCATTAGTCAACTAATGGGCGATCGATTACGGCGCTGTTTGCCTGCGGTTGCCCTTTTTGGCGCTAGCATGGTACTGCTGTGTGATATTTTGGGCCGTAGTATTCGCTACCCATTTGAGATACCCGTTGCGACCATTTTTGGGGTACTGGGAGCTGTGGTCTTTCTATGGTTACTACTCCGAATTCCTAAACCTAAAAACGTTAACATCCATTCTTAAAGGTTTTAAAGCTCGTCTATTAACAACCGTTAAAACCATAACAATATTCAATCGTTACTGTTCTATTCCTTTTATTTAAGCGCTAAGTCGATTATGAACCTACATAAGCAAGCTGTCACTAAGCCAGATTCAGTATCAGATTCAGCAGGCGACTCCTGCGATACAGCGACTTCTCCCTCGTTTCAATTTTCAAAGCCTAAACGCACAAAGCCGAGTAAGACAGTTACATCAGACTCGGCGCAGATACTGCCACTGCCGTCTCAAAGTCTTTGGACGAAGCCAGTATGTTTCGGATTAGTCGCACTGATAGTAAGCTGTGTGTTATTTATGACGCTCAATGCGCACGGTAATTGGGACTTTATACTGCCCTTTCGCGGTCAAAAATTATTGGCTTTGATGATTGTCGGCTATTGTATTGGCGTCTCTACCTTGCTGTTTCAAAGCTTAACTCACAACCCCATTTTGACGCCTGCCTTGTTAGGGTTTGATGCATTATACGTTTTGATTCAAAGTCTACTGGTATTCTTTTTGGGGTCGGTCAATATATTCTCGACTCAGCCTTTGTTGAAATTCGGATTAGAAGTAGTGCTGATGGTCGGCGCGTCATTATTACTATTTAAACTATTATTTAAGCGCTCGCAGCAGTCATTGTCTCAACTGATACTGGTCGGTATCGTATTTGGCGTTCTATTTAGAAGTTTATCCAGTTTAATCGCGCGTATGATTAGCCCTGAAGACTTTGTGGTGGTACAAGCAGCGAGTTTTGCTCAGTTTAATACCATCAATACAACCTTAATGTGGTTCAGTCTGGCGGTATGTTTTATCAGTGCTGTGATTATTTGGCGGTGGCGCTATCAGGCAGATGTACTGATGCTCGGTCGCGCGAATGCCATCAACTTAGGGATAGATTATCCTGCGCTCACTTTGAAATTACTGGTCATTATTGCCGTATTGGTCGCAACTGCCACTGCTTTCGTTGGTCCTATCGTATTTCTAGGGCTATTGGTATGTGCCTTAACCAATCGCATTAGTCGCTCCATGCATCACAGTGAGCGAATTTTATTGGTCAGCATAGTCGCCATGACCTGTCTAATTTTAGGTCAAACGATCTTTGAGCAAATATTAGGGATGGCTGGCGTTTTATCTGTTGTTATCGAGCTATTGGGCGGTATTGTATTTATTGCGTTGATTCTTAAACAGTACCCTAAAAAGAACCTAAAAATGTAATGAGTTCTAAACATCTAATTTTATTTTTAAACCATCCTAATTTTAGCTTATTACTTATAACTTATAACTTAAAACTGCAGGCTGTTAATTTAACAAACTCCAGCACCCTAGCTTGTGTAACCTATTGATCCTGACAACCGAAATGAACTTATGATTACACTTAAAAATATTCGTCACCATATTGATGGTCAAGTCATCTTAGACGATATCAATCTGACTTTAGAAGACAACCAAGTGATTGCGCTTATCGGACCAAATGGTGCAGGCAAATCTACTTTGTTCAATGTCATGTCACGTATACAGACCCTTCAAAGCGGGTCAGTCCAATTTGGCGACCATAACATTCGCCATACTGACAGTAAGACCCTCGCCAAAACGGTGGCTATATTGGCACAAAGCAATCATTTACAAGGGCGCTTAAGGGTTGCAGAGCTGTTGATGTTCGGTAGATACCCATATCATCAAGGTCGACCCACTGAAGCGGATCACTTAAAAATAGCAGAAGTGATTGAACAGTTTGAACTACAGCCTTTGGCGCAGCGTTATCTATCTACCCTCTCTGGTGGGCAACAACAACGCGTGTTAATTGCAATGATTGTCTGTCAAGATACCCCTTATCTGCTGTTAGACGAACCCTTAAACAATCTCGATATGTATCATTCCGGTCAGTTAATGCGCGCATTAAGGGCGCTTGCGCATGAGCAGCAAAAAACGGTGGTCATTGTCTTACACGATATCAATCAAGCCGCCCAATTTGCTGACACTGTGGTCATGATGAAAGCTGGCAAAGTGGTCAAAACAGGACATCCTGTTAACGTATTGACCCAAGATACCATTAAGGACTTATACGGAGTTAATGCTACTGTCCTGCAGCACAATGGGTATCCCGTGGTGGTGGATAGTCGAGTTTAGGGGGGTTGCAGTTAGCGATCTTGCAGATCAATGATTTATTTATGATGTACTTATAATGTATGTATGGGCTGATTAACTATACACTACTTAGTCATTCATCTAACCGAGCCTTAACAGGATAGGTTGCTTTAAAGAAAAGGTATTATTTTATACTCCGTTCTCAACTTATTAAAACTCATTGTAGGCTGGGGCTTGTAGCCCAGCTAATCAAAACCTTTAATCAAAAATACTGGGCTAAAGCCACAGTCTACGTTAAGAGTTTAGAGTGAGGTATATTATAGAAAAGGCAACATTGTTTAGAAAAGGTCTTAAGTTTAAAAAAGCGTACTCTCAACAGAGTACGCTTTTAGTTAATAGCAGCAGAATAATAACATTCTCAATTAACGCTCAAGATGCAGATACTGCATGTGACGTTCATATTGATTCTTAAAACCTTACCTAAAAAAAGTTGATTTTAAGATTAAGGCGAGTCGAGTCTAATAGATCAATAATGAATTAAATTTGAATATGACGATGTTTCTAATTTTTTCAATAAATAAAAGATTTATTATAACAAACTTAAATTTATACGCTAACACGCTGACAATATCATGTCTCTATGTTTCTTTCTTAGCGACCCTCTTTTTAGCTCTGATTACTTATTACCCTTATTAAAAACTTAACATTTAATATATTTTTATTACAGACACCTGAGTTGCTTACTTTCATAATGGTCATAGCAAATTTAATTTTTAATTAAAAATGTTGGGCTAAAGCCATAGCCTACGTTAAGAGTTGAAAATGAGGTATCTCTTATAAATTTTACAACTTTAAGAAATAAGGAATGACAAATGTCAGATAACATTATCGATTTAGGATCAGGATTTTGGAATATTCGAGGCTCGTTCAAATTAGGCGGTGTTATAGATATTGGCACACAGTGCTCACTGGTTAAGCTTGAATCAGGTCGTTTTATATTTTTAGACAGCTACACGTTAACGGGCGACGTACGTGATAAAGTGATGTCATTGACCAATAACGGACAAGATGTTGAGGCTATTCTTAACTTACATCCCTTTCATACCGTGCACTGTGCTCAAATGGCCAAGGATTTTCCAAATGCTATTAACTATGGCAGTAGCCGTCATAAAAAAAAGGTGCCTGAAGTCACATGGGCAGATGATTTAGTAGAAAGCGAAGCCGTTACTCAGCGTTACGAAGAGCTTGAGTTCTCGTTACCTAAAGGCATCCATTACATCGCCCCTAATGAAATGATTCATGCAAGCTCTTTACTTGCCTATCATCCTGCTAGCAAAAGCTTGCACGTCGATGATACGTTTGTGACTCCTCCTGCCAAAATTCTTAAAGCGGTGATGCCTGAGCTATCATTGCACCCTACTACTAAGAAGGCGTTAAAAGATGAGCCAAATGCAGGTAAAGAATATTGCGACTGGGCTGAAGACGTAGCAGATAAATGGCAAGATACTCGTAACCTTTGTGCGGCTCATTCAGATGTGGTCAAGTTTGAGCCAGGCGAATTTAAAGTAGCTTTACTTAAGGCCATTGATAAAGCTCGACCTAAGCTTGAAAAAGCTTAATCTGACATTGTAAGGGACAGTTTTAAGTACGATTTTAGGTGCTGTTTTAAAGTACTGTCCCTAAGGGGAAGTCTCACTATTTAAAGTATGGACTATTTAAAGTATGGACTATTCTATTGGTTAACTGCGTATCGGTTAAAAAATAATAGACGTTGAATATTGACATGTTAAATAGCCAATTTAAATACAATCTTAGGATCTGTTTACTTTAATATCTGTTTAACAGTAAACGACTGACAACAATGAACACCTTTCTTTTTAAAAGAAAGGTTTTTTAGCTCTAACGGTCTTACTTGTCCCCACCAACAGTATGTCGGGCCTTTTAGCCGCTATCAATATTAGGGCGTGTGGAACATTCGCAAATTAGCACTGCTGATAGCTAAAATCGTTCCAGACTAGGCGCAAACTGACGCTAATGTCTCGACCTTGGCTAGGTTTGTAACAACGTCTGGGGCGATTTTAGTATCAGCCCTGAGAACGGATTAAGCAAAGCACTGCTTTGCCCGTTCGCAAGGTGAGAGCTATGCTCGAGTGAGGGCGGGACTCTTTTTTGCCAATATATGGCGGCTTTTAAAAATTTAGGGTTCTAACTTAGAATGACTAAGCGTCAAAAATTTCACTGCATATTGACTAAAAAATAGTCTCCGCCAGTGCGATGGTCGAATGTTCCACACGCCCTAAGCTTAAAAGACAACACTAACTCCATTAGTCTAAGGTATAGCGTGTCTAAAAACTGTATTCAACCCTGACATTTATGACCTATAGAAAAACCAGCTAGACATACTTAGCTCTTCAAATAAGTAAGTGAGCAAGGTATGATAATCAACCCCCTAAAGTATCGTAGTCGTCATAGCTTAGTCGTCATAGCTTAGTCGTCATAGCTTAGTCGACATAAAATCAGACGTATTTAACATCGTTGTTTTAAATTGAGTTATTTTCGATAATAGTGCATTAATCAGCGTCGGATATGGACTGATAGTAACTCTATATCTTTCAATATATAGTGTTGTTATTAACGCCTCCCTTTTATTGAAATCCTAACATTAGCCAGTTGCCGATATGTCATTACTTAAATCAAACCCCTTTAAGATTGTTAGTAAAGAGGCCTGTTTTGCAGACTTTTTTAGTACAGTCAGGTCTGGTACGCTTGCCGATAAGAGACTTATCACTGACCAACCTTTTCAATTAAAGACAACCTTAATAAAGAAAACATTTAAACCAAAAGTAGCTGCTGCAATCCATCTGATATGGCCATATGCTCTTGCCTGTGGATTGTCACTTTGTATCCTACCTGCCAATGCGGATACGAATACAACGGACGCCAATACCTTATTAACCCAAAAACAAACACAAACATCAACACCAACTCAAACATCAACTCAAACTGATGTTACTGATGTTACTGATGTTAATGATGTTAATGATGTTAATGATGCCTCAGATGAATATATCTTTCCTGATAATACCAGCCATCAATCTACTACAGCTCAGACATTTGATGCCATTGATGTAGATCAGATCGGCCAAAATTTAGAGAAAGGCAACTATCACACGATTGAGCTACAAAGTATTGTCGACCCCACTACAGGGGTTGCCATTGATGAGGCATACAGTATTGTGGTGCCACATAGCTTAAGCTTGGTTCAGGCTCAAAATGTTTTGGTCCAAGTGTCTCCTAAGTTGGGAGCGAATAATGCCGGTATTAGGGCAAACGAATTACAATCGGATGCCACAAAAGATCTTAATAAACCGTGGGTATTTTTGCGCGCAGGTGCCACTCGCTACCGTCTGGATACCGATCTAGACCTCACTGGTCTAAAGTCTAGTGTTAATGACTCTATTACTCAAATACCCTCTAACGATCCTGTTATTAATAATCCCGTTATTGATCCCAATATCCTACCCCCTATTATCGACAATACCATACCTAATGAGTATCAGCTTGAAACTGAAGGCTCTAACATCAGTGCAGGCGTAGCCGTGCTTTGGCCCATATATACTGCTGGACGTACACAGGCGGTGACCGACTTAGCAGAGGCACGTACACAAGAAAGCCAAGCGGATGCCCTACTTGATGCCGATGACCTGCAAACCACCCTAATAGAGCGCTATTTTACAGCGCAGCTTGCGATGCTTGGGGCGTACTTACGTGAGGATGCGCTGAATACGGTGAAAGAAACTGACTATATGTCGCAGCGTATGTTAGAGGAAGGGTTTATCTCTAGAGTTGAACGATTAGAGGCGCAAGTTGCGTTATCAGAGGCACAAAGTGAAGCCGACAAAGCACGTAATGATGCTCAGTTGGCCATGACCGCTTTACAGCGATTATTACGCTCACCTCACCCTGTGATGCCGACTTCCCCTTTATTTATCTCATCAACACCTTTGCCCTCATTACAATACTTCCAAGATCTGGCGTTAAAAAACCACCCAGGCTTAAAAAAAGTTGATGCCAAATATAATCAAGCGCAATCTTTAAGCAATTTGTCTAATACAGGCCATAAACCGACTGTTTCATTGTTCGGCTATCACGAAATTGACAATGATCCGAGCTGGATAGCCGGCGTATCAGCAAGCTGGAAGCTTTGGGGTGGCTTGAATAGTGATGCGCAACACGCCTCTGGTCAAGCACAGATGCGTCAGGCGCTTTTATCCAAAATTGAAGTGAGTGATAATATACTGCTATTGGTTGAGAAAAACTGGCAATCTGTCGAAAATGCCCGCGTACGTTACCTCTCTTTAAACAGTAATGTGTTACTTGCTAAGGAGTTATTACGATTGAAAAAATTGGGTATGCAAGAAGGGGTCAATACGGCACTAGATGTGACGACTGCCCAGACCAAATATTTACAGGCCCGCACAGAACAGGCTTCAGCCGCGAATGACTATGTGCAAGCGCTGGCTGCGTTAATGAATAGTATCGGCACTCCAGAAGCTTTTAATGAATACATGGCAGTTGCTGATATTAAATTGCCGACTGTGTATTAGGGTCTGCCTAATTTATTAGCCCTTACACCCAGTTTGAAATTGTAAACCGCCATTTAACCTGTCACTCCTTAATTCCAACCTTTTATCTTCAGGATAAAACATGAACGCCTCTAAAAAGCCCAGTCCAATCATGCTAAGAAATATTGTGATTACCCTAGTCGTCATTACTGTGATTGGGTTAATACTATACGGCTTGAACAAAAGTTCAGAAGATGCACAAAAGCCAGCTATGTTGCAAGGCCAAATGGAAATGCAGTCCACCTCTATAGCAGCCAAAGTACCTGGTCGTATCGCAAAAATACTGGTCACTGAAGGCGATACTATACAAGCGGGACAACAGCTTATCGAGATGGACTCGCCTGAAATTAATGCAAAACTGAATCAGGCGCTAGCCGGAAAGGATATGGCACAAAGCCAGCTTGATAAAGCTCAAAATGGAGCCAGACCGCAAGAAATTGGGCAAGCCAAAGCAGCTTGGCAGGGCAATCAAGCCGCGGCTGATTTGGCCAAAAGTACTTATGAGCGGGTCAACCGCTTATACCAAGAAGGCCTAATGTCCCGCCAAAAACGTGATGAAGCCTATACCCAATATGTAGCCAATCAAGACAAGGCAGACGCTGCTCGCTTAAAGTATGAGATGGCATTAGAAGGGGCTCGTGAAGAGGATATTCAAGCAGCAAAAGCGCAAGTTGCGCAAGTGGATGCAAAGATCGATGAAGCGCAAGTGGCTCAAGACGAAGCCAATCTAAAAAGCCCCATATCAGGCATCGTAGATAATGTCATAGTCAATCCTGGTGAAGTCATCGGTCAAGGGGTGCCTATAATGACCTTAGTTGACCCCAATGATCAATGGGTGGTGCTTAATGTGACAGAAAATAGTCTGAACAATTTTAGTATCGGTAGTGAATTTAAAGGCACTATCCCTGCTTTATCTAAGCCTAATGCCCCTTACCGTATGACCTTTAAAGTCTTTAATACCGCCAGTATGTCTGACTTTGCGACATGGCGCGCCACCAATACTGAAGATAATTTTGATGTGCGTACCTTTGAAGTCAAAGCTCGTCCGGTTAAGGCCGACCCAAAGATTCGCTCTGGTATGAGTGTCATTGTTGAGCTAGATGGTTCAACTACTGATGCTAACACCGTTAGTAATGCGTCAATTAACCCCCCAAATAATAATTAATACCGTCACTGTTGATAGGCTAGATTATGTCCCAAAGTCAAAGTGATAAAACCATTAAGTCGAAGATAGTATTTGGCGGTAAAGGCAATCGTGAGTCGTCACTTTTGTCTGTTTTTTTGCGTAGTGCCCGTTATGAAGGTAAGTTTTTACTGCATAACGCTTGGGATTACATGATGCTAATTTGGCTGCCCTTATTAAGCATATTTAGTATTTGGTGGATATTTTCGCAGCCTTATATCATTGATTTACCTATCGGCGTTATTGACGACAGTAAGAGCAGCTACTCGCGCACCTTAACCCGTTATCTCGATGCCAGCCCAGACTTAGCAGTGGATCATGTCTATCACAACCTTACTGAGGCTAAGGATGCCATTTTAGACAAGCAAATATATGCGGTGGTTATTATCCCGCAAGACTTTGCGGATCGAATCAATAAAGGCGCTCCCTCCCCTGTCATTTTAAAAGTCAATGCGCAATATGGCACTCACTCTGGCATTATCCAAAAGGGAGTTCAAGCAGTCGTCGGCACAGTCTCAGCAGGAGTTGAAATACAGCGAACGGTTAAGCAGGGCAGCTATACTGAGCAAGCAATGGTCTCATACTCACCAATCGGTATAGAGCGTCTGAGCTTATTTAATATTGGCGCAAACTACAAACAGTTCCTGGCCGCTACCGTTATACCCGCTCTCCTACACATTTTGGCGATGATTATTGGCGCCACGACCATAGGTCGTGAGATTAGGGATAAGACCTTCTCCATCTGGTATCACAATATGATCTATCCAGATATGCCGTATCCCGACTTTAGAACCCTCAAGTATATACCGCCTGAAAAGAAACTGGCTTATTTGCATACAAGTTTGGATGAAAGTTGGCAAGTCCCTATTAATTATGAGCATCTTCTCACGCTTAAATATACCCCTGTCAGTCGTAAAAAATTCAGCTTATATGAGCCTAGATACCATTACGACACGAACTTTAATAAGAGTGCCAAACCTCGTATGCCTAAAAAGGTCTCAATATTGGCTTTGGTCATAGGCTTGAATGGTAAGCTAATCTGGGCCCTGTTGTTCTTTATGCTTTGGGGCGCCCTCATGATTACGCTGGCTGTTTCTGTCCATCCCACCAGCTTTACCGCGATGTTTGTCGTCTTCGCCGCATTTGTGGCATTGACCATGATATCTTTATGGTTGGGCGCTATATTTAGTTTAGCTGCTTATTCATTACGTATGGGGCTATCGAGCACCGCCTTCATATCCGCACCTTCGTTTGCATTTGCTGGCGTGACCTTCCCGCTAATTGCCATGAGTGAAGGGGCTCAGCGTTGGGCGAATATATTACCCCTCACCCATTACCTAAAGATTCACCTCTCTCAACTGCAAATGTCAGCACCACTATCTTTTGCGCTGCCCACACTGGTTGGGTTAATCTTTGCGGTCGTGGTATTACTGGTGATCACCGCTTTATTAAGTATACGTGCGTTTAAAAATCCAGAACGCTGGGGGGCGCGTTAATGTCAAATAAATTTAACGACAATATTACCCATAATACGTTTTTACAGGGCTTACTTGGGGTATTCCAGCAGGTTTTTAAAGATAAAGGCGTGTTACTCATGCTAGTGATTGCGCCCATTATTTACGGATTTTTCTACCCGTGGCCCTACAGAGGCGAAGTGGTTAACCAAGTCCCTGTAGGGGTGGTTGATTATGATCGCAGTGAGCTGTCGCAAACCATCACCCGCTACAGCAATGCTAGTCCAAACTTAAAGGTACATCAGTATGCTTCAGAACAAGCAGCAAAAGAGGCCATTTTTAAAAATCAGATTGCAGGATATCTTGTTATTCCAAGGCACCTAGAGCAAGATGTTTATGCCAGCAAGCCCGCCTATGTGTCTGTCTTAGGTAATAACAGCTATTTCTTACTGAATAAACAAGTTCAAATGGGTTTTTTAAAGGCTATTGGTACGGTATCAGCGGGTATAGAAATTAAGCGAAGTGTGGCACAAGGCACTTACGCAGATACAGCAAAAGTCAGCACCCAAGCTGTCCCCCTTCGTATCGACCCGATGTTTAATCGCTCAGAGGGTTATGGCGCTTACGTTGTACCCGCTGTTGCCATATTGATATTACAACAAACCTTATTATTAGGCACCGCCTTATTGATCGGGACTTGGTATGAAAACCAAAAACAAAATGCTAGTGTGTCAGGTTGGTTAGGTCGAATATTAGCCTTGTCAATCGTTAGTTTTATCATGGGATGCTTCTATTATGGCTGGGTCTTCACCTTTCAAAATTATCCACGCGGGCATAATATACCGGGTACGTTATTGTTTATGAGTTTGTTTGCTCCTACGGTGGCAACCTTGGGATGTCTGCTCGGAATGCTATTTAGAGAGCGTGAGCGAGCGTTGCAAATTATGATATTTAGCTCACTGCCTATGTTTTTCTTAAGTGGCTATCCTTGGCCAGTGAGCCAGCTACCTCTACCTTTACAGTATATTCGCTGGCTTTTTCCAACCACTTCTGGGATGAATGCCTCGGTGCAGCTCAACCAAATGGGTGCGCCATTATCAAGTGTCAGCCATTACCTTTATCATTTAATGGCCCTATGGGCCATCGCTTTTGTGTTGCTCATTTGGGTACAAAAAAGACAAATTAACCGAAACATTCAACGCGTTTAAGGCGATATTTTTATCAAAAAAACAGCTTAGTTTAAATCTTAAAGGGGATACTTTACTTTTGGCATCTGGAAAAATAAAATTCTTAAATAATAAAGAAAACTCAATTATCAACTTATTAAAGTTCAGATTTGGCTGGTGCTTTTACCCGAGCAAATCACAACCTTTAATCAAAATACTGGGCTAAAGACACAGCCTACATTAATATAGTCAAAGAACTTTAAAGTAATCACAAGGCAACCGAGTGCAAGTACTACTTGAGTAGGCTTAACGAGGTTAACGCCGTGACTCTTTATAAGTTCGCCGACTATAGTTGTGAATACTATAGTTGTGAATAAGGTAGAAGACAGTAATATTTAGCTCTAGGAAGTGTTTTAGTTTAAACTAAAGTGACTTAAGATGATTTTGTATAAAAATAAAATGGACCTCGTCAATGCACCCTTCTTTTCAGCCTAAACCTAGCAAAAACGATTCATTTAAAAAGTCTTTTAGAAGATGGTTACCTGCCATTGTGTTTGCGATCGTTATAAACGTCCTATTTATTAGTATTTTCATCATGAGCAATCAAAATAACTCGCAAAGTCAACAAAAAAAGCCAACAAATACGCCAAATTCAGGAGTTTTACCAGCAGATATTACAACTCATTCAAACGCCATACCTACCCTTACTGATACCAATAATAAGACAGACGATCAAACAGAAGCCCAAGACTTGAACAACACCACAAGCAAGTCCGATAACACGTCTGATGCTAACGCCAAAGCAAATAGCCAGACTACAACAGCAGATAGTAAAAACCCTAAAAGCGCTAATAACGCATCGTCCTCTAAAGAGGATATTACTAGTAAATCGTCTACGTCGTCATCGGTACGCCCCATCGACCCTATCAGGTCTGATTCAAGTGACGCGGCTATCAATATACATCCGCAAGATTCTGTCAATGTTATTCAGCGACAACCACAAATGAACCCTAACGACAGACTATTAATGCCGAGAGACATACCTAAAGTAGAGGCTCAGAGTTTACCCCAAAGTACGCAGTTATCTGACAATGATGACTTTAATAGTGTAGCGAAAGAAACACAGCAGCTAAATGATAGATTAAGTGACGCGATCAACACTGTTAAAGAACAGAAAATGCAGCAAATAAAAATGGAACAGGAGAGGCTAAAGTCCTCACACTCAGACAATATCAATCCACCCTCTCAGAACAATATGAAAGACTTTGAAGGACCTAATGAGCAATGACTTGTTCTAAAAACTCATCACTTGATTTCTCAGTAGAAACAAGAAACCCCATAAGTCGATAGACTTATGGGGTTTAAAATGAAAACTTGAAAATTATCGCCTTAGTCAAACTAATACAAGTTATTATATAAACAACTTTACCTCTACCAACGCCTTAGTCAAGCTAATCTAAGGACGACCTTTATGAGTGCATCCGTGTCGAGTTTGAAGTTGTTCATTGATCTGCTCAAGTCTTTCAGCAGTCCCTACATCCACCCAATCTGCCTTCATAACGTCCGCCGTCACTTGCATCTTTAACATAGACTGTTTGAGATAGGGAGCGAGCGCAGCAGTTTGACCTGCTGCTATACCGTGTAACAGACTCGGTGAGATAACACTGATACCCGAAAAAGTATATTTACTGCTGTTAGCAACGGGTGTCTCGCTTGCCAAACCATTATAGAGTGCAAAGTCTCCATGAGGATTATGCGGCGGATTATCAATCAATAATAAGTGTGCTTTTTGATCTGAACTCATTTGATAGCTCGTCAGCTTTGAGAAATCATAATCTGTCCACACATCCCCATTAACCAAAATAAACGGCGTTTGCTTCAGTAAACCTTCTCTCAACGCTTTGGCTATACCACCAGCGGTCTCAAGTGGCTCATCTTCTTCAACTGACCAGTGGATGTTCACGCCATAGTTACTGCCATCACCAATAGCCGCCATCAGCTTGTCAGATAACCAAGACGTATTAATCGTTATATCCTTAATACCTGCCGCTTTTAGCGCCTTAATATGCCATACAATTAAAGGTTGACCACCCACCTCCACCAAAGGCTTAGGAGTGGTTAAGGTCAATGGGCGTAGGCGGGTACCCTTGCCTGCCGCCAATATCATCGCTTGAGTGATAGGCTTTTCCTGTGATTCATGTTGACTACTATCAATGGCTTCAGTACTCATGGTTAACCTTAAAATTATTAATATAGTCAGTGAACGACTAAACGGTTACGGTGTTAACCTCGCTAAGCCTACTTTGGTAATACTTGCGCTCGGTTGCCTTGTAACCCTTCTAGAGTGCTTCGACTTATTATACGTTGTAAAATTTACGAGATTATTGATAACATCTCATTCAATATTTTAATGACACATTTATGCAGACCAAACGGCTGTATTAAATTTTGGTTCAACTTTATGAGTTAACCATTGGGCAAACGGCTGTACGAGTGCTTGAATCTCTGCACTTTTTTGATCACTGCCGTCACATTGCGCGAGACTTTGGACTTCAATCATAAGGTCCCGCCAAACCTTTGGAATATCTGCAAGATAGCGTAACTTTCCATCTCGCTTCGCTAATCTTACAAAAATCCCTAAGACTTTCAGATGGCGTTGCACCCCCATTAAATTAACATCATTCGCAAACTCACTTAAGGTCTCTGGAAGCGCTAAACCAAGTTGCTTTCTTTGTTTCCAATAATATTCAATCCAGTTCTCAATCTGTGAATCGGTCCAATCCACATAAGCATCACGTACTAAGGAGACAAGGTCATAAGTATAGCTACCAATTAAAGCATCTTGAAAATCAATCACGCCTAGTTTATTACTATGATATTGATCTTGCATCAAATTACGACTGTGATAGTCTCTATGCACAACCACTGTTGGTTGCTTTAATATCAAGTCAATTAAACCTTGTGTGAAATTTTGCCAAATAACCATGTCTTCACTTAACCTACTCGTATTGACACTATCCGTACTGAAACTATCCGTACTGACTCTATCTTTCTCACTGACGATCTCACTCTCAAGCGATACCCCTATATACGGTAAAAACCACTCACTAAACAAGTCCATTTCACGTTGGAGTGTCGCAGCATCGTAATCTGGCACATCAAAGTGTCGCTGAGCCTCATTTACGTCAAGTGACTGCAAATTAAGTATAGTATCAATCGCCCAATGGTATAACTCATCGACCCTGCCGTTGTTCTGTTTAGATTTAGCATCGGCTACTAAATGGGCAAATTCAATACTACCAAAGTCTTGCAGGACTAAAAAACCCTGTTCCACATCTTTGGCTAATAACGTTGGCACATTAATCTTTGGCGCCATTAACTCATCAATTCTCACAAAGCTTTCAATAGACTCTAATTCTGGTGGCGCGTCCATGACAATATAGCTTGGATCCAAAGCAGTTGTTTGACTGGTCTCATTACCTTGTTTTTCTGACTGTAAAACTATTCTATGATAACGGCGAAAGCTGGCATCTCCAGGCAAGCTTTCAATGCGATAATTTTGATTGTCAAACACACTGTTAATAAAGTGAATCAGCTTTTCATAACGCTGCTTGGTGTGATAATCCTCCATAGAATAGGGCGTGGATTGATTAACCGTATTTTGATTAGGCTGAGACATTGTTGAGTCAATATTATTCATAGTAGAGGGGCTTATGAAGTGAGTGAGAAATTTAAATAAGGGCTTAGGGTCAATACACATAATAAAAGTTTGACCGTTAAGCACTAGCCTTGGTAGGAGAATTAGTATTAAAATACTCTCCTAAACATTGCATAAAGACACTAGAATAGTAACCAAATAAGATTTTTAAAGCGTATAGTGTAGCCGATTTGCCTTTTTTTGACTATGATAAGATATACCTTAGAAGATTTAGCAAGTTGGCTAGCTATTTTTTATGATATTTTTGTATGATGTTATTTTCGTATAACGTAACATACCAGACCAGACGTCAAAAGCCACGTTAAAACTCGAGAATAAAATTAGAGAATAACGTCTATAATAGATGACGGATAAGTATGTTCACTACATGCCTCCAAAAGCAACGCTATTTTAGACTTTAAAAGAAAGATTAATATGCTTTAGACTCTGTTCATAGTTCAACTAATAGGTTCAAAAAAGTCAATAAATGACATAAATGAAACATCAGATCGTCAAACGTTCAATTTTAGACAATAAAAACTTCAAATATCAACCCAACACTATTTAATAAGGTATTCCTTTGCTGTACTCGCAACTCTATCGCAGTATTTTGCGTGCTTGCCGTGAGTTTTCTCGCCATCCACACACGACAACTCGCTTAGCTATTAGCTTACCTTTGCTGATAAGCGTACCTAGTGCTTATGGTGCTATTGTTAGCCCTCAAGCAGACGTAAACTCGTCTTTAAACTTTGCGTCTGATGTTGTCAATGACTCAGTTGATATGAGCACTGGCGCGACTACGAAAAATACTGACGCTATCAATGATAGTCTTGATACAAATGAAGAAGATGAATTTATAACCCTTGACCTCGTTAATACGCCTAACATAGGTGAGCCAAGGGTGCAAGATACCGATACCGAAATTCAAACGGTATCAGACAGTAGTACTAATAGCTCAAGTCCCAATAGCTCTTATCCAAATTATTCTATTACAAATAGCTCTAGTGCAAATAGTCAAAATGAGACTTCGGTTGATACTGACTCTACCGTCCAAACCACTGGTACTGTCAATCAAAAAACGAATGCTTCTGTGTCTAATATCAAACAAAGAGTGAATGAGTCAAAATCGCTCTCGTCAAGTTTTGAAGAAGACAGTGTTCAAAAAAGTCTATCCCGCTTGTCACAGTTTTATCAAAAGCAGTCTAATGAACTGCGAAGCCGTTTAGAGACTACTTCAGAATCTAAGAACGTAACCAATACTATTAATGCATCTAATGCATTCAATACAACAAATGTAATTGATGCTCAAGCCACCGCACCAGTTGCGGCTGCTAATATTTTTAATTACCAATTAGATGATAGCGCCGCTTACCGCTGTGAAGGGGTGTGGGTTACGCCCAGTGATGCAGGGGCAGATGCAGACTATATCCAAGCGGTGCAACGGGCGCAGCGAGAAGATGGATTATCGCTTGCTAATGGTCTTCCCCTACATGCTCAAGCTGACTATGGCTATTATGATAACGAGGATTATGTTGAGCTTGCAGGTAATGTCAAGGTCATGCAGGATGGAAAACTCATTACTGCCGATCAAATGGCACTAGATTTAAAATCTGGTATCTCTGGTGCTAGAGGGGGCGTTTTACTCTCCGATTCAGGCTCTGTCAACACACCTTCTAAACCTAAAGATTTAGAAAGCTTGGCCATTAATAAAACGGATAACCTTGATAATCCGGGAATGATTGTGGTCGCTGATGCGCTAGCCTACAATACCAAAAATAGTCAAGCAACCGCTCATGATGTGGCGTTTGCCAGTGTACAAATGCAGGCTCATGGCTACGCCAAAACTTTAAATAAAGCAGATGACAGTCATTTTGCGCTTGATAAAGTTATGTTTTCAACTTGTCCACCTACCAATCGTAAATGGCAGATTGAAGCTCAACATATCGATATTGATACAGACAGTGGTCGCGGTGAAGCTTATGATGCTACGTTCCGTTTAGGTAATGTCCCTGTGTTATATTTGCCTTATTTTAATTTCCCAGTAGATGGACGTCGTAGTACTGGACTTTTGACGCCCAGTGCTAGTATTGATAGTGACAGTGGTATCAAAGTAAGTATCCCCTACTATCTTAACTTAGCGCCTAACTATGACGCTACGTTAACCACAGATGTTTATAGCAATCGCAATCCTATGCTCACTGGTGAGGTGCGTTATTTGACAGAGGATTATGGTAGTGGGCGACTAACGTCCTCTTATTTGCCAAATGACAAGCAGTACAATGATGAGAGCAGATCTGCTGTCTTTTATGAGCATAATTGGACCTCAAAGAACATACCCAGACTCAGCGCAGATGCCTTGTACAGCTATGTATCAGACCCCTACTATTTAAATGACTTTGATGATTTTGGTTTGGTGGATAATCGGTTAAATCTACCACGCCGTGCCCGAGTCAATTATTACGATGATTATCTTAATGCCCAGCTTAAGTTAGAAACGTTTCAAAGCCTGAAGGCTGTAGATGCCGAAGGTAATGTCATTGCCGATAAAGACAAACCCTACTCTCGTTTGCCACAACTGTCTATCGACTATCGCCTTCCTCCAATGAATAATGTGTTAGATAATTTCTTAATCTCAGGTGTACATGACTCAGCCTACTTTAAGAAATCCATTAAAGATGGCTCTGACAATGAGAGAAGCGGCATACGTATGTATAACGAGATTAATGCCAGCTATCCTTTACAAGACAGTTGGGGTTATGTCACACCTAAAGTCAGTTTACAACATCTGTATACTGCATTTGATGAAGAAAGCCGTATTGATAATAATATTTCAGAAGATGATAATGATCAATCTGTATTGGTACCGAGGTTTAGTATTGATTCAGGGTTGAACTTTTATCAAGCGGGTTCACCATTCGGTTGGTTTGATCATTCATTAGGGGGATACCAATTATTGACGCCTAGAGCTAAATATAGTTATTCCCCTTATGAGAATCAAAGCACGTTACCAAATTTTGATACTCGAATTGCGTCCTATGATTACGATCAACTTTTTGCTGACAGTTGGTTTTTAGGTTATGACCGTATTGCAGATAATAATAATCTTGCAGTAGGCTTAAATTATCGCTACATTGATGCTATGGGGATAACCCGATTTGATGGTAGTATTGGTGATCAATTTTTCTTAGATAAACCAAAAGTCACTTTAAACACCAATGAAGATACCTTTAATTCTGATGCCACTGGGGTTGCATGGCAAACTAGCCTGCAACCTTATCGTAACTTATGGTTTGACTTTAATGGGGCGCTAAATTCAGATAATGATCTTAATTATATTGCCAGCCAAGTGCGCTATCGACCTACGCCTAGCAGTTTGATAAATCTTGGAGTGGTTGAACGTAAAGAAGATAAATTAACCAATCAATCTAAATTATCTGCTTTGACAGCTTCGGCCATTGTTCCTATTACCAGTCATTGGCGCTTTTTAGGGCAAGGGCAGTTTGATAATCGCAATAGCAAATTTATCGACTCGACACTCGGCTTTGACTATGAAGATTGTTGTTATGGATTTTCAATTTATGGTCGTAGTTACTATAATGATCTTAATTTAGAAGATAAACCAACCAGAGCCATTATGGCTGAATTTAGAATTAATGGGTTTGGTGATAGGAAAAGCCGCTTAAGCAAGCATCTAGATAGTAAAATATTGGGCTTTGAGCCAGTCGATAATCTCTGGAAGCGCTAGGATATCAAAAGGATATCGAACACCTATTATTTATTCACTCAATAGTTAATATACGAATCAATTATTTATACCTCATTTAAGTTAAATTACTCACGTTAATACAGGCTAATTATGACCCTACTCAATACTATGCGAAGCGTGACTCAAGACAATCTCACCTTGACACTCAATACGGTTACCGATACTTTGGTTTCAAAAATGCGAATTCAGACTGTATTAGTCACGTCGCTTATAAGTGTTATGGCGGTAAGCGCACAGGCTGCGGATACAGCTACTCAAATGAATCAAGCACCTATCGATAAAGCACCTATCTCCGTATCACAAAGCACTAATGGTATCATTGCAGTCGTTAATGATACGCCTATTTTAAAAAGTGATTTAAGCGCCGCTATTGCCTCGACCCAAGCCCGTATTAAAGCCAGTGGTCAACCTGTTCCTAGTGCACAGCAGCTGCAAAATGATGTACTAAATAGTCTAATTATGCGCCAGCTTCAGTTAAACATCGTCCAAAGAGCAGGTATCCGTCCAGATGCGAATGCTGTTGATCAAAGTCTTGCTCGCATCGCACAATCTCAAGGACTGACCTCCCTATCTCAGTTACAACAAACTTTGGATGCCAAGCAACCTGGCAGCTATGCAAATTTAAGAGCCCAAATCGCTGAAGAAGAGTCATTAAAGGCTTTACAACAAAGTCAAATATCAAGTCGTGTCCGTATTACAGAGCAAGATGTAGATGCTTTTCTAGCATCTCCTGAAGCACAAAGACTCAAACGCGCTGAATATCGCACCATTCATATTCGCGTGCCTTTTAGTGATGATTATAGCCGCATTACTGAAAACGAAAAGAAACAAGCAATGCAAATTGCTGAACAAACCCAAAACTTACTTAAGACCAGCAATGATGCCCAGTACGTTTTAGATCAATTAAGCTCAGGTATTGCCAAAAACTACATTGCGCCTGTGCAAGGGGGCGATATGGGGTTTCATGAAGCGGCTGGACTACCCACTGATATTGCCTCGAAAATCACCCAACTAAATATAGGCGAGGTTACTCAGCCTAACATTACCCCAGCAGGTATCGATATTGTCAAGCTGGTAGACATCCGTAATGATGAAAATACCGTTATTCCTCAATGGAAGGTACGACATATCCTGGTGAAAACTGACAATCTCAATAACGACGCTCTTGCAGAACAAAAAATAAATGATCTCTATGAGCAGTTACGCCGTGATGCTAACTTTGCCTCACTTGCGGCAACTTATTCAGATGATCCAGGCTCTGCAGGACGTGGTGGAGATTTAGACTGGGTTACTGAAGGTCAAATGGTGCCAGAGTTTGAAGAGATGATGAAACGTACGCCTACTGGTGATTACTCTACTCCCTTTAAGTCACAATTTGGTTGGCATATTTTAAAGGTAGAGGATATGCGTGAAAAAGACGTTAGCGATACGATTAAGCGTAATCAAGCCCGTGACATCTTATTCCAACGTTTGGCACCTCAGGCTCAAGAAGATTGGTTACAAGAATTACGGGCTAATGCTTTTATTCAGGTCTTTAAGTAGCTTTTGTTTTAACGATTTGCTTACGTTTGATATATAAATAAGCAGAGTTTAGGATAAATACTGCCATAATTTATTATCTGATATGAGCTTGCTTTTTGAAACACTAATGAATAAAAAAACACCCTATTAAATAAATTGATAGGGTGTTTTTTACCGTCAATGATAAAGCCGGTCAATTTAGTAGCATAAATAGCTTATAGTAGCGTAAATAACTTATAGTAGCGTAAATAGCTTATAGTAGCGTAAGTTAGTAGCGTAAATAACTTAGAGACCTAAAACAGCACGGGGATCGATAGGTGTTCCGTTCTGTCTTAATTGGAACTGTAAAGCAACCTGATTGGTCTGTCCGCTACTGCCCATCGTTGCGATACGCTGACCCGCTTGCACTTGATCGCCCTCTTTGACTAAAAGCTCATTGTTATGGGCATAGACCGTAATATATGTATCATCATGTCTTATCATAATTAAGTTGCCGTACTCAGGTAATCCATTACCCGCATATAACACATATCCCCCCTTACTGGCCACGATAGGGTCTCCCATTCGACCCTCAAACCACATACTCATCTCACCTGCATTAGCATCAAAGTTTTTGATGACAGGATTGCTACTAGGATACCCATAACCTTGGGTAGAGCTAACGGTATCAGGAAAGTTAGAGGTATTATTATTAGCTGTCTGAGGTGCAGTTTGAACTGAGTTGTTAGGACGAGTATTAACGGGTCTGTTATTGGCAACAGCAGGTGACGACGCCCCACTTTCCCAAAGCTTAAGCCACTGACCTGCATAGATTGTATACTTACTGTCTAAACGGTTTAAAGCACCAATCTGACGATAACTTAAACCATATTGGGCAGCGATATGACTGACGGTATCTCCCGATTTAACCTTATAAAAATTAGGCACCCCTCGAGCATCTAATAAGACTTTAGGTCCAGTAGCTTGATAGGTAGGTTTAGTCGCACAGCCTGATACCATTAACACCCCGCCTAAGACAGCAAATGCTAGACCTTTCATCTTTGCAGATCGGTTGTTCAATAATCTGTCAGGTTTTGTTGTGGTACTGTCTATTATTACTGTGTTAGACATGAATAACTCCTAAAAAATACAATATGACAAGGGTAAATAAATTGGAATAGGAAATGGATTTAAATTTATTAAAATAAATGAGATCAAATTTTAGCACTAAACTTATTATTCTGAATCTGTATGCAGAACCAGTATTTAGAACATGTATACCGTATCAGTTTGAATCAGCTTAGTTTAGGAAACTTTTAAAATAAATGAAGACAATATGCGAAACCCTTAAATTAAACACTTGGGTTAAATGGTCATTCTCTTTAATCCTAATAATAACGAAGCAGTAATTTATTTTAGATTAAAATAGCGCATTGTAGGCTGCAAATATAGGCTCTTACTCTAACATACTAACCATTCGATGACTGAAATTCGCTGACTTAATTTTGCTGAGTTAATAATGATTGATTGAGTGAGTTTACTATATCAAGAGCCTAATATAATAGTAAATACTGTCTATCAAACGTTTTATTTCTTAATCAAATAGTATTAGCATTTTTTAGCAGATATTTTTATAGAATTCACTTAACCGCTACATTTAATCCTCTTTACTATCTTATCAATGAATATCTTGTCTGTGAGGTTCAAATTTCCATTAAAAGTATAACCGCAACACTAAAAAAAGTATAATTGCGACGCTATGAGACGCTATGAAAGGTAGAATTTTGCAAATCGTAATTAAGCTGTAGTGTCAAATTAAATAAATTGATTAAAGACGTCTTATTACAACGTTTCTTTACACTGCATATAGGTTTGGTTAGGGTAAATTTGTTTAGAGCTGTTAAAATACTACTTTGTATAACTTGTCAGAATATGAATGAAATATTTGTGACTATTTTATGATATTGATAATTATCACTATTGTAGCAATATGGGTTACGCTTTATAAAATTAGCGTCACAGTTGCTTCACAACTAAGCGGATTGTTCATGTCATAATATACCTTAATATACGAATACTATAAGTTCAGCACTCATTTAAATGTGGTTTTCCATTTTAATGTGATTTTCTAAAAAATGCTATTTTCTAGATTAATTACTAGATTGAAAAAAGACCCTAATTGAGCAAAGCTACTTTTTATAAGGTGCAAGTTATAACGTGCAAGCTATCATCAGCAAACTATATATTGAACCACTTTACGAATGATAAGCTATAAGTACCGTTCAAATGACATCTTCAAAGAGTATTGCTTTTGAAGAGTATTGTTTTTAACGACTCTCTAAGATTCGCCTTAATGATGAATGACTGTGTTAAAGAAATACAAAGAAATATTTTTGGTTTCGACAAATTCCTTATAACTTAATAAGATGACGATGAATATTATGAAAAATCTTACCTCTAACTTTTTAAATAACACTATGAAAACCGCATCACGTAAATTTTTACTGACTGCTTTAGTGAGTACCGGCGCTTTATTTACCTCTATTGCGGCGCAAGCAGCTCCTGAAGCAACTTATCCAGTAGATTTATCGGGTGCAACAGCAACCAAGCATGAAATAGCGGTACTACAAGTATTGTCTGAAGTATGTCCGCCAATGTTGAACCAACAGCAAAAATCTAATTTTTATAAAGCCTATAACTATGAATTAAAACAAATGTTGCCTTCAATTGATAACCCTAAAGCCGCTATCCAATATTTGTCGACTCAACAAGACTATAAAGAGATTTTATCAAGCATGCGCAGTTGGACAATGGGATTTTCTCGTGAAGAAAATTTAGCCCTATGCACCGACCTTGCTAACGCTAAGATCTAGTTAACCGACTCACCATTATGACTAACACATTGTTAGTATGATGATCTAAAGGTCAGTTCACACCAGAACTGACCTTTTTTATGATCTTGAGAGGTTCAAGTAAGGTCTTTATTAATTTAATACCGTTAAATAGTAGTACGCTGACGATATTTCTAGTCATTGCTACATTTAACGGTTTAACCGATTTGTACAATTTGTTAATATACACTTTTATTTAACCCTACAGGCATTTGCCTGTCGCTTATAGAGCGCGACTGGTTTATAGTAGGGGATGATATATGATACCTAAAGCATATAGTGACCTCTTCCATGGTACTCTATTGCATTAAACCTTTACTCCTAATTTAGATTCATTCAGATGTAGTCAAATATTATCAATCAGCTACGGAAGTCAGCCAACTGTGATTATGCGTCTTATTATTCTAGACCAACCACATCCGCTTTAACTGCCCAGCGCTCTTTCTACTGATCTATATACTGAATAACCTATGACCAAATACGGTGTCTTAGATATGACTGCTTTTGCAACTAAACTATTTCCCTCAACAAAAGATAAAACCAACTCAACCTCACCCCTGACCTCCCTTAAGTCTTTGTTTATAGGCTCTACTGTCCTACTGTTATCCAGTACATCCTTAGCAGCAACTATTAGTCCGCCTGAAATGGATAATAAAGCTTACATCTTAATGGACTATGATACCGGTGTAATACTGGCGGAAAAGAATGCTGATGAACCGCTACCTCCTGCATCACTGACCAAAATGATGACGAGTCATATCATTGAAGATAAGTTAATGTCAGGTGATCTCAAAGAGGACGAGCAAGTCCTTATGAGTAAAAATGCATGGTGTCGTGGTAGCAGTAGTGAGTCGTGCATGTATGTGCCGGTCAATAAAACAGCCTCTGTCATTGATATGCTTCGAGGCATTATTATTCAGTCTGGTAATGATGCTTCTAAAGCAATGGCAGAACATATTGCCGGTAGTGAAGAGGCCTTTGCGCAGCTTATGAATGCTGAGGCCAAAAAACTTGGTATGACCAATACCCACTTTGTTAATGCGACTGGTATGCCCGCTGAGGGTCATGTCGCTTCGGCTCGCGATTTAGCGATTTTGGCTCGCGCAATCATCAAGCAAGGTGGCGATTATTATAAGATTTATTCAGAAAAAGAGTTCACTTATAACAATATTACACAAGGTAATCGTAACGCCTTATTGCTAACAGATTCAACAGTAGATGGCTTAAAAACAGGTCATACTAATGCTGCCGGTTACTGCTTAGTGGCCTCTAGCAAACGTGAAGATATGCGTTTAATATCCGTTATTATGGGTAGTAATAGCATGCAATCACGGGCGGATCAATCGCGTGAGCTATTAAACTGGGGATTTGGGCATTTTGATACTGTCGTCTTGTCGCCAGCAAATCAATTTGTTCAGACCGTCCCTGTCAGCTTTGGTGAGACTGACAGTGTTAAAGTTGCTACCGGCGAAGCCTTAAAAGTATTGATTGCCAAAACTCAAAAGGATAAAGTAAGCTCAATCGTTAATATCTCTGATGACATTGAGGCCCCTATTGCTAAAGGTCAAGAGATCGGTAAAATGATGGCAGTGGTTGATGGTAAATCAGTGGCCTCTGTACCAATCGTCGCCACTCAAGATGTGGCTAAATCAGGTATTATGAAACGTGCTTGGCAACATATTGTAAAATTCTTCAGCGACTTATTCTAACTTATTGAAGATTTAAGTCGCGCCTGTGGTGCTTTGACAAACATAAAAATAGGGACTGTCCATGGACAGTCCCTTTTTTTATTATAAAGTAGAGTCGAAAAGCTCTACAATGATGAAAAGGCAACCGAGCGAAGGTACTACTAAACAAGGCTTAGAGAGGTTAACACCGTAACCGTTTAGTCGTTCCAACTATCGCAAGAGTATTGTATATCGTTTATGCAAGACTATCTTTTATGCGAGCCTTTTTTATACTTCATCTTACGTCTTTTGGCACGGGCTTCTGAAACACCCGGTCTCACTGTCTTCGTCGATGGTTTTTTCTTACCGGCATAAGGGTTGGTATTGAGTTTAAATTCAACCTTTAACGGCGTGCCCTCAAGCTTAAACACTTTACGAAACTCATTTTCCAAATAGCGTTGATAGCTTTTTGGTAATGACCCAGTCTGATTACCATGAATAACAATAACTGGTGGGTTATGACCCCCTAAATGGGCATAACGGAGTTTAATTCGGCGACCACCTGACATCGGAGGCGGATTAGCAGATACAGCATCTTCCAAAATCTGAGTCAAACGGTTAGTAGATACTTTAAACATCGAAGATTCATACGCTTTATGAATCGACGGATATAAGTTACCCACATTGGTACCGTGCAGGGCAGAAATAAAATGCACTTTGACATACGGTATAAAGTTGAAACGGCGGTCAAGCTCTATACGCACCATCTCTTTTTTATCTTCATGAAGATCATCCCATTTATTGATCGCAACGACCATAGCTCTGCCCGCATCAAGGGCATAACCCAGCATATGCAAGTCTTGATCGACAATCCCTTCTTGCGCATCAATGACGGCGATAACAACATTGGCATCTTTAATTGCTTGTAAGGCTTTAATGACGGAGAACTTCTCAACTTTCTCATCAATACGTCCGCGGCGACGTACCCCTGCGGTATCTATCAAGACATAGTTTTTGCCATTACGCTCAAATGGGATATAAATACTATCTCGTGTCGTCCCTGGCATGTCATAGACCACGACTCTATCTTCCCCTAACATTCGGTTTACTAGGGTCGATTTTCCAACATTTGGACGCCCGATTATCGCAAGCTTAAGCCCATCATGTGCTTCATCTTCAACATCTTCAGGCATATCTGCTGTTAAGTCTTCAAGCAAATTACCTATACCGCGGCCATGACTGGCAGTCATAGGATACGGCTCACCCAAACCTAAGGCATAAAACTCTGCAGGGGCAGCATCATGTACTCCGTCAATTTTGTTGGCAACTAAAAACACAGGTTTACCAAGAGTATGAAGCATTCTACCAATTTCAGCATCAGCGCCGATCATGCCAGCTCTTGCGTCAACCACGAATACTAAAATATCTGCTTCATGTATAGCGGTGTGCGACTGAGCTGACATATAGTCATCGATACTGCCATGACCATCGTCAGCCTCACCGATACCCCCTGTATCAATGACAACGAATGATTTGTTATTATACGTTGCGTCACCATACTGTCTATCACGGGTTAAGCCGGATAGATCAGCTACTAGGGCTTGACGGGATTTGGTCATTTGGTTAAATATTGTCGATTTACCCACATTCGGGCGGCCGATTAGGGCGACGACAGGTTTCATGGACATTGCTTATCTCACTTGGTTTTACAAGGTGTTAATGATTGAATTAAAATCAGAATTCTTGATGATTATATTTAGAACCTGTTTGCACAACTTCCTATTGGTTATTTCTATCTAAAACTGACCAACTTTAGCTATGCATACAGGTTGTTAACATTAGGGTCTGTTTGTTTAAGACCTATTGAGGTCTGTTGTCATAAAATAACTATTAATTTACTGAAAAAATGAATAATATTATCTTAATAATTAAAAAGTTGTCTGGTTCATTAAAAAGTTGTCTGGTTCATTAAAAAGTTTTCTGGTTCATTAAAAAGTTTTCTGGTTCATTAAAAAGTTATCTGGTTATTAAAAATGATTATCTAGTTGTTCAAAACAAAAATAGGATTATTCAAAAACAACTCGCATCACTAACTAATATTTTTTGATTACCGTTAGTCACTTCTTGAACCTCGTTATACCAAAGACTAATTTCAGTTAAATTATCTGGTTATGATACCATGGTTTTAATCCTCTTAATAATGAACCTATAGCAATTATGTCAAGACGCTCTGCACCCTTCGTCGCTCCAGAAGAAATAATCCAAGATCCTTTATCCAAGGAGGGGAAGAAACACGCTAAAGAATTATTGTCTACCCTTCAGGCGGACATTGCAGCCTTTCGTCATGACCAATTCCCACCTGATATACTCTCTCAAGTAAGAGATATGCCGATCTATATGGGCAATCATGATGAGGTGGCCGCCTATCATAAGCGTTGGCAGCCTTTTATTGAGCGTGCATTGCAATTTTATCCTGCGGCCTACCTTCCCCCAGATAATTTACCGCTACCCGCAAGCTTAGAGATACCACAATTTATTTACAATGTTCAGCGTTTGCATTTAACCAAAACCCGTGCCAAAGAATCCAAAAACTTTGGTTCGGTGGGCGCCTTAATTGATAAATGCGGTGAATTTACAGAGTCTGAATTTCTGAGGCTTGAGAAAGTATTTCAACACGATGAAACGGCACGTTTAGTCGCTCATCGAGAGTTTATTGATCTACGTGCTTATGTATTTTGTCGTGATAATAAGGGAGAGCTGCTTGACCCAGAACGTATCAGGTTTTACCGTACGGGTTTGATAGTCCAAGCACTGCCTAATTTCAAAATTGTCGATAGCCGCCAAAAACCTCGTAAACGTCGCAATGATGCTTACAGCCATCCTCTTGCCGATAATGGCACATGGAAAATTTATAAGAAGAAATAAACGGACCCTAACTAGGCAACTTTCAAAAAGACAGACTCTAAATGGGCATATTTTAAATAGACAGACCCTTACATTTTATTTATCCTTCAAGACTTATCCTTCAAGACTTAAACCTAAGAGTCTCTTTGCTCCTTGAAGATGCACCATATATAAGGACCCTACATGCTCGCAGCTTCCGTTGTCCAACCTAGCCTAATGCTACAAGTCACGATATTTTTAGGGGCGGCACTGTTATTAGTGCCTCTAGGTAAGCGACTTCATATCTCCACCGTCTTAGGTTACTTAATTACGGGGCTATTGCTAGGACCGAGTGTATTAGATGTGGCCGGTGATGCAGAAAGCTTGATGCACTTTTCCGAGTTCGGGGTGGTCATGCTCCTGTTTGTCATTGGTTTGGAGCTACAGCCTTCACGTCTTTGGGCATTACGTCATTCAATATTTGTGTTCGGTGGTCTGCAAGTCGGGGTAACGGGGCTATTACTCATGGGACTGTTATATCAGTTTAGCCCCTTAAGACTAGATACCGCATTCATCGTCGGTTTTGGTTTGGCACTGTCCTCTACCGCCTTTGTATTACAAGTTTTGACAGAAAAAGAGCAACTATCCAGCACTCACGGGCGTGAAGCTTTTACCATCTTACTGTTCCAAGATATTGCGGTTATCCCTTTATTAGCAGTCATTCCCTTTTTATCTGGGGTGCGTGAGCAAACGTATGACATCATGTATTTTGCAAAAGTGGTCGCCGTATTTGGCGGTTTATTTGTCGTCAGCCGTTACGTCGTCCGCCCCTTTTTCAAATTCGTAGCGTTAAGCGGTGCCAACGAATTATTAACCGCTGTGGCACTCTTTATCGTGATGGGTGTGTCCATTTTGATGGGTCAGATTGGTCTGTCGATGGCATTGGGCGCTTTCTTAACAGGGGTGCTATTAGCTGACTCGGAATATCGCCATGAGCTTGAAGCCAGTATTGAACCATTTAAAGGCCTATTATTAGGGCTGTTCTTTATGTCCGTCGGGATGCTAACGGATGTGAAGCTTATAATGGCTCATCCTATACTAATCATCGGCGCGGCCATCGTATTAATGGTGATCAAATTTGGTGTCATCAGTATTATTGCACGGCTATTAGGCAATCGTTTGCCGACGAGTATTCGACTTGGGGTGACGTTGGCCCAAGGCGGTGAATTTGCCTTCGTCTTGTTCAGTACCGCTGCCAATCAAAATGTGTTAAATCAAGAGTACGCTAACCTACTGACACTCATTGTCACGATATCAATGGCGCTTACACCCATTGGATTTTTACTATTAGAGAAGTTTGGTGAGCCTAGATTTGCAAAACGTCAACCAGATAGAGAATATGACAGCATTCCTGATCACGAGCACCCTGTGATTATCGCTGGATTTGGTCGTGTTGGGCAAATTATCGGACGGGTGCTGCGGATGCACAATATCGAATTCACCGCTATTGAAAGCTCAGCTAACCAAGTTGATTTCGTGCGCAAGTTTGGTAACCAAGTCTATTATGGAAATCCGCAAAACCCTCAGATATTGCGCACCGCTGGCATCGATAAAGCCAAAGTATTCATTATCGCCATTGATAATGTTGAACGCTCCATAGCCACCGCTCAATATTTGCATAATCATTATCCTAATCTTAAGATACTGGTTCGGGCCCGCAACCGTAACCACTTTTATCGCCTGCGGGAAATAGGGATTACCCATATATGGCGTGAGACTTACCTATCATCATTGGATATGTCTCGTGAATCACTTGAAATACTCGGTATGTCTCCTGACAAAGCACGTGAGACCATTAAAGCGTTCCGTGATTATGATGATAAGCTGCTAAATCAACAGCAAGCGATCTATGAAGATGAAGCCAAACTGATAGAATCGGTTCAGTCCTCGATGATGGAGCTTGAGAGTCTGTTCGACTCTGACCATGATGAGGGTAAAAAACTTGATTTAGAGGATATAGAAACGGCAGTTGGTATCAATAAATATAGCGACTTAAAATAAGACTAAAAAAAGCGAATGATAGAAACCGCATTGACTGAGTTGTCTGTTATTTAGTTTAAGGTTATTTAGTTTAAGGTTATTTAGTTTAAGGTTATTTAGTTAAAAGTTAGTTTGTATAATTTATTTAACCCGTTCTCAACTTATTATAATTCACTGTAGGCTGGTGCTTTTAGCCCAGCAAATTAAGACCTTTAATCAAAATGCTGGGTTAAAGCCACAGCCTACGTTAAGAGTTGAGAATGAGGTTTATTTAGCTTAAGTTATTCAGTTTGGCAAATGTGAGGCTTTTGCTTCTTATTCAGAGAAGTCACACAGCGCCATATGCCATTGTTAGGTTCAATCTCATTATTGCCATCTGCTGAGCGATACATAATATAAGTCTGTCCATTTAAATTACGATTTGGAAATGGCACATTTTGTATACGGGCTATAAGGGCACAACTACTGGATCTATTGCCAAGTGCAGGGGGCTGCTGCACCACCTCTAAGCTTAAATAATTATTCGCAGTTTCATTTAAATTATCATTTAATTTGGCAGGTAAATTATCAAAACGTTCTTCTACGGGACAGTCTCCCCTACCTTGATACCTCTCCTCTACATAAGTAGTTGCGATACGGGTAGCTACAAAGGTGTCATTGATAATGCCTTTCTCTTTCGGCTGAGCATATATGGGCAAAAATTGCTGATAGATCACCATCAATAAAAAACTGAACAGCCCAAAAGCAAACCCCATACCGACCACGCTGACGCCGCCCTCTCTTTGTAAATGCTCCTGTTGTCTTTTTGGCTCTCGAGGATAGTCGACCAGTACATCTGCTATTTCTCGTCGCGCCATCCGGTAATAATAAGCATCCGCCCAGCGCGCCACCATTGCCGCCCAAAATATCCAAATAAGCAAGGCAATCAATATCCGTGTCGCCATTTGATAAACATCCGGTACAAACGACATAAAGGCAAACTCGAATGCCACTAATATTATGACGACATTGAGCTGAATAAACGACCAACCAGCAATGGTGTAGACAATACAGTCCAAATAGCGCTTTCGATATAGCAGCCAGCCAAAGGTCACAAAGAAGGCAGCCCAATTCCACTTAGGTGACAAGTAGCCTTGAGTATCGAACTGTGCAAAACGCTTTAGATAATAACGCTGTGAACGGTGTCCAATAAACCATTTATCCAACTGAACACGTTGCTCTTGCGTCAGCTGATCTTGATAGAATGGTGGTGGCGAGGTCTCTTCTATAAATAACATTAGAACTAAGCCTTGTGTTAAACGGATACAATGCCTGACCAAACGAACTCTCATCGTTTGGTCATCGTATTACACGTGATTTGCGTTATAATACGCCAAAATTACTGTTTATTTTAGGGTTCAATTGATATGAGTACAAATAATTCGCCTAGTGGCGACACTGATCACAATGATACTAATAGCCACTCTGTTAGCAGTCATACTGACAATAAGCAGACTGCATTCCCGCGCTTTATTAATACCTTTATGAAGCGCCGTACTCATGTCAGTAAGTCTGCGGAAAATGCGCTAACGGATCCAGCTTATGCCGTCTATATCGTCAATTCAACAGACGATAAAGGTCAAGGACTTATCGATAACATTACTGATTTGCGCGCCCTGTTTAGCGATACCAAGCAAACCCCTAATGGTCCAGATGCGCCGCTAACTTTTGAGATCGGTTTTGGTATGGGTAGCTCACTTGTTGAAATGGCGAAGGCAGACCCTAAGCGTAACTTTGTTGGTATTGAAGTCCATGAGCCTGGTATCGGTAAATGTGCCGTTATGGCTAGTGAGCAAGGGTTAAGCAATTTAAAGATCATTAATGGTGATGCCATTCGCTTAATGCAGCAACTGCCTGAAAATCATATCGATCGTATCCAGCTCTACTTCCCAGATCCTTGGCAAAAAAAACGTCATTACAAACGACGCTTTGTTAGCCCTGAGCGTATGCAGATATTAACCCGTTGTCTAAAGGCTGGTGGTTGGTTTCATGCTGCCACAGATTGGGAACACTATGCCTTCTGGATGCTTGATGTCTTAGATAACGTTGATGGACTAACCAATACCGCTGGCGTGGGAAACTTTACTCCTCGACCCGACTTTCGTCCTATGACTAAGTTTGAAAAAAGAGGCTTAGACCGTGGGCACGGTGTTTGGGATTTAATCTATCGTAAAGATTAACGCGTCACACATGACCTTGTTAATGAGACTGATATTAAGCCTTAAGTAAACATCTACCTATCAAAAAAGATAAGTGCCGTTATTACTAACAGTAGGATTAATATGAGTTAGCTTAACATGGTCTCGAGTTAATACACTTTCAAGTTAGCAGCTTATAAAGCTGCTATTTCTTTAAATATTGGCTTTGGTATATTTTAGTTTTATACCTTTATATTGTGAAGCCGACTTAATATTTTGAAGGCTGTCATTTTGTAAAAGCTCCTCGTAAATAAACCTACTGTCATTAAACAATCATGCTAGCGTCATATTTGTGAAACACCCCTTATTTTTAGCATACAAAATGATCAAATTCTCAAAATATTTAGCAAACTTATTTAGCTTTTTAATCTATATAAAAGTCTACATTTTTTTAAATGAGTTTGTTAAATTGTTGTGAGCGCACAGCTAGCAAGGCGATTAGGAGTTTTCCCCATTAACTGTGGATAACTCTGTGGATAAGCTACCCCTTGACAAGTTATACCCTAGAGAACATAGGAGGTTGAATAAAATTGTTCATTTTTTATACAGTTATTTTTATTAATAAAATCAATTACTTAGTATCAATAACTATTAAATGACTGTTAAATTTAAATATTTTGTAGGCTTATATATTAGATCTTAATATGTTTCACAACTTGACCCTTAAGTCTTATTTAACCTGTGGATAAGTTTATAAATTTCACTCAAATGTATTGACTTTAGCAACTTTTATGGTCTTATTAAGTTGGCTCTAATTGAATATTAAGTTTTATAAGGCTTAAGCTTGATGGGTAAATTCTGAAATATTTAGATACGAATTTATTGGGCGTCAAAAATTTAGGTAAAGTTAAGCACATTACTGCAATTTAACTCCTTTTTTAAGGCGATTTAACTCCCTTTATTAGTTGGTATCTTATAGTCGTTATCTTATACAAGCAGTCTGCATTTTACTTAATCAATTAATGTTTACTGATAACGAGTTAACGGTTAACGCCAATACATTTCTTGTCACAAAAATTATCGATAGCGTTTAGATAACGCTTAAAGGCTACCTATGAAGTTACGAATTTTGAGTGTTGGCAATAAAATGCCAAACTGGATCAGCACTGGATTTGATGAGTATCACAAACGTATTCAGCCGATGCTGAGCACTGAAATAGCAGAACTGACACCTGCTAAAAGAGCTAAAAATCCTTCAGAGGCAAATTTAGCCCAGTATCGCGAACAAGAAGGCAGTGCTATTTTATCAAGCCATCAGTCGAACAGCCGTGAAAAGCTGTGGGTACTTGATGTTAAAGGGAAAATGCTATCGACCGAACAGTTGGCAAATAAGCTCAATGAAGCCATGCAACTTGGCGATGATATTGCAATAGTGATTGGCGGAGCTGATGGGGTTTCCCCTGAAGTGTTGGCGGCGGCCGACTTTAAGTGGTCCTTATCGCCGCTTACCCTACCCCATCCTTTAGTTCGGGTAGTATTGATGGAGCAGCTGTACCGAGCGATGAGTATTAATCATAACCACCCGTATCATCGGGGTAATTAGAGAGACGTACTCTACAAGCAAGCACTAATGAAATAGTTTAGCCGTTCAAAATCGTTAACTTGGCTTATTTAATTGCTCTTTTGCCACTAAACGTTGTATATACTTACCTCGGCAAATCCCTGTTCTATGCCACCCGACATTGACCGTTAGGCTTTTGTCCCGACTATCTTTGAACTGAAAAGTATTATATTCATTGTTGTTAACACTGATCTCGAACTGGTTATAACAAAATTTATGATTGCCAGAATGACCTCCATTCAACTCAACTTCCTCCCATATGCCTTGTTTTTTAACATTTTCGATTAATAGATCTTCAGTCCTGTCATTAGGGTTGTTGTAGGTCATTGATATAGATCTCAACACTAGTTTTGTAAGATATTTAGTTTTGTCGGGCTGTGGTAGATTTTCAATAAGAGGAGTTGTTAATTGAGTGAGCTCTTCTTTAGAAGGTTTATCTTCAATAGACCAATAAACATCTTTCTGTTCCGTTACATAACTATCATATAATCGCCATAACCCAAACAAAGCTGCCGACATTAGCAGCATGGCAACAAGCGTTTTAAATATATTAGCGACTGTTTCCATTAGCTAACTCCTAAACTATGCTGTACATTCGAGTCACTGGCTTGCGACTCACTTAAAATAATAACCACTTGAAGTAATAGTCTCATAAAATAATAGCTACTTGAAAAAAGTCTTGCGAAATAACAGTATCATAAAATAGTACCCTCTTAAAATAACAGTTGCTTTATTGAACAAGGAAGTTTAGCCCCGATTGTAGCGGTATCCTAGTGAGATAAGTGATAGCGGAGGTAGGCTTGGGGTGGCGACGCGAAGCAAGCGACGCCCCAAGCTGTAGCGACGCATCACTTAGATAACTAGATATAGCGTACAAGCGGGATTGGCTACATCAAATCCTAAACCATGACTGTTACCTTATATAAGCTTGAATATCATAAGTGTGACAAATGGAAATGACTACTGCAAAGCATTTAAATGCTGACATAATTTTAGCGAAGCTTGTCTTTAAAAACGTAATGATGCCCCCATAACTTAAGCCATGAACCCATCAAAAAAAGTAACACAGCCACTGACTCAAGGGGCACCCAAGTCCTTATCGACTAGCATTACACCGTTGACCAGTGGTGAGGTGATTGCGCCTGCACAGCCCACTTCCACCTTGCCAGCGTTATTTATTTCGCATGGCGCGCCAACGCTTGCCTTGGAGAAAAGCACGACCACTAATGCGTTGGCGCGAGTGGGACAAAACTTGCCCCTACCAAAAGCTATCATTATTATGTCGGCGCACTGGGTGAGTCATACTTTGGAGATCTCAAGCAATCCGCAACCGCAAACCTGGCATGACTTTTCAGGCTTTGATCGTGCTTTGCATGAGTTAAATTATCCTGCAAAAGGCGCGCCTGCACTAGCAGAATCACTGTCCGCTCAACTGAACAAGATGGGTATTATCAATAGCTTAAATCCGCTGAGACCTCTGGATCATGGTGTATGGACACCTTTGATTCATCTGTATCCTGAGGCGAATATTCCGGTTGTTCAGATATCTTTACCCAGATATTTTGATGCTTATGCGTGTTATCAATTGGGCAGCTTGTTTTCGCAATTGCGGCATGAACAACTATTGATCATCGGCTCTGGCAGTATTACTCATAATTTACGTGCGATTAAGTGGCATGCCAAAAGTGAGGATACATTAGCTAAGTCATTTAAACAGTGGCTACTTAATCAGCTTAAGACGGATATTCCGGCGGCTTTAGACTGGCAACAATTCGCTGATGCAGATCAGGTTCATCCAACTGCTGAACATCTGTTGCCTTTGTTTTTTGCGCTTGGGTCAGGTCAACGCGTCTCGGTCATACATGAAAGTATGGTGCATTATAGTTTGGGGATGGATATCTATCGCTTTGATTAGGATAGTTTATATAAACGCTATCATTATCAATTAAGTAAATGTTTAGTGAGTGAATGAGCAATTGAGTTCATTGACTCATATTGCGCGACATTATTTTTGTGCCAAACTCTCTTTGTTTACGGCTAACTTTGTTAAAATCTACTTTTATTAAATAACAGTTTAGAACTGACAGTTTCTAAATTATAACTTCTAAGAGATCACTTTCCTCTCCCAACTTCTAGCGAGGTCAATAACTTGCAAAACGATACCCCAGAAATTCAAACTCATTCCACATCCCAGACTTTAAAACAATCCCAAGACCAAACCCCAAATCAAACTCTAGAGCAAACCACAAATCAAAATGCTGTCGTATTACTGTCAGGTGGTCTTGATTCGGTTACCTGTCTTTATTGGGCAAAACAGCGCTTTGCCAAAGTCACTGCGGTCAGTTTTAATTATGGTCAGCGCCACAATAGTGAGCTGGTTGCTGCTAAGAAAATTGCCGAACAAGCTGGCGTTGATCATAAGATCATTAATATCGATATCGCTCAACTTGGCGGCTCCTCGCTTACTGACCATGATATGGTAGTGCCTGATGGCGATGCGCAAAAGTTCCCCACTCATACGGATACCATCGACAACGATGCCATTCCAAACACGTATGTGCCAGCTAGAAATACTATTTTTTTATCGTATGCGCTGGCAGTAGCTGAAGTCACAGAAGCCAATCATATTGTTATTGGAGTCAGTTCAGTCGACTATTCAGGCTATCCTGACTGCCGACCTGAATATATTGAAGCCTTTGAAGTCATGGCAAATTTAGCAACTAAAGCAGGGGTGACTGGTCATAAACTGCATATCCAAACTCCCTTACAAAAGCTGTCAAAAGCGGAGACGATCCAACTCGGAACGTCATTGGGAGTGGATTATTCTCAGACCATATCATGCTATAAAGCAGATGCCGAAGGTCGAGCGTGCGGGGTATGCGATAGCTGTACGTTACGTAAGAGAGGATTTAGTGATGCGGGTGTCAGCGACCCTACTCGTTATGCGGTTTAGAGTGTTACTCGATATGCAGACTAGATAACGACATGGTTTAACTTTCTGAATGAAAATATTGCGTCATTTATGACCCTATGAAAGTCACAGTATGCTTGAGTTTAGCCAGGTTAATGAATTTAACCTATTGATTACCTTGAAAATGTTCTGAAATTAATTTTTTGGGATATTATTGTTTAAAGTCTTAATGAAAAACCAACTGTCTAGCAACATTACTTTGCAACGGCATAGCAAAAAGCAATATGAATCGTCTCTGGCTATTGTTAAAGTAGGTAGCCAATAGCGTGACTGCCAACAGTGGCTATTAACTACCTTGTCTATAGAATTGAAATGGCTATAGACTTTAAATACGTCAACTAAGTTGTTAACACACTGATTGGCATGACGACTCTTATTATCAACGTCTTATTTTATCAATTGATATATAGTTCAACGTTTACGATCGAATTGCTTTAAGGACTTTACTTTATGATGTTTAAAACCAATAAAATCTTACCCGCTTTCGCGATATTGGCTTCAGCCACATTATTTATGTCACCCGCTCAAGCGGTAGACATTAAACAAGACCAAATTGACAAATGTGTTAAAGGCGTTGTGGATAATAAAATCGCTGACACGGCGAATGCTAAAAAGCTGTGTAGTTGTCAGGTCAATGTCCGTAGTAAAATGACCATTGGACAAACTTGGGAAATTGAAAGCTACGCACAAAGTAATAAAGACCCTTCGCAATTGCCTTATGTCCAAAAGATGCAGCAAGAGTTACAACAGTGCACAAAAGATATCAAACTCAATTTGCCTAAAAAAGCAGGTTAACTCAATTAATGAGATCATCCTACCGAGCTATCTAGGTTTATATAAGCTAAGCAACCTCTATAAGCGACTTGTATAAGCAAATACTAAAAAGGTTACTAAAATAGGCTGGCATACGTCAGCCTTTTTTTATAGCATAATTGTTTTATATATCTTTATACATCATATAGTCATCGAACAACTAAACGGTTACAGTGTTAACCTCGTTAAGTCTACTCTCGTATTACTTGCTACTTGCACTCGGTTGCCTTGTAACCATTTTAGACTTCTTTGACTATAGCTATACCGTTTGTTGAAAACAAACCTATAAACAATCCGATTAAATCAAAAAAACCCACTCAAAAAAGGATCTCATGATGGCGAAGCCAACGGATGAAAACTTAAACTTACCTGAATTTACTGTCCCTATGGTGCAAAAAGTTGACGAGGAAATAGTTGAAACTGACATTAGCTTAAAAAGCTTACTGCAGGACAGCAACAAAGGTCTCATTTTATATTTCTACCCAAAAGACAACACACCTGGGTGTACCACTCAAGCTACTGATTTTACGGCCAAGCTTAATGACTTTGAAACATTGGGCTACTCTATCGTTGGCGTATCACGAGACAGCATTGAGTCGCACAAAAGGTTTATCGACAAACAAGATTTACAGATTGCATTGATCAGTGACACCGATGAAAAGCTATGCCAACACTTTGATGTTATCAAAGAGAAGACTATGTATGGCAAAAAAACGATGGGACTGGTGCGCTCAACCTTTGTATTTAACAAAGACGGACAGTTAACACACGCTCAGCGCAACCTTCGGGCAAAGGGTTATGCTGACAGATTGCTCGATATCTTGGCTTAGGTAGTCGTCAGGTTTTGGCTATTAAATACTCAATACGTTGTTTAGCTACGAAGGTTCAGATACGAAGATTCAGATATGAAGTTCTAAGCCCTTTTATATCATTACCTCACGACAAACCAATTTTAAAGTCTTCATCTATCAACTCACCTATATTTTGAACGCACTTACCAAGGGATATACTTGTAATGACTCAAAGTGACACTGACGCCAATAAAGCCATTCGTCATGTTGATGCCGCAGTTATCGGGGCAGGCACCGCAGGGCATAATGCGTATCGTCAAATCAATAAAGTAACGGATAATCTTGTTATTATCAATGAAGGCATTTGGTCAACGACCTGTACCACCATGGGCTGTATGCCGAGTAAGCTGCTTATCGCCGCCGCAGAACGCGCTTATCATGCGGATAATTCTGATGAGTTTGGCATTGAGGGTCAAGCAAGCATCAATGGCAAGCAAGTAATGCAACGTGTGCGACGCGAGCGTGACCACTTCGCCAGCTATCCGCTTAAAAATGCGGAAAGTTGGGATGAGGATACTAAGATCTACGGTCGTGCGCTGATCACTGAATCAGGACTGATCGAAGCGCATACGGCGAGCGGTGAAACGCAGTATATTAAGGCGGATCACATAGTCATCGCAACAGGCTCCAAGCCTTATATCCCTGATGGCTGGAAAGAAAGCCTAGGGGATGCCTTACTGACTTCGGATATTGTGTTTGAGATACCAGATTTACCTCAGTCAATGGCTGTGGTCGGAGCTGGCGCTATAGGGCTAGAGTTGGCGCAAGCGTTCAGTAGATTGGGTGTAGAGGTCGTCCTATTTAATCGTGCGAAGCGTGTAGGCGGTCTACGTGATGAAAAGGTCAATGAAAAAGCCATTGAATGCTTATCCCACAGTCTCGATTTGCGTTTAAATACCACTATCGAGAGTGTGGCTCGAGAAGGCAGCATGAACGATGGGTCTCTTGCCGTTATAGAATATACGGATGAAGATGGAAAGCGACAGACATGGCGTGGTGAGAAGGTATTGGTTGCCACGGGTCGACGTAATACTATTCATACGCTTGGTCTTGAGCATTTAGGGGTTCAATTGGATGACAAAAATCGCCCACTCAATATGGATAAAACCACGGGTAAAATTCATAATACTATCGAGGGTACGGATGTCTTTATCGTTGGTGATGCCAATGCTTATAGGCCCCTACTACATGTCACCAGTAACGAGGGTTATCTGGCAGGTAAAGAGGTGGGATTATTGATCACCCACAAGGCCAATAGCGTTTCCATTAGTGAGGCCATTGCTGATGATCCTGATTGCGCGGCTGATACCTCTATTCTCAGTGATGTGACACCCGATAAGGCCAAAAAACCAGCCACTGCCATGTCCGTTATTTTCAGCTCGCCTCAAATTATCAACGTCGGAAAATCGCTGTCAGAGATTGAAAGTGAAGGAATATCCCATGTGATTGGTGAGGTTAGCTTCGACAATCAGGGGCGTAGTCGTATTATGGGTGAAAATTGTGGCTTATTGCGTATTTACGCCAGTACTGAGACCAGTCACGTACTGGGGGCTTGTATGGTTGGCCCAGATGCGGAGTATATCGCTCATATCTTGGCGACAGCGATCACCAATGACATTACGATAGATGGTTTGTTGGCCAGTCCTTTTTATCACCCTACTATATTAGAGGGCTTGCGTACGGCGCTTAGAGATACCAGAAGTAAAATAGCCAATAGCAATAGTTAATAGCCAAAAGCAATAGCCATTAGTCAATAGACAGCAGTCAATTAAACTAGTGCTATTCGAAAGATCACCTGACTATTTATATTCTAATCGCGAAATCTATTTCACACCTTGTTGTTTAACAACAAGGTGTTTTGCTTGTTATGAAATAAACTTTAACTTATAAAATAAACGTTAACGAAATTGTTGTATATTATAGAATAAAATTTATATTAACCCTCCCTTAACGATTTAGGCAGACCCATGGCAAGTGAAACTGGCTCTCGAATTAGCGAATTTTTCCAAGAGATCTTGCACGATCTATATACGAGCTTATATCTGGCTATTGGTGGTGATCTAGAGGAAGAAACGCACGATTGGGCATCTCGCGGTGCTGAGCTTGCCAGCACAACGATTAAAATTGTCATCTTATTAGCAGTTTTAGGCTGCTTTTATTGGCTACTGACATATATTATTAAGCATAATAAAGAGCGCTTCAAGCTGAGTGATAAGCGGATGAACGTTGTGCGCTCAACGATTCGTTATTTATGGTTTGTCAGCTGTATAATTGCCATAATGAGTCAAATTAATATTGACCCTTCTACGGTTAAAGCCACTGCCAAAGCCAGTATTTGGGCAGGTATTTACTTTGTACTATGGACATCATCTGAGCAGGTCATCAGCCGCGTGCTCAAGCATTATGGGCTAAACGCTTCCATTGAGCAGCTACTAAAAAACGTCTTTTCGGTACTAATAGTCGTCTTTGGTCTCGCCAGTGTCATGGCTCAATTTGGGTTTGATATTGTGTCACTGGTAGCCGGTCTTGGTATTGTTGGCTTGGCAGTTGGTTTTGCCGCGCAACAAACGATTGCTAATTTTATCTCAGGTATCACCATTTTACTTGAGCAATCTATTCAAGTGGGCGACTGGATTAGCCTAGATAATAAAGAAGGACGCGTCATTCTCATCTCCTTACGCACCACGCATATCTTAACCCGCGATAACATCACAGTGATAATTCCAAACTCCACAGTAGCCTCGTCAGAAGTGACTAATTTGACTTCAAAGAATTTTATTCGGTTTGATGTATTTGCCCGTATTGCTTTAGAGGCTGACATTGATGCCGCAAGAGAGGTGATATTAGGCGTTATAGAGGACATGGATAAAATCTTAAAGCGTCCTGAACCATCGGCTACTATCTCAGAGATTAGCGACTTTGGGGTGGTCTTTATTGTCAGATTTTGGGTTACACCAGCAGCGGTGCCGCAAATACCGCGTATCAAAGAGGCGCTAAATGAAAGTATTAAAACCAAGCTTCAGGATGCCGGCATTAGCATCCCCTACCCGCACATGCGAATTTTAATGCCGAAAGATGTCGATTACCCCATTCAAACCAAACCGTTTGAAGTTACCACGCATATGGGGAACGATACCGAATAGATGAGTCAGTAGACTAGGCTATTTGAAGCTATCGGTCTGCAAACGGACAAATTAAACCCAGTCTCTCTGAATATTATTAAACCTTGTTAATTTTAAAACCGCATCGGTTAGTGTGTTAAAATCTTTAATATTAGAAGAAGCTGCATTCACAATCTACAATTGACTATTTTTGTCTGAAATGAGCCACTACTTTGTTAAAATTAAGCTTAAATAGAATAACTATTCAACCAAATTTTGCCTCGTATTGACTCATTTCAACCTAAAAACATTTTAACTTAAGCTTATGAATACAGCTTATTAGACCCAACCCCGCAATCGCATTGAACTAATACCAACTCTATACCCTTATTAAAATTAACCTATCAAGAAATGCTAGTCTAATGCAGGCGCAATCCGCTTGATAAGGACTTAAAGCAAAGATAGGTTGTTTTATAGAACAAACAGACCCTAAGCATCACACAACGTAAAGGCCCAATATGTCCACCCCAATCTCTGAAAACAGTCCAACCTCTAAAAACAGCTCAGTTATAGACAACCAAATACAGAATACTCAGTCGCCTGACGACGACTCTTCTGCTACTGTAACCAGTCAAAAGCGTTACGACATTGTTATTACTTGTGCCGATGGCTTAGAAGCGCCATTGCACACTGAGCTTAGCAGCATGGACATTATCAGTGATATAAAAAGCACAGGTCGCTTGGCGGTGTCCGCAACGTTAGAGCAAATTTATCGTATTTGCCTATGGTCTCGTGTCGCGTCACGGGTATTACTGCCAATTAAAAAACGCAATATTAACAATGAATATGACGTCGCCGAACAATTAAATGGTTTGGCGAAAACTGTAGACTGGACGGACTGGTTCGGACTTGACAATACCTTTGCCATTCGTATGAGCGTCGATAAGCGGGTGCAAGTCAGCCAGCAGTTTGCCATGTTACGGATCAAAGATGCCATTGCGGATACCTTTAACGACAAGTACGATAGCCGTCCCGATGTCGATAGCGACAATCCTGATTTCTCCATTTATGCGACGGTCAACGACAAACAGGCCGAGATTTACCTCGACTTATCGGGTACCAGCTTGCACCGCCGTGGCTACCGTGTGGCAATGACCGATGCACCACTCAAAGAAAACTTAGCGGCAGGGCTGTTGTATAGCGTCGATTGGCACAAAACAAAAAATAGCTATAGCGCCTTAATTGACCCTATGTGTGGCTCAGGCACCTTTATCATTGAAGCTTTACTAATGCAGTGTGATTACGCCGTCGGTATTGATAAAGCCGAATCTCAGTTTGGTTTTTATCATTGGCAAGACCATGACAGTGACCTATGGCAGCAGTGCGTTACACAGGCGCAGCAGCGTTTTCAAGATGGCTTAGAAAAAGCAGCCAATGGTAAGTTGCCGACTATACTGGGCTTTGATGCCGATGCAGGCGCGATTAAAGCCACTCATAAAAACCTAATAGCAGCGGGGCTCATTGAGCTTATTCCGCATATCACTCTTGAGCAGCGACCCCTATCGCAGCTTAAAATTGCATTAGCCAAACCCTTGCTTGATCGCAAACTAAAACGTCCATTGATCATTACCAATCCGCCTTATGGGGAGCGTCTGGGTGACGTCGACTTTATCAAGCCGTTATACCAAGGGCTTGGATTAACTTTGCAAGATATCTTCTCTAAGCAAAAGTATCAGCCCATCTTAGGGCTGCTGGCAGCTCATGTTGAACAAGCAGATGTACTGCCAATTGATGAGCCGCAAACCCTACGTTGTCATAACGGCGCGATGACGGTGTATTTCCGCTATGGTCAATTAATCCGCAAAGAAGGCGAGAACTTAATTACGCGCTTTGAAAAAACGGAAATTAACGTAGATGAGGCGCAAGACTTCGTCAACCGTCTGCAAAAAAATGTTAATCATCTCAAAAAGCTTGCCGCCAAAGAAGACGTCACTAACTTACGGGTGTATGACGCTGACTTACCAGATTATAAAGTAGCCATCGATGTCTATGGCGATTATGTCCATGTTCAAGAGTGGGCGCCCCCCAAGACCATACCGCCTGAGACCGCTCGTAAACGCTTCAATTTAGCCTTGATGGGTATTCGTGAAGTATTTGGTATCAATCGTGAACAGATTTTCATCAAGACCCGTGCCCGTCAAACCGGCAATACCCAGTATGGCAACCCTGATCTAGCAAAATCAGAGGGTAGCGCAAAATCAACGAAAGAGACGGAGCATAAGCCCAATAAAGACAACCGCAACCGCTATAAAGGTAATAAGTATCAGCTAGCCCGTGAAGAGGCCAAAAAGCAAGAAGCACAGCGACTCGCTCAAAAGAAACGCAAAATGCATGTGGTGGTCGAAGATGGGGCTTACTTCTATGTTAATTTTACCGATTATTTAGACACGGGGCTGTTTATCGACCACCGCAATATGCGCAGTATGATTCGCTCAGCAAGTCGTGGTGCCGATGTGCTAAATCTATTTGCCTACACTTGTACCGCCAGCGTGCATGCCGCTTTAGCAGGTGCCAAATCCGTTACCAGTGTCGATCTATCGCAGAACTATCTCGATTGGGGCAAGCAGAACTTTGCTTTAAATGGCCTTGATGTCACCACCAGCCGTTATCAATTTATCGCCTCAGATATTTTTGATTGGATTAAAGACAATACCGATCAATTTGATGTGATTTTTATTGATCCGCCTACTTTCTCAAACTCGAAGAAGTTTCAAGGTACCTTTGATGTGCAGCGCGATCATACAGCGCTGATTAACCGTGCTATGAATCGACTGGCCAATGGCGGGGTGATTTACTTCTCTAATAACTTTAGCAAGTTTGAAATGGATGAAGCATTATTTGAGCGCTATGATGTCACTGAGATTACCTCTCAAACGATTGGTTTTGATTTTAATCCAAAAAAACCAATCCATCATAGTTTTGAGATAAGACATAAATTATAGGTTTATCGTATGTTATTAGTAGCTCATCCTGCCATCCGCTTCTATCTTGGTTTGCAAAGGGCGAACCCGCTACGCTTTAATCCGTTCCTGCTTCGCGATAACGGCTTAAAGCAAGCGTATCTGCCCTTTGCTATACCAAGTATATCCGCTGCTGTCAGGGCTAAAACGCTCACTCCTTTCACACTCTTGCAATCTAAACAGTCTTGCCATTCTTGAACAATATTAGGTGTCTCCCATATCAAGAGTCAATAATGTGGATTTATCACAACTTTATTATCACACCGTTACTCCTCATAAATCGGAAACATCAGCCTTTTGGGTGATTATAAAATTCATAGTCACTGAAGTCTAAAATGGTTACAAGGCAACCGAGTGCAAGTCCTACTGGAGTAGGCTTAACGAGGTTAACGCTGTAATCGTTTAGTAGTTCGCTGACTATATTTAGACAATTTTTCGTCATTAAGGATTATGTCATCTAATAAAACAAGAACCCCCGTTATGGTGATAACGGAGGTTCTTGTTTTTATTTAAGAATACGCCAATTTCAACTTAAAGTATGAGCTATAGCTTTTGCAAGGTTTAGCTCCCTTCCTTTTTCAAAGGAAGGGTTGGGGATGGATTTTCGAGATAAATCCCCCTTTAAAAACGGGGGACTTGCTACCCTTTTTAGTATTTTTCAATAGATGAACTAAAAGCACTGCTCATCATTCAGATATTAATATTGCCAGCTATTAAGTTGAGAATGGGGTAAAGAATATTAAAGACAAGACTTTAACTTCATTGACTAATGACTATTTTATTCTATTTTTTGCAAATGATCAGAGTCGAATTTCTCGTTTTTAGTCAACTCCTTAAGTCTATATTCTTCAACAAGTCTATTAGGTTCTGGATTTGTTATAAAAGTAGACGGACGTTCAGCATTTGGATCGGTATAGGGATCAGTATTAACAAAATTCGTGGGGGATTTTGCTCTTACCTCCTCCTCCCAAGATTGAATCGTTGAACAGCCACTTAATGTGAGCATTGATAATATGACTATAAAGAGTGGTTTTTGTTTAATATTCATATAAACCTCCAATTATTTAATAGTATTATCAATAATATACACCCATTGTGACTCTGTCATTACCCCCATAATCTTGGATCGTTTTTACGTGAGTATATCCATCTTTATTAAAAATTTCACGGACATCGCCACCTTGGTCATAGCCATGTTCGATTGCCAACAATCCACCGCTAACGAGATATGATTTAGCTTGCGCGCATATTAGTTTGATATCCGCTAGACCGCTATCATCAGCTACCAAAGCGGTTACAGGTTCCGCTTGAAGTTGATTTAAATGGGTGTCATCACTATCAATATAAGGTGGGTTTGAGACGATAACCGCAAACTTACAATCTGGCTCAATTGCTGAAAACCAGTCACTTAGTGCAAATTCAATATTAGTTACTTTGTTAAGCTCTGCATTACGTTTAGCAACTTCTAACGCTTCTTTAGAATAGTCAATCGCCATTACCTGCCATTGATTTGGATATTGATTAGTCAGCTCTAAAGCTAAACTAATCGCTATACAACCTGATCCAGTACCTAAATCGAGAAGCCGTCTTTGAATCTTATTACTATCCAAGACATTATTACCAATCCATTCCAAAACTTGTTCAACTAAAACCTCTGTATCGGGTCTTGGAATCAACGTATGTTCATTGACCTCAAATTCGAGAGACCAAAACTCTTGTTTCCCCGTTAAATAAGCCAATGGCGTGCCAGCCTGCATCTTGGCTATACCTGCGTCAAACTGTGCTAGTTCATCTGAGGTTAATATATAATCGCCATCCGTGATTAAAAATGAGGCTGGCTTATGTAGAACATGTAATAGCCAGTCAGTTACCCAATGCGTAGGCAGAGCAGCATAGGGAGTCTGCTTGATCTGCTTAATAGTGACAGCTTTTTCGGACACAGCTTCAACATCCTTCATCTATGAAGAGGCTTTATTGTCAGACTGATCAGATAATACCTTATCACTAACTAACTCCTTATCACCATATATATCGTCATTACCACCAATGACAATATATTTATCAACGAGGTAAATCAGAAGCAGTATGGGTATGCCAATTAAGAAGGTAAATGTAAAGAAGAACGGCCAGCTTGTCACCTCAACAATTGCCCCTGAGTAACCCCCTATCACCTTTGGAATGAGCGTCATTAACGATGAGAAAATGGCATATTGCACCGCCGTAAATTTAATAGAGGTTAAGGCGGACAAAAACGCAATAAACACCATACTGGCAAAGCCCGATGCCAGATTATCTAAAATAACCGCAAAATACATATACTCGACACTACCTTGATGGTAAGTGAGCAGAATGAATAATAAGTTGGTGGCTGAGGCCATAATGGCACCGATCATCATCACTTGCATCACACGAAGTCGCTGGGCAAGCATACCCCCTAAGAAGCCACCTACTATGGCCATTATCACGCCGACAAGTTTAACCGCATCAGCAATTTGCGTCTTGGTGAACCCCATTTCTTGATAGAAGACATTGGAGATTACGCCTGCAACAATATCTGAAATACGATACAAGCCAATTAATGCCAACAATAAGAGCGCTTTTTTACCATAGCGGCGAAAGAAGTCAATAATCGGATTGATCCACGTTGCCATCGCCACTTCTTTTTTAACCAAGCCGACTTTGACCAACAAAAAGCCTGTTACTAGCGCCAGCGCTAAACTTATCAATAAGCGTAGAGTAGCCATTAAGAACTTCGCTAGCGCATCCTCAAATACCGGCTGTATCTGGCCAAATAACCGATAGCCGTATATAAACACAATAATGGACAATATAAACACTAACACCAATCTAACGTAGTCATTGCGTGACTCAGTCACAGTCGGCGCTTTATTAATAATTTTTGATTGATTTGCCATAAAAAACAATAGCAAAAGTGGGGCAAAACCAATGATCACCGCAAAGTAGTTTTTTAGTATGGGATAAATGGATAGAGGAATAATGACGATACTGCTATCCGATAATCTGTTGTATAACGTTTCCACTAAATAAGGCAGACCAAATAGCGTCCCAGGTACCAACAATAAGGCTGAATATATAAAGAATAATTTTAAATTACGCTGCTGTTTATTAACTTGTAAAATCTGTGCGGTCGGCTCATACCCTGCAAACGTCGTCAGCAAGGGCAATGTCATAATCACCGCCATCACATAATAGGTATTTCTCCACGCCACATAGCTATACTGGGTCTCGGTTGAACCAAAAAATACCGCCAGATATAACGACCCTGCCCCTGCCACAATCATACCGATTCGATAACCCGTCACATAGATAGAGGATAACACCGGCTGCATCTCAGGGGGTGCAAGTTCAATACGATACGCATCAATGACAATATCTTGTGTGGCTGCTGAGAAACCTAATAATACCGCGGCTGCTGCCATGATACTCAGTACACTTTGCTCAACCGGGTTAATACTGGCCATAAGATATATTGCCAATACGATCAACAACTGTGACACCACCATCCACGCCCGTCGTCGACCAAGCCACTTCGTTAATATCGGTAAGGGTATCGCATCGATTAATGGTGACCAAATAAACTTAAACGCATAGCCCAGTCCCGCCCAGCTAAACATGGTAATAATACTTAGATCAACCCCTGCCTCATTGAGCCAAAGCCCTAAGCTTGAAAATATCAGCATGATAGGAAGACCTGCTGCAAAGCCTAAAAAGAACATGATTAATACGCGTATGTCTTTAAAAGCCTTTAAAGACGCTATCCATGACTTTTTAGGAGGCGCAGTGAGCTCAGTTTGAGAATGAGTAGTATTAGAAGGGGTCGATACAGACATAGCAGACCTATCATTTTAAAAAACAGAAAATAGTTATATTACTTGAGAATGACAGAATTGACTAGCAGTATCGCATCTGGCATATATAAAGCTACGAATAGTAATAACCGCTTAAATAACGGTATAATGATTGGAATATGTGTTTATAATTCCTTAAAATTACCCCCTACTTTAGTCTTATGCTTTTAATTGGCTTTTCATTTTGAGCTTGCAACAGGATATCTTTATGGCAATTGATGTGGTCGTCAACCAAAGACACTTACAAATTCAACTTAAGCAATTAGAAACGGTCTGGCATACCGTCATAAACGGCTATAACTTAAGTCAAGCGGCACTCGTTTTACACACTAGCCAATCAAGCTTATCCAAACATATCTCGGCACTAGAAAGCCAACTAAAGGCAGAAGTCTTCGTACGTCAGGGCAAACGCCTGACTGGACTAACTCCTGTGGGTGAGGCACTGTTGCCCCATATTGAGGCCATTTTTACGGAAATACGTACCATCGAAAATATTAGCCTTGATTATAACAATCCGCAAACAGGCACGTTAACCTTGGCGACCACTCATACCCAAGCGCGCTACGTATTGCCTGACATTATTAAACAATTTAAAAAACAATTCCCTAAAGTACAGTTGGTATTACAACAGGCCGATCCTGAGACCATTGCTAATATGGTTATACGCGGTCAGGCAGATATTGGTATTGCTACTGAATCTTTATTACAAAACGCCTACCTCAGATGCTATCGCTATTATGACTGGTCTCATCGAGTTATTGTACCAAAAGACCATGAGCTGGCTGGTCTAGATACTATCGACTTACCTACCTTAGCAAGCTATCCCCTAGTGACCTATCATGGCGGCTTTACGGGTCGTGGTGCTATCGATAAGACCTTTCATGAGGCCGGTCTAGAGCCTGATATCGTATTAGCGGCCTTAGATGCTGATGTGATCAGCACTTACGTTGGCGCAGGATTGGGCGTTGGTATTATCGCAGAGATGGCATTCGAACCCAGCCATTACCAAAGCCTAACTGCCATTCCTATTGATCACTTTGGCCGCTTTACCAGTTGGATAGCCGTAAGGGATGATGCCGAAATCCGCCATTTTGGTAAGGCATTTATCAAGCTATGCCAAGCGCAGTTTGATGATAAATCTTAATATAGCAGTTCGGATTCATTCTTTTATGATTTATTAATTTTAGCCCCTATCCTCTTGAAACTTTAGCGGTACACAGTCATATCATAGCTATAACGATGACAATATAACCTCCATATTAATGGATAATGGATAAATTATGACTAAAATACCGCTATCCTTTCTTGATCTTGCACCTGTCCCAGAAGGTCACCCTATCTCAACAGGTGTCGCTAATACCGTTGAGATGGCACAAAAGGCAGAGTCCATAGGACTAAACCGTTACTGGATGGCAGAACATCATAATATGCCAGGAATTGCCAGTGCCGCAACGTCAGTGTTACTATCCCATATTGGTGCCAAAACCAGCAAGATACGTATTGGCTCAGGTGGCGTCATGCTACCTAACCATGCGCCACTGATAATTGCTGAACAATTTGGTACGCTTCAAGCCTTATATGGAGACCGTATTGATTTAGGCTTAGGCCGTGCGCCGGGTACAGATGGCGCAACCTTTACTGCGCTTCGCCGTCAAATGCAGGATGCTGAGCGCTTCCCGCAAGATGTGCAGGAGCTGCTGTTCTTTTTAGGCAGTGACTCGGATAGCAGTCCGGTTCAAGCTTTTCCAGGAGCTCACAGTCAAGTGCCTATCTGGATATTAGGGTCATCCCTTTTTGGTGCGACACTTGCGGCTAAACTAGGACTGCCCTACGCGTTTGCCTCCCATTTTGCCCCGCGTATGATGACCCACGCTTTAAAGGCTTATCGGGATAATTTCAAACCCTCCCCGTATTTAGATAAGCCTTATGTCATGTTAGCGGCCAACCTGCTCCTTGCTGACGATGATGACACGGCACACTACCACTTTACGTCGGCTCAGCAGAGCTTTGTGCGTTTACGTCGTGGTGAGCGAGGACAAATACCAAAACCCGTTCAGTCAATGGACAACTTATGGAGTGCACCTGAAAAGGCAATGGTAGAGGACGCTTTAGCCATCTCGTTTATTGGTTCCGTACCTCATGTTCGACCCTTACTTCAACACTTTATTGAAGAACATCAGCCTGATGAGCTTATGGTTACTGCTAATATATACGACCAACAAGCCCGCTTACAGTCACTTGATCTGGTGCCTAAACTTGAGTTGTTTGATCTAAATCAATAATACCTTTTGTATAAAACAACCTATCTTTATCAGGCTCACTAAACCTTCCATTATTAGCGGTGGCACTCGCCATCATCGATAAGTTAATTTGTAGATTTGATATTACGTTCCTAATTAAAAAGAAAAAAAGCCACCGATTTTTGTATCGGTGGCTTTTTATATCTATTTCAATAAATAATGAGTAATATTAGAGCACGCAAAACTCTACTTCAGTTATATTGCGACCTACCATCTTTATGGTATGAGTACCAGAATGTTGACTCACATAGCGGTAATCTGATCCGCCTTGATCTTTAAGCACTTTGCCTTTGCTATCTACCACACTCTGCACATGGCCTTCAGTTTTTACCACTAATTTTTGATTGGCTTTTATCTCAAGTGTGAATAATCTACCAGAGGTTAAATCACCCTTATAAAGGCCACAGTCGCTACCTTTGATAAAGATAACTTCGCTAGTCGGAATAGTAGGCACTGCGTGTGCTGTAAAAGCCAATGCCATCAGTACACTGGCTATGCACACAGAGGTGCCGAAATTCTTTATCATAATTGTCGCTACTTTATCCATATACCTATTGAGTCAAACCTTTTAAGCGAAACCTGCTGAGCCAGACTTGCTGAGACTGTCACTCTGGCCAAGCTTGAGACTGTATCACCTCCAAGGTTTAAACACAAGACTACAATAATCCTAATCCACGTAATATAGCTGCGCCTATCGCCATAGCAAATAATGACACCACGGTGGTAAATGCCAAAATATTCGCCGCCAACACCTCATTTCCCCCCATTGCTTTTGCCATTACATAACTTGCTGCTGCCGCTGGAGACGCCACCATCAAAAACAACACCCCCATGTGCACACCTGTCAGACCAAAACCTAGCCCCACTCCGACAGCCAAGAGTGGCGCAATAACGATACGGCCTATACTGGCTTGCATCGATAAGCCTGATAGATTGAGCATTGAGCGGACATCGAGCGTCGCCCCAGCACAAATAAGGGCTAAAGGTAACGCCAATGCGGATAAAAATTCGCCCGTTTGAGTGATGACATTGGGTAGACCCACAAATGAGACACTTGATGCCAGTGCTTTATAACTAAATGCCACGACTAAAGCGATAATCAACGGGTTGGTGAGCATCTTCTGCACCAATAGTATCCAGCGTGAAGAACGTACTGAGGTCACAAATTGACGGGTTTTGTTGCTATTGCTATTGCTATTGCTATGTGCAGAATTAACATTAACCGTGCGTTTAGTATTGTCAGACTCACTAGACTGCTTAGCCGTTGTATTCTCAACTGCCGTTCGGCTAAGGGTGATGACCGCCAGTATATTAAATACAAGGGTCAATATCCCCATATATACCGCACCCACGCTCACCCCTTGAGAACCATAGGCATTGGCAACTGTTGCGAGACCTATAATACCCATATTACTGCGAAAGACGCCTTGTACGAAAACGCCCTTGTCTTCTGCTCTCTCGATGAACTGTTTGGCGTACCATTCTGCGCCAAAGAATAACAGCAAGGTCACCACAAACCCTGCAATAATCAGATTGATTTGCTGCATAAAGTCAACATGACTTTGTGTCACGCTAAAGAAAAGTAGACAGGGTAATGCGTAATTAAAAACTAATTTAGAAGCTTCGTCGACGAAGGTTCTACTAATATGGCCGTGTCTTTGCATAAAAAAGCCTAACCCCATTAAAAACAGGTTAGGCAATACAATATTTAAGGCAAAGACAATAGCGTCAATCATACATCGCTCACTATCTATTTATGGTCTTGTTTTTTTTACCCAGTCACCCTTGTCATTTTTCTCATAGACATTTTCGACAGCAGCCCAAGCCGTTGCAAACCAACGTGACTCGTCATCATATTGCTCAGAGGCACTATTAAAAGCGGCAAGGAATATCTCTTGTCCATGCTTGGGTAAGTTGTCCTTGACCTGATCTGGCAGATCTGAAAGCTTATCATAAGGCATTTTTGACTCCTTTTAGGGGAAGTAGCTAATTATGGAAGCAGCTAATGATTAAAGCATCAATTTATAAAAATAGCGAGCTGCGTCAGAAACTAAGAGATTAAACCCTATCAACTAATAAATACAGTCAACTAAAAATCCCAGTCATCTAAGAAGTAATGGCAGCCATCGCTTTGCGCTGTTTTTTCAAGGTCATACCCAATAGCTGGATAGCTGCTGGGGTAACTCCACTAATTCGGCCAGCTTGAGCTAAGGTGGCAGGGCGAATCTCATTGAGCTTTTGTACAATCTCATTGGACAGTCCAGAGACCACACTATAATCAAAGTCGTCAGGAAGCTCAGTATTTTCTAGGCGCTTCATTTGATCGATATCTTCTTGCTGACGATCAATATATCCGGCATATTTAACCGATATCTCGATCTGCTCACCCACATCTGACGCCACCTCGGCACCCGTTATGGTAGCGATATCATCAAATCCTACTTTAGGTCGTTTTAATAAGTCGTAAGCCGTGGCTTCTTTTGATAGAACCTCACCTGTTCGCTCAGCAAACTTTTTACCCAGCTCATTGTTCGGTGTTGCCCACATATCTTTTAAACGCGCAGATTCCGTTGCGATAGACTCCATCTTTTGTTGATAAGCCTCCCAGCGATTATCATCAACCAACCCAAGCTGACGGCCTATTTCGGTTAACCGCTGATCGGCATTATCCTCACGTAGTAGCAGTCTATATTCTGCGCGACTGGTAAACATACGATATGGCTCTTTTGTGCCATAAGTTATTAAGTCATCGACCAATACACCTAAATAAGCTTGATCACGACGCGGTGTCCAGCTGTCCATGACTGGATTATCTTGAGTCGATAACGCAGCGTTTATACCAGCGAGAAGACCCTGTACACCGGCCTCTTCATAGCCTGTCGTGCCATTAATCTGACCAGCAAAGTACAAGCTATCAATTGACTTAGTTTCAAGCGTCGGCTTTAAGTTTTGTGGGTTAAAATAATCATATTCAATGGCATATCCTGGACGCGTCACATGGGCATTTTCAAAGCCCGCCATCGTACGGATAAACTCAATTTGCACATCAAACGGCAAACTGGTTGAAATGCCATTTGGATACAGCTCATTCGTGGTTAAACCCTCTGGCTCAACAAATATTTGATGACTATCTTTATCCGCAAAGCGATGTATTTTATCTTCAATAGAAGGACAATAGCGTGGCCCTACCCCTTCGATCGTACCTGAGAATAGAGGCGAACGATCAAGATGCTGACGAATAATGTCATGCGTCTTCTCATTGGTATGGGTAATATAACAGTTAACCTGCTCAGGGTGCATATCCCCATGCCCCATAAAGCTCATGACAGGCAGGGGTGTATCACCAGGCTGAACCTTCATCACACTAAAGTCAACACTACGTGCATCAATACGGGCGGGCGTGCCTGTTTTTAAGCGTCCTACTGGCAGCTTCAATTCACGTAAACGCTCAGCAAGCTTAATAGACGGCTGATCACCGGCGCGCCCCCCTTTAGAATTATCCATACCGATATGAATGACACCACCTAAGAAGGTACCTGACGTCAAAACAACGGTTTTGGTTTTAAAAATAATACCAGTAGAGGTCACTACCGCACAGGCCTTACCATTTTCCACAAGAATGTCGTCCGCGCCTTGCTGGAATAGATCAAGATTAGGCTGGTTTTCTAACGTATGGCGAATAGCCGCTTTATATAAAATACGATCCGCTTGGGCACGAGTGGCACGAACTGCGGCCCCTTTTCGACTATTTAAGACCCGAAACTGTATACCAGCTTTATCGGTCGCCAATGCCATGGCGCCACCTAAGGCATCAATTTCACGCACCAAATGTGACTTACCAATACCGCCAATGGCAGGGTTACAGCTCATCTGCCCCAATGTTTCTATATTATGGGTCAACAATAAAGTCTGAGCACCCATCCGTGCTGCCGCCAGCGCCGCTTCTGTACCCGCATGTCCTCCCCCAATGACAACGACGTCATAGGATTTTGGATATGTGATACCAGCACTATGCGATGTGGTCATTGATGACCCACTATTTAGTGAACTAGTATTTGGTGACATAACAGATGCCTCGCTTGCGGTTGACTGTATAGAGGATGAAAAGATAAATGCTGTTTGCAAAAGATCGTCAGTTAAGGAAGTGAGTAAAAATCGTTAACAGCCTTAGCTTAGCAATAATTTAGCATTGAGAGAATTATAAAACCTTGAGTCACTTGAAACTTGAGTCACTCGAAACTTGTGTTACTGGAAAATAGAATAACAGGCAATTATAACAGAATTTGAGCAGTTACAATAGTCGAGCAATGATAATGCAATACCAAATCTAGTCATTCACTTATCAATGAAAGTGAGTGCCATTACGACATATCAAGCTAAAATAGTAGTTTCAACAAGCTTGTCAAAGGCCTGCCGATAAAGATAACTTATTTTAAAAACAAGGTATTAAATAGCCATAGTCGCACCATAGTCACTATGCAAACTTTAGCTCGTTCACAGTAACTTGTTGACATTTATTTGTTCACATTAACTTGAAAACTAATGTGAAGATAATAAAGGTAGGTTAACTCTTATGCTTTATACTTACTGTATTCAAAACGATACCTAAATATTGAGAAAATATAGAATTATTATAGGACTATTGTAGCTTAGGTTGCCTTTTTGACTTAAATGTTGAAATAATATAAGGCTATACTATTTCTATATTGAGGACTGCATGAAAAACACTGTTATATCAAATCTAGAAATTAAACGACCTGCCTTAATACCCTCCTCTAACCTATTAAATTATGTCATACCTCGTGCGATCTCTTTTAATGTTTTAAAGCGCAGCTTATGGATGGCTTTTACAGTTTCCGCACTTACGGCGTGCAATACCTTATCAAGCACCAATCATTCAACTCAGTCTTCATCGAGCAGTGTTCCAAGTTATAGCAATAATTCTACTTCCAATAGTGAGTCTCGCTCAGAACTGACAGGCGACACTAAACCTAAGTTTGCAGCAGACGCTAGTCGCCATGAGTATCAGCTACAAAATGGGTTAAAAGTCATTATCAAAGAAGATCATAGATCGCCTGTCGCCATGGCTCAGATTTGGTACGGGGTAGGCTCGACCGATGAGCCTGATAATAAAGGTGGTATTTCCCACCTTCTTGAACACATGATGTTTAAAGGAACTAAAAAAGTATCTGGCTCAGATTTTGATAGACTCATCGCTAAATATGGCGGCGATCACAATGCGTTTACCAGTTATGACTACACCGGCTACTATGAGATGTTTCCTGTCAATCGTCTGGATCTGGCTTTAGAGCTAGAAGCAGATCGTATGATTAACTTACGCTTTGACAGTGATGAATTTGTGCATGAGTTTGCTCAAGAACGTAATGTGGTTATGGAGGAGCGCCGTCAACGTACTGATGATAACCCTTTGGCCAGAGCCTTCGAAAAGTTTAGTAAGCTAGCTCTACCAGATAGCCCTAAGGGAGAGTCCATCATTGGGCCAATGGATGAAATTAGCAACACCTCTATCGAAGATCTAGAGAAGTGGTATAAAACCTGGTATGCACCAAACAATGCAACCTTAGTAATTGTCGGTGATGTCAACCCAGATGATACCTTAAAAAAGGTTAAGCAATATTTTGGTCAAATCGATCGTAAGACCCTGCCCCAGCGTCCTTCTGTTCAGCAGCGTGGATGGCGTGGCTATCAGGAAAAAACCTTACTTGAGTCTGTCAATGTACCAACCTTAATGATGGGATATAACGTTCCAACCTTGCTAAGCACAAAAGTTGCGAATGTACCTGAAAAAGAAGCCTATGAGTTATTGATGTTACAATATTTGATGGATGGCGGATTAGCAGCACGATTTGAAAAAAATCTAATTCGTGAACAAGGAACGCTTGCCTCAGTGGTCGCTTACTACAGTATTTTTGAGCGCGGAGATGGTCTGTATATGATTCAAGCGACGCCTCGCGAAGGAGTTAGTCTTGCACAAGCGCAACAAGCAATTATCAAAGAGATAGACAGATTTAAAACTGAAAAGATAAGCCAACAAGAGCTTGAACGTGCTCGAAATAATGTGGTCAAAGGATTTGTTTTTTCTCAAGACAGTGTGGCCGGTCAAGCTAACATGATAGGCAGTATGCAAGTACGTGGTCTTGACGACCGTTTAATTACCACCTTATCTGATAAGCTGGCTCAAGTCACTAGTGACGATATTAATGCCATTGCGAATAAGTACTTGGTGAAAGACAATTTAACGGTGATGCATGTAGAGCCAGCTCAAGCTAACTGAACCCTCAATCTAATTAAACTAGGTCAACTATAAGATTTAAATTAGCATAATTTGAATTAATATGGCTTGGATGTGCGACATAATAACCTTACGTTAGAACACACATTACTTTAAAACACACCACATTGATGCGTCTTTTATTATTAAAACCACTGATGGATTTGTTATGAAACTTGACCCCTTAGCTTATTTAAGAGTAAAACCTACTTTAAAAATACAATCAACAAGATCAAAACCAGTAAAAGCACAATCATTAACATTAAAAGCAACAGTCCTAAAAACAGCGATATTGACTGCTTTATTAACCACAGTTAGTATCAATAGCTTAAATGCCAATGCTGCGACTCCTAATACACCGGCCGGTGAACATACAGCTGCTGATGTGGACTTAACTCAGCCCATCCAAGCTGTAGATAACTTAACCAGCTTAAAATCCGACAAAAAGCTGGATATGAGAATACCCGAATTCAAACATTTCAAAACCAGTAACGGGGTACCGGTTATCTTTTTTCAAACCAATCAATTACCAATTGTCGATCTTGATATACGTTTTAATGCCGGTAGCGCCCGAGATGAGAGCATTCGAAAAAATGGATTTGGACTTGCCAGTATGGTCGCAGGCATGTTGACTAAAGGCACCAAACAGCTTGATGAGACACAGTTTGCAGAAGCTGAAGAGCAGTTAGGTATTGAGCTAAATAGTGGTGCTTATAAAGATCAGTTTGTGGTCAGCCTCCGCAGCTTATCGGATGATGAGCATCTCACTCCTGCGTTGACACTAATGAGTAGTATGCTAAATGAACCAAGATTCGATGAGCAGGTACTACAGCGATCTAAAGCTCAGCAGATATTAGGTCTTAAACAAATGCAGCAAAACCCTGCCTACATCGCTAGCACAACCTTTAGTCAAGCACTGTACGGCAATCATCCTTACGCACACTCGTCTTATGGACAGGTTGACAGTATTCCTAACATTGAAACTACTGATTTAAAGAAGTTTCACGATACGTATTTGGTAGCGCAAAACGCCAGTTTGAGTATCACGGGTGATTTAAGCTTAGCTCAAGCCAAACAAGTTGCTGAACTCGCTACTAAACAGCTACCCCAAGGCAAGCCTGCCCCCAAATTACCCGACCCTACACCTATCAAACACAGCAAAACGTTGCATGTCGATTTTGATAGTGACCAAACATCAGTGGTGATTGGACAATTGGGTTACCGCATAAAAGCGGATCCAGAATCAATGCAACGAGGCACTGAGTTTAGTATAGGCAATGAGGTATTGGCAGGCTCAGGATTTAACTCTCGTTTGATGGGTAAAGTACGTAAAGAGCTGGGTTATACCTATGGCATATATGGCAATATGACGCCTATGCAAGTACAAGGTCCTTATACCATCAGCTTTTCATCGCGTAATGAGAAGGCAGACGAAGCCATTCAAGCGACTTTAGAGACCGTGACGAATACTTTAGAAAATGGCATAACACCACAGGAATTTAAGCTGACCCAAGAAAACTTGATTAACAGTTATCCTATGGGTTTCTCAAGTAATGCCGCTATTAATGGCATGCTAGGTGGTATCAATTTTAATAAGCTGCCTGACAGCTTTGTCAGCGAGTACATCAACCGAATTGAGAAAACATCTATTGAGGATGTCAATCAAACGTTAAGACAGACATTGAACCCTGATAAATTTATTATTGTTACAGTTGGCAAGCCTAAACAGACGAAGTAATACCTATAAAAAAAGAAACCTAATCAGGTTTCTTTTTTTATAGTGCGTTTTATGGTGCCTTTAGATATTTATTTATTAAACAGGACGCGCCTAAATGTCATGTTACAGTCCATCATCATACTACCTTTTTTAGACGCTCAATTACCAGACACTTTAGTTGAACAATAAGGCTTAACTTTCGATTGTCACCTTAAGATTGTAATTCATCGGTGTAGAGTGATACTTGTAGCCTGTAAATTCAACACGAATGATGTGCGCATCGTTTTGCTTCACTTTAAACCAACCATTTTCAAAATCATGTATTTGCGGCGAAATTAAGTAGGCTTCCATCTGATTTGGACTAACCCCTACCATTATTGTTTGACCTTTACTGGGATACAAATAATAATCGCAATAATTATTAATCAAGACATCGTGATTGCGTTGTATAAAGTTTGAGTCAATTTTTAACTCAAGTTTTTTTGGACATTTTTTAGCTTGTTCATCAAGCAATTGCGCTTTATCCAATAATAATGTTTTATTATCACCGGTATCATTGGTGTATGACTGTGTATTGTTCAAATGAGTCGCGTTAGAACCTGCATCACTCATACCAATACCACTGGACTCAAAACTATTTAAATGGCTACTTAACTGAGTGCCCATTGTATTATTTTGAAAATGACTGTCCATTGAATCCTTGCTATGAGAATCAACGTTTTGTGAAACAGTGCTTTGTAAATCAGTATCGTGACTATTTATTGAGTGCAATTTGACAGACCCTACCGAGTCTACATTTTCAAAACTTGTGAGTTTATTTGTCGCTAAGGTAGGTAAACCTAAGTCAGAGATATCCTGCCATTCGTTATTATTGTTATGATTTCCAAAAAGTGTATCGACTTGGTCGCAGCTGGTAATAACCAATGCAATGATAGGTATAAAAATAGCCTGATAACACGATCTTAATTTCAACTCAAATTCCTTAATTATATATGCCCTCTGTGCTTCTTAAAATCAATCACAATATTTCTGATCATTAGCCTTATATTGCCTGACAATGGATAAGCAAGTGCTAGCGGGTAATAAAAGAAAATTTCATATGACGGAGCATTAAGAAAATAGCATGACCTCATGCGTGACTATGTCAATCATCGCTAAAACTAGGCTATTGTCAAAACAAGGTTTTTTACTAAAAAAACCTTGTTTTGATGAATAAAACATATTATACACCTATTTTACATAAATGTAATAGAAATTAACATAAACTTAGATTGAGTTAAGTAAATAACTTAATTTGAATTTAGATAACGACACGGTGAGTCGTACCTAGAGTTTTGAGTACCCCAATATCTATAGCCTTGAGTGTCTATATGAATAGCACCAGTTGAATACAGTCCAAGTCCGAAGTCGTAACTTTCACCACGGGCTGACCAGAACTGGCATAGTCTGTCTTGCAATATACTGTTTAGCCAAGGCTGGCCTTCATATTCGGGAACCCAAATATCGATAGCACCATTAGTCATGTGCTTACTACCACGTGCGCCGCCCGCACAAGCATTTAGATCAGGAGAGCGATACGCTGAACGTATTTCGGCACTAGCAGGTATCACCCCTTGCCTTTTTAACTCATCGTACAACTGAACCGTTCCTACCATATTTGGCCATAACTCGCGAGGCGGCAACTGAAATTGCTCATAGCCACATTTTTCCCAGCTGCGTGCTGTTGACAATAGCTGTTCAGGAGGTGGCACCTCTGATCGACCAATATAATCATTTAAATAACGCAAATATTGTGTGACTTCACCGGCTCTGTAAGCACTCCTATTTAACCACTGTTTATAAGCTAAAGTGGTGTCTAATGCTGAACTTGGATAAGAGTATGAAGAGCTGTTAGAGGTATCTATTCGTCTATTTTGCTCTATCGTTAAATGGTCAGATTCATACTCTTCTTCAGCATCTCGAATTAAGACCCCAATGCTATCTGAGTTAGCTTTTGGGCTGCTAACTTGCCTATTTTTAGCAATATTGTTGCGACTATCAGGATAAATAACACTTGAAGATCCTATGGTTCGTTGTTCATGGATACTTACACCAGGTTTATAATTTGGATTAGGCTTATGATTTGGGGCAGTACAGCCCGCTAATAGGGCAGCAGTCGCAACGGTAAAAAGGCCTAAATACGTCTTTAAGTAACAGCTCATAGCTTTCTAATTTCCAGTAATCTATAGGTCAATATGGTCAATAACGTCAAAGTTGATAAGGACAGTATCTAAGGTTGATATGACGGCTAACATAAAGTGTCAATAGTCATATGTAGTGACAGGTGCCAGTTAAGCTATTATTGTTATTGAATAAGATGCTATTCTCGTTTTAAGATATTATCAAATTCGCATTACGATACTATCAAATTTGATCAAGTCACGCTAAACTATAGTCACTAATACCTTGCTGCACTATTGCTCGAGTTTATACAAATTGCTATATCGCTATCAATTTTATTTTTTCACCTGTGGGGTGTATTAAACTATTCGCTTAAACGTTCTAAGCCTTTTACCTTTTATTAATTGTGGCTTAGTCTCTATATTCTAATCCATTGTAATCCTCCTCGCTTACTTGAAACCACTACTTATGTCAAAGCAACAACAGTACCGATTTTCTCGTCAAACCCACCATTTTGGGCGTGATGAAAATCCCAGTATTTGGGAACGTATTCATATTGATCCTTGGCTCATGTTGCTGCTTTTGACAGTCTGCTTTATCGGTTTGACTATTTTATACAGCGCCTCTACGCAAGATGTATCAATGGTTACTCGGCAGATGGTGAGCTATGGCATTGCCTTTGTCGTCATGATAGGTATGGCACAAATTCCGCCAAGCCTGTATCGAGACTTAACCCCGATTTTTTATATTATCGGCCTCGTCCTACTGATACTGGTAGATTTAATCGGCGAGGTTCGCATGGGCGCACGGCGCTGGATAGGAATACCAGGGTTTGGCAGTGTTCAACCTTCAGAATTTATGAAGCTTGGATTGCCGATGATGTGTGCGTGGTATCTGTCGCGTCGAGACTTGCCGCCTGATATTGTAACGGTATGTGTGACATTAGCTCTCATCATGGTCCCGGTATTTCTTATCGCAAGCCAGCCTGATTTAGGTACCTCTTTACTGGTTGCTGCCAGTGGTTTTTTTGTTCTGTTTTTGGCAGGGCTTCCATGGTGGATGATCGGTTCTGCGATCGGATTGATGATTCCTATGGTCTGGGCAGGCTGGATGTTCTTTATGCACGACTATCAAAAGCAACGGGTATTAACACTATTAAACCCTGAGGCGGATATGTTAGGTGCTGGGTGGAATATCACTCAGTCTAAGACAGCCATTGGATCTGGAGGTCTGACTGGCAAAGGGTATCTTGAAGGGACACAGTCTCATTTACACTTCCTTCCTGAGGGACATACTGACTTTATTATTGCCGCCTTTTCAGAAGAATTTGGGTTATTAGGGGTGAGTGCTCTACTATTTATTTATGCGTGTATCCTTGTTCGTTCTCTATTTATTTCCTCAATACATGTACATACTTATGGCCGACTTCTTGCAGGCGCCATATCCATGTCCTTTTTTGTCTATGTGTTTGTCAATATTGGTATGGTCAGTGGCATATTACCCGTTGTCGGCGTGCCTTTGCCTTTGATTAGTTATGGAGGTACTGCTGTCATTACTTTGATGGCGGGCTTCGGGCTATTAATGTCTGTCTATACTCATAATACTAAATAGCTTTTAAAGGGTCTATAAACGACATTCCTGATTATTCAATATTTAATTAATCACTATTTAAATAATGAATACTTAATTGTTCAATGCACACGACACTAACTGTCGTTTAGAATCAAACTCATACTGGTTATTACACGTATTTACTTAACAATTTGTTATCATAAATTATTAAAATTTTATAGGTAACACGGTAGTATGGGTTCAATTAATTACGAAAGGTTGCAAGGTAAACTCAATATTTTGGCTGATGCTGCCAAATACGATGTGTCCTGCTCATCCTCTGGTGGTAATCGTAAAAACCAAGGTGGCGGTCTTGGTGATGCCTCAAAAACAGGGATTTGCCACAGTTATACTGAGGACGGTCGCTGCGTCAGCTTGCTTAAAATCTTATTAACCAATCATTGTATTTACGACTGTGCTTATTGTACGTCTAGACGCAGTAATGATACGCCACGTGCTGCTTTTAGCGTGGAAGAAGTGGTTGAGTTAACCATGCAGTTTTATAGACGTAATTATATTGAAGGACTATTCTTAAGTTCTGGGATTTTTAAAAGTGGTGACCATACCATGGAACGCTTGGTTGAGGTGGCTAAGTTGCTTCGTACCCGTGAGCGATTTAATGGCTATATTCATCTAAAAACCATTCCTGGTGCCAGTAAAGAGCTACTTTATCAAGCAGGTTTATACGCTGATCGTCTCAGTGCCAATATCGAAATACCCACCAAATCAGGTCTAGCGCTACTGGCACCAGAAAAGAACCACTCCCAGTTGCAAGCGCCTTTACAAACGGTCAAAGAAGAAATTATTACCATCAAAGAGAGCCGTAAAAAGCATAAGTCTGCGCCCAAATTTGCCCCAGCGGGTCAAACCAGTCAGATGATTGTTGGTGCTAGTAATGAGACTGATCTTCAAGTCATCCAGTTATCTAGCCATTTTTATCAAAAATATGATCTAAAACGCGTGTACTACTCAGGCTATGTGCCTATGTTATCAGACAGTCGTTTGCCAGCATTAGGGACTCCTGTGCCGATGGTTCGTGAAAATCGCTTATATCAAGCAGATTGGTTAATGCGCTTCTATGGGTTTGGGGCTCATGAAATTGTAGAGCCCGAAGATCCTTTTTTAGATTTGGAATGTGATCCAAAGTTGGCGTGGGCTATCCGTCACCGTGAGCACTTCCCTGTCAATATTCAGCACGCGCCTTATGAGTCTATCGTGCGTATTCCTGGTATCGGTATTAAGACGGCGAAAAAAATCGTCAAAGCGCGCAAGTTTAATCAGATTACCTTAGAGCATCTCAAAAAAATGGGGGCAGCGGTCAACCGTGCAAAATACTTTATTGCCACGACCGGCAAGAACGAGCATCTTGCGCATCTAACCCGTGACAACTTCCGTCAATACGTGCTGGCTCAGACACAGACGAAATTTAAAGACGAGCGCAGTGGTCAGTTGGCTTTATTTTAAATTTTTCAACGCATTTTATGGTTTGTCCTGTTATCTGATCTTTTTAAAGGTGTCCTGTTATATGTATCTTGTAATAGGTGTCTTCTGATTAGTGATGAAAATAGGCCATAATTTTCACGACTTATAATGACTCTATCAATGACCACACTCACTACCCTATCTCCCAATATACCAGCTATTATCGTCTACGAACCCAGCTTCGAGGGTTGGCTTAGCGCGGTATTTTATGTTTATGAACATAAGTTTCAAAGCCATCCCTACCTAAAGCTTATGGATAGTCAAAACTATGTACCATCGCTAATCGATACCGCCACTTATGTCACTGTCGATGACATGAAAGCCCAGAGAGTGCTTAATAGGTTAACTACCTTATTAGGTAAGTCGGGGGTTAGGCAAATATTGTGGGGGTTTTTATCAGAAAAAGAGTCGATTGGTACTACTTTATTTCAAGTGGTGAAATACGCTATCGATTATCCTGAACGAGATATACTTCAAGATTTAGGAAATTTGGATGTATTGGAGCTAGCGCAAACGGTGAAGTCTGTCGGCCGAGAAAAGCATCGCATGGAAGCCTTTGTTCGATTTGAGCATACCAAAGAGGATGTTTATTTCGCTCGCGTTGAGCCTGACTTTAATGTATTGCCTCTCATTGGTGAACACTTTAGGCAACGCTATCAAGACCAGCACTGGGCTATCTATGATCTAAAACGGGGCTATGGTATTTTTTATGATATGACACAGTCGACTGCGAAGCACCCTGCCCCACTGCAAACAATTGTTGACGTGGATGAGAACGTCATTAGAAACCCCGCCAGTGTGCACAGCGAACAAGAGCAACAATATCAGAAGTTTTGGCAAGGCTACTTCGTCAATGTCAATATTAAAGAGCGTAAAAATCCGCGCTTACATAAGCAGTATTTACCACAGCGCTACTGGAAATACCTGAGTGAAAAGCAAGTTCTACCCAATGCACCCCACCTTGCAAAAAAACGCTAACTTAGTCTAACGATCAAAGTATCCGTTTTAAAGCTGGAGCGGTAAACGCCTTGTTTTTTGATTGCTTTTAAATGACAATGTTCAATTATTATACCTTCTATAAGGAAGACATTGGTTTTACCATTATGTTTATGACAACAGTTATTTTATTTGGACATGCTTTTATTTAGAAGGCTATTTAGTATATTATCTAGTTGCCGTTTACGGATTTTACTCGCCCATCTTTTACGAGTCCTTCAACCACCTCAATCAGCCCAGTAGCCAATATGAAAGTCATGCGTTTGCTCTCCTCTTTAAAGCACGATGAATCCGAACGTGGTATTTTTCATCTTGGTCGAGCGTTAGTGAAGCGCGGTCATACCTCCATTATTATTTCTTCAGCAAGTAAAGATAATGATCTGGTTAAGCGACTTGAGCGAGATGGCAATATTTACCACCAGCTCTCCCTAGAAAAAAAGTCTTGGCTATCGCTTAGACAGACCTTTGCACTACGCAGACTTATTGAAAAGCATGAGCCCGACGTCATTCACTTACACTCTCGCACCCCGGCTTGGGTATTATATTGGGCATTACGCGGTCTTAAAATGAGGACAAAGCCAAAGATTGTCTCAACCATGTATGGTTTTTATCCAATCAATAACTACTCTCGTGCTTTGTTAAATGTCGATAGTGTGATTACGGTGTCGGATAGTGTTAGTGACTACCTTGAAGATGAATTAAAAGAAGTAAAAATAGCGCCAAAGAGGATAACTCGCATTTATCGTGGGGTGGATACGCGTAACTTTCCCTATCGTTACAACCCTTCCGTATATTGGCTGAGACGTACTTTTGCTGAATATCCTGAGCTTGAACACAAAAAATGGCTGCTGTTTCCGACACTTATTGGACAGGAGTATGGACAAGAGTGGCTTATTGATATTGTTGGCAACCTCAGTAAGGATTTTCCTAATATACATATCATTATTATGGATGATGATTCTCGTCAAGACATCATCCATGAAGAGTTTATCCAACGCATTAAAGCCCTTGAATTAGCAGATCGATTTACTTTTATCGGCTCTAAGCATAATGATATGCGTGAATGGTTGGCCGCAACCAATATTGTGCTAGGCCTTGCGAATCAGCCTGAGTCCATCGGCATTAACGTGTTACAAGCCATCCATTTAGGGACGCCTGTCGTTGGCTGGGATAAAGCGGCTTTTAGTGAGATTTTACAACCCTTATATCCACAAGGATTGGTTAAAGAATACAACGCTTTTGCATTGTGCAAGGTCATACGTGTTCAATTAGAGAATGTGATGCGCCCTTCAATTACCGACAAATTTACCATGCAGCAAATGATCGATGAAACTTTAGAGGTATATGATACGGTGTCTAACGGGACTACTCTTCAATGAACTTTGAATGACTCGTTTACTACCTCATTACTATAATACCTTTTCTATAAAACAATCTATCTTAACGAGGTTAACACTGAAACCGTTTAGTCGTTCTCCGGCTATATAAAAAAAGAAAAAACCCAAGTCTAGGGCAGAGACTTGGGTTTAGGGGCATGACTTATTATTATTTCCTTGTTAAGCTCATCCTAAGCTTTTAATAAAACGTAACGCTTGCTTGAATTACTCTATAGGGCAATAAGGTAAATCAAACGAGGTACTGAAAATCCTTTCAGTTATTTACGTTTTACCAATCAACACTGCTATCCATGCTATCCTTGTGTTGATGTGCCCATTGTATGTTGAAACCTTGTCCGTGCCTAGCAGGCAAAAACCCATTTTAACGTAAGCATATGCTTACATGATGTGCTCAGCTCGATTGATTATTAATGTATTATTATTGAGTGTGCATTATTTTAGAGTGGTGCTTATGAGAATGAATATAAGTCTATACACTTGGGGTAATAGAGTCGGTATGTATAGGGTTTTGATCTTGCCGACTGTCCGCCCGTTCTATTGACATTTTAATACCTTCTTCTTTACCCTCTTCAATTTTAGCAACCGTGGCTTCTTTGTCTTGGATTGATGGTTCAGGCGCATTGCCTACTTGTTCTGCGTGCGCACAGCGCTCATACTGTAACGTGGTCATCACTGGGAAGTGATCTGAACCAATGGACGGCAATCTTTCAATATCCACTAACGTAAAGCATGGACTATGGAAAATATGGTCCAAGGCCCATCGTAGAAATGGATAATCGGCATGAAAGGTGTTAATAAAGAAGCGACCAATACGTGGATCGAGTAATCCAGATACCCGTCTAAACATTTTGGTGGTTTTTGACCACGCCACATCGTTCAAATCACCCGCTAAGATAGCCACTTGATTATTGATATTGATATGACGACCTACCATGAGTAGCTCAGCATCACGAGTGGTCGACTTATCTGCTTCGGTTGGGCTTGGCGGCATCGGATGCAAACAATAGAGCCAAATAACCTCGTCGTTTGGTAACCTCAACTGGGTATGAATGGAGGGTATATCGTCAATAAGCAAATATTTTACTTCGGGGTCTATGAGCTTAAACTTAGAATACAAATGCATACCATATAGATTGTCTAAAGGTACTTTTACAGTATAAGGGTAGTCGGCCTCAATAGCGCTTAAGGCATCTTGCCACTTTTGATCGGATTCCAAAGTTATCAAAATATCGGGCTGTTTCTGAGTGACTAAATCGACCAATGCTTGCGTATTATCATTTGGGGTGAGTACGTTTGAGACCATAAGCTTCACCTGTACCGAATTTGGTATAGGCGATGCCTGTCTCACCTCTTTTTTCCATACTCTCGTATAGGGCAGTACCATTAGCATTTGATAGCCAATAGAGACAATTAAACTAATTATTAGTATGACTTGCCATAAGTCCCAATGCGGCGTTAATAAACACAGCCCTATTAATGCTACCAGACCCAATACCACTATCTGAATTCTCGGAAAGTCTACCCCGCGTACCCACCAGTTATCCAAAGGCAACAAACCCCACGCACTGACAAAAATAACTAAGCCTGCTAATATTTGGATAATGAGATAGATAATATCTAGCATATGTATGGTCAACTTATAGGATAAATAAATAAAAGCGAATGGCGTCTTATAAAAAAAATCTTAAATTATTGGATTTAACTATTGCTTTTTATTGTATAAAAAGGCATGGTAATTAGTTATGCATAAATAAAATGAGTTACGCATAAATTATTGGTTTTTTAACCTTTTAACCCATTATTATTCTAATAAATAATCTTTTATGTCATGCTGAGTTATGATAATTAAGATCATATAAGTAATTGTATAAGTAGTCGTCTTAGTGATTGTCTAACTGATCATATCGAACAAGCTATTATATATAAAAACGATCTAAAACGATTTAAAACGCCGTAAAACTTACTGCTCATAAACGTAGGTCAAAAGGCACGACAATAACACTTAACCTTTGGCAAAGGTTATCGCGTTTTAAGTTGTTACAGCGTTGTTTAACTTATTTTTAAAACGCTTTGACTGACTTAATTAATAGATTGTTTTTAATAAAGATTTGCAAGCTAAGAGCTGCTTTTGTTTAGTCAAAGAAGTCTAAAATGGTTACGAGGCAACCGAACGCAAGTACTACTCTAGTAGGCTTAAAGAGGTTAACACTGTAACCGTTTAGTAGTTCGCTGACTATAAATACTAAAGCAAAATATTTATTAGGGTAAGTATTGTTACATAAATAATTCCAGTTGAATACACAAGGGGTATTTTCATGAGTCAATTAAAAGTAGGTCTTGTTGGATGGCGAGGTATGGTCGGCTCTGTGCTGATGCAGCGCATGGTAGAAGAAAGTGATTTTGCAAACATTACACCTATTTTCTTTTCTACCAGTAATGCGGGGGGCGATGCGCCTACATTCGAAGGTGTCAAACACACTGAGACTAGTGATAAACTTAAAGATGCTCATGATATCGAAGCTCTTAGTGCTTGCGACATTATTATCACGTGTCAAGGCGGCGACTACACTTCTGCTGTTCATGGTCCACTTCGTGACTCTGGTTGGGACGGCTATTGGATAGATGCTGCTAGTACTCTGCGTATGCAAGACAATAGCGTTATTATCTTGGACCCCGTAAACCGTCCGGTTATCGACAATGCCTTGCAAAACGGTATCAAGGATTTTATCGGTGGTAACTGTACAGTCTCTTTAATGCTAATGGCAATTGGTGAGTTATTTAACCGTGGTTGGGTTGAATGGGTGTCTGCCATGACTTATCAAGCAGCCAGTGGTTCTGGTGCTAACAATATGCGTGAGCTTATCAATGGTATGGGCATGCTGCATGATACTGTTGCTGATGAGCTTGCAGACCCTGCCAGCGCTATTTTAGACATTGATAAAAAAATTGCAGAGGCTCAGCGTAGTGATGAGTTTCCGACTAAATACTTTGGCGCCCCTCTAGCCGGCAGCTTAATTCCCTATATTGATAGCCAGCTTGAAAACAAACAATCTCGTGAGGAGTGGAAAGGCGGCGTTGAAACTAATAAAATTCTAAACAATACAGGCGCTGACATCATCCCTATCGATGGTATCTGTGTACGAGTGGGTTCTATGCGCTGTCATGCTCAGGGTTTGACCATTAAGCTGAATAAAGATATCCCTTTAGAAGACATTGAAGCGGCATTAAGAAACAGTGGTAATCAGTGGTTAGACTTCGTTGAAGACGATAAAGAAGCCGCTATGCAGCGTCTAACGCCTGTAGCAGTGACAGGTACGTTGACAGTTGCCCTAGGACGTCTACGTAAATTAAACATGGGGCCTGAGTATCTTGCTGCCTTTACCGTAGGCGATCAGCTACTGTGGGGAGCGGCAGAACCATTACGCCGTATGCTGAATATCATTCAAAGCTCTAAAGCCTAATATATAGGCGAACATATTTAAAGAACTTTTCTTTATTATCATAGTTAAATAAATAAAACCCTCAGCTTGTGAACAAGCTGAGGGTTTTTTATATCTAGCTTTTTATGTAGCTTTAGTTTATCTGGCCAGCGTATTTACCACTATATTAGTTCAACAAGCTATTGATAAATACGATGATGACACCAATAGGCGCGACAAACTTGGCGATAATCTGCCATAGGCTCCAACTACCCCCTGACAACCCAAGCTCTTGACGGACTCTGTCCTGTGTCATTACCCAGCCAACAAAGACTATGGCTGCTAGACCGGCCAATGGTAGCATAAACTTACTAGTGAGCTTATCTAAGAAGTCGAAAATATTATTACCAAATATCATTACCTCAGACCACATATTGAACGACAATAATGCGGCGATACCAAGCATCCAAATAGCAACACTGGCAACAATAACAGAAGCCGTTCTATTCATGGAAGTACGCTCTTCTAAAAATTCAATTGACGGTTCAATTAAAGATATTGAAGATGTCAAAGCGGCAAACGTAATTAATAAGAAGAACAACGTACCTAATATAGCCCCTGCCGTCATACTACCGAAAGCAATCGGCAAGCTAACAAATATCAAACCAGGTCCAGCTGCTGGATCCATACCGTTACTAAATATAATCGGAAAAATAGCAAGACCTGCTACTAATGCAATAACCGTATCTAAAATAACCACGGTACGTGCCATACTGAGTAGACTAATATTGCTACCCAAATAAGAGCCGTAAGTAACCATGATGCCCATACCCAATGATAGGGTAAAGAAAGCATGACCTAACGCAGATAAAATGATTTCAGATGACCCTTCACCCACAAGCTTTGAGACATCAGGTGAGAAAAGATAAGCCAAAGCTTCTAAGAAGCCGCCGTTCATGACATTGTAACCGACGATGACAAATAATATGATGGCCAATAAGGGTATCATTACTTTTGCAGCTCTTTCGATACCACTGGTAACACCTAACGCAACAATACCGGCTGTGACAATCATAAAAATAGTATGCCAAAGGGTCAAAGTCGTTGGAGAAGCCAACATACTATTAAATATGTTTTCAACGGCGCCGCTATCTAAACCGCTAAACTCACCTGATGCCAACTTAGTCATATAGTTTAGCGCCCAACCACCAATGACACTATAGAATGACAAAATGAAAAATGCAGCTAATATACCTACCACACCTACGATTGCCCAACTGCGGCTTTTTTCTTCACTGGCGGCAACATCAGAGAACGAATCCATTGGATTTTTCTGACCACGACGACCAATCATCCATTCGGCAACCAGAATTGGAAAACCGATTAAAGCAATACAAATTAAATAAGCCAATACGAAGGCAGAACCACCGCTCTCGCCCACCATATAAGGAAACTTCCAGATATTCCCTAACCCAACTGCAGAACCAACGGCGGCCATAATAAAGCCTACTCTTGATCCCCATTGAGCGTGATGATGTTTTTTTGACATTTTAATCCTCCAGCCATCAAAGGCTTATAAAATTATTTCCATTTAATATCAAACGACACAATAGTACGTAAAAATAAATAGTACGTAAAATAAATATGCATTAATAATCCGACTGAACAGATTCTCTATGAGCCTTACTAGAATATCTATAACAAATCATCATGCTAAACGTTTTAACTCATGTAATATATACTTACATGTATTTACAAAGTAGTCTGTTTCAAAAGCTTATAAAAGTCAAGATACCACCCTCTTAAATTTCTCTAAATACATCCTAAATCACAGTCTATAAAACTAAAATAGCCATAACTCATCGTTATGGCTGTCGAATTTTAGGGGGTTAGAATTGCTTTTAACGTATGATGCCTCTATTACTGTTCAAAAGCGAATCTATGAATAACTGTATTTTCGGCTCTTTCGGTAAATAATCTGTGGTTAACTCTTTAACCACTTGCTCAGTCGTCTTACCCGATTTAAAGATTAATTTATAAGCAGCACGTAAGGTATTGATCGTCTCTTTAGACCATTGTTTACGGCGCATACCCTCAATATTTAAACCATGTGAACTAGCAGGATTGCCTGATACCAGGGTTAAAGCAGCAACATCTTTTAGAATGACACTACCCCCACCTACTAAGCTAAAATCATCAATTCGACAAAACTGATGGACACCTGCATTTCCGCCGACAATAACGCCATTACCGATATGAACATGGCCTGCAATACCTGCATTATTCGCCAAAATATTACCGTCACCGATCACGCAATCATGGGCAATATGGGTGTTAACCATAAATAAGTTATGACTGCCAATTTTGGTAATACCCTGATCTTGTATAGTGCCTCTATGAAAACTACAAGCTTCTCGTATTAAATTATTATCACCAATTTCAAGCCAAGTTTCTTCCCCGTTGTACTTAAGATCTTGGCAATCTTCACCAATACTGGCAAACTGAAAAATCTTATTGTTTTTTCCTATCCGTGTATTTTTGGTAACCACCACATGACGAAGAAGCTTAGTACCGGCATCAATAGTGACATTGTCACCGACAATGCAGTATGGCCCTATTTCTACCGTTGGATGAATAATTGCGCTTTCAGAAATAATAGCTGTGGCGTGTATTTGTGTCATTAAATCAACCTGTAGAAATTAGTTGTAGAACGTTTTTTAAAAACATAAAAAAATTCAGTCTAGGTAATACAACTGATAGCGAGGGTTCTATTTAGGAGTTCTGTCCTGACGAATAATCATTAGCTCAGCGCTGGCAGCTAGTTTATTATCGACATAAGCCTTCGTGTTAAACTTGTAAAGTGTGCGTTTTGTTAAAACAAGATCTGACTTTAATACCAGTTTATCTCCAGGTACTACAGGGCATTTGAATCGTGCTTTATCGACACCAGCAAATAAAAATAGATAGCCATCCTCTGCGGTTACCCCTTCACTGATGAAGGCTAATACCCCAGAGATTTGAGCAAGGGCTTCAATAATCAAAACGCCCGGCATGATAGGCTCATCAGGAAAATGACCTTGAAAAAAAGGTTCATTATGCGTCACATTTTTATAACCTTCAATACCTATTTTTGGTCGACATTTAAGAACTCTATCTACTAAGAAAAAGGGGTAACGATGCGGTAGATAGTGCTTTAATTGATCATAGCCCATAGGCAGGCTTACCCCAGACTGTTGTAAAAACTGCCGGTCCTCATCAGTCATTTCTCTATTAGCGTTTTGCTCATTGATATCAGTCATGCGCTGTCCTTAGATATAAAGTCATCAGGGCCAAAGAATTTTATTAGCTCGTTGGTTCATACTCGCCTATCGAGTTATCAAAAAGACTTTGATAACGCTTTAAGTATCTTTCTTACCCAATGCTCTAAGCTTAACCATCACTCTGCGCCAATCCATAGCAGGCATTGAGGTAACTCCAGAAGAGTATACACCCGGCCTATTGATAGATCTGCTAACCATAGTCATACCCGTCAGCACCACATCATCAGTGATTTGTAAGTGTCCTGCTATACCCACACCGCCACCGATCATACAGCGCTTACCAATAATAGCACTTCCTGCGATTCCCGCATTACCCGCGATGGCAGTTCCAGCGCCAATTTTTACATTATGACCAACTTGCACCAAATTGTCGATTATTACATTATCTTCAATCACCGTATCATCAATGGCGCCACGATCTATACAGGTATTACTTCCGATACGTACACCATTTCCGATCACGACGCGGCCGAGCTGTACGATGCGCTCCCAGCCTTCACGGGCTGTATCAGACATCGGTGCAAATCCAAAACCTTCTGACCCGATACTGGCACCAGCATGGATACGTACTGCATTGCCAATTTGGCTTCGATGACCAACATAGACATGAGGATAAATGACACAATTCTTACCGATATGCGCATATTCCTCAATATGCACATGGGCATGAAGCTGGGTTCCAGCCCCGATGTCTACATAGTCGCCAATCACACAAAAAGCGCCCACTCGTACATTGTCACCAAGCACTGCCGTGTCGGCAATCTGCGCAGTTTCATGAATTAAAGAGTGTGAAGCAGTGTGTGATTTAGCTTTATCTTGGCTTTTATCTTTTGAGGCAGGTTTAATCGCGGCATTTGCGGACAGCGGATCAAATAGGTGTGAGACACTGGCATAAGCCACATAGGGCGACTTAACGACAATTGCAATACTATGAGAAGGAATATCATCGACATATTTTTCAGAGACAATAATGACCGCTGCTTTTGCCTCAGGAAGTGCATGGGCATACGCATCGTCTGTTAAAAAGCTAACTTGGCTCGATGTGGCGCCATCTAAACTTCCAATTCCGTTGATCTCAGTTTGCAACTGAGATGAGCTAATATTTGCTTGATTCAGTACTGGCTGACGCTCCGATATTGCTGCTATAACATCAGCAAGACTTATATTAATAACTGATGATGCCATTGTCTGGATATCCTTATTAAAGACTACTTAAAACAAAACTGTCGTTGATAATAGTCGTTATTTCATAAACGACAGTCATCAACGACAGCTATTAAGACATTAAACACGCACATAAAAATAAAACAAGTAAATGGCGCCGTTTTAAAACACTGATATAAAATGACTTAGAACGTACTACCGATCTGGAATTGGACCTCTTCAGTCTTATCGCCTTCTTTATCCCCAAAGGGTTTAGCATAGCTCAAAGAAATAGGACCGATAGGGGTAAACCAGGTAATACCAGCACCAGCACTATATCGGAGGTCATTATCTTGTTCTAATAAAGGTACTTCTTTATTATCTAATAGCTCATTATACTTAGCATACTCACCTTCAAATTTGAAAGTTTTGTCTTCTTTATCCGTGGTATCAAATACTTGTCCACCTTCAACGAAAAGTACTGGACGCACTTGGTCTGCCCAGTCCCCTTTGAATGGCATAGGCAATATAAGCTCAGCACCAAAGGTCGCTAGAGCATTACCACCGACTTCTTCATAATTTGGAAAACCGCCATTGGCAGCATAGCTAAATACTTTTGAGCGGGGACCTAAGCTTGACGAATCATAGCCTCGTACAGAGCCGTAACCCCCTGCATAGAAGTTTTCATAAAAAGGCAGATCATTACCATAGCCAAGCTTAGCATAACCCCGCGCCACAAAGTCTTTAGCCAATGGATAATAGATATTTCCTTTATAAACAACCTTTTGATAGGTCTGATCACCAAAGCCTAAGGTGGCATTGACATTGTGACTCATACCTTTTGTTGGAAATACGGGACGATCAAGCGTACTATAATCCCAACCTAGTAACAGGTTATAGGTATCATAGTCATTTTTAAAACTGGCGCTGGCAAGTTCATCAGTAACATTCCCTTGATCATCAGTTGCTTGATAAGCGGTCATCTTACCATCTTCTTTGAGTAGGTCTTGCACGTTTGCAAGCCCCATAAAGCGGCCCCCACTGATGTCGGTATTGTCATAGTTAAAGCCCGCACTAATTCGTTTGGTCTCATCAATAGGATAGCTATAAGTTAAGGTGGCGCCGTAGGAGTCCAAAATGTAGTTACTAACGTTACGATCATCATATTTGGTATTTCTATAGTAAGCACTCACTCCTTGAGAGACACCATTTTCAGTAAAATAAGGGTCGGTAAAACCAAGGCTATAGGAGTCGCGAGTTTCAGAACGTGAGAACGCTGCATTCACCCGATTACCTGTACCTAGAAAGTTACGTTGACTAAAGTCTAACTGGAAAGTAACCCCGCCACTTTGAGAGTAACCCGCAGCTATGGTTGAGCTTCCAGAAGGCTGTTCTTCTACTGTAAAGTTAATATCGACTTGGTCAGGGGTATTGGGAACCGGCTTAATATCAACGTTGACTGCTTTAAAGAAACCCGTTCGCATTAAGCGCACGCGTGATGCTTGGATTTTTTCATTCGAAGTTAATGCCCCTTCAAGCTGACGCATTTCGCGGCGTAGCACTTCGTCTGCGGTTTTGATATTGCCATTAAAGTTAATACGTCGGACATATACTGGCCGTGATGGGTTAATAAAATAATCTATATCTACCGTTTTAGTGTCCTCATTGATACGCGGAACGGGGCGTACTTGAGCGAAATAATAACCATCATTGCCATAATGATTTTGTAGGGCGTTGGTGGTGGCTTCAAGCTGAGCTTGTGAAAACTGCTCTCCTGCTTTAAATGCCACATCCTTCATTAGCTGCTCAGTGTCATAATTTGGATTACCTAAGAAATTTACCTGACCAAATTTATACTGCTCACCCTCAGTCACACTAATTTCGATAAATACTTTGTCTTTGTCTTCATTGATATTCAAAATAGCATTATCAACGCTAAAGTTAACAAAGCCTTCGTTTAAATACATGGATTTAAGATTTTCTAAGCTGGCAGCTAACTTCTCTTTAGCATAGCGATCAGACTTGGATAAAAAACGAGTCCACGAGGATTCTTTAACCGCGAACACATCTTTAATATCTTCATCGCTAAAGTGATTATTACCAATGACATTGATATCTACTACTTTTGAGGGCTTACCTTCGATAAAGCGAATCGTTAACTTAGCTCGGTTACCCTCAAGTAGCTCTTGATCGACTTCGATGTCACTGTTGTAATAGCCTTGACCGATGTACTGTTGTTGCAGTTCATTCGCCACATTTTGTACTGTGGACTGTTTGAGCACATCTCCGACCGCTATACCGGCGTATTTAAGACCTTCTTCAAGACCTTCCTTCGGAATCAGCTTATTACCTTCGAAGTTTACTTCGGCAACAATAGGACGTTCGACAACGAAGTATGTAATGCGTCCATTGTCTTGCTTTGCTTGAATATTAGCAAAGTCACCTGTCGAATATAGGGCTTGAATACTGTTTGCTAAATCCTGTTCAGTAACCATCTCCCCCACATTTGTCGTTAAAAGCGGGTATAGGCTTTCGGGGGTTAAACGCTGTAGACCAACAAATTCGATATCAGTTAATACGGTATCAGCAGCTTGCGCCGATACAGCGACCATTGCTGTCAAAGCAGGTACGGCCAAAAGTTGGGCTAATTTAAATAAAGACGTTTGCATACATACAATCCGTAATTCATAGAACGTGCTAAAGGTGAGGTGATAAATCTAAATGTTTAAGCGTAATTCAACTCTCTAAAATTCAACTCTCTAAAATTTATGACTTTAAAATATAGTGTTTAAAAGATAAGTTTCTAAATATAAAAGCTTAGGGCGTGTGGAACATTCGCAAATTAGCACTGCTGATAGCTAAAATCGTTCCAGACTAGGCGCAAACTGACGCTAATGTCTAGACCTTGGCTAGGTTTGTAACAACGTCTGGGGCGATTTTAGTATCAGCCCGAAGGGGCGCGACTCTTTTTTGCCAATATATGGCGAAATTTTCTAACTTAGAATGACTAAGCGTCAAAAATTTCACTGCAAATTGACTAAAAAATAGTCTCCGCCAGTGCCATGGTCGAATGTTCCACACGCCCTAAATATAACAAACTATTTTAAAATATAAAATTTAATTAAAATAAACGGCTAAAAGTAGCGGCTAAAATCATTGGTAATTGCCAATACCATAAACCCGATTAACAGTATAAACCCAATATTAAACCCAATCATTTGTAAGTGCTCAGGAACGGGCTTACCTCGAATCAGTTCAATGAGATAATAGACTAAATGTCCCCCATCTAAGACAGGAATAGGCAATAAGTTTAATACCGCCAGACTTAAGCTAATTAAAGCAGCATTAGCTAATACTTGCTCCCAACTTATCTCAAAACTTTGCTTACTGATAACGGCAATAGTCACGGGACCTGATAGGTTATCCAAGCCAACTTTACCGGTAATCATCTTGCCCATTGAGTTTAAAGTCATACTGGCTAATTGACCTGTCTTAGCAAATGCTTTACCAACGGCAGTGATAGGACTGTAGGATACCATCGTTTTGTAGTCATCAGGTACTACAATATCAACAGGGCTAACCGCTGCCCCTATTTGACCAAACTCTTGACCCAAGTTACCTTTTTTAGCTTGAGGCATAATTTTTAAGGCCACCTGTTTAAGCTGTCCAGTATCGTCTTTACGCAGTACCGTAACGTTAAGAAAGTTATCAGGATTGTTACGTATGATTCGAGTCGCCGCCAGCCAATCATCAATAGGTTGACCATCGATGGCGATAATCTTATCCCCCACCTGCATACCTTGACGAATGGCAGCACCATCCTCAGTCAACTTTCCAACGATAGGCTCAATACGAGGTTGCCATGGTAATACCCCCAAACTCGTTAAGGTATCTTGACCAGCTTGCGGGCCTTGCATAAAGTCTAAAATGGGAACATCTACCTGATTTACAGTCGTCGTCGCTGAGTCAGAAGTGGCGTCACTTTGTGCTTTAGCCAACGTAACCGAAACTGTGCCCGTCTCGCCCATTCTGTCAGCCAATCGGTAATTGACCTCTTCCCAAGTTTTGACGTCATGACCATCGACGGCAACTATTTTATCACCTATAGGTACGTGGGCGGTAGCAGCAGGAGTATCAGGTAAAACAGAGCCAATACGCGTATTTAATTGCTCACTGGGTACTAAGAACAAAACCCAAAATAAAGTAATGGCAATGACAAAGTTCATCAATGGCCCAGCAGCGACAATGGCTATTTTTTTTAATGGATGTTGGTTGTTAAACGCCAGATGTTTCTCACTGTCAGCCACCTCCCCTTCTCGCTCGTCAAGCATTTTGACATAGCCACCCAGAGGTAGTGCAGATATTCGATAATCAATACCTGATTTTTTACTGGTCCAACCCCCAAGCTTAGGTCCAAAGCCGATTGAATAGGTCAAAACTTTGACACCACATAGACGAGCGACGATATAATGACCCCATTCATGTAGGGCAACTAAAGGCCCTAGGATGGCAATAAACGCCAAAACAAAAAGCAATAATGTCATTAATTGCGACATGCCGCTACCTCATGTTCAGCGTGTTTTCGAGCTAATGTATCCATCATCAAAATATCATACAACCCGCTTATTGTATGCGTGTGAATATCAAGGTTTATAGTTTGTCCAAGCATCTTGTCCAAAACTCGCTCATTAATCAATGCTATGTCAGTTAACGAAACTTGCTCGTTTATGAATGACGCCACAGCGACTTCATTCGCCGCATTTAATACGATTGTCGCGGCTTGTCCTGACTGCATAGCCTGACGTGCCAATTTCAGACACGCAAACTTCTCTAAATCAGGCTTAAAAAACTCTAAAGCTGTCAACTCAAATAAATCTAACGATTTCACAGCAGTCGAGATACGCTTGGGGAAAGCCAGTGCATGAGCGATAGGCGTTCGCATATCAGGACTACCCATCTGGGCGAGAAAGCTGCCATCACAATATTCAACTAAAGAGTGAATGATACTTTGAGGATGAATCACCACATTGATATGAGACTCTGCAAGATCAAACAAATGACACGCTTCTATAAGCTCAAGACCTTTATTCATCATCGTTGCCGAATCGACCGATATTTTTTGTCCCATAGACCAATTTGGATGCTTAACGGCCTGCTTGACACTAGCAGTCTGCATATCTTCCAACGTTTTATGCAAAAAAGGACCGCCAGACGCTGTAAGCCACAACTTGCGCACCCCATGGTATTTATCATGAATCGCTGTATTATCTTTTTGAACCTCAGGCGGCAAACACTGAAAGATGGCATTATGTTCTGAGTCTAATGGCAATAACGTTGCGCCGCTATCCTGTACAGCCTTCATCATTAAACTACCTGCCATAACGAGCGCTTCTTTATTCGCTAATAAGATACGTTTGCCTGATTTAGCAGCTATCAATGTTGAGCTTAGACCTGCCGCTCCGACAATCGCAGCAATGACAGTATCAACCTGATCGTCTTTTGCAATATCATCTAATCCTGCCTGACCACCAACGACATCACAGTCTAGATTTGCTTGTTTTAATCGTAACGCAAACTCGTCCACCTTCGTTTCAGGCACACATACGCGGTTAGGCTTAAATTGTATACAAAGATTCAATAACTTATCTAATCGGCCATAACCTGACAAAGCATAAACGTCATAGTGCTCAGGATGATCAGCCAGTATTGAAAGTGTGCTGTCACCTATGGATCCGGTTGCCCCGAGTACAGCAATGCGTTGGGTCATATTCTACCTTTAAAACGATAAAAACAAGTTTAGATTGGTTTAAGAACCTCATGTAATAATCATATTTTGAGATTCATATACGGTCTGTTTAACATTCAAATTTCAACCAAGTATTGACTTGATTTATGCGAAAATAGCTAGGTATAGGTTGTCATTAAAATTTATAGATTTAAAAAGTCAGCCAACCTAATTGTTGTAAGGCCCAAAAACCGAAGGCAAATATAGGTGTCGCAGACAATAATGAATCAATACGGTCTAATACCCCACCATGTCCAGGTAATATTGTCCCAGAATCCTTAACCCCTGCCCTACGCTTCAGCATAGACTCGAACAAGTCTCCCAATACCGACGCCAAAATAGTAACGAGGGATAGCCCGATAAATAACAGCAACATACTGCCTGTCAAATGCAGATTAAAGAGTCCTATTCCCAGTACAACCGCCAAGCCAGTAACCAATCCGCCTATTAAACCTTCGACACTTTTATTAGGCGAGACATTGGGTGACATCTTACGTCGACCAAATTTACGACCGACAAAATAGGCGCCACTGTCAGCACACCATACGAGTAAGAAGACATACAACAGCCACCATGGAGAATGCTGCCATAAGTAGAACATAGCGCTAATCGCACTGGTTAGAATTATTATCCCCATCAGCGATAAGCGGTTACCGTACCAGTTGGTGGATGTTGGAAACTTAGTAACCCAGGTCAGCGCCATCACCCATATAACGATTGATAATCCCCACCAAACGGGCCAAGACATCGGGAATAATAGGGTCAACATGGTCAGCACAAGCACTAATGCCACAAACAACACAGGTGTCTGCCACTTTGGCATTAACTTGGTCCACTCATGTGCTGCTATGGTTACGCCAACGGCAAGTAGAGGTACTAACAAATAAGGCGTATCACTAGCAAATAGTGCGACACCGACAATAATGACCAAAATTATAGCCGTTTTTATGCGTCTCCACATACTAGGTTACCTTTTTTTGTTTAGATTATATTGATACTGCTTTTCAATTTAGATGCTGACTACTATCAAGACTACTTATATCAAGACTACTGATATTAAGACAGCTGATATTAAGACTAGGATTACTCAGGCTGTGACTCAATTTGCTCACTTGTCATGCCAAACCGCCTCTGCCGCTGTGAGAACTCAAACAACATCGCATTTAACTCAATTGGTGAGAAGTCTGGCCATAAGGTTTTTGTAAAAAACAACTCTGCATATGCCGACTGCCAGAGTAAGAAATTAGATATCCTATATTCGCCACCTGTACGAATAAGCATATCAACCTCTGGTGCATCGGCAAGCTGAACCTGATGTCCTAAAGTAGCAGAATTAATATCTTCGACCGATAACTGGCCATGTCGAACTTGATCGGCCAGTATGCGAGCCGCATTGGCAATATCCCACTGACCGCCATAACTAATAGCAATAACTAAGGTCATGGCATCATGACCCGCAGTCTTTGCTTCCGCATCCGCCATTTGCTCTTGAAGTTCGGTACTCAATTGGCTTCTATCCCCAATAAATCTCAGCCGAATATTATATTTTTGCATTCGCGGCATCTGTTCCGTAATGGTCGTCGATAGTAACCGCATTAACAGTGCCACTTCTTTTGGTGGTCGCTGCCAGTTCTCACTTGAGAAAGCAAAAACCGTGACGACCTCAATGCCCACTTCTCTACAATACTCTACTAATGGATCTAGTGCTTCTTTACCCGCTATATGACCATGCCCTTTTGGCATATTATGTGCTTTGCCATAACGATTATTGCCATCCATAATAATAGCAATATGTTTAGGGAGCACGTCGGGCACTTTAAGGTGAGCCTCGTGTGGGGGATGTTGTGGGGGATGTGGCTCAGTCATAAATATATTAATCTGATTATCTAATTGAGTTTGAGTGAGTTTTGGTAAGTATTTGCAGTTTGATGCCAATCTTTTACTGACAATTGGTATGAAGGTTAACGCTAATTACCTATCTTTGCGCACCTTCATGCCGGCTAACTATCGCTCGTTCAGTCATGCAACCATGCTATTCAGTCATGCTAAACTTATACTTCCATCAGCTCTTTTTCTTTAGCATCAAGTTTACTATCGATTGAAGCGATATATTTATCAGTCAGCTTTTGAATATCATCACCGGCACGACGCTCTTCATCTTCGCTGATTTCTTTTTCTTTGGCCAACTCTTTAATGTCATTTAGCATATCACGTCGCACATTACGGATAGAAACGCGGCTATTTTCAGCTTCAGAACGTGCCAGCTTTTGCATGTCACGGCGTGTCTCTTCAGTTAAGGCAGGCATTGGTACGCGGATTACATCTGCTGTCATTGGATTTAAGCCCAAATCCGCTTCACGAATGGCCTTATCAACTGCCTGAACCATAGAGCGTTCAAACGGCTGAACCAATAGCGTTCGTGAGTCTTCTACATTGACCGATGCCACTTGATTGAGGGGCGTATCGGCACCATAGTAGTTGACCATAACGCTTGATAACATACCGGGATGAGCACGACCAGTACGTACTTTACTAAAAGCATTTTCAAGCGCTTCTAGGGTTTTTTTCATGCGGTCTTCACCGTCTTTTTTGATCTCGTTAATCATAACTATGTCCTTTAGATCTACAATGGTTGTCACTTAGTTTAATTATCTTATGGGTCATTGATAATTAAACGACGCATAAATTGATGTCTCTGTTTATTTACGATTAAAGCTATTTAACTGGAGCTTAGTACTTAAATTTTTTATCTAAGGTTTGTATTAAAAGCTTTGTATTAAATAGCTTTAAAAGGGCTTATAAGAGTCACACATAGGGCTGATCAATGTCTAACCACTGTTTAATGAAACACTCGTGTGCCTTCATTTTCACCCATAATAACGTTTAATAATGAATTAGGCTTGTTCATATCAAATACTTGCAAAGGTACATTATGTTCACGACATAAGGCAATTGCGGTCAGATCCATCACCCCTAACTTTTGCTCAAGCACTTCATCAAAGGTTAAAGCATCATATTTTTTTGCATCGTCGTGGATACTAGGGTCTTTATCATATACGCCATCAACTTTCGTGGCTTTTAAAATCACGCCCGCTTCTATTTCAATACCGCGTAAGCACGCTGCAGTATCCGTCGTAAAGAAGGGGTTACCCGTACCGGCAACAAAGATACAAACATCACCGTTCTTAAGATAACGAATGGCATTACGGCTACTATAGCTTTCTGTCACCTCACCAATAGGCAATGCAGACATCAAGCGTGTGTTGATATTACGACGCTCCAAGGCATCTCGCATGGCCAAACCATTCATGACGGTAGCCAACATACCCATTTGATCACCCGTTACACGGCCTACTAAGCCTTCTTTTTGTAACTGACTACCGCGATATAGATTACCCCCACCGACCACGATACCTACCTGCACACCAAGACCGCATAGATGAGCGATGGCTAAGCTCATTTTATCAAGTACCGAGGTATCGATACCCATTCCTTGACCACCAGCTAAAGCTTCGCCTGATAGTTTAAGTAGAATACGTGAATACTGCGGATTTTTATCAGACATAAGACACCCTATTATTGTTTTAGTTAAATTAATTGAATGTTCATTAGACCCTAATTTAGCGTATTTCAGACCAGCCTTTTTGATTCACAGCCCTATCTTGAATGACTGATACGATAATATTTTTAGATATCATGACTATTTTTAAGTACCAATATCACCTTTATAGATTGTCTGATTAAAGTTTCTGATATGTATAGAGTTATTGCTCTATCTTTTTTAGACAGCAGACTAAACTTAGAATATACAGCACGCCATCATAAAATCCTATAAATAAGCTAAATTCGGTAAAGTTTACCAAAAAACGCTATCTGCTTATAGCTCTAATTTAATAGCTCCCTCGTATCGGTCATACTATTTAAATAGACCATTAATTATTTACGATCAATTTTACAGCTTATCAAATGCTATAAACCCATTAGCTCTGTTGAATATATAGCTGTTATTGGCTGCCTGTTATTAAAGCTTAAACGATGCAAATAAATCATAGTCACTGGCTTCATCAATGGTCACAGAGATCATATCCCCTACCTTTATGGCTAAACGACCATTATGAACGATATTATCCACATAGACATGACCATCAATTTCAGGCGCATCGGCATAACTACGGCAAATAGCGATGTGATCTTCATGATCAATCTCATCAACCAATACCATCATGGTCCTACCTACTTTTTCTTGTAGCTTTTGCTCAGATATCTGTTGCTGCACCGCCATAAATCTATCATAGCGCTGCTGCTTGATGTCCTCTGGCACATGATTAGGCAACTCGTTGGCAACCGCACCTTCTATTTCAGAATAGGTAAAGCAACCCACGCGATCTAATTTGGCCTGCTTTAACCAGTCTAAAAGATACTCAAAATCCTCTTCGGTTTCTCCTGGGAAGCCCACGACAAAAGTAGAACGTATCACGATATCTGGGTTAATCTCCCGCCACTTCTGAATACGCTCTAAGGTATTTTCGCTATGAGCAGGTCGCTTCATTGCCTTTAGAATACTAGGGCTTGCATGCTGTAAAGGTATATCCAAATAAGGCAACAACCCTCCACGGTCGCCTGGTTTCGCCATCAGCTCTACCACTTTATCCACATGAGGATACGGGTAAACATAGTGCAAACGTACCCAAATGCCTACTTTGGCCAATGCCTGACACAGATCAAAGAACTTTGACTTTAATGGCATGCCATTCCAAAAAGAGGTTTTATACTTTAAGTCTAAACCGTAAGCTGACGTATCTTGGGAGATGATAAGCAGCTCTTTAACACCGGCTTTTTTAAGAGCCATAGCTTCATTCATAACCTCATCAATAGGCCGTGATACCAAATCACCACGTAGACTTGGAATAATACAGAATGTGCAGCGATGATTGCAGCCCTCTGAAATTTTTAGATAAGCGTAGTGGCTGGGTGTCAGCTTCACGCCGGCAACATCAATCAGATCTATCTTTGGATCATAGCCTTTTTTATCGACTAAGGTTTGTGGCATTGGCGCGTGTTTTGACACCGCTGTAATAACCTCATTATAGGCGTGTGCACCTGTCACCGCCAATACAGCAGGGTGCATGTCTCTTATTTTATCCGCATCCTTGCCTAAACAGCCGGTCACAATAACTTTACCATTTTGACTAATCGCCTCACCAATGGCATCTAGAGACTCTTGCACCGCAGACTCAATAAAGCCACAGGTATTGACAACGACCAAATCAGCACCCTGATAGTCAGCCGCCACACGATAGCCATCCCGTGTCAACTCAGTAATAATGCGCTCACTATCGACCAATGCTTTTGGACACCCCAAGGACACAAACCCAACCTTTGGCGCTAAGTCTTGATTATTTAAAACCGCTGGCATGTCAGAATGATTGACGTGGCTTGCCTGTTGACCACTTTGTGCCACACTACGGTTTTGGTTGTGATTGGCTTTGTGATGATACGCTTCTGTAGCAGGTGCTTGCGAATGCCTCTGTGTATCAGTGGCACCCTCATTAACTGACGTGGATGGAGACTGAGCTGATTGTGACGGAACAAAAATATTGACTGAATCCGCAGGTTGATTACTAGGCATAGATAGATACTTTCAAATAAGAATGAATTTAAAATAGATGATAAAGGAGGACAATGATTTGATGTAAAACATTCAACTTATTGAGTTCAGAACCCTATTTATTGATTAAGGCATACCCTTAGGGTCAGGGTTGTAAAAGTGAGGGTCAGTTGAACGCTAAAATTCGAACACTTTCAATCACTGGTGCATTGTACGAATTTTATGCCCTCTATACTAGCACGAAAGCGTTATTCATATTTTTTTCATCCTGATATATTGCTCAGTTTTCGTTTGTTAGTACTATTTTGTCAGTACTATTTTGTCAGTATTAATTTGTCAGTATTAATTTTAAATAGTTAAAGTAGGATCTTCTCGTTATCGCCTTACTATTTAAATACAGTCAAAGAACTTTAAAGTAGTCACAAGGCAACCGAGTGCAAGTACTACTGGAGTAGGCTTAATGAGGCCAACACCGTGACTCTTTATAAGTTCGCTGACTATAGATAGGATTTATCCAACATCATAATTGCGACTGGTCAAAAATGAATGGTACCAAAAACTATAACACTTAATGTATTAAACATTTGCCAAACGTGATCATGTGCCCGCTAAGATTGATGCACTTAATTAGATAAATTCTTTTATTCTAGGTTAAAAAAGTTATTCATCTACCATAATAAGGCATTATTAACCTACCTATGCACCTTTTAGGTTCAAAATAATATAGTATTGCACCTATAATGAGCATATTATTTACAATGATGACAACCTATACTTCTTTTTTAGGCGTAGTGCGTCATACCTGTCTGATATTAACCTGATATAAATCTGGTATTAATCTTGCACCCTTAGTCATTAGTAACTCCTAATTTCCTAGAGTAAGCTATTACCTCATATGTTATAAGCCCTAATTCAACCTATAAACTTGATAACCTCTTTATTGACTTACTATTTATTCTCTTTAAAAGACCTACTATGAAACCGTTAAACGCTCTATCAGTCCTACAAAATCTCTATACTGGTGTGATTTGGGTAGGCAGTGACTTAAATATCCACTGGGTAAATAGTCAAACTGAGCAATTATTATCCGTTAGTAAATCTCGACTGGTATCACTCAATATTATCGATGTGTTAATGCCTAATAAAATAGAGAGTAAAACAGAAACGAAAGTAAAAAATGACCCTACGTCTTCTGCTCATGACAGTCCTCATAAAGAGCCCAGTAGTCTTACCAATCCTCAAGACCGTTGTGCCAGCAATACGGACAGTAATGCGGATAGCGATACAGACTGCAGTAAAAGCGTAGAAGACTTCCTTGAAGAAGCACGTTCAAAACTTGAAATTCAGTTTCATAATGCCAAAGAATTTCAACAGCCTTTTATCGAATATAGTCGCTTCATACATGGTGTCATTTACCCTTTATACGCTCACTATAGCGTTACTCCAGTGGAGTATGAAAACGACATTTATTTTTTAATTGAAATTTGGCAGGGTGGACGTCAAAACCGGTTGGATAAAGAACAGCGACTACAAGAACAGCATGATGTCTCGCGTGAAATGCTACGCTCTGTCGCACATGAAGTTAAAAACCCATTGGCAGGTATCCGAGGTGCAGCGCAGCTTTTAATAAAACAAACTCAAAACTCAAGCGACACGACTGACGAAACGCTTGATAGTGAGGGAACTAATCATACGGTTCGCGTTGATGCCAAAAAACTGACCACCTATGCCAATATTGTGATCAATGAGTCAGATCGCTTAACCAAACTAATAGAGCAGTTACTCGGATCAAACCAATTGCCCGACCTACATTACTTAAATATACATGAACCTCTTGAGCACGTGCTGCTATTGACCCAGACCCAATATCCTGAAGTTCGGATCACCCGCGACTATGATTTATCATTACCAGAGTTAATGGCGGATAAAAATCAATTAATTCAAGTATTTTTAAATTTAGTCAACAATGCCTGCGAAGCCATGTTAGAGCAAGACCCTAGTCTGCTCTCGCAAGACTACCACCCTCAATTAAAGCTCATCACACGAATTGAGCATCAATATACCATTGGCACCGTACATCACCGTCAAGTGATTAAAGTCAGTGTTGTGGATAATGGCGCTGGTATTTCAGATGACCTTATTGAACGCATCTTCTTTCCACTTGTGACAGGCAGAGCCAGTGGGACAGGGCTTGGATTGGCTTTAGTACAGGAAATTATACACCGTCATGAGGGGGCAATTGATGTCAGTTCTGAACCTGGCAATACCCAATTTAATGTGTATTTGCCACTTGATAACAGCCATCGTTAAATAGAGTCATAACATTTAAATATCTACCTAGCAAACTCTAGATGGTGATGTCGCCTTGCTCACTTAAACTCTCTATAGTCAGCGAACTACTAAACGGTTACGGCGTTAACCTCGTTAAGTCTACTCCCGTATTACATGCTACTTGCACTCGGTTGCCTTGTAACCATTTTAGACTTCTTTGACTATATTGTTTCAACTCACTAAAAATGGAACTCAGATAATGACAATTAAAAACAGCATATGGTTAATTGATGATGATCCAGCTCTAAGATTAATCTTAGAAGATACTTTTAGTGATGCAGGTCTTGCAGTACAAGCTTTTTCAAATGCAAAAGGGGCTTGGGCTAAGTTAAATGATATATTAAATGGACATCAAGATCGCACCACCTTACCAGAAGTCATTTTAACTGACATTCGTATGCCGATGATGGATGGACTATCCTTTAGTCAATGGATGAATAAGAACTTCCCTGAGCTTCCCGTCATTATTATGACTGCTCATTCAGATCTAAAATCTGCTGTAGACAGCTATGATACCGGCGCTTTTGAATACTTACCGAAGCCATTTGATCTCGATCATGCGGTATCCATTGTCAAAAAAGCCATTAGATCCAACCCCGTCTCTGTCACGCCGAAGGTAACTGATAAGTCCAAACCCGTATTATCCTCTTCTGAAAATGATGAACAAACCGCGGCATCTTTGACTACTGACCCCTTAAACACGCAGACATCAACTAGCGCGACAGACACTTCAAATAAGACAAAATCTACAAAATCGAGCGAAGCAACCAAATCAAGCGAAGAAACCAAGACAAACAAATCAACTTCACCGTCTCCTGCTAAAGCACCCGCGGCTAAGTCTACTGAGCGAAGCGATAGTGAATCAACATCTATCATTGGTCAATCGCCTGCGATGCAAACGGTGTTTCGAGCTATTGGTCGTCTTGCCTCCTCTCCAATAACCGTTTTGATAACTGGTGAATCAGGCACTGGCAAAGAGCTGGTAGCGGGTGCATTACATCAAAACTCTCCACGTCACAAAAAGCCATTTATAGCATTAAATATGGCTGCCATACCTCACGAGCTTATAGAGTCGGAGCTGTTTGGTCATGAAAAGGGGGCTTTTACAGGGGCAACTACCCAGCGTCAAGGCCGATTTGAGCAGGCCAATGGCGGCACCTTATTTCTAGATGAAATTGGCGATATGCCCTTTAGTACGCAAACACGCTTATTAAGAGTACTTGCCAATGGAGAATTTTTTCGAGTAGGTGGTCAGAAGCCTATCAATGTTGATGTACGCATTATTGCGGCCACCCACCAAGACCTAGAACAGCTGGTTAAAGAAGGTAAATTCCGTGAAGACTTATTTTATCGTCTAAATGTCATTCGACTTCCCCTTCCGCCCTTAAGGGCAAGACCTGATGACATACCTGAATTGGTCACCTTTTTTATGAATAAAGCCGCTATAGAAATGAATACGGAGCAGAAACGCTTGTCACCTGAGGCGCTTCATATCATGCAGGCCTTTAGTTGGCCAGGTAATGTACGCCAACTCGAAAATGCTTGTCGCTGGATTACCGTTATGGCTACTGGTGAGGTTTTAACAATAGAGGATTTACCACCAGATTTGACTGAATTTGCGGGTCAGTATTTATCTCAGTCCAAGGACCCGTCCTATCATCAAGAGCAACATTCTTTTGGTGCTCAGCATGTCAATAACCAGCATTTAAACACTCAGCATTTAAGCACTCATAATGCAAATAACCAGAATGCAAACCCTGAGCCTTTCACAGAAAGGATGTCCGATACGCGTCTGGGTAGTCATGCCGACTATCAGTCTCCTCATTCGTTACCCAATTCTGCCACGGCTGAATCTCAATCCTTTATTGGCAATACAAACCCTCGTCAGGGGCATATAGAAGCTCAAACCTTCCCCTCCTCTGTTCCATCAGGGCTAACTCAAACGCCTGGCACTCATTCTAAAACCCATCATATTGATAATTCGATGTCAGACTTTAATACTGAGGTGGCCGCCACGACATGGCAAAGTAAATTAAAGACATGGGCCAATGCTGCACTGGCACAGGGAGAAACTGAAATATTGCAATTGGCCATGCCTGAATTTGAGAAAATTCTCATAACCGTCGCTTTAGAGCACAGTAAGGGTAGAAAAGGGGAAGCTGCAGACCTATTAGGTTGGGGACGTAATACGTTAACTCGAAAAATCAAACTGCTTGAAATTGAAGACAGCTGATGTCTAATGATTTAAACAAAGGTTTTAGCCTTACCGAAACGATTGCATTTCTAATAGTTTCTTTTTAAAGGTGTCTTTGAAAGCTTAATTTGAAATCTGCAGTTAAAAAAATAAAAAAAGTTCAAAAAAAGACTTGCCAAGATATTTAAATTCTATATAATAGCCAACCACTGAGACACACTAACCCAGTGAGCATCTATAAGATGCAAAATAAATAAATGGGGCTGTGGCGGAATTGGTAGACGCACCAGATTTAGGTTCTGGCGCCGAAAGGTGTGAGAGTTCGAGTCTCTCCAGCCCCACCATTTTATCCGGTTAGTTACACTCATATCAAATTAGTTATGCTCATATCAAATATTAAAACCCGCTTATAGCGGGTTTTTTATGGCCTAGCGTTTTGTTTTTTAGTGATATGAATGATCACACTTTAAGTAATTAAGACTGGTAAACTAGACTATATATCATCACATTCTAAACCTATAAATCTTAAACAATCAGACCCTGCTCTTCTAAGTTCTTAAATATCTTGTATTCAACCTCAGTCGCATCACTTTCGTTATCGAAATGAAATTCGATAGGTTCATTTTGGCTGATAAAGTAAAACTTGATGACTGATCCCTGACGCGAGATTCTACTGACATCTTTTAAATTAATCGTATCATTTTTTATCACAACAAACATGGTTAATCCTTATTAGCAGTAGTGGCAGTAGTAGCATTGGTAGTATGGGCAATCGTATCGCCTTTAGTTTAAAATTTATTTTGTATGAAATGTAGCGCATCCATCATATCATCACTTGTTTTATATCGATACTCAAGTTTTTTTGCTAATAGTTTATCTAGCAATGACTGTGCAAACTGCCATTCATTGGGCAGTAAAGGCACGGGCGCTTGACAGTGCAGTTGTACCCATCGACTTATCTGTTGTCCCGTCTGCGTTTGGGAGGTTTTCTGAGTATGACCTTGTCTAGTTTTGAGTCTGGTTTCAAGCTCAAACGGTTTATTACCCGTTAATACCTCGTACATAACGACGCCAAGCGCATAAAGATCACTTTGTATGCTGATTGGGCACCCTTGCCAGCACTCTGGCGCGATATAAGCAGGCGTTCCTCTAATGCTATCAAGATGGGCTGAACTCATACTGTCGGAGGTGTTTGACACTAATGGCTGAGTGAGGTTCATGTTTTGGGCATAGTCCAGATCACTTATAATAATGTTGGGTGCTAAAGTGTCTGTTTTATCTTTGTCAGTGTTATTCAAATAATCAGATAACGCCTCTGAGGCTAACTCAGCTCGGCTGTCTATTAAAAAGTTACTCGGTTTAATATCCCCATGAATCCAGCCTGCTTGATGCAACGAAGCAATTGAAGATACCATGCTATAAAAAAGTTGCCATTTTTGCTGATTAGACAGCAAGTGAGTATGCAAATAGTCTTTTACACTCCCCTGCTGAAAATGAGGCATCACAAAGCCATCAAGCTGCCATAGCTCTGACTCGATAGTTAGCGGTATATCTTTCAATGTATCGAGGATAGAAACAATAGGAAGTCCATATTCAGCTTTTTTAAAATTAAAACTTTGTTTAACCTTTATACATCTCTCTAGGTCTAGACCTTGATGGGCAGCACTTGCAAAGTCTGAGTGGATTTGAGTTAAGTTAGCTATCTCACGCTTTATGGGTGTTGTCATCATATTTGAGTGAGATTCTAATTGAGAGTGCGATTGAGATTGTAATTGAGAGTGCGATTGAAAACGTGATATAAGTGACGGTTGCTGCAGTTGCCATTTAATCATCACAGGCTTATTTTGATAATTTGCGACCGTCAAACCTTGGTAAAAGGGATTTCCTTGATTGATTTCTGCACTCATTCTTTTATGACTGATATCACGATATTGTTTTCGCTCAAGCAGTTGGGTGATACTATTGAGCCGTAGTATTTCAGTTGTTGAGCTTGAGAATGGGCGTATTTTTGAAGTCAACATGGCTGCTTTCTTAACCTTATTTGTGCTTGCAATAACAATACGTTACTGGCACTATTTTTAATCAAATAAATTAGGGCCTGTATAATAAACAGCAAAGCACCAATAATAGAGTCTTGAATCACTATGACAAATTCTGTGAAAACTTTCACCCTCGATGATACCCTTACCAGCTTGCTTACTAAGTACCTAAAACAACAGATTACCCCGCCACTTACTATTGACCCCGATCAATTGGCCTATCGCTGGGTAGGTGGTGTCAATGGATCTCTCAAAGCGATTAATATCAACTCAGCGTTGGCATTGGACGACTTACTAGGCATCGATGCTCAAAAAGCCAAAATTATTCAAAATACTCGTCAGTTTTTGGCAGGATATCCTGCCAATCATGTACTCATGACAGGCACTCGTGGTGCTGGCAAGTCTTCACTAATTCGAGCGTTGTTAAATGAATTTAAAGAGGACGGGCTGCGCATGATAGAGGTATCGCGGGATGACCTACAGATGCTCGATAAAATCAGAGAGGCGATTAGTCAGCTACCTGACACTACCCCATGTCGCTATATTGTCTATTGTGACGATCTCGCATTCAATGGGCAAGATGAAAACTATCGCACCCTCAAAAGTGTGTTAGATGGGGCGCTGGATTCAGAGCAAGACAAATTGCTGGTCTATGCTACTAGTAACCGCCGTCATTTATTGCCGCAGCTTATGAAAGACAATGTCAATATTTACGATGGTCAAACCGATGAAGTGAACCCTTATGAGACAATAGATGAAACGGTATCCTTATCAGATCGATTTGGTCTATGGTTGTCGTTTTACCCTATGAATCAAGACACTTACTTACAGATCGTTGCCCATTATCTACAAGCGGATGGTATTGAATGGACAGATGATACCAGACAGCAAGCATTACTATGGTCGTCTAGCCGTGGTGGTCGTTCAGGACGTGTGGCCTATCAATTTGCCAGACACTGGGTGGGGCAACAGTTATTAAACAGCGGTAAATAGAACAGCTTTAATTCACACAACAATAGACTGCTCGAATATCTCTACTAATTTAGGAGTATCTGTCTGATTTCTATTTCGAATGCTGAATGCCATAGCTAAGCTCAATTTTTATCAATAGGTTTAACGCCGTCTGTACTCACTTCAAACTGTGCAAAGTCTCTTGCCAGCCATAATCTGCCTTGATAATATTGCTCAGCCTCTACTCGAATGTCTGCCATATTCGGCGTTTCACTATCGGGGTCATCATAACTTTGATAACGGGCACTAAAGTGAGTCAAAATAAGGCTGGGTATGTTTGCCGAGTCGGCAAAGCTGGCTATTCGTTGTGCAGTCGTGTGCATCGGGTCAAATGCGTCAGGCCGCATCATAATTTTATCTGCGACTGGCTGCGTATAGGTCGCCTCATGTACCAACACATCAGCCTCTTGTACCGCTTGCGTCAATAGCTCAGGTGTCTCATTATCCCCCGCCACTACGATTTTGAGTTGTTTAGTCAGGCGCTGCGTATAGTCTCTTGACTCCAGCTGTCTGCCATCCTCTAATACCACATCTTGCCCAGCTTGTAGCTGTCCCCATGCTGATGAGGGGGCAATACCTTCAGAATTGAGTCTATCAATATCTAGTTTCAATGTTTGCACAGTTTGAGTCAAACTAAACGCGTAAGAGGGCACACGATGGGACAGCTTAGTGACGGCGATAGTCAGTTTATGAGTCGTTGATATGTTGATGAGTACGGACTCAGAAGTCGAATTAGAATTATTATTTGTGGTATCAGGGCCTTCATTTGATTGTGATAAAACATTTGGATCTGAATTAAATTGAGAATCCTTAAAGACCTCTGACTCTACTTTCGCCTCAGCTTTTGTCTCTAGATTCGACTCTACTGTCGTCTCTAATTGGGACTTTAAGCCAAATAAATGTTCGATAGGGATAAATTCAATCTTATAAGGTAAGTATAGCTCTGTGGTTAACTGCACAGCGTCGATAAACTGCTCTATTGCTTGAGGTGCAATAATCGTTAAAGGCTGTTTGCGTCCTGACATCGCCATACTAGCCAGCAATCCTGGTAGTCCATAACAATGATCACCATGTACATGGGTAATGCAAATGGCGAGCAATTGATTACTGCTGATGTTGGTATGTAACAACTGATGTTGAGTGGCTTCCCCGCAGTCTATCAGCACCCAGGGTCTTTTCGGTGAGTTATGAGCGTTGACGTCTTTATTGCTAAAGGGATTAAGAATCTCAACCGCCAATGCCGTCACATTGCGATGTTTGGTAGGAATGCCGGCGGAAGTACCTAAAAAAGTAAGATGTAGCATAGGGGTTGAGTTCTTATAAAATTTGAATTTATAAATAGAAAAACCCTATGTTAGCAAATTAACATAGGGTTTTTAAAAGTGCTTTTCATCTTTTAAATTAAAAGAGCAACTATGTAAGATGAAATACCTAGCATTTAGCTTAATAACAGAACTTAAAAACTGATATAAAACTCTCAGCTAAATATTCAAACATAGCACTTAAGCATCATATGGATCACGAAGGACAATAGTCTCATCACGATCAGGGCCAGTTGAGATAATATCGATTGGGCAATCGATTAACTGCTCAATGCGTTTGATATACTCTTTCGCTTCTTTTGGAAGATCATCATAGTTCGTGATGCCAACAGTAGAGCCTTTCCAGCCAGGCAATGTCTCATACTTTGGCGTTACCGACTCATAAAACTCTCCATCATGAGCCCCTTCACATTCTGTTTCAGGTAGATCATAACCGACACCAATACGAATCTCGTCTAAGCCATCAAGTACGTCTAGTTTGGTTAAGCAAATACCTGATAATGAGTTTAATACCACAGCGCGGCGAAGTGCTTCAGCATCAAACCAACCACAGCGGCGAGCACGGCCGGTCGTCGCACCAAACTCATGACCTACTTTGGCTAAGTGAGCGCCCACATCATCAAACAACTCAGTTGGGAATGGACCACTACCGACTCGCGTGGTATAGGCTTTAGTAATACCCAGCACGTAGTCTAAGTACAATGGCCCAATACCTGTACCTGTTGACACTCCACCAGCGGTGACGCTTGAGCTGGTCACGAACGGATAAGTCCCATGGTCGATATCAAGAAGGGTACCTTGAGCGCCTTCAAACATTAAGTTCTTGCCCGCTAGACGCAATTGATTCAGCTCTTCCGTCACATCACAAACTAAGCCTTTAAGCTCTTGTTTCCACTCTTGGCATAGCGCGTACGTTTCATCGAAGTCAATCGCGTCAACATTATAATACTGCGTCAACTGGAAGTTGTGATACTCAATTAAGTTACGTAATTTTTCATCCAGATCGTCACGGAACAGATCGGCAAGCTTAATCGCACGACGTGCCACTTTGTCTTCATAAGCGGGACCAATACCACGCCCTGTAGTACCAATTTTACCACTGCCACGCTTAGATTCACGCGCTTGGTCTAACGCAATATGGTAAGGCAGTATTAAAGGACAGTTTGGCGATATTTTAAGGCGCTCACGTACTGGCACGTTATTACTTTCAAGCTCTTTCATTTCGATCAGTAACGCCTCTGGCGACAGCACCACACCATTACCGATAAAGCAGGTGACATCTTCACGCAAAATGCCAGATGGAATGAGATGTAGAACGGTCTTTTTGCCATCTACGACTAACGTATGACCTGCATTGTGACCCCCTTGGAAGCGCGCAACCGCAGACGCTTTCTCGGTCAACAAGTCAACAATCTTGCCTTTACCTTCATCGCCCCATTGGCTACCAAGTACTACGACATTCTTACCCATAACTAATCCTTAACCACTCGTATTAAACTATAAAATGATATTGCAAAATGAAACTACAAAATTGAATGAAAGGTACTACTATTGAGAGCTACTACTATTGAGAGCTAGTGCTATTGAAAGCTACTACTATATCGACACCAAATATATCGACACCAAACTCTTTGAACTATTTTAATGACTGAAGCGCCCATTCACCTTGATCTAATACCAGTCGATGCGTAACATTATTGGGCACATCGTCCATACTTAAAGGGCTCACAACTCTATTTCCTAAATGACGTAATTCAGCGACTTTTTTATCCAAAGCCTCTGCCAAATCGGTACTACTATCCATAGCTACCTGTTGCATATCCTCATAGCTTACCAATACCAGCATAGACTCATTAAGACTAATGTAACGTTGTAAACGCGTGACCTCTAAACTAAAACCTGTGGCACTACGTGAGGGTAATGCTTCTGCAATCGCAGTTTGAGGGCTACTGCTCGAAGCGCTTAAACCCTCGCCGTTAAAACGACCGCCCCGAACCACTGCTTGAGATTCATTTTCAAAATAAGCGTTAAACACAATACCGGTATGATAATGGTAGCCAAGCTCTGTTATATCAACACTCACATTGCTCTGATAAGTCTCTTTAATATGTGCCACCATGGTTTGCACTTCTTTGACGGCTTTGATGATAGCCTCGTCGCTTGTGGCAGTATCTGACAGTGCTTGCTTTAACGACACCATATCGTGTCCATGCACCGCCAACTGATAAAAATCACTTCCCATAGGCAAGTCTTTGCAGACATTTTCAAGTTCAGGTAAGGCTTTATTAGCATATAAGTTGATTAGCACCGAGGCATCACTGTCTGATAGCCCTGCTAATTCCTTAAGACGAGCAAATATGGCAACATGACCAATATCGATATGCAAATGCTTTTTCAAATTGAGCGTATTAATCAGACAAAACAGCACATCCATCAGCTCTATATCAGCATCTAAGCTATCACTACCAAATATTTCCGCCCCTAATTGCAAAGGCGTTCGTGAACCAAACAATCCATTTGGCAACGTACGAATAACATGACCGGCGTAACAATAGCGTGCAATCTTATTGGCCTGTCCTAACTTATTTAGGTGAGCATCAATCCGTAGAATCTGAGGGGTAATATCGGCGCGGACACCCATCAAACGACCAGACAACTGATCAATAATTTTAAATGTTTGACGTTTTAGATCTTCAGAGGCATTACCTAGTAATGACTCTGTAAACTCAATCATAGGCGGGCAGATAAGTTCATATCCGCGGCTTACTAACAATTGAGTTAGCCGATAACGAAGCCTCTCTTGTTTTTGAGCTTCCTCAGATAATAAGTCGCTTACGCCATCAGGCAACAGCCATATATTATCAATGTCTGAGACATGGGATAGTTTCTTAGAAGAGTGACTTGCTGTATTGTTTAAAGATGTAGAACTGTCAGACACAAGTAATCCTTGTTTGGCGGGCCTGCTTAATATACAAATCAAGACGCCGTTACCAAATCTTTAGTTAACGTTTAAGGTTTAGTTCAGTACAAGAACTTGTATTCACAAACTATAATTGGCTCTTTTTACCTAGAATACCATCACTGTAGCTTATGAATATAGGTTATACATATTTGATCAGTAAAATATTTAATACAGTATAGATAATTAAAATGTAAACGCTTATTAGGCTATTGCTATATGTTCACCTATTATAGGTAAGGGATTAAATTGACTCAAACTTTAACCGCTTAAGTCTAGCATAGCTCACCGCTTTCGACTAGAGAAACACCTGACTATTGCAAAAAGATCTCAATATATTTTTATATGATGCCATACTCTTATTTTGCAACATTCTATTGCATCATGAAATGCGTAATACTAATAAATACCTGATGTGTTACCATTTTAGCTTATTTAGCCAAATCAAGTTTTTATATTAAAATCTCCTTGAACACAGATCATTATATACTCCACATTGAGACGCTTAACTATGTCACTTAATTATTCAGATCCGAATCACCCAGATCCAAATTTAAATCAAAGAAATGTATTGGGCACAGCGCTTGCCAGTTGTTGTTTTGACCCCATTACCGGATACTACCGTAACGGCTTTTGCCATACTGGACAACAAGATATCGGTCAACATACTGTCTGTGCAAAGATGACCAGTGAGTTCTTAAACTTTTCTGTCAAAACAGGCAATGATCTTATTACCCCAATTCCAGAATATGGGTTTCCGGGTTTAAAACCGGGTGACTATTGGTGTGTCTGTGCCTTACGTTGGATTGATGCACTAGATCATGGGACAGCACCTAAAATTAAACTAGAGGCCTGTCATGAAAGCTTACTAGAATTAGTCGACATTGACACCTTAAAGAAGTATGCGCTTTAGCTCTGCCTACTCTCTAAACATATGAAATAGGACTTACGCCAATTAGATTGATAAGAGATAGATTATTAAGCGGCTGGAAATCCTATTATTGCGTAAGTTCTGTCATAGTGTCTTAATTTCAACAAGATAAATTCACCCTTTTAGTATAATCAGTGTCAATACTCTATTTAGATTCATGAGAATGTAGAAAATCCATGCTAAATATTAAACCCAAACCTTCTGTTCGCTTAGATGATCTTTCTGTTACTCATGTCAAAGACGTTGAAGAGCAACAAGCCCTGTTATTTATGTCGTCTACCATGCCTGTATATGACCCTGACGCAGAGCGTGTTGAAGATTTTGAACGTTCTGGTATCAATGAGATCGTAAACTGCTGTGTCTATTCGCGTAAAACAGGTGAGTTTATTGAAAAAATTGAACTGGACGAAGTCAGTCGTACTCTAAGCAATAAAAGCCATTTTATTTGGCTTGGTCTGTATGATCCGAGTATTGAAACCATTGAAACCGTTCAACGGGCTTTTGATATTCATGAGTTAGCACTTGAAGATGCGTTTAATGAACATCAACGGTCAAAAATCGAAACCTTTACTGATGCCTTATTTGTGGTTGTAAGAACGGCCTACCTTGCCAATCACCATATACATTATGGTACCACTTCAATGTTTATGGGTAGTAATTACATTATAACGATTCGTACAGGTGCATCACAGTCCTACGCCCCAGTTCGCGCTTATTGCCACCGCCGACCTGAAAAAATGTCTATGGGGCCAATATTTGTATTACACGCCATCTTGGATTATGTGGTGGATAGCTACCTACCTATTACCGATAGCTTAGGTGAATATTTAAGAGAACAGGAACGTAGCCTTTTCTCATATAAATTTAGCAAAGAGATGTTGCAAAGCCTATATACCTTAAAGTCGCAGCTGGTGCATATGCGCGCGGTTATGCTCCCTGTGCAAGATATTTGTAACTTCTTTATTAATCACAAAAAAAACGAGCTGGTTTCTATCTTTCCCAGTATCGCCAAGCCCTATTTTAGGGACGTCAATGATCACCTATTACGTGCGATTGACGCGGTCAATGGGCTAAATGAGATGTTAAGTGTGGCAATGGACACTTATATGGCTATGGTCAATATGGGACAGAACGAGGTGGTACGCAAATTAGCAGCTTGGGCAGGTATTTTAGCAGTGCCGACTGCGGTGGCGGGCATCTATGGTATGAACTTTGACTTTATGCCAGAGCTGCATTACAAGTATGCCTACTTTATTGTATTACTAGCCATCTTTACCACCTGTTTTATCTTATATCGCCAGTTCCGCAAGTCAGGTTGGTTGTAGAGTTACCCTTATCTCATTTATAGTTTAACAGGTGGATTTTAAACAGCCTCCATCCTTGATTAATTAATTAATTAATTTATTTATTTGAGGTCACGTTTATTTAACCGCTCAAGCTTACGCTTTTGAACATTGTCTTCCGGTCGTCCAAACTGATTGGCTGTCCACGTCAACAAGACAATTGAGATACTCAAAACAAAAATAGCCAGCGTAATAGTCATCAATAACCATAGATGAAAGGTATCAGAGACTGCTTGCACATCGACTACCAAATGTCGAGATAACGCAGTGATTGCGATATAAATCAAAAATTGCACTGGCAGACGATGGGTTTTGAAATATATACCAATCATCGCCAGTAACTCAAGGTAGATGAACAGCATCAAAATATCTTTTAAGTCAGCGGTGCCTTTGCCGATAATACCGACAAATTCAACACCGGCTGACCATATCACCACCCCACATATTAATAATAAAGCCACATAGTGACCAATATCGACCAAAAACTCGCCTAAGCTTTGGGCTCGATCATGCCACTTATTACGTTCTAACATTTAGAGCCCCCTTGCGTTACTGTCTTTTAAAGAAAGGTGGTTCACTATTTGATAATCTGACGTATTTTTAAGCAGACTAGTGTTTACGCTTAACATTGATCCTCTAAATAACTGATCCTCTAAATAACTGATCCTCTAAATATTCGCCGCTTTTTCTGCTGCTTCAACCGTTTGACGAATCAAAGTATTGATAGTCATTGGGCCAACGCCACCTGGAACAGGGGTGTAAGCGGATGCTACCGACTCGATACCTTTGAGCTCAATGTCTCCGACTCCACCATTATCTGTCGGATGAAAGCCTGCATCAACCACAATAGCGCCTTGCTTAATCCAATCCTTTTTAATCAATTCAGGAACACCCACCGCCCCTACGATAATATCGGCACGGCTCACATGATCTGCTAAATCTTTAGTTTTGGAATGGCAGATCGTTACTGTGCAGTTGGCGTTTAATAGCATTTGCGCCATTGGCTTGCCCAAGATCGCACTGCGACCTACCACAACTGCATTCATACCTGCAAATTCAGTGCCATAATGCTTAAGCAAATACATAATGCCTTGCGGCGTACAGGAGCCATAAGCCTCCTCGCCCATACTCATACGACCAAAACCCAATGACGTCACACCATCGACGTCCTTCGCTAAGTCAATCGCATCGAAGCAAGCACGCTCATCTATTTGGGCGGGAACTGGGTGCTGAAGCAATATACCATGGACATCCGGATTGTCATTAAGCTCTTTAATTTTGGCAAGTAGCTCATCGGTCGTGGTATTTTCTGGCATGGCCACACGAATCGATTCCATTCCCACGCGCTTGCAAGCATTCCCCTTCATACGCACATACGTGGCAGAGGCAGGGTCATCCCCTACTAAAATAGTCGCTAAAATAGGCGTACGTCCTGTTTTCTCAACAAGGGCGGCTACTCGCTGACTGAGATCTTGCTCAATGTGTTTGGCAAGGGCTTTACCATCAAGTCGAGTGGCAGTGGTATCTGACATGTTGGACTCCATTAATATTAAAGTAAAATTTTATTGTCCCAATTAGGGGCTTTAGGATTGAATGATACAATTATATTTACTAACTCTTTCTTTTTACTAACTCTTTCTCTTTACTAACTTAAAGCCTGATATTGTAACCTATACAGGTCAAATAGTCCGACCCTCTTTTCAGTTGACAATGACTGGTTTGTCATACTGAAATCAGCTCTTATAAAACATAAATGTATATGTGTCGGTAAATGCCAACCTCATAGCTCAAATTAACCCTCTTACTCATTTTAACCACTCAGATTGTTCCTTTTAATCCGTCAGTTTCCTTAACATAGTCAGCAAACCCTTGGACCATTTGAAAAAAATTTAATATTTAGTTACTCTATGTTGCTCAAATTTTGCTACTTGTTCTAGTAACACGTCTGCCAATCTTTGACAAAGTTATTGACGTTAAATAAATAAATTAAGTAAATCGCTAAGTGACTAGTAAAGTAAACGCTTAAGCAATTAGTCGAGTAAGTGGTTGACTTATATTGATATTTATAACATAGCAAGCGCCATAAAGGTATTAACATCTACCTTAGTATTAGCGCTTACTTTCATATGGTGTACTCCTAAAACAGTATGAGACCCTGCAAGTACCACCGTTTCGAGATGTATTAAGCCCATTTGAATTTAATACTCATCTAAATGCGTTACATAGTTTAGCGTTCTTATTGCTGAAGACTATAGTCATTGTTTAAAACTAAAGTCATCATGCCAAGCAAGTGCATACCTATGTAATGCCAAAAATTACGCCAAGATTTTGCGCTATTAATAATGAACTTTTAAGTGCCTATCTACGCGCTAAGTGGCACTGTTGGCATATACCCATTTAAATAATAAGGATAGTACTAGGCGTTGTATAGAGTTGATTAATGGCACGACTGACATCTTTTTATCCTATAACCAACAAAGGAGATTAAGTTTGCAAACCCAAGAATTATTCCAATTCTCGGCCGTGGCTATCATTATCATGATGCTGGCCTTCTATGGAGGGACTTATTTACTCTCATTATTAATCAAAAAAGACAAAGAAAATACCACCGGCTTTATGGTAGCAGGCCATGGGGTTGGTTTTGGTATGGGCGCGGCCAGTATGACTGCCACTTGGATATGGGCAGCCTCATTTTACGCAGCAGCCACCTCAGGTTACAAATATGGATTGTCTGGCCCTATTCATTATGGATTTTGGGGGGCATTGATGATTTTATTCATCTACCCATTTGGCATGCGCTTTCGCCAACTTGCCCCAAATGGTCATACCTTAGGCGAGCTTATTAAAGCCAGACATGGATCCTCAAGCCAATTAATCTTAGCGGTTTCAAACCTCATGGGGAGTTTAATTAGCTTGATGGTCAACTTTACCGCTGCCGGAGCATTGGTATCCGTACTCTCGCCGTTATCCTTCCAAACAGGAGTGATCATCGCCGGTATTGGGGTTTTAAGCTATACCTTAAGCTCAGGATTTAGAGCTTCAGTATTTACCGACTTTGCCCAGCTGGTCGCTTTGATGGCAATCGGTGTGGTTATTATCCCTGCGGTATTGTTTGCGATGGGTGGACCTCAAGCCATGGTAGATGGGTTGCCTAACCTCACCGCTCAACAACAAGACTTCTTCTCATCCGAAGCCTTTTTTCAACAAGGTGCTCCTTATTTTGTTGCCGTATTGGCCTATGCAATCGGTAACCAGACCATTACTCAGCGTCTCTTTGCCATCGATAAGAGCAAGATTAAAGCGACTTTCGTCACAGCAACGGTCGGCTATGCCGGTATCGTTATTGGACTAGGGATGATTGGATTGATGGCATTGACGGTTGGCGTACAACCTATGAATGGCGATATGAACAATCTTATTCCGCAAATGGTTAGCAGCTACCTACATCCCGTATTCATTGCCATGTTTTTTATCTTGGTCATCGGCTCACTTTCCTCAACTGCTGACTCTGACTTATCTGCCTTATCAACCATTATGATGGCCGATGTCTACGCCAAAAATATTGCAAAAGGCAAAGCCGATCCTAAGAAGATGATGCTCGTGGGTCGTGCTACTATGATTATTGCGACAGCAGCCGGTTTGATTTTTGCCAGTTTAAAGCTTGATATCTTGGTGATGTTAGTATTCGTTGGTGCGCTTTGGGGGGCGGTGGTATTCCCTGTTATCGCCAGTGTATTCTGGGACAGGGTCACCAATCTAGCCTTCACAACTAGCGTCATTGTGGCCCTTATCTTCTTCTGTATTGCTCGTTTTGAGCTGGTATCTATGGTCGGTAATACTGCCCTATTGTTTGAGATATTGGCAAGCGTTGGCGCCGCCGTTGTGATAGGACTTATGGTTTTTGGGTTTTTAGGACGCACCTTAGGGATGATTGCAGCGGCCATTACCTTAGTGCTAATGCTGATGTTTGCTACCAACTTCCTACGTCAGTACATGGTATTGGTAGCGTCACTCACCGCGTATGGCGTGAGCACACTTGTCTGTATTGGTCTAAGCTTATTCAATAAAGAGCGTTTTGACTTTGAGCTGATTCAGCAACGAGTCGGAGACTATGACAAAAAAGCAACCTCGGCCACTTCACGCTAGACAGCTACTTTACGTTAGATATCAATATCAGCAGTTGCCTGAGCTCAACGAGGTAATATGAAAGTCACAAGACGAGTAAACGACTTAAACAGGTATTAATCAATATACTAGGAGACTATTATGAGTGTCTTTACCTACGGCTTATATATTTTAGTATGGCCTGCCATTACTCTTGCAGTACTTGTCCTGATCTGTACAGCCACCTATCGGGATATAAAAAAGGCTAAAAAAGAGAACCGTTCTATTGTCTAACAGGCAAATAATATAAACATAGTCATGTTCAGCTTGTCCGGCTTGACCACTGTCTCATTTTACAAGCTGAACTGTCTTTGTCTGATGAATGTCATATCGGTACAGCCTTGTCATTATTTATATTTAAAAAAATAGTGATTACAGCTTGTAATTTATTTTTTATTTGCTATTATAGTTCACCTCGAATGGCTGGGTGGCAGAGTGGTTATGCAGCGGATTGCAAATCCGTGGACGCCGGTTCGATTCCGACCTCAGCCTCCAAATTAAGTGTTGACGAATATTAATTTTGTGGTAATATACGCGCACTCAATAAGTTGTTGGTAACATTGAACAACTTAATTTAAAAGTTTTGCCCGGGTGGTGAAATTGGTAGACACAAGGGATTTAAAATCCCTCGATCGCAAGATCGTGCCGGTTCAAGTCCGGCTCCGGGTACCATATTTTAGTTATAAAAAGAAAGGCTTCCAAGCAATTGGAAGCCTTTTTTCTGTTTGCGTGTTTTGTGGTTTTTAAATACCCTTATAATCCCTAAGATAAATATTTAAGCTTATAAGAAACGGACTTAAGACCACTTAAATGTCTTTAAAAGCGCCCTTTCAAAATACTTATTCAACACCATAACTCATCAAAATCATAAGTCACTGCCACAACCCCTCAGCATAAATTAACGAACCATCAATTGTCGGATAACCCCTAAATTCAAGCGAAATACCTGAGCTCTTTGGCTTTAAGGTACACATTGCGCCAAGCGGAAAGCTTTGCTTACGTGCCACATGCCCAAAAGGAAGCCCCGTAAACACAGGCAGTCCCGTGATACGCTTTAATTGTCCAATGACTTCACTCATATCATATCGCGCATCATAACTGTCTTCACCTGTGCCACTAACGGCACCGAATACAATGGCCTGCTGGTGTTTAAAGGCACCTGCCAAATGCAAACTATACAGCATCCGTTCAATTTTATAAGGCTGTTCGCCTACTTCTTCTAAAAATACAATACCTCCTTCAGGCTTGGGTAAATATGAGCTGCCTACCAAAGCTGATACAATGCTTAAATTCCCTCCCCATAGAATACCTGAGAGAGGGTTGTTCAAATCGGAATAGTGTTGTGGCGGTAGATCTATGACAAGATTTGGATTGGTGATGGCGTTAACAAACTCTTGGCAACTGACTTTGTCCGGTTGACTTTTACCAAATTCGCTATACAACATAGGGGCGGATAAACTACTCATGCCACCTTGGGCCAATAATGCACATTGCAAGGCGGTCACATCGCTAAAGCCTGCCATAATACTACCCTGCTCTTTTAAGATTCGCCCTAGTGTCGGCCAATCGACATGTTCGAGAAGCCGAATAGCCCCATATCCGCCGCGTATCGCCATCAATAGTTTTGGCGCGGCAATGGCGCCGGTGGCAATATTTTGTAAGTCGCTAATTCGTTGTTGATCAGTTCCGGCAAAGCGCAGATATTGCCTTCGAGTCACTTGTGGATTTTGAATATCAAATCCAGCACAGCTTAGGCGTTGTAGCCCTATTTGATTTCGAGCGTCGTCTAGCCCAGCGTTAGAGCTTGAAAATAGACGTGTAGATATAGTGGGCCTAATACAGCTTGTATTATTGGTTTGAACAGGGGTTTGAGCAGGGGTTTGCGCAGTGGTATGCAAATGGGTTTGCGAAAGGTTATTTAAATGGTTTAGATCATTTGTGTTATAACTATTTTCTTTGTCTACAACCAATGTATTCGCTATCGCATTTTTTGAATGACTACTCCATAGACTCATTCCTGCGACACCAAACGCGGTGAACTTAAGAAATCTTCTGCGATCGATGTCACACTTATCTAATAAAACAGAGTGCTGGTTATCATTCATAGCTATCGCGACCTCTTTCGAATAAATAAGTTTGTTGCTTTATCCTATCTACAACCCAAAATATACCTCTCTCTGCGTTATAATATACAGAGATTGCAAATTCTTCCATAGATTATGGGCTTTGAGTGTCATTACCAATAGGCATCTAATGTTTTAACCGTCTTTATAAAAGCTATAAAAACCAACCCTATTAAATTAGTAGGAATTATTATGAGTTATACCTTTAACCGTACCTTTCCCCATACTCGCCTACGCCGGCTAAGAGTCAATGATAATGTTCGCGCAATGATTCGTGAAGTTGAGTTACTGCCCAAGCATTTTATCGCTCCAGTATTTGTATTAGAAGGTGAAAATCAGCGTGAAGCTGTCGCCAGTATGCCAGGCGTTGAACGCTTATCGATTGATTTATTAATTGATTATGCCAAACAGCTACTGGCTGAGGGAGTGACGACAGTCGATATCTTCCCAGTGATTGACCCAAGCTTAAAAACCGAAGATGGTAAAGCCGCTTATGATCCTGATGGCTTAGCATGCCGTGCGGTTCGTGCCCTTAAAAAAGAAGTCCCTGAGATGGTAGTTATGACGGATGTCGCCTTAGACCCCTACACCTCTCACGGTCAAGACGGTCTACTTGATGAGACAGGCTATGTGGTCAATGATGAGACAGTGGATGTCTTAGTAGAACAAGCTCTCGCCCATGCGCGAGCAGGTGCGGATATCATATCCCCTAGTGACATGATGGATGGTCGAATTCTGGCTATTCGTGAAGCCTTTGAAGCAGAAGGGTTTGTTAATACCAGCATTATGGCTTATTCCGCTAAATATGCATCTGCCTATTATGGTCCTTTCCGTGATGCGGTCGGTAGTGCCGGTAACCTGAAAGGCGGACACAAGAAGCAATATCAGATGGACTTTGGCAACCGTGCAGAGGCGCTACACGAAGTGGCGATGGATATTAATGAAGGCGCGGATATGGTCATGATCAAACCAGGTCAGCCATACTTAGACTTAATTCGTGAGGTTAAAGATACCTTTGGTGTTCCTACCTTTGCTTATCAAGTATCGGGTGAATACGCCATGCACATGGCTGCTATACAAAATGGTTGGCTAACTGATGCCGTTATATTAGAGTCACTGATTGGCTTCCGCCGTGCAGGAGCAGATGGTATTTTGACTTATTTTGCTTTAGAGGCAGCTAAGCAATTAAATGCTTTAAAATAATGTCAATTTATTCAATTTTGTTTTAGTCAAAAAAACCCCGTTAATTTATGATTAACGGGGTTTTTACAGTTATTAAGTATATTAACATTAGCGTATTGATAATCAATATTAGAAACGCTGAACGTATGAGATACCATATACCCAAGGGTTAATCTCAACAGTACCAATATCAGTACCATCTAGTTTTACATCTGGCTCAAGGTCGATGTAGCGAGCGTCTACACGAACCGCATCGGTGTCACTGAGTTTGAAATCAACACCCACATGGCCTGCCACACCCCAGCTGTCATCGATATCTAAATCAGCGCCGCCATCGATACGCTCCTCAAAGAAAGTAGTATAGTTAGCACCAACCCCAACAAAAGGCTTAACGCTAGTGCTCACGTTGTCGAAGTGATACTGTAAGGATAGCGTTGGAGGAAGATGTTGGGTTTTAGCATTGACGACTGCACCAGCAGCATTTTTCAATTCGATATCGTGATGGAATGGAATGGCCGCTAATAACTCAATACCGAAATTATTCATTGGAAAATATTCAGCAGTAATCGTTGGACGAATATCAGAGTCTACTTCTACTTTATAAGCCCCATTTGCAAGGGTTCCATTATCGCTGTCTGGATCTACATAGCCAGCACCTACACCTACAGTCCAAGTACCTGCGGTTTCTGCCATAGCAGGCGCCATACTAAAACCAGCAGCTAGAGCAGCTAAAAGTAATGCTTGACGTTTCATCATAGTATCCTCAACTTAATTTAAGTAGTCAGTAATTGATCAAAAATCGATCAAAGCGCAGAGTCATTTAAACCAAACACTACGCCTAATAATAATCTCTAAACCGTTAGAATATTACTCGCTCCTAACTGTTTGGTTGTATTATATTACATATCCTTAAATTCTGTAAGGTATTTAAACAGAAAACTGACGACTTATTAGTCGTAACTTTTTACAATTTTGTTGGTTTAATGCCTTGAAAAATGACTTGAAATCCTTAGGACTCATTCATTAACTTTTCATAATTAGGGACTTTCTTGGAATCACGTCTTTTATCCTGTCTTTATGCATAACTCACAGTCTATCTTGCAATCTTTTTATTACTCATTTTAGAGGTTGTGATTTCATCGTTAACGCCTATAATAACACCTTCGCAACTTTAAACTATCTTCCACTGTCACAAATATTTATTAAGTATAAGCACTTATATCGTTATAAAAGGCGAATTCTTAATGATTATTTAAACCTCTAAACCCTCTAAACCCTTTAAACCGTCTAAAAAAAGGTTGGCTCGAACTTATAGGGTTAGTTTAAGATTTGCGTTTTTTAAAGCTATTATATCCAAGCTTTAGAACCTGTTCGAATTTATAGCATTTGTCATTATATAAAGGTGTGTCATGAGCAAGCTAAACCCCAAACAACAAGAGGCCATGACTTATGTGACTGGTCCCCTCCTCGTTTTAGCGGGTGCAGGCTCAGGTAAAACATCGGTCATTACTCAAAAAATCGCTTACTTAATAGAACAGTGCAATATTCCTGCAGAGCGTATTACCGCCGTGACCTTTACCAACAAAGCTGCGAGAGAAATGAAGGCACGGGTATCCACCCTGATGCCGAAAGAAAAAACGCGCGGGCTAACGGTGTCTACCTTTCACCAATTTGGTTTGCAGTTTTTGCGCTATGAGCTGCTACACACTCCGTTAAAAGGCAACTTTTCTATCATGGATGCCGACGACAGTAAGCGTCTGCTGATGGAGCTTATGATGCGGGATAACTTGTCAGGTGCTGAAAGCCGAGAGCTTGTGGGTAAGGCAATTAAATTTATATCTGATTGGAAAAATAACCTTATAGAGCCAGAGAAAGCGATGGAAACTCTGGACGATCCTGAAGATATGATCTTTGCGACCCTTTATGCGTTATATGAGCGTAACCTGCGTGCTTATAATGCCGTTGACTTTGATGACTTGATTGTCTTGCCAGCTAAGATATTACGTCAAAATTCACAGCTACGAGACAAATGGCAAAACCGAATTCGCTATTTATTGGTCGATGAGTATCAAGATACCAATACCGCTCAGTATGAGCTGATTAAGCTTATCGTCGGTCCTTTGGGTAAGTTCACTGTGGTAGGTGATGACGATCAGTCTATCTATGCTTGGCGTGGGGCTCGTCCTGAAAATATGGCCTTACTAAAAGAGGACTTCCCTAAGCTCAAAGTCATTAAGCTTGAGCAAAATTACCGCTCAACTAACCGTATATTAAGTGCCGCCAACCAAGTCATTATGAATAATGAGCACTTATTTGATAAAGCACTATGGTCAGAAAAGGGTCAAGGCGAAAAAATTCGCATCATCAATTGTCGCAACGATGATGATGAATCAGAACGAGTTGCCAAAGAGATCGTGACCCATAAGCTTCGCTTTGGAAATGAGTGGGAGCAATATGCAGTGCTGTACCGCAGTAACTTTCAGGCTCGTATGCTTGAGGCTCAGCTGCGTCAGTTGCAAGTCCCCTATAAACTCTCTGGCGGACAGTCGTTCTTTGCACGTAGTGAAATTAAAGATGTAATGGGTTATTTACGCCTGATTTTAAATCCTGAAGATGACAGTGCTTTTTTACGTATTGTGAATACGCCAAAACGGGGTCTGGGGCCAGCTACGTTGGAGAAGCTAGGACTGTTTGCGCAGGAGCACAGTATTTCACTATTGGCAGCCTGTACTCACGGCGGCTTACCTCATGTACTACCAAGCAAGGCTTATAGTACGCTTAAAAGCTTTGGCGACTTCATCGAGCATTACACCCGTGAGCTTGATCAGCATCCTGATCCCGTGCCTTTGGTGCGCCAAATGATTGATGAGACAGGCTATATCGACTTTGTCCGCTCAGACTCAAAGACTCCTCAACAAGAAAAAAACCGTCTCGATAATATCGAAGTCCTTTATACCAGTATCCAAGCTTTGATCAATCGAGCAGATGACGATGATGACAAAACCATCGATGCGGTCATTCGCAAATTGGTCTTACTTGACATGCTTGAGCAGCAACAAGAAGAGGAAAACACCAATAAAGTTAATCTGATGACGCTGCACGCTGCAAAAGGGCTCGAGTTTGATTTTGTTTATATTATGGGGTTAGAAGAAGAGCTACTACCGCATCGAAATTCTATCATTGGCGAGACCATTGAAGAAGAGCGCCGCTTGATGTACGTTGGCATTACCCGTGCTCGCCGTGAACTTACGTTGACATTAGCGGCTCAGCGCCGCGGCGGTGGTCAAATGCGTACCACGACTCAAAGTCGCTTTTTAGAGGAGCTACCCGAAGAGCATTTAGACTGGCCTGCCAATGCCAAAAAGAAAAAGGCAGATCGAGATCCTCAAGAGGTGGCAAATGAGTATATGGCAAATATTAAAGCCTTACTACAGAAAAAGAAATAAATGTACTCACTATTTTAAAGCTTTAAGAGCCTGTTTTTAGACGCTTAACCGCCCCTTATCAAACATTATTTAGATTATCCAAAGGCGCCCATGTCCAGTCATACTGAAAACACAGCCAAACAAGACGCCTATCCTGAAGGGTATGATCGTGCAGACGACAAGCTAATTTATCTGCAGCGGCTAGTCTATGATCGAAATGAAACCCAAATAGCTGAGTTCTTAAGTGAGCAGTCTGATTATGAGATTGCCAGCCTACTTGAGTCATTCCCACCCGATTCTCGTCAAATAATTTGGGAACAAGTCCCTGTCGACATGAAGGGACAGGTTCTAGCTGAAGTTGAGGATGATATTCGCCCATCATTGATGGAGAATATGCTAGCAAAAGAGATCGAGACGCTGGCAGAAGATCTAGACGCGCAGGACATTGCAGAGATCTTAGACACGGTAGATGACAAAGTTCGATCTGAGGTGATGTCCCATCTTGATGAAGAGCTTCGTCAGCAGGTCAGTCATCTTAATACCTATGAAGAGTATGAAGTGGGTGACTATATGGACCCGGATACTATTCAGATTCAGGGCAATATTACCCTCGAGCAAGTTCAGTCCAAGTTACGCCAAGATGAAGACTTACTGGATGATCAAACTCAAGAGCTCATCGTGGTGGACGCCAGCAATCAGCTGTTGGGTTTGTTAAGCTTAGTAGATTTAATTAAATATCCGCAGCACTCTTTGGTTGAGCAATGGATTGATCCTGCCATTACCATCAATGATCGGATGGATATCCAAGATGCAGCCGCCGTCATTCGCTCATCTGACATACGTTATGCGCCAGTGGTCAATAGCCATGGCGAGCTTGTAGGCCAGCTAAATGCTGAAGATATCATGGAGATTATTCAAGACGATGTCGACAGTACGATGAAGCACTTAGCGGGTGTTAGTGATGATGAAGAGCTGTTTGCACCCATTTTACGAAGTGCCAAAAGTCGTAGTGTCTGGTTAGGTATTAACCTATTAACAGCACTACTTGCGGCAGTTGTCATTGGACAATTTGAAGAGGTATTGGCCCAAGTCGTTGCACTGGCAGTCTTAATGCCAGTCGTGGCTAGTATGGGTGGTATATCTGGTAGTCAAACATTAACTGTGGTTATTCGCGGTTTGGCCATGGGTCAAATCGGGGGCTCAAACCGATTATGGCTGATGAACAAAGAGCTATGGGTAGGGGCAATCAATGGGGTTATTTGGGCATTGATCATGGCGGTCATTGCTCAGTTTTGGTTCCATGATCCTAAAATTAGTGTGGTTATCGCCTGCGCTATCGCCATAAATATGACCGCCGCTAATGTGGCAGGTATTGGTATTCCTTTATTACTGAAACGTATGGATATCGATCCCGCATTATCGGCATCGGTTATATTGACCACAGTGACGGATATTGTCGGCTTTATGTCCTTCTTAGGTCTCGCAAGTCTCCTAATTTTATAGGTAAATTCTCGTCACCTCAGTTTTAAAATAGCTGTCAATAATACAGCTAACTCTATAACCGTTATAAATAAAAGGGTAAATTATGAACTCCGTTCAAGTCAAGGTTTTAAATCCTAAGATAGGCACAGACCCCAAGTTTCCTATGCCCAGTCGAGCAACTGATGGATCTGCGGGTATTGATTTACGTGCTTGTATTGATGACTCCATTACCATTAAAGCAGGTGAAACGCAGCTTATTGGCACTGGTCTGGCGATATATATTGCCGATCCCAATTATGCCGGAATTATCTTGCCGCGTTCAGGACTCGGTCATAAGCATGGTATTGTCTTGGGAAATTTAGTCGGTCTTATTGATGCCGATTACCAAGGGGAGCTTATGGTCAGTGTCTGGAACCGCAGTAATACAGATTTTGTACTCAATCCTGCTGAGCGTATGGCTCAATATATGGTTGTTCCTGTGGTACGACCAGAGTTTGAAGTCGTCTCAGAGTTTACGGAGCAAAGTGCGCGTGGTGCTGGCGGGTTTGGTCACTCCGGTCGCGATTAAGAAAAAATTAGGGTTGTCATTATGCGCCTAGCCTACCCTCTATTTTAAATATTAATTTAACCTTGTATTAATAGGTATAGTGATTTTAATTAAGCAATTATTCATTCAATTCTCTACCTATTTTCTACTTTCATTGACACGGCAATCAGTATTTTAGGTCTACTACCAGATTCCAATTTATAACTCAACAGGATAAAAGTATTATAAATAGTTGTATATCAGTTATAATGAAAGTTTACATGTAAACAGGTTTATGACGTGTCCTCTTTTGCTTTTTCTGCTCAGCACATTCTGTTCAAGGCTTACGATATAAGAGGTGAGCGTCATTATTTCAGCCTTGAATTTACGAAAGCAGTCAGTCAAGCCCTTGTTTGCCATTTTTTTGATAAAGCTAAGTTCTTGGATAAAGGGCACATTTTTGATAAAGGAAAAATAAATACAGTCGTCATTGGCTACGATGTACGACATGGCAGTCAAGAGATCGCAAAGCAATTAGCCAATAGCTTTTATGAAAATGGTGTGGAAGTCATTTGGCTAGGCATGGTGACGACTCCGATTATGGCCTATTGGGCTAACCAGTTTCAAGGACATGGACTTATCGCCACTGCCAGTCATTCTGAGGCAAGCTATATTGGCATTAAATGGTTAATCAGTGGTGAGTCACCAAGTAGCGAGGACATTCAGGATGTTTATAAAATTAGTAATGACCTTGCTCAAAATCCGTCTGAACATACATCTTCTGCCCATATATCATCTGCATGTAAATCATCTGATTATAAGTCGCCTGCACATAACCTGTCCTTAATGAATAAGAGCACACTTCAACCGAACAAAACACACCCTAAACTGCCTAATGATAAACAAACTGTCAATCGAAGCTATTATGATGAAAATGCTTTAGATCTTAAGGTTTTAGACCCTGATATAGTGTTAGAGCGTTATATCGAAGCTACTCAACACGCATTGGACTCTATCAATAAAAATCAAGCTCAGAGTATAACTACTACGGCGCATACCGATAATCCGACCTTTAAAGTCGTCATAGACTGTTTAAATGGTGTCACGGGACTGTTCGCTGAGTCTTTTTTTACAAGACACCCAAACTTATGTTCAGACGTCATTTTACTCAATAACGTACCTGACGGAGATTTTCCGAAAGGCAATCCTGATCCTATGGAGGATCAAAGACTGCAAGAGCTCTGTCAAGCGGTCGTTGAAAATGGTGCCGATATTGGCTTAAGCTTTGATGGTGATGGTGATCGCTTAATGGTAGTCGATCATCAAGGCCACCCCGTAGCCCCAGATCATCTGCTGTATCTGTTAGCCCGCGTTGCTGTTGAAGACTATAGTCATAAAGACCTTCAAGACCGATTATCTGACTCGTCGTTATTAAGCCAACCTGAAAGCACTCCATTACCTAATGAGAATAACCCTCAGATACCGATCGTCATTTTTGATGTGAAGTGCTCTCATCATCTGCCAGTATTGATTAAGCAAATTGGCGCAAACGGGCAAATGAGTAAAACCGGCAGTAGTATCTTCCGCCGTGCACTACAAGCTAAGAAATATGGGACAAAAGATCCCGTCTTATTTGCAGGCGAGTTGTCAGGACATTTTATATTTAACGATGGTCACTTTTTATTGCATGATGATGCCATGTATGCGGCACTTCGTCTGTTAAATTGGTTACAGAAGCAGCCTAAAGATCCTGTTACGAACAAGCCTATTTATATCTCTGACATTATAAATACCTTACCGCCGATGGTGAGTACAGCAGATGTCTACTTACCAGTGGACAATTATCAACCTATTGAAAGACATGATCCTTATGGTTTGTATGGCCTAGAGGAATGGGCGAAAGACGATGACAGGGAAGTTGAAAATATCAGACAATCCATCATAAGTCGACTGACCGCACTATGCAAAAAACTGCAAAATAGTCAGTCAACTTGTTCTACTCATGCAACTGCTCTTAATCATACGACGAGCAAAACCTATAATGCCTTGTCTCATCATACTTTAGCTGAAGGCTTGCCAGAAGATATCCGTCTGACCTTTATTGATGGGCTACGTTTGGACTTTACCCATGGTTTTGGGATAATAAGGTCCTCGAGAACCAGTGATAAGCTGACCGTACGCTTTGCAGGTGATACGCTATCTGACTTGCAAAATGTCCAAAATTATTTCGTTAGACTCTGTCAATCGGTTAGTCAAGACTTGGCAAATCAAGTCGCTAAAATTAATATTCAAAGCTAGTTTCATTTATAACGTTTTCAATTTAAAGCCAAATGCATTTAAAGCCACTTTTCATTCTATGCCAGTCATATTGCAAACTAACCTCTAAATTGATCAGACATTGATGAACTTCAAATGAGCTTTTTAAATTTTCAGCATGCTTGAAATTTTCTACATTAATTTACCGTCTTTTACTCAATTATTTGCTTTTATTGGCTATAATTATGCCACTTCACCCTACTTTTAACCCGAAAGAAGAGTTACTCATGTCTTTAAACCTTGCAGAAGCCAAAACCACTGCCGAAGTTCTTACCACCGCCCTACCTTATATTCAACGTTTCGAAGATAAAATTATCGTGGTCAAGTATGGCGGCAATGCCATGACGGATCCTGAGCTTGAAAGCTCATTTGCACGTGACATTGTTTTACTTAAAACGGTCGGGTTACATCCTGTCGTGGTACACGGTGGTGGACCGCAGGTTGATAATTTGCTTAAAGAGTTAGGTCGTCAATCAGATCGTATTGATGGCATGCGAATTACAGATAAATCGACCATGGATGTCGTTGAAATGGTGCTAGGCGGTAGCGTCAATAAATCAATCGTCAGCTTAATTAATAAGCATGGCGGTCGTGCCATCGGTCTTACAGGCAAAGATGCTAACTTAATTCTTGCAAAAAAATTAAAAATGAGCAAAGTAGATAGTGCGGGTCAAAGTACAGAAATTGATCTGGGCTTTGTGGGAGAAGTGGTCAGTGTCAACAAAGACGTCATTATGATGTTAATCGCGTCCAACTTTATACCAGTTATCGCCCCTATCGGCGTTGATCAAGACGGTAATAGCTATAATATTAATGCAGATTTAGTGGCGGGGAAAGTGGCAGAATTTATCCAAGCAGAAAAGCTTATGCTGCTGACCAATATTAAAGGTGTGTTGGATAAACAGGGCAATGTTGTGACAGGTCTGACACCGAAGAAGGTGGATGGGTTAATCGAAGATGGGACAATTTCAGGTGGCATGATACCAAAGATTCAGTGCGCGCTTGACGCCGTGCGTGGGGGTGTCAAAAGTGCCGTTATCGTTGATGGACGTGTGCCAAATGCTACCTTGTTAGAGATCTTTACTAACGAAGGTGTTGGTACCTTAATTAGCCGCGATCTTGAGAGTGCATTGAGTTAACTAGATCAATCATCTGTCAACAAGATTTAATCTAATTAGAGCTCTTTAAAATTATAAGATATTTTGAAATTATAGGATTTACGTAAATTAGGATATAAACATCCTGCATTTTTACATAAATCCTATAGGTTACTCAATCTAAAAATCAACCTATCAAAGACAGCAATTGTACACTGTTCGCTAATAAGCGCAAAACTCTACTGAGCTATAGTTGTCATTGCCATAAACTTTCATATAATGATTGCCCTTACTTTCCGTATAGTAGGTCATGCTATCATCATAGTTATCTCTAACCCCTTCAAGACGTCCACTAGGGCCTTCAACATAGGCCACATTTAATTGATCATTTCCCATATTACGAATGACCATCTCTTGATTGGGCTGTAGCCATAAACGAAACTTTTTGCCATCTTTCATATATCCAGAAAAACTACCACAATAACTACCATCGGCGAAAGTGACTTTCGTGGACTGCTCCGCCGCTTGCACTGGTAAAGCAAATAGACAACCGATCGTTAGCGCTGAGATCATCAAAACATTTTTCATATTTTTCCCTTAAAAAAGTTAATAAAACTTATATTTATAACTTATATTTATAAAAAGCAACCTATCGAGTAAACCAAATCTAATTTAGTCTAAGCAATACCTTTAATGGGCTAAGCTAGTTCGACAAAGTAAAGTTACTTTTCTAAATTGTTATAAACTTATTGAGGCATTCCTTATAATAATACACAACTCATTTAATAAATACTGAGCTATATTATGAAGTTTATATGAATTGTTATTAACGAAGGCTAAATCACTGTTTAAATATTACATTCTCTCACTATTAACTTAAAATAATCTATATCATCAATACTCATTAATTTTTAACATCCTTTATTTAAGCAAAAGCTTCTGAATACTCTGCGTCATCAAAGCCACACAATAAAATATCTTTAGCCTCGTACTTGCCTTCTAAAACGCCTTCTACAATAGGACGCTTAATCATACTGGTATTCTCAATTAATAACGCTATTGCCGCATCGATATTGTCATCAGCAGCTTGCTTTTGTTCTTCAGTCAGCTTGCGCCACGTGGTGCCTCGTTTATTGAGTACTTTTTCAATACCAAGCTTATCGACCCAGCGCTCAACATGTGCTTTATCGATACCTTGCTTTTTGTAGTCATGAAACTCGTAAGCTACGCCCATGTCATCCAATTTAGTAAACGCTTTTTTCATCGTGCTACAGGCTTTGATACCGTAGATTGTCATTGTCATCATTGTCTCCAGTTAATATTAAGGTGTGTGATTTCAGTATATGTGTTCAGTAAACGTAAGTCCTTTAATAGCTTCTTTAAGAACCTGTATTCACAAGCTGCCGTTATGATATTTTTAGGCAAAAAGAGCCAATTATAGAGTGTGAATACCGGTTCAAAACCAGCTTAATAGCATTTACTTTACGATGTCAATGAAACGCTAAAGTTAGTGCATACCATCGCAATTTTAGTCAATTTACGCTATCCTATCGTATCTGATTATTATCCTTAATTTTACTCTTTTTCATCAAAACCTTAGGGCATGTTCAACACACCCTATTAAAAACATCCAACTTAGAGCCTATTATGAGCACTGCAGCATCCGAACAACTAAATTCTAATCATTATCAACCCCATATCATCGAAGCTGAACAACAAGCGAAATGGGAGGCTGACAAACGTTTTGAAATCAGTAACGATATTAGCAAAGACGCCAATACCCGTTATATGCTGTCTATGTTCCCTTATCCTAGCGGTAAACTGCACATGGGGCATGTTCGTAACTACACCATCTCTGATGTTCTGAGCCGTTATTATCGCTTAAAGGGCGACAAAGTCTTACAACCGATGGGTTGGGATGCGTTCGGCATGCCAGCAGAAAATGCCGCAATCGCTAATCAAGTGGCTCCGGCTAAATGGACCTTTGATAATATTGACAACATGCGTGCCCAGTTGAAGACCTTGGGTCTGTCTATTGATTGGTCACGTGAATTTGCCACTTGTACGCCAGAGTACTATCGCTGGGAGCAATGGTTCTTTTTACAGTTATACAAAAAAGGCTTGGTGTATAAAAAGCTTGCAACAGTAAACTGGGATCCGGTGGATAACACCGTACTGGCTAATGAACAAGTCATTGACGGTAAGGGGTGGCGTAGTGGCGCCCCTGTCGAAAAACGTGATATCCCAATGTATTACTTTAAGATCACAGAGTATGCTGATGAGCTGTTAGATGACCTTGATGAGTTAGAAGGTCAATGGCCAAGTGATGTCATTACTATGCAGCGTAATTGGATCGGTCGAAGCCAAGGTATGGAAGTGCATTTTCCTTATAAAAATACCGACGACATTAGTACCTTAGACGTCTTTACGACTCGTCCAGACACCCTTATGGGGGTTACTTATGTGGCAGTGGCAGCAGAACATCGCCTTGCTAAATTGGCTGCTGAGCAAGATCCAAAAATAGCGGCGTTTTGTGACGCCTGCAAATTAGGATCTGTTGCGGAAGCGGATCTGGCCAAAGCTGACAAAGTAGGGATGGATACGGGCTTAACGGTCACTCACCCATTAACAGGAGAAGAAGTGCCTGTGTGGGTCGCCAACTATGTGTTAATGAGCTATGGCTCAGGTGCTGTCATGGCTGTTCCTGCTCATGATGAGCGTGACTTTGAGTTCGCTACCAAATACGGCTTACCGATTAAAACCGTTATCAAAACACCAGAAGATCATGAAGGGCCTTACACCGAACGGGGTACGTTGGTTAACTCTGGGGAGTTTGACGGTCTTGATTTTGAGGCCTCTTTTGAGGCCATGTTGGCCAAACTTGAGCCTCAGAACTTAGCGTCGCGTAAGATTCAGTTTCGTCTGCGAGATTGGGGGGTCTCTCGTCAGCGTTATTGGGGTTGTCCCATCCCGATGATCAACTGTGAGTATTGCGGTAATGTCCCCGTCGAAGAGTCGGAGTTACCTATTAAGCTACCGACAGATGTGGTACCGGATGGGCGTGGCAACCCTCTAAAAAACATACCTGAATTTGTCAATACAACCTGTCCTAAGTGTGGTGGCCCTGCCGAGCGTGAAACCGATACCTTTGATACCTTTATGGAGTCTAGCTGGTATTATGCGCGCTTTGCCAGCCCTAATGACGATACCCAAATGGTCGATAAGTCAGCTGCTGATACGTGGTTACCCGTTGACCAGTACGTCGGGGGTATTGAGCACGCGGTCATGCACTTATTGTATGCGCGCTTCTATCATAAGTTAATGCGTGATGAAGGCTTAGTCTCTGGCAATGAGCCCTTTAAAAACCTTCTAACCCAAGGTATGGTGTTGGCGGGAACGTTATATCGTAGCAATGATGATGGCAGTAAGACTTACTACTTCGCAGAAGAAGTAGATATTAACTTCGATGAGCGTGGACAAGCCGTTAGTGCGACCTTAAAAAAGGATGGCCTGCCAGTCACTATTGGCAAAATTGAAAAAATGTCGAAGTCAAAAAACAATGGTGTCGACCCTCAAACGACCATCGATCAATATGGGGCAGATACGGTACGATTATACACCTTGTTTGCTGCCCCTGCTGATCAGACGTTGGAATGGTCAGATGACTCATTAAAAGGTCCCTATAACTTCTTGAAAAAAGTATGGCGTGAAACGCAAGATCATATACAGGCACTCAAAGATCAAGAGGTATCTTTGGACAGTTTACCGAATATAACGTCCATGGATAGCAGTCAGTTGTCAAGCTCTGCCAAAGACTTACGCCGAAAAGCGCATGACGTTATCGCTAAGATTGACAATGACCTTGGTGAACGTCTATCTTTGAACACACCGGTGTCAAGCTTGATGGAACTGGCGAATGCGCTCAGTGCTTTCACCTCAAAAAACAAGCAGCTTGATGCCACCTTACTTGCTGTTCAGCATGAAGCTATCGTTACATTGCTGACTATATTGTCGGTTTACGCTCCCCATATTTCCGAGTACTTATTAGAGCAGTTGTCTATCGACACCACAAACCTGACTTATCCAAAACTTGATGAAACTGCGTTGGTTCAAGATACCATTACTATGGTCATTCAGGTTAACGGTAAGGTTCGTGGTAAGATGGAGGTCGCGCCAGATAGCGATGCCGAAACTCTAAAAGCACAAGCTAAGCAAGTAGAGAGCGTGGTCAAATATCTAACGGGTGACATTAAAAAAGAGATTGTGGTACCTAATAAATTGGTCAATATCGTTGTGGCGGGATAAGTATGACTCATAATCGTTTAAGCATCGCTTTAACTACCTCTATTTTAGCCACTGTCACCTTTGCTGCGCCACTGGTGTTGACAGGTTGTGGGTTTCATCTGCGTGGCTATGAGGCCCCCCTATCTTATGTGGTCGGTAGTACTGTGCTTAGCATAGACGATGACCCTACCAGCTTCCGTTTAAAACGACCTTTAAAGGACAAACTAAACGATGTGGGGGTAAATGTTGTCGATGATATAGGACGTCAAATCAATAGTAGTAACCAGTTATATACGGCCACTATTCGAGTCGATAATATTAGGTTTAAACGTTACGAACTGGTCGGGGTATTGACCGAAGTGCGTTTGGTATTATCGGCTGATGTCACGTATCAGTCACTAAATAATACCAATGGTCATTTTAATGAGCCGGTTATTGTCAAAAATACTATACAGGTCGAGCGCACTTATCAGTTTGACGAGGCGTCGGTCAGTATTGAGGACAAGCAAGGTCAGCAGATTCAAGGTTGGTTATATGAGAACTTAGCTCAACGCATCACAGATCAATACGTGGCGTTAAGCCTACCTCGCCAAGCGCCTAGTGCAGCACCCGCTGAGGGAACTAAACCTTCAGAGCCCTTTGCGTTAAGTAATCCCGCTAACTCACGGTAATTAAGGATAACTTCCGATAACTACCAATCATTCCCGATAAATTAGGATAGGGCCAATTTGATTGACTCGACATAATAGCTTATGCAGGACTCTTTTTTAAACGTTTATCCCAAACTTAGCGCATCGCCCTCAGCTCAGAACTTAAGTCTGACGGGATTATGGTTAGCACATGGTGATGAGCCCTTGTTACAGCAGTGGCTAATTGATGCGATGAGGGCCTCTTGGAAGGCGCAAAATCTAGCGATAAAACGTATTGAGTTGGTGTCTACTAAGACATGGCAGGATGTATTAAGCGAGATTAATAGTTTATCTTTGTTTGATGATGCCACCGCGGTTATTGTGACAGGCAATCATAAGCCAGATAAATCAGTACTAGCAGAATTAGACGCATTCGCCACTGAAGCGAATGCTGGAAACAATCAAAACTGTGTGTTATGGCTTACATCAAAGGTCGATAAACGCTCACAAAGTAGTCAATGGTTTGCTCCTTTTACTAAGCTAGGTCATGTCATTGACTGCAACTTATATAACGAGCAGCAGCGTCAACAACTACTGTCAATACAAGCTCATCGTTTTGGCTTAGATCTTGTACCGGAGGCGTGGCAATTTTTAATGGTTCAGACGGAACATCATTTATTGAGCGCTTACCAAGCCTTGTGGCGTTTGTCTTATTTGTTTGCCCCTGATATTAAGTCTGCCTCTTCCCTTTCAACTACCTCAAGCACGCCTACTGTCACAGTTGATGTCGACGCATTACAACAGGCGTTAGTCAGTGATGCACAATATAGTGTATTTGATTTGTCTGATGCCATTTTGGCTGGAAATGCGCCTCAAGTGGTAAAAATTATTGAACAATTAAAAGCCACAGATGAGCCTACTCCATTGGTATTATGGGCAATTAGTAAAGATATGCGCTTAATAATGCAACTGATGGGTGGACAAGATCCACAGAGTTTGGGTATCTGGAGTAGTAAGCAGTCTTTATACCAGTCAGCTTGCCGCCGTCAAAACCTTCAAAGCATCTCAGACTGGTCTGATATTCTTTACCAATGTGATAAAGCGGTAAAAGGTGTCATCCGTCAGCCGGCATGGGAGCTTATATTGCAAGCGGCATTAAGAGCAACTGGGGTGCGTTTGTTCGCTTAAATTATGGATTAAAATTCATTTAAATTATTTACGTTTAATTTCCTAGTCTTTCCCTATTTGAGGTAAAAAAACCTTTTAATAAAACAGCTTCAGTAACCTTAAGTAAACTTATAACCATACTCTTTTAATGCCATTACGGTATTATTGTATAGTCAAAGAACTTTAAAGTAGTCATAAGGCAACCGAGTGCAAGTACTACTGGAGTAGGCTTAACGAGGTAAACGCCGTGACTCTTTATAAGTTTGCCGACTATATTTATAAAATCAAACTTTGGATGACGTTATGGCGACTGTTGCTCACTCAAAGAACCGCAAATCATGGATCAAATGGGCCGTTTTCGGATTCATTGCACTTGGTTTAGCGGTTTTAGCCTACAACCAATTTAAACCTAAAGAAGAGACACCAAATTATATTACTGCGACTGCTAAGACCGGTGATATCGAAAATAATGTCATGGCGTCTGGCAAAGTCAAAGCATTAAATACGGTCGATGTTGGTGCTCAGGTTTCAGGTGAAGTGACGAAGCTCTACGTTGATGTTGGCGATCAGGTTAAAAAGGGCGATCTTATCGCACAGATTGATCAGGTCACCCAAGACAATAATGTATCAAATCAAGAAGCGACTTTGCAGCAAGCACGAGCAGGTTTACAAGGGTCACAGGCAGATTATCTAAGCCGTCAAGCCGATTTAGAAAGCGCCCAAGCGAACCTTGCTAGCCGTAAAGCGGAGCTAAAGCAAGCTCAGTCAAATTATGCCAGATTACGCCCCTTGTTAGCACAAGACGCCATTAGTGAGCAAGAGTTAGACACTGCTCAAACCAGTGTAGAAACCGCTCAGGCTCAAGTGGCTAATGCCGAAGCTGCCATTAAAACAGCTAAAGCAGCGTTAATTACTGCTCAAGCGACAATAGCCAGTAATCAAGCCGACTTACAAAAAGCACAAACCAATTTGAATACTGCGAAAACAGACTTAGGCTATACCACTATCCGGGCGCCTATGGATGGCACAGTTGTCGCTGTGGTTACCGAACAAGGCACTACCGTTAATGCCAATCAATCTGCCCCTACTATCGTTACCTTAGCCGACTTATCCACGGTGCGAATTAACGCGCAAATATCTGAAGCTGATGTCATTAATGTCCAAGCCGGCATGCCCGTTTATTTTAATACGATTGGCAACCCTGATCAGAAATATAATGCGGTATTAACCGCCATTGAGCCTGCCCCTGAACAGATAAGTAACACCAGCTCAACTGATTCGGCTATTTATTATGTGGGTTATATCGAAGTCCCCAATCCCGAACGCCGCTTTCGAATTGATATGACTGCCCAAGTGTATATCATCTTAGATAAAGCTGAAAACGTACTATTAGTACCCTCAGCTGCTATTAAAAAGGGATCTCCTAGTAGCACACCTGATGGCAGTGATGCTCAAGCTTCTAATCCAAAGTCTGATAAGTCTGATAATTTTGATAATAAAGCTGCCAATATAAAAGGCACTTTTGTGCGAGTCTTAAAGCCAGATGGCAGTGTCGAAAACAGACCAGTTAAGGTTGGAATTGACAATAGAGTTAACGCTCAAATTCTGAGTGGGTTGCAACAAGGAGAGACGATCATTATTGGTGAAGAAACTGGTAAAAGTGACTCTGGTAGCCGACCACCTCGACTTTAACAAAACCAATAGAAGAACTTATGCTATCGAAGTTACCCCTAATTTAACGCTCTATATTGAACGCTCTATATTTAAGTCATCTGTATTTACTAAATTGCTGCAACAGTACACCCAGAGCGTTTTAAAATCGAGGATAAGAATTTGGAACAAGACGTTACTACCCTGCCGTCTTCCCCAAAAGACCTAAAAAACGCCACGCCTATCATGCAACTTTCTAACATTATAAGAGAGTTTCCAGCAGGTGAGCAGACGGTTCGAATTTTGCATAATATCAACCTGACTATTTATCAAGGCGAAATGGTTGCGATTATAGGTCAGTCAGGCTCTGGCAAGTCGACACTGATGAATATCATGGGGTGTCTTGATCAGGCCACTGCAGGTGAATACCTTATCTTTGGTAAGTCGGTCAAGCAGCTAGACCCTGACGCTCTGGCGAAGCTGCGCCGGGAACATTTTGGCTTTATATTCCAGCGCTATCATCTTTTAGGCGATATTGATGCTAGGGATAATGTGGCAGTCCCAGCAGTCTATGCGGGTATGAATGGTCAAGCTCGCATTCAGCGCGCTGAACAGCTATTAACCGACTTAGGTCTTGGTGACAAACTACACAATCGACCCAATCAGCTCTCAGGAGGCCAACAACAACGAGTGTCTGTGGCCCGAGCGCTTATGAATGGCGGTGATATTATCTTAGCTGACGAGCCCACAGGTGCCTTGGACAGCAAGTCAGGGAAAGATGTTCTACATATTTTAAAAACGTTGAACGATCAAGGTCATACCGTGATTATGGTGACCCATGATCCCTCTATTGCTTATCAAGCAGAAAGGGTGATTGAATTAAAAGATGGTCACATTATTGCTGACTATCAAAATGAGCACTTTCAACGCCTAACAGCCACGCCCCAATCGGTATCGTCTAGCGACTCTTCTTCAAATACAGAAAATGATACTCCAGCGGTTCCTACAACAACATCAATCAACCCTTCTTCGGATCGACCCAGTTTAGTTAATCAACACCTTGATAGTCAACACCTTAATAATCAGAGAAAAAGCCGTATCGGCTCCTTTTTCGATCGCATAACTGAAGCCTTTAGAATGTCAGTGCTGGCGATGCGCGCTCATAAAATGCGCACCCTGCTAACCATGTTGGGCATTATTATAGGTATTGCGTCTGTTGTTTCAGTCGTGGGCTTAGGACAAGGGTCACAGCAGCAAATATTGGCCAATATTAGCTCGCTTGGGACTAATACTATCACAGTGATAGACGGCTATCCGTATGGCGACCCTAGACGCCGCTATAATGATGATAATTTGACCCCTGATGATGCACAAGCCGTGGCCAATCAGCCTTATGTACGAAGTGTCAGCCCCCAATTAGATACCAATGCCAGTGTCCGCTATCGTAATACACAAGAGTCGGCCAGTATCAGTGGCGTGGGACAAGATTACTTAACTGTCACAGGTGAAACCTTAGCCTTGGGTCAATCGTTTGACGCCCAAACCATCTCTAGGCGTATGCAAGATGTGATCATTGATGACAATGCCAAGTCTACTTTTTTTGAAGATATTGACAACCCCATTGGCGAGGTCATGTTAATCGGGAATGTACCCGGACGGGTTATTGGTGTCCTTGCGCCTAATGACAATGCTTTTGCAAGAGCTTCAGACACCCCAACCATCTATATGCCCTACACCACTATGATGTCTCGTATTGTAGGCGGAGATAATATCGATAGCTTTGTGGCTTTGATCGATAATAATATCTCAACCAGCGCTGCTGAATCTGCCATTTCAGAGCTCATTGAAAGTCGACATGGCACGGATGACTTTAGAACCCGTAATTCTGACTCTATTCGTCAAACTATCGAATCGACTACCACAACCATGACATTGCTCATCTCATCTATCGCCATCATCTCTTTAGTCGTTGGCGGTATCGGGGTAATGAATATCATGTTAGTTTCAGTGACTGAGCGAACCAATGAGATTGGTGTACGCATGGCAGTTGGTGCGCGTCAAAGTGATATTATGCAGCAGTTTTTAATAGAGGCGATATTGGTCTGTGTTTTAGGCGGGGCACTTGGCGTGTTATTGGCGTTTGCGATCGGTGAAGGCATTAATAGCTTAGGGTCTGATAGCTTTAAGGTTATATACTCCCCCACCTCGATTATCGCTGCATTCGTTTGTTCTACGCTCATAGGCATATTGTTTGGATTTTTGCCGGCACGCAATGCAGCCAAGCTTGACCCAGTTGAAGCACTTTCTAGAGATTAAGTTATGATGCTATTTAGGAAGTTATTTAATAGTCGGCAACTTTAAATATTTAAAAAACTTGAGAAAATATAAAAAAATTAATATTTAGGGTTGCAATCTCATTTTTGAAGCGTATAATGTGCTCTCACGTTAAGGGGATACAGCAACCCCTTACGTGTTTAGAAAATTCCCTTTAAGGGATTTTTACTTGGATTTGTTTTAAACCTAGCTTGGATATAAAGCTTTTAGAATTTGCGATATATGCAAACTCTCTTGCGCTCGGACGAAGCAGTGCTTCGTCTTATACTCTTTAGAAAATTACCTTTAAGTAATTTTCTCTTGCGAGGCTAAAAAAGCAGTGCTTTTTTTATACGCCTCTCAGGGCCGATAGCTCAGTTGGTAGAGCAGTTGACTTTTAATCAATTGGTCCCGCGTTCGAGTCGCGGTCGGCCCACCATATTCTTGAAGTAACGATTAAAACCCCGACTAGGCAATCGCTTAATCGGGGTTTTTATTTTAGGTGTGTTGAGCATTCAAATATTAGGACTGCTGACAACAATTTTTTAAATTATATTCGCTGTAAACCTTGCATTCTCAGATTTGATAAGTATAATATGCCTCTCTTCTAAAGGGTTACAATACAACGTTTAGGAGATAGGTTTTAGAATTTTTACTATTTAAAATTCTCTTGCGAAGCTGAAAAAAGCAGTATGGTTTATTAAAACCGTTTTATACACTTCCATAAAATCCCCCTTAAGGGATTTTAACTTGCATTTGTTTTAAACCTAGCTTTGATATAAAGCTTTAAGAATTTGCGATATATGCAAATTCTCTTGCGCTCGGACGAAGCAGTGCTTCGTTATTTCCTCGCTCAGGGCCGATAGCTCAGTTGGTAGAGCAGTTGACTTTTAATCAATTGGTCCCGCGTTCGAGTCGCGGTCGGCCCACCACATACTTAAAACCCCGATTAAACCCTGTTTAATCGGGGTTTTTCTTTGGCATAAATAGTAGGTATTAACAATTCTAAAACATTCTATCTTTTAGAGTCGCCTCGCTTTCGAGCAAACCGAAACTGAGGCAAATTAAAATTAAATCCCGCTGTTAAATTTACCACTCTAGGATGGCTTGGCGCTTTTTCAATCAACCTATCATAGTCCTCTTGCCCAATCTCACATTTTTCGCCATGCGCCAATAACACCGTTTTAGGACGAAGAGCCTTCACTTTGTTTAATGAGGCACAATAGACATGAGGTAAGGTAATTAAAAACGGAGACATGTATTTATTTTTGATTTTTAATATTAAATCTGCGGTGTAAATCTGCTGACTAGGCTCATGCCAGAGTGACAGATCGTGATCAGTATGCCCTGGTGTCTGTAAGATGACCCAATCCTCAAAACCAGGCACTCTATCTCCATCCCTAGCCTCAATATCAGGTTTTAATATAGGGTCATACCAAACTTTTATGAAAGGTTTACCTTGACGGTTTGCTACATAATAAGTCAGCGCCAGATCGTTAAGATGGCTTAACCTACCCTTCACCCCTGCATACCACGGTTTATAGGTCACACCAGATATGATTATACATCCTGTCTTTTTCTTTAATAAGGCAGCACCACCGGCATGATCCGGATGCATATGAGTGACCACGACTGCTTTTAGCTGTGTGATTGGCCGATTTAACGTATTCGTTATGTAGTCTAAAATATTATCAACATCGCCATAGCATCCTGAATCTAATAATAAAAGTTTATCAGGATATACCGCTAAGTACGTTGTCTGAATATATCCATCAATCGCTACTGTCTCTATTAAACTCATGACGATCCCTATCAATGATGCTCTTTTAAATTAGAATACTAAATAATTCATTTTAGACTCATATTTAATTCAACTATTTAACTCACGTATTTAATTCGCGTTATACGACAATAACTGTTTACTTATGCTCCATATTAAGCGTATCGCCTTCTTTTATTAAGCTATCAAAGTGACTTACTAGTGTTAGTAACTGTCATCAATTCTTTAAACCGTTCTGAGATCCTTGTTTAGATATATTTTCTTTATAAAAGTTTAAGCCTAACCATTGGAATTACGTCACTACACCATTCGCTACCTATTTCGCATATCTTATTTTAAATTCAAAAATCACTTTAGTTAACCATTAATCATTCATCCCTAACTATTAAGCATAAAAAAAACCAGCCATATTACTATGACTGGTTCCTTAAATCTAAGAAATGTTAGCAACTTAAAATAAACATTATGCTAAATCACGTACTTTGGGCTCACGCTCCCATAAACGAGTTTTAGCATTTTCAACAAAGGTATCAAGTTCATCTAGCGGCGTCACAAATTCATCTTTTTCGACAGGAAGTTTGCTTAAGATAAACTCTTCAGTTGCCGGGCAGTAGGCAATCGCTTTACAGTGGTTATAAGCATCTGTAAACCAATCCAACGTCGAGCTGTCTTTCGCAAGTTTCTTAGCCACATCTGGCATAATGATACTGACAACCGCATCAAATAATACGGATGGCGCACCAGCAACTCGTTCGTCTGCTTGTACACGAGTACCGTCATCTAAAAGTGCCTCTTTACCAGGGGCAACAATTTTAACCGTTGCACCAGCAGCTTTAATCGCATTTTCAAACCTAGTCACTTGCTCACGACTAGAGCCTTCACCAATCAAGATACCTACTTGACGGCCTTTTAAGGTCTTAGGACTTAAACCTATGGTTTGAACTGCTGGAGATTCAGGAAGATCTTGAATCTTAGCACGAGGCTCTGGCGCTTCAGGAAGCTCCATACCGAGTGCATTTGCAACACGATTTGCTAGATCTTCATCAATATTAATGAGATGTCCAAGCGTACGAGTACGAACATGAGCGGTATCGACTTTACCTAATTCAAAAGCTATGGCTGATGCGATATGGGCTTGTTCAGCTGGAGTTTGGCTGCGATAGAACATACGAGGCTGGCTATAATGGTCAGAAAAGCTTTCGCTACGTACGCGGCCTTTCACGCCATCATCTAGTTGTTCTGGGAATGAGCTAAAGCCTTTCTTCACGCTTTCACGAGGCTTACTAGGATCTAAGCTTTGAGGCTCATACATAACACGACCCTTAGGCACCTGCATTTGCATATGTCCGTCTTGCTGCATATTGGCAAATGGGCACTTTGGCGCATTGATTGGAATTTGCGCAAAGTTAGGTGAGCCTAAGCGAGATAACTGAGTATCTAAATAGCTGAATAAACGACCTTGTAACAATGGGTCATTACTAAAGTCGATACCTGGTGGAATGTGAGAAGGACAGAAAGCGACTTGCTCAGTTTCAGCAAAGAAATTGTCAGGATAGCGGTTTAATACCATTTTACCGACAATTTTTACGGGTACCAATTCCTCAGGAATAAGCTTAGTAGCGTCTAAGTGGTCAAATGGGAATTTCTCAGCCTCTTCTTCTGTAAATAACTGAACGCCAAATTCCCACTCTGGATAATCACCAGCGTCGATAGCTTCAAATAAATCACGACGGTTATAGTCAGGATCTGCACCAGAGATTTTAACAGCTTCGTCCCACGTCAACGACTGTACACCTAGTACAGGTTTCCAGTGGAAGCGAACAAAAGTACTCTTACCTTCTTTATTAATGAGACGATAAGAGTGAATACCAAAGCCTTCCATCATACGAAGGCTACGAGGGAGCGCACGATCACTCATTAACCACATTAAGTTATGTAAAGTTTCTGGGCTCAATGATACAAAGTCCCAAAACGTATCATGCGCAGAGGCGGCCTGTGGGTAACCACGGTCTGGCTCAGGCTTTACCGCGTGGATCAAATCAGGGAATTTAATGGCATCTTGAATAAAGAAAATTGGCATGTTATTGCCAACGATATCCCAGTTACCCTCTGAGGTATAAATTTTTACGGCAAAACCACGAACATCACGTGGGGTATCTTTAGATCCCTTATTACCCGCGACAGTTGAAAAACGAGTGAATAATGGCGTTTGTTTACCCGTTTCCGTCAAGATTTTAGCCGTTGTATACTCTTCTAAAGATTCAGTTAACTCAAAATAACCATGAGCACCAGAACCACGGGCATGAACAATACGCTCAGGAATCCGCTCATGGTCGAAGTGAGTGATTTTCTCACGTAAGATGAAATCTTCGAGTAAAGATGGACCACGAGGACCCGCTTTTAAAGAGTTCTGATTGTCAGAGATGGGCACACCTTGTTGTGTGGTTAATACGGGTGAATCACCTTCAGCGCGAAGATGAGTTTCACCCCCTTCGCCGACACTTGGGTTCATGCTTTTTACAGGATCATTATGATCAATATTGTCTTTCATTATTTTTATCCTTGCTTGGTAAATTATTATAATTAACCTGGCTTATAGTAGGCTTTTAAATCGGTTAAAACAGATATAGCACTGCTGAGCTTATAGAGCATTACTGTTCTTCAAACAAAACATATTAATAGTCACATTTATTAATAGTCACATTTATTAATAGTCACATTAAAAAGAATACTCATGGTAAAAAAATGCTAAAACCAATTTAAAAGCCCAGCTATCAATATAGTAACGAATAATTCCAAAATACCTGTTTATATTTAGTTATGTATGTATATGACTCGTTACTTAATAAAATTTTTTAGATTCAAAATAATAGTTTAGGGTTTTAGACGTGTTCAGATGCTTTTTTAGATGAGGTAAAATTAATGGTATTTATTAATTATGGCCTCAACATCTTGGCGGATAATAGGCACACTTGGCATACGCTCTGCATGAAACCTTAAAATTGGTATGCCAGCACTCGCTAATGCCTTATCCTTTTTTTCATCTGCTTTTGTACGGGCGGCACTTTCGTGCGTCCAGTCATCAAGCTCGATTGCTAGCAAAGTGGTCTGTGCATCTTGAGCCACCAGCACATAATCCACGCTTTGACGACAAATCCGATTAAACCAAAAGCTTCTATCATTTCCTGCCGCCTCACTTGGTTCTATTACACGCGACAACTGCACCTGACTAAATATATAGTACTCTGGCACAGCCTTTTGTAGCTTAGCAAAAAATAACACTTCGGTATCAGTCATAATCGGCATCGGCTCAAAGGGCCAAACAGCAAGTTCATCTCCTCTTACTGGTTTCTCTTTTCTTTTGTCATAGCGGCGCTGGGCAATAATACTGAATATTATTATGAATGCCACCAATACCATGACAACCAACATTATATAGTTCACTTAATACGTACCACCTTTAAGACATTATCAACAGCAATAACTAAATTAGCAATATCTTGAAATTTATGGAAATTTATTAAAAATTAACCATAGAAGTCATTAATTTAGTTAGGGTTATAAACCATTTAATTATATGAAAAACAATAGTTTACAATTTAATTATCTCATTGTTGACCTTTATCACGAAGCAATTTTATGGGTTGCATAAAAAAACACGACATCTAGTGTCGTGTTGGTTCAATTACTATTATCTACAAGATTACTGAAATCTACCAAATAATGTCATTCATAAAATTCAACTCTGGTTACTTACAGTAGCCATTAGTGCCAACGAAGCCATTATCGCCAATGAAGCCATTAGCGCCAATGAAGCCATTAGCGCCAATATAGTACCCATGCATTATTAACGCCGGTACGAGAGTCAGCATTTATCTTGTCCTTAAGTGCCAATGCCGCATCTTTACCTTTTTCAGGACCGACCATGACACGGACACCGCGGCTCGTAGAGCTGGTTGACGCTGAATAACCGGCAGCCCGCAACTTTTTAACAATCTCATCGGCTTTTTGTTGATTATCTGCTAAGGCAACCTGTACCCCAAATGTACCCTTCGCTTCTCCACTAGCCGCTTTTCTGCGTGCTTCAGCCAAGCGCTGCTGTGCATCACGTTTTTGTTGTTCAGCAGCTTTTTTCTGTTCAGCTTCTCGTTGCAGTCTGGCAACTTGCATCCGTGAGGGAATAGTCAGTGTCTGCCCTACTCGTAACGACGCGCCAGTACTCATATTATTAGCTTCGGCTAATGCTTCTACTGGCACATTATATTGACGAGCAAGTTTTATTAGGCCATCACCAGGCTTAACAGTATAGCCAATTTGACGGGTGGGAGCGCTATTAGAACTTGCGGTTGAGGTCGGCTTTGTCGTCTGAGGCTTAGTTTGCGCTCTAGTGCTATTAGTATTACGAGCATTATACTCTCGCACCAAACGATCAACCTGACTACTTGAAGGGATTGTCAACTTTTGTCCCACATGAAGTGTGGTATTTTTAGACAAGTTGTTCGCTTGTGAAAGCGCTTCAAGAGGCACATTGTATTGGCGAGATAATTTAATCAGCCCCTCGCCGCGTGCGACCGTATGGTTTTGAGTCCGGCTAGGCGCTTGAGCTTTTTGATTAAGAACACTATTCACTGTGGGTTGTTGAGCAGCCGGTTGAGTTTCCCTCTGTTGATTAGGTGTGACTGACACAGACTCCACCTGCCTTGCTTTAACGACTGGCTTTGTCACTGTTACGCTTGATTGTGCCGTATTCTCATCTTGAGGAATACCATCAACAACTGGCTCTATAGCATTATTACGATACTGCTCATTCTCCAGACGGGCTTTATTCATAGCCAACGCTTCAGCTTGTTCTTGCTCAGTCAAAAACTGCCTGGTACGCTGATCCAGCTCAGCCATTCTTTTTTCACGCTCTTGACGTTTTTGCGCCAAAATACGCTCCTCAGTTTCAAGATCAGCTGTCAGGGGTGTTTGAGCGTTAGCAGACTCTTTACTTACCTCCGCCACTTTCGGCGCACCATCGGTGTCACTTGCTGAAGGTTGATCCATCTGCTTAACCATGGCAAATAGTAATAAGCTACCACCAAGAAACACGCCTGTGCCCAATAGTAATTGTCGTGACGAATTCATAAATACACCTTTGTCAATATATTCTCTATACAGTAAAGTCAGTTATAACCTTAAATATATAATAATATGAGATTATAAAGGATTCCTATAGCGTTGTCTGCTTTAACCAAAGATTAGCAAGTGAAACCTACGATCATAATATTCTAATCTCTATAAGCTATTATAGTACTCCCTATTCAAGATAACCTTTTAATACCTATTTTCAACCTTAATACAGTCACTTATTTGATATAATCATTTTTTGTAACAAGCATTATTACTTTTATGCTTATAACTTAAAGATAATCTTTCATTTTATAATAAAATACGGTAACTGGAATAACTATGACAACAGACTTACCTTCCCCATCTATATTACAACAAGATCTCTTAAAAATTGGTAGCCGAACTTTTTCATCAAGACTGCTGGTTGGCACCGGGAAATATAAAGATTTCCAGCAAACTGGTGATGCTATAGAAGCGTCTGGTGCAGAAATTGTCACCGTTGCTATAAGACGTGCCAATATTGGTCAACACAAAGACCAACCCAATCTGCTAGACGTTATTCCTCCTTCTAAATATACAATATTACCTAATACTGCCGGTTGTTTTGATGCAGACAGTGCTATTCGCACGTGCCAATTAGCACGCGAACTGCTTGATGGTCATAACTTAGTTAAGCTAGAAGTGCTAGGAGATGAAGACACCCTTTATCCTAATGTGACTGAGACTTTGTATGCCGCTCAAACGTTAATTGATGATGGTTTTGAGGTTATGGTCTATACCTCAGATGACCCTATTATCGCTAAAGAGCTTGCTAGCATGGGCTGTGTGGCTATTATGCCTTTGGGTAGCTTAATCGGTTCAGGGTTAGGCTTATTAAACCCTCACACTTTAAGCATTATTATTGAAAATACCAAAGCGTTTAATGTTCCTGTCTTGGTTGATGCCGGGGTGGGTGCAGCATCCGATGCCACTATTGCTATGGAACTGGGCTGTGACGGCGTACTGATGAACTCAGCCCTCGCTTATGCTGAACATCCCGTATTGATGGCTCATGCAATGAAACATGCTATATGGGCAGGTAGAGCATCATTTTTAGCCGGTCGGATGCCAAAACGTAAAATGGCCGTTGCAAGCTCCCCTCAAACCGGTTATTTTTTCCAATAATTAGCTCTTGCTGTGAGTTCTTAACTTATCTAAGGTCTGCCTCTAAACCTTGATTTAATCAAACTTTAGAAATAGATTCTATATGAAGTTACATTAAATAGTGTTTTATATATGTTTTCATATTAAAACTATCTATGCCTTATATTATTAGATAGATATATCTTGCTTTATCAGCAATATTATGACAAAAATGAATCATGGTAAATTAATTATGCTTAACTTTTTAAAGCAATACTTAATTGCGAAAACATATATTAACACTCTGACATAGCAAGGGAATGCCATGCGACTATTATCTATTACAGATTTTTTATTTTTACTTTTAGAAAACAGAAAACAGCCGATGCATGTTGGTGGGCTTTTTTTATTTGAATTACCGCCCGATGCCGATGAGGATTTTGTACTCACTTTAGTACAACAAATGCAAGCATCCGAAGTATCACCAACGTTTCCTTTTAATCAAGTCCTTTACAATTTAACGTATTGGAAGGAGGATGAGGAGTTTGATGTCGAACATCACTTTCGTCACATCGCTCTGCCTAAACCGGCTCGAGTTCGCGAATTGTTATCCTATATTTCAAAAGAACATGGACGTCTTTTAGATAGAGAACGTCCTCTATGGGAATGCCACATTATTGAAGGTATTGAACCTGAATCAGAAGGGCGACCAAAACGATTTGGCATGTATTTCAAGATTCACCATTCATTAGTAGATGGTGTTGCCGCAATGCGCTTGGTTCAAAAGTCATTATCTCACTCACCTAATGAGACCATTACTTTGCCATTGTGGGCTTTAATGATGCGCCATCGTCATCATATTGAAAGTGTATTGCCGCCTGAACGAACGATGGGCAGAATGGTCAGAGACCAAATCAAGACCGCGAAACCTGTTATTAGTGAATTGGCACGTACGGTGGGGGATTTGAGAAAAACATATTATGTGAAAACGACTCAAGCGCCAGCAAGTATCTTAAATCAAGGCATTTCTAGCTCGAGACGATTCACTGCTGAATCCTACGATATTGATAGGTTCAAAAGAATTGCCACAAACCTTGGTATCAGTATTAATGACGTGGTTTTGGTCGTCTGCTCAGGCGCATTGCGAAACTACTTGAAATCTATCAGTGAGCTTCCTAAAGAACCCTTAATAGCGTGGGTCCCCTACTCCATGCGTAAAGATGAAAGCGCATCTGGCAACCAGTTTGCTTTTATACTATGCAATTTAGGGACTCACTTAGACAACCCATTAGACCGCTTAAAACTTGTGCATAACAGTATGAATGACGGTAAAAAGCGTTTTGGTCGTATGAGCCAACCTGAAGTCATCAACTATAGCCTTGTATCGTATAGCTGGGAATTTGTCAACATACTCACTAACCTTTATCCCAAAAAACAAGCCTTTAACTTAATTATCTCAAATGTTCCTGGCTCGCAAAAGAAACTATACTGGAATGGTGCAGAGCTTAGGGCACTATATCCCGCGTCTATTTTGTTTAATGGTCAGGCGTTAAATATCACCTTAGCCAGCTACCTAGACCGAATTGAGTTTGGTATCGTCGCGTGCAGTAAAACATTGCCAAAAATCCAAAATATTTTAAAATTGATCGAAAATGAACTGGTTCTATTCGAAGACATCTGTAAAGAAAGAGCATTGGGAATTCGTGATTAGAGTTATTTAACACATTGCTAATGTTTATCTTCTTACTGTCTTTACCTTTTTCGAATTAACGTAATCTGTTTAACTCAATCAGTTCAAAGCAGTCAGTTAGTTTTGATAGGTATTTATGGCAAATATCGTTAATAATAATTTAGATTACATAGTTTTAATAATAGTTTTAATAATAGTTTTAATAATAGTTTTAATAATAGTTTTAATAATAGTTTGATTACACATTTTAGATAGTTAGTTTAATAACTGCCTTTTATTAATTTTCATTATACTGCCTTAATAAGGGTTTGGCTAAAAAGCCATTGCAAGGGTAAATATGCGTATCTTATCTCTAGTAGAACAGCTGTTTTTCTTATTGGAAAAACGCAAACAGCCCATGCATGTCGGTGGGCTGTTTTTATTTGAATTACCTGAAGCGGCAGATTCTAAATTTGTATCAAATTTGGTACGACAGATGAGAACGGGCAACACGCCACCTACCTTTCCCTTTAATCAAGTGTTACACAACCTGACCTTTTGGAAAACCACACCCCATTTGGACTTACACTACCACTTTCATCATATGGTATTACCAAAGCCTTATATGATTCAGGCTCTTTATGACTATATTTCAGACGTCCATAGTAACGTGCTTGATAAAAAGTATCCATTATGGGAATGTCATATTATCGAAGGTATTGCGCCGTCATCAAAAGAGGGCACACAGCGGTTTGCCTTATACTTTAAGATTCACCATGCGCTGGTAGACGGTATTGCTGCCATGCGTCTGGTCGAAAGGTCATTTTCATACTCCCCAAATGAAGTCATGAACTTGCCCCCTTGGGCTCTATTACGTCGTGATAAGAAGACATTGCAAAGTGTGGCTCCCCCCAAACGCTCTATAATGAAAATTTTAAAAGAACAAGCTACGACTCTAAAGCCTGTCTATAATGAACTAAAACATGACATAATGTCTCATAGAGAGCTGGGTTATGTGTCCACCCTGCAGGCGCCTAACAGTGTATTAAATCAGCGCATATCACCCTCTCGTAAGTTTATGACCATGGACTTTGAATTGGTTAGAATTAAACGCATTGCAGACTGGCTAAAAGTGAGTAGCAATGATGTAGTACTTGCTGTATGCGCTGGGGCACTACGCAATTACCTGCTTGATCTAAACCAATTACCTGATGAGCCATTAGTCGCTTTCGTACCTGTATCTTTGCGTAAGGATAATAGCGCAACGGGTAACCAAGCCTCGCTGGTCTTATGTAACTTAGCCACTCACCTGACCGATCCTCTTCAAAGAATGCAGACGATAAACGCCAGTATGACGCATGGTAAAGATAAGTTTGGTCGTATGCAGCAGGCACAGGTGATCAATTACAGTGCAATTGTATATGCTTGGGAGGGCGTCAACTTATTGACCAATGCCTATCCCAAAAAACAGGCGTTTAATATTTTAATTTCAAATGTTCCCGGACCAAAGCAACCCTTATATTGGGATGGCGCTGCTCTGACTGCTCTGTATCCTGCTTCAGTCATATTCGATGGGCAGGCACTCAATATTACTATCACCAGTTATCTTGATAAGCTACATTTTGGTATCTTAGGCTCGGATAAAACGCTACCTAATCTGGACAGTCTTTTGACATTATTAGAAGCTGAACTAGCCTTGTTAGAAACGATTTATAAATAGGAATTACACAAACATACGATTTTACGGCTTTAAAAGCGACTGGTTATTATTTATGGATCGTCTGGCTCTACCTTCAGAGGATTCATAAATAATTACCAGTTGCCATAATGTCTACTCGTGATTAAGTCCTAATAAAGTATAATGCAATGAAAGCCCCCAAACATAACGCTATGTTTGGGGGCTTAATACTATCAACATTCTCTTTAAGTTAACGAGACGATTTAAAGGTTAAACACCCATTAGGGCGTGTGGAACATTCGACCATGGCACTGGCGGAGACTATTTTTTAGTCAATATGCAGTGAAATTTTTGACGCTTAGTCATTCTAAGTTATAAAATTTCGCCATATATTGGCAAAAAAGAGTCCCGCCCCTTCGGGCTGATGCTAAAATCGCCCCAGACATTGTTACAAACCTAGCCAAGGTCCAATACGCTTCGGGCATTAGCGTCAGTTTGCGCCTAGTCTGGAACGATTTTAGCTATCAGCAGTGCTAATTTGCGAATGTTCCACACGCCCTAACTGGCAACTTTATCCACCTTAAATCCTAAAGACTTAACCACCTCTTCCTTATCAAACGGCGCTAAAACTGCCTTAACGCTAGGCTTGTCTTTTAGATAGGTTGAGGCGACTCGTTTTAGATCTTCTAAAGTGACGGCAAGGATTTTGCCACGCATATCCTGCTGCCAAGCCTCACCACGCTCATGCAACTCTGCAAAACAAGACTTCACTGCCTCACCTGCTGGTGAACCCGGTTTGTCCATGCCAGAGACGATACCTAAGATGGCTTCTTCTAATTGTTCAGGCTGCTGTGGCTCATTGAGCAACCATTGTACACTTTGTATGAAGTGTTCAAAGGTTTCTGCACAGTGCGGATCTCGATAGCTAAAGAACTTAAAAGCACTGGCATTGGCGTCATAGCCTGCGCCGCCTCCATAAGCACCGCCTCGTTCACGAATGGCGCTGTGTAGATAGCCGTTACGTAAGTAGGGAGCTAATACCATTAAAGCAGGCGCATCAGGGTGGTCTGCAGTCACAGCTGGGAAGACAGACGCATTGTGATAGACATTGGTTGCGACCAGCCACGCTAAGTCTTCGACCTGTGCGACCGATTTGTCAGCGTCATTGTCTTTACTAAAATTGTCATTACTACCTTTACTATCAATCGACGCCTTCTCACTTGCCGTCAGCTTAAGTTGTAGCTCGGTATATTCAGTAGGGATAGTTTCAGAAAGCAGGTTAGTGTTGTCTTTATGACCGCCTGTATTAGAGGACGCCTGCCAACTTTGCTCAATTAAGCTTTTGAAATGCTCAGTCTGTTCGGGCTCACACACAATCAAAGCCTGCTTAGGTAAGCTGGCAAAGCGCTTGTGCAATGCCATTAATGCACCAGCCAGCTCATCCCATTTAGACTCATCGTCTTCAGCATGTGCTAAAAATGCTTTAAGGGCATTTAATGCCGGTAAGCCACTACGCACATACTCAAGCTCGGCCTGACGACTCATGCCACGGCTCGCGGTCTGCATGGCATAAGCGTGACCAGCACTGGCTACACGGGACTGCCAGCCTGAGCGTTTTTGTTGAAGCAACTCTTTGATACGGTCATGCTCAGTAAAGACACTGTGCTCAAGGACTTGCTTCACCAAGTCAATAGCTTCAGGTTTACGATTGAGTGCCCGTGTGGCAACCACAAAGTAGCTGGTCAACGCATTAGCATCATAAGTGGTCGTACGTTGGCTCACACGCGCTGTCACCCCAGACGAGTGAGCGGCTTGCAGGGCCTGAAACTCACGTGCCGTTAAGGTGTCTGTACCTAGCTCTGATAATAATCCTAAGTAGATGGGCAATAGAGGATGATTGATGAGATCATCATGACCCGCCAAAGGCATAATCAATTGATAATAATACAAGCCGTTAGTGCCTGCTTGATATTGATGCAGTACACTGTCCCTACCTTCAAGCGTGATATCCACTAGCTCACCTTGCACAAAGCTCACCGACTCAGGCACATCCTCTAAGCCTACTTTTGGTAATAAGCTTAGGTCATCCTCTGCGGCCTGACGGGCAGCCAAATCTAAAGCCTGTTGTTTCAACTGCTGCTTGTCCGCCTCTGTTAGAGTGGCTTCGAGGGCATCAAGCCTAGCTTGTTCTGCTTCAGCAAGCTTGGCAGATTTAGTCGCATCTGGAACCAATGTCACGCGAACACGGTGGGCATTGTCTAATAAATGCTGCTTAATCAATCCTGGCAACCAAGCAGGATCTTTTACTTGCTCACGTAACCACTGTAGATGCTCATCCACTTCCCAAATGTCAATCGGATTGCCATCATGAATGGCGGTACTAAAGCCTTCTAACATTAAGTTCAACCCATAAGGGATACTGTCACCGCCAATATGACGCTGATCAATCTCAATCTGATGTAAGATAGTTTCGATCGTCTCTGCATCAATCTCACTGCTCGCTATTTGCTGCAACAGATCTAAAATACCTTGCTCGATGGCCTCTGCGTGCTCTTCTTCAGAACCCCGTACGCCTGCATAAAACACCATTTCATAGTGACTGTCGTCAAGTCCTAATAAAGGACTTGGTCCCGTGGCTAAAGGATGGCTGTCCAGATAAGCCCGCAATGGCGATCCAGCATGCTCTATCAATACCCCTTCTAACAAACGTAACGCTAAGCGCTGTCTCGGATTGGTAATCTCGGGCAATAGCCAAGCTAGCACATGATGCGTTTGTGCCTTATCTATTTCGTCTACCGTATAGGTTTCTGTCACTTTAACGGGCGCATCAAACCGTATTTCGGCACGGGACTCATGCTTTTTACCAAGGCTAAATTGTCCTAACGCATCGTCATGAATCTTGGCTTGAGTCTCTGCTACTGGGATATTTCCAAAGCTCATTATCACGCTGTTTGAGGGATGATAATGGCTTTTATGGAAGCTGACCAACTCTTCATGCGTTAGATCTGGAATATCTGCTGGATCCCCACCTGAATTATAGTGATACGTCGTGGTTGGGAATAGATGATGAGCCACACTATGATATAGCTGGTCAATCTCACCGCTCATTGCCCCTTTCATCTCATTAAATACAATGCCTTTAAACTGCGGCTTGTCATCCTCATCAAGCTCAACACGAATGCCTTCTTGAGCGAAATCTAGCGGATGTAAACGAGGAAAAAACGACGCATCTAAATAAATAGACAACAGGTTAAAATAGTCATTTTTATTTTGTGTCGCAAACGGATAAGCGGTCCAATCTGCCGCTGTCATCGCATTCATAAAGGTATTGAGCGAGCGCTTTATCATTGAGAAAAACGGGTCACGCACCGGATATTTAGCAGAACCACATAAAGCTGTATGCTCAAGAATATGCGCCTCACCTTTTGAGTCCATAGGCTGGGTACGAAAGCCAACCAAAAACGCGTTCTCATCACTTGGGTGCGCTAAATGGTAGTGCATTGCCCCAGTTTGGCTGTGTTGACTGATTAACACATCTAAGGATAATGCCTCAATTTTGCGATGTTCGAGTAGTTTAAAGCTGGGATGCAAGGTTAGATCGGGTGTGGTGTTGTCTTTATTCATAGAATTCATAGGTTCGCTCATGTAGTGTCTCGCTCTCGCAAGGTATTGGTATTATATGCGTATAAACTAACGTTTCTAAAGCTTCAGTGTTAAGACTTTGATGGAGTCTGCAACTTATATGGCCCGTTTATAAGTTCAAGGCAGCTTTTATCCTGATGTTGTTTTAGGCTTATTTTATAAGTGTTTTATATTATGGACTAATACTAGTCTATGGAGTCGTTTGTCGTTATTTAAAGTCATTGCCCTAGAGACTGGTAATAATAGATACCCTAGTCTACTTGTACTATTTATAATTTCAAAATTAGTTTTACAGTAGATAGAGTTTTAAGCTCTTTAATTATGGTCTTTAATCATTAAAAAGTTGTCTCATCCACACGCTAATATACTTTACAAATAACTCTATGAGCCTGTACTAGGAATGTGAACTTAAAGCTCGTTTAAATTTAGTCGATGATTTGGATGATTAATATTTGAGGATTAATAGCTAAGAATTAAAATTAGTGGTTTTAAATTTGATGAAGTTAAAACTAGAAGGTGCAATTAAATAAGTTAAATTTTGTGGAACACCTCATAACTGAAGAGTCATTCCTTAATAATTAATTCATAATTTTGCAATACCCTACTATGACGTCTTTGATAAATCATCTTTAAGAGCCTCCAAATATAAAGCACTCTCACAGTTACCCCCATAGTCTGTGGATAACTCTGTGTATAACTCATCACTTGACACTATTAACCCAACAAATGATAAGGCTTATCCTTAAATTGTATAATTTATAATCAATATTTTTTATTAATAAAATCAATAGTTTATTACTACATACAATTTAAACATTATTTTTTTATTATAGTTAGATGGCTGTTCAAGGTTTCACAGATATCGCTTAAAATTCCCTTACATTCATCTCCACAAACGTCATCATTTGCCGTATCATAGCAACTCAAAAGATTAGGCTTTTTTTCATATCACTTCGACACAATATTTTGGACACACTATGTACGATGTAATGGCGGTAGGCAATGCTTTAGTAGATCACGAATACCTATTAAATGACGAACAACTGACCAAAACCAGCTTAACCAAAGGCACCATGACCTTAGCAAGCCTTGAGGAACAAACGACACTCTTAAATGAGTTTAAAGACCAGAATTTACTACCTTCTAAGCAATCTGGCGGCGGCTCAGCTGCCAATGCTATGTTTGCATTTTCGTGCTTAGGGGGCACCTCCTTTTACGGCTGTCGTGTCGGAGATGATGATGCTGGTCATTTTTATCTGAGTGACTTAAATCAAGCCGGCGTTGCCACATCGTCTGAGTTATCAGTGTTTGAAGGCGGAGTGACCGGATCTTGTGTGGTGGCTATCACCCCAGATGGCGAACGCACCATGCAAACTTACTTGGGCACATCAAGTGATATCGATATAGCCAATATTGATTTTGACGCACTTAGTCAAAGCCAATGGCTGTATCTTGAAGGTTACTTGGCAATGTCAGCAAGCTTACGCCCTGCGCTGCAAAAGCTACGTCAACAAGCCAAAACTAACCATACTAAGATAGCAGTCAGCTTTGCTGATCCCTCGGTCATAAACTTTGGCAAAGAGGGCTTACTTGAGATGCTAGGTGATGGAGTTAATGCCATCTTCTGTAACGTGGAAGAAGCTAAGCTGTTCACGCAAACAGATGAGATTAAGCAGGCGGCACAGGCTTTAACTCAATACTGTGAGCTTGCTGTCGTGACCAACGGTCCTGATGATACCGTCATATACCAACGTGCAGAGGACGGCTCTTTAGAACTTACGGTCGTTAGCACCCCAACAGTGGATAAAGTGCTTGATACTAATGGTGCCGGTGATAACTACTCTGGAAGTTTTCTTTATGCGCTGACAAATGGGCATTCAATAGAGCAGTGTGCTCAATTGGCAGGGATGGTTGCCAGTCATATTGTTCAGCAATTTGGGCCAAGACTGACAGCATCTGAATACCAAAGCATTGCGAAGAACGTCTTACATGCTTAATCTAACAAAAAGCCCCAGACTGATCTAGTCTGGGGCTTTTGTTCGTTAAATATACACCAGTTCTAATACAAATTGTACCAATAACCACAACCTGTAAAACCAGCCCGCTCACGTCAAACACAGGCCGAGTAATTTCGACAAATCAAGTTATTATGCATAATTGGGTCAAAAAAGTTACTAAACTTTATCTAATGCTTGCTCAAGATCCGCCTTAATGTCTTCGATATGTTCAATACCAATGGACAGACGAATCATATCTTCACTGACCCCAGCTTGCTCAAGCTCCTCCGCATTTAGCTGACGGTGTGTCGTCGTCGCAGGGTGGCTCGCTAAAGATTTGGCATCGCCTATATTAACCAAACGGGTAATCAGATTCAGCGCATCAATAAACCGAGCACCCGCTTCACGTCCCCCTTTCACCCCAAAGGTCAATATCGCAGAAGGCGTTCCTTTGACATACTTTTTTGCCAACGCATGATCGGGATGATCACGCAAGCCCGCGTACTTAACCCATGACACCTTATCATGGGCTTTAAGATACTCTGCCACTGCTTGAGCATTGGCAACATGACGTTCCATACGTAGGCTTAATGTCTGAATCCCTTGCATGATACTAAATGCATTTAGTGGACTTAAGGCCGCCCCTGTATTACGTAATGGGGCTACCCGTGCCCGTGCAATAAAGGCCGCCGCGCCCACATCTTTCACAAAGTTGACACCGTGATAGCTCACATCAGGCTCATTCAATATCGGGAAACGCTCAGGATAATCACCCCAATTGAACTGACCACTATCCACGATAGCACCACCAATTGACGTACCGGTACCACTCATATATTTAGTCAATGAATGAACGACAATATCTGCCCCATATTCAAAGGGACGGCATAGTACTGGTGTGGCGACTGTATTATCAATTACCACTGGAACACCGTGTTTATGCGCCGCTTCCGCTATCGCTTCGATATCAATGATATTACCTAGCGGGTTGCCGATACTTTCAGCAAATACCATTTTGGTTTTGTCATCAACAAGGTCATGTATGGCTTCAGGGTTTCGATAGTCAAAGAAGCGCACTTCGATACCTTGGCGTGGTAAAGTATGCGCAAATAAGTTATAAGTACCTCCATATAAGGTCGATACGGCAAGGATATTATCGCCTGCTTCACAAATAGTTTGTACTGCATAAGTGATCGCCGCCATACCTGAAGCAACTGCTAACGCCCCAATGCCCCCTTCTAATGCTGCCACACGCTCCTCTAACACCGCATTGGTTGGGTTCATAATGCGGGTATAGATATTACCAGTAACTTTTAAGTCGAATAAGTCAGCGCCATGCTGGGTGTCATCAAACGCATAAGAGCTGGTGTGATAAATGGGCACAGCGACTGCTTTAGTGGTTGGCTCTACACTGTAACCGGCATGGATAGACAGCGTTTCTAAACGGTGGTTTTTAGTGTCCTCATTGGTAGTGTCAGTAACGTTATTCTTTGACATCTCTTCATTACTCATAAGTCTTCCTTAAATAAATTAAACTATACCGATGAATGGTTAGTGACTCAGCGAGTGAATCAAACGCTATCATTGTATCGTACTCTGATACAACTATCATAGGTGTCAAGAACACCTACAGTCATAGCCATATAAAAAAGTTACGGTGTTAATTTTGCTTAGCCTACACCAATATTACTTACACTCGATTGCCTTGTACCTCATTTATCTGACTACGACTATATAACCCATTTATAGGCTTGAAGCGTAATTGACTTTAATTAAGCCATAAAAAAGCTGAATTATCCAATGATAACCCAGCTTAATGATCAAGATAATAGCTAAATGTATGTCATACTTGTAAGCTATTGACACTAATAAAACTTACGTTACCCACAACTTAATTTAATTGTCTAATTAAAAATAAAGCTTACTTGTAATAAGCATTCTCGGTACGGGTATGGTCGGTTTCATCAACCACTTGCGTAAGCTCTGGGATTTGTTGTTTAAGCTGTACTTCAACACCTTGACGCAGTGTCATGTCTACAGCAGAACAGCCCTGACAGCCGCCACCAAATTTAAGTACCGCAGTTAGACCAACGCCCTCTTCTTCGATAAGCTCTAATAACTGAACATTACCCCCATGAGCAGCTAAGCTTGGGTTAATCTCAGATTGCAGCACGTAATTAATACGCTCTTCAACACTGGCATCCGCCCCAACCTTAGGTACTTTAGAGTTCGGCGCGCGGAAGGTTAACTGACCCCCAAAGCGATCTTTATTATAATCAATCACCGCATCTTCTAAATAAGGCACAGAGCTGGCTTCAATATAAGCTGTAAAGTCTTCAAATGGCATTTGTAAGTCAGCAGCGTCTTCTTCACCAGGCTGATTATAAGCCATGCAACACTCTGCGCGTGGTGTGCCTGGATGTTCAACGAAAATACGAACACCAATACCCGGTGTCTCTTGTTTCGCTAATAACTCAGCTAAATACCCTTGAGCGGATTCGGTAATTGTTATATTGGTTTTGATGTCTGTCTGATCAGTATCGATAGCAGAAACGTGTGCGTTATCAGTCATAGTATGACCTCTTATAGTGTGGAAAATTTGCAGGCTCACATTTAATTCTGGTTCAGAACGAATCGTCCAAAACGAACAAAATTTAATATAAAGCTTTTATGGTTCTATTATGGCGGTGATTGTAAATTAATCAAGGTAAATCACCATAACTACACAGATAAGACATGCTGATAAACCCTCTTTTAAAGTAGATATGACATATCATGCTTACTTGTTCTAAATTTACTTTATAATACTGTGATAAATTGGCCGGATATTGCTTCCCGTCATAGGCTTTAAGGCGGCTTATACTTCTCTATCACCCAAATTAAAACGATACCCTAATTAAAACGATAGGATACAATCTGTCGTCCTATATCAATGGCTAAACAAAAGGTTTAGAGCTTACTATCATGAGTCTAATCAGTGCGATAATCTCTATTTTTTTATTAATAGCCGTCAGTGCGGTTATCTCAAGCTCAGAGTTGGCATTGGCATCTGCCCGCAAAATCAAACTACAAATTCTGGCCAAGGAAGGAGATATTCGGGCGCTTGATGTCTTAGGTATGCAAGACAATCCGGGTAGCTTTATTACCGTGGTTCAAGTACTGCTCAATGCGGTGGCAATTTTGGCAGGTGTCATCGGCGAATCAGCCATCAGTCCCTATTTGGTTAATATTTTTGGTCATGAGACACTCGCTTCTGTTTTGTCTTTCATTTTTGTAACCAGTACCTTTGTGTTGTTTGCAGATCTGATGCCGAAACGATTTGCCATGTCTTTTGCTGAGCCTATTGCCATACGCTTAGTCCGTCCTATGATGACCCTTATTTTTATATTTAAGCCGATGATTTGGGTGTTTGATGGCGCCGCTGATATCTTATTTAAGCTACTAGGTATCTCTACCGTTCGCCGTGATGATATGACCTCAGAGGATATCTTTGCAGTCATGGATGCAGGTGCAGAAGCGGGGGTTTTAAAAAAACAAGAGCATCATCTTATTGCCAATATTTTTGAGATGCAGGAACGTACCGTCACCTCAGTAATGACTACGCGTGAGAATATTATTTATTTTGACTCATTAGAGAAAGAAGATATCATCATTGAGACTATGATTCAGAAGCCGCATCATAAGTTTTTGATATGTTTAGAAGATGACTTGGAGCAAACCCTTGGTTATGTTGAGTCTCGAGCGTACTTAGCCTTAATCTTAAAAGAGAAAAAGGTAAAATTAACCGATGCCAATATTCTGCATACCGCCCTTTTTATCCCAGACACATTGACTTTATTTGATGTGCTAGAAACCTTTAAAAGTACGGGGTCTGATTTCGCTGTCATTGTCAATGAATACGCCCTAGTGGTGGGTGTAATTACCTTAAAAGACGTGATGAGTATCGTCATGGGTGAGCTGGTCACAGTGGATGAACAACCGATTGTGCAACGATCCGAAAACTCATGGCTGGTTGATGGTATGACGCCCATTGAGGATGTCATACGTACGCTTGGCGTGTTTAGCTTTCCTAATTCTGAAAACTATGAAACCATTAGCGGCTTTATGATGTATATGCTCAGAAAAATACCAAAAAAACAGATATCATTGAACATGCCGGCTTTAAATTTGAAATCTTAGATACTGAGAATCTTAAAATTAACCAATTGTTGGTCTCTAAGATAGATGAGGATGAAAAAGTATAAGCACCTTATGAAGTATGAGCATCTTAAAAAGTATGAAGACCAAACACACCTAGAGAATACCGACTCATCTTCACATTTTGAAATTGAATTATCCTTTTGCCTTCTTTACACTCAATTAGGTTCGTAAAACGTTGTTAGTAACACAATTCAATAATTAAACCAAAAAATTCTAATAACTCAGTCAACAACTCATTTAATAAGGATAATAATATGAAATTATACGTCTTACCAGGTGCCTGCTCGTTTGTGCCTCATACCGCTCTTGAATGGACTGGAGCAGAGTATGAGCTTGAAGTCATGGATCATGATTCTGTGAAATCAGAGGAATATCTTAAAATTAACCCTCAAGGTTCTGTACCTGCAATCGTCGATGGGGATACCGTCGTTACCCAAAACATAGCGGTACAAAGTTATATCAATGCCTCTTTTCCCGATACCAAAATATTCGGTAACTTTACCACTGCTGCTGAGCAAGCTGAGGTTATGCATTGGTTGGCGTATTTGAACTCAGATGTTCACAAAGGATTTGCTCCCTTATTTAGCCCAGAAAGTTTTGTCAGTGATAAGTCGGCTCAAGCCGAACTAGAAAAAAACACCAAGCAAAAACTGGTCGATATGTTAGCCCTTGCTAATGAACAGTTAGGCAAACAACAGTACCTGACAGGCACTAAATCTACTGCTGACCTATACTTATATGTGGTCATGCGTTGGTCGAAGAAATTTGGGTTAGATTTGTCATCTTATGCTAACTTTAATCCGTTTATTAACCGTATTGAATCGGATGAGAGCGTCACAGAAGCTCTACGTCAAGAAGGTCTTGAAAAAATAAACTCATTATAGTAACGTCTCACATTATAGTAACATCCCAATAAAACTAACGTATCACGTTTAGCTTTTAATGGCCTCTTTAATAACGTCTTTAGCTCACTTTAAACGACCCCCTTAATTATCCAAGGGGGTTTTTATTTTTATATTTTAATATCTCTAGCCCAAGTATGGTGCACTAGGGTCTGTATTGAGTTCCTACTATAGATATAGATAAGGGTGTAACTGGTTTTTGTAATAACTTTATGGTGCCTTATATGCCTAATCATGATGCCTCTCATCAAATCTCAAATAAGCCAATGACTGGATTACCATTCATCTCCTATTGGGCAAAAAATGAAATACAACAGCGTACTGCTATTGTGGGTGTCATATTGGCAATCATCTCAAACATACTGTTTGCCATACTCTACTTTTATAGCCATCTTTTAAAGCCATTATCAGGCAGCCAAGTCTTTATATGGCGTATGCTGTCTATGTGGGTAGTTTTGATAACGTTCTTGATACTTAGAAGTCGATTGCGTATGCATATTAATGTCATACGTCAATTCAAGACTGCAAAACAATTAGCATGGTTACTGTTGCCGACGCCTATATTCTTTAGTCAACTGTGGTTATTTATGTGGGCGCCAGTTAATGATCAAGGGGTTCAAGTGGCAATGGGCTATTTCTTATTCCCTTTAATGATGGTGCTATTTGGATTTCTATTCTTTAAAGAGCGCCTTAGCCGATTACAGTGGACCGCGGTTATTTTTGCGATGTTGGGTATTGGTATTGAAATCATACGCACCCAAAGCGTTTCATGGGCGACGTTATGGGTATGTGGCACTTATCCGATTTACTACATTATGCGGCGACTGCAGGGCGTAACGGCGATGACTGGCATGCTAGTGGATTTAACTTTATTTTTGCCCATTGCCTTGGCTTACTTACTATATGTTGCGCCTAGTAATATTAATTTTGTAACCAGCTCAGCGGTTTATCTTTTCTTAGTGGTCAGCCTAGGTATCATTAGCGTATTGGCCTTAAAAACCAACATAGATGCCAGTCAAATGTTACCCGTCAATGTATTTGGCATGATGAGCTACCTCGAGCCCGTATTTTTGTTTTTCTTAGCCATCACTGTATTAGGAGATACCTTTGAGCCAGCCATGCTCTATAGCTATGGACTAATATGGATAGGGATAATGTTTTTGATTGCTCATGGTGTCCGTCAAATTCAGGCTAATAGACGACAGACTAAACGTTGGCTAAAAGGCGCACGGGTCAGTTAAATTTAACGCTAATAAGTATCGCATATTTGGCTGGAGGCACTCATATACTGGCAGTGTGATATCAGTAACAAAGCCAATGACTCTCAGATAGTTTGGTAATTTTACGTTTTAACACGCTTTCATTGTTGTTTTTAACGCTGTTAATATGTCACTATAACTTATATCAAATTTAGAAATTAACCTATCGAGGAAGACGAAAGCAAACACTACACAAAGTAGGTTCAACGAGTCTGACTGTGCTTGAGAAGGATAGGTTATTTTATAGAACTGGTATTACTTCTATGTCCTAATAACTTGATAAGCTTATTAAAGTTAAAGATATATTCCTAATTAAATAAGCTAATATCACCGTTTAAAAGTCATGTATTGCCACTGCAGGAGTCGAAATAATGAGTGTGTTACCCGAACAAAGCCCTATGGACCCAGCAAATCAATCCAATAGCGCAAAAGGGGGTAAAAACAAAACTCGCCGTTATAAATATTTAGTATTTATAGGTCGATTTCAGCCGTTTCATTTAGGTCACAAAGCAGTGGTTGATGAGGCGTTAAACCGTGCAGAAAATGTAATTATGCTGATCGGCTCTGCGAACTTACCCCGCAGTCTACGTAATCCTTTTAGTGTAGAAGAGCGAGCACAAATGATTCAAGGGGCTTATTCTAAAAAAGATGCCAAACGCATTCATTGTGTGGGACTTGATGATGCGCTGTATAACGATACACGTTGGCTGCAATATGTGCAGGCTGCCATTTATTCGGTCACTCAAGACTTAAGCGCTGATATTGCCCTCATTGGTCACTCAAAAGATAGCTCTTCTTACTACCTGTCTCTGTTTCCAAACTGGCAGTCAATCTCCGTTCCGAATTACAAAAATTTATCAGCCACGCCTATTCGCGAAGGTTATTTAATGGGGGCAACCCCGACCGGCGATCGCTCGCCCGCCTCGACACGGGACGTTTTAGAGCAGTTTAAACAAACGGATGACTATCAAAAGCTACAAGAAGAAGCATGGTTTGTCGATAATTATAAAAAGCAGTGGCAAGATACTCCGTATCCGCCTACCTTTATGACGGCGGATGCTGTAGTGGTTCAGTCTGGTCATATATTGCTTGTTGAACGCCGCAGTATGCCTGGTCGTGGACTGTGGGCATTACCTGGCGGCTTTATTGATCAAAAAGAGACCCTGCTCGATGCTTGTATTCGAGAATTAAGGGAGGAGACCAAACTTAAAGTACCAGAGCCTGTCTTACGTGGCTCAAGACATTCACAGCATACTTTTGATGATCCTTACCGCTCAGCCCGTGGTCGTACTATTACGCAAGCCTTTTATTTCCAACTAAAAAATGACGCCAAAGGCCTGCCTAAAGTCAAAGGGGGCGATGATGCTACCAAAGCATTTTGGTTGCCTTTAGCCAAGCTTGATGCCTCAAAAATGTTTGAAGACCATTATGCGATTATTTCCAAAATGGTCGGGTTGTAAATTTTTATCTTTTATAGCCAAAATTTAACTTATTATTATGTATACCTGTTAAACATTCAATAAATCATATAGTTAACTATATCTTCGTCAACCTTTTTTACCTACCTGAGCTGATAGACGGCGAGGGTTCAACACACTGTCTAGAATTGCCAAGCTAGCAGTGATAATGAGCCCCCCATTGTTTTTTCGATTGGGGGGTCGTTTTTTAAACAGAGGAGTTCTGTTATGTACACTGGTAATTTTAATAATCTCATTCTCAATTCAGACAGCTATAAGGCCTCACACTGGTTGCAATATCCACCCGGTAGTGAGTATATGTCAAGCTACGTCGAAGCCCGTAAAGGCGACTATGATGTTGTATTCTTTGGCCTTCAAGCCTTTATTAAAGAGTATCTTAAAGACCCCATCACTACCGCCCATATTGATGAGGCTGAAGCTGTCATTACGGCCCATGGTCTTCCGTTTAACCGCTCAGGTTGGGAGAGACTCGTTGAAAAGCATGGCGGCTACCTTCCCGTTCGCATTCAAGCCGTTCCTGAGGGTAGTATCGTACCTGTCTCAAATGTCGTCTGCCAGATAGTCAATACAGATCCTGAGTTTTATTGGTTGCCAAGCTATTTAGAAACCTCTTTATTACGCGCGATATGGTATCCCTCTACAGTGGCCAGTGTTTCCTTCTTTTGTAAAAACGTAATCAAAGCAGCATTAGAGAAATCTGCTGATAGTACAGCGGGCTTACCGTTCAAATTGCATGACTTTGGTGCTCGAGGCGCATCGAGTATGGAATCTGTGGCTCTAGGAAGCTTAGCGCATTTAGTTAACTTCTCCGGTACCGACAGCATGACCTCCTTAATCGCTGCAAGTCGATGGTATGGGATGGATAAGGAAATGCCTGCCTTCTCAATTCCTGCAGCCGAGCATAGCACTATGACCTCTTGGGGTCGCGAGCGTGAACGTGACGCTTATGCCAATATGCTGGATAAATTTGGTGGTGAGGGTCATTTAGTAGCCGTTGTTTCAGACAGTTATGACTTGTGGAATGCCATTGACAATATTTGGGGGGATGAGCTTAAACAACAAGTCGAAACGATGGGCGGCACGCTGGTCATTCGTCCTGACAGTGGTGACCCTGCTAAAGTGGTCCGTGAAGCTCTTGAGCGCTTATCTGTCAAATTCGGGTATACCGTCAACAGCAAAGGCTATAAAGTGTTGCCAGATTATGTGCGCCTTATTCAAGGCGATGGTATTGGTCCACATAGCTTAGGTAGGATTTTGGATACCATTATGCAGGCAGGCTTTAGTGCAGACAATGTCACATTTGGTATGGGTGGAGGATTATTGCAGCAAGTCAATCGTGACACCATGAGCTGGGCGATGAAAGCCAGTGCGATTAGTATCAATGGCGAATGGAAAGAGATCTTCAAAGACCCTATTACCAGTCGTTCAAAACGCTCTAAAAAAGGCCGGTTGGCATTGATTAAAGATACTAAAGGTCAATTAACCACCATTAAAGAAGAGTCGCTCACTAATCCTAGAGACAATGTGCTACAGGATGTATTCGTTGATGGTAAATTGCTAGTAGATGAGAATTTAACCTCAATTCGTAAGCGAACTGGTGGTTGGTAGGCTAAGCATTCATTAAACCCTACTCTTATTAAACCCAACCTTTATTCGTTATTAGTTTAAAAGCCCTATCAAGATTTGTTAGGGCTTTTTAGCTTTTTAGTGCTGTAGAGCACCATACGCTTTATTTCGTTGCATTTCTTGATTGATTTCCTAGCTAGACTTACGATAGGGATGATCTTATTATAATAGTCAAAGTGTAAGCCGTGGGTTTCGCTTCGCTTAACATTCTACAAACTATTAGAATTCACGTTTAACTATAATACGCTTAAATACATTAGACTTATTGTCAGCTAAGTACTACCAAGTCTAGATATTAACCAATCGTGTAAGGCAAGTCTAAACACGACATTAAACGCTGCAAATAGTAGGTTCAGTAAACCTAACCGAATCTAACAAGGATAGGTTATAGAACAGGTATAAAGCAATATTAACTCAGAAACATAAGATGATGCTATGCAACCAAAAGATATCGCTCTAGCCCCGATATATATTTATCAAGGCCGTAAACTCAAACGCAACGCCCTTCGTTTGCCTGAGGCACAAGGCGATCGTCAAGGTGTTATTGACTTAACGTCCGCTAAGAAAAATGAGTCCAGTAAATCCAACAACCATTTTAACTTAATGATGACTGGCGACTCGTCTGCTGCAGGAGTGGGCGTTGACTCACAACAAGAGTCCCTGTTAGGGCATTTATTAAGCGAATTACAATCGACATCTGAGATTCAAAATAGGTTTGATAGATTAAACTGGGAGCTTCATGCCACTAGCGGACATACTAGCTTTGACGTACTTCGAAGATTGTATGTACTTCCCAATCCTGATACAGAACTTGATATCATAATTGTGATGGTTGGCGTGAATGACACCACTACCCGTGTTAAATTAGAGAAGTGGCAAGCGCAACTTGAAGAGATAATAGCCCTTGCTAAACGCAAGTTTGGCGCCAAATACATTATCTTCCCATGCCTGCCGCCTATGGCACATATGCCGTCTATACCCCGCCCTTTAAACACGTTTATTGGCGCTCAGTCAGACCTTATGAATGACAAATTGATAGAAATTTGTCAATCGCATCCAAACGTTGATACCTTAACGGTAGACTTTTCTGAAGCAGGCTTGACAGTAGATGATATGTTCTCAGAAGATGGCTTTCATCCCAATAGTATCGCCTATGCTTTTTGGGCGAAGAAACTGGCAGAAAAGATCGTTGAAGTTATTGATGAGGTCACGAACAAGGACAATAATGGGCGTGCTGATAAGGACATTAACGATAAGGACACTAATAAGGTCATAACGAGTAACTGTTATGAATAATTGTGTTTACTAGGCTAAGGGCTGTATAGTTGCCTTTTCGCTGTCCATGGTTAGAAGTAGTTCTCAATGACTTAAAGGTATACCTACCCGTTATATTTATACCAAATTAAGAAATAAATCTATCAAAAAAGGCGAATGTTAACGCTACAAATAGTAGGTTTAATGAGCCTGATATAGATAGGTTATTTTATAGAAAAGGTATTAGATAAGCTTCTTTCGGCGCATTTGCTTATAAACCACATACACCACCATAAGATTAAGCAGTAATATAACCAGCTTAAACCAATCAAAAGGTCGCACGACTAGATAATATATCTCTGCAGGAATAAACAACCCATAACCCAATATACTAAACCAATATGCCCACGCTTTATCCTTCCATAATCCATAAGCTTCGATAAAGCGTAACAGCCCATAACCAAAGACTAATAGCATAAACACTTGCCAGTTTTCAGCCCCTCTTTGTGCCACCCGTGACAAACTGTCAACCTGAACACTAAATAAAGATCCGAAGTGGTTAATCCATGCCTGACTAGCAGAGTCTATTAGAGTTAAGATATTATTATGCCATGCCCATAAAGCAAAGGCGGTAATCACCGCCCCGACTCCTTTGATCACTTCATACAAAGTAACGGCCTTAATCGAACCACTTGTCTGCTGTGATTCAATCAAAGTAAGTCTCCATAACTTTGCCTTGTAAGGTTTGATTTAAAAAGGGAGTATTTTTGCCTTTTGACATTAAGCTATCTCTACTCACTTGCCAAGTTTGATTCGGATCGACCAATACTGCACCACCAACCTCATTATACTGCGTTTCAATTCCCGCTATCCGAGCAGGTGCTAAACAAATCTTATCGACTAACTGCTCAGGTGTGAGTACTCCATCACGCACCAGCTTGCACCCTAATGCCATAAAGGTATCAAAATTTGATATGCCGGGTGTAGATTCTGCAAATGGGGCTTGCTTCGCCGTATCATTAAGCGGCTCATGATGACTACAAATAGCGTCGATAGTGCCATCTTGCAACCCTTTCAGTAATGCTTTTTGATCGGTATTACTGCGTAAAGGCGGTAACACAAAAGCAAGCGCATTAAAGCCTTCGAGATTGTCATCGGTTAAGTGCAATTGATGCATAGCCACATCACAGGTCACAGGTAAGCCTTGTTGCTTAGCCAAGCGCATCAAATCCACAGATGACTTACATGTCAGTTGACTAAAGTGAGCTGAAATACCCGTTTCCTCGACCATTAATAACTGGGCGGATAATGCCACCGTTTCGGCAAGCCAAGGGATACCTTGTAGTCCATGAAAAGATGCAATATAGCCATCATGTGCTACGCCGCCTGCGGATAAGCTTGGCTCATTCGGATAGAAGAAAACCTTTAAATCAAAGGTTGCCGCATATTCTAGAGTACGCAACATGACTAGGTCATTTTTAAAAGGACGTCCCGCATTGGTCACAGCGATACAGCCGCCCTTTTTTAGTCCAGCCACATTAGCCGGTCGATCTCCTTCTAGACCAGCAGTTAACGCTCCAAGGACATGTAGATAAATGCCACCATCTTGCTTAGCACGTTCACGCAAACCCTTAAGCAATGAGCCGTTCTCTAAAATGGGATTGGTATCTGGTGGGGTGACCACATGTAAGAAGCCATTGTTACGTGCTGCAGTGCCTTCTGTTTTTAGCGTACCATGTTGCTGTAAACCGGGCTCTCGCAATCTTGCGCATAAATCCACCAAAGGCGGTAATAACCAATGGTCTTTTTTTGTATCAAGATCTTTTGGGTCAATATCAGGCTGTGTGACATCTTTAGGCAATAAATTTAGCATGACAAATCCAGTTATTAATATTGTAAAAGTGAGTAAGCATCCTGCGGCTCTAACGTTAATAGCTTCTGATTAGTGAGTTATTATCAGCGTTAGGCTTAATAGCGTTAGGTGTAAATAGTATGGTGTAAAATAGTATGGTGATAGTATTAAGAGCGTAGTGCCTGATATTCACGTTGACCTTGCATCGCCATCGACAGCACCGCCATACGGATGGCAATACCATTATTAACCTGCTTTAATATGACTGACTGCGGCCCATCAGCCACACTCGATGCAATCTCTACACCTCGATTCATTGGGCCTGGGTGCATAACGATCGCATCAGGCTTAGCTTTCGCTACCCGCTCAGGGGTAATGCCATATTTCTTAAAATACTCGCTTGATTCTGCCATTAATGGCGATCCAATGCGTTCATTCTGAATGCGTAACCCCATTAACACATCACAATCCACTACCCCTTTCTCTATATCCTCAAATACTCTAACACCATAACGTTCAATGCCTTTAGGCAATAGCGTACGGGGGGCAATGACTCGGATTTCTTTAACGCCCAATGTTTTCAAAGCACTAATATCCGAGCGTGCGACACGTGAATGCTTGATATCGCCAATGATAGCAACCGTCAACTCTTCAAAGGGACGTGGTGCTTCACGATGGATAGTCAGCATATCTAGCATGCCTTGGGTAGGATGAGCATGCCAACCATCACCGCCATTAATAATAGCAATCTCAGGTGTTACTTCTGTCGCCATGAAGTGAGCGGCGCCTGACGCAGAATGGCGAATGACAAATATATCCGCGGTCATGGCTTGTAGGTTCCATAACGTATCGCGCAGGCTCTCCCCTTTTTTAGTACTTGATCGCGCAATATCGATATTTAAGACATTTGCGCCCAGTCTTTTTTCTGCCACCTCAAACGTGGTACGCGTACGCGTTGAAGGCTCGAAAAATAAATTCATTACCGTACAGCCTTCAAGTTCAGGGCTGTTGATAAGCTGTCCGTTTGTATCAAAGAAGGTTTCTGCTTTGGCAATGATGGTTTGTAACTGCTCACGGCTTAAGCCTTCAATCCCTAAAAAGTGGCGGATATGACCATCTTCATTTAGTTGTGGCTTACTCAACGAAGCATTTAGTCGAGCCGTTGTCGAGTCAAAAAAAGCAGATTGGGTTGACTGTTGTTGCATTTCAGTCTTATGTTTCTGTGTTGAATCAGTCATGGCAGTTACCAGTATCCTTTATGAGCAGGTGTATGAAAAGGGATTGCAAATTATAAAATTGAACGATGTGGTTACTAATATGGTTGCTAATTATGGTTGTTAATGTGGTTACTTATCTAATATCGTTATTAAGGTGACCAGTATTTTTTTAGTCGCTTAAAATGGATTCAGTATCAGCTATATGACTTTTAACGTGACTTTTAAAATAAACTAGAAGAAGAAATATCGCATGGTTTTTGTTACACTTTGCACAGACAAACTTAGAGCACTTATAGTCAGCAATAACAGATAAAATTGAAACAATTTAAAACTCTATATTTTTTGTAAACGATAAAATATGGCGTATATGACAGCTTGTATAGTTTAGCCGATTTAGCAGCTTTCAAAAAGTAAACGTTTTATTTTTCTCGTACTAATTTTATACATAGAATTTAGCCTTACCTCAAATAATAAATCTTTATAACCACCGAGCTATTCCTCAATACATTGGTTAAAGGAACCACAAATGACTACGTTAAATGACTATTTTGAAAACCATTTAAACGCCTCTTCTTCTAACATCAGCACTAAAAACGCCGCTGTCATCGATGTTATAAGTACCATTACTTCGGTTGGAAAACAAATTACAGAGCTGCTACGCAAAGGCGCATTGGCCGATATCCATGGTGAAGCAGGTGCTGAAAACGTGCAAGGTGAACAACAAAAGAAGCTTGATGTTATCGCTAATGATTTACTATTAAAGGCATTAACTGCCAACCCACACTGTGCGGGTGTGGCCAGTGAAGAGTTGGATGATGCTACTCCTGCCAATCAATCCGGTGAGCTTTTGGTCTTATTTGATCCATTAGATGGCTCTTCGAACATCGACATTAATATGCCAACCGGCACTATCTTCTCAATCCTTGAGTACAAAAATAAAGGTAAATCGGCTAAAAATGAGGACTTTTTACAAAAAGGTACCGAACAGTTGGCCTCTGGTTATTTGCTATATGGCTCATCAGCGATGTTGGCATTTACTTTTGCAGAACCCCTAGACCCCAATCATGATGGGGTACTTATGTTTAGTTTTAACCCAAGCACAGATGCATTTGAGCTCGTGGAAAAGAATATCGCCATTGCTAAAGATACCAAAGAGTATGCTATAAATGGCTCTAACTATCGTCATTGGTTACCCCCAGTACAGCAGTACGTAGATGAATTGCTAGCAGGTAGTACTGGCCCACGCGGTAAGAACTATAATACCCGCTGGGTGGCCGCCATGGTTGGCGATGTGCATCGTATTTTGTGCCGCGGTGGTATCTTCTTGTATCCTAAAGATACCAAAGACCCTAGCAAAGCTGGCAAGCTGCGTCTTATGTATGAAGCCAATCCTATGAGCCTTTTAATTGAGCGTGCTGGTGGTGCCTCAACAGATGGTATGAACCGTATCATGGATTATGAGCCGACAGAGATTCATCAACGTGTTGCTGTAGTCTTAGGTAGTAAAAATGAAGTTGAGAGAGTAAAACAGTTACATGAACATCAATAAATTGCACCCAGTCAACGCAACTATTTATAACCCTTTAAAGAGCTCATAATGAACGACACTATTACCAATAAGTTTTCAAATTATCCCGTCATCACCTCAGATAAAAATCCAACCGCAAAGCTTGCTAAAGCTTTGTTAACCCAATCTCGTCAACGAAAAAAAACAGGTCAAACTGTGTTAGAGGGCTTGCACCTCATTGAAGCTGCTCTGCAAAACGAGCATCTACCAGAGCAGATCTTAATATCCTATAGTGGATTATCTCATCCGGAAGTACAGTCTCTTTTAACGCAACTTATCACCTATAAGCTTGAGAATAAGCTGACGGTTGTGAGTGACTCTGTGTATCAAGGGATTACATCATTAGGTAACGGTGTGGATATCATGGCGATTGTTAACGTACCGCAGCATGACCTGCATGGCTTAAAATCCCCTATCACCACTGATTGTTTAATTTTGAACGATGTCCAAGACAATGGTAATGTGGGCACTCTGCTCAGAACCGCCGCTGCCGTCGGTATCAAAAATATTATTTGCACGAAAGGCAGCGCGCAAGCATGGTCTCCTAAGACAATGCGTGCTGGTATGGGCGCCCAGTTTGGATTGACTATTTATGAAGGCCTTGAGGAAGATGAAATATTAAACTATTTACGCTTGCCGGTTTTTGCGACCAGCTCCCATACGGATAATATAATTTATCAGCAAAATCTAAATCGACCAGTAGCGTGGGTTATGGGGCATGAAGGCCAAGGTGTGTGTCAGTCAATCATGAAACAAGCCACCCCTGTTGCTTTACCACAGCCAAATGGGCAGGAAAGCTTGAATGTCGCGATTGCAGGTGCGCTCTGTATGTATGAGATGATCAGGCAAAGGGATTATTCTTAGATTGAACCATAACTCATGGGATTTATTGGCATTATAAAAATTTAAGATAGCAGATCTAAATCAATTATAGCGTTAAATATTTGTATTCATAAAATACTTTACAAAAGAAAGCCCCTCTCAATTGAGAGGGGCTTTCTTAGTATTGATTAGCGAGGTATTGCTTAGCGAGTTATTAACAAATAACTCGTTTTATAACAACAACTAGTCTTTTACAGTAGCAACAACACCAGCGCCTACCGTACGGCCACCTTCACGAATCGCAAAACGTAAGCCTTTGTCCATAGCGATTGGGTGGATTAGCTCTACGCTCATCTCAACGTTATCACCTGGCATAACCATTTCTGTACCGTCTTGTAAGGTGATTGCACCTGTGACGTCAGTGGTACGGAAGTAGAACTGTGGACGATAGCCGTTTAGGAATGGCGTGTGACGACCACCTTCTTCTTTTGATAGTACGTATACTTCGGCGTCAAACTTGGTATGCGGTGTGATTGAACCAGGTGCAGCAAGTACTTGACCACGTTGTACGTCTTCACGTTTTGTACCACGTAATAGTACACCACAGTTCTCACCAGCACGACCTTCGTCTAGTAATTTACGGAACATCTCAATACCGGTACAGGTGGTTTTTTGAGTGTCACGGATACCAACGATTTCAATCTCGTCACCTACTTTGATGATACCTGATTCTACACGGCCAGTTACTACGGTACCACGACCTGAGATTGAGAATACGTCTTCGATAGGCATTAGGAATGGCTTGTCAACGTCACGCTCAGGCTCTGGGATGTAGGTGTCTAGGGTTTCAAGGAGTTCAATTACTGCAGGCTCACCATATTTGCCGTCGTTACCGTTTAGGGCTTCTAAAGCAGAACCTTTGATGATTGGGGTGTCATCACCTGGGAAGTCGTAGTCTGATAGTAATTCACGTACTTCCATTTCGACTAGTTCTAGTAGCTCTTCGTCATCTACCATGTCACATTTGTTCATGAATACGATGATGTATGGTACGCCTACCTGACGTGATAACAAGATGTGCTCACGTGTTTGTGGCATTGGGCCGTCAGTTGCTGATACAACTAGGATAGCGCCGTCCATCTGTGCAGCACCGGTGATCATGTTTTTAACATAGTCAGCGTGACCTGGGCAGTCTACGTGTGCATAGTGACGAGCTTCTGTGTCATATTCAATGTGTGAGGTGTTGATGGTGATACCACGTGCTTTTTCTTCTGGTGCTGAGTCAATAGACGCGTAGTCTTTGGCTTCGCCGCCTGACGTTTTTGCTGCTACGGTTGCGATAGCGGCAGTTAGGGTGGTTTTACCGTGGTCAACGTGACCGATTGTTCCGACGTTGACGTGTGGCTTGTTTCTTTCAAACTTGGCCTTTGCCATGAGTGTATCCTCTTATTATTTCTAAATTCAGTTTAGACAGATAAAAATTAACGACTATAAACTAAGTGTTAATCTGCCAAATATTAATCTTGAAGGTGATTATCAAGTTAGTAGCAAATGATATAAGAAAACATGAGTCAATGACAAGCCCTGGATACGTAATTGGTCATAAATTCATCAACTAATTACATTTAATTCCTATATGGAATATTAAGTAGGTCTTGTCATTCTATTGTCTTCAATGAGTGCCTAGTAACTATTCATAAATTAAAAGGTCATAAGCTAAAAGGCACTCATCTTCATTTACCGTAATTGCAATAATACGTTATTACTATTCTTCGTCTTCGTCTTTACCAGAGAATTTCTTCATAATCTCTTCAGCAACAGACTTAGGCGTTTCAGCATACTTTTGGAATTCCATTGAGTATGTTGCACGGCCTTGAGACTGTGAACGAAGGTTCGTAGCATAACCGAACATTTCCGCTAACGGAACTTCAGCACGAATTTGTTTATTACCACCTGGTAAGTCATCCATACCTTGAACCATACCACGACGACGGTTTAAGTCACCCATGATATCACCCATGTACTCTTCAGGCGTTTCAACTTCCACTTTCATTAACGGCTCAAGAAGAACAGGATTGGCATTCATAAAGCCTTTCTTGAATGCGATAGAACCTGCCATTTTAAACGATAACTCATCCGAGTCAACATCATGGTAAGAACCATCATATAAAGTCGCTTTAACACCAACGATTGGGTAACCAGCAAGAATACCGTTCTTCATACGCTCTTGGATACCTTTATCAACGGCACCATGGAACTCTTTAGGAACAACACCACCGACAACTTGCTCTTCGAATTGGTACTCAGGACCTTCATCAAGATCTAAAGGCTCAAGTCTTAACCAAACATGACCGAACTTACCACGACCACCAGTCTGGCGAACAAATTTACCTTCTTGTTCAACTGAATTGCGAATAGTTTCACGATAAGCAACCTGTGGCGCACCAATGTTTGCCTCAACTTTAAATTCACGCTTCATACGGTCAACGAGAATTTCTAAGTGTAGCTCACCCATACCACTAATAATAGTCTGGCCAGACTCTTCATCAGTATGTACACGGAATGAAGGATCTTCTTTAGCTAAGCGGCCAAGTGCCACTGACATTTTTTCTTGGTCAGCTTTTGTTTTAGGCTCAACAGCAAGACTAATAACTGGATCTGGGAATTCCATACGCTCAAGGGTGATGATTTCTTTTTCATCACAAAGGGTGTCACCAGTACCAACGTCTTTCATACCCACTAGAGCCGCGATATCACCAGCACGAATCTCTTCAAGCTCTTCTTGAGAGTTGGCATGCATCTGTACGATACGGCCAATACGCTCACGTTTCATCTTAACAGGGTTGTAGACACTTTCACCTTGCTTAATGACACCAGAATAAACACGTACGAAGGTTAAGTTACCGACGAATTTATCGTTCATGATTTTGAAAGCAAGTGCCGCGAATGGGGCTTCATCAGAGGCTTCACGAGTGCCTTCCGTTTCCGCTTTGTCATCAAGAATACCTTTAATAGCAGGAACATCTTGAGGTGCTGGCATATACTGAATAACAGCATCCAACATCTTTTGTACGCCTTTGTTTTTAAAGGCAGTACCACAGTACATTGGGATGATTTCGTTATTAATCGTACGCTGACGAATAGCCTCATGAATTTGCTCTTCAGTCAGCTCATCACCTTCTAAATAAGCATTCATTAGCTCTTCGTTTGCTTCAGCAGCAACTTCAACAAGCTCACTACGATACTCTTCTGCTTTGTCTTGAAGCTCAGCTGGAATCTCACGCTCTTCATATTGCATACCTAGAGATTCAGTATCCCAGTAGATAGCTTTCATAGTGACAAGGTCAACAACACCTTCAAAGTCATCTTCTTTACCAATTGGGATGACCATGGCAACAGGGTTACCACCTAGGCGTGTTTTAATCTGATCTTTAACACGATAAAAATCAGCACCAACACGGTCCATTTTATTAACAAACGCTAAGCGAGGTACTTTATACTTGTTAGCTTGACGCCATACAGTCTCTGACTGAGGCTGTACACCACCAACCGCACAATAAACCATACATGCACCATCAAGTACACGCATAGAACGTTCAACTTCAATCGTGAAGTCAACGTGGCCTGGAGTGTCAATGATGTTGATACGATGCTCTGGGAATTGTTTGCCCATACCTGACCAGAAACAAGTGGTCGCAGCAGACGTAATGGTAATACCACGTTCCTGCTCTTGTTCCATCCAGTCCATGGTAGCACCACCATCATGAACCTCACCTAACTTGTGGCTAACACCAGTATAGAATAAGATACGTTCAGTCGTGGTTGTTTTACCAGCATCAATGTGTGCTGAAATACCAATATTACGATATCGGTTTAGGGGGGTTGCACGTGCCATAATTTTTTCCTAATGGAATGTCTTTATAATTTATTTCGTTTTACAAGTTAAAAATAAGCAAAAGGTTAGCATACCTTTAAAAGGTGACATTTTTATGATGATTATCATATTAGCCATCATTTAGTCGAGTACGTAATATTCTAGTACTTATATTTAAGTATCTATATTTAAGTAATTATATTTAAGTACCTATATTCAAGTAACTAACCTAGCAGTTTAAGGACAACTTTACCATTGATAAATTTTAACACTTAAGATACTAACACTTAAAGATGAAGTTGCTTAGATCTGCAAGTACTTATTCATACTTAACGTTTATTATTTCTGTACCGAGATCCTTAATTTACTCATTTCTTAATATACTCAACTTATTTTACTTAATCAGATGAGTTATGCTTTGATAAATTAAGTTAGGGTACGATAGCTTATAACTATTTATTCTAAGAGGCTATTAATAACTTAAGTTATTAATAGCCTGATCAAAAAGTTTGACTCATTATTCAATGGTTAGTAACACAGGTGTCAGCCAACAGCGTTGAGAGAAAAGAATCAATTTTTGCTAAAGTTAGAAGCGGTAGTGAGAGAATGCTTTGTTAGCATCTGCCATACGGTGAACTTCATCACGTTTTTTCATAGCAGCGCCTTTACCTTCTGAGGCATCAGCTAATTCACCAGCAAGGCGAAGTGCCATAGATTTTTCAGAACGTTTTGCAGCGGCTTCTGCGATCCAGCGCATTGCTAGAGCAGTACGACGGGAGGGGCGTACTTCCATAGGTACTTGATACGTAGCACCACCAACACGGCGAGCTTTTACTTCAACCATTGGGCGTACGTTTTCAAGAACTTCTTCAAAGAAGGCAACTGGATCTTCGATGTTGCGTTTTTCAGTTACTTGCTCAAGTGCACCGTAAACGATACGTTCAGCAGTAGACTTTTTACCATGACTCATGACATGGTTAATGAATTTAGCAATAGTTTGGCTACCAAACTTTGGATCCGGTAGGATCTCACGGGTAGCGACGACGCGACGTCTTGGCATAACATTTTCCTTATCTTCAGGGTTGTCTGGCATTCATAACCTTATACAAATGTATATGATAAATAAATGGTTACCAGCCAGCCTTACTGCATGGTGGTATGTCTGCTAAATTGCAAAACACCTATCCCATGCATATTATTGAGTAATATGCTAATTAAACCTTAGGTTTCTTAGCACCATATTTAGAACGACCTTGCTTACGGTCTTTAACTCCTGCACAGTCAAGTGCGCCGCGAACAGTGTGATAACGTACACCTGGTAGGTCTTTAACACGACCACCACGGATTAATACAACACTATGCTCTTGCAAGTTATGCCCTTCACCACCGATGTAGCTAGAGACTTCATAGCCTGAGGTTAAGCGAACACGACATACTTTACGCATGGCTGAGTTTGGTTTTTTAGGTGTGGTAGTATATACACGAGTACATACACCGCGGCGCTGTGGGCACGCTTGTAAAGCAGGAACACCAGACTTTTCCTTTAATACTTTACGACCCTTACGAATCAATTGGTTAGTTGTTGCCATAAGGCATCCTTCTCCCGTTTATTAAATACAAAAAAATGGGTCATTAAACTGTCAGTTGCATTCTAAAGCGACCATAACATAATGTAAGACGAATCTTAGCATCGTAATAAGCTTTAAATTGCAGCACCAGCTTACCCATTTTTCGGACACTATATTATATAGACTTAATACAAAAAACTCAAGCCCAAGTTCAAACAGTGCCCGGCAAACATCAAAGCACTCAACCGAGGACTCATACTATGTCTTTAAGAGACGACTATGTTTTATGTCACTATCATTCTTTAAAATAGCTTTCTTAAAGATAGCTTTTTAGAATATAGCTTTCTATTAAGTGAATTGACTATATAGGGGCGATAACCTGTTATTTCAATAGCTTATCTTAAAGCGCGCATCGTACTCAATTTACGACACTTTATGATAAACTCCTCAAAGATAAAACTACTTATTCATTCAACTATAACCAACAATTATAACCATCAGGTATGCCCGTATGACTTCCCAAAACTCAGATAAAAATACGACTAAGACAGCAGACTTTATCAATCCAAATCAAGACACCCGTATCACCGAAGGCAGTCAGGTCAAGCTTCACTTTGAAGTGTCGTTAGAAAATGGCACCATCATTGACTCGACCTTTGATCGCAGTCAACCTGTCAGCTTAACCGTGGGTGACGGTAGCCTTTTGCCTGGCTTTGAGAGCGTACTCAACAACCTTCGCGCCGGCGATACCCGTACCGCTCACTTAGAGCCAGAACAAGCCTTTGGTGAATGGAATGACGACAATGTACAGACCTTTAGTCTTGCACAGTTCGCTACTACTGAGACAACTCCTGAAGTGGGCATGATGTTAGAATTTGAAGATAAAGGCAAAAACACCCTTCCCGGTGTCGTCAGTAAAGTCACCGAAGATGACGTGGAAGTAGACTTCAATCATCCGTTAGCCGGTCAGCCTATTTTATTCAAAGTTCAGATTTTCAAAGTGACTCCGCCAGGCCAAACAAGCGTCCAATTAATGTAGTCGCTATTTCGTGGGTATGATTTATTGAGTACGATTCACGAAGGTTTCAGGAGCCAATCTCGCTTTCGCTACTATCTCCTTGACTGCGCATAGCGGACGGCTAACGTCTTAAGTGTCTCCTGCTTCGCGAGCCACTTAAGACTAAGCCGCCACAATCTGCTCAATCAAGCAGTATATCCGCTACAATCGAGGCTAAACCGCTCTTAACATTGACCTATCGATGCAAGTAAGGCAATCTGGATAAAGTGCTAAATTAGCAAGAGCCATAAACCAATAAAAAATAAAGGACAGATTATGAAATATACCACTCTCCCTAAGCTTGGTGATAAAGTCTCCAAGATATGCCTTGGCACCATGACATGGGGTCAGCAAAATAACGAAGCGCAGGCGCATGAGCAAATGGACTTTGCATTGACTCAAGGTGTCAACTTTTGGGACACTGCCGAGATGTATCCCTCCCCGCCCAATGAGGATAAGCAAGGCGACACCGAACGCTTTATCGGGACTTGGTTTGCTAAAAATAAAAAACGCGAAGAGGTGGTTTTAGCAAGTAAAATATCCCCAATGAGTTTCTTACGTGACGGTAAAACCCGTTTTAATGCCAAGCACATCAGTGAGGCTATTGACCACAACTTACAGCGCTTGCAAACAGACTATATTGATATTTATCAACTACATTGGCCAGAGCGTCAAAGTAACTTCTTTAGTACCCGCGGTTATACAGAAGAGATGGCCCAGCAAGACTTGAGTGATCTGACCCCCTTTTTAGAGACTATCGAAGCATTAAACGCTGAGATCAAAAAAGGACGTATTAGAGCCTTTGGGTTATCAAACGATACAGCATGGGGCGTGATGCGCTACTTATGGGAAGCAGAAAAAGCCGGACTTGAAGGACCTATCACGGTTCAAAACCCGTACAGCTTACTCAACCGTCTCTATGAAGTTGGACTGGCCGAGATTTCGCATCGTGAAAACGTCGGCTTACTGGCTTACTCCCCGCTTGCCTTTGGAGTGCTCTCTGGTAAATATTTGGATGGCAAAAAACCTGAAGGCGCCCGATTAACCATGTATGACCGCTTTCAACGCTATACCAATGATGAGGCAGTTTGGGCGACGCAGCAGTATGCTCGCATTGCTAAAGAGGCAGGTCTCGATATGGCGCAAATGGCGTTAGCATTTGTTAATAGCCGCCACTTTGTCACCAGCAATATCATTGGCGCCACCTCAGTGGAACAACTAAAATCAAACATTGACAGTATTAATCTTGAGCTGAGCGACGAGGTACTCCAAGCCATCGAGACGGTACATACCCAGCAGCCCAACCCTTCACCCTAAGGGTCTTGTCAGATTTTCAAGGCGTCCAGTGTTTATCGGACAGCTCTGTAATAGGCAGCTCTTCTATAAATAGCAAAAAATCCCTGCTAGGGTTAGTAGGGATTTTTTATGAATAGCTGACAATAATATTAATCAGTCTTTAACACCCGACTGTGTAACTCCTCTAAGCCTAACTGCATTGTCTCTTGTAAAGCCGCTGTCAGTTCCTCAAGACTCTTATCCTCAGGGTATAGTGGGTCAAGTGGCAGTACATAGGCAGTAACAGGCTCGGCTTCTATCACATTTAATAAACTCTTTTTTAATGTTCTATCGCCATAATAAGGCACGGTATCATCAAGTTCACCTTGGCTATTAACATAACACACTACCACAGGCTGGATAGGTTTGTTTGCCTCTATCGCTGCCTTAAGTAGTTTTCCATGTATTTTCTTGATCCTTTTGCCATTTGTGGTTGTTGCTTCAGGGAAGAATAATACAGAATGACCTTGTTTTAAAAAAGTAGACATTTGCGAGGCAACTGAGCCGGCATCCCCTGAACCCCTTTTTATAAATAACGTCCCCGCTGCTATTGCTAACGGGCCCATCAAGGGCATCTTTTCAACTTCTGCTTTCGATAGAAAAAAAGCGGGGCTGACACTGCCAATGACGGGGATATCCATCCATGAAATATGATTAGAGGCCCATAAAGCATGTGTCTTTGGCACTGGCTCAACCTCGATGATTTTCACCCCAAAGGCATTGGCTGTTTTACGACAAAACTGTTGAATATATTTAGGCAATATTTCTCGAGGGGGTTCACGCCAAGCGCCTATCTTAGTCGCTGCTCGATATCCTCCTAGCATGGCATCGGCTAAGCCAATAAAAGTTTTACTTTGTTTTATACTTCTTTTCGTGGTGTTAACTAACGTGCTTTCTATCTTATCTTTAACACTCATTATCGTCACCCTTTTTAATGATACTTACATTCATTAAACGACCTAATCTTAGGATATTTAATTTATCTCTTTAAGTAAGCAAGAGTATAGCAAAGATAATGATTCCAGTATGCATGTGTTCACTGATTTATTCGTAAAATATTTTCAATGAGGTTAGGGCGTGTGGAACATTCGCAAGTTAGCACTGCTGATAGCTAAAATCGTTCCAGACTAGGCGCAAACTGACGCTAATGTCTAGACCTTGGCTAGGTTTGTAACAATGTCTGGGGCGATTTTAGTATCAGCCCGAAGGGGCGGGACTCATTTTTGCCAATATATGGCGGCTTTTAAAAATTTAGGGTTCTAACTTAGAATGACTAAGCGTCAAAAATTTCTCTGCAAATTGACTAAAAAATAGTCTCCGCCAGTGCCATGGTCGAATGTTCCACACGCCCTAATTGTCCTATATTTGTATTCATTTACAGTTCATCCCTTTTAATTTACTATTGTTAGCATCATAAATAACGCATAGCATGGCTTATAGGATCTTTGTAATCCTCAGAATGACTCAATTTGTCACTTTGAAAGGCATTAACAAGCATCAACACACATTGCCAATAAGCGATGAAACATTTTAATTTTTAGATAGGTGAATATTTTTGGAGTATTTTGAGAGACATAAAGGTGGCGAACGTGCCATCTTAGTACATTTGGATATTAAGCAAATTTTAGACCCCGATGATTTAGAAGAGTTTAAATTATTGGTGGACTCAGCAGGTGCTCAACAACTTGCCGTAATATCTGGCTCAAGACTTAAACCTGATGCCAAGTATTTTATTGGTAGTGGTAAAGCTCAAGAGATTGCAGAAAAAGTACAAGAGCTGTGCGCTGATATAGTGATTTTCAACCACAGTTTATCGCCCTCACAAGAGCGTAATTTAGAAACGTTATTACAGTGCCGTGTATTAGACCGGACAGGGCTCATTCTTGATATTTTCGCGCAGCGAGCACGTACCTATGAGGGTAAGCTGCAAGTTGAGCTCGCTCAATTAAACCATTTAGCAACCCGCTTGGTACGGGGTTGGACCCATTTGGAACGCCAAAAAGGTGGGATTGGATTACGTGGTCCTGGTGAAACGCAGCTTGAGACTGATAGACGTCTACTACAGATTCGCGTCAATCAGTTAAAAAGTCGTTTAGATAAAGTCAAACAAACTCGAGCCCAAGGTCGTGCCAAACGTCAGAAGTCGGATGTACTGACTATATCTTTAGTCGGATATACTAATGCTGGCAAATCAACATTGTTCAACCGTTTGGTAGATGAAAACATCTATGCTGCTGATCAATTATTTGCCACACTTGACCCCACGTTAAGACGGTTAGATTGGCAGGGGGTTGGTCGAGTCGTCCTAGTCGATACTGTAGGGTTTGTGCGTCATTTGCCGCACGAATTGGTAGAGTCATTTCATGCAACCTTAGAGGAGACATTAGAGGCCGACTTACTGCTACACGTCATTGACTCGGCAAGCCCAGATATGCACGAACAAATCAGCGCTGTTAAGTCTGTCTTAGCTGAGATTAATAATGATGTGCCTGTCCTCAATGTCTATAACAAAATAGACCTTACTAATGAGCCTGCTCGTATCAACTATAGTAAGCCCGGTGTGCCAAGTCGTGTATACGTATCAGCAAGAGCAGATTTGGGTATGAGTATGTTACACACAGCGGTTCAGCAGTTACTGACCGGTAAACTCAATACCTTTGAGTTAACCCTTCCCTTTGATGCGGGCAACCTAAAAAATGAGCTCTATCGCATAGACGTCGTTGAGCAAGAAAGCTACGATGAGTCTGGTCACGAAGTACTGACCTTGCGTCTGCCGTCTGATAAGCTTCTACAGTTATTAGGACAAGCGAATATAGACCCTCTTGAGGTGTTACCTGAAGATCAAGCTAATGAACTCATTCCTAAGCTTGAACCTTTTGAAAAAGAGCTAAAGGAAGAACAAGATCAGAGGGCTGAGCAGGATATACTAGATGGGTCTGATGGGTCCGTTGACAAGCCTATTGATAACACTTCAATTGACTGAGACCAATCTATAGAACATTATAGATAGCTCCATAGTCTCTATAGCCAACGAACCTTTTAAAAGGATTATTGCTCAGTGTTATAGTTCCACACTATAGTCTATCTTAAAACACTACTAATTTAAGTCACTACTAAATAGATAAATTAGACCTAACCCCATAAGTAGTAATTAACTTATGGGGTTTTTCTAGTTGTCACTATTGTCAGGACATGTTCAACCTACTATTATAATCATTAGCTCTGAAGCTTAAGGCACTAATTATTACCTCAATAATTTAGCTCATTACCTAAAAAAACGCGTCAACTAAGATAAAACATGATGACATTACGATGACAATATGAAGTCTTCAAAATGCTTATATCCAGCAAAATGAGTGTCTTATTTTACTTGAATAACGACTTAAATAAGCATATTAAGTTTTAGCCGCTTGATTTTTTAGACGCTTGATTAAGGATGACTTGATTAAGGACAACTTGATTAAGGATAATATATGCCTCCACGCTCCCACTCACCAATCTCAAATACAGAGGTCCATCATATAGACGATATCTCGCTTGAAAGCCAAAAGATGTCTGATACGCGTGACATCAATAATTCGGATAACAGCTCTGATAACAACTTTAATAGTAACCATGTCAAAAACTCATCTCATAAAAAAGAGCCTAGAAAAAATATGCCACTCCTATTTGCGATTATATTGACCCTAGCAATTGTGGTAGTCATAAGAGAGACTGCGGTGATCGTTTGTCAGGCTCTAGGCTTTGGGAGTGCTGGCAATGTGGTCGGTATGATTGCCTTTTTTTTATTACTCATAGTATATCGATTTACATTCGGTATTCCTGAATGGTTGACTCATGCCAGCAATACACTGCTCGTGGATAGTGGTTTCGCCTTTTTACCTGTTTCAGCAGGTGCGGGGTTGTTAATCTTTGGACTAGGAGATGAGCTATGGGGCATCATAGGTATTATGGTGGTAAGCACTCTACTACCCTTATGGGGCTTAGCTAGATTATCGAATACTTGGTTGGGTAACTCTCATGATAGTGAGTCACCCAAAACTAAGTAGCTTGTTTAACCATATTAGCTAAATAGTTAATCTATACAGACCCTAATGAAGGCATGACGTTATGACCCTATTTGAACAAATGCCAACAGGCACCACGTTTACAGTCGTTGCAGCAGCATTTATGCTGACCTTAGTGGCTCATATCTTAGCCCGTATTCTATCTAAACGACTGACAATGTTACCTATGGTCATCACTGCTCTTATTTTGGTGCTGCTGTTTTTATTTGTTTTAAAGTGGGATTACACTGACTATTATGCAGTGTCTAAGCCCATATTTGACCACCTTCTAGGGTATGTCACTGTCCTACTGGCCATTCCCTTAGCGACCATGAACTTCAAAGGTCTGCCTCTGAAAAAACTGATGGGTATTGTGATCATCGCTAGTGTGGTAGGCGCCCTACTTCCTATGGGGTTGGCTTATGCATTAGCACTCAGTCACGATACGATTTTAGCATTTGCAACCCGATCTGTGACTACTCCAATCGGATTAAGTGTGGCTGAGATTATCAAAGCACCGTTAGCGTTAGCCAACCTGATTATTATCGTTTCGGGGTTACTAGGTGGGGCAATGGCAAGAGTGCTGTTTAAAAATATTGACGATGATAAGGCAAAAGGCTTGGCGTTAGGATTAGCGGCTCACGCCTTTGGTACGATTGAGGCATGGCAAATTAGTCATACGGCTGGTCGATATGCAGCGTTTGGACTGGCGGTTAATGGTTTGTTAACGGCAGTATGGGTTCCCATATTTCTAATAGCAGTGTCTTAATCTAACTTTCTAAAACTATTTCTTAACGTAACCTCAGTGTTTTGTTTCTTAATCTTTCTGTAATGATGTTCATGAGATAATTTAGCGATACAGGATTAGATTAGCAAACATATAAATGTTATATTACATTTTCTCAATATTGTTGTTCCAATAATCTAACAATAAATTACAGCTCTTATATAGCGAAAATAACTATGACTGACCTGTTGTATAAAACATTTACTCGTTCAGCCAATATGGTTGTTGCAACTTTATGTCTATCTTCAAGCATCCTTGCCTCACAAGCTGCTCAAGCTGGAAACATGTATATCTATAAAGATGACACTGGACAAGTGCTTCTTACCAATGTAAATCCTTCAGGTAATTTTGGAAAATATAGCAAAAAAGTAAAAGTATCCTATTATCCTAATTCGGGTGCCGAACAGGATGCCCAAAGAACTGTACTACCCGCTTTAAGCTCCCCTAATTATAGTGATTTTGACGTACCATTTGATGTACCGACTACCACAGTCGCTGGCAATAATATGTATGACCATTACATTATTGACTCCGCAACACGCCATGGCGTTGATCCTGCCTTACTAAAGGCCATGATGCATACTGAGTCAGCGTTTAACCCTAATGCACGATCGCCTGTCGGTGCACAAGGATTAATGCAATTAATGCCTGCCACGGCACGTCGCTTTTCAGTCCGTAATGCTTGGAATCCTGCTGAAAATATCGAAGGCGCTGCAAAATATGTGGCTTGGTTATCCAAACGTTTTAACGGCAATATCGAACACGTGTTAGCAGGATATAATGCTGGAGAAGGCAATGTTGATAAATATGGCGGTATTCCTCCCTTTACAGAAACGCGTAATTATGTCAAAAAGGTCTTAAACCGTTATAATACTTTGTATAAAAATGACAGTGCCTTGTTTAGTGCTAGAAACGTCACAGACTCAAATTATGATGATACTATTCAACAAGTTAGCTTTGCCACTTCAAGCAACGGCTATTCCCAATCTGCCTTTAGCGCCCTTCGTTAAACTTTAAAAGTTTTAAGATTAAATGAAGTTCGATAAAAAAAAGCCCTCTACACTGATAGAGGGCTTTTTTTTAACTTTAATTTTAATGTATGCTACTTAATACGCACTAATTAATACGGGTTATGCAGTAGGATGCAAACGTACGTTTAATTCATCAATGACTTCAACCCAAGCAGCATCACGCTTCCATTCTTCTTGTAAAAAGGCACGCTGAGAATCTGTCCAGATATCGGCTTCAATAAGTTCTTGGTCTTTACCAAGTTTATTATCATTAATAAATTGATCAATGGCTTCATCTGAGCTGTCTAAACCCAATTGAGCAAATAGCTCATTCATGGTGTATTCTGGTTCACCTAACATAATTATCTCCAAAGGTTATTAACGTTCTAAACAGTTACCTTATTATCTTTAAATTTATAATAAGTATAATGTTTAATTTAAGGACTTTATCTGCAAATTATACCTATAAAGCCATACGATAGTTACGTAGAAGCTTTGCGATTATGTTAACAAATCGTCCCGCCATAAAGTGTCTTTTCAGCTTAAAGAGATTTTAATCGTCTTAAATAAAGATATGACCTAAAAATACACAGTAATATCAAATCTAGCATAAAAAAAACCTGCTCGTAAGCAGGTTTTTTAATGAAAATAATTCAGTACACTCTTAGGATTAATTCATTAAGCTAAAAAAATTAAACTCAAAAAATTAAGCCTTTAGATTATGGTAATAAATGTTCTACAGCATCACGCTCTTCAGTAAGCTCTTGCTCTGTCGCTTTCATTTTCTCTTGAGAGAAGTCTGAAGAGGTATCTAAACCTTCAACAATTTTCCAGTCGCCATTGCTGCAAGTACATGGGAATGAGTAGATCAACCCTTTAGCAATACCATATTCACCTTGTGAATACACGCCCATAGATACCCAGTCATTCTCATCTGAGCCTAATGCCCAAGTACGCATGTGAGCGATAGCTGCGTTAGCTGCTGAGGCTGCTGATGATGCACCGCGCGCTTCAATAATTGCTGCACCACGTTTTTGCACGCTTGGGATATAGGTATTTTCATACCAATTGCGATCCACTTGGTCTAGGGCTGGTTTACCATTAACAGTACATTCAGTTAGATCTGGATACTGAGTTGATGAGTGGTTACCCCAGATGATCATTTTCTTAATATCATTCACAGTGCTGTTAGTTTCTTCAGCAAGCTGCGCTAGGCCACGGTTGTGATCAAGACGGGTCATAGCTGTGAAATTACGTGGGTCTAAATCAGGAGCGTTACGTTGAGCAATTAGCGCGTTGGTATTTGCAGGGTTACCGACTACCAATACTTTAACATCACGGCTAGCTACGTCATTAAGGGCCTTACCTTGCGCTGAGAAAATAGTTGCATTAGCTTCAAGTAAATCTTTACGCTCCATACCAGGGCCACGAGGACGAGCACCAACTAATAGAGCATAGTCTGCATCTTTAAAGGCAATATTAGCGTCATCAGTCTGTACCACACCAGCGAGTAATGGGAATGCACAGTCTTCAAGCTCCATAACAACCCCTTTTAGGGCATCAAGAGCGGGGGTGATTTCTAAAAGCTGTAAAATAACAGGCTGATCTTTACCTAACATTTCGCCGGAAGCAATACGAAATAGCATAGCATAGCTAATATTACCAGCAGCACCAGTAACGGCAACGCGAACAGGTTGTTTCATTTAATTCTCCTAGTGATTTATTAAAATTATGATAAGGGGTATGACACTAAATAATAGGTCATAAATAGACACCTTAAGTGCTAAACGGTGCGATTACTTATAATCATTATCTAAGAACCTGTTTTAACACCAGATGATTAGAGTAATTATGGCATCTACAATGGCTGTAATTCCGGACATAGACTTTGATTTAAGCCATAATTGATATCATTATTCCTGACAATACCTATAATTTGGATTGCGGTAAAAGTGTAGCACCTTTCAAAATTTTGCTCAAACCTAATTATGTCAAGCCACAAGTTTATTGTGTGTTATAAGAGTACACTGTTATCTTGATTATTCAAAGTTCCCTAAAACTAATAAAGTTATAGAGAACTTAGATCCCATTCTTGGGAATAAATAGTTTTACGAGAATTTTGACTTAATAGCCAGCAGGGATAGGACGCATACGCTGCGATATTGAGGTATTCTCCCCCAACATACTGCTATAAATGGTAGCATTTTCCATCACTCGTTTCACATAATTGCGGGTTTCAGAATACGCTATCGTCTCAACATATTGATCTGCCTCTAGAGATCCGTAAACCGGTTGCCAACGCTGTGCTTTGCTTGGTCCAGCGTTGTAACCCGCGGTTGCTAATACAGGGTGATTATGCAATTTCCCCATAATATCGCTCATATACCAGGTACCGTAACGAATATTGGTATCGCCACTATTGGCACGGCTAGCACTATAAGACTCTCCTAAGTTACGTGCGATATATCTAGCAGTATCGGGCATAATTTGCATAAGACCACTTGCACCGACACCTGAACGCGCTGAGCTGACAAAACGACTTTCTTGACGCATAATGCCATACGCCCATGCAGGATCAATACCCGCTTGTCGACTGTAACTGACCACCGAGCTTTGATAAGGCATAGGATGCGATAAACTATATTGATTTAACCCGTCTGTATTATCGATGGCATAAATAGAGCGATCCAGCCAGCCGATATCATGCGCATGCTTAGCAGCCGCTAATATCATCTGGGTATCATTACTATCCCGTGCCTTCTTAACCGCCCAGTTCCATTCTCGATTGGCGTAAGAGCGATTAACATCAGCATTATACAAAGCCAACGCTCTTGCAAAATGAGGATTATTTAGCATTCGATTGATGTCGGTACTAGACACATTGGGCAGCGAAGTGCTACCCGCAGTGAAGCGCTGTCCTATTTTGTCTTTGGCTAAAAACCCGTAATAATCATTATGGCTAGACAAGCGCTGATAAATTTGACGTGCCAGACCTTTTTGAGCCCCATCACTAGCTTGCTCATACGCGCGCGCAAGCCAATATTGCCACATATCTTGCTGCTGAGTAGCACTATCCATACTACCTATCGCCGTTATTAAGTCTTTCCATTGACTAAAGCGAATGGCAGCCTTGGCATATTCTTCGGCCTCATCATCACTAAAGGTCTCACCCAAACTATTTCTAAACCAAGTCACCGCCTCATCATTAAAGCCATCATCCGTATTATAATACATGCGTTTGACCCCAAGCGTTCTGTAAGCTTGGCGACGCGTTTCCTCACTGATCAGCTTTTGCGGTCGGCGATTGTCTTGATTGATATCATAATCAAGCTGCATAGCCGCTTCTCGATAGGATTTATTGGCAATACGACCGATAGCATATAAATAAAGATATTGATTTTTGACACTATAGGGTTGGTTACCAAAACGAGTGATAAATCCGGTTGGATTCAGTTGAATTTCGCTAAGCTCACTATAGGCGATAGGGATACCCAATGACTGAGATAGAGCCATAATATCTCCCGTATTACCTTCTCGTAGCATACGCATCAAGCGCTCTTTACGATCTGTATTACTGATCATCGAGTTGTTGTTCATTTCTGATGCCAACTGATTGCAGAGCGCAGGTTGCTTTTTCGTCGTTAACCAGACATCAGGTTTTAAGGACAATGCTCGCATCGGATCGCCTGTATGATTAAAACCTAAAGCGATCGCGCACTTTTCACTGTTATCCGGGTTGATGATATAGCTAGCTACTTGACGCACCGCATTATAATCACCCGCTTGCGCCTTTGTTTCCGCGTAGTCAGCAGTTAACTTTTCTGCCATAACACTACCCTGATACTTATTCGCAAAATTAGTGACGACAGAAGGATTGAGGGTTGAAAGGTCATTATTTAAACGCCAATATTCTGGATACATGGCAAATAATCCACCACTCATCATCTGCTCATACTGGTATAAAGCACCCGAATCATTACGATTTGCGGCACTTAACGCTTCATTAAAGTAGTAAACACTACTATCACTGGCTGCGTTATACGTATTATCTTGGACATCTAGTTGAGCACAGGCTATTTGATTCATGCCAAGTAAACTCAATAAGGAGATTGCAAACGAAGCTTTGGTGCTGACACGGGCATGAGTCCTTAATAACCCAGCTTCAGTAGTCGTCTGTTTTTTGTTGTTTTGTCTTGAGATAAAGGGTTTGTTCAGCATAATTATAATCTTATTGGTCAGGCAAACATTGAGTAAATTGAATGTTTTAAAAAGTAGTCTCTAAAAAGATAACGTAAAAGAGTTTAATATAAAGTCGGCGAACTTATAAGTCGAACTTATAAAGAGTCACGGTGTTAACCGTGTTAAGCCTACTCCCGTATTACTTGCTACTTGCACTCGGTTGCCTTGTGACTACTTTAAAGTTCTTTGACTATAGTGTATTGATTATAGGCAACAAACTGTCAGACACCAAAATGCTTTATGTAAGCTGATGTTGCAGCCCCATTTACATCTCCTTAAATTTGGATGACCTATATGGTGTCTGATAAGTGTTGGATGATAGTTTATTTAGTAGGTCTCCATCTTATGAATAGGAGTGCATCAGCGGATATTGTTTGAAGCTTTTTTTGAAATTTTATTGTTTCCTTCCTAGTAGGTCATAGCGACGTAGTGTCATAGCAAAATAGTGTCATAGCAAAATAGTGTCATAGCAAAATAGTGTCATAGCAAAATAGTGTCATAGCAAAATAGTGTAATTGCTAAGTAGTGTCATGGCGCGTTTGAGCGTTTTTCTACTGAAATAAGAAACTTTCGATTCAAAATACTTAGGTCAGATACCTCTCATTACACCTCTAAACTTAGTCACTGGATTAATACTCAATAACAATAAGCTTATGGTATAATATCGACCCACTATTGACCTTAAATAGCCTGACCTTAAAATGTTTAACTTTCACTTAATCGTTAAACTTAAACACATCAGCGTCTTAGATCAGCACATAAAAGACAACTCTTGCTAGAGTAATCCAGTAACTGTTTTGCAACTCTAATAACTGTCGTGCTACCCTTTTCATCATTCTAACCTTGGACTGCTTAATATGAGTGCTACTATATTTGACCCTAAATCTATCCCTGTATCTGAGGAAAGTTCCCTAGCGACTACCTCATTATCAAATGTGGATTTTGCAAGTCAAACTAGCCCGACAACCGAGCGTGCAAAAAAGAAAGTCTATATTGCGACTCAAGGATGTCAGATGAACGTTTATGACTCTGAGAAAATGGGTAATGTGTTGGGCGACTCTCACGATATGATCGTCACCGATAATATTGACGAAGCTGATGTGTTGTTAATGAACACCTGCTCAATCCGTGAAAAAGCACAAGAAAAAGTATTCTCAGAATTAGGGCGTTGGCGCAAACTTAAAGAGCAAAGACCAGATCTCGTTATCGGCGTCGGAGGCTGTGTTGCCTCCCAAGAAGGTGACAATATCCAAAAGCGTGCACCTTATGTCGATATGGTATTTGGCCCGCAAACCCTACACCGTTTGCCTGAGCTTTATGACAAGTCGACTCAGCAAAAAGACGTTAAACCCAAAGATCGTATTGGTACGGTGGACGTCTCTTTTCCAAGTATTGAGAAGTTTGATTTTTTGCCAGAACCTAAAGTAGAAGGCTATCGTGCTTTTGTCTCTATCATGGAAGGCTGTTCGAAATATTGTTCTTTTTGTGTGGTCCCATATACCCGAGGCGAAGAGCTATCACGACCATTGGATGATGTATTGGCCGAAATTGACAGCTTAGCTGAGCAAGGGGTGCGTGAGATTACCTTATTGGGACAAAATGTAAACGGCTATCGCGGTGAAAAAGATGACGGCAGCATCTGCCGCTTTGCCGAACTATTACATTATGTGGCTCATGTAGACGGTATTGAACGCATTCGTTATACGACTAGCCATCCGCTTGAGTTTACCGATGATATTATTGATGCTTACGCTAAGCTACCACAGCTAGTGTCACACCTTCATCTGCCTGTACAAAGTGGTTCTAATAAAATCTTGTCCGCAATGAAGCGTAATCATACTATTGACGTATACATCAACCAAATTAAGAAGCTGTTAGCGGTTCGCCCTGATATGCATTTATCCAGTGATTTTATTATTGGATTCCCAGGCGAAACCGAAGAGGACTTCTTGGAAACGCTTAACCTTGCTAAAGCGCTCGATTTTGATCACTCTTACAGCTTTATTTATTCTAAACGTCCAGGTACGCCGGCTGCAGAGTTACCAGATGATGTCAGCTTAGCGACCAAAAAAGAGCGTTTGGCTATCTTCCAGAAGGTCATTCGTGACTCTACCTTGAAGAAAACCGAAGAAATGGTGGGTAAAACGGTCAGAGTGATGGTTGAAGAGGTTGCAGATCGCTATCCAGACCAACTATTGGGTACTGCTGACAATACCCGTTCAGTACTATTTAAAGCCACAGAGCAACAAAAAATGGACTTAATGGGAAAATTCGTGACGGTTAAGATTGATGACTATGTTAGCCCGCATATGGTACGTGGCGAATTGGTCGACATTTTAGGCTAGGTTAAAAAGTAAAGATTCAAAACAGTTATAAAAGCACGGTGATCAGTAAATCACTGTGCTTTTTTATATTTAATCTAGAGATTAATACCCAATCTAGAAATCAATCTATCACGAAAGGTATCTGCAAACTCTATAAATAGTTGTTTGGTAAGGTTAACGCTGTCGTACTTTAGTTTGCCTATGACGATAAATAGCTTTAAGCGGTTAACGAACTCAATAATTGATCTAAGAAACGATCACACATTGCCAATTGCTCAAGTTCGACATATTCATCCGCCTTATGCGCCCGCTCGATACTACCCGGTCCACAAATCACTGTCGGAATCCCTGCATTGGTAAATTGACCGCCTTCAGTCGCATACGCCACTTTATGCCGCGCTGAGCTTTCCACCAATCCCGCTATTAAGGCTTGTAACGCCTCACTATCACTGTCAGTCATAGCTGGCACATCTTCTAATTGCTTAATTTCAATACCCGTATTGGCATCAATGTGCTGCATTTGTGCATTCAGCTCTTCAATTTTTTGTTGAATAGCCGGTAATATATGCTCGGCACCCATAAAAGGAAGATTGCGATAATCAAAGGTAAACTCGCATAAATTCGGCACGATGTTCGTTGCGGTACCGCCTTGGATGGTACCAACTGACAATGTAGAGAACGGCACATCAAACTCAACGTCTAATTGACCTGAATTCGCCAATTTACCAGCCAGCTCGTCTATAAACCCAATCAGTTTAGCCGCATAACTAATGGCATTTACCCCTTGCGGAGTCAAAGAAGAGTGCACTGATTTACCATGTACCGAACATTTAAATACCGATATACCCTTATGGGCGATGACCATCTTCATAGACGAGGGCTCACCGACGATACAATAATCGGGATGTATGCCCCGTTGCTTAAGATCATCAATCATAAGCGGCGCACCCAAGCAGCCAACCTCTTCATCAAATGACAATGCAATATGCAGCGGTTTTTTAAGCTGACCTTGGCGGGATAATACAACCGCTTTAGGTAGTATACTTAACGCGCTGGCTATAAAGCCTTTCATATCACAAGCACCGCGACCATACAGTTTATTATCGCGTATCACTGCTTTAAACGGATCTGATGACCAATCCTGACCGTCTACGGGTACCACATCGGTATGGCCTGATAAGACAATACCACCACTAATAATGGCAGGACTGTTATCCTCCATACAGTTGTTATCCACACTGTTGTTATCTAAACTGTTATTTTCAACGTCATTATTCTCAACACCCCCATCATCAAGACCCTTTCCCGCAGGAACGGTAACAAATAAATTGGCTTTGTCTTTGTTTTGGTTAAAGGTGAGTATAGGCTTGAGTCCTAAGCTCTGACAATACGCTTGCACATCATTAATCAGCGCCAAGTTAGAGTTACGACTGACCGTATCAAAACCAATCAAACGGTTCAGCCATTCTAAACTTTGGCTAGGATAGACAGTATTGCCAACTGAGGTAGTCATAGGGTTTTCTCACACAAATAAGGTCATAGGGCTAATGGTTGATAAACAGCGCTGATGTACAAAAGTCATTATAGTATGACTAAAGAAGGATCTCTTTAAAAGCTAAGTGATATAATAGCTAAGAGGGATTGTTATGATTCATGATATCCATAACAGGCGGAATTGGCTTAGGCTTAACCCCCTCCTCCTCAAGCTCTTTCGCCGTTTTGGCATCAAGAGATAGTCCTGCAATAAGCGGCAATGACATCATAGATTTACGGGGTCTAACCGCTAAGCTTACCGGGACCATACGTATAAATTCATATAAATACAAATAAGACTCTTCACCACCCTCGAACTCATCTTCTGGATCAATGCGTATCCCGCCAATTTTCGCCAAATCAGCAAATATCATATTTTCTTCTGCGCTAAGAGTACTGTCTGTCACGCCAAAACCTGTCATAAAGCCATTCGCCCATTGCTTTAAAGCAATGACTCGCTCGTAGAGATCGTGCTCATCATCTGGCACTAAAGGAGAAAACTGATAAGCATCGTCTTTATCTTTTAACTGAAACGAAGTGTCTTCCGCCTCTTCTGCTAGTAAGGTTAACGCAGCCTCATCTGGAATAGAGAAGCTTAATTCAGTGAGTAAACGCTCCCACTCTTCAATCTTACTAGGCGCATGACACACCGTCATTAATCCTGTCATTAAGCCATGCAGTTCACTAATGCTGACGTCAGTCCAGTTTTCAAACGCTCTTGACCAATCATTCCAGCCAGAAATATCATCATTCATAATCATTACCTGTAAAGTTTTAAAATATTAATTTTATTAAATCGAGACCCTAATTTTAAGTAACCCTAGGTTTAAATAAAGAATATAGAGGTGTTATAAATGCCTAGTATCATTAAGGCAACTTGTGTAATAAACAGTCACAATGAGCAATTAATAGTATGAGCGTTTAGTGAACATTTTAATATTATGAAATAGCCTATTTGATTTATTTAGCCCTGATTAAAAATGTTTTTTGAGAAACAATACTTTTAAGTTATACTGAAATAAATGTGTCGTAAAATGATAGAAAATATTTCTAAACAACGGGTTATGCTATACGCTATGACTTTAATAAACTCTTTAGACCAATAAAAAGCCCTAAATCTTCTTTTATTTTTAAGTGTTAAACACATTCATTAACAACCTAATGCTAGATATAATGTGGGCATCTATGGCATTATTAAAGGCAATGTATCCATAACCTTGCATTTAAATTTAATCTGACTTTATTAGAAGTGATTACCCATGACTGAATCTTTGATTGATAAACTGCAACACTTGCATGCAATATTAAATGATCTTCGCCATCGCTATGAAGCCACCCAAGCTGAATTAATAAACCTCAAAAATAGCCCTGACGTTGAAAATGAAGAAGTTCAACAGTTACATAAACAACTTGAGGACCATCGACAAGCTTTTGAGCAAAGTCTTCAGGACAAACAAAGCCTTCAACAAAAGTTTGAACAGCTTGATGAAAAGTATCAGACCCTTGCTGAGGCACATCACAACTTAAACGATACTTATAATGAATTACTAAAAAAATGTGAAGCGCTAGAGCACTCTAATCAAACTTTACTTGAAAAAAACCGCTTAGCCAAGGAACATACTAAAGTGGTTATGCAGAGACTGACCTTGATTGACCAAGCAACGGATTAGTCCATACTCATTAGCTTAAGCTCTATGACTGATTTAATTACCCCTTACCATTACAATTTTTAAGAGAATATTATGTCAACCCAAAACCATAACGAGATAACGGATGACGGTCAAAGGTTATCGAATGAAGTAGAAATTAATGATATGACTACCACTGGTACAGACATTGAAATTATCACACCCGATGACTTATCGGACAACCCTAATATAAATATTAGAGAATCTGGCACCTTTGATTTTGAGTTAGATGACACAGAATCATATGACTCTGATGACCATACTGACAAGCATGAGTCAAACACCTATGATACTGTTACCTATGATACTAATACTTATAATGAGCCTGATAGTTATAATGAGCCTGAAACCAACTCGCCTCAGTTTACAGCCGTTGATATCGATATTTTAGGACGGTCTTATACCATTAACTGTCCTGCAGGTGAGGAAGAAGAGCTCAACTCTGCTACTCACTATATCAATGATTTTATCACTGATATTCACGAGCAGGCGTCACACTTATCCCATGAAAACTTATTGGTGTTATGTTGTTTGAATTTATATGAGCAAATTCAACAAGCCAAAAAGTCAGCGTCTGACCATGATGATCTCACACAGCAAGCTAACCTGCTGGTCGATCAAATCATTCAAGACATGCAACAGAGTCAATAACAGTAGGGGCTAAGCACCAAGCAAGTTTTAGTGACATATACTCTGTTATTATTTAATTCAGTGCTTTATTGACTCAGTGCTTAATCGTCTCAGTACTTATTTGACTCAATACATGTTTGCTCATTAAAGGTTGAAGGACTTTAGGCTATTTCACTTGTGAATGAAACTCGTCTTGATGATCATAGTTACAAAAAAACCAAGATGTGATTTTCTTAATTGCTTGTCGTTGTTCATTTAATTGTTTTTGATACTGTTTAATCTCCGACTTTGTTTGCCTCTTTTGCTGGCGAGACAAGGTTTTTGACTGTGTAGTATCGGTTAATTGAGTTTGTAGTTGATTGATTTTACTTTCGTTATCCGCTATTGAATGTGTTAGGGTTTTGACCTCTTGTTGTTCAGAAACGGTGAGTTCATCTTCAGGCTTTATTTCTAAAACGCCTCGGTATTCCGCAAGGGGATAGCCACAAAAATCACAATCTCGCGGGGTAATAATATCGCCTTCTTTAGGCATGAATTGTCTGGGCGGTTTAGGATACATAAACTTAAAAAAACCCCACATACATAGCCATACAATCATTATAAAAAATAAGAATGAAAAAAATGCAAACATGGTAACTTCCTAAATATACCCATCATTTAAATAAGGCTAAGATATAACATTAAAAATTTGATGTTATACTAAAGGTAATTGTATCGGTTTTTGCCTAAAAAAGGTCAAATGATAGAAACAATCGTAATTCAGATACGAAATATAAATGACCTGACGTTACTTTTTCAGCATGACCAAACATCAGCACGACTAGACTTAAATTATGATTATCAAATGACAATAACTAAATAATCTAGACTGAACGTTTTAAATGCATTATTACAATCAAAATTGCTAAACTTTCTTCGAAAATTAAATTCACTATAATTAATACTATGTCTAAATCAAGAGTCAATACCTACAAAACTTAATAAATTGATTCTCTATTTAGCGTTTAGTAATAAGACCCATTATATAGGATCTACTAATGTCAACAACGAATAACAGCAAACAAGTTAAAGGAAATTCACTAAAATTTGCGATGGCGCAGTCTCACTTTATGGTGGGAGACATCCAAACAAATATTAATAAAATGCGCCACCTTGCTATCGAAGCACGTGATAATGGTGCCGATATCATTATCTTTCCTGAGCTCGCTTTATTAGGCTATCCGCCTGAAGATTTATTATTACGCCCTAGCCTATCTGACCGAGTGAAATCGGCCCTTAATTCACTAAGCGATATCAATGATATTGTAATGATTATTGGCTACCCTCATGTGGATTACCATGGTACCTTTAATTCAGCCGCTATCATTCAAAATGGTCAACAAAAAGGCTTTTATCACAAGCAACATTTGCCAAATTATGGTGTTTTTGATGAACGTCGTTATTTTGATAAAGGACGTAATCAGGTCCTTTTTGATTATCAAGGGGTGACTATTGGGCTGCTCATCTGTGAAGATCTATGGGTCGATGAGCCTATTAATGCGCTAAAAGATCAAGGAGCTGACTTAATAGTTACTATCAATGCATCCCCCTTTGAAGCAGGAAAACAGCACGCTCGACAGGCCTTATTAACTAAGCGCTCAATGGATACCAAACTGCCTCTTATTTATACCAATTGTGTCGGTGGTCAGGATGACTTAGTGTTTGATGGCGGCTCTATGGTCATTCAGTCTAATGGTGAAGTTGCTCATGAAGCACCAAGATTTCTTGAGCACATGATGTACGCTACATTTGATGCCGAAAGTGGCAGCTTTGATACTCAGGATAAAGCACCTCTACAGCTCAGTGCTGAATCTGAAACCTATCAAGCCCTAGTCGTTGGTTTGCGAGATTATGTCAATCACTCGGGCTTTGAGGGCGTTATCGTTGGTTTATCAGGTGGTATCGATTCTGCATTAACGTTATGTATTGCCGTCGATGCTTTAGGCTCCGACAAAGTTTACGCCGTGATGATGCCTTATGAGTATACCTCTCAAATTAGCTTAGAGGATGCTCAAATTCAGGCTAGAAGGTTGAATGTGTCTTATACCGTTTGCCCTATCCATGATGCGGTAGATGGTATGCGCCATACCTTAGCGCCTTTGTTTAATAAGTCTAAAGCAGATACCACTGAAGAGAATATTCAAGCGCGCGCTCGTGGTATGGTACTTATGGCATTATCTAATAAGTTTGGTCATTTAGTTATCACTACCGGTAATAAGTCTGAAATGGCAGTTGGTTATGCCACTTTATACGGGGATATGGCAGGTGGCTTTGACGTTCTTAAAGATGTTTATAAGACCCAAGTTTATGCTCTCGCCAATTATCGCAATCGATTAGAAGATACCGATGTGATTCCTGAACGTGTGATTACTCGTCCCCCTTCGGCTGAGCTACGACCGGATCAAAAAGATCAGGACAGTTTGCCTGATTACGATATTCTTGATGCGATTTTAAAAGACTATGTGGATAATGACTTAGGTTTTGATGACATTGTTGCTAAAGGTTTCGACGCTGAGACTGTTCGTCAAACCATAACCTTAGTTGATAGAAGTGAATACAAACGCCGACAAGCCGCAATTGGTACTAAAATTAGTCATAAAGCATTTGGACGTGAAAGACGCTACCCGTTAGTCAATGGTTGGTCAATAAAAGGGGATTGAGCATTAACACCTACGACTTAACTTTCGTACAATGACTTAATATGATCTGAAAAGAGCCTCATTTAATTGATGAAGGCTCTTTTTTTATTTTAGGACTGACGACAAAATTAAAATGTCGTTACTCTCTTGCACCAAAAATGGCACTGCCTACCCGAACCAAGGTTGAGCCCTCGGCTATAGCTTGCTGCATATCCCCGCTCATCCCCATACTCAGTGTGTCCCACTGGCTAAGTTCTGGATGCGACTGTTTGACAGTATCAAACAGCGCTTTGGTTCTGACGAATGCATCGGTGTCCTGTTTTGAAGGAATAATCATTAACCCGCGTAGGTTCAAATTTTCATAGTCTTTCACAAGACCGACCAACCCATTCACCTCTTCAGTTAAACAGCCTGACTTACTCTCTTCATTATCTATATTGACTTGAATAAGCACATTGAGCTTCGGTAAGTGTTCGGGACGTTGATTGCTTAGCCGTTTGGCAATGATATCGCGCTCAATGGTATGTACCCAGTCAAAATTTTCAGCGATATCACGGGTCTTATTACGCTGGATATGACCAATATAGTGCCAAACGATATCAACGTTAGTGTCTAAATGAGAGGTCAATTTGTTTACTTCTGCGATTTTGTCCACCGCTTCTTGTAGATAGTTTTCCCCAAAATGAAGCTGTCCTGCCTCAAACAAAGTGGCAACCATACTCGCCGGCTTAGTTTTAGACACCGCCAGTAAGGTAACTGAATCTCGGTTTGATGCTGCACAAGCGTCATCCACCTGTTGTTTTACGGCCTGCCAGCGTTGCAATAATTCACTGTCAGAAATCTTAGAATCGGTCATATTACGCCCCTTCATTTTTAGAGTTATCTCATACTGTCATGCTAAGTAATGGCTAAATAATATAGCTAACAGTCGCTAATTGTATTTTGAGAACTTTAACGGCTGTTAGAACATTGACCACCTCAGCTTCAGGTTGTCGACATTAAATGGTGTCATCATTAGGATAATTTAATTCTATCCACTAAAAATTTTAATTCCCATGAAAAAGATTTAATGGGTTAAATAATGCTATAAAACTATGTAGACTTGATATGATAGCTTTAAATGACGGGTAATTTGGATAAGGAATAACTTAGTGACGAATAAGGATGTAACCCAATTTAGCAGTGTAGTGTGTAATAAAGAATTAAATACTGAATATGATGGTGAATGTAAAAACAAATTTGACAGCATTGAGCGTCTATTAGACTATGCGTATCAGCGACAGGCTTCAGACATACATCTCTCTGCTGGTATGCCCGCTATGATTCGTAAAGACGGTGACTTGATTAAACTTAATATGCCACCATTAGCACATAGTGAGGTACAACAATTTATCTATGCCACCATGACCGCCTCGCAGCGTACTGAATATGAAGCGAGTCTAGAGCTTGATTATGCGTTTAATGTTCCTGATCTCGCTCGATTTAGGGTCAATGCATTTCATCAAAATCTAGGGGCTGCGGCAGTATTTAGAGTTATTCCCTCCAAGATCATGTCTCTTTCAGAATTAGGGCTGGATGCCTCTACTTCACATCAGCCCGATATTCACCATACTTCGCTTGAAGACACCTTAAAGCGCATTGCCAGTTTTGCACGAGGTCTGGTGCTAATTACTGGTCCTACAGGCTCTGGCAAGTCCACAACGCAAGCCGCACTCATTGACTATATCAATAACTCTCGTAAAGCACATATACTGACGATTGAGGATCCAATTGAGTTTATACACCAATCCAAGCTTAGCTTAATCAATCAACGTGAAGTATCTCGCCACACTTTAAGCTTCGAGTCCGCCCTACGTTCAGCATTAAGAGAAGATCCAGATGTTATATTAGTCGGCGAATTAAGAGATCTTGAGACCATACGTTTGGCACTGACTGCTGCAGAAACGGGGCATTTAGTATTTGCCACACTGCATACCAGCTCTGCCGTAAAGACAGTAGATCGTATTATTGATGTATTCCCAGCCGCTGAAAAAGATATGATTCGCGCGTTGCTCTCTGAGTCATTACAAGCTGTTATTTCTCAGACGCTTGTCAAATCACTCTCTTGTGGCCGTGTGGCTGCGCATGAAATAATGATTGCCACACCTGCCATTCGCAATTTAATTCGTCAAAATAAATTAGCGCAAATGTATTCTGCTATTCAAACGGGCGGCCAAAATGGTATGACCACTTTAGATGATTCTCTTAAAACCTTATTAAGTCTTGATATAATCACTAAAGAACAGGCTAAGCGTCACGCGAAGCAACCTAATAGTTTATGACATCTGACCATAATATAGCCGCCGCATAAATAGCCGCCGCTTAATATGCCAGTTCTGATAGTTATATTGAAGGGTTAATCGTTAGCATCTATAAATAGGTAGTCTCTATAAGGTAACGCTTAGCTCTACTTAGCTGAGTTTCGACATTCTTCACTATCACATAGACCATACATAACCAGTGAATGACCAGATAGTTTAAAGCCGTGTTCTGCAGCAACTTTTAATTGTTCTTCTTCAATTCGAGCATTATGAAATTCGACAATTTTACCGCAAACATCACACACTAAGTGGTCATGGTGCTCTTCTTGGGTAATTTCAAACACAGAAAGATTGTTCTCAAAATTATGACGTTCAACAATTCCCGCCTGCTCAAACTGAGTGAGTACACGGTATACTGTGGCTAAACCGACATCCTCACCTTGCTCTATTAACGCTTTATACACTTCTTCAGCGCTCATATGATGATGTTCAGCGCTCTCTAATAGCTCAAGAATTTTGACACGGGGTAACGTAATTTTTAATCCAGCTTTACGTAAATCCTGATTTGTAAATTTCATTGTGTTCCCTATAGGTTATAATGAATATGCGAAAGTGCATTATGGGTGACATTAATGCAAAATTTAACTAAATAATCTCGTAAGTGGTAGGCAATTGCAAGTAATTGACGTATCATTTATCGAAACATTTCGATTGATTAATTATAACCCCTACTTTGTTAGATACATCGATTTAATTGTAGTTCTTAACATATGATGGCTTTAAAATCTGACAGTCTTTAGACATGACAGTTTCGAAGTATGGTTATACTGAATATATTGTCGTAGTGGTTAGGGTATTAATCTATCCACGACAAGAATTCAAAGCATACAGTACTAAGATTTGGAATAACGTGTTAATACTAACTATAATTAACAGCAACTATAATTACCTGTGGTAGAGTAAACGGTCTTGAGTTAATATTCTTATTCGCTATAGACTCTAATCGCTAACTTAATCGTTAGCGTTATCAATGGATAATTTAAAAACGTGAAACTATGAAATCATTAAAATATTTTTTTTACCCCGTGGCTATTGCAACCACATTATCACTCTCTGCTTGTTCTATCTTTGGCGTTTATAAGATAGATTTGCCACAAGGCACGCCTATTACTCAAACACAAGCGCAGCAGATTCAACCAGGAATGTCGAAAAACCAAGTGCTTTATTTAATTGGTAGTCCTGCTCTGCGTGACACGCTTGCACCGAATCGCTGGGATTATATCTATGATTATACCCCAGGCACTTATGGTGAACGTGACGGTAAAAAAGTTATTCAAGATGCCAGTCAACATCTGGTTATATACTTTAATAATGACGATATTGTCACTAAGATTGAAGGCGTTGATACCTTACCTGTCACCAAATAATTCGCTTACTCGTTCACTAAGCAATTACATATAATGGCCTAGGCCTAATGCCATTGCTATATTTTAGATGAGTTTGAGATTGGTAATGTCACCCATCGATAATTCAATCTTTGGTTCGAGTTGGTTTGAATAAGTTTTAAAGCTTATTACCTTACAAGATTTAGTCTTATTTAGTCTTTATGCGGACTATTTAGGTAATAAGCTGTTTTCCTTTAATTAAGTCTATTAAAACTCATAAAGTCTATTAAACACTAATAGATTAATACTGACTATTGAGCATTAGCTCTTCTTTTACGCTTACGCATTGGGTCTATAGTCAGGGGTCGATATATCTCAATACGATCATGCGCCTGCAATATATAACTCAATAATTTCTTCTGCGAAAACACCCCTACACACCAGTGCTTATTGTCTATTTGAGTGTCATGACGGTGAGCATCACACCATTTATCTAATTCTGGATACTGTGCTAACCATCCTGCTAACGTTAATGCGTCAAGCAAATTGGTATCTTGAGGCACCTCAATTTCAAGATATACGTTCTCAATGGGTGTTGGTGCATAGGCTAAACTAATTGGTATTCTATCAACATTTGAATAACTGACCTTGTAAGGACTGGCATTGGAAAGAGCCACATTTGAATCAGCCACATTTGAATCAGCCACATTTGAATCAGCCACATTTGAATCAGCCACATTTGAATCAGCCACTTTGATAGCCTGCTTTCTATTCTGTAACTCTACACCCTCATTATTCATGATAAAAACCAACCGACTACGGCTATCAAAATGAGTAGTGGTGCTAAGATACGAATGGCCACTCTCCACATGTTATAAATGCCTTCAGACTTAAAGTTTAAAGACTTACGCATATGACTAATTTTCATTTGCCAGCCTGAGAAAATCGCCAATACAAGAGCGCTGAGAATACTAAGCACGACCAGTATTATTACTAACGCGTGTGGCGAGGCAACTAATACCAATAATATTCCAATAACCATACTCACTGCCGTCGCTATCCCTATACCAAAGCGACCAAACTTAGTGGCAATCTGAGTACTCGCAAAGTGAATAAAATAGGCAGCCGCCGCCAATACCCCTAGTCCGTATATAATCGCTGGGATTGGGGTTAAAGCACCTGTACTGAATGTACTGAACATAAGCGCAATACTGCCTATCACCAGTTGGGTCAACCAAATCGGCAATACTGTCTTTGTGGCTATCTCTTTCGTATTACGACCTACTTCTGCACTGTGATTAGGATCTTTGCTAACGAGCGGATTATTAAACCAATATAGACCCGTCCCTACCCCAACACTGACTAAGGCTAAGGTCACTGCTCTCGCCCATTCACTAAGAGTGGGCTCAGTCATAACCAAGGCCAATGAAGACAAATGAGTCACCGCCCCGATGGCAAAAGCGATGGCGATAAGCACCAGTGAAACTACCAAACTGCCAGACCCGAGTAAACTCAATAAGGCTGCAATTACCATCAGAACAATGGCGAGTGCATAGCTTGGAACCTCAAAATTGATACCCAGCTCACGCATTGCTTCCAATAGATTAGCACTGATTGCATCAATACCTAAACCAGCAATAACCAAAGATAGCAAAACGGCTAACCACACAAAACTTCGCCAAATCGTACTGGTATCTGCTTGTCGAGTGAGCTCCTGAATACCTTGCGCTGGAGTTTTTTGGCTGCGATGCGCAAGTCCAACTTCAGCATACAATAAAGGCAATCCTACGACCAGCATTGCTATAACCCACATCAGCCAAAAATCTAATTGACCTATTGGCATTGGCACAAACCAATGAAAGAGCAATAAGGGTAATAGTGCGGCAATAATAAGTGAGGCAAAACGATTTTGCATGCGAATGTCCACGGGTTAAATAATAGGTTAAATAAAGATACGTTGAATGACAATCTAACTGATTTTGAATCTGAAAATCAAATGTAATAAAGTATAGTGACTAAATCAATGTTTTAAACCTTTTATAGTCACTATAACAACAAAACCCCGATGAACGGGGTTGTAGTACACTAATTATCAGATCAATATCAATCAAAAGTAAGTTTAGTGAATAGCACTTACATACTGAGATAACATCTTAATGTCTTTATCAGAAAGTCTTGAAGCCACAACTTGCATCATGCCTTTATCACCTTCTTTGGCGCCATCATTAACACGCATTTGATCTTTACTTACGTCATCTTCCCGACCCGCAGCACGGAACATTTTTAACTGCAAACCAAGGTATTCAGCGTGTTGACCGCCAATACGAGGGAAGGCTGCGTAAGCATTACCAGAACCTTTCGGATCATGACACCCTGCACAAGCAATCACACCTCGTGTCTTATCACCCCCCAAGAAAAGTTTGGTCGCCGCTGCGGTAGTCGCTGGATTACCCGCGAAGGCACCCCAAGGCTTTTGTTCTGAAAAATAGCCTGCCACGTTAGCAAGGTCTTGCTCTGATAAATTTGCAACCTGTCCCTGCATAATACCGTTTGTACGGTATCCTGTTTTGAAGTCTCTTAATTGCTTAAATAGGTAACGCACATTCTGACCGGCAAGATTGGGCTGTGTCGGTACAACACTAATTCCAGTCATACCATGACAGGCAGCACAGGATATTTCGACAATTTTTTGACCTGCCGCAACATCATATTTAGGAACAGTAATAACTGCATGTGCACTGAGACTGGCAATAAATAAGCTGGAGGCAACGAGCAATTTTTTCATTGTAGTTTAATCCTACTAAGTCTTTCAGGCGGTAGCTAAGTACTTATAACCCTAATGCAACACTATTTGCTATCTTGTAACGTCAATATAAGTTCTAATTAGCTTTATGTAACATAATCATGACTCACACTATTATAACAAATTAGCGCTAAGTTCAAGTTATAACGACTCACTGAGAATATTTGATGTCATTATTATATCAATAGTTTTGTAAAAATAGCTACCTATGAGTGACATATTAGTCAGCATAGATTGACATACCTTACTATTATTAGGCTTTCATTAAAAAAACCTTAGCATAACTAAGGTTTTTTTTAATATTATGACTTATAGGTCTACATATTAGTTTTTGGAACAATCGTATAGTTATTATATTGAACTTATCAAGTATGACTATTTTGCCATATACTCGATTAATGCTGCATAATCTGCATTGGAACAGTCACTGCATAAGCCACCAGCTGGCATTTGCGGCATGCCATTTTTTACAGAGTTTACCAATGCAGGCATACCTTTTTGTGATTTAAGCTTATCCCAAACGGTTTTATCGCCCGTTTTTGGAGCATTTAAAGCCCCTGTAGCATGACAAGCGGCGCAACTGTCTTCATAACGTTGAGCCGTATCTGCATTGGCTAACAATGGCAAACTATTTAATAGCAACCCGACAACAAAGGGTGTTGCAACTTTTGTAAGTCTCATTTCGACTCTCCTTACCTCTAATATGCTCTAAACAGTAGAACAATCAAGGTATCATGCAATTATTAGAATAAGGGTATTGCAGTATAAAGATAACACGTTTGCATTTTAGTATACACTTATTCACTTAACTATATTATGGCGCTATTTAGTTAAATTTCAATATAAAGACTAAGGTTTTTTGTTGCTGATACTCACGTTGTCTGTTACGTTTTTGGTATCACTATAATTCATGCGTTTAAAGGCGTAACTTTAAAGTGATATGTATGTTGATATAAATTCATTAAGTATCTATTGAAGGCGACCTCATTTAAGGGTATCACTCAATTTCCCATATCGATGTGAAATCTTACCTTTGAAATTTGTGCATTGACGATTTTTAAAAACGTAATAACAAACATTATGAGGATCAATTCATTTACTGCGCCATTTTATCAAACTTATGTTAAAGTTTAAGTTATTAAAGTCAATAAATTGATTAAAATAATTTAATGTATTGCATACTCTTAACTTAGGTCATTATCATTAGTTGCTAAGACTCGTTATAATGAGGCGATTTATTCGCCTGTTGTCTTCTTATTTAAGTATTACGGCTAGCATTTATAACGACAAATAGTGCTATTATTTTATCTGACACAATTTAACAAGCATCATCTATTTGTTGTTAAAGTTATTTATTACCATACTTAAATTTTATAATAGGTTAAATAGCTGTCAGTTGTTTAAGTTTCATATTCTACACTCTTGTTTATCGTTCAAATTTTGAGACACCCTATGTCCAACACCTCCAAGACAAAAAAAACCAAAGCACCAGAATACATGCCCCCTGAGTCAGCCTCAGATTTATCACATTTGACACCCAGAAAGCGTTTGGAACAAACAGAATTTTTAATGTCTGCCCCCACTTTCAAGTTATGCCCACCGGATATTGGCTATGAAGTAGCGTTTGCTGGACGCTCAAATGCAGGTAAATCTTCAGCAATCAATGTATTAACCAATCAACGCCAGCTTGCTCGTTCTTCAAAAACACCAGGGCGCACTCAAATGATAAACTTCTTCTCTATCGGGAATGATCAAGCACGCTTGGTTGATTTACCAGGCTACGGTTATGCAGCCGTACCCGAAAAGATGAAACTGGTTTGGCAAACAGAACTTGAAGAATACTTGGTCTCTCGTGAAAGTCTGGCAGGCTTAGTACTTCTCATGGACAGTCGCCATCCTCTCAAGTTTTTTGATGAACAAATGCTGCGCTGGGCTAAAGATGGCGAGTTACCTGTGCATGTACTATTAACCAAGGCAGACAAGTTTAAGTACGGACCCGCCAAAAATATACTATTAAATACCAAACGTGAACTTGAAAAGATGGGGCTCCCTTTTAGTATTCAGCTTTTTTCGTCATTAAAAAAAGACGGTGTGGATGAGTTGGCTGAAGTGATGGGACGCTGGTTAAGAATTGATGGACTAACTACACCAATAAGCGAACACCCTTTAAATCAGCAACAACCTTAACCTTATACCTATAGTTTGTATTGTTATTAGAGTATCGCGCTTGGTTTGTCACGCTTGATGCGCACGCAGTTACTTGCCTTGCTCTTTGTACTAACGACTGACGAAACAATTATCATATAGCACTTAACGAGCGACAAAATAGACCCAACATTAAGACAGACCGAAATGCACTATTGACAGTGGCTAGGCTTTCAGCTATTTAATTACTTTTAGCCCTTAATTTATTTTATAATGTCGCAACTAACTGATAAATGCTTGCCACTGGTGTCATGGATACAGACTGCTGGCATCATGCTTGACTGTGCATCAGACCCAAATATTTAAATTTGAAAGGTTATTAAACCTTATCTGTTTTACTTTCAAAACCACTGCTTTACTTTTAAAAACCCAAATATAGTATCACTTTAAATTTACACTAAATTTTTGTTTTAACTCAATATATAAGACGGCATATATGACTGATTCAAACCCTTCAACAACAGAGTATCCAGACTACAAAGACACTTTAAACCTCGCTGATACCGCCTTTCCAATGCGCGGAAATTTGGCCAAACGTGAACCTGACTGGCTTAAAGCTTGGGAGGCGGATAATGTCTATACCAAAATTCGTCAGGCAAAAGCAGGACGTAAAAAATATATTTTGCATGATGGTCCTCCGTATGCGAATGGTCAAATCCACCTTGGTCATGCGGTCAACAAAGTACTAAAAGACATTATTATTAAATCAAAAACGTTATCAGGTTATGACGCGCCTTATGTGCCAGGTTGGGACTGTCATGGTCTACCTATTGAGCAAAAAGTAGAGGCCAAAGTCGGTAAAGTCGGTCAAAAAGTTTCTGCTACTGAGTTCCGTGGTTTATGCCGTAAATATGCTAGAAGCCAAATCGAAATGCAAATGGCTGACTTTAAGCGTCTAGGTGTCTTCGGTGACTGGGACAATCCATATCTGACGATGAACTTCCATCAAGAAGCCAATATCGTACGTGCCTTAGGGAAAATCTATGCCAATGGCTATGTAACCCGCGGTATGAAACCAGTGAACTGGTGTCTTGATTGTGGCTCCTCGCTTGCCGAAGCAGAAGTCGAATATGAAAATAAAACGTCAGATGCCGTCTATGTGTCATTTGAAATCGTTGAGCCATCAAAGCTGTTCTCTGAGGGCGACTTAGATAGTGGTGTCGACAATAGTGCTGATAAAACCTATGCCGTTATCTGGACGACCACCCCTTGGACCCTGCCTGCCAACCAAGCCATTACTGTTAGTGCGGACTTTGACTACAGTATTGTCAAAACTAATAAAGGCAACCTTATCTTAGCGACTGATTTGGTTGACCATGTTATAGAAACCCTTGGCTTAGATAATAAGGGTACCCTTACAACAATGAAGGGCGCAGATCTTGAGCTTATAAAAGCTCAACACCCCCTGTTAGAGGATCGTCAAGTACCAATTATCTTGGGGGATCATGTGACCACCGAAAGTGGTACAGGTCTGGTGCATACAGCACCTGCGCATGGTGCTGATGACTATGTTGTTAGTTTGCGCTATAACTTACCCACAGTAAATCCTGTAGGCGGTAATGGGGTCTACTTAGACTCTGCGCAAATCTTCGTCGGTGAGCATATCTATAAAGCACAGCCAAAAATCATCGAAACCTTGCATGATAGCGGTCATTTGCTGAAGCATTATAAAATGGAGCACAGCTATCCACATTGCTGGCGTCATAAGTCGCCTATCATTTTCCGTGCCACACCTCAGTGGTTCATCCGTATGGATCATGAGGTCAACGAGGGTGGCAATACGTTAAGACAGCAGACGATGCAGGACATTCCAAATGTCACTTGGACGCCAGCTTGGGGACAAAACCGCATCGAATCTATGGTTGAAGGTCGCCCAGACTGGTGTATCTCACGTCAGCGCACTTGGGGCGTGCCCATTCCGTTCTTTATTCATAAAGATACCGATGAGCTACACCCTAATACGCTTGAGCTGATGGAAGACATTGCACAGCTTATCGAAAAAGGCGGCGTAGAAGCTTGGTTTGAGACCGATGCTGAGCACTTTATTGGTGAGGATGCTAAAGATTACGTTAAATCAAATGACACCCTTGATGTCTGGTTTGACTCAGGGACCACTCATTTTGCAGTACTCGGCCAAGATGACAACTTAACCAATCCTGCGGACATGTATTTGGAAGGGTCTGACCAGCATCGTGGTTGGTTCCAGACATCGCTACTGACGTCAGAAGCCATGTACGCTAGAGCCCCTTACAAACAAGTGCTGACTCATGGCTTCGTTGTCGATGAAAACGGCCGAAAAATGAGTAAGTCACTAGGTAATATTATTAATCCACAAGACGAAATCAACAAAACGGGCGCTGATATGCTACGTATGTGGATTGCGTCCAGTGATTATCGTTATGAGATGAACGCCGGTAAGCAAGCCTTTAAAGGGGCGACTGATATGTACCGCCGTATTCGCAATACAGTGCGCTTCTTATTGGCGAATACAGATGACTTTGATCCTGCTAGCAACAGCTTGCCAATGAATGAGCTGGTCAGTCTTGATAAGTACATTATGCTACGAGCCCAAAAAGTTCAACAGGACATTATCACCGCTTACGATGCTATGGACTTCCACCAAGTTACCCAGCAAGTGACCGCCTTTTGTTCACAAGACTTAGGTGGCTTCTATTTAGACATCATTAAAGACCGTCAATACACCACTATGGAAGATGGTAAGCCGCGTCGCTCTGCGCAGACGGCCTTATATCATATCGCCCATGCTCTGCTACGCTGGATATCCCCAATCTTGAGCTTTACGGCACAAGAAGCGTGGGAAGCCTTACTGAAAGACTCTGCCACAGGCGACAATGCTTATATCTTTACTCAAGAGTGGTATGAGTTACCAAGCTTTGAGATGTCCACCCTTACTGAGGCTGATTGGGCACGAGTGTTAGAAGCTAAAGACGCCATTAACAAAGTGATTGAGACCGCTCGGGAAGAAAAGCGCATCAATGCCAACCTATCTGCCGCTGTCACTATCTATGCGAATGGCGAGATTTACGATAGCTTGGCGAAGCTTGAAGATGAACTGCGCTTTGTATTAATTACCAGTTCAGCATCGCTTGAAACACTCTCAGGCGAGCAAGGTGATGAAACTGACATAGACAATCTTCGTGTTACTGTCAGCTCAGCTGAAGGTGAGAAGTGTGTTCGCTGTTGGCATGTGCGTGACGATGTTAACACCAATCCAGAATATCCAGGTATTTGTAAGCGCTGTGCTATAAATATCGCTGGACCAGGCGAGGTTCGTCACTATGCCTAATCAATCCAGTGATAACAGCACCCTTTCAGACAACACACTGTCAGACACTTTAGGCGATAAGGATCAGATCGCACCGGCATATGCCACAGCGACGCCTAGCCTATTTAAGCGCCCAAAGTTGGTACCCAATCGTGGACGAGCACTATTGTGGTACCTTATTGCGCTATGTGTGATTGGCTTGGATCAATGGACGAAGTGGTTGGCGACTACCCACCTCAATTATCATGAGCCGGTACCTGTAATAGAGCCGGTCTTAAACTGGACTTTGGCCTACAATTATGGGGCAGCGTTTAGCTTTTTGGCGGATCAAGGGGGGTGGCAAAAATGGTTCTTTGCGGGACTATCACTCGTAATGTCAGTCTTTTTAATTATTTATCTGACCCGCGCGCCGCGTCAAGCAAAGCTGTTAAATATTGGCTTGGCGCTGATCCTAGGTGGTGCCATCGGTAATTTGATAGACCGTTTACGCATTGATAAGGTGATTGACTTTATCCATGTACATTACATGGATGTCTGGCACTATCCTATTTTTAATATTGCAGATATTGCCATTTGTATAGGGGTGGCGATAGTCATTATTGATATGCTTTTTTTTGAAGGCAAACGCAACGAGAAATATCAATCTTAATCGCTGTAAAATTTGTCAGTTACATTAATAGCTTCTTACGATATAACAAATTACGATAAAACAAAGCCCGTTTTTAAACGGGTTTTGTTTTTATATGCTTCATTATTTTTGAAAACTTGTTTTATATGCCTCTTGTATTAATAGGCCTCTTGTAAAAGCCTCTTTATATCCCGAGTATATAATTAAACGTTGGAAATGTCACCGCCAACGATCACATATAATAGCCCTGCCATATTTAACACCACTGTCAAATAATACATCACTCTAAAATCAGGCTTTTGCGTTTTATGTCGTAAATAATTTTGAGCAACCATGGCACCCACCCAGCCGCCAAGTAAACTCAAAATATGTAAGATTTTTTCAGGAACACGCCACTGACCTAACTTTGCTGCCTTCTTATCTTTGGCATATATCAAATAGGTCAGCGCCCCTATAACCCCATACCAAATAAATAGTAATAATGGAAGATTACCTTTAACTGTCAATACTGCTAATACAATATAAAACCCCAAGGCTATTAATAATTGATTCTTATTTTTATCTTGGAAGCTAACTTGACGCCTAGCGTGCTTTCGCAAATTTTTTTTCATCATATTCTCATTGAAAATCAAACCTATTACGACACCATTTTAGTATTTTGTAGCGGGTTGTTATTTTAAAGTGGCTCACGTTTACCAATATAGCAGACTTGTATATCCTCTTTATCACCACCATCTAATAATCAAGCTTACAGCCCTTAGTTACGCAATACTGTATTTTTTATACAAACAAAGGGTTGCTTAACAACTAGCAAACTACAGTTTTAATATCCTTGATTTGTTATTATCGCCCTAACTTAAATATAGACCTTAATTAAACTCTGTTCATTAATAAAACGATGAATAATCATAGCATCTTACTGAACTCTATGGCTGGACTCTATGGAAAATACAGAACAAAAAGCATTTAAAGTAGGCATTATTGGTGGTGGCGTTGCTGGATCAACGATTGCCATACGCTTAGCAGCCTTAGGGGTACAAACTTACCTGTTCGAAACAAAGTCCAGCTTGATTGACGGTCCTCCGATGTGTCATTTACACGCAGGTGGCAACTTATATCGCGAAATTCCTGATGAGGATTGTGTTGCACTGCTTAAACAATCGATCGATATGCTTAGAATGTATCCCTATAGCATTGATGTGCGTCCCACAGTGATCGCTATTCCTAAGCGTGACGATGGCAATCCAGAAGATTTATTACCTCGCCTTGAGCTTTTGACAGAAGAATATCGTCAATTGATAGCGCTAGATTCAGCCAATAAGGTATTGGGAGATCCAGAAGATTACTTTCATATGTATGACCGTGAAGAGCTTGAAACTTTAATAACCCATCAAAATAACAGTGGGACAAACCAGCCAAAAAGTACAGATGATTGGGTGTTACAGGCGGCGCAGCATTTGGATTTAGACAAACTAAAATTTCCTATATTTGCAGTGAACGAATATGGCTGGAATATTTTTCGTCTGGCAGCATCCGCACAAGCAGCGCTAAAAGGTTATTCAAATGCACATTTGTTGCTGAATACCAACGTGGTTAATGTCTCTATGAGTAAGGCATCTAAATACAATGGTACGACTTCAAAGCAGGAACTAGATGAATTAGCCGAGGCTAAACAGTGGCAGATCAATTACATCACGTATACAGATACTTTGCCGTCACATGACAGCCAACCCGACGACAGCAACGCGCTTGAACAGTCTATTCAGGTCGATTACTTGATCAACGCATGTGGCTTCAAAACGGGAATTATAGATAATATGGTCGGCGTGCCTGCGCAGCGCATGGTCGAATTTAAGGCCTCATACGTTACTGAATGGCACAATAATGCTAATTTGGATACCGCAACAAACCTACTGCCAGAAATTATCATTCATGGAAAGCGTGGCACCCCCCATGGCATGGTACAACTGACGCCTTATCCAGATGGGTTCTATCAAATTCATAGTATGAATAACGCGGTAACTTTATTCAATGATGGTCTTGTGGCAACCAGTCATGGCGATGCACAGCCGAAGCTTAAGCCGACTTATCTCGATTATATTGAGGAAGGATGGAATCCAACGACGCTACATCAACGCAGTCAAAGAGCCATCGACCAAGTCAGTGAGTTTGTGCCTAAGTTTGCTTCTGCAAAGCCAACCGATAATGCCCTCTATGGCGGTCAACAAATTCCAGGTGAAAATGACACCTTACGTGTCGCTGATGTGCGTCTTTATCCTGAGCTGCATTATGCAAGGGCTGAAAATGTAAAGGCGTCTTCAGCATTAGAAGCCTCTGACGATATTGTCGCAGAACTGGAGCAACAAGAGCTTATTAAGGTTCAGAAGCAACAAATAGAGGCACGCCAGCATCATAAATGGGCTTATTTGCAACATATTACTAAGCATGATATTGATAGCATTGCTAAAGATTTGGCGCAACAACGTGCCTTTCCCTTGCCCATGTCGGGCGTTGTTACGCCTTTTCAATCTGCCGTATGACTTAATGAGGCAAATGGGGTCAAGGTTTAGTTTAGTGCCGTAACGTATATGCTGCGAGCAGAAGGTGTCATCAAACTCTACGAATCGCCTGATTCGTTTTTATACCGTGCTATATTTTATGGGTGGCTACGGAATCTTGAATTTGCACATATTTATTTAACAGCGCAATTGCAGACTCAATATCGTTACAGACCACTAATCTCTCTAAGTCCTCAGGTTTCATAAATCCTTGTTCAGCCGTATGCTTCAAGTGTGCTATTAATGGGTCATAAAACCCATTGATATTTAAGATAATCATCGGCTTTTCATGTTGATACAATTGGCGCCAAGTGGCAATCTCCATGATCTCCTCTAAAGTGCCTAGACCACCAGGTAAAGTAATAAAGGCATCGGCATACTCCGCCATAATGGATTTACGCGTGTGCATTGTATCGGTTAAATGTAGACGAAATAAGCCTTCATGGGCAATTTCATGATCTAACATAAAGGTCGGAATCACTCCCACCGCGGGCGCTCCTCCTGAGATAACGGAATCCGCTACAGCGCCCATCAGACCAATACTGGCGCCTCCATACACTAAGCCCAGATTATTATTAGCCAGTGCAGTACCCAGTTCTCGAGCAGCCGCTTCATACACAGGATCTTTGCCTAGTCGTGAACCGCAGTAAACGGCGACTAGAGGTTGATTGATCGTTGATTTGTCCACCACCTCACTGACATTTTCAACGTCTTTACTAGTGATCGTAGTATAGTTTGATTGAGATTTTTTAGAAGTTGAACGCGTTGTGTTTCCAGAGAACGTTGGGGATTGTGTCATAAATAAAAACCACCTGAATTGTTAAAAAGTAATCGTTTATAAAATATTGACCCTATAATAAGTCATTAATTGTAAATCATTGTGCGTTATCTATAATAGCTTATATTAGCCGCTATAAAGATAAACACTTGTATAGATAATTTTTAATGACGTTTGATTTAGTTTACAGTACTTGTATGATACGCGTATGAAGATATGAATAAAGTGCTAAAAAAACAATGAATGGTGCGGCGTGAGTTCATGCTACTAAACTTTAGTTAAATTTCCTATGATAGAATCCTATTAGACTTATTTATCGCTACGCGCAAGCATATTAGACAAGGCCGTCCCATGACACATGACAATAAGACTTCAAACCAAGCAGATAAATTAGAAAAACCAGACCCTACAGGATATACACCCGCCACACTCACTATTGTTACTGAACGCAACCAACCTTTGACGGCGAGTTTGTATCTTCCAAGGGGCGATGAGCCAGACGATGTTGCCAGCATTGAGCATGCCATTATGATCGCTCCTGCCACTGGCATAAAGCGTCAATTCTATAACAGTTTCGCAACTTATTTAGCAGAAGAAGGATTTGCGGTTATTACTTATGACAATGAAGGTATTGGCGATTCCTTAAACTGTCCCCTTCAAAAATGTGATGCATCATTGATCAGCTGGGGGCGTCATGATGCCACCGCCGTTTTAGACGCCCTACAGCAAGAGTTCCCAAATGCAAAATATCACCTTATAGGCCATAGTGCTGGGGGTCAGTTAATCGGCTTAATGCCAAACTTTCAAGCCTTATCATCGGTAGTGAATGTGGCCTGTTCATCAGGACGTATCAAAAATATGGACATGCCATTCAAAGCTAAAGCTATTGTATTTATGGACGGCGCTATTACCTTAGGTAATTTAATATTAGGTTACACGCCCTCTGATAAATTTGGTATGGGTGAACCTTTACCACGTGGTGTTGCCAAGCAGTGGAGAGATTGGTGCAATGGTAAAGGCTATGTCAAAACTGCGTTTGGTAAGACCATTTTTACCCATTATTATGATGAGTTTTCAGCGCCTTCGCTTTGGTTAAACTTCACAGATGATGACATTGCGAATGCTAAAAATGTCGATGATATGTTGGCCGTCTTTCCTGCGATGCCCGTTGAAAAACGTATGATAAATCCGATGGATATGGGACTGAGTCATATTGGGCACATGACGTTTTTTAGTCGCCAAACTTATGCTAAGGCGCCACAATTATGGCACATGGCAACAGACTGGATTTTAAATCACACCAATTAGAATATGTTAAAGCTTAAGTCTATAGGGCTACTAACGTAGAACCCTTACTTATTAGTTTCAATCTCCTCTGCCATTCTTTTTTGCAACGCTGAATATAAAGAGGGCGTCATATTAGGTATGTTTGCTAGCATCCACTTGACATAACTTAAGGGAACATCCTTAATCATACGTCCTTTATATTTGCCGAATGGCATCTTAGCAATAGGTTTGGCCGTATTGGATAGGTTATGCAACGCCTCAAAATCCGTGGGATCAAGCTCTAAACGCTCACAGCACGCCTTATAAAGTAGATAACACATACGGGCATCGCCTAAGGCATCATGAGCGGCAGCGGTCATTTCAGCAGCGTCATCCTTACCGATTAGCTGCTCTATACACTTAGACTGAGAGTATCCAATCCACTCTGGAAAAGCCACTCTTGCAAGTCTTACGGTACAAATAAGCTTTACATCAGGACGACCAATAACTCCCCAATCAAAGCGAACATTATGACCTATTAAGTAGTCGCTTAAGTCAAATTTATCTAACTCAAATGGGGCCAGTCCCACCACGTCAGCATCGGTAATCCCATGTATTTTAGTCACAAAAGGCGAGATTGGACGCCCACTATTGAAGTAGGACATCCATTCATAGCCTGTCTTAACATCAATAGTCGCGACCTGAATAGGTCTAGGGTCTCGCCCTTGATCGGTTTCTGTATCTATGACTAAAGCGTTAGTCTCTGGTGCTGGTTTCAACATAATAGTTTGTCTTTATCGCCCTTTCATTCATTTTGATGCTTCGTTGAGAAATCTTGTTATACTCTTACTCACTCAATTAAAGCATAAACACCCTAATATGACTATAGAGAAACTGCACCCTTGGGAAGATTATAAACGTCCTTTTGTCAGAGACTTAGCGTTTGCGCTCGCCTGTCCAAATATTCTAAATGAATGGGTTGCTCCCGACAAAAACGTGGTGGCGCCGAAAATATTCGTTCATTCTTCTAAATTTTGGCATCTACAATATCAAAACTATGCAGCACGTCTTCATGAATTGGATACGACCACCGCCTATCAAGACTTAACCCGATATTTAATGTCGCGACCTAGTCCCTATCGACTGGGCTTTCACTTTGAGGGGCTGGTGCATTATTGGTTGGAAGATGGGCATCGATTGGGTCTTCATCCCTATCAGGTCTTAGCGCATAATATTCAACTGTATAACGTGGCACAGACTACAGGTGAGCTTGATTTTATATTACGTAATCAAGAAACCAATGAGGTGGAGCACTGGGAGCTTGCCATAAAGTTCTATTTGGGTGCCCCGCCCTATCACTTCGCAAACTGGTTGGGTATCAATTCACGCGATAATCTTGAACGCAAACTCATCCATATGCAGACCAAACCTTTTCGCAGTGTCTGGATTGATTTGGATTTTTATGACAAAGTTAAGATCGATAAACGCTACGTGGTTATGAAGGGACGGTTTTTTAGACCCAGTAATCAAACCTTTTCACGCCCGCAGTGGCTTGAAAACAACTTTCCAACTCATGTTTGGCATTCGATCAATAGTCGTCAAGATTTCGAAGCATTACAGATGCCAAACCTGCGTCCCGCTCACTATATAGAATGGTTTACCCATCGTGCTTTTTACGATGCTAACTTTATCAAAAAATCATCACCGATCACTCTTAATCCTCAGCTTGATCCAAAACTTAAAAGAGAAGAGCTGCGCCGCCGTCGTAACCGCTTAGCACATTGGCCTTATACGCCGTTAACCTATGAGGATATTGATACCAATTTATATATGAATAACGGAGAGCCTGTTGTTTTGGTTAGCAATGGTCAGTAAGCTGATATGATAAACATTAAAAAATTAAAAAGGCTTTAATACATCTATTAAAGCCTTTTTAGAGATATCAAACAAGATGGGTGCCACTACGTTAGACTTAACGTACGACGCGCCAGACACTGACCTGCCCAGATTTGGTTTGTGTTAATAAGTAATTAGATTGCGAGGTTAGCTTATTAATCGGACCTTTGGTCTGAGCACGACTGACAATACGGCCATCTTGAGGGGATAAGAAATGTACTACCCCCTCTAAATCACCGATAGCAATATAGTCTCCAACACGTTCAGGATTACTGAGTTTACGATACGCTAACGCCTCATTTTCCCATAATAACTCACCGGTATCACGACTATAAGCTTTAACTGAGCCATCTAGCGTCGTTGATATTACCGCATTGTCAGTAACTGCCAAACTGTTTTTACTGGCCGCTTCTGACAAAAAGCGTATTTGACCACTTGCTAGATCCACCCCCAGCAGCTGTCCACTATAGCTTACTGCAAACAATTGACCTCGATCTACGGTTGGCGTACCGTCAATATCAGTCATACGTTGGATTTCACTAGCACCAGAGGGGATACCCACACGGCGGTTCCACTTAGGAATACCGGACTCAATTTCTACCGCATGAAGACGACCGTCAGCACTCGCAATAATAGCTGTCTGATTGTCCAATAGTGTTGGGCGAGCACTACCCCGCACACTTATACTTGGTGTTTGAGTAGCAAACTGCCAAATAATATCCCCTGTTTGTAACGACAAGCCATGCATAATGCCATCGTTGCCAGACAACACGACACGGTTGTTATGAATTAACGCGGGAGACAAAACAGTACCGTTAATAGGAGTCTGCCATTTGATACTGCCATTACTGGTATTAATGGCAATGACCCGCGCTGATTTAGTGGTGACTATTGCAGTTTGACTCGCACTATCAAAGGCGACGCCGCCAAGGATATCTTCATCAAGATTAACGCTCCATAATGCCTTTCCATCAAGGCTATAGCTTTCAACTTGACCTGAGCTTGAAGCGGCAACAATCTGATTGCCATCAAACCCGACTTCAAATCGATTGACATCTGACAGTTTAGAGCGATTATTTAAAGAGGTTTGAAAGACAGGTTGAACCACATTAACGGACTGTTCTAGCTTCACAAGCTTTGTAGGTTCATGAACTTCAGGTTTAATCGACTTTCCACAAGCCGATACTAAGGCGATAGAAGCACATAGAAGTCCTATTTTAGACACCTTTACCATCGCTTTCAATTGGGGGTGATTTGTTGTGTTGTTATACATAGTTGAATAGCTCAATCAGGTTAAAAGTCATAGCACACTTAACGGTTTATTTAGCAAGCACTAATCTTAAACAGTGTGTATGTGGTTATAAATACGTTCTTTTGGAAATTTTCTAATCAACTCATGCTAATCATCTACAGACTGTTAATCACGATTAAGAAAATTCCTATTTAGAGAGTTATTCTGCTGTGCTTTGTGTAACAGCTTCCTCAGAATTACCTTGAGCCAAGTCTGTACCATTGCTATCTTCTACTGCCGATTGTTGTTCAGGTGCTGTCGATTGTTCTTCAGGCATATTAACAATTTGCGGAGGTAGCTCAATCGGCTCAGGGTTAATTCCTAAACTTTCCAATTTTAGACGAAGCAAAGGACGCTCCTCTGCACGCTTCGACAATAAACTCCAAGCATTTTTATAAGAGCGAATGGCTTTTTCTTTATCTTTTTGAGCCATATAAATGTCACCTAACAGCTCTTGTTGGCTAGCCTCAAAAGCGACAGGAACATCTTTCGACGCTTGCGTCATCGCCTCATCCACGTTACCACTATCTAGCAATACAGTTGCATAACGTAGCTGGGTAATAGAGTGCAGTCCAGCATCATGAAGCTCAATCTCCATCGCTTTCTTTAAAGACTCTAGTGCGACGTCATTATCATTCGCATCTACCGCATTGCGCGCTTTAATCATGAGCGCCTGCCACGCATAAACAGTAGAGCCATGCTCTGCTACTAGTGCATCAATATCTGCATTAAGTTTGTTTAGGGCTTCAGCATCAGGTTCTGGCTGATTTAGTAGGGTATCATTCGCGGTTTCAATGGCGGTAAACTTATCTGCAGCGACTTCATCAGCTTTGATCCCTGAACCTTGAAAATAGGTCCATCCAAAATATCCTACTAATGCGAGAAGTATAGCACCGATGATATAGACAGCAGACTGTTTAAGCTTCTCCATCGACTGTGAGTCATCATTGGGGATATTTTGCTGTGGTGACGTGGGACTAGGACGTTTTGCCATAAATCTACCTAAAAGTTATTCGCAAATATTATAAAATAAAATTATCTACCTGATGTAGCCACTGCTTGTCTTGATTAGACTGCTCACCGGTTTCCATTGTTTTAACACTAATGGTATCGTTTTCTACTTCATCTTGAGCCAAGATGACAGTCAGTTTAGCACCTGATTTATCTGCTTTTTTCATTTGTGACTTTAAGCTTGACGCACTGGACATCTTAACACGTAAATCTATGCGTGCCTCTCTTAATGACTGAGCATATAACAGTCCATGTTCATAGACATCGGGATGCGCAACCACAAAGACATCGCAAGCTTGAGTTTCTTGCATAGGATTGACTGCCTGTACCAACAGTAGTAGACGCTCAAGCCCCATCGCAAAACCAGCAGCAGGGTCTGACTTGACAGGTTTATCATCCGTCTTACCTATTGATTTTAGCTGACCAATCAGTCCATCATAGCGTCCGCCCGCACATACGGTCGCTTGAGATCCTAACTTGTCTGTTACCCATTCAAATACTGTTTTGTTATAGTAATCCAGACCACGTACCAACTTTGGATTAATCACATAATCGATATTTAACGCTTTAAGATAGGCTTGCAATTGGTCAAAGTGGGCTGTCGTCTCCTCCCCTAAGAAATCTGCCAAACGAGGGGCATTTTCCAATATGGCCTGTGTATTCACATCTTTACTGTCTAAAATACGCAGTGGGTTGGTGGTTAATCGGCGCTGACTATCACTATCGAGCTGATCTTTTTTATCGTTTAAATAGTTAACCAGTGCTGCACGATAGGCTTGTCGCTCTTCAATCTCACCTAAACTATTAATCTGTAATGTCAATTCGTGGTCAATACCCAAGCGCTTCCACATCATATGAGTCATAGCGATTAGCTCTGCCTCTACATCGACATGCTCACTACCAAAGGCTTCCACCCCTAACTGATGGAATTGGCGATAACGGCCTTTTTGCGGTTGTTCATAGCGGAACATAGGACCGATATACCAAAGCTTAGGACTATCGCCACGCAGTAGATTATGTTCGATAACAGCACGAACTGCTCCAGCCGTCCCCTCTGGACGAAGGGTGATAGGCGTCGGTGGATCAGACTTATCCGTAAAGCTGAACATCTCTTTTTCCACGATATCAGTCGCATCACCAATGGCTCGGGCAAATAACTGAGTTTCTTCAACAATAGGTAATCGAATCTCTTCATAACCAAATTGATCGAGTACCTCACTAAGTGTGCTTTCTAAACGGCGCCAATAACTGCTTGGCTGACTGCTTGAGGTCGGTACATGTAAAATGTCATTAAACCCTTTGATTGATTTGATCATACTTTTTGCCCAAATATTTTTAAGTAAAGCAGTTTATCATAGTAATGAAATACTGGTCGTAAGCCACAGGACTATAAATGACGTATAGGACAGTTGTTTGTAATCTGTTTTATAGTGACGTATTATCAGTTACGTCATATTAGTCCATTGGATAATCAACGACTCAGATACTTGTCCCTTTACTACCATCCACACGTAATATCTCATTGGCGGCTTGCTTTTCAGCCTGTGCCACGCGTTCACGTACCATTTTTTCGATACTTTCAACCAGTGTCGACGTCTCGATTAAATGGCTTTTTTGCCCTTCTTTATAGACCAATGAATTTGGCGACGCCCCTACCACCCCAATATCTGCTTCTTTAGCTTCACCCGGTCCATTTACCTTACAGCCAATGACTGATACATCCATAGGAATCCGCACATCTTCTAATCGCGCTTCCAATTCATTCATTACTCGAATAACATCAAACTCTTGACGGGAGCAGCTTGGACAAGCGATAAAGTTAATGCCATTAGCACGAATATTAAGCGACTTAAGAATATCAAAGCCTACCTTAATTTCATCTTCAGGCTCAGCGGCTAATGAGATACGAATAGTATCGCCAATACCCTCTAATAATAAGCCACCTAATGCAATAGCAGACTTCACTGTCCCTGTTCGAAAGATACCTGCCTCTGTTACCCCTAAATGTAGAGGGTTATCAATTTGCGCAGACAGTAAACGATACGCGTCTAAGGTCAAAAAGACATTACTGGCTTTCACTGATACTTTATATTGATCAAAATTTAAACGGTCTAAAATATCGATGTGGCGCATGGCAGATTCAACCATCGCCTCGCCTGTCGGCTCCTTATATTTGCGTTGTATCTCTTTTTCCAAAGAGCCGGCATTCACCCCGATACGGATAGGAATATTATAATCGCGGGCACAGGCAACCACTTCTCGTACCTTGGCATCATTACCGATATTACCAGGATTAATACGTAGACAGTCGGCACCTGCGGCAGCGACGGCAAGAGCAATTTTATAATCAAAATGCACGTCAGCTATCAGCGGAATATCTACTTTTTTTCTAATTTCAGCGAATGCTGCGACCGTATCCATAGTCGGCGTTGATACACGCATCATATCAGCGCCTGCATCAACGCAGCGTTTAATTTGTGCAACGGTTGCATCGACATCACAGGTATCAGTATTGGTCATACTTTGAACACTGATTGGTGCATCACCACCGACTGCCACATCACCGACAAATATTTTTTTTGTTTTACGACGTTTTATTGGAGAGGGAGTTGACATAAGGATTCTCAGTTGACTGCAAGAGTATTGAAGACATGAAGACTTGCTTGCTTATACTTTTTTTAATGACTTGCTTGCATGGTAATCTAAAAACATGATAATCGAATGAATAGTTAAACTAATAACGGACAAACTTCAAAAGATACGTTTAGATTATGGGGCTAAACTAAAATCCGCTCTATTATTCTGAGCAAATTGAGTTAATTCAACAGCTTCATTATTCAGATCTAGATCAACATTTGAGACCTTTTCAATTTGAATTTGAAAAGGTGGTTGTCCCGTAAGTTTATAACCACCGCGCGGCTGCTCACCGGATAATAAGGTTTTACCTGTCGCATCTACCACTTTCAGGTCTGTATTGTTGCGCACCCAAAATTCCAAGTTCGAAGGCTCTGCATTCGCGGTTACCGTGTCAGTAGTGCCCAAATCTAATGCTGAACCACTATTCGTCAAACTACTACCTGAGTTATTGATAGCACTACCGGTGCTCGTCGTTGTGGTATTCACAGCCGCGCCGGCAGACTGTTCACTATCTGACAAATCATCGACCAAGTCAGTATTGTTTGGATCATCTACCGTTGCGTCTTGAGCATTGGATACGGTGCGAATTAAAAATACTGCCAGTATGATTAAACCGATTAAACCCAGTACTAATAAGGGGTTGATACGGATTGAACGCTTACCTTCACGTTGCAGTGTACCCATAGGTTTGAGCGGTGACTCAATATCATCAACGCTTTTTCTTTTGAGTTCATCAGGATAATTGCGATTAAAGCTCTCAACAATTTGATCAGGATCTAACCCTAAAAACTTGGCATAATTAATGACAAAGCCACGCGAAAATGCCACTTGGGGTAAGGCCTTAAAATCTTCAGCTTCAATGGCTTCAAGATGACGTCGCAATATGAACAACTCACCAGCCACATCATCTAAGGATAGATTTTTATGAATACGAGCCTGTTTAAGCCGATTACCAAATGAGCCTACATTTTGATTGGATGTATCAGGTCTAAGCGTTGACGAGTCTTTATTATCTATGTCCATGATGCCTCTGGGTTAGGAATCCAAACTTTTAGCTGTTTATCTATGGATTACAATTTTACGCCATAAAGTATTATAAATTCTAGCATTTGTAAAATGTGCAAAATAGAAAAAACGTCCTAAAAGCGGTCAATAAGGTGGTATGTTACGTTATAAATTCTAATGAAACCGTTTAATACAAACTATTAAAATGGTTTCAACTAAAAGGGCTATAATTTAAATAGTTACAATCTATATGCATACCGTTTAAATGTCCATTATTAAAAGTAGAAAATAACAGTATAATTTCTTTTATTCATTTTTTATTCATTATGAGCTTAGCAGCATGAAAAAGCCTTAGTAAAAACACCACTAAAACTTATCATAAACTATCTAATCTAGTGCCTTGAGCGACAATACGTGGATAGTTGTTCACATTATCGCCAACAATCAGCATCAATTCATGATATAAATTTCGCGCTTGAGCAACTTTGTCACTATTAATCAGTAAATCAACCAACTCAATATGCGCCAATAAATTATGACGGTCACTTTCAAGCACTCTTACAAAAGCTTGGCTTGCAAGCTGTTGATCATTATTCTTTAATGCTGTGACACCTAAATTTTCTAACGCTTTAATCCGTCCTGAATATCCAAGCGTAGAACCAGCGATTTGAAAATGGTCGATAGCCGATTCATAGCGACCTAAATTCGATAAATAAACGCCATAATTATTATGCGCTTGCATAAACGCAGGTTCAATCTGAATCGCTTTTAGAAAATAAGCTTCAGCCTTATCTATATTAAGCTCACTGCCTTCTCTCTGCAACAGTAGGCCCATCATATCATAGGCCGGCGCATAGCTTTTATGCGCCAAAAAGGCTTTTTCTAATTGCTGTTTGGCGTCATCTAGCTGATTATTAAGCAGGTACTGAGCTGCCATTTGAGTCCTAATCCTAGCAACTTCTATAGTGCGCGGGTTAGCTGATAGCTGCTGATAGCTTAGGCTATCCATATTACGGTAAGAATATCCCGTCTCATGACTAGATTGACAGCCCATCATCAGAATGCAGATTAATAATGAACCCGTTATCAAGAAACCAGCAGTGACAGACAAGTGAGTAGTCAGACTCACTGTCAGATCATGCCTCTCATGGCTCACCCCTACAAATGATGGCGAATTTACACCATTCGCTTTATGAATCAGCTGACTATTTAAAGCTTTTTGATTTAAAAGCTTATGAGGGGTCACTGCCATCCTTACCCTTAATTTTGATTAACGAATCTTAAATACGAATCTTTATTTTCACAGTCAGATAAAATTAACGTTATTAGCCTGTATTTAGCATTTAACTTTATTCATAGCTATCGTAGTTTATAACGCGACTTTTTATTTAAATGTTCAGTTATTCTATTATATTTACTTAAGTTCTTCTAATTTAATATGACTTATAAAGGTAATATAGCACCACTCTGCCTTTTTTGTAATGGTCTACATTAATTTCTGCACTATAATCTGCACTATAAATAGGTAAGCCCTCTATCTTAAACCATATTGCAGGACTCTGGCAAATAGTGCCGTCATTTAATCTATGTCATGCGCTAGATTGAAATTAGCTGACATAAAACGTGGTACTTTTAATTTAAACTAATAAATATTTTTTCGATGAAAGCTGATTACTTTATGCGTCAATACTTAAAGTAAACATCAATACTTAATAATAGCTGCTAGTAAACTGACTATTTAAAGTGAGCCTTCTGTGGGCTGTATTTCACGATCTTTAATGCTTTGTTGCCACTTAGCAGAGCGCCGTGTTCTATCCGCTACTTGACCAACTAACTGACCACAAGCAGCATCTATATCATCTCCACGCGTTTGGCGAATGGTACAGACAAATCCAGCATTATTTAGAATATTGCTAAAAGCATGGATACGATTATTACTCGAACGCTCGTATGGCGCATGGGGGAAGGGATTGAAAGGGATTAAGTTTATTTTACTGGGTAACCCTTCTAATAAATCGACCAACTGATACGCATGCTCATCACTATCATTCACCCCAGCAAGCATCACATATTCAATAGTAACGTGCTTTTTATGTCGCGGATTATTATCATGAACATACGCTTTTGCAGCTGCTATCAACTCGCTTAACGGGTATTTTTTATTAATGGGCACTAGCTCATTGCGTAGCTCATCATTGGGCGCATGTAACGATATGGCTAATGCCACATCAATATCATTATATAAGTCATACATCTTTGGTACGACGCCTGAGGTGGACAAAGTAACACGTCGCTTAGACAACCCATAAGCATGGTCGGATAACATAAGACTCATTGAGGACACCACGGGTTTGTAATTTAGCAGTGGCTCACCCATCCCCATCATTACCACATTCGTCACATTATTTTGCCACTCTTGACTATCCACATCTTCCATATAAGAGGCATTTGCCACCCAAAGTTGACCAATAATTTCAGCAGCTGTTAAATCACGCTCAAACCCCTGCTTTCCGGTACTACAAAAGCTACAATCCAGCGCACAGCCCACTTGAGAAGAAATACACAACGTCTTACGTCCATTGACCTTACTATCATCGGCAGGAATCAATACGGTCTCGACAAGCGACCCTCCAGCCACTTTAAACACCCATTTACGTGTACCATCATCACTATATTCTTTATGCACGACTTCAGGCGGCACAACGCAGGCTTGCTCGCTAAGCTTTTCGCGGAGACCTTTGGATAAGTTGGTCATTTTTTCAAAGTCGGTCACACCATGCTGATAGATCCACTTCATCACTTGCGTGGCTCGAAAAGGCTTTTCACCAATTTGTTTGAAATAATCCCCTAATTGATCTTGGCTCATACCGAGAATATTAGTTTTGGCAGGAGCTGAGAGCTTCGGATCAAAGGAAGTGAGCGGGCCATCAGCGGATTGCATAGGGATTTTGGTCATGATTTATTAACTAACCTAATAGGGTTTGTGAATTTAGTATGAGTTATAGGGTTTGAAAGTTTTGTATGTATTTTACGGATGTCAATGGATAATGACCCATACGCCTCAATCATCATAGTACTGAGAAAGTACTGAGCGTGAAGTCTCTTATACCATTAAACATCATATTATAACTTAAATTTCTTAAGCCTATGTTGTCATATATTACCAAGTGTAGAAATATCAAGCTTGTGAATTTACAATGAAAAACGGCTAAGCATCTGCCTAGCCGCTTTAAAGAATGAGCGCATGTATAAATAAGAACGTAAATTTATATCTAAAATATACACTTCATGTAAAATGCACTTAATAATTGCACTTAATAATAAGGCAAATGTTTAGATTAACGCGTACGGTTTAAAACTTCATCGTCATTGAAGAAATAAGCAATTTCACGCTTAGCCGACTCAGCAGAATCAGAGCCATGTACCGCATTTTCATCGATGCTAGACGCGAAGTCTTTACGGATAGTACCTTCAGCGGCATCGGCTGGGTTGGTAGCGCCCATGATTTCACGGTGCTTAGCAATCGCATTGTCACCCTCTAATACGGATACCACAACTGGCCCAGAGGTCATAAAAGAGACGAGATCATTATAAAAAGGACGCTCTTTGTGCTCAGCATAGAAGCCACCTGCCTTTTCATTATCAAGGTGAAGCATTTTAGCGCCAACGATTTTTAGGCCTGCGTCTTCAAAACGGCTGTAGATAGCGCCAATATGATTGCCACCAACTGCGTCAGGTTTGATAATAGATAATGTACGTTCGATAGCCATGTTAAGTTCCTTAAGTAAAAAAAGTAATAAATAAAAGAATTTATAAAGTAATAAACAATTATTATAAGTTTTAAAGGGTTCGGGTTATATCCTAAGACGTCAATCATTAGAATAGAGCTCGCCTTCAAACTGCACTTATTATAGCGATTCAGCGCCTAAATGATAGTCAAAATAAAGCTCAATAGTATTATATTAACATTATGATACTTTTTTAATGGTTTATAGCCTGATTTTAAACATAGTATATCAAGATATTTTAGCACGATAGATCATAGATAAAGGAAATAGCATGCCACATTCTCAAAAGCCAAGCACACCGCCTCATCCACAACAGTCTAATGCAAAAAATAAAGCGGATGCCCTTAAAGCTAATAGAAACAAAGCCAATACTCTAATAGCAAATAGCATGGAGGCCAATGAGCGCCAATACCAAGTGGGTATGGTTAAAAGATATGGTCTACTGATTGTGGTCGCTATTGTGACTATAGTAGCGATAGTGCTATCGGTCTGGTGGCTGGCGATAGTGGCGGCGTTGTTGGTGTTAGTGGGTATTTATGATTTACTACAATCTAAGCATGCGGTACTCTACAATTATCCTATTACCGGTCATATTCGTTATTTTTTAGAGAGCTATCGACCTGAAATTCGTCAATATTTTCTTGAAGATGATAAAGAAGAAGTTCCTTTTTCACGTCAGCAGCGCGCTTTGGTATATCAACGTGCTAAAAACGTTAGTGATACCAACGCCTTTGGCACACTGGATGATCTATATTCAAAAGACAAAGAGTGGTTTTTACAATCTCAAAATAGTCATCCGCTGAATGTTGAAGACTTTCGAATCGTCGTAGGTAATGACCACTGCAAACACCCTTACTCGATGTCAGTGTTCAATATATCTGCCATGAGCTTTGGTAGCTTGTCAGGTAATGCCATTATGGCACTAAATCACGGGGCGAAACTAGGCGGATTTGCACACGATACTGGGGAGGGTTCAATTAGTCCCTATCATCGTAAATATGGTGGCGACTTAATTTGGGAGATCGGTACGGGCTATTTTGGCTGCCGAGATGCACAAGGCAATTTCAACGCTGAGTTGTTTGAGACACACGCCAAAGAAGACCAAGTCAAAATGATCGAGATTAAAATATCTCAAGGTGCAAAGCCTGGTAAAGGTGGCGTCTTGCCTGCAGAAAAAATCACTGAAGAAATTGCCGAAACTCGGCGCATACCAATGGGAGAAGACTGTGTTTCTCCCGCTACCCATTCGGCCTTTTCAACCCCAAGGGAGTTGGTTCACTTTTGGCAGGAGCTGCGCGACCTATCTGGTGGTAAGCCCGTCGGTTTTAAGCTGTGTATCGGTCAGCCCTGGCAGTTTATGGCCATCGTTAAAGCCATGATTGAGGAGGATAACTATCCAGACTTTATTGTAGTGGATGGTGCTGAAGGCGGAACAGGCGCTGCGCCTGTAGAGTTTATGGATAGTGTGGGTATGCCACTCATAGATGGCTTTTTATTGGTTCACAATACGTTAGTCGGTGCCGGTATCCGCGACAAGATAAAAATTGGCGTCAGTGGTAAAATAGTCTCTGCCTTTGATATTGCCAAAATGCTCGCGCTAGGCGCTGATTGGTGTAACTCAGCTCGTGGGTTTATGTTTGCAGTAGGCTGTATTCAATCTCGCTCTTGTCACACCAATACGTGTCCTACTGGAGTAGCGACTCAAGATCCATTCCGTGAAAAGGCGTTGGATGTGCCCAGTAAATCTCATCGCGTCGCAAGTTTCCATAAAAATACCCTTAAGTCTTTGGCCAACTTTGTGGGTGCAGTGGGTCTGTCACATCCTTACGACTTGCATCCCTATCATATTGCACGACGTATGAATGATGGCTCTATCAAATTATTATCACGCTGTTTTTACTTTATTGATGAAGGGGCATTACTCGACATGAGTGCTCGTTCAGATATTTATAATCAGATGTGGGTAATGGCTGATCCGGATAGCTTCAAAGCGGATAATGAGGCTTTTGTGGCTTATAACTCTGATTCACGAGATTTGCACAGACTGGCTCAGAACAATGAAGTAATGTCTTAGGGTCTGATTTATGACAAATTATAAAAGTGACATGATGCGCTAGAATTAGACTGCTTCTAAAGTAAGCTATTTTTAGAGAAGCCGGTTTTTTGCAAAAGCTATCAGCACTCGTATTCATAAACTAATGCTATTCTTAGGCTAACGCTAAGATATGTTCGAATACATGAACACAGGTTCTGAGAATAACTTATTGAGCAATATATGATTAAAGCACTTCAAAACCTAGGAATATTTAACCCTTGTTTGCCCCTAAGCTGTTTAGCAATAGGTGCTATGTTGATACTCAGTGGCTGTAATGAGGATGAGCTTAGTGGTCTGATAGATAAGGTAAAGGCTACCGACTCCAAAGATACAGACGCTAACTTCTGTCAGGCAGGTGTATCCCCTTTTGCTTATACCCTGTGTGAGGTCGCTCAAGACAGCTTGTCAGATCCAAACAGCGCATTATCCCTTCATTTATTCTGGAAGTCTGGACAATGGCAAAACAAGGAAGGGTCTTTGGATCAAAAAACCTCTCGCCTGCCGCTTTATAATTTTGATGCCTTAATAGACGACCTACCCCCATCGAGTACGCTTAAGTTTGCTGCCAATGCTGGCATGTATAACAACGAATTTGCCCCTATCGGCTATACCGTCATACAGGGCACGCAAATATTGTCATTAAACCTTAATGATGGCGCAGGCAACTTCCATCTAATGCCAAATGGGGTACTGTGGTGGGATAAAAACAATCACATTAACATTACTGAAAGTCATAAGTTGGCAGAGCTTCTAAAAAGCGGCGACGCTAAGCCTTGGTATGCTACTCAATCTGGACCCATGCTGGTCATCGATGGCAACATTCATCCTAAGTTTAACCCAGAGAGCACTTCTGTCAAGATACGTAATGGGGTTGGTGTGTGCGATGATGGCAACATTAAATTTGTCACCAGTCATAATCCCGTTAACTTTTATCAATTTGCCCGTTTTTTTGAAAAAGATCTACACTGCCCCAACGCCTTATTTTTAGATGGGGGTATTGCCTCGGCGTTATATTCCCCTGATACCGAACATAAAGATGAGAAGAATATGGGGGTCATGGTAGGACTGATTAAAGACAATGACTTAAAAAAGGTTACTCTAACTAAAGTCGACACGAAGAATACTGCTGAAGCAACCAGTATAAACTAGGACTTAATGGTCAAAGCTATTGTAAAGTAATTACAAAATAATTGACCGTCATTATCAGTACTCAGGATAATACGACCCCCACTCTATCTAATTTTTGCTACAATACGCGCTATTTAAAATGATTAGTAACGATATATAACCGATTATATCTATCCCTATTTATCTTAAAATCAACGTTTTTAATATATTACTGGTTTTTACCATTTATGTTTTATACCATTTATGAAAAATTAAGAGAGACATATCATGGGCTTTAATTGTGGCATCGTGGGCTTACCAAATGTCGGAAAATCGACTTTATTCAACGCCTTGACCAAAGCAGGTATCGCAGCTGAAAACTTCCCCTTTTGTACTAAAGATCCTAACGTCGGTATCGTACCCGTTCCAGATCCTCGTCTGCAGAAACTTGCCGCCATCGTCAATCCTGAGCGAGTATTGCCAACGACGATGGAATTCGTTGACATAGCAGGTCTAGTGGCAGGTGCCTCACAAGGTGAAGGCATGGGCAATCAGTTTTTAGCAAATATCCGTGAAACTGATGCGATTGCTCATGTGGTCCGTTGCTTCGATGATGATAACGTCATTCACGTTGATGGTCGCGTGAGTCCCATTGATGATATAGAAACCATTAATACTGAGCTTGCTCTTGCTGACTTAGAAGCGGTAGAGCGTGCCATTACCAATTTAACTAAAAAAGCTAAGGGTAACGATAAAGACGCACAAGCTACCTTAGACGTGTTTAAAAAGATTGAACCTTTCGTGGTAGAAGGTAAAGCGGCTCGTGCTGCCAACCTTGACGAGGATGAGAAAAAGCTTATAAAAAGCTATGGTCTTATCACCCTTAAGCCAACCATGTATATCGCCAACGTCAGTGAAGATGGGTTCGAGAATAACCCTTATTTAGATGCTGTTCGTGAATATGCTGCTAAAGAAGATGCCATTGTCTTGCCACTGTGTAATCAGATTGAAGCTGAAATTTCACAGTTAGAGGACGCTGACAAAGCTGATTTCTTAGAAGCCATGGATATGGAAGAAGCAGGTCTGGATCAAGTTATTCGCTTAGGCTATAAAATGCTTGATATGCAGACTTATTTCACCGCTGGGGTTAAAGAAGTACGTGCATGGACTGTCAAAGTCGGTGCGACTGCACCAGAGGCTGCTGGCGTCATTCATACTGACTTTGAGCGTGGATTTATTCGTGCAGAAGTCATCGCTTATGAAGACTTTATTGAGTATAACGGTGAAAAAGGGGCGGCTGCCGCGGGTAAAGCCCGATTAGAGGGTAAAACCTATATCGTGCAAGACGGTGATGTCATGCATTTTAGATTTAATGTTTAGAGCTGACGTTAGCACTGACCGTTTAATAGAACACTAAATTTTAGGTTTGTATTCAGGAATTAGTACTTAATTTTGTTTAAGTCTAATTTTAAAATAAATGTCGTTTTAACAAAGTCAATTTAATCAAAGCCGATATACACTATCGGCTTTATTTTATTACTTTATTGTTATAGTATAACATAACTTATTAAGCGTCTATTTTTTATTTCTCTAACGATGCTAAAGCCTGAGGTTTATGCAGCGTTTAAATTTAAATTGACCCCTGTCTTATACCTCTAACTTGCTTTGCTATAAATTATGACGTAAGACCTAACCCTTTTATTTAAACTAGTCCCATTAAAGGAAACCATTGTGACTCTACCCAAAAGCACGACATTATTCACGCTGATCTGTTTGTCTACCGCTACTGTCCTAACAGGCTGTCAACCCAATGACTCTATTGAAACTGTCGAAAAGGCAGAAGAGACTCCTCAACATAACGAAGAACATAGCGAAGAAAATGGTGTGCATCACGAAGATCATGCAGACCATAGTGACCATCATGACGATGAAGGTCATGACAATGTCGCTCATGCAGACGAGCATGATCATGATCATGATCATGACAAAATTTACACCACGTTCAACTGTACACCAGACACAAGTTTAAGTGTCTATTATCATGACGATATTCAGCCTAAAACGGCACACTTGCTAATCGATGGCATAGAATATGATTTAACCAAAACCAACTCATTGCCAGATGACATCCATTCAGGTGACGTCTATATCGGCAATGTAGGTCTTGACGAGCATCATGGTCTACTCTGGCAAGTAAACGATAATAACGCTACTTTATATGAAATTTCTGTTGATCATACAAAGTCTGATGCCGTTCAAGAAACAAAGCGTGTTGAACATAAAAAACCGCTTTATCAGTGTCAACCAGCTACAGTCGCGTAGGCTGACCAATTCACCTATCATTAGTTAACCGACCCAAACACTAAACACTAAACACTAAACACTAAACACTAAACAGGGCGTATCATTAAATGAGTACATAAGTAAAATTAGGACATAAGCTCATTAATGACAATACGCCCTAGGTCAAATCGAAATTTTTCTGTTATGCTTATTGGCAACTGCATTTCTTTTTTGATTTGGTCAATTGGTGTCCTATGACTCAGCAAAACCTTAACTTAAACCGCCATTTAAACAATACTGATTTAAAAAAATTAACCCCCAGCAAGCATTGGTCTTATTTACTGACGGATCGCCGCTTAGGCAGTATAAAAAAAGACCGCGCCCAAGAAAAATCCCGCACTCCTTTTCATAAAGACTACGATAGGCTTATTTTTTCCCAGTCGTTTCGGCAATTAAACCAAAAGACACAAGTACATCCCTTAACCAATCAAATGGGCATTCACACTAGACTCACCCACTCGCTTGAAGTCTCTTGTATAGGCCGATCCTTAGGAATGATGGCAGCAGAGAAGCTACAAGATAGCCTGTCAAATGGTCTACCACGTGGCATCAGTGTTGGTGATATTGGCGTAATCGTACAGGCCGCTTGTCTGGCTCATGATATTGGCAACCCACCGTTTGGTCATGCCGGTGAATACGCCATTCGTGACTGGTTTAATCAGCCTAGTCAGCAAGGCTTTCTGAGTCACATGACACCAGCGCAGCGTTTAGACTTGCAGGGCTATGAAGGAAATGCTCAAGGCTTTAGACTATTAACCCGTAATGAGCATCACCCTGATCGAGGCGGGATGCGTCTTACCTGCGCCACATTGGGTGCCTTTATGAAATATCCTTGGCTTGCCAAGCACAGTAATGTGGTCAAAGAGGATCTCACGCTAAGTTCAAACCAATCCCAGTCAGCGCAACTATCTGCACAACCAAACTTTGATCAGCACTACAATGACACTCCGCCTTCTAAGCATCCTACTGATTCTAAAAAAACCAATTCAACCACTCCTTGTACTCAAGCGAATACACCTATCAATGGACTAAGTATACATAAATACGGCTGCTTCTTTAATGATGGAAATCTATTAGATAAGCTTGCAAGTCAATTACGACTGCCTTATGCAGCGGAGCATGATGGCTATGCCCGTCATCCATTGGCCTATCTGTTGGAAGCTGCCGATGACATTTGCTATGCGCTTATTGATCTTGAAGATGGCATCCTTCTTAATATGATTGACTACCGAGAAGTTGAGCCCTTGATGCTCGGATTGATGGGCTCTCGCGGGGCACCACCTGAAGTAACCAATAATGCCCCTATTGTGCAAAAGCTTGCTGCGCTAAGGGGTCGCGCGATGATGCGACTGGTCGATAAGGTGACGCAGGCATTTGTCATCCATGCCGATGAGATGCTTGCCGGCGAAATGCAAGGCAGTCTATTTGACCACTGTGAGCGTAGTGTCAGTGAGGGTATTGCCAAAGCAAAAAGCCTAGCCTCTTCTCAAATTTTCGCCCATCCAAGTAAGGTACGTATGGAGCTGATGGCCAATCGCTGCTTACAAACACTGCTTGATGCGTTTATGCCCTTGGCGTTATTACCGCTTACTCAGCACCCACCACATTTTGAACAAAAGCACCTTATCCAATTACTAAATCTACATTTGCATACTCTTAATCGTCAACTGGGCCTCGATGTCTATGATAATGCCTTAAATATCTTGGATTATATAACGGGTATGAACGACCATGAGGCCTATCGCTTGGCGCAAGATTTAAATGGTATTGGTGATAAGGTATGGTAATCTAATACTTTTTCAACTAAAAAGTTTGCTTATACGTTCTTTTTTATTGAATCTAATGTGACTGGGTATTATGCATTGCACCTATAGAACTACTTTTCATTCAGCGCAATCGAATAATACCAGTTGCCACCCAACCCAACTTTGCGTTAGTCTAAAAAAATTAAGGCGTTTGCTGACGCCTGCCCCAACCTTCATTACCACTGAGATACGCTAACATGACCATGACAAACACCCCCAATTTAAACAGCCGCGAGCAGAAGAAATTACAAACGCGTCAAGCCTTTTTCAATGCGGTTCTTGATCTGTGTATGTTAGGACAGTCTTTTGGTTCCATCAGCTTGCGGCAAGTTACCCGCGAAGTTGGTGTCGTACCCACTGCCTTTTATCGACATTTTGATGATATGGAAAACTTGGGTCGCAGCTTGGTCGAAGAAGAGCTTGGACAAGCGCTATCTACGCTACGAAGTGGTCTACAAATGGGGCGCACCCGTAGCTATGATCGGCAGATTGCCAAAAGTATTCAGTTGTTTTTTGCATCCGTTGATGAGCATCCTCGCTATTGGCAGTTTTTAGTGAGTGAACGCTTTGGTGGTTCAGAGTCGGTACGTAACGCCATCGACGCCCAAATCAAACTCTTTGCGCAAATTATGGGTGAGGATTTAGGATTACAACCAGCCTTTAATCATATTAATGCCGAAGACAGACGATTACTGGCAGAGGCCGGTCTTAATTTATTTTTAACCTGGATTATTGATTGGTTGGACCTGACTTATAGCCAGACACATGATGAAGACGTGGATAATGACAATCTAAAAGCTAAAAAAGAGCACATGCTTAGACAGTGTACCCGTCAAGCTCAAATGTTGTTTTACGGGGCTGAGAACTGGCGTTCAAATGAACAAACGCTGTTAATGGATGACTAAAAAAACTGCCCTTTCATATTCACTGAAAGGGCAGTTTTTTTATTGATGCTAATTTTAAGATTTATGTGAATAAGATATAGCAGGCCTGAAAAGTAATAAAATGTGGGAAGAATCTTCATAATCTCTATAAAAGACTGCACCTTATAGCTTTAGCAAATATAGCTTTAGCGAATTTATCAATACGTTTTACTATAGTAGTCGATTATCTCAAAGGCAACATGTTACGAGCTTTGCGATTGCTGATGGGCTTCACTTTCTGAATCAATTTGATTAACCAATTCTACCATATCGTCGTCATCAACATTTTGACTCGGATACTGTTTAGGTAAATCCAACATCTGCTGAACCAATGCAATACGCAATGTATCTCGACGTCCCAAATAGCGTTGATAGAAGCTAGAATTTAGTAAGCTTGCTCCCCCTTGACCTATCGACCAGATAGTCGATAGATAATCACGGGTGCTTAGACCACTATTTTGACTTTGCAAATACTGACTGCTAATGTCAATCAACCGTTTCATACGTGCCCGTCTGATCTCATATAGCTCACCAAACATTCTATTAAGACCTTGAGCAGACGCAGCCAAACGCTCCTCAATTTGGTTAAATAATAATGCTTTTTGCGGATTCATCAATTGCTGGAGTATCATACGCGATACGCCAGCTGACACACAGTCATCAATTCTATTGATTTCGAACAACTGCTCTTCGTAACGAATAATGATACGCAGATATAATTCATCTTTACTTGAGAAATGCTTATATAAGGTGCCTTTAGCCAGATCGAGTTGATCGGCCAGACTGTCTAAAGTGATATCACCACTTCCTGCTTCAAGTAAGAGCTGCTCAGCTGTGGCTAAAATGTTCTCTTCGCGGTTCTTGAATTGCTGCTGCCTGCTCATGCAAACTCCTAACCTTGTCGTTGTTATATCAAAGAAAATGCTGTTTAGAGCACATTGAAAGTCACCCTACAACAATAAGCGTTATGACTGATTGGTCATAACCTGAATAGGATACCCATTTTATTAACAATGTGCCAGTAGTTCCTCGAAATTTTTTGCAGTGAGTTGACCCACTTCCTCTGAGCTTATCCCAAATAAATCACCCAAGCAGCAAGCCACGTAAGTCACATATGCCGGTTCGTTAGATTTACCTCGTTTGGGAACAGGGGCTAGATAAGGACTGTCCGTTTCGATAAGCAGTCTATCTTTAGGCACCTTTAAGGCAACATCACGCAGACTTTGTGCGTTTTTAAAGCTGACTATTCCCGAAAATGAAATATAAAACCCTAAATCAAGCGCTTTTTTAGCCGTATCCCAGTCTTCGGTAAAGCAGTGAATGATGCCATGGTCTGCCTTTTCAGCTTTTAAAATATCAATGGTGTCCTGTTTGGCTTCTCGAGTATGAATGATTAATGGCTTTTTTAACGTTTGGCTGGCATGGATATGACGCGCTAAACTCGCCTTTTGCTCCTGCTTATTCTCATCACTCCAATAATAGTCTAGACCTGTCTCACCAATCGCCCAGACATGGTCAGCAGAAGCCATATCAACTAAGCGCTCTGTGCTAGCAGACTTTAGAACCTGTAGATCTTCACAAGGGTGAATACCCACGCTCATACCAAGATTAAGATCATCATCGCCATATTTGCTAATAATCCCATATATCTCATCATACTCTGCAAAGTCGCACATAATCGCCATGGCGCGACTCACATTGGCTTCTTTCATGGCATGAATAACACCGTCAAGCTTGCCATCGTGGTTGCTTAAATCTAGACGGTTAAGGTGGCAGTGGCTATCTGTATACATAAATACTCTTCTAAATTTAAAATGGATGGTAATGACTGTCTGTTAACAATAGATTTATTTTTAATATCGGTATCAGTTACTTAAAATCAAGCCGCTGGATGTATGACACCCTAGTTTAATAGCTTTATAGTTTAAATTTTATGGATGGACACAATCTGCAAACCTCTTTCACCCTTAGTTTGTTGTAATGATTGAAAGCCCACATCATACTGTTTATAACGCATATAGTACACCCGGTTGCTATCGCTTTGACGATAAGCTGGACGCGGATCTTGAGAGATTAATTGACATATTATATCCCTATCTTCTTTAATTAGCGGGGCTTTAAACGATAGGGAAGCTGATTGGCTATCAAACTCCGTGTCGTTACTCTCGTCATATCTGTCACACTCGGTCCGATGAGTCTCGCTTTTAATATCCATCAAACTGTCAAACTGAACCTTTGCTGACTCACTAATCGACACCGGCATTAACACAGGCTTTTGTGACGCATACCCACTCACCGCTCCTGTAATGGCATCACTATAAGAAATGTACGGCTTAATATCGATAATCGGTGTGCCATCTACCATATCTGCTCCAGCAATGTGCAGCTGCACTCTACCCTCTACCACGTCTACCCGTATCAACCTCACCACTGATAAGCCTAGCTGCGAAGGACGGTAGGTACTGCGTGTAGCAAAGACACCTAGTTTAAAATTACCCCCCAGTCTAGGAGGTCTTACTTTGGGTTTAAAGGACTGAACCTCATTCTTCGACTTCAAATAATTGTGGTGTGCCTGCCACGTGATCCAAAGATGGCTAAACTGCTCAATGCCTTCAAAGGCTTCAGGTGTGTCATAAGGGTTTAACAGCTCTATATAACTACTATAAGCCACTAAATTCGGCTGGCGTGGTATACCGAACTTTTGCGATAGCGGTGAACGGTGATATCCAATGATAGGAATAGACAGGTTGTTTTCAGCGTTAGGCATAAATCGTTTGCTAGGCTTGTGTGATGAATTTAATATTGTAAGCTATTCAGCACGCTATTAGCAGTGAATAAGCGGCTTATATTGATTTTAACATCTGTTATTCCATTTTATTATGATGCTTTTTTCAATTTTTGCCGAGATTGACGTTATGATAGTGAAAAATTTGTTATTATATGCCGATTAGCATAGTGAGAACTTTTATCATTTAATTAGTTCATTTCATTAGTTCATTTGATAAAGTATTTGTCACTCTGTCAGGCGTAATGATTCATATTGAAATGGTAATTCGTATTTGGTCAATACCCTACTGACTGGTTTGCCCGATTCATATTTTAATCGTTAAGCATTCGTTTTACAGTAACAAATAATCGTTTAACATCAAATGACCGTTTAAGAGTATCAAAAAATCTGGTTCTCCTCTATTTAACACAGTTTTGTTTAAATAAATCACCATTTTAAATCGATAATCGACATTTCTGATATCCATTTTACTGAGGCTTGTATGTCAAAATTCCACACCGAAACAGTGACCTATGTACACCACTGGAATGATTCTTTATTTACCATCAAAACCACTCGTGATGCAGGTTTACGCTTCCGTAATGGTGAGTTCGCCATGATTGGCATTATGGTAGATGGCAAGCCATTGATGCGTGCGTATTCGATTGCCAGTCCAAACTATGAAGACCATTTAGAGTTTTTCTCAATCAAAGTGCAAAATGGGCCTTTGACCTCACACTTACAGCATATCAAAGTGGGTGATGAGCTGATTATTAGTAAAAAACCGACGGGCACTTTGGTCATTGATGACTTACTACCGGGCAAAAATTTATATATGTTAGCAACAGGTACTGGTCTAGCGCCTTTTTTATCCCTGTCTCGTGACCCTGAAGTTTATGAGAACTTCGATAAAATCATTCTATGTCATGGGGTTCGCCGTGTCGAAGATCTAGCTTACCGTGAGATGTTTGAAGAGACCTTGCCAAATGATGAGCTCTTTGGTGAATGGTATCGTGAAAAGTTTATCTACTACCCAACCGTGACCCGCGAAGACTTCCGTAATACAGGTCGTATCACAGATCTTATGAAGTCTGGTAAGCTCTATGAAGACATTGGATTACCGCCTATTAATAAAGAAGATGATCGGGTAATGATTTGTGGCAGCATGCCCTTCAACGCCGATATTTCTGAAATCCTTGACGGCTATGGTTTGACTGTTTCTCCACGAATGGGCGTGCCCGCGGATTACGTGGTTGAGCGTGCGTTTGTCGGTTAATAAATCTATTATGGGGCGTATGTGATTAATAAAACACTTGACCACATTTGATAAATTGATATAATACGCCTCCTATCAAGCACATATTAAATGTTGCTACCCTACATGCCGGTGTGGTGGAATTGGTAGACACGACGGATTCAAAATCCGTTGCCTTTAAAAGCGTGTCGGTTCAAGTCCGACCACCGGTACCATTTAAAATAATTAAGCCCCTATTAAGGGGCTTTTTTATTGTCTTCATATAGTTTATTTAAAGTTAACCAAACAAAATATATAAGGTACACTATAATTAATAATTTATTTTAAATCACTCTTAACTCAATTATATATCAATTATAGCTTATAAGGATTTATTATGAAATTTAGAACAGTAGGTAAAGATGTCAGATAAGATAAAACTCCTACAACAAGCTCAAGAATTACTCAAACCTTTAGCAGAAACTCACACTCCCGAGGGAACTACTATCAATGCTGTTATAGATCAGTGGTTGCTTGCCATTGCTACAGACAGTGAACTCTATTGTAATTTACAGATATCTAATCCTTCTGATTTAAAAAAAAATGTTTTAAGCACTTTAATTGAAAAAGACATCTATATTGATGAAAAAACACTATTTGAATCAATCTTCCAAGGATTATCATTAAAGCCAACTAAGAATAGCAGCTTTAAATTTATTGACTTATTCGCAGGTATTGGAGGTCTTAGACTTGGATTTCAAAATAAAGGTGGTATTTGTGTATTTTCCTCAGAATTTGACAGGCACGCTCAAGCAACATATAAAGAAAATCATGGCGAGCTTCCATTTGGCGATATTACATTAATAGATCCAAAGAACATACCTAAACACGACGTACTACTTGCTGGTTTTCCCTGTCAACCATTTTCCCATGCCGGTTTAAAACTTGGTATCGACGATACTAGAGGCACACTATTTCATAATATTGCAAGTATAATTGAAGCTAAAAAACCTAAATTTGCAGTACTAGAGAATGTGAAGGGTTTAATTAGTCATGATAAAGGACATACTTTAAAAGTTATTCTTAATACGCTAACTCAAATTGGTTATAGTTGTAACATACCTAGAGATATTATTGAAAATGGTACTACTAAGGAAATTCAAAAACATGCTAAGGAAATGGTTCTTAGAACAATTGATTTTGGAGTTCCTCAAAATAGACAACGGATTTATATAGTTCTTTGGCAAGATGGATTAATAGATAAATTTGAATACCCTACGAGTTTATCTATCAATACCAGAGTAGGTGATATTTTAGAAACAAACCCTGATCCAAAGTTGACTATATCGGATAGACTATGGGCCGGTCACCAACGGAGAAAGATTCAAAATAAAAAAAATGGAAAAGGTTTTGGTTATGGTTTAGTTTCGGCTGATTCTCCATATACCAATACTATTTCAGCCCGTTATTATAAGGATGGTAGTGAAATTCTTATCTATCAAGAAGGTAAAAACCCTAGAAAACTAAGCCCAAGGGAAGCTGCACGGTTACAAGGGTTTCCAGAAGAGTTTAAATTTAGTGGTTCGAATACACAGGCCTATAAGCAATTCGGGAATAGCGTGACTGTAAATGTTGTACAAGCTTTAGCAGAAAAAATAGAGGCGCTCCTTAAATGAAACTTATTAATCTAAATGAAAAATTCAATGAGATAAAACAAGCTATTGCAAGTATGCCATTTGATGATGTAAGACTTACTGACTCCTTTAAAACAGAATATGAAAAATATATTAGTGAAAATAATGCTAATGGATACGCTAACATTGAATGGTCAGATTTTTCTGCAAAAATAATTACAAGTTCTGGGAAAGCTATTTTCCTATCTAATTATTGGTTTTATATTGCAGTAGAGCTATCAACTTACTTAGATGGACTATCTAGCCATAAGAAAATTTTTAAAGACATTTTTGCTGGTGAAGATCTTAATAAGATGGCTATGTCTTTGAAAGAAAATCTAACACAAGAAAACGAGAAGCGAATTCAAGAATATTTCACTGCTAATCATCTTGATGATGCGGAGTATGATTATTTTTTGGAGTTTATTACAAATTATCCAAGTTGGGGAGGTGGCAAATCCATAGATCGGAATGATTATTATGTATCGCCTTTATTACAAGCTGGTAACCTGTTAGCAGAGACTCAAAGTGCAATTGCAGAAATCGCTAAGCAGTTCTCAGAAAACAAGCTGCTAAAAGATACATTTACTGCAATCTTTACTCCATCAATGAGCTTATCAGATGACAGGAAAAAACTAGTTTCAGGAAATATAATCAGTAAATTTGTTTTTGATACAATTAATTTCTTAATTCAAAATGGTATAGAACAGCCGCTTTTTGATTGTATTGTAAGAGGGTATAGTGATTTAAACGAGCCTAAAAATTGCAATTTAGAACATGCTGGTTATAGACTTACTTCTATGTTCAAAGTATCAAAATCTCTATTACCTTCTGAGGAACTTGAGAGCGGAGGTAAACCGAGATACATTGATGATCCTTTAAAAACTAATTTTGATTCTCTATTCTATTACTTATCGACTGAGTGGACTAGTGGTCGTAGATCTAGGCTAGATATGCTTAACTTCATTGAGATATTCCACTCTCTATATAATGATTATAGAATTTCAACTAAAGATGGTTGTTATAACCTTATCACTAATTATTCAAGTTATATAACCCCCACCCCATTATCCAAACCCTTTATACTGTTAGCAGGCATATCAGGCACCGGTAAAACTCGTTTTGTTCGAGAACAAGCTAAGGCTACTGGAGATCTTGGTGAAACTTACTGCTTAACTTCAGTCCGCCCAGATTGGCACGAACCTAGCGATCTACTAGGATATATATCGCGTTTGAGCGGTAAAGCACAATACATCACAACTGATGTATTACAGTTTATAGCTAAAGCGTGGCGTACAATTATTGATGTCAATCTTGAAATAAAAGTGGATAACAATAGTCGATTAAAAGTATCGGGTAAAAAATCCGACTTAGAAAAAATTCCCCCTTATTGGCTATGCCTTGATGAAATGAACCTAGCGCCAGTAGAGCAATATTTTGCTGATTATTTATCTATTTTAGAAACGCGCTCTTGGCAATGGCAGGATGCAGATCAGTTCTCCTATAGCTGTGATGCTATTTTAAAACCGTCTGTTTTTAATCAAGTCGCTGACAAATCACAGCTTCGTAAAGAGTTGAATTTAGATGGCAGCCAGTACGATCAAGCTTGGAACTATTTTTGTAATTTTGGTATGAGCATCCCATTCAATCTCATCGTGGCTGGTACTGTTAATATGGATGAGACAACACATGGCTTCTCACGCAAAGTAATTGATAGGGCATTAAGCTTCGACTTTGGTAATTTTTTTCCTAATGATTTTACTCATTTTTTTGCTCCAGTAGTCAATCATAACCCCCTGAGTTATCCACTTCATTCACAGGCTGAGCCAACATATCTACCAGCTATAGATAGTGATGGGCAAAAGAGCATTACTTTCTTAAACTCTATTAATGCTATTTTAGATAACACTCCTTTTGAACTAGCCTTTCGTGCCCTCAACGAGCTTCTATTATCTGTTATTTGCGCCAAGCCGAACGATGAAACTGAATTACAGGCCATTTGGGATGACTTCTTAATGTGTAAGGTATTACCTCGTATTGATGGGGATCACGATAAGTTGATATTTATTGAAACTAATAACCCAGATGAGGTCTTAGATATTAACCATACTACCCTCAATAAAACTATTCTTAATGAACTATCAAAAGCTCTGTCCCAAAACCTGTATTTGATTTGGGGCGAACAGCATAACCCTAAAGAGACTCGCCCAGACCTATACCGTAGCAATACAGATGGTAATACTATATTTATCAGTTGTCGTAGTAAAGTTAAGCTTGATTGGATGCAGTTGCGTCTGCAGCGCTCAGGCTTCACAAGCTTTTGGCCTTAGCCCTATTTGAATTCTACTCATAAGGGAATGCAACGTTATGTCTGAATTGCTATATATCCAAACACCGCACTTTGAGTTGTCTGTTTGGTGCAATGATATTACTAAACGTCAGTCTACCTATCAGGCTACTTTAGCTAAGCGTAAATCATTTCAGGGTTCTAATACACCCCCTACATCAATCCGCCTATCTCCCGCTTTAAATATTTATAAAGTAGTTTTTATGGGCAAGACATTAGATTTAGAAACTGAGATCACTCATAGTGAACTTGAAACCAAGATTAACCTTAGTCACCCTATTTTTTTCGAAAACTTACAATATCATTTTGAATGGATATTCATAGCTAACAATGATAAAACTGTTAATTTACCAGTTATTCATGATTACAGTCATGCCTCTTTAGCTCACCGCCGTCACTTAATAAACGAAAGCTTTAGATTTGCACCCTCTAAAGGAACTATACCTGCACGTTTAACGGGAATGATAAACACGTCAAACCATTTGGGTTGGATGCGTCTACCTTTACAGTATTCAATAGTTGAAAGGCAATATGAAAGTAAACTAGCTTTTGAAGTTCTACCTACCAAAATGAGCTTACATGTTGATTTACCTTTCATGTACCAAGACATTGATGATGTTTTTCCTTTATGGCGTTTTAGTCTGACTAGCCCTACTGAACAAAATGCCTCTAATGGACAACAGCGCAACTTCTTCCCTTTATTTTGGCTAGCTAACTTTTCTCAATTACGTCAGCAGTTTGAACATGGACTAAAAATCATTACACAAGCACCGCATAGTAGACTTCAATCACATACTATTTATAATAAAGCTGATCGACTTAAAGGGAAATTATCTCATTGCTTGGCTAGCAAAATTAATGAAGATTTTAAAAACGGCTTATCTAGTAGGCGCTATCCCACTACTAAAAAGAAACTCAGCGTAGATATACCGGAGAACCAGTTTATAAAAATGGCAGTAACTACCACATTAAAAAGACTGTCTAATTTTGAGAAAAAGCTTAGACTAAACAATGCAGCACCAGACCATCAACGACTATCAGATGCCTTCTTAAATGAGTTTCATAGTTGGCAAGAGCCTCTGAAAAAGACATTAAATCAAAGCTTTATGCAAGAAGTAAGTTCATTTGGTGGATTGAGTCATGAATCTTTAGTACTGCAACAAAAAGTGGGTTACAGCTTAGTATATCGAATATGGCAAGAGTTGAAGTTGTACCTCAACCTATTTGATAATCAATCTAGCATTTCCATGAAGTCGGTTGCGGAGATTTATGAGATATGGTGCTTTTTAACGCTCAGAAAAATTTTGATAGAAGACTTAGGTTTCGAGCAAGTATCCACAAATAAACCTGACCTTGAACTGAATAAATTTTTTGAATATCAGCTCAAGGATGGTTTTGTTGGTGCAATAGAGTTCAAACGTGCAGATGGCGTAAATGCGAGGTTGGCTCACGAGCCTATTTTCGGTAAAACGGGTACTGAAATACGCTCTTATCTAACTACTCAAAAGCCAGACATTGTATTAGAGGTCACCTTTCCAAACAATGAAGATAAAAAAGATAAGCGCTTCTTATGGGTTTTCGATGCTAAATACCGAATAAAGACTACTAGTAATAGCTACGATATTGAGCCTGATATTGAACGCACTGACTACGTTCCAGAAGATGCTATAAATCAAATGCATCGCTACCGAGATGCGTTAATTCGTATTTCCAAAGATAAAAACACGTCACTAACTAATGAGGATAGTTTTTTTAAAAGCCGTCCAGTTATTGGTGCTTTTGCGTTATATCCTGGATATTTTGACCAAGTTAATCATGACAACCCCTATCAAAAAGAGATTGAGGAAGTAGGTATTGGAGCCTTTGCTTTGCTACCCAATACTCCAAGATATGATATTAATGATGACAACTACCCTTTATTCAACTCTAATAACTTCCACTCAGGCAGTTACTGGCTATGCCAATTTTTAATAAATCAAATTGGTCCATTTGTTAGACAGACTGAGTATAGTCCCAATCAAATAGCTGAACGCCTCTACATACAGGAGCCCGCTCGTATTCCTTATAATGGTATGCAGCAAATACTTTATCCAGACCTAACTTTTACTATAGCTTTAGGTGATGAAACAGGGCGCAACAAGTCTTATTTTAATAAATTTAAAGATGGCACAGCGAATTGGTATCATATGCCAGAGCGTATATTTTTACGAAAATATCAACGACATGTAATAAATGAACTGCGTTATCTGGCGTTAGCTACAAACTTAGATCAAACAAAAGATGGTAAACAAATTGATAAATTATGGCCAATTTTAGAAGTTTCCGTGGTCCCCAGATATCAGATTACGGTTTTACAAGCTGGGAATAGTAGGCATAGTCAAGAGCGATACTATTTGTTTAAACTTGGTAAACCGTTAACCCTCAAAGTCCCAATCAAAGGCGTGTCTAAAACCTCCTTTATGGAGTCAATGAGTCTAACCACACTCGCTAATATAGAACAGGTAGATCAATTTAATCAACTTAAACAAGTCTACCAAAGTGCCTTAGCTTAACCTAAAATCTGAGCCTTAATAATAAAGCTCAGCTTATCTAGCAAACTTTCATATTATATGACAATAGTCATTCCTATTAATAACTAAAACCTCGGAACCAATACCTAAATAGATTTTACATTAAACATATTACACTATCACTTACTGTGCTCGAGGATTCTCAATATCCAAAGCGGATTTATCAAGCGGCGCTGTCAGATTAATCAACTGATTTCTACGTTGCAGCTTCGCACCACCATCACGAATGAGAGGTTGATACACCAGTGACGCAGTACCAGGCGACCACTGTCTAAATAGCGTATCAAACGGAATGGAGACGTAAATACCTTTATCGAGACTGCCTTCTCCGAACTCCTCAGAGCTGACATCTGTCTTAGTAATCCAGCCCCCCATCTTCACGCCGTTATCAAATTGACGAGACAGATCCAAAGTAGCCCCTTTATCACCCGCTAAATACTGACCCGCTGACAACTTCATATCGACATCATACCAAGGGGTGTCCCAGTATAAGCTGACATTCCCTGTGGTTACTTCATAATCTTGCAGACCAAAATGCTGATCAAAGTCACGCTGACGGACGCGGTTTAAGTCAATACCAACCGCCCAAGGTTGATCAGGACGACGGTATAAAACTTCTGCACCGACACCAGCAAACATCGATTCTAAGTAACCTGCGTAGGCCAAGCCATACCAGTTGTTACCAAATGACTTAAACTGATTCCACTGCAAGTTTGGCATCAGAATTCGGGACGTGGTCATATAATCACCGAAATTAGTACGGACACGGGGCAGTTTGCTGTGCGCCGTGTAGCTATAGTGATCATAATTATCCACCACACGTATTTGGGCATTCGCATCGACCCAAGAGCCTTGCCATAATTTATAATCCGCATTGGCATTGGCAAAAACACCAAATAGATACCCATCAGGACCACCAATGCTTTGTTGAATGCTTGGTGAGAACCTTATAGACCCCTTTGGTGTATTAGAGTGCGCCACAACTTGAGCGCTTGGAGTATTGTAGCTTGGCGCAGCCGACGTTATGGTTAACGGTTGTTCAATGCGTTTTGAGGGTGGTAACAATTGTTTATATTGCTGTTCCCATGTTTGTGGGTCGATGTTAAACACACCAACTGGCTCACCATATCTCGACACTTGAATTTGAACCATTTTTATATCAGACGTGAGAACTTGACTTAATATCTCCATGCCTTGTTGCAGTCGTTCTTTGATAAATACGCCGTTATAGTCTTCTACATTGATAAGAACATTACCTTTATCTATCGTTAAATCTGTAGCCTTCCAGCCTGTAGCTTGAGAGAATGCATTTAATAATGGCGCATTCTGCGACAATGACTCATCTTCAATCCCTAAGTTAACCCGATATTTAAGTCCAGAGTATTGAGTAAAGGGAACCTTATCAATATGTTGGACCTGTTGAGCTTTAGGTTTAATTTGCCCCAGTTTAGTCAAATCACCTGCTAAAGACAGTCCGAACATCATCGTGTCACCGCGCTCATATCCAGCGCTAAGCGCATAGCCTCTATCGATGTCTTGCCAAGTCAGACCTACATTAATAGGAAAGTCCTTGGATTCATAGTTTTCACCAAACAGTCGTTCAGATTTATAGTCATTACCATCATATTCAATCTTCACTGTGAGTGGATCATAAGGGGTATGCCATTGCACCCCACCAAAGAAGGAAGCCGGTCCAGTAAACCATGATTTTGGACTTAATTCACCGCCTAATCCTTTTTTATCAGCAACGCGCTCATCAAAGCGATCATCAATGACGCCCAGCGGATTGTCGATATTGCCCCGAGCGCCCAAATAGCCCCAGCCCATACCTAAGCTAAAGTCAAAGTCGCCATAGCGTTTATTAGCAACAACGTATTCACCACCAAATATACTGGTACCTGCTGGATCTCGCCAACCAACAGCTACCTCTGGAATCCAGCGATCTTCCTTTAATAGCTTAAGTTTAACGTCTAGAGACTTATCTTTAAGGTCTTGGGTTGGGCTAACAGGTCCATAAGAGACCCCATCAATATTGGTATAGCGGACGGTAGTCTCTAACCGATCAAACGGCTGTAATAAGATATTGTATTGCGTATATGGATCGACATGAGACACATGTGTCACTAGAGTACCTTTGTCATGCATACGAGCAGTAGGCGTCTGTAATAGACCTACTACGCCCCAATCGCTAGAGCTAACACGCAGATCCCTGCCCGTTTCAGGTTGCTTATTATTAAGATTATTATTAAGATTAAGATTGAGATTGAGATTAATAACCGCACGGTCTTGTCCATTAGGTAATGATAAGTCTAACCCTTGAGTGGCAATAAACTGAGCAACTTCCTCAGCCAGCTCATCTGACCAGCCATTTTTAGCACTTGGCACCCATAACCAAGACCCAGAGTTCGGTGCCATTTGATGTTGGGCGTTCCATTTCGCAAGCGTAATATACTGCACTGTGCCATCAGGTGATATTAGATAGGCATCATCAGCTTGTACATTTTTGTTCAAATGAGAGTGGCACTCATCAATATAGCTTTTTGCACTCACTCCAGATTCAAAGCTAACGTTGCAGGCTTGAGTATCATCAAATAAGACAGTGATAGTATTAGGACGGGTCTGTACACGTACTGAATCCCCTGCTTCAAAAACAGGTTCGACGCTTGGGTTGACTTGCAGATAACGAGGATCTTGCTTAGGAAGAACAACACGTCCTGTCGCAGATAACGACTCAATCCACTGCTTTAAAGACAGTAAATCTGCTTGACTACTGGGGTCGCTGTTGATTGCGAATTGTTCAATTTTCTGGCCTAATATGTTTTGCTGTTGTTGTTGCGGAGCAACTTCTGACTTTGACTCCCATATCAGAGCAGGTTCATAGTATTGTTGAGGATTTTGTTCAAGCTCTTGGATTAACCACTCCCCCATTCGCTGTCCTTCAGGAGGAGTTAACGCTTTGGAATGACTAGGGGTTTGTATATAAGAGTCTACAACCTTATCATTTCCAAATTGATGAGTTTCAAATTGGTGAATATCTTGAGGCTGTTCTGTATTGGCATAACTGGGCAAGCTGATACAGGTCGCTAACGCAAGCACTAACTTTTTATAACTTAATGTTGGGGGAGTAAGTTCTTTTAGCTTCATGATGCTTTCCATACTTGCCAAGATAGACAATAATTTTTGGAAATACAGTGTTGTCCATACACAGGCTCGTTCATATTATTTGATTCAAAGGCATACCAACTATCATAGGAAGGCTTATCATCCATGGCCGCTGATTTTGATACACTATATTCATGTACCCACTGTAGCGTAGATTTATCTCCGACATAACTGTCATGATCAGGAATGGCACTACTTCTCAACTCGCGTCGCTCTTGTACAGCAGTCATACCATCAACCGTATCAACTTCTCGGATAAACTGGATCGGTTTTGATGACGACCAGTTTAAAGGTGTAATCGTACGTTCACGCCAGCTATACTCTGGCGTAGTGACCGATATTAATCGACCATTTGACCATTTAAAAACAGAGCGGTCAGCACTGTAATAAACCTTTGTATGGACACTTGGCCATTGATCCGTTGCCCCTTGAGCCAGCCAAGCTACCTGCCCATTCATTGTGAGTCTAATGTAGTTAAAATCTGGACTTAAATTCGGTTGAGTCGCCTTATTTTTAAATAGACTATTCGATACGCCGAAGCATTGAGTACGTTCACCAGAGCAACCCGTTTTAACCCCACAGCCGAACAGGCTTAAAGCACTAGTTACGACCAATAGATTGATAAGAGACTTATATGATTTTTGCATTTTCTTTCACTATTTGATTATGAAAAAATATGCCTTAAATTTCTACAATTTAAGGCATATTACTATCAACCAATCACTATTAACTAATTTAGCTAAATAAAGATTATTTAGTCGTTCCAGAAGTTCCACTTGTTCCAGAGCTACTAGATGAGTCAGAATCATTACTTGCTGCAATAGCGATACCGATAATACCGGCAGCAGCTAGCGGTGCCCATGAAGGAAGCCCACCAACGGCAGCATTAACTGCTGGTGTCGGTGCTGGTGTCGGTGCTGGGGCAGGTGCTGGTTGCGGGACAGCAGGGGTAGGGGTTGGTGGAGCCGGCTGAGGAGCTGGTTGCGGTACTGGCTGTGGCGCAGGTTGTGGTGCTGGTTGCGGCGGTGGCGCTACTGGCATACCTTGTGGAAATGCACTACTGAACCAGTTATCACACTGTTGCATAGATACGCGTACGATATCGCCAGATGAATTGACATATTGATTAATCATCATATCAGGCGAATAAGGAATATATTTACCATGAAGCGCGCTAGCAACGCCATCACGTCCACCGCGACGACCCGTCCCGATATCACAGGTACCATTGGTATACTGCGGTGCTAAGTCACCCAGACGACCTTTCGATACCGCGACTTCATTACCACGTAGTAGTGGTTTATGAAAAGTACTCGATCTATAAAATTTAGCGTTGCCTGATTTAATAGCACTTTGGCATTCAGCTAAAGTATCATAACCCACATTACCATGAGAGTCATAATGCATTGCAGCTTGAGCAGAGACACTAATCATACCTAGTGTCATTAACGAAAGAGCGCCTAGTATCTGTTTCAATTTTAATTTCCTTTTTATTTATAGTTAAAAATATTATTAACAAAACTAAATTTAACTACTAGACTAGCATTTTATTTAGTAGATTTACACTATAATTTTACAAAAATTAAGGTTGTTTTCAATAAAAACTTTAAAAAGTTATTCTTTTAAATATTGGCTCTTCTTATTAAAAAATACCTAAAAGTCATATCTGCCATGAAGTCATCGTTTTTACAGTTATTTTTATTGTACATAGTTTTTTAACCACTTTTAAAAATACAAACAATCCTATTATATCTAAATTCTTGTTTAAAATTTAATCGGAAATTAAAACCTAAGTGTATGATGGTCTAAAATTCATCAGTGGCTACTCTATTATTCATAGTGTGATACACCAACTTGCCCTAAATGTTCTATCCGAAAATTTGAAAAAACTCTCACTTAATCGTCGGCATAAATATTCATACATTTTAAGCGTTATCCCTGTTCATTTAACCTGTTACACTATTTAAGAATCACACTATTTAAGAATCACACTATTTAAGAATCACACTATTTAAGAATCACACTATTTAAGAATCACACTATTTAAGAATCGCACTATGTAAGAATCGCACTATGTAAGAAGTACACTATCCATCGGACATCCGTTCTGGTTATAAAAATCATGGGTTTCATTACATACACTCTAACCTGAGCGAAATACGATATCTATGCATCTGACCTTAATACTAATATAAACCCCGACCCTATTATATAATGAGCCATTCTTTATCTGACGATCCAGCTATCGTGTCAACGATTCCTCAGCGTAAAATAATCCATCTGGATATGGATGCATTTTATGCCAGTGTTGAACAACGCGACTTCCCCGAACTTCGCGGTAAGCCTTTGGTAGTAGGTGGTGATCCAAATGGACGGGGTGTGGTTGCTGCAGCTAGTTATGAGATTCGCAAATTTGGCGTTCGCTCTGCAATGTCCTGCTATGAGGCTAAACGTCGCTGCCCTGACGCCATATTTGTACGTCCTCGATTTGACGTTTATCGTAGCGTCAGTCAACAAATCAGACAGATTATGCTAAGTTTAACCGACCTTGTTGAGCCATTGTCCTTAGACGAGGCGTACCTTGATGTAACGGGTATCAAAGCACATCATGGATCAGCAACGTTAATGGCAAACTGGCTACGCGCTGAAATCTATAACCAGACCCAACTACGAGCCTCTGCGGGGGTGTCCTTTAATAAGATGTTGGCTAAGATTGCCTCAGACATTAACAAGCCAAACGGCATTGCGGTAATTACACCCGAGCAAGCCGATGACTTTATCACGGCGCTTCCCATTGAGCGCTTTCATGGGATCGGCAAAGCAACAGCGCGTCGTTTACATGAGATGGGAATTTATACTGGGGCTGATTTAAGAGCCATGCCAGTCGATACATTGGTCAATGAGTTTGGCAAGCGCGGTCGCTTTTATTCTGAAATTGCGCATGGCAATGACACCCGCCCTGTCAAGGCAGAGCGTAAACACAAATCGGTAGGCAGTGAGACTACTTTTCGTGACAACATCAGTGATACAGAGCGATTATTGGATCAGATATTTGAGCAAAATGCCGATGCGTTTACCCAATTGAGCAAAAAAGGTCGGCTCGGCCATACCATAACGTTAAAAATCAAGTATTCCGACTTCCACCAAATTACCCGCTCACACACCTTGCACACCCCCTTTCCTACCGCTGAATCTGCCCATTATTGGCTGCGCAAACTGCTGGATGATGTCCCTCGACACCTACCCATCCGCTTGGTTGGCGTTACCTATTCTAATTTAACCACTCCCGACAGCCTTAACGCTCAACCTGACTTATTTGGGCTATAAAAATATTATAGGCAACTCAAAAAAGGCTTGTTTCTGTTAAACTAGCCACTATTGAATTTGGGGCAGACTAGAACAAATCTAAGTCATAGTTTTCCTAAGTCATAGTTTTCGCCTTTTTTATTTGAACGCCTTGACCACTTTTATTTTAAGACGATTAAAGACCGCCTATGAGCCAGCATAACAATCAATACCCTACTCCTGACGACACCTTAAACCATTTAACAGATACTGAGTCCGTATCTTCAACTGAGGGCTATCTAAGTGTCGACGATTATGACTATGAGTTACCTGATGAATATATTGCACGTTATCCTTTAGAGCAACGCAGTGCGTCACGTCTTATGTACTTGCCGGCGCATAACGACTGTCAATTTGAAGTACTGGATAAAAAATTTACCCAGTTGCCTGAGCTATTAAATCAAGGCGATTTAATCGTATTTAATGACACCAAAGTCATGAAAGCACGACTTTTTGGAAAAAAAGACAGTGGCGGAAAAGTTGAAGTGTTGGTAGAACGTCTGACCGATGATACGCAGTTTACCCAAGATCAAGCTAAGGGCGGCAAGATTTACGATAATGTCGCTCTATGTCATGTACGTGCCAGTAAGGCGCCCAAATACGGACAGAGACTATTGTTGGCGGATGGCAATATAGACTGTGTGATGATAGGTCGTCATGAGAACTTGTTTATCCTAAGCTTCAAAAACCCAATATTGCCTGACTTAGAGCGCTATGGTGAATTGCCAATTCCTCCTTATTTTGAGCGTCATGCTGATGAAACCGATAATCTCCGTTATCAAACCGTATTCCATGACCCTACTAAGCTTGCCAGCGTGGCAGCCCCAACTGCCAGTCTCCATTTTGATGATACGGTATTGGCTAAGCTAGCTGATAAAGGTATTAACACCGCATTTGTCACCTTACATGTGGGTGCTGGAACCTTTGCCCCGGTTAAGACCGACAATCTGCTCAATCACACCATGCACAGCGAATATGCGAATTTGCCACAAGATACGGCTGACTTGATTAACCAGACTCATAAAAATGGTCATAAAGTGATTGCCATTGGTACCACAGTGACCCGTGTGCTTGAAACGGCTTATCAAAAAACTGCCGATACCCAAGGTCAGATTTCAGCATGGGCGGGCGATACTGATATATTTATCTATCCCGGTTTTAAGTTTGGAGTGATAGATACTTTATTAACCAACTTTCATTTGCCCAAATCTACTTTACTAATGCTAGTATCAGCCTTTGCGGGTAAGCACAATATTGAGCGAGCTTATCAGCATGCTATTAAGCATAAATATCGCTTCTTTAGCTATGGTGATGCGATGCTGCTAGAGCGTAACAACTCTTAATCACGGCTCAAACCCAGTGGCTTATGATAAGTAAAATGATATATAAAAAGATAGATAAGAGAAGACTATGCAAGACTTGACCCCCATTGACCCTAACGCTGATAAAGTCGAAAAGTATGAGCTGCTATTAAAACAAGCAGAAGACATCATCAGTAGTGAAAGTGATTTGATTGCCAATATGGCTAATCTGACTGCGTTATTAAAAGACACCTTTGGCTGGTTTTGGATAGGCTTTTATCGAGTCGATACTGAGTCTAATCAGCTTATTCTTGCACCTTTCCAAGGCCCACTGGCTTGTACACGTATCAATCATGGCAAAGGGGTGTGCGGTGAAGTTTGGGCAACCGGCAAGACGCAAATTGTCGATGATGTTAATGCGCATCCGAATCATATCGCATGTTCAGCATTATCACAGTCAGAGATTGTGGTGCCGGTCAGAGATAGAAATAACGAGATTATTGCCGTATTAGATATTGATTCGGATAAACTGGCGACGTTTGATGAGGTTGATGGGGAGTATTTGGAGAAGTTGATTGAGCTGTTTAGATAATACCTTCTCTATGAAATACCTTCTCTATGAAATACTCTTTGAATCTTATATTTTAGCGTTTGCACTCACCTTCATCGATAGGTTAATTTCTAGATTTGTTATAGAATCTCGTAACAAAAAAATAGAGAGGGCTCTTAATTCTTGATATAGGGCGCTCTCTATTGTTAAGATTTGAAATCTTTTCAATTTAAAAGGGTTTATTATTTCTATTTAGACTAAATCATCTTGCCCACTACTTTAATCGCTATGCCACCACCAGGAATTAACTCACTAGCGATATCGGCACTAATATCAACCAGCATTTCACGAGTTAAAATTTCGCTAATTTTATTTTTGTACCATTCCCCGTTTTCGATGACTTCCCCTGTTAGTCCATTTACTTCAATAACTCCTGTTTTATCAACCGTACCCCAAACGAACTCAAAAGCAAAAACAGGCACTAAAAATAGATGAATTTTATCAAAGGTGATGGTGTCATTATGGATACTATGAGCATTTACAGCTTCACTATTTAATAAAGAACAGGCTTTTTGAATAACTGTTTGCTGAGGAATAAGGGGTTCAATGACATTCTGGTTTTCAGAAACGGCAGTTTGCTCCTCAAACTTATATTTTTCATTATAGTTTTTAAATATGTCTGGATTAATATCTCGGTTTAGCCCATCAATAAGTCGATTACAGTATATTTTTCGATGACATGATTCTAGTGCAGGTATATCAATTCTTGCTTTGTCTTTAGTACGAGCCACCTCATAGGTTTCATCTCCAACCTGAATTGACTGTACATAAGGGTTATGGATAGGCACTTGATAAGTGATTTGGCATTCATAGTCAACGGATTTGGTCGCTTCTATATGCCAGTATGGCTCTAAGCGACTTTCTTTGCGCGATAACTGAACGGTTTCTTCTTTTGGACGCTTTAGGGGATTAAGTTTTGCCATCATACCAAAGGCATTGAGCTTCTTTTTTTCTGCTTGTTCCTGTGCCGCTCTAAAGCTATACACTTCATCGAATACAAATAATTTACTTGCTTCTTCTTTAATTAATACTTGTTGTTGTGTCGTTGCCATATTTAGTCCCTAGCCTTTATATTTATGAGATAAACCATATTACTATTTTAGGGCATTGACTACTATAATTTATTTAAACTCAGTTTCTCTAGTGAGAGTCCATAGGCTCAATATTTTAATTTTGTGATAATAAATTGAAGCAAATATAGATATACTGCTTAGGTAAGAAGATAGTAGCGAAAGCGGGATAAGTTCCGTATATTAAATTCCCCTCTTTTGAACAAATTTGCAAAACATCAAGAAAAGCTAAGCCAAATGGCGTATAATAGCCCTCCTAAATCACAAAGCAATGGTTTAAGACTCGTTTTAAATTAACTTTGTGAACGTCAAACCCTATTCTACATTGTGAAATGTAGCCACTCACCGATTCAAGGAAGCTACCTATGCCTCGTATTAATCATAAAACACACCCTGACAAAACCTCTGAAACATCCGATCAAGATGTAGCCTCAAAAAACGCACCTATCCCAAACCATGTTGAGTTTCAGTTTGAGGAACCGACGACCAAAGCCAGTACAGCAGGTACTGAAAAGCTGCAAAAAGCATTGGCACGTATGGGTTTAGGCTCACGTCGTCAGATGGAAGAAGTCATTAAGTCTGGTCGTGTCTCAATCAATCAAACCCCTGCCACTATTGGCGACCGCGTTACCCAAGGTGACGAAATCCGTGTGGATGGCCGTCTGATTAAGTACAAATCTGAACGTGAAAAGCGTCGTCGTGTGTTGGCCTATTATAAGCCTGAAGGCGAGATTTGTTCTGCCAATGATCCTGAAGGTCGTACCACGGTGTTTGAGCGTTTGCCGAAACTGACGCATGACCGCTGGGTAATGGTGGGTCGTTTGGATATCAACTCAACGGGTCTGTTGTTATTTACCAATGATGGGGAGCTTGCGCATCGCTTGATGCATCCGTCTAATGAGATTGTGCGCGAATATGCGGTACGTATCTTGGGCGAGTTGACGCCTGAGATGATGCGTAATCTCACTGAAGGCGTTATGCTTGAAGACGGTTTAGCGAAGTTTGAGGAGATCAGACAAGGCGGCGGTGAGGGTGTGAATAAGTGGTATCACGTGAAGCTAAAAGAAGGTCGTAATCGTGAAGTGCGTCGTCTGATAGAGTCGCAAGGTCTTAAAGTCAGTCGTCTACTGCGTACCAGTTATGGTTCGGTTGATTTGCCAAAAGAGCTACGGACGGGCCGCTTTATTGAGCTTGATCGAAAGGATATTCACCGTTTAATCGAGTTGGTCGATATGCGTCCCCGAGAAGATATGGGCGTTCATGGTAAAGCGAAAATCAAGAAAGAACGCTTCCAGAAAAAACCATTGAAAGCCCGTCCGGTTCGGGATGCCCGTAAACAACGCTCTAATAAGCGTTAAAAGCTAAGCGCTAATCAGGACTCAGAGCTATTACATTCCAGAAAATAAAGCCCCTTTATACAGTGTAAAGGGGCTTTTTGAAGTTATGCCTTTTTAGTCTATCTTCAATGGTAATACTAATATATTCTTTATTTTTTAACCTTTATGCTCTATCGTCCAGATAGCGCCGCATGGCCTGCATCTCCTGTATACTCTCTTGTTGACAGCGGCTTAGGAGCGCATCAAGCTTTGTTTCAATCTGAATGAGTAACGCTATCAACAACTCCAATGCCTGAGCTTGATTATTTGCAAGGGTGGTGTTTTCGGCAGTGGGTATATTGGCATGTTGTAAACGGTTGTCATGACGGGCAATGGTCTGATAGCTTTCAATGACTTGGGGTAATCGGGTATTTAGTAGCTTTTGAATAACAAACTCATCTTCTGTCGCATTTAAAGTACGATGACCTAAAGTTTGTCCTGATTGTTCAATATCAGTCCGCCATGCTTGGTAGATATCAGCTTTGAAATCAATTCTTTGAATATACTCAAGGGCGCTGGCAGGCAAGTGTTGTAATTGCTCAGTGCTCAGATCTAGTTGAATCATTTCTGGTGGTGGCAACTGGGCTGGCTCTCTATATTTCAGTGTTCCAGGGGTTATTCCGACAGCACGGTGAAAAGCAAGCCAGCCTTTGCGACCTAAATAACCTGTCACTGCTAGTGCGGCTAGCCCTGCTCCTATTGATACTATCATTTATTGATATACCCCGTTAATGACTGTGGTATTGATGGCATTTGTGCTACTTGTCTTATTTTTCAAAGCGTTGCTGGAGATAACGGTTGGTAGCCAGTAGTTTTTGTCCATCTTGATGATAAGCGGCATCAAGCAAATCATCGAATTGCTTATTCACGGTATCGAGTACTTCTAATAGCGCTTCTCGACCGGTGACGTTTGAGTTCCTGATCTTGGTTGTATCGGCTCGACTTAAGGAATGACTACTGTCTGTAGCGCTATTCGACGGTCTAATATCTTCAATAATTGTCTTGTTAGAGGCGCTGGGTACTTGGTCTAAGTCATGCAAACGACGATAGTCAGCGACTGCTTCTGGAATATGCTTATCCAGCACATTTTTGATCATGATATAGGTTTCATCCACCGCATCTTTGTCATCGATGACCCCATCATTATTGGTATCACCATACAGCATTCGAAGCTTTTCTCCTTTGTCATTAATGGCATCTAGCTTTTGTTTGATATCGGGCGGTATGCTCTTTTCAGGTATAAAGCCAAGTTTTGGCATCGCCTTATATGCTAACATCTTGGGCTGGGTAATTTTTTTGACACCACGATATCCCAAATATAGTCCAGCAGCAGGCAGAACGCCATACAGTATAAACATCAATAGCATTGCGGTGGCTTGAGTCATAAATTATTCCTTTACAAATATCGGTGTGACGTCATCGTGTCAAATCAATTATATATTCGATGTAGCAGCTTAAGGTTAGTATCTATTTTATAAAAATTATTAAGGTTAACCAGATGGATTATGTATCAGGCTTTGCACTAGGGCTATCGCTCATTTTTGCTATTGGCTCGCAAAATGCCTTTGTCTTAAAGCAAGGTCTCAAAAAGCAACATGTGCTTGCCATCTGTTTATTTTGTGCCGCTTCAGATGCGTTACTGATTTCAGCTGGGGTGACAGGCTTTGGTGCTATTACTGCAAAATACCCGAACGTGGTTCAATTTGCAAAGTTAGCAGGAAGCTTATTTTTGTTAGCCTATGGTTTGCAAAGCTTATACGCCAGTGTTCGTAAATCACATGCCATTACCGCAGAGTCACAAGTTGTGACTAGCTTACGAAAGTCATTGTTACTTTGCTTTGGATTTACCTGGCTCAATCCTCATGTGTATTTGGATACGTTGGTACTGGTGGGCATGGTATCGACGGGTGCAACAAGTAAACTTTGGTTTGCGATAGGTGCGGTCAGCGCGTCGTTTGTGTTCTTTTTTAGCTTAGGCTATGGGGCAAGATTACTCTCCCCCCTATTTGCCAAACCCAAAGCGTGGAATGTGCTCGATGCATTGGTGGGAATACTGATGATTTATTTAGCGTGGCATTTGTACAGTGGTTAAACTTTTTCTATATAGTTTTAAAAGATATAGTTTTAAAATACGGTCTCAAATAGCGTGTTAAACATGACTCTTTCAGTTTAAAGTAAAACGCTAAATTAACTGCGGAAAAATAGTACGTAGACCACTGACTAAGATCTCAATTGCTACCGCAGCTAGCAACATACCCATTATACGACTGATAATATTAAGTCCAGTATCTCCCAACAGTTTACTCAATCGTCCCGCTGCCATTAACGCTAAATAACAGAAGATTGCTATCATTAATCCAGCAATAATGATGGCCAGTTTTTGTTGCCAAGAGTGCACTTGAGCAGAATAAATAATGACCGTAGAAATACCGCCAGGACCAACCATCATCGGTATTGCTAAAGGCACAACTGCTGCCGCTGAGCTGCCTATAGTTTCAATACTATCATCAAACTCAACATTTTCTTGGTCAGGTTTGACAGGGTTACCCTCACCATTCATCATATTGATGGCAATCAAAAGCACCAAGATACCACCCGCTACTTGGAATGAGCCGATAGATATCCCTAACGCTTTTAGCAGCAGTTCACCAGCGATAGTAAAAAAGCCGATAGTAATAAACACAGTGAGACTACTAATACGCGCAAAACGGCGCCTATCAACCATGTTATAGCCGCGAGTCGAATCTAAAAACAGCGTTAAAGCACTAAACGGGTTAATTAGAACCACAAACGCTAAAATTATTTTAACAATTTCGGTGTCCATAATGGGCGCCTTAGTTTGCAAAAAAGGGCGTTATTTTAACCCTTACTTACCTCGTTATAAAGACGTTCTGAGAACGTCATTTAAAATACCTTGATCCATACCTTAATCTTCACAAGCATACGACATGACAATATATACGCTTTGACATTTTAAACGCTATTATTAGGCGGAAAAATCCATGCCAATATCAAGCGCTGTGGTGCTGTGAGTAAGATAACCCATCGCAATAAAGTCTACTCCTGTTTTGGCAACATCAACCACACTATCAGGGGTAATACCCCCAGAGGCCTCTGTTTTGACTCGTCCACTGGGATGAGTTTTGCATATCGCCACCGCTTCTCGCAAGGTATCAGGGCTCATATTGTCAAGTAGTACCAATTCTGCACCGGCATCAATGGCCTGTTGCAATTGTGCCAGCGTATCCACTTCTATTTCAATAGGTATAAGATGGCCTGCTAACTGTTTCGCCTGCGCTATTGCATTAGGAATATTCCCAGCAATCGCAATGTGATTGTCTTTGATCAAGATGGCATCGTCCAAGCCCATTCTATGATTGCGGCCACCCCCACAGCGTATGGCATATTTTTGTACCGCTCTTAATCCTGGAATGGTCTTACGGGTACAGGTAATTTGCGCTGGATAATCGGCAATTAAATCAACAACTTGTCTAGTCGCAGTAGCAATACCACTTAAGTGGGTCATAAAGTTTAACGCCGTACGCTCTGCCGTTAGCAAGTTACGCGCATTGCCGCTAATAGTCGCTAAGGTTTGACCTTTCGTCACCCAAGCGCCGTCATGCGTTTGCGGTGTAAACTCAATATTGGCATCAACTTGTGCAAAGGCCAATCTTGCCAAATCAAGCCCACAAACCACCCCATCTTCTCGTACTGCCAGTGTGAGAGTAGCCTGCTTATCAGCCGGTATCGTAGCTTGAGAAGTAACATCTCCACGGCGACCCAAGTCCTCTAATAATGCGACTTCAATCAATGGCACTAGCAACACATCATTTAAGGGTGGCTCATGAGTATCAGTGGTAGCGCTAGTGGATACATCGCGACTTGAGGCCGTATTAGTTGACATAAAAGGTCCTTATTGGCTAAACATTATTTGATTATGACTTGTTATTAGATTTTATTAGTTTGGCGATATTATAATTAACGGTGCCTAGCTATGCAGCGTTTTTTAGTTTCTAACGCTTATTAACGCTAGTTAAATGCTATCTAATTTTAATAAAGCTTATAAATTTTAAGAAACTAAGTGCTTAAATAAGAAATTAAGTGCTTAGAAATGACTAATTTATATTAGTTTTAATGCTCAATATGAGCATAAATATAACGAAGATAAGTATCTTTAGCAAACATTAATCAATTATAAATATTATGTTTTAGACAAAACAGTGATAAAACAATTTTATAATTCATTATCAACGGTTACTTTTAGGCAGCTTACTATCCATCAACAAGCTTTGTAACTCAACATCAAATCGAAAACGATATAACTTAGCAGGTCGTCCTCTTCCTTCATAACTGCTATTGCCTGTAAGCTCAAGTAGGTTTTGACTTTCTAATAACCGCCTAAAATTTTGCTTATGCAATGGCACCCCAGAAAGAGCTTCCACGCTCTGTTGCAACTGCAATAGGGTGAACTCTTCTGACATTAAACCAAAAATCAATGGACGATATTCAATTTTAGCCCGTAGCCTTGATATGGCAGTGGCAATGACGCGGCGATGATCATAATACATGGGTTCGCCAGTAACCTGTTGCCAGTTATCCGGTAGCTTGATGGCATTATAAAACGGTGACTCAGGTATCAAGCCCGCTTCATAAAGCATTTCATAGCGCAGTAAGGCATGCTCAGCGACCCACTTGGTAAACATCTCATTGGCCGAATCACTCTGACTATCATCATTGGAGAGGATGCTTTTAAAGTCCGAATCCTCTTGGCAGTCGCCTCCCCAACATAAATAAATACGTTGCAAGCGCTTTTTTCTTTCTCCCTTTTCTTTCGCTGAGTTGGCCCACTTCTTTAACCTTTCTGCAATCTGAATGCTGTGTTGTATGCTCTCTTCTTCCGTATGATTTTCCCACGGGAAGTAGTCGTACCAATCCCGCCAAATCGAACCCAAATGAGTTGCTTTATTGACGTCATTGGTCTCATTAGACTCTTGTACGAGACCCATATAGCTAACATATACCAACGCATGGCCGTCCTTGTTACGCCTATTGGTATCCACAAAGGTATATAGCTGTTCAATATAGCCCAAAGGTTGCTGCGTCTGCTCTTCCACCCACTGTCGCACACCAGCTTGAAGCGAGCGATGCAACGGCATAAGCGGTCCATTTGGCAATAGCTTGCCCCCTTCTACCGTTAAGACGCGGGCTTTATTTTCTGTAATAGCAATTAATACTGCCACTACTTCTGTAGTGCCGCTACCTTGACTATGGGCGTGGGAAAACGACAAGCTCATACTTCTCTTCAATCAGATGATTAGCGATAGGGAAATTTTTTCAAACTATAAACTCTATTTACGTTATTGGCACTATCTGGTCTTGCAGCGATATGTTTAATTAAAGCCGTAGTATACCGCTTAATCGCCACAATTACACGGCATGTGTACCCTAACCAGTAGATTATTGAAAGGTTATTTAAGTCTAATGATAACGCGAAATTATCTATTAAAACTCAAATAAAAATCAAAATTATTACACTGAGTTAACAAATATTTTTGGAAAAAACTTGTAATTATGCTCAGAATGAGCATAATTAAAGCTCACTACTATTTTAGATGAATTTAATTATTTTAAATTGAAGCTCAAAGACTAAGAATTTAGCTACTGAACTGATTAGCAGCGACTCATTGCCTACTAGTATTTATTGACATTAAGAAATTATAAAATAAGACCTAATGAAATAAAGACTTAAAGAGACGAACACTTAAAAAAAACTACGACTAACGTAAAAATGAATATAAATGTTTACTGGGTTTAAGTGCTTAAGGACAATTACAAATGATTGATAAAACATATTTCTTCACCTTGCAGACACTACCAATAAACAACCTCTAGTCACTATCATTTCTTAATTTTGCATCAGTTCTATAAACGTTACAGGGAATTTACTATGACCACCTCACATGCCAGCTCAACCGCGCCAGCAGAAAAAGTAGAGCTTTTTGCCTACGATGCACCGACCCTTGCTCAAAGTAATCAGCAATCAGCCATCAAGACCATTGATATAGAGTATGCCAAAGCGAAGATACCCGCTGAGCTTTCTCGTAGTGAGCGTCAACAGGTAGAAGTCAATATCAAACGACTGTTAAAAGAACACAATGCGGTATTGGTTGCCCACTATTATGTCGATCCCTATATTCAAGATTTAGCGTTAGAGACAGGTGGCTGCGTCGGCGACTCGTTAGAGATGGCACGCTTTGGTAAAGAGCATGAAGCTGACACTTTAGTGGTGGCGGGTGTGCGCTTTATGGGAGAGTCGGCCAAAATTCTAAGTATGGAGAAGACGGTGCTAATGGCCGACTTAGAAGCAGAATGCTCTCTCGACTTAGGCTGTCCTATCGATGAGTTTAGCGCCTTTTGTGACCAGCACCCTGATCGTACCGTGGTGGTCTATGCCAATACTAGCGCTGAGGTAAAAGCCCGTGCGGACTGGGTAGTAACTTCCTCTATTGGTCTTGAAATCGTCACTTACCTGCATGAAAAAGGCGAGAAAATCATCTGGGGTCCTGACCGCCATTTGGGTAAATACATACAAAAACAAACCGGTGCCGATATGCTGCTTTGGCAAGGCTCTTGTATCGTCCATAATGAATTTAAGGCCCGTGAACTTGAGCAATTAAAATCAGAACATCCAGAAGCCGTGGTGTTAGTGCATCCTGAGTCACCCGATAGTGTTGTGGCACTCGCGGATGTCGTCGGATCTACCAGTAAGCTGTTAAATGCCACGCATGAGATGGATGCCAAAACATTCATCGTAGGAACTGATCTTGGTATTCTGCATGAAATGCGCAAACAGTCGCCTGACAAGCTCTTTTTAGCGGCGCCAACGGCTGGTGAAAGTGCCACCTGTAAAAGCTGTGCCTTTTGCCCTTGGATGGCAATGAACGGTCTAAAAGGCATTGAACAGTGTTTAGAGCACGGTACAGGCGAAATTAAACTAGATCCTGAGCTTGCCACCGCCGCTCTTAAGCCACTACAACGTATGCTTGACTTCGCTGCCGAACAAAAACGTCGGGTGGCCGCCAGTGGTGATATCGTTAAAGACCGTCCCTTATTTGAAAAAGTGGGTCCTGCTTAAGTCAGAGCCTACTTATCCGCCTGTTTACTAGCTAAAGATTATTTATTCACCTGTTCTGCACCGAGCATATCAGCTGAAACACATTGCCCCATTATTCATTTTATTGAGATCAATTATGTCACTGCCTAAAACCCACCTCGAGAATCGCATTTCAGATCTGCATCGCACTGGTATGCACTCTGATATGCACAGCTCAGCAGCTCAGTTGACTGATCATTGTGATGTGTTAATTATCGGTGCGGGTTTGGCAGGTTTGACCACTGCCCTGTCTTTACCTAACGACCTTCACGTTATCGTCTTAGCCAAAGAAGACTTGCAGGCGTGCTCTAGCCAGTATGCTCAAGGCGGTATTGCAGCAGTGATTGATCAAGAGGATAAAGTGGCAGATCATGTTAGTGATACGCTAATAGCTGGGGATGGCCTCTGCGATGTGCAAGCCACCACTCACATTCTCTCACAAGGTAAGCAGGCTATAAACTGGCTACTAGAGCGTGATGTGCCTTTTACAACTCAAGAGACCGATCATGAAACTGAGCATGAATCTGATAATGAAACTGAGCATGAAACGGGTGATACAAGGGGTTATAAAACAGATGCAGGCAAACTAAAGCTGTCAGATTTGCACTTAACTCAAGAAGGCGGACATGGTCGGCGCCGTGTTGCCCATGCCGAAGATGCGACAGGTCGCCATATTATGACCAGTTTGCATCAACAGCTGGCACTTGCACACAACATTACCGTTTTACCCTTCCATGAAGCGTTAAGCCTAATAACGGAAGGTGACAATAACCCTGTCTGCACAGGTGCACAAGTGTTAGATGCCCAAAATAATTGCCTAAAGCAAATCAAAAGTAAGGCTATAGTCCTTGCCAGCGGCGGTCTGGGTCAGCTATTTAGCCGAGCCACTGCACCCAATGTGTGTGTCGGTGATGGGATTATGATGGCATGGGAAGCGGGTTGCCGTTTGGCTAATCTTGAGTTTATTCAATTCCACCCGACTGGTCTGGTCTATGATGATGAGCGTGGCGATAGGAACTTTTTGATCTCTGAAGCGGTACGCGGTGAAGGTGGTTTGCTAATTAACCCGTTAACTGGCAAACGCTTTATGCCAGACTACGATGAGCGGGCGGAATTAGCGCCACGTGATATCGTAGCCCGTGCTATCGCTAACGAAATAGCGCTCAATGCTAATACCATTGCTGATACTATTTCTAATACTATTAATCACACCATTGCTCACGTGAACGACAACGACCATACCAATACCAATAACAAGATAGATGCCAATGACAAGTCTGGCTGTATCTCAGGTGAAGTCAATGAACCCAACAAGCTTGGCTATGTACATTTAGACATATCGCATAAACCGGCTGAATTTATACGTGAACATTTTCCAGATATTTACGCACATTGTTTAAGCTTGGGTATTGATATCACCACTGACCCTATACCGGTCGCCCCTACCGCTCATTATACGTGTGGCGGTGTGCTAGCGTCGGCAACTGGGCTGACCGATGTCAAAGGATTGTATGCGGCAGGTGAAGTCGCCAATACAGGTCTTCATGGAGCCAATCGTTTGGCCAGTAATTCATTGCTTGAGTGTGTGGTAGTGGGTCAACAAGTGGCTAACCATATCCCTAGCTATTTAGCAGACCTTTCTCATTGGGAGGCACCACCTCAGGTATCACATTCAGGCGCTCAATTTGCAGTCGCTATTAAGCCGCACGTTGAATCTACTCACCTTGAATCTACTAAGGCCAGTGATAAAGCAGCATCAAAGCTTCTGAGAAACATGACAAACACAACAAACTCCAATGAGCACCATTGGGATAGTGCTACTCATATTGCGGCGTTAAAGCAACTGATGACCACTAATATGGGTATAAGACGTCATGAATCTAGCTTGCAAAAGGCATTAGAGCAAATCTACTTATGGCAACAGCAATGCCATACCAAGCTAACACAAGCGGATAGTGCTCAGTCTGATGGCAACTCTAATCTAGATTATTATCGTTTTAATCGGTTGCTTACCTTGGCCTCATTACTGCTTCAGTCTGCGCTCACTCGTGAGGAAAGTCGCGGTGGTCATTATCGGAATGATTTCCCAACGCCGACAACTTCCCCCGCTAGCAGTATCATTTATCCGTTATCTGGTTATCCTTTATCAGATAATTTAAAAAATCCTGCTCCGGTGATTGGTGCTGACACTGGTACTGATATTGGTGCTGACATCAAGACTTTAGCAAATCTAGACAATCGTCAAAAGACGCTTGAAACTGTAATTTTAGAAGCGCAAGCCTCTTAGATTGTAGATGCGCAAGTCTCTTAGAGTCTTTGCAATATTCAAAAAGTCTTTGGAACATTTAAAAAGTAAGCATCTGTATTCATATACCAAAGTACGGTGCTTTCAGGCAAAAAGACACTCTGTTTTTATAAGCAGGTTGTCTTTTTTAATGTCGTCTGTCCCCTCAGCTAACCTGGCTATGGTAGAATCGCAGCGATTCCCGTTCATTTTAGCTATCAGCAGTGCTAATTCGCGAATGTTTTACACGCCCTAGCCATTGATAAATAACGTTATACATGTATACATGATACCAAATCTAGAAATTAACCTATTAAGAAATGCAAGTCCAAACACAACAAATCAAACGCTACAAGTAGCTGATTTAATCCGCCTGACCGAGTTTAACAAGGGATAGGTTAATTTATAGAAAAGCTATGAAACAAAAAGCAAAAGCAATCGAGCTTACCACCACACCCTTTCAAATATCGACGAACCCCTGATGCAATTACCTGAAAACCTCGATAGTTTTATCACACTCATATTGGTATTAACGCCTTTATTTATCGGCTTTGCCTTACCTTTAAATAGTACCGTCATGCGTTATTCAGAGCGCCTGCTTGGTTATTTGGTTTATATTATCCTCACCTTAATTGGTATTGAGCTGGCACAGGTGCAGGGGCTGGGTAGCCAAATAAAAGACATTGTGTTGTACGTTGGCGTATTATCGGTACTGACCATTGGCGCTGGTTTGGCAGGACTGATGCTATTTGATCGGTTAGTACCGTGGCAACCTGTCGTTAATAAGGGCAGTACTGAGCACAAAGTCAGTATCAGAGGCAGTTTGATTCAGGTATGTTGTGTGGTACTTGGATTTATTATTGGGAAGGTGTTGCCTTCAGGTTTTATGCCTCCAGAAAACACGATGACCGTCTTACTTATGATCCTGATCTTACTGGTGGGCATTGGTCTTAAAGCGTCAGGCATTACCTTAAAAGAGGTGGTACTCAGCAAACGTGGTATGCAAACTAGTGTGATATTTACCTTATCGGTACTGCTAGGCGGCGTGATGTTTGCGATGATATTTGATGAGGTGTCGTTGACTCAAAGCTTGGCACTAGCATCGGGCTTTGGCTGGTATTCTCTCTCTGCTATCGTCATGACCGATGCTTATGGGGCTGTTTGGGGCAGCGTCGCGTTATTTAATGATTTGGTTCGTGAATTTTTCGCATTACTGTTTATTCCGCTATTTATGCGGCGCCATCCCTCAGCTGCCGTCGGACTTGGCGGGGCTACCAGTCTTGATTTTACGTTACCTGTTATTCAGCAGTCAGGCGGATTGACGGTCGTGCCGTTGGCAATTAGCTTTGGGTTTATTATTAATATTGTAGCGCCAGTATTGATGGTGGTATTCGCCTCGTTTGGATAGGTTTGGGTAGGCGTCATCAAATAGGACGCCTATTAATACTCTATTTGGACTTACACAATTTGGATTCACACAAAAGTTGCAATGTCAGCCATCAATATGATTATTAGAACTCATAAACTATAAAACTATACCCCACTTGCTTGCTTGGTAAATAATCGCATTAACGGTTTGATTTTCCCGACGCGGTACATTCCCTCACTACGAATCTGTTGCACGGGTCGCAAAGCGGCAAAGTCACCTGCAAACAGCCAATTCATCAAAGAAAAACTGTGCATCATCATGCTGTTATGTGGGCGACGCACACGCTCATAACGGCGTAACGTGGCAAGCTCCCCCCAGCATCTACCGCCACTACGCTGATAGTCTTCCATCAAAGTATCCACCAAAGCTGCCACATCCAGCATGCCTAAGTTTAGACCCTGCCCTGCCAGCGGATGCACCCCATGTGCCGCATCACCGACCAATACTACGTTTTCTTTGACATAGTGCTGCGCTTGCTGAGCGGTCAATGGGAAGCTAGCGATAGACTCAAGCTGCTCAATATCACCGAGCGCATATTGACTAGCGGCGGCCAATTCTGTGCGTAATGTATCACCGTCTTCTTCATTTAATTGCAACAGCTCAAGGGCTCTATTACGTGGCAAACTCCATACTACAGACTGCCAATGTTGCGGATGAGCTTTGTCCTCAGTGGTGACATCTGCTAAGGGCAACAATGCCAATGTCCCTGTCGGTAGCATTAACTGACGGGCCGTCGCACGGTGCGGTTGTTGCGTCTTAATCGCGCAGCAAATTGCCGTTTGCTTGTAGTCGAGACTATCCATACCAATACCCGCCTCACGTCGCACCATGGAACCTCGGCCATCCGCGCCAATTAATAGCTTGGCTTGCAGTATCGTCTTAGTTACGCCCTTCCCAGACTCTAAAGTGACCTGATAGCCTTTTTGCTCGCCGTACCAGTCCAGAGCCACCATTTTATGACCGGCTAAAACCGTTAGATACTCACTGATATCGGTATCTGCCAGACGCTGATATAAGGCACGTTCAATGACAAATGGCTCAACCATACTGCCAAGCAGTTGTGGCACTGCCTCATCACCAAACTTAAGCTCACCTTTGCCATCTTGTTGCCATACCTGCATTTGGGTGTAGTCCGCTTTTCGCCCTGATGCCGTAATGAGACGCCACGCACCCACTTCTTTTAATAGCTCAATACTGGCGATACTTAAGGCAAATACCCGCGCATCACGCTGCTCAAGCTTTTGTTGCCACTGTGCGTCACTTAACTCGGGACGGACATCCACTAAGGTGACATGCTGCTGCTGTTGAGCCAGTTTTATCGCTAAGGTAGCACCAACGATGCCCCCTCCGATAATAAGGGTATTCGACGATTTTAAAGAGTTGACGGACATAATGTAGTTCCACGAATGAAGAAACGAGTAATGACACGAATGATGAAACGAATGAAGAAACGAATGAAGAAACGAATGAAGAAACGAGTACTGACAACAAGAATTAAACGAATGATAAAATAATACTAAATTTAGAACTTATTCTATCGATAAAGGTAAGTCCAAAATGCGACAAATCAAATGTTCAAATAACAGGGTCAATTAGTCTAACTCCGTCTAACCCAGTCTTATATATAAAGATAGGCTATTTGATAGAAACCATATTATGAGGACTCACATCATAGTCATAATTTGGTTCTTTTATTAGCTAAAACTTATTGGCTAACACTATTGACAGGTTGACTATAAAAAGCGGTTTAGCCTCGATTGCAGCGGATATACTGCTTGAGCGCGCAAATTGCGGAGGCTTAGGATGCAGTGGCTCGCGAAGCAGGAGACACGGCATCCTTTAGCATTCCGCTATGCGTGCTCAAGGAGATAGTAGCGCAAAGATACCATCTTATATGTCAACTCAAATTACTATCAAATAGTAACTTGAGGTTTGTATTTGCTTTGGTGCTTTATCACACCATAGCAAATCTGTAATAACTTTCTCATACCTGCAATCAAAGCCACTTTCTTGCATTTTCCTCTCTTCAGCAGTCGCTCGTATAGTTGCTTAACATCAGGATTGCAACTAATTGCAGATAACGCACACATGAACAACTTCGATCGTAGGTTGCCATCCCCTTTTTTACTAATACGGCTTCTTCCTTTAAAGATTCCTGACTGTATATGTATAGGGGTTAATCCAACAAATGAGGCGCATTGCGAAGCATCCTTAAAGTCTTTAGATAGGAGTAACGACAATACATTCGGTGCGACTGTCTTACCTATGCTTGGAATGCTAACTAGGTTGTCATAGCCTGACTTTAAGTCAGGATGATTACCTATGTGTTTATCTATCTTGGCTTGGATGATATCTATTTGTTCGTTATAAGTGTCTATCACTTGTTTTATAGATTGGGCGATATCGTTGTCATAGCTCTTTCTAGATTCAACTTTTTCTAGACGGTTGCTTTCTCGCTTCTTATCAGCCTTGAGCGTGTCTAAACGGTCTAGCAGATACTTGAGCTTTCTGACGTGCTCAGGTTCTGGCTCCCATGCTTTAGGGTGCCTTGTATAGGCGTATTGCGCGAGTACGTACGCGTCTTGTTTGTCGGTTTTGTGATGACTGCCGATGGCACCTGCAAATTGTTTGGCATATGCCGGATTAATAACGGCTACTGTGTAGCCTTTACTATGTAGATCATAGGCTAGGTTCTCATAGTATATGCCTGTGGCTTCCATGATGATAAGATACTCATCCGGTTTCTTGTTTGTGCTTTGCTTAGCTAGCCATTTGGTAAAGATTGCAAAGCCTTTTTCGTCATTAGTAAAGGTTTTACTGTGGGCTTTGTTTTTAACTTTTTTACCTTCTCTGTTTAGCCATGTTGCGTCAAATTTAGCTTTGGATATGTCAATTCCAACGTATACTTGATAGGTCATTTCTTTGCATTTCCCTTGTGAATACAGTGTCTCTTAGTTTTAATTTCTAAGGCACTTTGATACCATTCAATCTAAAGAAATACAGGTAGAGGGCTTTATCTTTGCGTCGAGCTCTTTGGCTATAGCGAGATCACTAGCTCACTCTACCTGCTACCATAGCTAAGGTTAACACTTATCTATGGCTTTTTTAACATACAAGCGAGATTAGCTTCATTATTCTAGTCTCAATAGTCTGCACGTAACTTATAGCTTAGAGCCAAGCAGTTTAAAGCCAAGCAGTTTAGAGCTCGTTTAAAAATTAGCCAAGCTATGACTTCAAACCCATCGCGTAGCTTGCGACCAAAGGCTTGACGTTCGGTATCTTATCAAAAGCAATCAAGGCCACATTACGCGCTAGTTTGACAGCAGGGTTGGTATTGGTGAAGCCATGCACTACGGCATCACAGAAGCGAATGACTCGCTTTTGGTCTTTTTGACGCGCCTGCTCATACGCTTTTAGCATACTTGCCTCGCCAATATCCTCGCCTCTTAATACTTGATTTGCAAGCATCTTAGCAAGTACATGCGCATCACGCATACATAAATTAAACCCTTGTCCTGCCACAGGATGTAAGGTGTGAGCCGCATTGCCCATAATGACTACTCGCCCTTCAACCTGACGATCAGCCAATACCCGAGTTAACGGATACGCCCCGCGTCTACCGGCTTTTAAAAATGTACCGGCACGTTGTCCAAAAGCCTTTTGCAATGTCGCTAAAAACAACTCATCATTGTCCAAATACTGCTGCTCTTCACCGCGTTTACAGACCCATACCACCGAACGTCGATAGCCCGCCTGTATAGCGTTGTTATCGTTGCCTGCACTATTAAAACTGCCATCGGTTAACGGTAATACCGCCAATGGCCCCGCTGGACTAAAGCGCTCTATCGCAATATGCTCATGCGGTTTGTCAGTCTGTACCACGCCAACGATAGCAGATTGCCCATAGTCGTAATCTTTGGTGGCGATACCCATCAACGTGCGAACCGTCGAGTCGCGCCCATCACACGCGACCAGTAGATCTGTACTGAGCGTTTGCTGCTGTGCTAAATCGGTATCATAAGTAATCGTTACTGAGCCGCCCGATTGTTGATTGCTGTAACTGGAGCTATTACTGTTACTGGATCTGTTACTGATGCTATTTCTGACATCGGTCACTGTTGCCCCATCAATCAGGGTAATCAAAGGACTTGCCTGCACCGCTAGCAATAGCTTGCGACCTAGCCAAGCGTTTTCCATCACTTGTCCAAACGACTCTACTTTCTCTTCTTCTTTATTCAGCTGCGCATAGCCAAAGCTACCCTGCTCACTGACTTGCACTGCATCAATACGGCACGCATGGCTTTGTAGCTCATCCCACAGGTTAATCTCTTGATAAATCTGCACCGTCCGACGTGACAGCGCAGTATTACGACTGTCCAAATAATGCGTGCGTTTTGCGTCCTCTTCTGGGCCCATCTTAGGATAGCGGTTGCGCTCAACAATAGTACTCGCAATACCTTTATCAGCTAGCAACAAGGCAAATGACAAGCCAACGTGCCCGCCTCCTGCGATTAAAACGGTTTGCTCTGTTATGGCCTGCGATATTGACATAATACCCTCGTTTGATTTACCTATTTTGATCACTGTCTTTATGAGTTATCTTTATTAGTTATCTTTATAATTTAGGTTTATGAGTTAAATGTGATAATTAAGCTTATTGACTCTCTTTATGGATTAAGGCTGCGTTGGTGGCCTTGTTTTATTTTATAATTTTTCGCACCATTTTTCTCACCGCAACCCAATCCTCTTAATCTATTTCTTTACCCTTTATCTTACCCTGATTTGACCCTTTAATACACATTCAATCACTCGGGATAATATTTGCAATTGTCATACTTTTGTCTATTGTCCATGTTACTCTTTAACAGAGATTTATTTAAGCATGACCGCACCTATAAATTACACCAATAAAATGCTTAATAGACTTATCAGCAGCCTCATTGATACAGCTTAAATAAAAAACCATATTATAAAATGCCTGCTTTGAACGTCACCATTTACAAATTTCGACTTTAGGCCTGTGCTAATTGGCTTGAATTTCGATATGAAACAGCCATAATAAACAGAGGTCTGTTCATAAATCAATCCATGAATAAATCCACTCATTTAATAATAAAACCATAAACAAGATAAGGATTATAACTTGACTGAAACTGTCACTCGTAAAGTAAACCTAGACTTCTTAACTTCCCCTCAGCTCAAAACGGTCGTTGGGGAATATAATAACCATCTAAAATATATCCAAGACCGTCTTGGTATCCATATCAATCAGCGCCAACACAAGTTTACCTTGGCAGGTGATTTAACCGCCGTAGAGCGTGGCGACTTTATCTTAAACAAACTTGCCAATGAAGCCCAAACTACCGAAGATATCGCTCCGCAAGAGCTACACCTTATCATTCAAGCCAGTATGTCTCGCGACTTTGATAGCTACGCTACTCCGGCTAAAGAAGACTCTGATGAGGCAGCCTCTGAAGACGATGAACTTGACCCTGAGACTCCTAATACTATCGCCTTAAAGACTCGTAAAGGTAAAATCATCCCACGCGGTGGCAACCAAACTCGATACGTTAACCGTATCTTGACCTCTGATGTGTCATTTGGTGTGGGTCCTGCCGGTACAGGTAAGACGTATCTGGCCGTAGCCTGTGCGGTTGATATGCTTGAGCGCAATGAGATCGAACGTATTTTATTGGTCCGTCCAGCAGTGGAAGCAGGGGAAAAGCTAGGCTTCTTACCGGGTGACTTAACTCAAAAGATTGACCCTTACTTACGTCCTTTGTACGATGCCTTATATGAGATGCTTGGCTTTGAAAAAGTAGGCAAATTGATCGAAAAGCAAATTATCGAAATTGCGCCACTCGCTTATATGCGTGGCCGTACGTTAAATAACTCATTTGTCATTTTGGATGAGGCGCAAAACACCACGCCTGAGCAAATGAAAATGTTCCTTACCCGTTTAGGCTTTGGCTCACGAGCAGTCATTACAGGGGATGTGACTCAAGTTGATTTACCGCGCGGTCATAAGTCTGGTCTTGCGCAAGCCATTCAAATCTTAGGTAAGATTGATGAGATTCACGTCACCTTATTTGAGTCAAAGGATGTGGTACGCCATCAGCTGGTACAAAAGATTGTCGAAGCGTATGGGGTTTGGGATGAAGAACAAGAAGCGTTAAAAGAAGCGCGAAAACGTGCTCGTATTATGGAACAAGAGCGCAAAGAAGCTGAGGCTAACTCAAAGTCTTAGCGTCATTCAATTTGATGGTAATACACTTTTATTGTCAACTAAAGCTTTTTGTTCGCGACGAACGTAGGACTCACAATCCTTTGGTCCTACTTCTTTGGTTTTAAGTGTCATTTTTAGCAGTTTAGAATTTAATATCAAAGAAATAAGGCTAGATAGGTTATATCTGGCCTTTTGTTTGTCTGACACTTTATAGTCCTTTCCATCCTCTTAGCTCTTAGCTTTTAGATATCCAATCTATTAAACTTGAACGATTCTATTAAGCTTAAACGATACATTGAATTAACCCCTGAGTCCTCATATGAATAACTCTAGTAACCATATCGTTAATGTCAGTCATTCAGAATCTCTCCTGAATGACTTTATTGAAACTAATTATTCGGTAGACTTTATCGAAATAATATTAATAACCACGCTCAACGTTATGGATAAAAAAGTTGAGAATGGTATTCGTCTGCCCTATTTTGCAGAACTAAAGTCTTCAGAATGGCTTCAGAAGCCTAAAGAGCTGGGTGTTTATATCACTGATCCGACTGAGGGTCGTGCGTTGAATTGCGAAGCGCGTGGTAAAGACTATGCGACCAATATCTTATCTTATCCCAGTGATCTGCCGTTATTGCTTTTAGATGAGATGCCTGCGATACCCTTAGGCGAATTAGTGATTTGTCATGAGGTGGTGGTGTCGCAAGCTGAAGAACAACATAAGACGGTGCAAGATCATATCACGCATCTTTTGGTACATGGCATATTACATCTTTTAGGGTTTGATCATGAATTAGGTCAGGCTGAGCAAGACGAAATGGAGAGCTTTGAGATAGAAATTTTGGATAAATTAGGGGTAGCCAATCCTTATATTGCCAAGTAAGATGGTTTAAGACGGCTCATTTAGGACAGCTCATTGAAAACGGATCATTTAAAACAGGAAGTTTAATGGCACTCATCAATATAAAATCAGTCAAAACCATACCCTCAATAGTTATCGCAACCCTGTTAAGTGGCAGCTTATTAACCGGTAGTCTATTAAGTAGCTGTGTCAGCTCGACGGGTGAGATACCTATTACGTCGCAACAAAGCGGCAATCAAAGCATTAATCAAAGCCTTGTTCACTCTCAAGAAAGAGAGGTTGTCTTTATTAATAAAGACGAGGCCATTAAACGGTTAAGCTCAAAAGATGCCTATATAAACGCGTTAAGCGATTTTGACTGGCAGGCTATTTTTAAAAGTGACCATAAACTTAGCCAAGATGAATTAAAAACATTTTATGGCAAATCCGTACTAGAGTGGGATGACAGCTCGATACGTAAAGTAAAGATAGCTGTAGATTTACTTAATAGTAGGATTGCCAAGCTGAATTTAAACGCTCCTAAAACGATAAATATCATATTAACCGATGGCACAGACAATGGTGGTTCTGCCTATACTCGAGAAGACTATATCGTTTTACCGATTACCTTTATCAATGACAGTAACTCGCAAGCGTTCATTAATCGACTGGTGGCTCACGAATTCTTTCATGTTTATTCTCGCTATAATGCCAAAGACCATGACAAACTTTATGCCACTATCAACTTCCATAAAGTGCCACCCGTTGTTTTATCTAAGCCATTTGAAACCCTTAGAATCACCAATCCTGATGCACCCTATTTAGAGTATGGTATTGATCTTGACTATCAAGGCCAGGAATACACCTTTATCCCCTTATTGCAGTCTTTTATGCCGTATGACGTTGAGAGTAACTTACCCTTTACGTCCTATGCAATTGACGGTTTGCTCGCTGTAGAAGAGGTCAATGGGACGATGCAACCTATCAAGCATGAGGGGGAACCCGTGTTTGTCGATCGAGATGAGACTAACTTTAAACAGGCTGTCAAAATTAATACTTCATACGTCAGCAGTCCTGAAGAGGTTTGCGCTGAAAATTTTGCACTATGGGTAATACAAGAGGATATTGAGCACCCCCAACCTGTCAATCGGCTGATTGATGTGATGAAGCGTATTCGGTAAAGGGATGACAGTTAATAAATAATTTTAGTCTATCAAATTAAACTGTTTATTCTGAGAACGCTAACTATGATAACGATAGCTTTCTAAAAGAATCCGATGTGACATCTAGCCACGATAGTAGCGTAAAGCGTGATGAACTCCAGAATTAAAATTATATCGGAATAATAAAAAAGACATTGTCATAGGTTATGACAAGGTCTTTTTCTTTCTTCTATTAACGAATGAGATTAACTCATTGGACTAACCTTTAATTTTCTTGACTGATTTAACATCGCAGCCTTTATAAAGGAATTCACTGTTCGCATTTTGAATGTTGACGCTTGATTTATGATAGTTATTAAGTCGTAGGGCGTCACTCATTATGCTAAAGTTCTCTTCATCACCAAATACGGTGTCCACATCGTCTGAACGTCCAAGATTAATCGGTAAAAATCTAGATTTCCCGTTTAGATAAGCTTCCGCATATGTTGGTAGGTTTTGTTTATTAAATCCATATTTAACACTGATCTTATTGTTATTTTGGCAAGTATAATTAACTTGTCTGATTTTCACCGCAGAATCATAGCTCTTTGCAGGATCCATAACTTGGTCAGTATAAGCAAGCGCTGATCCTGACGTTAAAGTTGCTGCTAAAATTATGGCAGATGATAATAAGGTTGTTAATGTCTTCATAAAAATACCTCTTTTGAGTAAATAAAACATGATAAATGACTTCAAATAAAACCAAGCCTTTACCACCAAAAGAGAAACTAAAACAGCCTCTAATTAGTGTCTATGTTAGGGTCTGTTCAACAGACCCTATATATAGCGTATAGCTTTTCGTTGAGTTTTACTTTAGTTCCAATTGAGAGAATATAATAAATTAATTTTGATTTTATGCTGTTGTTGGCGCGTAAATATATTAGAATGTTTTGTTATAACATAACATAAAATGTGAGTTATTAGCCGTTTTTTCTGTATGGAATGTTACTGGTCGATATTTTTACAAGAATTAGATTGAGAGAATAAATCCAAAAGGCTAACAACGGCCTCACCCATTCTTTAAATTAACTCATGATGTTGCCTTGGGACGCGGTTTAGCCACGATTGAAGCGGCTATCCTTGGGGAAGAACGACGTTGCGGACGCTTAGCCAGTCCCGTTATCGCAGCGCAGGAACGGTACTGGCTTTAGCGAGCGCCGTCGTTCGAACCAAGATAGTAGCAAAAAGCGTGAATAGCTCCAGAATTAAAATTTATAGAGACACGAACGAAAAGACCTTGCCATATGAAATGACAAGGTCTTTATTATTCAATAAACAATATTATTAATCTTGCATATCTGTGCAGAATTTGAGTAGCAAGTCAATCAAGTAAAAGCACGAAAAGCCATAGGCTGAGCTTGATTCATACTTAAACTTAAGTGGGTTAAATTTGAGTCTGCTACAAGGCGACCGACCGAAGATTGTACACGTCGTACATCAAGGACGGTCAACACCGTAGCGGCTCAAATTTAGCACACACTTATTTAGGGTGAACCATATCGGCTGGCGTAACCCACTCATCAAACTGAGCTTCGGTTAGTAAATCAAGCTCTACCGCTACTTGCTTAAGGGTTTTGTTTTCTTTATAGGCGGTTTTGGCAATCTTAGCCGCATTCTCGTAGCCGACATGACGGTTTAGCGCGGTGACTAACATCAATGAGTTATGTAAGAAGTCATCAATTTTGTCTTTAACCGGCTCGATACCTACTGCACAGTTCTCATTGAAGCTGTTGCAGGCATCGCCCAATAACTTGATAGATTGCAGTAAGTTATAAGCGATAACTGGCTTATAAACGTTTAATTCAAAGTTGCCAGACGCACCAGCCATGCTGATAGTCACATCATTACCCATCACTTGCGCCACAACCATGGTCATGGCTTCTGACTGAGTGGGGTTAACTTTACCAGGCATGATTGATGAGCCTGGCTCATTTTCAGGAATGGTTAATTCGCCAAGACCACAGCGAGGGCCAGAGGCTAACCAGCGAACGTCATTAGCGATTTTGTTCAGGCTTGCCGCTAGTGTTTTTAGCGCACCTGATGCAAATACTTCGGCATCGCGAGCTGCTAGGGCTTCAAATTTGTTTGGCGACGTTACAAATGGTAGGCCGGTTAGCTCTGATAATTGCTCAGCGGCTTTAACCGCATAGTCTGGGTGTGAGTTAAGACCGGTACCGACCGCTGTACCGCCTAGTGGTAATTCATATAAGCCTTGTAAAGCATTGTCAATACGCGTTAAAGCATGGTCTAATTGGCTCACATAGCCGCTGAATTCTTGACCTAAAGTCAATGGCGTTGCATCTTGTAAATGTGTACGGCCAATTTTTACGATGCTATCGAATTCTTTGGCTTTTTTGTCTAGCGTGTCACGTAGTGCTTTAACCGCTGGGATTAACAGGCTATTGATTTGACGCGCTGCTGCCACACGAATAGCCGTTGGGAAGCTATCGTTGGTTGACTGTGCATGATTGACATGGTCATTTGGATGGATTGGCTTATAAGTACCACGAGGGTTGCCGGCAATTTCGTTCGCACGGTTAGCAAGCACTTCGTTCATGTTCATGTTTGACTGTGTACCAGAACCGGTCTGCCATACAACTAATGGGAACTGATCAGTAAGACCACCATTAATCACTTCGTCAGCGGCTTGGATAATTAAGTCACGCTGGCTCTCTTCAATACGGCCAAGGCTTGCATTAGTGATAGCCGCTGCTTTTTTAACCAATGCCATCGCTTCAATCATTGGACGAGGTAGGGTTTCGCCACCAATTTTGAAGTTCTCACGGCTACGCTGAGTTTGAGCACCCCAATAGGCATCCTGAGGTACTTCTACATTGCCCATGGTATCTTTTTCGGTACGAGTTGACATGATGTCTCCTGTTTTTGTTATAAAAATCTAAAAGAATTTGTTATGGTACTACTGATTATAAAATAATGACTGGCTATAAAATAACTGGCATTGATTGCTCAGATCACCAGCAAAGGCGGTATAAGTTAAATCGAGCGCAATTATGATAGCATGACTCACTACCAAACGCATTTAGAGCGGCCATAAAATCATGATGAAAGTAAGCACTCACTTACGATAAGATGCCGTTAATAATACGCCTAGTTTGTCAAACAATTCAAGCTAAGTGCTGTGTCTATATTTTACCAAGCCCTTACTACTCAGCTCCCTAAATTTTGACCCGACTATTATAAAGCAAACTATGACCAATAACCCTTCTCGACGTAATATTAATAAACAGCGCCGCGCCCTAACCGAGCAGCAGCGCCGCAATGCCGGCAGTCTTGCCAGTCGGCACTTGTCAAAGCTTGCCTCTCGCCTGCCTAAAGGCGCTAAAGTGGGTGTTTATATCGATGATTTTGGTGAATTACCGACTCAGCCTCTACTTAACTGGTGTCAGCGTATGGGCTATCAGGCTTATCTGCCGGTGATTAATACTCGAGGTCGGGATAATAAACACATCCGCTTTGCACCTATCTATCACAGCAAACTAGTGAGCATTCCAACGGTTCGCCACAGCTTCGGGATGAAAGAATCTAAGAGCAAGCACTTACTCAATGCTGATGCATTAGATCTGATTATGTGTCCGCTTGTCGCTGCCGATGAGCATGGCAATCGTATGGGGATGGGAGGTGGCTTTTATGACACTACTTTAGCCCGCTCTTATAGATACAATCGTAAAAAACCATTACGTGTTGGTTGGTGTTATGAGTTCCAAGTCGTTCCACAACTACACACTCAGCCGTGGGATGTGCCGCTTCATGCGTTAATTACCCCTAAAAAAATAAGGTGGTTCAAATGAGTGCTGATAATAAGTTACCTGCTAAAGCAAGTTTAAACTCCTCAAACCAGAGTACAGACCATAATGATGATAATGCCTGCACCCTCTCTAGTGCTGATAGCGTGGACCGACATTTGCAGCAGTTAGAACAAAAGAATAGCACTCTTAATCAGCGTCTGTTATCGCCTGAAGAGCAACTTTTTACGCAAAAGGAATTGGGCCGTTTAATTAATCCCGACAAGTTGAAAGTCTTGATGGAAAGTGGTGATGATCTAGTCGGCTATTTGACGTCTGAGATTGATAAGTTTGCGGACTAACTAACGCATTAAAATACTAGGGCAAACTTCTAAAAGGACCATATGAAAAATACAAGGCAGTATCTACCTTCAGTTATCGATTATATAAAAGCCCATCCCTTTAAGGTTGTCTTTGTCATTTTGTGGGCAGTGTTTGTCTATAAAATTATTATGGCGGGATATACGCCCGACCCATTCGCTTCACGTTATTCTAAAGATTCTGATCCAAACAGCTATCCTATCGACTTAATTATCAATATGAATGCGGTGATGTTTTTTCATATAACTGTATTGGGGGTGAGTGATTTTTATATAAAAAGTCGCTGGAAGTTCCTGCTGATGTTAGCCATCACTTTGTTGCTACTAAGCTTCTTTATATTATTTATCATGCATGCGTCGCCACCACTGGCTAACCTTGTATTTTGGCTATTACTCTCTTTTATTTATCTGTTATTAACCTGCATTTGGCAGGTGTGTCGCTATTTTTATAACTAGCACATCTAATCTCAATCCACAAAAAAGCGAGCGTCGAATAGTCGTCACTCGCTTTTTTATTTTAAAATTTACCACAAATACAGCAGGTTACAATACCATCGCTGCAATCCATCCGAAGAGTAATAACGGAATATTAAAATGCAAAAAGGTCGGAATAACACTGTCTTTAATATGATCGTGCTGTCCATCCACGTTTAGTCCCGAGGTAGGTCCTAAGGTAGAGTCAGATGCTGGTGAACCTGCATCCCCAAGCGCACCAGCTGTACCGATAATAGCGACCGTCGCTAAGGGTGAAAAGCCCATTGCCGCACAAAGCGGGACGTAGATGGCGGCAATAATTGGAATAGTGGAGAAAGAAGAGCCGATACCCATGGTGACAATCAGCCCAATCGCTAACATGACCAAAGCGGCTACCGCTTTATTACCCGCAAATAAATTCGTGGCACTCTCAATAAGCGGCGCAATTTGATCCGTGGCTTTCATCACCTCTGCAAAGCCTTGTGCGGTAATCATAATAAAGCCAATCATCGCCATCAGCTTAATGCCTTCATTGAACACATTGTCCGCTTCGTTCCATTTAACAACCCCCGTTGCCATAAATACGCCAAACCCAATTAAGGACCCTAAGAGCAACGAGTCCGTATAAAGCTGAACGATAAATGCCGTTACGATGGCTAATAAGGCTATCAGTGTCTTACCTTTACTTGGGGCAGTGGCTGAAGTCGTGGCCTGAGTCAATACATCCGCGCTTGTCCCCGCATTATTTAAAGTATCTCCATCTAATGGTTGGGCGCTTAAGCTATAGTGACGCGGCTTACGATAACTAAAAAATACTGCGATTAATAAGCCGCTTAGCATGCCAAGTGCCGGAATAGCCATGGCGTGCATCACTGAAATATTTGCGGTATCAAGCCCTGCTTCACCGACGTTTTTTAACATAATTTGGTCGAGATAGATTTCACCAAAGCCGTAAGGCAGGAACATATAGGTGGTGACCAAACCAAAGGTCATCAAACACGCCAGCAGACGCCTGTCTATTTTAAGGCGATTAAATACCATCAGCAGTGGTGGTATAATTAACGGAATAAACGCAATATGAATGGGTATCAAGTTTTGACTAAACACACTCATCAAAATCAGCCCAAAGAACAGCACCCATTTAATCGAGCGAATGCCGCGACCGCCTTGCTGGTGGTTAATATGATTGATGACTGTAGTTGATAAAGACTGCGGTAATCCTGAATGGGCGATGGCCACGGCAAAGGCACCCAGTAAAGCATAGGACAACGCAATTTCAGCCCCATTTTTAATACCGTCTTGGAACGCAACTAAAGTAGCATCGATACCCAGCCCCCCTACTAGCCCACCAACGACAGCACCTATTAATAGGCTAAGCACCACATGTACTCTTGCAAGTGATAGGCCCAACATCACAATCACGGCTAACAATACCGCATTTACCATATTTACTCCTAATAGTTACTCCTGGATATGGAACTGATTGATTAAACAAACACTTATATAACAATATTTAGATAGTATCTCACCCCAAAAAGATCACCTCTTCCTGCCAATGCCAGTCAGATAAAGCAGACTGCCATGACACCATAACTCGGATATTTTACTTAATTTCGAGTCGATTGTTAGGCTAAGCCTTATAAGACAAGACATGATAAGGTAATAAGAATTAAGATAATAAAACTAAACTTGCAATTAAGACCGATGACCACCATTTAATGAGTCATAGCATGAAATTATACCTTATCTATTAAATAACCTATCCTAGTTAGACTCGATGAACCTATTATTGGTAGTATTTAATTTGTTGCGTTAGTAATTATCTTGCTCGATAGGGTAATTTTTAGACAGGGTATCACTTCTGATAAAGAAGACATGTGTCACACGAAAAGGAAAAAATATGAGTAAATCCGATAAAGATTATGACAGTAATGTTGAGCAACAACATGATGACAGTATCGATCAGGAACACGTTAAATCAAACGATACGGAAAGCTCTGCTGATGACGCTGATTTAGCGCCAACAGATTCAGAGTCAATGAATGTGGCACCGAGTAATGAGACCGAGCCAACCTCTTTACCCTTGTTGGCTCTTCGTGATGTCGTGGTATATCCGCATATGCAGATCGCCTTGTTTGTGGGTCGTGAGCCTTCTGTCAAAGCAGTCGAGTCTGCGCAACAGTCCTACAATGACTTGGTGTTAGTCGTCGCTCAAAAAGACTCGCTCACTGAGGATATTGACCAAGACAATCTTTACGAATATGGCACCGTGTGTCGTATAGTGAGTACTATGCCTCATGACAGTGATGAAAACTGTATTAAGGTTCTAATTGAAGGTCAATACCGAGTAAAAGTTGACAGTGTGTTTAATGTCGGTACTGAGTTGCATGGTATTTTCAAACGTAGTGATATTACTTTGGCGATGGATGAGACGCAACAACAAAATACTATTGAGGCATTACGTAGCCTTTTTGCCAATTATGCTGAAGCGCGTCTGCGTAATAGTCGTGAACTGATACGCGTATCAGAACGTATCGAAGATTTGTTAGAGCTGGTGTATTTTATCGCCACCCGGGTGTCAATGGATCTTGATGTCAAACAGCAATTACTCGAGCAAGATGATCTTGCTTTGCACATCAATACTTTGACCGAGTACCTTGCAAAGCAAAGCGCTGAACAATCTATCGAACAAGATATACAGGACGCTGTACGCCGACAAATGGAAAACAATCAGCGTGAGTACTTCTTAAATGAGAAGATGAAAGCCATTAAAAATGAGCTGTCTGATTTAAGTGATGGTGCATTTGATGCCGAAGACGATATAGATGAGCTTGAGAACCGCTTAAAAGAAGCTGACTTACCTGATGATGTTCGCAAAAAAGCAGAACAAGAGTTTAAAAAGCTAAAAATGATGCCACCGGCGTCTAGTGAATCATCGGTTGTACGTAACTATGTTGAGTGGATTTTAGATACCCCGTGGAAGAAGACCACCAAAGTATCCATCAAGCTTGATAAAGCAGAAGCGGTACTTGATGAAGATCATTACGGTCTAAAAGATGTCAAAGACCGCATTTTAGAATACTTAGCCGTGCAATCTCGTGTCAAAAAGTTGCGTGGTCCGATTCTATGTTTGGTCGGCCCTCCGGGTGTCGGTAAGACGTCATTGGGTGAGTCTATCGCTCGTGCCACTGGTCGTAAGTTTGTGCGTATGGCACTTGGCGGCGTACGGGATGAAGCTGAAATTCGCGGTCATCGCCGTACTTATATCGGAGCGATGCCCGGTAAGATCGTCCAATCTTTGGCCAAAGTCGAAGTGAAGAACCCACTGTTTTTATTAGATGAAATCGATAAAATGGCGCAAGACTTCCGTGGCGATCCAGCTTCTGCACTATTAGAAGTATTGGACCCGTCACAGAATGATAAGTTTAATGACCATTATTTGGATTTAGATTTAGACTTATCTCAAGTGATGTTTATTTGTACCGCCAATAGCATGGATATACCGCCAGCGCTTCTCGATCGTATGGAAGTTATTCGTCTACCCGGTTATACCGAAGATGAAAAAATTAATATTGCTGAGAAGTACTTGGTGCCAAAAGCCATTAAGCAAAACGGTCTTAAAAACAACGAAATTGAGATAGTGCCTGAAGCCTTGCACAGTATCGTTCAACGCTATACCCGTGAAGCGGGTGTGCGTAACCTTGAGCGGGAAGTCAACAAGATTTGCCGTAAAGTCGTACGCGAATCTATTGATAAATATGGGGTTAAACCCTCTAAAAAGACCAAAATTGACACTGTTGTGGTTAATGTTGACAACATCAGTGACTATCTAGGTGTCCATCAATATGACTTTGGTCTTGCTGAAGAAGAGCCAGAAGTTGGCCGCGTCACTGGGCTTGCGTGGACCAGTGTTGGTGGTGAGTTATTAACCATCGAAGCCATCACTATGCCGGGTAAAGGTGAGTTTGTTTATACAGGGTCACTTGGTGATGTGATGAAAGAATCGATTCGTGCTGCCATGAGTGTGGTTCGGGCACGAGGTGAGACCCTTGGTATCAGCTATGAAGACTTTAAAGCTAAAGACGTCCATGTGCATATGCCAGAAGGTGCGACACCCAAAGACGGTCCTTCAGCGGGTATTGCTTTAACTACTGCGTTAGTGTCTGCAATGACGGGGATCGCTATCCGTCCAGATATTGCGATGACAGGTGAGGTTACCCTACGTGGTAAAGTATTGCGAATTGGGGGACTTAAAGAGAAGCTTCTAGCGGCACATCGAGGTGGTATTAAGCATGTACTGATACCAGAATCTAATGAGCGTGATTTGGTTGATATTCCAGACAATGTAAAAGAAGGTCTGACCATTCAGCCAGTGGCGACCATTGATGAAGTACTAAAAGTCGCTTTGGTCAAAATGCCGAAACCTATTAAACCTAATAAGGTCGCTGTGGATACTACTAAGTCATCAAAAGCACTACGTAGCTAACCTATGAATTGACCTAAGTTTAATAGGAAGCGACTAGATACTTAGTGTCGATGTATTTCTAATAGAACGTTATTTTCAAAAGCTGCTTATCTTATAGATAAGCAGCTTGTTTTATTTGTCAGGTTTGTCTCATATAGATGTATGATACAAGAATAGAATGCAACCATTGTTTACTTTATTAACATTAAATAACTTATTGCAACGCTTACACTAATTGTTTCATTAATCATAGCGTTATACTAATTCATGTAAGTATTCTAAATATAATAAGCCCAAACATTATTTTAGCTCGTATTTATAATTATTAGTTGAATATACAGTCAATTTATTGGAGACAAATATGAAAAAATTATTAACGACCTCAGCTATTATAGCTTCTGCCATTACCCTTAGTGCTTGTCAAAGTAGTAATCCTAATATAAATGGCATTGATCATACGGATCCTGTTCTTAAGTCGAGCATATATACAGTTGATCAAAACCATGCTCAAATCGGTGAGATGTATTTGCGTCCTGTAGTTGGCGGCGTACAAGTATTTGGTAAGCTTGAGGGACTAAACCCTGGTTCGACAGTTGCCGTCCATATCCACGAGACGGGTAGCTGTAAAAATATGGCTAAAGCAGCAGGTGGCCACTACAATCCTTATGATAAGCCACATGGTAATCCCGCTTCTGCAGAAAGCCATGCAGGCGACTTACCTAACGTCACTGCTGATGCGAATGGTGTTGCCACTATGAACTTTGTTAAGAAGGATATCTCTGTTGCGATGTCAGGCGTTAACAGTGTCTATCGTCGTGCCTTTATCGTACACGGAGGTACTGATGACTATGTTAGCCAACCATCAGGTAATGCTGGTGACCGTATCGCCTGTGGTATCATTGAAAAGATCTAAAATAATATGTTAGAATTTATATTGTAATACCTTGTACATTGTACATTTAAAGGGTCAGCTTTTTATTAAGCTGACTCTTTTTTTTGCTATCTCATAACTCTGTTTTACCATCGTTTATCTTCCATCAGTTAAGTATTGACTTAGTTAGGCTAATGCTCAAAGGGTTGGTTTAACTAAAGCCTTATCAACTCCTTTATCTACCTTGGATTATGACCTTATTTGTCTCATTCAAACATCCTTTTTATAAATATGCCTATCCGTTTTAGTTATTCACGACAATACCTGTCGCATGGTCACCGCTACCCCCTATCTAGTTACGCTCAATTTGTTATACTTACCTCATATCAGAGACACTCAGTCTCCCCTCCACTTTACTCTAAACTTAATAATTCAACTATAAACACAATAAATCCACTTAAGCGATATAATGAAATCCCTTTAACTTTAACCTTAACGATAAATTATCAATACAATCAGGACATCACTATGGATGACAACAAAGCCAAAGCGCTCAAAGCTGCCTTAGGTCAGATCGAAAAACAATTTGGTAAAAATACCATCATGCATCTTGGCGACAACTCTGCGGTGTTAGATGTTGACGTTGTGTCAACCGGTTCGCTCGGTTTAGATATCGCCCTTGGTATTGGCGGATTGCCAAAAGGTCGTATCGTTGAAATATACGGTCCAGAAAGCTCGGGTAAAACAACCTTAACGTTACAAGCTATTGCAGAGTGTCAAAAGCAAGGCGGTACTTGTGCCTTTATCGATGCTGAGCATGCCTTAGACCCTATTTATGCGCGGAAGCTTGGCGTAAATACCGATGACTTATTGGTATCACAGCCCGATAATGGTGAGCAAGCGTTAGAAATTACTGACATGTTAGTGCGTTCAGGCGCTCTTGATATGATCGTCATTGACTCGGTTGCCGCTTTAACGCCACGTGCTGAGATTGAAGGTGAAATGGGCGATAGCCATATGGGTTTACAAGCGCGCTTAATGAGTCAGGCACTACGTAAAATCACTGGTAATGCCAAGCGCTCTAACTGTATGGTGATCTTTATTAACCAAATCCGTATGAAAATCGGGGTTATGTTTGGATCGCCTGAAACCACAACCGGTGGTAACGCCCTTAAGTTCTATGCCTCAGTTCGTTTAGACATTCGCCGTATTGGTGCCGTTAAGAGTGGCGATGAAATTATTGGTAACCAGACCCGTGTTAAAGTGATTAAAAATAAAATGGCACCCCCTTTCCGCCAAGCAGAGTTTGAAATCACTTATGGCGAAGGGACCAACCATTTAGCCGAAGTTATTGACCTAGGGGTTGATATTGGTGTCGTCGGTAAAGCCGGTGCTTGGTATAGCTATGGTGATGAAAAGATTGGTCAAGGTAAAGCCAACTCAGTGCTGTTCCTAAAAGACAATCCTGCCATTGCTGAAGAAATCGAAGCCAAGATTCGAGCGGAAAAGTTGGCTGTCGATCCTGAAAAAGGCGCTGAAACAGAGGCTGATAAGCTTGCAGACCCTGAACTTGTGGCTGAAGAAGACTCTGAGGTTTAAACCCTTATTTCTTAATCCTTATTCCTGAATCCTTATTGAATGATGAAAATAAAAACGTTAGCGCAAATTCTAGCTGATACTCCACAAACATCAAAGAGGTCTCACGAGAATAAAGCGCTTACAAAACCACCGAAACTAGCCCACCCAAAGCCACGTGCAGCGTTAACCTCTGCCCGTGGCTTAGCTGTGTCTGACAATAATGAGAATGCACACTCAGGCCATTTAAATCTAGACACAAGCTTAGACCCAGTCACTTATTCCTCTCATTCTTCTTGCTCCATTGAGCCTCACAACGACGGCCATAAACATAAGAAACGAACAAAGCGGCGAAAAAAAACCTTTCACCCTGCCTCCCCCTACCTTCCTAAAATTAACACCAATGAGCCTATTAAAGAGGTCGATCCTAACAGTATCAAAAATCTGTTGGCTCAAGTAAAAGCAGAAAGTGATACCAATACTCAGACCGATAACCATAGCGATAACCATAAAAAAAATAACCATTTTGAAACTAAAAAAGCCGACTCCAATAAAACTGCTTGTGCAACAGACCAGAATTCTGGTATAGATAATCTTCCAGAAGCCCTTAAAGCGTACTTAAAAACCCCTGAACAGCGTCAAGCTGAGAAAGAAGAAATTAAAGCAAACAGTCGCCTACGTTGGTTGGCGTTTTATTATCTGTCACGCCGTGAACACTCCGCGGGAGAACTGCGTCAAAAGTTAATCGATAAAGAACAAGACCCTGCTAAGATTGATGAGTTGTTGGCAGAATTTGCTGAAAAAGGCTATCAGAGTGATTACCGTACGGCGTTAATGCTCATTAGAGAAGGTATTCGAAAACGTCATGGACGAGTACGGATTAAGAACGATTTTTACAAGCGTAAAGTTGAAATGCCCTCGAACATCGACGAGCTCATTGATATGGCGATGGCGGACAATGAAGAGTTTATAGATGTATTATCAGATAATGATCTAGTCGAAGGCGTCGACTGGTTGCGTTTGGCAGTGGAAGCTCGGGTAAAAAAATACGGCAATGCCATTCCCACAGAACAAAAACAAAAAGCAAAGCAGTTGCGTTTTTTGCAATACCGAGGTTTTAAGCCGAATATTTGTTTTGAAGCCATTAAATATAACTTAGATAACCTGATCGATCGATACTGAAAATTGATATTATCAGTTAATTCATTTATAAATATTTTTACATGATCAAGGCTTTATAGTTAAGGACATTAAAAATATTAGTTTAATCAATTGTTGCAGCTAAGTTTTAATCAAGATTGTTACGACTGATATTAAATATTAAAGTCATTATTTTTATAAATCGTCACTTTTCCATAAATATTCCTTAATTTTTTCCTTCTAAACACCTACCTTACCTTTGATTTTCTGTTTTAATAGACCTATCGGTACTTAATAGCATAATACAAACGTCAGAGGGACCTAAAAAGTTATTCTTAATCTACTTTTAACGGCTATTTGAATAATTAAAGTGTTTTTTGCTGGTTATAATACTGTGAAAATCCAATTCTCTGGATAAATGACACTCAAAGAACTTTAAAGTAGTCACAAGGCTACCGAGTGCAAGTAGCAAGTAATACGTGAGTAGGCTTAACAAGGTTAACGCTGTTACTCTTTATAAGTTCGCTGACTATATCGACTACACTATGATTTATAAAATAATATAAATGATGTGTATAAATTTAGGGTGTGATTTTATTTATTGCAACGTCTATTATTACTTTTCGATAGAACGAAGTGGCACTTAAAACCATCTAAAACCAACCTATAAGGACATAAAAAACGATGCTAAACACTAAACAAAAGTCTAAGCTAACGTCAAATTTAAATTACCTGTCACATACAATGCCACCGCTTTTTACTATTTCAAAACATCGGTCATACTCCATGACTAAGACTATTCTAGCACTTGTAGTTGCATCAGGGTTCAGTCTCACGGCTCATGCTCAGCAAAACATCAGAGTAAATCAGGTATTTAATGGTGAATTATCGGAAGCTAGTGATTACGATAACAAAGAGTCCAGATTTTATAATCAATTTGAATTATCAGGTCGATCAGGCAAATACGTGCAAATAGATATGGTGTCAAGCGAAATTGACTCACAGCTTATCGCTTCCGATAACCCCGAAATATCTGATATTTACGCTTGTGATAACTGCTCAATATCGGAAGATGATGATAGCGGTATTGGGAATAACAGCCGATTAATTTATCAAATACCTAAGGAAGGTAAAGTTTACATTCAAGCTAGATCTTATGAAAATCAATTTGGTCCTTATTCAATTCAAAGTAAATACCTACCTAACCCTTCAGTCCCAGATCTTCAAAGCATTTCCAGAAATACGCCGTCAACAAGCTTCTTTGATAGCCAATCTTCAATAAATAATGAAGGATATTATTACGATTTATATCAAATAAGAGGTAATCCTGGTGAAGTAGTAAGGGTCAAAATGCAATCAGATGATGTGGCAAGTTATATCGATTATGGCTCAATGGAAGATGGGGAGTTTGTTTCTTCAGCTTACGATGAATCACAACTTATCACTAGTAGAAACGATAGTAATGAGCGCTTGACTTTTAGATTAGATAATAGAGGGCGTGCTTTAATTAAAGCTTCTTCTAAAAAGAAACTAGATATTGGAGAGTACCAGATTTCATACGATGTTATTAATGCTGTAACTGATATCAAGCCAATGTATGAAATAGGCGCTAACCAGATAGTACAAAGCAAACTTACTGAGCAAGACCCCTTATATCGTGGTGATTACTACATACATAGTTATAAAATCAATGGTCTGCCTGGGCAACGTTATCTGGTAACAACGTATACTAGCGATCTTGATACGCAACTCTTATGGGGACGTATGGTTGATGGAGAATTTGTCATTGATTTAAAAAATGATGATGCAGATGAAGCCGTGTATGAAGATGCTTACAGTGAAAATGACTATGATGAATTTGCTGAGGCGATAGCAACTGAAGAAGGTGGGTTAGACTCTGAACTCTCTGTTATATTAGATCGAAGTGGGCAACAAGTTCTTGTTGTTACTAGTTATGAACCAGAATCTACAGGTAACTATAGTTTAAAGGTTATGGAAGAATAAAACTGTTTGGTATGATTCATATAAATATAGTGACACTAATTTAAACCCATTTTTCTAATCCCAGTAGTTGCAGATTTTCAAATTTTGGCACTCCATTATTGCTGTCAATAGGAAAAGGTTGGTTCTGACCACTGAGCTGATATCCGCGGCGCTGATAATACGCCAACAAGTCAGGGCGCTGAGACAAAATACTCATGGTTAATCGAATCTGACCAGTACTATTTGACCGCAAGTGCCGTTCTGCAAAGGTTTCGACCGCTGATAAGATTTGATTACCCACACCGACCCCTTGCAAGTTTGGATCTACTGCAAATAATCCAATATATGCGCTATTGAGCTCCGGCTGGAATTTAACAGAGATACTGCCTAATAGCTGTCCTGTTTCAGGGGCGTCAACGTTTGAATCGGGTTTAGAATTCTGCTCACTTAATTCTGAGCGATTGACTTCAGGATAAACAAAAAAGTAAGTGTTATCATCGTTAATAATGGAGGTAATCTCTTCAGGTGTGGTACGAATCCCACCCACCAAGTGGGATTCGTTGGTCCAGCCGACGTCACTCCGAAACGTTAGGTTTAATAAGTCAACGATGGCGGGTACATCTTCTATCGTTGCTTGTCGTAAAAACACCTCTGGCTTTGACATAGTAAATAACTCGTAAAATAAAGTTAGGTAGCATTAAAGAGCAAATGCACTAGTGTGAGCATTCTGCTCTGTCTTATTTATTCTGCACTTAATGAATCGACAATTATTTAAGCAAATATTACACGCTACAATCAATTTATAAAATACTGTTTTGCACTCTCTTTAATATCAATAATTCCAATGTGATACCAAATCTAAAAATCGACCTATCGAGGAAGGCAAATCCAAACGCTACAAATCAAACCCTTCAAATAGTCGGTTCAATGAGTTTGACTGAGACTGACCAAACCCGAAAAGGATAGGTTATTTTAAAGAAAAGGTATGGAATACCGTCGTGAGCGTAAAAAGAGAGTGCGGTTTAGCCTCGATTGTAGCGGTATACTGCTAGGTTAGGCGTGCTGCTATGACAAGTGTTGGCAAGGCAACGCGAAGCAAGTGACTTGCCAACACTTAGTCATCGCTGCGCCTAAACTGGCAGATATAGCGAAAAAGCGAGATTAGCTCCCACAAAATTTTAATCTTAAAACCCGTACTGACAACATAAGCCATTATCCATGATATTATCACCGCAAACTTCCAATCTGAGTGTTTTATGACCGATACCTGCCCTCTTGAAACGATACTGTCACCCGATGATATCAAGCAATTAACCGATACCAGTCAGTTAGCACAGCCTTATCGACCGCCTATTTTGAAGGCAACGTTTAAACAAACGCCTCAAGACTTTGAGGTCACTGAAGTGCTCGATATTGAGTTCAGTGGTGAGGGTGAGCACTTATGGATGCTGATTAAAAAGACGGGGATGAACACCAGTTATGTCGCTGAGCAACTGGCCAAATGGGCTAAAATTTCAAGCCGTGATGTGGGCTACTCGGGCTTAAAAGACCGCCAAGCCGTGACCACTCAATGGTTTAGCCTGCGACTTCCCAAAAAAGAGCTACCAGCAACGACGTTTAGTGTTTTTATCGCATCAACGGCATCAACACAGGCCATATCAGTTCAATCGCATCAACATCAATCCCATCAACCTCAAAATCAACCTACAGAAAGCATTGAAATACTTAATCAAGTTTGGCACAGCAAGAAGCTTAATAGAGGCACGCACGACGCCAATCACTTCGTTATCGTGTTGCGTGATATTGAGCTCGACCCTGATGTGGCATCTAATCAAAACGCAGTAGATGAGCTGTTAAATGTGATTAAAGGACAAGGCGTGCCCAACTACTTTGGGGAACAGCGCTTTGGTCGTAACGGCAGCAATATCGCTGACGCGGTTGAGTGGTTTGAGCACGGTACCATCAACGGGCGAAAGCCGCATCCGAAAAAGAGCCGTGATCGACAGTCGATAATACTATCCTCTGCCCGAAGTGCTATTTTTAATCAGATACTAAGCAAGCGCGTGGCAGATAATAGCTGGCATATGGGATTAGACGGTGATGTATTCAACTTAGATGGCTCAGGCTCAGTGTTTGCTACTGAGCAACTTGATGATGAATTACGTAATCGATTAGCGACTGGTGACATTCATCCAACAGGACCACTTTGGGGCATTAACAATGACAAAGTTACGGGGGCTGCCAAAACATTAGAAGAGGCCGTTATTAACGAAAATCCGGTGCTGCAACGTTTGGCTCAAGGTCTTGAAGCCAAACAAATTAAAACCATGCGCCGTGCACTGCGTATGCCAGTCAGTGACTTGGATTGGTCTTGGGATACCGATGACTTACACACGCACTCACAAAATCCAAACTTGACGTTAGCGTTTAGCTTGCCGACGGGTAGCTTTGCCACCAGTTTACTCGCAAGCTTAGTCCAACTTTTGCAACGCTAAATTAGGCAATCATATCTTCGATGACTAGGGTTTGTCCTTCCGCTAAGCTTGGGACATCCCCCAATCGACGCCAAGGCATACTGGTACCATGAAAGTCGCTACCAGTAGAGACCTGTAGACCATGCTCGGCGATACAGCGATCTACCATACGACGCTTGCTAATCGGCTCATCAATACTCGGTAACTCACAAGCATCACCGCCGAACTGAGCAAACTCAGCAATCAGTTTTCGCACTCGAGTTGCAGATAAATTGTAGCGGGTAGGATGGGCCAATACCGCTTTACCACCACAGCGATGTATTAAACGAATCGTGTCTTGCATACTTAAGGTTTCGATAGGAACATAAGCGGCTTTATTATCGGCTAGATACTTATCGAACGCCTTTTGCATGGAGGGAACCACCCCTTCTTCTAACATAACTTTGGCGATATGCGCCCGTCCGACGGCATCGGCATTGCCGTCTGCTTTGTCTAATACCGCTTGCCATAAACCATCAAAATCATGACCGGTTAATTCAGCGACTTTTTCAACAATCATCCGTCCTCGGTTGCCACGACTGGTCTGAATATGGGTCAATGTGGCATTCATTTCATCGAAGTTATCAAACCCCAAAGCAAGCACGTGGATCACCTTATCTTTCTCTTTATTTTTGCCATAGCCACCAGTTAAGGTATGTTGACAGCTTATCTCCACCCCATTGATTAGGGTCATGCCCAACTGTTCAGCGACTTTTTTGGCTTCCGGAATACCCTTTAAGGTATCGTGATCGGTTAAGGCAAAGATATCGATATTGGCATTATGGGCTTTTTGTAGTAGCTCGGTGGGAGAGTTACTGCCATCTGAGCAGGTACTGTGGCTGTGTAAATCGATACGTTTATAAGCAAGACTTGAGTATGATGCGGACTGACTGTTTGACATATTTAAAGGCTTTCATGTAAGAATTATTAAAAAGGGTTATTCAAGTAGTTATTGTAACGGTTAATTAATTATTATGTCGAAAAATTGGTAAATGGACGTTTCCATCGTAGCAATGCCTTTTTTTTGTGGGTCAGGGCGTGTAAACTATTGCCACAGATTACATTCAATCGTTTATAGTCAACACGTATAGTCAGCGAACTACTAAACGGTTACGGCGTTAACCTCGTTAAGCCTACTCCCGTATTAGATGCTACTTGCACTCAGTTGCCTTGTAACCATTTTAGGCTTCTTTGACTATACATTATAGTCTATACAGGTTTTAAGAACTGAATCGACTCATCCCCTTCTTCTTACTTATTGTGACCAATATGAAAGCATTGCTGGACTTTATACCTTTATTAGCGTTTTTTTACTTTGCCAAAACTCAAGGCATTTTAGCGGGTGCTGCGGCGATCTTAGTGGCAACGATCGTGGTTGCTGTCATACATTTAATCACTCAGAAAGGTCGCCTTACTAAACAACAAGCCATCACGCTCATACTTACCGTGTTATTTTGTGGATTGACCTTACTATTTAGTGATGATATTTATTTGAAATGGAAATCTACGGTTATTAACGGTATCTTTGCGGTTGCGCTTATTATCAGTGTCTTAATTGGTAAGCCTTTATTACAGATGGCGATGAAGAATGTGTTTACGCTTACCAAGTCAGGCTGGAACAAACTGACTATTGCATGGGCAGGCTATTTTATTATCATGGCAGGGCTACAGTACTATTTTGCGTTTTATACCAGTAATGAGACTTGGATCAATTTTAAGAGCTGGGGCTGGCTACCCTTTATGCTGGTGTTTATGGTTGGGCAGTTTGTTATACTTAAAAACTATATCAATCCTGAAATCAGCGATGATAAGTCTAAAAGGCCATAACGCACCATCAGCGTCTATCCCTTTTCGGACTTACGTTCTATCTACTTGCGTTCATGTTATATGAGGTCTTTTATGCCACAATTTATGATTATCGGTCATGATGTTGCTGACTCCACTGAGCTTAGACAACAAACTCGTCCGGCTCATGTCGAACGTCTAAAACAACTAGAGTCCGAAGGTCGACTCATTATCGCCGGTCCTAACCCAATCGAACATGGTAAAGATGCCATGTCAGGCAGTCTAATCGTCGCCGAATTTGAGAGCTTACAAGCCGTTCAAGACTGGGCCAGCGAAGAGCCGTATTTAAAAGCTGGGGTATACAGCCATGTCGATATTAAACCGTTTATCAAGACGTTACCTTCTGCTTAAATAGCTGCTCATTTTATTAATAATAAATCAGTATTAGGTTAACCTTCTTTTAAACTTATATTAGCCTCCTATTAAATAGCCACCGGCTCTATGGAATCAAACTACCATGCCTGCTTTTGAAAACTTTACCTATCGATCGGATGTGCCCCACTCTAACGCAACACATCATAATGTAAATGATAGCCAGTGTCCTAGCACCGAGACATTCCTCTCACTATGTAGAGCGACTACTGTTGCAATGGTGTGTACGCTAGCCGTAGGTATGGTTCCAATGACGGCGTTCGCAGAGCCAACAGTGGTGGTGAACAACCCCAACCCTAATAGTGCTCAAAACGCGGCACCCAATACTGCTGCGAATAATCAAAATCCTAACGGAGCTTACAATTCCAATGCTGCGGCCGATCCGCAAGTAGCACCGCCACCCGCCAGCCCTTTTAACAATACAACTAATCAGCAAAATCCTAACGGCAATCCTAATGCAATAGGCGCACCCACTGGCAATGCCTTGGACAATCCCAATAGCCTAGCAAGCAATATGCACCCAAGTGATCAAGCGCTGTCAGATGCTAACCAACAACTGCTAAGTCGCAATGCTCAGTTACAACGCGATGTAAATGATCTTGAGACTCGAGTCAACGTATTGATTAATGAGCGCAGTGGGCAACTGTTTATGTATGGCGCAGTCACCGTTGTGTTGTCATTATTTGCAGGGTTTGTATTGGCATGGTTTATTTTTAGCCGTCGTGAACGTTGGTAGGCGCATAACGCTATCTTAGCTTAGGACGAAAACCAAGACCAAAACGAAGACCAAGACCAATTCCAAGACCAAAACTAAAACCAAGTCATAGACCAATGCCAAGATTAAATATAAAACAAGACTGAACCGTACTATTCGAGACTGACTCTTTATTGGTATATTGAATATTGATATATTGAGCCACTGGTCATTAGGGTGATGCAAATGAATGAGGTTACGCCTGCACAACTCACTTGGACCGAGGACGATTTGGGCAACTTAGTGCCCGTCTCTGAGATTTTTGGTGATGTGTATTATTCCTTAGCGGATGGCCTATCAGAGTCGAGATATGTCTTTATTGACCAGAATAAGCTACCTGAACGCTTCTTAGCGTTATTTGAAAATGCCTATTGTCAAAGTAAAACTGTTCACATTTCATTGAATCATAACGACAGCGATTGTCACTCTACCCGCAATGAGACTAACATTTTTACCATTGCTGAGCTTGGATTTGGCACAGGTCTTAATGTACTCGTAACGTGGCAGCTATGGCGCTCGATCAAATCAAAAGTTCGCTCGACAACTGAGCTAAATGACGACAGTCTGTCAAACCCACCTCGATTGCACCTTATTAGCACTGAAAAGCACCCACTAACCCATGCCGATTTGACCCGTAGCCTTGACAGTTGGCAACATAAAGACCCAAGCTTATCGCCATTGATTGAGCAATTATTGGCACTCTACCCTACCTTAATATCCGGCTGTCACCGTCTGCATTTAGACAGTGATGTGACGTTGGATCTATGGCTGGGCGATGCCGCACAAAACCTACAAAAGATGGCTGGTCCAAATGGCAGTACATCTCACCTCACGCATCAAACACAGACTCAGACCAATCCAGCTTATCAGTCTTATCATTCCATGCCAGCCAGTGTTGATGCCTGGTACTTAGATGGCTTTGCGCCGTCTTGCAATGAATCCCTGTGGGCGGATCAGATATTTGAGCAAGTGGCTCGATTGTCAAAGTCAGGATCCACAGCCGCTACGTTTAGTAGTGCCGGTGTGGTCAAACGGGGCTTAAGAGCGGCCGGCTTTGCTATTAAAAAAGCCACGGGTTTTGGCCGTAAACGAGAAATGCTCACGGCGACTAAACATCAGGATTTGACAGATAGCACTACGGATAATTTGCTACGTAACGAGTCAGGTCATGATGGACACGTTGAAAACCAGCGTGTTGAAACAGTACCGTATGAAACCCAGCAAGTTAATCTGCCAAAAGAGATACATTCCAAAATATCAAACAATACTCGTCAAGTTCATCGTCACTTGTATCATCATGTGGCAGTGATCGGTGGCGGTATTTCTGGTTTAATGTCGGCATGGGCGTTAGCGCAGCGTGGTATTCAGGTAACTATCATTGACAAACAAGCGCCCTTAGCTGGCGCATCGGGTAACCCACGGGCACTACTGGCTCCGAAGATGACGCCTATTGGACATGTGGCAGAGCATCTGCACAGTATCAGCTATTTATACTCTGAGCGCTTTTATCGTCAATTAGACCATCAATTAGATCGGCAATTAGATCGGCAACGTCAGACGCAGGAAACTAATGATGAGCCTATTTTCAGTCCTGTCTTTGAGCCATGCGGTACGCTCGATCTACTGCTAAAAGCCAATGTGGATGTTGAACAAATCGCTCAATACCCTGATCAAATGGCGACCACCTTATCGCCTACAGACGCCAAAGAGTTATCAGGTCTCACCCAACAAGATCTCAAGCAAAACTTATATCTACCTCAAGCAGGATTAGTGAACCCAAAAGCCTTATCAGAGATTGTATTAGCGCATCCGAATATTGGCTTCAAACAAGGCACCATTGAGCGTATAGAAGTCTCAAATAACGCAGCACAACCCACGAATAAACGCACCGATAAAGCTAAGGATAAACATAATAATGAAGCTAAGGATACAGCCAAAGAGATAGAAGCAGAGATAGATTCAGACAGTTTTAACGGTGCAAATAAAGCCTTAAACCAAAGCGTCACTCTTCAGGTGGCAAATCAAGACAGTATCGTTGCCGATGCGGTTATCATTGCTGCCGCATTTGACAGCAAATATTTGGACTCACGACTATTTGAATGTCGCAAAATCCGAGGTCAGTTGTCTTGGTTTGAGCCCACGGCTGATCAGCTTGCAGCGCTACCCAAGCTACCGCTTAAATATGGTGGCTATTGTGCTACCTTTACACCCCGTCATCACGATGAACAGCTGAATACAGTGACGCCTAACAACCCAACATTTTTACTGGGCGCAAGCTTCGTGCGAAATGATATTTCTACTGACATGCGTGACAGTGAACACGCTGTCAATCGTGATAAGCTGGTCACCGCGATTCCCGAGTTAGGGTCTGTGCTAAACAATACGACAGAAAGCCAATCATTTGCAGGATGGCACGCCCGTGTTGGCATCCGCGCACAGACACCTGACTATCATCCGTTGGTTGGGCAAGTCGATGATGCGGGGCTCATCTGGACAATGAGTGGTATGGGCTCAAAAGGCTATGCGTTTGCTCCACTATGCGCGCAAGTATTGGCCGACTGCATGACGGGGCAATTCACTCCGCTACCCAGCGCCTTATTAGACAGGCTCTCACCGCATCGCAAAAGCTTACAAAAGCCGTTATCCTAATGACTCAATAACGTCAACGCTTCACTCACCATCACCATGCCCACCACTGAAGTGATAGCCACCGCTGAGCCATAACCGCCACAATGCAGCCCTCCGTTCCCTCCAGTCCCCGCAACTTGACAGCTACCATCGGCTGACTTATTAACAATCGGCGGCTGAGTCGAATACACACAGCGAATACCAAACTTCTCTTTCATCTGTTGATTGATACCATGCTCATGGCGCAACTTACTGCGCATACGCGCCAACAATGGGTCTTGATAGGTGTCCTTTAAGTCACTGACTGTGATTTGCAGTGGGTCGGTTTTACCGCCTGCACCGCCCGCACAAATCAGCTTTAGCTTATTAAATCGACAATGCAGCGCAATTGCCAGTTTGGCTGCCATATCATCGGTACAGTCGAGTATCACAGTTGCCTCTCCATCAGCGAGTCTCGATTTAGCGTGCTCACGACTGGGTAATAATTCAGCGACATTCTCTGCGGTTAAAAAGTCGTCAACGAGGTGAAGCTCAAGTCTTGGATTGATTTGACGGGCTCGCTCTGCCATTTCCTCAATTTTACTTTTCCCAAAGCTTGAGTCCATTGCCGGTAGCTGTCGATTGACATTAGAGGCGACAAGCACATCCATATCTATCAATGTCAATTTACCAATCGCCGTTCGCGCCAGCCCTTCGACTGCCCACGTCCCTACACCACCAACCCCGATCACGATAACATGCGCGTTTTCAAAGTTCCTAAAGCTCTGTTGCCCATATAGAGTTTGCGTGCCTTGAAAACGGCGCGCATATTGAGTGGTGTCTATTTGTTGAGCCTGATCAAGCGTTTTGGATGTCATAATATATGTGCTTTTAATAAAGGTAATAAAACATAAAATGAAAAATTATAAACTGAAATAAGACAATATCACTGTGGAGCTCATCCAGCTTTGCGCTACTATCTTGGCACGCACTGAGGCGTGCGCTAAAGGTACGTGCCGTTCCTGCTATCACGATATCGCCACTTACCAAGCGCACGCACCTCAGTGCTTACCCAAGTATATCCGCTGCAATCTGGGCTAAACCGCTCTATCCTTTCTCGCTAGTTACAAGCTTTCTTACTCAGAATAAACTTTCTCACTCAGAATAAACTTTCTCACTCAGAATAAACTTTCTCACTCAGAATAAACTTTCTCACTCAGAATAAACTTTCTCACTCAGAATAAACTTTCTCACTCAGGATAAGACCAATCAACCCTCAATGCCTCACAGCTATTTCTCCATAACTGTGGCGCCAGTATCTGCACATCTACCGCTAATAAATCACTAAGACTATGCAGTACATGCGTTAAGTTACCTGGCACATTGCGAGTAGGTTCATGACCTTGTTGACAGCAAACCGGTGTCATATCAGGACAGTCCGTCTCTAACACCAAGCACTGAAGCCCACACTCGCGCACCGCTTCGGTAATCGCACGTCGCAGCTTTTTGGCATTCGGATTAGTCACTTGACCTGTCACCCCTAGTTTAAAACCCAGCTTTACAAAGGCTTTGGCCTCTTGCTCACCGCCACTAAAGCTGTGCGCAATACCACCAAGTTGATGCGCATCATAGTCGTGCTGTTTGAGTAGCTGCAAGCATTCGGCATGCGCTTTACGAATATGCAGTAACACCGGCAACTGATGCTGTACTGCTAAGTCAAGCTGTGTGTTAAAGAACCGCTTTTGTTTGGCAACAGACGCCTCTGTTTTTAACGCATCAGTAAAGGTATCTAAGCCAATCTCGCCAAGAGCAACATGCGGGTGCTGCTGCAAAAACTCAGCCAAATAGTCCAGATCGGACTCACTATGATCATCAATATAAGCTGGATGTAAGCCGCTGGTCAAATGCGCTTTTGGCACAGGTTTTGTCTTATCCTGCAAGCTGTCTAACTGGGCTTGCGTGCGGATCAAGCGTTCAAAATAGGTTGCTAAATAGCCGATTAGTAGCAAATGTCGCACACCGGACTGATAAGCAGAATGCGCCAGTTGCTCCCTATCGTGATCAAACACCACGTCATCAAAGTGCGTATGCGTGTCGATCATAGGATAGATTGATTCACTTTGTTTGACGTTAAGTGGATTAGCGTTAAGTGGATTAGCGTTAAGTGGGTTGACGTTAAGTGGCTTTGCTTCCAGTGTGGCAGTAGGCATAGGTGATCACGGTTACCCTTATCATTAGGGATTATTAGGGATTATTAGGGGTGTGTTTATAACTAATACTGAGTTTAAATAGAGCGAAGCTGTTTAAGAGTTATTATCGGTATTTTCATTGTCTTTAACATCAGCGTCTGTATCAGCATCTAAATTACGTTGCTTATCAAGAATGGGATGTTTCTCATTATTGGCATGGCTATTATTAGGGCTTCCTTCATCAGCGCTTCGTTCATTAGAGCTTCGTTCATCAGGGCTTCGCTGAGACTGTCGGCTACTGCGCCTTGGTATTAGCAATAATGCCACACCCACTGCGCTAAGCTTTACTAATTTAGAAAGTTTCATATGATTCTCTGAGTAAGTTTTTCATTAAGCCATTTTTATTCATGTATTTTTATTCATATATTTTTATTCAAGCACTAATATTAAGTCATTTTGAAACGAAATACGCTTAAATTGAAAAAATACAACATGTAACAAAAATCTTTATTGCACAGCGTTATATTGTACGTAAACCTAGTTTAACTATCAAACTAAGCTGAATGTGTGGTTTAGATATTAGTTGACTAGTAGATTGATTGAAAATTAATAGAAAGCTGTCAATCGTAAGCGATCGTTTGAATCAATGATAACAGCGATATCAATGATAATTATCATAATTATGACTAAACATAACTATAATAAGAGGCAATGTAAATGACTGAACCCAATAATAATTCAATTCTATTTCAATGGGAAGAAGCGGAAAAAACTCTAAAAAAATTCATGCCCATCATGGTTGCAGAGCAGGCCAATGTTGCCAACACTGACATCCTCAACCCTTTACCTAAAGAAAAACAAGACGCCATCAAAAACATCCCCTTCCTTGAAGAGTCGCGTTCTGCAGAGGATGTTTTACAGGACATGCATGATCTGATTTATAAATATCGCACCAAGCAAAACAACCCAAGATTTTTCTCTTTTATCCCTTTAGCCTTATCTCCCATATCTGTGGTTGGAGATGCGATTAATGCTTTTTATTCGCCTTATGGTGGTAGCCATACGCTGAGTCAGGGCATGGCCATTGCTGAAAAAAGATTGCTTAACTGGATGGGTGAGCAAATTGGTTACCCCGTCAAAGAACTTGGCGGATTGTTTGTCTCTGGTGGTTCAATGGCAAACTTAACCGCCTCCATTGTGGCTCGAGATGAGAAGCTGAAAGATGAGGAATTCGGTAAAGGCACCGTTTACGTCTCAGACCAAACCCACTCATCCGTGGCAAAAGGCATCCGTGTCATGGGTATCCCTAAAGCCAATATCCGCAAAGTCAAAACCAATGAGCGCTTCCAAATTATCCCAGATGACTTAAGAGCGCAAATCGAACAAGACAAAAAAGATGGCTTTATTCCCTTCTTAATCGTCGGCACGTGTGGCACGACCAATACAGGCTCTATTGATCCGTTACACGAGTTGGCAGACATTAGTGAAGCCTACAATACTTGGCTACACATCGATGGTGCCTATGGTGCGAGCGCTATACTATCTTCTCATCGTGAGCTGTTAGATGGGATTGAGCGTAGTGACTCAGTGAGCTGGGACGGTCATAAATGGCTATTTCAATCATATGGCTGTGCTACTGTCATCTGCAAAGACCGTCAAGCTATGTCACGTACCTTTATGGAAAATCCAGAATATTTAACCGACATTCAATCAGATGATGCTAATATCAACTTCTGGGATATGGGGATTGAATTAACGGCGCCTGCTCGTGGTATGCGCCTTTGGTACACCCTACAACGAGTAGGGCTTAAAGAAATGAGACGAGCCATTGATAAAGGCTTTGAAAATGCAGAATATTTTGAGCAGTTATTCCGTGCTGAAGACTACTTTGAGATTGTCTCGCCTGCTCAGTTAGGTATTGTTAATATAAGATATTATGACGACCGCCACACTGAAGACGAGATCAATGAGATTAACCATAAATTGTCCGAAATGGCAGAACAAAGAAATCAGTCTGTGTATTTTACAACCATGTTGAATAAAAAAATTGTTTTAAGATTCTGTGCTATTAATCCTTTATTAACCAAACAAGATATTGAAGATGTGGTGAATAATATAAAAAGCGATATCGCGTCGCTTGGTTTGATTGGACAATAATATAGTCGTAGGCAAACTAAAGAGCGACAGCGTTAGCCTCACTAAGCCTACTAGAGTAGTACTTGCGCTCGGTTGCCTTGTATCTCATTTAGTTGCTTATGACTATAGGTTTGATTGAAACATCTTTCTATTCAATATCGACAAAAAAAGAGCCTATATTAAATATAGGCTCTTTTTAATGTAATCCATATATTCTAAGATTTAGAACGGTTAACTATACCTATGACTTATGAAACTCTTTCAAAGACATCGGTACTATTATCTTTATCAAGAAATTAATATAAAACGTAAAGTTTTATGTAAAGTATCTTTCCTATTAAGCCAAATTTTTTACATTTTTGATTGGTAGCTATAGTTGCTAACTTACCCATCTTTCATCATTCACCGCTAGTCTTTGCACTAAGTCGAAAACCTGATTTACCTTATTCTCAAAAGTTTCCTTGTCATAAGACTCTGGCAAATCCTCATCTAAAACCTCTTCGATGAACGATCTAACTTTTGCCTTGGTATGAGCATCTCTCCACCAGTCCTGAACTAAAACCTTAGGAGAGGCAGTTAATAAAGATTTGATCAAATCTTTCGCAGCAAGCTTAACTGCCTGCTCTTCTTTTTTAGTTAGCTTATCTTTTGCAAGCAAATCAAAGACCTCTAGTTCATCTTCAGTCAACCCTTCACGTATATGACGCTGATCCTCTTCTTTTAGATCTTGGGCAAATTTCTGCAGCTCCTCAAAAAGCTCTTCTGTGTGCGTTGCTCCTGCATTATATCGATCAATGATGTTGCGATATCTTTCTGCAAAACTCAACCTTTCTTGATTGGTTTTAAGCATTTGCTCAATCTTTTTCTCGATAAACTTCTTCATATCGGCTATTGCGATATGCTTATACTCTGTCTGTTTAAATTCAGACTTCAATTTTTCAAAGTCTACAGTAGCAAGGTTCCAACTAGAGCTTTTAGTAATCTGATACTCACTAACCGCTTCTGATACTGATGAAGATGTACTACTATCAACCACGACACTTCGATCGAGCAAGCTTGATACTTGTGCCATTTGATCAGTTAGGTCATCTGGATCAATCTTATTAGCAATAAACGTATATAAGAACTGCATAACACTAACAATTGGTCTCGAATGGCTAAGCACTGTTGGTTTTGCAGCTTCATACAGTCCTGAAACGACATTAAAATAAACATTAAAAGTTTTACGTATCAAGTCTTGTGAAAGCATGATATCTGCATACTTCTCAAATAAAGCATTCTTCTTAAACGTCTCTTCAGCTTCCAAGATTTTTTTTAGATCAATATCGTACGATAAGCAGAACTGTAACGCCTCTTCTATCGCTTCATCTAGCAAGTTAATCAACACTGACTTATCTTGCACAGGGTCAGTACCGTCTTCAGCATCTGTACCTTGTCCATAATCCTTTAGTGCTGACTTTAGATTTCTAAACACGTTATAGTAATCTATGATTTCACCATTGGTTTTCTCAACCAGCTTGCCATCATCATTTCTAATCTTGAATGAGGTCACTCGGTTGGCTCTAGCGATCGTCTGCATAAGTGTATGACCCTTCATAGGCTTATCAAGATATAGCGTTGACGTCGTCGGTGCATCAAACCCAGTTAGCCACATAGCACATACAAACACTAGCTGTAGAGGGTGTTCTGGATCCTTAAAATCGTCCTCAATATCTCGATCATTCGCCTGCTGTTTACTTAGACGATCAATATGCGGCTGAATTTGTAAGCCTTGTTTTTCAAACCTTTCCTTCTCTGAGGATGGGCTACTAATAACCACAGCCATTTCAACATTCTGCATGTATTTAAGACGGTTCTTTAATCGAACTTTTTCAAGGTCATTTTTGCTTTTGGCTATTCGCCCCTGCAAAGCTCGCAACTCTTTCTTCCAGAGCTCTGACACCTTATCGTACATGCGAACAGCAGTGAACTGATCAACAGATATCACCATACCTTTACCACGATAGCCACGTCTTGGAAAGTGATAAACAATGTCATCAGCTATGGTGTCTAATCGGTCGTCACGCTTAATGACCTCAAGCTCTTTAGAGTATTTATTTTCTAACCTTTCTCTCTGCGCATCACTTAGATCTTCATTTTCCAATAGCTCAGCAAATTCTTCATTTAACTCATCGTTTTGCAGAAGGACTTCAGGCACACGTTTTTCATAAAATAAGGGTAGTGTTGCACCATCCTCAATCGCTTGTTGGAAGGTATACTCCGAAACATACTCTCCAAACCACTGCTTGGTTTTTTTATTTTTCAGTAGCGGTGTTCCTGTAAATGCTAAGAAGTGTGCCCCTTTTAACCCTGTTCGCATATTCTCAGCCAAGCTGTCATATTGTGTACGATGCGCTTCATCGACTATGACAATAATCTCCCTGTCATCTTTGTCATAAAGCAATGGGTATTTTTCACCCTTCTCATAGCGAAATTTCTGAATCAAGGTGAAAACAATCTTTATATTCTGTCCGAGCAAGTCTCGCATCTGAGCGCTGTTTTTTGGCTTAGCAATCTCTTTTTCTGTGACAGCTTCAGTCGCTATAAAGTTTTTGGAAATCTGTTTATCTAAGTCTTCTCTATCGGTGATGACAACAAAACTAAAGTTGCCCGCACACTTGCGGAAAATCTTGCGAATATAAAACACCATCGAAAAGCTTTTACCAGAACCTTGCGTATGCCAGAATACACCTAGGCGGCCATTCAGGTTTTCTCTATTCAAGAAGTTTTCAAAAGCGTGATTGACCCCTAGATACTGGTGGTTCTGGGCAACAATTTTGACCTTTTCATTCTGGTATAGAACAAAGTTTTCTATATAGTCTAATAGTCTTGCAGGTTGAAAAAGCCCTTCAAGCAAATACTCAACACTGGTGCCATGTGTCTCAATGTACTCCCTATCAACTTTTTGCTGCTCGTCATCCACACGCAACCAAGGATAGAAGTTATCCCAGTCAGCAGTAAAGCTGCCTATTCTAGTATCTGACGCATTGGACAAGATACAAAAAGCATTACATAAAAACAGCTGAGGGATATCGTTTTTGTAGTCAGTAAGATTATATGTTAAAGCATTCTGTAGTTTTATATTCGAGTTCTTAAGCTCAAAAAATACAATAGGTAATCCATTGATATAAACCAGTATGTCAGGTCTACGGTACTGTCTTTTGGGTGTAATCCCTGTTGATTTGATGGTTAATTGAGTAACTAATAAAAACTCATTATTTGAAGGGTCATCAAAGTCTATTAGTTGTAACGGAATGTTTTCCTGTCTAACGCCATCAGCATCTTCATAAGTGACATTAATCCCATCACGAATATAGTGATATATCTCTTTATTTGCTCTTAGCGTAGACATATCTGGGCGTCGGCTCATAATGTCTTTGATAGCATCAGATATCGTATCTTCAGGTACTTCAGGATTAAGCTGTTTGCATTTAGCAAATAGTCTATCTTTAAGTACAACATCTCGTTTGTCAATACGACCAGAGCCATCGTTTAGGTCTTTAGGGTCAGTTGTCGTACAATCAATATATTGATAGGAATAGTGCTGCTGCAAGAATTCAACGCACGCTTTTTCAATTTGATCTTCAGTAATAAAGTTACGGGTAACCTTTGGCATACATCTATTCCTTTAAACTGGTCTATAGCCTATTGTACGTTATTGTCTTTGGTCTGAATTGATGGCGGGAACACGATATTTAGGTCTTCTACTAACATCTGACCTGATATTAAGCGTGTAAGTAGGTTTTCTTTTTGTAAAGAGAGATTCATATTGCATAATGTAATTTTTTTTATTTGTTCAAACATAGGACTAACTGCTTTTTGATAATTTTCAATTAGCTTACTACTTGGTTTTAAAACCAACAAGTTACTAAACTTCCCCTTACTAAGGTTAGTCATAGTTGTACCTGTAGCGCCAAAAAGCTCTATTTGAGGCTTCATTCTACGAACAGTTAGGAAAGCCCAATAAAGTAGTTTCTCGTCATACAAAGTAATAGAGTTTATCTGTTGATTAGTACAGCCTCTCTTTGTTGCGATAGCTGTAACCCCACCTGTACCTATACAGGTCACCATGATAGCATTAGGCTCAATAATTTGAGATTTTTGAGAGTTTAGTCCGTACTCAGTAATTGTATCCTCTGTTTCAAATACAAAAACATTATCATGCATATCAGGTGTTTTATAAAATGGTATGTCACCATCATGGTATTCTGAAATACTCATTGAAGGTGTCTTACCTGTTACAATATGACCTAGTTCATTCAGTGGTACTTCACTCCAATCCTTCGGTACCCCCTTCTCAAACCTGGTATTTTCCCAGTTAGGAAATCGGAACCGTACAAACCATTCTTTATATAGCTCTTCAGCCATATTCTCTAGAAGATGAATACGCTTTTTGTTGACCTCGATTAAATCATCATAAGCAGATAAAATCGCAGCTATTTTTTGTTGAACATTGAGTGCTGGGATTTTTATCTTTAACTTCTGTAAATGATTCTGATTAAGTGTAGGAACACCAGCTCCTGCGTTGTAGATCTCCAAATTCATTTGCTGTAAGTAATAGTAAACATACTGAGAACAGTTACCTCTAAAGTCCTTAGAGTATAAAGTAGTATTCAATGGCCAGCATGCTTCATTTATGTATTGAACCTTACCCAAAGTACCTGAGCGTCCTGTTACTACTACAGGTGGATTAACCTTACTCTCATTGTGATAAGCTTTTATTGAAGAACTAGCAACAACTGGGACCGATCCTTCAACAATATCTTTATTAGGTAAGTCATAACCCCTTTTTAATCTGACTAAGTTATCAAAAACATCATTTTTCCAAATATCAGTCATTAAGTAATTCCTTCATATTTTTCTGAATGATCGAGTCTAACTCTAAGGACTGTTTGCTAAGAGCCAACAAACCCTCATTCATACCTTGCATATAATCTATAAACTCTTCTTCAGTACGACCATCTTCCTCAATCACCACACCGACATAACGTGCGGCATTTAACGAGTAGTCCTGCTCCTTGACGTCTTCAAGCGTCGCAAGCTTACACAGACCTGTCACATCCTCATATTGAGCTTGAGGAAAACGTTGTTGTAACCAATCAATATGGTTAAAGTAATATTCCGCACGTTTTCTATCTTCACGTAAGGCATCAAGTAGATCCTTAACCTCTTTAATTTCAGACGTGATTGTCGTCAGCACCTTTAACTCAGCTTCTTTCTGCTTGATAGCCTCTTTATCGTCAGACTGCTTGATAGTGGCTAACTCTTGACGAGCATTAGCTACTTGCTCTTTGTTTGCCTTCTCTTTTTGTCGAATGCCTTTGTCTAACTGCTTGCTATTGTCCTGTACCATTTTAAAAAATGGTTTAAACGCTTCTAATAATGCAATTTGATCGGTATTGAGTTCATCAATCTTTTGGTCATCTAAATTAATGAGACTATGAGAGTTTTTATAAGCTTTATACTTGTCTTGCAATGGTGCTAGCGCCTGCCAGTTATCATCTAAAGCATTGACTGTTTCTTTAAGTGCTTTATCGTTATCTATCACAGACTTTAGCTGCGTGATAAGCGGCTTAACATCTGAAACTGTCTCACCTAATATCTGCATACCAGATTTAAAATAGCTGTCTACCAAGCTAACATAATCTTGACGACGGCCTTTGTGCAACTTACTAATCATGGCAATATTTTGAATATGCTCATCGGTAAAGTCTCGATGCGCTCGATCAATCTGTCTAAAGATATTTCTGGCATCAATGAACAAAATCTTTTCATCTGCTTTGTTTTTGTCAAAGAACCACAAGGTTGCTGGTAGCGTTACCGTATAAAACATATTCGATGGTAAGGTGAGCATGCCATAGATCAGGTTATCTTCGATGATTTGCTTACGGATATCTTCTTCCGCATTACGCGCGTCAGATGCTGAATTTGGCATGACCAAAGCTGCTCTGCCTGTATTTCTTGCCTTGGCCTCCGCTTGATTCTTTAATGAGGTTGCAAATAAGCTAATCCACAAATAGTTAGCATTGGTTACTGTTTCAGCTTTACTGTCTGACTTTTTAGCTTTTGTCTTCTTACGAGGTAGACCATAAGTGTTAAAACGCTTGTCTTCTTCGACGGTAGTAATTGCTACATCATCGACGTTGAATGGCGGATTTGCCATGATGAAGTCAAAGTTCTCATAACTATTAAACGGGTCTTCTGAGTAGCTATTGGCTTGTTTGATCTCACCTCTGAGCCCGTTAACAAACAAGTTCATCTTAGCTAGCTTGACCGTATCGCGCGTCTTCTCTTGCCCATATACACTCAAATCTATGAATGTATCAGACTCTTCTAGCTCACCTAATGCTTCAAGCTGCTGATTGCGATGCTCAACAAAGTGTAACGACTGTACGAACATACCACCTGAACCACAAGCAGGGTCATATACTGTGCCGTGGTAAGGCTCAATAATCTCTACCATCAGCTTAACAACAGATGTTGGTGTAAAGAACTCACCGCCCTTTTGACCTTCAGATAGCGCAAATTTACCTAAGAAGTACTCATAAATACGACCAAAGACATCACCACTGGCATCTGCTGGTATATCAGAGAAGCTTCTCAAAAGGCCTTTTAAAGCTGCTTTACTCTCAGGTAATCGGCTAAATGCTTTGTATTCATTTTTAGGGAGTACATCGACAAACTTGTCGTCTTTCTTGAAGTCCTCGATTAACTGCATTGCATCAGAGATTTTGGTCGCTAAATCCACTGATTCAGGAAGCTCTAGTAAGTACTTATAACGCGCCTCTGGCGGTAGATAAAAGCCGCAGTGCTTAATAGCAATTTCATCTATACTCTTAGAGCGTCTCGTTCCTTCTAGTGCCTTAAACTCAGTCTGGATGGCTTCTTCATAAGCTGAATATTTATTGTCAGCAAATTTTAAGAATATAAGCCCTAGTACAGGAGTAGCATATTCATTAGGCTTGAGATCAGTATTTGCTCTCAGGTTATCTGCTGCTTCCCAAAGTTGATCTTCTAATTTCTTTATTTCTACTAGGTTCATAAATTATCCGCAATTAATTTTGTATGTCCTATCAAGGCTGATAGGCTTGAATATAATAAATAGCTTGAAGTATCAGGTAAGACTTTGACATGCATTATAGTTATACTATGCCTTTCAAAGCCTTACCTTCCACTGTCTTTAGTTCTTGTAGCTTAATGACACTTTACTAAGTAAAGTGACTCACTAATTACGACAACTGCTTTAAGAGCTTAAGCTCCAAAGCTCACACCTTCTTTGCTCATGCTCTACCAAAAGCCGTTTAATAGCTTTTTGAGTCTCTCTGCTTTTATCGACAATATTAGCAGCTTGTTGCTGCTCAGCCTTTGTTGGCAGTATAACAGGCAGTGTTTTTAGCTCTTTTAAAGAGATGTTGGGAATACTGGCACCCTTAACTAAGCTATTGAGTTGCACCTGTCCTAAGTCAGACTTTAAATATGCGTAGAGAGACTTAGCATCGATTACATTAGAATTAACTCTAAGCACGATTCCAGATCTATTCGCCATCCAGCATCCATCCCCTTTGGTTGGTACATCTTCAGGCACAATACCAACCTTTCCCGCAGAACCTTTTAAAATTAGAATAATGTCATTTGGCTGTAGAATACCTGACTGGTTTTTATTGAGCTCAACCTCAGATACCTTAACTTCTTTAGTAGGTTCAGTTATATCGCCAACTTCATTCAACTCATTAGCACCCACTTCTAAGACGATGTGATCGCCTTCATCGGGCTTAAATGGCAATCCACGCTCAAAACGCACAATACTATCTAGTGTAACCGTCTTTTCGCTTTGTAAGATACTAGCAGCTTTCTTTTCTTCCATGCCCAATATATAGGCAGAAGCATCTAGCCCGTAGTCTTTAGACCGAAGTACTTCTTTATCTACAGTAACTGCGCACTTTAACGCTTCATCAGAGTCAATATACTCAACAATTTTATCGATATTACTTAAGCTTATGAGTCGTCTCGTTGTTTTTTCAACAAACTCATCACCAGTGACATCTACGAACCTTACCGATTCGTTCTTACCATTTGGCTCAATCACTAACAATGATGACTTAACAGAGGTTCCAACCCAGATGTCTGGAGGCAAGGATATAACGCCCTTAAGCATACCGTTATCGACCAGATACTGTCGTAAATCTCTCTCCATAGTAGAGTATAAAATACCCTCAGTAACGGAAGCGACAACCATATCCTGACACTGTTTAATCAAATGTAAGATATTAGCTGATTCGACTTTTTTTGTTTGTACGATAAACCTATCATAACCGTCGACATTATCAGAGATATGCTTTGGCAGTGTGGCTCCCATAGGAGAGAAACTCACACCATAATCAAACTGTTGCAATTTGCTCTTTGAGACACTGTAGTAAGGCTTTTCAATAGGGTCAGAGTAAGATACTTCAAACCTATTTTCACTGATTATTGATAGAGCATCCGCGAGCATACCTGAGTGATTTACAGTTTCATAATGAACAGCCTGAGACTCTTCACTTGCTATAACGCAAAAAGGTAATGATGCTGGTGCGGTTGCATAGATAGTTTTACCTTTTTTATCACCTAGCAGTGTGTTCGCTAAAACTGAAACACTTAAGTCAGGTAAGATTGCACTGCTACTTGAAGACTGTGTGATTATCGTATTTATTAGTTGCTCTGCTGCCTTGTTCAGTTCAACATCTTGATACTTAGATAATACTTTTATCACATTATGTAATAGGGGTAGAGGAAGCTGTTCTAGACTATCGTCATATGAAAACAGTCTTTGCACCTGAACATCTTCACTTGCTTGTAGTGCCTTTATAAGCTTTAACCACTCTCCCTTATATTCAGCAAGACTTTCATCCAACGTAATATCATTAGGAAGTTGATTTTTTTTCGATAAGACTAAGATGGACATCAACATCGATACGGTTTCATCATCTTTTCTAATTCTATGCTGATGCATCAATTCATATAAGTCTTTGATAAGCTTTTGTGTAGGATTTTTTTGCATAAACCTTTAGTACCTTGTTTGAGTAGATTCGAATGAGCTATTTGAAGATGCAGCTTTTCTGTTATAGCTATCTAAGCCATAGGTAGTAATTAACGTATCGTTTTCTGACACAACTACTACACCGCCTCTACTTTGGATTCTCTTTAGAATCTTAATAGCTTTCTTAATTTCTTGATAATTCAATTCTTTACCAGAGCTAACTTTTTCATAAAAGCTTAGTTCCATCTTAGTTTCTCCCAGTGTGTTTCAAATAATAAGTAAACTGCTTTAATAACTCTTCAGTGCGCTGCTTATTAAGAAATACTTTATCGCCATTCACATCACCAAATGCCATCACAATATCTAATTCTGCTTTACTAATAGAGCGCTGCTGCATACGTGACTTTAGGTGTCTTGAAGCATTCATAAATTCACCTTTATTCGTGTTTGTTTATTTGATGAGTTAATTAAAACACGAATAGTTTTAAAAGTAAATACCACTAATATAATATTTTTAATATATTTATACTTTTAATACCATACAACATATTATTATATTCTGATTAAATTGAGAAATTCATTAACTTAACCTAGGAATAGAAAAACCCCTGTCGTTAAACAGGGGCTCTCTTTTAATTAGTAGTTATCTATTCTGGAGTATTAAGATATAAGGCTTATCTGGTATTATTATCGAACCGCATTATCAGACCTTTCTCGATCAATCTTAGGCATATCTGCATTTAAACTCTCTTCGGTCATACCACGCTTATATGCATTATACTGCCATACAACAAACATCTGCTTATACTTCCTATGTTGTTCCTTTAGCTCTGCTACCTCTGCTTCTAGATTAGCTATTCGTGAAGCGGCTGCGTTTAAACTGGCTGGCCTAGGTTTAGTAGGAGCTTTACCCTTAATCAAATCTTTTTTGGCTTGATATGCGTCCGTGATAGCCTCGTGTGCGCTTAAAGATTGTCGGGTAGGCCTCTTCCCGACTAAGGGCTCTGCTTCATCACAAATCGCAGCCCACGTTATTTTAGGCTCATCCCAACCACGAATTAAATTAACAATAGCCTTAATGTCCTGTCTGTTAAGATGTTTAGCCAAAACCGCCCCCTAACAAATCAGTTAAGTCCTCTAAAATAAAAGTCTCATCTTTCTGATTTTCATCACCTATAGTAGAAATTGATTTCTTGTGTGCTACTCGTCGCAATTGCGAGAAATCACTACCGCGAAGCTTAACCTGCGCACCATCTTCAATGGATGGATTCTCTAATATATCAATAAGCTCTCTAAGTCTTTTTGATGTTTTAAGTTGATATTCAAGCCACCTATCTGATCCGTAATCCTCTTCTTCATACGACTTCTGCGCTTTTAAGATGAGAGCTTCAATGTTAACTAGTCTTTTCTTCATTCTTGACAGCTTAACCTCATCTCCTTTGATACAAACCTGTTCAGTACAATTAATACAATCTCTAAACTTTTCACAAGGACTCATCGTATAGTCATGCACACAATACCCATACTCTGTCACATGTACAGCAGCTTGTTCTAATGTATTAAACTCCTGAGATGTAACAGGTAGACGCTGTTCCACCTCTCCCAATGGTCCATATAAAGACTTTGAAGGATCAATGCTTTCAGCCATAGACACTAACTCATACTCTGTCATATGATTATAGGTACGATTTTGATTAACATTAGCCCTTCCAGACCACTTGGCTATCTCTAAGTTCGATAATCCCCCACGTTGAGCAATCGTATTTAGTAAATGCCTTGCCTGATGTGATGTAATTTTTAATCGGTCTCCATTCTCACCGTAGTATCCATATCTATCAAAAATATTTTTATGTGCTTTTACTGCTGGCCGTGTTCCAATATCATTATTAAAAAAGGTAGCATCTGGTTTCATAAGCTCAGTTAATAATCTTGGCCGATTTCCATGGAATTGATTCGTATTTAATACAAAAAGTGCGTTCGAGAACTTAATTCCTCTTTCTTTATCCAACCACGGAAAGCTTTTTGGAAGCCTATCTTTGATATGCAACCATAAGCTATCAAGAGTGTTAGCATTATCGTGATGATCTAAGCCCCTAGAACTTAAATTTGAATAAACTGTTTTTGTATCCTTATACGACAAACCCAAGGCTTGACATGCTTGAGCACCAGTCAATGGTTGATTATTGGGCACATTTGGACAGTTTTCATGACGATAAAAATTATCTGGATTTTCTTCTATCCATTTAGCGAGTTTCCGAGCCTCAAATGAGAGCTCTTTTGCTCTATCAACAGCAGTTTTGGCTACTTCCACCATAACAGAAGGTATCCACTTTATATCTCCTTCATAGCCTTTGCCAGCATAAAAACGCCATCCATATCGTTCTATACCCTTACTGTCTATTTCTGTTACCTCACAGTCAACAGGAAGTGCTAAAATTTCAGAGATTCGAGAAGGTGCTGACATAAGCATTACAAAAACAGAAGTGGTAAAAATATCACGGCCTTCTGTTGGGTTACTCGCAAATATCTCCGCTAAAGCATCTAGTGCCTTTGAATTTGGTAGTTTTTTCTCCCTATTTTCTTTTGCCTTTTTACCTGTTTTAACACTATCAGAAGGCCTGGAAATAGGATTCACCCATTCTTTAAGATTTGCATTTATTAGTTTATTTTCCGAGACAAATTTAGCCAATCTTTCAATTTCTCGGCCACAAGCATAAGCAGATCCGGCGCTATAATAATTCCGTGCTAAAATAGCTGCTTCATCTAAACAAGTTATAGACAATCTTGAGATCGATGTATTACTATTTACTTGCTCCAACGCAGACTCTATAGCTCGCAATGCTCTCAGCTCATTCTTTGCACCAGTTGGATTATGACCTTGTTGATAACGAAAATACGCCTTTGCAAAGTCTATAAAGCTAATATCCATTACCTGTTTACTTTTTGGCTTTCGAGTCTTTACGCCTAATTTTGAAAATACACCAACGTTAGGCCATACGTTAGCATCCCAGTCTAAATCAGAGCCAAAAACAGTCAATTCATCTCTGCACATAGCAATAAATGACTCTAAATTCGCTTCTGCGGACAAGTCAGCTCTTGATTTGAATTGTATTATATTACTCATAGCCAACTCCACGCTCTTCTAAATTAAGCTCAGAACGACGTTTATTGCAACGCAATATCACTTCAGCTACCGCTACGATACTCCTATCTAATATTGCAGCCACCTCTATATCACCAGTAATACTTTTTACCCGTTCTCTTTCACTCAAAAGCTTTTCATATACTTCTTGATGTGGGCCATTTAGCCAAGGTTGAAAGTGCATACAGGTATAGCATGGGATAGGAACGTTTGCCCCACAAAAGCCATGTTCGCCACATGTCCCTATACCAGACCCTTCTTGATTACGAATTCTACTGTTCGGGTCATTACCACGTTCAGCTTCTTTTTCAGAGTCCACTAAAACACCAGCGAATGCTTGAGCATATGGAGCTAATTGAAATCCAACTGCTTCATCTAGCCTCTCAACATGCTCGGGAATGTTTTTAATATACACTCCAGCATTTTGAGTATCACTATGATCAAGTAACTCTGCTATCACAAGCTCACCAAAACCCTCTCGAGCTGCCCTCGTACCTGTTGTATATCTAAATCTACGTGAGTTAATAGCTAGGATCTTACCTGTTCTTTCAGATCGGACTTCAGACGCTTCTACTATAAATTGCAGAGTATCAGACACTTTAGCTGAAGCTACGTGTAGCTTATCAGTTTCACATAATGCCCTGAACTCAAATAAAGAATCCACCCTATCAATCCTAGAATAATCAGGAAAAAGTGGTATTAGATGTCTATCACCTTCACTAAGTTTGCATTTAAGTTGCGACTCAACTTTCTCTATAGCATTTTTAGTCTGAGCAGAAAGTATTGTCCACAGCTCTTCAGTTATTGCAAAATGCTTAAATTGAGTTCTAAAGCCTTCTCCATGCTTAGCTCTAGGGGTATTTAGAATAAAATAGGGCTCACCTCTTTTGTTCTTACCGCATAAAACGTCTGCTACCTTTAAATGAGATATTTGAATAGGACGACGCCCTGTATGACTAATAATTAATGACAAGGCAAGCTCATCTAAACTTATTAACCCTCTTTCATACGCATTAATTGCCCCTTCATTAAATGCTTGTAGCTCATTATCAGTCAAAGGACCTTCAATAGGGTCAAGACGCTTCACAGCATCCCCCTTCCTATTCCCTTTTATTCGCCAACTATCTAATAGGTTTATTACGCTCTCATCAATACCTTCATACCCAAGCTCATACCACTTACGTAGGAATCCGCGTATAGTTCCTAAATACCAAGCAGTATCTTTGCTTAAAGAACTCTTATAGTTAATCAAATCGATGACGGTTAAATCGTGAGAGTCTGTAGACTTGAGCATATGTTTAAAACGCAGAGATATATTATGCGTATGACTTGGGGACATATTCCTAGCATAGAATGCTAAGGTTTTAAGGAAACCCATTAAAGTCTTGTCATTTAATTGTATATGGAAGTAGTCTAAATCTATGACTATATTACGGTCTAACTCCCACTTCTTGTTTAAGAGTTTAAAGCTATAACCTTGGTTTTTAGCACGAAACTTAACATTATCATTGCCTTCATTTATATTTAAAGGTGTTTCCACAGCTTTAATTGCATTGCTACTCATCGTTAAGACCTTCTTTAGGTAAACGCATATTACTATTATTTTGGAGTATTAAAGCAGCGACTTTTGCTTGTTCTTCAGTATAACGTTTATTGTAGTGTGCAGCAGTTTTAGAACCAGGCTTCCAGCCCATAAGGAATGATCTCATTTGCTCCTGCCTCTCTTCACTAGGCACTTTGTCTAGAGAGTCCATTTTTTCCGAGAACTTTCTATTCCATGTATGTCGCAACTTATGACCAGTCAACCTATACAGTTCCGGTGAAACCGACCTAACGATATTGATCACTTTATAGTAGCCAGATTTCGTGATTGGTAGTCCAACTGTAGGACCTGATTTATGAGTTACGAATAAAAAATCATTCTTTTTAGCATTCTTTATTTTGCGTCTATCAAGGGTTATGTAGTCATGTAGCTCTTTAACTAAGATATCGCCAAGGGGAATTAAACGTTCTAGAGTTTTAGCATTGGGCTCAAATACTCTAGGATCATTTTTTTCATCAGCTCGTCTAACTACCCGCAAGACTTTTTTAGAAAAATCTATATCTTGAATTCTTAAATTAAGAAGCTCGCCACCCCTTAGACCGAGATGATATAGCAGCAAAATAATTAGTCTATTTCTACGCTGAACATCTTTACTAAATGGATTAAATTCTGAGTTAATTCTTATCACTTCAAACAATACTTCGAGCTGTGAGTCATCAAGAGACTTGTCATGTCTATTATTCCTTCCTTTCTTTGTAGGTCGTCTAGATTTAATTTGAGATTGAAGTATCTTGATTTGCCTTGATTCATTAAGGTCCGGCTGCTGAATTAGATGATTAGCATACCATGCACAATAATCAGAAATAGTGGTCAGCCTCATATAATGAGTTATTGGACTAACAATAGTATCTATATCCTTTTTATTATTTCTTTTCTTGCTTGGCAAGCTTGAAACTTTTATTTGTGTATAGTCACGCAGATCATCTATTTCATTTACAGTTAGAAAAATACGACTCGTGATCCTGTGTTCAAGATTAATTCCACGGTCATTCAAGAACCTCAAAAAAACAACTAAGTTATTTGCGGCAGATATCATCGTAGAGAAAGAGACAGATTTGTTTCGCAATTGAGTAGTAATAAATAAATTAGGGTGATATACAGGCAAGCCAGTTAGTTGATTTATAACTAAGCAGTATCGTTCTCCACTATCCAATATGAATGATGTCGTTGAAGGATGAATACTCATTTGTTTACCTAAATATTTTACATATTATAAAGGTACACTATATCAACTACAGCATCAATATTTTTTTACATTATTTTTGTTATTTTAATAACAAGAAACCCCGCTAGTGGCGGGGTTTCAAAGTAAAAACTTTACACTTAACTCTAAGGTGCATCCTAGAACGGGATATCATCATCCTTTGGTGTATCCGTCATGCCACCCGCAGGTGTGGTAGTTTGATTGTTAAACGCAGGCGTTTGTGGTTGAGCGGCAGGTGAGCTTTGCGGCGCAAAAGTATTTTGATTATTATTGGCAGGTGCTTGATTGCCATAAGATGAATCATTGTTGCCGCCTTGATTACCATACGACTGACCACCTTGATTTTGAGCCCCGCCTTGAGGTGCAAAGTTATTTGGTGCCGTTTGATTACCACCCGCACTATCAAGCATTTGCAATTGGTCAGCGCGTATTTCAGTGATATAACGGTCTTGACCACTCTGGTCTTGCCACTTACGAGTACGTAAGCTACCTTCGATATAGACTTTGCTGCCTTTACGCAAGTACTGAGCCGCAATCTCACCCAAGCGATTAAATAGCACGATACGATGCCATTCTGTGGCTTCACGTTTCTCGCCTGTCTGTTTATCAGTCCATTGCTCAGACGTTGCCACTGATATATTGGTCACGCTTCCGCCATTACTGAATTGACGGGCTTCTGGATCAGCGCCTAAATTACCCACAATAATTACTTTATTGACACCACGCATAACATTTCCTTTTTAAAGTTTCGTCTATAGAATTGCCTATCATTCACATAAATAATCAATTTGACAATTTATAATCATTAAGCTTTTGTACTTTTGCAGTCACTGTACAGAATTTTCAATCAAATATCTAGCCTAGTTTCCGTTAGTTGCGACAACATCTGTCGTGAGTCCTCAGTAAGTTTTAATTTATTAAACTTTAAGTAAGCCACGCCATCCTTTGGCATCACGACTATCTCATCAATCCCATCAATATTCATAATTTGTTGCGACCAACTTTGGATATCTGCCTGTTCAGGAATCGCTAAGGTGGTACTGGTCAAATATGGGGGCTGCGAGATTGGGAATATTAATATCAAAGCAACCGCCATCACAGCGCCAAGGATACCCCAAGACAACAGAGTCCCTTGATTCAATAGCATACCGCCCAACGCACCGCCAAAGAATGCCCCTAAAAACTGACTGGATGAATTAATGCCCATCGCCGTGGCTTTATTAGCAACCGGTGCTTTTTTAGATATCCAAGAGGGTATCGTTGCTTCAAGTAAGTTAAAGCCGATGAAATATAACCCTAGTCCCACGATCAAGCCCACACTTAACTGACTGCCGAGCGCCAAACAGACAAACGCTAGTACAATCACCATTAATGCTGCTAAAAATATCTGACGCATTTTACGCTTTTTTTCAGCGATGATAATAAACGGTATAGCGATGGCAAAGCCAATGAATAAGAGCGGCAAATACACCATCCCTTGTTGACGAACGGTTAAATCTAGTACATCAGCTAACTGCTGTGGCACGATCACAAAGATTGCAGTCATAGTCAGGTGTAGCGCAAAAATACCGATGTGCAATCGATTTAGATCGCCAATTTTCAGCACTTCTTTAAGCTGTTCTTTGATCGATTGATTGGCTAAATTATGCTTCAACACACGTAGCGGCGTCGGTACGATAAACAACAGCATCATTGCCAATACGGCAAACAGTGTAGTCAACCAAAATAGACCCGATATCCCCAGACTTGCCACCATAATCGGTCCAATGGCAAATGACAACATAATAGAAGTCGCAATGGTCAGACCCATTGTTGCCATGGCTTTGGTGCGAACTTGCTCTCGAGTCACATCCGCTAATAGCGCCATCAATACCGCAGATACTGCCCCACTCCCTGCCAGCGCTCGACCAATAATCACTTGATAAATACTGTCTGCGGTCGCAGCCACCACACCACCGATAGCAAATAATAGCAGACCTAACAATATCATTGGCTTACGTGGAAACTTATCAGCAGCCAAGCTCATCGGAATCTGGAAAATCGCCTGCCCTAGCCCGTAAATACCGACAGCTAAGCCAATTAATAGCGGCGTCGCCTGAGCATAGTTATGACCGTAGACTGAAAACACTGGCACTATCATAAATAGACCAATCATACGCAGTGCAAAAATACCACCTATACCTGCAATAGCTCGTTTTTCGATGCTATTCATATTGCTCCCACTTAATGATACACCTAAAGCTTTATTCTACACCTACTGAACCACGACGTCATTATAATGGTTTCAATATAAGTATGAGCAGTGACAGACGACGGATTTTTAGTAATTATAGTCAAAGAAGTCTAAAATGGTTACAAGGCAACCGAGTGCAATTAGCAAGTAATTTAGCAAGCAATACGGGAGTCAGCTTAACGAGGTTAACACTGTAACCGTTTAGTAGTTCGTTAACTATACATATTATTGGACCCAAACCGCCCCTTATAAGTTGAAAAATAGGTGCCAAGAGGGTGAGCCTGCTAATGATTGCTTTAAGCTCAGTACTTGAATTATGGGGATAACAGACCCATAAATAGTCTTACGCATTGACACATTTATTAAACCGACTACTTATACAACTGATATATATTTGAGCGCCTAAATCGGCTATTCTACTCCAATTACTCTATTTTATTTATGGGTTGTCTATTTTAGTGCTCGTTTAATTTAGAGCATATCTAATTGAGTCATGGCTAACTTAACAACTCATTTATTGTCTGACCTTATGGATTATTAAATATCGAACTTAAATGCAGACCCCTTAAGTATGAACAACAACAAGTAATCAGCGCTAGATAATAAAACTCATACTGCTATCTTGAATAATTTTACTGTTCTAGGACAGACCCTAATAATATTAAACGACTCAATCAACTTCATTTATATCTTAAAATAGCTTAATTATTTTTTAAGCCTTATATTTTACAACTACCTTATTAACCTATTTTTATTACCACCATTTAATTACATTTATTACCATCATTTCATGACAAAGGCTCTATATGGCACACGAACATATTAAAATTCGCGGCGCACGTACTCACAATTTAAAAAACATCAATATTGACATTCCACGTGATAAGTTTGTGGTAATCACTGGACTTTCTGGTTCCGGTAAGTCCTCTCTTGCATTTGACACCCTCTATGCAGAAGGTCAACGCCGCTATGTGGAAAGCTTATCAGCGTATGCCCGTCAGTTTTTATCGCAAATGGACAAGCCTGAAGTCGATAGCATCGAAGGCTTATCACCTGCGATTGCCATTGAGCAAAAGTCGACCAACCACAACCCCCGCTCAACGGTCGGTACCATCACCGAGATTTACGACTATCTGCGTTTATTATACGCCCGAGTGGGCACACCTTATTGTCCAGTACATGACCTACCGATGGTGGCACAAACCATCACCGAAATGGTCGATGACATCATGGCGTTGCCTGAAGACACTAAGCTGATGATATTAGCGCCTGTGGTACGTGACCGCAAAGGGGAACATATCGTACTGCTTGAGCAGCTAGTGGGACAAGGTTTTGTGCGCGTGCGGGTCGATGGCAATGTCTATGATATGGATGAGCTGCCTGCCCTTGAGAAAAATAAAAAACATACGATTGAGGTGGTGGTTGACCGCTTCAAAGTGCGTGATGACTTAGGCAACCGTGTTGCCGAGAGCTTAGAGACCGCACTACGCCTTGGTGGTGACTTAGCGATTTTGCACTATATGGACGGCAACCCAAACCCAGACGCGTCCAATCAAGATAGCGACGACCAAGTATTATCCGCCAAGCACTCTTGCCCAATTTGTGACCGTGCGGTATCAGAGCTTGAGCCTCGCCTATTTAGTTTTAACAATCCTTACGGCGCTTGCCCTGCCTGTGACGGCCTTGGCAAACGTCAATATTTTGCGGCTGAAAAGCTGGTGACCAATCCTGAGAAATCTTTAAATCAAGGGGCGATCAATGGTTGGGACAGACGCCATGCCTATTACTTTGGTTTACTTAATACCGTAGCCAAGCACTTTGATATCGACATGGACATACCATGGCAAGAGATTTCAAAAGAACACCGAGACATCATCTTAAACGGCTCAGGTAAAGAGAAGATCCAATTTAACTTTACCGATGAGCGTGGTCGTAAAACCAAAAAAACCACCCCTTTTGAAGGGGTATTGCCCTACCTTGAGCGCCGCTATGCAAAGACGCAAAGTAACTTTGTGCGTGATGAATTGGCAAAATATTTAGCCGATACCACCTGTAACGTCTGTGATGGCGCCCGCCTCAATGAGATAGCTCGTAACGTGCGAGTGGACGGTCGCGGTATTGCTGACATTGTGCAACTGTCTATTGGCGATGCGGCAAACTACTATAGCGATTTGCACATGGGCGGCGCTAAAGGAGAGGTCAGTGACAAGATTTTCAAAGAGATTAACGAGCGTCTGAATTTCTTAGTCAGTGTCGGGCTTGATTACCTAAACCTTGCGCGCTCTGCTGAAACCCTGTCAGGCGGTGAAGCTCAACGTATCCGACTTGCTAGCCAAATCGGTGCAGGCTTGATGGGCGTCATGTATGTGCTTGATGAGCCCTCTATCGGTCTGCATCAACGGGATAACGACCGTCTGCTACAGACCCTTGTGCGTCTACGTGATCTTGGCAATACCGTGTTGGTCGTTGAGCACGATGAAGATGCCATTCGCCAAGCCGATCATGTGATTGATATCGGTGTCGGTGCTGGCGTACATGGCGGTCATGTCATCGCTGAGGGCACCATGCAAGACATTATGGACGTCGATGAGTCATTAACCGGTCAATACTTGTCAGGTAAAAAGAAAATCGATATCCCTAAAACCCGTCATAAAGCCAAAACCATCGATCTCAATAATCCGCCTGAAAAAGCACGTATTATGCCAATGGGTAAAGCCAAAGCGGCGGCGGCTAAAAAAGCGGCTAAGAATGCAAAACCCAAGCCCAAAAAGATAGTGCCAATGCAGATTGAGCTAAAAGGCGCCTCAGGTAACAACTTGCAAGATGTGGATCTCACCATTCCTATCGGCACCTTTACCTGTATTACCGGTGTATCAGGCTCAGGTAAATCGACCTTGATTAACCGTACCCTGATGCCGTTGGCGGCCACCCAATTAAACAATGCATCGACCTTAGTGCCTGATAAATATGACAGCATCACTGGGCTTGAGTATCTCGATAAAATGGTCGATATTGACCAGAGTCCAATTGGGCGTACACCCCGCTCTAACCCAGCGACCTATACGGGCGTGTTCACCCCCATTCGTGATTTGTTCTCGCAAACCCAAGAGGCCAAAGCTCGAGGTTATAAAGCCGGTCGCTTTAGCTTCAATGTCAAAGGCGGTCGCTGTGAGACCTGTCAGGGCGATGGCCTAATTAAAGTTGAAATGCACTTCTTACCGGATATGTACGTGCCCTGTGACAGCTGTCATGGCAAGCGTTATAACCGTGAGACGCTTGAGATTCATTACAAAGGTAAGAGCATCGCTGAAGTATTGGACATGACGGTGGAAGATGCGACGGAATTCTTCTCAGCCATTCCGCCGATTCATCGTCGCTTGCAAGCGTTAATGGATGTGGGATTAAGCTATATCCGTTTGGGTCAGTCTGCCCCGACCTTATCGGGTGGTGAAGCGCAACGTGTTAAGCTGGCGCGTGAGCTTGCCAAACGCGATACCGGGCAAACGCTCTATATCTTGGATGAGCCAACCACTGGTTTGCATTTCCACGATATTTATAAGCTGCTGAATATTCTGCATGCACTGCGCGACAAGGGTAATACCATTATTGTCATTGAGCATAACCTAGACGTCATTAAGACTGCCGACTGGATTGTCGACTTAGGTCCTGAAGGCGGCAAGAATGGTGGCATGATTATCGCGGAAGGCACGCCTGAGGAAGTTGCTGAAAATAAAGACTCGTTTACAGGAGCGTTTTTGAAGCCGATGCTTGCGGGTTAATCACCCAAGCTCATTGATAGGTATTGATATAGAGGCTATTCACAATGAATAGCCTTTTTTTTTCGTTGGGATTGTGGGTTTTATGAACAGATATCATATGTAGGGTGTCGCCATGCGCACAAACAAAACGAGCTAGAAATATATCAAACTGTAAAATATCTTAAGACTTAACGATATTAAAAAATAAAGTTGGAGCTATTCCCTGAGAATCGTTAAAAAATGAACTGCAAATTTAGCTTCGCAAGGAAAAACCCTTTAAATAAGATTTTTTTAGAAGCTTCTATCTGCCAGTTTAGGCGAGGCAGTGACTAAGACTTGAGTCGTTCCTGTTATCTCGATACCGTCTCAAAGCCAAGACACCATTACTCACCCACCCTGTCAGGATATTCGTTTCAATCGGGGTTAAACCAATTTTCGTGATTAAATTCAAAGTAGTAATCAAATAGATATATCAAAACAAATATGCTTTTTATATAAGAAAAAATAAAAATTTAAGAGTTAATTATTTTCCTTAAACTTATTAGTATTAGGGCGTGTGGAACATTCGACCATGGCACTGGCGGCGACTATTTTTTAGTCAATATGCAGTGAAATTTTTGACGCTTAGTCATTCTAAGTTAGACAATTTCGCAATATATTGGCAAAAAAGAGTCCCGCTCCTGAGAACGGATTAAGCAAAGCACTGCTTTGCCCGTTCGCAAGGGAGAGCTGTGCTCGAGTGAGGCTGATGCTAAAATCTCCCCAGACGTTGTTGCAAACCTAGTCTAGGTCTAGACATTAACTACGGTTTACGCCTAGTCTGAAACAATTTTAGCTATCAGCAGTGCTAATTTGCGAATGTTCCACACGCCCTAATGTAACTTTTATAAAAGTTCATTTTTGCTTTAGGTTTTTAGAAAATTTCCATGCCCTTGAATATCATTGTTATAAAAGCTACTATTTCTTTAATGGTATTTTATTCTTAAATAATATTTGGGGTCTAAATGAGTAATATTTGGATTATATTTAATGTATGAATTGTATTGTCATGCTGACTACTTCATATATAAAAGTAAAGTAGTCAATAAATTTTTATCTAATACTGTAAGGTACTATTTACGTATACCTCGTATAAATTTTATTAAAGATAATGAATCCGATACAGTTGTAGTATTTTTACATGGAATTCTTAGTAATCCAGAGTCAGCATTCAAGCTCAATAGAGCTGATGGTTTTTTCTGGGATCTTTTAATGGACGATCCTGTCTTTAAAGAAATTGATTTCGTATCCTTTTCATATAGCCAACTTAACCCAGCAAAGTTCTTATTAAAAAATGAATCTATAATAAATGACCTTGTAAAACTTTCTCATGAGTTGAATGGCTATATCTCTCAATATAAAAATGTTCTGTTTATAGCTCATAGTCAAGGAGGACTATTAGCAAAAGCTTATGCGTCAACGTATTATAGAAAACAAGGTATTCATTTATTAACTTTACACACTCCTCATAAGAACAAAAGCTTTACCGTAATGCGTTTTAATGGAAAAGAAATTTGGGATAAAGAAGTGTGTTACCAAGTTCCTCATATTTTCTGTGGAAGTATAAATGATAATAAGCTGGTAGATCCTCATAATGCCTTTTGTACTGGACATGATAGATACTATTTGTCAAAAGATAAAAGCAAATGTAGTCTAGGGCATTCTCACTTGAATACTGACCCTGACAATGAGCTTATAAAAATGTATCTAGAAGATATTTTTCATTTTAAAAATTCTGGATTATCTAAAGTATTTTGTAATACTGCTCAAATTTTGCATGGTAGTTCTTCAGCTAATTTAGTCATCGAAGTCAATTATTCTAGAACAAAATTCAAATTAGATGCAAACAACACGATCGCCAAAAAAACTCAAATTTTGAATAATCCATGGACAAATATAATAGAACGAAGAGAATCTTTTGAAGAAAATTTAATTAAGAAGTCAGATAAACAGAAATATAATATTCTAATTAATTCTGTGGGTTGCTCAGTAAACTTTCTTACTAAGTACCTTACTTCCTATTTTTCTAATAATGCAAAAATCATTTTAAAAAATATTGACTCTGGTGGGGAATCTAAAAATGCAAGTAATGATCATATGTGTGAATGGGTTTTTAAAGAAAAGTATTCGAAATTAAATCCCTATAAAGACCTACCTTTCGATGTGTCTGATTTCAAGAAAGGAACATTGATTGAGGATCATGAATTCCTAATTTTTTTTATAGAATTACTTGAAGAAAAAGGATTTTCCCTAAGAGCTACATATGCTGAAGGTACTTATAAAGAACTATTATTAAAGTATTATCTAGAATCCTCACGGGAATATAGAAAAAAGATAGTTTTAGAAATCTATGAACAGTGTTTCGATAAACCCACCATTGGCTTAATTATTTTCGAAGAGTATATAGTTAGTATTATAGATTCTATAAATAAACTACCAGAACGAAAAAATCAGTATTGCAGAATTTATAAAATTATAAAAATGAAGTTTGAGGAGTCTGATAATAATATAAAGACTAATATCAAATCAATTGAAATTATCATTTCAAAACTAATGCGCAGCGATGGAGACATTTATTGGCTCGACAAATATTGGAAGCAAATTTTTGATTATAATTGTATTCAAAACGCAATTCGAAAATAATGAAAAGCCCGAACATTAGCAGTTGGGTCTCGTACCTCGACGCCAACCTACAAACCCTTATCAAATTTGTGCACGATCCGTAAGTTGGGTGGAGTTTACGACACCCAACAAATGAATCAAAATATCAAACCAATCCATTCCAATCAATATCAACTGAACCATCATTAAAATACCGATGAAACGATGGATATTGCCAATCTTTAACCTGTGCCACATAACCGTGCTTAACGGGGTTCATATGAATATACTCAACATGAGCACGATAATCCGTATCATCGCGAATGCAATGTTCCCAAAACCGACGTTGCCAAATACCCCGCTCTCCCTTAATCTCATAGGTTAGGAGAAGTTTACGACACCCAACACCAAGCAATTTAATTCAACTAATAATATGTTGGGTCTCGTACCTCGACGCCAACCTACAAACCCTTATCAAATTTGTGTGCGATCCGTAGGTTGGGTGGAGTTTGCGACACCCAACAAATGAATCAAAATATAAAACCTATCCACCCCAATTTATATCAACTAAACCATCCTTAACGTACCGATGAAACGATGAATATTGCCAATCTTTAACCTGTGCCACATAACCGTGCTTAACGGGGTTCATATGAATATACTCAACATGAGCGCGATAATCCGTATCGTCACGAATGCAATGTTCCCAAAACCTACGTTGCCAAATACCCCGCTCTCCCTTGCGTAATCGACTTTTTGAAATATGCTCGGTCTTTTTAATATGGTACGAAAAATAATACTTAATCAATTTAATACGCTTAGAGAAACCTTCATCGTCTGGTGGCATCGTACATTACAGATGTACATGGTCAGGCAAAATAACAACGGCATCAATATAAAAAGGATGTTTTTGCCTAACGGTTTGAAAAGCTTGGCGCAATATATCGATATGAGCTATTAACAAGTCGCTAGTCCTATCTTGCAATACAATCGTAAAAAAGTAAGTCGCACCTTGTTGATAGTGTCGCCGATATTGCATAATGACTTATAAATAATGAACGTCATTGGATTGTAGATGAGAGTATTGAGCATAGCAAATATAACGTTATAGATATTAAATGTTGGGTCTCGTACCTCGACACCAACCTGCCTGATACATATATGAGAAATCTACAAGGTTGACGTGGCGCTTGAAAAATTCATATTTTCTAAATTTAATATAGAGGTTAACATGGGCCCTGATAGAAGTGATGGCACTATAATTGAGATTGATAACACTTTAGCAAAAGCTTATATTCAAGACAGTTATGAAGATACAATTTTTGAAGCTGACTTGCCTAAATATAACGGTGAAATTCAGTTATCGGTTGGCACTAAAGTAGAGTACTTTAAACTTTATTATTCACAGCCTACTGCTCATTTATTAGGTACGTCTAAAGAATTCGAACAAAACTATTCTAATATTCATTCTAAGAATGTACAGTTTACACCTAATACATTTAAACAGATAGTTTATGAAGGAAGATTTAGATACTGCTTTTATATCGGATGTATTTTATTAGGAATGATTATCGGACTCTTTGATTGGTTTTAACGATAATCCAGTCTGTATATAATTTTATACTAGGATAGTTTAATGCAAAACCAACAGATAAATAGCTGTAGAATATGTGGTTATAGCAATGATGAGTTTATGCCTTGGAGTAATGATGGTAAATATCCAATGTTTGAAATTTGTCCTTGCTGCGGTATAGAATCTGGATACGAAGATATTTCATCAGACTCAATAGACTATAATAGACAGAAATGGATAACATCGCAAAAATATAAGTCAGATATGAAATATAAAATACAGCTTGAAAAAATACTGACGCAGACATAATTGTACGGTGCACTCTTACCAATCAGAAGAACTCACCACCTCCCTATCTTAAATAAACTCTCATCTAATATCCCGAGCCTGAAACCTCAACTACCTGCTGGATATTGTTCTCAATTTGATTAGACTCTGATTCAAACTAGTGAAAATGTCAGGGTTAACGCTCATGTATACATTACTGCCTCCTTTTTAAGTGATACTTTTGTTATATTAGCCTTAGATTTCAACTAAAAAAGTAATAAAAATGAGTATACACGTACTACAAACGATGCAATGGTCAAAGCTTAATTGGGATGCCTCTTGGCAACCTATTATTGATGTTGAGATACTACTGCCTTGTACGGGTATACACTATAAAGTTACCTTTGAGCCTAACGAAGAAGATAACGTAAAAGAAGGTTTGAGTTATATTTTATGGCGCCCACCTCATTCAGAACTAAACGGGTGGGCAGATAAAAGACCATCAGAAATTCTTCAATCCCATATAATACAAGGTCAGTTAACTCATGTTAAGACAGACTACTTTACCCGTAAATCGACGGCTATTTTCGAAGTCTGTCAAACTAATAACTTAATTAATTTTTTCGAACGCCTGCCTTTAGAGCCTCACTATGCCAACTTGTGCTCTTCTACTGAGTACAATAAATTGCTAAATGACTGGACACAACTGGATGTTATAAAAAAAGCCGTTATTAAAGATTATATTTACTTAAATGGACAGTATGGAGAAACTACGCTCGAGGCTATATTATCCTATCTAGACAATCGCTTATGCCTGCACTATGAAGCCATATTGCATCATGCAGCATCTTATACGACAAATATCACTAAATATATGCTTAGCCCTGTAGAGCACCTTCATTTTGAAAAATTAATAGCTAAGGCTTATGAAATACACGACAACTCCTTAGATCAACTTGAACCTAATCAAGTTTTTGGCGCAGAATATTGGTAAGAATGGATTGATTAAAGCCTACTTCATGTGACAATAAGGCTTAAAACATTACAACCTATCTAGATAATCCCAAGTCGAATAGTCAAAATCCTTCATCTTACTTAATAAGTCCTGCAGCCATTCTGCTAAAGAATCGAAGATAACTTTTACATCTTCATCCCAGCCATCTTGAATAACTATTTGACCAAAATTCTCTTTTGAAATATCAATGCAGGTAGCATCACCCGACCCATTATCAGTAAATGGAACCCAAATCTTCCTCCATCTTTGTTCTTCAATGTCTCCATAATCAAGTTGCCCACTTAACTCCTCATACCATTCAATAATCTCTTCTATAGGCATCAAAATCTCATGCGTTTCAATATGGAAGGCTACATAAGGAGACCGTTTTTGTCCGTTATGCCACCTATAGAAAGTTTTAAACGCTTCAGGTAGCTTAGAACCTATGACGGCTTCTAGCGCTTCAAAATTAGACTCTGTCGCTGGCGGGTTAAGCGTTTTAATGAATTGCGGTATTTTTTCTTCTATCACAGTCTCTATTTGTTTAAGTGTTTGTTGCATAGCTTTTTCCTCATAAATTAAATGTAGCTTTGAAACTAAGAAGCTGCATCTTGATAATTTAACACTTCAAACTGATTTAACAACCTGTAAGCAATACGCAAGGCGTAGTAATTAAGGTAAGTATTAAAACAGGCTTCAAAAAGGTATGACGAAAATTAGGATGTAGCATTTTATATTTTCCTTTATCAAGGATAAGAAAGCAAAAATTAGGTTTGTGCAATTAATCTTATAGCCTTTTGTTAAAAAAAATACTACCCCTGCTCTTATTCTATTCAAACAATTGTAATAGTTAGTTAACCCCTAAAGACTATCCCCTACGTTTAAAACCTATCTTAAATACTTTCCAAAATAAGACCAGCTTAAAATAATGAAATAGAGACAACATTATTAAATAAATGTTAAGGTTGAATTAAACACCTACATAGAACAATGAGAAAAGACCCAACCATGACCAACACAATTCACAAACAAAGGCTTAAACTCGTTACAAAAAGCGTAGCATTAACACTAATTGGAATAATTAACATCAATGCGCCCAGCCATGCAAACTCAAATAACACCTACTTGTCATCAAGTTCTGACAAAGATAGACCCTCACTAGCTGACGTTTACTCACCTGAGATGTTAGCTGCCTATAAGGGTTTTCAAGCAGATGCAGACATTATTCGGCTTCAACAGCTTAAATATTGGGTTAATTTAATTGAAACCTATCACGATAAGACAGGACACTACCCTCTACAAACCTCTGATAATCAGACCACAACAGTCTTTATCGCCACACCTAGACAAAAACAATATACCTATCAAATACCTGGATCTGAATATGTCGATATAAAGCAATTCGTCGATGACTTAGAATCAGGCCTTGGGTACAGTATTGAAGAGCGTTATGACCCGCAGTACGCACCAGATGCTAAACCCAACTACTATATTTATATGCTTGATAGGGGCGATTATTTCTTTGCCATTCACACCCATCAAGATTATTCATTTAGTCGACCAGTAGCAACCGACTATAATAAGGTTGAGGTTTCTAATCATTATTCTCGATATACACCCAAAATCTTGACCTCAAGTATGTTGTTTGAATCAACAGCGTATCAAAAGGCTGCCACTAAGCCCATCCAGAACCCTGAATTTTTTAAAAATCGAGAAGCTCTAACTTTGCACGCAACTAAATCTGAATAGTAACTAGGTTGGGTGGAGTTTACGACACCTAACAAATATAATTTTTTCAAACAGTTATCATTGACAAACTGCGTTTAGCCAAAACTTACAATAGGAGCATCTTTCTTTGATATAATTAAGCTCAGATAACGACATTCACTATAATTGAAGGAGGCATAATGAAAACAGCATATCAAATTGCACTGTTCTTTTTACATCATGCCTACAATGGTGAAAAGGACCAAATATCTAATCTTAAATTGCAAAAACTACTTTATTATGCGCAAGGTTACACTTTAGCGCTTTTAGATAAACCTTTATTTGCTGAGACTATTCAATGCTGGACACATGGTCCTGTGGTTAAAAGCGTCTATCATCAGTTTAAAATCTTTGGCAAAAATCCAATAAAGCCTACTGAAGATTTTGATTTAAGTATTTTTAATGATTATGAAATTGCAATATTAACTCGTGTCGCAAATGAATATGGTCAATACTCTGCTTTGAAATTACGTGATATGACCCATAATGAGGCACCATGGCGTCATGCTTATGATACTCAGATGACGGTAATACCCAATATAGAGATTCAACAATATTTTAAGAAGCAGTTATCTACCTCAAACCCAACCAGCTCGATAATTAGCGATGACCTTCATGCCTATCATTATGACGTCAATGCCATGCAAGAATCCATCGATAGTGGCTCAATACCAGTACCAACCTTTGATACAGGTGAAGATTTCATAGCTTGGTTAAACGCATAAAGTATTATGCAAGTAAACCTATCCCCTACGTTTAAAACCTATCTTAAAAACTTTCCAAAATCAGACCAGCTAAAAATAGCCAGCTTTATCAGCCATGTAAAAAAACATGGCTTACATTCGTTAGAAGGCAGAAATAAATCATCAGATAATGTCCCTACTGACGATCCACAATGGATTTATAAAGTTAAGCAAGCTCAAAAATATAACCTTTGGCACTATCACATCGGTATCCCAACTTATTCTGGAGTTTTTGGCGATAAGACCAGTGAGTATGTCTTACATTACATGCTAGATACTGATAGTGACTGTATCACCCTTGTTTATATGTCACCACATCCTCCATTTGAATTGCCTAACGAAAAATACTTAGTACGAGATTAACGAGAAAGATTTGACCCGCCAATAAACCGACCACCAAAATATTTGATGTTATCAATTTCAGTGGCAGTCAGGCAGGCTTTGCCAGGTTGGTGTTAGCGAAGCGTAACCCACCAAAAAGATTTAGTAATGCTCTCATAATAATAGCCAAAACTTAAGACGTGGGTTTCGCTTCGCTACACCGCACGCTACATATTCTGCATTCTATAGTGTACGTTGAATTATAGAATGATTGATTTTCTTACCGTAATACATAAAAAGCTAGATTACGTTTTTTCTAAACGGCTTTGTGGTTTGAAAATCTTCACTCCCCTTACCTAGATGTTGAAAAAGTGAATGCAAAGGTAAGAACCCTTTAAATAAAACATGCTTTGCCCATTCACACGATATCTGCTTTTGTGCGAGGGTGAGAGCGGTTTAAACAAAGCACTGCTTTGTCCGCTCGCAAGACAAAGGCTATGCCTGCGTGAAGCCGAGCTAACTCATTAAAGAATAATTGCCTATGAAACGCATATTTCTAAGCCTTTAAAGCACTCAAATCTTGAGGCCATGCTTTCTATCTTTTGCTGTTGTCTCTTGATAATTTTTATCTATTTTCATATATTTTTCGCAAAGACTATTTGCCGTAATCCCTGCCTGCCTGATAAGATGACGACCTTTAAACCAGAACTTGAAAGGAATGTCGATGACGGCATCACACTCACCTCGGTCCCCTCAAAAAGAAGCGGTCTCGCAATCGCGACAGTCCAACATAAAACACGACCTCCCTGAGCATCAAAATGACAGTCCGAAACAGTTGTTGGGCGTCTATTTTAAAGGTATGGCAATGGGCTCAGCCGATATTGTGCCAGGGGTATCAGGCGGTACCATAGCGCTTATCGCAGGTATTTATGAACGCTTAATCAATGCGCTCGGAAGCATTGGGCCAAGCTTATGGCACGTGTATCGTGAGCAGGGCGGGATTAAGGGGTTGCTTGCTGTCTGGCGCGCAGTCGATGCGACGTTTTTATTGTGTTTGCTATTGGGTATCGCAACGAGCTTTATTACCTTGGCAGGTACGATTAAGCACCTTTTAGACACTCAGCCATTATTTATCTGGTCATTTTTCTTCGGATTAGTCATCGCCACTGTGGTGATACTATTAAAAGAGATTAAGCACTGGAATGTGACACGAGGTGCACTCTTTGTCCTCGGCATCATTGTGGCAGTTGGTATAAGCAGTATGCCATTAATGACAACAGATCCAAGCTTGCCTTATATTTTTTTCGCCGGCGCAATTGCCATATGTGCGATGATATTGCCTGGTATTTCGGGGTCGTTTATTCTGTTATTGCTAGGCGTCTATCAGGCTGTCCTTGAGGCAGTACATACTTTCAATCTTAGCGTCATCGTGACGTTAATGGCAGGTATGATAACGGGGCTATTGTTGTTTACCCGTGCACTCAAGTGGCTTTTGTCTCGCTATTATCAAGGGACTCTGGCACTGTTAACGGGTTTTATTGCTGGCTCATTGGTGAAGGTCTGGCCGTGGAAGGTGGATGCGTTGGGGACATTAAGTAGCGAGGCGATTCACAACGTGGCGCCGTGGCACTATCCAGCTGGTGCGCAGTGGGTAGTGACGTTGGGCTTAATGGTGCTTGGAGCGGTGATGGTGTCTGCGTTGTCTTGGTGGGGATTGAAAAGTAAGGGGACTAAATAGACGGGTGCGGTTTGGCTTGCTATTTGAATTGCTATTTGAATTGCTATTTGAATTGCTATTTGAATTGCTATTTGAATAGATACTTAAATGGCTGCACAGCCGACAGCGAATGATAAATGAGTTATTTCTTTTGATATTTTTCTTTACCAGTCTCTAAGAAGAGTTTATATGCCATTCAACCTGCTTATTTATAAACCATAACCTTCAATATTATCTAATTACTATTTAAAGACTTATTAGCTGTTTTTATGAGTTTCTGTTAGGCTTGATTTAACCCTTATAAATCTGTTTAACGTGACTCAGAGTCTGACATGCTTACCAAATTACTAACGATAAAACACTGGCAACTTTTTTTGATGATTTTTGTCATACCGACGCTATGTCAGATTTGCGCCTTTAGCATGATATTCTCAGCGCAAAATGTCAACGACGATTTATCAAAGTCTCTTTTTAACGCTATATTGGTGAGTATTCTAAGTACCTCTTTAATATCGCATATGATTTATATGATGTGGATATGGGCAATAGCGACCAAAATTCATCGAAAACTCCCTTTATATCTTCATCTCGATTTGGTTAAATTTAAATTAACTGCCATCATAACCATTATACTATTCTGCTTACTCCTATCTATCATGGCCATGCTGTTTGCTACTATTTATGGATATCCCTTGTATGATGGTATATTCAATATAATACCCGTGATATTCGTGGTTGAATGGTTGATGCTGTTTTCGATCATTTATGTGTTCTACTTTACAGGTAAAATCATTACATTGGCGGAAATGAAAACTGAGGTCGGACTAAAGAGCTATATTGGGAATAGTATTCTGTTAGGATTATTTCCTATTGGCGTTTGGATACTTCAGCCTAAGCTCAATAAACTAATGCAAAGTCCAGACTTAGGCTAATTGTAGCCTCAATTTTTCGACGGTTATTTTCAGTTTTTTTTGTTCTTTTTTTTCAAGCGCTTAGGTTCATTTGATTGCCTGAAACTCATCTGGTTTGGAATAGGTTTTTTAAAACCAGATACCTTTGAAGACGGATGATCAAATAGACCCTAATATTGGGGTTTTTTAATATTCTTTATACTAGTACTCTAATAACTAAAAAGGTTTAACAATGACAAGACATTATGATTATATTGCAATTGGTGGTGGTAGCGGCGGTATCGCCTCACTCAATCGGGCGGCAAGTTACGGTAAAAAGTGTGCCATTATCGAAGCCAATCACTTAGGCGGTACCTGTGTCAACTTAGGCTGTGTACCCAAAAAGGTGATGTGGTATGGCGCGCAAGTTGCTGAGGCGATGCATAAGTATGCGCCCGATTATGGGTTTGATGTGGATGTTAAAGGGTTTGACTTTAGCAAGCTCGTAGCAACCCGTCAAAAATATATTGGCAATATCCACCGCTCTTATGAGACCAATCTAGGTAAGAATAACGTTGAGGTGATACACGGCTTTGCTAAATTTGTCGATGCCAAAACAGTCGAGGTCAATGGCGAGCATATTACTGCTGACCATATTTTGATTGCGACCGGTGGACACCCTATCCTACCGGATATCGAAGGTGCTGAGTATGGTATTGATTCAGATGGGTTCTTTGCTTTAGACCAGTTACCACAGCGAGTAGCAATCGTCGGTGCAGGCTATGTGGCGGTTGAGATAGCGGGTGTGCTGCGTAGCTTAGGCTCAGAGGTTGATTTATACGTGCGTCAACACAGCCCGTTACGTCAATTTGATCATGATATCGTCAATGTGTTAATTGAAGAGATGGAACATGAAGGCATACACCTACATACTTATGCAACGCCCACTGAAATCATTAAAAATGAGGATGGCACTTTAACAATCTGTCTGGAAGATAGGAAGCACAATGGGCATCAAAAAACGGTAGATTGTCTAATCTGGGCAGTGGGACGTGCGCCCTCAACTGATAATATCAACTTAGAAGTGACGGGAGTTAAGACCAACGCCATTGGTAAAATTAAAGTCGATAAGTATCAGAACACCAATGTCGAAGGCATTTATGCGGTGGGGGATATTATTGAAAACAGTATCGATTTAACGCCTGTTGCCATTGCCGCTGGTCGACGCTTGTCAGAACGTCTTTTTAATAATAAACCTAATGAGCATCTGGACTATAGCTTGGTGCCGACGGTTATCTTTACCCACCCGCCAATTGGGACTATTGGATTATCCGAGATGCAAGCCATCGCCCAACATGGTAAAGAAAATATTAAATGCTATATGTCGACGTTCACCCCGATGTACAGTGCGGTGACCCAGCACCGTCAAAAGTGCCGCATGAAATTAGTATGCCTAGGAGAGGATGAAAAAGTAATCGGCTTGCATGGGATTGGCTTTGGGGTAGATGAGATGATTCAGGGCTTTGCGGTTGCTATAAAAATGGGTGCCACCAAAGCGGACTTTGATAATACAGTCGCCATTCATCCAACGGGCTCTGAAGAATATGTGACGATGCGTTAGGGCTAAGTTTGGCGATTAATCGCTTAAGATTGAAAGTCAAAAAGTCGAGTTAGTTGTCAGATATAAGAAAAGCCATTCTGCAAGGAATGGCTTTTTAGTATAAATTATTAAGAAAGCATTTAATCCAAATGCTGTTTAAAACCGCGCTGCTGATCGCGCTCCCAATCTCTATCTTTTAGTGTCTTACGCTTATCGTGAAGCTTCTTACCTTTGGCTAAGCCAATTTTGCACTTCACTAGCGAGTTTTTCCAATAGACTTCTAACGGCACACAGGCATAGCCTTTTTGATTGACCGCACCGAATAAGGTATTAATCTCTTTACGATGAAGCAATAGCTTTCGGGTACGAATACTATCTGGATCAACGTGTGTCGAGCTTGATAATAGTGCCTGAATGTGGGCACCAAACAAGAAGGCTTCATTATTTCTAAATACCACGTAAGATTCGGTTATACTCATCTTGCCGGCACGGATCGCTTTCACTTCCCAACCTTGAAGCTCTAATCCTGCTTCAAACGTTTCTTCAATAAAATACTCATGCCGCGCTTTTTTATTCGCCGCAATTTGATTGGAGGGTTTTCTGTTCTTTTTCGCCATAATATTGTCTCTCTAAAGGCAAAGTGGCTTTTATTCTGCCACTTGTCGTACGTGTCCCTAATCTCATTTAGTTGCCTACGACTATAGATATATGTCGTACTGAGTTAGGTCGAACTGGTAGTATAACAAATTAATCCCTACGACTATTTCATCTGTTTGTAATAACTACTCTATGATATTTAAAACTATGAGGTTTCAAAGTTGGCAAGTTAGCGAGGAAGTTAGTAACTTATTCGCTTAGTCATATTCTTAGGTTAGTAACTTAGCAACTTAGTTCACTCATAACCATAATAAACGTTAATGAACGTTAAGCTAATTGTATTGGCTAAACGCGATAAAATAAGAGACGTAAAGTAGCAGGCTAATAGCTCAACACAATAACTCGAGGTGTAATGGACAAAATTCAGGCTAAAAACGAGCGGTTAGTCTCTAATGGACAAAATTCAGGCTAACCCGCAGAGTATGTCATTAAAAAGTTGTTAATAAACTTAAGCTTACGTTGTTTATTAAGTCCATTATGACTGCTTAATTGGCGTTTTAACTCACTAAACAAACCTTCTAGAGAATTGGTCGTATTTGGAATGTTTAAGTCATCTAATTCTCTATAAGTGAATAACCATTCACTATTTACTCGCAAGCTTCTATAGGCACTTCTAAGACGCTTATGGGTGTACCAAGTCTTACCAGTATCTGTATTGATACTACGCTCATTTAAGTAGCCCTCATGAGTCAAATACCAGCAATCCAAGTCTTGAATGAACGTTGTCTTATCATAATCCTTTATGTTTAAAGCGAGTTGTCTGAGTGCAATACTAGCGATATTTTGAGGTCGGCGAGTTAAGTATCGAGTGATGATCTGTAGCTGATGAAACTGGCACATTTGCATGGGTATATCTTTAAATAAAGCGTTAAGACCTCGTCTTCCATCGCAAGTAATACTTGTTATATCAATACCTTGTGATTTTATATCCTCTATTCCTAGCTTATACAGCGCGTTGGTCTCATAATGAATAATGCGGTGATGCAATACAGCTTTGCTTGTATAGTCCATAAATACCATTAAGCCAAACGTTCTACCAAAGTAAGTAGTGTCCATCACTATGTTGGCACGAGAAGGTAGCTTATTAAGTGACTTTATTTCAATAGTATCTAGTCGCCTTTGTATGGTCTTTATGCTACAGCCATACTTATGAGCAAGTTGTTTATAAGTCTGTTTACCTTGAGTATATTCTTGCCACAAAGTTGTATTATTGAGCCTTTTGCCACCTAAAAACTGCCGATTACAGACAAGGCATTTGTACTGCTGTTTCCCTGATTTATAACCATTCTTTTTAGTGTGTTTTTCACCACAAAAAGGGCAGTTTTTTGATTCATGGCTTTCAATCCTTGCAAATACTTATAGTATAAAGCTTTAAAGGGGGTGTCAGCCTGAATTTTGTCCATTACACCTAACTCGACATAAGTATGGTTAATGACCTTACTTGCATCGTCAAAATTTGTTACGATAGGCGCTTATATCTCTTAATCATTATCTTGGCCTACCACCATGACAAAAACCTCTTCTTTATATACTAAAATCATTTATCCAGGTACGTTTGACCCCATTACCAACGGTCACCGTGATTTAATTTTGCGCGCGGTTAAATTGTTTGACGAGGTGGTGATTGCCGTGGCATTGGGTCATCACAAAAAACCCATGTTTAGCTTTGAGGAGCGGGTTGAATTGGTGGAGACGGTATTTGCTGACTTACCGCAAGTATCTGTGGTTGGTTTTGAGGGACTATTGGTAGAGTTTATGCGAGAGCAAAAAGCGACTGCGGTCTTGCGTGGTCTACGCGCGATGTCAGACTTTGAGTATGAATTTCAGCTGGCCAATATGAACCGTGAGCTTGATGAGGATTTTGAGGCAGTATTTTTGACCCCTGCCCCGCAATATTCTTTTATCTCATCCACGATGATTCGTGAGATTGCCAAACTTGATGGGGATGTGGATAAATTTGTGCCGCTATGTGTACAAAAAGCATTTGACGATAAGCGGGCGAATGATTGGCAATAGGTGCATACTTTAGTATAGGTACATAACTGGCAATAGAGTTTATAAAACGTTTCACTGGGTTAGGAGTTTGCAATGGCGTTAATGATTACTGATGAATGCATCAACTGTGATGTTTGCGAGCCTGTTTGCCCAAATGATGCCATCTATGAGGGTGAGGAAATCTATGAGATAAATCCTGACTTGTGCACCGAATGCGTGGGTCATTTTGATGAACCTCAATGCGTACAGATTTGCCCAATTGATTGTATCCCTCAAGATCCCAACCATCCTGAAACTGAATCTGACTTAATGTCGAAGTATAAGCGGATTACGGGAAAGGAGTAGCTTTTAGCTGTCTGCTACTTTAAAAATTAGTAAAATAAATGAGCCCTAAGTCTTTAAAAGACTTAGGGCTTTTTATTGCCATGCGATTAATAAGGCTAGAATGATTGGTCTGAATTAATGAGCATTTATAAGATAATGAGCTCTGCCTTAGATGCGGTTTAGCCTCGATTGAAGCGGATATACTTGGTGAAGTACTGGGCTGCGAGCGCTTGGTAAGTGGCGGTATCGCCGAGCAGGAACGACACTTATCAATAGCGCTCGCCCCAGTACTAGCCAAGATAGTAGCGAAAAGCGAGAGGAGCTCCAGTGGCTATCATTACATTGACAATTAATATAGCGCTTATTATGCCAATAGTTATCGTTTCAATATCTTCAGACTATATATCATTGCTTTCATATCAGTGCTTACGCTATTTTATTTTTAACCAAAGCTTAAAGTCTTAAGATTTTGTGCGAGACATAATATAGGGCAAGGCGGATATCGCCATCAATAGACAATATAAACCCAGTCCTAATCCGTAGTCGTCAAGATAATTGTAGGTATAGGGGAAGTTTTTGAAAAACTCGTACGTGAGTATCACGATTCCTAATAATGGGAACAGTAATGCGATTAATGAATGGGTAAAGGCTACTTTTTGGCACTTGTATTCGCCTTTTAGATGCAATAGCGTGCTGGCGATAAGATGAATGAGAAAAAACGGGACGATGACCAGCCAAAAGAAGTTGATACTCATGCTTGAGGAATGCCAACCGGCATAAGCGGGACTGGTTATTAGGCCTATTAATAAAGTCGATATAAGAGTGATAGGATTTAGCATAGGATTAACCACTTAATAGTGCACTAGATACTCTTGTACTTTAGCTTGAGTGTGAATAAGTTTAAACAGGTATTGATAAAGTCTGACGTGTTAATTGATGGTCTTAGTTACTGTTAGCATTTTGCGACTACAAACTAACTTTTTATAAGCTATAGTGAATGATTAATTTATCATAATGATAACTAAAGTTTTCTTTGTTGTAATCGTACCCTAGCCCATTCTTTTCTGTGTAACAAAACTCGGATGGTTGCCAAGTTGAAGCAAATTCATGTTAAAATGAGGGTTATTCTTTTTAAGCGTAACATTAACGGTATTATCCCTCTTTCATTTATTACCCTCATTTATCATATCTCTGTTCATAAATCATTATCTAGGTTATCCCCATGTCAGCTGAAACCATTGCCCGCACCGCTTTTAAACAAGGTGTTACGCCTTTATATGACTACGATAAGCACTGGGCAAGTTGCTATGACCCTGCGCCTTTTCTGCCGATGTCACGCGCTGAGATGGACGAGCTTGGCTGGGATGCCTGTGATGTGATTATTATTTCAGGCGATGCGTATGTCGATCATCCAAGCTTTGGTATGGCGATTATCGGGCGGTTGCTAGAGGCGCAAGGCTTTCGTGTGGGTATCATCGCTCAGCCTGATTGGACCAGTAAAGACGCATTTATGGAACTGGGTAAGCCAGTCTATGCGTATGGGGTTACCGCTGGCAATATGGATAGTATGATTAATCGATATACTGCTGACCGCCGTATTCGTAGTGATGATGCCTATTCGCCGGGTAATGCCCCAGACAAACGTCCTGACCGTGCGGCGATAGTGTATAGTCAGCGATGCCGTGAGGCGTATCCCGATGTGCCAATTATACTCGGTGGCATAGAGGGCAGTTTGCGCCGTATCGCACATTATGATTATTGGTCCGATAAAGTGCGTCGTAGTATTTTGCTGGATAGTCGTGCCGATGTCTTGCTATATGGTAATGCCGAACGGGCGATTGTGGATGTGGTGCATGGTCTGTCAAAAGGCTATACCTTTGAACAAATGAGCGACCTACGTGGTACGGCTTATCTATTGACACCTTCTCGTCGTCACTGGAAGGCTGGCATGGTTGAGGTCGCTAGTAACGATGTGGATACCGTGGGCCGTGTCGATCCGATTATTAATCCTTATGTGATGACGGAAGACTTAGACAGTTGCTCTATTGAAAAAGAGAAAGGCATTACCGAGAGTGGTTATAACCAAAGCAAAAAGGACAGCATAAAAGAAAGTCTGTCATCTATGGAGCGTCAATATAAAGGCTTTAAGTCAGAGCCTGTAGAGAATAAGGTCATTAATGCCGATCAAGTCAATGATGATGTTCAGATTGTAAAAATGGTTGGTCTTGAGACTCCGAAAAATAATAACCAACAATCGGAAAACAGCCTCTCAGAACCCAATAAACCAAAAACCGCGCGTAAGCATAAGTTAAAATTACCACCCCGCGAGAAAACGGTCATTCGCCTGCCCGATTATGAACAGGTGAAATCTGACCCAGTTCTCTATGCCCATGCCAATCGTATCTTGCATATGGAAACCAACCCCGGCAATGCCCGTGCGCTTGTGCAGCGTCATGGCACTGGTGGTGGTAATTCAAAAACGGACATCGATGTTTGGCTTAATCCGCCCCCTATTCCATTGTCTATGGAAGAGATGGATTATGTGTTTGATTTGCCTTACCAGCGAGTCCCGCATCCAAGTTATGGCGATGCGCGTATTCCTGCGTTTGATATGATTAAGTTTTCGGTCAATATTATGCGTGGCTGTTTTGGCGGCTGTACGTTCTGCTCAATTACCGAGCATGAAGGACGCATTATTCAAAGCCGTTCTGAAGAGTCTATTCTGCGAGAAGTAGAAGCCATTCGTGATACCGCACCTAACTTTACTGGGGTAATATCAGACCTTGGTGGCCCCACTGCCAATATGTATCGCCTAAGCTGTAAAGATGAGACGATAGAGAAGAACTGTCGTAAACCCTCTTGCGTCTATCCAGATATCTGTGAAAATTTGCTGACCGATCATAGTAACTTGACCAAACTATATCGTAAAGCACGTGATATTAAAGGGGTAAAGAAAATCCTGATTGCCTCGGGGTTGCGATATGACTTAGCGGTAAAAGACCCTGAATATGTTAAAGAGCTAGTCACCCATCACGTCGGTGGTTATCTAAAGATTGCACCTGAGCATTCTGAGACAAATGTGTTATCGAAAATGATGAAGCCGGGTATGGGTTCGTACGATACGTTTAAACAAATGTTTGAGCAGTACAGTCAAGAGGCTGGTAAAGAGCAATATCTGATTCCTTATTTCATTGCCGCTCATCCGGGTACGACAGATGAAGACATGATGAATCTAGCGCTGTGGCTAAAACGTAACGACTTTAGAACCGATCAAGTACAGGCATTCTACCCTAGCCCAATGGCGACTGCGACCACCATGTATCACACGCACAAAGATCCGCTACATAAAGTGACTCGTAGTGAGGGCGATGTTGAAATCGTCAAGTCAGGCAAACAGCGTAAATTGCATAAAGCCTTCCTACGTTATCATGATCCTAAAAACTGGGGCATGCTTCGTGCTGCTTTAAAACGTTTGGGCCGAGAAGATTTAATCGGGACAGCGCGTCATTGTCTAGTACCTCCGTTTAATTCACGCTTAGAAGGTAGAGACAGTCAAGACACTTATCAGTCAGCACGTAAGAAAAACAGCCGTGTAGGATCAGATTCAGTGAAGCGTAGCAATAAACCTAATTCAGGAAAAGGGGCTAATTCTCGCAAAAGCTCAGAATCTAAGCCTGTTAGAAATCAGCGCAAAAAAGTTCAAAAAGGCAACTTCCAGACACAGCATACAGGATTACCGCCTAGAGTGAGTAAGTAGCGTCATAAGGTAATATTTATAACCGTTATATTTACCTTTAATGCCTTACTGTAAACCATAGTAGGGCTTATGTTTATCTAGCATATAACTTATTTAGAATATGCTAAACTTGGTGTTTAATTAATGCTATAAATGTCTAATTGTAAAATAGGACTTTCGCAAATAACAATATTTAGACACTTAATATTTAGACACTTATTGAATTGATAGGTGACTGGGGATTATTTATTTAACGTCTGGCTCTGCCTTATAGACCGTGCAAAACGATAATTATCGACGATGAAAATTTTAATTTTGCGTCAGTCATATAACAATAGAATTCTCAATTTTGATTAATACGCTTTTTTTATCAAACCATAGCTTTTAATCAAATCATACTTTAAAACCCTATATTCTAATTAAATACTATATTCTAAAAGATATCTATTAAGAGATGACAGTTATGAATCAATTATTTAGCCGACACCGTTTCGATCATTCTTTTAAATTATCAAAATTAGGTTTATTAGCATTGGTTATTGCGGTCGCAGGCTGCAATAGCAATACCACTGAAGCCAAATCAAGTGAGATTACTAGCTCTAAAACTGCTTTAAACGTCCAGTCCACATCAAATGAGATCCCCAAATCAGACCCTGAAGTCGTTGCCGCTTTGGAAGCGAACTTTAAAGCGTCTGGATTTAATCAAAAAATCTATGCGGCTATTCCCACCAAAATGAACAATATTTACTGGGTGACTGGCGAAGGTATACCTGCATTTTTTACCGACAAAGAAGGTCGTCATATTATCCAAGGTCAGATTGTTGAGATTGGTCAATCACGCCCTGTAGATATCAGTGCGGAATTGGTCGCAAATACTGCAAGAGAAAAGCTGGCAGCGGTCGATAAAGATGAATTAATCATCTATCCCGCTAAAGGGGATGCCAAAGCAGTGGTTTATGTCTTCACTGATGCAGATTGCCCTTACTGTACGAAGCTTCACTCAGAAATGGCTGAAATAAATAACTTAGGCGTCGAAGTTCGCTATTTAGCATGGCCTCGCAGTGAAAAAAGTATTCCAAAAATGGAAGCTATCTGGTGTAGTAGTAATCGAAATTCAGCCATGAATCAGGCCAAATCTGGACAACCTATTTCAGCTCCTAAATGTAATAGTCCCATTATGTCGCATATTAAGCTTGGTATGAGCTTAGGAGTGAGTGGTACGCCTGCTATATTTACAGAATCAGGACAACAGATTGGTGGTTATTTGCCTGCTAAGCAACTAGCGGAGGCGGCTATTAATAATCAATAGCTTCTTTTATTAGACTGTGCATTATGGACCACCTGAGCATAATGTTGAGATAGGTTATAGAGTTTTGCTATTTCCAACTTAATAAAGGATCTGTCATTGACAGGTCCTTTTTTTAGTAAACCCCTAAATCAAACGTGACCAATAATGAATTCAGTAAGCACAACTCAGTAAGCACAACGAAGATAGGTTATTTTATAATAAAGGCATTAAAAGGGTTAGACCTTTATTCGCTTTTCATAGACTGCTAATATAAGGACCGTTTTAGACTAAAGCGTCAGTTAAATTGACCACCGCTAAGTTACTTTTAGACCTCTACCATGGTAACTTTAATCTTAAGTCTATTGAATGTTTATCTACTCTATTTAAATGAAAGAATGTACTATAGTCATAGGCAGATAAGAGATCATGAGGTCAGCCCATTTCATGCACTACACTACTCGTCTGAAGGTGGTTGACACCATAGCGCTTTAGCTAAAATACGACTATATTCATATTTTTAGTATGAGAGGGCAACTATCTGTATAAAACTACCTATATAATGATACGCTAGATTTTCGCTGTTACTATATTTAGCTATCAGTCAAAATTCGATCTACTCTCTATAATAACGTTTAACAATACTACTGAGGATACCGTGAGTAAATCTATTAAACTTGCCATATTAGGGCTTGGCACCGTAGGAACGGGTGTGCTAGACCTTCTTAAAGACAACTTGTCAGAGCTTAAAAGACGTAGCGGCCATGACATCGTCATTAGCCAAGTTGGCACCCGTCGTCAACGCGATGATATAGATCAAACCATCAAACAAAACGGTGATTTGATGGCCATTGTTGAAAGCGATGATGTTGACATAGTCATTGAAGTTATTGGGGGGTTGACGGTTGCCAAAGACGTCATTACTCATGCTATAAAAAGTGGCAAGCACGTGGTCACTGCCAATAAAGCGCTTCTTGCCGAACATGGCAATGAAATTTTTGCGTTAGCAGACCAACATAACGTGCATGTGGCTTATGAAGCAGCGGTTGCTGGTGGTATTCCTATTATTAAAGTCATGCGCGAAGCGTTGGCTGCGAATAAGGTCGACTGGTTAACAGGTATTATCAATGGTACTGGCAACTTTATTATGTCAGAGATGCGTGATAAAGGTCGTGACTTTGATGATGTGCTTGCTGAGGCTCAAGCTCTTGGCTATGCCGAAGCTGATCCTACTTTTGATGTAGAAGGTATTGATGCGGCGCATAAACTTGCTTTGTTGGCTTCGATTGCTTTTGGTATCCCCCTACAGTTTGACAAAGTTTATTGTGAAGGTATCACAAATATCACCCTACAAGATGTCACATATGCAGAAGAACTGGGCTACCGCATAAAGCATTTAGGCTTTGCGGTACGTCGATATGCAGACTCAAATAATACTTTAAATAACACTTCAAACAGTACCTTAATTAGTGCGTCAAACAGTAATGAGGTTAATAAGCCGGTAACAGGTATTGAGCTGCGAGTACACCCTACACTCATTCCTCAAGACAAGTTACTCGCAAATGTCAACGGTGTTAAGAATGCCGTATTGGTGAATTCTCACCCATTAGGTCAGACCCTTTATTACGGTGATGGTGCCGGTGCCGGTGCCACTGCTTCTGCTGTGATGGCCGATGTGATGGATCTGATTCGTGTACTGACTGTTGAGGACCAAGGACACCATGTGCCGCATTTGGCATTTATTCCTGATGCGCTATCAGATACTCCTATCTTACCGGCAGACGAGATGGTGACAGGATACTATTTACGACTGCAAGCCACTGATACACCAGGGGTATTGGCCGATGTGACTCGTATTTTGAGTGATGCTGGTATTAACATCGATGCGATATTACAGAAGCCTGCCCATCAAAAGGGACAAGTTCCAATTATCATACTTACATTACCGGTTATTGAAAGTCAGATGAATGTCGCCATTAATAAGATAGAGGCCTTACCAGAAATTACAGCTGATGTGGTACGAATTCGATTGCATGAGTTAGATTAAGTGGCATTAAATGTGTTAAATGTATAGGCAAATGTAAAAAACATTAGCGCCAACCCATTTGCCGTTTGTAAATTTAATGGTTTGCGATTTAACCTTTTTTAATGTGTTCTACTTTTAATATGTTCTACCATTTTTAAACCATTACCTACTTTAGTTAAGGATATTATTATGTCAACAGATTCAATTGTTATTGTCAGTGGTGCGCGCACCCCAATGGGCGGATTTCAGGGTGATTTATCTGGCTCAACTGCCCCACAATTAGGGGCTGCTGCAATTAAAGCGGCTGTAGAACGTGCAGGTGTAACACCTGAAGAGATTGATGAAGTCATTATGGGCTGTATTTTAACGGCTGGCGTGAAGCAAGGTCCTGCTCGTCAAGCGATGCGCAATGCAGGTATTCCAGATAGCACTGGCGCTGTTACCATTAATAAGCTGTGTGGATCAGGCCTAAAAGCCGTAATGCAAGCGCATGACTCTATCAAGGCAGGCAGCGCTGACATCATTGTTGCCGGTGGCATGGAGTCTATGACCAATGCTCCTTACGTTTTACCACAAGCTCGTAGTGGCTACCGCATGGGACATAATGACGTTAAAGATCACATGTTCCTTGACGGCCTAGAAGATGCGGATACCGGTAAGTTAATGGGTCAGTTCGCTCAAGAAATGGCGGACGAAAAAGGCTATACCCGTGAGCAAATGGATGATTTCGCTATTGAGTCGTTAAACCGTGCGCTAACGGCAATCAATGAAGGTCACTTTAAGAATGAAATTACCCCTGTTACTATTAAAGGTCGTAAAGGTGATGTCGTCGTAGAATCTGACGAACAGCCAGCTAAAGCCAATGCTGAGCGTATCCCTACTCTACGTCCTGCTTTCGCAAAAGAGGGTACCATTACTGCCGCAAATGCCAGCTCCATCTCTGATGGTGCCGCTGCTGTGGTTGTGACCTCAGAGCAAGTTGCCAAAGACAAAGGCTTTAATATTGAAGCCCGTATTGTTGCTACTGCCTCCCACTCACGTCATCCATCAGAGTTTACTATTGCCCCTATAGGCTCTATTGAAAAAGTACTAGATAAAGCAGGATGGTCGGTAGAAGATGTAGACCTATGGGAAATCAATGAAGCCTTTGCGATGGTGACTATGGTAACGATGGATGAATTAAACATCCCCCATGCTAAAGTCAATATAGAAGGGGGTGCCTGCGCCCTAGGTCATCCAGTAGGATGTTCAGGGGCTCGTATTTTAGTTACCTTGATTAATTCTTTAAAACGTACTGGCGGCAAAAAAGGGGTGGCATCATTATGTATCGGTGGTGGTGAAGCTGTCGCTGTTGCCATTGAACTAGCTTAATAGATTTCTAATGTTTAAAGGTTATGAGTTTATAGTTAACTGCTAAAGGCAACCTTAATAATTACTATATGACACATGGTCTATTTAAGTGTTAATTTGGATTAAGTGTTAATTTGGAATTAATAAGTACCGAGGATGCTTTCAACTATTATCTTATTACTAAGACTTCTTTAACGTTTAATACCTCTATTAAAATGATGTTAATTTAAATTCTTATTTGAATTCTATAAAAGAGCCTTCACTATTGAAGGCTCTTTTTTATTATAGTATTACCTCCTATATTAGATAATGAATCTTGTCAGTCTTATTTGCACTGCCATATTAGATAGTTTAATTTCTTGATTTAATGCAAGTTTATTCATTTGTCTATATCAAACTGTAAATCTAATAGAAAGCTATGTTATCGCAGTTACAGCGCCTTACAGCTTTTTACGCAAAATAATAATGTGATACTCGTTCACTATATAAGCCTCACTCTCATATTGTTACTCTATTACCAAGTCATCGGGACAGACCATAAGTTTATAAATTACATAGTTAATTTATTGATTTAATAATAGGTTTTTAATTGGTTTGCTAATCATTATTTACCATCAATGATGTCCTCGATTTACTTACTAAGGAGTTTATAGCTAAATTCTATTAGGTATTAAAGTTTATGCTTAATATTTTCTAGTTTAAATGACAATTGGTTTAACCTAAAATTTTACTAATTCTCATATATTTAATACTTGAGATTTAGATAATGATATTTAGTGAATCATTAGGTTAGTTTAGAAATTTTAGCTTAATTTTTTCTACTATAAATAAATTTTTGGGTTAGACAATTTATTAATAAGATAGCTAGATTTTATTTTTTTTAATTTTTTCATAATTTAAATTCACACTAAAAGAAGGAAAATTATAATGAGTCAGTTAATTCGTTTAAAAGATATTCAAGAAACTCACCGTGATCTAATTGGTGACGACTATTATGACCCAACTGGTAAAACTGCTTACGGTGCCGGTGAAGAAAAAATTGGTAAAATTGAAGGCGCTTTGGTAGAAGATGTATCTGGTCGTATTCGTTATCTAATCGTTGATGCTGGCGGTTGGTTTAGCTCAAAAGAAGTATTAGTTCCAGCTGGTTTAGCACGTATCGTTGGTGATGATGTGTTCTTTGATAGCTTGACTAAGTCTCAAGTTGAAGCTATGGAAGAGTATGACAATGACTATCAGTACACTTATGAAGAGCAAACTAAGAAAGACCGTGCTGCTTTCGTAGCTGATACCGTTCCAACTGAAGAACGAGTAGAGCTTAAAGAAGATTATTACAATGCACCAAACACTCTTGAGCTACTAGAAGAGCGTTTAACCGTAAACAAAGATCGTATTGTTGCTGGTTTAGTAAAAGTAGGTAAGCACGTTGTCACTGAAGATCGCCAAGTCGATGTTAATCTTGAAGAAGAACATGCTCATATTGAACGTACTGAAGTGAACCGTCCAGCTAACCGTCGTATCGGTGATGATGCGGGCCAAGATTCTGTACAAGTTGAGCTTGAAGCTGAGCGTGCTAATGTCAATAAAGAGACCTATGTTACTGAAGAAGTAAACGTCGGTAAGACTACTCAAACACGTAAAGAAACCATCCATGACACTATCCAACGTGAAGAATTAGACGTTGACCGTGATGGTAATATTGTAGACCGTGAAGGCAAAATCGTAAATCGCGATGATATTACAGCGGATGATGTACGCGCCGTACGTGGCAAGTAAATCTACGCTTTTATTAAGCAGATTAATCGCTCTAAAAATGGATTATATATATTGAATTAAGGATTGATATAGATTAATTCGTCATTCCAAATTCAAAAGTTATTTATAATTCATATGAAAAGCCAGGGTTTATACTCTGGCTTTTTTAACGCTAGACAATACATAATGATACATAAAATATTGATACATATTAAAACTATTTATTTAAGGTTATTGGCTATTCTAAGAATTATTAAAGTACTACAATTAATCTACTACTAAAATCGGTTCAATATTGTGGTCAACACAGCGTTAAATAATAGCTTATTTTGTAATTATGAAAATAGGGTTACCGTTTAAGTAATTTTTTAATTGACAACTCTAGTTCGCCATTTGCTCTTTAATTTTGTGTGACTACGCTTATTATCGTAATAGATAATATACTTTAGCAGTCAAGCTACTAAATAGTTAACATTACTTATTACATTGATATCAACACATAGTTATTAACACATAGATATTTGCTTTAAAGGGACTCATATGAATCACTCAGATAATACAAATAATGAAAAACTGGACTTAACACAATCTAATACCGCTACCCCAAACTCTGCAGGTAAACAAAACTTAGATTCGAATAATAATGAACTGCCTAGTAAATCAGCGGTCATTGATAACTCTCTTAACAATTCTCTTGATGCCCCTAATGACTCTACCCTAGGTAATCGCAATCTCGTCGGTAAGTTAGAGCTTCTTGAAGAGCGTGCGGTCGTCAATAAAGAGCGTTTAGATATTGGTAAAATCAATGTTACTAAAAAAGTCCGCACCAAAACAGTTAACGTTCCCATTGAATTAGCGGAAGAGGTTTTGGTCATTGAAACTGAATATTTTGATCCAGATTCAAAAGAATTTTTAAACAGAGATGTTGGCACTAATGATATCGTTCGCCTCATTGAACCTACGCTTAATAACAAAGCCAGTATTAAAGTCAATGGCTCTGATATTTCATTAGAAGACGGACCCATCGAGCTAGTTATTTCACGTCAAGTCGCAGTCATTCAAAAAGAAACCTATACGGTACAAGATATTGCAATTGAAAAATCAACTCATATTCACAAAGATACTTTTAATGTTGAACTCCGTCATGAAGAGCTTGATGTGCAAGAAGAAGGGTTCTTAGATCATCAGAATTCAAAACGTTAGTTGTTTTAGGGTTAATACAGTACTTTCAAATCCACTACCTTCAGCGTCTTTAGAAGTGTAATAGTTGGAAAGCTTCTTATAGCATTGTTTTAATTAATCAAAACGTATTAAAGCCAGCATTTAGCTGGCTTTTTTGTTTGTATTTACTTTATTTAATACTAATTTGACTGAGTATTCGAATCTGAATTTAACTCAGCATCAGGGGGAGTCTCTAAGTTATCTGACTCTAAATTGTTATTTGGAGCTAAATCCACATTTGAGTCTAAGGAGCTATCCGAGTTTATATCACTATTGGTGGTAACAGCATCATCGGTCACGCTTTCTGATTGCGCATCGACAACATCAAGATCATCAGCCACAATAGCCGGATCATTGCCTTCAGCAGGTGCAGCAGACATCGCTACGTCAGCTTCTGGGTTTGTCTCGGGAGTGTCGTTGGTTTCTTTTTGACAAGCGTTAAGTGCCATAAGCGCAACAAGTAAAGACGTCCACAGGGTAACTTTTGCTGACTTGGTATTTATCATAACAGGTATCCTTATTGGTTAACGCATTCATAATATAGTCAGCGAACTACTAAACGGTTACAGTGTTAACCTCATTAAGCCTACTACAGTAGTACTTGCACTCGGTTGCCTTGTAACCACTTTAGACTTCTTTGACTATAGTAATGCTTAAATACCATTTTTACGTCATTTAAAAATGATTGGTTTATTATTAACCCTTGTATCATTTAACTCAAGCTTTAAACCGTTATGAATGATACCTAATAATAGTATTTATCGACTATTATTACCATATTTAGTCGGCATACTCAAATAAAGTCTGAAAACTTACTTTGAATGCTTAGCTTTGGTGGACTTAAATTTTACCGTGGCACTGTTTATAACGTAAGCCGGATCCACAAGGGCATGGCGCATTTCGACTGATATTCATATCTGCATAAGGATTTTCACCGTCTGTCTCTGGCCTTCTAGATGTAGCCGCTTGATTATTTAAATTTAAAGCTTGAGGAGTAACTTGATCCTGATTCTGGTTACGTGCTTCTACCTTAGGATCATTATGACGTTCACCCGTTAGGCTATCAATCTCATCATGTTCAAACATCATACGCTGACGTTCCGCTTGGGCTAAGCGTTCAGCTTCCATTGCCTCGAGCTCTTCTTTAGTTGGAATATGAACACGCGATAAATCCTGTACCGTATCTGATTTAATGGCACCAAGCATCATCTGAAATAATTCAAAAGATTCGCGCTTATATTCTTGTTCGGGATTTTTTTGTGCATATCCTCGCAAATGAATACCTTTACGTAACTGATCCATTTGCGTTAAATGTTCTTTCCAATGACGATCTAAGCTTTGAAGCATAAAGTGGCGCTCAAGCTGTGCCGCATTTTCAGGACTCATTTGCTCACGGCGATCGCGATAACGCGTAATGGCAGTCTGAATAATTTTCTCACGCAGACCTTCTTCGTCAAGACGACGGTCTTCATCCAGCCAGTCATTGATAGGCATAAAGTATTTAAATTCGCTTTCAAGCTCATCCTCTAAACCATCAATATTCCATTGATCATCGATAGATCCTGGCGGTACAAACTGACTAATCAGCGCATCATAAACATCATGATGCATCTCTTCAATCGCCTCTTTAAGATCAGCTTCTGCCAATAAATCATCACGCTGAGCGTAAATGACCTTACGTTGATCATTGGCAACATCATCATATTTTAGTAGGTTTTTACGGGCATCAAAGTCACGACTTTCAACTTTACCTTGGGCATTTTCAATAGAGCGAGACACCATTTTATGTTCGATGGCCTCATCTTCCTTAAGTCCCATGGCGCGCATCATATTGACCACTCGATCACCAGCAAAGATACGCATTAAGTCATCTTCAAGCGATAAGAAGAAACGAGATTGCCCTGGATCACCTTGACGGCCTGCACGACCTCGAAGCTGGTTATCGATACGGCGAGATTCATGACGCTCAGAGCCAATGATATGTAGACCACCCGCTGCAATCACCTCATCATGCTTTTTCTGCCATGAATCTCTTAAGCGCTGCATTTCTTCAGGATTAACATTCTCAGGATCGATAATCTGAGCTTGCCAGTTACCCCCTAAGATAATATCAGTACCACGACCTGCCATGTTAGTGGCGATAGTAACCGCTCTTGGGCTACCTGCCTGAGCGATAATTTCAGCTTCACGCTCGTGCTGCTTGGCATTTAACACATTGTGCTTAATACCTTCTTGATCTAACAAATAAGACAGCTCTTCACTGGCCTCAATGGTCGCCGTACCGACCAACACTGGGGCACCTTTTTCTTGAATGCCTTTAATCTCGCGAATAATACCTTTGTATTTACCTAACTTAGTTAAGAAAATTTGATCATCCAAGTCTATCCTTGCGATCGGTTTGTGCGTTGGGATCACCACCACATCAATATCATAGGTAGATTTAAATTCTGCCGCTTCGGTATCAGCAGTACCTGTCATACCAGATAGCTTGTCATACAGTCTGAAGTAGTTCTGGAAGGTGGTGGTTGCTAGCGTTTGGTTCTCCGCTTGAATCTCTACCCCTTCTTTTGCTTCCACTGCTTGATGCAAGCCATCTGACCAACGACGCCCTGGCATGGTACGGCCGGTATTTTCATCCACAATAATCACTTCACCATCATTGACGATGTAATGGACGTTTTTAACAAAAATATGATGGGCGCGGATGGCTGCCTGTACATGAGCCAATAAAGGCAACCTGGTTGGGCTATATAAACTTTCATTCTCACCAAGCTCGCCCACTTCAATTAAAAAGGACTCAATTTTTTCATAGCCTTTTTCGCTAATTTCGATTTGGCGGTTTTTTTCATCAATCCAAAAGTCGCCTTCTCTATTTTCTTTATTGGCCTCTTCATCTTTTGAACGTTGCAGGCGCGGAATAATATTATTAATTAAGGCATAAGTTCTTGATGAATCTTCAGCTTGTCCAGAGATAATTAAAGGCGTACGTGCCTCATCGATCAATATAGAGTCAATCTCATCAATAATACAAAAGTTTAATGCGCGCTGTTTTTTCTCAGCCAAGCTAAACACCATGTTGTCACGCAGATAATCAAATCCATACTCATTATTGGTACCATAAGTAATGTCTGCTTGATAAGCGGCAACTTTTTCTTGCGGCGGCTGTTGTGAGTAAATGACCCCAACCGTTAACCCTAAAAACTCAAATAATGGTCGGTTTAATTCTGCATCACGTGACGCCAAGTAATCATTGACCGTCACAATATGGACACCCTTGCCACTGATAGCATTGAGATAAATGGCCAAGGTTGCCATTAAGGTTTTACCCTCACCAGTGCGCATCTCAGCGATCTTACCTTCATGTAGCGTGATACCGCCGATAATCTGTACATCAAAATGTCGCATACCTAACACGCGCGTTGATGCTTCACGACATACCGCAAAGGCTTCGGGTAACAGAGAGTCAAGGTTTGCGCCTTCATCAAAACGGCGTTTAAACTCCGTCGTTTTATCCTTAAGCTGTTCATCTGTTAACGCAGAAACGGCTTCTTCATGAGCATTCACTTTAGCGACAATTTGACGCATTCGTTTTAGCTCGCGATCATTTTTTGTACCAATTACGCTTCCGATTATTTTTGACAACATAACTTTGTAGACCTATCTATCGACTTAGTCGTGCATATTCAGGTGCAGACTGAAAAAAAATTCTATTTATTATATATGGTAACAGTATTGATAGATACAAGGGCAATTGATTCTATATAGAGAAATTTTTATTCCTAACATCCAATAATTAGGGTCTGTTTTATTATTAATCACGTTAACCCACGTTAGTAGCCCAAGTTGGAGTATTCATGTAGTTCAAAAACCATCAAACGTTTCCGATATTGAGTCGCCATCCACATTTAAAGGGTTAAATTGACTTAACTGTCCTTATATATCAGCTTTTCTGTTCTTACCAAACTGTCATTTTAATCGGGCATTCCCATTGTCTAGTATGCTATCAATGAATAACAGAATAAATACCGTCGTCAATTAATGGTAAAATAGCCTTTCCATATCCTCTAGACCCTCGTTTTTATTGTGATTTACCCCTATTATGTCTGATATCGAAAGTAACGCTCAAATCCTGACTATTAATGGCACCCAGTATGATCTAAACAACCATACGCCCATGATGGTGCAATACCTGACCTTAAAAGCCCAATACCCGCATGCCCTACTACTATATCGTATGGGTGACTTCTATGAGCTTTTTTTTGAAGATGCTTACCGCGCTGCTGAAATTTTAGACATTACATTGACCCGTCGTGGTAATGATAAAGCGGGCAATAATATTGCGATGGCTGGTGTGCCCTTTCATGCTGCTGAAAGCTATATGGCAAGACTGATTGCCGCAGGCCAAACAGTGGTAATCTGTGAACAAGTAGAAGACACAGCCGAAGCAAGCTCAAATAATGATGCCTCTACCAACTCAGTGTCTGAAAAAACAGCCTCTGCAAAAGGTATCATGCGTCGCGAAGTGGTTAAGACACTGACTGCCGGCACCTTAACGGATGATGCGTTAATTGCCCCAAATCAAACGCCAAGCGTGGTCTCTATTGACTTGCATCTAGGCAAAAACATTCACAATCCTACCTTAAACCAAGCCAGTAAATGGCAAGTGGGTGTCAGTCAACTTGACTTAAATGCAGGCACCATTCGCACCCAAACTATCAATTTAGATACGGTTATTAAACAAGGCAATGTTGTTAAACAAGAAAATGAAGGCGATACTGTTCCGTCCCACTCTATCGATTACGAATCACTACTAAAACAACGTCTGATGACGGTACTTACCCGTTTTACGCCGAGTGAAGTCATTATCGCAGAAACAGTCTCAGACGACTGGAGGCATTGGCTACAAGATACCCTGTATTGCCCTGTTATTAGTGTTGCGGCCAGTGACTTTCATCCTCAACACGCTGCCACCACTTTGTGCCGACAGTTTAATGTCCAAACCTTAGAAGGTTTAGGTATTGCCGATAGCATTGTCTCTCAGACCAGTAGCGCCGCCTTGATTCATTATGCGCAGCAAACTCAGCAGCGTCATACGCCGCAATTGACAGAGTTAATTGTTGAGCGCGATGAAGACTACTTAATTATCGATGATATCAGTAGCCGTAACCTTGAGTTATTTAGCCCCGTTAGCGCTACCGGCACCAGCTTATTGAGCGTGGTCAATCAATGCCAAACCCCCATGGGCAAACGATTGCTGTCCAATCAACTAAAGCGGCCGCTGCGACTGATGTATGCCTGCGATACATTAAATGCACGATTAGATGCCACTCAATGGCTTATCGAGCAGCCTTTGCATTCTAATTTATCAGAACTCATGCAGGAGGCCTTGCAAGGCATCTCTGACATTGAGCGTATCAGTAGCCGCATCGGTCTCCACAGCGCTAAACCGCGTGATCTAAGACGGCTTGCAGACAGTATTCGCTGCAGTGAACAATTAGCGATTATTTTACAATCTCATGGACTTGACCCTGAAAGTTCGGGGCTTTTAGCACAGTTAACACGGCACTTGCCTGTGCATCTTGAACCGCTACTTGATATCGCCAAATTGATTGAGACCGCGATAGTGGCAGAGCCGCCCTCTCATATTCGCGAAGGCGGTATGATTGCCACCGGTTACGATGAAGCGTTCGATCGTCTCGTACACTTGCATGACAATATTCAAGAAACACTCGACAATATGGCAGAAGAGGCACGCCAAGAATATGGGTTGAACAGCCTTAAAGTCGGATTTAACAAAGTGAGTGGCTTTTATTTTGAGTTACCTAAAGGTCAGGCCAGCACAGCGCCCGATGTCTTTATCCGCAGGCAAACTTTAAAAAATAGCGAACGCTTTATTACTGAGCCTCTTAAAAACCTTGAAGTGGACTACTTACAAGCTCAAACCAACGCTCTGGCTCGTGAAAAGGCTTTGTATCAAGCGTTACTAGTGGCATTAAGCGAGAAGCTTAGCGATTTGCAACAGTTAAGCGCTGCCGTTGCCCAACTTGATGTCCTTTTAAACTGGGCGGTACTGGCGACAGAGAACCATTGGGTACGTCCTCATCTGGACCCTGATGCCAGCTATGTCGATATAAAAGACGGACGGCACTTGGTTGTTGAAGCGATGAGCCAGCCTAAAGCGAATAATAGCAAGCCTACTAATACGGTAACGTCTGTTCAACATTTCGTCGCCAATGATTGTCAATTAGGCACCCAAACACATCCTGAGCGTCTGCTGCTGATTACGGGTCCCAACATGGGCGGTAAATCGACCTATATGCGTCAAACTGCTTTAATTGTGTTGTTGGCCTGTTGCGGCAGCTTTGTACCTGCCAGCACAGCCCATATCGGTGATATAGACCGTATCTTTACCCGTATTGGGTCTGCAGATGATTTGGCGGGCGGTAAATCCACCTTTATGGTAGAGATGATTGAAACGGCTCAAATATTAAACTTAGCGACAAACCGCTCACTGGTATTGATGGATGAAGTCGGCCGCGGTACATCAACGACTGATGGTCTTGCTATTGCCCATGCTTGTGCGGTTCAACTTTGCAATATGGGCAGCTTAACGTTATTTGCAACCCACTACTTTGAGCTCACTGAGCTTAGCCGGCAAACACAGCTTTCCTCTAAACTTAGTAATGTCCACGTATCAGCGAGCAGAGTAGACGGTCAATTATTGCTACTTCACAAAATCAAACCGGGTGCGGCAAGCTCAAGCTTTGGACTACATGTGGCCAAAATGGCAGGTATTCCACAACCTGTATTACAAGCCGCGGAGCACTATTTAAGTCAACAAAAGCTGCTAAGCCAGTCTGCCCAGTCGCCACAAACGTCAGTCAATGACGGTCATGAATCATCCGAAACGGCTATTGATGACAGCAAATCTAATAGCGATAAGTTAAATAGCCATAAGTATAAAAATGATAAGTCTAATAAGGGTGAGACCGCTAAGTCCAATAATGCTAAATTAGATAAAGCTTATGCAAATGATGACCATAGTCAATATTTAACCCCTTCATCTGAGGTGCAGCAGTCCTCGCAGACCTACTTAAACGCCGAGCAATATTTGGATTTGATGGCAGATAATAGTAGCGATACACCCACTACCATTACGCCTAACCCACTCAATACTAAGGCTAAAGGGATTATTGATAGGCTCAATGAGGTACATCCAGATGAATTAACACCGAAACAAGCACTCGACTTAATCTATGAGCTCAAACAAAGTGTAAAAGACTGACTGAAGCGAATTTGTGAAATAAGTGTTAACAGGGTAAAATATCTCCCTCAAATAAATCTTATCCTTCATCTCAACTCTAACTTACTTATCTTGAATGAGCTTGCCATTTAGCCAATGCTAGTCGTTATACGGGTTTTGCTATAACGCCAACCAAAGGTTATGACAAATAAAACTAGCTCGCCAACATGGATAAACATGCCACAAGATAACTTTTATAAAGGTAGCTCGCTATGACATTTGTTGTCACTGAAAATTGCATCCGCTGCAAATACACCGATTGTGTTGAAGTCTGCCCTGTGGACTGCTTTTATGAAGGGCCTAACTTTTTGGTCATTCATCCTGATGAATGTATTGACTGTGCTTTGTGTGAGCCTGAGTGCCCAGCCAATGCAATTTTTTCTGAAGATGAGGTGCCGAAAGGGCAAGAGGAGTTTATCGAGCTAAATGCTGAGTTAGCAGAAGAATGGCCCAATATCACTGAAATGCACGATCAACTGCCTGATGCTGAGAAGTGGGATGGCGTTGAAGGTAAGATTCAATACTTAGAGCGTTAAGGTTATATTAGGCAACTTATTGCCAAATTCTATGATTGGATCTATCGTTTTCTTTGATAGTTTTATAATTTCGATAATATTAGTTATCTACAAGTTAGTTTCTAACAATCTGGTAAATAAAAAGCGACCTTTTGGTCGCTTTTTATGTGTTAACGCATCCTGACTGCGTAATTGTGTCTTACTTAAGCCACATTAGAACGGATAAAAGGTTCTAGAATTTTTTTCTAAAAAGTTTTAATACGATTAACTGATTGGCTTCGCCTCACAATTAAGAATATCGCCCATCGAACAAACAATACTTGCTCTACTGTCATTAACAGGTTTTTTAATAACCCCGATGATTGTTGACTCAATCGCCACTTCCGATGCTATATTGTCACTATTAGCTGCCACAGTCGTCGCGCCACTTGCATAGGACAACGTTTCACAAGCAGATGCAGCCCTATCTAATAAAGGCTGAACGGTTGTATCGTCAAATTGTAATGTCGTGTCATTGTTGTCCATAAACACTTTGTTACTAAATGCTTTAGTTTCAGCCATACAGGCCGCTTCTGAAGACTTTTTAGTATAGTCTTGATAAGCTGGTATCGCGATTAATGCCAATGTACCGATAATAGCAACCACAACCATCAACTCAATTAATGTAAAACCCTTTTGACTGTGCATAGCACATCCTTGTATGAAAATAAAAATAAAATAAAAAAATAACAATCCAAAAAAAGCCTATAGCTTAATAATTATAAGAATTGACTTTAGTTATAGTAAAAAAACATAAGGATAGTAACACTTTTTTAATTGTATAATGCAACAAAATAAAATTTACTGATTGAGTCCGTGTTTTTAGTGTTTATCTATACACACACCATTCACCATGTCAGATCTTTTAGGCAGTAAATATCACTATCTAAGTCTGGGACTGCACTACCACTGGGATATCGGCAACGCCGGCCCTGACTGTCTAAATAATAGCTATCTGCAAACTGTGTTAAGGTATTCTCAGAATTTGGTGTTATTAGCATCCGCCAACCATTGCCGTTGGCGTCTGAATGTATTAGCGAATAGTGACCGCTGGCATCTGATAAAGTTATGAGATAGCGATATTTTGATAAATTAGACGCATCGTTAAGCTTACTATTAGCACCTGTTTTAGCAATATTATTTGGTGTGTTAAATAAGATATCATTATTTACAGCACTTCCAATAGTCACCATTGGTTCTTGAGATAATAAATAATCATATCCTGCATATGTCAATCGTTTCGCCTTCCAACGTGACAGTTGACCACTAATCTGCAGCCCTTGCTGCTGCGCTTGGATTTGAATTTGGTTACGTGTATATTGCCGATAGCTGGGAATGGCAATCACTGTCAAAATGACCAATATTAGCGCTACTGTCATAAGTTCAATAAGGGTAAATCCTAATTGCAGAGAGGGTTGATACGCACAGTTATTTTGATCGATTACTCGGTAAGTTTTATGTTTATCATCATTAAGGAGTATTTGTGGTTGTTTACTCATCCTTTAACCACCTGATTGCATTAGCAAATCGTTACTCTTTGGCAATATAAACCAATAATCCTTTGCTTGCACATTGTATGGCGTATAACTGCTATCTAAGCACGCCAATTGACCCTGCGTTTCAATAGCGCCCTCCTTATTCATGCCTCCCAATTCATTCAATACTTGAGTCGTTGTTATGGCCTCTGAATTAGCATTATGTATGGGTAGCTGCATACAGGCATCAATTTCATTGACGGTGACATGGCTTAAGCTGGGAATAAATGAGGTAACGTATACTCGAATCAGAACAGGAAGCCTGTCATCAGTACTGGTTTGAAGCTCTAAACTTGCCAGTACTGAATTTGGTGGTGCTAAGCTTGACTGATCCAGTGTGAGTCGCACAAATGAGACTTGGGTGGCAACCACCTTACGATTACTAGTAAAGTGATTGATAGCGTTGTTTCTGATATTGCAATAGCCTTGACTATTTCTAACGCCCTTTGTTTGACTGATTATTCTGTGCACACCAGCACCGACATACAGACTCTTATGGACGGTTGGCTGGTAACAAATGACATATTCTGTTGTTGCTAATTCATCACCCTCTCTTACTAAATAACCTATTGGGCCATTTATGGATACCAGCCCTGCTAACTGGCTAGGGTCTTGTATCGCCTTCTCAAAGTGAGCCAGCGGCACATCAGAAGCTTGGAATAAAAGCTGATTCACTTGTAAGGCGGTAGTCATATCTCCTGAGACTTGGGCACTTTTGATCGTCATCATACTGACTATTGATAATAATAAAATCATAAACAGCACTATCACCATAACCGCTCCATTTTGCTGGGCAGGATATGTCATGAGTGGCACTACGCTACGCCGCGAGCTATGATCTAACGATTGGCTTTGTGGGTGTGATATTGTAGTGGCTAATAAGACCCGAGAGTTAGGGGTTTTTATACCCGTAGCGTTAACCTGTTTTCTGAAAGAAAGAGTTCTCAAAACACAGGTGCTCCATGTCTTAAATACACCACACTTTGTAAGGTACGCCGTACATAGCTGGGATGCTGCTGTTTTATAATGCGATCAGTACCATTCACTTTGAACACCGAGGAGTGATCTTGCTCAGACTTTATCGAGTGATGACCACGACCAATAATGCCTAATTGAATAGCTACAATAGGCCAGTCGCTGTCACTACCTGAGCTATTTGGACTGCCTGAACTGCTTGAGTTTTGCGAATACTTACTGGCAAGATAGCGTTCAATAGGTAAATAGGCCATACCATGATCACTGCGAACCCCTAATTTCACTTCAAAATAATCCACCCGATTTATAAGAATAACCCCATTATCCCCAAAGTTGCTAATCCGTATGTTCTCAGTTGTTACATTAGCGGTATCTGCCTCATCAGGCAGTACATATCGGCCGGCATCACAGGCCAACACGATAGCCAATGACTTAGTTTCGTTATCCGCTTTTTGTCGATCTGACCGCGTAAAAAAACGCTGTATCACCCTTTCACCCTGTTTGACCGTACGCCCTTCACAATCAAATCCATCGTCAGCAGCTTGGTACTGTATGGTGAGCTGATCACTTGTCATTGGAGTCAATACATTGCTTGGACCTGCTTGATTGCGAGTGAGAAGCTTTGCATCAATACCGCTGACACCTCTTAAATTACCTACCTTTACAAATTGTCCTGCTTCATTTATCTCTCCACTATTCTCAGATCCTGTCAACACAATGCCAGTCCATGCACTTTGTTGAGTCATAGCAAGTGATGACCCTTGATTGGCCAGTGCAATATCCTTATTAAGAGAAGCCAAATTGTATATGGCAGTTTCTTGTACCTCTAAGGTTGAAAGCTGAATACGCTGGATATCTATACTATGGGAAAATAACTTGAAGGCTGCCGCGCTAATAACCAAACCTAAGCTTAGCGAGAGCATCAATTCTGCTAAGGTGAAGCCTTGCTGTCTTGGTACTGGCTTACGATAATTCGTTGTAGCAATATTTGTTGTAGCAATTAAGGGGTTCAATAGGTTTCCCTATAGATACAATCTGCATCCTTTAGATAGGTGCCGTCCTGATAAAGGCACCCTAGATTTTCAGCTGTCGCGTCCGGCATCTCAGATGCAGTGGCATACCCTGCTAAGGTATTATTCCATGCAGCCACCAGACAACGGGTATTACCATAATTTGCAGTACCAGGACAGATGACCATACCCAACGTTATCCCTTGATTTTTAGCATATTGACGCAGCGCCACCACGTCATTTGTGACCGATTGAGCTGTGCTACACCCCCCTATTGCTTCACAATCAGTAATAGCCGGTAACGCTGATGCTGTCAAATGGGTTTGGTACTCACTCATATCTACCATATCATGATGCGCTCGCATCCGCTCTGCCGCTTCCTCTAGAATAAGTAAAGCGCTTATACGTAGGTTGGTATCATTCATTGCGTTGAGTGAGCGTGCTTGCAACGCTGAGTAGCCTAATGCTGCTGTGGAAAGTAACAATAAGGCTATTAACACTTCTACCAAGCTAACCCCATGTTGGTTAAAGGTTGGACCTGAGTTATTGACAACTTTTAACACTATTGAGGGTCCTTTATATGGGGGAGAGACTTGTGGGAAAGCTTGAACGATATTTATCCTGACGTGAAATCTTATACTAGCCTAATCACACTGGATACGATGACATTCTATACCGTTATAATCCAAACTTAACTCACCATCATGTTCCATAACCGTGTCTTTCAATGGGGTCGCAATGATCTTCCAATGCGCTGAACCAATATGTTTATGGTCTAAGCTTATGGGTAAAATAGACACCGTGTATAACGCGTGTTCGATATTTGGAAAGGGTATGTCTCGGTAAGTGCTCAGTGGGTTTATAAGGTCAGTATTCGGGTTTTCATGTGGTAATTTGTTTTGCGATTTAGGATGCGAACTAAGTCCAGTATCAGCATTAATGGCTATGGTATGTTTATCTTTGAAGATATCGCTTAACTTTATTGACTCATAAGTCCCATAAATTAAGCTTTTAGCATGAATTTGAGTGGCAAGGTTTTGCAACTCCACCCTCATTTCGACTCGCTTTGTTTTTATAGAATACGCTTGATAACTTGGATAAATAATCGAAGATAACACACCGATCAATATCAGAGTACACATCAGCTCTATCAAACCATAACCTTGAGAGTTTCGCATATTATACCTTTTCTATGAGAACCTATTCTTTTCAAGCTCGGTCAGGCTCACTAAACCTACTATTTATAGCATTTGTTTTTGTTGCGTTTGAACGTGCCTTTCTGTATAGGTTAATTTTAAGATTTGGTCTTATTTTCCATGCGTAATGCTAAAAGCAGAAACTTTAAGCTCAGGGTAGGCTTTAATTAACGTGCTGGCGAGTACATTTAAGGTGGCTCCGGTGGTCATGACATCATCGAATAACAGAATACGCTTTGATGGCGGTCGACAGCTAACAGTAAAGGCATTGACAATATTTTTTTGACGCTCATGACGATCTAGCCCTTGCTGACTTCTAGCAGCATCTACCCGACTGACTCCTTTCCATACCGGTATCTCCCAATGCAGTGATAAATAATGCGCCAGAATGGAGACGGGATCAAAGCCACGTGTAGAAAGCCGATGACTGGTGGTTGGCATAGGCGCTATGACACTGTTATTTGCATGGCATCCTTGGGGCCTAGGTAGCTGGCGTAGAGCATGCACTAACACCGGTAAAGCATTCAATTGTTCACGATACTTAAAGGCGATGATGGCATCCCGTAAGTAACTCGTGTGCGCTGCTATCGGTTGTATCGCCAAAATTGTGATGATACCCTTTCTAGTATTTAACCTATCTTTGTCAGGTTCATTGAGCCTACTAGTTGTAGCGTTTGCACTCATTTTACTTGATAGATTAATTTCTAGATTAGGGTTTATATTTGCCTGCGTTGTCGCAATCTTTGATGTATTACTAAGCGATGTTTTATTTAGTGATGTTTTATTTAGTGATGTTTTATTTAGTGATGGGTGCTCAAGTAAAGTTTGCTCAATTATTGAGGGTAACCATGTAATATCATCATGGCAGGCTTGGCACACGAAGGGCGAAAAAAAAGAGTACTCCGCATGAGAGTACTCTTTTTTAGGTATGGTTTTATTAATTAAGCCATTATCATATGATGTGCGATCAAGCAACGTATCGCTAGCCTTAATCGCACCCGTTCCAGTTGCATTAATCTGGCACACACAGCATCGTTTTTGTAAATACTGTACCCGCCACATGCCTAAATGATAAAAAGCGGGTACTAAATTTTGTACGCTCTGGCTAATAAGTTTCAATTAGATATCAAGTCCTTTTGTCTTTAGCGTCCTATTAACAGCCTATCAAGTCTCATTGACCGCCAAATTAAGTATTTTCCACAACAACCATCTGCGGTTTAAAGCTTAGTCTACTATGGCATTGATTATACGATAGAAAAAAGATTATAAACCTTTCCAGTCACTAAGAGACAAACCTACCCCCACTGCGGTCGTTTCATCATTATAGTCAATGATGGACTCTCCATAACCGTGGAAGATTTGAATAAAGGCTTCTAAGTCTCGGGTTAATGGATGTGTATAATCTAACTGAATAGCCCCTTTATCGGTGTCAAAATTATAACGACCCGTTGCTGATAAAGTCTCCCCTTTGCCAAAATTATACAAGGCGACTACCTCACCATGGCCATAATAGTCAGTGATATCTGGATTATCACTAGGGGTTGAATCCGATTCATTCTTAACATGAGTCCAAATTTTAGGAATAACTGATAATTTACCCCACTCAGCACCACCCATCAGGTAAATGCGGTTCCATGACCGCGACAAGGGATCTGATTGTCCATTTGAGTGGTGAACGGCACCCGCACCTAGCATACGCAAACGACCATTAAAGGGTAGTTTAGCGGTCACCGGCTGAGTAATAAATATCTCTGGCATGTAATCTGTCGCCCTAAAAGGACGAGAGTTGTCTTCGTTATAGACCTGCCAATGCATTTGTTGTGTATAACCAAACCAAACATCAGCATTGGTATCGAACAAGTCTTCAGCCACCTTGGTTTTTAAAGATATCTGAGCTTTCAGCTCTAATGGTTCATACTCTTCTTTGGTATAAGGGTATTCTTCTTGAGTCGGTGTATGAGGAGAACGATTTGGATCAAAATGAGCAAAGGCTGGCAGTAAATAGATAGGATTATGCGGCCTTACCGTCCATGTTCCCTGTTCGCTATTTTCATCAAGGTCATAAGCGAGGCTCAGGGTCGTATAAGGAGAAAAGTCCTCAACTGTGACACCAGCTTGAGCCAGTTTTTCGTTACCCGCTTCAGTAGGCGCACCAGGAGCCAATTGCTGCTGCTCAGTCAGATTTTCGGTATCATCAGCATATACTGCTGTAGGGCGTAGACCCGTGAATGATGCCTTGACAGATTTCGTAATATCTATCGGCGTTTTTTTGCGACCTACGGTCACCTCTTGACCAAGAGTGACTTTGTCATAACATGCCAAGCGTGCGGCACCGAGCTTCAGCTCAGTACATTTCATAAAATCATCAATAGCGGGAGCTGAAGGTAGTTGGTTATCCACTGCCGTCATTGAATCAACTGCTTCTGTAGTGTCCTCCGCATGAGCTGAGGTCGTCATCAGCACAGGTAGAGCACCTATTGAACTTACGGATAGAATTGAAGCTGCTAAAAAACTAATTTTAGAAGTCATCTTAGATGCGGTTTTATAAGGGACTTTAAGAAGATGTGTATGAGTCCGCAATATGGTCATGCCTATTCCTGATCTATTTTTAAAGACTTTATTATACTATTAAAAACGACTTAACGATAAGGATAATAGTTAAATAAAAACAAAAAAATGATTTCCCACGTTCATTGTAGTGTTTGGATAGTTCTAAGAGATAACGTAAACAGTCATGAATTGCCATTACCTGTCAGTTTTATCCAAATCGCTTACCCTTGTGCTCAAGCCAACCGTTTTGATGTCGAGCAGCTGGATCATGGTGCGTCCAATGTATGATACCGCCTTGGGGATTATATTCATACTCACCATAAAACAGCACCTGATCGCCTGTACGCAGGTCAAGAATTTTGGGAGCTAAGTCAATATTATGTGCAATAAGAACAGTATGCTCAGGTGTCGTACCGTCAAGTTGGACGATAAAGCGTTGATGGCGGCTGCCTTCATTATCATCTGCCAATACTACTTTTACTGTTCCACAGCCCTTCACCTGTACCGATGAGGACTGGGCTTGAAAGGCGTCAACTATCAGGCTATTACGACAGGAGATGGGTAGTGAGACTTTGCCTATGACGTCACTATCAGAATTCAGACTTGGGCTATCAGGTATATTTTGGCTATTAGGAATAATATCTTCAGAACTAATGACCGATGTTTTTGCCTCTATTTTTCCTAATACTGGGATTTCAGAGGACTGCTGTTCACAGCCTGTCATTATTAAGGCTAATGGCAAAGGAAGTAGTAAAGCAAGGGCTTTAACTTGATTACATATGCTTATAGAGCTCATGGCTATTTCTCAGTTTTATTAAATAGAAGCTGCCATACACCTCAGATTCGAATCAATAATATAGTGTAAAGCTATGTCATTATCAAGCAATATTCGACTTTTGTCACCTTTACTAGACTGCTGTCTCTATCAGCTATTATTCAAACTATACAGACAAATTAAAGAGTAAAGTAAAGCCCCTCCTTCTTTGAGGGCGAAAGATTAAACATACCCTACATTGATATTAAAGCCGTTCAAGAGTTTGCTCAAATTCACCACGCTCGATTGTCCCGACTTGCTGCAACACCAGTTTTCCATCCACAAAGTAAAGTAAAGCTGGAGGACCAAATAAATGTAACTCAGATAAGATACGTGCTGACGCTTCATTAGATTCTGTGACATCCAAACGTACGAATTGCCATTGTTGCATGTCTGCCGGACGGTTGCTAAATAACGTCTTATCCATGATACGACATTCAATACACCACTCTGCAGTAACATCCACCAATACTTTTTGATTATTTTCAATGATAGGTATCAAAGCATCCATCGTATTTATGTGGATATCTGAGGCTAAGGCACTCTCCTGATTGGTAGGATTAGAAGTAGCCGCTTGGTTAATATTTAAACCGTTTGGCTGATGGAAGACACGTAAAGGTTGCCAGGTATCTTCGCTTCCTGCAGCAGCACCGATCAAGGTAACCGTCGACCAAATCGCTAATACAACGGCGAATGGCTTTGTGAATAACTGACCCCGACCCAACCAATGCCAAGCCCATACTGCTACTACCATAAACCAAATTGACCACAGCATCAGCATCATAGGGCTGATGAGTACCCGTTCAACCAGTAATAAAGAGACGGCAAACAGCATTAACGCAAAGCCTTGTTTGACCCAGTTCATCCACTCGCCAGCTTTTGGCATTAAGTTGCCTTGACTAACACCTAGCAACATTAAAGGCGCGGATAATCCAAAGCCCAACATAAAGAGCGCTGCAAACCCCAATAAGGGGTTGCCAATGGTAGACACGGCTAATAACGCCCCGAATAAGGGAGCAGACACGCATGGTGACACCACTAACGCTGACAATAAGCCTGCAATAAAGCTACCTACTGTACTACCGAGATACCTATCCCCTGCCTGACTCATCTTACTGGTTCTTTGCTTGATTGCATTGGGCACCCCGACAGATATCACATCGAGCATATATAATGCTAATACCACAAATATGGCCGCAAAGCCCAGTAATATAATTGGGTTTTGTAACCAACCAATAATACCTAACTGCTGACCAAATACGGCAATAATGGCACCTAATATCCCGTAAGCAACTGCAACGCCTAGCGCATAACTGCCACTTAGCATCAACCCTTTTTTGGCCGTTGGGGTGTGTTGCCGCGCTACAATATTACTAACAATAGGTAGCATAGGCAGCACACAGGGGGTAAAAGCTAGCCCCAAGCCTGCCAAAAATAATAACGCTAAGGCAAGCCAAGGATGCTCTGCCAGACCAAAGGGATCTTGGTCGACAACCCCTTCAGAACTTAACGGCAAGCCAGCATTATTTTTAGCTGCTTGACTTGTACTCTGTGCTGAGCTTTGTTCAAAACGACCCTGATCAAAGCCTGACCCGTCATCAATACCTGTTAACCCTGAAGCATCAGCAGTTGTTGTTAATTCAGAATCACTGGTTGAATCAGTTGTCTCGGCAGTCGTTAGTGTCGTTTCATTGGCATTGTCGGTAGTATTGTTATTGGTATTTGTATTGTCATTAGTATTGGCTTTTGAATTGGAGTTATTCCCGCCTGCGATTGTACTGGCTGTACCCGTTTTTACCGTCTCTTCTGTTTTATTATTTTGAGATTGAGCGACGGTTTTTGGATTATTTTGGTTAATTTGTTGATTGCTTTGTTGATTACTGGATTGTTTGGTTTGTTGTTTGCTGGGCGTCGTTTCAGATTGGTTTTTCTTTTGGTCACCGGCTTTGGGGGTGTTAGCGGGAGCGAGTTGAATACTTAACACTTCTGTTTGTGGTGGATAACAGAGTCCTGCATCCGCACACCCTTGCCAAGAAACTGTGATATTTTGCTTTACGGGGACAGAAGTAGTATTGGTTAAAACCGCCGTTGCCGTCACATTCGGTTGTCTAAACACATTGACGGTACCAAAATTTGGATCATCAATTGTTTGAGCGGAATGAGAGAATTTTAAGGGGCTCGCTGTTACTCCATCGGGCAGCTTTAATTTTAATTTATCTTTATACAGATAATGCTTAGGCGTAATATTTAGCGAAATAGTCAGCTTATTTCCATTTTGAACAGGCTCAACTGAAAACGCTTGCTCTACTGGTAAGAATTTCTTTTGCCCAGACTGCTCGACACTGTCACCAAACAAATCACCGAGGCCTGCCGCATTAGCCTGATTGACACCGGCTATCTCTAATCCCACGCCTATACTTAAAGGGAGTGACAAAGAAAAAGACAATACTAGTGGCACTGCAAGTAGCTTTTGAGGGAGACGACGTTGACCGAAAGCTTTGAATTTTTGAACCACACGCGTGGTGGTTTTTTTATCCATCGGTTCTTGATTGTTATTTGCGTATTTCATCAAAACACTTCACAGAAAAATAACTAAGCCTTAGAAGGCAAAGTAAATTTAAAAACGTTTAAAGTTACCATATTCAACGGTAATATCAATCCAGATGCTAATCTTTTTTAGACCCGTCAGAGTTGCCAGCAACTTGGTTCAAATTTAGCATATCAGGCATTTCTGGCATTATACCGCGATTTAATAAGGCGTCTAGATGGGCTATCTGCTGCTTTTTATCAAACTCATTAACTTCAGCAATCAACATTTTTTCAATATATTTATCCAACTGATAACAGCTTAAACGCGCGCATAAGACGGCCAATTGGTATATACGACGTTTACAATGTACATCGACACTGTGTAGTAATCGCACCATTTTAGCCGTTTCTAAAGAGGCATAATTATAATTGGGAACTGTATTTTCTGGCAAAGGGGTGACCCCATACGAGATTGATAAATGCGCAAAGTAATAACAGCAAAATAGGTACCCCAACACATGACCAATAAAATAAGCCCGATCATAGGTATAGCTCATCACACCAAAGTGACCTAACACATAGCTGTTGAGACTGGCTTGATCAGCAATAGTATTTTTATCACGTAAGCGGCCGACCGTCGGTAATTTTAAGTGGTTTTTATTAACCGATGTCAATTGCCAACCCACAGGTTGCTGCGCTGGCATGTGACGCACTATATCTGAAATAAGATCATCAACGATATGAAGCTGTTGCCACATCCGCTCATTGTTATCCAAGTCAACAATGCCACGTTGATCTAATGCTCTTGCCATTTGAAACTGTTGATACTCAACAAACTGCGGCTTTAACGCTTGTACCATATACGTCGGTCGTAGCGCAGGCTTTACCGTATAAAATATCTCAGTTCTTGCTAACTGATCGTTATACAGCTCTAGCCTTTGCTGCGCCACTTTTTCAAGCTCTTTGCTATTCACTGAGTTGTTAATAGGCAACGGCTCGAACTGATATAACGCCATTAATTCCGCTTTCGTATGTGGCATTGGCGCAGGCGCCTTTAAAGTTTCTTCAGCGGCAGCAGTCGTTTCGTCATTATTTTGTTTGGAAACATCAGGCACATCAGTCGCTGCACTATCTGTATCAGGAGTTTGTCTTTTTTTGACTGTAATGCTTACCGAAGGGTTTGCCATAATAGAACTCTAACTGTTAGTAATTACTATTATCATAGCATTATTGCAACGCCTTAGCATTATTAGCAAATAACTATATAACGACCTTATAACGACAATGAAATAACAATAATGAAATGATAATTAATAATTAATGAAAACTAAATAACTTTACGCTATATCAGCAAGATCTTGAAAAAGAGGAGTCACTCATATCTATAGGAGCTATATTTAGAAGCTATATTCCTTGAAAAATATAATTTGTCATTCGGTATAGTTTTAGAAGATGAACAGAACAGAACAGAACAGAACAGAAGGTAGGATAAACAGAAGGTAGAAAGTAAAAAAACCAATCATGACAAACGTCAAAATTAGCAAAAAGATAAAGATTACAGATATTTTATAAAAAGGAGAAAATGGGGCGACTGATGGGACTTGAACCCACGACAACCGAGATCACAACCCGGGGCTCTACCAACTGAGCTACAGCCGCCATAATCAACATGAACATGTCAAAAGAGTACAGCGTCTTGACTTATGATGAGTCAAGTATTACGACAGGCGAAAGTGGTGCGCCTGGCAGGATTCGAACCTGCGACCACCTGCTTAGAAGGCAGATGCTCTATCCAACTGAGCTACAGGCGCTCATAGTGCTGACAATGACTTATTTAAACATAATAAGCAACAAATGTCTTATTTAAAGCATAAAAAAAAGCCTGTAAGGCTCCGATTTAAAAAATGGTCGGAGTGATAGGATTCGAACCTACGACCCTCTGGTCCCAAACCAGATGCGCTACCAAACTGCGCCACACTCCGATATTTTACTTCTTTACGGTTTTGATGATACTTGCTCGTTAAAAAAGCTAATTTAATAAACCAACCTTTTTAACAATTAAACTTTGATCAGTGCAATCAAACATTAATTACTTGAAGCGTCATCGCTATCGAGGTGCATATAATAGGATTAAAACCGAACCTTGTCAACACTTTTTTCATTTATTTAAAAAAGAATCGCGTTAAAATATTGAAACCTAATATATTTTCTTCAAATCAGTACATCTCCTGTCTCAATATCAAATGGAATAGCGCTTAGATACGTTGCACCCTGATACTGAGAACTTAGATTCTGAGAACTTAGATTCTGAGAAATTAAATGCTTGGAATTTAAATACTGAGCATCATACTGATTAGGCTGCCTATTTTCATCTAATTTAGGCAACACGTCAAGTCGTTGTTTGAAATTTGCTGTCTTCGGATAAATCAGCCAAGACTCCGAACAGTTCAAATGTTGTTGATATACAAATAACTGCTGCCAGTCAGCGCCACTGATATGATGCACACTCTCTATTGCCTTATATTTGATATCAATAACATGGGTAATAACTCCCTCGTTATCAAAGATACACGCGTCGGGAATAATCTTTTGAATGACATGTGTCGGTGTTACTTTATCTTTTAGAGGGTGATCATTGACGTTATTATTTGACATTGGGCTGTTAACCAACCAGTCCATGGTCGGCTGAATAATCAACTGACTATTGGGCAGTGTGTTAGACACCCACCGGATAAGCTTACCGAGCACCCAGCGCTCGAATGCATGGTTCATATTTATCATTAGTGCCGGTACCGGTGTTGTCATAGCACTATTTTGAGGGCTCTTATCGTTTTGAATGCTGGCTTGTTTTTGGTCCTTTGCATTGCCGTCTGTTTTGAAAGTCTCTTGGTTATCTAGGCTATGCGTCAGTAGCCACCAGCACCACTGTAGTGCCTCTATTAAGACGTCACGCTGAGAGACAGTATACTGAGCATACCAGTGCTTTTTGTTGTTAAGAATATCTCGATACGTTGTCTGCCAATCTCTTACTGGCAAAGGTTTAATAGATTGTAAGCCATGAGGCAGCCTCATACTATTGTCTTGCAATAGCTTTTGTAATTGCTGCAAACCCGTCACGATAAATCTTGCCAGCGCTTGGTCTATGCGAAATATTGACTGCTCACTATACAGATAATGTGGACGATGCCAGTTATTTTTTAACTGCGAACTTAGCTTGAGTTTACCCTGAGCCCTAGGTTGATTGTGCACTTGTGTTTGATAGTTATTTGGCAATAAGACAGTAGCTTGTTCTATCTTCTGTTTGGCAATCTTTAGTATCCCTTCGTACCAAGGTGAGCCAGTGCTGCTATCGTAGGTATTTTGTTGGGTCAGACTAGGGTGCGTGTTTTGCGTAGAGCCATACTGAATAGGGCGAGGTTTTATTCGAGGTAGAATGGATGGGTAATATTGAGGAAAGGTCGCCTCTTTTATCTGCTGCGATAGTAAAGGGCTTGTGGGTGCAGTCCCCATAGTTATAGCGGGTATGGGCTTGTGTAAGCCATCCTCTGCAATATCGGCGAGCATTTGTGCTACCCACTGCCGAGCTGTTTCAATCTGCTTAGCATGGGTTAATTGATGGTCTGCCAGAGCTATTTTGGGTAGTATTTCCAACGTAACACCACTTGGCAACACAATACTGGCTAAATAATGGCTAACATAGAGGTTTATCTGCCCTCGCTTAACCTCAATTTTAAAGCACGGTAATTCTTTGTTGATTAAGTAGTCAAAATCTTGTGGATCACCAAAGTCCTCTCGGTATAGTCTTTGATGTTCAAGACAACTCATGACCTGTCGATGTTGATTAAGTTGGCTTGGTATTGAGTTATGGACTGAATTATTGGAAGCGGGCATAGCAGCCTTGTAAAATAGTAGCCTTGTAAAATAGTAGCCTTGTAAAATAGTAGCCATCGAATCACTCTTTAATGTGTAGCAGCGTTCAGCTCACTAAGCCTAAGACTGCTCTACCGACACTCACGACTAACACTCGGTTGCCTTATAACACGTTGGAGACTGCTTAACGATATTGTCTAAAACAAGGCGTTCTTAAAGAGACGTTAATTCTCTAGATAATGTCAATCCTATCACTCTATAAGACTATCACTCTATAAGACTATCACTCTATAAGACTATCACTCTATAAGACTATCACTCTATAAGACTATCACTATTAAAAACAATCACTATTTATTCTTAATGATATTATTCAACTGAGGTTAATGCATACAGCTGCTGATAAGGCTTAGCAACAAGGTATTGAGCAGACCTTTGTTGTAGACCTTCCACTTCTGCCTCAGCTAAGATTTGAGTGTCCAATTGATCAAGCTGGCCATTAGCAACGGCTATAAACGCAGGAGTGTAATCAATACTAGTAGCTATACCCTGTTCAGTGTCAGGCTCCCTAGCTGAGTGAAGCACTTGAAACAGACATGCCTCTACTCTGCCCAATATCTTATCAGTAGAATGCCCATACAGCACTTGTATGAGTATATCTGTTACCTGAGCTGGCATCGCTGATAGCTTAATGTACTCTATTATCTGCGGAATAATTTGTCGATGAAGACGCTTTGCTAGATCTGCTACATCCTTTATTTGCATAAAATAGGCATGACCTAATTGTGCCTCTTCTCCTAGAAGTGACTGCAAACGATGATTGATAACCTGCATCAGTTGTCCCACATCAATCTTACTGCCTTCTATATCAGTGATGTGTGACACCAACGTACTATCTGGATAGCAGGTCACAAAATCAAATCGACGTCGAAAGGCCATATCAAGCGCAGCTAGAGAATGATCCTGAGTATTCATTGTCGCATAAATATCGACATTACTCGGCACCATAAACTGACGCCCCGAATAGGCTAGGCGTACACTCATAGGACTTGCCCCACCTGCCCGCTTAGTTGGCTCAATCACACTCATAAGCTCGCCAAATACTTGTGCGGTATTAGCACGGTTAATCTCATCGATCAACATCGCATAACGGTGCTCAGGATCATGACTGGCTTTAGCACACAGCTCTAAAAAAGCGCCTTGCTGGATCTCATACTGCATCTGACCAGTTTGTGGATTGATCCGAGGCCGAATTCCCTCCACAAACTCATCATACCCGTAAGATTGATGAAAGCTCACCAAACAGCTACGTCTCACGGTATGACTATTGGCGTACTGTTGTTCAGCGCGCTCATCATAAAAAGACAGCAAATCGGAGAGCGTTTGTGACAGAGTTAGCTTAACTTCATCTAATAAGAACCATTGGCTCGATTCGGTCTTATCAAAATAATAATTGGCCGAGCGTAGACTTGTATTGACAGTGGTCGATTCTGGATGCGCATGTTTATTTAACTGCACCCATAAGGTTTGACTGATATTTTCATTGCGCTTATTGGCAGCCGCTTTGTCTTTAATCAATTGGTGTTGCGTAATCTCTGGCACAGTCATCATTCTATCTTCTAACAACAATACGGCGCACACCACATCACACCACCCATAATGGCTTATTTGCTTAATTCGCCACGCCTGCCATGAGGTATCGATAGACTCATCATACCGCTTTTGAATGTCAAGCAGACGGTGGGTTTTGCCAGTCCCTGCCACTCCGGTAAAGATAATGTTGGTCGGTGTTGTCGGTAAATGTATTAAATCATTATCCAAAATATCTCTTCACTTATCTTAATATTCATTTATACCAAATCTACAAGTTAATCTATTGAGGAATGCGTGTGCTAACGCAACTAATCATACGCGACATCTAGTAAGGTCAGTGAGTCTGCCAAAGCAAGGTTATCTCATAAAAATGGTAATTGCATTGATATTCGACAAACAATCATTCAGTATAGGACAATCAGATCAATTGAATTCGGTCGACCTATTTTCCCTTTAAATTGGATTTACTTTGCTTTACTCTGCCTTTAGAATACTTTAGATTCTAACTCAAAGGATGCCCCATGACCCAACTACAAAGCTCAATGAAAACACCGCTTAAAAGAATAGTTAAAAAAGTAACCACTCAGACTAAAGCCGTCCTAAGTGATGCGTCTAAATTAAAAGCCTCTAGCAATAAAACCCTAAATCAAAAGGAAAAAGACAACACTTTAACGGTAAACAATGCCTTTACCAAAATCTTAAAAGCCGCTCAATTCCTACCCAAATCAACCCAATCCTTTGTGCTAACCAAAACCTTTAGTAAGATTGTGCCTTATGTGGGTACAACCGGCATAGTTTATGAACAGGTTACGCCCAATAAGCTGGTGGTAAGTCTCAATAATAAAAAAGGGGTTCAAAATCATATTGGTTCTATTCACGCGGTTGCCGTCACTTTATTAGCAGAAACCGCGACAGGGTTTATACTAGGTATCAATCTGCCATCAGATCGAATCTTATTGGTCAAATCATATCAAGTCAACTTCTATCGTCCACTTCAAAAAGGTCAGATAGCCGCAGTCGCTACATTGAGCGATGAGCAACGTCAGTATATTTTAGATAATCCAAAAGGCGACATGGTCATCCCTTGTATTATAGAGGATCGCAATTCAAATAGTGACCGTGACCCCATTACAGTAGAGATGACTTGGGCGTGGATTCCAAAGTCTGAACTTAAAGGGCGCCGAGAAGGGAAAAGCACATCATAAGAGTTATTAGGGCCCTCATTTTTTATTCAACGTCTTTTTAAATAACGATAAGCCTTAGTATTCAACCATCCCACCCCGCATCTCATCTACCAAAGTCATAAACTCTTGGCGCCACTCTCGGATGGTTTGCTCATCTGGCAGCCATTGATTAGATAAGGTAACGACGTTGACAATTAAGTCATGATCGGAAGGGGTTATGGTTGCGCTGTCTGGTGCTGGCGCATACTGACAGCGCTGATAGGCCATTTGAATATGTGCCAATACACCAGACTCTAGGGAAATTTTTAATCGTTGCAACTCAGGTGATATTAAGGTCTTTTGGGCCAACTGACTCTCTATATACTCGATAGTTGGTTCGGTCGTGTCAAGATTATAAAAGTGAGCAAGCTCTTGTAACAGTGCCCAGAACGCACCTTGTAAATGAAAAATTGCCGTCTCACAGTGTGCTTGATAAAGTTGTTTATCCGCCGTTTCACCCGCTTGCTTACAAGCAATTCTACAAAAATAAAACTTTTGATTGGTACGATCTGCTTGATAGCGTGCCACTCTACCTTTGTCTGCCATAGATGCTTAACCTATTTTATCGTTAAATTCCTAATGTAGCACAAAAAGGCAACTTAGTGATAAGGTTAGGCTCTATATTAAGAGGATTGTTGGGGAAAGTCATAATTTTTATAGATTTCTAATATTCCATTTTTTTTATCAATGAATATTCTTTCTATTCCAAACCCTCTGCTACCCATGTCCGGATTTTTATGAAAAATATCAATTTTATTAGCTGCTTTAAAGTCGGCACTATAATTACTAATCGTTTTTTGACGTAATAAGGGCTTCAGATCACTATCGTCAACTTTATAGCTAATGGTCGCAGCACTTGGTATAAAAGATTGTTTTAAACTCAGCTTTCTGCCTTCTGCCAATTTAGAATAGCCATCCGTTACCATTATTTTGCCTAAATCAATACTGTATTTGTCGACTTGGAATTCAGTTTTTACTTTCGGATTCTTATACCATCTATAGTTATATAGGTCTACGCCACGATTTAACTGCTTATGTAAATGATTCAAGATATCTTGATAACTGTCCGCCTTAATTTTCAAGGCGTTACCATCGTACTTCGCGGTAAAGTTGGGACAGGTTATCGCAAAGTCAGGGCTGCCACTTGAGGTCAAATCTCCCATACTTATTGTTTTTTTGGTGTTAGAGGTAGCATCATTGGATTGCCAGTTTGCATTGATCGCTAACTGATTTTTCAAGGACATCAGCATAATATTTAAGCTATCGCAATCTGGGCTAGTGGATTTACTCAGAACCGTTTTGTTTTGGGTCGCTTGTTCTGATTGAGCGCCGTTTGACTCAGCGCTTTTAGCTACCCCTTTACTAGACACCGTACTTTTATCGACACTGGTTGACGCGGCATAAGCACTCATACTAAATGGCATTATCACAAGCAAAGATGACAATACAATCTTCTGCATGATAGGTTTATTTTTGATTGAATTTTTCATAGTGGTTTATTTTAATAGTTTGTTTATGGAATAGGGTATAGCTTTATCTATAGTCAAAGAACTTTAAAGTAGTCACAAGGCAACCGAGTGCAAGTACTATTGGAGTAGGCTTAATGAGGTTAACGCCGTGGCTTTTTATAAGTTCGCCGACTATATAGAATAATCCATCTTGGTCAGCTACATTAAACCTCGTTATTATTTTGGGTTGGATTATTTGTGTTGGGTCTGTTGCGTCTAGACTTGCCTTACTTGATAGGCTAACTTCTTAATTTGATATTATTACGATGAATAGTATTTACTATGAACAGATTAAATTGAATTTATGATAGACATCAAACACTACAGACAAATTAATATAATCATTCTTTTTGTTACAAATTAAATTTTACAAAAACAAAAAGCCGGCAATTATGCCGGCTTTTTATCTTATCTCTTTACTAATGCTAATGGAGACTTAACGTCATCCTACTGACCCGGTTTATCTTGACTAAGCTCTTGAGCAAAGGCTTCATCAAAGCTTCTAAAGTCTTGAGCAGAACTATTAGCTTCCATATCGAAGGCTGCATCTAACGCGCTTTCAACATCATAGTTTTGAGTACCCTCTTTCGCTTTCTTACGCGCCGCATGATAAGCAAGACCAGTACCCGCTGGAATCAAACGTCCAACCACAACGTTTTCTTTAAGACCGCGTAGCTCATCGACTTTACCCTCAACTGCAGCCGCTGTTAAGACGCGAGTGGTTTCTTGGAAAGACGCCGCGGAGATAAAGCTTTCTGTGGCTAAGCTTGCTTTAGTAATACCCAATAATTGACGTTCAAACTTCACTGGGAACTTATCTTCAGCAATTAGCTTCTCATTGATTGCAATGACATCAGCATATTCAGCCTGATCGCCTTTGAAGTAATTTGAATCACCAGGCTCAGTAATTTCTACTTTACGTAGCATCTGACGAATAATGACCTCAATGTGTTTATCATTAATTTTCACACCTTGCAAACGGTAAACATCTTGTACTTCGTCAACAATATAGTTTGCCAACGCCGTTTCACCTTGCAGACGTAAAATATCATGAGGATTTAAAGGACCATCTGCAACCACTTCACCACGGGCAACTGTTTCGTTTTCAAAGACGTTAATTTGACGCCATTTTGGAATTAGCTCTTCATGCGTCTCACCCTCTTCATTGGTAATAATGAAGCGGTTCTTACCTTTCGTCGCGGTACCAAAGCTAACCACACCCGACATCTCTGCCATAATAGCGTGATCTTTTGGACGACGCGCTTCAAATAAGTCAGCAACACGTGGCAGACCACCGGTGATATCTTTCGTACCAGAAGTCGCTTGTGGTACACGGCCTAATACCGAACCTGCTGTGACGTCTTCACCGTCAGAAACACGAATGATAGTTTCTGCAGGTAAGAAGTAAACGACCTCTTTACCGCCAGTCGTATCAAGAATGATGGCCGGACGTAAATCTTTAGCATTAGATGGGCGATCTTTTGGACCTAGGATCTCAAACGAGCTCATACCAGTCGCGTCATCAATCTTCATAGTGGCAGTAGAGCCATCAATGATATCACTAAAGCGTGCTTTACCCGCAAATTCAGTGATGATAGGGTGAGTGTGTGGATCCCATTTTGCAACGGCTTGCCCACTTTCAACTTCGTCGCCATCTTTCACAAGTACACTAGAGCCATAAGGGACTTTATAACGCTCACGTTCACGGCCCACATCATCGGCAATACCGATCTCAGCAGAACGTGACACAATCACTAAATGACCATCGACATGTTCCACTGTTTTCATATTATGGAAACGGATGAAACCTTTATTACGCGCAGAGATACTATTGTCTACTGACGTCGAGCTTGCCGCACCACCAACGTGGAAGGTACGCATCGTTAACTGAGTACCAGGCTCACCAATGGATTGAGCTGCCATAACACCAACAGACTCACCAATATTTACTTTGTGACCACGGGCTAAGTCACGTCCATAACACTGAGCACACACCCCGTGTGGGACATCACAGGTAATAACCGAACGCACCCAAACTTCATCGATACCGTTGTCATCGATAACCGTAACACCATGCTCATCAATCAACGTACCGGCAGGTAATAACACTTCGTCATCACGGCTAATCACATCGCGAGCAACCACACGACCAAGGACACGATCACCGAGTTTCTCAATGATTTCACCACCTTGGATATGCGGTGTCATGTGCACACCTTTATCGGTACCACAATCATCTTCAGTGATGACTAAATCTTGAGCGACATCGACCAAACGACGCGTTAGATAACCCGAGTTCGCTGTTTTAAGAGCGGTATCTGCCAGACCTTTACGCGCACCGTGAGTTGAGATGAAGTACTGAAGTACTGACAAACCTTCGCGGAAGTTGGCTTTAATAGGGGTTTCAATGATTGAGCCATCTGGCTTAGCCATCAAACCACGCATACCTGCCAACTGTCGAATCTGAGCCGCACTACCACGAGCACCAGAGTCTGACATGATAAAGATTGAGTTAAACGACTTTTGCTCTTCTTTTTCACCTTTGGCATTGATAACGATATCTGTTGATAAGTTGTCCATCATCGCTTTTGCGACTTTATCGTTGGTACGCGACCAAATATCAACTACTTTGTTATAACGCTCACCAGCAGTAACGAAGCCTTGCTCAAACTGTTGTTCAATTTCACGAACTTCAGCGTCTGCTGCATCAAGTAATTCTTTTTTCACTGGTGGGATAACCATATCCTCAATACCAATTGAAACCCCTGATAGCGTCGCTTGAGCAAACCCTAAATACATTAATTGGTCCGCAAAAATAACACTGTCCTTCACACCACGGGTACGGTAGCAAGAGTTCATTAACTTAGAGATGTTCTTTTTGGTCATCTCTACGTTACACTCTTCAAACTTCATACCTTTTGGCATGATATTCCAGATAAGTAAACGACCCGCAACCGTCTCTTTTAAAGACGTGCTTTTGGTTTCGTTACCTTCTTCATCGATCTCAGTCTCTGTCACACGAACTTTAATCTTAGCGTTCACATGTAAGTCGTTAGAGCCAATTGCACGTAAGGCTTCGTTTACAGTGGCAAAGATCATGCCCTCGCCTTTGGCATTGATCGATGAGCGACTGATGTAATATAAACCCAATACAACGTCTTGTGACGGTACGATAATCGGATCACCGTTTGCAGGAGACAAGATATTATTGGTAGACATCATCAACGTACGTGCTTCAAGCTGAGCTTCCAACGTTAACGGTACGTGTACCGCCATTTGGTCACCATCGAAGTCGGCGTTAAAGGCAGTACATACCAAGGGATGCAGCTGAATTGCTTTACCTTCGATTAATACAGGCTCAAATGCTTGTAGTCCAAGTCTGTGAAGCGTCGGTGCACGGTTTAATAATACTGGATGCTCACGGATAACCATGGCCAGCATATCCCATACTTGTGGCTCTTCACGCTCTACCATCTTTTTAGCTTGCTTAATGGTCGTCGCCATGCCATGTGACAACAGTTTTGAATAGGTAAATGGCTTAAACAACTCAAGCGCCATTTTCTTCGGCAAACCACACTGATGTAGACGTAGGGTCGGACCAACTACGATGACTGAACGTCCTGAATAGTCAACACGTTTACCCAATAAGTTTTGACGGAAACGACCTTGCTTACCTTTAATCATATCGGCAAGTGACTTAAGCGGACGCTTGTTACTACCCGTGATGGCACGACCACGACGACCATTATCCAATAACGCATCAACGGACTCTTGAAGCATACGTTTTTCGTTACGTACGATAATATCGGGTGCATTTAATTCGAGTAGGCGTTTCAAACGGTTATTACGGTTAATCACACGGCGATATAGATCATTAAGATCTGACGTCGCAAAACGGCCACCTTCCAAAGGGACTAGCGGACGCAAATCTGGTGGTAAAACAGGTAATATAGTCATTACCATCCACTCAGGTTTGTTATTAGAATCACGGAAGGCTTCTAATAATTTTAGACGTTTAGACAGCTTTTTAAGCTTCGTTTCAGAGCCTGTGTTTGGAATCTCTTCACGTATCTCATCAATTTCTAAATCAATATCGATGTCTTTTAATAAGTCTTGAACCGCTTCAGCACCCATTTTAGCGATAAACTCATCACCAAACTCTTCTAGTGCTTTATAGTAGTCTTCATCATCTAATAGCTGATACTTCTCTAAAGACGTCATACCAGGATCAGTGACGACATAGCTTTCAAAATATAAGACACGCTCAATATCACGTAGCGTCATATCTAATAACAAACCAATGCGGCTTGGTAATGATTTTAAAAACCAAATATGAGCCACTGGACTGGCAAGGTCAATATGACCCATACGATCACGGCGAACTTTGGCGGTGGTGACTTCAACACCACATTTTTCACAAATGACACCTTGGAATTTGCGACGCTTGTACTTACCACATAGACACTCAAAGTCTTTTACTGGGCCAAAAATTTTGGCACAAAATAGACCATCACGCTCAGGCTTAAAAGTACGGTAGTTAATTGTTTCAGGTTTTTTTACTTCACCATGTGACCACGATTTGATGGTTTCAGGTGCCGCCAATGTAATTTGAATACTGTCAAATTCACGTTTGCCATTGTCGGCAGGGCTTTTCATAATATCGAGTAAATCTTTCAAGTTGCTTCTCCGTTATATGTGTTCACGGCATTTAGGTCGGTTTTACCAGTTTGACTGATAATGCTAAGCTACCGTTTGAAGGCAATGAATTAGGCTGAGTTAAAGGGAGGATAAAGGCTGTCAATATTAAACCTTTATCCAGACTAGCTTGGTAGAAATAGGGTTTAAACTAAGATCTTGTGCTTAAACCTACCCTGACACTACGTATCTTATCTACCATTTAGGCTAGTTACTCTCTTTTAGCTCAATATTAATACCCAGAGATTTAATCTCTTTGGTCAGTACATTAAATGACTCAGGCATACCTGGATCCATGTACTGTTCGCCGTCAACAATGTTTTTATACATACGCGTACGACCTTCAACATCATCTGACTTAACTGTCAGCATTTCTTGTAGCGTATACGTCGCACCATAAGCTTCCAGTGCCCATACTTCCATCTCACCGAAGCGCTGTCCACCGAACTGTGCTTTACCGCCTAAAGGCTGCTGGGTAACGAGTGAGTATGACCCTGTTGAGCGCGCATGCATTTTGTCATCAACCAAGTGGTTCAATTTCAGCATATACATATAGCCTACCGTCACAGGTCGATCAAATTTAACCCCAGTACGGCCATCATATAAGGTTTGCTGACCTGATTTTTGATAGCCTGCAAGCTCTAGTAACTCGTCGATTTGAACCTCACGTGCACCATCAAATACCGCAGTACCCATCGGTACACCATCACGTAAATTTTGTGCCAGTGCCATGATGTCATCATCGCTTAAGCTTTCAAGATCAACTTGCTCGCCGCCCACTTTGTTATAGATCTTATCTAAGAACTCACGTAGTTCAGTGACAGCCGCCTGTGCTTTTAGCATACCATTAATCTTATCACCCAAGCCTTTAGCCGCCATCCCTAGATGCGTCTCTAGAATCTGACCGATGTTCATACGTGAAGGAACACCTAATGGGTTCAATACGATATCAACTGGGTTACCGTTTTCATCATAAGGCATGTCTTCGACTGGCATAATACGTGACACGACCCCTTTGTTACCATGACGACCGGCCATCTTATCACCCGGTTGTATACGGCGTTTTACAGCTAAATAAACCTTAACAATTTTTTGTACGCCATGTTGCAGATCATCACCCGCCGTTAGCTTGCGTTTTTTATCAGCAAACTTAGTATCAATGTCTTTTTGCTTCTCAACCAAGTACTCTTGAATTTGCGTCATGCGCTCAGCGATGTCTTCTTCAACAGGCTGAATATCAAGCAAGGTTTCAAGTGACATTTCTAATAGTTCAGTCTCAGTTAAAACACTACCTGATTTAAGTCCTGCACCACCACTAATGGCTTGACCATCAAGTAAATGACTAATACGGCTACGAGCGGCTTCTTCAAAAATACGCAGCTCTTCTTTTAAATCTTTACGATAGTTATCAAGCTGTGACTTCTCAATTGCTTTCGCACGCTCATCTTTATCTACGCCATCACGGGTAAATACTTGTACATCGATGACCGTTCCTTTGGTAGAAGTAGGCACCCGTAAAGAAGTATCTTTAACGTCTGCCGCTTTCTCACCAAAGATGGCTCTGAGTAGTTTTTCTTCTGGCGTTAATTGTGTCTCACCTTTAGGTGTCACTTTACCGACTAGGATATCGCCTGCATCTACTTCAGCACCGATATAGACAATACCAGATTCATCAAGGCTTGATAGCGCTGCTTCACCAACGTTTGGAATATCTGCAGTGATCTCTTCAGTACCAAGTTTCGTATCACGCGCCACACAGGTTAATTCTTGAATATGAATGGTTGTGAAACGGTCTTCTTTTACAACACGCTCAGATAATAAAATTGAATCCTCAAAGTTATAACCGTTCCATGGCATGAATGCCACACGCATGTTCTGGCCTAGAGCCAATTCGCCCAAGTCAGTTGATGGGCCGTCCGCCAAGATATCTCCGCTAGCAATTTTATCGCCTTGGTTGACGATAATACGCTGGTTAATACAAGTGTTCTGGTTAGAACGGGTGTACTTAATCAAATTATAAATATCGATACCCGCTTCACCGGCACCCATTTCATCTTCATTGACTCGTACTACGATACGAGACGCGTCCACGTCTTCGATAACACCACCACGTTTGGCGATCACACACACCCCAGAATCACGAGCAACATGGCGCTCCATACCCGTACCGACTAATGGCTTATCCGCACGCAAGGTCGGAACCGCCTGACGTTGCATGTTAGAACCCATCAAGGCACGGTTAGCATCGTCATGCTCTAAGAATGGAATCAAACTTGCAGCGACAGACACAACCTGACTTGGCGAGACGTCCATATGCGTTACTTTTTCGCTTGGCATACGTACTGATTCACCGCCACTACGCACCATAACCATTTCTTCAGCTAGCGCACCGTTTTCATCTAACTCTGAGTCAGCCTGAGCGATAACGGTACCGGCCTCCTCAATAGCTGACAGATATTCGATATCATCGGTAACTTTACCATCAACAACTTTACGGTATGGGGTTTCAAGGAAGCCGAATTCATTAGTCTTAGCAAATGTCGCTAATGAGTTAATCAAACCAATGTTTGGACCTTCAGGTGTCTCAATAGGACAAACACGACCATAGTGAGTGTTATGAACGTCACGGACTTCAAAGCCTGCACGCTCACGAGTCAAACCGCCTGGACCTAAGGCTGAAATACGACGTTTATGAGTAATCTCAGACAATGGATTGTTCTGATCCATAAACTGTGACAACTGACTTGAGCCGAAGAATTCTTTAACCGCAGCGGCAACAGGCTTAGAGTTAATCAAATCTTGTGGCGATAGATTGTCTGATTCAGCAGAGCTCAAGCGTTCTTTAACCGCACGCTCAACACGAACCAGACCGACACGGAACTGGTTTTCCGCCATCTCGCCAACTGAACGAATACGACGGTTACCTAAGTGATCAATATCATCCACTTCACCAAGACCATTACGGATATTGATAAGCTCTTTTAGGACATCAATAATATCTTGTTTGGTTAATACACTTTGTTCACGTTTGATCTCAGGATCATCCGTATTTTCAAAGGTGCGACCAAGACGTCGGTTAAATTTCATACGACCGACATTCGATAAGTCATAACGATCTGGGTTAAAGAACATGCTCTCAAATAATTTTTCAGCCGTGTCAACCGTTGGTGGCTCACCTGGACGCATAACTTTATAAATTTCGATCAGGGCTTCTTCACGGCTACCTGTGCTATCGGCACGTAAGGTATCTGCAATGTAAGTACCATGATCAATATCATTGGTAAATAAAATCTTAAACTCTTTGATCGACTCACTCGCCTCAAACGCACTTAGCTTAACCAATAACTCATGATCAATAAGCGTATTTGCACGGGCAACCACTTCATCATTAACAACAATATCTTCAGCTAATATGCGCTCATAAAGATATTCATCAGGTACCGCAAGTTTCTTCATACCTGATTGTTCGATTTGACGAATTCGACGAGCATTGATGCGCTTACCTTGCTCAACCAATACCTCACCGTCTGGTGATACGATATCAAACTGAGCCATCTCGCCACGCAGGCGATCAGGGACTAGATCAATTTCGAATTGCTCTTCGCCTTTATATACCGTCACTTTTTCGAAGAAAGTCTCAAGTATTTCACTTGTTTCCATACCGAGTGCACGAAGAATGATCGTACCAAGCAGTTTACGACGACGGTCGATACGAGCAAAAACTAAATCTTTGGCATCAAATTCAAAGTCTAACCAAGAACCACGGTAAGGAATGATACGCGCGTTATAAAGGACCTTACCACTTGAGTGAGATTTACCTTTATCATGGTCAAAGAATACACCAGGCGATCGGTGTAACTGAGAAACAATAACACGCTCAGTACCATTAATAATAAAAGTACCGTTATTAGTCATTAATGGGATTTCACCCATGTAAACATTTTGCTCACGAATATCTTTAATAGCCGCTTTACTATTTTTATCTTTGCTATCTTTGTCTTTAATAACTAAGCGAATTTTTACGCGTAAGGGTGCTGCAAACGTTGAACCACGAGAAATACACTCGCGTTCATCGAACTCTGGTGCACCTAAATAGTACTCAACAAATTGAAGTTCAGCGTTGTTTGAATTACTTTCGATTGGGAAAATAGATGAAAATGCAGCTTGAAGGCCAGTATTCTCACGAGCTTTAGGCTTTTTATTTTCCTGCAAAAATTGCTCATAGGAATCCACTTGAATTGCCAACAGATAGGGAATATCCATTACATGTGGCAACTCGGCAAAACTTTTGCGAATACGTTTTTTTTCAGTATAGGAATATGCCATCGAGAGTCCTTACAGTAGACAGTAAAATAAAAATGATTCGTTCTAAAATTAAATAACAGTCATTGACTTTATGACTTCAATTTTAAAAAAGAATCATCAGATTGAAACAGTGAGAATGACCTTTGATAAATGCTTGTTAAACATACCTATCATACGTTCTTGACTCAATATTATTTTGACTGAATATTAGAGTCTCAACGCTGCCAAACCCATCATAAACGTTAATAGCTAATGGTTATAAAAGTGATATTAAATTAAATGTTATATTACAAAAAAAGCTGTTGAATTAGGTTAAAAAAGTACCAAATGACAGATGCAAAAAAACCCCAAGTACGGGCGTACCTAGGTTAAATAAAAAGGATAGAAGCTAACGATGTTTTAAACATGCAAATTGTCTGTCCCTTGGTCTGTATTAATCGCTAAACGTTCGTTGAGCTGATGTTGGTAAGATATTAACGTGACGCTTGCCAACCATTTAGGCTAATACAAAAGGTCAAGTGCGGAATTATACAATACGTTGGACCAAATATCAAGTCAAAAACGCTACCATTAAAAAAGCCAACAATGAACTTACCATTGTTGGCTTTTTAGCATTATAAGACAGCTATCAAAACAACTGCTTATAAAACCTATCAAGTATTAGATATAAAATCTATTACTTAAGTTCTACAGTAGCACCAGCTTCTTCAAGCTTTTTCTTAAGCTCTTCTGCTTCAGCTTTGTTAGCGCCTTCTTTAATTGGAGCTGGAGCGCCTTCAACGAGATCTTTAGCTTCTTTCAGACCAAGACCAGTCGCTTCACGAACGGCTTTAATAACAGCAACTTTCTTCTCGCCGAAGCTTGCTAAGATAACGTCAAACTCGTCTTTTTCTTCAGCAGCAGCAGCGCCACCAGCAGCGGCAGCAGGTGCAGCAGCAACAGCGGCAGCAGCAGTTACGCCGAATTTTTCTTCCATTTCGCTGATTAGTTCAACGATGTCCATTACTGACATTTCAGCGATTGCGTTTAACACATCTTCTCTAGATAGTGCCATGGGATTTCTCCATTTTCTGATAAATTTAAAATGATTAGTTAAGGTCAATACTGTCAAACTTTAAGCAACTAAGCGCATATTCAACCGTATCAACCGAAAACAGCTTAGTGTGATTAAGCAGCTTCTTTCGCGTCTTTTACTGCTGCAACTACCCGTACAAATTTGCTTGGAACTTCGTTTAAAGTTTGAGCAAGCTTTGTTACAGGTGCTTTCATTGTTGCCATCAAGATAGATAGTGCTTCGTCTCGTGTTGGAAGCTTAGCTACGCGCTCTAGTTCCTCAGGACCAAACAACTCACCACCAACTGAAACAAGCTTTGGTTCTAAAGCTTTATGTTCTTTACTGAACTCAAAAATAACTCGAGCAGCTGAACCTAAATCTTCAGTAGAAAAAGCAAGTAACAATGGACCGACCATCTTATCTGACATGCACTCAAAGTTAGTACCTTCAAAAGCACGCTTAGCTAGCGTGTTTTTAACGACTTTAAGTACAACACCTTTCTCACGGGCTTGGTTACGTAACGCAGTTAACTGTGCTACTTCAAGACCATGATAATCAGCAGCAACTGCTGAATAAGCATTTGCAGCAACTTCAGACACTTCAGCCACAACTTTTTGTTTCTGTTCTAGCGTTAATGCCATGAGTTGACTCCTTGATCTCATCAGCATTACCTAAGTAATGCTGAATTGACGTTTCTATTACTAAAGAGACAAATAAGATTTAAAATAATCGAATCAAACTGTCTACTTTAATAACGCTGAATACGGCACCTTTATCAGAATGAAGAGAAATTAAAAAGTACATAATTTCTAATATCAAACTTTATTGGTCACCGTCTGCGTAGGCCAACATCGAGGTTAAAACACATCTATTAAAAGGGATGATTAACATCGACATCAATTAACAGTACTGAGGGTCTAACACTACCCACAAGGCGTAGTATATAGACTTAGCACCTACCTACGGTCTTAGACAGCATAGCTTTGGCTAAGCTGACCTAATTTTTTAAAATTTTAAACCGAATAATATCTACAAAATAATTTGTGACGCTAGCGGCTGCTTTAACTAATTATTAAATGAGTCGCTTAGCATAATTATTTATCATAAATTACTTAGCTTAATTACTTATAAAAAGCTACTTAGCAACACGGTAAGGTATTGGATCTAATGTGATACCAGGACCCATAGTGGTTGATAGCGTAATTTTTTTGATATAAATACCTTTAGAGGTAGCAGGCTTTGCGCGTTTGATATCGCCTAGTAACGCATTTACGTTTTGTTCGAGCTGATCCACTGTGAAACCAACCTGTCCAATCGTTGTATGAATAATACCCGCTTTATCAACACGGTAAGTCGCCTGACCCGCTTTAGCATTTGCAACAGCTTCAGCGACATTGGGGGTAACCGTACCTACTTTAGGGTTAGGCATTAAACCACGTGGACCTAGAATAGTACCTAACTGACCCACGACACGCATCGCATCAGGTGCAGCGATAACGACATCAAAGTCTAGGTTGCCAGCTTTTACTTGTTCAGCTAGATCATCCATACCGACGACATCAGCACCCGCTTCTTTAGCAGCATCAGCAGCAGCGCCTTGGGCGAATACAGCGACACGCTTAGTTTTACCAGTACCCGCAGGTAAGTTAGTCGCACCGCGAACTACTTGATCAGATTTACGGGGATCGACACCAAGATTGATAGCGATATCAACAGACTCTTTAAACTTTAGAGGAGGAAGATCGTTAATAATATTGACAGCTTCTTCTAGAGTGTATAGTTTTTCATTTTCTACACGCTCAGCAATCAACTTTTGACGTTTAGTAAGTTTACTCATTTACACACCCTCCACTTCGATACCCATTGAACGCGCAGTACCAGCGATGGTACGTACAGCAGCATCCATATCGGCAGCAGTTAAATCAGCTTGTTTGGTTTGAACGATTTCTTCAAGCTGTGCACGAGTAACTTTACCTACTTTAGTCACATTAGGTACACCAGAACCTTTTGCAATACCAGCTGCTTTACGCAGTAAGAATGCAGCAGGCGGTGACTTCATGATAAATGTAAATGATTTATCAGCATATACTGTGATTTCAGTAGGAATAGGCAGACCTGGTTCCATGCTAGCAGTCGCTGCATTGAACTCTTTACAGAATGCCATAATGTTCACACCTTTTTGACCCAATGCAGGACCAATTGGTGGTGAAGGGTTTGCTTTGCCAGCAGGCACTTGCAGTTTGATGTAGCCATCAATCTTTTTAGCCATGAGTTTTCTCCTTTACGGGTAATAGCGCTTGTTGCTAGTTGTTTATAACCTTCTTAGCGTTGCCAATCTAACGGCATGCCTTGAACAGTTACTGAAAACAACCCGCCGTCTGCTCCCCGGGGGTAGTCAATATTTAGCTTAGTTTTTCAACTTTGCTAAACTCTAGTTCGACCTGAGTCGGTCTGTTAAACACATTAACGGTTAACTGTAATTTTGATTTTTCGTAATCAACTTTTTCAACCAGTCCTTTAAAGTCGGTAAAGGGTCCATCAATAACCAGAACTTCTTCACCGGGCTCAAATAATGTTTTAGGACGTGGTGCTTCTTCAGTTTGTTTTAAACGGTTTAATATACGGTCTGCTTCGACTTGGGTAATGGGTGCTGGATTTTCAGGAGTACCACCAATAAATCCAGTAATACGTGGACAATCATTCACGATATGCCAAGTATCATCATTCATTTCCATTTCAATTAATACATATCCTGGAAAGAACTTACGCTCACTCTTGCGTTTTTTGCCGTCTTTCATTTCAACGACTTCTTCGGTAGGGACTAATACTTCACCGAATTTATCTGCGAAGTCGCTGCGATTGATACGATCCGTCAAGTAGCGTTGGACTTGCTTTTCATATCCTGAAAATGCTTGCACGATATACCAGCGCATATATTTCTCCATGACGTCAATCAAACGATTACTAAAAAAAATACTGATTAAAAAAACAGGCTGTTATGCTTATCTATTAATATAAGCACAGCCCGAATAATTTAAACTTATACTGATAGACTTAACCGATAAATATACCGACTAGTCTATTAAATAAATTATCTAATAGCCATACAATAACGGCCACAATACCGATGACTAATAATGTTTGCCATGTATACTGAATGGTTTCGTTTTTGCTTGGCCAGGTTACTCTTCGTAGCTCAATACTGGCATCTTTTAGCAATATCTTAAAGCTACGACCTTGATTGGTTAATGCCAAACAAATTATAGCGAAAACCACCAATGAAGCAATTATTCCAATGCGTACCCAGATATCATTAGCAGGCTGCCAAATACCCGGTAATTTATAATTTACTAAAGTGGCACTTATTAAAGCAACAAAAGCTAAAAACCATAACACAATATCTTTTGGTGATCGAGTTTTAGCAACTTCCACAGCACTTTTACTTTTACTAGGAATAACTTTACCCAGCGTTTTATGAGCGCTCTGCTTCGCGTCAGATAACGTGTTATCTTGGTTATCTTGTTGATTGCTCATAATTGAATTGCCTTACGACTTAGACGATAGTATTAAAACCGCCTATCTGTATGGTAAAAGAAGAGTGCTTTCTAGTAAGCTTAGACAGTTAATTAAGTGGCAGGCGATGAGGGACTCGAACCCCCAACCCTCGGTTTTGGAAACCGATGCTCTACCAATTGAGCCAATCGCCTTTAGTTAAGGTTGACTATTATACAATCTTTTTTTGGGAATGCAAGCGTTGTTATTGATGTAAATAGGGATTATTAAAGACATACCCTGTATCTCGCTTTCAAACACTTGTTATCCAAATAGAAGTGGTTGTATAAGACGTTACAGGAAACTTTTTTATCCTAAATACATAATGAAAAGCTTTTCTATATAAAACTCAAACTAAAAGCCCCTCTCAAATGAGAGGGGCTTTCTTAGTATTGATTAGCAAGGTATTGCTTAGCGAGTTATTAACAAATAACTCGTTTTATAACAACAATTAGTCTTTAACTGTTGCAACAACACCAGCGCCTACCGTACGGCCACCTTCACGAATCGCAAAACGTAAGCCTTTGTCCATAGCGATTGGGTGGATTAGCTCTACGCTCATCTCAACGTTATCACCTGGCATAACCATTTCTGTACCGTCTTGTAAGGTGATTGCACCTGTGACGTCAGTGGTACGGAAGTAGAACTGTGGACGATAGCCGTTTAGGAATGGCGTGTGACGACCACCTTCTTCTTTTGATAGTACGTATACTTCGGCGTCAAACTTGGTATGCGGTGTGATTGAACCAGGTGCAGCAAGTACTTGACCACGTTGTACGTCTTCACGTTTTGTACCACGTAATAGTACACCACAGTTCTCACCAGCACGACCTTCGTCTAGTAGCTTACGGAACATCTCAATACCGGTACAGGTGGTTTTTTGAGTGTCACGGATACCAACGATTTCAATCTCGTCACCTACTTTGATGATACCTGATTCTACACGACCAGTTACTACGGTACCACGACCTGAGATTGAGAATACGTCTTCGATAGGCATTAGGAATGGCTTATCAACGTCACGCTCAGGCTCTGGGATGTAGGTGTCTAGGGTTTCAAGGAGTTCAATTACTGCAGGCTCACCATATTTGCCATCGTTACCGTTTAGGGCTTCTAAAGCAGAACCTTTGATGATTGGGGTGTCATCGCCTGGGAAGTCGTAGTCTGATAGTAATTCACGTACTTCCATTTCGACTAGTTCTAGTAGCTCTTCGTCATCTACCATGTCACATTTGTTCATGAATACGATGATGTATGGTACGCCTACCTGACGTGATAACAAGATGTGCTCACGTGTTTGTGGCATTGGGCCGTCAGTTGCTGATACAACTAGGATAGCGCCGTCCATCTGTGCAGCACCGGTGATCATGTTTTTAACATAGTCAGCGTGACCTGGGCAGTCTACGTGTGCGTAGTGACGAGCTTCTGTGTCATATTCGATGTGTGAGGTGTTGATGGTGATACCACGTGCTTTTTCTTCTGGTGCTGAGTCAATAGACGCGTAGTCTTTGGCTTCGCCGCCTGACGTTTTTGCTGCTACGGTTGCGATAGCGGCAGTTAGGGTGGTTTTACCGTGGTCAACGTGACCGATTGTTCCGACGTTGACGTGTGGCTTGTTTCTTTCAAACTTGGCCTTTGCCATGAGTGTATCCTCTTAAGTTTTGTTAAGTTACAGGTTATTTTAGGGTTATCATTAAGTTTTATTCATACTTACAATAAGAACTTGCACAATAAAAAAGTACTCGATAAGTAGTGCTTGCAAGTTATAACAGGTGATAATGTCTTATTATAAAACTTTATTGAGATTATTATTTAGTCATTTACAACACTAAAAGGCAACACTAAGTGCTGCCTATCAAATAATTATCTAACTGCGTAATCTAATTGGTGCAAGGTCATTGGTTGCCCTTGTAAATACTTAAACCTATTTAAAAGCTTCTCTAGACCAAGCTTTAACAGTTACGATGCTATGCTTGCTTAGCTAATTATTGCTCTTAAATCTATAATGGGTATTCAGTGTGAACCTTGTTAGTCAAATTGACTATTCTTATGCTTATATTATTAGTTATATAAATAGTGGAGCTCATATCGAGAATTGAACTCGAGACCTCTCCCTTACCAAGGGAGTGCTCTACCGCTGAGCTATATGAGCATTACGAGCTATTTAATGATTAAATTATATATTGGAGCGGGTGGCGGGAATCGAACCCGCGCCATCAGCTTGGAAGGCTGAGGTTCTACCATTAAACCACACCCGCAATGTCACAGCTATTTTAGCTACACTATCAATAGGTACTGGCAGTGCATGCTGTTATTGGTAGATTGTTACTGAACAATGTGTTGCTTGAACAAGTTTTGAAAATACAACTAGAAAATGGTGGTGGGGGAAGGATTCGAACCTTCGAAGCTTTCGCGACAGATTTACAGTCTGTTGGGTTTGACCGCTCCCCAACCCCACCTAAGGCGTAAAACTAATATAGACAATAGTTTTACTGATTTGCGACTAAGCAAATCTGTTTAAAGCATGATAGCTTAAAACATAATACTCTGAAGAATGGTGCCGACTGCCGGGATCGAACTGGCGACCTACTGATTACAAGTCAGTTGCTCTACCAACTGAGCTAAGTCGGCTTGTTCCTTCAAAGTGGGGAGTATTCTAGCAAATATTTTATAAAACACAACCCCTAAAACTACTTTTTTTTAAAATAATTCAATATTTTTGAATATTAGTGCTTACATACCTCCGTTATAAAGCCATAATGCGATGGCTAAAGCCACTAAAATCAAGATTAACCACAAAAATCCCTTTCCTTTTCCAGCATTTACATTTTTTGCAGGCTGTTGCGTATTTGTTATGTGAGCAACTTTATGATCTTTTTGCTCCCCGACTGTATTAAAAGACTGGGTTGGTTTTTCAGTCGCTTGACGCTCTTTAACAGGTTTGGAGTTAACAGGTTTTGAGGAATCCGTTGATACTTCCTGCACATCTTCGCGAATATTTGTGGTGGCAGATAATTGAGATGCTGCGGCTTGCTTGGCTTTATGAACTTCTGGATCAGCCTCAGCAGCAAGCTCTTCAAAGTGCTCAGTGCTATCGGTATGTAGATGATTTTTCTTCGGGTTGCCGTATGCTATCGGCTCTTCTAATTCCGCTTCAAGCTTCTCTTCAAGCTCAGCGTTACTCATGTCCTCTAGCCCAACTTTATCGACTGCTTCTTGGTTTTCTTTTGCGTGCTTCCGCGCATCAGCAGTTTCTAATGAGTCAGGCTTATCAGCGAAGTTAGATTTAGGATCGGTATCGACAGGTTGTGATGACCCTAACCCAGACTGTACTACTTCGGTTTGACCCACTTGAAAGCTAAATGCAGCAAAAGTGACTACGTCATTTAATTTTAATGTCGTTGCTTGATTCGGTACAAGCTTCACATCATTGACCAAGGTTCCATTAGATGAGCCTAGATCTTGAATGAGAAGATCGTTATCACGCACACTTAATTGAGCATGTTGACGAGACACCTGTTTGCTACCTAGCACCACGTCATTGTCTTTACCACGCCCCACACTTAGTTTATCTTCAATGGTGAGCTTCAGATCACCTAAGGCCTCAGTTAAGGCGGTTAGCTGCCATTGTCTATTGTCACTGTGGTTGTGATTGTCACTGTTATTTTCTGGTATAGTCATTAAAGACCTCCCTATCAATGTGTTCATTTAATATGTAAATTAATACTAGATGTTACCTGTTTTTTTATATCTTACAACATTCTGATAGACTTCACTTACTGTCTTTTCAAGATTTGTACTTAAAATCATCGGCTAAGTCGTGATTATGTCGTGGTCATATTGTTTTCAAGTGATGGAAAAAGAGGATGGTCTTAGAGTTTCAATAAATAGACCCTATTTAGATAGGGCGTGTTGATAATCACCTTTATCACCATAATCTCTCGTTTAATGACGTCTTTAATTAAACGTGGCACGCTTATCTGGAGCTAGACCCAATTTCTAACCTCTCTAATATACAAGCGCGCATGATTGACAAGACACTGCTTAAAAAAACGCCCTTACTTTCAACAGGTAAAGGCGTTTAATAGTAATGCTAAAGGCGATTAGATACACCCAGTGTAATGATAACTAAGACTTAATACACGATTAATGCTCGCGAGTACTGCTAAAGGTAATCTCTGGATAGCGGTCTTGCATCAATTGTAAATTAACGCGACTGGGCGCAAGATAGGTCAGATGACCACCACCATCTAGCGACAATTGATCGTGTGCTTTTTTCTTAAACTTCGCCAGTACGGCTTCATCATCACAGTGGATCCAGCGGACGGTAGCAATCGACACAGGCTCAAAGGTACACTGAACTTTGTACTCTTCTTTTAAGCGATGTGCGACTACTTCAAACTGAAGAACACCGACTGCTCCTAGTATCAAATCGTTATTAATCTGTGGCATAAATACTTGAGTGGCGCCCTCTTCTGAGAGCTGTTGCAGACCTTTTTGTAAGGCTTTAGATTTTAACGGATCTTTTAGGACCACACGGCGAAATAACTCAGGCGCAAAGTGAGGAATACCGGTGAAATTCAATTCTTCACCTTCTGTAAAGCTGTCACCAATACTGATCGTGCCATGATTATGCAGACCAATAATATCACCTGGATAAGCCTCTTCTAGAGCCTCGCGATCGCCTGCTAAGAAGGTCAGTGCGTCTGAGATGCGTACCTCTTTACCCAAGCGGACATGATTCATCTTCATACCCTTCTCATACTTACCTGAGCACACCCGCAAGAAGGCTATACGGTCACGATGACGTGGGTCCATATTGGCCTGAATTTTAAACACAAATCCACTAAAGATCGGCTCGTCAGCATCAACCACACGCTCATTGGCCGGATGACTTTTGGGTGGCGGTGCGTACTCAATAAGCGTATCCAGTACCATATTCACCCCAAAGTTACCCAAAGCCGTACCAAATAATACAGGGGTCATATCGCCCTTTAAAAACGCCTCAACATCGAAGTCTTCAAGTGCCATTTGCACCAGCTCTAATGACTCTTCAAAGGCAGCAAACGCAAGATCCCCTAGTCGCTCACGAATATCGGGGTAATCATAGCCATCACGAGTCTCAATCTCGGTAATTTCACCACCATGACCCTTTTTATAGAGATAAGTCTTATCTTCAGTTAAGTGATATACGCCAACGAAGTCTTGCCCCATACCGATGGGCCAAGTCACAGGCACACATTTGATTTTTAACACCGTTTCAATTTCATCTAACAACTCAAGCGGGTCTCGTACCTGACGATCTAGTTTATTCACAAATGAGATGATCGGTGTATCGCGCATTCGGCACACCTCCATCAGCTTGATAGTCCGTTCCTCGACACCTTTCGCCCCATCGACCATCATTAACGCGCTATCCACCGCTGTTAGCGTACGGTAAGTGTCCTCACTAAAGTCAGCGTGACCTGGGGTATCGAGCAGGTTTACGATATGATCTTTATAGGGAAACTGCATCACTGATGTGGTGATCGAAATCCCCCGCTCCTGCTCCATGCTCATCCAATCAGAGGTGGCATGACGGTCTGATTTTCGGCCTTTGATTTCGCCCGTCACCTGAATGGCTTTACCCCATAACAATAATTTTTCAGTCATGGTGGTTTTACCCGCATCGGGGTGAGAAATAATAGCAAAAGTACGACGCTGGGTAACTTCTTTGGCTAATGTCTTTGGATCTACGCTCATAATAGGGTTTCAGCTTACAATATTGTGATATTAATAGTGATGAGAAATTATTGAGCGTATTGTAGCGGATTTTAGGGAATGATGCAGATAGAATAGTCAAAAACGCTTTAGCAATTAACCAAGGCCTTAAACAATCGTTAATCCATAAGAATATCAATAGTATATGAAGCTATTCCTGCTATTCGCTTGTAGTTGGTTGCCTGTGGGGCACAGCACTTAAACACAAGCGTGTTCCATTATTCAAGCGACCACTCTTGTGTAAAGTGCTGTATGCCCCACAACCCACCAAGCTACCGCTTCTATCAGGGCTAGCGGTCACATCGTATTCTTACAAATATTTGTTGTGGTTAAGAACCGTGAGTTACGGATAGGTTATAGGTAGGACTACCTCCCCCAAGAAACATCAATAAGCAATGAAGTTATTTTAAAAAACTATTTCAATCTATCCAGATTTTTATTTATATCTTGTAATATTGCTTGTTTTCGTTTTTCTTCTGCTTGTTTTCGTTTTTCTTCTGCTTGTTTTCGTTTTTCTTCTGCTTGTTTTAGTTTTTCTTCTGCTTGTTTTAATTTTTCTTCTGCTATTTCATTATCTAGCTTCTCAATTTCATTTTGCATATGAGTATCAAGTCATGCAGAAAGCTTAGCCAATCCATCTTGTCCATCTTTATTAATGGCATCAAGAGTGTTAACTTTCAAAAACTTATCCATAAAAGCTTTTCATACCCTATTAGTCCTACCCTCTAGTTCACCCGTGATAGCTCAAGCTAACATATTGACTACTTTTTTGTAGGTAGTTAACTCAGGGTATCCAGCAAACATATTAGTATATGATTCTTTTATCATAGCTTCAGCTAGTTCAGGATAGTTTTCATAAAAATACATAAATCCTAACTCATCTGTTCATACATCTATCAAATCTCTTAGCTCCTGTATTCTTTCTGGAGAGCCTGCAGCAAATTGACTTTGTAAAACAGTTCCCTCACTACCCTTAGTAGGGTTGTGACTAACATTTGTATTTTGGTTAGTATCAGTAGCTTGTGCTGTCATCATAAAGCCAGTTATGGCGACAATACTTACAACACCTACTAGCGTAGCTCAAGACGCTAAGTTAATAGTTTTGCGTATGCTACATTTCCTGTTTGAGTGTGTTTTTTTCATGTTATTTATACAGAGTTTAGTCTAACGGGTCGGCTTGATAGAGCCTATTTTATAGTTGGATCATGTGCCTTATGCTGCTTAAGTTTGTGGCTTAAGTGATTTGGGTTGGGATAAGGTTTACTCCAGCTCATCTTGCCAGCTTAGATGCCATCATGCGCCCGCTTATTTGCGGTAATGGGGTTCGTCTGACACTATGGGTGGCAATATTCCACCGCTTGCAATCCATGATTTACCAATTATGTTGATGAAGGTTCATTTATACTTTAGTTAAGTAATGAAGCTTCACAATAGGGTATCGGCTTAAGGGTTAGGTTATGGTCTGTAGTTCCATGGTTGTTGGTTTATCTCATTTTGCTGAAGTTAATAAACAATGTCAAAGATTATTTAACAGAAGTGTTATCATTTTTTTCCTCTATCACCTTATATCTCAACACGCTCTACGGTCTGTTATAAAAAATAATATTACTTGTTTTATTTTCTACACCTAGCTGATATTATCAAATTTATTAAAATTCTTTCACGCGGACGTAGTGTAAAGGTAGCACGCAGGTTTTCAATGCCTGAAATGAGGGTTGCCCCCCTCGGGTGAGGGTTCGAGTCCCTTCGTCCGCTCCATATTAGCTTACTAAAATAATATCAGTGCAGGTAAGATGTTATATCTAATTAAGCGACTGGTTAAAATTTTAAATCACCTTTGCTCTACCATCAGACGATGCAAAAATGATTACCAGTCATCAAGCTATTAGTTATGCGTTATTTTAGTTACTAAAATGATGTCGGTATTCTTTTGTATTTTATCTATCTGTTTTATTTTAACTAACTGGGCACTCAGCCAATATGGCAAAGCATCTGTATCAGCTAACCAATAATTTAAAAGGTTATTTAAGTCGTCATAGCACTCTATTTAAGTCCCATATCAAATCCCATGCTAACGCCAATGCACAATTACAGAGTGACTATAGTTTTCCTGATGCGTTGCAGCTTGCCATGCTAAGAGGCGAGGCTGTTTTACGCCTACAAGTTTTTGACTGGCTACATCAAAAGGGCTATGACGATGCAACGAGCTATCAGCTATATAGCAAACTGTTTGCAGGCAGTGCTGCATTAACCGACTTTTGCCAACATATCGGACTAGTAGAATCGGCTGAAAACTATATCCGTCAAGGAGTGGGAAAACAAAATACAGAATTTAATAGTGTTTGCTGGCAGTTGTACTGCATTTTGATTGACTGCTTACGGCAAGATAATAAAATACAGTTATTACACGATGCGACTATTGGCTTTACCCAGCATTATTTACCCCAGTATTTTTCTAAAGCTGAAAATATTAAGCTTAGCCTTGAGCAACTTAAAAAAGAATGTACTTTAGGATTACGTCAGCATTTTCATGCGCCTGTTGCGCTTAAAGAGTCTTTTACTTGTGGTAAAAAAGGTGAACCCAATAGTGTCAACTTTACTTTAGTCGCCCATTTGCCCAATTGCTATCCTTGCGAGGTGGTAAGAGTGACCGCTCATCGCACTCGTAGTGCTAGATATCAAGCGTATCATCAACTTTTAGCATTGATAAAAGACAACGATTTGACTGCTGAACCAATCACCAAACCTAGCAAAAAAAACAAACCGATGCGATCTCATTAGTTCTAGTATTAAGATAGTAACTGCACAACTCATCTTCAAAAATTTTACCCATACTGTATTTATGAATATTAGCTAATAATCAATAATGCACTGATACTTAGATTTAAATCAATTTACAAACTGCTAGCAAACACTTACAACCGACAACCATTCATAGCAGTCATTTTTGTTAATGTAGTTGTTAATCTAGTGCGGCTAGAAAAAACAAAAATCATTTTATATCACAAACCAAAAGGAATAATTATGAAAACTTTATATTCAACTAAATCTTCAGTCTCTGGCGGACGTATGGGTTCAGCCAAGGTTAGTGACAGTGACTTAGTAATTAATATGACACCGCCAGGCACAGGCGATGGCAACAACCCTGAACAGCTTTTTGCAATGGGTTATGGCGCTTGTTTTGACAGCGCATTGGGCGTGGTTAAAAGAATGCAAGGTGTTGAGTTTGATTCGACCACAGAAGTGGAAGTCGACTTACTCCAAAGCGAAAACCATCAATACAGCTTAGCTGCTAAAATTCATGTTATCGCCAGCAATACTGACCTTAGTGCTGATGATGTGCAAAAGGCAGTTGAAAAAGCGCATGAAGTTTGCCCTTATTCTAAAGCCACTCGTGGTAATATCGATGTCGAAGTGACGTCAGAAGTAAAATAAAAGTTTAAACTGTAAATTAAGTCATTCATTTATTGAGAGAATAAGCTTTTTAACGTGGCTTATTGATTTTAAAATATCGAAACCCAAGTCTCCTTAGTGTGATTTGGGTTTTTTGTTTGTAAAACCATTCTGCAATCTCCCCTATCGAGATAGTCATAGGAAACTAAATAAGATACAGTCAATGAAGTCTAAAATGGTTACAAGGCAACCGAGTGCAAGTAGCAATATGATACGGGAGTAGGCTTAGTGAGGTTAACGCTGTCGCTCTTTAGTTTACCGACGACTATAGTTGTTTTTTTCGTTATAATGAAACATTATTAACCCCATAACCTCTTCTAAATGACCCCTCTCAACACGACATATAAAAACTAATTAAGTGACATTTTATGACCGATAATACTTCTGAAAATAACCCTACCAATACTGAAACGCCAGAGACAACCACTGACACCTCACATGATGCAATTGACCCCAACGTATTGCCAACATTTGATGATATGCCCAATGTGGCAATGATGGATACTCGTCATATCAATAAAGACGAACCACCGTTTATCTTAGTTGACGGCTCGTATTACTTGTTCCGTACCTATCATGCACTCCCTAAAACCATGATGAACACCCAAGGTCTTATGACCAATGCCATCCGTGGTACGCTCAATGCGCTTTTGAAACTGATGCGTCGCTATCACCCTACTCATATGGCAGTGTGTTTTGATACCAAATCGCCGACGTTTCGTCATGCCATGTCAGAAGATTACAAGGCAAATCGTCCTAAGATGGATGCCGAATTGGCAGAACAGATTCCCTATATCCATCGGTTGGTACGGGCGTTGGGTATTCCTTTATTACGCATTGAAGGGGCGGAAGCGGATGACATCATTGGTACGCTGACGCATCGTGCGGTGCAAGAAGGGCACCACGTGGTGATATCTAGTGGTGATAAAGACATGATGCAGTTGATTAACGACTGTGTGTTATTAGAAGACAGCTTCTCAGGTAAGATTACCGATGTACAAGGTGTGGAAGATAAATACGGCATTAAGCCCAATCAAATGATTGATCTATTAACGCTGATGGGTGACACCTCAGACGGCATCAAGGGTATTCCAAGTGTTGGAGAGAAAACAGCCGTTAAATGGCTGCAAAAATACGACACGGTGGATAACATCCTCGCTCATGCCAGCGACATCAAAGGTAAAGTCGGGGAAAAACTGGTCGAGTTTGCCGATAATATCCCTCGGGATAGACAGCTTGCGACCATTATTACCAACTTAGACATCGGTCAAGACTGGGAAGACTTACGTATTAATACTGATCCAAGTGCATTTGTTGAGGAATTGCGCGACTTATATAGCGAGCTTGAATTCAAAAATGAATTAGCCTCGCTGGATCATCCCAATCACCCTGCTAATTCAAGCAGTGACAGTGTGTCTGATAGTAAGGCCAATGCGGAATCACAAGCGCAAGTGGCGAAAACCCTGCAAACTCAAAAGCAGGCGTCAATCATTGAGCATATCAAAAACAGTAAAGCCCATGACAAATCTTGGCACACTGTGCTCGATGAAAACATGTTAGATACTTTATTCCACAAGTTACAAAGCGCTCCCTACTTTGCGGTCGATACTGAAACTACCAGTATTGATTGGCGAGAAGCGGAGATTGTTGGACTATCCTTCTCATTGCAGGCACATGAGGCTTATTATTTGCCGCTAGCACATGTCGATTATAATGAGCCTATGAAAAAGGCTAAAAACAAGAAGGAAGAGGCGGAACAAGCTGCTCTAATAGCAGATGCCGAAGTTGATCCATTAATAGCCAAACAGCTAGATCGAGATACGGTGCTTGCCAAACTCAAACCTATTTTAGAAAACCCAGAAATCGGCAAAATTGGTCAACATTTAAAATATGATGCCCATGTACTCTCGAAATATGGCATAAATTTAAATCTCGACCTACCGTTTCCAGATAGTGTTCTATCGAGGCAGACGAGCGAAGATAGTACGCCTAGTACAGCAAGCGAGTCTAACAAAGAGAGGGCATTATCTGGGAATGGTATGAATTGGTTGATGGATACTATGCTGGCTAGCTACGTTCTAAACGCTGCTGCTACCCGACATAGTATGGACGACCTAGCCCGCCACTATCTACACACTCAAACCATTAGTTTTGAAGACGTTGCTGGTAAAGGCGCTAAGCAAGTGACCTTCGATAAAGTAGCGATTGACATTGCCAGTGATTACGCGTGTGAAGATGCCGATATCACCTATCAATTGTTTGAGCTGTTCTCTGATAAGCTTAAAGACGATGCCGTTAACCAGCGTCTATTACATGAGCTGGAAATCCCTGTGGCGCAGATATTGTGTCAAATGGAAGCGGCAGGCATTATGATTAAACGGTCATTCTTAAATGAGCTATCCGAGCGCTTCGATGAAGAGATTGTTGAGTTAGAGACTCAAGCTTACAATGAGGCGGGTGAAGAGTTTAATCTTGGCTCACCCAAGCAATTGGGCGAAGTGTTGTTCGATAAATTAGGCGTGATTGGTGGTAAAAAGACCAAATCAGGGCAATACTCAACGGGCGAAGCCGTATTGTCGAAGATTGACCATCCTCTTGCCGAGATTGCACTAGAGTATCGTAGCCTTGCTAAGCTTAAAAACACCTATACCGATGCGCTTGATGCAGTGGCTGACAAAGATACCGATCGTGTACACACCAGCTATCATCAAGCCTTGACCAGTACAGGGCGTTTGTCTTCGACTGATCCTAACTTGCAAAATATCCCGATTCGCACCAAAACGGGTCGCCTAATTCGTCAAGCCTTTATCGCGCCTAAAGGTCGTGTGCTATTAGCAGCGGATTACTCACAGATTGAGCTACGTCTAATGGCGCACTTCTCTGGCGATAAAAACCTCACTCGTGCTTTTAAAGAGGGGCTGGACATTCACACCGCCACTGCCGCTGAAGTATTGGGCAAAACGGTTGATGAGGTTACCCCGACTGAGCGTCGTAACGCTAAGGCGATCAACTTTGGACTGCTATATGGCATGAGTGCGTTTGGTTTGGCCAAGCAATTACAGATGAGCCGAGGTGAGGCGCAAGACTATATCAATCAATACTTTGAGCGTTACCCTGGTGTTAAACAGTATATGCAAGATACTCGAAACAGTGCGGTTGAAAAAGGCTATATCGAGACTATTCTAGGTCGTAAACTCTACACGCCCGATATCAATCATAGCAATCAAATGGTACGCCGTGGTGCTGAACGTGCCGCCATTAACGCCCCGCTTCAAGGCAGCGCCGCTGATATTATTAAGCTGGCGATGATAGCCGTGGACAAGGTATTACCCAAAGATAACGCCACAATGCTATTGCAAGTGCATGATGAATTGGTGTTTGAAGTGGATAGCGATAAAGCTTATGAGATTGGCGAATTGATTAAACATGCTATGCAAGATGTGCTTAGCGATACGGCTAAGCAATTGGGCTGGGATATTGATTTTGCCGTGCCGTTATTGGTTGAAACTGGGGTTGGTGAGAATTGGGATGAGGCGCATTAGTAGCTATTTCCTGCTTTACGTTTCTATCTTGCTTGCCCTGAGGAGGGATAAAGTGAAGCATTGCTTCACCCTGACGCAAGAGAAAATCTATGATTTTCTAGAGCAGTGACTACAAGCTAGAATCGTTCCTGCAAAGCGATAACGCTTCTGGCTAAGTCACCGCAATCTAGTGGTCAAATAAGGATATCCACTGCAATCGGGGCTAAACCGCTCCTCCGATGTAACGTTAGTGTAAAAATTAAATTTAAGCGTTTAGAATGTACTTAAAAGTAAGCAGTAGGTTGGCGACGAGGTAATGAGTCCCAACAAAAAGAAAATAATTCGTTGAATATCGCTACCTCCACTCAGTTTACGAACTCTATTTAATCCAAATCGATAAATTTCCTAAAGACCCTAAATTTCTCTTCAGATTTGCATGACCAATAGCAATACCTACACTCGTCAAATCAAATGCTTTTATATACGATTTATTCCATTTCTCGAAAATATCTTTCATATATGGTCGAACTTCAATAATTTTTAACTTTATGTCATCGTCACTCATTTTATGGTTTTCCAACATCTTATTTAATTTTTGCTCTATTTGGTTTTCAATTTCAATTTCCTCAAAAATTCTATTCAAAGAATCTTCATTCAATGCATTAATTTGAAGCTTACTGTTATCATTTAGACAATTAACAAATAGCTTTTGTGCTTGAACTTGACTCAAACCCAGCTCTTCTACTACTGTCGCATCAAATCCTTCTTGAAACAAACCTATATAATTTTTACCTAAAATCACTTCTAAATCATTATGAATAACACTTATTGAACCACAGCCTAAATACTGGAGATGCTTATAAGGAACATCATTATCTGTAAGAATTTCTTTAAAAGGCTTTACATAATTATCTAAGTATTCACCTAATTTAACGAATGAAATCAAGCCAAGGTTAACAGTATTTCTTATAATAAAAACGAGACTTAAAATTGATAGATGGTCATTTGTTAGTTTTGAAGCTACTTCGACGGATTCATTTAGTACAATTTGTAAAATATCACGCTCTTCTTTCTCACTTCGTTGAATCAATAGATCAACTAATAAATCTGCAAGTTCTTTGTCCCCACTCCTAGCATAGTGAGATTGTGCTGTAAATAAATTATATTGGAAGTCAGGGTCTTTTAAGACATTAATTCCATGAGGATTATCAGACTGCATTTTACTTATAAATTTTTCAATAATATATTCGGCACGTTCAGTAGCTACCTTTTTCGCCTCACCTGAAAGCACATAGAAGTTAGATTTAAATACATCTTCTGCTACCTGCCTTGCTTCTGTGTAAGTAAGACCTTGATTAAGATCTCCTTCTACTTGAACATTAGTAGAATGACTACCACTTTTCTGTACGTTTTTACTTGTCATGACTTTTGGACTCCACATTAATATCTCCTCCTACCTGTATGTTAGTAGAGTTATCGCCACTCTTCTGACTATGTTTAGAATCTTTTCTTGTAAATAACCATCCTGCAAAAGCTATAGGTAAGGATACTAATATTCCGCTGAATAACCATTCTTTATTTTCAACAACCCAGTTCATCATAGACCCCTAGTAGTCTTTAAAACCATAAGATATTTTATAAATATAACCACTCATATCATATATTAATATCATAGGTTCAGTTTATAGCAAGTCCCGTAGGGTGCGCACCGCGCACCATTTAAAAGGACGATTTTAAAATTATAAAACCACTGATAAAAAATTTCTTGCAAGCTGTCCTAACCAACGTTTGAATTATCTTCTAATAATCGAGTTGGTGCGCTGGGCGCACCCTACGACTACACATTATGCTTTAGACTATACTAATTTATCTATGAATAGAAACCAGATGCGCTAGGCTTAAACAACCGTTCACCTCTATATTATTCAATAACGCATAACTCATACCACGATAAAACTCTTCAAAAACATGGTGTTACCGCTATCCTCGATTTGAGAAGCGTTAAAAAATTGCACTGCAATTTTAGGTTCGAAAGAGAAAATACCTTAAAGGGGATTTTCTGATAAGGGTATCATTGCCAGTCAAAATAGCTACTCTCATCAAATAAAATAAAAGCCATTCAAACGTTAAGCTTGAATGGCTTTTTTATTTAGTTTGCTAAGTGTACGCTATTAATGCAAATGCGCTTAAACATTCTCTTTTAAATACTTAAGCATGGTATCGGCATCAGACACCTCAAACGGGTCGATGGGACAATTATCGCCATAATCAGGCTCAACAAACGCTTTTTTGATTTCTTTATTATCGACATACATCGAATAACGCCACGAGCGCATACCAAAGCCCAGATTGCTTTTATCCACCAGCATGCCCATCTTGCGGGTGAATTCGCCATTGCCATCAGGTAGCAAAAAGACGTTTTCACGATTTTGCTTTAAGCCCCATTGGTACATCACAAAAGCATCGTTGACAGAAATACAAACCACTTCATCGATACCGAGCGCTTTAAACTCATCGTAAAGTTCTTCATAGCGAGGCAGATGACTGGTCGAACACGTTGGCGTAAAAGCGCCAGGTAATGAAAACACCACCACTTTTTTATTGGCAAATAACTCATCTGTGGTTAGGTCATACCACTTAAAGGGATTGTCGCCGCCGATAGACTCATCACGCACACGGGTTTTAAAGGTAACATCTGGGACATATTTAATCATCATTTTTCTCCGATTTTAGGTGTTATTAAGGCGCATTAGTAAGATTGAAAAATTAAGATATCAAAAAGAGGATAGACGTTGAGCAGTAGTATTATGCTTGCTTGTTATCATTCAAATTTCGAAGTGGTCTTTATTACTGTATTTTATATTACCACTAAAACTTTAATGAGATTCTAAAATTTTTAAATCAGTTGTATATGAGATTAGAGCATTTTATCTACCTAATATTCATAATTGCTTTGATCTTAATAATCTACTCCCTAAATTAAGAATTAAACCACTCAAAGCAAGGATAACCCAACTTGTTAAAAAACGTTTAATGTTTAAGCGTTATTAACCGTTCTACAATTCATTAAAAGACTTATAATTATTGCTATACTATAGGTCAATATCAACTAACTATTGCCTAGACTATGCTAAGACCCTTTTCTCTAATCCCCTATCTAAAGTTGACCTTGTGTCAAATAATCATGCTTAGTGGGATATCATTTGCCCATGCCAGCACGATTGACATAGCGCCAAAACTAATTGCGGAGTTGGTCGAAAAGCATTGCTCAAATGCGATACCTAATTTTAGTAACGCTACTACTGAAAGCCTACCACTAGATTATGAATGCTTCGATGATCCAGAAAACCAATTGGACACTGCCTACGATCTGAAACTAATCCCATTAATAGTCAAAGACTTTAATGAAGACGGCATTAAGGATATTGCTATAGAAGTCCAATCGTTAGGCCCTGTAGGCGGGAGCGCATACACAACGACTTCAATATACTATCTGTTATTGAATGAGAATATGGACGTTGTCGACGATCATAGCATCTTACTTTATGCGCCTCTTAGTGAACATATTGTTAACTATGAGGTTGAAGACAATCGTATTATTTTTGAAGCTTCCCCAAACTTTCGAGCTCACCCAGAAGCTTATGATGGGTTTGGTAACCTTATAGAAACACCAAAAGTGTTTGAAATTAACTGGCCAAATCATCAACCCATAACCAGCTATTATCAAGAAACTTGTCGTATTGCGTCCTTGAATCCACAGCTTCCATTAAAGAAAATAAACAGCCCCAAATACTTTAGTGGTATAGAAATGCACGAATATGAACGCTATCAAATACAGCAAGTGGAGATTGATAAGCTTAATATTAATGCCTCTTTAACAGGTTGCGATAATATTGAAATTTCCTTCGAGGTTCAGCCCAAAGAGGGTCAACCTTTGCCAGTGTTGGCTAGCATAATCCAACTGTTGCTTGACAAGACAAATTATGACAACGCATTAATAGATTTGCAGACACTTTAAAGACAAGGAACAATGGTATTCGGTCAAAAAATACAACTTAACGACGATTGGGATATAAGCGTACATATTGATCGTACCTCAACTATTCCGAATATAATGATTCAGCTTACTGAGAGAGATACAACCTCCTTTTGAACTACCAGAAGATATGGAAGCTGAAATTACTTCAATAGATTTTGACGGTAATGGCATCAATGACAAGATTTATTTCGGTTATTCCCCACAATCCGATACTTTTCAAGAATATTGGGTCAAAGACGATGGTACGTTCTTTCTTAAATTAGATGATATTCCACCACAGCATTTTTATCGCTTTGAAGACCTTGATAATGATGGCGATAACGAAGCCATACTGATTAGAGGTTGGGAGGATGGCAGTGATGCACAAGTCGCCGATATTAACTTCAAGAACCAATCTTTAGAAACCTTGTTTTACTTTAAACCTTATGTCTATCAAGATGGTAAAACCTATTGGGGTTACGCTTGGGATTTAGACAACTTAATAGTTGATAATGACGGGAAGATATTAAGTGCCTACCAAACCTATGCTAATAAAGACTATGCTAACGAAGACTATGAACATGCCATGGGACAGTATCAAACCCAGTTACCCATACTTTTATTCTCAGCGAATGATAATTTTGAACCTCAGTGGGAAGATGAACCGTTGAGTAATGTCAGCTTCCATACCTTTGACCAAATCTACAGGTTTAGTGTTAAAAATTAGCCAAGTCTCTCCCCTGCTTACTTACTGAAAATTATAAGCTAAGATATATTGAGCATAGCATTACCAACGGAGACATACGTAAAGAAAAAGAGGGTTATTTTAATGCTTATTTAAGGCCCTAAAAGGACTTTAGAGGCTATTTATTTTGGGCAACCAACCATACTCTTAAACCTATACCACAATAAATACTCGCAAGAATACGATGTGACCGCTAGCCTCGACAGTAGCGGTATCCTGCTGGTTTGGGCAAGTTGCAGTGTCTAGACATTGAGGGAGTGTCGAGGCAACAGCAATCCGTCAATTCGTGACACTGCCTTGCCCAGACTCAGCGGATACAAGCGGATGGCGAGAGTGGCTACAGCTATCCCTAAACTTTTAAAAAAACACCCCTATCGTCATTATAATAGTCAAAACTTAAGCCGTGGGTTTCGCTTCACTACACCGCACGCTACATATTCTGCATAGTCTAATGGGCGTTTGACTATACTATCAATGACGCTCACGTCTTTATGCTACTTGGCAGGTTACGCTTTAATTGCATTTCGTTGCAAACTCAAATTCAAAATCACTCTAAAATAAACGGGCAACCCAAATTTTCATTCTCTAAGGTAGCCCACTATGCTAAAAAAATTATTAAAATCGAAGCCAAAATACGTCAAGTTTGATGACAGATACACCACTTTAACCGCAGAAGAATCGTCATTAATTGATGTGATTAGTGCTGATATTCGTAAGGAAGTACAAAGTAGCAAAGGCAAAAATAAACTCGACTATCACGGTCGTGCGGTGCATACCAAAGGCTATTGTGCACTAAAGGCACGCTTTGAGATTTTGGATGATCTGCCTGCCGAGTATGCACAGGGGTTGTATGCCAAGCCAAGTACTCATGACGCGGTGATACGCTTTTCGAACGCTGCTGCAACCGTTGCCCCAGATAGACGGTTGGGTTTGGCTATTGGGCTGGCGTTTAAAGTGTTTGATGTTGACGGTCTGAAATTAACCCCCGATGAACCAAAGGCAACAACGATTGATTTTGCGTTGGTGAATGCCCCTGTATTTTTTACCAGTCAATTAAAAGATTATGCGTATTTATCAAAGTTAGCCTTTGCGTTCAATGGCTACTTAGCCAATGGATTGGTAGGTAAGGCTAAGTTTGGCTTTGATTGGTTGACAAAATATGGCAAGGAGATTCCAGACTTTGAGGCTGTTAAAACACTAAAGGCATTTCGCAAGCTGGCAACGGTTAAGCCTAAAAACCCGTGGCTTTATGAGTATTTCTCAATGGGTGCGGTACGTCATGGCGACTATATGGGCAAAATAAGGGTTAAACCGACCAAAGAGTCTATTGCAAAAATCAACCATCCCGACATTCATCTGCTAAGTGAAGAGGAAACTATTCGTAAAGCGTTGATTACAGAGATTAGCGAGCATGACCTTGAGTTCGAGGTGCAAATTCAGTTATGCCGTAATCTTAAGAAGCAACCGATTGAGGACTTGACTAAGGAGTGGAAAGAGTCGGAGGCGCCTTTTGTCACAGTGGCTCGCTTAACCGTGCTGCGTCAGGATGTACCCGATGACGGTAACTTTGACGTTATGGAGCATTTGTCATTTACGCCGTTTCGTTGCTTGGAGGAGAATCGCCCCATTGGTCGTATTCAGCAGTCTCGCCTGCAAGCCTATCAAGCGTCATCGATGGAGCGTCATAAAGGCAATGCGGTAAAACGTCGGGAGCCTGTTAGTTTGGATGAGGTGTTTGACGGGTCGTATTATTAGAGTTCGCTTTAACGGCTTAAAAGCTTTTAAAGATATTATCAAACGTCTATTTTAGTATGCAAAATATGTAGCATGCAGTGTAGCGAAGCAAAACCCACGGCTTAATCTTGGGCCATAATAATAAGATCAATATCATAGCAAACACTGCTTGAGTACAACATCAAGCAGTGTGTTTTTCTACACACCTGACGACTCCTTTCCTATATAGCAAATCTTGCAATACCCTATCAACCTATCAAAAGCTACCTATCTAAAACCCACACATCTTACATAAATATCACGACTCTTAAATAATATAGTCGTCTATGACTTTCATGACAAAGACTATTCTCAGAAATCTATATGTGCATAAATAAAAGGCTGAGAAACAAAAAATATTTGCAGTACATCATTGATAATAAAAGACTAATATCTCAAGCGCTCAAACACTTGTTATACCTAAAAATGATGCTGATAAGATTGTATAAATAACTATAACTAAACAAAAGTTGTTATAATATGAGAAAATAGGTGTAATGGACAAAATTCAGGCTAAAAACGAGCGGTTAGTCTCTAATGGACAAAATTCAGGCTAACCCGCAGAGTATGTCATTAAAAAGTTGTTAATAAACTTAAGCTTACGTTGTTTATTAAGTCCATTATGACTGCTTAATTGGCGTTTTAACTCACTAAACAAACCTTCTAGAGAATTGGTCGTATTTGGAATGTTTAAGTCATCTAATTCTCTATAAGTGAATAACCATTCACTATTTACTCGCAAGCTTCTATAGGCACTTCTAAGACGCTTATGGGTGTACCAAGTCTTACCAGTATCTGTATTGATACTACGCTCATTTAAGTAGCCCTCATGAGTCAAATACCAGCAATCCAAGTCTTGAATGAACGTTGTCTTATCATAATCCTTTATGTTTAAAGCGAGTTGTCTGAGTGCAATACTAGCGATATTTTGAGGTCGGCGAGTTAAGTATCGAGTGATGATCTGTAGCTGATGAAACTGGCACATTTGCATGGGTATATCTTTAAATAAAGCGTTAAGACCTCGTCTTCCATCGCAAGTAATACTTGTTATATCAATACCTTGTGATTTTATATCCTCTATTCCTAGCTTATACAGCGCGTTGGTCTCATAATGAATAATGCGGTGATGCAATACAGCTTTGCTTGTATAGTCCATAAATACCATTAAGCCAAACGTTCTACCAAAGTAAGTAGTGTCCATCACTATGTTGGCACGAGAAGGTAGCTTATTAAGTGACTTTATTTCAATAGTATCTAGTCGCCTTTGTATGGTCTTTATGCTACAGCCATACTTATGAGCAAGTTGTGGTGTAATGGACAAAATTCAGGCTAAAAACGAGCGGTTAGTCTCTAATGGACAAAATTCAGGCTAACCCGCAGAGTATGTCATTAAAAAGTTGTTAATAAACTTAAGCTTACGTTGTTTATTAAGTCCATTATGACTGCTTAATTGGCGTTTTAACTCACTAAACAAACCTTCTAGAGAATTGGTCGTATTTGGAATGTTTAAGTCATCTAATTCTCTATAAGTGAATAACCATTCACTATTTACTCGCAAGCTTCTATAGGCACTTCTAAGACGCTTATGGGTGTACCAAGTCTTACCAGTATCTGTATTGATACTACGCTCATTTAAGTAGCCCTCATGAGTCAAATACCAGCAATCCAAGTCTTGAATGAACGTTGTCTTATCATAATCCTTTATGTTTAAAGCGAGTTGTCTGAGTGCAATACTAGCGATATTTTGAGGTCGGCGAGTTAAGTATCGAGTGATGATCTGTAGCTGATGAAACTGGCACATTTGCATGGGTATATCTTTAAATAAAGCGTTAAGACCTCGTCTTCCATCGCAAGTAATACTTGTTATATCAATACCTTGTGATTTTATATCCTCTATTCCTAGCTTATACAGCGCGTTGGTCTCATAATGAATAATGCGGTGATGCAATACAGCTTTGCTTGTATAGTCCATAAATACCATTAAGCCAAACGTTCTACCAAAGTAAGTAGTGTCCATCACTATGTTGGCACGAGAAGGTAGCTTATTAAGTGACTTTATTTCAATAGTATCTAGTCGCCTTTGTATGGTCTTTATGCTACAGCCATACTTATGAGCAAGTTGTTTATAAGTCTGTTTACCTTGAGTATATTCTTGCCACAAAGTTGTATTATTGAGCCTTTTGCCACCTAAAAACTGCCGATTACAGACAAGGCATTTGTACTGCTGTTTCCCTGATTTATAACCATTCTTTTTAGTGTGTTTTTCACCACAAAAAGGGCAGTTTTTTGATTCATGGCTTTCAATCCTTGCAAATACTTATAGTATATAGCTTTAAAGGGGGTGTCAGCCTGAATTTTGTCCATTACACCCAAGTTGTTTATAAGTCTGTTTACCTTGAGTATATTCTTGCCACAAAGTTGTATTATTGAGCCTTTTGCCACCTAAAAACTGCCGATTACAGACAAGGCATTTGTACTGCTGTTTCCCTGATTTATAACCATTCTTTTTAGTGTGTTTTTCACCACAAAAAGGGCAGTTTTTTGATTCATGGCTTTCAATCCTTGCAAATACTTATAGTATATAGCTTTAAAGGGGGTGTCAGCCTGAATTTTGTCCATTACACCAGAAAATATTAACAATTACTAAGAATTGTCTATTTAAATTTTTAGTTTTAGTTATTAATCGATAACCTTATTTTCTGAATAATAGGAGGTTACTATTACAGAATATAGCGCTCTTGAGTTCCTTGAAGCTTTTATCTTATTAGTATGTTTAATACCTTGTGCCCGTTATATGTCAAAAAGTCAGCTTACAATAGGCCGACGTTTTTGGCTTGCTTCAGTGCTGATTTTCTTTTCCGCCATTCGCAGAGAGTTAAGCTTTTTGCCTGAGTTATTTATCCCTGATGGTTTTGTTTTTTTCAATCATAACTATGATTGGTGGGAAGACAGTGTTCTTCTTATCATCATACTGGTTGCATTAGCGGCCCTGATCTATGGTTGGCGCTATTTGTGGGCTGTTTTAAAAGGAGTGTCTAAACCTCTTTACATCATCGTTGGCACATTGGTGATTATTCAATATCTAGCGGAGCATTCTATTGGCTTTAGTCATAGTATCGGCAGTGTGGTAGAGGAAGTCGCTGAGGGGATAATTTATCTGATTGCCTTAGTATATTTATGGCGTTTTCCACTAAAGGAATTTGATAAACAGTTAGCGTCAGATTTAAATATCAGCTAATTTCTCGAGGCAGTATAAGTCATATGAGGTGAGCTGAAATCCTTTAGAAATATAGTCAGCGAACTACTAAACGGTTACAGTGTTAACCTCGTTAAGCCTACTTTAGTAGTACTTGCACTCGGTTGCCGTGTAACCATTTTAGACTTCTTTGACTATAAAATCATTGCTATGACTACGTAGTGAATAATGATACAGACCCTACGATAAAAACTACATTGTATACTTTGATATCATTTTAAATTTTGTGCATTATAGGTGTATATAATAAGACTTACGTACTGTTATGTTGCGTTGATTTTGAAGAGCTCTAAATCACTTTAAAGTCTTAGGTAAGTAAAATCCGCCTACAATGACTATCTTGACCTATAATTTGTAAGGACACTCATGATGACAAAATTAACGATATTAATTACTGGTGCCTCTCGCGGTATCGGTCTTACCACAGCGAAGAAACTGGCTTCTAAAGGCCATAATGTTGGACTCTTTGACATTGATGTTTCTGAACTAGAATCTGCCCTAAAAGACAGAGCTTTTAAAAAGGCTATTAGCTCTAACTCAATTACTCATGGCAATTTAGATGTGACCAATCCAGAAGATTGGGACAGCGCCATAGCAGAAATGAATGATAAGTTCGGTAGCATTGATGTACTGATTAATAATGCAGGTATTTTGGTGTCTGGTAACTTGGGCGATACTGACCTAAATGCGCAGTTAAAGTTGGTTGATATTAACTGCAAAGGGGTATTAATTGGTTGTCATAAAGTTGCCTCGCAAATGACAGGTAGGCAGCATGAAAAAATTATTAATCTATCTTCCGCTTCTGCCATTTATGGACAACCAGAAATTGCTCCCTACTCTGCCAGTAAGTTCTTTGTTCGTGGTTTAACTGAAGCTTTGAATATTGAATATGAGCCTCAAGGCATCAAAGTCGTCGATGTCATGCCATTATGGGTACAGACTGATATGACCAAAGGGGTGAAGGTGACCAGTATTGATCGGTTGGGACTTAATTTAACGCCAAAAGATGTGGCAAAAGTCCTTTATAAATTGGCAATAACACCCAATGGAAAGCTGAATAAAACGCACTACCCTGTGGGCATGCCAGCGAAAGTCCTGAACTCATTAGCTCAGTTATCGCCAAGTGTGTCACTTAATCGCTTGGTTAATAAAATAGTTGGCGCATAATCTGTCAATACTCAGCTATTTTTAGGTTTGAACTCTTTTTCAAGTTCCAGAATAAAAATTTAAATCCTGAATAGAAAAAGCTGGCCTTGCGCCAGCTTTTTCTATTCAACTGATTAAGCTCACCTGATTAAGTTTAACCTTTCTAAGTTTGACTTGAGTCTGTATTGTAGATTTTTACCACTAGCCTTTTAAATGAACGATATGCAAATTCTTACCTTCCGTGCCTGCTCCAATCAAATGTTACATCTGTTAACGTCACTCACATAATATGCACAACTCATAACTGAGCTTAACGCTTAATATGCGACAATTTGAATATAATTGAATAAGAAACTTTTTCTAATCTGTGAGTCTTTAATGTTTTAAAAAATAATGTTTTAAACAAAATGCTTTAAGGTTTTAAATAAAAAGTAGTGATTCTTATGGTAGGTTTTGATGACTCTTTCAATTGTCTTACACTATTCTTTTAATAATCCTTTCTGTTAATAAACATTAATCTTGATAAGCTTATTATTTAAGTGTTTTTAGTTATTTTGTTTTAGTTATAAAGTTAATTTTTCTAATTTTAAGGAGTGAATGATGAATGACAAACGACTTTCAGACAGTATGGAGCAGGCTCTTAACGATCAGATGAATAACGAAGCAGCCCAAGCTCAAGCATATTTAGCGCTAGGTATATGGGCAGATTCTAACAATTATGCTGGGATTGCTGAGTTCTTTTATAAGCACTCAGAAGAAGAACGTCAGCATATGTTTAAGTTTTTAGAATATATCCAGACCCGGGGCGGAGAGGCTAAGATTGGTTCTATACCTGCCCCAAGAGATAATCCTGTCGATTTAGAATCCTGCATTGAAGATGTCTGGCAACATGAACTTCAAAATTCACAAAAGATTTACGATCTTGTCGATAAAGCATTTGAAGAACGCGACTGGCCTACCTTTAACTTCTTACAGTGGTTTGTGAAAGAGCAAATCGAAGAAGAGGCACTGATTGATGAGCTACGTGATAAGTTTGCTCTAGCTTCTGAAAGCAAAGATAATAATGCTAACTTCTATTCATTAGACCGTGATATGGCTAATGCATCACAAGAAGCTGAGTTACCTCGCGATCAAAGTCTGTAAATGTAATATAAGGTACTTTAAGCTATCACAGATAGCTTTTACATAGTGTTAATACAGATGATTAATCCAAACAAGGAATGAGTTATGAAAGACCCTTTAGATAATGCCGTTGATATTGACTCTGTCGATGCTGACACTAATTCGCATCAAGGATTAACGCCAATGCATCGTCAGAATATTGATGAGTCTCGTGTAGATGAAGTATTAGTTGATGATGCTTTAGAAGATACGGATTATCCAGATATTCGTGATATTGCCGATGATGATGCGGTTACCCGAAGCTTTGATGACGAGTAAACCTCGTTATTATTAAGTTTAGTTATCATTAAAACAGCTATCATTAAAACAGCTATCATTAAATCCAGTTCTCGTTAAGTGTGCATGCCGCTAAATTAACGCAAAAAGAGCACTTCTACCATTTGATAGAAGTGCTCTTTTCTTAATACCTGTAAGTTTGAAACGACTGCAGTTTGAATTAATAACAGCCTGAAATAAGCCATTAAACCGATGGGTTAAGAGCTATTAACTTGAGAAGGTTGCTTTAAACCCATCCTTTTAGAGTCGCTACCCACCCTTCTACTAGGGGCTTCGCTAATGCCTCAATCAAGTCAATATGAGCTTCATCATCATTTAAAGCAGGTATATAATGATATTCTTGACCGCCCGCATTGATAAAATTATCACGATTTTCCATCGCAAGCTCTTCTAAAGTCTCTAGACAGTCTGCAGAAAATGCGGGACTCACCACTTGTACAGAGCGCACGCCAGCTTTGCCCCACTCTTCAAGCGTCACATCTGTATAAGGCTTAACCCATTCTTGTTTTCCAAAGCGTGACTGGAAGCTGATAATCCACTCATCGTCATTGAGCCCAAGCTCATGGGCCACCTGTGCCGCTGTACACTTACAGCGTTTAGGGTAAGGATCGCCCTTATCGGCGTAGGGCTGAGGAATGCCATGGAAGCTAAACATGAGCTTATCAGGCTTACCATGTACCGCTTGAAAACGCTGTATGGACTCTACCAAAGCCTTTATATAAAGCGGGTGAGCAAAGTAGTCTTTGACAATAGTATAGCTTGGTAGGTTTCGCTGTTTTAGCGACCACTTGCTCACCGCATCATATACAGCGCCACCAGAAGTGGCTGAGTATTGTGGAAAGAGTGGCAGGATAACAAAATGATCAACACCTTCACTACGCAGCTTATCCATCACATCTGGCAGTCCAGGATTCCCATAAGTCATCGCAGGGTGTACGCTAACCTCAAACGGTGCCATGCTACCCGTCAATCGTGCTTTTAGTTTGTCTACCTGTAGGTTAAGTATTTTACGGATTGGAGAGTCGCCATCCCAAACACTTGCATAGGCTTTTGCCACGCGCTTAGGACGGGATGGCAGCACGAACAAATTTAGGATAATGGCCCATAAAAATTGCGGTATTTCAATCACTCTTGGATCAGACAAAAACTGCTTTAGGTAACGACGAACGGCTGGTGCGGTTGGCTCATCGGGTGTACCAAGATTGACCAGTAATACAGCAATACGGGGGGGCTTAGTTGGTTTCATAACGAAGGGTATATCCTTGATGGCTTACTTATTGACTTATCTTATCAACTGACCTAGAGGCTTTCTTATTGGTTTTTTAATTAGTGGCTGTCATAAAGGCATTATCGATAATTTTTGCGACGTTTTAATAAGGGTTTTTGAACAAAAGCCAAATAATTTAAATCATAAACTTCACGCTATAATGCTACCATAGCTAGGTGAGCTTATTTATTGAACTTATTTATTAAGCTTATTTATTGAATTGGCTTGCACGCTTCAGACTTATTTTCAAACTTCAGTATTATTTGAACGTTTTAGCGCTTAGCAATAAAGGCTATCATTTTATAGATACCCTAAGCGATTCATTTTAAAAACAGCGCCTAGTGTAGCATTTTTTAAGGGCACATTACTAAGGCTACAGGTACTATAAACCCATAGTCTAACTCAAAAGCTACTATTGTCTAGCAGGTTATTGTAGGGCAATAAGTAGTAACTTTTTTGAAAATGAACCTATCATGTAAAATATGAGACTGTATAACCCAATGCAGGCTAGGTGGGTTAGTCAAAGAAAGGTCCTTTTTCAGCCTAGGTATAAGTTGTACTTCATCTGAGTTACCCCTACAATAACCCTAATATAGACGGTAACAATAATATATATGGTGTGATGACACCTTTTGGCTAAAAACCGTCACCCCTCTCAAGCGAGAATCGACTTTTAAACATCTTTATTGAGGTAATTTTGAGCATCCATTCAACAGCGACAGATCCCAAGTTTGCCAATTCTGTGGGTATCGTTATCCCGCAAAGAATGCATTTTGATACGCCATTAACTCTAGAGTGCAATCGTACCCTGCCAGAGTTTGATTTAGTTTATGAAACCTATGGCGCGTTAAACGCCGACAAATCTAATGCGGTACTGATTTGTCATGCGTTATCAGGAAGCCATCACGCCGCAGGTTGGTACAGTGAAGAGGACACTAAGCCTGGATGGTGGGACAATATGATTGGTCCCGGTAAAGCAATAGATACCAACCGCTATTATGTGGTGTGTCTTAATAATATTGGCAGTTGTCACGGCTCAACGGGACCAACCACACCGGTACCTAAATCCAGTGAAGATGGTACGCCTGGCGCCCCGTATGGACCAGATTTCCCGTTAATTACCATCAAAGACTGGGTAAAGACTCAAGCCATGCTCTCTGATCGCTTAGGTATTGATATTTGGCATGCCGTGGTTGGGGGATCGATGGGTGGTATGCAAGCCCTACAATGGTCAGTAGATTATCCTGATCGATTAAGACGCAGTGTCATTATTGCCAGCACTCCGAAGCTGTCTGCCCAAAACATTGCCTTTAATGAAGTAGCTCGTCAATCGATATTATCCGACCCTGAGTTTAATAAAGGACGCTACTTAGAAGCAGGCACTTATCCTCGCCGTGGTTTAATTTTGGCACGTATGGTTGGGCACATCACCTACTTAACAGACGAGGCAATGAAGTCTAAATTTGGTCGTGACTTAAAGTCTGGTAAATTTATGTATGGCTATGATGTTGAGTTTCAGGTTGAAAGCTATTTGCGCTATCAAGGTGAACGCTTTAGCAAAAACTTCGATGCCAATACTTATCTTCTGATGACCAAAGCGTTGGATTATTTTGATCCGACTCGTGGCTATGTTGATGATGAGGATATCTCTGATTTAGATGCGTTAAAAATTACCTTAGCACATACCCAGTGTCAGTTTTTGGTGATCTCTTTTACGACAGACTGGCGTTTTGCGCCTGCCCGCTCTCAAGAAATAGTGGATGCATTAATGGCCAATGATAAACCAGTCAGCTATGTCAACATTGACGCCCCGCATGGTCATGATTCTTTCTTATTCGATATTCCTCGTTATATGACAGCGGTCAAAGGATTTTTAAACTCTCCTTTTCTAGGTAGTGAGTCGTCAAGTAGCGGGTCTATATCTAGTGAAACGTTAAGTAGCGTCAATATAAACCCTAAATCACCTTATAGCGATAATACTCATAGCACCTCCAAAGAGCCTCTAAAAACATCGGTTAAGCAAACCCTTCACGCTGAAAAGACCGTTAAGGAGCGACTATCATGAGAATAGATCATGAATTAGCCAAACAGTGGATTACCCCGCACTCCCGTGTCCTTGACTTGGGGTGTGGGGATGGATCATTACTTGAACATATGCAACACAGCTTAGGCGTCACAGGCTATGGTCTTGAACTTGATGAAGATAAAATCAATGAAGGGATTGCCAAAGGATTGAATATCATCGAGCAAGACCTCAATGATGGATTGGCTCGATTCGCGGATAATAGCTTTGATACAGTGGTGATGGCACGGGCGCTGCAAGCGGTTAAAGCACCAGATACTCTATTATTGGATATGCTTCGTGTGGGACGTGAAGCTGTCATTACCTTCCCTAACTTTGCTCATTGGCAAAACCGTCTACACTTAGGTCTAAAGGGCTTGATGCCTGTGTCGGAAGCCCTCCCTTATGACTGGTACAATACCCCTAATATCCATCTGTGTACGTTTAAAGACTTTGAAAAGCTGTGTGCAGACAATGACATCCATATTATCAATCGCTTCGCGGTCACTGACTCAGGCTTTGCTTCAAGAAGCCATCTACCCTTTGTGACCTCTATTATTCGAAAAGCGCCGAATCTTTTGGCAGATGTGGCAATCTACCGAGTCACTAAAAATAGGTAAACTTAATATAGGGTCCACTTAAATCCATAGACAAGGATATATGGGATTGTATTAACATTTGGCTTTAACAACACTAACGTTTAGCTCTCTTTTAAATGGTTCAAACATCTATTCCTATCTGTTAACTATTTAAGACAATATCGTAAGCATCTATTCCAACACTTTAATAAAAAAGAAAGACTTTGTTGCTCAAAAATTGCTGGTATTACTTTGTTACAACTGAATGCAGTAATTTAGCGATAGAAACATTTTTCTAAGCTAATTGTGTGCTTTAGGGGTTTGAAATTCGTGATTTCGGGTGTTAAGCTATGTAAATCTTGTCGGATATATGTGATCGGCGATATCAATTATATAGCTTAACTGTGAAGTTTTAGTAATCCTAATTAATCGTAATACTGTATAATTTCATTTATTATTAATACTTTAACTAAATAATGCTTGTTCAAACTACGCTTATTTAATGTTCATTCGTTTAATTAAAGTTTGTTTAACCCCAGTCAATTTTTGGATACACCCTATGAAATTAATTAAAGCCACTCTTTTTACTGCCTTATTAGCCACTACCGGTATTGCCCAAGCTGAATTGACAGCAAACGTTCCTTTAGACGTGTCTCGCTTTGAGATGATGGACATCAATGAGTTAACGACTCGTGCCACTCAGGGCAGTGACCATGCTCAGTTTTACTTAGCGAAGCGTTATCAAAAAGGAATGGGCGTTGCTAAGAACCCATTAAAAGCAATCGAATGGTATACCCGTGCCGCTAACCAAAATGTGACCCCTGCGCAATTAAACCTTGGCATCATGTATGCCCGTGGTGAAGGCGTTGCAGTCAATGAGCAACAAGCTCGTTATTGGCTAGAGCGAGCGGCAAAACGCGGCGATAACCGTGCCAGCTATACGCTTGCCCTAATTGATGAAAAGCAGCATAAGCTTGTTGATGCCTACAAATGGTATGAGCTATCGGCGCGTGATGGCATGTTAAATGATGAAGTTCGTACTAAAGCGCGTGGTAAAATCGGACAATTAGCGCTTAACTTATCTAGCTCTGATGTGGCTTCTGCCCGAAATCAAGCAGATAGTTGGTTCCAAAGTGAGTAAGCCTAAAAAACCCTTATATGTATAAAAAAAACCCAGCAAATAAGCTGGGTTTTTTGTGTCATAATTATACTATATGTAAACCTAATCCTCTCATAGGAACTAAGACTAAACACGAGATTTAATTAAACGCTTACTTAGTCTCGTTAAATAACTCACGTCCAATCAGCATACGGCGAATTTCACTGGTGCCAGCACCAATTTCGTACAGCTTGGCATCCCGCCATAAACGGCCCAATGGATATTCATTGGTATAACCATTACCACCAAAGATTTGAATGCCTTCTCCTGCCATCCATGTGGCTTTTTCAGCACACCATAAGATGACGCTAGCACAATCTTTACGAATCTCACGGCTGTGTCCTTCACCGCGACTATCTAGTAAGTCTAAGTTTTTACCAACGGTATAAAGGAAACTACGTCCCGCTTGTAAAACAGTATACATATCAGCCACTTTACCTTGGATAAGTTGAAACTCACCGATAGGCTGTCCAAACTGCTGACGATCATGGATATAAGGAATGACATTATCCATTACCGCTTGCATGATGCCAATTGGTCCCGCTGCCAATACCGCACGCTCATAATCAAGACCACTCATCAACACTTTAACGCCGTTATTAAGACCGCCTAAGATATTTTCTTCTGGGACAAATACATTTTTAAAGATCATCTCACCAGTATGGCTACCACGCATACCCAGTTTGTCTAATTTCTGAGCAGTACCAAAGCCTTCCATGCCTTTTTCAACTAAGAAAGCGGTGATCCCTTTTGCACCAAGATCAGGATTGGTTTTGGCATAGACCACCATCACATCGGCATCTGGACCATTAGTAATCCACATCTTAGTACCGTTTAAGACATAACCACCGTCTTTGGCTTCAGCACGTAGCTTCATGCTGGTGACATCGGAGCCTGCCCCCGGCTCGCTCATAGCCAGCGCACCCACAAACTCGCCTGAGATTAATTTTGGTAAAAACGTCTGCTTTTGATCGTCATTACCATTACGCTTAATTTGGTTAATACACAAGTTTGAGTGGGCGCCATAGCTTAGACCCACAGAGGCTGACGCTCTGCTAATCTCTTCCATCGCCACCATATGTGCAACATACCCCATATCAGCACCGCCATATTGTTCAGGGACGGTAATGCCATGCAGACCAAGCTCACCCATCTTCTGCCATAAGTCCATCGGAAACGCATCGTTGCTATCAATCTCAGCAGCACGTGGCATAATTTCTTTTTCAGCGAAGCTTCTGACTGAATCACGAAGTGCTTGAATGTCTTCGCCCAATTGAAAATCTAATCCTAGTAAACTCATAACTATCCTTTTTAATTAAAATAAACGGTTTAAAATGAACTTTATAAAAAGACACGGTATAAAAAATTAACTGTATAAAAACGTACTTGTTAAAATAAAATTATTAAAATGTACTTATATACATGAACTTATTAAAATGTACTTATTAAATAGTAAGGTCTGACTGTCTAGCGTCTTGACAGATTAACGACTAAGCAGCGCAGTGGCGACCTTTGAGCCGTTTTTACGACCTAGAAAGTCACTAATACGTTGACCCACTACGCTTAGTTTATCTAAATCAATACCCGTCTCGATACCCAAACCTTGAAGCATATAGACCACATCTTCTGTGGCCACATTACCGGTTGCGCCTTTGGCGTATGGACAGCCGCCTAAGCCTGCGACAGAGGTATCATACTGAGCCACACCCAGCTCTAGTGAAGTCAGAATATTGGCCAATGCTTGTCCATAGGTATCATGGAAATGACCCGATATATCCTTTACATCGATATATTGCATCGCAGCTTTCAAGGCATTTTGCACCTTAATGGGCGTACCCACACCGATGGTATCTGCCACGCCAATATGCTCTGCCCCGATCTCAACCATTTTTTTGGTGACATAAGCCACTTGACTCGGCGCAATGTCACCTTCATAAGGACAGCCGACAGTACATGAAATAACACCGCGTACTTTTATACCGGCCTCTTTTGCCGCCGCCGCCACTGGGGCAAAACGGTCAATGCTTTCATCGATACTACAGTTTATATTTTTTTGACTAAAGGTTTCGCTGGCAGAGCCAAAGATGACCACTTCATCGGGAGCAAACGTCAGCGCATTTTCAAAGCCACGCATGTTTGGGGTTAACACTGAGTAAATGACATCTTTATGACGGGCATTAGCCTCATTAATCAGTTGCATCAGCTCACTATTATCCCCCATTTGGGGTACCCATTTAGGAGACACAAAGCTAGTGGCTTCCAGCTTTTTAACACCCGCGTCTATCAAGCCTTCAATTAGCTCATATTTAATATTAGTGGGTACGGTTTGTTTTTCATTTTGTAGCCCGTCTCGAGGACTGACATCCACAATCTTTACTTTATCGGGGTAATTCATCTGTGTCACTCTTGTTTTAAATCTCAAATTGTAAGTATAAAGGGTCTATTAATTGACGATTTACTGTTATAACAAACCTATAAACCAAACTATCTAGGAAGGCGAGTGCAAACGCTACACATAGTAGGTTCAGTGAGCCTGACCGAATCTAACAAGAATAGGTTATTTTGTAGAAAAGGTATTATATTATTCAGTATCTAATCGCAGTAGCTCATCACCATCCGCTACCAAATCACCTGGAGCAAATAACAGTTCAGCGACCACGCCATCCGCTGGCGCATTAATCGTGTGCTCAATTTTCATGGCCTCGATCACCGCCAATGCCTGACCTTGCTTGACACGATCACCTTCTGCCACTCTAAATGCCACAACCTGACCTGGCATGGGTGATTTTAAACTACCCACTGCCTGAGTATCACTGTCAACATGCGCCATGGCATCGATTAAGGTGATGCTACCACTGCCCTCGTGACAAAATACGTACACTTTTTCGCCTTCTACCCAGCTTTGCGCCTTGATTCTTTGACCATTAACCCATAGCACATAGCTATTGTTATCAGTCACGGTGTACAAGATACGACCGCTATATAGCAAGTCGCTACGCGGGGTATGATCACTCCCAAGCTGTGACTCTATAGGCTGCGGTTGATTAACGTCTTCATCCGCGGCTAATTGACGAATACGCAGCTCAAAGCAGTTACTATTTGCCTCTTTGGCTAGATTATCCGCTTGATTATGGCCATTATCACAGCCACTGATTACGGCCACATAGCCCTGAGCATCCTCCCCTTGATTCAGCACTAAATTAAACTGTCGTTGATATTCACTAAATCCACGCCAGCCACTAAGTTTGGTAAAAGGGTCGTGGCAAGGAGCGTGGCTTTGATGCGTCATAGCGCGCACTGACGCTTGCTCTTCTGTTAATTTATTAATAATCGCAGTCGCAACTAACATCTCAAGCGACAGAGGCTGCTGATGAAACAACACCTCTTTTTCACGCTCAATTAAGGCAGTATCAAGCTTAGCCTGACTAAAAGAATCCGTGGCCAACACATGACGCAAAAAGGCCACGTTATTCGGTAATCCGACAATACGCGTTTGTGCTAAGGCTTGGTCTAACTTTGCCAAAGCCTGCTCACGGGTTGGTGCATGGACGATGAGCTTAGCGATCATTGAGTCATAGAAAGGACTGATCACATCGCCCTCTTCTACCCCATCATCTACCCGCACTGTGCCAACACTAAACTTTGTATGTGTAGGCTTACGATAGGTCAATAAGCTACCGGTCGCGGGTAAAAAGTCATTGTCAGGGTTCTCAGCACAAATACGCGCCTCAATGGCATGACCGTTTATGAGCAAATCTTGTTGACGCACAGGCAGCTCACCTCCTGCCGCTACTACTAGTTGCCACTCGACCAAATCCATCCCTGTAATGGCTTCTGTTACTGGGTGCTCCACCTGTAAACGGGTATTCATCTCCATAAAGTAGAAATTCATCTCAACGTCGCCGTTATCAGAAGGACGCTGCTCTACAATAAACTCAACCGTACCTGCTCCGACATAGTTTACCGCACGTGCTGCGTTAATTGCTGCGGTACCCATCGCCTCGCGCATTGCCTCATCAACATTTGGTGCGGGCGCTTCTTCCAATACTTTTTGATGTCGTCGCTGTACGGAACAATCACGCTCAAATAAGTGCACATAATTGCCATGACTGTCACCAAATACTTGAATCTCAATATGGCGGGGATTTAGCGCATACTTTTCGATCAATACCGCATCGTTACCAAAGCTGGTGGTTGCCTCTCGTCGGCAGGAATCGAGTAAACTGATAAAGTCTTCTCGACGCTCAACCAATCGCATACCTTTACCGCCGCCGCCAGAGCTGGCTTTAATCAATAACGGATAGCCAATGCGATCCGCTTCCTTAAGTAAAAACTCGGGATCTTGGTTGTTGCCATGATAGCCTGGGATTAAGGGAACGCCTGCTGTCTCCATCAATTGCTTTGACTCAGACTTCAGCCCCATTGCCGTAATCGCCTCGGCAGAAGGGCCTATAAAGACAATACCTGCATCCTGACACGCTTGCGCAAAAGCAGCATTTTCACTCAAAAACCCATAGCCTGGATGAATCGCTTGTGCCCCAGTATCCTTTGCAATTTGGATTAGTGCATCGCCTTTGAGATAGCTGTCTTTCGGTGACGAACCTCCTAAATATACAGCCTCATCACAGACGCTGACGTGCTTTGCAAAGCGATCCGCGTCAGAATATACCGCTACCGTGCGGATACCCATTTTTTTGGCGGTGGCTGCCACACGGCAAGCGATTTCTCCACGGTTTGCGATTAGTATTTTTGAGAACATGACTTTCCTTATCGTTTAATCTATATAAATGCAAAATTAGTATTATTCTTATGCTGATACTGATACTGATACTGATGTTAATAATAGGGTCTGTTGAATGGTTTGGTTTTTGCCTATATCTTCTTTGCATAAACCTAGAGTTATATCACTTATGAGAGAATCTTTAGTAGATATTTCAAGTCAGGTAATGCTTCAAATTTTTCAGGCTTTGTCTTCGACTCAGAATTTGACTTCGACTCTGACTCTGATTCTGATGCTAGATCAATCTGATGCCAACTCGACTTGCTGCTTAAGCATAAGTGAGCAACCACTTCTACAGAGGTTTGCTGATTATCTAACTCAAGTAGGCCAACAGGTATCCAGTAGTACTGATTGGCGAATAAATTAGGCACAGGACAGCCACAGTTGCCACAAAAGTGTGCGCTAAACCCTGTCTCTTTCCGCCATGTTTTTATATGTCCCTTTTTCACCCATTTAAAATCAGCTATTGGAATGATAGTTGCCGAATTAGAGCTGGAACCTGTTTGCTTTTTACATAACGAACAATGGCATTGATAAATTTTCAACGGGTTGGTCTCAATATCGCATGCAAATTCCGTATCGCCGCACAAACATTTACCATGAATCATAGTATGCTCTTTAGTGTCTAATGTTTAAGTTGCCAGCCAATTTGGCTTACGCTTTTGTAAGAAGGACTGCACGCCCTCTTTGCCCTCAATAGAGGCTCTAATATCGGCAATACCCTCGACAGTATGCTCAATAAGCGCATCATCGATTGTCTCACCTGCCACACTTTGCAACAGCTGTTTGCACACCTTAACGGCATTAGGGCTATTGTTGCTTAGCTTTTTGGCAATCGTTGCAACGGTGCTATCCAATTCATCAGCAGGCACACACTCATGAATCATGCCGATACGATGTGCCTCTTGAGCATCAAATACTTCTGCGCTTAGAAAATAACGGTGCGCCGCTCTGGCACCCATGGCTCTTATCACATAAGGGCTGATGGTCGCTGGGGCTAACCCTAAACGCACTTCACTTAAGCAAAAGTTAGCCGTTTGCACAGCGATCGCAATATCACAGACGCAGATGAGTCCAATTCCACCTGCATAAACGTCACCTTGTATCGCTGCAATGGTGGGTTTTGGACACTCGTAAATAACCTTTAACATCTGCGCTAACTTATCCGCATCGGCAAGGTTTTCTTCACGGCTATAATCTGCCATCGCACGCATCCAGTTTAGATCTGCTCCTGCACAAAAAGCTTTACCCTCAGCGGCTAGCACAATAGCTCGCACCTGATCATCTTTCCCTAATAAAATAAAGGCATCATGCAATTCAGCAATCACTTCATCATTAAACGCATTACGTTTGTCTGGGCGACTTAGCGTCACCGTAGCGATATGGTTCTCTTTTGTTAACGTTAAGGTTTGCATCGAGTGTCCTTTTTTTAATGCCCTTTTATATATCTTGTCAGTAATACCTAATGAGTTTACCTTTATTAGGACTTACGCAAAAATATGATTTCAAATCTTTATAAACGACTGGTCATTATTTTTGCAGCAGCTTCGCACTATCTTTAGATAATTCAAAAATGACTGCCTGTCGCCACATCATTTTGGTATGCGTAAGTACTCTTTATAATAAGTTTCTTTATGACGCCTTTAATCTTAATCCTTGCCTATAAGTTCTAACTCATCTACAACCAAGTTTTTGTCTACTACCATTTGTCATAGAATGAGCAATGCACGCACACCAATAACACTGCTATCTTAAAGATGCATAAAACGCACCCTACAGACTACAGATTAAATTCTCAATTTAGGTTTAACCCTGTGAGAATAACCATCCGTATAACTAACTACATCCTAAACACACCAAATTTGGTCTCTTCAATCGGTGCGTTATATACGGCGCTTAAGCCAAGTGCCAATACCTTACGCGTATCCACAGGGTCAATGACCCCATCGTCCCACAGCCTTGCACTGGCATAGTAAGGGTGACCTTGCTTTTCGTACATCTCTCTATAAGGTGCTTTAAACGCCTCTTCTTCCTCAGCGCTCCAAGTCTCACCTTTACGCTCGATATTGTCGCGTTTTACTGTGGCGAGTACAGAGGCAGCCTGCTCACCGCCCATCACTGAAATACGGGCGTTCGGCCACATCCATAAAAATCTAGGACTATAAGCCCGTCCGCACATACCATAGTTACCCGCACCAAATGAGCCGCCAACAATGACCGTAAATTTAGGCACACTGGCATTGGCTACTGCCATAACCATCTTAGCGCCATGGCGGGCAATACCTTCATTTTCATACTTACGACCGACCATAAAGCCGGTAATATTTTGCAAAAACACCAACGGAATTTTGCGTGAGCAGCACAGCTCGATAAAGTGAGTCGCTTTTTGAGCTGACTCACTAAATAAGATGCCATTATTAGCAATAATGCCAACTTTCATACCTTCGATATAGGCAAAACCACACACGATAGTGGTCGCAAAACGTGCTTTAAATTCATCAAACTCACTGGCGTCAACAATTCGAGCAATAATTTCACGAATATCAAAGGGCTTTCGAGTATCAGTCGGAATAACACCGTATAGCTCTTTGGCATCATAGTTTGGCGGTCTTGGGGTGATCTGATTAGGAATTTGTTTTGGCGGACGATTTAGATTACCCACGATATCACGTGCGATTGACAGGGCATGTAAGTCATTTTGAGCAAGATAATCGGCAACACCAGAGAGTCTAGTGTGCACATCACCGCCACCAAGATCTTCAGCGCTCACTACTTCACCCGTGGCTGCTTTCACTAGTGGTGGACCGCCTAAAAAGATAGTCCCTTGATCTTTAACAATGATAGACTCATCACTCATGGCTGGCACATACGCACCGCCCGCAGTACAACTACCCATCACCACTGCAATTTGTGGAATGCCCGCGGCACTCATATTTGCTTGATTAAAGAAAATGCGACCAAAGTGCTCTTTGTCGGGGAATACTTCATCTTGATTGGGTAGGTTAGCACCCCCTGAGTCTACTAAATAGACGCAAGGCAGGTTGTTTTCTTGGGCAATTTCTTGCGCCCGCAAATGTTTTTTAACGGTCATCGGGTAGTAGGTGCCGCCTTTAACGGTGGCATCATTGCACACAATCATGCACTCTATTCCGTTTATACGACCAATACCTGCTATGACCCCTGCCGCAGGAATATCCGCATCATACATATCAAACGCCGCCATTGGGGCAACTTCTAAAAAGGCAGTGCCAGGATCCAATAAGCGCTCAACACGCTCGCGTGGCAGCAGCTTACCCCGAGCCAAATGCTTGGCTCTTGAACGCTCTGGACCACCTTTGGCAATCTTCTGAAGGTGAGCGTGTAAATCATCTACCACTGCCTGCATGGCGGCGGTATTGTCGGCAAACTCTTTTGAATTTGGGCTCAGCTTACTGGTAATTGTGACACTCATGACATCCCTTATCTGCGGTTTTGATAATTTACGTTTTAAATATGTTGCATTTTAAATATTTTGCGTTTTTGAGATTCTGTGGCTTTAATTGACAGCTTTAATCTAAGCATTTAGTAGTCGGTTTCAATTGTAGTTTCTAATAGTCGGCTTTTAATTAGGGTCTATGACGCACTCAATCCTATCCTAATGTTGCCTAATATTGAATGTGCAACAGACCCTAATAATGCCTTTATTTATAAAAACTCACTAATCAATAAACTATATTTTATAAATGATTTTATACAATAAAACCAAATAAATCATTCATTTAATTATAGGATTATTGGGTGCCTCGTTATAAGCCCAACTCTTCAATCATCATCTCGACAATTTTATACTTCTGAATTTTGCCGGTAATGGTCATAGGATACTCTTCTACGAAGCGGTAATACTGAGGAATTTTATAATGGGCGATATGATTTTTACAGAACTGTCTGACCTCTTCTTCTGTAAGCTCGACGTTTTTCTTAGGTATAATCCAAGCAGCTAAGACCTCGCCGTACTTCTTGTCAGGTACCCCAACGATCTGCACATCACTGATTTTCGGATGACGATACAGATAGTTTTCAATCTCAACCGGATAAATATTCTCTCCGCCACGAATGACCATATCTTTACTACGCCCAACGATCTTTATATAACCCTCTTCATCCATGGTCGCTAAATCCCCTGTATGCATCCACCCGTCCTGAATAGCTTCACGAGTTTTAAAGCGACTGCCCCAATAGCCTTTCATCACCGAATAACCTCGGGTTAATAGCTCCCCCGTTTCTCCGATAGGCACTATCTCACCCGTTTCAGTATCAACGATTTTCACTTCTAAGTTGGGCTGCACCAATCCGACAGTTGAGACTTGCTTTTCTAAAGGCGTATGCTTATTCGTCTGGCAAGATACTGGGCTAGTCTCAGTCATACCGTAGGCTATGGTAACCTCATCCATGTGCATCTCATCTATCACACGGCGCATCACCTCAATAGGACAGCTTGAGCCTGCCATAATACCAGTACGTAGTGTAGACAAATCGAATGTATTAAATTCTGGGTGATCTAACTCAGCAATAAACATGGTTGGGACACCATGCAACGCGGTACACTTCTCATCTTGAACGGCTTGTAACACACTTAATGGCTCAAAACCATCATTTGGATAGACAATACAGCCGCCATGCGTGAGTATTGCCAAATTACCAAGCACCATGCCAAAGCAATGGTACAGTGGCACTGGGATACATAACCGATCCTCAGAGCTTAGATCCATTGCCTCGCCGATAAAATAACCGTTATTTAAAATATTTCGATGGGTTAATGTAGCGCCTTTTGGCGTCCCTGTCGTGCCACTGGTGAACTGAACATTGATAGGGTCTGTGTTTTTTAGTTGCGACTGGCGCTCAGCGACTCTGGGATCATTGGCATCGCCTTCTGCCATCCATTCTGAAAACTTCTGCATAAAGCCGAACGTTTCATCGGTGTCAGGCTCATCAATCCAGATAATACGCTCTACGGTAGGAATTTCGACCAAATCAAGCTGAGTATAGTTCTTATGGTAAATCTCTGGGCATAATTCGCGAACAATATTGGCATAATCACTGGTCTTAAAGACGCGCATCAGTACCAAAGCAGAACAGCCTAATTTATTCAATGCATACTGTAGCTCAAAGCTGCGATAGGCTGGGTTAATATTTACCAAAATAACCCCAGCTTTGGCGGTGGCCAATTGCATCAATAGCCATTCTGCATTATTGTGCGACCAAATACCCACACGATCACCGACCTCAAGCCCCATCTCAATCATGGCACTGGCCAATTGATTTACTTTTTGTTGCAGCTCACGATAAGTCCAGCGGATGCCTTGATGACATACCACTAATGCTTCTTTATCGGGATATTTATCGACTATGGCATCAAAAAAGTCACCAATCGTGGCCTCAATTAAGGGTACCTCAGGACCACGATCATGACTGGACTTAAGTGGCGCATTGGCTGATTTTTCACCCATACTAACGCCTTGTATCGCTTCAATATCAATATTTTTGGAGGAAGATGAAGCGTGGGATGAAACACTGTTTGAAGAGCTGGTAGAACGAACCATAACGAATCCTTTCGTTGTTGTGTGTTGTGTTGATTGTATGACGTGCGCAGCTATGGTCTATTTTAAAGAGTCCTAATTTAAAGAATCTTAATTTAAAGAACTTTAAGACAAATCAAATAAAGCTGCACTAATTTACCTAAATCCCTGTAGAAATATATTAAATAAATCGCTTGTAATATCACTAGGTTTTAATAGAGTCTGTTGAAAATAAAAAGCGTTTAAATACGGTTATTTTCATAAGTACTAATTTAAATTTATTAAAAAACATAGCTTTGAAAATAAATTATTTTAAAACAAAAGGTTATCTCGAAAACATACACTTAATCCTTGAGAATACAGTTGTTTACTGTAGTAATAGTAAAACGTTATCCTAAGCACTGTCAACCAATGACACATATCCTATGAGTTTTCACTAGACAGACCTAACAATGAACCCTAAATTTATCATTATATTCAAAATTATTAAAAAAAACGCTAGTAAGATTAAGCTTAAAACTTTCTTTCTCTTGCCTTATTCTAACCTTCCCTCGCCTTTTTAATATTGATAAACTGACAATCATCCCCATTATAAAATACACTTCAAACTCACATATTTAGCACTGATCGCTTGACCCGCTAACCCTTCATATTTGGTCGTTGTACACAAAACTTTGTTTGTTATTAGCAATACTTAGTTATTATTCATAAATAATGAGCTTTTAAGCATAACGAATGAGGAAACGACAGTGCCAAATAACCTATTGAGACACGCTATGACCGAACTGACAGACTTACGCCAACGTTTCTTTATCCAAGACTCACCTGTTCGTGGTGATGTGGTGCGCTTAAAGCAAACCTATGCCATGATTACTTCCCAAAAGGACTATCCAGAATCTATCAAACGCTTGCTAGGCGAGATGCTTACCGCCGCAAGCTTATTAATTGGTACCCTTAAAATTGAGGGGACTTTATCTATTCAGTTGCAGTCCTCAGATGAGACCAGTCTTTTAAATTGGGCGATGGCTGAGTGTGACCAGTCAGGTATTATCCGTGCCCTTGCTAGCTGGAAACATGACACAGCTGAGCAGCAACAACGTTGGGCAAATAAAACCACTGCCAACGACGCTTTCGCAGAGCTAGGCGCTGTGGGAAAAGGGGTGATGTTTATAAACATTCAGCCCCATAATGGTGAGGCGTATCAAGGTATTGTCGAACGTAGCCATGATAATCTAGCAGAGTGTTTGGCACATTATCAATTACAGTCTGCTCAGATACCGACTTTGATAAATTTGGCGTGTGATGGCTTGCAAGCAGGCGGTATTTTAGTGCAAATGCTACCCCGTACTGCTCAGGAAAGTTATGAGATTGAGCAAAATGAAAGTGCGGGTATTGATGATGATTTATGGACCCGTTTAACACTATTAACGCGTACGGTTAAGTTTGATGAGCTGACTACCCTTGACGCCAATGAAATTATTTACCGCTTATATAATGAAGAAAGAGTAGTCGCTCCACATCCCGTCACTCTTGAGTTTGGGTGTACCTGTTCTCGTGAAAAATGTGAGGCCGCTATCGGCCAAATTGGTGAAACAGAAGCCTTAGACATTATTGATGAGCAAGGTGGAACATTTGATATGGACTGTGGATTTTGTGGCTCGGTTTATACGTTTAATAAAGCCGATATTGAACAAATATTCAAATAACTATTCAATGATTTTTGATTAATTAACCCATTACTATCAGTTTACTAATAGAAACGGGGTGTCTTAACGACACCCCGTTTCTCAATTATATTAGACTGCTATTGTTTTGAACGCTATTGTTTTAAACCACCACTTCCAAATCGTTATCAGGAAATGACTGGGTACGCAGCGCCAATGACAAATCAGTTTTACCATTATCCATTAACCAGTATACAATCTGTTCATGAACGCGTTTGTCATACTGTAAATTAAAGTGATTCACCCCATAAAATACTGCTTTATGACCTTCAGGTACTTGTAGGTTATGTTCTCCTGCTTTTTCTCCTAGTGCAGATTCGATTGTCACTAACCCATCCCCTACTATGTTACTGGCTTTTGAGTCATATATCCCTTCGGCGATTGATGCTGCTATACAAAAAGTATTGATGTGGCTAGGTAGCTTAGCAGGATGACGAAACTCTTCTGGCAATACATCGCGGTTTTCCAAGTATTTCCAGTCCTCCTCCCGCGTGCTGCCGTGACGCAGGTCGATAATACCGGCACTACGGACATCTCCCATTTTGGATAGAGAACCTGCAAAGGGCACATCTCCGATAATATCTAACACATGGTAGCTAATACGTTCAAGTCCAGCGCCCTGATGCGGTGTCCCGAGTGTCAACAAATTACCCACTCGATCTACCCAACTTAACCCCTGATTCTCACCATAAAATAATGCGCTACGCGAGACCAATCCTCCCATACTATAGCCAACTAGGTCAATCTGAGTGATGTCAGGATTTTTATCGACCAGATCTTGTAGCAGTTGTGCAAAACACTGCCCATTTTGAGAGATGCGTCTGCCCGTATTATAATCTAAATACAAAACCGTCAGCTTGGTAGACTCCAGCGCTATTGCCTCACCTAAGCAGTCCTCTTCACAAGGATTCCAACTCAGATAGCTCAGACACAAACCATGACAAAGGATGACCACCCGCCCAAATACTTCGTTACGCTGAGGTTGCCCATATCTATCATACAAAATCATCGGAACCGCTAAAGGGTTATGCCGGCTCACCAAATGATCGCCCATCATACCATTCATCACATTTGCCAACTGCTTAAGCTTATCAGGTAACGGTCTTTTACCACGCGGGGATAAGTTATTACGGTAAAAGTTAACGCTGGTCTGAGTGATCCCCTGTCCAACATGGTTCATACTAAAGCGAACCATATTGTACATCTGCCTGATAAAGCCTTGCTGCCAGCGGTTGAGATGAAATTCATTAAACAAACCTAAAGGTCTAAGAATTATCTCGGCATGAATGGCCTCCACAATCTCAGTTATTTCAACGACACCGGTTGTGGTCAGCTGCGCTAAACCTTCAAAGAAATCACTTAAGGATAACGGCTCTTGCTCAATCGTTGAAAAACAGTGAGTAGACGCCAGTTTCGTGATTTCACTAATATCGAGCTTATCCAAATTATCAAGCTTTTCAGGTAGCTCATCGAGATAAACAGGGCTACTTGGGGTAATAAGATCGCATTTTTCATATAATCGATAGTCATGCGGGGAGATTGATTGAGACATAGATTGATTGGTCATAGTTTTATTTTATTTAGTATTTTATGAGTTGTCTTTAAGACACAGTATTTATATTATATTTTAATCATTGAATATACTATCTTTTTAAATTATAAACTTATTATTCATAGTATCTTTATGTTACTCATATTATCTTTTCAGACATACACTCGCATAAAGTAATTTTAAAACTCGCATATAACACTCATAAAAAAGGAACCCCAAATGTTCATTTGAGGTTCCTTTTAACTGAAAAATGCTATTTGATTGTTGATACTATTTGGTTAAAGATAACCAAACTTATTAAGCGTTATCAACACGTAATCCCAAATAACCAACGGCAGCACCATAGTTGTCTTTGTAATTACGTTTAACCAACGGCATGACATAGGGAGCAACCTTGGTATTTTTTTCCAAGTTTTCACCGGGATGCTGGAAGTTACTCATGATGTAATTATATCCATTGACTTCATCGATAGCGTGAAGACCAGTCGATTCCGCACCAGCTGGCGTTGATAGAATACGGCTTAGTTCATGGGTATCAACGTTGTAGGCCCATAAGAAGTTATTCACGTGAGTACCAGAGTCTTCACCAATGAACAACGTACGCATTTTTTCAGAATACTTGATGTTATCTGGGCATGAGATTTTGTCTGGATGTGATTTATTACCTAACGCATCTTCAGCAATATCTTCGCCTGCCAAATTCATAGGTACTGACATACTGACAGGGACCCACTCAGAATTAATCATGCTGTTATTATTGATGGCCTTTTGACCGCCTCTTAATTGATGCGCATAGACCGCCCCTGATTTATTTTGTGCCACATGAACACCATAGTCACCATATTTAGCAGGATCTACCATCGACTTCTCGATACGTGACATCGCAGAATAAGCGACTTTATCTTTAGCATTAACGGTCGTTCCTTCCATCTTAGTGAACGCCATCGAGGCGCCTTTAAGAGCGGCATAACGATGAGTTTCTAAGAATGCCGCAGCTTTTTCGACATGTTGGTTGTTTTGATTGAGTTTTACCCAGTTTGGCTTACCATTGTAGAAAATCTTGGTGAAGCTGGCATCATTGGGATCTTCATATTTTACTGTCATGATGTCGTCAGGCTTGAAGGTATTCGCCATTGCTTCAATCTCAGCGCTGGTGGCATGACCTAAATGAATCCACTGGGTAGTGAACTCACCTGTACCTACGCCTTTTGGTGAGGTCTGATTAAACTTAGCGACATATAAGTTACCGGCAGATAAGTCACGTGGCTTATCCGCAACAAACATAAATAAACCACCATTAGTCGTATCATCACCCATTAATGCCGTACGCTCATCTGGCATCATCTGGATTAATTCATGAGAAATACGACCTAGGTTATAATGTTTTTTGACAAAGCCAGTGCCATCTGGATTAACAAATACTTCTGGCATATGCCCATAGTGATAAGGGTTGGCTTTGTTTTGGTCGCCAAACAAGGCTTTACTAAAGTCTAAAAACTTACCGTCGTCTTCTTTTGCTAGATTATGGGCGTCTGGCTCATATTCTTCTGACGATAAATGGGTGCCCCAAGGTGATAAAGAAGCGCCACAAGTAATCCATAAGCCATGTACAGGCGAGGTATCGACGTTATGATACTTAACCAGTTTAAGCTCACCGGTACTTGGATTTTGATCTAAGGTTAATACGGCAATTGGTGAAGGCAGACGGCCCCAAGTGTCTCTGCCAGCGCGGTCCATGCTGGCGTATTCAAACTGTACAACTGCAAATACTGGGTTGCCTTGAACGCCTGGTACTTTAGCACCTTTAACCGTAATTAACGACGAGCCATCAGGGCAGTTTGAGTAAAATGGAACAGGCTGACCGGCTGAAGCATCATACAAAGGTTGGTTATTGATATTATAAAGCTGACCGGCACGAGTTGTACCGCCTTTGCCATCTGGCACCATGTCACCTGTAATAAAAAATGGGGTGTACTCTAGATCGAATAGTTGCTGACTACCATCATTAAAGGTGGCCTGCATTTTTGAGTTGACATATACCGTTGCCATCTGCTCTGGATTTGCTAGTGATGGCGCTTCCATACCAATAAATTTGACGTTCTTGACCGCTTTTGTCAAAGGGGTCATAGACTGCGCACTGCCAACTTGATTCATCTTAGTAGACGTTGTTGAGCAGCCTGCTAGTGGCAGCATGGGAACACCTGCCATAAAGGTGAGAACACTTCGACGGGTGGCTTTGGTCTTTAATAAACCTTCATCAGTCTTGTCATTATTGTTATTGTTGGCTACTACAGATGTCATAAGTCACTCCTTAGGGGGATAAAAAAGCTAACAGTAGATGGCTAAATTTAGTGTTTCAAAATTTGAAAGGTGCATATTTTGTGTTGTTTACACAACTCTGCGTACTAAATAAATCTTCTTAAATATCGTATTAAATGAGTAAAAATTATGCTTCAAACCATTTATAAGTCATTTTTAGAAACACAACTTATCAATATTTAATAAATTTTTACAATAGATACTTTTTTAGAATAATGTCATAGACTACTCACTTTAGATGACAACCCGCTTAAGATTTTATGACATAAATGTGACAATGGTCATAAAAACGCCACCGCTCATTATCAATGAGGGGCGGCTTGGATTACTTATAACCGTTTTAGAGATCTAAGTCTTGATTTAATAGCTTGGTCTAATAGCTTGGTCTAATAGCTTGGTTTAATAGCTTGGGTTTAAGGACTGGATTGACAGCTTAGATTAGAAGCATGGATTGACGGCTTAGATCACAGAAGCTTGCCACTGATGCTCGCCTAACTTTAATACCAACTTATCTCCAGCATGTAACACACCGACACCGCTAGGCGTACCCGTCATGATAATATCCCCCGCTTGTAAGCTAAAGGCATAACTGATCTCACTGAGCAACTCATACACTGGAAATAGCATGAGCGCCGTATCGCCATCTTGAGCCAACGTCTCATTAATCCATAACTGATAATGCACACTGCTAAAGTCACCACAGAACTCAGCACTGACCCAGTCGCATAATACACAAGCACCGTCAAAGCACTTAGCACGCTCCCAAGGATAGCCTTTTTGTTTGAGCTCAGTTTGTAAATCACGTAGGGTTAAGTCCAGTCCTACTGTTACCTCTTTAACAAGTCCCACTGTATTTTTGACTTGTTCAACAGAAGCTGCTTTGATATCAGCTCCTAAGCGTAGGCACAGCTCTGCCTCATAATGCACTTCATATGCGTTATCACGTGGAATATCTTGAACGTGACTTGCAATAGGGCTATCAGTGCGAATAATGCTAGAGGCAGGCTTGATAAATAGAATGGGCCGTTCAGGTATAGCATTACCAAGCTCGGCAGCATGGGCCGCATAATTACGCCCAACGCACACTACTTTGCCACTGGCTATATTTTTTGCCATGTTAATGTCACCGCCACTGGCATCATTCAGTTTCGTTTCATTGATAGGGTGTTCATAATTTAGGCTCATAGTTTCGCTCACATTCAATGACAACAATTAGGGTGATGATTTTAATACGACTATAAAAAACAAAACAGCCAGCATATATTAAATGCTGGCTGTTTCAATATTAAGGTACCGTTGTCGTCGCCACATCAGGGGGCACATAATTAGTATGTCGATTCATACGTTTTTCAACCAAACGGAATATAAGTAATATAATCCAAGTCAATACTAAGTAAATTACTCCAGCGGCAAATAACATTTCAATAGTAGCATAGGTCCGAGAACCAACCGTTTTAGCAACATTCATAATCTCGACAACTCCGATCGTCATTGCTAAGGCACTACCTTTAAGCATAAAGATAACTTCATTGCTATAAGCAGGAAGCATAATCGAAAAAGCTCGGGGCAAGGTTATACGTTTCAATTTTTGTAATTTTGACATGCCAATAGCATCAGCTGCTTCAAGCTCGCCCTCCGGTATCGACTGAATTGCACCGCGAATAATCTCTGCAATATAAGCACTTGTGTTTAGAGTGAAAGCAATAATGGCGCACCAAAATTTACTACTAAAAACAGGGTCCCATAAGAATGAATTTCTAAAAAATTCAAACTGCGATAATCCAAAGTAAATCAGAAAAATCTGTACCAATAAGGGAGTACCACGGAAGAAGAAAATATAGGTAAATGCTAACCCTTTCAAGAATATATTATTGGATAATCGCATTAATGCCATACCCAAACCTAAGAGCAGACCAATAAAACCAGACAGTACTACTAGTTCAGTCGTTGGAATAACGCCAGCCAATAATTCGGGAAAGTACTCAAAGATGACCTTCCAGCTCCACTCCATTTCGCCTCCTACTGTTTCGTTAAATTAATAGGAAAGGAAGAAGACTGTTTATTCAGCTTTTTGGAATAGCGTGCAGCTGGATTAGCCCGCCATTCTAACCACATCACGATACCTGTTATAAGTATCGTCAGCCCTAAATAAATGATAGCAGCAGCCATATAAAAAGTGAAAGGCTGTTGAGTCGCTTGTTGACCACGGGTGGCTTGATACATAATATCTTTTAAACCCACTACTGAAACTAAGGCAGTATCTTTCAACAATACTAAAAATAGATTGCCTAACCCTGGAAGGGCAACTGTCCAAACCTGAGGCATGATAATTCTAAAATAGATTTGCAGGGGTCGCATACCTAGGGCTTCTGCAGCCTCACGTTGTCCATCAGGAATTTCTAAAATTGCCATACGAAAAACTTCTGTCGCATAAGCGCCAAAAGCTATTGATAAGGCAAGAACACCAGCTAAAAAGGGGCTAACCTCGACATAGTCGTTATAGCCAAACTGTTTAAGTATAGCCATTATGATTAAGGAGCCACCATAGTATATAAATAATACTAATAGTAGCTCTGGGATACCTCGCATAGTAGCCGTATAAATTGTAGCTAATTTACGAAAAATCCATACCTTTGATAATTTGGCAGTTGCCCCAAGGAGTCCAAGTATTAAACCAATTAACAGACTATAAACAGCAAGTTTAATGGTAACGAGTGAACCACCAATTAACAGATGACCAAAACCTTGTAAATCCAACACGTTGTTTGGTATCCCATATTAAAACTATCAAATGCGTTAAATCAAACGCAGTCTTATAATTATTTATCTTCAATGACAAAGTGTTTTTCTACAATGTTGTCATATGTCCCATTTCCCTTTAAAGTAGAGAGAGCAGTATTGAATTTACCTTTTAAGTCATCATCACCTTTACGCACTGCTATACCTATATTATCATTAATATCGATTTCAGTACCTGTAAGGGTATAATCGGTATTACCCTTACTCAGCCAGTCAACTGCGGGTGCTTTATCTGATAAAATAGCATCGACTCGACCCGCTTCTAAGTCTAAAAAGGCATTGGTCATTGTTTCATGTAACGCAGCTTCTGCGTTCGGTACATTTTCTTTCAGCCAATCTGCAGCAACTGTAGTACGTTGTGTCGCTATGGTTAAGCCTTCAAGAGAACTTCTATCATCTGGATTGATGTTGCTGTCTTTTTTCGTGATAAATACCAAAGAGTTTTCAAAGTAAGGATCGGTAAAATCGACTTGTTCAGCCCGATCTTCAGTAATCGACATACCTGCTATAATAGCGTCATATTTGCCAGCCTTTAACCCTGGAATTATACCATCCCAATCCTGAGCAACAACTTCACATTTAGCTTTCATCTCATCACAAAGGGCATTGACTAAGTCCACATCAAAACCGATTAAATTACCCTCATTATCAACAGCATTAAATGGAGGGTATGCGCCTTCAGTGGCAATTTTTATAGATTGTGTTGAATCAGAAGTCACTGCATCTGACTCACCCGTTTTGCTATTATCATTACAGCCAATGATTAATGTCATTGAAAGCGCCATGGTTGCCGCAGCAATAGGTCTTACTAACTTGCTTAAGGTTGATTTAGATGCAGTATTTGAAGTGTTCATTTAACGATCTCTCAAAATGAATAAGAAGCAGTGGAAGTATAAATATAAGTCATATACATCAAAATAAAACTTTCAAATCCAAATCAAACTTTCATCATAAGCTTTGCTATCGAATTTAGCTAATGGGCTCAAAAAATTAAGCTTAAAAATAAATTTATGCCTTTAAATGACTTATATAAGGGTGTAGGAAATAACGTAAATCAAAGTTTGCATACCGTACTGACTTAATAATTAACATTAATGATTGATATAACTAATATTTTATTTGAAAATATAAATACAAAATCAGTTTAAATTAAGTGTCAATTTTTTAGTAGCTAAACTAAAAATTTTAAAGTCCAATATTTAAATTGGATAGGCATATAGCGTTACAGTAGTTTGCAAATTGATACAAAAAATAATACCTCAAATACTATTTAAAAACAAATAAAACTATTTGAGATTTTGCCTTTATACTATGATGTACTGATAAATAGCCTAAATTTTAATTGAAAATACTAAATTAATTCTTAAAAGCTTTATTAACTAAACCCTTTATTAAGCCATTTACTGTTTATTATTAGCATCTGCATGATGCGATGCCATAAATTCGCGAACGCGTGGCGACGTCGGATTATTAAAGATCTGGTCAGGGGTGCCGGCCTCTTCAATACGACCTTGATGTAAAAACACCACTTGTGAAGATACATCCCGTGCAAAGCGCATTTCGTGAGTCACTATCAGCATAGTGCGACCTTCCGCTGCCAAGTCCCGCATAACTGACAGCACTTCATTGACCAGCTCTGGATCGAGGGCAGAAGTCGGCTCGTCAAACAATAAGACTTGAGGGTTCATAGCCAGTGCACGGGCAATGGCCACACGCTGACGTTGACCACCCGACAAATTAGCAGGATAGGCTTCTCTTTTATCAAACAACCCTACTTTTTCAAGCAAGGCTTCAGCGTCACTAATGGCCTGATCTTTACTCAATTTTAATACTTGAGTGGGTCCTTCAATGATATTTTCTAAAATGGTTTTGTGTGGCCATAAGTTAAAATTTTGAAAAACAAAGCCTACACGGGCGCGAAAACTTTCTAACTGAGCCCTATTAGCCGCTTGTAACTCCCCAGACTTGCTAGGCACTAGCTTTAAAGATTCACCGCCTAACGTAATCGTGCCTTGGTTTGGCTTTTCAAGTAAATTAATACAGCGCAGTAAGGTCGATTTACCGGAGCCGGATGACCCCAAAATGGATATCACATCGCCATCATAAGCAGTCAATGACACTCCTTTTAACACTTCTAGCGAGCCGTAACTTTTATGAATATTTTGCAAATCAAGGGCAATAGGTCGATCTGAAGTAGTGTGTGGCATAAGCGTGGCGTGCATCCGAAATGAGTTAGCGTCAGGTTTAAGGTTAGGGTTTTAATCTAGGTTAGAAGTTGGGTTAACCGTTGGGTTCAATATTAAGATAGCTAGTTTTTTAATAGAAGATCCAACAAGATATATTGTCGCTTAAAACCTGCCCTATTAGCAAATTTTAATCTCAAACCGTTTGTTTTTCACGAGACTTCTAATTGATAAAATATTCAAAATGCTAAGTAAGTCGCATCGTTTAATCTTCTATAAGTACTTTTATAAGTACTTTTATAAGTACTTTATCTCTAAGGAGGGATTATACCGTTATTTTGATGAATAAAAAAAAGCCTTATCTATCGTCATTATAAAACAATTGACGACACATAAGGCTATAACAGTTTAACTTTTAAAGCTCCAATTCAAGAAAACTATGCTCTAAACTATATTCTAAACTATGCTATAAAACATGCTATATAACATGCCCTAAATTGGAGGCTTACTTAATTTTAGAGGGGCTAATAAAAGCTTATTAGCGCTTACCCAATTCGTACTTCAGCATCTGTAAAACGTATGGCGACTGGTAGTCATTTATTTGCGTAAGTCCTATAAATATGTCAGCTTGATACATTAACAGAATAAGTAAGTAGATCAGTAAGTAGAAACGTGCTCTTCTTTTTCAGTCCCATCAAGTACTTGATCATCCCCTATCGTACTTGCATCGTTAGTATCCGATTGACTTGTATCAACAGAATTAGCATCTGTTATATCAGTATCTATGCTCTTAGCTTCGTTGGTTTCAGTTTCAACGGGTGCAGACTCCGCAGATTCGTCAACCGCTGTTGGTTCCTGCTTTGAGTTATCACAAGCAGTTAGTCCCATACCTAATAAACTGACGGCAAACAATGGCGTTAATAATGATTTCATAATTGTTTTCATAACAGTACCTCGACACTAGATATTTAAAGTTTTACAGTCATAAGTTTATTTCGAACGCTTTGCTAGCAAAGTATACATAGCTATACACAATAAAACTCACTAACTAATCAAAACTTGCTCACAAGCCGCTTTCAAAATTGTCAGCTTTCAAAATTGTTAATGTCACTTTTGTTAATGACACTTTACTGTCTGATGGCACTGTACAATATCTAAGTTTCGTAGTGCTTTGTGAGCATTTGTGAGTAACGTAAAAGATCCTTTATCTCCCTCATTGATATCTTAACCTAATAACTTGTCATCTCTTCGCCTTATCATCTTATATCATTACATAGTCTGACACGTATTCGGCTTTACTATTGGCGTCATCTGCTTTATGTTATTAACGAATTATTAGGGGCTGTATAACCTACTTTAATATCAGCTTATTCTTTAAATTGATTGATTGATTTGACTTATTAAATCGACCGACTAAATACACATTAGGAGATACCAGATGACGCAGGAAATTAAAGACATTAAAGCGTATATGCAACAAGTTGGCAAACAGGCTAGAGAGGCGTCTAGATTTTTGGCGGCCGCTAATACAGGGGTCAAAAACAATGCTTTATTGACCATCCATGACAAGCTTGAACAGTCAAAAGCAGATATTCTAGCTGCCAATAAAATTGATATGGATAACGGTCATAAAAATAATTTAGATGCCGCTCTGCTTGACCGTTTAGAATTAAATGATGCGCGTTTCGATGGGATGTTACAAGGTCTTAAAGATGTTGCGACCTTACCAGATCCTATTGGTGAAGTGACGGATATGACCTTTCGTCCCTCAGGTATCCAACTAGGTAAAATGCGGGTGCCTTTAGGTGTGGTGGGTATGATTTACGAATCACGCCCTAACGTTACTTTGGAAGCCGCTTCATTGGCGCTAAAGTCAGGCAATGCGATAATCTTACGGGGTGGCTCAGAAGCTTTTGAGTCAAATCAAGCCATTGCAAAATGTATATTAGAGGGATTAAAAGAAGCAGGCCTTCCCGAATACGGTGTACAAGTGCTACAAACGACTGACCGTGCTGCAGTGGGCGAGCTGATTACGATGACTGATTTTGTAGACGTCATCGTCCCACGCGGCGGCAAAGGTCTTATCAAGCGTATAAGTGAAGACGCAAAAGTGCCGGTGATTAAACATCTTGATGGGAATTGCCATACCTTTATTGACAGTGATGCTGATCCCGAAATTGCCATTAAAGTGAGCGTGAATGCTAAAACCCACCGCTATGGAACTTGCAATACCATGGAAACCTTATTGGTTGATCAATCGGTAGCCGATGAGCTACTTCCTAAGATTGCCGAAGCGATTGTTGAGGCGGATGATGCCATGCAGCTTCGTTTAGACACTGCCGCTAAAGCCATATTAAATGACAACGCTAAGCTTGCAGGCCACTTAAGTGATGCCAATGAAGAGGACTGGGATACTGAGTATTTGGCACCTATATTAGCTGTGAAAGTGATTGACGGCTTAGATGAAGCTATCGCTCATATTAATACGCACGGCAGTCATCATACCGATGTCATTATTACTAACAATTACAACAAGTCTCAGCGCTTTATCCGCGAAGTAGACTCAGCCAGTGTCATGATTAACGCCTCTAGTCGCTTTGCAGATGGTTTTGAATATGGATTAGGTGCAGAAATTGGTATTTCAACCGACAAGATTCATGCCCGTGGCCCTGTAGGACTCAATGGTCTTACTTCGCAAAAGTGGATTGTATATGGTCATGGCGAAGTTCGAGGTTAAAGCATTCCCATATTAACAAGGACACTGCTCTGATTTTAAACGTTAGTTTTAACCGTTTATTGATCTTCTTATTGATCTTCTTATTGATATTCGCTTATAACGTCAGCCATCGCTGGCGTTTTTTATAATATAAAGAGTAGGTTCGTTTTTCCGCTTCTTTATATGATTTAAATTTTTGAATCCCTTTACACAATCTAACTTAAAGTCATTTAGGGTAAACCGCTAAAATACTAGCTAATGTAGGAAGGACTGAACCTTTACTTTAACGATAAGGACTTACCCACTAATGATGGTTTTCTTAGTAATATTGGTCGTGTCAGGCGCCTTAATTGTCGGGGCGCTATGGGGTGCTAAAGGGAAATTCCCTGATTGGGTTCAAGGTAATCTATTGGCGTTGGCCGGCGGCGCTTTGATGCTATCGGTCGCACTAGAGATGCTGCAGCCTGCCGTTGGAGAGTCAGGACTTTGGTTAGTCGCCGTTTTTACGATGCTTGGAGCCGTGGTGTTTACCAGTGTGGATTACTGGATAGATACTCGATTAAAAGACCAGGGTGGCATGGGATTGCTAGCGGCTGTCACGTTGGATGGGGTTCCAGAAAACTTAGCCCTTGGAGTATCCTTAATTTCGGGTAATGTTATGCAAGTTGCGGCGTTAGCTGGTTCAATTTTGCTTTCCAACTTACCAGAGGCAGCGGGCGGCGCTAAACAAATGAAGGATCAAGGCAGTAGTACTAAGGCTATTATGCTTACCTGGATTGGTGCCGCTGTTTTGTTATCTATAGCTGCACTGGCAGGTAACTTACTACTACGCGAAGTGCCAAAATCAACATTAAGCTTAATAGACTGTTTTGCCGCAGGTGCCGTGATTGCATCATTGGCGACAGAACTATTCCCTGAGGCGTTTAAGAAAAGTAACCACTGGTCAGGTATCAGTGCTGCCATTGGATTAGTATTGGCGCTGGGATTAAATCAGTTAGGCGGTTAAAACATTTAAATATGCGCTTTTTTAAACTTATAACTTTAAGTTTTCCAAATTATTCCATATATTAATAAATAATACTATTATCCTGAGCTAAACACGTCTATTATAGTGAACATATAGACACTGAACGACTCAAAGCGATTTTAACAAGGGAGTCCATTTTTAGAAAAAAGTCATTGCGAAAGACGTATAAACAACGTTTAATTTCATAATAGTGTTAAACAAGGAACGTTAAACATTTTAGTTTAAACAACTAAAGCGTGGTGCATAGATCTACATAAACATAGATAGAGCATTAATCACTTCTTTATTTACAAGAAAATCTTTATCTACAAGTAAACGATAAAGGCATCCGCCTTTTATTTTAAACCTACTATCCAATCTACAAATTAACTTATCAAGGAAAGTGAGTGCAAACGCTACAAATAGTAGCTTCACAATACGCTTGACTGCGCTTGACGAAGATAGGTTGTTTTAGAAAAGGGTAAACCATGTAACAAGGAGTGTAACATGTTATACAGTTTTCCAAATACAGCGGACAGTCCTGTCAAATTTCGGGATAAATACGACAACTTAATCGGTGGTGAATGGACGCCCCCTGTTAAGGGTGAGTATTTTGATAATCCAAGCCCAATAGATGGCAAGATTATCAGCAAAGTTGCTCGCTCTACGGCAGAAGATATCGAAAAAGCTCTCGATGCCGCCCATGCTGCAAAAGACGCGTGGGGTAAAACCAGCGTTGCGGAACGCGCGCAACTTATCAATAAAATGGCAGACGCCATTGAAGCTAATTTAGAAAATATTGCCATTGCTGAATGCTATGAAAATGGTAAGCCAGTGCGCGAAACACTCGCTGCTGATATTCCGTTGGCTGTCGATCAACTCCGCTATTTTGCGAGTGCTATCCGTGCTCAAGAAGGCAGCTTGAGCCAACTTGATGATGACACAGTGGCCTATCATTTCCATGAGCCTCTGGGTGTTGTCGGGCAGATTATTCCTTGGAACTTCCCTATTCTCATGGCATTTTGGAAGATTGCGCCTGCATTAGCGGCGGGCAACTGCATCATCCTTAAGCCTGCTGAACAAACGCCAACTTCCATTTTATACTTACTAGAAGTGACAGGTATTATGGATATGCTGCCCAAAGGTGTGCTTAATATTGTTAATGGGTTTGGGGCTGAGGCGGGTAAACCATTGGCAACCAATCCTCGAGTAAATAAAGTCGCATTCACTGGTGAAACCACCACAGGCCGCTTAATCATGCAGTATGCCAGTGAAAATATCATTCCTGTCACTCTTGAGCTTGGGGGTAAGAGTCCTAACATTTTCTTCGCGGATGTGATGGATGAGGATGATGACTTTTTGGATAAGGCGATAGAAGGTTTGGTAATGTTCGCGTTAAACCAAGGAGAGGTATGTACGTGCCCTTCTCGCGCGATCATCCATGAGAGCATCTATGATACATTTATCGAGCGATGTATTGAGCGGGTAAAAGCTATTAAGCTAGGCAATCCACTAGATACCGACACCATGGTAGGCGCTCAAGCCAGCTCAGATCAGCTAGAAAAGATATTATCTTATCTTGATATTGGCAAAAAAGAAGGCGCAGAAGTCTTAGTTGGCGGCGAAAAAATCATACGCGATGACGAGTTAGGTGGCGGTTATTATGTGCAGCCCACCATGTTTAAAGGCACAAATGACATGCGTATCTTCCAAGAAGAGATTTTTGGTCCGGTGTTATCTGTGACGACCTTTAAAGATGATGAGGAAGCCATGAGTATTGCAAATGACACCTTATATGGCTTGGGTGCTGGTGTATGGACTCGAAATATACATAAAGCGTATCGCTTCGGACGCGGCATTAAAGCCGGTCGAGTTTGGACCAACTGCTATCACCTCTACCCTGCCCATGCAGCGTTTGGGGGCTATAAGCAGTCTGGCATAGGTCGTGAAAACCATTTAATGATGCTCAGTCATTATCAACAAACGAAGAACCTATTGGTGTCCTACAGTCCCAAAGCGATGGGCTTCTTCTAAGTATAGTCAGTGAACTACTAAACGGTTACAGTGTTAACCTCGGTAAGCCTACTCTAGTAGTACTTGCACTCGGTTGCCTCGTAACCATTTTAGACTTCTTTGACTATATCTCAAAGGAATCATGATATGGAAGTCACAGCCACGCCGGCAACTGAAGCGCTCATTGCCCTACTGACATCGAAACATGGCGACCTGATGTTTCATCTATCGGGTGGGTGCTGTGATGGCAGCTCACCGATGTGCTATCCCTTAGGTGAATTTAAAGTGGGCGGACAGGATGTGCTCATTGGCAGCCTTGCTGGCTGTCCGTTTTATATTGGTAAAGCGCAGCATTCACTCTGGCAACACACAGATTTAACTATCGATGTGGTTGACGGACGCGGTTCCAGCTTTTCACTTGAGATACCAGAAGGCAAACGCTTTATCGTTCGCTCTGAGCTGTGTCAAATTTAAATAAATGTTATAAACGCCTCCCAAAAGAGCATGTAAACATCAACAAAAACGTCAGCCAATGCTGGCGTTTTTTGTTGCTTGGGTCTTTGATATTAGGGTCATTGTTGCTTAGGTTTTAGTTGCTTAGGTTTTAGTTGAGTGGATTTTAGCTGCTGAGGTCATTAACACTGAGGCCTTTGCTAAGGAAGTCTGTGATAGCGACCCCTATTTTCTTTGATAGTGGTAACTGTTTTCATGTAAAATAATACTAGTTAAATCATATAGATAACTAAAGTACTGAAGTGCTTCATCACCCTCTATTAAAAACGTACTATGAAAGTGTTTTTAAATGTCTTGTGACAGCGCTTTGTTAAACGGACAGTTTGGCGCTTTTGTTCAGAATTTTTGGCAATCCCTTTGACGGGATACCTGAAGCAACCTCTAACCTAATAACCTAAAATCGAAATAAACAATAAGAATCAAACGTTAAGAAATAAACGATAAAGTGACGCTATTAACCTTAATTTGGCAGGAGTTAGCCTCCTATCAAATTAAGGTTATTTATTGTCATAAAAGTGTCGGTTGTTACCAATGAGTCTGAATGACGTTTACAGATGCTTAAAGATACTTAATTATGCTTTAAATTAAAGGAGCAACTTATGGAAGTGACTTTAAATGGCTACTACACCTTAATCTTAGCCACCTTAGTGTTACTACTAGGCCGAGTGTTAGTAAAAAGGATTAAGTTCTTAGAAGATTTTAATATCCCAGAACCGGTTGCAGGGGGATTAGTAGCGGCGATCATCGTTTTTCTGTTAAATATGATCTGGGGCTATAGCTTCAACTTTCAGCAAGAGCTTCAAACTGCTTGTATGCTAATGTTTTTTGCCTCAATCGGCTTAAGTGCTGACTTTGGGCGCTTAAAAGCAGGAGGGACACCGTTACTAATATTTACTGGTGTGGTGTCAGGTTTTATTGTCATTCAAGATATCGTTGGGGTATCAATGGCAAGCTTATTGGGACTAGACCCTTTACTGGGACTGGTCACAGGCTCTATCGCCTTGACGGGTGGTCATGGTACTGCTGGTGCTTGGGGAATCACCTTAGAGAAGCAATATGGAGTGGTTGGCGCCACCACATTAGGTATTGCGGTCGCCACCTATGGTCTTGTTGCAGGCGGCGTGATCGGTGGTCCTGTTGCCCGCCGATTAATCAATCGTCTAGGCGTCAAGCCTACGCCTGTCAATCCCAATCCTAGTGAAACTGAAAAACTGGCCGGCAAGCAGTCACTGTATAGTACTAAACACAGTGAAGAAGAGGCTTATAGAAATAAAGAGATTTTTGAGAAGCCGGACAATATACGCCTCATCACGGCATCCTCTACCATCGAATCATTAGCACTGTTTGCAGGTGCCTTAGCTTTTGCTGAGATTATGACCGCTGTCGGAGAAGGCACTTGGTTTGACCTGCCTACCTTTGTTTGGGCACTGGCAGGGGGCGTTATCATCCGTAACGTACTGACGACCGTATTTGATTTTCATATGTTTGATCGGGCCATCGATGTAATTGGTAACGCATCGTTAAGTTTATTTTTAGCCATGGCTTTGCTATCTCTAAAACTATGGCAGTTAACTGATCTTGCTGGCCCCGTATTAATCATCTTACTGGTTCAAACATTAGCGATGATCGCATTTGTGTATTTAATTACCTTTAAAATTATGGGTAAAGACTATGATGCGGCTGTTTTGTCAGCAGGCCATTGCGGCTTTGGTATGGGAGCGACGCCGACAGCGATTGCTAATATGCAAGCCGTCACAGATCGCTATTTAGCGTCTCCAAAAGCGTTCTTAATTGTGCCAATGGTTGGTGCGTTCTTTGTCGATATTGTCAACGCCACCGTACTTCAAATCTTTGTTAATTTACCGTTTATGTAAAGAGATTAGTGGCTCCTTAACAGGGTAAAAAGAGTGTATTCTAAGATGCATAAGATTTCTCTATCGTCAACGAACTACTAAACGGTTACGGCGTTAACTGCGTTAAGCCTATACCCGTATTACTGGCTACTGGCTACTTGCACTCGGTTGCCTTGTAACCATTTTAGACTTCTGTGACTATATTTTCATTAACATAGTTATTTAAAACAAAAAAACCGCTTAGATAATTATCTAAGCGGTTTTAAGCAAACCATTATGATATAAGTTCAGCAATTATTTATAGCTACTGGTGACAACTACTGATTGCTTTCATAAACAGGCAGTTCTTTGCAAATAGCCTGTACTTTTTTACGGGTATCAGCGATCACTTGCTCATCCCCACGACTGTCTAATACATCACAAATCCAGCCTGCTAACTCGCTAGATTGCGCTTCATTAAAGCCACGAGTAGTAATAGCCGGTGTCCCGATACGAATACCTGATGTGACGAACGGTGATTTAGGGTCATTTGGTACCGCATTTTTATTGACCGTAATACCCGCATCGCCTAGCCATTTATCAGCTTCTTTACCCGTCATTTCTTGTTTAACTAGGCTTATAAGCATAAGGTGGTTTTCAGTACCGCCAGAGATGATGTCATAGCCCCGCTCTTGGATGACTTTAGCCATCGCTTGTGCGTTTTTCACCACTTGCTGTTGGTACGTTTTGAAGTCATCTTGCAAGGCTTCTTTGAAGCAAACTGCTTTTGCAGCAATGGCGTGCATTAACGGGCCACCTTGATTGCCTGGGAATACCGCTGAGTTTAACTTTTTAGCCAGCTTATCATCACGCGATAAAATCAGACCTGAACGAGGGCCACGAAGAGTTTTATGAGTGGTGGTGGTGACCACATCTGCAAACGGTACTGGGCTTGGGTAAACGCCAGCGGCCACTAGACCTGCTACGTGTGCCATATCAACAAAGAAGTAAGCGCCAACTTTGTCCGCAATATCGCGGAAACGCTGCCAATCCACCACTTGAGAATATGCGGAGAAGCCAGCGATGATCATTTTTGGCTTGTGCTCTTTAGCTAAGCGTTCAACTTCGTCGTAATCGATGAGACCGGTTTCTTCTACTAAGCCATATTGTACGGCATTATAGTTAATACCAGAGAAGTTCACATGAGCGCCATGCGTTAAGTGACCGCCTGCGTCTAGACTCATGCCTAATACCGTATCGCCTGCATCTAGTAACGCTAAGAATACTGCTGAGTTAGCTTGGCTACCAGCATGTGGTTGTACATTAGCGTATTCGGCGCCAAACAGCTCTTTGGCACGGTCAATGGCTAATTGTTCAACCACGTCAACATACTCACAGCCGCCATAGTAACGTTTGCCCGGATAGCCTTCTGCGTATTTGTTGGTCAAATCTGACCCTTGCGCTTCCATGACTGCTGGTGAGCAATAGTTTTCTGAGGCGATAAGCTCGATATGGCTCTCTTGACGCTCAGTTTCTGATACCATGGCTTGATATAAATCTGGGTCATAATCTTTAATACTGATATCTTTAAACATATTATTTTCCTATAAATAAGTCATCGCTGACATAAAAAAATACAAGCGCTAAATCAACCGACCGTCTATTCTTAATATTACAACCTTTAAGTCCAGTCTAAGTATGTATTCAGCATCACTTAAGGAGATATTATAAGGGGGTGGCATCGTCGCACATTAGGCAATAAGTGTAACATGAAATTAGGCTTAAAAAAGACAAAAACACCACTCGAAGATGACGTTTTCAAGGTATCGCTATTTGTTAAAAATATCAAACGAAGCTATCTACAACCCTCTCAGTTTTTTAGCTAAGAAATTCTGGCAAAAAGGTTTCGCTAATTAATATCGGTCTATGATGCCACTGATAGACTGTACTTCGTCGCCAACCTTGTGGTGTCAACTGTATCACTCTTTGACTCGGCAATGTCGACTGACGTTTGAACATCACATAGCCAATAGGTGTACCCTGCAAATATTTAAGACGTCTCGCCTCTCCTACTAAACTTGTCAGCGGAAATATACTTTGTGCTGCCACCCACGGCATAGCAGCACTGCCATAGAGTAATACCTCACGCACCCATGCGTGCATAGGACGATTGAGTTGCTGACCTCGATAACCCAACTGTTTTTTTTGAGATAATGTTAACGGGCGATAACCTTCAAAGGTGCGCTCGACTTTTAAAGGTTGACCGGCTTTATCTTCTAGTAAAGCGGTCAAAGACCCGTCGGAGGTAAGCCAGTAATCGGCCTCTTTTGATATTGACATCGTGAACTGGTGATCCCTATTCTTTGTGCCCTACCCTTTAAAGGCGGGCATATTATCAATATTAAATGGCAGTGATTCGTGTGCTTGTTGACGATATAGACGCATATATTCGCGGTCTTGCTGACAAAAATTGGCGATAGCGGACTCAAAGCGGGCATCATAAACACGGTGCAAAGAGTGCGTCTTAGTCGGTACAAATCCGCGAATAAGCTTATGCTCGCCTTGGGTGCCGGGGTCAAAAAAGGCTAAGCCTTGAGCAATGGCAAACTCTATGCCCTGATAATAGCATAGCTCAAAGTGCAAACTGTCATACTCCTCAAGAGAACCCCAATATCGCCCATATAAGGTTGCATTGGGCTGCGCCGGATCATCATAAAAGAATAAACTACTGGCAATCACCTCTCCACTTTCAGTGAGTCCTTGAGCTAACATCAGATGCTCAGGCATGGTATCGGCTATTTGTTCAAAAAACTCAGGGGTTAAATAAGGATGACGTCCGCGAATGGCATAGGTCATGGCATAGCACTGATAAAAAACTTCCCAATCATCGTCTGTTATTTCTTTTGCAACTTTAAGCTGGCAAGACAGATTCTGCTTGGCTATTTTTTTGCGCTCAGCCCGTATGTTTTTACGTTTCTTGGCGGTTAGCGTATTGATAAAATCATCAAAGCTGGTAAAGGGTTTGCCGTTATTAGTTAGATTTTTATTTTCCCACAAAAATTGACAGCCCTGACGCTCAAGTAACTGGTGCTCAAATATAGCGCCATCAAGCTGCTGACTACTTTCAACTTGTTCAGGATCAATAAATAGCCCATGCCAACTTGAGGCCCCTGTTTGCTTAGCGACATCGTCTATAGCACTAATAGCAGCTAGCCAAATAGCGCTATCCATCGTTACCCCTTTTGCTAACCAAAATCGTTGGCCGCTCACTGGGGTATAAGGGACACTGGTCACTAGCCGGGGATAATAATCCACCCCATAACGGGCATAAGCATCAGCCCAAGCATGGTCAAACACATACTCCCCTTGATGATGCCCTTTAATAAATAATGGAAACACAGCACTTAGCGACTTACCCTCTAATAGCGACTTACCCTCTGTGTCGTCAAGTGACGACGCTTCCTGACTTTTATAAATAAGTATATATAGGGGAACCCAGCCGGACTCTGCACCGATCGCCCCTGTATTGGTCAGCGCTTGCCAGTAAGCAAACGACATAAAAGGCGTATCAGGCGTCTGCCACTGTACTGCCTGTTGACAATCTAAATCTTGGGTTATCGAATAGGAATAGGTCATTTTATTTTTCTTTGTTCTTAATTTAAGATTTAGGTTCTTATTGGCATTAATATTAAATCTATGACTATTAATGTCACTTTTTATGGGGTTGTTTTTAGTATTTTCGATAATAGCATTTTATGGCTTATTTTAATTTACAATGCCCGCCTCAACTCTTAATGGGGGTACGGTCAAATTTTGCAAATATCTCAATCTCATACGCATAAGATATAACGAATATCTTATTCTCAACGCTTAAGGCTGTGGCTTTAGCCGAGCATTTTTGATTAAAGGTCTTGATTTACTGGGTTAAAAGCATCAGTGAGTTTAGTAAGTTGAGAACGGGGCAAAGAATATAATTTGCCCTAGTCTATTAGCTGTAGAAGTAGCATGAGTTGCAATAATGTTAGAAGTTGACAGTAATATCATAAAACCTAACCAAAGTGTCATCCAAATCATCATTTGTTGTTATCGTCATGTTCACTATAATGCCATCTAATCAACGGATTAGCTAAAATAGTTTACAATTGTAGTGTGAGGGATGATATCAGCATAGAAGACTGGTAAAATAGGGCTAATATATTTCCTATACATAGCCTATAACCATTAATAGTATAATTAGTTCACTCTATTATATTTAGCTATTTTAAGCGTTATAGCCTATTCTAAGAGTTATAGAGAGTTATAGAGAGTTATAGAGAGTTATAGAGAGTTATAGAAAGTTATTAAGTAGACACCCTAATTTTGTTGATTACCCCTTTTAAAACCTTTGTTAGACTTTTAATTTGATTGCATATTTTAATTTTCATCCTTTATTTGATCGACGTTTAATCCTTAACCACTGACGAGAGGAAGACATAACTACAATGCCAAAAATTATTTATACGAAAACCGATGAAGCCCCTGCGCTAGCAACCCTATCATTCCTACCTATTGTCCAAGCCTTTGCCAAAACGGCAGATATCGCGGTAGAGACCAGTGATATCTCAGTGGCCGCCCGAATTCTAGCAGAATTTCCAGACTACTTAACCGAAGAGCAGCGCGTTCCTAACAACCTTGCTGAGCTGGGTAAATTAACTCAAGATCCTGATACTAATATTATCAAACTGCCCAATATTAGCGCCTCTGTTCAGCAGCTTAAAGCCGCGATTAAAGAGTTACAAGGTAAAGGCTATGCCATCCCAGATTTTCCAGAAGACCCACAAACAGACGAAGAAAATGAGATTCGCAAGCGTTATGGTAAAGCACTAGGTAGTGCCGTTAACCCTGTTTTACGTGAAGGTAACTCAGACCGCCGTGCTCCAAAAGCGGTTAAAAACTATGCGCGCAAACATCCACATTCTATGGGTGAATGGAAGCAGTGGTCAAGCACGCATGTTTCTCACATGCATGCAGGCGACTTCTATCATGGCGAACAGTCGATTACCTTAGATAAAGAGCGTAACGTGCGTATGGAGCTTTTGCTTGACGATGGTACGGCAAAAGTGCTCAAGCCAGAGATCGCTTTAGAAGATAAAGAAATCATCGATCTGATGTTTATGAGCAAAAAAGCCCTTCTCGATTTCTACGAGCGTGAAATGGAAGACTGCCGTGAAGCAGGTATTTTATTCTCATTACACGTTAAAGCCACTATGATGAAAGTGTCACACCCCATTGTGTTTGGTCACGCTGTTCGTATTTACTATAAAGATGCGTTTGAGAAGCATGGTAAAACGTTTGATGAGCTCGGTATTAATGTTAATAACGGTATGGCCGACTTATACGATAAGATTAAACAATTACCTGCCTCAAAACGTGAAGAAATCGAATATGACTTACATGCCTGCCAAGAGCATCGTCCTCGTTTGGCAATGGTAGACTCTTCAAAAGGTATTACCAACTTTCACTCACCAAGCGATGTGATTGTCGATGCCTCGATGCCTGCTATGATTCGTAATGGCGGTAAGATGTGGGGCGCAGATGGCAAACTTTATGATTGTAAAGCCGTGATGCCAGAGTCTACCTTTGCGCGCATTTATCAAGAAATGATCAATTTCTGCAAGTGGCATGGTAACTTTGACCCTACTACGATGGGTACGGTACCAAACGTTGGTTTGATGGCTAAAAAAGCGGAAGAATACGGCTCACATGATAAGACTTTTGAGTCAAGTGATGGTGGTGTTGCGCGTATTGTTGATAACGATACCGATGAAGTATTGATGGAGCAGCGCGTTGAAAAAGGCGATATCTGGCGTATGTGTCAGGTTAAAGATGAGCCGATTCAAGATTGGGTCAAGCTTGCCGTCAATCGAGCGCGCGAATCAGATACGCCAGCCGTGTTCTGGTTAGATCCATACAGACCCCATGAAAATGAGCTTACCAAAAAGGTAAGAACTTATTTAAAAGATCATGATACAGAAGGTCTTCGTATTGAGATTATGTCGCAAGTACGTGCGATGCGTTACACCTTAGAACGTGTATCACGTGGTCTTGATACCATCTCTGTTACGGGTAATATCTTACGGGACTATCTCACTGACTTATTCCCAATTCTTGAGCTAGGTACCAGTGCCAAGATGTTGTCCGTTGTGCCATTGATGAAAGGCGGCGGGTTGTTTGAGACTGGTGCTGGCGGTTCTGCACCTAAGCACGTTCAGCAGTTGCTTGAGGAAAACCATTTACGTTGGGACTCACTCGGTGAATTTATGGCATTAGCAGAGTCTTTAGCCCATCTATCAAGAAGCAAAGATAATAATAAAGCGAAAGTGTTGGCAAGTACGCTTGAAGAAGCGATTGAAAAACTCTTGATCAATAATAAGTCGCCTTCTCGTAAAACGGGAGAGATTGATAACCGGGGTAGCCACTTCTACCTAGCGCTTTATTGGTCTCAAGAGCTTGCCAATCAAGACGACGATGCTGATTTAAAAGCACAGTTTGCGCCGCTGGCTGACAAACTTGCCAGTGAAGAATCAACCATCTTAAAAGAGCTTAATGAGGTTCAAGGTCATGCGGTAGATCTTCATGGCTATTATTTAGCAGACGACTCAATCGCTGAGAGCGTCATGCGTCCTAGTCAAACCTTTAACGAGGCCATTGCTTCGTTATAATGGTTATATAACTGCGCAAAGAATTTGTCATAACGATAGCCATTATATTAAATACATACAACTATATTTAATATGAGCCAAATGGCTATCATCGCTTAGCAAACTTTGTAACGAACTACCTCAAGGGTCTTAGACTCTTGGGGTATTTTATTGTCAGTACCTCTATACTCTTGGCTTATATTCTAGGTTAGGCTTATATTCTAGGTTTAAAAGACAGATTCGCTTAATTTTAGATACGATTTGTAAACTGACGTCCAGACCAACAATTTAGTATGCTTAAATAATATTAGACCGAGCTTACTATTAGATTAGGCTCAGTTAAGCCATAAATACTAATACTATTTTCTTAATTTTTTATTTTTAATATCTCATCATAACAACAAAAAAAGGATACATAACAACCATGTCAAAGATTATCTATACCAAAACAGATGAAGCTCCTGCGCTAGCAACCCACTCTTTACTACCCATTGTGCAAGCTTTTACCAAGACAGCAGGTATAGATATTGGCGTTAGTGATATCTCCTTAGCGCATCGCATTTTAGCCGTTTTCCCTGACTATCTTTCTGAAGATCAGCGTGTTTCTGATGCCCTTGCAGAGCTTGGCGAGCTGGTTTTAAAACCCGAAGCCAATATTATCAAATTACCCAACATTAGTGCTTCAGTGTCACAGTTAAAAGCCGCTATCAAAGAGCTACAAGATAAAGGCTATGCCCTACCCGACTTCCCTGATAATCCGCAAACCGACGAAGAAAACGATATTCGAGCACGTTACGATAAAATCAAAGGCAGTGCAGTAAATCCTGTACTACGCGAAGGCAACTCTGATAGACGAGCACCCAAAGCAGTAAAGGCCTATGCGCGCGCCCACCCTCATTCTATGAAGCCGTGGAGCCCTGACTCCAAGACCCATGTGGCGACGATGGCGTCGTGTGATTTCGCAGATGATGAAAAAACCCTCAATATTGATAAACCAACGCAGTATCGTGTCGTTTTTACCGACGAAAATGGCGAGGTTACTGAGCTTAAATCTGCATCTCCCCTGCTTGAGGGAGAGCTTATTGATACCTCTATACTCTGCTTTGACGTATTAACTCGGTTTTTTGAAAATCAAGTACAGGATGCTAAACAGCAAGGGGTTTTATTCTCACTACATCTAAAAGCCACCATGATGAAGGTGTCAGACCCTATTATATTTGGGGAAGCGGTTAGGGTTTACTTTAAGGATTTATTTGATAAATATGGTGATCTTTTTGATGAGATTGGGGTTAATGTCAATAATGGGTTTGCTCAGTTGCTCTCTAAGATTCAAGAACTACCCGATGAAAAACGTGCTGAGATTGAAGCGGACATTCAAAAGATCTACGACAAAAATCCGCCACTGGCAATGGTTAATTCCGATAAAGGTATCACCAACCTACATGTGCCAAGTGATGTGATTGTCGATGCTTCCATGCCAGCGATGATTCGTAATGGCGGTCAAATGTGGGGGCCAGATGGCAAACTTCATGATACCAAAGCGGTTATTCCTGATAGCAGTTATGCTGCGCTATATGACGAGACCATTAAATTCTGCAAAGAGAATGGCGCTTTTGATCCAACAACCATGGGCACAGTACCCAACGTTGGACTCATGGCGAAAAAAGCGGAAGAATACGGCTCTCACAATACAACTTTTCAAGCCAAAGGTGCAGGCAAGGTACAGGTGATCGATGAATCAGGTCATGTTTTGACCGAACATACGGTCAAAAAAGATGACATCTGGCGTATGAACCGTGTGAAAGACGCCCCCGTTGAAGACTGGGTGAAACTTGCGGTGACTCGTGCACGGGCCAGTGGCATGCCAGCCGTGTTTTGGTTAGATAAAGACCGTCCTCACCATGCCGCTTTGATTAAAAAAGTAGAACACTATCTTAAAGATCATGACACCGAGGGTCTCGATATCCACATCATGTCTATTCGAGAAGCTACCCGCTATACTCTTGAGCGCCTAAAAGCGGGGCAAGATACTATATCTGTGACTGGTAACGTGTTACGGGATTATCTGACCGATTTATTCCCAATTTTAGAGCTAGGTACCAGTGCGAAGATGCTATCTATCGTCCCACTTATGAACGGTGGCGGATTGTTCGAAACGGGCGCTGGCGGTTCTGCACCAAAGCATGTTCAGCAGGTGTTAGAAGAAAACCATCTGCGTTGGGATTCGCTTGGTGAGTTTTTGGCGTTGGCGGTGTCGCTTGAGCATGAAGCTGAGCATAATGACAATGCCAAAGCGCAAATACTCGCCGATACCTTAAACGATGCGACCGAAACCCTACTGCTCAATAACAAGTCGCCATCTCGTAAAGTGGGTGAGCTTGACAATCGTGGTAGTCATTTTTATCTAGCGCTGTACTGGGCTCAGGAACTTGCCAAGCAAGATAAAGACAGCGAGCTGCAAGGGACTTTTAAATCAGTTGCTCAGACGCTTGCTGATAATGAAGAGAAGATTGTCAAAGAGCTTAATGACGTACAAGGCAAGCCCGTTGACTTACAAGGGTATTATCTACCCGATGAGGATACCGTAACACAGGTCATGCGCCCGAGCAAAACATTCAACGAGGCATTAGACTCACTATAAGCTCATTTGGTTTGGCAAAGATGTGTGATGCTTTGCTGCTCCAACATCTTCGTAATCTGGCTATTTAATTTTATCTTAGAACCTGTATTCATAAGCTACAGTTATGGTATTTTTAGAATAAAATGAGACAATACGAGGCAAAATTGGGTTGAATAGTCATTCTATTCGAGCCGAATTTTAACAAAGTAGTGGCTTGTTTTAGGCAAAAAGAGCCAATTATAGCTTGTGAATACAGGTTCTTAATACCTCAGTAGTTTAGACTATTGAGGTATTTTATATTAGGCACTTTATTATGCTAAATCTGAATACAGGTAGACGTACCCTTATTTTGTTCATTATTTTTGCTGGCCTTTGGTATATTCTGGCTCGTTTTCTACCGGATAGTCATTGGCGTGACATGCTAATTATTGGCTTTGGTTTCGTATTTTGTGGTGTTTTTTTATGGTCGCTATGTAGTACGTTAAAACGCATTTATGGCGACAGTGGTCATTTATGGAAAGAGCTTGGTCTCTCTTTATTTAACGTATTTTTATTCTTATTGACCTTATCAAGTATTTATACTCAAATCGGTATTATTGATACCACACGTGATGGCAGTCCTATTACTTATGACTTTTGGCTGTGCTGCTATTATTCGATTATTACCTTTACGTCAACCGGTTATGGGGATTTTCAGCCCCAAGGTATTGGACGTGTGCTAGCAAGCTTACATGCTCTAGTGGGTTATATAGTACTTGGTCTTATGGCGTCAACCAGTCTATCGGTTATTCAATGGCGGGCTGAGGGTAGCGGTGTTAACCGAGGCATTGAAGAAGTGTAACCGAAGCTATTTTCTCTAATATTTATTGATGTATTTGGAACCTCTCGTTTATGGCAACCTCAAGCGTTATCCTCTTTAACAAACCCTACGGCGTGCAAAGCCAATTTAGTGATGATGCTAATAATAAATTTGCCCCGTTATCACAGTTCTTTACTGATATAACGTTGCGGGTGGCAGGTCGATTAGACGCCACCAGTGAAGGACTGCTTATCTTGACCTCAGACGGTCAGGTCAATAAAGCCATTACCCATCCCCCCAAAGCCAACCAAGGTCGCAAACAAGGCAAAACGTATCTGGTGCAAGTTGAAGGCATCCCAACACTAGAACAATTGACTCAATTACAAGACGGTGTGGTTTTAAAAGATGGCAAGACGCTTCCAGCTGAAGTCAAACACTTAGGCGAAGAAGAGTTACCCATGCCATTATGGCAACGTGATCCACCCATACGCGAACGTAAAAGTGTGCCTGACTCTTGGTTGATGATGACCATTTATGAGGGCAAAAACCGACAGGTTAGACGGATGACCGCGCATGTTGGCCTACCCTGCTTGCGACTTATCCGCTGGTCAGTGGCTGGATTTGAATTGGGTAATCTAGGCGTTGGCGAGTTTGTGCGGGTGCATTTGAGTAAAGAGCGGTTGAAGGAATTAGGAATTAGATAAACTGATAGACAGTTAGTTAGTAGTCATAAATGAGAGAGTAGGTATAAACGAAATAAATAAATCCTGATCTTAATACTGCTCATACATACTGAGGATAAATAATATGCAAACGATTAGCGCTTTGATATTCGATAACTTTGAAACCTTAGACCTCTTCGGTCCTGTCGAGATGTTTGGCAGACTCAATGACCGTTATGCCATTCAGTTTTGTTCCCTAAACGGCGGGTTAATTCATAATGCCCACGGTGTATCCGTGCCGACTCACCCTGTTACCAATTTACCGAACCCTACCGATATTTTATTAGTCGTCGGTGGACTTGGCACTCGACAGCTAGTTAATCATACTCAATTCTTAGAAAACTTACGTCAACTTGCTGATACCGCTGAGTGGATATTGTCTGTTTGTACGGGCAGTGCTTTGTTGGCGAAAGCAGGCTTACTCGATGGCAAGCAAGCGACATCCAACAAAATAGCTTGGGAATGGGCAACATCACAATCTAATAGCGTTAACTGGATTAAACAGGCCCGCTGGGTGGTCGATGGTAAATACTACACCTCTGCTGGCGTGAGTGCTGGCATGGATATGGCGTTGGGTTTTATCGCAGATAGACATGGTATTGAGCTTGCTCAGCAAGTGGCTAAAGAAACAGAGTATCGCTGGGCGTCTGATAAGCCGATCAAAGCTTAATAAACCTACCATTTTTTCCATCTCTATCTACTAACCATCGATACATGGTGTGCTTAAACACTGTCTTGCTCGGTTGTAGCTCATCATTCTCAAGTGCCTCTTGATTGGTTGACTCTTCCAGAAGCATAATGATGTGCCCCGCTTTACCGCCTTTGTCGTTCGGAAAGATATAGTCCTCTCCATGATAATAAATATCTGCATCTGCAACACTGGTTAATGTAGGCAATTCGATAAGTCTGTTTCCATCCCATAACATATGTTTAGAGCTGGTAGGAATGCCACACGCCTCACCAGATACACTAGCGGTTAAAAGCCCTGATACACCCTTAAGTCCTGTATTTCTGCCCCATTTAAAATCAACGCTGGTCAAACTTTCGTAATAGGCGCTAAATACCACGCTTTGCTTAAGTTTATTGTCCTTAATCACTTTGACACCCATATCGACATCGGTATTATTATTAGCGTCTGATGCTTGATTAACACCTAATAAAAAATCATAACCCTCTAAGTGTCGATAACCGATACTTAAGTTAGCACCCCATATATAGCCGGTATGGGTTTTATTATCCTTCTTATATTGGACCTTATACCAATGTGCTGAGCGTAGTCCTAACTCTAATACCGATGCTGGTTGGATAATAACAACCTCTTGTCCTACTGCTAACTGATCTATTACTTCGGATGATAAATTAGGCTGACGGCGCACGTTACTGTGGTCAGTAAAAACCTTCTGGGTGCTACCCTTTTCAACTTCAAATATATATTGAGCGTAAGGTTCATCTTCCTCTATATAGTTCGCAAACGACTCATCTTCAAAGATATCTATAATTTCATAGTCATCGCTGGATTCAAGCGCATAGGCTGTAGGCGATAAAAATGCCATAAATAAAAGCGTAAGAAGAGGCAAGGATGGCATCTTAGGTTTCATAAATTTCTCAATGGATGATATAGATAAGTCATAAACCCGTTAAATTAGAGGGGGTAAGCATAACATGTGCTCTTACACTCATGATACTAATACAATACTATTCAAAGTGAAACGCTTTAACACCTTTTCCATCAACTCTCCATTGATTGAGTTATCGATAAGCATTAACCCTAAATTGGCAAATGCAGCGGCGAATGAAAAACCTAATGCCCAACTTAATCAAATATTGAGATGCTTAAATGCCACATAAACAACTCGGTTTATTCATCTAGTTTCCTTCAAAATAATTTAAAATATATATCTTTTTGATACTTTTTTAATAAATAATGATGAATAAATGATGACGACTCTTAAATATATTAAACGTATTGTGCTTATCTTATTGACGGCTGGCTTAGGCTTTCTCTTGTTTAATAGCACCCAAATATACCAATTTTCGAAAGTCTATTCCGATGTACAATCTGACGTTGCTATTGTGTTAGGTGCAGGCACTGTTAAAGATTTGCCCTCTCCCGTATTTAGAGAAAGAATTAATCATGCTAAGTATTTATATGACCAAGATAAGGTGGAAAGAATCATTTTGACAGGGGGATTGGGTATAGGGTCTAGCGTATCAGATAGCGAAATAGCCAAACGTTATTTGATTAACCAAGGTGTGCCAGAAGTAGTCATATTAATTGAGGAGAAGTCGAGATATACCTTTGAGAATCTTATTGAAGCTAAGCAAATAATGGATAGTCTGGACTATGAAACCTGTTTAATCGTGTCAGACCCCTTGCATATGAAACGAGCCATAGCATTGGCGGTACACCATGATATGACCTGCCAGCCTTCACCAACACAGACCTCAATGTATCGTTCGCTAATACCAAAGTTGAAATCTTTAGTTTATGAGACGTTCTATTATTCTATGGGAATATTGGTGGGTAAGAATTAAAGGATTCATTCGACTCTTTTTAGACGTTGTAGTCTTATATACACAATAACCCTTAACCCAACAGATACTTTACCAAACTACTTTACCAAACCACTTCTCAAAACTACTTTACAAAACTAGGCGTCAACCATTGCTCATACCCTGAGTCGTTTAAACTCAAACTCACTTTTTCTAAACTAGGATTGGCGGTAATGCCCGATTGAGTTTTATTGGCAACAGTAAAGAGCATTAGCTCATCACGACGGAACGCATGACACTCAATAGCGTCAAGATTTGACTCTGCAACGCTTTGTAGTTGTTTTTTGGTCGCCTTAACACCATCAATCGCAACTATGATGTCTTTGGCGGAGAGGCCTGCCTCACTTGCCACGCTATCGCGCAATACTTTGTTGACGTTTAACCCCTCTGAGATCTCGGTAACGGCAATGCCCCACGCTAAGGTATTGTCTTTATCGTCAACGCTAAGACTAACGCCATTGGCCTCAAGTAGCTGCTTGATTGGTAACTCTTCTACGCCGTCAACATAACGGGCTTTGAAGTCTAGCCATACTTGTGTGTCGATAAATTGACTGATAACCGCTTCAAGATTGTCATTATCCATGCCAATGCGTTTGCTGTTTTCAGCTTTAGCTTTGGCATAAAAGGCTTTGACCACATCGAAAATACGGTATTTGCCATCGCTATGCTGCATCAACGTGAGGTCTAAACATAAGGCCACTAGCGCCCCTTTATTGTAGTAGCTAATGCCTGCGTTACCGGTGTTTTCATCGGCCCGATATAACTTAATCCAAGCGTCAAAGCTGGATTCTGCAACGCTTTGCAAATGACGCCCATGAGTTTGGGTGTAGCGGTTAATCTGTGCGCCCAACAATTTAAGATAGCTGTCTTTGTTGACCACGCCTGAGGCTTGTAGCATAAAGTCGTCAATGTAGGAGGTGAAACCTTCAAAAACCCACAGTAGTGGCGTATATGCCTCACGGCGTAAGTCTACGTCAAGCATAACATCGGGACGAACGGTTTTCACCCACCATGAGTGGAAATATTCATGACTACATAAGCCTAAAAAGCGTTGGTAAGCCTCGCTAGGTTCGTCAGACTCTTGCGCTGTAGGTAAGTCGCTACGTGGGGTGACAAGGCTGGTAGAGTTAATATGTTCTAGCCCGCCATAGTCGTTGCCACTGGCATAGGTCATAAAGGTGTAGTCTTTAAAAGGGGCATCATCAAGCCAATTTAGATAGGTTTGGCAGATTTGGTTCACGTCTTGCTGCAGTCTGCCCATATTGGCTGTGTGCTTGCCTGCAATATAAAAACGATGGGCAATGGTGTTGTGACTGTCATCGTGTATGATGAAATCAAACTCGTCTTGTGGGGCAATCTCAAACGGATAATCGATTAATTCGGCATAATTATCGGCTTCAAGATGATAATAATATTGGGCGTCGTTATGGATATGAGTATGTTTTAGTCCACAGGCAATTTTGACGGGTTGTTGATTATTATCAGGGGATTTGTTGCCGTCATAAAACGCTTGCGGCACGCTTAAAGTGACCTCAACCGCTGCGTTTTCTTGACCCTCTACGGCCAGTACTAGCGAGGTAAAATTACCATATAAGCGTGTCTGATCGACATAAGCGGTGCGCACCGATAAATCATAACAATACACTTCATAGGTGACCTCGACGGCCTCTCCAAATTTCAGATCGGTTAACTGCCATTCGTTTTTGCTTAGCTTGTTCGCGCGTAACCTATTGCTACGTAAAGTCTTTCCACTTTGACCTTTATCGTCCTCATAAGTTTGATAATGAACCGCAGTGATGTTGCGTGCAAACTCACGCATTAAGTAACTGCCCGGTATCCAAGCAGGTAACCATAAGGTTGGTGCATCTTGATGAGCGACAAACGTTAAGGTGACATTGACCAAGTGCTGTTTAAATCGGCTAAAGTCTAAGGTGGCTTTGATGGTTTGTGATGCGGTGTTTTGAGTGGCTGTCGTTGTCATAATATTACCAATGTCCATTTTAATTATTCGTTTTTACATTTATTATTAACATTTAAAAGAGTTAACTTTTAGTCTCGGTTTATGTTATACCAGTTCAGTTATCTTAAAATGCGATTATTTTAAAGTGGGTATTATCAGTTAGATAAGGGGCTTATGGATAAACTTCAAGCAACACGTTATTTTGCTGAGGTCGTGATTTAAACGTTTAGAACTTAAACGCCTAAAAATATATGTCCTAATATATAAACCCTATGATAATAACCCTTTAATTGACCATACAATATTTTTTGCTCAATTTTTGACCTAAATCACCAAATTAAATTTTATATTTTTAAAATTTGTAAAAAAACTTCGCAATTTCTCAATTTATTTGAGAGTATAGGCTTGAAACTTTTGTCTATCATCGCAATCTAATAGACAAGGCAATTAGTAGAGGTGTGGCATAAATGATAACTATGCTTTATAAACATCCTTCTTTATTGTGTACTTTTAAATTTACTGACCCCTTATATTTTAGGAATATTTATGACAACTATCGCAAAAGATACTGCCGTACGCTTTAACTACATTCTAAAAGACGAGAATGGTAACGTTATTGACCAGTCTCAAGGTGAGCCTTTAGCCTACCTTCATGGCCACAACAACATTATCCCAGGTCTTGAAAAAGAGTTAGAAGGCAAGTCTGCAGGCGATTCACTAACTGCCGTTATTGAACCTGCTGATGCGTATGGCGAATACCAAGAACAAGCGGTTCAAAAAGTACCCCGTGCTAACTTCCAAGGTGTTGAGGATATCCAGCCTGGTATGCAGTTCCAGTCAGAGGCGGAAGGTCAAGTGATGCTAGTGACCGTAACTGATGTTAATGATGACACAGTGACGGTTGATGCTAACCATCCATTAGCGGGTAAGAAATTAAGCTTCGATGTTGAAATCGTTGAAGTACGCGCGGCGACTGAAGACGAATTGAACCATGGCCATGTCCATGGCGCAGGCGGCGTTCAGCACTAATCGCTGAGCTTACGTTTTAGCTAAAGTCTACTCGTTAAGACACATAAAAGAGTCGTTCTTTATTGAACGACTCTTTTTTATTTATTTACTATTGATACCCGTTCTCAACTTATTAAAATTGCCTGTTAGAGGGTGCTTTTAGCCCAGCAAGTCAAGACCTTTAATCAAAGTGCTGGGCTAAAGCCATAGCCTACCTTAACTGTTAATAATGAGTTATTTATAGCGATTCTACATCGTCTTCTCGATAGATTCTCTTCTCAGGAAAGAAAATATTAAAGGTAGACCCTTTGCCCTCAATGGACTCAATAGTCAGCTTCGCGTCATGCTGATAAGCCACGTGTTTTACAATTGCCAAGCCCAGTCCAGTACCCCCCGTCGCACGGCTACGTCCACTATCCACTCGATAAAAACGCTCAGTTAATCGGTCAATATGCTCACTGGCGATACCCAGTCCATTATCAGTCACAGAAAATAAACACCCGCCCTTCACTTCTTGCCAAGTTATGCCAATCTCTCCACCATGAGGGGTATATTTAATGGCATTGGTCACCAGATTTAACAAAGCACTATTTAAATACACTTCAGAGCCATAGACGTTTTTTTGTGAATCGATATGCAGATCTATAAAGTGACCATATTGTTTATTATATATTTGTGCATCATCAAAAATGCTGGTTAATAGCTTTGGCATATCAACACGACCAAACTGAATGGACTCTTCATTCTCAAGTCGTGACAGCAACAGCAAGTCATTGATGATACGATTCATACGCTCAGTCTGCTGAGTCATCAAATTAAAACCGCGTTGCCATTTTGGGTCTAAATCAGGTTGATCAGAGAAGGTCTCAATATATCCCATCAGTACGGTTAGCGGCGTACGTAGCTCATGTGAGACATTACCAACGAAGTCTTTACGCATCTGCTCTAAGTGCTGTAAACGCGTGACATCATAGATGATCAGTAGCTTTTCATTACCAAAGTGAGTCACTTCACATTGCAAAAACCGCTCATAATCTCGCCATGATCGAAGACGTAGACCTTCATTTGGAGACGTCGCTGTGGTGTAATATTGTTCAAATTCGGGTACATCGATGAGATCTAAGATACTTCTGCCTTGATCTTCAGATCGTAATGCCAACAGGTTTTCAGCCGCTTGGTTCCACCACTCCAAGCTGTCATTACCATCAAGTAAAATAACGGCATCTTGCAGCGCCAGCAATGAGCTACGGATCTTTTTTATGAGCCCCATCATTTTCTGATTGGTCAGTTGCTCCTGCTTTTTACTTTCATATAGCTGGCTTGCCATAAACGTCATACTTCCTGAAAAGTCAGGAGGGGGTAGCGTCAAGGACTGATTCATCCAATTATAAAACTGCTGTATCGCATACAATCGCCAAATATAATAAACCAACAGCCCGATAATAATGCCCCAAGCGACCGAGTCAATATACCACCCAAGACCAGCGCCAGCGATAATCATAACGATCAACCATTTAAAGTCTGACCAAAATATGACCGATCCATGCTTTTCAGTTTCCGCTCGTTGCGCTTGAGTTTGGGGAGTCAACTGGGTGGGAAGTAAATTTGGGGCTTGACCAATATGGTTTGGCAAGGTGAACTTGTTGGTAAACTTCGACGTGGTACTTGTTGTTTTTTTAGGATTTTGAGTGCTACCCTTAGCAGAGTCATTAACGCTGTCTTGCACGGTTTTATTAGGTACAGTATTGGACAGCTTATTAAGCGAGTTATTGGTCGTCTTATTGGTAGACTTATTGGGCGATTTAGTCGTTAAGTCGTCTGCCATATCCTCTGTATCGTCATTAGATAACAAGACAGAAGCAAAGGGTTTTTCGTGCATATCCCTATTATCTTTGTTTCGAACTTTCAAATTAGAGGCTTGCTTGATCTTAATGTCTTGCTCAACGCTCGTTTTTGCATTTGGTTTATGTTCTGGCGATTGACTCATGACTTTCTCAATGTTGGGCGAGCGATATCCTATCTAGTATAGAGGGATCAGGTTATGCTGAGGAGGTGTGGCACTAGGTAAAATTGTGCCATTAAGCAAAATTGGACATTAAAAATTATGATCCATAAAATATAGTTGGTCAATTCACATTATAGCAAATCTAAAAATCGACCTCTCAAAGAAGGATAGGTCAAACGATACAAATAGTCGATTCAGTGAGCATGACCGAGTCTAACAAGGTTAGGATAGATTATTTTTAGAAAGGCTAATATAACATGAAAGTGATAGCTCAAATAGCACGTAGCACAGCCACGCTAAGTTAGATATGAGTGAAACCTTAAACCACTCTATATAGGGCGTGACCCCATTTACGCTATGAGTTCACGCCTAAGGTCAACTAACCATTCACTTGCGTTGAGAAACGATAACCCGTTCCGCGTACCGTCTGAATAAACCCAGCGTAGTTATAAGGCTCAAGCACTTTGCGCAAACGACGAATATGCACATCAATGGTTCGATCTTCAACATAGACATTACCGCCCCATACTTGGTCTAACAGCTGCGTGCGCGTATAAGCCCGTTCTGGATGACTCATAAAGAAGGCGAGCAGACGATATTCTGTCGGACCAATCTCGATAGGCATACCATCGGCAGACAGACGTTGGCTAACGGGATCTAAACTCAAGCCTTCGGCTTCGATGGGCTTATCGCCAGATAAGGCACTGCTGCGACGCAGTACTGCTTTAATTCTTGATATCAATTCACGCGTTGAGAAGGGCTTGGTAATATAATCATCTGCGCCGGCGTCAAGTCCCTGAACCTTGTTATCTTCCTCGCCTCTAGCCGTTAACATAATAATGGGTGTTTCAGACAAAAGGTCATCTTTTTTTAAGCGGCGACACAAATCAATGCCCGATTGATTGCCGGGTAACATCCAGTCTAACAAAATTAAAGCAGGTCTATGATCTACCACCTTATTATGAGCCTCATTCACATCTTCAGCTTGCACGCACTCAAAACCTGCCATTTCCAGAGTAGTGACTATCATCTCACGTATGGCCGGTTCGTCTTCTACTACTAATATCTTTTCGGAGTTCATGTCAGTAATTTCCTATAATTGACCTACTAATTGTATATTTATCAAACAAGTTTTGGTTTTCGGCCTATATCTCCAAAGCTTACGCCTGGTAATATTTGGACTTACGTATCTCCAAAATAAACAAAAATCATTTATCTTAATAACCGTATTTCAAAAAAATGACAGTCTAAATATGACCGTTATATTACACCTGACAATTATGACAAATAGATGACAATCGATGTTGAAAATGGAGTTATTCTCATTTAATGATTTATTAATATAAATAAATCATCCGTTAATGATAATTTATCAAAAGACAGTTATGCCAATTTATGAGATTAATTGACTTCTAATATGAAATTGAGTGGCCCATCATTGTCCGCTTGAACCAGCATATTTGCCCCAAACTCTCCAGATGCAATAGGCACATACTGAGATCTGGCATACTCTACTAATGTCTCAAACAGTTGCTTGGCCCTATCGGGAGGCATTGCTCCACCAAAATCAGGTCGACGACCCTTGTCAGTTTTTGCCATTAACGTAAACTGCGACACCAATAAAACACCGCCCGCAACTTGCTGGACGTTTTTATCAAGCTTGCCAGCATCATTTTCAAAAATACGGTATGTCAGGATCTTATCCACCATTTTTTGGGCAGTCTCTGGCGTATCTTCATGACCAATACCAATATAGGCCAATACCCCTTGCTCTATGTCTCCAACGACCATACCGTCAACGGTAACACTGGCCTTTAAAACACGCTGTATTAATGCTTTCATCATTATTCTCCACTTTAAGCTGATTCTTGTAAATAGGTTATAGACATAAAGCACCGCCTGACCAAGGTGCCAAATAATCGAAACAAACATGATAAACTAAGCGCATGCTAACGTGTCATCCCAAATGGCCTGAACGCTATAGACAGTGCCATTGATTAATTTTGATATTCTGTTCATGGTGGTATAAAAAGCTAAACTAACTTAACCTTTTAACTGAATTGAACAGATTAAAACCATAGGACAACTATGAAAACTTTGAAAGCTATTACTGATATTACAAACAGTGCTAAATCCTCTTTAAAACAACAAACTCAGCATCTTCTGACGCGCGATGGACTATTTACTACCCTACAGCAGGTAGTGCCTCAGCAAAAACTCAGCGAAACGGCGGGGCGACTTGCGGCCAGTCAAAACCATATCGTTAAAAAGGTTTTTGTTCATACTTTTGCCAAAGCTTATGGTATTACTTTAGATGATTATGCGCGAAAGAATCTGGCTGACTTCAAAAGCTTCAATGACTTTTTTACCCGTGAATTAGACGAGCAAGCACGTCCGATTGATAGTACCGCAAATGGTATTGTCTCACCAGCAGATGGCATGGTATCCCAAATTGGATATATTGAACAAAATCAATTGCTACAAGCCAAAGGGCGTCATTATGATGTCGGCCATCTACTCGCTGATTTGGAAAATAAGGACAAACATTATTACGATGGAGGCTGCTTTGCCACCGTCTATCTAGCACCCAGCAATTATCACCGCGTACATATGCCTTTTGATGGCACATTGATCGAGACACGTTATGTGCCTGGTACGCTATTTTCTGTCAATAACGTCACCGCAGAGAATGTGCCAGACTTATTCGCCCGCAACGAGCGTTTGGTGTGTGTATTTGAGACTGAATATGGTCGTGCGGTTGTGGTATTGGTCGGTGCGATGATAGTCGCTGGTATTGAGACGGTGGCAACAGGTAAGATAGATCGTAGTCAAGACATTCAAACACTGACGCATAATATATCGCTAAAAAAAGGCGACGAATTAGGCCGTTTTTATCTAGGCTCAACGGCCATTGTGTTACTGCCAAAATCAGCTGGCGTTAGCTGGAAGCAAGATATAGAACATGGTTCAGCGGTTGCTATGGGGCAACTGTTGGGTGTGGCTCAGAACTAGGCGCTGTTTTTCCATCTAAAATCCATTCATTGTCCCGATAACTTTCATGGGTTATCACCATAATAAAAAGTCGTTTGCTTTTTTAGCCGCTTTTTTTATAGGAGTTAACCCATGCCGCTCTCTAAAACGCCTTATAAACCGCCTTCTAGACCCTCATCTAAACCGCCCCTAAAACCCTTAACCACATCAACAAATACCCATCCTAATGACGCTGTCACTACAGCTAAACAACGCAAAAAAAATCGCCTCAATCCATAAACATCATCCCAAATCTATAAATCAACCTATTTAGGAGCAAGAAGGTGACTGCAAACAGTAAGCTCAATAAGCCTGACAAAGTTAGGTCATTTTATATAAAAGGTATCCTATTGATGGCGGTGTTGTTATTGGCAGCTTATACCTTGCTAACTGGCTTTGGTGTTATTAACCTGGCTGCAAACACAGAAACAGAAGATAAGTTGGCGCCGATAGAGACACCTGAACAAAATTCAATAAAAGCGACACAGTCACCGACTCACTATCAAATGCACTCTGAAAAAAACAATGACAGACAATTTGACCCCTCGCCCTATAGCTTGTCAGAGGCGTCGATAAATAAAGTGTATGTCGATAAGTCCTCTCAAAAAATGTATCTATTGCAAGATGACAAGGCGGTGAAAAGCTACCACATTGCGCTGGGTGATGCCCCCAAAGGACATAAACAACAGGAAGGGGATGAGCGGACACCAGAAGGACTTTACACCCTTGATTGGAAAAATGAAAACTCTATTGCCTACCGCTCGATTCATATCAGCTATCCCAATGAGACAGATATTGCCAATGCCAAAGCGCGGGGCGTCAGTCCTGGTGGCGCTATCATGATACATGGGCAAATGAATGGCTATGAACAATTTACCACGCTCAATCAGCAGCGCAACTGGACCGATGGCTGCATTGCGGTCACTAATCAGGAGATGGATGAAATTATGAGCGCCGTAAAAGTGGGCACTCCGATAGAAATCGTGTGGTAGCCGTTAACTAAACACTATTTAATAGTTTAGTTTGGCTCAAACGTACACCTAATAGCGATAATGGCCTTTGATAGGGAAGCGAAACAGTACATTCTCCTCTCTGGTTCCTTGCCCAATGTTATGAATAATCAGTGGTGTACCGTCTGTGGCCACCTTATCGGAGACGATACCAATATGGGGTAAGTTATTACCGGGTAGACGCCAACTCACAATATCTCCCGCCTTAAAGCTAGCCTTATCAGTGGTTGATAAAGATTGACCATGACGCGCAAAAAATGTCTCTAGATTAGGCACTCGGCGATGGTCAATATTTTTATCCGTTGACTTTAATCCCCAATTATTGGGATAGGCTGAAAAATGACGCCGCATGTCTACATTGACCAACTGCTGCAAATCTATATTTTGCAAACGATACGCCCGTATTACCACATCGGTACACACCCCGGTCGACGGATCGACATCACCCCGTGGAAAGTCTAAGCTACGATAGGTTGGGTCATAGCTGACTGTCACCCCGATTTGCTTTTTGGCATCCCTCGCCAGTTTTTCACCATGGCTGGTCGTTTGGGCAACCGCAATCTGAGCGAACCCTATTGTCGCCAGCAGCAGACTGGTGAATGCGATGGACTTTAGGCTACGGCTACGTTCATTATGTTTTATCACTCATTATCTTCCCTGTTTAATGTTTAATGTTTAATGTTTAATGTTTAATGTTTAATGTTTAATGTTTAATGTTTAATGTTTAATGTTTAATGTTTAATGTTTAATGTTTAATGTTTAATAACTATAAACAAAATGAAGCAGTTTTACATGGAAAAATAGTGAATATTTTGAATTTTAATAAGTCAAAACACCTAAAAACTTGCTGAACCCATTTGCAGATCTCAGCAATGAGATACTTTATTTATTCTACTGTTTATTCATTTAGCTATGCTTCTGGTTATCATCAATCAACCACCTCCTGCTCTGTCGCAAACTCAAGACGGGTCGTATGGGTCACATAACTGCGCCGATTAACCCTTTTAAGCGCTTCCAACTCTAACAAAAACTGTGTCACTTTATCGATATCTATGAAGGTATGGTTAGCCGTTGTACTATGAATCGCCATTTTTAATTATCTCTTTATTCGTCTATAACACTATTTAGGGTCTAATCTTAGCGATGTCATAAAATAGATTGTCGTTGTTAATTATACATTTAAGGGTCATAATAAATTTATCGATATCGATATCGATATCGTTATTGTTATTGTTTTAGACAAGGAGCGTCCATGCAACCGCCTAACGGTACTACTAGTATCAATAACAGCACCAGTACCAGTACCAGTACCAGTACCAGTATAAATGATACTATCAGTCTAAATACCGATACCACACCCCACTCTACTCAAAACAATCCACCCGACCCCTTAAAACCTAATAACCCTAATTCTAATAAGCCTGATCCTAGCAATATTAATGCTAATAAAAAACCGCGTAATAAATGGCTCATTATCGCTGGATTTTCTCTTCTACTAGGCGTCAATCAATTTTTATGGTTGACCTTTGCCACTATTATCATCAGTACCCAATCTCACTTTGGGGTCAGTGAGTTCTTAGCGAACCTATTAACTTTGATGTTCCCCATTGTGTTTGTGGTTTTAGCCATTCATTCCGGTAAGATATTAGATAATGTGGGCTATAAGAAGGTCGTCAGTTATGCCTCTGTGTTAATGTTAATAGGGGCAATTATACGTTGGTTAGGGGTAGACAGCTATTGGATCGCGTTTGGCGGGCAATTACTCATTGCCATCGCTCAACCTTATATTACCAATGCGATCAATCAGGTCACCACAGACTGGTTTGATAAGTCACAAATAGCCACGGTAACCGGTGTGATTATGGGTGGCATGTTCTTAGCGACCGCATTGGGTGCCTTTGCTCCTGCACCATTGATTGAAGCCTACGGTTTTTCAGGCATGCTCCTGTTTAATGTAGTGATAACCGCGGCTGCCGTCTTGGTGTTTTTAGTGGTGGTAAAAGAGAAGCCCAGACAGCATGAGGTCGCCATCTCCCTGCATGAAATCGGGTCTCTAATTAAAAATAAACGCTTGTGGCTTATTTCGCTATCGGTATTTATTGCCATGGGCTATTTTAATGGCTTAAGCAATTGGATTGCGCCCATTCTTGCACCAAGAGGCATTAGCGAGGCCACTGCTGGCACCATAACCGCCATGCTCATTATTGGGGGCATATTTGGTGCGTTAAGTATTCCCTTATTATCGGATTATTTAAACAAACGACGGGTGTTTTTGATATTAGCCACCCTTGTTGGTGCAGGGGCTACCTACCCTTTGTTATATTCTACGACGGGTACTATGGCTCTAGCAGTTAGTTTCTTTCTAGGCTTCTTTTTATTAGCAGGTTACCCGCTTCTAATTGCAGCCGCGGAAGACAGTGTTCATCCCTCTCAATCCGCTAAAGCAGTGGCTATGTTGATGATGATGGGTAATCTAGGAGGTGTCGTTATGGTGTTGTTAATGCAAGGTGTTAAAGGACTTACAGGTAGTTGGACTCCCACAGGTTGGGTGCTTATTATCGCTACTGTATTAGCCAGTATGATTGTCATCCAAATACGCGATAAACCTGTGGTGACAACGGATACCCTTAACTAGGCTCTTGAACGGACAAATTTAATGAGCCGTTTAACAAGCTCATTTGGCGCATTTATTTAACCAACTCACTAATCGCCTTAAACGCAGGATCTTTGCTGGAGCGACACAATTCAAATAAGATTGCCTCTACCGTGGTAATGACCGCACCCGCTCGGCGCATCCTGCGAATGGCTTGACGGCGATCATAAGCATACCGTGATCCGGTAGCATCAGCGATAACAACAGGCTGCATGCCATTATCTAATAAATCCAATACCGTTTGCATCACGCACACATGGGTTTCTACCCCAAACACCAAGACCGATATGCGGTTTTGCTGCGCCAGATAATTCCAAGTCTCATCATTATCGCAAGCACTGAAAGTGACCTTTTCAATAGTCTTATAGTCAGCACCCTCAAGCGCTTCCACTATCTCGGGTAAGGTCTCACCCAATCCTTTTTTGTACTGCTCATTGACTAATATCGGCACATCAAGCACTTGTAGCCCTTTGAGAAGGGTTACAATTTTACTGGTGATTTTTTGATTGCGATAAATATGAGGAGTTAGTTTTTGCTGGACGTCAATGAGTAACGCCTGACAGTTATCGCGCATGATTCGATAGGTTTTATCTGTGGTAATCGTCGATGACATAACACACTCCTTGTGTCGGTTAATTTTTGCTTCATCTCTTTATTTATTTGGATTTAATATTATAAAACCTAATTCTGTTAGCCGTTTTGGTAGCCGCCTTTCTAGAGCCACTCAACTTAAAATTTTGAGAAATTAACCTCACATCCGCACCATTAACGTCTGTGATAAAGGCTTAGTAGACTCTAATTAAGTCATATTTAATGATGAGGGTCAACCGGTTTTGGCTCTGTAGAAATAATTGTAATTTGACGTTCATAGAAGCCCATATGACCATAATTACCCGCTTTACTCACTATTGCTTGCAGACGCACTCTATTCATCTGATACAAATTACTATGAATACCTCGCTTCTTTGCCAACTCATCTAACAATTTATTGGGATCGTTCACATGATAACTCACGCCTTGATCATTAGTGAAACTAAACTGCTCTAAGGTTTTGTTGACACTGCCGACTAACTCTATTGGCGCTAGACTGTCTTGACCACTTTTATTCGCAACAAATTCAGCCAAACTTTTACTGTTGCTGGCTAAGCTAATACCTACTCCAATTACTGACAACACGATTAACTTCGCTAGTCTACCTTTACGTATAGCACTATTGTTTAGAGTCGAGTTAGAGGACTGGGTATGTTTAGGAGATTGGGAGGGTTGCGTTTTAGTGTCCATTTTTATTCTCTTTAAGCAATCAATGTCTTATACCAAATCTAGAAATCAACCTATTGAGGAAGGTTCAAACGCTAAAAGTCGAACGTTACAAATTGTAGGTTCAGTGAGCCTAACAAAGATAGGTTATTTTTTAGAAGTGATATTACTATCTTACCTTAGCTCTGTACTTTAATGAACTCTTTAATCAATTCTATTATAAACCCTATTAAGTACTCTTTTATAAACTCTTAAAGCAAAATGGTTTAGCTATGATTGCTATAGCAATACCGGGATAGACTAGACATTAAAAAAGCACCTCTAACAAGATGTTAAAGGTGCTGGATATACTAAACAAAAAGTGAATTGGGTTAAGGCTTAGACAGTATATTAGTTAAACGCTAAACCTGATCTCCAAGTTGTCGTTAAATACGTTCAATAACCGTTGAGATACCTTGACCAAGACCGATACACATTGTAGCCAGACCAATTTCAGTGTCTTTTTGTTCCATAGCATTGAGCAAGGTAACAACGATACGAGCACCAGAACAGCCCAATGGGTGACCTAGAGCAATCGCGCCACCATTAACGTTAATGATGTCTTGTTTATCCGTCAAGTTCAGCGCTTTTAACACAGACAAGCTTTGAGCAGCAAAGGCTTCGTTCAGCTCAATGGTTTGCATATCATCAAGACTCATGCCAGCACGTTTAAGTGCTTTTTGAGTTGCGGGTACTGGACCATAACCCATAATAGCAGCATCACAACCAGCAATTGCCATACTGCGGATACGGGCACGTGGCTTCAAGCCTAGGTCTTTCGCTTTTTGCGCACTCATAACCAGCATGGCAGAAGCGCCATCTGATAATGCAGAAGACGTGGCAGCAGTTACTGTACCATGCGCAGGATCAAACACAGGGCGTAACTTCGCTAGTGACTCCATCGTCGTATCTGGACGGATGACTTCGTCAACGGTACACAGCTGCAAACGTCCTTCTGCATCATGGCCTTCGATACCCACGATTTCATTGTCAAAACGACCTTCGGTAGTCGCTTCCCAAGCACGGCGATGTGACTCAAGAGCGAAGGCATCTTGCTCTTCACGTGAGACATTATTCATACGACCAAGCATTTCTGCCGTTAGGCCCATCATGAATGACGCTTTGGCAAAGTGCTTAGACGCAGCAGGGTTAATATCCACCCCGTGCATCATGCCAACGTGACCCATATGCTCGACACCACCAACGATGAAGATATCACCTTGGTTGGTCATGATTTGCGCCGCAGCAGTATGAAGTGCTTGCATAGAAGAACCACACAGACGGTTAACCGTTTGACCACCCGTTGTTTTTGGGATATCTGCCATTAAGGCACTGTTGCGACCGATGTTATACGCCTGCTCTAGTGTCTGCTGTACACAGCCCCAAATCACATCTTCGATATCATTTGGATCAAAGTCATTACGCTTAACTAAGGCTCGCATAAGCTCAGCTGACAGATCATCTGCCCGCACATGGCGGAACATACCATTTTTCGATTTACCCATTGCAGAACGTACGCCATCTACGATGACCACGTCTTTAGGACTTAAAGTCGTCATTTAATACTCCTTGAATTTTTTAAGTATCTGCTTAAGCCAGTCATACGCTATTATTTAAAAAACATTTAAATCACTATTAAATAGACACGTATTAAAGATTCATAGTTTTAACGTTATTATCAAAACGGGTTAAGCAGATCACTGAATTATTTATGGTTTAAATACTTATTAACCGTTGGGTTTTAAATGACTCGTTACTAATCAACGAGTCATATTGAGCCAACAATCGTTATGCTTTTGGGTAAAAAGTCTCGCCAGCTGCTGCCATATCACGGATCTTCTGCGGCGCTTCATAAGCTTTACCTAAGTGAGCATACTTCTCACACAGTGCTAAATAGTTATCAAGACCGACTTGATCGATATAGCGGCATGGACCACCGCGGAATGGTGGGAAGCCAACACCCATAATCATCGCCATATCAGCCTCAGCAGGGGTTGCGACGATATTGTCTTCTAGGCAGCGAACCGTCTCGTTACAGAAGGCTAGCATCATGCGATCAATGATGGTTTGATCGTCAAACTCTTGAGCTTGGCTATCTGTGGTTTCTTTTAACAGCTCATAAGTGGCGTCATCTGCTGTTTTCTTAGGCTTACCGCGTTTGTCTTTTTCGTATTTGTAGAAGCCAACACCGTTTTTCTGACCAAGACGTTGGTTTTCAAATAAGTGTTTAATAGCGCCTTTATAGTCAGGCTTCATACGATCTGGGAAGCCTTCAGCCATCACTTCCGCGCCATGTACGCCAGTATCTAAACCAACCACGTCAATTAGATAAGCAGGACCCATTGGCCAACCGAATTTCTCCATAACTTTATCCACATGGACGAAGTCTGCCCCTTGCTTCAATAGCAAGTCGAAGGCACCGAAGTATGGGAACAATACACGGTTTACTAAGAAACCTGGGCAGTCATTGACCACAACAGGTACTTTACCCATACGCTGAGCTAAGGCAACCGTAGTAGCAATGGCTTCTTCAGATGACTTCTCGCCACGAATGACTTCGACTAATGGCATACGGTGCACCGGATTAAAGAAGTGCATACCGACGAAGTTCTCTGGGCGCTCAAGCACAGTTGCCAGATAAGTAATAGAAATCGTCGACGTATTTGAAGCTAAGATAGCGTTTTCTTTAACAAGGCCTTCGACTTCTTTTAATACGGCATGTTTCACTTTTGGATTTTCAACAACCGCTTCAATAACGATATCTGTTTCACCAAAGTCGCCATAGTTTAGCGTTGGGCGAATACGGCTTAGCGTTTCACCCATTTGTGCTGGGGTCATTTTCTTGCGCTCAACCATTTTGCCCAGTAGCTTGCTCGCCTCACCCATACCTAAATCTAATTGCTCAGACTTAATGTCTTTCATGATAATAGGCAGACCTTTTGACGCCGCTTGATAGGCAATACCGCCGCCCATGATGCCCGCACCCAATACAGCCGCTTCATTAATATCATGTGATTGCTTACTGTGTTTCTTGGCTAATTTCTTAACCGCTTGATCATTTAAGAACAGACCAACTAAGCTTTCCGCTTGCGGGGTTTTTGCCGCTTTAGCAAAACCAGCAGCTTCTATCTTAAGGGCCGCATCACGAGGTAGGTTAACGTGTTTTTCGATGGTTTCAACAGCGATAGCAACGGCTGGATACTGCTTTGGATTAGCCTTGGCAAAGATAGCCCCTTTGGCACTGTTAAATGCCATAGCTTGCTCAAGCTGATTTAATTTGACAGGTTTTAGTTTCTCTTCACGCTTCGCTTGCCAATCAAGCTCACCTGCGATACATTTCTTAACTAAATCGACAGCAGCAGCTTGTAAGTCATCTTGAGCCACAACCGCATCAATCAAGCCCAGTTTTAAAGCTTCCTCTGGCTTTTTCGCTTTACCGGTAGCGATCATTTCTAACGCATTATCAATACCAATAACCCGTGGGGTTCGCACACTACCGCCAAAGCCTGGGAAAATACCCAGTTGAGTTTCTGGTAGACCAATTTGAGCTTTTTCGCCCATCACACGGTATTCACAGACTAGCGTCATCTCACAGCCGCCACCTAATGCCGCGCCATTAATCGCCGCAACTTTCGGGAAAGGAAGGTCTTCAAAGCGGTTAAACACCCCGTTAATTTCAACAATCCACTTTTCAATGTCAGCCGCTTCTTTGTTGAAGTGACCGACGAATTCAGTAATATCTGCACCCGCGATAAACACGCCTTTGCTTGAGGTGACAATTAGACCTTTGATATCTTTTGCTTGTTCTAACGCAGTGACTGCTTCATCAAATTGTTTATTGGTATCAGCATCAAACTTATTAACGCTTTCATTTTCTGCATTAAATTGCATATTGACGATGCCGTCTTCTAACGTCGACACCGTAATGCGGTTACCTTGATAAATCATGTATTTCTCCTTGTTATTGTTAAATAAGCTTTGTTTGATCATGCTGAGTGCAACATCACATCAGCTGTCAAACGAAAGGTGTTTTTTGCAAATGCCAAAATCAAGAAATTTGCTTAACGTTTTTTGTTGAATAATAGGACACGCCTTACCGACACTAACCTATGATTTTATTATATTCTGCTAGCATGACGTACAACAGGTTAGCAGGAAACATAACGATACGCATTACCTTTCACTGGCTCCTTAAGTCAAATAAAGTCATTCAAATTTATAAAAATTTATTAAACAAAGCACAGTAAACAAAGTACAGCAAACATGTGACGCCAGTATTATATAACCTTCAAACCTTTTACTCTGCTTTGACTCTGTAAGTATCAATTTCAGTTTTTATACCAGTTACAGTATTATTACCTGCATGACTATGCTTATCTTTAGGCCCTATTTCTATCAAAGCTCTGTACTTACTTTTAAGCAGCTTAAGCATTACCCCATACAAATGACGCAGGTTAGCTAATCGACGCCGCATAGTGCCCGATAGTGTAGGGGATTTGACCCCTTACTGTCACAGTACATTACCTGACTCTTAGGTCATACAAAATTATGCTATTACCCCATTCTCAACTCTTAACGTAGGCTGTGGCTTTAGCCCAGCATTTTTGCTTAAAGGTTTTGATTTGCTCGGCTAAAAGCACCAGCCTACAATGAGTTTTAATAAGTTGAGAACGGGGTGCTAATTTAAACGTCTAAAGCTTTATCCAGTAAATGATTGAAAGCCTGATCTCTAGTCTGTCAGACTATTGCACTATATATTGCACTACATAAGGTTTCAAATTGATAACCCATTCATTAAATACAGTCCTAGTGATAGTAGAGTAAACTAAATAGTAGAGTAAACTAAGCGCATTCTTGACATTTGATACTTATAGTTATTGATAACTTTACCTACAATACGCTACAAAAGCCTGTAATGAAATTTAATTCCTTTAAGCTGCGAATGTCTTTATAATTTGAAGGATAACTGAGCATTTCTAATACCCTTATATCATGACGATCTACATTCATACTTATCTATATTGAGCCGCATCTCTATGACTACTATCATCACTATACCGCCCAGCTTTGATGCTTTAAGCCAACAAGTCATGAGCACATTGCAGACCGATATAGAGCGTCTATTAGACTTTGCTACCCTCCCAGCCCCTTTAAGTGATGCTTGTACCTATGCCATGATGGGTGCTGGCAAACGTGTGCGTCCTTTATTAGTGGTGAGTGCTTATCAAACGGTACTGCAAAGCTTAAATAATCATAATCACTCTAAACATGATGATGACCAGACAACTTCTGAGCCATTATGGTTTGATGATAACTGCCGACGAGCTATGTTAGCGGTCGAGTTTTTGCACACCTATTCGCTCATTCATGATGACCTACCTAGTATGGATGATGATGAGTTGCGGCGCGGCCGTCCAACCTGTCATATTAAGTTTGGCGAAGCCACTGCCTTACTGGCTGGTGACGTATTACAAACGTTAGCATTTGAGATTATCAATGCAGATATTGAGGGTTTTGCCCCTATTTCAGTTGAACAATCAACCCAGCTCAGCAAGATTTTTGCACCCAGAGCAAGACGCATGGTGGCAGGTCAAATGCTAGACTTAAATGCTGAAAATAAACAAGTATCTCAAACTGAGCTTGAATCTATACATAGGGATAAAACAGGCGCCCTTATCGAAGCTGCGGTGTTAATGGGCGGGGTATGCGCGGGCGCATCTGATATGCAGCTTGCGGCCTTATCTCAGTTTGCCAGTCGCATAGGTCTTGCTTTCCAAGTACAAGATGATATCTTGGATGTGGTATCAAACACCGACACATTAGGCAAACCGACAGGCAGTGATGAGGGACTTAATAAATCCACCTATGTTAAATTAATGGGTGTTGAGGCAGCAACTGAGTATGCCAAGTCATTGTTCACTGACGCAACCGACACCATTACTAAGAGCTTTTCTAACTCCACCACCATCCATACGATAGCCGACTGGTTGTGGGACAGAAAAAAATAGCATCTGTCAAATAGACGTTAAATAAATTATATTGACTGTAAATACTAGGGTCTGTAAAGAGTTAATTTTTAGCAAGACATCACTGACTGATTTGAGTTCAAAAGCGATAGTCGATTTTAAACTCATCATCAATTTATCATCATAGTAATTGGAAACTTATGCTTTTTTTGCGTTCTCTTAATCAGCCTAAAGCATTAGCAAAAAAAATTGAGCCTCGTTTGCCTTTTGCTCAAAGGCTTATGCTTGTGCAGCGAAAGCCTAAACGCCTAAAAACTGGAAAAGCCCAAAAAGCGACAATAGCCCGAACTACCCAAAAAGACAATTTAGAAGAACAAAAACTCATTTTAAAAGAATCGTTTCGTCTTCTACTAAAATCAAATAAACCTTCTACTCGCAAGGGATTCAATAGAAAAAGCGCCATAAATCTTTTGAATAATAGCTTTCAAAAAAAATCTCTTCAGCGAAAGCCTGCAAAAAAAACGTTGAGCGCAAACCGTCAACGGATTTTACGCCTGTTTTTTATCATCAGTATCGCCAGTGTCGCGACGCACTCTATTACCAGTCATGCCGCAATATTAGACCCAATACGCCGAGTCATCTCTCCTTTTTTGGGTGATACTGATACTAAAACGGAGACTAATTCAACAGAAGCGGAGGATGCAGATGATCAGGCAACTCCTGATGCGTCAATGTCAGAGCAAGGAAGTCTGGACCCCTCCATAAAGGGTCATCCTGTCGAGATTGGCAATGGTCGATTATCACTGACCGAGGACCGCCCAAGCTTATTAAATGTCATGCAGGCAGAGTTTTTAATTGACCGAGGTGATATTGCTCAGGCGCTTAAGCTGTATAAGCAAGAGTCCTTTAAACAAGAGTCGACCAGTGTCTTTGAACGCGCCTTAGAGCTGTCATTACTGTATGAGACCCCTGTTGAGTCATTAAATTTTGCCGTTACTTGGCAGCAACAGAATCCTGAACATATTCCCGCGTTGTTCTATGTCGCTCATTTAGCCCTTAAAGCAAATGAATATGACCTAGCGGGTAATGCTTTAACTCAAATTTTGGATTATGACCCCCAAGCCGATTTAAGTGAAATCTTAATCGGTATTTATCCCACCACTCAGCAAGACCAACGGTTATTATTAGAGACGTTATTGGCATTACCCAAACATAACAACCCCTCTTTGTTGGTCATGCAAGCGGGGCTGATGTCCCAATTAGGTCAGCCAGATATCGGCTTAGTCAGTGTCAATAGAGCGCTTAGAAAACAGCCTGATAAAGCGGCCTTTATTGTGCTTAAGAGTGATATATTAAAGCAGCTTAAGCCCGATAGGGAGGTCCTAAAATATATCAGTGGTGAGCGCAAAAGATTAAAGAACAGTAAAGCCTTATACTTATATGAAATACGTTTACGCTTAGAGCTTGGACAAACTCAGGAAGCGTGGCAGTTGTTATTAGAAGCTCATGACCTGTTTCATGATGAAGAGGTTACCTTGCTTGCTGCCTTAGTCAGTATAGATATAGAGGCCTATACGACGGCGGATGAGCTGTTATCAGGATTGGCATCTTCGCCAGCTTACATCGACCAAGCCTATTACTACTTAGGTATTAGTGCAGAACGCCAGCATAATTATGATAGAGCTGAGCGTTTTTTATCAAAGGTAATGCAAGAAAGCTTGGTTTTAAAAGCCCGTCAAAAGTTAGTGTCTATACAGCTACTACAAAATAAACCCGATGATGCTTTGGCAACGTTGGCTAAATTTAGTGAGCAGTTTGAGGTCTATGCCCCAGAAAGCGCTATTATGCAAGCCGATATACTACGACAACAAAATAAGATGGTGGAAGCGCGCTACATCCTGTCAGAAGCCAACCGCCGCTTTCCCGATGATACCAAACTGTTATTTGCACGGGCGCAGCTGTTAGACAACCAAGAAGATACGGTTTTAAAAAGGCAGCTTCTTGATCGCTTGGTTTTAATTAATCCGGAAAACCCTGACTATACTCTGGCGCTTGCGCTTTTATTGTTTGAATCGACCCATAGCAAAGATATTGATCAAGCACTCTCGCTGGCTAATTCCATTTTAGACATTCCTTTTGATTCGCCTTTATTTAGTCAACACAACTATTTATCAGCGCTGAATATACTGGCCGCTGATGCGTTGTCTGAAGAGCGTTATCAGGATGTCATTAATTACCTTTCAGGTCCTTATGACATATCCCCCACTTTGGATAGTGGCATTCTTTTATTGCGCGCCTATCAAGGATTAAATCAAGACGACAAGGTAGTTCGTCTGTTTGATGACATCCAAAATCGGTTTTCTGTTAATGAATATGATATCAGTAGTCGACTTCAGTCTTACTAGACCAATGACAATGACTGATTACTATTTACTATGACTAAAACTGCTTAAAAACATATAACTATACTTACTGAAATAAAGATATAAACTAAGGACATTTATGATTGAATCAACCTCTAAAGTTGTCGTATCACACCCTACCCAAATGAAGAATGTACTACTTAGTTTACTTGTGGGGGGGTGTACGCTTGCCATGACAGCCTGCCAAACCACGCCGCAAGTTAGACCATCACCGACATCGGGTGTGGTGACAAACGGTCAACCTCAGTATCCAGAGCTTCTAAAAAGCTTTAATATACGCGGAAAAATTGGCATTACCACGCCTCAGACTGAGACCAGCAACGCCCAATCAGGCAGTGCTTTTTACGTCTGGGCACAAGAAGACGACCGCTTTGCCATAGACCTCACCGGTGCCATGGGTATTGGTCATACGGTCATTGAATATAATGGCGCTACCGCCACCTTGGTCAATCAGAGTGTCGGTGAGCTTAGCGCAAACTCACCAGAAGAGCTATTACAACAGGCAACAGGCTGGCAAGCGCCCATCTCTCAGCTACGTTACTGGATCTCTGGTCGTCCTGCTCCATCGGATGATAACAGTCAACTGGATGCACAAGGACGCCTTATATCGAGTGAAAATGCCGGCTGGATAGCAACCTTTAGCTATAAAGATGACTCTGCGCAAAGCCAAACCCCAAGTAAGATTAAAGTGGTTCGTGATGATGGACACCGCGTCATTATGACCATCAATCATAGTCAAAATTCTTAACCAAACTGTTTCATACTTAACTGCTTATTGGATACGATAGCCACTATGACCGTGACCTCTGCCCTCACCCTATTCTCCCCTGCCAAAATTAACCTATTTTTGCATATTACAGGGAAGCGTGAGGATGGCTATCATAATTTGCAAACCGTTTTTCGGCTCTTAGACTGGGGCGACACCTTAGACTTCCGCCCCAGCACCCATACCTTCAATCCCCATCTGCTAATAGAGCATTTAGCAACCCGCTCAGAGATTCAGTGCTTTGATGACACTGATGACTCTGATAGCTCTCATGATTTGGCGCTACCCATCACCTTAAATAGCACTATATCTGTCACAGACACTCTAGCAGACAACCTGATTACCAAAGCTGCTATTGCCCTGCTCAAAGCGATAGATCATAGAAGTGGCTCAATAGGTAGTAGCCTACCTGAGCGTCTACCCATCATTGATATTGCTCTAAACAAGGTATTGCCGACCGGTGCCGGTCTCGGTGGTGGTTCCTCGAATGCCGCAACCACACTGCTTGCTCTAAACCAACTTTGGGGGGTTGACCTTGACCCACAAATATTGATCGCTATAGGCGCAACAGTCGGTGCCGATGTGCCTATATTTATCCTAGGCCAAGATGCGATTGCAGAAGGTATCGGAGAGCAGTTGACCCCTATTGAGCTGCCTCACCAACATTACTTACTACTGACGCCTAATGCGCACGCTGCCACCCAAGCGTTATTCCAGCACTCTGATTTAAAGCGTGATACTCAGGCACTAAGTTTGAGCCAAATTATGCAGGACAAAGATTATTACCTTGATACTTTACTACCGCCTTTTACGAATGTGTTTGAACCAGTGGTGACTCAAGTTGTTCCTGAAGTTGCTCAAGCCTTAACCTATTTAACGGGGTTACAAAAGATAACAAATACAACCGCGCGTATGACAGGGACTGGTAGTAGTGTTTTTCTACCGATAGCACCGCAGCATATTGAGCTTATACAACACCATATCACGCATATAGAATCTCCCCCTTGCCCTGCCATATTGACCCAATCCAAGCCAATACTAAAATCTCCTCAAGCTTAGCTTAGTTAATAGAAGGTTATTAGAAGGTTAATAGGAGCCAATCCCGCTTTCGCTACTATCTGCCCCGCTAGGTGTGGCAGTGGTTAAGCTAAGTGGTGTCCCTTGCTTCGCGTTGACACCGCTCAGCTTACCACAGCAACCCACCTAGCCCGGCAGGATATCCGCTACAATCGGGGCTAAACCGCTCTTTATGACCACGTCAGTCGCTACTGATTGGGGTACTTTTATGATATATAACCAACGCTTAAGCCGAGAGTTTCGCCTTGCTATACCGCATGCTACACATTCTGTATATGAAACAGTGTGTTTGGCTATCAATAAAAAACAGTTGCAATCAGCTTTTTCTTGTGTATAATAACTCGCCCATAAAGGGGTATAGCCAAGTTGGTAAGGCATCAGGTTTTGATCCTGACATCCGTTGGTTCGAGTCCAGCTACCCCTGCCATATTCGTCATAGACTCAGCGCTTATTTAAGCTGCTATTATTTAAATTAAACCGCTGAGTTTATTGACATATCTAGTCAGTTTTCGGTATAGTTCGCCTCGAACGAAACCAAGAAAACAACACAAAATACTATTACAATGTTAACGCTCAAATTATTAATATTTTAATAGTAAGTTATCAAGTGATATGCTAAGTTAACGGTATTAGACATCTTGATACAGTTTGTCTGTTACAGGGGTATAGCCAAGTTGGTAAGGCATCAGGTTTTGATCCTGACATCCGTTGGTTCGAGTCCAGCTACCCCTGCCATTTTCTAACGTTCAATATTTCCTTTATTTGTGCAGTGTCTACTGCTCCTCTTTTAAGTCAAATAAATAGGACTTGAACCATGCCATATCTGGCGATTTTTACGGGTAATGCCCACCCTGAGCTGGCAAAAACAGTTGCTAATCATTTACATATTCCTCTAGGACGTGCTGATGTTACGCGCTTCTCTGATGGCGAAATCGCCGTTGAGATCAAAGAGCACGTACGTGGTAAAGACGTCTTCATCCTACAACCTACCTGTGCCCCAACTAACGATAACCTGATGGAAATCATGGTTATGGCTGATGCACTGCGTCGTTCTAGTGCGGGTCGTATTACGGCTGTGATGCCCTACTTTGGTTATGCGCGTCAAGACCGTCGCCCTCGCTCCGCTCGTGTGCCTATTTCAGCCAAGGTAGTTGCTGATATGCTCAATATTGTTAGCATAGATCGGGTCATGACAGTTGACCTACATTCTGACCAAATTCAGGGGTTCTTTGACATTCCAGTAGACAATATCTACGGTACTCCTGTTTTGCTAAAAGACCTGCAAAAGCAAGGCTACGAAGATCTTATGGTGGTGTCACCTGACGTCGGTGGTGTGGTTCGTGCCCGTGCCATGGCAAAAGAGCTTGGTGATACCGAGCTTGCCATTATTGACAAACGTCGTGCACGTGCTAATGAATCACAAGTCATGCACATTATCGGTGATGTCCACGACCGCGATTGTGTCATTGTCGATGACATGGTTGATACGGCTGGTACACTATGCAAAGCTGCTCAAGCCCTTAAAGATAATGGCGCTCGCAATGTGTTAGGCTATATTACCCATCCTGTATTATCAGGTAACGCTATTGAGAATATCAGTAATTCTGTGCTTGATGAGCTAGTTGTTACTGACACGATTCCACTCAGTGATGAAGCCAAAGCTTGTACCAAGATACGTCAAGTTACTATAGCGCCTTTATTGGCTGAAAGTTTACGTCGTATTAACAACGAAGAATCTATTAGTGCAATGTTTGAGTCTGTTGACTAATAAATACGTTAACGTTTGTATTAGAATTATCCAAATGTCTACATTATAACCGCCATCCCTCCGATGGCGGTTTTTTTGTACTGGATTTATTGGTTATTAATCCGTATAATACGCCCTCTGTATCTATATATCCCCTATTACAAAAACGATCTTGTTATATAAATATATGCGGTCATACAGCCTATAAGGCGTTACATTGACGGCTGATAGCATTGTTGACAGTTTAATCTGATCGATAACCGTTTATAAACTGGCTTATGGTTAGGACAGGATAATAGGTATGGACTTTCGATGTATGTTTGGCTGCGTTGGTCGCAAACGCCGCTAGAACGCATCACAAAACCAAATTATTTAATAAAGGATACTCTTATGAGTAATGTACTATATACGGTAAACGGTATTACCCGTACCGAAGATCAGCAGGGCAAAGGTGCGAGCCGCCGCCTGCGTAAGCAAAACTTAGTACCTGCCATTATCTATGGTGGTGGTGAGGAGCCTACTGCGATCGCTATCAAAAAAAATGAGCTATGGAAACTTCTTGAAAACGAAGCTTTCTTCTCAAATATTTTGACTATCAATCTTGAAGGCGAAGAGCACTTAGCCGTTATTAAAGATCTTCAACGTCACCCAGCCAAAGGCTTTGCAATGCATGCTGACTTCCAGCGTATTGTTAAAGGTCAGAAGATCCATATGAATGTACCTGTTCACTTCACAGGTCGTGAAGAAGCCCCAGGTACCAAATCTGGTGGTGTTCTATCTACCCTTGTTTCAGATATTGAAATCATCTGTTTACCAATGAATCTTCCTGAATACATAGATGTTGACGTATCAGGTATGGAAATCGGCGATTCTCTACATCTTTCTGATATCAAATTGCCAGAAGGTGTTGTTATCCATGAGCTTGAGCTCGAAGATGGCACTGACCGTACTATCGTTAACATGCAGCCACCAACGGTTGAAGAAGTCGATGAAGAGACTGAAGACGATGTTGATGCTGCTGATGTCCCTGCTACTGAACAAGGTGACGAAGGCGATACTGGACAAGGCGAAGGCGACGAGTAGTTTTATTACTTGCCACCCACGGTTGAGCTCAATAAGTTAGGTTTAATAAAATAAGCTCAATAAGTTGTTGGACTTAACCGTGAAACTCCTTTTTACAGCTGTATACATAGAGAGAACGCTATGTCCCAACTTAAGCTCATTGTTGGGCTTGGCAACCCAGGTCAGCAGTATGTCGAAACCAGACATAATGCTGGCTTTTGGTTTGTGGCCCAGATTGCTGATAAGTTTAATATTGACTTTGTTGCCGACAAAAAGTTTCACGGATTAACAGGCCGTGGACGTATCTATGATACTGATGTTCGTCTTCTATTACCTACGACCTTTATGAATAAGTCGGGCCAATCTGTAGTGCCGATGGTAAACTATTATGGTATCAAACCTGATGAGATGCTTATTGCTCATGATGAACTTGATATACCGGCGGGTTGCATTAAGTTAAAAACAGGCGGCGGTCATGGTGGTCATAATGGTCTACGTGATATCACGCCTCACTTGGGTAATAACTTTCACCGTTTACGTATCGGTATTGGACATCCTGGCCATAAGTCACAAGTCAGCGGACATGTGTTATCAAAACCTTCGCAAGATGAGCAAATAGCCATTGAAGCGACCATTGATGCGGCCATTTCATCATTGGAGATAATGGTCTCCGGTGATATCGAAAAGGCTCGCAACCATATTAATGGTTTTAAGCTTCCCCAATAGTCCATTCGTTTGAGCGCTATTTAACCTCGCAAGCTTATCGTATCTTTGAATGTATTCTAGCTTCAAAGTTTACGCCTCTTCTGATTGTCTACTCTCTCCCTCCTGATCCTCTGTGCTTCCTCATCCTCTGCGCTTCATGACCTGCTGCGAACTCACATTATCCTATAGTCATCTTTTTAAGACATATTCGCATTACTGTTAATGGTAAATTGTCAATATTCTCTAAACCATTTTAAAGATAAAATATAGAGATACCGTCAGTTTTCAATTTGGTATCTCCTTAACATTATGTTACAGTGATAGACCATTATCTTATTTACGGTTAAGTTATGCCAATAGAAAGCCCAAGGAATGGAACTGCTCAACATCCCAATTCTAGTAATACAATGACGCAAGCTGAGACGACAGTTATCAAAGCTAATTGTCCCCCTACGCAAACCAATACCTCTCAATCAACGCTTGATGTCAAACAACCAAAGCTTGAAGTCAAAAATTTATATAAAATTTTTGGCGATCATCCAAAAAAAGCGTTAGAGCTTGTCACACAAAATCTCAGTAAAGATGAGATTTTCGCTAAAACTGGCAACACTATTGCCGTCAAAGATGTCAGTCTTTCAATTTATGAAGGTGAGATTTTTGTGGTAATGGGGTTATCTGGCTCCGGCAAATCCACCCTTATTCGCTTATTAAATCGTCTGATTGAGCCCACAACAGGCCATGTCTATATTGATGGCGAAGACGTGGTACAAATGGACGAAAAAACCCTGCGTCAGACCCGTCGTGAAAAACTTAGTATGGTCTTTCAGTCATTCGCTTTGATGCCGCATTTAAATACCATACAAAATGCCGCCTTTGGTCTTGAGTTGGCAGGTATGCCTGAAGAGGAACGTAACAATCGAGCTTTGATTGCGTTGCAGCAGGTTGGACTTGAAGCCAATTCAGAAAGCTACCCCGATGAGCTTTCTGGAGGTATGCAGCAACGTGTGGGGCTTGCTCGCGCATTAGCAAATGATCCTGATATTCTGTTGATGGATGAGGCCTTCTCAGCACTTGACCCTTTAATACGAGCCGAGATGCAGGATGAGCTATTAAAGCTGCAACAAAACGATAGACGTACTATAGTTTTTATCTCTCATGATCTTGATGAGGCGATGCGCATTGGTGATCGAATTGCCATTATGCAAGATGGCATTGTAGTCCAAGTTGGCTCACCTGACGAAATATTGAGCAATCCTGCAAATGATTATGTCAGTTCATTTTTTAAAGAAGTGGATGTCAGTCAAGTATTTACAGTCAAAGATATTGCGCATAAAAATCAGTTAACCTTCATTATGAAAAACGATACCTCACCTACTCAAGGTATTCGCTCCGCTTTAAAGCGTATGAGTGAAAATGACCGAGAGTATGGGTATGTTTTATCCTCACAAAAAGAGTTTTTAGGGGTCGTATCCTCACGAACACTCGAAGATGTCCTTAAAAAACAAAAAGACAATAGTGACGCCTTAACGCTCCGTAATGCCATTTTAAATGACATTAAAGCCGTCCCTGCTGATACCAATATTGGCGATATATATACGGATATCGCGCGTTCACCCTGTCCACTACCTATTGTCGATGAGGCTGGGAAATACATTGGTAGTGTTAGCTATGTGAATTTACTAGAAACCCTTAGCAGAGATTAACGGTAACGTTTAGTTTTGTCTGTTAAGGGTCTGCTGAACATTCAAATGAGGAACTGGCGGAGGCTATTTTTTAGGCAATATGCAGGGAAATTTTTGACGCTTAGTCATTCTAAGTTAGAAAATTTCGCAATATATTGACAAAAAATAGCGTCGCCCCGCAGGGCTGATACTAAAATTGCCCCAAACGTTGTTATAAACCTAGCTAAGGTCTAGACATTATCGTCGGTTTACGCCTAGTTTGGAACAATTTTAGCTATCAGCAGTCCTAATATTTGAATGTTCAACAGACCCTAATGACTCTATAAATTCTAAGCGCCCCTTAGCACTAACTCACCTTATAAAAAATTTGAAAACTTATGACAGACACCAACCCTTGGGCAACTTCAACTAACGAACAACCCTCTTTAGCGACGGATAGCAATGAGAGTGACGCCGCTGCCAGTACAGCAAGTGCTTGGGACAATCCAAGCCCTGCATCGAGTGACGCTGCGACTGGTAGTGAAAGTGGCTTAAGTTCAGCGGATACGACCAGCAGCCTATCCGCTGGAGACATGGTACAGCCAGACTTCTCGTGGTTAGATCCTTTTGCACAAACGTGGATCCCTTTGGATACTTGGGTAGATAGCGCTATTGGCTGGATAGTCACCCAATTTCGTCCTTTCTTTATTGCGATAAAGACCCCTATCGATTGGACCTTAAATGCGATAGAAGCGGGCTTATCAAGTATCCCGGCGCTGTTGTTTATCGTCATATTTAGTTTGATAGCTTGGCAAATGGCTGGCAAACGTATGGCACTGGGAACACTCATCGGCATGCTAATACTAGGTATGATAGGTATATGGGAAGAGTCTATTACCACCTTATCCTTAGTGCTAACGGCTGTACTATTTTGCATGCTGATCGGTATCCCGTCAGGCATTATGATGGCGCGAAACGAGACGGTTGCAAAATTTATGCGTCCGACTTTAGACGCGATGCAGACCACGCCTGCATTTGTCTACTTAGTCCCCATCGTTATGCTATTTGGTATAGGTAACGTGCCTGGCGTGGTTGTCACTATTATTTTTGCCGTGCCTCCCGTTATTCGTCTGACAAACCTCGGTATTCGCCAAGTACCCGCAGACTTAATTGAAGCTGCGCATTCATTTGGTGCAGATAGCAAACAGATGTTGTACAAAGTTCAGCTTCCTTTAGCGATGCCTACCATCATGGCAGGCGTTAACCAAACCTTGATGCTTAGCTTATCTATGGTGGTTATTGCTTCAATGATTTCAGTCGCAGGGTTAGGACTCATGGTACTGCGCGGCATTGGTAGATTAGATATTGGCTTAGCGACGGTGGGCGGATTAGGCATCGTGATTTTAGCGATTATACTTGATCGTATGACCCAGTCATTAGGTCAAAACAACCGTAATAAAGAACATCAAAAATGGTATCAAACGGGTCCAGTTGGACTAATTTATGGCTTAGTCAATAAGTCATGATGTTAATTAGCGTATTGATAAGCGCATTGATATTTTGTTGTTATTCATCAAATGTTTTAAAAAAAGTATCGTTAAATAACGGTATTTAAGAACTTAGTTAGCTTTATAAGCAATCTCTTCAACACTCATTATTAAGGAATAATATTATGACATTATTTAAACGGACTCTATTATCTCTCACCATAGGCATCACTGGTATATCACTGGTGGCCTGTACTCAACCTGATGCAGACAACAACGACGCCCAACCAACAGAAAACCAAAGTGAGACAACCGGCGAATCGGCAACAACAGACTCTGTAGAAAATACCAAGCCCGGTGAAGGCATTAGTGCTCAAGCATTCCAAAGCCCCATTGCTGAAGAGACATTTCAAACGATGGTCTTAAATCAAGCCATGCGGGACTTAGGATATGACGTTGAGCCTATTAAAGAGGTAGATTATAGTGCAGGATATACGGCTATTGCCTCGGGTGATGTCGACTATATGACAGTTAATTGGTATCCGCTTCATAATGATATGTATGAAAATGCGGGGGGTGATGACAAGTTTTATCGTGCTGGACATTACATCGAAGGTGCCGCACAGGGCTATTTAATCGATAAAAAGACCGCTGAGGCACATGGTATCACCAACCTTTCTGATTTTGCTAAGCCCGAAATTGCCAAACTATTTGATACCGATGGCGATGGTACTGCAGATTTGACAGGCTGTCAGGCTGGTTGGGGTTGTGAAGCGGTTATTGAGCATCAGTTAGACGCTTATAAACTTCGTGATACCGTGACTCATAACCAAGGGCAATATGCAGCTATTATTTCTGATACTATCGCTCGCTATAATGAAGGACAACCCGTCTTTTATTACACTTGGACCCCTTATTGGGTGTCAGGAAAACTGGTACCTGGTGAAGATGTTGTGTGGTTAGAAGTACCTTTTACAGCAAACCCTAATTCGGATGACACAACCGCACCAAACGGCAAAAACTATGGCTTTGCAGTCAATAGTGAGCGCGTGGTCGCTAACAAAGCGTTTGCTGATGCAAATCCAGCAGCAGCAAAACTTTTTGAAGTGGCCAAGCTTCCTCTAAATGCGGTTAGTGAAGAAAATATGCTGATTGCCAACGGTGAGGACTCTCAAGAACAAATCAAACAGCACGCTCTAAACTGGATTAAAGCCAATCAAGACACTTACGATAGTTGGTTAGAACAAGCACGTGCCGCTGCTATATAAAGGCCTTCATTTTTTGTAAATGATCAGATTTTTAAATGATCAGATTTTTAAATGATCAGATTGTTAAATGATCAGATTTTTGAATGATCAGATTGTTAAATGATCAGATTTTTGAATGACGGCAACTTTCAATAACGGGGTCTGGTAGCAGACTCAGTAAACAATTTATAAAAAAAGGGATAACATCAGTTATCCCTTTTTCAGGTGTTTATTATCTAACCCCACTCTTTTTTTAGTCATTATTTAACTAATCCAATCATTTTTTTATCTTTTTTTAATCCGCTATGAATGATAATATGAAATTTTTTACAATTCTTATGTTGTATTCTTATTATAGGGCACTAAAATGTCTCACAACTTACTATTTACAGGTAACTCATCATGTTATTGACCTTATTAAAAGGCAAAATCCATCGTGCCCGTGTCACCCATGCTGACTTACACTATGAAGGCTCTTGTGGGATTGATAGTGATTTACTAGATCTAGCGGGCTTTCGTGAAAACGAATCTATTGATATCTATAATGTGACTAACGGTAAGCGCTTTCGCACCTATGTGATTCGTGCAGAAGCCGGCTCAGGCATCATTTCATTAAATGGTGCGGCAGCTCATATGGCAGATTTAGGGGATATTGTTATTATCTGTGCTTATGCCCAAATGGATGAAGCAGAAGCGGATACTCATAAGCCCAAGTTAGTGTATTGCAATGAAGACAATACAGTCAAAGACACTGCCAATACCATCCCTGTGCAAGTTTCCTAATTTTCGTAACGGTAAAGTCCTTTTGTGGTAAAGGCCATGTTCAGTTAAATTTAAGTGACTAATACGTTGCGTAATTCAGTTTAAGACAAATGTAGCCTGATCCTATTTATCTATATTTGACCAATATTCTTTACCAGTACAATTTATCAATAAATTTAAAAAAAGCTAAGCCCTATCCACGCTTAGCTTTTTTTTGAGTTATGATTTTGAGTCATAGCTTTCAGTTATAAATTATCTAGATAATACACTTAGAGGCAATTAAATCAGGGGTTATCATAATAGAAAAATCACTACTAACGATCTCTCATCCGTTATTTATCCTATTATTATCTTAGCAGTACCCACCCCTCGAGATAAATACCTTAACTATTTATCATGTTAATCAATACATTCATATAATTACTGTTTATTTTGGAGAGTTTAGATGGGGCTTGCTGTCCTTGCTGTCATTATTGGCCTTATCGTTTTGGTTTGGAGTGCAGACACTTTTATCGATGGTGCCACGAATCTAGCCGTACGTTTTAATGTTCCCAGCTTCTTAATTGGTGTGGTGATATTAGGCATCGGTACCTCAGCGCCAGAAATGGTAGTCTCTGCATTAGCAGCCTTATCTGGTAGTCCCGGTATTGCTCTAGGAAATGCCTATGGCTCCAATATTTTAAATATTACTTTAGTATTAGGCACAACGGCACTGATTAGCCCGCTGTTAATTCGTAAAAATGTATTGCGTCACGATTTGATGCTACTCATAGGGGTGACTGCTTTAGCCGCTTGGCAGTTAGCGGATGGGGCGCTGTCTTTTAATGATGGCGTGGTATTAATTGCGGCACTTTTTGTCGTTATAGGTCTTCAGATATATTTAACCCTTCGTAATAATATTAGCGAAGAGATTAAACCTGAGTCTCAAATCAATACCAGTAAGGCATTTATTACTTTAATAGTGGGTTTAATACTGTTGATTGCCAGCTCTCAGTCCATAGTTTGGGGCGCGGTTCAATTGGCGACCTTGTGGGGAATAAGTGAGCTGATTATTGGCTTAACCATTGTTGCTATTGGTACCTCGCTGCCTGAGTTGGTCGCTAGCGTCACCGCTGCAAGGCGTGGCGAGCATGATATGGCATTGGGCAATGTTATTGGGTCCAATTTATTCAACACATTGGGCGTGGTCGGTATCGCTGCCATAATAAGCCCCATGCAACAGATTGAGTCAGACGTTTTATCACGTGATATGGTGATGGTCGGTGGTGTGACGCTGTTATTATTTGTACTCGCCGTGGTTGCTTATAACCGTCAAGGAAAAATGAATCGTGGTAGTGGCTTAGTACTGATTTTAACCTTTATCGGTTATTCAATATGGCTTGGTATGTCTACACTATAAATTATATCCTTTTTAAAGATGCCACCTTTTCTATGAAATTACATATCCTTATCAGGCTCACTAAACCTACTATTTACAACGACTGCACTTGACTTAGATGATGTCAACTTATACATCAGCTATTAGATATTTACCCCGTACTCAACTTATTAAAATTCACTGTAGGCTGGTGCTTCATCCCAGCAAATCAAGACCTTTAATGAATAATGCTGGGCTAAAGCCACAGCCTACATTAAGAGTTGAGAATGAGGTAGATATTTATAAAAAAACAGCCCCTTAATAATAAGGGGCTGTTTTAGCTAAAAGCGGACTTAAATTAGCAAGTTTATACTAGATATTATTTGGACCTAAGCATGAAAACATAGATAAAAACGATAACGCTAACTGATAACTGATAACTGATAACTGATAACTAGAAACGGTAGCCTAGCTTCATACCCACCGCATATCCTGTCCCATCATCAAACTTAGCTAAGGTTCTATCTGAAAGGCTCTGGTCAACCGGTAATTTGGAGTAAGCTGTACCCCCTTCAAGCCACATATATTGTGCACCAGCAGAGACACTAAAGTTATCGGTCATATCGTAGCTACCACCAAGCGCTAGCGTCTTGATTGAATCATAAGGTCCTAACAAGCTTAATGGCTCAGCAGTACCCGAGTCATATCCTGCTCTAATTTCACCAGCAAACTTTGGCGTAAACTGCTTACCTAAAGCCAACTCGACGCTATAGGCATCTTTTCCATATTCAGCTAAAGGCTCACCCACTACAGAGGTAATTGCTTCAGGGGCAATCTCAAATGTTGTCCACTCAACCCAACGAGCATTTAACATACCGAGTAGTTGATACTTTTCACTTAAGCCAGTTTGGAAATCAAGGTTTACTGATTGTGGGGTTTTGAATTTTAGACTTGTGTCTCCAAATCCTACCTGTGGTAAACCAATCGCGTTTTTAATACCATCAGGAATATTGTTATAGTCAGTTGGACCAGTAGTATTTAAAACACTATTTAAAAGCGTGTTATTGACCAGCAAACTCTCTTGCGCCTCTAAATCATGCTCGCCCTCCCCTCGCCATGTCAAAGACGCTCTTAACATAATTTCAGGTATTTCATAGGCAACGCCCACCACTGGTATTAGCGTATCGCTTTTATTTTTAATATTAAGATCATAATAAATAGGATCTCCTTCAAAATTCTGAGCGAGCTGTACTGAACCCTCTGCTTCTTGATACTCAAGTCCCCCATACAGCCAGAAGTTACTACTAAGTTTACCGCCCCCCAATAGAGTCAAGCTTTGCGTATCTACTCTTGCCTCAGTTGTTCCCATATCGTTACTAAATTCACTACCAGATTGATATATCGTATCGACACCAAAGGGCTCATCATATATCAACGCTAAAGCGGTATTTTCAGTAGGAGCAACCTTAACTGCCGCACCAAAAATATTAAAATCATCCATCATATCGTCAATTTTCTGATTTTGCTTTGGATTTTCAATACCGCCTGCGACATCCGTCCCTTCAATTTTAGGATCGACATAGGCATAAGAGAGCTCAGCATAATTGCCCTCTTCAAACAAGGGTAGAATGGATTGTTTGGTGTATTCTAGGCCTGATGCGTGAGCGGCAATAGTTGTGACAATGCTTGAAGCAATAGCAAGCTTAATAGTAGATTGAAGCGTCTTTTGAGTCATGACAGTTCCCTTGTCGAATACGATTGAAGTAGAAAGTATATTTAAATTAAATACCCATCTTACTGTATTGTCAATAAATTGTTTATTTTAATTATCCTTCTGTGACTAAAATAAACGCTAATAATACATTCAATTTCTAGTCATTATATAAAGCCTTATAAAGGTCTGTTAGGATTAAAATGTAGATTAGTTATTTTATTTGTCAGTAAAAATAGCCTGTCTTTTTTCTTTGAACGCCAATATCCCTTCAGCTTTATCTTCAGTGGACGCTAGCAAAGAAAATGCCTGACGCTCAAAATTCATCGCAGACTCTAAGCCCATTTCAACCGAATTATTTAGAGAACGTTTAGCCTGACTAATTGCAAATGGAGCGTTTCTTGCAATTTTATGGGCGATTTTAGTAGCCAACCCTAGGACATTGTCCTCACCTTGCTCAGTACAAAGCTCAGTACAAAGTTCCGTAACGACACCCCAATCACACATTGTGGTCGCTGACATGATTTCACCGGTATACACCATTCTTGCAGCTCTATTTTTACCGATCAATCGGGGTAAAATCTGAGTCCCGCCAGCACCCGGCATAATGCCTAACTTAACTTCTGGCAAACCAAACTTTGCTTCATGATGTGCTACCGCAAAATCACAAGACAGTAATAGCTCCATACCGCCACCTAGACAATAGCCCTCAACTGCAGCTATTAAAGGAATTGGACACTGTCTTATTCGTTGCCACGCCGCGACACGAGCATCTAATAACGCCTGTTTTGGGCTCAAGGTCGCTATCTCATCGATATCTGCACCCGCTGCAAAATTGCCTTGCAGACCATGGATAATAATAACGTTAGCAGACTTATTGGCAACTAGGTCCTCAATGGTGTCGGCTATGTGAACGACAAGCTCAGTGTTTAGAGCGTTTTTTCGCTCAGGCCTATTTATCCCCAACACATAAATATGGTTGTCTAATCCATCAACTTTTAAAAACGCATTAGATTTCATCGATTTAGAGTTCATTATTATTCCTTATCATCAGTATTCCTTATATGACATAGCATTAACACTTGATCTCATTTTAATGAAACGCCCTCACTTTTTATCAAAGGAGGGCTAAGTGAAGTCAAACCGTTTGCGACTCATTAAAGGCAGTCCAAACCAAAACGGCTGCTTATGTAATGACTAGTATTAGCTGCTGATAACAACTTAAGCAGGTCTTCGCAGATCAACAACACGTTTGGCTTTACCTTCAGAGCGTGGTAGAACCCCTATCGGCTCAATATTAACTTCGATACTGGCACCAATAGTTGACTTAACCCTATAAATCAGCTCATTTCTTAAGCGAGCTGCATCTTGATTTTCATCCACCGGCTCAACACGGATACGTAATTGATCCATGGCACCCATTCGATAGCGCTCGATAAGGTAGTTTGAGGACATCCCATCAACTTGCATAATTTGCTCTTCTAATAACGATGGGTAAATATTGACCCCTCTTAAGATAATCATGTCGTCGTTACGTGCGGTGATTTTTTCGATTCGGCGCATCGAACGTACATCGCCGGGGAAGATACGGGTGATATCCCCAGTGCGATAGCGGATAACTGGCATGGCCTCTTTTGCAAGAGTCGTTATCACAAGCTCCCCTTGCTCTCCGTCTGGCAATACTTCACCAGTTTCAGGATTAATAATCTCCGGATAGAATAGATCTTCCCAAACAGTTAACCCGCCTTTACTAGCGACCGCTTCTTGTGCCACGCCAGGTCCCACCACCTCAGAGAGACCATAAATATCCACTGCATCGATATCGAAACGCTCTTCGATATGTGACCGCATCTCATTGGTCCAAGGCTCTGCCCCAAATATACCGACACGCAGACTGGTCTTACGAGTATCCATGCCTTGTTTTTCCATAGCTTCTGCGATATTAACCATATAAGAAGGCGTCACCATCATAGCTGCTGGCTCAATTTCCTCAATAATTTGGATTTGACGGTTGGTCATACCGCCTGAAATAGGAATGACCATTGCGCCTAATTTCTCCGCGCCATAGTGCGCGCCCATACCACCTGTAAACAGCCCATAGCCATAGGCAATTTGTACCGTATCATTGGGGGTAACACCTGCGATAACTAAAGATCGGGCTACTGCCTCCGACCACATTTCGATATCATTTCTAGTATAAGCGACAATAGTCGGCTTGCCAGTTGTACCAGAAGAGCCATGTAGTCTGACGACATCAGAGCGATCGGTGCACAGTAACTTTAGAGGATAGTTGTCTCTAAAGTCATTTTTCACCATAAATGGCAACTTGCTAATGTCCTCTAACGATTTGATATCATCTGGATGTACATCGGCATTCGCTAGATGATTTTTCCAAAATGCATTGTTGTTATAGGCATGCTTCACAGTATTTTTAAGACGTTTGAGCTGTAAAGCGGAGATCTCATCACGGGATGCCACTTCTATACGATTAAAATATTCTAAGCTCATGTTAAATTCCTTTTCATAAACGATAACTAATTAGAATCAGTCAAAGTGATTCTGACCTTTTAAAGCGCGGCTAAACCCTTGAAATTCAGCCACTAACTCTCCCTGTTCACCACGAGTAATCTCGACACGATATGATCCAGATCGCCCATATATGCCTGATTCATAGGCATACGCGTATAGAACATCGCCTATATAGGCAGGTTTCCAGTAAGCAATGGTACAAATATGTCCAACGGTAATGTTATTGTTGGCATTACATAGATGGGCAAACGTTGTGTCCGCAAGGCTAAATATAGCGCCGCCATGACAGGTATCGTGCCCATTGGTATGGATGGGTTTAACCGTCATTTTGCAGACCGAATAGTTCACCTTTGCCTCGACCATCTCAATCCCTAAATGGGCAGAGAAATCACAATTACTGAGCATTTTATGCGCAATATCAAATGCCAGTTTATTGTCATCATCAGGCGTGTGCTGCTGGGTAGTGTCACAAATACTACTTTGTCTCTGACCATTATGTTGCGTTTTCGCTTGATTGACACCACTTGCTTCAATGCTTTGATTATCAAAACTTTGTTTATCAGTGCTTAGTTTATCAGTGCTTAGTTCATCAGCACTATGTTCTCCAGTGCTCTGAGTTGTATTGTTCACAGTAGTTTTATCTGTATTTTGACTACTATATTGGCTGACATCTTGAGCTGAGCTGATACTTTTAGAGTGGCTATTAATGGTCATTAGCATGCTCCTTTAGCATTAGGGTTAGTAACACTACTCTCTGCCAATCGTGTTATCAGTAAACGAGGTACGGTATAACAAGCGCTACCATAGAGACGACGTAACGAACTTAGGGTATTTACAACGACATCCGTACCAATGTAATCAAGCCACTCAAACGCCCCTAATGGATAATTAACACCACCTTTAAGCGCACTATCAATGCCCTCTGGGGTGGCTATCCCTTGAGTTGCACATATCGCCGCTTCATTAATAATCATACTAATCACCCGCAAATTAATTAATCCTGGACAGTCTGCGACGACGCTCCATTGTATATTGCCTAATGGCTTCGGGATGCGTCCTGCCATGACCTTTTCAGCTTCAGGACCGAATGCAATAGCAATCGTGGCAGATTGTATATCAGGATTTTTGATATCGGTTAATATGACTGGTACGTTAAGCGCGGCCTCCCAGTCTGAAGCCAAACGGCCATCTGAGGCAACGAGGTGTACATTATTGTCTAATACCCCGATTAACTGCTCAGGATTTAGTATCTCTGATGACTGTTTATCACCAAAGCTCATCGACAGTATTGAGGGGTTTGCGATTTTCGATGTTAAAGCGTGCTCTTGCTCTACAATCCACGGATGGCGTCCAAAACTGGCAAAGGAGACGCCATCTTCAGATTGTGCTGAAGGGTTATCTTGAGAGGTTGAGCTTTGATTTGAATTGCTTTGATTAGAGTTGCCATCGCCATAATCGTAAAAGCCTTTACCCGTTTTACGACCTAAAAACCCTGCTTCAACCAAGCTGCCTTGGACATAACTGGGACGTAAATGAGCGGGATAAAATAAGCTATCAAACAACGAGCAGCTCACCGCATAATTCACATCTTGACCGATAAAGTCCGTTAACTCGCAAGGACCCATTTTAAACCCGGCACTTCGAATACTAGCGTCAAGTTGACTGGGCGTGGTGATTTGTTCTTCAATAAGTCGAAAGCTTTCGACATAAAACGGACGAGCGACACGATTGACGATAAAGCCTGGTGTATTTTTACAGCGTACTGGGGTTTTGCCCCATTGCTGCATAAGATCGATACAGCGTTGTGTCGTTTGAGAAGGGGTTTGTAGGGCTTCAATCACTTCCACTAGTGGCATAATACCGGGCGGATTAAAAAAGTGTAGTCCGATAAATCTCTCTGGGTTATCCAGACATGAGGCAATTGCCGTTACTGATAATGAGGAGGTATTAGTGGCTAATATAGTGTCGGTACTGACGATAGATTCAAGCGCTTGAAAGACGCTTTGTTTAACAGATAGCTTTTCGACAATGGCTTCAATGACTAATTTAGCATCTGCTAATGACTCATTATTAGTCGTCAAAGTTAATGCGTTCAGCCAGTTGTCTTTGTCTTGTGCAGATATTTTGGATTTTGAAACAAACTTGCTGAATAACGCGTCAAGAGACGCTTTCGCGTTGTCTAATTGAGCCTCTGATTGATCGACTAAAATGACACGATGGCCCGCTTGCAGAGCAAGTTGTGCTATGCCCTGACCCATGGTTCCTGCGCCTATAACGCCGACGATGAATGAAGTATCACTCATATAACATCCTTGTTAAATATGATAGCAGTTAAATACGAACAACAAATAAGCTTAAGTAGTAAAAATAGAATGATAAGAATAGAACGGTATGAGTAAATACCTGAACGATATAACGTGGTCAGTCGTCCTTGACCAACCGTCCTATTACTTACCCTGCTAATTAACATTTCACTTCTAGTTTTAGACTTCTTAGAACGTACGCTAATAACTAAGTTTAAAAAACCAGATAGATAAAGACAAATCTAACTAGTTCGTTTGCTCGCGTACCGTAACCCAGCCAAAGCGCGGTGCCACAAAGCCCAAGTCAGTTAAGCAGCAGTTGGCAGCAGGGTTAACCCCTGAACCATGAAAGTCTGAGTAAGCACTAGACTGGTTCACATAAACGCCACCCGTGAGGTTGACTGACAAAGGCGAGCCTGCATCTGCAATATCGTCCATCGCCTGATGTTTAAATTCATCATGAATACTATACAAAGCGGTAGTCATCGCCCCATGCTCTTCAATACTATCGCAGACTAACTGCAAACCACTTTGAACATCGTCGACAGCTATTACATAAGCAATAGGACCAAACTGCTCTTGGTAAATCACTGCATCGTCCTGTCCGACTTTGATCAGCTGTGGTTTAGCAGTTTTGGCATTTGGAAACGCTTCAAAGTTTGCTTTTTCCATACCCAGTACAAAGGTCTTACCACTTTTCGCACTGTCATTAACGCGTTTATTCACGTCGTCACTATTTAGGGCACCCATTAAAGCAAAGGCACGTCTGTCATCGCCTAATAGCTTTTCAATACCAGTTGCAATACCACCGGCAACCTCATCAAAGCTCTTATGACCATCATTGGTCTCGATACCCTCTTTAGGGATATAAATATTTTGAGGTGCGGTACACATCTGACCGGAATATAGAGATAACGAGAAAGCAATATTACTGGTCATCGCTCTAAAGTTATCGGTCGACTCAATTAATATATTGTTAAGACCCGCAAGCTCAAGGTACAGCTGAACCCCGTTGGTATTTTCTTTGAGCCAGTTACCGAATGATGGACCACCTGTGAAGTCAACCATCTTAATACGCTCATCTTTAATAATTTCTTGAGTGTAGGCGCGATCTCCATTTGAGACGGCAAGCTGGACCACATCAGGATTTATATTTGCTTCCTGCAAGACCTCACGCATCACATCTACTGTAATAGCTAATGGCAAAATAGCATTATCAGAGGGCTTAACAATAGAGCTGTTGCCCGTCGCTAAACTTGCGAATAGTCCTGGATAACCATTCCATGTCGGGAAGGTCGCACACCCAACCATCACCCCAATACCTTTACCACGTGGCTTAAAAGTCTTATCCATTTTAACTGAGATTAGGTTGCCTTCTTTATCTTTACCTGTGACCTTATCCCATTGGACGGTTGGTGCGGTAGACTCAATCGCCGTAGCCGTATAGGCAAGGGTTTCAAGACCGCGTTCTAATGCGTGAGGACTACCCGCCTGAAAGGACATCATGTAGGGTTGACCTGTGGTATGCATAATACTATGCACCATCAGCATAGACTTTTGGAACAGTCTGTCTAGCATCTCCATACAGATACCCAAACGGGTTTTATAATCAAGCTTACGCCATTGCTTTTGAGCGTCTGCGGCACGGGTCAATAAAACATCTTTTTCAAGTTTTGGATATTCAATGGTCATGTCAATGCCATATGGTGATGTCGATTGACAAGTCACGTATTGGGCATCTTGCATAGGCACTTTGAATTCGTACTTACCACCTAGTAACGCTTTAAAATCATCTTCACCCTTTTGTTTTGACCCTTCTCCATGGAATTTTTCACTCGGCATTTCTGGGAACGCCGCCCATTCCTCACGTGTTTTAATGACCTCTTGTGCTTTTAATAACCTATCCTTGTGCTTGTTATATAGATCTGACATTTTTAACTCCTTTTGAATATCAGTTTGCGACAATCAGCTTGTCAATACCAGCGTATGAAAAACAGTATGAACCGTTTTATTCTTTGTAAGCCAATATAAACTCATTTTGAAAATAGTTTTCAGGGTATTGTCTTGATAGCTAAAAAAACATACTACATTAATTTTTGTGTTGCAATATACCTCCCATCGCTATACAGCCAATTCCTAACAATAAATGTAGTAAACACAGTGTTTTATTGAAATATTCAAACAATGATAAATTTAAATAATGAGATTGCATCCATTTAATATGTATAGAATTTTTGTTTTATATTATTTAGTTTATTTTAATATTTAAATTAGAAAAATGAATTTACCGAAAACATACATTTTTTATTATGATACGATTTATATTATGTTACGCTTATTCTTCAGAAGTAACAACTGGCATGTTATTTTATTTTTTATAATAAAATCAAATACTTATGTGTAACTCTGTTCTTATGGTGAAATTAAAGCCTTGAGATTTTAATTAATTTTGTACAAACTTTACCTCCCACCCCTTGTCAACTTTATTCTTTTTAAATACTATATAAATTCTTAATAATTTTATAAGTGGGAATCAAAAAATCATTCAAGGCAGCCCTCAAAGTAATGCTGAGGAATGATCAGAAATTTATCTATGTAATGCGAAGGAATGCTAAGTAAGTTTTTTTATTGACGTTTATTCAAAGGATTGAAATAAATATGGATATGGATATTAAGTCAGACACTGTGCAATTTGCCTACCATGACGGTATCGCTACCATCACCTTAAACCGCCCCAAACAATTCAATTCTTTTAACGAAGAGATGCACATAGCGCTTGCGTCAACTTTAGACAAGGTCGCAGCCGACGACAATGTACGCGCAGTGATCCTCACTGGTGCCGGAAAAGCCTTTTGTGCAGGCCAAGACTTAGGTAATAGAGATCCTAGAGTTCAAACATACGACTTAGGCCAAACGATTACTGAGTTTTATAACCCCCTTATTAAACGTCTTAAAAGTTTAGGCAAGCCTACCATTGCGGCTGTCAATGGCGTTGCTGCCGGTGCCGGTATCGGTATTGCTTTGGCATGTGACATCGTTTTATGTGCCTCTAACAGTAAATTTGCTATGGCATTCGGCAAGATCGGCCTGGTCCCAGACTCAGGGCTAACGTGGCAATTGGTTCATCTACTTGGTGTGGCACGCGCAAAAGCCTTGGTATTGACGAGTGCGACCCTTAGTGCAGAAGATGCCATGAATTATGGACTGGTTTGGCAAGTTTATGACGCTGTACAATTAAGTGATGAGGCGGCTAAACTTGCTAGCAGCTTAGCTTACGGCCCTGCCCTTGGTATCAAACTGACGATTGACGCATTAAACAAAGCGGTCAGTAACACACTGGATGAACAGCTTAAGCTTGAAGCTACTTATCAAAGGGAGGCAGGCTTTAGTGATGATTATAAAGAAGGGGTCACCGCATTTTTAGAGAAACGACCTGCAAAGTTTTATAAGGGTGACACTGTTAATGATAATAGGGACCCTACATTTTGATTAGTACAAAGCATTTGTACTGTGTATCTATTGTTCTTCATCTACCAAAGATCAGCAATGAATACCCTTAATACGGTATTGATGCAGATCACTTACAAGGAGTAAGTCATGACTCAGGATCAAGTAAAACATTTCGAAGACAAAATCGACCGCGAAGTAAAAATCGAGCCAAGAGATTGGATGCCTGATGACTACCGCAAAAATCTCATCCGTCAAATCTCACAGCATGCCCATTCAGAAATTGTCGGTATGCTGCCAGAGGCCAACTGGTTAACGCGTGCGCCCTCCTTACGCCGCAAATCAATCTTGATGGCCAAGATCCAAGACGAAGCAGGTCATGGACTGTATCTATATTGTGCTGCCGAAACATTAGGCGCTGATAGACAAGCGACCATCGATGCCATGCTTGAAGGTAAGATGAAATACTCCTCTATCTTCAATTACCCCACATTGAGCTGGGCAGACATGGGTATGATTGGTTGGTTAGTGGATGGCGCTGCCATTGTTAACCAAGTGGCCTTGCAGCGGACCTCATACGGGCCTTATGCGCGTGCAATGGTTCGTATCTGTAAAGAAGAATCTTTCCATCAACGTCAAGGCTATGAGTTGCTAACAGAGATGGTGCAAAGTGGTGACCCTGAACAAATCGCTATGGTGCAAGATTCCATGAATCGCTTTTGGTGGCCTGCCTTAATGATGTTTGGACCTCATGACAGCGACTCTGCCAACGGTGAGCAATCGATGCAGTGGAAGATTAAGCGTTTCGGTAACGATGAATTACGTCAAAAATTTATCGATATTACCGTCCCTCAGGCCGATTACTTAGGACTTACCATTCCTGATCCAGATCTAAAATATAACGCAGAAACCGGCCATTATGAGCACGGCGAAATCGATTGGAAAGAGTTTAAACAAGTGGTCAGTGGGTATGGTCCTTGTAATAAGGCCAGAATGGATGCACGTCGCAAGGCACAAGAAGACGGTCAATGGGCGGTTGATGCAGCCTTAGCGTATGAGGAAAAACAAAAAGCCAAAAGAGCTGCCTAATCTTGCTTGAATACGGCCATAATTTTGCGTCGGTCATTTGACACTTAGCGATTATTAACATGACCGTTTGTTTAATCTGAATTCATTTTAACATCCTTTCTAGCTTTCTAGCTTTCTAGCATTGGTGATTGAATTGCTGTCTCAAGACTAGAAAGGTTTTTTTTGTCTTTTTTTCGGTTTCAAGCCTTATTTGTTGGAATCGTCATACCAGTTGATTCATTGATTTATTTTAATAGGGACTTTTTTGATAATTCACTATTTTCTATTTACTACGTAAAAATCATTCATCACTAAAAAAATATGAATAGTTTAACGGTACAGTTAGGTTTTTAGGACCATTTAATTCTCCATTTTAACTTTAAAGATAAATAATTAAAATAAGCCTAAGCCTTTTATACCCTAAGACCTACATACCCTAAGCCCTAAACACTTAGTAAGTATCACACGTTCTTCCCCTTAACCTGTTCAGACTTATTTTAATACTATGCCTAACAGGTTAAAGGTCTGTCATTTAACAAATAGCTAAAGGAGTTAGCAATGCGCCAGTCCGAGTTATATGAAGTATTTATTAGAGCGAAAGCTGGATTATCTCATCAACATGTGGGCTCCCTGCATGCCACTGATGATGAAATGGCTTTACAAAACGCTCGCGACTTATATACCCGCCGAAATGAAGGAACATCGATCTGGGTTGTCAAATCAAAAGACATCACCTCTTTAGATTATGATGACCAAGAAGAGTTTATCGAGCCGTCTGTTGATAAGATTTACCGTCACCCTACCTTTTACGAAATCCCTGATGAAGTAGGCCACATGTAACCGACGTAAATTTAAGAATGGATACGATTATGAACTCTGACAATACTTTATTTGATTATGCACTGCGTTTAGGAGATACCACGCTCGTATTGGCACAACGATACTGCGAATGGGTCGGTAAAGCGCCAACGCTTGAAGAAGAGCTAGCTTTAGCCAACATTGGTCTTGATACTTTAGGTCAAGCCATGGCCTGGCTCAATGTGGCCGGTGAACTTGACGATCAAAAACGAGATGCTGACCAGCTTGCCTACTTTCGTAATGAACGCGAATATACAAACTATCTACTAGCTGAGCTTGAAAATGGTGACTTTGGTTACACTTGCTTGCGCGGCTTCTTTATCAGTACCTACTTTAAGTATCTGTATCAGTCCATGCAAAAAAGTGATGTCGACAGCTTTAGAGATATTGCCATTAAGTCCTCAAAAGAGGTCAAATATCACTATACGCATCAACGCTCATGGTTAGTTCGACTTGGGCTTGGCACAGAAGAGAGTCATCGAAGGGTACAAGATGCCCTTAATGATTGCTGGGCCTATACCAATGAGCTATTTGAAGAAGATGAGGTCATTCAAGCCGTGCAGTCGTTAGGCGTTATAGACGCTATGGCGGACATTAAAACACTGTGGCGTGCTGATGTGACGGCGCTTCTCTCAGAAGCTGACCTGACTTTGCCACAAGAAGTGTATCATCACCGAGGTGGTATAGAAGGGTTTCATACAGAAAAATTAGGCATCTTGCTGGCTGAGATGCAGGCGCTGCGCCGTGAATTCCCCGATGCTAAATGGTAAATGCTAAATGCTAAACGCTAAATGGAAAATACCACTATGAAAATTCAACTGACTCCAATGCTAGATATCGATGAAATCAAACAGATTCTAGCCACGGTACCAGACCCAGAGGTACCGGTATTAACGTTGGATGAATTGGGTATTATCAGAGAGGTTCAGGTAGACGAGCATGCGGGGACTATTACCATTATCTTAACGCCCACGTATATTGGGTGTCCGGCTACTGAGGCTATCAAAAAAATGGTCAGTGATGCGTTAATAGAGGCAGGTTTCCCAAAACCAATTTTAAAAGAGCAATTAACCCCCGCTTGGACAACAGAGTGGATATCTGCTGAAGCCCGACAAAAATTGGAGGCTTATGGCATTGCGCCCCCTAATTCAGACAGTGGCCCCCTCGGTAATGATAATGATCCTAAACGTTGCCCAAATTGCGGAAGTCATAACTTTCAGGTGGTTAGTACCTTTGGTTCAACGGCTTGTAAATCACTCTATCGTTGCCTCGACTGTCTTGAACCCTTTGAATATTTTAAATGTCATTAATGGTAATAGCATGCCCGTTTAAGCTATTTAATTATGTCATTTAAATTAACATTAGGCTCTTTAGCCTCTTATTTATAAGACTTATGTATAAGCATATGCAAATTATAAGACACTTATTAAAGGAATAATTATGTCGATCTATTTTCCCCTCAAAGTCACCGAAATGTTACCTGAAACGGAAGAGGCCGTTACCTTAAGGTTTGATATCCCAGAGGAGTTGGCTAATGATTTTAAAGCCAAACCAGGTCAACATTTAAAGCTGCAAACTAAGATAGCGGATAAAGATGAAGAAAGGTTTTATTCGATTTGCCAAATTGGCGATAACTTTGTGCGCGTGGGTATTAAGCGGGTACCTGAAGGCGTCTTCTCAGAACATGTTCGTAATAACGTTAAGGTTGGCGATACCTTAAATATCATGGCGCCTCAAGGCGACTTTTGCTTACCCTTAGACGACAAAGTCGCTATGCAAGAAGCGAGCCATTATCTGTTTATCGCAGCGGGCAGTGGCGTCACCCCTATTCTATCTATGATGACCTATTTGCTTAACCATACCGAGCACACCACCATTGATTTTATTTATATCAATGCCAAGCGCAAAACTATTATGTTCTTCGATCAAATCGAGGCGCTAAAAAATAAATACATGGATAGACTCTCTGTGGTCAACGTTTTGACCCGCGAGCCACGTGATTTGGATCTATTATCAAATCGTCCCGAAGGGGAGCGCTTTGAGAAACTATTGTCTTCTTTTGTAGATCTTGAGGCACTGGACCATACCTACCTATGTGGCCCCATGCCTATTATTGAAGGCTTCAGATCTGCCTTAATTGAAAAAGGCGTCGATAAAAAGAGGATACATCTTGAGTTATTCGGCACGCCGACCAGTCAAACGGTTCGTCGCCCTGTGGTGCGTGATGGTAATGAAAAACAGATCACCATCATCTCTGCCGGTCACGAACAAGTGATTGATCTGCCTGAAGGTATGAACGTCCTTGATGCGGCAATCGATGCCGGTGCTAACGTGCCATTTGCCTGTAAGGGTGGTGTTTGTGCAACCTGTAAGGCGAAACTTGTCAGTGGGTCTGCGACGATGGACGTCAATTATGGACTTGAAGATGATGAAATTAATAATGGATATATTTTAACCTGTCAGGCGCATGTTCAGTCTGAAACAGCCATTGTGGACTTTGATGTGTAACCCATTAAACCCTGTGTCTCGTCACTAAACTATATCACGTCACTAAACTTTGTCACGTTTCCAGACCTTTGGCTATAACCCTTAAATACCGAGTAATCCTTATGAAAAATGTATATGTTGTAGATTACATCCGCACCCCTTTTGGCCGCTATGGTGGCTCACTATCCGCTGTTAGACCCGATGACCTTGCTGCTATTGTTTTAAAACACATTCGGGAGAAGAATGACTTTGATCCGAAACTAATAGATGACTGTATCTTCGGTGCTGCCAACCAAGCAGGGGAAGACAACCGCAATGTGGCACGTATGGCACTATTGTTAGCAGGCTATCCTATTGAAGTGCCTGGCACCACTTTAAATAGATTATGTGGCTCTGGCCTAGACAGTATTGGATTAGCAGCACGCACCATTAAAGCTGGCGAGGCAGATATTATGTTAGCAGGTGGCGTAGAGTCCATGTCACGCGCCCCCTTTGTAATGAGTAAACCGACTAAAGCATTCGACCGCAATGCTGAGGTTTATGATACAACGATAGGTTGGCGTTTTATTAACAAAGCGTTGGAAAAACAGTACGGCAGTGATTCAATGCCACAAACTGCTGAAACTGTCGCTAAAGAATACAATATTTCTCGTGAGGCGCAGGATGAGTTTGCCTATCACTCACAAATGAAAGCGGCCAAATCGACGGAGCGGCTGGCAAAAGAAATCGTACCGGTGATTATCCATGATCGCAAAAAAGGCGAGATTGTGGTGGATACCGATGAGCATCCCCGTCCCGATACGACTTTAGAAAAGCTTGCAAAACTAAAGCCTATATTCGAAGGCGGCACGGTTACCGCAGGTAATGCGTCTGGGGTTAATGATGGCGCAGCGGCACTGTTACTCGCTTCTGAAGAGGCCTGTCAAAAACACAACTTACAGCCCAAAGTAAGGGTCATTGCTACGGCTTCTCGCGGTGTTGAACCGCGCGTAATGGGTATTGGCCCTATTGCCGCAGTGGAAACGCTATTTAAAAGAACAGGTCTGACGATGGATGACTTCGATATTATCGAGTTAAACGAAGCCTTTGCCAGCCAAAGCTTGGCAGTTCTCAATCATTTCGGTCTTAAACCAACTGACCCAAGAGTAAACCCCAATGGTGGTGCCATCGCATTGGGGCATCCGTTAGGCGCATCAGGTGCCCGAATTGCAGGGAGTGCTATCACAGACATTACTGGAAAGTCAGGTAGCAAAGCCCTCATCACCATGTGTATCGGTGTCGGTCAAGGGATTGCTATGGCGGTAGAGGCGGTTTGATAGGTTATACTTTTAATCAAAAATGCTGGGCTAAAGCCACAGCCTAAGTTAAGAGTTAAGAGTTGAGGTATAAAATATTCCGTATGGTACAAAAAAGTCCTCTTTTATAAAAGAGGACTTTTTTTTGAAAGCACATTGGGGACTAAGTTTGGCTATTAGAGCTAGAGAATTATCCTATCAATCAAACCAACAGCCAGTGAACCATTCCCGATTAACTACAACTTGGCCGCCAATTCCGCACCATCACGAATGGCGCGTTTGGCATCTAACTCAGCAGCCAACTTCGCGCCGCCGATAATATGATACTGGGTTTTGCCTTTTTTCACGGCTTTGCCTTTTTTAGACGCTTTGGCATCGGATTTTTTGACATCAGTCACTACAGGCATCAAGTCATTGACCGAGACTTGACCGGCACATACCACGATCGTATCGACTCGTAATAACTGACTGTGTCCTTGAGGCGTAGTAATCCACAAACCCTCATTTGTCACTTTATCATAGGTCACTCCAGGCATTTGAATTACCCCATGCGATTTAATGTGCGCGCGATGTACCCATCCCGTGGTTTTATTAAGGCCTTTACCCAAACGATCACTTCGGCGCTGCATGAGATATACTTGACGAATCGGAGTGATGGCTTCGGGTTTAATCAGTCCGCCATCTGTCTGATAGTTGTCTTCATCGTTGACACCCCACTCTTTTTTCCAGTCTGCTACAGACTGAGGCTCAGGACGATAACTGGGATCTTTCAAAGTTTCAGGCCCCAGTTCATGTAGCGGCTGACCATGACGTGCCGTTAGGTACTCACTGACATCGAAGCCAATACCCCCGGCACCAATAACTGCGACCGTATCGCCCACGGCTTTTTCACCGGATAGTAGTTCAGCATAGCTGATGACTTTCGGGTTATCAGCCCCTTCAAGCTTGCCCTCTAAGCTACGTGGCACGACACCAGTGGCAACAACGACATGATCATAGTCAGACTTATCGAGCATCTCTTTGGTAACTTTGGTGTTAAGCTTGATTTCTACCCCGTTATGGTTCAATTCAGTGAGGAAATAGCGGGTCGTCTCAAAGAACTCTTCTTTACCTGGGATAACTTTGGCATAATTGAACTGACCGCCCAAAATATCTTTGGCTTCATACAAAGTAACTTTATGACCTCGTTTAGCTGCAATAACGGCAGTTGCCATACCGGCCACGCCACCACCTATCACCGCTACCGTCTTCGGCGACTTGGTTGGTTCATACGTTAATTCAGTTTCGTAACAGGCTTGCGGATTGACCAGACAGGTAGAGCGTTTGTGCTCAAAAGTATGATCCAGACATGCTTGGTTACACGCAATACAGGTATTAATACGGTCTGATTGACCATTTCTGGCTTTATTAACCCAGTCAGGATCTGCTAAGAACGGACGCGCCATTTGGATTAGGTCGGCTTTTCCTGAGGACAAAACCTGCTCGGCAGTTTCTGGCATATTGATACGATTGGCCGCCATAACAGGAATCGAGACGTGTTTTTTGACCTCAGCCGTATAGTCGACAAAGGTGGCTCTGGGCACACTAGTGACAATGGTCGGAACTCGGGCTTCATGCCAGCCAATGCCGGTATTGATAATAGTCACGCCGGCCTCTTCAAGTGCTTTGGCAACGGTAATGACCTCATCCATGACATTGCCATCTTTTACCAAGTCCATAACCGATAGGCGGAACACGATAATAAAGTCGTCACCTACTGCCTTACGAACGGCACGCACGATCTCCAATGGAAACTTCATACGACCTTGGATATCGCCACCGTATTCATCTGTACGTTGGTTCACGTGACGGGACAAAAACTGATTAAGCAGATAGCCTTCAGAACCCATCACTTCCACACCGTCATAACCTGCCTGCTTGGCAAGAACGGCTGAACGGGCATAGTCTTCAACAGTGCTCTGGATATTTTTGACACTCATTTCGCGCGGTTTAAAGGGCGAGATTGGGGATTTGAACGGGCTTGCCGATACCACAAAAGGATGATACCCATATCGACCACTGTGTAATATTTGCATCACTATTTTACTGTCATGGCGATGTACCGCTCGAGTAACACGCTGATGGTTTATCACATCGAGCTTGCTATTCATGGTGCCGCCTGCGGGCAGCAACCAGCCTTCTCGATTGGGTGATATGCCACCAGTAATCATCATTGCCACACCGCCTTTTGCACGCTCCGCAAAGTAGGCAGCAAGCTTGCCGTAGTTGTAAAAGCGGTCCTCTAATCCAGTGTGCATAGATCCCATAACGATGCGGTTTTTTAGCGTCGTATGACCTAGGTCTAATGGTTCAAATATATATGGATAAGGGACAGTGGTAGCAGCAATATCCTTGGACTGATGATTAGCCTTGTTATTTTGAGATGTTTGATGAGCGGTAGCGGCAGCTGCCATACGAATATCCTTATTAATGTAGTAATGACTAGGGTCTGTCGACTAGGTCACAGTTAATAAATCAGTGAGAACGATCTATGAGAATAATGTACTATTTAGCATGAATGCTTAAAAAAATAATAGTGTTGACCAAACAATTTCAGTTAACATATACTCACTGAATGTCTTAATCACAAATAATACCGTATCATAAGCCTATTTAGATTGGTCATGCAAAGGTTAAGCCATGACCGAATAGACACTTATAAGCCACATTGTAAACATTTGATAAAGGAATATCATCTATGACTGACTTCAGCTCTGGTCTTGGCAAAACAGACGCCAACTATCAACCGATAACACCTATCCAGTTTATCACTCGCGCAGCCACTGTCTATCCCCATAAAACCTCGATAATCTACGATGATCTAACGCATTCCCCCGTTACTTATACCTGGTCTGAGACGTATAAGCGTTGTCGCCAATTGGCACATGGATTAAGGCTTCTAGGTATAGGAAAAGATGACACGGTTGCTATTATGGCCCCCAATACCCCCACTATGGTTGAAGCCGCTTTTGGCATACCGATGGCGCAAGGGGTCTTATGCACTTTAAATACTCGGTTAGATATTAATGCGCTTACCTTCTGCCTCCAACACTCCGAAGCCAAGTTACTCATTATAGACAGCGAATACGCACATCATGTTGAGCTTATTGAAGAGGCTTTTCCTAACTTAATTATTATCCATGCGACTGATATGGCTGTTGCGGGCGTTGAGCCTTTTGGCAAAATGAGCTATGAGGCGCTTATACAATATGGGGAGTTTGACAACCAGCAAGCTATCTTAGAGTTTGATAACACCCTATATCCTACGGACGAATGGGATGCCATTTCACTCAATTATACGTCTGGCACTACAGGTAGGCCTAAAGGGGTCGTCTATCATCACCGAGGTGCTGCCTTAAATGCCGTATCCAATATCCTAGACTGGGACATGCCTAAGCATAGCACTTATCTATGGACACTGCCTTTATTTCACTGTAATGGTTGGTGCTTCCCTTGGACCATTGCAGAGCGTGCAGGCATAAACGTCTGTCTACGCAACATTGATGCGGATCTCATCTTAAAGCTGATTGCTAAATATGAGATTACTCATTATTGTGCAGCGCCAATAGTACATAATATGATTGCCGCTGCAGACGAGTCGTTGAAACAAGCTATTAGCCATAGTGTGAATGGCTTTGTCGCCGGTGCGCCCCCGTCGGAAGCTATGCTTGAGAAGATGGAAGCCATGAACGTCAATATCACCCATGTTTATGGCCTCACTGAAGTGTATGGCCCTGTTACCATTTGTGCTGAACATGACGAATGGCAAGATTTAGCGGTTGAAGAACGTGCTGCTAAGAAGTCCCGTCAAGGGGTGGTGTCGCATCTGATGACAGGGTTTGAGGTTTTTAAGCAAGGTACTAATGAACCTGTTGCGGCAGATGGCACGACCATGGGGGAGCTTGCCTTAAAAGGTAACATGGTCATGAAAGGCTATCTTAAAAATCCGAAAGCAACTGCAGACTCTTTTGCAGGCGGTTGGTTTCGCACTGGGGACTTAGGCGTGAAATATCCTGATGGCTATATCAAAATCATGGATCGACTCAAAGACATAATCATCTCCGGTGGTGAAAATATTTCTAGTATTGAGGTTGAAAATGTATTGTACCGTTTGCCTGAGGTTGATAGTTGCGGAGTTGTCGCGGCGGCTAATGAGAAGTGGGGTGAGGTTCCTGTAGCATTTATTGAAATAGCAGAAGGAGCGACTTTGACGAGAGATCAAGTCATTGAACACTGTCGTCAGCATCTGGCGAAGTTTAAAGTGCCCAAGCACATTATATTTGCCGAATTACCAAAAACCAGTACCGGTAAAATACAAAAATTTGAATTACGACAAGCAGCGCAATCTATGGCAATGCAAGAGCCTAAGGTCAAACATTAGCTATAGTCATAGCCTGACTAAAGAGTTACGGTGTTAACCTCACTAAGCCTACTACAGTAGTACTTGCGCTCGGTTGCCTTGTATCTCATTTAGTTGCCAATGACTATATATAACAATACCAGTCTAACCTGAATTCGGGATAATCAACCTATAAAATTTGAATAAAAAAGCCAGCTATTAAGCTGGCTTTTGCACGGAGGTAATTAATCGAGACTTTTAAATTAAATCATTAATCATACCAAATCTAGAAACTAACCTATCGATGAAAGCAAGTCCAAACGCAACAAATCAAATGCTATTAATAGTCGAATTATTGAGCTTGACCGAGTCTCTCAAAGATAGGTTAATTTATAGAAAAGGTAGGGCATCGCTAGTCAATTATGCAGGATGAACTTTGTCTAACGTTTCTTTAAATCGTTCAACAGCACCATCCACATCCGTCAGCTTATCTAAGCCAAATAGGCCGATTCGGAACGTTTTAAAACCTTCTGGTTCATCCACTTGTAACGGCACACCCGCAGCAATCTGCATGCCTTGAGTAGCAAAAGCACGCCCTTTGTGCATCTCCTCATCTTGGGTATAGCAAACCACGACCCCAGGTGCTTGATAGCCTTCTGCGGCGACACTTTGAATACCACGATCTTCTAATAGATCACGGATACGATTTCCCAGTTCCCACTGAGCTTCTTTTAGTGTTTCAAAGCCTACTTCTTTTGCTTCAAGCATCACATCACGGAAGATACGCAGCCCGTCGGTTGGCATGGTTGCATGATACGCATGACCACCATTTTCAAAAGCTCGCATGATGGTGAGCCACTGCTTAAGATCTAAACTAAAGCTATCAGACTCTGTCGCTTCAACTTCAGCGACTGCCTTATCATTCATCATAACGAGGCCCGCACATGGTGTACTACTCCACCCTTTTTGTGGTGCAGAAACCAAAACATCGATATCCAGCGCTTTCATATCTAACCAGATACAGCCAGAAGCGATACAATCGATTACCAATAAGCCGCCAACGCTATGCACCGCATCTGCCAGCTGTTTAATATAGTCATCAGACAATATCATACCCGACGCCGTTTCCACGTGAGGTGCGAATACCAGCGCTGGCTTTTGCTCTTTAATAGCCGCTACAGCGTATTCAATAGCCACTGGTGCGAAGGGTTGTGGCGCGCCCTCTTCGGCTTCTGCCTCTACAGGATGTGCTTTTAGAGCGGCAACTGACTTGGCGATTTTTCCTTTTTCCAAAATTTGTGTCCAGCGATAGCTAAACCAGCCATTACGTATGACCATACAATCTTTATCAGTCGCCAATTGACGGGCAATCGCCTCCATTGCAAAGGTACCAGACCCTGGAACAATGGCGACAGCGTCTGCGCCATAGACTTCTTTTAAGTTGCTTGATAAGTCGATCATAACTTTCTGAAAAGCTTTAGACATATGGTTTAAAGCGCGATCAGTATAGACCACTGAATATTCTAGTAATCCATCTGGATCAACATGGGGAAGTAATGCAGGCATACCGACTCCTAATTTTATTTATATGAACTTGATAAGAACTTGTATATATTGGGTTATTTGTTCTGATATCAGCCAAAGTACTGGCTATTTGATGCCTACTAAGTATAGCCTTAACTCGCGTGCGAGTAAAACTTATCAAACCTTTTATCATGACACTATCGTCTTATATGACCCCTTGATACAAAACTAGAAACAAAACTAGTTAAATAGCTTGATACAGAACTAGATACAAAAAAAGACCAACTTATAGAAAGCTGGTCTTAGATAAAACTTATATTTCACTAAGCATATTAGTACAACAGAACTAGTCTTCAATCTTCTGTTGAATATAGTTTTCGATACCCACATCACGAATCAAGTCTTGCTGAGTATCTAACCAATCTTGATACTCTTCATTCCCATCTTTAAGACTGGTTAACAGCTTACGTGACACATAGTCCTGCTTTTGTTCACACAAAGTAATCGCATCGGCAATGATTTGGTATTTTCTATCTTCAAGTCGTAAGTCACATTCAATCATTTCAGCGACATTTTCACCAATTAGTAACTTACCATAGTCTTGTAAATTCGGTAGACCCTCTAATAGCAATATACGTTCGATTATTTCGTCTGCCCATTTCATCTCTTTAATTGATTGCTTATAGAACATCTCATTAAGCTCTTCTATGTCCCAGTTTTTTGCAATACGGGCATGCAAAAAATACTGATTAATCGCAATCAATGCTTGTCCTAACACCTTATTTAAGGCTTGGATAACCTCTTTATCACCCTGCATAATCTTCTCCACTTAGTCCATTTATCTAGTTTATTAGCTTCATATTGTTAGACTCGTATTTACGATTCGTCGTCTGATACGTCAGCTATTTGACTTTGTAGATAGTTTTGCAGACCGATCATATCAATTAAACGCAACTGCTGCTCTAACCAGTGCGCGTGGTCCTCTTCGGTATCTTCAAGTTGTTCCACTAGCATATCACGTGTGACATAGTCACGCTCCTGCTCACAAATTGCGATACCCTCTTTAAGATGCTGTTGTACTTTGTATTCAAGCTCAAGATCAAGTCGTAACATTTCAGGAACTGTGGTGCCGACTTTAATCTCATCCACCGACATATCAGGCTTACCGCCAATCATTAATAAACGGCGAATAATGGCTTGAGCGTGTTGAGTCTCATCATGCATTTCATGATGGATGCGATCATACAATTTGCCATAGTTCCATTCACCATACATTTCTGAATGGATAAAATACTGGTCACGAGCACCAAGTTCTCCACCCAATAGGAAGTTTAAATAATCTATTACTTTTTGACTGCCTTGCATACTATGTACCTTTTTTAATACCAATAAATTTATTCAATAAAACATGTTCAATTAAGGGGTGTCGAATCAACCCTAATAACCTCTGCTCTAATAATCTCTATAAGTCATTTAAATAACTAATTTAAATAGCTAAATGTTTACATAGCTGAATGTTTCCATAGCTAAATGAAACAAACTTAAATGTAATCAAACTCATATTCAATCTGATGATGTTATATAGCATAACAAAACTTAGAAAGATTCACAGTTGTCTTTAGAACAGAGAATGAAGGTGCAATCACGAATAAGAAACACTTGCACTTAAGCGCACTTAGGATTAACCGATAAAGAGAAACATACTAAGACCGAAAACATCAAGCCCTGTACATCAATCAGGAAGCCGCAAACCAAAAAAAAGTGCTTAACATTAAAAGGTTAAACACTTTATTTAATCAATCAATTAAGATAGAAAGGATTATTATGATTACACAGCATACGCCAATTGATTGACTACATCACGATCAATATTCATAGCATGATGGTCATCTATGAAGTCTTTAACCATTGGCTCACAGCAGCCACAGCAAGTTGCCACATCAAGGGTTTCTTTCAGTGCTTCCATAGAATCAATACCTGATGCCAAAGCGGCCTTAATTTGGCGGTCTTTCACATTGTTACATATACAAACGACCATTTCAGAATCCTTTTTTATCGTATTCCAGTGGTTACCAATACTCTATATGCTTCTGCTATTTTCGCCACACTCGCTAAGCATAGCTCGATTAACATTAGTAATTTAAATCATAATTATTTAATTTGTTAATACGTATGATAACGATAATAGTTCTTGTTTACAACATTTTTTTTGACTATTTTAAATTAATGAAACACCTTACAATATTTCAAAAAAAAGGACCAAGCAGCGCTTAGTCCTTACGAAAACCTGTATTCACAGGTGAAAATGGTTTGTTTTTTTAAAACAGCGTAATATCAGCTTATGAATACAGTGTCTTATTTACCTGCTTTTAAGTCAGTACGCACTTTATTCACGAGATAATTGACGACCTTGGGTACTTTCTCACTCTCACCTTGTACCACATATCTACCATGCACGACAACAGCAGGAACCCCTGTTAACTGATAACGCATAGCACCTGCTTTAGAGCGAGCTACCTTGGTGCTGACAGCAAAAGAGTTGTATAAGCTGTTAAATTTCTTTTGATCCAAACCTTGGCTGGCATACCATTTAGATAAAGAGCTTTGGTCAAATAAACGCTTATTGTCTTTATGAATAGCGTCGAATAGCTTATTGTGAGTTTGGCTTTGATATCCCATCAGTTGTGCTGCGTAAAATCCGCGAGCATTTGCCTCCCAAGTGGGGTTAAGCGCCGCTGGAGATTCTAAAAATACCACATCATTGGGTTTGCTCTTAGCCCATTTTTGCATATGCGGATTTAAAGCGTAACAATGTGGACAACCGTACCAAAAGAACTCACGTACGATGATTTTGTCACCACTAATTTTTTCTGGATTATCTAACACTCTATAGTCTTTACCTGCGACAAAGTTCTCTGCATTTGCTGGCATTGAGGCAAAACTAATAGCCGCTACTAATGAGGCTAAAGCAAAAGAGGGCAAACTAAAACCTCGTTGAGAATAAGACTTCATTGTAATTCCTTAAGAAAATTTTAAATATGAAGGGTTGGATTTAGGTTTTTCGACTCATTACCGATTCCCCGCTACTAATAAAAACAGCAAACTATTGCATACTGCGACTTAAATATAATGCGACCAATAGTATACAATTATGGTAATGATAACGTATTTGATTATAATACCGCATTTGACAAGGTTCTGTGAACTATTAGCCTTGCTAAAACCTTAATTAATGGTTTGACATGCGTTATTAAATGCTCACAACGTTTAATTTAGATACCCTTAAATCATATATTGAATTTTAAACGAATTTTAAATGATGAGAGCATAGATTTGATTTATGCTTTATTAAAAATAGTACGCTAGGATACAACTTAACCATCTTTTAGGCTTAACCAACTTTGAGACTTAACCGACCTTAGAAATTTAACCGACTTTGAGATAAGTGTAGTTACATCGAAATCTTTAATTTGAATAGCGTTAATATGCATAGCTTTAATTTACATAGCTTAAACTTACATAAAAAATTGTCATGTATATCGTTTTCTTTTTATATATTAGAGTCAATTTGACTAAAAATGTCTAAAAATCCTTTTATATTTTAATGCAGCCGAATAACTTAAGAGATACCCTATTTTCTTAAGCTAGCTTATGAAGCATGGTAAGATAGGGTCAGTCTCAATAATATCGAATACTTGTTTTGAATGCCTATGCGTTAATTATTTATCAAAGATGTTTTACCCAAAATCATACTTATAATATTATTTAGTTTAGGAAAGCACATGACTCAGATGCAAACAGATTTTAATGTCGAGACAGATACTCAGACTCCCCTCGCCGCTTCAAAGACCCCTAGCGTAGAAGACAACTCTCTAGACAACGATTTAGACAACTCTTTAGACAATAACTTAGACAGCTCTCTAGACAAAGATTTGGACAGCAATGTCGATATGAGTGAAGTCGGTAAATTTACGCAACTTGCCAGCCAATGGTGGGACAAGCAAGGCCCCTTCGCCACCTTGCACCAAATCAACCCACTACGGTTAAATTGGATTGAGGAAAATGTCAGTCGTTATATGGTAAGTGGTCTGACCGGTAAAAAGGTATTAGATGTTGGCTGTGGCGGTGGTATCTTAACCGAATCAATGGCGCGCCGAGGAGCTGATGCAACGGGGATTGATTTAGGAGTTGAAAACTTAAAAGCGGCCAGTGTCCATGCCAAGCAAAGTGGGTTAACTGACACCCTGAGATACCAGCATATTGCGATTGAGCGTCTGGCTAAAGAACAACCTGAAAGCTTTGATGTCGTGACGTGTATGGAGATGCTTGAGCACGTGCCAGATCCCAGTCAAATTGTACAGGCCTGCTTTGATCTGTTAAAACCGGGCGGCGTCTGCGTATTATCCACCATTAACCGTAACCCCAAATCATACCTATTTGCTATTATCGGTGCTGAATACGTCTTAGGGCTATTAGACCGAGGCACTCACGATTATGCAAAATTTATCACTCCCGCAGAGCTTGATAAAATGGCCATCTCTGCTGGATTTAATCGTTATGACTTAATTGGTCTGCATTATAATCCTATTACCAAACGCTATTGGCTGGCACAAAACGTCGATGTCAATTATATGATGGCAGTCGTTAAGCCCGCTTAACCACTACAACTAAAACATTAAAAAGTATAAAACTATGTCCACTCATTATATCAAAGCTGTCCTATTCGACTTAGATGGCACCTTAATAGATACCGCCGCAGACTTTGTTCGTATCATTAAGCGCATGTCAGATCAAAATGGCTGGCAAGTCCCCTCAAGTGACGCTATCCGCGAGCAGGTATCAGCAGGGGCTGGCGCTATGGTCCGCCTCATGCTTGAGTTTAATAGTCAGCCTATAGATGATGAGATGTTGGGGCAGTATCGTCAGCAGTTTTTGGACGAATATGAGGCAGATATCTGTGTCGATAGCGTCGTTTTTTCAGAGATTAATGCGTTACTAGCGTTTTATGATCAAAACAACATACCTTGGGGCATCGTCACTAACAAACCACGCCATTTAACGCTCAAGCTATTAGAGGCTCTAAATTTAGAAGAGCGTTGTACTGTGGTGGTTTGTCCAGATGATGTTCGTAATACCAAGCCTGACCCTGAGCCCTTATATTTAGCGTTAGAAAAGCTTGAGCTTCCTCGTGGTATTGCCAACAGTGTCATTTATGTCGGTGATCATATTCGGGATATTCAGGCAGGTGCAGCAGCAGGTATGACCACTGTATTAGCCAGTTACGGCTATATACCCCCAGAAGATCAAAAAGACTTGCATCTTTGGGGCGCAGACTATATCGTCAAATCCCCAAAAGACTTGGTTAAGCTGTTACGCTCCAAAGAGTTTGATTATCTATAAATGATTTATTAGGGCCTGTTGAACAGGTATTATCGCTATTAAAAGATAAGTTAATTTTAAAATTTAATATGACAACCAAAGTAGTATAATTATGACTGACGACGCTTCAAACGCTTTAAAAATCTTAAATCACGACCAAATTCGACACTTTATGCCAACGTCAAATTGCTTAGAAGGTAAAACCATCTTAGTCACAGGCGCAAGTGACGGTATCGGGCGAGTTGCCGCCTTAACCTATGCAAAATATGGAGCAACCGTACTGCTACTTGGGAAAACACTCAGTAAACTCGAAGCCGTCTATGATGAGATTGAAGAGGCGGGCGGTAAACAACCTGCCATAATGCCACTAAACCTTGAGACTGCTAGCTATAGCGATATGCAAAAATTAGCTAACCTGATTGAAACTGAAATCGGTGAATTACATGGTGTACTTCATAATGCGAGTGTTTTAGGCGCATTAACCCCATTAGAGATGTACGATATTGTGACCTTCGAGCAGGTCATGCGTGTGAATACAACGGCTACTTTTATGCTCACTCAAGTGTTGATGCCATTAGTTAAAGCGGTAAATAATGGCTCGTTTATATTTACCACCAGCTCTGTCGGCACCCATCCTAGAGCGTTTTGGGGTGCTTATGCTTTATCTAAACAAGCTGTCGAAGGGATGAGTGATATTTTAACTCAAGAAACCAAAAATACCACCAGCCTGCGCTTTAACTGTATTAATCCTGGTGCGACCCGTACCAATATGCGTGCCCATGCCTACCCTGGCGAAGATCCAATGTCGTTAAAGACACCGGAGGATATCATGCCTGCCTATGTGTGCTTGATGAGTGATGCCAGCATTGGGGTACGTGGGCAAGTCATCGCACTGCAACCCAAATAGCTTTCTAGGTAGATAATAGAATAGATCATTAGCCAGATAATTGAATTAAGAATTAAGTAGAAAATTAAATTAAAAAGAATATAGCTTGCTATCGCATATCCTTGAAATTATCTGCCCATGTCTCTATTTATATAATTTAGTTGTAGATAGATAGGAGTTGCTATGGCCGGAGGATGGGCGCGTGATGGCGCAGAACATGAGCAAATGGATGCTACTGTTAACGACGCCTTAGAGCGTGCTAGACGAGCGCTTCCGAAGGGGGACAGTCTAGAGTATTGTGAAGAGTGTGGAAACGCCATTCCTGAAGCACGTAGGCTGGCGCTGCCTGGCGTCGAATACTGTGTCAGTTGTCAAAGTGAGCTTGAAGCATACACTAAATCTCAAGAACTCTACAACCGCCGGGGCAGTAAGGACAGTCAGCTTCGCTAATGTCAGACCACTGCACTTCTACGTCATAATTAATACCTAGCCTTAATATTTATCTAAAGCTCTTAGGGGCTGTATAGAATAGAGTCAATTAACGTCAAGACGCATTATCTTAGGATAATGCGTCCTTTTTTTTAAAGGGATATAGATACTCTATTAAATCGTCCATTGGTAGGTTGAATAGGCTGTTAGCGCTTTAATCCTTCAATAAAAAGCTAACAGATACTATTCACTATCTTCCTCGTCAGGAACAAATACATAACCGACGCCCCAAACCGTTTGAATATATCGAGCTTGTGAGGGGTTGTCCTCAATCAAACGACGTAGACGGGAAACTTGCACATCAATAGAGCGCTCCATTGCGCCCCACTCACGGCCGCGTGCTAAATTCATCAACTTGTCACGAGTCAACGGCTCACGCGGGTGTTGTACCAAGGCTTTTAATACAGAGAATTCACCCGTCGTCAGCGTCACTAGGTTGCCATCACGCTTAAGCGTCCGCGTCGATAGGTCCAGCGTCCAAGGGCCAAACTGAACGACTTCGACTTGTTGTGACGGCGCGCCTGGCAGTTCACGGCTATGCCGACGTAAAACAGCTTTAATACGAGCTAACAACTCTTTTGGGTTAAAGGGTTTGGGTAAATAGTCATCTGCACCTGCTTCAAGACCCGCAATACGATCACTGTCTGAGCCTTTTGCCGTCAACATAATGATGGGGATATCACTATTGTCTTCACGCAAGCGCTTACAGATACTAATACCATCTTCACCTGGCAGCATCAGATCTAACACCACTAGGGAAAACAGCTCGCGCTGCATAAGCTTGTCCATTTGACTGCCGTCATGGGCGGTGCGTACTACAAAGCCATCATCTTCCAGAAAGCGCTGTAAGAGTGAGCGTAGGCGTGCATCGTCATCGACCACTAAAATACGGTGGGTCAAGCTATCAGTATTGTTTATTTTATTGTCCGACATACTTTGTATCCTTTTACTAAGGGTTTATTGAATAAAATACCCTTTAATCAGTTTATGCTTATTTGATTGGTTTTTTAGTTTGCACTTATTCATTATGACAGTCTATGAACTATTCATTTAGACAGTCTATTTCAAATCTATGTTATCTTTTAGTGTATAAGATTGTGACGCAAATTACACACCTAATACAGTGCAATGCTGTATGTGTTTGTTAATTAACCGTGTAAAAACCATAGAAATAAACAAAATAAGCAAAATCGTTTTTTATAGGTCAGCTTTTGCTATAATGCAAACCTCACTTACTTAAACTCGATACGGATATGACCCAAACCGATACTAACACTAACATCACCCCCACCAGTCAGAGCACTTCAACATTGCCGACTGATGTCACTGCCAACATTCATAACAAGCTTGCAAAAGAACTGGGCATCAAGCCTGCGCAAGTCAATGCGTTTGTTAAGCTTTACGACGAAGGTGCGACGGTGCCGTTTATCGCTCGTTATCGTAAGGAAAAAACGCAAGGCCTCGATGACAGTCAATTACGTGCTTTAGAGAAAGGCTTAAATTACGAACGGGATATGGCGACACGCCGTGCTAAGATTCTCGATCTTCTCCAAAGCCAAGGTAATCTAACAGAAGCATTGCAAGCTCGTATTGAGCAAGCGACATCTAAGCTTGAGCTTGAAGACATCTATCTGCCCTATCGTCCTCGTCGCCGTTCGTTAGCCGCCAAAGCGCGCGCTGCAGGCTTAGGAGACGTGGCGGATAATATTTTAAATAATGACATCGCACCACTTGATGCGCTAGCAAACTATACCTTGCCCGAGACTATTACCGATGATGCAGGCACGGAGATTGATGTTGACTTTTCAGATACTGAAAAGCAGCTTGCTGGTGTCGAAGCGATCATTATCGATACGTGGACGCAAGAGCTTGAACTGCTGGATAATCTACGTCAGGGATTTGCTAAAACAGCCACCATTAACTCGAGCTTAGCTAACGAAGATAAACGCGACGTTGGAGAAAAGTTTGCAGACTATTTTGAGCATAGTGAAAGTTTAGCACGTCTACCCAATCATCGCCTATTGGCTATGCTACGTGGTCGTCAAGAGAACGTACTGGTCTTAAAAGTTGACGGTGAAGATGCTCCTTTTGTAGAAAAGATTATTAGTAAATTTGAGATTGACGCAAAGCTACCTGAAGCGCGCCGTGAGTTTTTATTAAATGCGGCCAATAGCTTATGGAAAGACAAATGGCGCCCTCATTTAGAGCATCGCTTACTGACAGAAAAGCGTTTAACAGCAGAAGCGGATGCCATTGATGTATTTGCGAGTAACTTACAACACTTACTAATGGCCGCACCTGCTGGTCGTAAGGTCATACTCGGTGTTGACCCGGGCATTCGCCATGGTGTCAAAATGGCGGTTATCGATGCGCAAGGTCAAGTCATCTGGGATGACGAGGGCAAGCCTGCGACAGCGACCGTCTATCCATTTGCGCCAGACAATAAAATGGCCGAAGCGAAGGCAACTATTGCAGACTTATTGAAGTCTCATCAAGTAGATCTGGTAGCAATTGGCAATGGCACCGCCAGCCGTGAAACGGATGCCATGATCAAAGAGCTTATTGACGAGGACGATGCCATTACTGCCAAAGCAGTGGTAGTTAATGAGTCTGGTGCTTCGGTCTACTCTGCCAGTGAGCTTGCCAGCGATGAGCTTGCTGACTTAGACGTCTCAATACGGGGCGCAGTCTCTATCGCTCGTCGCCTACAAGACCCCTTATCAGAGCTGGTCAAAGTAGAACCCAAAGCCATTGGTGTTGGTCAATATCAACACGATGTTAACCAAACTCAACTCTCTGATAGCCTAGATAAAGTCACTCAAGACTGTGTGAATGCGGTAGGCGTTGATGTCAATACTGCCAGTCCTGCTATTTTGGCGCATATTGCCGGTCTTAACCGGAATGTCGCTCAACAGATTGTCAACTATCGTAAAGAACATGGCGCCTTTACCAACCGTGAGCAACTCAAAGATGTGCCAAGACTTGGCGCTAAAACCTTTGAGCAGGCTGCTGGCTTCTTACGTATCCGTGATGGCGAAGAGCCATTAGATGCCACGGGTGTCCATCCAGAAAGCTATGCATTGGTCAAAGAGATACTTAACCAGTCAGGTAAAGAGATTACTGAGGTTTTGGGTAATGATAGTGTCATTAATACTCTAGCCGTCGACGGTATAGAAGCGGCTAACGACGACAATATTAGCATTGCTGCCATCAAGCAAGAGTTGGCTAAGCCTGCTCACGATCCCCGCCCTGAGTTCAAAACGGCTCAATTCAGAGATGATGTGAACAGTGTGAGTGATCTTGAAGAGGGTATGCAGCTTGAAGGTGTGGTGACAAATGTTACAGGCTTTGGCTGCTTCGTGGATGTGGGCGTACATCAAGATGGCTTAGTGCATATCTCTGAGATGGCCAATGACTTCGTTGAAGACCCAATGAATTTAGTTAAGCCTGGCGATATCGTGAGCGTACGTGTACTGTCAGTTGATGAAAAACGCAATCGCATTGGCTTTAGTATGAAGTCTGAAAATGCCGCACCGGCCAAGCGTCGTTCTGAAAGCCCTAGCTTAGATGGCAAGCAATCTAATGATAAATCGACCTCTGCCAAACCAGAACACGCCGCACGTCGTTCATTTAAGGACAAGCCAAGATCGAATAAACCTAATGCGAAAGGTAAGCGAGATCATTCGCGTAGCGATAAGCCCAGACCTAGTCAATCTGGTAAATCGTCTAAGCCTAAAGCAGATGATAATAAAATTGGTTCATTAGGCGCTTTGTTAAAACAAGCGGGTCTGAAATAATCAATAGTTTATCGATGTACGATTAAGGTCTATAGACCTTAAATAAAACAAAGAGCCTCTAAAAAAAGAGGCTCTTTGTTTTATGTTTAATGGGATCATTTATTATTCAGTAGCAAGCTGTGAAAACTCAATTCCAGCATATTTTTCTAAGCGCTCGATTAAGGGCTCACCCATCGCAGATGCTGACGTCCAGAACCCACCGCCTACCTTATCTTTGGGTATATCCTGCAACAAACATAGCGCACTTTGCGATAGCATCTGACACGTACTGCCATACCCTGGGTCTTTATCACCCGTGACTTTTGTCTTAATCTTATGGTGTTTATTGGTATAGCCGAAGAATCGGATATCGAAATACCCATTGTCACGCTCTGATTGAGAAGGACCGTCTCCTGATTTAGGTAACACATGGTCATTCAAGAAATCACGACTGGGTTTAAACATCATGCCTGCAGCAAAGCCCGCAATCCCTGCAGTCATACCATAACTCATGAGACGTCCTTTTACGCCTGTTGGCATCCATACTGCTTCGTCATACTTAAAATCACGTCCATATTGATAATCACGCAATTGATTACTGCGATGCACAATTCGCGTATTGATGGTCGCCATAATAAAGGGTGCTAACCAATGGTCACTCTTAGCGTCCCATTGTGGCTTGCTGATATTGACTTGGCGAATATCGGGCCGTGAACTATCATCATTTAATAGATATGGATTTGACAACTGCTTGCGAAGCGACTTGTCTTTACCAACTGCTTCAAAAATAGTCGCCATTGAGGCTACTGTGCCACCTGACAAACCCCCTTTGGCTGCTTTTACGCGCATATTAATGGTATCGCAGTACTCTCCAAATTGCTCTTGAGCAAGCTTTTGGGTATATAATACGCCTAAGTCAGAAGGCAAAGAATCAAAACCGCAGGCATTCACAATACGGGCCCCTGACGCTTGCGCTGATTGCTGATATTTATCCATCATATCTTTAATAAAGATGGCCTCTCCGGTCAGATCAACATAGTCTGTTCCGTTATCTGTACAAGCTTTAATTAAAGGCTCACCATATTTTAAATAGGGTCCGACAGTGGATATAATGACCTGAGTTTGCGCTGTCATCCTGTCCAGACTTTCTGCATCTTCGCTATCTGCAATAATCGTCGCTAAGTTATCATTGCCAATATCTTTTTTGACTTGATCTAACTTATCTTGATTACGCCCCGCAATCGCCCAGCGAACAGAACCTGAATGAGGATTGTCACTTATAGCACTGCTATTTTCTGAGAGAAACTTTTGTAAATAAGCGGCACACAGTTGACCCACAAAACTAGTTGCTCCGTATAAAATGATATCAAACTGACGGCTATCATTTTCCTGTGGTTTATTATTAAGTGGATTGTCTTGAGGATTGTCTTGTAGGTTATCTGATACTTTCATTGTCTCGTTTTTATTAGTGGCTTCATTATTAGTAGCTTCCTTTTTATTGCTCGTGTCTTGTGTTGCTTGCACCTCTTGTACCTCTTTTTTATATGAATCTTTAGTCGTCTTTGTCTCGTGGTTATCCATGCGTCATACTCCCTTGGCGTCAGTTATAATTATCAAAGTTAGTTGTTAAGGTTATCAATCAAAGTATTGATTTAGACTTGTTCATTTAAGCACAGTTATTGTATTGACTAAACTACAGATTGTAAGAAAGATTCAATACCAAAAAGAGTATGCGCGTGCATAAAGGTGCTTCAAAAGGAGGTTATATGCCCTTTTTCACGGTATATTCATAGTTTTTTTAGGCGCATGGTATCACTAATCACCAATTAGACGTAAAATAGCTTAATGATTGCGGTAGGGGGAATGTGCTACACTATTTGCATCCGCAAATTCCCAGATTAGTTTAGAATATGTTGAATGATTAACAGACATATAAATTAAAATAACTTTAAATGACAGAACGAACGCTCATGCCGCAAATTTTGGCAACATTTTCATTGAAATATAGTTTAAATAACAGTTTAGATTACAGTATACAATTGATTTAACAAGGCGATATTATGAGTAACCCCTATTCTGATTTCCAGTCGCAATTACAAGGCTCAATGGTAGCCCTTGTAACTCCTATGCATGCTAATGGAGAGGTTGATTATCCCCGCCTAGCAGATTTAATCGATTGGCAGATTGAACAAGGTACACATTGCTTAGTGGCCGTGGGTACAACTGGCGAATCTGCCACTTTGTCTATGCAAGAGCACAGCGATGTGATTCGATTTTATGTCAATCATGTAAAAGGTCGTGTGCCCGTTATAGCCGGTACAGGAGCAAATAATACCAAAGAGGCCATTCATCTGACGTCCGAGGCAAAAGACGCTGGGGCTGATTGTGCTTTATTGGTAGCGCCTTACTACAATAAGCCAACTCAAGAAGGGTTATACCAGCATTACAAAGCCATTGCTGAAGCGGTAGATATGCCTCAAATGCTTTATAATGTGCCTGGTCGTACAGTGGTAGACATAGCTCAAGAAACGGTTGAACGTTTGGCCGATATTGACAATATTGTGGCTATCAAAGATGCGACTGGATCGGTTGAACGAGGCAAATTACTTATCGAAGCGTTAGGCGATCGTATGGTTGTCTTGTCTGGCGATGATGGTACCGCCCTTAAGCTAATGCCATATGGCGCAAAAGGTAATATCTCCGTCACTGCCAATATTATTCCTAAGGCCATGAGCGACATTTTTAGCACAGCTCTAAAAGGTGATTATGATACCGCTCAAAAAGCGCACGACCTTATCGAGCCACTACATAAACTTATGTTTATAGAATCAAGTCCAATACCGGTTAAATATGCCCTCAATAAAATGGGTATCATTGAAAAGGGCATACGTCTGCCTTTAGTTTGGTTAGATCGTAGATTCCATGATGATGTGGATGCTGGTCTGAGAACAGCAGGTTTGATCTCATAGATCATTTATTTTATTGTTCTTCATTAACTATAGGTATACGTGAATACAAGTCGTTTATTACTAGGACTTACGCATATAGCAATATTTAAACATATGAGCGACTGGAAATTATTTATAAATCGTCCGGCTTTCTTATTTAGGCAGTGCCAATGAATGATAGCCAGTCACTCATATTTTAGTTCTGCGTCAGTCTTAATTACCTATTCACTAGATTTTTGATTATTGCATTAAATAGCAAACGACTCATAAGGATAATCCATGCAACAGTTTGACTTACATCAAGGCTCTAATACGGCTCTTCGCAAAGGCGTTCAGGCTTTCATGGTGAGTGTGAAAGTTATTGGCTTGACCAGTATTATCGCTTTAACAGGTTGCCAAGCCACTAGTAACTTTTTTGGTAAGTTTGATAATGGCAGCTTGAAGTATCAAGAAGCAAAAAAGCTTGAGCCCATTGAGCTGCCCGCAGAACAAGAAACAGCACCTTTCACCCCTCTTTATCCAACGCCCGCTGTGGGTGTGAATACACTGGATCTTGAGAATGACTCTGGTAATCGCTATGAGTTACCACCACCTTATCGTCAAGTACCTGCCAATTAATAATTAAATTAACCCATTAATTATCGTGATTACCCATTAATTGTCATGATTAATATAAATATGGGGTTATGTTTAAGTGTATTGTTTTCAATTGGGAATGCTTAGCCCTTACTAGAATAGCCCTTATAAAATAGTTTTAATTTATTGTTATAGACTGACGTTTAATAGCGTTGGTCTCAAAATTCTATATTCATATTTATTTTTTAAATATCATTACTCTTTAAACCCTTTCAACCTTTTTAAAAACTTTAGCTAATGTGACGCTTATTAAACATAGCTATAGGCATAGGACCTAAATCATGCAACTTCAAAAACAAGATCTTCTTTATAAAGGTAAGGCTAAATCAGTTTATGAAACTGAAAATGCAGATTATCTGATTCTTCATTTTCGAGACGATACGTCAGCTTTTAATGGCGAGCGCGTAGAACAATTAAACCGTAAGGGTCAAGTCAATAACCGTTTTAATGCCTATATTATGCAAAAACTTGAAGAGGCAGGCATTGAGACTCACTTTGAAAAGCAGCTTTCACAAGATGAAGTGTTGGTGAAGCGCTTACAGATGATTCCTGTAGAGTGTGTGGTACGAAACTTTGCGGCAGGTAGCTTAGTACGTCGTCTTGGTTTAGAAGAAGGCCAAAAGTTAACCCCGCCTACTTATGAGTTATTCTTTAAAGATGATGCACTAGGTGATCCAATGGTCAATGAATCATTGTCAGTCTCATTAGGCTGGGCGACTGAAGAACAGTTAGCAACTATGAAAGAGCTAACCTTTAAAGTCAATGAGGTGTTACAAGAGATCTTCGATGCAGGTGGCTTAATGCTGGTTGATTTCAAGCTCGAATTTGGCGTTTTCCATAATCGTATTATCCTTGGTGATGAGTTTTCACCAGATGGCTGTCGTATTTGGGATAAAGAGACCAAGAAAAAGTTAGACAAAGACCGTTTCCGCCAAAGTCTTGGTGACGTTATTGAGTCTTATGAGGAAGTCGCACAACGTATTGGCGTTCCTATTGATTAGGTTAGATCTTTGATGTGATGTCGATTACTCGTTTTGTCTTATTGCTCTAATAAAATTGTATTGTGCTAATTGTACATTGCTGACTGTGATCAAATTATAGTCAGCTTTCTTAACAGTGGTTTTTGGTCAGACACACAGCTTTTAATAAGACACACATCATTTCACCCAGTATTTTAACTCGGGCCTGTTGCCATGTATAAATTGACTGTTTTTATTCCGGATACTGCGCTAGATGACGTGAAAGACGCCTTATTTTCGGCAGGGGCTGGTCATATTGGAAATTATTCTAATTGCTGTTGGCAGGTTCAGGGAACCGGTCAATTTATGCCACTTGAAGGTAGCCAACCCCATATTGGACAACAAAACAATGTTGAAAAGGTGACTGAGTGGCGAGTTGAAATGGTGGTTGCTGAAGAGAACATTCATCGTGTCATAGATATATTAAAGCAGGCTCATCCTTACGAGACGCCTGCTTATGATGTTATCAAATTGTTAGATATATAAGTCTATAGGTTGTTATAAGATTAACGGCTATTAGATTAGCTTTTTTTTAGAGCCACTGTTATTAGTTCAATTGCGTCAATATAGCCACTTCTTTAATATAGCTTTTTAAGTCATTTTCAGATTCGAGTAACAGCTCATCATCATTCATGTGCTTAGCATATTCTATCCACAGTAGTAGTTGATAGACACTGTTGCGCTCAGCAGCTTTAAACTGTTGGCAAAATTGCTTTAACGTGCTTTCATCGTTAAAGTTAAGTCGAGTAAACCAACCTTCAATCTTAGCCGCTTGCTCATTGCTAAAGCGCGTCTGAAACAGCGCATCTACTAACGCATGGCGATCTTCTTCACTAATCAGTTTACCCACCCGTTTAATCTGACGGTTACGCGCAGTGGGACTGGTAATATCAGTGAGTGTCATAAGCTCTGCTAAAAAATACTCGCTGGCAGGTAGTTTCTTCATTTGTTTTTTTGATAAGCCAGCCAAAGGCACAGACAGTTTCTGCAAACGCTCGTGGGCTTTTTTAAGCTCTGTACGCGATACGCGCATATCGTGTTCGGACCAATCAATCATAAAACTCTCAAATTAATAATAAAGATTAAAACGCTAAGCACTCCAATGGGCTTTTTCACGATGCTTAACTGTCATTTTTAGTTCTGAAGGTAAGTTATTTGAAAGCTTAGCATACAAGGTTTCGGCAATAAATACGGACCGATGCTTCCCGCCCGTGCAGCCAACTGCCACAGTGATAGAATGGCGATTATTATGCAAGAACTCAGGCAACCAGCGGTTTAAAAATTGATAGATATCTTGCAGCAGCTCTTCCACTTCTGGAAATTTAGAAAAGAACACTATCACTTCTGAATCTTTGCCCGTCATGGCGCGAAGTTTTGGTTCCCAATGCGGATTTGGCAGTATTCTGGCATCAAAAACAAAGTCAGCGTCAATAGGAACACCGTATTTAAAACCAAAGGACAGCAAGTTTACCGTCACTTCATTATCAACACCAACATACTCTCTAACTTGATCTTTTAATTGATGAATATTAAGCTGGCTGGTATCGATAATGATGTCTGAATTACTGACAATAGGTCGTAGTGTCTCGGTTTCAATCCGAATGGCACTGGGTAAATTTTTGACTTGTTCTTCAGTCACTGCCATTAACGGGTGTACACGCCGAGAGGCGGCAAATCTAGCCACTAATACTGACTCTTGCGCGGTCACGTACATCACCTTAATGCTACCCGCGCCATAGCTATTTACCAGCTCATCCTTTATTGAAGAAAAGCTTGAGCTATCGGCACGCAAGGTACGAATATCGACACCGAGAGCTAACTTATGAATAGCACCATCTTTGATCAGCTTAGCAATAGCATCGGGTACTAACGACAATGGCATATTGTCAATGGCATAATACCCCAAGTCTTCTAGGATATGCAGCACAGAGGTTTTACCTGACCCTGAACGACCAGAAACAATTATTATGCTCACAGTCGCCTTCTTTAGGACTACTTGCTGCTCAATTGCGTTACCGACTGCGCCCTTATTCATTGACATGAGGATCTCCAAAATCCATTATGACACTAGCACATTAACCATAGGGTCTGTTTGATCATTCTCCACATAAGCTCAAAAGCGGTAAGGCTTTGAGATTTATTTAATACTCAATGAGCATTCATCGAACAGACTCTAAATGATGATCTTAAAATTCTCGGGTTACGTTTTAATCAATAAGGTCTATTTCTTGATTATCTAATAACCGGGCTTTACCCAACCAGGCGGCAACGGCTATCACCCACTTTTTCTCAGTATCAAAGTTGGTTATTTGAGTTAAGTCTCGATTTAGAACGTCTAGATAATCTACTTTATAACCTAGACTCTCAATACTGACAATAGATTGCGAGACTAAAGTTTGTAACTCTTTACTACTTTTAGCCTGACCCTGTATCAATTTGTCGGCTAGCTTTTTTATTTCTCGATTAAGCATTGGCGCTATTTGACGCTCATCTGCACTTAAGTATTGATTGCGTGAAGATAGAGCTAAGCCATCCTCTGCACGTACAATAGGGCCCCCTAAAATTTCTATCTCATAACTTAAGTCACGAACCAGTTGTTTGATAATCGCCAATTGTTGGTAATCTTTTTTGCCAAATACCGCTATATCTGGCTGCATAATATTAAACAGTTTAGTCACTACAATACCTACCCCATCGAAGTGAGTCGGTCTTGATTTCCCGCATAGCTGTTGACTAATACCGCCTGCTAAAACTTGTGTTGGTGGTGGCATAACGGGATACATCTCAGCAACTGTCGGTGCAAATATATAATCCACCCCTGTTTGTTTAAGCTTAGCGGTATCTTCGTCCAATGTGCGAGGATAGCTGTCTAAATCCTCACCAGGACCAAACTGTGTAGGGTTCACAAAAATACTAACAATAACGATATCAGCATGCTGTTTTGCGAGCGTCACTAATGATATATGCCCATCATGCAGATTTCCCATGGTTGGCACAAGGGCGATCTTATTATCTGCTCTAAGTGGCTGTAATGTCTCACGTAACTCTTTTATTGAACTAAATGTCACGGTCATATTAAGCATCCAAAAATAAACTTAGGTTCCTAATTAAATTGATGCTGAGGCTGGGGGTAGCTTCCCTCTAAAACGGACTGATGATATAGCGCAAAAGCGCCTTCAACACTTCCCGCATGATCGCCTTGTTGATTACGCTCATCTGTTAAGAAATCGTGCACAAACCGTGCTGTTCTTCCATGTGTGACACCTAGCATATCGTGCATTACCAATACTTGACCATCCGTATCTGATCCGGCACCAATACCAATCACAGGCACCTCAATAGCTTCCGTAACGGCTTTAGCCAGCGGTGCTGGAACACACTCTAACAGTATAATGGCAGCCCCTGCTTCTACGACTGCCTTGACATCATTCATAAGCTTGCTGGCACTGTCTTCGGTTTTCCCTTGAACTTTATAGCCACCAAACACGTTGACGGATTGAGGTGTTAGTCCCAAGTGCACACAAACAGGCGCCCCTGCACGAGTTAAAGTAGTCACTAACTCACTGAGCTCAGCACCCCCTTCCAATTTGACAACATGAGCTCCAGCTTGCATGACTTGCCGAGTATTGGCAATGGCATCCTCAATAGTGACATAACTCATAAAAGGTAGGTCAGCTAATATAAGTGCATGTTTATTACTTCGGGCAACATTTCTCGTATGATACACAATATCTGCAACAGTTACTGGCAGCGTAGAGTCATTACCCTGAACGACCATGCCCAAGCTATCACCGATTAAGATAGCATCAATCTCTGCTTTATCCATCATCTTAGCAAACATAGCATCGTAACATGTCAAGCAGCTGAATTTACGACCCTCTTTTTTGTATTTTTTTAAGGTAGATAACGTAATCATAGTGGGTCATCCCGAAGTAAGTATAGGGGTAAAATAAATGTTTTAAACATCGATTAGGATTTAATAGGTTTTAAAAAGGATATTTCTGGCAGAATAAAAGACCAAAGAACAAGGCGTAAAACAGGTGTAAAGTTAAAGAGTAGACAGAACTACAGTTTAGTCAGTCCAGACCAGTTATGACTCTGTTTGTATTCAGTTATTCGCTTTCCTGCAATTTTTAACTCGGGGTTTAGCTCGGCTAGCGGTATCAAAACGAAATTACGCTCTGTTACTCCAGGGTGGGGCACCGTTAACGTCGGAGTAGACATTATCTTATCCGCATATAATAGGATATCGACATCTAGACTACGCTCGCCCCAGTGACGCACCCGCACCCGCTGTGCCTGTTGCTCAAGCAATTGGGACAGCGACAATAAGTCTTGAGGTGATAAACAGGTATCAATCTCTATAACAGCATTGATAAAATCTGGCTGGTCTTGTGGGCCCAATGGCTTAGAAGCATACAATGACGATGTACGTACGTGACTGATACTGGGATGGGCCTTTAAATACTCAAGTGCGTTTTGAATATGGTCCTTGGGTGTGCCTAACTCATTACTGATATTGCCCCCTACCCCAAGATAACACTGATACATATTGTCAGATAAAGAGTCTTTATCCATTATGTAATCTGCCTTCATTCAATTTAATACCATTGATAGTTATAGCGAATCCATAAATTAACCTATCGAAGAAGGCTACGAACGCTGTAAATAAGAGATTCAGTGAGCCTGACAAAGATAAGTTATTTTATATAAAAAGGTATTACACACCTTCACTGACGTTCTTTTTTTCGCTAACACTTAAAGTAGAGCTCGGCAGTCGGCGGCGTCGAGTAGCCGGTATTCGATCACTTTTAGTGATAAGCTTGTCAGCAACTGAAGCCTTATCCTTATCCGCTACGATAGATTCTGATTTAGTACTATTAGCTGTCTTATTCGTCTTAGCTGGCTTTTTAGTGTTCACAGATGGGGCAACCGTTTTGCTATCCTTCACCTGCCTGCTATTTGAGTCCGCTTGGTTATCCGACTTAATGTCACCAGTCGATTGCTGGAACTGTTGACTACTTTTTTCATCGTCATTTACTTTAGAACTTGCTTTGTGACTAACGTTAGGACTTGCACCATGACCACCTTGTTGACTAGGCTGGCGACGACGACGTTTATTAGGAATAGGCTCAGACTTAGGTAATAAAACCAAGTCAGCTTTCGCTACCAAACCGTCATCTGGAGCATCTCCTATAGATACCGGCTCATTGTTCTTAGTAGCGCGCGAGGTAAACTGTTGCTCTTTTTTCGGCGCTTGCGGTTCCTTTTTATCTTTAGGTTTGTCATTAGGCGCTGGTTGTACTACCTGAGCTTCAATATCGGATTGCTGAGGTACTTGTTTTGCCATTTTATCCGCATTAATGGTAAACAATGGACTTGGTTGATTTTGCGTGTTAGGCGCCTCCCCCGCAAGATTGCCTAATGACAGTTTCTCAAGCTGAGCACGCTCTTGTGCATAGTGGTCTTGATATTTAGCTGATCGGCCACGAGTGTGATCACTTGATGTTTGTTTAGGCGATTTCGATGTTACGTCAGTAGTTTTATGGGTAGCAGATTCAGAATTTGCTGTAGTAGATGAGTTCGAAGTTTGAGACGGATCGGTATGAGCCTCAACATTCCCCTCATTTCTGTTACGTCTGCGATTGCGATTACGACTAGACTTACTGGCACCGCGGCGACTGTCTCCTGCAAAATCATCCATTGCCTGTTGTTTTTGCTTTTCAGACAAAGTCTGATAATTCTGCCACCATTCACCCATGCCATTGGTAGACTCGGATAAAGGATTGGCGTCATCATTACACTGTTCACGTAATAAAAGAAAATCAAAGGCTGCACGAAAACGAGGGTGCTCCGCCAATTGCGGAATTTGTTTGACACGGGGGCTTGCAAGCTTAGGTTGCAACATCCAAATATCACGAATAAATTGTTCTGCGAAACGAGGTATCGCAGTTTTTATACGCTGACGCTCAATAACCTTACTACCCGCTTGAAGCTGCGCATCATGAAAGGGCATGTTCTTTTTCTTAAACTTCGCCAGCTGATACAGATAATTATCCCAAAGAAGAGCCGCATAAAAAAATGCAGGGTTTATACTTTTGCCCTGAGCTATACGTTTATCAGTATTTATAGCCACTTGATTGACCAGTGCCGTGGGTTGTTTAGGCGGATATATAATTAAATGACGTATTGCACCATATTCGAATAATAAAGGCAATAAAGGCACTAAATATCCACCGGTAAACATTTTTTGTGACTCATCGTACAGTCTATGCGGCGACACCTGATCTAATAAAGCCCAATTATCATCGTGGAACTGCTCAGCTAGGGCTGCATCAAACTCAAAGCCTAGTTTTGCCTTAAACCTTAGGGCACGTAACAAGCGTACCGGATCTTCTTCAATACGCACAGGCGCATCGCCTAACAATCTTAACGTTTTATTTTTAATATCATCAAGGGCATTACAAAAATCAAGCACTGTACCCTTAATAGGCTGATAGTACATAGCATTGATAGAAAAGTCGCGACGGGCAAAATCTTGTTCAATAGTTCCCCATACGTTATCACGTACAATCATACCATCACTGGTAGTATGAGCATCTCCATTGGGTGGCGCACGAAAAGTGGCGACCTCAATCATGTCGCGACCTGAGTATACATGCGCCAGCTGAAATCGTCGTCCAATAATACGGCAACGTTTGCCAAATAAGTCTTTTACTTCATGCGGTTTAGCATCAGTTACGGCATCAAAATCTTTAGGGTTTAAACCCATAAGCGTATCACGAACACCGCCACCGACAATATACGCATCAAAACCACCTTTATTCAAAGTGGAAATTACTTCAATAATCGAATTGGGTAAATCCGCCTTACTTAACCCTAACTGCTTGGCTGAACGTTCTGCCATGCATATACTCCCTACAACCAAATCAAAGCCTTGTATTTAGTTCGGTGAATAGTACCGATAATACAAAGCATATATATATGTTAGTGTAACAAATTTTCACTATAAATGCCCAATATACTCTACTTTTACGTCACAACTACCGTTCTAAATAACTATTAGGATAGTAATGTTTGGAATTTGACCCGATTAATAGCCCTACACATAAGCCACCAAAATGGGCGGCGAACGATATGCCTGTCTGCGGCATAAGTCCCTCTTTGAGAATTAACCAATAACTTGCACCCATAACAATGCAGGCGATTAGATAACCCCAACGCCTCGCAAATACCGCACCGCCTATCATATAGCCTAACATGGCAAATATTAGTCCCGACGCCCCAATATGAATAGAAAAGGGTGAGCCTAGACCCCATGTCATCAAACCGGACCCTATAATAAGCTTTACCACAGTACGGTAAGCATTTCGCTCAAAGAGACCGAATAAAAACAATATCTGTGCCAATACTATGGTATTTCCAAAAATATGCGCAAAATTGCCATGCATTGTCCATGACGCTGTCACACCGATCATACTGCCCAAACTTAGTGACCTTGGAACAATCCCTAGCGAGTTCCAAAAATTGAACAACACCGTATTATTTAAGACATACATTACCCACATGGGGATAAATACAAAGCCATACAATCCAAAAACTTGACTAACACGATGCCTTATTAGTGTCAATATCCTCTGCCAATTCATACGCAACGCCATATTATTAATTTAAATCAAAATCAGTTTAGGAAAAATAGGCTTCATCTCTTCAAAGTTTAGACTCATAGTCTAAACTTTTGAGAAGAAGATCAATCAAAGGTTATTTCTATTTATGAGCCAAGTGCCAGGTATGTGAATGAAGCTCTGAGGTTGAGTAATAAGGCACCAATGCTGTAGGTACATAGTGTCTAGCCGCTTCGATATGCTGAACAGAATCATCAAAAAAGATATGAGGCGCAAAGGTTTTTAACACAGACGTCTTCTCCAGTCCTCCCAAAAAGAACGCCATATCGACAGTGACGCCCCATTGCCGTAACGTCTTGATGGCTCGCAGATCAGCTGGAGAATTGCGTGCAGTGACCAAAGCGATTTGAATCGGCGAATGCTCTAACCAACAAGGCAAACGACGTTGTAAATGGGACAATTTTATTAACAAATCAGCATAAGGGCCCTTTTCTATAGGTAAATCTGCCATTTCAGCTTCTCTATCATGAAACGCCTTTAACCCTTTTTGTTTATACAATAATTCTCCAGAATCATCAAACAGTACGGCATCACCGTCAAATGCGATGCGTAATTGTTCTGTATCCAGTTTAAAGGTATTAACTGGTGTGGCATCTAAAATAGCACAGGCACATATTTTGGCATCCGTCACGCTCTGTGCATCTTCTCGGTTTGTTGTTAAGAATAAGTCAACCTTAAAGTCTGCGATATAGTCTGCAATTTTACCGCCAGATATAAAGGCTGAACGGGTAATATTCAAGCCTCTCGCTCGAATAGCATTTAACACTCGGATACCTGTCTCAGGTGAGCTTTTTGAGATAATAACCACCTCGACCAAAGGGGCATTATCGGCATAAATATCAATCTCTTCATCCGGAATACAGTTGTCTTGATCCTTACTGTCGCGATTATATTTATTAAGATTTAATATGGCTTGAATAAGCGGAAAACCTGCCCCTATCTGTAAAGGTTCATTTTCACTTTTTTGCATATAGTCACGGAACAACTGCGCCGCTTGTTGAGGATGGCTGTTTAAAAGCGATTCGCGATATTGCTCTGACTCGGTTAAATCAAACAGTGCAGTGGCTGAAATTGCCACGATAAGTGTATTCGATAAATCTATAGACATTGACGCTAGACCAGGAAAGTTAATTGAATATGTGATAAATAAATTTTTGCTATCAACAATTATATAGGTTATCCCTCTTTAGTGAGTTTAAAAATGTTTCATTCACCCTTTTATACTTTAAGCGCTATGACAGGATAATTTCGTGGTTCGTTATTATGAACGCCTAGATGAAAAAACAAAAACCACACCATTATTTAAATAGTGTGGTCGAAAAACGTGATCGAAAAAGGTAAATGATAACTGACTTGCTGAGTTAGACCGAATTAATTTAATAACACCAAAGATATCGCTGGGAAAGCCACCAGTATAACCAAACGTATTACATCAGAGACAATGAAGGGCGTTACCCCTTTAAACATATCGCCAAGCTTAATATGCGGGGCCATCGCTTTAATAACGAAAATATTCATTCCCATAGGCGGTGTGATTAATCCAAGCTCTACCGTTAGTACAGCCACAATACCAAACCAAACTGGATCATACCCTAAAGCTAGAATAATCGGGAATACCACAGGTATTGTAATTACCAGCATTGCGAGAGCGTCCATAAACAACCCAAGCAAGAAATACATGATTAAAATGCAAATCAGTACAACAAGAGGACTGACGTCTAATGCCCCAATCCAAGTAGCTAACGAATTCGCTATCCTTGAGACCGAGATGAAATATCCTAATGCCTCTGCGCCTAATAGCATAAAGAAAACAACTGCTGATAACGCGAGGGTTTCTATCAAAGATTGCTTTAAGCCTTTGAGACGCATGCCTTTAAATGCCGCATATAGCCATGATGCAAAAGCACCTACTGCAGCGCCTTCAGTTGGGGTAAATAGACCAAAGAATATACCGGCGATAATGATGATAAAAATGAAACTAAACGGTATCAATCCAGTTAAAGAGAAGAACTTAGCCTTCCATGATGTTTTCTCGCCTCGCTCAGCTAAATGAGGCTTCCATCGCACCATAATCATCACGGTAATAGAATACATTACCATACCCAATATACCCGGTAAGAACCCAGCGATAAACATATCACCGACGGACTGTTCGGTTAAGATCGCATAAACAAGTAATGCGATACTTGGTGGAATCATAATACCTAAGGTACCACCGGCTGCTAAAATACCGCAGGCAAAACCCGGGTTATAGCCGTACTTCTCCATTTCTGGTAAAGCAACTCGAGTCATTGTAGACGCCGTCGCCAATGAGGATCCTGAGATAGAAGCGAAGATACCGGAAGACCCAATACCTGCAATCCCAAGACTACCGCGTACCCCTCCGAAAATAGTCCTTGTTGCATCAAATAACTTTCCTGCCATTCCTGAATGGGCGGCAAATACGCCCATTAAAATAAATAAGGGAATAGCACTAAAATCATACTTTGCTAACACATCAGTTGGAATATCTCTTAGCATTTGTAAGGCACTACTTGGGCTAGTCACCGCCCCAAACCCAACAACTCCAACTCCCAACATGGCTAAAGCCACTGGTACTCGTAAACATACCAGTAAAATCATGGCTGCTAAGCCGAATGCACCAATAATTTCTGGACTCATGCGCCTGTCTCCTCGGCGTCATAAAACTCGCCCGTTCTGAAAATATTGATGGATTCATATAAAGATCTATAGGCTAGCAATGCGCTTAAAAATGCACTAAACATAAAGATTGGTGTCATCGAAATTCTTAAATCTTGAGTCACTCTGCCAAACTCAGTGGCATCAATCGCACTTTCATATAATCCCCAGACAAAAATAATGCCCAGAGCAAAATATCCCATCATAAAGGCCCCCATGAGGTAACCTTTTACTTTCTGCGTCATGCCTTGTGTAAAGACATCCACGATTACTTGTGATTTTTCAACATACGCTGCAAAGGCGGCGAGCAATGCAAATAACATCATATAAGAGACAATCTCAACAGTACCTTTGATGGTAAATCCAAGATCGCCATTTGTCAGCTTGAAGACGTATCGGGTGATGACATCCACAATCGTTACCAGCACGATTATGATTAAACTAATACCGCCGATAAACTCACAAATCTTTTTGAGAAAATGGTTAATGCTAGCAAATATCGACATTGTTAATTCCAACCTTTTTATTAAGCTTTACAGGCTGCACTTGCCGCTTTAGCCGCTTCATAAACCCCATCCGCATCCAGACCTAAATCTTTAACATCGTTTAGATACTTTTGAGTCCCTTCTTCTAGTGGACCTTTCCAGTTTGGATCATTTAATGGATCAGGAATTTCGACAAACTCATCCCCCTTCGCTATTGCTGCATTTAAAGCAGTAGAATCATTATCGTCAAATAACTTACCAATTTTCATCGCAAGCTTCATTCCAGAGTTATCATCAATTACTTTTTTCAAATCCTCTGGAAGACCTTCATAAACATTTTTATTCATATTAACCAATAGGCCTGAACTATAAAAAGGAATATTGGTATGATACTTGGTGACTTCATCAATTTTGAATGTTTGAACCGGTTCCCAAGGGAAGCTTACGCCGTCAACGACACCACGTTGTAAAGCAGTATAAATTTCAGTAGCTGGCAATCCAACGGGAGAGGCGCCCATACTTTCAAGAATGTCTCCAGCAACAGCTGAAGGACGACGAATACGCATACCCTTCATATCTTCAGGTGTTCTGATTAATTTATTACTAGTATGTAGCACTCCAGGTCCTACGCCATACATGAACAATACATGAGAGTCTTCGTACTCACTTGCGACCGTGCCATTATCATACAAGGTCTGTAGGATACAACTCATTTGGCTAGCAGATCCAGATAAACCAGGTAGTTCGGCGATCTGAGTTAATGGGAAACGTCCATTTGAATAGCCATGAGCTTGTGACCCAATATCAGCGGTACCTTTAACAGCGGCTTCATAGGTGACATCAGGCTTACTTAAAGTAGCGGAAGGATAGAGCTCAACTTTTAAGCGTCCATTGGATTCTTCTTCAATTGTTTTTGCCCATGGCTCGAATACCCCTTTACTAATTGAGGAGGTCGCCGGCCAAAAATGCGAAAAACGAAGCGTGGTAACTTCGTCAGAGCTCGCCTTACTAGCGGTAGTTTCAGTAGAGGTGTCAGAGGTTGTTGGAGTGTCTGTTGATTCTTCCGAAGATTGATTTGAACAGCCAAAAAGTCCAAACGAAATTAAGAGAGCAGCTGAGAGGGAGGTACGGAGTTTCATTATCAGATCCTTTGATAAATTATAAAACCTATTAATCCTTAATAGGCGTAAAAGAGATATAGTTTTAACTGATAGCTATTAGAAGACTTGTTTAACAAGCTTAAATTATAATAGGCTGTTATTTTTAAAGAATTTATAACGCAATAAATAACTATTAAGTTTTTCTAGACAATAGATACTTTAAATTAAGTTAAAACTATATCATGAAAATAACAACTATACTGATATAAGTCAAATCATTTTATAAAATATAGCTTAATAACTATTTTCACTTTTAACTATTATTTCAATAAGCTAACGGCTAAAAACTATGGACTTAAACTATTGCCTTAAAGCTGACCCAAAGGAAAAAGCCCCCACAACGTAAGTTGCGGGGGCTTTTAGGGTATAGGGAGCTGACGATGACCTACTCTCACATGGGCGAACCACACTACCATTGGCGCGACGATGTTTCACTTCTGAGTTCGAGAAGGGATCAGGTGGTTCCATCGTGCTATTGTCGTCAGCAAAGGGGGTATAGATATGAGTTGGTTAAGTTATTTACTTAACGTTGTATTGACTATAGTATCAAGAACCTGAATCAAGGTTGCTATTCATCAGCAATCATCAGGATGATATCGAAATAATTGGCGACATACTAAAACCACTTGGGTGTTGTATGGTCAAGCCAAACGAGCAATTAGTACAGGTTAGCTACACGCATCACTGCGCTTCCACATCCTGCCTATCAACGTCCTAGTCTTGAACGGCTCTTAAGGGAAATCTAATCTTGAGGTTGGCTTCCCGCTTAGATGCTTTCAGCGGTTATCCAATCCGAACGTAGCTACCGGGCAATGCCATTGGCATGACAACCCGAACACCAGCGGTTCGTCCACTCTGGTCCTCTCGTACTAGGAGCAGATCCTCTCAAATTTCCAACGCCCACGGTAGATAGGGACCGAACTGTCTCACGACGTTCTAAACCCAGCTCGCGTACCTCTTTAAATGGCGAACAGCCATACCCTTAGGACCTGCTTCAGCCCTAGGATGAGATGAGCCGACATCGAGGTGCCAAACACCGCCGTCGATATGAACTCTTGGGCGGTATCAGCCTGTTATCCCCAGAGTACCTTTTATCCGTTGAGCGATGGCCCTTCCATACAGAACCACCGGATCACTAAGACCTACTTTCGTACCTGCTCGACTTGTGGGTCTCGCAGTTAAGCGCGCTTTTGCCTTTATACTCTTTGAACGATTTCCGACCGTTCTGAGCGCACCTTCGTACTCCTCCGTTACTCTTTAGGAGGAGACCGCCCCAGTCAAACTACCCACCATACATTGTCCTCGGTATTGTTATACCTGAGTTAGAACCCCAACATGACCAGGGTGGTATTTCAAGGGTGGCTCCACAAATACTGGCGTATCTGCTTCAAAGCCTCCCACCTATCCTGCACAAGTCAGGTCAAAGTTCAATGTAAAGCTGTAGTAAAGGTTCACGGGGTCTTTCCGTCTAGCCGCGGGTACACAGCATCTTCACTGCGATTTCGATTTCACTGAGTCTCTGCTGGAGACAGCGCTGCCATCATTATGCCATTCGTGCAGGTCGGAACTTACCCGACAAGGAATTTCGCTACCTTAGGACCGTTATAGTTACGGCCGCCGTTTACTGGGGCTTCGATCAAGAGCTTCGCCTTACGGCTTACCCCATCAATTAACCTTCCAGCACCGGGCAGGCATCACACCCTATACGTCCACTTTCGTGTTTGCAGAGTGCTGTGTTTTTAATAAACAGTTGCAGCAGCCTGGTATCTGCGACTGCTAGTAGCTTACACCGCAAAGGGCTTCACCACCAGCAGCGTACCTTCTCCCGAAGTTACGGTACCATTTTGCCTAGTTCCTTCAGCAGAGTTCTCTCAAGCGCCTTGGTATTCTCTACCTGATCACCTGTGTCGGTTTAGGGTACGATTCGTTTATGACTTAAGTTTAGAAGCTTTTCCTGGAAGCATGGTATAGACCACTTCGCCAGTAAACTGGCTTGCTATCAGATCTCAGCATATAACCACCCGGATTTACCTAAGTAGTCTGCCTACATCCTTTCACCTGGACAACCATCGCCAGGCTGGTATAACCTTCTCCGTCCCTCCATCACATCATAAACAAGTATCAGAATATTAACTGATTTCCCATCGACTACGCCTTTCGGCCTCGCCTTAGGGGTCGACTCACCCAGCCCCGATTAACGTTGGACTGGAACCCTTGATCTTCCGGCGTGGATGCTTTTCACACCCATTATCGTTACTCACGTCAGCATTCGCTCTTGTGATACCTCCAGCATGCCTTACAACACACCTTCACAGGCTTACACAACGCTCCCCTACCACTTGAAACATGTTCAAATCCGCAGCTTCGGCTCCTAGTTTGAGCCCCGTTACATCTTCCGCGCGGGCCGACTCGACTAGTGAGCTATTACGCTTTCTTTAAAGGATGGCTGCTTCTAAGCCAACCTCCTAGCTGTCTATGCCTTCCCACTTCGTTTCCCACTTAACTAGGAATTTGGGGCCTTAGCTGGCGGTCTGGGTTGTTTCCCTCTCCACGACGGACGTTAGCACCCGCCGTGTGTCTCCCGGATATCACTCATCGGTATTCGGAGTTTGCATCGGTTTGGTAAGTCGGTATGACCCCCTAGCCGAAACAGTGCTCTACCCCCAATGGTGTTCGTCCGAGGCGCTACCTAAATAGCTTTCGGGGAGAACCAGCTATCACCGAGTTTGATTAGCCTTTCACCCCTATCCACAAGTCATCCCCTGGCTTTTCAACGACAGTGGGTTCGGTCCTCCGGTGCCTGTTACGGCACTTTCAACCTGCTCATGGATAGATCACTCGGTTTCGGGTCTATACCCTGCAACTAAACGCCCTATTAAGACTCGGTTTCCCTACGGCTCCCCTAACGGTTAACCTCGCTACAGAATATAAGTCGCTGACCCATTATACAAAAGGTACGCGGTCACGGATCAAGTCCGCTCCCACTGCTTGTACGCACACGGTTTCAGGTTCTATTTCACTCCCCTCACAGGGGTTCTTTTCGCCTTTCCCTCACGGTACTGGTTCACTATCGGTCAGTCAGGAGTATTTAGCCTTGGAGGATGGTCCCCCCATCTTCATACAGGATTTCTCGTGTCCCGCACTACTTAATATGCTTGCATTTATGTTTCGAATACGGGGCTATCACCCACTATGGCCAGATTTCCCACTCTGTTCTTCTACATAAAATTAAGTCGGCTCCTCCCCGTTCGCTCGCCGCTACTAGGGGAATCTCGTTTGATGTCTTTTCCTAAGGGTACTGAGATGTTTCACTTCCCCTCGTTCGCTTCCTAATAAATTAGGATACCTAACTTACGTTAGGTGGGTTTCCCCATTCAGAAATCTCCGGATCACAGATTATTGCCATCTCCCCGAAGCTTATCGCAGGCTGTCACGTCTTTCATCGCCTCTGACTGCCAAGGCATCCACCATGTGCGCTTAATTACTTGACCATACAACCCCAAAGGGTCTTTAGTCCGCAATTATAACGATATCACCTTGATAATTTACGCTTGATTCAGTTCTCTTTACTTTGTAACCAACCTCTTGGGATAACAACTGATGTCGTTAAAGAGGTTGGTTACTGGTTGATACCTAAACGTGAAAGATTAGGTATCAACCGTATTACAACTCATATCTATGTTTTTAAATAGTAATGACGCTGTCATCCAGTCGTCATATGCTTTCTGTATAAAACAGAAGTAAGTAATTCATTATCTAATAACCTAATAATCACTTAATTCTATTTTATGTCTCTATTCTATCTGTATGCTTTATCTAACTCTATTAGTCTGCAATATGGTGGAGCCAAGGAGAGTCGAACTCCTGACCTCCTGCGTGCAAGGCAGGCGCTCTACCAACTGAGCTATGGCCCCTGAGCGAGGATACAGTCAAAGCACTGCTTTGACCCGAGCGCAAGGAAAATCCTTTAAATAGGATTTTCAAAAAGCTCAGCTTACTCTCATAGTCTAATATGGTGGGTCTGATAAGACTTGAACTTATGACCCCCGCGTTATCAACACGGTGCTCTAACCAGCTGAGCTACAGACCCTGAGCTTTAAAGCTTTAACTAAACCAAAGAACAACTTGTTGTGAATTCTTGCTGACCGGATGCGTCAATAAGGAGGTGATCCAGCCGCAGGTTCCCCTACGGCTACCTTGTTACGACTTCACCCCAGTCATCGACCACACCGTGGTGAGCGCCTCCCCGAAGGTTAGGCTACCCACTTCTGGTGCAATCAACTCCCATGGTGTGACGGGCGGTGTGTACAAGGCCCGGGAACGTATTCACCGCGGCATTCTGATCCGCGATTACTAGCGATTCCGACTTCATGGAGTCGAGTTGCAGACTCCAATCCGGACTACGATAGGCTTTTTGAGATTCGCATCACATCGCTGTGTAGCTACCCTCTGTACCTACCATTGTAGCACGTGTGTAGCCCTGGTCGTAAGGGCCATGATGACTTGACGTCGTCCCCGCCTTCCTCCAGTTTGTCACTGGCAGTATCCTTAGAGTCCCCGGCCTAACCGCTGGTAACTAAGGAAAAGGGTTGCGCTCGTTGCGGGACTTAACCCAACATCTCACGACACGAGCTGACGACAGCCATGCAGCACCTGTATTCTAATTCCCGAAGGCACTCTCGTATCTCTACAAGATTCTAGATATGTCAAGACCAGGTAAGGTTCTTCGCGTTGCATCGAATTAAACCACATGCTCCACCGCTTGTGCGGGCCCCCGTCAATTCATTTGAGTTTTAACCTTGCGGCCGTACTCCCCAGGCGGTCTACTTATTGCGTTAGCTGCGTCACTAAGGGATCAAGTCCCCCAACGACTAGTAGACATCGTTTACGGCGTGGACTACCAGGGTATCTAATCCTGTTTGCTACCCACGCTTTCGAACCTCAGTGTCAGTATGATGCCAGGAGGCTGCCTTCGCCATCGGTATTCCTTCAGATCTCTACGCATTTCACCGCTACACCTGAAATTCTACCTCCCTCTCACCTACTCTAGCCCAACAGTATCAGATGCAGTTCCCAGGTTAAGCCCGGGGATTTCACATCTGACTTATTAAGCCACCTACGCTCGCTTTACGCCCAGTAATTCCGATTAACGCTTGCACCCTCTGTATTACCGCGGCTGCTGGCACAGAGTTAGCCGGTGCTTATTCTGCAGCTAATGTCATCGCATATGGGTATTAACCATATGGTCTTCTTCACTGCTTAAAGTGCTTTACAACCAAAAGGCCTTCTTCACACACGCGGCATGGCTGGATCAGGGTTGCCCCCATTGTCCAATATTCCCCACTGCTGCCTCCCGTAGGAGTCCGGACCGTGTCTCAGTTCCGGTGTGGCTGATCATCCTCTCAGACCAGCTACAGATCGTCGCCTTGGTAGGCCTTTACCCCACCAACTAGCTAATCCGACTTAGGCTCATCCAATAGCGAGAGCGCAAGCGCCCCCTTTTCCCCGTAGGGTGTATGCGGTATTAATACGAGTTTCCCCGTGCTATCCCCCACTACTGGGCAGATTCCTAAGTATTACTCACCCGTCCGCCGCTCGTCATCTTCTAGCAAGCTAGAAATGTTACCGCTCGACTTGCATGTGTTAAGCCTGCCGCCAGCGTTCAATCTGAGCCATGATCAAACTCTTCAGTTTAATCTTGCTATGAAGCTCTTTAAAGAAGCTTCTAAACTTGGCTCATTCTTTTACTAGCAAATTGCTTTTCGTATGTTTCATATAATGAATTAACTTCGAGTTTTTCTGCTTCTAAAGAATGATAATTTTTATAGTTAGTCACTATCTCGAAAAGAGATAGTCCCAACTTTAATTTCTCAGCATCCTAAATCAGCAAAAATCCACACAAGTTGTTCTTTGATTTTAGCTTTTAAATAGTTGACTTATCTTGTCGTCCAAGGTAAGTTATGCAATAGGTAAGATAGGTTAATTACCTCTCTTACTTATCGGGTTATCAAGTATAACATTATTATGATATCTGTCAACCTTTTATTTACTGCATTTTAAATTCTTTCAATAAGTTATCTCGGTTTTAAACTTCTGCTTTCGCTTTCAGTTCTTAACGTCGTTTCCCTTAATGAGGTGCGTATTATAGACGCTTTAATTTGTGTGTCAAGAGTGTTTTACAGTTATTTTTTAGTTATTTTGATTTTCTTCAAACTTCATTCATTTTTAACTGTCTAAATGATGTTTGTTCACTATAAGCTAGTTAACTATATAAGTCTTCTTGAACAGGTGGCGTAGTATATATAGTTTTTGAGTTTGGTCAAGGGGGTGGGAGAATTATTTCAGCAAAAATTGAGTATTGTTTTGATCTGAGATATCCAAAAGGTAAACATCATATTAACTACCCGCTCATCGAATTCTAGTTTATCTATATATAGATAATGGTTAACGTCAACATTTAATTAAGACATCCCTTTCTTAATTAAGATATACGCTTTAATTTGTAATCTTAAACGTGGGTTTCGTTGCACTACACCACACGCTACGTATTTTAGAGGCTAGTGTTAGAGACTATAATATGTATCTGACGCTAGGTCCTATGCAACCTAGCTAATATCTGTTTTTTATTACTCTTCTCGTTACGGCTCTTCTTGTTCTACTTCACTTCTTATTTGCTATCTTTATTTTACCAAGTACCAGCCTTTCGATAACAAATACATGTACTAAGGTATAGACGACAAAAATGGCTAACGCTTCATACCTTGAAAGGTAATCATATATTCTACAATACATGACGCCTGCCATCACTAAAAACCATACCACCTTTAACAAAAGCTCTTTTCTTTGAGTACTTAACAAAACATCCCACCCCCTTCTAAACAACTAAACCATTGGTTTTAGTTGTTATGTGCTATTTAATTTGCTAATTATTCTAAATGAGCGCTTAACTCTAGTCCGTCTTTTTCAATAAGATAACCTTTTTAACACAGACGATAGTAGCAAGAACACGATGTTGCCGCTAGCCCTGATTGCAGCGGATATACTGCATGAGTGAATGAGGTACGATGGCTTAGTTTGGCTAGGCTCGCGAAGCAAGAGACTTGCCAAACGTTAGCCACCGTGTCATTCACTCATGTAGATAGTAGCGAAAAGCAGGAATAGCTATAAAAACGAATACAAAATCCTTTATAATAGGATGAATAACGACTTATAAACTGGCTTTGAGGTCGGTTTTTCTGTTTTAATGGTTGTGTTTGTTATTTTCGTCACAATTATAATGGTGATGAATTTTAATTTATATTATAAATAATTTGGATTTTAGATTATGGTTGCAATTACTTTGCCTGATGGCAGTGTCAAAGAGTTTGAAGGTGAAACTTCAGTCATGCAAGTGGCTGAAAGCATCGGCCCAGGCCTCGCTAAGGCGACGGTTGCAGGACGTGTGGATGGTCAGCTTGTCGATGCAAGTGACCCAATCACCCATGACGCTAAAGTTGAAATTGTGACCCCAAAAGATGCCGACGGTGTGGATATTATTCGTCACTCTTGTGCGCATTTGCTCGGTCATGCGGTGAAGCAGTTGTACCCAGATGTGAAAATGGTCATCGGCCCGGTGATTGAAGAAGGCTTTTATTATGATATCTATAGTGAAACGCCCTTTACCCCTGATGATATGTCGGCGATTGAAAAACGCATGGCAGAACTTATTAAGCAAAATTATGATGTGATCAAAAAGATGACGCCACGTGATGAGGCGATTAAGATCTTTGAAGAGCGTGGTGAGGATTATAAGTTAAAGCTTATCAATGACATGCCAGAGGAAAAAGAATTTGGCTTATACTTCCACCAAGAATATGTGGATATGTGCCGTGGTCCTCATGTGCCAAATACGCGCTTCTTAAAAGTATTTAAGTTGACTAAAATGAGTGGCGCTTACTGGCGCGGCGATGCTAAAAACGAACAGCTCCAACGTATTTATGGTACTGCATGGGCGGATAAAAAAGATCTAAAAGCCTATATTGAACGTATTGAAGAAGCTGAGAAACGTGACCACCGTAAGATTGGTAAGGCTTTAGACCTGTTTCATTTGCAAGAGCAAGCGCCTGGCATGGTCTTTTGGCATCCAAATGGCTGGACCATTTATCAGGTACTTGAACAGTATATGCGGAAAGTTCAGCAGGATAATGGCTACCAAGAGATTAAGACACCGCAAATTGTGGATAGAAGCTTGTGGGAGAAATCTGGACACTGGGAAAACTATGCTGAAAATATGTTTACCACCCATAGTGAAAACCGTGATTATGCCATTAAACCTATGAACTGCCCTTGCCATGTGCAAGTCTTTAATCAAGGGTTACGCTCTTATCGCGATTTGCCGTTACGCTTGGCAGAGTTTGGTTCGTGCCATCGTAATGAGCCATCAGGTGCCTTGCATGGTATTATGCGGGTTCGCGGCTTTACACAAGATGATGCGCACATTTTTTGTACCAATCAACAAATCGGTAAAGAGGCATCTGACTTTATTAAGCTGACCTTGGACGTCTATAAAGACTTCGGCTTTGATAATATCGAAATGAAGCTATCGACGCGACCTGAAAAACGTGTAGGTGCAGACGAGCTTTGGGATGAGGCTGAAAAAGCGTTAGCCGATGCTCTTGATGCGGCTAACCTTGATTGGGAACTGCAAGAAGGCGAAGGCGCATTCTATGGTCCGAAAATTGAGTTTAGCTTACGCGACTCTATTGGCCGAGTCTGGCAATGTGGTACGCTGCAATTAGACTTTAACTTACCGAACCGTTTAGAGGCCCATTATATTAATGAGCAAGGCGAACGTGATACGCCAGTTATGTTGCACCGCGCTATTTTAGGATCCTTTGAGCGCTTCTTGGGTATGCTTATTGAGCATTATGCAGGTTGGATGCCGGTATGGCTATCTCCTCAACAAGTGGTAGTGATGAACATCACTGATAAACAAGCGGAAGCCTGTGACAATGTCGTGTCAGAACTAAAAAATGCAGGTCTGCGGGCTATTAGTGACTTGCGTAATGAGAAGATAGGATTTAAGATACGAGAAAGAACATTAGAGCGTATCCCCTATATGCTAGTATTGGGGGATAAAGAAGTTGAGTCAGGACAGGTTAACGTGCGTACTCGTGAAGGCGAGAACCTAGGTGTCATGTCTGTGACGGACTTTATTGAATTAATACAGAAAGCAGTCGCCCAAAAGGGACGACAATAGTCTTTAACTTTTAATGCTATATGCCAACCTTGTGAAAAGAGTGAACTGCTGCTTTGAACAAGGTTAGCGTGCTAATGGCGTTAATAATGTTAATAATAAAGACTATAAAACCTAAAACTGATGAGGAGTATTACCTATTAAACAGTCAAACCGTTTGAACATCAACGAAGAGATTCAGCAAAAAGAAGTTCGCTTAGTAAAAGAAGATGGCGAACAGATGGGTATTGTCGATATCGATACTGCCCTAAAAGCGGCTCGTGATGACAATCTAGATTTGGTTGAATTGGTACCAGATGCCCAGCCGCCTGTGTGTAAAGTGATGGACTACAAACGTTACTTGTATGACCAAAAACAAAAGGCGAAAGAGGCTAAGAAAAACCAAAAGCAAACCCAGCTTAAAGAGATGAAGCTACGTCCAAGTACTGAGGAAGCAGATTACCAAGTTAAACTGCGTAAAATTATCAGCTTCTTAGAAGACCAGGACAAAGTGAAAGTAACCATTCGCTTCCGTGGTCGTGAGATGGCTCACCAAGACCTTGGTCGTCAGCAACTTGAGCGTATTATTGAAGATACAGCTGACATCTCAAATGTCGAGCAACATCCAAAAATGGAAGGCCGTCAAATGGGCATGCTACTTGGCCCAACTCGTAAGAAATAATCAATGTGGTATGTCTAATTTGACAATGTGTCATGTAGACAGCGTCATGTTGTGATTTGTTATACACTCTATATAGTAATAATCGCGTACCACCAATTTGCAGTAGCGGATTGGTGGTTTTTTTCCACGTTAAAAAGTGCTCATCAAACTTAAAAGCACTCTTTATATGTGCTACAAGTCCTAAACCAAATTTTCAATCACGCTCTAAACCAAACGCTAAATCACACTCAAAATAAAGTTACTTTTATTTAATATCATCATAGTCTACTTTCTTGTACTATTTAAAATACAACCTCTTTATTGTTTCGAAAACATTCATTCAACCTTTAAGCCAACACATTGCTTAATTTAATTGCTCAATTTATAAGGATAACAATATGCAAGAATTAACGCCTCCTGAAAATGCAAAAGCGCCCGCAATCAGCCTAACGCCGCCAGAAGCAGTTAAGGAAGTCCCTGTCACTGAAGCGGATCAAATGGTTAAACTTGATCCTAGTGATATCCCTGAGCTCGATGCCAAAGTTGACGCTTTTATCGATAACGTCCTTACAAACTCTGTGCAAAGTGATGAATTCAAACAAAAAGTCCAGTCAATACATAATTTAGGCAATAAAGAAATACGTGAGTCAGCTCAAGTGTCTAACCGTATGTTAGAGCTGCCTTCCAAAAGTTTAAGCAAAGGCTTATTTGATGACTCTCCTATTGCCAAATCCTTAACCGAGCTACGCGGCATTGTCGAAGATTTAGACCCAAGTAAAAAACAACTGACAAGCTCACGCAAACTGTTTGGTCTCATTCCCTTTGGTAATAAAGTTCAAGATTACTTTCGTGAATACGAATCGTCTCAATCACATATTAATGCGGTGGTAACCAGTCTATATAACGGTAAAGATGAGCTCATGAAAGACAATGCTATGATTGAGCAAGAAAAAGTTAATATGTGGAACTTGATGGAGTCTATTCGTCAATATGTCTATGTAGGCAAAAAGATTGACGAGCAGCTAGAGAAAAAGGTCTACGAGATTGAAGCGACAGATCCTGAAAAGGCACGTATTATTAAAGAAGAGATGTTGTTTTATGTGCGCCAAAAAAACACAGACTTCTTGACTCAATTAGCAGTCAATATTCAAGGTTATCTAGCACTTGATACCATTCGTAAAAATAACCTAGAACTGATCAAAGGTGTCGATCGTGCGACGACAACGACGGTTTCCGCATTACGTACGGCAGTCGTGGTTGCTCAAGCCATGACCAATCAAAAACTGGTATTAGATCAAATCAGCGCGCTTAATAAAACAACCAGTAGCTTGATTGAATCTACCTCTGCCATGATGAAGCGTCAATCTACTGAAATTCACGAGCAGGCAACCAGTAGTACTATTGAGTTGGACAAACTTCAAAATGCATTTAACAATGTCTATGAGACGATGGATATGATTAGCGCTTACAAGGTGCAAGCGCTGGATAATATGAAGCAAACGGTTGATACTTTGACTAACGAAGTCGACAAAGCTCAGAAATACTTAGATAAGAGCAATGAGACCACCATCTTAGAGGTATCAAAAGATATCGACACTAAGAAAATCAGTAATAAACCTAGCAACACCGTTGATATTGATTTATAGAGATTCAGTTTATATTCTGTTGCTTGAAACTCTCGCTTTAAGTGTGTTTTTAAGCAACATTCAAAGACTTCACACTAAAAAAGCCCCGCTAAGCAAATTAGCGAGGCTTTTAATAACTGCCTAAAAAGGTATATATAAAGTTAGCTTAAACAGCTGATATTTATATACACCTCATTATTAGGTTAAAGTATTATTAAGTTATAGTATCTAAGTTAAACGTCACCTTAGATTTTACCAACTAGGTCTAGGCTTGGCTTAAGAGTGTTTTGACCTTGTTCCCAAGCTGCTGGGCAAACTTCACCGTCGTTGTCACGAACATACTGAGCAGCTTTAACTTTACGTACCATATCTTTAGCGCTACGGCCGATACCTAAGTCATGGATCTCAGCAACTTTAACAACGCCATCTGGATCAACTAAGAATGAACCACGTAAAGCAGCATGCTCTTCTTCGATTAATACATTGAAGCCACGAGCAATATTACCAGTACCATCACCTAACATTGGGTAAGTCACTTTGCCGATTGCTTCAGAAGAATCGTGCCATGCTTTATGTACAAAATGAGAGTCAGTAGATACTGCGTAAACTTCTACGCCTAAACCTTTAAGTTCTTCATAATGGTTTGCCATATCTTCAAGTTCTGTTGGGCATACGAATGTAAAGTCATGTGGGTAGAACATGAAGATAGCCCATTTACCTTTCACATCATCAGAAGAAATGGTCTTGAATTCACCATTTACGAAAGCTTCAGTCGTAAATTCAGGGATAGTTTGATTGATAATAGATGCCATGATTAAGGCTCCTTTTTTTGTGGGTTTAATTGAATTTAGCTTCTTGCATACTACAAAAGACTGTTCGTAATTATATTATTAATGGACTTTTGCTAATTGCTTATCAAAGTCTAACCTATCATAGCGGTATTGCAATTCTATGACGTGGTTGATTGTGATGGTCGATGGTTAATTTATGTAGCCTTGCATTGAAAAAATCATGGATAAAAGGCATAACAATAACTGATCAATAGGATATTCTGGCTTTAGTTGTTATGACTTGAACATTAGATATGGCAGCTATGGCTACTTAACTAGCAACAATTTGATTTAACCACTCACAACTTGACTTTAATCAAGTGATCTCGTTAACTACGAGTTTTATTATAGCAATCTATAATCTTTAATCTAATTTAAAGATTATAATATGATGTTTTGTTTAACAAAACGTAGACCAATATATTTCGCACCTGTTATGATAACAGTTGCTCACTCTCAAAATGCTCAAATATGTACTTAATCATATAGGTGCTTAAATAGCTACTTACTTAATGGTTAATATTTCTTAAAGCAATATATGCTATAGCAATATATCGTACAACGATAATATTTTGTACAACGATAAATAGTACAGTGTGCTACCAAAATTATAAATGAAAAATATTTAATAGATAAGAGAGACTTAATGATTACTTTAAGACAATTAGAATTTGCCCTTGCTGTCGCTAAACATCGCCACTTTAAACGTGCCGCTGAAGAATGCAATATTTCACAATCTGCCTTAAGCTTAGGTATTGCCGAGCTTGAAAAGCAGCTCGATACTCAGATCTTTGAGCGTAATAATAAGCAGGTGCTTATTACACCTATTGGCGAGGAAATCTTAACGCGTGCTCAGCGGGTATTTTCTGAGATCAACGACTTAACCACCCGCGCTCATAGTCACCAAACACCGCTGGCTTATCCTATGTCAGTCGGTATGATTCCGACCATTGCACCGTATTTACTCCCCAAAGTGTTGCCTGAGTTAAAAGCACAGTATCCTAACTTTCGTATGACCATCGTAGAGCAACAAACCGAACGTTTGCTAGAGCAAGTACGTTATGGACATATCGATACCGCTATTATCGCACTGCCCTATCCTGTCGAAGGACTGCATACGTTTGAATTTTGGGAAGAGGACTTCTTTGCGATTTTCCCAAGTGACAACCCCTTTGCCAAGTTAGAAACCATCAGTGCAGATCAGCTTGGTAGTACCAACTTAATGCTATTAGGGGAAGGACATTGTTTGACCGATCAAGCATTGACGGTCTGCTCATTTGATCGCGATGATTATAAGTCTAATTTTTCAGATGCTAGCCTTAATACGCTTATTCAAATGGCTCTAGCGGGTATGGGAACTACCTTAATTCCAGAAATGGCTTTAAAACAAGTGCATCATCAAACCAATGATGTTGCGACTGTTCCCTTATCTGAAAAAGGACCTCATCGCCGTATTGCCTTTGTCACACGCTTGAATTATGCCCGCGTCGATGACATTAATCTATTGGGTAATATTTTTAAAACTGCTTTAGAGAAGTGTGAGCAACAAAATGCTTCTTAACACTCCAGTATTTTGTAAAGCTTTAGTATTTTGTAAACCATATTTTAATATATTTTACAAATTAATTGTCTTTTAGCCATGGCATCTAATAATAAAACAACGACGCTGTTATTTACCTCAATTGTAGATACGCCCATTCAGTATCCAGATAACCAATCGCGCTCCATTGAGAGGCTAAAAGACCGTTATTATGGACTCTTTACGCGTTTGGCTCAGTCTAATGATAATGATTTTCATCTTTTGAGTGATTTAGTGAATTTAAATGCTTTAGAGGCTGATATACATTCATTATGGGAGGATATTTATTCTCACTATACTCAGCCTCATCGTCATTATCATACGCTAGACCATTTAATGCAGATGTTTGACCATTTTGATGAGGTTAAGCCTTTACTACATAATACAGTCGTTGTCGAACTGGCCATTTGGTATCACGATATCATTTATCAACCTACTTTGAATAATAATGAACAGCAGAGTGCGGATTATTTTAAACAGCAACTGAGAAGTTACTTGCCACCCTCTTTAATTCGCCAAGTAGAGTCGCTCATTATGATGACGGCGTCTCATCAACTACTAAATCCTAATGAATTAGCGCATAACCCTCAATCTTGTTGCAATATTGATGATGGTAATAATGGGGAGAGTCATCAAAAACAATCGAAGTGCGGACTTGAGATAGCTCTAGACGATGCGCGGTATTTTTTAGACATGGATTTGGCTATTTTGGGCGCTAAATGGAAGGTTTATAATAAGTATGCGACCCAAGTGCGTTCGGAATATCAGCATATTCCATTAGTAGTCTATAAGAAAGAGCGTTCAGCAATTTTGAATAAATTTTTGGAAAGAGACAGGCTTTATTTCTCAAAAGAATTTTTTGATAAATACGAGCAACGGGCACGTCAAAATATTGAGCATGAAATTCAGCAACTTTTAAATTAAGAATTGTTTTTAAAGTAGGATATATAAACCCTATTCACAATACCTTGGTTCCTCTGTTCGTTCTAATCCCCTTCAATCCACAATCCCTGATTTACCCGCCAGCATATCATGCCAATGTTTATAGTCGGGCATAGAACGCTTTACTTCACCCCAAAATGCAGGGCTATGATTGGCATGATGCAGATGACACAACTCGTGTACGATAACATATTCAGTACAGGCTAACGGATAGGCTGGCAGATATACAGAGAGCCAAACCCGCTTAGCTCTGGTATTGCAGCTGCCCCAACGGGTTTTCATTTTCTTAATACGCGTTTCATTGGCCGTTGCACCGACGATGGGTTGCCATTTTGCAAACAAATCAGGCATGACATTTTGTAGCTCTTGTCGATACCAGCGAATCCTTTCTTGCTCACCCATAACCAAACCTTGAGGGTTGCCCCAAAGTGTTACCGGAAGTAGGGTGTTATTGTCATAGCCCTTTTGAGAGTCACCGTTTTGCACCCCATATTGCTTTTTTAAACGCTGACGTTTTAACAAGGTCGCATGGTGATTTATGGCCCAGTCAAGTCGATGAGAGATTGCGGTCACAATGTCACTTGTAGTGGCATGGTTAGGAGCAGATACAGATAAAAGATTGGGCTTTAGACGAAAGTTAATATTTTTTACCCGCTTACGCGTCACCACAAGCTTGATATCTGCTTCATTTAATAAAGACTCGAGGGCTTGGTAGACACTGGTTGCCTCTTTATTATGTTTAGCAGACTTACGGTCAAATAACATCTCATACCTTATTTAAAAACATCCTTATAACTCTAAGGCGTTTAAATGATTGTCAAACGCATAGGGCAGATGCAATTTATCGACATCTAACTTAAAAGAGCTTGTCTGATTAAGACTTAACTGAGTCAAATACCCCTGTCCATCACTGACTAAAAAACGTGCGATATCATTTTCAGACGTGAAGGATCCTCTTGTAGCGTTAGGCCAATTGGCCACACCGGCACAGTCTGCAAGCTCAGTTGCCACCAGCATTTTACCGGTGGTTAAATCAAAAATAGCGGCACAGCCCCCTATCGGACTGGTCGCACAAACTAGATTATGATCAGAGTCGACAGCGACACTAGCAATATAATGGTGGAACCGATGCCAGCCCTTGGTGTCCGCTTTATCTAGCTGCATTGCCGTTAGTTTTGACTCTCCTCGACGATGAGTCAGTACCAAGGGCACACTCAAATGACGCTCACCTTGGAACTGAATACCGATCACCACTGTCCCATTATCATGCATCGCTAAATGACGCACACTCATTTGATTATGCTCAGGATATATTTGTTGCAACAATGTGCCATTATGACGATTAAGATAAACCAGCGACGGCTGCATACTGTCTAAGTTTAGCTCTTGCCTTGAGGCACGTTCGGTCTTAATTCCCCCATTTGCTACCACCAATGTCTCACTGTCAGTATGCATCAGCAGTTCATGTGGGCCAATACCATGGGTGGCAAACTCGTCAATTTTTTTATAGCCTGTCGCTACCTCATAAACGCCAATAATACCACTAAAATCTAACGTATTATTTTCTGTGACGTATAACAAATCGCCCGCTAAACTATAACAAGCATGACCATAAAAATGACGATTAGGCTCAGATTTTATGTGATAAATGACGTCTCCACTATGACTGTCCAAAACCCAAAAGCTGTCACTCGGGCGGCGACCCATCACCACTACCTGCGGACTGCCCGCCTGAACGTTCCTCTTATAAGTATGATACTTAGAAGTAGTCTGAGAATTTGAATGGGAGATGCTTAGCGGCTGTATTAAAATATCATGCACCCGCTCTGGCATAGGCGTCTGCCAAATAATTTGGCGATGACTATCAATAGCAACAACGGCAAAAGTATTGCGCTTTAAATCTGCAACGCCACTTATCCAATAAGCTGTCTTTATACTATCAGGGGAACTGCTTGTACTATCAGCATCAGAAGGTGTAGCAGACTGATGCTGGTTTACAGACTGAGTTTTCTGAGCAGGTTTAGTGCGTTTAGTAGGTGTACTATTTTGAACGCGCTGTTGAGCACGCTGTAGGGCAGATCCCAGCCCCTCGATATAATCGCGCAGACGCGCATCAGGATTAGCTTGTTTCCGGCCCAGATGATGCGATCCCACTAAGGCAAGCGTTCCCAAACTTGCCAGCCCAACGGTTTTTAAGATGGTTTGTAGACCCGTCGCCAACGTACTGTCGTCGTTGGGATCAGTAAAACATTTCCCCTGACTGCTTGGCTTAAAAATGAATGAGGACATATCTGATCTCAACATTAATCACCATCCGTACTATTAAAGCCTACCTGCACACCGAGTGTTGGCATCAATTGACGTTTAACCAGTCTCGTAAGCTCGGCAAATTTATCATACAATTGTTTCTGAGTGTCAGGGGTAGCGTCAGTCAGATCTTGTGGCATTTGTGCCAATAAGGTTGAAATCTCTGCCAATGTTGACGACATCTTATCAGCTAAGGTATCTTGCCCTCCTTCTGAGAGAATGGCTACCAATGCTGGGTCGGTTAAAGCTTTGTTTAACGCGGCTACTTTTGCCGTAATTATTTCTCGACTCTGCCCTGCCGCTTGTGCTGGTAGATGGCCTTTTTTATTGCCTGTTATTCCCAAAGGCTGATCGAGTGAGGTACTCTTGGTAGTTTCAATCAAAGATAGTACTGAATTGATCCAACGGCTTACACCGACTTTGCTAGCTTCTTTGTTGCCTTCTTTGCTATCGGCTTGACTTATACCCATTAATTCTTCTGCCGAGTTATCCCACGCGTTTTCTATATCAGTCAACCTATTCGCCAAGGCGCCACTGGCGCTAACAATATAGTTACACTGAGCCGGAGTTAGTGACTCGTTGGCATATAATACTTCTTCGAGCCCTGGAATACCTTGGACAATGGCACTTTCTGCCGCTAGCTCATCAGCGGTTAAGTTAGGATTGGCGTCTATAAGATCAATGACGCCTTGATGGACTAGTCCACGTTCATCAGGATAGTAATTGATATACAGATTACTCATGCTGTCCATCGCTGGACCAAAGTTGATGATTTCTGCCTGTGCCCATGCCTTGGCTAACTCTAACCATTGTCCACGCAGTTCATTAAGTTTATCGCCTTTTAAACCACTATTATTGGCTTGACAGTACTGCGTTGCTAAACTATTTAACGTTCGGCTTTGTTCAGAAATTTGTTGATAAGCTGGTAAAATTTGCGTTTCAGTCACTCCAGTAATATAGCGGTGTGCTGTCTCAGGGGAAATATCGATAGCATCAATCGCAGCTGCATTACCTGTACTGTCTGACTGAGTATCGGTCTGAGTGCCGGTGTCGCTTTTAGCCGCGATCGTTGTGTTTTCGACTTCTTGTTCGTTTGCTGTTTTTTGTCCATCTTCATTTGGCTTGCTACAGCTGATTAAAATACCTGCACTGAGTGCGGATAGCACCATAGCAGCGAGTTGGTGTTTTTTCATATTATTCTCATTTTGTTTATACGTCTTGCCCTAGTTGACTCTATTATAATATGACACAGATATAATATTGCACAAAAAAGTGTTTCGATTTAATTAGGGTCATCTAGCTAAGGTCTAGACATTATCGTCGGTTTACGCCTAGTTTGGAAAACTGCTTTGATAAATTGGTAGCTATCAGCAGTCCTAATATTTGAATGTTTAACAGACCCTATAGTGAATTCAAAAAAGCCTCTAATTCCGTGCGACCTTGCTCATCTAACTGTAAAACTTTTTTCTTATGAGCCTCAGCTTCGCCGCCATGCCAAAGCACAGCTTCCATCAGGGTTCGCGCTCGCCCATCGTGTAAAAATGTCGCTTGTGAGTCTACCGTTTGCGCCAACCCTGTACCCCAAAGTGCAGGCGTTCGCCACTCATATGAGGTCGCTAAAAACTCAACCTTAGCGTCTTTAGGAGCAAGTATCCCGGCAATGGTACGATCTGCCAATTCCTCACCCATATCATGTAATAATAAATCAGTATAAGGATAAATGATCTGACCTTGCTGTTCTAAATTGTCATCGTTGCCTTTTGGTAATTGATAACGCGGTGTATGGCAGTCCTGACAACCGATATCAAAGAAACGTTTCTTACCTGCTAATACTGTTGCATCGTTAGCATCTCGCCGATCAGGAACTGCTAAATTTTTGGTATAAAATTCAACAAATTTTGCCACATCATCACTGACCTCAACGGGTGACTTGCCATCGCCTTGATCATCAGCCCCTGTCGGTGCTTTAAGACACTGGGGTTGATTTTTAGTACAGGACTCTATAGGACGTATACGTGATGTCAGTCCCATATCTTCGTTAAAGGCGCTCATATTTTGAGTAAAAAGGCGAGTCTGACCAGCTTTCCAGCCAAACCTGCCCAATGCCTGCTTACCAGTTTGAGGATCTAAAACCACATTATATTTGCCACTGATGCCGTCTTTATTTTTATCCTCTGCATCTGCTTGACGCTTAATCGCCTCATCAGGAATATACTCAAGAAGGCCCAACCCTATCATCGGCAATGCCACACGGGGTGATAACATAAGCTCTTGACTAAAAGAACCATATCCTGGGTTTTTTAATTGAAAATTGGGTCGACGCAGGGTGACCACATGACCATCTGCAAAAGTCACGGGTACTTCCGTCCATTTGACCGATATTTTGGCTTCAGCAGGCACTCCTTGAATACCTCTATCTTGCAGTTGACCACCATAGACCGGGTGTATTACCTTTTCAATTTGCGAGTTATTCAAAGCATCGATTTGCTCTGGTGTGGTCGCCGGCATTGCTAATCGTATCAGTAAACTGTCCGCATTATCGTCTGCAGTCATCGGCGCATGCCCGCGCCCATCTTTTATATGACAAGACTGGCAAGCGGCGACGTTAAATAACGCCCCTAACCCATCTCGACTATCAGTGCTGGCAGGTGCGACTACCCAAGGCTGCTTAAAAAAAGCATTGCCAATAAAGAAATCGCCTTTTCGTGAGGCGGTAATATTTGACGAAGGCTTAGAGTAGCTTTCAGCCGAGGTAATGGCGATACCCGTCTCTCCCCCTTGCTTGATTTCCTGCGGGTCAAAAGTAGCTAACTGGGTCAAAGGCACACCTGCCAATGCTTCGATAATCTGTGTTCGATCACTCTGATCTTTTTGAGATTGCGATTTCTTTGATGCTTCTTTGTCAGTGTCATCTGCCGGTTGCTGACAGCCACTCATTCCTAATAAGGTAAAGCCAATGAGCGATACCCCTAGAACTTGAGTCAATCTATGCTTTTTTAGCCTTAACGTACTTAGTCTTCCTACTTCATTTGAATTCAACTCTTCTACAGTCGCTTTATAGACACGATTTGAAACTCGGCGAAAGCTTGAGCTTGGTAAATGACGGTGTTTCATAATGAGTCCTCAAATGACACTGGTCAATTTTAAAAAAAGGGTAACTGACAAAGCAAAACACGTTACCAGATAACCACTGGTAACGTGTCTATTTTATAATGTTAGACGAGAATGTTAGACGAGATAACTGGATAAGACAGCTCATAAATATTCTAGGTTAATTCGGGACCTGTATAGAAATCCTCTATTGATATTGAATATAAGCCATCAAACTTGAATTAAATCTATTTAGGCTTAAAACTGCGAACCGGTATCCGCATCTAAGTTTTCTATACCAATGCTTTTTGCTGAATACTCGATAGCATCTGTCAAAGACTTTAGATCATTAATAGCGGACTCAACCCAGCCACGTCGTTTATTTTGGTCATCCGCAGTAACACCTTGCTTGCTCGCTTGACCAACTGTTGCAATCATTTGATCGACTTTAATGCCGTTCTCTTCACCTTGAGTCACAATGGTATCAAAGCTTGATGCAACTTTTTTAAACTCAGCGTCTAGCTTGTCAGCGGCGTCTGTTTGTCCAGCATCTATTAAAAACTGTTTAATGCCATATTCGCCGACTGTTGACCCTGAAACGGTCTTATACTGACCGTTGAATACGTTATCGATACCACGCGCATTATTTGCATAGCTGAGATGCGTCAAGTCACTGAAACACTCATGCTCATCTTCGGTAGAGCCAGTAACAAAAGCAACCTGCATACGCTCTGAGGCAAGCTCTCCAAGTGCCAAACTCCCCATTTGATAAAAAATCTGACGCACCGCATTGTCACTACTACGCGCCATCAAATCACTACGCAATGTATTTTCTGAATTGGATTGCCACTGTGCCACCATGTCGCTCAGATCATCAACCAATAGTTGGGCTGCTGCCTCAAGATAATCGCCACGTCTTTCACAGATATCATCATCACTCGGATTGCCCACACCACTGGTACATTGGTCATCTTCCATATAATCGCTTACGGGGCGATTACCAGCACCTTCGCCAACACCGTTAGTATCCTGACCCCATAATAAAAACTCTATGGCATGGTAGCCAGTGGTCACATTTGCTTCACTACCGCCAATTTCATTCATGTCGGCCAGTAATTCTGGGGTAATCTCGCTGGTGTCTTGTTCAATGCTACCCACTGTAATATGGTCTGAATTTATAATATTATCTTTACTATTATATTCACCCGCGTAACCTTCTGACACATAGTCAATCAAAGCTTCGTCTAACGGCCAAGCATTAACTTGACCTTCCCAGCCATCCACACTACCTATCTCTCGGTTATCATTGGCAGTCACAAACCCTTCATCAAAGCGGAATACCTCGGTTTGCGAATAAGGCTGACGGGCTGCTTTATAAGCGGCTTTTGCTGCTTCTAAGTTGGCTTCAGTGGGGTCATCTACAAAGGTATCTATCGCAGCTTGTAGTTTTTTTGCTTCATTTAATGAATCTTCATAAGAGGCCAATGCCATATCAGCATAACTGGTCAGTAGTTTATCGACAGAAGCTTGATCACCTTCACTGGCTGTAGTACGCTCAGCATCATTGGCAGTAGTGGCGACTTTAGCATTAGTGATATCATCGGCTTGCTCTGTGTCCTCTTTTGAGCAACCTGTTAACGTTATTGTCCCGATGACTGTCGCTATTAATGCAGTGGTTAGTTTGGATTTGATCAAGTTTTTCTGTGTTATTAAAGCCATAAATTATTCTCTAATTAAGTTTTAGTTCTGCGTGGTGATAATTTGGGATCTCAAATCGGTCTATTGAATTAAAAGTTCTAGAGAGTTACAAAAGCAACCTTTCATTATTAATTAAGAATTATAGTGGTATTGATAACCATTATCAATACAAAAAGTAAATAACTTAACATTTAGGCAAATTTTAGGTAAAAAAATAAGCCAGTCATGACTGGCTTACTTTAAAGACAAGGAGGATTAAAAAGAACTTAAATTAACAATGACTTATATTAGTTTAAGTTTTGAGGAGCGTTGATTTTAATTTCCACACGACGGTTTTGCTGTCTACCTTGCTCAGTATTGTTGTTACCAATAGGTTGGTTTTGACCATAACCCATAGTTCGGATACGATATCTTGAAACGCCACGGTTAACTAGATAACTTGCAACTGCTTGGGCACGGCGCTCAGAAAGACCTTGGTTATAAGAGGCATTACCTGTGCTATCAGTATGACCGGCAATATCTAATGTCGTTTGGTCATATTGGTTCATCGTGGTAGCTAGCTTATTCAACGTATTATAAAACGATGAATTAATGTTAGTACTGTCATGAGCGAATGTAATATTACCTGGCATAACAAGGTCAATGTCACCCGTTGTTGGGTTGCGGTTGACTTCTACGCCTGTACCTTCCATTTGCTGTTTTAACTGTTTTTCTTGCTTTTCCATATACAAGCCAACAGCACCACCAAGTGCAGCACCAATCGCTGCATCACGACCAGTATGCTCACCACCAGTTGCCTTAGAAATACCGGCACCTGCAACCGCACCACCTAGAGCACCTAATACACCTTTATTAATAGATTGTTGACCTGTTGCAGGATCAGTCGCACAACCGGCTAACGCCAAAGAAGAAGCCAAAGCAGTAATCATAAGTTGGTTTTTCATAATAAATTCCTCAATTTAAGTCCATAGATTTAAACACTATTTCTATAACATTGTATTCATACAAAACTATATATAGAAAATGCTACTTTATAAAATATCTTCGAATCGTATACTTTCAAATCAAATACTATTCTGTCTAATACTTGTATATCACATAGTATAATAGAAAGTTTCTCTTAATAAAGTTAGCAAATGTTTCATAGGTTATTATGCCTAATATATACATTTTGCATCTATCAATTATGTAATAAATTGTCAGTTTGCTGTATTATATGTAGTATTCATATCACAGTGTTAACCCTCTTAATACTTTGATTCCAAATACTGTATTATTCCAAATACCGTATTACAAATTTTCTTTATCGAATGCATTCCTATAACTCACTCATAAATATTACTCATCTACTTAAGCAAATATAGTAAATTATTTTCATAATCAAAATAACGTTCTAAATTTACGTTTTATCGTTGTCATTTCTGCAGTCTCTGGTTTACAATCGTAAACAGAAAATTTATTTAAGAATGCTCATAGTAATTTCTATTTAACAGTATCGTCTATTTACAGTAATGCCTATTAGCCATATGAGTTGGTATTTAAAAAGATAATCAGAAATGTCATCTTATACTGCCCTATATTAATGTTAGTCTTATTAAGTATAAGTTAACGCATTGTAAAGCAAATTCCGTTATCTAACTAAGCTCTTATCTATCTGATGATACTCCTAGGTCAATACATCACTAGCTTAATCTTAATATAGCCATAGGCATCAGCTCTATAATACTTAATCACCTCGATGCTTGATTCTAATAACTACTAATCACTTCGGTCTAAATTATGAAAAGTAAAATAAAAAACATCTATCAAAAACTACATACTAAAGCCCCATCAATAGGGAAAGTGGCCTCATTTACTACAGCAGCAGGGGTTATAGGTGCCAACACCTTTACATTTGGTGGGCCATTATGGATGCTTGGCATGACCAAAGTAATGACGGGCTCAAATGTGGCTGATAGCAACGTTATCAAAATTGCTAAGCATTGGATTGGGACGAATAACAAACTGATAGACAGCGTATTGCCTGAGCGCGACTGGCGTATTGACATCCCTGATGACCTTGAACAAGATAAGCAATATCTACTTATTAGCAACCACTTATCTTGGGTAGATACCACTATCGTACAATATATTAGCCAAGATCGACTGCCGTTGACTCGATTTTTTACCAAATTTAACCTAATCTATATTCCTGTCGTCGGTCAAGCCTTTTACTTTTTAGACTTCCCAATGATGAAACGTCACACTAAGGAAGAAATTGCTAAAAATCCAGAGTTAAAAAATCGCGATATTTTGGAAGCAAAACGAGCCTGTGAACTTCTAAAAGACAAACCTTTTGCCTTACTCAACTATCTCGAAGGGACGCGCTTCACTCCTGAAAAGCGTGATGCCCAAAAATCGCCTTATAAGAACTTATTAAAACCTAAAGCAGGCGGTATATCCCTTGCTATTCAAGCGCTTGGTCCTCAAATTGATGGTATCTTGGATATGACCATCGTGTACCCTGATGGTAGCCCTTCTTATGGTGATTTATGGAAAGGAGATGTAAAACGGCTAGGGGTGCATATGCAACGTATTGATATCCCACAATCGTTATTTACCTCTATCGAAGAAGGTGATTATAACAATGATGACGATATGAAGCAGACCATGTACGCATGGTTAGATGAGATTTGGCGTCAAAAAGACGAGCAAATTGATCGCATGCTTGCAGATTTTGAAAACTCGCCAAAGCCTTTGTAACTTTGTGTCTTCATGATGGCGTAATGGCATATAGAAGCTGAATTCATCAGTTAAAATCAGGATTAAAAGTCAACTGAACCTTATTTAAGGTCAACTCAACTTATAGGCTTTGCAACCGCATGACAGACTTAAAAGATACCCCTGAGCATACTCAGGATCAGGGCAGCCCTAATAACGTACCAACTGCTTATTCAAACCCGTCAAAACATAAAACAGCAACCAGACTGTCATTGTTTTACGATATTATTATGCTGTTAGTTATTATTGTTGATTTATCTATTATAGGTATTGACCTATTACTGATGAGCAAGTTTGCCGCTCAGCTCGCCGACTGGTTAAGTTTAACGCAATCTTATAATTACTATACCCAAAATATTCATCAACCTCTTAGAGTGTTAGGCGGATTCTTTACTATATTTTTGATCATAGAGTTGGTATTTCGTTGGTTGCTATCTATTGTATCTAAAGAGTATAGCCGTTGGTTCTTTTTCCCCTTTGCCCATTGGTATGAAGTTATTGGTTGTTTTCCTCAGTTTCGCGCCTTTCGTCTGTTACGTGCCTTTTTTATCGGCCGCAAACTGTATCAAATGGGCTATCAGGTTTTACCAAAGAGCTGGATTAAGACCGGGAAGTTTTATTATGATGTTGCATTTGAAGAGTTATCAGACCGTGTCATCTTGACTGCTACGGACAATTTGCGTCAGCAGTTTGCTGATGAACAGGCGAACCAGCGCTTTATCGAAGACACGCTGAATAAAAACCGTCTTAACATCCAATCGATGCTCTCCTCGATGCTAAAACAAGAGCTTTCTCCGCAATTGGTTAAGCTGGCTCATAGTGATGCCTCAAAAGAGCTATCAGTCCAAGTTGGCTTAGCGGTTCAAGAAGCGTTAAATAATACGCCAGAGTTACGCCGATATTTGCGTATGATTCCTATTGCAGGGGGCTTAATTGAGAGTCAAATTCACGTTATTAGTCAAAATATTGGCGAGAACATCACTAAACGCTTGTTGTCACATTTAACCCAAACTGAAATAACAGATGTTATTATTGATGAGGTTGCGAACACTATAGCGAATATTGACCTCAATAACCCTGAGCTTGAAAACCTTGTCGAAAGTATTGTCAATGACGGATTGACCGCATTTGAACAACAGGTTAAAGTTCAACAATGGAAACACCAAGAATACCTGCATCTTTAACTTAGACCTGTTCTGATGCAGACCTGTTAAAATCATAATTAATAACTATACTTATTCATAACTTTGCGTCGCTTATTCTAAGGATTTTTTATGTCAGCCTCGAACGATGCTATTCCTGCATTAAAAATGTATGGCAAGATGCTCGCTTTTACACGCATAAAGTTGCAAACAGCTGAGCTTAAGCAAATTGAAGAATACCTTGCAGCAAACTTAAGCAGTAAAAGCAGTCAAATTCCGGTTATCATTGAATCAGATATAGAACAAGATTTAGCTGCTTTGGTAGAGCTTTTTTGGTCATGGGGACTGCAACCCATAGGGGTAATGACTGGTATTTTAGATGAGGCCGCCAAAACGTTAAGGCTTGCTATTTTCCCTGGGGACGGTAAGCGAATCGAACGTATTCGCCCCACTAAAAGAGCACACAATTCCGCAGCAACTCAAACCTCTGTATCAGTCGCAGACCCAGTCGACACTAATGAAAGTGTTGACCACCCTAATGGTAATACGGTTACTGCTGGTCAACCTCAAAATGACTCGGGTGGTAATAATACCTTAGTTGACAATAGTGTCTTAATTGAAGATAGCACTATTGAGGACGATACTGAAACGATGACTACCGTTTTTTATGATCAAATGCTACGCTCCGGTCAAAGTATCAACCATGTTGGTGGTGATTTAGTATTGACCAATAGTGTCAATAACGGGGCGGAAGCTATAACAGACAACAGCTTACACATTTATGGACGCGCTCAGGGTCGTTTGGTAGCGGGTGCAACAGGTGATAAAGATGCCAGAATATTTTGCCAACGCTTCAATCCCTCGTTAGTGTCTGTCGCAGGCACCTACTGCTTAAATGATAGCATCCCAAAAGATATGATCGATAAACCGGTTCAAGTTAGATTTGTGGAAGGTCAAGGGCTGGTATTTGAAATACTCAATAACAATTGAATCAGAGCCTTTCAATAAGGACTAAGATGAAAGATAAAATTCAGTATTCTTTTAATAAGGACATTAAATGCTATTGAGATCACAGACGTCTATTAAGCCAATATCAACATTTTCTTAATTATCTAGGGTGTTAAGCTAATCATTAATTTTACTGATATGCACTTATCATAAAGCGAATACTGTTACTTTACCATCATCTGTGATAATCTAATGATATAAAAATTTGACTTTTTTTGGTGCATAAATATTCGTTGATTTTTGACTATCGCTGTTGAATCTTTTCAGGGTCAACAGGTGTATTTAGTCAACGTTGCACCTAGCTTTAATATAGTTGTAGGAACTTATTGTCCCTTTTTTAGATTTATAGGAGTATGCCATAGTGGCAAAGATCGTTGTAATTACCTCTGGTAAAGGCGGCGTCGGTAAAACTACGACCAGTGCTTCATTTGCCGCAGGCTTAGCATTACGTGGTTATAAAACAGTCGTCATCGACTTCGATGTTGGGTTACGCAATCTAGATTTATTGATGGGTTGTGAAAACCGTATCGTTTATGATTTCGTTGACGTCATTTTAGGTAATGCCCGCTTATCGCAGGCGTTGGTAAAAGACAAGCAGTTAGATAACTTATTTATTCTTCCTGCCAGTCAAACGCGTGATAAAGATGCCCTGACTGATGAGGGTGTGGCCGAAGTCATGGAAGAGCTCTCTAAGCAGTTCGATTATATTATCTGTGACTCGCCAGCTGGTATCGAGCGTGGCGCTCAGCTTGCCATGTATCATGCAGATGAAGCTATTATCGTTACTAACCCAGAGATATCCTCAGTTCGTGACTCAGATCGCATTATAGGCGTTCTTCAAAGCCGTACTAAGAAAGCGGAAGAAGGTACAGGTAGTGTGCGAGAGCATTTGGTTATAAACCGCTACAATCCTGAACGTGCTGCCGCAAAAGAGATGATGGATATTGATACTATCTCAAATGATATTTTAAAAGTGCCTTTACTGGGTGTTGTCCCTGAGAGCAATACCGTACTTGAAGCTTCCAATCATGGTGAGCCTGTCATTCATTACCCAGACTCTATTGCTGGTCAATGTTACGATGATATCGTTGCACGCTTCTTGGGCGAACAAAGACCATTACGTCACATTGATGTTAAGAAGAAAAGTTTCTTACAACGCTGGTTTGGGGGTTAAAGATGTCGAGAAAAAAAGGTTTTTGGGGTAGTCTGTTTGGCACAGAGACTAAAAGCTCAGGTAGTGCTAATACAGCTACTGAGCGGCTTAAAGTCATTGTTGCCAGTGAAAACCGTTTAAACTCACGTTTAACCACTGATCGTATTGAGAAAATGAAACGTGAAATTTTAGAAGTGGTTAATAAGTATGTGAATGGGGTTCAAATTGACGATGTGAATATTAATCATCGTCATGAAGACAACCTAGATGTATTAGAAATGAATATTAACTTACCAGAAAGCAAATAACGCTACTGGTACATTACACTGGTAAAACCGTATTCGATCTAATATTACTTAGCTTGCGATAAATAAATTTAAAAAGCGCTGTCAGGGATTGACAGCGCTTTTTTGTATTTATTGAGCATTTAAAAAATTGAGTATTTAAAAAACTGGGTATTAAAACACCAAGACAATCAGAAGTCAGACTCTATAAGCAGGTGTCGAAGATAGTATAGTCAAAGAAGTTAAAATGGTTACAAGGCAACCGAGTACTAGCACTACTGGAGTAGGCTTAACGAGGCTAACGATGTAACCGTTAATTAGTTCGCTGACTATATTACTTTATTCTAGAGATGATATTGTCTCTTTTAATAAACTGGTGCTGTAGAGCGGCTAAAATATGCAATCCTGTAAATATTAATAAGGAAGGCCAAAAAATTTCGGTATGTAAATCATTAAAAAAACGAGCTTGAGTGCGATCACTTGCTAATACACTTGGTAATTCAAACAACCCAAACATATTAATACTATGACCTCCATACCAGGACATTAAAATACCAGATAAGGGCATCGCAAACAGCAAAACGTATAAGATAATATGGGTTATTTGAGATATCCTAGTCTGCCACTTCGGCATTGGAAGATTGAGAGGCGTAGGGGTAATCACTCGGCTTATCACCCTAGCTATCATCCAAAGAAATAAACTGACCCCAAAGGCTTTGTGAAGCTGGATAAAAGTGTCTCCATCTGAGTTTTCATGAAGCGTTATCATCCCCCAAATCACTATTAAAAGTAAAACACTACCCCAATGAAAAATCTTAACTGATCTAGACCATATCGTAGGTCTTGAAATTCCTACCTTACTATAATTAGTATTCTCATCTGAATTCATTGACATAAGCCACCAATATATCGTTAGTGAACAAGTTAATTACGAGCTTCCTATTAACTTATACCTTTTGTATAAAATAATCTATCTAACTCAGGGTCGAATGTTCCACACGCCCTGGCGCTATTTTGACTTATTAGTTATCTGATCCACAAGCTTTGGTAAGTCAGGTACAAGATAAACATGCTGATTGATTGCCACAAACTGAAAAGCGTAGTCAGAGGGTTTAGCAGGTAGCAACTTAGAATCAGGCTCAATATCTTTAATATCAGATATATTGATACGCTGCTCTGCAAGCGCTCCTTTTACCAAAACCCCCAGACGCTGCTCATCACTAGACCCCTCCAAAATAATCAGAGTATCTGGTTTGGCTGACTTCTTTAACAAAGGGTGCACAGGTAGGGTCTTACCCTGCCAAGTATAGCTCTTTATACGCTTATCATAAGGAATTGACTCTAATATCAATTGCGTTGGCACAACCCAATCCGTTTCATCCACAACAGGAATGATAGTGATCGCTAAGGTGCCTTGATTGACAGTCAGCAAATTGGTTGCTTCAAACTGAGGGTTATGGCCTTTATTCACATGAGTTCCTCTTAATTTTTAATTTTTTGTTCAGCATAGTTTGCAAGGTGTTGTGCCAATATATGCGGAGGGCCACTAAGGTTGATATATTTGGAGTCAGATCTAGATCTTGAGACATGGAGCGTTGCATCATTAACCTGTTGCCATACTTGACTTTGGTTTTGTTTTACTCTTTTAAGATCTAACGTTGAGTCGCTGTCAACATCCGTAAACAAAATACTGATCAGCTGCTCACCAAATGCCTCAGTACAGTTATTGAGCAGTTGCTGTATTCTTAACTGTTGTATATTACTGCTCTGAAAGTCAACATTTGATATCTGAGTCATAATCACTCTACCTGTTGAATTACAAACGACATTCTGATCGGTAGGGACGATATAACAGTTTCCAGCTTGCATATTGAGCGCCAAGCTAATAACTTGACATCGCCAGCTATTATGTTGACTTAATACTCGAGGCATTGCATGGGGATGATATTCAGCATATTGCTCGTCTTCAATTTGCTGAATAAGCAGTAAAGCTATCGATAAATCACTTGGTAAATGATCTAAAAAGCGTTGTACAGCTTCGATCTCATTAGGTCCTACAATTAAGAGTGCTATATAGTCCCAAGGTCTATATTTGACAGTTTCAGTATTGGTTGCTATCAGTTCAGGCATCTGAAGCATGCTAGCGAGTTTGCGCGTTAATTTGCGTTGCCATTTGGCATACAAATTGATCTCGTCGCTTTTTGGTGCTTGCTCAAAACCCACTAACATAAGTGGTTTATTCGCAGTAGGACTGATTAAATCACTGCCATGTATAGACTCAATCACGGTATGATGGGTGCTACTTAAGCTATTATTTTCAATCAATCTATCTAACTTTTCATATAACTCATCATCATAGTCGGTTTCACTATCATCATCGAAACCACTGTCTACCATCCAAAGATCAGCTTGCACTGTGAGGTACTTTTCACTAACCGCATCAGGAGCGATACAGTCAATTAATTCAAACCCCAACTGAGATATAGTGTCACTTAATGCGTGGCGTTGCTGATCCGTTTCAGCGATTACCATGACCCGTATAGAGGGTAACTCTTTTATTTTACTACCCACTATTATCCCCTGATGTTTGACCTATTAGTGCTTGCATAGTACTAATAAGAGCAGCTTCTTGGAAAGGCTTGCCCATATAGTCATTTACACCGAGTTGTCGTGCTCTCTGGCGATGTTTTTCACCCGTTCGAGAAGTAATCATAACGATTGGAAGATCACTTAACCTACTATTGTGTCGTACATGAGCCGCTACCTCAAACCCATCCATTCTAGGCATTTCAATATCAAGTAACATTAAATCAGGTAGCATATTTTCTAACAGCTCAACTGCCTCTACCCCATCACGTGCCACATAAGTCTGGTACCCTTGTCGCTCTAAAATGCGAGAGGTAACCTTACGCACCGTTACAGAGTCATCGACAATTAATATTTTTGGCTTAACCGTCGTTTTATTCGCCATCGGCATCGCTCGTCTCTGAGCCGTATCTGTATTGGACGACACGGCAGATATATCGCGTGACGGCGCGTTCCTCATTAGTGCCAACGCATCTAAAATTAATACAACTGAGCCATCGCCCGTGATCGTTGCAGCTGACAGCCCTGTAATACTTGATAAGGGTCTACTTAGAGGTTTAACCACGACTTCCACACGGGATCCAACGATGTCATCGACATGTAATGCGAAATTTTGCCCTGTTGGGTTTTTAATCAAAATGACGGGCGCACTTGAATCAGTCCTTATTAACTTGCCATCGGGCCTCATACCCAATAACATTTCAGTTAAATATCCTAATCGATATTTCGATCCTCCAATGTTAAAAGCATGGCTCTCAATCGGCTGAGCACCTTCAGACTGAGAGCTACCTGGTTTAGGATCTATTTTCCCATTATAAAAATCTAACAAGCTCTGTCCGTCAATGCGTTCAATACGTTCAATCTGCAATAAAGGTATGGCAAATGTCTGATCGCCGGCACGAACTACCAATGCATCCGCTACTGCAATTGTCAGCGGTAGTCTTAGAATAAACTCAGTGCCTTGGCCTGCATCAGAGTGTGCTGAGACGCTGCCCCCCAATTGACGAACTTCACTTAACACCACATCCATGCCGACACCGCGACCCGATATTTGTGTTAAATTACGTGCTGTAGATAGCCCTGCATGGAAAATATATTGCACGATATCTAAGTCCGTCAGCAGTTTATCATCCGCACTGATGAGTCCCCTACTGACCGCTTTACGGCGCACTGACTCAACATCAATACCTTGACCATCATCTTTAAGTCTAATGACAATCTCGCTACCTTCGCGAGTCATATCGATAACGACCTTGCCTTTGATTGGCTTGCCTTTTTGTTTACGAACGTCAGGAGACTCAATGCCATGATCTACCGCATTTCGAATCATATGCTCAAGCGGTGAGGTGATTCTCTCTAATATCGTTCTATCAATCTCATCATGCTCATTAACCACAACCAGCTCAACTGATTTCCCAAGCTCATTTGCGGTTTGTCTGACGGTTCGTTGTAGCCTTGATGATAAACGTGAGAACGGCACCATTCTAGAGGTCATCAACCCTTGCTGTAGTTGCGCTTGGGATTGTGATAATTGCAACAATAGCGATTCGGTATCTTGGGTTTTGTTGTATAGAGTCGTTTTGATATCAAGTAAATCAGAGGCAGATTCTGCCAATGACTTTGACAACTGATTTAAAGCAGAATACTGATCCATTTCTAACGGATCAAAACCTTGTTCTAAATCTAAGTTCTTGTCATCAATCTGTGAGCGAATTTGTGCCTCAAGTTCAATGTCCATGCGGCGTAACTGTTCTGCTAAACGTTTAACAGTCGTGCCCATCTCGTTAAGCGTCGCACCAAAACCGCTCATACTACGCTCTATCCGCGAACAACTTATAGAGGATTCACCGGATAGATTGATCATTTTCTCCATCAATCTGGTTGAGACACGTATCATCTCATTGTTTAATGTAACTTGCTCTTCCGGCTGCTCTTTAGTCGTTATACACGTTGGCATTTCGCTAATATCACGTAACCCCAGACGTGCTTCACGCCAGGCTTCATAACGATCAACTGCCTCTACATAATCAGTTAATGATACATTGGGTACTTCTTTCAAGCTTTGAGGATCTTTAGCTATTGTCTCAAGCGTAGATATCAAAGCTTGAGCAGGCGGGGGGTTAATACCGTTATGTAATAGGTATACTGCTTGATTTAGCCAGTTATGCGCTATCTGAAGTGAGCTTATTGGCAAAGACGTCGAAGTTAAACTAGTGAATACTTGACTATGCTGCTTTTCAAACTTGCTATAGGCGGATTGCAAGGCTTCTGCAACATCTGCTGTAGCATACGCATACGCCATATGAGCACCGCCTTTAAACATATGCAGTTCACGCTGTAAGTCTTGCAAAAGCGCTGTCTGATCATCAGGTCCCCACTCTATGTCATCCTCGTTACTGTGTATCGATTTATTGTTTATCGCATTTAGTAACGTATTAAAATGCTTATCGATACTATTTAAAAGCTCATCCGCTTCTTCTAAATAAATAGTTAAAATATCTGGATCAGGAATCAACCCCTCCCAAGACTCTGACTTCATCCTATCGAAATCAAGTTCAATAGAGCTGATATTGTCCATCGCCAATGTCGGATTTTCCAACGCTGCATCGAGATCTAATTCAGCACTGTCTGTCACGGCACTTTGTGACTGTACATTACTGGCCTTAATTGCATCTGACTGACTGTTGCTTACTTCTGATAAGTTGCTGACTTCTGACCAGTTGCTTAGTTTTGAGTCTTCTGAGTCGGCGCCTTTTGTTAAATCGAGTACTGCTTCAATCTCATTAGCCTCAGTTTGTTCAGTGCCTATAGTCTCATCAGTCGGCTGAATTGGTTTACTCAGTCCGTCTTCGTCTACAATCAAAGTGTCCTGCGATCTTAACGCTTGCTCTACAGGCACTTGTAACTGGTAATCAGGCGGTATCGCTTTTGCTTTGGCCAACGCACGCAACTGTTCAATAACCGTCGGAACATAAAATGACTTTCGATCTGTAACGAGCCGCTCGATTTGATTGGATAAAATATCTTGTACCGATTGCATAACGGCAACGCCAGACGCCGTTGCTTCAATCTTTCCTGATACAAGATATTCATATAATGTCTCAGCTTCGTGGCTAAGCTCAGCAATACTTTCGATACCTGCCATGTTGGCGCCACCTTTAATAGTATGAAGGTGTCGCAGTAAAGCTTTAACAGGTGCCCTATTATTAGGAGCTTTATGCCACTTTATAAACTGACGGTTACTGTCTTCATTAAGTTCTTGAGCTTCTTCAACGAAAATCGTTAACATCTCTTCGTCTATATCGATTACCTCAACGGGCAAAGAGAGTTGCTGATCTTCAGTAGCTATAACGTCCATACTTTCATCAGATAGTGACTCTTCAGCTGGCATCTTATCCTGAGTAATCCCAAAAGCTTCCTGCTGTCTAGCAGGATCAGAGTAGTGGTCAACATCAAGATCTTGCGTCTCTGCCTCTTCTGTACCAAAGTGGGTAGAGAGAATACTTAATGACTCAATAACGTCTACATCCATATGACTTATAGTGCTACTGTCATTAATAACATCATTGCTAGCAGTTTTACTGCTACCAATACTGATAACCAAGTGTTGCAATTGATCAATGACGTCATCATTCACTTTGAGAGTCATACTCCCAGCAAGGGAGTCGAATAAGCCGGTTAATTGCTCCTGTCCGGCAACCAATGCGTCAATCAGTTTCTTATTGTCAAGGATATCAGGGGCATTGCAAACCGATTGATACGTCATGATAAGCGCATTGAGTACCGTAACAAATTTAGGAGACTCAGAGACTCTTGATAATAGTTTTTGCCCTTGTTGACTTAATTTATCGAAATATGAAACCAACTGCTCGTGTCGATCATCGGTTTGTTGAAAGGTGCTTAGGTTCTGTTGGAGCTGCCAGTCTGCATCTAATAGCTCATCAATACCGTCTATTAGTTCTTCCACTCTGAGAGTCACCTCGCCTTGGGCAATTTGTGATTCCGTCTCTTCTTTCAAGGAGCTCTCAAAAGCATGCTGCAACAGACTCAGGTCCTGCTGCATTTGTGTGGACTGTGACTTAGAGGCATTGTTTTGTAGCTTGTTAATATGATTGGTAATATAAAGTTTGATCAGTTCTACTGATTGGGAAATGAGTTGCAGATGGCTGTCTGTTATTGGTCCATCTTGCTGTTGAAGCTGTTCTAAGCTATGCTCGACTGTCGCACTTATGTCACTAATAGCATCGAGTGACTGACTACTTGCAGCGCCATGCAGGGTATGGAAGGCGCGAACCAACTCATCGTTTATACCCTCTGATTGGTCGCTACTCATTTCACCAATAATTTTATCAATGGTAGCTAGTAACTCCCCTGCTTCAGAAAAAAACAGCTCTTGTAGCTCCGCTTCTTCTGTAAAGCTAACCAACTCAGGATCATGCGCCACTTGCTCCAATCTGGCATTTGCACTGGCTAAGTCTTCAAGTAAGTCAGACTCTATCGCACTTGCAGGGTGTGACGATTCTGGTATCTCGGTAGAAGACGCGTCACTTATAGTGTCTATTTCTGTGTCTAGCTCTTGGTCTAACTCTTGATCTAATTGCGAGTCTGGCTCTTGGTCTAATTGCGAGACGGATGGATCTTCATCAACCACAGGTTGTAAGACGTTTGATAACTCAGTGACATCCTGTTCTGTATTTGCGTGTTCTACCGTCTTCGACTGACTTTCAATGACGTCAAGGTAATCAAATTCAGGATGCTGATTTTTAGCGTATATATTAGCAGCGGTCATCCATAATCTCATCTGATCTGGATAATCGCCATCTTGTTCAAATATATCAATAAGTGCAGGATAACCTGTCACAATATCCTGTAATAATTGCTGCATACCAGCAGTAGGTTGTATCGTACCTTCTAATACTCGGTTAAGCATATTCTCAATAGCCCAAGCCAGCTCAGCACTCGTATGCGCCCCTGCCATACGACCAGAACCTTTCAAGGTATGAAACCCACGACGCACCGTCGTCAATGGCTCTTTAGTGGAAGAGAGGATATTAAGTTGAGGCATTAGCTCTGTTATCGCATCAAGCACTTCTTGAGCTTCTTCTACAAAAATTTCTTTTATTTCAGAGTCACAATCCTCGTCATCGTCTGGGATATCATTATCTTGTATATTTGAATACAGTAGTTGCAGAGAAGGGTTAGTATCTTGTTGCGACGTTACTGATTTATCATTGGACTCGTTACTTAATTCGTCACTTAACTCTTCATTGAACTCGTCACTTAACTCTTCATTGAACTCAGCATTAATTTGCTTGGGCTCAGTCTCATTCTGCATCATCAATTGTTCTAATTGTTGACAATATTCGCTAATTCGGGGCTGATCATAGGTGTCTGTCTCTGCCAAACTTAGCAACTCTTGTAACAATATCTCACTGGCATTTAAGACCTTAGCGCTTAAAATGTCAGTACTTAAAGCTTCAGAATTTAAAGCGTCAGTGCTTTGATCAAAAAATACGGGCTTGTCAGTCATTGCTAGGGTAATGTCTGCAAGTCTCTTTGCCAATACCGCAAACTCATTTAAACCGGCTTTATTTAATTCAGCACATACTTCCTGATATCCTTGAGAGATACTTAGCAATATATCATCTGACAGCTCACGCTGAAGCTGATGATGCAAATTATGCAATCGCTCTTTAACAATAGGGAACTTCCCTGCACTGGTGAAAAATAGGTTCGTCAGACTGCTCATTATTTATCCTTAAATAACGGCGCATTATCTTTTTCTAATGTAAAGCCAGACACTGATTTTTGTAATGCTGCTGCCATTTCATTTAGCTGACCTACTGAACGTGCGGTTGCCCTCGTACCTGAGGTAGTCTTAGAGGTCACCTCTTCAATAGCTTCCATGGTTTTAGAAATTTGGCTCGCTGATGACGCCTGAGTTTGTGCTTCATTTGAAATTTTCTGGATAAGGTTTGCTAAATTGTTCGATACCGTTTGCACCTCTTTCAATGCCTCGCCAGCATCTGCTGCTAAACGAGCACCTTGCACCACTTCGGTCGTGGTGGATTCCATAGATCTCACAGCCTCATTGGTATCTGCTTGAATGGTTCTGACTAAGGTTTCGATTTGTTTGGTAGCATTGGCAGATCGTTCTGCTAGACGTTGAACTTCATCCGCAACAACCGCAAAGCCCCATCCCGCTTCACCAGCCATTGAAGCTTGAATAGCAGCATTTAATGCCAATACGTTAGTTTGATCAGCGATATCATTAATCAATCCAACAATGTCGCCAATCTCTTGCGATGATTCGCCCAGTCGTTTGATACGCTTTGAGGTTTCTTGAATTTGTTCACGAATAGTATTCATGCCATCTATTGAACGCTGCACGACCTGTGCCCCATTATGCGCAATACCTACCGAACGCTCAGCAACCGTAGACGACTCATAAGCACTTAATGATACCTGCTCAATAGAATTTACCATCTGATTAATAGCTGAAGAGACATCGACAATCTTCTTCGATTGTTGCTCAGAGGCCTCAGCCAACTCTGTCGCGGTCAACTGAGTTTTTTCAGAGGATTGTGCAACACTTACCGCTGTACTGTTAATAGCTTGCACCAATTGACGTAATTGATCGATGGCATAGTTAACGGAGTCTGCAATCGCACCTGTGATGTCTTCTGTAACCGTAGCATTGGTTGTCAAATCACCATCTGCCAAATCTTCTAACTCATCTAATAACCGTAAAATAGCTTGTTGGTTTTTCTGATTTTCCTCTTCAACAGCACGGGCTCGCTCGAACTGCGCATCCATCTCATCTCGTTGACGCATCTTTTCTTTTTCAATGAGCAGTCGCTGGGTAACATTGGCCGTTTGATATTGACGATAAAGCGCATAAGCGGCACCCAATAGACTTAAAAGAAATAGCAGTGCTGGAAAGATTATCCCTGTACGCGATATGATATCTCGATCTACCTGCTGTAGACGATCTTGGGTTTGAGCGACAAAATCACTAATTGCAATGGCTTTTTGTTGCAAGTCAGGAAGCTGCTCAGCTGTCTCTTCATTGGACCCCTCATTAGGTTGAGCGTCAGCTTTAGTATTAATAATTGACTGTACATCTGGCTCTATCGCATTCCATTGAGCGGTGAGACTTTGATACAACTGTTCATCGGCCAGACTATAGGTCTGTGCTTCTGTTAAGAGCGTTTGATAGCTTTCTAAATCCTTTGCTAATAACTGTTTTGCCTGATTTTGATGTTGCTCATCGCTGACAAACACAGCTTCATTGACATGGCGTGCTAAATTGCTTGATGAAACCTCTAGTTGATTGACGCTACCCACATACCCTGTCACCTTGCTCAAGTTCATAAACAGGAATAGTAGGCTTAATAAGCCCAATATACCAAAGCCTACCAAGGCATAAATCCATTTTTTGCGATCACCATCTGGATGAGACAATGAGCTGTTGTTTCGAGAGGGAGTGTTCATGCTCGCAGACATTTTGGCTACATCTTTCATTCGGGCTGTCCTTAAAGTAAGCTTTTATCAACGCATTATCCAGCGTAGGTTCAACTAATAGGGGTGGTTAAAATGTAATGTTTATTCGGTTTATTTCACTAATGGCATTTATATCGATCAAATCAGTATAATTTTAGAATTGATGAGACTCATTATCAAATCGAAGCCTCTAAAAATCTAGGATCCTGAATAAGGAGGCTAGGCATAAATACAGGCCACTGCTGCTCATTTTCAATAAACTGTCCATGGTTATAAGGCAGAAAAGGGGAGCTAGTGGGTAAGCTTTTGGCAATATACTGATCAGGTGAGAACTTTTTGATGTGCGAAACTGCATCTACTAACAGTCCAACCCACACACCCTGCTGTTTAATCACCAGCACCTTATGTCGTAATAAACTGCCCTTTTTATAAGGCTGATTTTGACTGTTTAGGTTCAGAAATTTATAAAGATCAACTAACGGCAGGAGCTGCCCTCGAACATTTGCAATACCCATTAACCAAGGCTTTGATAACGGCACGGGCGTTAATGTTTCAGGAATAGCAATGACCTGCGTAATTTCACCGATAGGGGAAACGAAGCGTTGACCCGCGACTTCAAATGCCACGCCTTGCCACTGCTGCTGCTGATTATTTTGACGTTCAGCTTTACGTGACTCTGCAAGACGCTCTAATCTAAGTAATTCGATAAATCCCTTTAAAGCCACAATGATTATCCTATTACTGATTGAATCGTACTCAATAACTCTGCTTCATAAACAGGCTTGGTCAAATACGCTTGTGCACCTTGCCGTTTACCCCATACTTTATCGGTTTCTTGATTTTTGGTACTAATCATTACAATCGGTATATGACGCGTCGTCTCATTACGAGATATTTTGCGAGTGGCCTGAAATCCATTCATTTCTGGCATAACAATGTCCATTAAAATAACGTCGGGTAGATGGGTTGTTGCCATTTCGACGCCTTGATGACCATTGGTCGCTTCTATCACTTCAAAATCACCTTTGATCAGCATATCCTTAAAACGTGCCATTTCAGACTGCGAGTCTTCAACCACTAAAACCTTATACATTGTCATCTCACTACTCATTATTTGACGTCTCTTTGTGATATTTATAGATAATAAAGATTTGAGTATAAAGAGCGGCTTAACTAGGCTCTATGCGGCCTTATGATGTTGACGAATGGCATCATATAACTCATCTTTACTAAAGGGTTTGGTTAAGTATTCATCTGCCCCAACAATACGGCCTCTTGCTTTATCAAATAAACCGTCTTTTGAGGACAACATGATGACAGGTGTGTCAGCAAACTCTTTATTATTTTTTACAATGGCACAGGTTTGATAGCCATCTAAGCGAGGCATCATCACATCAATAAAGATAATATCCGGCTTATAATCAGCAATTTTAGCCAAAGCTTCAAACCCATCTACTGCGGTGACAACCTCACACCCAACTCTTTGTAGCAACATCTCTGCCGTACGGCGAATGGTTTTAGAGTCATCAATTACCATGACCTTTAAACCTTCAAAACTAATATCCATTATTGTTACCCTATTTGTCTTACTCTATTATGGTTACCCTATATCGTATAGTGTTATCTTTCGAACCTATTACGCTAATCATTTTATAATATAAAATCTATAACGAAACGCTTTTTAATCTTAAATTTTCTTAAGCGTTTTGCGCATCTTTAAATTATGATTTTGATGTTAAGATTGAAGCTTTTCTTCTTAGATAATTTATCTATATATTTTACAAACTCTAAAATATTAATAATACTATTATTGATATCTTTTTTAGCATAATTTAACAGTCTTTACTACCAATTTTATACTCTCATCGTCTTTTAGTAGTATAGTTTGACCTTATAAGCTCATTTTTTATAGTTTTTACCTATATTACTAATGACTAGCATTAACCATTTTATTGGCATTAACCATTTATTTTGACTATTTAAGCGAAACATGGCGCCTTAGTAACATTCGCGAACAAAAGTAACAAAATGTGAATGGTTAAGATAGGTAGTGATTTGGCATTATGGATATAATAACGTAAATAACGACTCATTGATTTAAAATTGATGTTTTAATTAATGAACTAATTTTAGTAATGATCGCAGTAATTATATTAACTATTTATTACCTATATAAACTATTACCTAATTAAAGATATAACGAATCACTTCCCACAAAATTATTAATTAAGGACAGATATGAGTAAGCAAATTTTATTAATTGAAGATGACCCTGATTTAGCTGAACTGATCAGTGATTATTTAACCATGAACTACTATGAAGTTCACCATGCCTCGACAGGTCAAGAAGGACTAGACATCCTTGATACTAAAGAACGTGCTATAGATCTTATTATTTTAGATTTAATGCTCCCTGATATGGATGGCATGCAAGTGTGCCAAAAAATTAGAGGTAGCAAAAATAGTCAAACCAATAAAGTACCCATTGTCATGCTAACGGCAAAAGGTGATACCACGGATCGTGTATTAGGCTTAGAGATGGGAGCAGATGACTACATTGCCAAGCCTTTTGAGCCTCGAGAGTTACTAGCACGTATTCGCGCAGTATTGCGTCGCCATGAACAGCCTAATCAGGCCGATGGTCAATCTGACAGTCTTACCTTTGGTCGTTTAAGTGTATTCCCAGACAGTCATGAGGTGACTATTGATGACAAGCCTGTACGCTTGACTACTCACCAATTTCAACTATTGCATTATTTTGCCACTCATGCGGGTAAAGTGTTGAATCGTGAACAGTTATGGCAGGCCATGCCGAATGATGATAGCTCAGATAATATTGACCGGGCAATTGATGTGCATATTTCACGTTTAAGAGCCTTAATCGAAGATAATCCTCGTCAACCTAAACGTATTATTACTGTGCGTGGAGTGGGCTATCAATTTGCTACCGATCAAGTTTAGGTAACAACTAACCTGGGTCTATTAACCAAGTTCAACCTATTATGCCTACATTATATTAGATACGCTTATGTCTCGACCGTCTCGATTTGGCTTTACCTCCGTCTTTAGCAAACTATTTGCCAGTGTCATGTTGACACTGGTTTTATTTGCTATTGCCATGGTCACCTTAATGAATTTGGTACATAATAATTCGGTTGATGCACGTTGGGAGGTATTAGCTAAGCAAATTATCAGTCAGGTAGATCCTTTTGTCGATGAGCTCGATAATGCAACGACGATGAATGAGCTACTACAAGCACGTTTTATGCTTGCCGTTATCAAAAAAAGCTTTGATATTTTGGATGAATCATTAGAAGCCAAAATGGGGCTATATGACCGTCAAGGTAACTTACTGATTCAAACTGACGATAGCGATTTACCCAAAACCCTACCTGAAGATCCTTCTTTTTTCTCTCGAGTTTTGCCGGCCTTTTTTTCATCGGATACAGTCAACGTGACTGTGATGAGTGATCGAGGTTATACCCTGTTATATGAACCACGCAACCCGCCACAACGCTCAGAGCTTTGGGCTGTGCTTAACTGGTTTACCGGTACAATAGTGCTCGTTGCATTAATGTCATTAGTACTTTGGTGGATTGCGCGCTCGATGACATGGCGTCTCAACCAGATGAGCAAACAAATGGAGGAGCTTGGTGAGGGTAACTTTAGCGTCCGTGTGCCCGCTAAAGGAACTGATGAGATTGCGAGTTTGGCAAGAGGGTTTAACCAAGCGGCGCAAAAAATTGAACAACTTATTAATGCCAACAAGTTATTGTTAGCGCATGCCTCTCATGAGCTGCGTACGCCAATTACCCGTATTAGGCTACAAATAGAGATGATGGATATGCTCGCTAGTGAGCTGTCACCTGATACGCAAGCCAAATTCAAAAAAAGAGCGCAAGCGGTCAATCGTGATTTAGTGGGTCTTAATGACTTAGTAGAGAGCATTCTTTTAGTAAGCCGTCTTGATGCAGGACATGCTGCCCAAAATAATGAGAAGCTTGACTTTTATGATTTGGTCAGTCAAGAGTGTCAGCATTATTCAGAAGCAACGTTATACGGCCAATCTTTGATTATTGAAGGTCAACCAAAGCTACTCACTCACCTTATTCGAAACTTACTCAATAACGCTCTGATTCATGGTATCTCTCCAATAGAAGTGCATGTGTACGGAGTGGTTAAGCAACAAGATGCGCTTTATCCGCCTAAACCATTGTTAGAGGAGATTTCAGCTGCATCTTCAGCTCAGTCTATTGAGTCTGAGTCTCAAGAGAATGAGAATAGCAATAACCCTGAAGAATTACCCTCTGAACATCAGGATGATACACTTGCCAATTCATCCTTAAAGAATACGTCTGAGCAAGCGGTTTTAAGCAAAAATACGTCGATTGCAACTCACGGTCATTCAGAAATAAACAACGACTTAGAGACTACTGAGAGTCACTCTTATGCTAATAAGACTGGCAATCGCCAAAATGAATCTATTCAGTCATCCTCTACTCCTACCTTAATAGCACATAAGTCACACCATAATAGTTCTGACAAAACAAAAGCTCAGCACAAGGGATCAAAAAATGATAAGAAAACTAAAGAAGACATTACTAAAGTAAATGAAGGCGGCTTTGGTAAACGCTTACGTCGTCCTAAAGCAGACCCAGTTGTCAAACCCAACTATGCTGTACTCGCTGTTATTGATCATGGTAAAGGCATCCCACTGGACAAACGTGTCGAGATATTTAGTCCCTTTGTACGCTTGCAACAACAGAAAAAAGGCTCTGGGCTTGGTCTATCCTTAGTGGCACAGATCGTTGAGGCTCATAACGGCCTGATACGAACAGATACTTACAATGGACGTACCCGTTTTATTGTTCTCCTTCCAATTGATAAATATAGTGTTGTTGAAAAGCCTAGCTTTTCTTAAGAGGTCAATATTGAGAACGACTAATCTATGCTAGAGTTTATTAGGCTATTAAAAATAGAGTGCGAACTATATAGCCTGTCGTTGTTTTTAATATGATAAGTCGTGTGATAAGCCTTAACCTGTTTGTTTTACAATACAATGGTTCGAAATAATCAGTCTTTAAAATAAATCTGCTTTGCTAGCCTAAAGGTATTACAGTGCGCTTCCACGACATCTTTAATATCTTCAGAGTAGCCCCCGCCCATTACGGTGGCAATCGGGATATTGTATTTCTTAGCCTGACTAAGCACAAACTTGTCCCGATTTTTGCATCCTTCTAAACTGAGTGCTAATTTGCCTAGTTTATCCGTCCCCAATACATCGACTGCTGATTGATAAAATATCAAATCTGGCTGATGGTCTGTTATAAGCTTAGGCAACGTTTCCATTAATTTTGCAAGATAAGTATCGTCATCGGTTCCGCTAGCCAGATCAATATCTAAGTCAGAAGGAGGTTTGCGAAAGGGATAGTTCTTCTCACCGTGCATACTAAACACAAAAACTCTTGATTCATCCGCCATAATACTGGCATTGCCATTTCCCTGATGAACATCTAAGTCTACGATGAGTATCCGATTTGCCTCACCTCTATTGAGTAATAAATTGCTTGCGATACAGACATCGTTAAACACACAAAATCCCTCCCCATGATCTGCAAAGGCATGATGCGTGCCCCCTGCTACATTAAGCGATACGCCATACTGTTTGGCATATAAGGCACACTCATAGGTCGCATGAGCAATATACCTGCCCCGCTCTACTAGATTTGCTGTCATTTCAAAACCAATTGCGCGCGCCTCTTTACGAGATAAAGTCTGTGTTTTTAGTTTGTGCCAGTACTCTTTGGTATGTGTGCTTAAAATTTCTTCCTCAGTGGCTATATTTGGCGCAAAGAAATTATCCTCGGTTACTGTGCCCTCCTGTAATAGTCGCTCTGGAATAAGTCGATACTTTTGCATCGGAAAACGGTGTTTTTCGGGGACGTCATATAGATAGATTGGCGAAAAAGCGATTTTTAACATAATAGTATAATCAGTGACATAGAACATGATTCATTAGAAAATTTAGGGTTCATTGAATTATCCGGTCATTTAAAGGTTGTCAATGACGACTTATTAAGCACTGCTGAAGCTTAACGCAACACGTCATAAAAAAACACCCCTAGTTTGAACTAGAGGTGTTTTCTAAAAGTTATGTTTTCAGGTAGTTGTATTATTTGTTGATCTTAAGCGTGCGTATTCTTTATAAACACGCTAGCTGACTAACTTTAGATAACAACGATACCTTGTTCAATGTATACGTCATGCGAGTTATCAGAAGCGGCTGAATTATGATAAACATCATAATTAATACCATCTACTACCGTACTTGATGCTTTGCTCCAAGTACCATCAGTAGTCGCATCATCAAACTTAGCACGGCTTGCACCATCGCTATTCCAGTTTGTTGAGCCAAGATCTACCTTACTTGCACTCGTACCTTGAACATAAAGCGCTCCATCACGATCGGTGTCTTGGAGTAGATCCTCAAATCGTACATCAAGAGCATTGCGACCATTTAATTGAATAGTTTCAAAGCCACTGATATCATCAGTCGATACATTAGTTTCATGGTACCAACGATTAATTAAACTATTATCATAGTCATAGGTAAGTACTAAGGTATCATCACCTTCACCACCATTAATAGTACCCATTAATCTACCACCTGAGAATGTGACCGTGTCATCTCCAGTACCCGCATCAATTTGCGAGTGGTGTTTCATGGTGTGAACAGAAAGACTATCGTTACCGTCCCCTAAGTTGACTTTAGAACTATAAATCATTGAGCCTTTAATAGTTACCGAGTCATCACCTGCACCCGTATCTATCAAACTATTATCACCCATATGTCTAACTGTGATGGTGTCAACACCACTACCTGTTAATACTTGGGCTTTATCAGTTATATCGCAGCCAATAGTGACAGAATTAGATCCATCACCAAGATCTATAATACTACTTCCGAGGACATTAGTACCGACCTTGACATTATCATCGCCTAGACCGCCAAAGACATAACCGAAGTCATAAGAGGCACAATCACCAAGGTTATGGGTAATAGTTAGATTATTTACATCGCCTGCGGCATCTACAGTGCTGGCTGAAGCTACCTCATTATCCGTCACGTATTCGGTACGACCAGAGCCTAAATCAATAACGCCGCCATCGTCCATCTCACCATACACTGTAACGTTATCACTACCGCTACCAGTAAAGATACGACCACCGTCGATACCCCATCCAGTAACTTTGCCATTACCATTACCACCGACGACGACGGTATCATCACCGGTTTCTGTAAAGATATAGCTACGTGCTCTGGAGTCTGTTTGGGCGCTATGTAAGTTAGAATCTAATGCACCTTGGACATAGTAAGTATCATTTCCACTACCGAGTGCTGCTACAGTATAAGCGTTTTGGTCTTCACGTATCTGGACAAAATCGTTACCTGCATACGTTTCCATTTTCCAAACAACGTCACCGTCCCCACAATCACGCTCAAAGTCGCCATCCCAGCAAGATTTGATTAAGCTGCCATTACTATTAAAGCCATCGTAACCAATATAGATGAAGTCGTTTAAGATACCTGTTTCATAGTTAACATCAGTGCCATACTTACCGCCTGATTTACCACGTTGATCTGAAGGACCTTGAGTATCATTCAGGTTATACCCTAAATGCCATAAGAAGATAGGCGCTGCATCTGGTATAGTCAAGTCAACTAAGGCACTATCCTGAGCCACAGTTGAAGTATTGCCCGCTGCATCAGTAACAGTAGCTGTCACTTCGATTTGTGCACCATCTACAGGTACAATGCTATCATTATAACCATTATCAATAATGTCTTGAGTAATGACTATCTCTTGACCGTTCACCGTTAATATATTACCCACCTCAGCATCAGGACCAACCGTGACAGTATAGTTAATATTGCCTTCATCATCTGTTGTATCAGTCGCATTTTCAAGATAACTCACAATACCATCATTATTGGTATCTTCAGTAATTACCACCGTAGGCGCTGATACACTAGTATCGACTCCGTAGTCTTTAGTAGCACTGATAGGTGCTGTGTTACCAGCAGGATCAGTGGCATCAACCACCACATCAAGGGTGGTATCAGGATCTGCTGCTAAATCACTACCTGGTACGTCAATGGTGAAGCTGCCATCAGCGGCAACGGTGCCGGTGAAGTTATTACCATTAGCAGTGACGGTAACTGTATCTCCTTCTTTATACTCGCCACTTACCGTACCCGTTACTGGGACATCTTGTTCTGACTCATCAGCATTAATAATGTTGTCATCAGTGATGTCATTTACCGCAATTTGTGCATCTGGTGCCGTTGTATCAACACTATAGTCTTTAGTGGCAGTGATCGTGCCGGTATTACCAGAGGCATCTGTTGCCACAACTTGACCGTCAATAGTCGTATCATCATCCGCCGCTAAATCGCTACCGGGTACGTCAATTGCGAAGCTGCCATCAGCAGCAACTGTACCGGTGAAGGGTGTGTCATTCACAGTAAGCGTTACTTCATCGCCTTCACTGAATTCACCACCAACGGTACCTGTTACGGTCACTGACGCACCAGCTTCAGCGGCATTAATAACGTTATCTTCAGTGATGTCATCAATAACCAGTGTTGTGGTTTGATCCGTTGGGCCTTCCGTATCAGCAGCAGGTGCTGTACTGGTCGCATCAGGACCTGGGTTACCAGCGATATCAGTCACGTTAGCAACGACATCAGCACCTGGAGTCACTTCAATATCTTGACCGTTGTCTAGGATGTCTTGAGTAACTGGATAGTCTGTGCCATTGATAGTCAATACATCATCAATCTCAGTACCTGCAGGAACGGTAACCGTTGCTGTCACTGTACCATCTGGACCTACTTCTTCAGCGTTATAGATACCATCCGTACCTGGGTCTTCAAAGCTAATGGCAGGCGCATCTGGTGCCGTTGTATCAACACTATAGTCTTTAGTGGCAGTGATCGTGCCGGTATTACCAGAGGCATCTGTTGCCACAACTTGACCGTCAATAGTCGTATCATCATCCGCCGCTAAATCGCTACCGGGTACGTCAATTGCGAAGCTGCCATCAGCAGCAACTGTACCGGTGAAGGGTGTGTCATTCACAGTAAGCGTTACTTCATCGCCTTCACTGAATTCACCACCAACGGTACCTGTTACGGTCACTGACGCACCAGCTTCAGCGGCATTAATAACGTTATCTTCAGTGATGTCATCAATAACCAGTGTTGTGGTTTGATCCGTTGGGCCTTCCGTATCAGCAGCAGGTGCTGTACTGGTCGCATCAGGACCTGGGTTACCAGCGATATCAGTCACGTTAGCAACGACATCAGCACCTGGAGTCACTTCAATATCTTGACCGTTGTCTAGGATGTCTTGAGTAACTGGATAGTCTGTGCCATTGATAGTCAATACATCATCAATCTCAGTACCTGCAGGAACGGTAACCGTTGCTGTCACTGTACCATCTGGACCTACTTCTTCAGCGTTATAGATACCATCCGTACCTGGGTCTTCAAAGCTAATGGCAGGCGCATCTGGTGCCGTTGTATCAACACTATAGTCTTTAGTGGCAGTGATCGTGCCGGTATTACCAGAGGCATCTGTTGCCACAACTTGACCGTCAATAGTCGTATCATCATCCGCCGCTAAATCGCTACCGGGTACGTCAATTGCGAAGCTGCCATCAGCAGCAACTGTACCGGTGAAGGGTGTGTCATTCACAGTAAGCGTTACTTCATCGCCTTCACTGAATTCACCACCAACGGTACCTGTTACGGTCACTGACGCACCAGCTTCAGCGGCATTAATAACGTTATCTTCAGTGATGTCATCAATAACCAGTGTTGTGGTTTGATCCGTTGGGCCTTCCGTATCAGCAGCAGGTGCTGTACTGGTCGCATCAGGACCTGGGTTACCAGCGATATCAGTCACGTTAGCAACGACATCAGCACCTGGAGTCACTTCAATATCTTGACCGTTGTCTAGGATGTCTTGAGTAACTGGATAGTCTGTGCCATTGATAGTCAATACATCATCAATCTCAGTACCTGCAGGAACGGTAACCGTTGCTGTCACTGTACCATCTGGACCTACTTCTTCAGCGTTATAGATACCATCCGTACCTGGGTCTTCAAAGCTAATGGCAGGCGCATCTGGTGCCGTTGTATCAACACTATAGTCTTTAGTGGCAGTGATCGTGCCGGTATTACCAGAGGCATCTGTTGCCACAACTTGACCGTCAATAGTCGTATCATCATCCGCCGCTAAATCGCTACCGGGTACGTCAATTGCGAAGCTGCCATCAGCAGCAACTGTACCGGTGAAGGGTGTGTCATTCACAGTAAGCGTTACTTCATCGCCTTCACTGAATTCACCACCAACGGTACCTGTTACGGTCACTGACGCACCAGCTTCAGCGGCATTAATAACGTTATCTTCAGTGATGTCATCAATAACCAGTGTTGTGGTTTGATCCGTTGGGCCTTCCGTATCAGCAGCAGGTGCTGTACTGGTCGCATCAGGACCTGGGTTACCAGCGATATCAGTCACGTTAGCAACGACATCAGCACCTGGAGTCACTTCAATATCTTGACCGTTGTCTAGGATGTCTTGAGTAACTGGATAGTCTGTGCCATTGATAGTCAATACATCATCAATCTCAGTACCTGCAGGAACGGTAACCGTTGCTGTCACTGTACCATCTGGACCTACTTCTTCAGCGTTATAGATACCATCCGTACCTGGGTCTTCAAAGCTAATGGCAGGCGCATCTGGTGCCGTTGTATCAACACTATAGTCTTTAGTGGCAGTGATCGTGCCGGTATTACCAGAGGCATCTGTTGCCACAACTTGACCGTCAATAGTCGTATCATCATCCGCCGCTAAATCGCTACCGGGTACGTCAATTGCGAAGCTGCCATCAGCAGCAACTGTACCGGTGAAGGGTGTGTCATTCACAGTAAGCGTTACTTCATCGCCTTCACTGAATTCACCACCAACGGTACCTGTTACGGTCACTGACGCACCAGCTTCAGCGGCATTAATAACGTTATCTTCAGTGATGTCATCAATAACCAGTGTTGTGGTTTGATCCGTTGGGCCTTCCGTATCAGCAGCAGGTGCTGTACTGGTCGCATCAGGACCTGGGTTACCAGCGATATCAGTCACGTTAGCAACGACATCAGCACCTGGAGTCACTTCAATATCTTGACCGTTGTCTAGGATGTCTTGAGTAACTGGATAGTCTGTGCCATTGATAGTCAATACATCATCAATCTCAGTACCTGCAGGAACGGTAACCGTTGCTGTCACTGTACCATCTGGACCTACTTCTTCAGCGTTATAGATACCATCCGTACCTGGGTCTTCAAAGCTAATGGCAGGCGCATCTGGTGCCGTTGTATCAACACTATAGTCTTTAGTGGCAGTGATCGTGCCGGTATTACCAGAGGCATCTGTTGCCACAACTTGACCGTCAATAGTCGTATCATCATCCGCCGCTAAATCGCTACCGGGTACGTCAATTGCGAAGCTGCCATCAGCAGCAACTGTACCGGTGAAGGGTGTGTCATTCACAGTAAGCGTTACTTCATCGCCTTCACTGAATTCACCACCAACGGTACCTGTTACGGTCACTGACGCACCAGCTTCAGCGGCATTAATAACGTTATCTTCAGTGATGTCATCAATAACCAGTGTTGTGGTTTGATCCGTTGGGCCTTCCGTATCAGCAGCAGGTGCTGTACTGGTCGCATCAGGACCTGGGTTACCAGCGATATCAGTCACGTTAGCAACGACATCAGCACCTGGAGTCACTTCAATATCTTGACCGTTGTCTAGGATGTCTTGAGTAACTGGATAGTCTGTGCCATTGATAGTCAATACATCATCAATCTCAGTACCTGCAGGAACGGTAACCGTTGCTGTCACTGTACCATCTGGACCTACTTCTTCAGCGTTATAGATACCATCCGTACCTGGGTCTTCAAAGCTAATGGCAGGCGCATCTGGTGCCGTTGTATCAACACTATATGCACGATCTGCGGTCGCTGTGTTTGAGTTACCCGCAGCATCTGTAGTGGTTACCGATGCAGTAACATTGGTGTCAGCATCAGCCGCTAATGCACTTCCTGGTACAATGATGCTGTAGCTACCATCTACCGCAACCTCGCCTGAATAGACACCATTATTAATATTAAGTGATACGATATCACCTTCATTGAAATCTCCAGTTACAGTACCAGTTACTGAGATGTCTTCTTGAGATTCATTAAAATTAATCGTATTGTCATCGGTAATAACATCAATAGTAATATCAAGCTCTGGAGGGTTCATACTCGTCGTATAATCACGAGTAGCTTCAGCACTACCTGTATTACCTGCCGCATCTACAGTAGTTACAGTCGCGGATATACTAGAACCGGCCGCAAGATCCATACCTTGTACCGGAATACTATAAACTCCAAAGGCATCAACATTACCAGTGTATTCATTGCCGTTAATACTAATGGTAACTGTATTACCTTCGCTGAATTCTCCAGCAACTACGCCTGAAATGTCAATGACACCTTGAGCCTCACTGTCATTGACGACGTCATCGCCTGCTATTACATTAATAGTAATAGTAGGAACTGGAGCATCTAGATCTGCATCTGCTACGGGTACATCGGTGGCAGTACCAATATTACCAGCTGCGTCAGTAATAGAAGCTATAACTGGTTGTCCGGGTTCAACATCTACCTCAAACCCATTATCAATCATATCTTGAGTGATTTCGTACTCAGTACCATTAACCACTAAAATATCACCAGGTTTGGTAGTTTCAAACTCATTGTCTGAGGTTGGTAGCGTTATGGTCGCTGTTACCGTACCATCTGGATTAGCATCTTCAATATTGTACTCGCCATTTGGTCCAGACGGATCAGGTAACCCAATAACTGGCTCTAATGGCGGCGTGGTATCGACATTGAAATCTAAATCAAACCGGTTACCTTCTTCAAGAGTCTCGCCATTAAGATAGTTATTAGCTCTTATTCTTATTTGAGCAGGTCCGTTATAGTCAGGTACAGCTGTCACTGTTCCAGTCCAGCTTTGTCCGTTGTCAGTTGTAGAAAAATCATTAATGATTACACCAGTTAGGCGTAAATCATTAATATCAAAGTCTAAAACGGTTGTATCAAATACAATCGTCAAAGTTGTCTCATCATTAGCAGACAGATTGTCATCTGCTAATTCAAATGTTCTAATACTAGTACTCATCTTTTAAATCCTTTAGTCAATAATTGTTTTGCAATAGTGATTGCACATATTGCAAGTTAAATCTGTAATTGAAGCTCAAAGTTATGAGTTATAACTTCGAGCATGTTTCTGAATACATCTATTATCTATACAACCCCACCACGGACTTCCTCGGTCAATATCTGCGTATCTACATATACTTGATTGAATGAACTATCGAAGAATGCAACGTCATATATCCATTGATTAGGTAATTGATCTAAATCATTATTAGCGGCATTAACATCCACTATAGAGAAACCATAACCATCGATTACACCATTTCTATAAGAAACATCAAACTCGAAAAGACCGTCATCGGTTAGTTTAGTAAAATTACCGTCCTCATCGATAAATCCTGCATACTCGATTTCACCATTAAAGGCATCATCACTAAAGGCAGCACTATCTTGGAACTCATCACCCTTAGGCACTGTATAATTGAGCCCACTGGGACCATCATCTGCACCAGTTCCCGTTGCTGTGCTACCTTCATTACCAGCAATATCAGTATTGGTCGCAGAAACTTCACTCTTATCTAATATTCTGTCTTGGTTGATTAGAACAACGGCTTCGTTTACCCCATCACCATTTAAATCAGTATTATCAAGTACTATTGCAGATTGAACGACAGATGGGTCAGCAACAGCGTCTTGTCCATCAAACGTAAGCCAGTTCCAATTCCCATCCTCTCCTCTAGCGACTGTTACCTCATGAGTAGTACCAACCATACCTGTCTCTGGGTTATAGGTCTCATCAGTATAGGTGAAGTTCATTAGAACAGTATCCTCATCAGTACTAGATTCAATGCGTACTTGTCCCTGACGCTCCACTCGTGTAGGATTTCCGTTTTCATCCGTTACAACAGTGTTTGTTGTACGTGGTATTACGACAGCGTCAGGTGCGGTCTGATCAACTAATGCGGTGTCTGAAACTTCGACGCTGTTACCAGCAGGATCTGTCAAGGTGGCCTTAAATGTAAGCTCTGTACCATCAGCCGGTATCTCAGGTTGAACAGTCACTGTATCGCCTGCATTGGCATCTGTACCTACTAGATAAGTCTCAAGCGTATTACCTGCTTGGTCAGTAATGGTAAGCTCGTCTCCTACTTCTGCAGTATCCGGAATAACAACATCAACAGTAATTTGTGTTTTTCCGGCAAGCTCTGCAATGTTCAAATACTCATCATTGTTCCAATCATCTGCTATGTTGATGGTTGGCGCATCTACCGTAGTATCAATCACGGCACTGTCCGAAGCTTGAGATGAGTTACCTGTGGCATCAGTCAATGTGGCTGTGACTTCCATGGTCTCATTCTCGGCCGGTACAGGAACTTGTATGGTGACTGTGCCTCCACGTAAAACGGTATCACCAACTTCATAAGTATAGCTAGTACCTAAATAGTCCGTAACTGTTAATACGTCTCCGATTTGCGCATCTGATGGCACAGCTATTTCAACATCTAGCTCAGTTTGACCATTTAACTCCTGAGCATTGATAACACCATCGTCTGGACTGCTGTCCGATACAATAGTAACTGTTGGACTATATAATAACCCATTCGCTACTTCATACTCTTTAGTGGCAGTGACAGGACCGGTATTGCCTGCGGGATCAGTCGCATCAACCACTACATCAATAGTAGTGTCAGGATCCGCTGCTAGGTCTGAACCTGGTACCTCTACGCTAAAGCTACCATCTGGGTTGACAGTTGTGGTAAATGGTTTGTCATTGACGGTGACGGTAACTTTGTCACCTTCTACAAATTCACCAGTTACAGTGCCGGTTACAGGGATGTCTTGACCCGCTTCGGTAGCGTTTAGGATGTTGTCATCAGTGATGTCATCAATTGCCACTTGCGTTTCGGGGTCCGTCGGCGGTTGGGTGTCCACTTTTGCACTGTCTGTGCCTGGGTCACTGTCATTGCCTGCTGGGTCTGTCAGAACAGCTGTTACTTCTAAGGTCTCACCTTCAGCGGGCACTGGCGCTTGTACAGTTACGGTGCTACCAGCACCGACGTCGGCAGTGCTTCCTACGGTGTATTCGCCAAGCTCATTACCTGCTTGGTCGGTGACGGTCAGTACATCGCCTTCTTCGGCATCGGCTGGTATGACAACGTCTACTGATACTTCTGTTTTACCCTCAAGCTCTTCGGTATTTAAGAAGCCGTCGTCGTCTGCGTCATCAACGATGGTGACTGTCGGTGCAGTGGCTGGGGGTGTGGTGTCAATAACAGCACTGTCTGAGCCTTCAGCTGTGTTACCAGCTGCATCGGTTAGCACTGCGGTGACGGTTAGGGTCTCACCTTCAGCAGGAACTTGCGGTTGTACTGTGACACTGCCGCCTACGGTGATGTTGGTGCCAACTGTGAAGCTGTCTACTTCATTACCGGCTTGGTCGGTGACAATAACGGTATCACCAATCTGAACAGTGTCCGGTACGCTAACGGTTACTTCAACTGTGTCAGCATTACCTAACTCTTCGGCACTTAGTAAGCCGTTGTTGTCTGCGTCATCAATAATGTCAACGGTTGGCGCATCTGATGCAGTCGCTACTTCATACTCTTTAGTGGCAGTGACAGGACCAGTATTGCCTGCGGGATCAGTCGCATCAACGACCACTTCAATAGTGGTGTCAGGATCCGCTGCTAGGTCTGAACCTGGGACATCTACGCTAAAGCTACCATCTGGGTTGACAGTTGTGGTAAATGGTTTGTCATTGACGGTGACGGTAACTTTGTCACCTTCTACAAATTCACCAGTTACAGTGCCGGTTACAGGGATGTCTTGACCCGCTTCGGTAGCGTTTAGGATGTTGTCATCAGTGATGTCATCAATTGCCACTTGCGTTTCGGGGTCCGTCGGCGGTTGGGTGTCCACTTTTGCACTGTCTGTGCCTGGGTCACTGTCATTGCCTGCTGGGTCTGTCAGAACAGCTGTTACTTCTAAGGTCTCACCTTCAGCGGGCACTGGCGCTTGTACAGTTACGGTGCTACCAGCACCGACGTCGGCAGTGCTTCCTACGGTGTATTCGCCAAGCTCATTACCTGCTTGGTCGGTGACGGTCAGTACATCGCCTTCTTCGGCATCGGCTGGTATGACAACGTCTACTGATACTTCTGTTTTACCCTCAAGCTCTTCGGTATTTAAGAAGCCGTCGTCGTCTGCGTCATCAACGATGGTGACTGTCGGTGCAGTGGCTGGGGGTGTGGTGTCAATAACAGCACTGTCTGAGCCTTCAGCTGTGTTACCAGCTGCATCGGTTAGCACTGCGGTGACGGTTAGGGTCTCACCTTCAGCAGGAACTTGCGGTTGTACTGTGACACTGCCGCCTACGGTGATGTTGGTGCCAACTGTGAAGCTGTCTACTTCATTACCGGCTTGGTCGGTGACAATAACGGTATCACCAATCTGAACAGTGTCCGGTACGCTAACGGTTACTTCAACTGTGTCAGCATTACCTAACTCTTCGGCACTTAGTAAGCCGTTGTTGTCTGCGTCATCAATAATGTCAACGGTTGGTGCATCAGGGTTGTTGGTGCTTATTGCAAGCGTTTCACTCGCTGTATTCGATACGTTACCAGCAGGATCTTTGACATAGGCTTGTGCGTCAATTTCTGTAGTGTCAGTTGTTATCGCTGCGTCAACTTCAACGTATTGGTTATCAAGCGCTTCTTGAGTAACGACGATTTGTTGTTCTTCGCCGTTAATAGTGAGTACAACGGTATCCTCTAGGTCAGTGTTCGCTGGTAAGCTTACTCGAACTGGGGTACTGTCAGGGCTATCACCATTTTCTTCGGCATTTAGGGAGCCATCACCGCTAGTGTCTTCTGGGAAGGTAATGATTGGTGCACCGTTTTCAGTGGTATCATCATCATCATCATTGTCCGTATCGCTATCGCCATCTACGTCGCCAGGTACACTGATATCCACTGCTAGTGTATTTTCAGCAGTATTAGAGGTGTTGCCCGCAGGATCTTCGACGTAGGCTTCAACGTCAATATCGTCTACGCTACCGTCTTCGTTTTTGGAGATTGGGGCGTCAAGGGTTACATAGCCATTAGCAATATCAACGACGCTGACGGGTATGCTTTGTTCGTCGCCATTAATGGTAACTACGACGGTGTCACCCGCTTGGGTGCCTGCAGGTGTACTGACTCGTACGGGGGTAGTGTCAGTTGTGTCGCCATTTTCTTCCGCGTTTAAAATGCCGTCACCACTGGTATCTTCAGGGAAACTGATAATTGGTGCACCGTTCTCGGTGGTGGTGTCGTCATCATCGTCGTCGGTGTCACCATCGCCATCTACGTCGCCTGGGATGCTAATGTCGACTGCTAAAGTGTTCGTAGCTGTGCTTGAGGTGTTGCCTGACGGATCTTTGACGTAGGCTTCAACGTCGATATCGTCTACGCTTCCATCGTCATTTTTACTAATCGGAGCGTCTACGACAACATAGCCGTTAGTGGTGTCGTCTTGGGTGACAATCACGTCTTGTTCTTCACCATTGATGGTGACGACAACAGTGTCTCCGATATCAGTGTTGACTGGAGTTGTTATGCGGACAGGCGTGGTGTCTTTGCTGTCGCCATTTTCTTGGGCGTTTAGGACACCGTCACCGCTAGTGTCTTCTGGGAAGCTGATAATTGGTGCACCTTCGATAGTAGTGGTATCATCAGTCGGATTACCTTCTGCATCTGTATTGTCAGTATCATCAGGGTCTCCTTTACTTGGATCACTAGGATCTGTCGCACTACCATCACCATCGACATCACCTGGCACTAGTAGGTCTGTAGGTGCAGTATCACTGCCTGAACCGATCTGTTGGCCCTCTGCGTTTTTAACGATAGCGTTAACGGTAGTGTTGCCTTGTTCAACTGGTGTGACAGGGACAGTAGTGCCAGTTTCAAGAACCTCTTCAGTGAGTGTAATGGTTGTGGGTTCACCGTTAGGCCCTACTATCTCAAGGATGTCACCCGGCATATAGCCACTATCTTCTGGGAAGGTGATGCTGACGGGTACCTGATCATTATCATCTAGGTCATCTGGATTAACAAATTCATCGTCCCCAGTGATGATTTCAACGATAGGCCCATTAACAGGATCACGTGACGCGACAGATTCTGCAGTTGAGGTGTTCCCTGCTTCATCGCTATTCTCAGCATGTATAGGTGAGCCGTCTTTGATGGCATCATAGTGAATGTCAACGGTACCGGTTTCAGGATCTACGGTAACGCCTTGGGGTAGTTCGGTGCCATCTTTAGGTCCCCATGTGCCATTGTCGTCTTTTTCTAGTTCGATGGTGTTGTCTTCACCTTCTTCGTCGGTGTAGTTTATGGTTAAGTCGACGGCATCTGTTTGGGCAGGTTCAACGATAACTGAGCCATCATCTTGCGCTAAAATAGTTGGTGCTGGCGGTGGGGTTAGATCTTCAATGTCATTACCTGCTGTGGTTTGTGAGCTCGCCACGCCACCGTCGTTGCTGTTCTCGGCATCGACGGATGAACCATCTTTGACGCTGTCTGGACTTAGAGTTACTTTACCGGTCTCGGGATCTAGGGTAACGCCTTCTGGTATAGTAACGCCTTCAGCAGGCGCCCAAGTACCGTCTTCGCCTTTTTCTATTGTGATCTCTTGCGGTTGATCATCCTCGTCGGTAAAAGTGAGCGTCGCTTCATCTGCTTCATCTGATGGTGTCATGTCTACTGACCCATCGTCTTTAGCCTCTAAAACTGGAGCATTAGGTGCTAAGGGACCATCTAGATCATTACCAGCAGTAGTCTGAGAGGTTGCACTGCCGTTGTCATTACTGTTCTCAGCAGTCACTGGTGATCCGTCTTTAACGCTATCAGGATCTAAGGTAACTTGTCCTGTTTGAGGATCCAAAGTGACACCTTCTGGGACGGTTGTTCCTTCTGGTACCGTCCATGTGCCATCTTCGCCTTTTTCTATGGTGATCTCTTGTGGTTGATCGTTTTCATCTGTGTAGGTAAGCGTCGCTTCGTCTGCTTCGTCAGCAGGGGTCATCTCAATTCCACCATCTGATGTGGCCACTAACTCTGGTGCTTGAGGTCCTAGTTCTTCTGGTGTGGTGTCATTACCGCCAACGGTGATCTCGCTATCTGAGCTATTACCAGCTTCGTCACTATTCTCGGCAGCAACGATGGTGTCATCTTTAATATTGTCACCTGGTATGGAGGTTTGTCCTGTTTGTGGGTCAATAACTACACCATCAGGAACGGTGCTGCCATCGATAGGACCCCAGGTGCCATCTTCGCCTTTTTCAATCTCAATGACTACTTCTTCACCGGTGTCTTCATCTTGGTAAGTAACCTGTGCGTCAACTGCATCTTCTGCAGGTGTCATTTGTGCTCCGCCACCTTCGGTTTCTACTAAGTCTGGTGAGTTTGGTGGGGTGGTGTCTTCTATGTCATTACCGGCTGTGGTTTCTGAGCTCGATGTGCCACCATCATTGCTGTTTTCAGCAGTCACTGGTGATCCGTCTTTAACGCTATCAGGATCTAAGGTAACTTGTCCTGTTTGAGGATCCAAAGTGACACCTTCTGGGACGGTTGTTCCTTCTGGTACTGTCCATGTGCCATCCTCACGTTTTTCAATGGTGATCTCTTGTGGTTGATCGTTTTCATCTGTATAGGTAAGCGTCGCTTCGTCTGCTTCGTCCGCTGGTGTCATTTGTATGCCACCATCAGGGGTAGCAATTAATTCAGGTGATGCTGGGGGGGTTTGTTCTACTAAGTCATTACCGGCAACAGTGGTCGCTGAAGATTTATTGCCGCCTTCGTCAGCGTTCTCTGCTTTTACAGTTGTGCCGTCTTTGACACTATCAGGACTTAAGGTGACTTTACCAGTTTCGGGATCTACTGTAACGCCATCTGGTAGTTCGGTGCCATCTTTAGGTCCCCAGGTGCCGTCTTCACCTTTTGTGACTTCTACGGTTTGTGGTTCATCGTTTTCATCAGTGTATTCAACTATCATCTCGATAGCGTCTTCACCGGGTTCTGCAGTCACAGAACCGTCTTCATTGGCAATGAGCTCAGGGGTGCCCGGAGCGGTGGTGTCACCGATAACAGTGGCGGTATCTATGATGTCGTCACCTTCTTTAGATATGACTTCATATTCTTCACCATTTTCAAGGACGATGTCGGTTTCTACTTCAAAGCTGCCATCAGGATCGGTTGTGGTACTACCAATGATATTACCGTCTTTATCTACTACAGTAATACTGCTATTAGGCTCAGCTGTACCTGTGATGATAGTGCTATCAGGTATTCCATCGTCGTCCTGGTGTTGGTTCTCTTGACTTTCGATGACAATCGGTGCTTTGGGTGCAGGACTATCATCATCGTCATCAGCTAAGGCAATTCCTACGGCAGCTAAACCTGCAAGGCCAACTAACCAAGGTAGCCAAGCAAAGCCACCGTCATCTGCTGCGCCCACCCAATAAGGGGTTGGATACGCGTTACCGCCTAAGGCTTGTCCTTCGCTGTCACCTGCGGCCAGTTCTGTGACAAAGTCTTCTACTTCACCAGTATCCGGTACATAGTAGTAGTAGCTGCCATCTTCTGCTAGTCCTATGAGCGCACTTTCAGCCTCGTCATAATAACCTTCTATTATAAGGTCGCTGTCTTGGCCGGTTTCTTCTATGGATACGTGTAAGTCTTTACCGACACGTTTGGTGATGATGTGATCTGGTGCTCGTCCCGTCGAGGTGTCGATAAGTTCATAGTTTACTTTGTTTGTGGCTTTGATGACGGTTGGTTGTCCGTCTTTGGTGACAACTTGATGTTCGGCTATGCTTTGTACGGCATCATTTACTTTTACAATTATCGTTTTCATTTTGTATTCCTTGGATTCGCTTTTTATTTTTGAGTGTGTCTTTATTCTTCAGTAGCACTTACGGTGGCAACGACGCGGCGGTTGTTGTAACGACCTGCGGATGTGGCGTTGCTTTCTACTGGTCTGCTTTCTCCGTAGCCTACTGTGCTTAATCGGTTTGGTGCGATGCCATACTTAGTAACCAATTCTTTTTTAACGGCTTCAGCGCGACGTTTTGATAAGTCCATGTTGTAGCTGTTTGTTCCGATACTGTCGGTGTGACCTTCAATGACGGTGCTGGTGTCTGGATATTTCTTCATATAGTCTGCAACCGCTTCGATGCGGGGGTTGAATACAGGCTGAATGACGGCTTTGTCAAATTCAAACAATACTTTTAGGTTTATTGGTTCGTCTATTTCAATGACAATCGGCGGCTCAGGCTCAACTATCTCTGGACAGTCGCGAACTACGCGGCTGATTTGATGGGTTTGTTCGCTTTGGGTGCTTAGTATTTGCTGCGCGGCGCTTTCTTCAAGCTTGCTTAACGTCGGTGTGCCTGTGGCGTCATCAATGTCGATGTAGATGTAGTAGTTTTCTTGGGGGGTGAATTCAACGAGATGACTAAAGGCGTTGGTGAGATCGTTTGTTTTAAGTCCGGTTGGTGCAACACTGATGTTGTGTTGTCCACTGCAGTAACGTATTTGTGAGTAGTGCCCTGGTTGTAGACTGACTTGGAATCGGCCGTCAATGGCGATATTGGCACTGGTTTGTAGTCCGTCGTTGTCTAGGGGACGTACAAAGATGAGGTTGGTTTCATTTGCCGGTAGTTCACTGGCATTCATGGGCTGAAAAGCGGTGTCACCTGTTTTATTCCAGCCTATATGGTCTACTTGACGCATGCTGTCTTCTGCTGTCGCTGTGTACCCTATTCCAAACATAATCGCCCATAGGGAGGTGACTAGGCTACAGGTCCGAATGTGTCTTTTGGCTTGAATGTATTTCATTGGTGTCATCCTTAGTTGTGTTTGGTCTCTATTCGTAAAAGTGTTATGGGTTGTTTTAATTGTTTTATAAAAGTTATATAAAATAATTAAATAGCCATGGAATATTTAAAACAACCTATAATACCTTTCATATATACTGATTTTATTAACATTTATTTCATAAAAATAAAGTCTTAATAATTAAACATTAAAAATAAAATTATAATTTACATATATTTATTTGCAATTATATTAAATTAAATAATTTGAGGATTATAATCAATTAATTGATATATTAAAAATTTTATTTAATTTAACATCACTATATTTATGTAACCAATTTATATCATCTTATAAACCCTATTTAATCTAATTAAGTAAATGGCGTTAAAGACTAGAACAACAATCTGTATGTAAGCCATGCTATTAAAGGGTATAAGTAACAATGAATCAATGTATATAGGTTTATTAGTAAGGAAAGAAAACTCAATGTTAATAGCTAAAATGACAATTAAAAGGCAAAAATTAACCTATAATAAACTTAAAAACTCGACTACTACATAATCATTATAATTGATTAAAACCAACAATCAATAAAATTTATAAAAAATAATACATACATAATGTAAATTATATTTAATTAAAGAGTTAGTAAATCTAATAAATTTTTTTCTGTAATAAATTGATGAGTTAGAAATTATAAAAGCAAAATTTCTGCATATTATTTAAAATTTTAGATAAATATAACTATATAATTATCACAGCATTACATCTTATAAATTAATATAATTGTATCTAATAAATGATTCTTATAAGTGCAGTATATTCAAGTAGTTATTCATTTAGTTTACTTAGAAAATGCATTATAAAAACTGATTGAATAAACCCTTAAGATATATATTTATGTATAGAGCTTAAAGCTAAATAAATAGAAAACTAGTGCTTTTTTATAGGTAGGTAGATATAGTCAAAGAAGTCTAAAATGGTTACAAGACAACAGAGTGCAAGTAGCCAGTAATACGGGAGTAGACTTAACGTGGTTAACGCCGTAACCGTTTAGTAGTTCGCTGACTATAGAATGATAATTATGAGCGATGTTGCCTTGAATAATCTTTCATAAAAAAGCACTCCTAGCTGTACTAGAAGTGCTTTTATAAAAGGTTTACTTTTAACGTAACCAGATTTTAATGAGTAATAAGTATTCATCTTACAAGTCAAAAACTGGCTGTATCAAAATAGTTAGATCACAACTATTCCTTGCTCAATATAAACGTCGTGCGAATTATCAACAGCAGCTGAATGATGGTAAATATCATAGTTGATACCCTCTACAACTGCACTCGAGGTTATCTCCCAAGTACCATCTGTAGTAGCATCATCAAATTTAGCCTTATCCGCACCATCACTATTCCAGTTAGTAGACCCTAAATCTACTTTACTTAAGTCATTGCCTTGAATGTATAACGCACCCTCACGAGCTTCATCCTGCATTAAGTCTTCAAAACGGATATCAACAGCATTTTGTCCAGTCATTTCAATAACTTCAATGCCACTGAAGTCTTCAGAAGAGACATTAGTTTCATGTAGCCAACTACTAACCAAGCTATCATCTTCATCATATGTGAGTTGCAAAGTATCAATACCCTCTCCCCCAGCTATAAATCCGTTGAGTTTGCCACCAGAGTAAGCAATTGTGTCATTACCAGCACCAGCATCGACTTGGCTATTATTGTGCATGCCATTAATAGATAAGCTATCGTCACCATCACCCAACAACATTGTTGAATAGAAATGCATGGTATCTAGGGTTATAACATCATCGCCTACACCGGCATCAATATGACTATTACCATTCATATCAGTAACAGAAAGTTTATCATCCCCTGCGCCTAGATCTATACTAGCCTGATAGTTAATATTATCCGCTATGGTAACGGTATCATTACCATCGCCTAAATAAACTGAAGCACGATCTCCGATAGATTGAGCAATATCCAATTGGTCAGCACCACTACCAGTAGTTATAGTACTGTTTCCTTTTACGTAACTGCCGATAGTAATGATATTATTACCATCACCTAAATTAACTTGTGCATAGGATTGAATGTCATCAGCTATGTTAAGTGTATCATCACCACTACCTGTTAGAACTTGAGCTCTACCAGAGAGATCGTTACCAATATTGATAGTATTGGTTCCCTCACCTAGGTCGATCACGCTATAGCCGAGGACATTGTTCTCAACGGTCACGCTATCGTTACCTAACCCACCAAAGACATGACCAAAATCATAAGCAGCAACACTACCAATATTGTTCGAAATGCTCAACGTATTGACATCACCTTCAGCATCAATTGAGCTGGCTGCGTCAAATGTATTACTGCTAGCATAATCGCTACGACCGGCACCTAGATCAATGACACCGCCGTCATCCACGGTGCCATAAACAGTCACATCATCATTGCCACTACCTGTGAAAATACGACCTCCATCAACACCCCAACCAGTAACTTCGCCCTCTCCATTGCCACCAATGACTACTGTGTCATCGCCAGTTTCGGTAAAGATAAAGCTACGCGCTTCAGGGTTACTTTGAGCTTGATAAAGATTAGAATCTAATGCGCCTTGAACATAGTATGTATCATTACCACTACCCAATAAAGCTACCGTATACGCATTTTGATCATCACGTATCTGTACAACGTCATTACCAGCATAAGTTTCCATCTTCCATACGGCATTACCATCACCGATATCTCTTTCAAAATCGCCATCCCAACGTGATTCGATAAGGCTGCCTTGATCATCTACGCCATCATAACCAATATATATATAGTCATTTAAAATACCTGTGTCATAATTGATATCAGTGCCATACTTTCCACCAGACTTACCGCGATGGTCAGAAGGACCTTGAGTATCATTTAGGTTATATCCTAAATGCCATAGGTAAATTGGGTCTGCATCTGGAATCGTTAAATCAACAATGGCAGTATCTGTCGCTACAGAGGATACATTACCCGCCTGATCAGTAACTGTCGCGACTACGTTTATCTGCTCACCATCGATAGCAGGTAAACTACCTTGATAGCCATTATCGATAATGTCTTGAGTGATGTCGATAGGCTGATTATTAACCGTTAAAATATCACCGACTTCTGCGTCTGGACTAACAGTAACTGTATAGTTTATACCAGGTTTGTCATCAGTTGCATTTTCAACATAACTAATAACACCGTCATTATTAGCATCTTCTGTAATAACAACGCTCGGTGCTTCTGGAGCCTCTAAATCAGCATCAGGTACGAGCGCATCTACGGCTTCTCCAATATTACCAGCTGCGTCAGTAATAGAAGCTATAACTGGTTGTCCGGGTTCAACATCCACCTCAAACCCATTATCAATCATATCTTGAGTGATTTCGTACTCAGTACCATTCACCACTAAAATATCACCAGGTTTGGTAGTTTCAAACTCATTATCTGAAGTTGGTAGGGTAATGGTCGCTGTTACCGTACCATCTGGATTAGCATCTTCAATATTGTACTCGCCATTTGGTCCAGACGGATCAGGTAACCCAATAACTGGCTCTAATGGCGGCGTGGTATCGACATTGAAATCTAAATCAAACCGGTTACCTTCTTCAAGAGTCTCGCCATTAAGATAGTTATTAGCTCTTATTCTTATTTGAGCAGGTCCGTTATAGTCAGGTACAGCTGTCACTGTTCCAGTCCAGCTTTGTCCGTTGTCAGTTGTAGAAAAATCATTAATGATTACACCAGTTAGGCGTAAATCATTAATATCAAAGTCTAAAACGGTTGTATCAAATACAATCGTCAAAGTTGTCTCATCATTAGCAGACAGATTGTCATCTGCTAATTCAAATGTTCTAATACTAGTACTCATCTTTTAAATCCTTTAGTCAATAATTGTTTTGCAATAGTGATTGCACATATTGCAAGTTAAATCTGTAATTGAAGCTCAAAGTTATGAGTTATAACTTCGAGCATGTTTCTGAATACATCTATTATCTATACAACCCCACCACGGACTTCCTCGGTCAATATCTGCGTATCTACATATACTTGATTGAATGAACTATCGAAGAATGCAACGTCATATATCCATTGATTAGGTAATTGATCTAAATCATTATTAGCGGCATTAACATCCACTATAGAGAAACCATAACCATCGATTACACCATTTCTATAAGAAACATCAAACTCGAAAAGACCGTCATCGGTTAGTTTAGTAAAATTACCGTCCTCATCGATAAATCCTGCATACTCGATTTCACCATTAAAGGCATCATCACTAAAGGCAGCACTATCTTGGAACTCATCACCCTTAGGCACTGTATAATTGAGCCCACTGGGACCATCATCTGCACCAGTTCCCGTTGCTGTGCTACCTTCATTACCAGCAATATCAGTATTGGTCGCAGAAACTTCACTCTTATCTAATATTCTGTCTTGGTTGATTAGAACAACGGCTTCGTTTACCCCATCACCATTTAAATCAGTATTATCAAGTACTATTGCAGATTGAACGACAGATGGGTCAGCAACAGCGTCTTGTCCATCAAACGTAAGCCAGTTCCAATTCCCATCCTCTCCTCTAGCGACTGTTACCTCATGAGTAGTACCAACCATACCTGTCTCTGGGTTATAGGTCTCATCAGTATAGGTGAAGTTCATTAGAACAGTATCCTCATCAGTACTAGATTCAATGCGTACTTGTCCCTGACGCTCCACTCGTGTAGGATTTCCGTTTTCATCCGTTACAACAGTGTTTGTTGTACGTGGTATTACGACAGCGTCAGGTGCGGTCTGATCAACTAATGCGGTGTCTGAAACTTCGACGCTGTTACCAGCAGGATCTGTCAAGGTGGCCTTAAATGTAAGCTCTGTACCATCAGCCGGTATCTCAGGTTGAACAGTCACTGTATCGCCTGCATTGGCATCTGTACCTACTAGATAAGTCTCAAGCGTATTACCTGCTTGGTCAGTAATGGTAAGCTCGTCTCCTACTTCTGCAGTATCCGGAATAACAACATCAACAGTAATTTGTGTTTTTCCGGCAAGCTCTGCAATGTTCAAATACTCATCATTGTTCCAATCATCTGCTATGTTGATGGTTGGCGCATCTACCGTAGTATCAATCACGGCACTGTCCGAAGCTTGAGATGAGTTACCTGTGGCATCAGTCAATGTGGCTGTGACTTCCATGGTCTCATTCTCGGCCGGTACAGGAACTTGTATGGTGACTGTGCCTCCACGTAAAACGGTATCACCAACTTCATAAGTATAGCTAGTACCTAAATAGTCCGTAACTGTTAATACGTCTCCGATTTGCGCATCTGATGGCACAGCTATTTCAACATCTAGCTCAGTTTGACCATTTAACTCCTGAGCATTGATAACACCATCGTCTGGACTGCTGTCCGATACAATAGTAACTGTTGGACTATATAATAACCCATTCGCTACTTCATACTCTTTAGTGGCAGTGACAGGACCGGTATTGCCAGCAGGATCAGTGGCGGCAACAACACCATCAATGGTGGTGTCAGGATCCGCTGCTAAATCAGCACCTGATACCTCAATACTAAAGAGGCCATTTGCATCTACATCATCTGTGAACTCATTGCCATTGATCGTTAGTGTGACGATATCACCCTCAGCGAATTCTCCTTCTACCTTTCCGGTTACAGGAATGTCTTGACCCGCTTCGGTGGCATTTAGGATGTTGTCGTCTGTAATATCATTAATAACTAAAGTGGTTACACTGTTCGTCGGTGGGACAGTGTCACGAGTGGCACTGTCTGTACCAGGTTCGCTTTGGTTACCGGCAGGGTCAGTGATCGTTGCTTCAACGTCAAGCGCTTCACCTTCTGCTGGTGCAGGTATGTCAACCACTACTTCACCGGCGTCTTTGTCTTCTTGGGTGATTTCTTGCTCAACACCGTTGACGGTGACAAAACCGCCCACTTCGGCGTCATCCGGTAGAGTGACGGTGACAGGAACATTACCATCGGCATCAATCTCATCTGCGGTGATAAACTCATCGCCATCACCTATGACTGCTGTCGGGGCTGTCGGTGCGACAGTGTCACGAGTGGCACTGTCTGTACCAGGTTCGCTTTGGTTACCTGCAGGGTCAGTGATCGTTGCTTCAACGTCAAGCGCTTCACCTTCTGCTGGTGCAGGTATGTCAACCACTACTTCACCGGCGTCTTTGTCTTCTTGGGTGATTTCTTGCTCAACACCGTTGACGGTGACAAAACCGCCCACTTCGGCGTCATCCGGTAGAGTGACGGTGACAGGAACATTACCATCGGCATCAATCTCATCTGCGGTGATAAACTCATCGCCATCACCTATGACTGCTGTCGGGGCTGTCGGTGCGACAGTGTCACGAGTGGCACTGTCTGTACCAGGTTCGCTTTGGTTACCTGCAGGGTCAGTGATCGTTGCTTCAACGTCAAGCGCTTCACCTTCTGCTGGTGCAGGTATGTCAACCACTACTTCACCGGCGTCTTTGTCTTCTTGGGTGATTTCTTGCTCAACACCGTTGACGGTGACAAAACCGCCCACTTCGGCGTCATCCGGTAGAGTGACGGTGACAGGAACATTACCATCGGCATCAATCTCATCTGCGGTGATAAACTCATCGCCATCACCTATGACTGCTGTCGGGGCTGTCGGTGCGACAGTGTCACGAGTGGCACTGTCTGTACCAGGTTCGCTTTGGTTACCGGCAGGGTCAGTGATCGTTGCTTCAACGTCAAGCGCTTCACCTTCTGCTGGTGCAGGTATGTCAACCACTACTTCACCGGCGTCTTTGTCTTCTTGGGTGATTTCTTGCTCAACACCGTTGACGGTGACAAAACCGCCCACTTCGGCGTCATCCGGTAGAGTGACGGTGACAGGAACATTACCATCGGCATCAATCTCATCTGCGGTGATAAACTCATCGCCATCACCTATGACTGCTGGCGGGGCTGTCGGTGCGACAGTGTCACGAGTGGCACTGTCTGTACCAGGCTCGCTTTGGTTACCGGCAGGGTCAGTGATCGTTGCTTCAACGTCAAGCGCTTCACCTTCTGCTGGTGCAGGTATGTCAACCACTACTTCACCGGCGTCTTTGTCTTCTTGGGTGATTTCTTGCTCAACACCGTTGACGGTGACAAAACCGCCCACTTCGGCGTCATCCGGTAGAGTGACGGTGACAGGAACATTACCATCGGCATCAATCTCATCTGCGGTGATAAACTCATCGCCATCACCTATGACTGCTGTCGGGGCTGTCGGCGGTTGGGTATCCACTTTTGCATTGTCTGTGCCTTCTACTTCGTTCCCTGCAGGGTCTGCAAGAACAGCTGTTACTTCTAAGGTGTCGCCGTTAGCAGGTACTGCTGCGGTGACGGTGACGGTGTCTTCCGGATCGACATTGGTGCCTACGGTGTATTCGCCAAGCTCATTACCTGCTTGGTCGGTGATGGTCAGTACGTCACCTTCTTCAGCATCGGCTGGTACGGCAACCTCTACTGATACTTGTGTTTTGTCTGTAAGCTCTTCGGCATTTAAGAAACCATCATCGTTACCATCTTCAGTGATGGTCACTAACGGTGCAGTGGCTGGCGCTGTTGTGTCGACAATCGCACTGTCTGAGCCTTCGGTGGTGTTATTTGCTGAGTCTGTTAGTACTGCGGTGACGGTTAGGGTCTCGCCTTCAGCAGGAACTTGCGCGGGTACTGTGACACTGCGGCCTGCTGTGATGTCGGTGCCCACTGTGAAGGTACCTAGATCATTACCGGCTTGGTCTTTAACACTCAAAGTGTCGCCAATCTCTACGCTGCTAGGTACTGTCACTTTAACGTCTACGGTTGTCTTGCCCTCAAGCTCAGCTGCATTTAGGAAACCGTCGTTGTTTGCATCGTCTGTGATTAAGACTGTCGGGGCATCTGGGTTGTTGGTGCTTATTGCAAGCGTTTCACTCGCTGTATTCGACTGGTTACCTGCTGGATCTTTAACATAGGCTTCAGCAGCAATCTGTGTGGTGGCAGCAGCAATTGGTACTAAAACTTCAATATATCCATTAGTCAGTGCTTCTGGTGTGACGGGTACTTCTTGCTCTGTACCATTAATGGTCAATACCACTGTGTCACCAGCTTCTGTATTAGCAGGTAAGCTTACTCGCACTGGGGTGCTGTCTGCACTATCACCATTTTCGACAGCGTTTAATATGCCATCACCGCTAGTGTCTTCTGGGAAGCTGATGATCGGTGCACCATCAACTGTGGTGTCGTCATCGTCGTCTTCATTAGGGGTGCCATCATTATTCACATCGCCTGGAACACCTAAGTCTACCGCCAGGGTTTCAGTAGCTGTATTCGACTGGTTACCAGATGGGTCTTTGACATAGGCTTCAGCAGTAATGTTATCTGTGTCTGTAGTGACTGGTGCATCTACTGTCACATAACCATTTTCTAGGTCTTCTGCTGTGACGGGTACTTCTTGCTCTGTACCATTGATTGTGACGACTACGGTGTCACCAACTTCTGTATTCGCAGGAGTGCTGATCTGTACAGGTGTGGTGTCTTTCGTTGTTCCGTTCTCAGCAGCGTTTAATATGCCATCACCGCTGGTGTCTTCTGGGAAGGTAATGATTGGCGCACCATTAACTGTGGTGTCATCATCATCGTCGTCACCTACAGTGCCATCATCGTTTGAGTCTCCTGGGATGCCAGTATCCACTTTAGCACTGTCTGTGCCTTCTGCTTCGTTCCCTGCAGGGTCTTTCAGAACAGCTGTTACTTCTAAGGTGTCGCCGTTAGCGGGTACTGCTGCGGTGACGGTGACGGTGTCTTCCGGATCGACATTGGTGCCTACGGTGTATTCGCCAAGCTCATTACCTGCTTGGTCGGTGATGGTCAGTACGTCACCTTCTTCAGCATCGGCTGGTACGACAACTTCTACTGATACTTGTGTTTTGTCTGTAAGCTCTTCGGCATTTAAGAAACCATCATCGTTAGCATCGTCAGTGATGGTCACTACCGGGGCTGTGTTTGGCGCTGTTGTGTCGACAATCGCACTGTCTGAGCCTTCGGTGGTGTTATTTGCTGAGTCTGTTAGTACTGCGGTGACGGTTAGGGTCTCGCCTTCAGCAGGAACTTGCGCGGGTACTGTGACACTGCGGCCTGCTGTGATGTCGGTGCCCACTGTGAAGGTACCTAGATCATTACCGGCTTGGTCTTTAACACTCAAAGTGTCGCCAATCTCTACGCTGCTAGGTACTGTCACTTTAACGTCTACGGTTGTCTTGCCCTCAAGCTCAGCTGCATTTAGGAAACCGTCGTTGTTTGCATCGTCTGTGATTAAGACTGTCGGTGCATCTGGGTTGTTGGTGCTTATTGCAAGCGTTTCACTCGCTGTATTCGACTGGTTACCTGCTGGATCTTTAACATAGGCTTCAGCAGCAATCTGTGTGGTGGCAGCAGCAATTGGTACTAAAACTTCAATATATCCATTAGTCAGTGCTTCTGGTGTGACGGGTACTTCTTGCTCTGTACCATTAATGGTCAATACCACTGTGTCACCAGCTTCTGTATTAGCAGGTAAGCTTACTCGCACTGGGGTGCTGTCTGCACTATCACCATTTTCAACAGCGTTTAATATGCCATCACCGCTAGTGTCTTCTGGGAAGCTGATGATCGGTGCACCATCAACTGTGGTGTCGTCATCGTCGTCTTCATTAGGGGTGCCATCATTATTCACATCGCCTGGAACACCTAAGTCTACCGCCAGGGTTTCAGTAGCTGTATTCGACTGGTTACCAGATGGGTCTTTGACATAGGCTTCAGCAGTAATGTTATCTGTGTCTGTAGTGACTGGTGCATCTACTGTCACATAACCATTTTCTAGGTCTTCTGCTGTGACGGGTACTTCTTGCTCTGTACCATTGATTGTGACGACTACGGTGTCACCAACTTCTGTATTCGCAGGAGTGCTGATCTGTACAGGTGTGGTGTCTTTCGTTGTTCCGTTCTCAGCAGCGTTTAATATGCCATCACCGCTGGTGTCTTCTGGGAAGGTAATGATTGGCGCACCATTAACTGTGGTGTCATCATCATCGTCGTCACCTACAGTGCCATCATCGTTTGAGTCTCCTGGGATGCCAGTATCCACTTTAGCACTGTCTGTGCCTTCTGCTTCGTTCCCTGCAGGGTCTTTCAGAACAGCTGTTACTTCTAAGGTGTCGCCGTTAGCGGGTACTGCTGCGGTGACGGTGACGGTGTCTTCCGGATCGACATTGGTGCCTACGGTGTATTCGCCAAGCTCATTACCTGCTTGGTCGGTGATGGTCAGTACGTCACCTTCTTCAGCATCGGCTGGTACGACAACTTCTACTGATACTTGTGTTTTGTCTGTAAGCTCTTCGGCATTTAAGAAACCATCATCGTTAGCATCGTCAGTGATGGTCACTAACGGTGCAGTGGCTGGCGCTGTTGTGTCGACAATGGCACTGTCTGAGCCTTCGGTGGTGTTATTTGCTGAGTCTGTTAGTACTGCGGTGACGGTTAGGGTCTCGCCTTCAGCAGGAACTTGCGCGGGTACTGTGACACTGCGGCCTGCTGTGATGTCGGTGCCCACTGTGAAGGTACCTAGATCATTACCGGCTTGGTCTTTAACACTCAAAGTGTCGCCAATCTCTACGCTGCTAGGTACTGTCACTTTAACGTCTACGGTTGTCTTGCCCTCAAGCTCAGCTGCATTTAGGAAACCGTCGTTGTTTGCATCGTCTGTGATTAAGACTGTCGGGGCATCTGGGTTGTTGGTGCTTATTGCAAGCGTTTCACTCGCTGTATTCGACTGGTTACCTGCTGGATCTTTAACATAGGCTTCAGCAGCAATCTGTGTGGTGGCAGCAGCAATTGGTACTAAAACTTCAATATATCCATTAGTCAGTGCTTCTGGTGTGACGGGTACTTCTTGCTCTGTACCATTAATGGTCAATACCACTGTGTCACCAGCTTCTGTATTAGCAGGTAAGCTTACTCGCACTGGGGTGCTGTCTGCACTATCACCATTTTCGACAGCGTTTAATATGCCATCACCGCTAGTGTCTTCTGGGAAGCTGATGATCGGTGCACCATCAACTGTGGTGTCGTCATCGTCGTCTTCATTAGGGGTGCCATCATTATTCACATCGCCTGGAACACCTAAGTCTACCGCCAGGGTTTCAGTAGCTGTATTCGACTGGTTACCAGATGGGTCTTTGACATAGGCTTCAGCAGTAATGTTATCTGTGTCTGTAGTGACTGGTGCATCTACTGTCACATAACCATTTTCTAGGTCTTCTGCTGTGACGGGTACTTCTTGCTCTGTACCATTGATTGTGACGACTACGGTGTCACCAACTTCTGTATTCGCAGGAGTGCTGATCTGTACAGGTGTGGTGTCTTTCGTTGTTCCGTTCTCAGCAGCGTTTAATATGCCATCACCGCTGGTGTCTTCTGGGAAGGTAATGATTGGCGCACCATTAACTGTGGTGTCATCATCATCGTCGTCACCTACAGTGCCATCATCGTTTGAGTCTCCTGGGATGCCAGTATCCACTTTAGCACTGTCTGTGCCTTCTGCTTCGTTCCCTGCAGGGTCTTTCAGAACAGCTGTTACTTCTAAGGTGTCGCCGTTAGCGGGTACTGCTGCGGTGACGGTGACGGTGTCTTCCGGATCGACATTGGTGCCTACGGTGTATTCGCCAAGCTCATTACCTGCTTGGTCGGTGATGGTCAGTACGTCACCTTCTTCAGCATCGGCTGGTACGACAACTTCTACTGATACTTGTGTTTTGTCTGTAAGCTCTTCGGCATTTAAGAAACCATCATCGTTAGCATCGTCAGTGATGGTCACTACCGGGGCTGTGTTTGGCGCTGTTGTGTCTACAATGGCACTGTCTGAGCCTTCGGTGGTGTTATTTGCTGAGTCTGTTAGTACTGCGGTGACGGTTAGGGTCTCGCCTTCAGCAGGAACTTGTGGTTGTACTGTGACACTGCCTCCTACTTTGAGGTCGGTGCCCACTGTGAAGGTGCCTAGGTCATTGCCAGCTTGGTCTTTAACACTCAAAGTGTCGCCAATCTCTACGCTGCTAGGTACTGTCACTTTAACGTCTACGGTTGTCTTGCCCTCAAGCTCAGCTGCATTTAAGAAACCGTCGTTGTTTGCATCGTCTGTGATTAAGACTGTCGGGGCATCTGGGTTGTTGGTGTCACGAGTGGCTTCATCTGTGACGGGGTTACTGACGTTACCGGCAGGATCTTTGATGGTGGCTTCTACGTCAAGCTTTTCACCTTCGGCTGGCGCAGGAACTTTAACAATGACTTCACCGGCGTCTTTGTCTTCTTGGGTAATCTCTTTATCTACGCCGTTTACGGTGACGGTGTCACCCACTTCGGCATCTTCTGGTAGACCAACGGTGACAGGTACGTTGCCATCAGCATCAATCTCGTCTGCTGTGATAAAGTCATCGCCATTACCAATCTGTACGCTATCTGGTTGAGTCGGTGCTGTGGTGTCACGAGTGGCTTCATCTGTGACGGGGTTACTGACGTTACCGGCAGGGTCTTTGATGGTGGCTTCTACGTCAAGCTTTTCACCTTCGGCTGGCGCAGGCACTTTAACAATGACTTCACCGGCGTCTTTGTCTTCTTGGGTAATCTCTTTATCTACGCCGTTTACGGTGATGGTGTCACCCACTTCGGCATCTTCTGGTAGACCAACGGTGACAGGTACGTTGCCATCAGCATCAATCTCGTCTGCTGTGATAAAGTCATCGCCATTACCAATCTGTACGCTATCTGGTTGAGTCGGTGCTGTGGTGTCACGAGTGGCTTCATCTGTGACGGGGTTACTGACGTTACCGGCAGGGTCTTTGATGGTGGCTTCTACGTCAAGCTTTTCACCTTCGGCTGGCGCAGGCACTTTAACAATGACTTCACCGGCGTCTTTGTCTTCTTGGGTAATCTCTTTATCTACGCCGTTTACGGTGATGGTGTCACCCACTTCGGCATCTTCTGGTAGACCAACGGTGACAGGTACGTTGCCATCAGCATCAATCTCGTCTGCTGTGATAAAGTCATCGCCATTACCAATCTGTACGCTATCTGGTTGAGTCGGTGCTGTGGTGTCACGAGTGGCTTCATCTGTGACGGGGTTACTGACGTTACCGGCAGGATCTTTGATGGTGGCTTCTACGTCAAGCTTTTCACCTTCGGCTGGCGCAGGCACTTTAACAATGACTTCACCGGCGTCTTTGTCTTCTTGGGTAATCTCTTTATCTACGCCGTTTACGGTGATGGTGTCACCCACTTCGGCATCTTCTGGTAGACCAACGGTGACAGGTACGTTGCCATCGGCATCAATCTCGTCGGCTGTGATAAAGTCATCGCCATTACCAATCTCTACGCTATCTGGTTGAGTCGGTGCGGTGGTGTCACGAGTGGCTTCATCTGTGACGGGGCTACTGACGTTACCGGCAGGGTCTTTGATGGTGGCTTCTACGTCAAGCTTTTCACCTTCGGCTGGCGCAGGCACTTTAACAATGACTTCACCGGCGTCTTTGTCTTCTTGGGTAATCTCTTTATCTACGCCGTTTACGGTGACGGTGTCACCCACTTCGGCATCTTCTGGTAGACCAACGGTGACAGGTACGTTGCCATCAGCATCAATCTCGTCTGCTGTGATAAAGTCATCGCCATTACCAATCTGTACGCTATCTGGTTGAGTCGGTGCTGTGGTGTCACGAGTGGCTTCATCTGTGACGGGGTTACTGACGTTACCGGCAGGATCTTTGATGGTGGCTTCTACGTCAAGCTTTTCACCTTCGGCTGGCGCAGGCACTTTAACAATGACTTCACCGGCGTCTTTGTCTTCTTGGGTAATCTCTTTATCTACGCCGTTTACGGTGATGGTGTCACCCACTTCGGCATCTTCTGGTAGACCAACGGTGACAGGTACGTTGCCATCGGCATCAATCTCGTCGGCTGTGATAAAGTCATCGCCATTACCAATCTCTACGCTATCTGGTTGAGTCGGTGCGGTGGTGTCACGAGTGGCTTCATCTGTGACGGGGCTACTGACGTTACCGGCAGGGTCTTTGATGGTGGCTTCTACGTCAAGCTTTTCACCTTCGGCTGGCGCAGGAACTTTAACAATGACTTCACCGGCGTCTTTGTCTTCTTGGGTAATCTCTTTATCTACGCCGTTTACGGTGACGGTGTCACCCACTTCGGCATCTTCTGGTAGACCAACGGTGACGGGTACGTTGCCATCAGCATCAATCTCGTCTGCGGTGATAAAGTCATCGCCATTACCAATCTGTACGCTATCTGGTTGAGTTGGTGCGGTGGTGTCACGAGTGGCTTCATCTGTGACGGGGCTACTGACGTTACCGGCAGGGTCTTTGATGGTGGCTTCTACGTCAAGCTTTTCACCTTCGGCTGGCGCAGGCACTTTAACAATGACTTCACCGGCGTCTTTGTCTTCTTGGGTAATGACTTTATCGACGCCGTTTACGGTGACGGTGTCGCCCACTTCGGCATCTTCTGGTAGACCAACGGTGACGGGTACGTTGCCATCAGCATCAATCTCGTCTGCTGTGATAAAGTCATCGCCATTACCAATCTGTACGCTATCTGGTTGAGTTGGTGCTGTGGTGTCACGAGTGGCTCCATCTGTGACGGGGCTACTGACGTTACCGGCAGGGTCTTTGATGGTGGCTTCTACGTCAAGCTTTTCACCTTCGGCTGGCGCAGGCACTTTAACAATGACTTCACCGGCGTCTTTGTCTTCTTGAGTAATCTCTTTATCGACGCCGTTTACGGTGACGGTGTCGCCCACTTTGGCATCTTCTGGTAGACCAACGGTGACGGGTACGTTGCCATCAGCATCAATCTCGTCTGCGGTGATAAAGTCATCGCCATTACCAATCTGTACGCTATCTGGTTGAGTCGGTGCGGTGGTGTCTTTAGGAGTTTCATCATCGTCACCCCCTAAGGCAATCCCTACGGCAGCTAAACCTGCAAGTCCAACTAACCAAGGTAGCCAAGCAAAGCCACCGTCATCTGCTGCGCCCACCCAATAAGGGGTTGGTTGTGCATTACCGCCTAAGGCTTGTCCTTCACTGTCACCTGCGGCCAGTTCTGTAACAAAGTCCTCTACTTCACCGGTATCTGGTACATAGTAGTAGTAGCTGCCATCTTCTGCTAATCCAATGAGCGCACTGTCAGCCTCGTCATAATAACCTTCTATTATAAGGTCGCTGTCTTGGCCGGTTTCATCGATCGATACGTGTAAGTCTTTACCGACACGTTTGGTGATGATGTGATCTGGGGCTCGCCCCGTCGAGGTGTCGATAAGTTCATAGTTTACTTTGTTGGAGGCTTTGATGACGGTTGGTTGACCGTCTTTGGTGACGACTTGATGTTCGGCTATGCTTTGTACGGCATCATTTACTTTTACAATAATCGTTTTCATTTCGTATTCCTTGGATTCACTTTTTATTTTTTAATGTGTCTTTATTGTTGGGTAGCACTGACAGTGGCAACAACGCGGCGGTTGTTGTAACGACCTGCGGATGTGGCGTTGCTTTCTACTGGTCTGCTTTCTCCGTAGCCTACTGTGCTTAATCGGTTTGGTGCGATGCCATACTTCATAACCAATTCTTTTTTAACGGCGTCAGCGCGACGTTTTGATAAGTCCATGTTGTAGCTGTCTGTTCCAATACTGTCGGTATGACCTTCAATGACGGTGCTGGTGTCTGGATATTTCTTCATAAAGTTTGCGACCGCTTCGATGCGGGCGTTGAATACAGGCTGAACGACGGCTTTGTCAAATTCAAACAGTACTTTTAGGTCGATTGGTGTGTCTATTTCAACGACAATCGGCGGCTCAGAAACCGGCTCTTCAATGACAATCTCTGGACAGTCGCGAACAACACGGCTGATTTGATGGGTTTGTTCGCTTTGGGTGCTTAGTATTTGCTGTGCAGCGCTTTCTTCAAGCTTGCTTAACGTCGGTGTGCCTGTGGCGTCATCAATGTCGATGTAGATGTAGTAGTTTTCTTGGGGGGTAAATTCAACGAGATGACTAAAGGCGTTGGTGAGATCGTTTGTTTTAAGTCCGGTTGGTGCGACACTGATGTTGTGTTGTCCACTGCAGTAACGTATTTGTGAGTAGTGCCCTGGTTGTAGACTGACTTGGAATCGGCCGTCAATGGCGATATTGGCACTGGTTTGTAGTCCGTCGTTGTCTAGGGGACGTACAAAGATGAGGTTGGTTTCATTTGCCGGTAGTTCACTGGCATTCATGGGCTGAAAAACGGTGTCACCCGTTTTATTCCAGCCTATATGGTCTACTTGACGCATGCTGTCTTCTGCTGTCGCTGTGTACCCTATTCCAAACATAATCGCCCATAGGGAGGTGACTAGGCTACAGGTCCGAAGATGTCTTTTGGCTTGAATGTATTTCATTGGTGTCATCCTTAGTTGTGTTTAATCTCTATTCGTAAAAGTGTTATGGGTTGTTTTAATTGTTTTATTTACTAATTAGTTAAAATTAAGTTTAAAATCGAGAAATATTTATGAAAGGTAATATGTTAATTAGGAATAGTTTTGTTAAATTATAAAATACAATCTAAATAGTTGATTTATCTAACTTAATTTAAGTTATTAAGTCCAATAGCATTTTGCTATTAACTATATTAAATCTTTTAATTTAGTGAGTATTAAATTAAAATCTGTTACGGTAATGAATATCGCATATAAAACATAACTTTATACTTTCTTAAAAAATTTAATATATTTAACAATATATATTTACTACTCATGTGAAAAATACCAATTCGGTATTATCTTCAAAAGAATCAATATTTCATTAGATTCATAAATGTCATTAAAGAATTAAAAAATTTAGCTCTTAGTATTAACAAACCTACATTTCGTTTGGGTTTTAAAGATATTATTGTTTAAGGCTTTGTTTTACTATGCTTTATCTATAAAAACATGCGTTTTTTACTAGAAATAAAAATCAATAAAAAATTAAATTAAGTTATATTAAAGTCATTATAGTTAAATTGATTTAACAATCAATCAAATTATAAAAAATATTGATTTTTAAATAAAAATATATATTTTAACCCATAATGAAGATAATTTAATAAATAGACTGTTTTATGCTTTGAAAATATTATACACTGTTAAAAGTATATTGGATAATATAATTAAGATATACTATAATAAAATTTAATAAATATTCAAAAATATTCATATCGAATACCAAATTTTATAAAATATTTACAAAAGTAAGTATTTATACACAAAAAAAGGGCTGTATATCTAATGATATACAGCCCTTTTTGAGTATTGCTTAACTATGAATCACTTAACTATCAATAATATAATATGCTTTATAACTGATGCACTTGAGTTGTTATAAAGAAGTCTGCTTTCTTTCAGAAAAGTAGTGTCCTCTAACACCGTGATTAATTCAAAATGTTCGCATAAGAATTAATGAGATCTAATGTCGCCATCCTTATTATCAATTTAAATGCACCCAAGCATCATATCGTAGTTTAACTGTGCGGCTAAGGTTAGTCCTGACTTGTAGGTGTGACTTAGGTAGATGAATGGTCAATACACCATAAAGGTTAATAGATGAAGGTTAATCATTGCCAAAAAGAAATTTTTTACGTGAGCTCATATTAGGCACAATAGGGTAAGTAGTTATGGGACTAGGTTTGCTATACTATGCTATATTTACCGCCCCAGGTTGATAAATAATTTAGGGACTGTTGCACATTCCAATAGGTCGATACTGGCCGTTATATTTAACAAATACCCTAAAACAAAAAATCCAATCAACATACCGTTTGAAACTTAGGTCATCATGCCACACAACACAAGTTCCTCAGTTTACCCTACCTTAGAAAGCCAATTCTCCATATTGGCTTTAGATAATTTTACTGTACAGCGCGGTGACTTTCCACTGTGTGTTGACGTCAAGCTCTCTCTTAATCAGGGTGACATTTGCCATCTCATTGGCGCAAATGGTACTGGCAAAACCACTCTATTAATGCAATTAGCAGGTCTATTACCTTTAATGGAAGGCGACGTGCTTTACTACGGTCAATCTAATTTACCACTAGCCCCATTATACGTCTCTCATCAACTCGGTATTCATCCAAATTTAACCGTTAAACAAAACCTAACCTTTTTATTAAACCTGTATGGCATTCATCCGACACAAGATCAGATTGAGGCAGCATTAGATTGGGTTGATTTATCGGGGTTTGAAGACATTGGCAGCAATCAGCTTTCAGCAGGACAAACACGGCGCATAACCTTAGCGCGACTATATCTTATGCGTGCAGAGCAAACACCACTCTGGCTACTTGATGAGCCATTTACAGCACTTGATGTCAATATGGTTGCCAGACTACAACAAAGACTGACTGACTTTGTAAATAAGGGTGGCGCTGTACTGATGACCAGTCATCAAAAGGTGGATGTGGCCAATAAAGTGCTTAACTTATCAGACTTCATACCTGGTGTTACGACTGACTTATCAACACAATCCATAGCAAACGCTGATGACGAATCTGAATCTGCATTTGATCGTCGTTTTGTTACTGATACTGGTGCATCTGTTGACTGTAATTTAAGTTCTAACATCAGTTCTAATAAAAGTGAAGGAGAGCTTTAATGTCATTGCATTCTTCGCCTTCATCTTCTGCTGATGCGCATACTAAGATGCCTCGTCAAGAGATTCCTCATCAAGAGACTACTATTAAGGGTATTGGTACCCGTCAACTTTGGCACCGTGAATGGCAGGTCAAGCAACAAGGGGCAGTACAGTGGCTCTATCCATTAGTATTATTTTTAGTCATTATTACTCTATTTCCACTTGCTGTTGGCAGTGAGCCACAATTATTGCATCGATTAGGGGTGCCTGCGGTATGGATTGCTGCTTTATTGTCATTAGTAATGGGGGTTGATGACCTATTCAAACCAGCAATGGATAACGGTACACTAGCACAGTTAATTGTGTCTAGGACCTCCCTCCCTATATGGGTATTGGTGCGTCTCACCATTCACTGGGTATTTAGTAGTGGGTTGGTCGCTATATTAAGCCTACTTGCCATTCCATTATTTGGTTTGTCATGGGGGGAGGCCACTGCCCTACTGGCCTCTATAATAGTAGGTAGCCCTCTTTTATTAATGCTGTCAGCTATTGCCAGTAGCCTAACATTATCTCTCAAAAACGGCGCTGTTTTGGTGCCTTTAATCGCACTGCCTATGCAGCTTCCTGTTTTAATATTTGCCACAGGAGCCGTTGATTTGTATGCGACAGGACTAAATGGCTTACCTATCCTAGCCTTACTTGCCGCTGGAAGCATCTTTTCAGTGATCATCATGCCATGGGTAATAGCCATGACTTTAAAGATGGCATGGCTTAATTAGGACGTGTGGAACATTCGCAAATTAGCACTGCTGATAGCTAAAATCGTTCCAGACTAGGCGCAAACTGACGCTAATGCCCGAAGCGTATTGGACCTTGGCTAGGTTTGTAACAACGTCTGGGGCGATTTTAGTATCAGCCCTGAGAACGGATTAAGCAAAGCACTGCTTTGACCGTTCGCAAGATGAGGGCTATGATCGAGTGAGGGCGGGACTCTTTTTTTGCCAATATATGGCGGCTTTTAAAAATTTAGGGTTCTAACTTAGAATGACTAAGCGTCAAAAATTTCACTGCATATTGACTAAAAAATAGCCTCCGCCAGTGCCATGGTCGAATGTTCCACACGCCCTAAGGTTAATATTTGCTATAATAGTACTGCTTATCTTTAGGCTCTGTTGAACTTTCAACAGGTAAGCATCAAAATGGTGTGAATTTTAAGTTTATTTAAAACCAAACCTAGAGATTAACTCTAAAAATCAACCAATCGAGGCAGGCAGGTACAAACGCAATAAATCGAACGCAACAAATCAAACGCTGCAAATAGTAGGTTTAATGAGCCTGACTTAATCTAACTAGGATAGGCAAGTTTATAGAAAAGGTATCACTCTCAAAACGTATGAATACCTGTTTAAGCGTTTTATATGCTTAAACTATGACTTACTAGAACTCTGGCTTACAAGGTCATTTTATGATGCCAAATGCTAATCCCTCTTCTAACACTCAAGGGTTTTTCTCACGACTATGGCAAGGCTTTTTAGCCACTGTGGGTACTCGTGAGTTTTTTCGTATTTTCTCCCCTTGGGTAAAGTGGCTAGCAGGCCTGGCTATCATTATGCTATCAATAGGTAGTATCTGGGGCTTAGGGTTTGCGCCGCCTGACTACTTACAGGGTAATAGTTATCGTATTATCTTTATCCATGTTCCGACAGCGAGTATTGCGCTATCCATTTACTTTGCAATGGCAGTACTGGGTGTGATTTTTTTGGTATGGCGTATAAAAACAGCAAATTTAGTCGCTCAAGCTATCGCGCCTATTGGGTTTATGCTGTGCGTACTTAGCTTGATAACTGGATCTATATGGGCCAAACCTACCTGGGGGACCTTTTGGGTATGGGATGCGCGCCTAACTTCTATGCTGATTTTGGCTTTTTTGTATGCAGGTGTCATGGCGTTGTTTGCCGCATTTGAACATACTCCAAATCGCGGGAAAGCGGCAGCCATCTTATCTGTCGTCGGTGCTGTAAACCTACCCATCATTAAATACTCGGTGAACTGGTGGAATACGCTACACCAAGGATCTACCTTAACCATTACTGAAGCCCCAAAAATGTCTTTAGATATGTTAGCGCCATTACTACTCATGATACTAGGGGCTTATTTTTTAGTCGCCGCGTTGGCCATTTATCGTACTAATACCTTAATACTGCGTCGAGATCAAAATAAAGCCTGGGTCAAAGAGTATGTCCGCTCATCGAAATAATATTAAGGCTTAACGGTTTAGTATTTAACGATAATTCCATTCTTATAATCCCATTTAAAGGAGCGCAAAATGCACCCTTATTTCAATAGCTTGCAAGAATTTTTGACAATGGGTAAGCATGGTCCGTATGTATGGTCTAGTTGGGGTATTACTCTGATAGTTGTCTTAGCTTTTATTCTATATAGCCTAAATCAGCGTCATCGGTTAATCAAAGAGCTTAAAATTCAACAGGCAAGACAACAACAACGAAAACCTAGTCATCCAGCGTCTCGTCCTCGCTGAGCAGCACCCCTTCTTCTACATTTTCTTCTACATTTAAATACGCCACTTATGGGTTAATAAGCCACGATCACCCTCTGAATTAAATTAAAGGCAATCATATGAATGCTGTCCGTCGAAAAAAACTTATTTGGGTCGCAGCTACCTTGGCAGGTGCTATCATCGCAGTCATACTTGTGATTTATGCCATTGGCCAGCAGACCGACTATTACTTTGATCCATCAGCCATTGCAGCCGGTGAAGCTCCGCAAGATAAACGTATTCGTGCCGGTGGCATGGTGGTAAAAGACAGTGTGAAACGTGACCCGAACAATGAGCTTAACGTTCAGTTTGCCATCACCGACTTTAATGCCACAGTACCCGTCAGTTATCAAGGCATCCTTCCTGACTTATTTGCAGAAAACTCAGGTGTTGTCGCGACGGGTAAAATGCAAGGAGAGGTGTTTGTGGCCAGTGAAGTGCTAGCTAAGCATGATGAAAACTATATGCCACCAGAAGTGGCTAGATCTTTGAAAGAAGAGCATGTTGCTAAAGGCGTCTCACCTGATTCTGAACAGTTCACACCTGCTATCCCATTAGAAGAGTCAATGGTTGGTGGCAACCACAAAACTCAAACTCTAGTAGAAGATTAATAAAGACTTAAAGCAACTTAACAATAAGGTCGATAATCTTAAGGTTAGCCATCACTTATTATTGTGGTGTTCAAGTTCGAGCTCGTGCTTGTATTGCAGTGCTGGCTGTTGTAATACTTGCACTAAGCTATCTTATTTAGCTACTAATCAAGCTTTTTTTTATGGGCTTTTATGCGTTACGTTCATGAAACCAACGTAACCAAACTTCGTGAGCCAAAAAGAAAAATATCGCCAAAAAGAAGGGTATTAGATAATAAAGTATCCTAAACACCAATAATATGGCCAATATATACGCCTTATCAACTTGTGGCAATGAGGCCATCATTGTTAGTTCAAAGACTCCCAAGCCACCCGGTACATGGCTTAAGATTGCTAATATCATAGACTGTACAAAGGCTGAGAAGACAGTGAAATACCCCACTCCAGCACCTTGAGGCAATAGCAAATAAAGCACAAAAGCGACACTTGCTAGGTCAATAATTGAGATAAGTATTTGCTTAATCAGTATGATTGCAGGTGGTAAGTCAAAGCGCCAACCTTTAATTCGAACGTGCTTACCTTCGCGACCTGACCAGACGATCAATCCAATAACTAACACCAACAAGCCCAGACCAATACCACGTATCAATGCGACACTACGCAGCAGATCTGGGATATCTAGGGATAAGTTGGCGAGTTGGCTGTCTAGTTGCCCTATCATCGTGACTGTCGCCTGAGGATTTAGGGTTAAAGACAGGGCGACTAAAGTAGTAATACCAAACGTAAATGCCATAGATACTAACCATACTACGTTGGCAATATTCTCAGGTCGGATATTATTGACGCCATACATACGAAAGCGGACACCAGATGCGGATAATATAGCCAATCCTATGGTATGACCGATAGCGTATGCCGTAAATGAGGTAAATGCTACTTTCTTAAAGGGTAGCTTAATATCCATATGTCTTAATGCAATCGTGTCATATAAAGTGAGAATTAAGTAACCTAAGGCAACAACAATGAATGCCAAAAATATTTTAGTATTAGGGATCTGTTCAAGAGCGGCAAATACTTCTGAGAGCTGAATAGTTTGGGTAATGGTATATAGCGTTTTGATGGCCAACACAAAAACGACCAGCGCCAAAAAGGTCAGCGTGCCGCGTAATAAAATAACTTTGGGTTTTAAAACTTTTTTTAAGTTAATAGACATATAAATACTTAGCAACACACTATCAATACACAGGTTTTTATCGACGTTTTATTATAGCTCTATTATAGGTCATATAATAACAGCCTATTCTATCAGTTTGTGTGTTTATGCAAAAAGTAAGCAAAAATCGGGGGGGTTAAATTAGCAATAAAGAGAGCTTTAACTAAAATAGATTCAATTAAAATGGCCTTGATAAAATATGAGCGATAAAAAGATATTTTCTTAAAAGGCATAAAGCTTATTAAAGAGCTCATAAAAGATCACAGCTGCCCATAAAAAGTAGCAACCAAAAAAAACGAGCCAAAGGCTCGTTTTTTATTGTATGAATCTATTGTCAGTTAATACTCATTGAATGAGTGGTCGCTGACTAATACATTATACTGCAGTGATACCGTGGGCTTGTGGGCCTTTAGCACCTTGAGTTACTGTGAACTCAACTTCTTGACCTTCCGCTAAGGTTTTGAAACCTGAGCTTGCGATTTCGCTGTAATGAGCAAAAACGTCTGGACCAGTTTCTGGAGCGATAAAGCCAAAACCTTTAGCTTCGTTAAACCACTTTACGGTACCTTTGATAGTATCTGACATATTATAATCCTAATTTTAAACATAATGACCAATTTGGTCGGGTAAAGCTTTGAGCTACTGAACGGTAAATCTTAAAACGAAGGATTATAACTATCTGGTAATGGCTATAACTTAAACTACGTGGTAATGATTTGCTGCAGGACTTCTCTTAAGCAGGAGCACAGTATATGTCTAACCCACCCCTTATGCAAGCTTTATTTTAAAATAAATTAAATATTTTCTCTTTTATAATTAATTATTTTAAATATAACTGGCTGAGCCTTTACTAGCATTGACGTGAACAACAGTCTTGAAAACCTATCAGTCTATAAACGATCAGTCGTGACTATAATGACTTGCAGCTATTATTCTTAGTATTGCTTATTATTAACGTTGCTTGTTATACCAGACCTAGAAATTAACCTATCACGGAAGTCAATTCCAAACACAACAAATCAAACCTTACAAATAGCACTTTCTGTGAGTCTGACTAAGATAAGTTGTGTTATAGAAAAGGTATTAGTTAATTAGAGCCTATTAGGAAGAAGAACCCACTATTGGCTGAGAACAAACTATTAAATTAAGCCCTATCTATAATATAAAGCGCACTAAATAACATCCAAATGCTTTAAAACGCTAGATATCGCTATTTATGTCAGTCCTATATCTGAAAATCCTAAAAGAGTTATCACCTGACCAAACGACAAAATAGCAATCCATTTATTTTTAAGCCAATAAATAGGCAATAAAGTAGCAACCAAAAAAAACGAGCCAAAGGCTCGTTTTTTATTGTATGAATCTATTGTCAGTTAATACTCATTGAATGAGTAGTCGCTGACTAATACATTATACTGCGGTAATACCGTGGGCTTGTGGGCCTTTAGCACCTTGAGTTACTGTGAACTCAACTTCTTGGCCTTCCGCTAAGGTTTTGAAACCTGAGCTTGCGATTTCGCTGTAATGAGCAAAAACGTCTGGACCAGTTTCTGGAGCGATAAAGCCAAAACCTTTAGCTTCGTTAAACCACTTTACGGTACCTTTGATAGTATCTGACATATTATAATCCTAATTTTAAACATAATGACCAATTTGGTCGGGTAAAGCTTTGAGCTACTGAACGGTAAATCTTAAAACGAAGGATTATAACTATCTGGTAATGGCTATAACTTAAACTACGTGGTAATGATTTGCTGCAGGACTTCTCTTAAGCAGGAGCACAGTATATGTCCAACCCCACCCCTTATGCAAGCTTTATTTTAAAATAAGTTTAAGTCTGTCTTATAATTATTAAGGAAAAGCCATAAATAGCCTTAACTGCCCTACTATCTACAACCCTACTCATAGTGAAGAATGAAACATATCCTAATCAAAGCGGTGCATTTATTTAATTCTAAGATTCAGTATAGATACAAGTTGAATAACAGTCAGTAAAACATACTCGTCTTATCGCTTAAAGGTCTTAAACTAACCTGAAAAGTTGCAAATTGAGGCTGAAACCATCCTTAAATAGGAATATGATAGTAGATAAAGAAAGAGAAAGAGAATTAACGGTTAAAGTAATAGTTAACGACCGTTCATCATTCACATTTATTAGACGTTATTAAATCCACCCCCATCCCTTTGACAATGGACTTATATAATAGGTATTGCTATGAGCTATAAACATATTTTGTTAGTCACTGACTTACGCTCTGATGCTGATGTCGTTGCCCAAAAAGCAAAATACATTCACTCACGTCAAAACGATGCTCAGTTATCCGTACTGCACATTATTAAAGACGCGGTGGTTGGCTTTGGTTATGAAATGATCCCTGCTGCAAGTCTTTATGATGAGATCGATGATGAGCGCCGTGAAAATGCAACAACGGATTTAGCCAAGTTTCTACAGCGTAATGGCTTAGATTGTAACAACCAAGAAGTGACTACCGCCATCTCAAATAGTGAAGGTATTATTAATTACTGCCATAAGAATGAGGTTGATTTAGTGGTTATCGGCCGTCACGAGCGTCACGGCATTTCAGCATGGATCAATGGGGCTACTGCTGACTGCATCTTGCCAAATGTTTCATGCGATGTGTTGGTGGTTAAATTAGAAAAGCCAGTAAAATAAGCCTGTAAAATAGCTGAGTCAAACGTTAAATAAAGTCGCCTAAAAGTGGTCTTAATAGGGGATATAGTTTGGCGCAGTATAGTCGTCGGCAAACAATAAAGTCAAAAGACGAGGCTAACGTCGTTAGGTCTAGTCTACTACTAAAGTATGCGAAATCGGCTCACTTGTGTCTTGTATACTCGCTATAACTAACAAGCTATGCTTTTATTTTGATAGTCAAGGCTTAAGCCGTGGGTTTTGCTTTGCTACATCACATTCTGCTACACCACAGGCTCTACAGTCTGCATACTATAACTGTATATAGTATCCGCTAGGCATCTGGCAAGCGCCAAAGATATACCCCCACGCAAAAGCAGACTATGGCAACACTCCAAGCTACCCAAATAAATGCGGCAGGCACCGTGAAAAATAACATGGTGACGGATAGGGTCATCATAATACAAGCCAACCACTTAGCACGTCTAGGCACAGCTCGGCGCTCCTCCCAGTCTCTCACATACTTGCCCATATACTTATGGTTGATGAGCCATAAATAAAAGCGTTTTGAGCCTCGTGCCCAGCAGGCTGCTGCTAATAGTATAAAGGGTGCGGTCGGCATTACGGGCAGTACCGCACCTACGACACCTAACCCAAAAAATATAAATCCCAGCACCAGATATAGCCACCGCATATGAGCATACTTGGACTGATTAATATTACCTGTATATCGGTGTTTGGAGGATAGAGTCATAACTATTTAAATATGTTATTTTCGATTATTAGCTACATTAAAGCAAGAAGTGGTATTTAAATTTATAGTGTGCAGATTATAGTGTTATAGTTTAGCTGATTGCCCTAACTTATCATCGGATGCCACTTGAGCTATCTTTAATGCTACCGCAGCATCAAAACTAGCAGTCCCAACAGATTTAAATACAGACACCCCTTTGTTCGTACTACTTGCATCAATGACCAGCTCGCCACTGACTAAATCAATCAATTCGCCTGTTAAGTCTTGCCAGACCCAGTCACAGCTTTTATTATCGTCAGCTTGAATAAGGTCTCCTGCTTCGTGCTTTCCCCCTTCCAGATCATCGATGATAATATGCGTTGAGGCCTCAATCACTGAGTCACTAACCTCTTTCATATGAGGCTGATAAGCGCCCACTGCATTAATATGCACTGTCGATTTGACCTGATCGACCTCGAATAACCCTTCCGTCGCCCGCGTTGCTAAATTAATCACATCAGCATCTTTTATCGCATCTTCTAAACGCTCACACACTGTTAATTTAATACCTTTATCGATCCACTGTGCATACTCTTTCTTAAACGTCGCTTGAAAGGTTTCTGCATTTTCATGAGTGCGATTCCATAAGGTAACCTGAGTGATGTTCGGACAAACGGTTAACACCGCATTGAGTTGCTCATACGCCATGCCACCAGTACCGACAACGGCAACGGTATTGCTATTTGGGTCCGCCATATATTTGGTAGCAACGCCGGATAGAGCAGCCGTTCGAACTTGAGTGACATACACCCCATCCATAAAGGCAAGAGTCTCCCCTGTTGCCGTCTTAGATACCGTAATGGTGGCGACTGTCGTTGGCAAATCACGCTTTGGATTATCAGGGCAGATGCTAACCAATTTAACCACGGCATATTCATCTTCTCCATCAAAGACTACAGAGGGCATAGACAGATGAGAGCCTGTTTGATGGCTATCGGTTTCATTATTGGTCGGTATTACCAAACGCTCAGGACTTTTTACCCAGTTTGGGTGCTGATATTGTCGCTTTAATAGATTTTCAATGGCTTCAATAGCCATTGGCATAGTCAATTGCTGTTTGACGGTCTCTATATCTAGAATTTGCATAACTGGCCTTTTAAATTTGTTTAAGAGTTTATAAGTCGAATCTATTGTTCGATCCTGTTTTTATAATATAATTTATTATGATAGGAGGCCTAAGAGTGATACAAGTTGATAAATGTGTCAGTGTTTAGTGATTTATTAAATTGGAAACTATCCGTTTAAAGCAATCCTCTTAAGCGGTGGCATTAGCTGGCAGGTTTGAGATACGAAAGACAAGGTATGTCTGCGCCATTTAATGTCCTGTCATACCACCAGCAAGTCCGGTGACTGTACAGGCTGTTAGGACAATTGGACTTGTGATAAGTAATAAAAGCGTCATTCTAATAGTTGCCATGATAGATCCTCTCTACAAAAGCTGAATAGGCTTTATTGTCTCGTTAAATACGCCCCATATAAATTAAAAAACCGTTACAGCGTATTGCTATAACGGTTTTTTAGCCCTAGGCAAACTAAATTTCTGTAAATTTAATATATCAGTTTTAGAGGCTAAGGGTGAGTTGTACATTCATTGTATGGCTAAACCCAATAACTCTCAAGCTCTATTATAGTTTTAATATGTAGCTATTCCCCGCTTTCACTACTATCTGCACGTTTGAGTGAGGCAGTGACTAGAGTTTATCAAGTCTCTTGCTTCGCGAGACTTGTTAAACCAAGTCCCTGCACCTCACTCAATCGTACAGTATATCCGCTACAATCGGGGCTAAACCGCTCTCAAGGTTATAACTGGTGGATATACTCACTAGCTTTAGATACTATTAAAATGTGCTGATAAAAGACTCTATACCATCGATTAATAATTAATATATGCTATACCTTTAACCCATTATTATTAACACGGCACTTTATACGAATTCAGGTTATCCAAAATCATGCTTACTTCTAAAAACCCTAAATTATTAGCAATCGCAACTTTAGCGAGCACACTGGCAGTTGGCTGTTCTCAAATTAACGACACTACACAGCATCAAGTCTTAAACGACAGCAATAATGATGACTCTAACGCCCCACTTCCTATTACTCACTTTCCAACTAGCTTACCTGATGACTGTTTAGACGGTAACGCAAAATTGTATGATGAATGTGGTGACCAAGTCGATATTCTCAACTCTGCCATTGCACAAGCTCAAAAAGAGTCTAAAAATGTGCTCATTGTTTATGGTGGGGAATGGTGTATTTGGTGTCATGTTATAGATAATTATTTTAAAGGTCAGTTTCGAACTTTTGACTATGAATGGCGCTACGCTGACGGTGATATTCAAACGTGGGCAATGCGTGAAAAAGTATCACCTAAGGATATTAGCGATGCCAAAGCTTTAAATAAATATGTGGCGAATAATTTTGTCGTCACTCACATCGATGGTAGTTATGCTAATGGTAATGAGGCTATTGCTATGACAGGATATGATATAAGTCAGCTATATTACGCTCCCATTGTGCTTGTACTAGATAATAAAGGGAAATATGCGGGTACAATGCCGTCAAGTGATGCCATTGAAGGGTTTGAAATTCGTGAGAGTGGTGGGGAAGAGTTTAGAGGCTATAATCGTGAGATTTTATTAGAACAGTTAAAATTACTGAAAGCTAAGACGGAAAACTAGATCTATATTTAAAGCTTTAGAAATAAAAAAACCGTTACATCTTAATGCTATAGCGGTTTTTTCGCCCTAGGCAAACTAAATTTCTATACATTTAATATATAAGTTTTAGATGATAAGGGTGAATTGAGGTTTAATCATATCTATACAGCCTAAATCATGCATAATTTATCGAGTAACATAATTTATCGAGTAACATAGGTACTTAATTTGACATAGGTACTTAATTTGATAACTTCTGCTAAACAATGCTACATTGAATTCTAATTGCATTAACAGATTAAACCTATGAGCAAATTACTGCGAAGACATTTAGAAGACCGTGAAATAAAAAAAGGTTTGGGACAGGTGTCCGCCTTTATTGCCCTGTCATTAGGTATCCTTACTACGCTTACTGCACTGTGTTTTTTATTCCCTAATCTGCTCACCACGCCAGATTTTAGACCCTTATACGATGCAAATATTTTACGAGGCGTGTTATTCGCCAGTATCGTTATTGGCTTTGTCTCAGGTATCATTAGCCTACTGCGTAATCCGTATAAACGGTGGGGCATGGCGGGTATGTTACTCAATGCCCTTGCCGCGCTGCTCGCCTCAGGGCAGATTGAACCCAATTACTACGACCGTAGTGTGTATGCAGGTTTGGACTATTTTATTTTGACCCTGTTAATTTCCGCTTTGGTGTTTATTCCGATGGAGCGGTTTTATGCTAAGTATAAAGAGCAAAAGCTGCTACGATCTGGCTGGGTAACCGATATTAAATACTTTATGTTTAGCCATTTGGGTATTCAGCTACTCAGTTTTTTTACCATCATTCCTGCGCAGATGTTATTTAATCAGTGGCTTAATCCCACATGGCATCAACTTGTCAGCGGTCAGCCTTTGGTGCTGCAATTTATAGAAATTTTAATTGTGGTGGATTTCTTTAGTTACTGGATTCATCGCACGATGCACGAAGTCCCATTTTTATGGCGCATCCATGCGGTGCACCATTCTTCGCATCAAATGGACTGGCTGGCAGCGAGTCGGGTGCATGTGTTTGAGCTGATTGTGAACCGTTTTGTGGGTTATATTCTGTTATTATTTATGGGCTTTTCTCCAGCGGCAACCTATGCTTATTTGGTATTCATCTCTTTTCATGCCATTTTTATTCATGCCAACGTCCGTTTCCGTTTTCCCTATTTTCGCTGGGTTTTGGCAACGCCAGAGTTCCATCATTGGCATCATTCGTCAGAAAAAGAAGCGTGGGATAAAAACTTTGCCGCCTTTTTACCCATTTATGATGTGGTATTTAAAACCGCTCATCTGCCCGCTCACTTACCCAAAAAATATGGGACGACATCAAATACAAAAGTACCTGAGGGTTTTGCAGCGCAAATGGTCTATCCATTACAAAATGAAAAACGCAAGACAAATTGATTTAGTTATACAGATTTAAATATAGGGTAGCTGTTCCCGCTTTTTGCTTGTAGTTGACAGGGCGTGGCGCACAGCGCCTAAGTCTAGCGGCGTTCCAACATTCGAGCGATCACCTCTATCCAAGGCGCTGTATGCGCCACATCCTACCAAGCTACCGCGTCAATCGGGGCTAAACCCCTCCTACGGCATGGGTCACGGTTACGAATTGACAATCCTCAAGCAGATAAATACTTATTTTTATTAGAATTGCTGATAACTCAAACATCTTGATTAACATATTGTTGTTTAATGACTTCAAGATATTCGATGTTTTTTTCCAATAGCTCAATTAACACCTTTAGCTTCAATGCTATAAAATCATTTTTATCACTTCTGTTAAGATAAGTACGGATATTTTCAGATAAAGCTTGTAAAAAAGACAGCTCCTCTAGTCTGTAAAATGATATAGGCCTACCGTCCATAGTATGATTGTCAGGATATCGGTGATCAACTACAACTGAAAAGCCAAATATTCGACTATCATCATCTATCAATTTTTGGAATATCAAATCAGCATCGAGATTATGCAAGTAAGCTACAAAAGAATACTTATTATCAAGAATATCTATTAAACCCATATAATCGCCAGCTTCAATCATACTGACTGACTTTTCTCTATCTTCTTCCTCTTCATATATTTTATATTGTTCAACAACATCATCTATTTTTTTATTTATTTGCTTTGAAATGTCTTTAAAGTCAGTGTCATCACGATTTATATATGCTAACCCTGTAGAATTAAAAATACGGTCTTCTCTGTACTTTCTATTCCACTCTCTATTAGTATGGTCTCTAATATATTCACTTGTTTTTTCTCTAATTCCCTCAATACTAATAACTTCTTTTATACCTGCCTTTGAAAAGGTTATGAGCAAACTAATAACGTGTAGTAGAATAAATGGATTGTTGTATTTAAAATTTATAAAATCTGTTTGCATTGACTCTAAGTTCTCATAGAAAGCATCTCTATTAAGATGATTATAATCCCAAAGCTCTCTCCAAGAGGGCTTTTCCGAACTTTTGTTGAAAAAATACAGTCCTTGAATCACTGTTGTTAATTCATCTTGGTTTATTATATTGTTTTCAATAATATCTTTCCAAGTTTTGGAATCAAATAATTGATATTGATAATTATCTGTATTTTTCAATACATCTGATATGTTATTGAGGTTACCATATATTTTATAAGTAAAAGAATAAGCAAAGTACTGCTGTACTAATTGTGCCATGAAATCTGGATTTTGTTTAAACTTATGTGCTACAAATTTATTAAAATACTTATAATTATCAATTACCTGAGTAAGAACTCTATAATTATTTTTTCCCACTTTATCGAAAATATTCTTAATACCCTCTACATGTTTACTTAAAATATTGTGATTATTGATAATTTCCAGAAAAATCTCATCATTATTAGAAATCAACTTAAAAGTTTTATTTATAGTTTTTTCTTTGAAATCACTAAACACTTCATCGGTTATCTTATCCTCATTAGCAATAACGATTACGGTCAAACCTGATGTCTCTACCATGCTATTTATATAACCCAGAACCTCTGTATAGTCTAGTAATGTTCTTTCTAAATCATCAAAAACGAAAATAACATTTTTTTGGTTATTTTTTTTCGAGAAATAGTCTAAGACTCCATCTAAATTTATATTAGCATTTACTGAATTTACATTTGTACTTTCAGAATCTACATCAACTTTCAAACCAAGTTTTAGTGCACTTTTGAAAACTGTGTTTAAAACTTTCACTGGCGCAGAACTTAATACGGGATGTAGCTCGTCAAATATTGCCTCATCAATGGCTTCTATACTTTTCAAACCAAAAAGACTTACATATACATATTTATTATTCTTATCATTTTTGATGAAATTTTTAATAAAGTGTGTTTTACCTGACCCCCAATCGCCTTTTAACATTACCGCGTACTGAGGTTTATCTATTTTTACAAATTCTTTTAAATAGCTTTCAATATGTTTATTCAATTAAACTCCTCATTATTATAATAGCTCCCTATTCTTGTAAAACCTATAATTTATATATTTTAAAGATAGAAACTGCCTAACACCAGTGTGAATATTAGTGGTTAACATCTGACGTTCAGCTTACCATTGTTGAAGCGCGGGCATAGTATTTAAAGAACGCCTAACCACGCTTGAAGGAGCGGTTTAGCCCCGATTGTCGTGGATAAACTGTTGGCTTAAGCAGGTTGCGAAGGCTTGGTTTTGGGGTATCATGGCGTCTAGCCAATGACGCCCCAAACCTTAGCCTTTCGCTCTGCTTAAGACGACAGATAGGAGTGGAAAGCGGGATTAGCTACAAAATAACCTACCCCTCACCTGCCATCAATTGATGCAACAATTCATTCAAGCGAACTTCGGCAGGCTTACCCTCTTTTTGTAGCCACTCATACACGTCATCATCAACGGGCAAGCGTTTTTTAGTCAATCGACCTCGCACTGCATTACTCCAGTCCAATTGTTCGGGTGCATCGGACAAGTCAATAGGACGGTCTTTTAGGGCTTCTAAACGCTCTTTTTGTTCAGCGGTTAGATCTGGAATATTATCTTTATGGATAACTTTTCTAACGATTGTCATAGTAAGTCCTCTCCTCTTGAGTTGTCGCCTCTCTGACTGTAATCAACCTAACAACTTCACGGTCTAATTCATCATCATATAACAAATGCCCAATAAAAAGTATCACAGCATTGTGTATAAGTCCGAGGGTACGCCAACGTTGTTCACCGTCTACCACCTGATGAGTTTGAATAAGCGCATTCGGGTCTAGATAGGCATTAATCGCATCTTCAAGTAGCAAACCATGTTTAGTTAAGTTAGTCTGACTTTTTTGGTCATCCCATTCAAATACAATATAGTCGTATTCCAATCTTCCCATTTAACGCTCTCAACTCTCAAATTTAGATTGGGTTACAACGCCTTCAACTGCGCCATCTGCTCACTTATCACTTTAAGCTGACCTTGTAACTCCTCAAGCTTCGCCTTTTCAGCCTCTACAACCTCCGCAGGTGCTTTACTCACAAAACCTTCGTTACCCAGTTTTCGCTCGATACCTTCAGCTTGCTTTTGTAGTTTCTCTTGGGCTTTAGCAAGTCGGCTAAGCTCAGCAGTGGGGTCAATTAACCCTTTCATCGGCACTAAGATACGCAGTTGTCCGACCATGCTAGATGAGGAAAGGGGAACATCTTCGCCTTCTTTTAAAATAGTCAAACTCTCAACTTTGGCAAGCGCTTTAAATTGGTTTTCGATACGATTGAGGCTTTGCGTTTGCTCATCAGTGATATTCTGTAGCAATACCGGCAAGCGCACTGCATTACCGAGCTTCATTTCACCGCGAATGTTACGCACGCCAGCAATAAGGGCTTGTAGCCATGCCATGTCCGCCTCGACTTGAGTATTGATTTGGCTAGTATCCGCTTGTGGATAGTCGGCAATCACGATGCTGTCGGTGTTTTTACGATCAAGCAAGGGCGCAATAGTCTGCCAAATCTCTTCGGTCAGATACGGCATAATCGGATGGGTGAAACGTAGCGCCGTCTCTAATACGTTGAGTAGCACGTAGCGAATTTGCGCTTTACGCTCGTCGCTCACCGAGTCATCATTAAGACTCGCCTTGGCAAGCTCCACATACCAATCGCAATATTCATTCCAGATAAATTCGTAAATATCTTGGCTGACCATATCAAGGCGATATTGGGCAAAATGTTGATGGATATTGCTGATGGTCGAGTTCAGGCGACTCATAATCCATTTTTCAGGCAGTTCCCATACGTCGGGATTGGCGCTTTGGTCGATAGGTAATGCCGACGCCGCCTCACCTTCTTCCACTTTCTCAACGCAGTTCATCAGTACAAAACGACTGGCGTTCCAAATTTTATTGGCAAAGTTGCGATAGCCTTCAACCCGTTTTAGGTCAAAATTAATGTCACGCCCCGTACTAGCCAGTGAAGTAAAGGTAAAGCGCAACGCATCCGTACCAAAGGCAGGAATACCTTCGGGGAACTCTTTACGGGTTTGTTTTTCAATTTTTGCAGCGTCTTTGGGGTTCATCATATTGCTGGTGCGTTTTTCGACCAGTGACTCCAAGTCAATACCGTCAATCAAATCGATAGGGTCAAGCACGTTACCTTTCGATTTCGACATTTTTTGACCATTACCATCACGCACTAGCCCATGTACATAGACGGTTTTGAAAGGAACTTGCGGGCTACCATCCTTATTCTTCATAAAGTGCATGGTCAGCATTATCATGCGGGCTACCCAGAAGAAAATGATGTCAAAGCCTGTCACCAACACGCTGGTCGGATGGAAAGTCTCAAGCACTCGTTTGTCGTCCGCACTGTTATTAACAAGCAGGTCACCCCAACCCAAGGTGCTAAACGTCCATAATCCTGAGCTAAACCACGTATCTAACACGTCTTCATCTTGACGCAATTCGACACTGTCGGCTAGATTGTACTTTTGGCGTACTTCCGCCTCGTCACGAGCCACATAAATGTTGTCATCATTGTCATACCAAGCAGGGATGCGATGCCCCCACCATAGTTGACGGCTGATACACCAGTCTTGAATATCGGTCATCCATGCCATATACATATTTTTGTATTGCGCAGGCACAAATTCGATACTGCCGTCTTCCACCGCATCAATCGCCGGTTTGGCAAGTTGCTCCATCGCCACATACCATTGATCCGTCAACCACGGTTCAACAATCACGCCACTACGGTCGCCACGAGGCGCTTTAAGTTGGTAGTCTTCGATGTCCTCTAGCCAGCCTTCGGTTTCGGCTTGAGCAACCAATTGTTTACGGGCTTCAAACCGCTCAAGACCGATATAGGCTTCAGGTGTTGGTTCAAGCTGTGGGTCACGGGTTTGCAGGTCTGGATAAATCTCCATCGCTGGCAAGATATGCGCATATTTATCAAAGATATTAATCAGCGCCGTTTCATGACGACGACCCAATTCATAATCGTTAAAGTCGTGCGCTGGGGTGATTTTAACCACGCCTGTACCAAACTCGATATCGACATAATCATCCGCCACAATCGGTACTTCGCGACCAGTAATCGGTAAAGTAATGGTTTTACCAACCAAATGCGAATAACGCTCATCTTTTGGATTGACCGCAACCGCCGTATCGCCTAACAAGGTTTCAGGACGAGTCGTCGCAACGACCACATAGTCTTTGCCGTCTTGAGTCTTAACCGATTTATCAGTGAAATAATAGCGGAAGTGCCATAACGAGCCATTTTCGTCATGGTTTTCAACTTCTAAATCTGATAAGGCAGTTTGGAATTTAGGATCCCAATTGACCAATCGTTTACCGCGATAAATCAAACCATCTTCATGCAAACGCACAAACACTTCTTTTACCGCATTGGACAAGCCCTCATCCATAGTGAAGCGCTCACGTGACCAATCGACCGAGCTACCTAAGCGGCGAATTTGACGGGTAATGTTATCGCCCGACTCTTCTTTCCATTCCCATACTTTGTCGATAAAGTCTTCGCGAGTCAGGTCGGTACGTTTGATGCCCTCGGCATTAAGACGACGCTCAACCACCATTTGAGTAGCGATACCCGCATGGTCGGTACCCGGCTGCCAGAGCGTATTATCACCCAGCATACGGTGATAGCGGGTTAGCGAGTCCATAATAGTATTGTTAAAACCATGCCCCATGTGCAAACTGCCCGTCACATTAGGCGGTGGCAGGGCAATAGAGAACGACTCATTGCTATCAAAGCTGGGCTTAAAATAGCCATTATCTTCCCAGCGCTGATACATACCTTGCTCAACATCGCTTGGGTTATAGGCGTTTTCTAATTGTTTTAAGGCAGATTGGATGGAAGTAGTTAGGTTTTGGTTGCTCATAATAGAATTGTCTTATTTTTGGTGGTCTTTTGGGTTTATAGATTGAATAAAGTTAATAATAGTGTGATTTTAACGCAGATTAGCGGATTTTGTTAGAGTCATATTAAATCAACATCGAGTAACCTAATATATCCCTACTTTATAGTTAAAGTGTGAATATGAAAAAGCTCAACCACGTAAGATGATTGAGCTTTGGTAAACTTTCTCAATGATAGAACAAAATCTCTAACCGACACTCGGCAACGGCGGCGGAATCTTCGGATTATCAACAGTATAAACGGCTGTGCCGTAAGCAATAGCTTCGACCATACTGCCCGTTGCATTGATGCTAGTCACTTCTAAACGTATCCCAAACACCTGATTATAGCCCATAAATTGAGCTTCAAGCTTCATGCGTACTAACGCCTCACGTCGGGCACGATCCAACAAGGTCTCATAGGTCGTCAAATTCTTACCAAAGAAATTTAGAATTTTGGCAATGATCATTTTAAAATAATCTTGCGCAATCACCACACTTCCCATGACCAATGCGCCTTGAGTATCTTCGGCTATTTTGGGTTGATAAAAGCGCTCACTAGACACGACAATATGACCCAGCTCCTTTTCGGCAGCAGCCAGCTTTTGCAAATGATCGCGCTCATTAAAGCGACCAAAAAGCCAACCTATTAAAAATAGGCCAATAAAGACGCCATTGTTGATTAAAAAATCAAGAAATACGTCCATTAATATGATGTCCTATTCATTATAGCGTTACTGGGTTTAACTTTTTTGCAGATAATTGGCAACAAGATTAGTCAAACTTGTTTAGAGCGTCAGATTCGGGTAAAGGAGGTACGCTAGAGGATGATAGGGGCTGAGACATGGCATTGTTTGAAGCATTAGACTGAGACTCAGGCACCGCTTTTACCGCTGTACCATAGACAAACAGCTCGGATGCACCTTGAGCAATACTAGACGTCGAAAAACGCAGACCCACAATGGCATCTGCGCCAAGCGCTTGTGCCTTGACCATCATACGCTCAATAGCTTCTTGCCGTGACTCTTCAAGCAGCTCGGTATAGGCGGTCAGCTCACCCCCCACGAGGTTCTTTAGGCCTGCAAATATATCTTTACCCACATGCTTGGAGCGCACTGTACTGCCGTACACCACATCTAAACGTTCGGTAATAATGTAGCCGGGTAAATGCTCAAGGTTTGATAATTGCATGGTCAGTCGCTTATGTTTAGTCGCTTATTTAGCGTTACTTGTATTTGGTCGTTTGTATTTAGTCGCCTAGGTTGTTCTAGTCTTGAGTATTAAATAATAAATACAGCTCAGTTAAGTTGCCTTCAATACTGTTTGCTATCTGAGCTAAAGCGTCATCATCACGACGGATTTCTGCTAAATCTCCATCTTCGGTTTCCTCACTATCTTCATTAATAGTGTCAATGCCGCTAAATAAAATCATTGGCAAAGTCAACATGGCGACATCCTCAGCGGTGTCTTCATCGTCAAACCAATCGACACTATCATCACCATACATAGCATCAACAAAGCCAATTGACCACGCCGCTAATTCTGACTCAGAGGAGAAGTCCATCTCGCTTGAATCTTCATCAATCTCTAAAGGCAGGATAATACCCTCTTCACTTTGCAAGCTCTCTAACAACTCGTTGCGCCAGTCTTTAATAGCCTTTTTAATGTCGTCGGCAACTTTAGACTCTTGTCCTTCAAAAAGATGAGACAGCCAATTTGGCAACGGCTTGCCTACGACTGTTGCGGTCAGAAAACCGTGAGTGGCGATACTATCAAGTCCGTATTCATTGTCATCTGAATCAAGATAATCTTGCAGTTCATATAGGGTCATAGCGGTCTCTTTTTATCGTTATAGTCGGGGTTATTATAATGAGCTTTTAGATTTTTCTTGTGGTTTTTATAGTAGAAGATTTATAGTAGAAGATTAAAAAGGGCTATTATTATTTTAAGACATTATTTTTAAGACATTCGCAATAGCGGTCAGCACCGGCTAACCGCCAATACTACTCGTCTCTTCAGTCTTCTTCTAAATCGTCCTCGAAGCCATCGTCTTCGTCAGAATTATCGTCGAGGTCATCGTCAAAGTCATCTAAATCATCATCGAAGTCATCGTCAAAGCCATCTTTGAGCTCACGGGCCAAACGCTTTTCTTCTAGCATATTATCTATCAGACGACGCTTCTCTAGACTGGTCAACCGTGCGGCTTCAACTTCGGCCTCATCTACCTTTTTAGCGTCATCGTCATCTTCAAAGTTGTCATCATCGAAGTCATCAAGATCATTGTCACTCATATTCTTTTCCTTATAGCATAATAGTCTGTTTTGACTTATTGATTTTTGCAATCAATTTGATTTATGGGAATTCTTAGAGACTTTTATAGCCCCTTTTTGTAAATTATTGTTTTTAAGGCGCTGTTTTTAAGGCACTGGTTTTTAATACATCGCTTTTAATTTACTGCTTTTAATTTGCTATTTTTAAACCTAACACGTCTTTATTCAATGGGCATAGCTTTAGAAATAAGAACTGTCTAGATTTCTCTAAATAACCTATAAGCTACCTATACATGACCTATAAGCTACCTATACATTACCTAGCTACTTATTTAAACAGCCTATAACTTCAATTACTTAAGTAGGTGATGCACAATTTAATACAATATCAATCTAAAATAAATCTTAGACTTTTAATGTGCGACTTTAGTTTAGCCAATCGAAATTTGCTATTGCTTAATTTAAAGCGGACAACAATACCGCATCACGAACCTCGATTAAGCGTTGCATCATCGAATCACCCACTCCTTGCAGTGAAGCACAGTCACGTTCATACACTGTGGTTGGATTTTTTAGATTATCCAACTGAATATGACCACGTAACTGCTTTATCCCCTCAACCGGTAATAAGGTTAAAATATCGTTAGCATCAGCATTGTTATATAGCAGCTGCTCCATCTTTTCACTGGTTGCCTCATCACTGACCCCGACCACAACTTCTAACGCAAATCTTTGTAGCTCACGATGCTTGATAAACGCCACCTCATTAAGCATAACGTAGGACTTAGCCAGCATCACTGCTGCCAACCCTGCCTTGCTATGACTGGTGGTACCGTAAAACTCTACAATGGCGCCATTTTCGTCAAATCTTGGTTGGTTTTTGACTTTTATACCAAACAAAATCGGCTGTTTTAATAGCTCATCTAGCGTACGTTGTAGCAGTTGTGTACACAGTACAAAATAGGGTTCTGACTTTTCATGTGCCAAGGTATTTAACAAATGGTTGGGGTCATAAAAACGAATTTGTACGACCGCCACATCAAGCGGTCTGTCTGAGGCTAATGCTTTTTGTTTGCTAGATGCCGCTTGTTTGGCATCAGTTGTGTTAGTGGCTGTAGTTGATTGAGCCGCCTCTGCCTCACCCCCATCCTCAAGACCAGCGTCTATATCTGATAAATGACCTGGTAAAGACGGTGACTTATTATTATGATTATAAGCTATGCTTTGATCGCCATGCTCTGCGCGACTGCTATGATCCGCATCGTCATGACCCCCTTCTTCATTTTGCTGCGACTTAATATATTTACTCAAAGCTTGATGGATACTTAATTCTTTAACCCCATCCCCTGCTACCTCTGGTTGCTCATCATCCTCTGTAATTCGAGTCCGAGCTGTCCCTAAGCCGTGTTGTCGCTGAGTGATCAAATAATCTTGAACATCACGACTTAAAGCTGCCAACTGGGCGCGTGTCGGACGGGCAATATAACCATAAATGAGCCAGATTAATAAATGGGTAATAAAGGACCCTAAAATAAATATCCACTGGGACGCAATAATCTCACCATTACTGGTATCACGCAGCGTCATCTCGACTTTACCAATCACCGTGTCACCCATGACAACGTCACGGCTAATTTTATTACCGTCGAGTAGTTGCGCCTGCCCCGTCTGCAGTAGCACTTCATTGTCAATATCTTTGATAGCTAAGCTGGCGACATTATTCTCACTGGTATATCGTCCCGTCAGGACGCTCAAGCTGACTTTATCTTTACTCAGTAAAGGCAGCTTGACTTCGTCAATGAGTTGTACCAACATTCGTTCGCCTGTTTGCATTTTGAGCTCATCAAGCTGCTGATCGGTACTAATCAGCAACAAAGTAGTGTGAATAAAAAAACTGATGAGAATTATTATGGCAAACAAGCCTTGCCGTGGCGCTAAATAGGTCATGTTATGCTAAACTTTTGTTAAAAGGTAGGGGGTACTATACGTTAAGTACGCTCTATTATTCCTAATCTTGCTTACGCTTACAAGGGGCATAGCTCACGATGACAAAAAATACTACAACTAATACTCAAAATAATGCGTCTTTATCGCCTGAGAATATTGAAAATACGCCTGTAAACGCCACTGCAAACTTTGCCAGCTTCGGTTCAGGTATGACAGCACATTTGAAGGCATGGATTAGTGCCTTACAAAAAGCCAACGATTTATTACCTGATGCACTTCGCTTCTCCGATGTTAACTTTGATCAAAACCAGCAAAATTACGGTAAAATCTCCTTAGATCTTATTGAGCAACTAGAAGCTTTACCGGTATTTGCGCTGTCGGTGGTGGTCCAACAACAGGCTTTAAGACAAGAAGCAGGCACTGAGCTTACTAAAAAAGCAGCCTTTGAAGCTCATATAGGCGAATGGGCAAGCAATAACCCCCTATGGCAAATTATAAAAGTCGTTCGCAGCACAGATACGTTACAAGATCATACCGGCAGCGATCGACTTACTTCTGTCCTAACTTATCGTTATATATTAATGCCGACTGACACGGCAACGATGCAACCCGGCAAAAAAGCAGCGGCGGCACGTTTATTAGACGATAGTATCACCACGCATTTAGGTCAATTTATTGAAGCCTTGCCTATTACAGATGATTTAGGGGGTGATGCCGCCATTGACTGTCATATCGTATCATTAGCTAAAATGTTGCGTCCACATAAGGTTGCCGTCTTTGATATGGACTCAACGTTGATTGAGCAAGAGGTTATCGTAGAGCTTGCAAAACAAGCCAATATAGGTGACCAGGTGAGCGCCATAACTGAATCTGCTATGCGTGGCGAGATTGACTTTGACACCTCATTTAGTGAACGGGTTGCGCTATTAAAAAACATATCATCTTCAGCGCTTGATACTATCCAAAATCAGCTAAGTTTGTCTCCTGGTGCGCGTACGCTGATAGCGACATTAAAATCTCTGGACTATCATACGGTGCTGGTGTCTGGTGGGTTTACCTTTTTTGCTGATCGTATTGCCAAAGAGCTTGGAATTGATGAAGTCCATGCCAATGTGCTAGATATTGAACACGAGGTTGTCACTGGGAATGTCATCCTACCTATTGTCAATGGCGATCGTAAAGCGACAATAGTTGAGCACATTGCGCAGCGTATGGGCATATCAATGTCTCAAGTCATCTGTGTTGGAGATGGGGCGAATGACTTGGCCATGATGGCCATCGCAGATATTGGTGTGGCGTATCATGCTAAGCCTATCGTTCGCTCTCGTGCGGATGCCGCTATCAATGCGACAGGTCTTGAAGGGGTACTTTATGTATTAGGTTATGCCGCTCAAGATCTGCTATAATCCTTGCCTTTCAATAACTTATACCTCTAATTTCAAGGCCAATATATAATTAAACGTGCAGAACATCGACTTTCCAAAACCGTACTTCACGCCCGTAGAATAGGGCTGTAGAGTGCAGTTTTAGGGTTTACTTTTTTAAACAAGTTTTAAAAAAGACCTAAAATTAATGAAATAATTGTTCCTAAATTTTAATACACAAAATCTTTACAATTTTTTTTAAAAAAACTTTTTTTGCGGGTGTTATGAATTCTCTAGCCTTGAAGCCCATGTCAAATTTTTAGTAAATTTAAACGACAATCGTTGTCGTAAGTTATCGAGATATTCTTTGTATTTTAATAAAACATCGGCATAATAATACTTAATCAATCGCAAAAAACGATGCTCGATCTCTCCTATTTTGTGTTATACCTATTGACCGTACATGAGGCAATAAACATGGCAATTCTAACCATTCTGGCTATCAGTCAATCTTGGCTTTCTGGCTTTTTATCTTGGTCTGTTTTAGGCTATATGCTACTCGCTGTCGGCATAGCAGCCACCCTTTTATCTGGCCGTCGTTATCTTCTAGGTTATATGCTTGGAGGAATGGGCTACTGGGTTGTTGTGGAAGGTATCCAATCTATCTTAGTGAATACGACGGCTATTAGTAGCAGCTATAGTTATGGCGCGGCATTACTCCTCAGTTGGTTTGCCATTGGTGCCTTTCTCACCTATCGTTATAAGAAGTTTGTGGCAAGCTTACCGGCACAGCGCACTGGTGTGGTATCTAGACCGCCTCGTCGTTCATCTTTCGTACCAAAACTGAGCAAACGAAGCAATACTCGTGAAAAATATATTGAGCACACACCTATTTATAATAACTATGAACCTCGCTTCCGTAACTAATTATCATCTGGCTATTAAGCTAACCTTTTATTAATCTAAAGTTTATCAGTCAAAAGTTTAATTAAGCTATATAGCAATTAGACCCTATTAATAAGCTATGGAAAGCACGCTAAATTTTATGCTACCAATAGAGCATTGCACTACTAACCATTGGATAACTATTAAACCAATTAATATACCAATGCAATTACTTGCTAACAGTACCTGATGGATAACAAGTCGGCCCATGCAAAATGGCGCTGACTTGTTGGCTATGTCTCTACTGGTATTTTATTTATTGACACCTGATATAGTTAAGTACAGATATACTAAATAAAAAAGTCTATAAATATTTGCCCTAGAGTCGCTGTCTCTAATAACGATCTTTTAATACCGAATGTTCAACAGACCCTAATATGAAAACATAGTATAATTGGTAGATAGTATAATTGGTTCATCAGTATAAGAGCCTAACCTGTCAATCAACTTGCGCAGTATGTTTTAAAACGTTATAACGCTATAAACTGGTTTTCGTTTCATTCACTTTTTAATTTTGGACTTCCCCATGTTTACTCTTCCTATCTTAAATATCAAAGCCAATCCATTAGATGCGCTACTTGCTGCCGTCGGTGTTCGATTATCCATGTTGGCAAAAAGTGATGATCCAAATATTGCCGCACTTTTAAAAGACCGTAAGGTCAGCATCGAGCTTGGTAGTAAAGCGGATGGCGTAGCTCGTTATTATGTGTTTGATGAGGGTACGTTTAATCAATATTCTGGTACTGCCAATGAGCCTACTTTGCGTATCGATTTTAAAGACTCAATGACTGGCGTTAAGCTGCTAACGGGCGGCAATGTTGCTGCTTTTATGACTGCCATTCAAGATAAAGAGCTGGTTATGGAAGGCGACTACAGCTTGCTAATGTGGTTTAATCAATTGGCGAAACATATTGTTCCCCCTATTCCAGAAGAGCTTAAACCTTTTATTAAAAAAGCACGTCCTTTTGCCAATAAAGCACAAGGAATAGCGTCTCAAGTTCTAGATATAGCTAAGCATAAGTTTTCTAAATAGCATACGTTTTCTATAAGTTAATGGTATAAGTTACTGGGTTATGATTGGTTTTATGAGTATGATTGACCCTACTCTGTTATATCCCATTTTTCATCTGATATATGGCTAAAGTGTGTTAATGAACTAAGTGACGCCTAAGTAATGAAAGCTACTTAGGCGTTTTTATGTCCATTAATGATCCTCATTAAATGATACAATTTTAAAAAACGATACAAAGGATTGTTGTATGAGCACTTTGATTCAATCGACAGCACCTGTTGCAAGTCAACATTCGAACACGCCAGCAAACATTAAAGCACAGTCATTAGGTAATGATGCACACGATGTAAAGTTGAAAAAAGAGCGTCTAAATAGCCCTGTGACGCGTGAGTATATTGCCGAATTATTTGAGTCGCCGTTGATGGACTTGCTGTTGCAAGCACAAACAGTACATCGTCAGCACTTTACCGCCAATGAGGTACAGATAAGTACCTTACTATCGATAAAAACCGGTAATTGTCCGGAAGACTGCGGATATTGCTCACAGTCTGGTCACTATAGAGATAAGACCAAACTGCAAGCAGAAAAGAGACTTGAGATCGACAAAGTCCTTGCGGCGGCCAAACAAGCGAAAGCCTCTGGTTCCTCTCGATTTTGTATGGGTGCGGCTTGGAAACATCCAAGTGCCAAAGACATGCCCTATATTGCTAGCCTTATTAAGGAAGTCAAAGCACTTGGCCTTGAGACCTGTATGACCTTAGGTATGTTGACGGCTGAACAATCACAGCAGTTAGCGGATGCAGGACTTGATTACTACAATCATAACTTGGACACCTCGCGCCGCTATTACGATCAAGTGGTTAGCACGCGCAGCTATGATGATCGCCTGCAAACTATTGAGAATGTACGGCAGTCGGGTATAAATGTATGTAGCGGCAGTATCGTTGGCATGGGCGAGAGTCGCGAAGATCGTATTGACTGGGTTTATGAGTTGACCAGTATGCCAATGCCGCCTGAGTCCATACCCGTTAACTTACTGGTACCCATTCAGGGTACGCCGCTTGGTGACAAGGTGTTAAAAGAGGGGCAACTGCCTGTCTTAGAATGGATACGCACCATAGCGGTAACTCGTATCTGCTGCCCAAAAAGCTATGTACGACTCTCAGCAGGCAGAGAAAGCCTATCAGACTCTGAACAGGCATTAGCATTTATGGCAGGGGCTAACTCATTTTTCTATGGGGATAAGCTGCTAACGACGGGTAATGCCAGCCAATCTAATGACGACCGATTAATGCAGATGTTAGGACTTAAAGCAACCGAGCCGAAGCCTGGATTGACCGTCATTGATGCCTCAACTGGTCATCAAAGTTTTGTTTGATTTAAAATGAATTTATTTATAGCACTATAAAAAGTAACGACTTAAAAGGCAGTTATATGGCGGAATATTTTAATTGGATAAAGGCGGCGCACGTCATATCGATGGTATGCTGGTTTGCGGCTATATTCTATTTACCCAGACTGTTTGTGTATCATGCTATGAGTAAAGACACCATTAGCCAACAACGCTTTGTGGTTATGGAGCGAAAGTTGTATCGGGGCATTATGACCCCCGCTATGATTGCGACATGGGTGTTTGGTATTTGGATGTTGGTATTAGGATGGGATGCTTATAAAACTCAAGGTTGGCTGCATGCTAAGCTGTTTTTAGTGGTTCTCTTGTCTGCCTATCATGGTATGTGCGGCGCTTATCGCAACAAGCTCGCTGAAAATCCTCAGCACAAGACGCATGTTTTTTGGCGCTGGTTTAATGAAGTGCCAGTATTTATTTTAATTGCGGTCGTTATACTGGTTATCGTTAAGCCATTTTAAGAGATTATTGAAAAGCTTAGGGCGTGTGGAACATTCGCAAATTAGCACTGCTGATAGCTAAAATCGTTCCAGACTAGGCGCAAACTGACGCTAATGTCTAGACCTTGGCTAGGTTTGTAACAACGTCTGAGGCGATTTTAGTATCAGCCCTGAGAACGGATTAAGCAAAGCACTGCTTTGCCCGTTCGCAAGGCGAGAGCTATGCTCGAGTGAGGGCGGGACTCTTTTTTGCCAATATATGGCGGCTTTTAAAAATTTAGGGTTCTAACTTAGAATGACTAAGCGTCAAAAATTTCACTGCATATTGACTAAAAAATAGTCTCCGCCAGTGCCATGGTCGAATGTTCCACACGCCCTAGTCTATACTTTTGCAGGTATAAAAAAACATAAATTCGCATTATATATGCCGCTCTTAGCGACAGCTCTTAAATCCGTAAACCGAACTTTACTTACCTTTTTTTAAAGTCAGGATTTAAAAACTAGGCCGCATTATATTATAAGTATGAGACACGTCATACATCTTATAGCGTGCTGGCTCATGACGATGCTCACCAGCATAGCTTAAGATTAACGCTTGATTGCGGCTCCGATCAAGCCAGCCTACAAATAATCCACTATGCTCAATGTCATTGTAGCTGTGATTGACATAATATAGCCAATCCCCAGGCTGAATCTCATTCGTATCGACAAATGGCCCTGCGGGATACCCTCCCTTGAAAACGGTATGACGCGTTACCCCTGCTCTATTAAAAGCGGCATTTAGATAATCCCAACATGAGCCTTTAATAATTTCTTTATTATCTAGAGCCATTTGCCGTACGGTTTGCAATACTTTTTTGCTAGCAGGGGCAGCGCTTTGCTCTGCTTGATATAACGTATCTATATGGTCAGGGTCGATATTAGGGGCAGTCGCATAGCTTTGATAAAAGTTTGAATTGTGTGAGAAGGTCACTGAAAAGGGAGTGTTCGAAACGGCATTGTCCGAATCGGGAGAAGTCTGATGTACGGGAGGGTTCGATACGTTGGCTGAATGTTCAAATACTTGACTCTTTAAGGTAATCAAGTCGCTCAATTCATCTGCACGTCCCGCAGAACTCATCATTAAACACAGCAAAACGGAGCTCAATAGCGAGAGTTTTTTTCGATATTTTAACGTAAGAGATTGACCGTTAGCGTTATACATTGAGTCTAAAGTGGACACATCCATTTGATGCTCCTAGGTATCATCGTTATTGTCATTATTTTATTATTAAAAGGGGCATTTTTAGCGGGTATTCTATCGTTCAAAAACTACCTTATTCTATAATTCAAAAACGACTTAGCGTCTAAAGATTAGCACTAAATAAGTACTGTTAAATAAGTAACTATAGTCATAACTTAATTCAAATACAAACTTTAAAGTGAATAAAAACTTAACCGTGGGTTTCGATTCACTACACCACACGCTACATAATATGCCTACTATAATAATATAATAAATGTTTGAGTATAAAAAATAGCTACCTAAAAATAAATTGCCCAAAACGTTATCCGCTAAGATAGTCGATTTTAAAAAATACCGTTTAAGACGACTGCATCTTAATATTAGCATTACGTTTGCTTAGCTGCTGACCTTGCAATATGGCTTGCATCACTTGTGCTTCTTTTTCCGTTTCAAAACCGGATACGATGCACTTATTGTTACCTTCAGCATCAGAGATAATCAGCTCTTTGGCATTGAGGCGAATGACATCGTTACTCATGACCACAATACGCTGCGTTTTACCTAGGTAGTTATGCTCAAACATGCCAGGGTGAACTTCTAATAGGCCAATACTGATGTGGTGCTTTACGCCCTTTTTTTGCTGATTGCGCATTTTATTAAACACAAAACTAAACACCACCAATACGGCCAGCGCCCCGATGGCTAACCGTTCTGGCAATAGACTCATCGCCATCGCCACACCTATCGCACCAAACAGAAGCGCCACAGCAAACCAAAATACCCCATCTCCAAAGCCTTGGGCCTTACCAGATAGGCTGATATTTGCTCCATTTTCAGTAACTTGTAGCATAGTAGACCTATTTAGACATCAACAGTAATGACGTATGATATAAAGATGCTAATCACGCTACGACTACCACCCTAACGCCGTTTGTTGTAGTTTCACCAATTCAGCAATGCCTTTTTCTGCCATGGCTAACATTTTATCTGCTTCTTCACGTGTAAAGGGTTTTTCTTCAGCGGTACCCTGAATCTCAATATACTCGCCCTTTTGGGTCATTACCACATTAAGATCAGTATCACAGCTAGAGTCTTCATCATAGTTCAAATCGAGTAATATTTCACCATTTTTGACACCCACTGAGACAGCAGCGACGAGACCAACTAGAGGATCTGATTTAATTTTTTTCTTAGCTTGTAAGGTCTCTAAAGCATCGATTAAAGCAATGGCAGCACCTGTAATACTTGCTGTTCTGGTTCCGCCATCCGCTTGGATCACGTCACAATCAAGATAAATCGTGTTTTCACCCAGTTTATTTAGGTCCACCATAGCGCGTAAACTACGCCCAATTAATCGTTGAATCTCTTGAGTGCGTCCAGATTGTTTGCCTCGAGCCGCTTCACGTTGGTTGCGGGTATTGGTTGCGCGTGGCAACATACCATATTCAGCCGTTACCCAGCCTTGACCTTTACCTTTTAACCAACGTGGTACCCCATTTTCGACACTGGCGGTACACAATACTTTGGTTTCCCCAAAGCAAACCAGCACGGATCCTTCAGCATGTTTGGTATAGTGACGTTCAAAAGTGACGGCACGCAGTTGGTCAAGCTCTCGGTTATCTATACGCATTACTTAGTGTTATCCTTTATTGTGGTTCAATGACTAGAGTCTGTTGATATCGTATCTTGAAGGCCTGTCAATAGCAAGACAAACCCCTTGTCTAAAATCTAAAACTGAAGACTTTAAAACTATTTAATGAAAAGACATTTAAACATAAGGTGTTTAAACCAAAGGGGCTGAAATTAGCCCCTTTGTTGATATTGAATACTCTTTTTACCTTAAGGTATCCCAAGCTACTTTGATGGTTTGATTATAGAGTGTGCTTAATCTAAACCTTCCATTTTACGTAACTCTTTACGCAAAATCTTACCAACATTAGATTTTGGCAACTCATCTACAAATTCGACATGACGTGGACGTTTGTAGCCAGTTAATTGCTTTTTACCATAATCTAGTAGCTCTTGTTCGGTCACTTGTTTGCCAGGTTTTTTCACCACAAATATCTTCGGCTCTTCGCCACGCTCTTCACTCGACACACCGATTGCGCCTACTTCTAATACAGCAGGATGTTCCGCTATTGCCTCTTCGATTTCATTAGGATAAACGTTAAATCCAGACACTAAGATCATGTCTTTTTTACGGTCGACAATTTTAATGAAGCCTTTTTCATCCATGATACCGATATCACCCGTTTTGAAATAACCGTCTTCGGTAAAGGTGTTTTTAGTTTCTTCAGGGCGGTTTTGATAGCCCACCATGACTTGTGGACCTTTAACACAGATCTCACCGCGCTCCCCGATCGGCATCACATTTCCATCATCATCAATTAAGATCACATCGGTATCTGGAGCAGGAACCCCAATTTTCGCAGTAAACTCTGAAATATTCATCGGATTAAAGCTGACGACAGGTGATGTCTCTGATAAGCCATATCCTTCAACAATAGGCAGGCCTGTGGCTTCATGCCAAGCTTTTGCGACACTAGGCAATACAGACATCCCACCACCAATAGACGCTTTGAGATTAGAGAAGTCTAAATTTTTAAATTTCTCATGATGTACTAAGCCATTAAATAAGGTATTCACTGAAGGAATATACGCAGGCTTATATTTATCCATCTCTTTAATCAAGCCATCAAGGTCACGAGGGTTAGGAATTAACAACCCCGTACAGCCTTTGTACATTGCATACATACCGCATACCATAAATGAAAAGACATGGTACAACGGCAACGCAGTGAGAATCACTTCACTCTCTGAAGACTCTCCAAACGCAGCACTGATCACAGCGTTAATCTGCAACATATTAGCGATCAAGTTACCATGCGTTAGCATCGCGCCTTTTGCCACACCAGTTGTACCGCCAGTATATTGTAGTAGCGCCACGTGACTTTGATCCAACTCAGGACGCTTATACTCATGTGCAGATACTGATTCTAAAGCCTTTTTAAATTGAACACTGTCTGGTAGTGAGTAGCTGGGTACCATTTTCTTAACATGGCGAACCACCATGTTGACTGCAAACCCTTTGACGAAGCCTAACATATCGCCCATATTACAGACGATAACATGCTCTACATCACCTTTATCATTGACATCTTCGTAAGTTTTCGCGAAGTTCTCAACAACGAAGATAGCCTTAGCGCCACTGTCATGAATTTGATGCTCAAGCTCACGGCTAGTATACAGCGGATTAACATTGACTAAGATCATGCCAGCACGTAACACCCCAAGCGCCACAATAGGATATTGCAACACGTTTGGCATCATGACTGCCACTTTGTCACCCACTGTTAAACCTAGTGACTGTAAGTAGGCGGCTATCTGACGGCTGTAGGTATCAAGCTGTCGATACGTAATCGATGCCCCCATACAAAGGTAAGCATCACGACTACCATAACGCGCAAAGTTTCGCTCAAACACCTCAAGAAGTGATGTATCGTCAGCTGGTTTCTCGATATGAGCCGCCAGTCCATAACGATCATATGACTCCAACCAAGGGCGATCATTAGGAATATCTGGATAGTGAGGGTAAGTGCCGTGAAGTTCGCTTTTGTTATTTTGGTTGGAAGGGGTTGCAGCTGTTGTCATGTAATTACCTGTCGTGTTAATAGTGAAACAATAAAGTAAAGAGTTGAGTGAGTGACTATCTATAAGTGACTATATATTCTATAAGTGACTATATATAAAGGTAAAGAGTCTATAAAAGTAAAGAATTCTAGCAAATTATTGTCTTAGTTAACGTTATTTATATGTCACTTTAGGATTTGTTTGACCCTAAAATACAATTTAACGTTCTTTTAATCTGTTGTTTGCTTATATCATCCCACACACTGTATGAAATAAAGAACGTCATAAATTTCATACATAAATTTTTTACCAAAAAAGGGACACGGCATGATGCGCGTATCCCTTTCACTGTTAATCGTATCCTTTAGAACGTTTTAATTGTACTCGTTAACCACGCAAACATAAAGTATGAGATTTATATTAGGGTTATATCATGTCAATGAATGGTTAGCTTTTACATGATACTCTAAAACAATTAACCTTCAGCAGCTTCCATAGCACGCAAGTCTTTACGTAAGATTTTGCCCACATTTGATTTCGGTAACTCATCGACAAACTCAACATGGCGAGGACGCTTATAACCAGTTAAGTGCTCTTTGGCATAGGCCATGACCTCCTCTTCCGTTAAGCTTGGATCACTACGTACGATAAATATCTTAGGAACTTCACCACTTTTATCGCTATGTACACCGATAACGCCACATTCTAAGATCTTTGGATGACCTGACATGACATCTTCAACTTCGTTAGGATAAACATTGAAGCCTGAAACGATGATCATGTCTTTTTTACGATCCACAATTTTAAAGTAGCCGTCTTCATCCATCACCCCGATATCACCGGTACGGAAATACCCATCTGGAGTCATGACTTCAGCAGTGGCATCTTCTCGTTTCCAGTAGCCTTTCATCACCTGAGGGCCACGGACACAAATCTCGCCACGCTCCCCAATGGCTACTTCATTACCTTCTTCGTCTATGATGGCCATATCCGTAGCAGGGAATGGTACGCCGATATTTCCTGGGAACTCATCAAGTCCCATAGGGTTAGCAGATGCGACAGGCGAGGTCTCTGACAGACCATAGCCTTGAACAATGACATTGCCTGTGCCTTTTTTCCATTTATCAGCCGTATCTTTAAGCACTGCCATACCACCGCCCATAGACATCTCAAGCTTGCTATGGTCCAGTACTCTAAAGTGCTCGCTATTAATCAAACCGTTAAATAACGTATTAACCGCAGGGAAGAACGCAGGCGGATAGTCTTTATACGCTTTGATTAAGCTCTTACCATCGCGCGGATTTGGCACCAGCGAGTTAATCGCCCCTTTTCGCAGACCATACATGCCGCAGACGGTAAATGAGAAAATATGGTATAAAGGCAGAGCCGTCATAATAACCGGCTGCTCATTTAATTCTTCATATTTATCAAACGCTCCACCAATATAGGTGTCCGCTTGGATTAAGTTGGCCACTAAGTTGCTATGGGTAAGCATGGCGCCTTTGGCAACCCCTGTGGTACCACCGGTATACTGCAATACCGCAACGTCTTCTAACCCTATATCGGTCGGTCGGGTATAGGGTTTACTAGCGCCAATTTTTAGGGCTTGTTTGAAGGTTAAGCTACCCGGAATACTATAAGACGGTACCATCTTTTTCACGTGACGCACCACGTTATTAACAATAAAGCCCTTTAGAGGACTCATTAAGTCACCCATCGAGGCAATAACCACATGATCGACGACTTTTTTTCCAATATCAGCGTACGTTTTAGCGAAGTTCTCTAAGATAATCAGCGCTTTGGTCTCAGAATCTACTAGCTGATGCTCAAGCTCATGTGTGGTATATAGAGGGTTGACATTGACCAAAATCAAGCCGGCACGTAGGATGGCTAAAATTGCCACTGGGGTTTGTAAAATATTTGGCATCATGACCGCAACTTTGTCGCCTTTTTTTAGGCCAAGTGACTGCAAATAAGCGGCCATCTGTTTGCTATAGCGATCTAAGTCATCATAAGATAACTCTTGATTCATACACACAAATGAGATTCTACCCGTGTGGTTTTCGAAGTTTTCTTCTAGAATATCGATCAATGAGGTGTCGGCAGGTGGCATTTCAATATCGTATTGCATACCTAGCTTTTCATAGGTTTTAAGCCAAGGTCTATCATTACGGCGAAACTGACTGTCTTGATTTTCCATAATCTTTGTAACTCCTAAAATTGGGTCTAATGGAATAAACTAACCTGCTAATTCTTATTTAAATAAATGTACATTACCCGTGAAATACTGCCTATCAAATTGTAGCCGTTAGAGTGAAGCTGTGAAAAAAGCAGTAAAAAAACAGTTTAATAACTGCCAGATAACGGTTATACAATTTTAAAACACAGAGGGGTTCGTATTTTTATCTAAAATACACTATTTAACGGGTTTATGACAACTGTAAAGTGCATAAATAAAGTAGATAGAAGCCTATAATGGTCAGATAGACTTACCATACTACAGGATAACCTACAGATAGACCTAGCATCTTGTTGCACGGATTATCAGGACTATACCAATTTTGTACGACATCAGTTGACGTATTAAGTCAAGATTAGGAATATCATGCCTTTTTTATTGCGTTAATATCCGTTAGGATAAGCTACCCTAAATTATATTTCTAACGTTGTACTGATTTAACCCTCAATGACTTATAAACTAAGCGCATATGATACTTAACATTAAGGTCAATGAATGACCTTTTTTTAAATAGCATTTACATGACCTAACATCTAATACTCACATGACCTAACATCTAATACCGTAAAATTTAAAATTTTATCAAGAAACAGCGTTAACAAAATACCCACTTTATAATCGACAAGGCAACATCATTTATTATGTCTGATATATCAAACCCTCCCCCTACCGCCACCGTTATCCCAAACGAGGCAATGGACACCCGATCAGTCGCAGAATTTACTGAGCAAGCTTACCTAAACTACGCCATGTACGTGATTATGGATCGGGCACTGCCGCATATTGCCGATGGCTTAAAGCCGGTACAGCGCCGTATCATTTATGCCATGAGTGAGCTTGGTCTTAAGTCGACGACCAAACCCAAAAAATCTGCCCGTACCGTCGGTGATGTGCTGGGTAAATATCACCCCCATGGTGACACCGCCTGTTATGAGGCCATGGTATTAATGGCGCAGCCGTTTAGCTATCGCTATCCACTGATTACAGGTCAAGGTAACTGGGGTAGCCCTGATGATCCCAAATCGTTTGCGGCTATGCGCTACACGGAAGCAAAAATGTCGGCATATGCCAACACCTTACTCGCTGAGCTGGGTCAAGGCACTGTAGACTGGCAAGATAACTTTGACGGCTCTATGCAAGAGCCAGTCACACTTCCTGCCCGTCTTCCTAATATTATGCTAAATGGCACCACAGGTATCGCCGTTGGTATGGCGACCGACATTCCCCCGCATAACCTCAATGAAGTGGTACGCGCGGCGATTCGTCTGCTTAAAAATCCTGAGCTGTCAGTCAAGCAGCTAACTCAGTCTATTCCAGCCCCTGACTTGCCTACCAAAGCCGAAATCATTACCTCCAAAAAAGACTTGCAGCAAATATATGAGACCGGCCGTGGCAGTTATAAGATGCGCGCGGTGTATCACGTCGATAAACAACAGAAAAATCTGGTTATCATCGAGGCCCTGCCCTATCAAGTGTCGGGTAATAAGATCCAAGAACAAATTGCTAAGCTGATGATGGATAAAAAGCTACCTTGGGTGGTCGATATCCATGATGAGTCCGATCATGAAAACTTCTGCCGTATCGTGTTAGAGCTACGCTCAACTCGTGTCGATGTCGATAGAGTCATGAGTCATCTGTTTGCGAGCACCGAGCTTGAGAGCAATTATCGAGTCAATATGAACATGATCGGTCTTGATGGCCGACCACAAGTCAAAAATCTAAAAGGTATCTTAAGCGAATGGTTGGTCAGTCGCCGTGATGTGGTCACCCGTCGCTTACAATACCGTTTGGATAAAATAGACAAGCGCTTGCATATCTTGGCCGGTCTACTGATTGCTTATCTGCATATTGATGAGGTCATTCGTATTATCCGCGAAGAAGATGATCCCAAGATGGAGCTGATGACTCGCTATGACCTGACTGAGATTCAGGCCAATGCTATTTTAGACATTCGCTTGCGTCAATTAGCGCGACTAGAAGAGATTGAGCTTCGCAGCGAAAAAGAGGCACTTGAAGCCGAACGTGAGAAAATCCAAGAGCTACTCGATAACCGTGATAGCTTGACTGCCCTGATGATTGAAGAACTTGAAGCGGACATGAAAGAGCATGGCAATGATCGTATGTCGCCTGTGGTTGAGCGTGGCGAGGCCACGGCATTAAAAGAATCAGACTTAGTGCCTAGTGAGCCGATTACTGCGATTTTGTCCAAAGCCGGCTGGATACGGGCTGCCAAAGGTCATGATGTCGATGCGGCTGGTATGAGTTATCGATCAGGTGACAGCTATCAAGCGCATGTGCAGGGTAAGTCTAATGAGAAAATCTATATCATGGACAGCACAGGACGCAGCTATAGCATTGAGGCGCATACGTTAGCATCTGCGCGCGGTCAAGGCGATCCATTAACCAGTGTGCTAAAACCTGCTGCCGGTGCCAGCTTTGAGCAGCTACTTGCTGGTGACGACGATCAACGCATTATCTTAGCAAGCTCTCAAGGCTATGGCTTTATTAATACGCTGGGCAACTTAGACACCAACCAAAAAGCAGGCAAAAACATCATCAACTTCGATGCCGATGCCAAGTTACTCAAAGTACCGTATATCGATGTTAAATCAAGCGAGGACACGCAAGCCACTGACAGTGATGACAACCAGCCTGAACCCTTAGTGCAAGATCAAATTGCCGTCGTGACCTCAGCGGGTTATCTTCTGATTTTCCCAATCGATGAGTTGCCAGAACAACAACGGGGTAAAGGCAATAAGCTGATTAATCTCAAGAAAGACGAAGAAGTGATAGCCGTGATACCGCTGCATCATGACGACAGCCTAACCGTCACCGCTGGTAAGCGCCATGTGACGTTAAAGCCAATCGACTTAGCCAACTACACTGGTAAGCGTGGCAATCGGGGCAGTCAGTTGCCCAGAGGTTTTCAAAATGTGACAGAGATTGAGGTGGCAGGGTAACACATAGTAGACCCTGCGTTTTACAAACATTCATTCAATAGGTACTTCTTACGCATAATATAATCCACCCGAGTCCTCCTTTAAGTAAAGGGGGACATTTTTACTAAGTTGAAATACAAGCCAACTAATAAGCAGCCTTAACTTTCAAGATGATATTATGCCCTTTACCTTCTCTCATCCTGCCATTGTTCTACCCTTACAAGGTATTTTAGGACGTAGAGTTTCATTGACTGGACTTATTATTGGGAGTCTAACGCCAGATTTTGAATATTTCTTGCGCATGCATATTCACAGTGAATATAGCCATACGCTACTAGGGACACTATGGCTTAATCTACCATTGGGCGTTGCTTTGTGTTTTATTTTTCATTGTATTATCAAACGCCCTTTAATAGACAACTCTCCTGAATTTATTCAATCAAGATTGACCGAATTAAAAGAAGCTACTTGGCCCTCTTACTTCAAAACACACTGGTTAATTGTCTGTATCTCTATTCTTATCGGTGCCTACTCGCACATTCTCTGGGATTCATTCACCCACCCGCATGCTTTTTTTAGCACTTACTTTGAGCTACAACGGCCTTTGTTGAATACAGACATCCCTATCTCTAAATTTTTGCAGCACTTTAGCACCGTCGTTGGCGCACTCATTATTGGTATTTATTTCTTTAGAATAAAGCCCGCATCAAAAACGTACCTTAAACCTAAGATAAGCTTTTGGGTATCTATTATTGTCTTAGCATCGCTAATTATGAGCATTAGAGTGGCTATAGGATTGCAATGGTTTGAATATGGGAACATTATTGTGAGTGGAATAATGTCAGGTATGCTATCACTAACTGTCGTTAGTTTGTGGATTCAAATAAGAAAATATCGTATCTTTTAACAATTGATAAAAAGTATTCAATAAAGGAATACTTTCGAAAATAAGTCCATCGCTATTTTCATTAGAGGGGTACTTTCGAAAATAAGTCGATTGCTATTTTCAATTGAGGGGGTCTTTCGAAAATATAAGAGTTTCTATTTTCGAAAGCTAGTCCTAATAAAAATAAAATAATAACTAAGAAAATGGCTTGTAGCGTGCGGTGTAGCGCAGCGTAACCCACGGTTTAGACAAGTGTAACGCTAAATATTAATCTTAGGTGCGATTTAAGCTAGGTATAAGTAGACGAAGCGAATCCCATGATTTAGATAAAGTAAATGCACTCTACCCTAACAAGGCTGTTTAGCCTCGATTGAAGTGGATATACTGCTTGGCAAGACGAGTTGTCGATGCTTGATAGGGGTTGGCTCACGAAGTAAGAGACAACCCCTATCTTAGCAGCTGCCTCGTCTGGACAAGCAGATAGTAACGAAAAGATACCATCTTATATGTCAACTCAAATTACTATCAAATAGTAACTTGAGGTTTGTATTTGCTTTGGTGCTTTATCACACCATAGCAAATCTGTAATAACTTTCTCATACCTGCAATCAAAGCCACTTTCTTGCATTTTCCTCTCTTCAGCAGTCGCTCGTATAGTTGCTTAACATCAGGATTGCAACTAATTGCAGATAACGCACACATGAACAACTTCGATCGTAGGTTGCCATCCCCTTTTTTACTAATACGGCTTCTTCCTTTAAAGATTCCTGACTGTATATGTATAGGGGTTAATCCAACAAATGAGGCGCATTGCGAAGCATCCTTAAAGTCTTTAGATAGGAGTAACGACAATACATTCGGTGCGACTGTCTTACCTATGCTTGGAATGCTAACTAGGTTGTCATAGCCTGACTTTAAGTCAGGATGATTACCTATGTGTTTATCTATCTTGGCTTGGATGATATCTATTTGTTCGTTATAAGTGTCTATCACTTGTTTTATAGATTGGGCGATATCGTTGTCATAGCTCTTTCTAGATTCAACTTTTTCTAGACGGTTGCTTTCTCGCTTCTTATCAGCCTTGAGCGTGTCTAAACGGTCTAGCAGATACTTGAGCTTTCTGACGTGCTCAGGTTCTGGCTCCCATGCTTTAGGGTGCCTTGTATAGGCGTATTGCGCGAGTACGTACGCGTCTTGTTTGTCGGTTTTGTGATGACTGCCGATGGCACCTGCAAATTGTTTGGCATATGCCGGATTAATAACGGCTACTGTGTAGCCTTTACTATGTAGATCATAGGCTAGGTTCTCATAGTATATGCCTGTGGCTTCCATGATGATAAGATACTCATCCGGTTTCTTGTTTGTGCTTTGCTTAGCTAGCCATTTGGTAAAGATTGCAAAGCCTTTTTCGTCATTAGTAAAGGTTTTACTGTGGGCTTTGTTTTTAACTTTTTTACCTTCTCTGTTTAGCCATGTTGCGTCAAATTTAGCTTTGGATATGTCAATTCCAACGTATACTTGATAGGTCATTTCTTTGCATTTCCCTTGTGAATACAGTGTCTCTTAGTTTTAATTTCTAAGGCACTTTGATACCATTCAATCTAAAGAAATACAGGTAGAGGGCTTTATCTTTGCGTCGAGCTCTTTGGCTATAGCGAGATCACTAGCTCACTCTACCTGCTACCATAGCTAAGGTTAACACTTATCTATGGCTTTTTTAACATACAAGCGAGATCAGCTACTAAAGAGAACGCACTACCATTCAGCTCTACACAATTTCGTTATCACACGCCTTGCCATGGTAGAAGTTATATAGGTTTTGTAGGGCGTATTCGACCATGTTATCGACCGCAATATCAGTATAAAACGCATAATGCGGGGTGAATAAGACGTTTGGCATATTAATCATACCAAGGAACATGGGATCTGGAATGATGCTATTGGTATGGTCTCTGTGCACGATACCGACTTCTTTTTCATATACATCGCCCGCGTAGCCCTTGATAGCTCCAGTCTTTAGTACATCTATCAGTGCTGAGGTATCTACCAATTCGCCCCTTGCTGTATTGACTAATATGGCGTCTTGTTTCATCAGTGCTAATTTTTCTGCATCGATGAGGTGATGCGTCTCTTTGGTATAAGGGCAATGCAAGGCGATGATATCCGCCTCTTTTAATAGCGCGTCTAATTCGACGTACTCGACGATATCTTTGGCCTCAGGGTTTTCATAAACATCATGGGCAATGACACGCTTGCAAACGCCTGAGAATATACTGGCTGTAGTGAGTCCAATACGACCTGTGCCAATCACGCCCACCGTTTGAAAGCGCATTTCTTGTCCGATTAGACCCGCTAAGCTGTAGTTTTGCGCTTGAATACGTTTTAAGGCTCGCGGTAGATTACGTAGCATGGTAAAGGCAAGCGTTAAAGTGAACTCGGCAACCGCATAAGGGGAATAGCGGGCGACATTGGCGACTTTTATCCCAAGCTCTTTTGCAGTGTCAATATCAATATTGTTGAAGCCTGCAGCGCGTGATGAGATATATTTCACACCGTGCTTGTGAATAATCTTTAGCGTCTCTTTATTTACTTTGTCATTGCCTAAAAAGGTAACAGCATCATGACCTTTGACTTGATCGGCGTTGTCTGGAGTTAGCATGTCTTTGACAATAGTGAGCTCAATATCCAATGATTCGCTATGTTTTTTGAGGCTGGCCTCTTCATCTGGACGCACGCTATAAGCGATAACTTTCATGACTTTTCCTTGTTGTGTGGTTATATGTTTTGATTTGGATGTTTGTTTTTATTATTTAGAGTTCAGGATTTGACTGTTAAAACTTGACTGTTTTTGACTGGTTATTGTCATAGGACTTACGTAAAAATACGATTTTACAGCTTTAAAGGCAACTGGTTATTATTTATGGAGCGTCTGGCTCTACCTTCAGAGGATTCATAAATAAATACCAGTTGCCATAATATCTACTCGTGCGTAAGTCCTATGCTATTTATTCAAATTTAATCTCGTAGTTTTTGTCATTCAGGATAGGAATGACTTTTGTAAATAATATTTTAAAGACAACACCCAACACGATAGGGACAACGATAAATGCAAGCGTAATGATAATCATGTTATGCAGACTAGCGCCGCCTTCCATCGTATTGAATGCCGATATCGGACCGATAAACCCTGCGAAGCCAAAGCCTGCACTAATAGTCGTGCCTGATATACCAAAAAACCCCGCCATAGCGCCTAATACAGCGGCATTTAAAATGACTGGCAGGGCGATAATAGGCTTGTTTACAAAGTTTGCCATCTGAATTTTGGGTGAGCCTAAAAAGTGTGCAAACGAGGTACCAAGTGAGTTCACTTGCCAGCCCATGATTGCAAGCCCAAAACCCGCTGCGGTAATCCCTAAATTGGCCGCACCTGAGCCCACCCCAGCTAAACTAATGGCAACGGCGATACCCACTGTAGATACGGGCGACATCATGAGTAGAGAAAATAAAATAGCAATGGTAACGCCCATTAATACGGGCTGTAGTGTGGTTAAGGTTTGGACAAAATGTCCAATTAATGTGGTGATTCCTTTTATAAAAGGTAGGGTTACTAACCCTAAACCACCAGCCACTAGGATGACGATAATAGGAATCAGTAAGATGGTATAGGCTTTTAAACGATTGCCACAAAGGATAACAACCAATGAGGCAATGGCGGCAGTAATACCGGCATTAATCACATCGCCGGTGCCTGACACCACAAAACCACCGCTGTCCGACACTGTGGCGACACCGGATCCGATAACCGTCGCAATCCCGATCGAGCTGGTTTGAATCGGGGTAAACTTAAATGACATGCCAATACACACCCCGATAACCATCGGTAATAGCGACATGGCCAGTGTGACCATCTCCAAGACGTCTTCGGCATAAGCAAAATGCGGGATTAAGGCTTGACTGAGATTGCCCAATATTGCCCAAGGTATCAAGGCAACCACAATACCTGTACTCATCCCGACTAAAACATCATTGATAAACTCTTTGGGAGTTATGGATTTTTTGTCATTCATAAATTAACCTTTATCATGCCTATTACATTGTAAAAAAGTCGTAAAAATAAGGCTTAGTCGTCCTTGAACATGAAGTTTAACTAATGATAAATACAGCTTTTCATCGTTAAATATTTCTTATAGTTAAATATTTCATTCTCAGTATGGATTTATAGTCAAAGAACTCTAAAATGGTTACAAGGCAACCGAGTGCAAGTACTACTAGAGTAGGCTTAACGAGGTTAACGCCGTAACCGTTTAGTAGTTCGCTGACTATAATTTTTTGAGAGTTGATCGATAGTTACTATAATAACTCTGGTATGTGACTAAATTTGTTCAATTTACTTACTGATAACAATCAAATAAAAATAATCAGCAAAAAAATAGCTAGGATTAAAATCCTAGCTAGATAAGAAGTACGCTAATATTAATATCAAAACGACGTAGTAGAAGCTGGGCTAGTAAATTTTATTAAAACTACTGGCTAAATTAATACCGCTTAACCAGCAACTTTGCGATAAAACCACTGACCTAATTTATTAAACCCAAGAATAATGCCCAATATAATTAAGCAACTTACAATGAAGACAGCCCAGTCTGGCAAGGGACTTAACCAACCGATGCTAAACTGTAGATTGAGGAAGGCTTCCGTGGGCCACTCTGAAAACGGGGTATTGTTACCCGAGTTTAAGATTGCCAGAAATATAAGATAGCCTATAAAACCAAATATGGCTCCAAATAGCTTTTGCTTAGTACTATTTTTCATATTATTTAATCTCTTTGACTGAATTTGATATCTTAAGCTATCAACTCTACAATAAAAGTAGTTCAAAATAAATCAAAAGCCCTATAAATCAAAAGCTCTACAAATCAAAAACCCCTTATCGCTATTAAGCGATTAGGGGTACGTTTTCAACAACAAGCTATGCGAACTATGCGGCAAACAAGCAATGCAGTAATCTAGCAAAGGACCAGAAATTTTACTGACGCAGTCCTAGAATAGGAATCACTAAATCCTCTTCATCGGTTAAATGTTTAGACAGAAAGTCAGTGCCGCTTACTAAGTTTTTATGTAGGCGCTCGGCAAGCCCTTTATCCTCATTGTCTGCTTTCACAAGCTCGTCATTTAGTGCCAGCAAATCATCCAATAACGCATCAAGCTTGACATGGTCACGCTCCAATATCTCAAAGCCTCTTTTAAGTTGAGGATAAGAGCTCACAAAGTCAGGAAAGAAACCATGGTCTTCGACACTGTGATGCTGATGTAGCTTCAAGACATGCATACTAATACGCTGCAATACTTGCGAGCGATAATTCTCCCAATTAAGCGCCCCCATCAAATGCTCTTCTGTTAGCTGCTTTAAAATACGCTGGCGCTTACGAATGTTGGTATGAACATTAAGCCAACCCGACGTTTTGTAAGCATAATCGGAGGAGTACCATTGATTTGGCGGTAGTTTCTCATAAAGAAATAACCAATCTGGGTCCAATCGACTCTCAGGATGTCGGGGTGTTGCAATGACCTTGTTCTCTTGTTGATTATTTGGGCTTGTATTTTCAGTTGCGCTGTCCACAAGTCACCTCCTTAACGAAGCACTATTTGAGGTTACACCCGTTTTGACTAAACCTTAAGGTATATAACACTCGTTATTATTTACTCAATCCAAATTATTTAATAAATCTAAATATATCGAATTATAACTGTAGAATTTATATAAGGTTTATCCGATCATTATCAAGGTTTTAACGGCGTTTATTCGTATAGGGCGTGTTGGTGAATACAGGTGAATACAACCTATTCATTAACGATATTTACTTTAATACTTGTAAATACTCCTTCCTGAAGCCTCATATTTTCTCGCAAACACTTATAGTTAATCTAGGTCTAGTTCACGCCAAATATCAGTAAATATCGCTTCTAAATTGGCTCGCATCTCTAACGTCAGTTTGGTACATAAATGTCGTAGACCATGCACCTGTACCCCTGCCACTTCAGTGTAAGCATAATAGTCTTCCATTTTGCCCATTAAAGGCAGCTTTCTGACGATTATCTCACTACCGTCACCATATTGCTCTAAGAAACGATCAAAGGAGCGCCAACCCATACAAATAATATGCTTAGGATTGATGTGTTCAATATCCAATCGAGTTAGGGCATGATGCTCAAGTTGCATATCTTCAGGCAATTCGGATAATTGGGCTTGCAACACCGCTTCTTTGGGCGCAGCAAAATAGGACACGAAGCTGGTCTCAGCACAGCGCTCTAATCGCTTAATATCGCCTGCACATACCACATCGACAATACGCTTGGCATAGCGACTGCCTCTTGCAACATCAGCAATATATTTACAGGGAAGCGTTTCAAAATCCTTTACCACAGCTTGAGCTCGGCGCGCATCAATATCACCCCAGTCTTCTCGATTACTATGCCCAGGATTGATGCTCACAAATAAAATATCAGGATTCAATATTTTACCGCTAATAAAGTCACTGGGGTAACACAATGGGTCATCACCAAGTATTTCATTCGCGCGCGCCACAAATTCGTTGATCCGCTGTTGCTTGTCTTCAAAATAAGCATAGGTCATACGATAGCTCCACTGAATCTTTTAACTCGCACCTTGTAGAAATAAAACCTTGATTATATGTCTAGGTCGCTCTCTCTTCCTTGCGCATTGATACGGCGCTGTTCTTGGCGTTGATAGCGAAGACCAGAACCTGCATACCAGCGTGTTTTATTTTTCTGCAATAAATCGCTAAGACTATGTAACTGTGCCTGCAAGGTTTGGGTCAGCCAAAAGTAACCCTGCCATTCAAAATCTAATTGGTGAATACTTGGATAATCTGATATTTTTATACGGGTAATAGGGCGAAACACCTCATCACTGGGACTTCTCAACACCGCTGCCATATGGCGCATGGCCTGTGTTAACTCAGAATGATAATGTTCCAATAAAATACGATTATCCCCATCAATAGGGTGCTGATTGAGAGTTGGAGCCGCACTTAATAACAAGTCGATGGTGCCAATAATATTACGATGCGTACGCTGAATTTGATCAAGGGTTTGTTTGTCGATACCTGTCTCATTAGCGGTGGCAGCGATATGGGCTCGTACTTTTAACAGGCGTTGGTTAATTTTTTTAAGACGTTGCACCATATCATCATTCACCAGACTACCTATTGTGGTATCACTCAGCTCACCTATTGACGTAATGGTTGTGGCACCAAGATCCACTCTCGACTCACGGCTAGGGGATAAGTGATGATCGGCTAAGTCTTCTTTTTGTATAGAAGCTGCCTTGATAGTCGGCGCTAAAGCTTCTATTGATGGTGGGTGTAGCTGCTGCTGATCATTAGGCACTTGAACGTGTAGCCCTACCCCATCGTATACTTGCGCGCAGGCTTCAAGATTATTTGCTAACAAAAAACGCCACATCAAGGTGGATTTAAGCGGCAAAATAACGGTCGCAACCACCGATATCAGCGTGCCAATAATGACATTCAACGCACGGTATAACCCATCTTCACCGACATTACTGGTACTGGAGATAATCATACACATAGTGATGCCTGTCAGCATACCGATATAGCCCAGTTGACGAATGGCATAATAGCCAATGATGGCACTTACCACCCCTATCACCAAATAATATAGCCATTGCTCACTTAGCAAATTATGGTTCAAAAATAATAACACCAATCCTATGACGATACCGAGAGCAGTGCCAGCGATACGTTCAATCGCCTTGGTATATATCGCCCCTTGGTATTGAAGTAGCCCCAAAATGATAAAGACGGTAATGGTCGTCCACTCACCATGCGGTATTTCCGTCACTTGGTTGATAATTAACGCCGTTACGACGGCTAAACCAATACGTATGGCATGCAGCAAGTCTGCGTTTTGGTAACGGGCATAAGGCTCGATAAAAGGGGCAGCCAGACGTTGTTTTAGAGATTTATTTTCCACAATCTATTATTTCCAAAAGCATTATTAGACAGCTATTTTTTAGACACAGGGTTTTAAACACACAATTTTCAAAAGAAGTGACTGCAAAATCAAATACTGCAAAATCAAAGCCACTTTTTGATAGTATATTTGGGTAGTATAAAAGTATAGATTTAACGTTGCCCTATAACCTTTAGCAAACTTATTTAAAATTTTTATGATGAACAATTAATTCATAATCACGAATATCGTCAAATATTTCAATATCCGCTGGCGTGTCGCTAGTTTTGATTACGCTCATATCGCCCGTTGTCTCCATCACCATAGCAAATACTTCAGATTTGGATTTGATGCCATTTTTTCGCAGCACTTCTTGCAAATCATTTTTCGACATTTTGGCTTCTTTAATATTGTCCCAATTAAACTCACCATGCGCCATCAACACAATAGGTTGATTGTCAACCAGCCTTCTAAAGGCGGTTGATTTCCGGCGTACCACTGAAATACACCCTTGTAATATGAACAAAATTGCAATCGCCAATAACCCTTTTAACAATGCCGGTGACTTCGACAAAATAGTAGACGCCAGAATACTACCCATAGCGACTGTCATGGCGAAGTCATAGCTCGACAACTTAGCAAAGCTACGCAGCCCCATCACTCTGGAGTAAAGAATAATAGCGAAATAGACCACAATTGCCGATAGTACCACCGCTAGAGCAACTTCCCAATCTATCAATAACCACTTTGACCAATCCATATTTTTCCTCAATTCTGAACAGACTCTAAATGTTAAACAAACTCTAAACTTTATGGGTATAGGGTAACATTATCAACCTAGTGACCTCTTTAACAGTCATAGTGCTATTTTGTAGTTCTGTGTCACGCTTTCATACTCTTAACCTGATAACTATATGCACTATTCACTGTTAGCTATTCCCTGTCTACTCTTGTTGCTCCCACCATGGCGAGGTCGGTAAGTTGTCTAAATCAAAAACTTGTCCAATCAGTGGCGTGGCAAGCTTAATTTTTTCTTCTTCAGGCAGAGTGCTATTGTGAGCATCAATAGCTGAAGTAATGCGTCTCACAGGTTCCCGCCAATGATGGGTCGACAAGTCAAACTTTCCCCAATGTATAGGTAGTATCACTTTGGCTTGCACATCAATACCCGCTTGAGCAGACTCCTCTGGGAGCATATGCACCTCTCGCCAGCGCTCGTTATAAGCCCCATCCTCAATAAAGGCGATATCAACCCCCCCAAAGCGCTTACCAATCTTCGCAAACTCAGCAGAATACCCACCATCACCACTAAAATATACCGACAATTCAGGCGACTGTACCGCCCAACTGCCCCATAATGTCTCACGATGCCCGGTAATACCTCGACCGCTAAAATGGCGACTGGGGGCAAATGTAATCGTAATCGCTTGACCATCGTTTCCCGCTATCTGTGTACTGTCATACCAATCATATTCACTGACCTTTGATTCCGCCACACCCCAACGCAGCAGATGTGCTTTTACGCCTAAGGGTACATAGAACTGACCAACCTTATCTTTCACTTGCTTGATGGCTTTATGATCTAAATGATCATAATGATCATGCGAAATAAGTACCGCATCGATATAAGGTAAGTCGTCAACGCTAGGCACATGCGTCATATCAAAAGGCTTGGCACCAATAGGAATGGGTGATGCTCGATGAAAAACAGGGTCAGTAATCAGCGTTTTGCCCGCCGTTTTAAACAGTACCGTAGAATGACCTAACCAAACAAACTCACCTTCTTTTAATGTCGTATTCGCAATACCATGACTTAGAGCCTTTGAGGCGTTTAAAGAATTGTTTTTTGAATCGGAAGGATTAGCAATTAAATTTAAGGGTATTGTCTTGATCGGTTGACTGGGGTTTTTACCTTTTGGCGGGAATAAAAAAGCCCACAGCATATTACCATTTTGAGCAGAATCGCCTTTAAGGACGCCGGAGAAATCAATCGTACTAGCGTGAGTTTGGGTTAAATTAACGAACGTCTTTCCCTTAAAGTTTGGTGACGACTGAATGCGAGACTGGCTATCAGAATCAGGCTTACCCCCAAACGTTGGCGCATACTTTAAAAATAAAACCGTTAAAATAACTAGGATGATGATGATAATCAGCAACCACTTAATGACCAATAAGAAGATATGCATAACAGGAAAATCCAACCGTAGAGTGTGTGTAGTGCGTTATACTAAGGTATCTGAAACCGTCATTTACGCATTAAATAAGAAATAAGCAATTAGTCTAAGTAAACACATTGAGATAAATATATGATTTACGACATTATCGGAGATATCCACGGACATGCCCATAAGCTGAAAGGTCTACTCGATCTTTTAGGGTATACCCTCACCCATCACCCCTCATTAGCTATAGACTATTATCATCCCCCTGAAGGACATCGGGCGATATTCATAGGTGACCTAATCGATCGAGGTCCTGAAGAGCTAGAAACCTTGCAAATTGTGTTTGCGATGTTAGATGCCAATGTAGCAGAGGCTATTATGGGCAATCATGAGTATAACGCACTTGCCTATGCCACTGTTAATGAGTTAGGCGATACTCAGTCAGACCACCCAAACATTGACAATAAAACTTATTTGCGTAGCCATAACACAGCCCATACCCGTCAACATCAAGCATTTTTAGATGAAATCCCGTTTGGTTCGGAAGCTCATGCGTATTGGCTTTCCCGTTTTTATGAGCTCCCTCTATGGATTGAGACTGAACACGCCTGCTTTGTACATGCCTGCTGGGATGAAGACAAAATGTATGTGTTAAAGCCGCTGCTAACCGATGACAACCGTCTTACTCATCAAGCTCTACAGCAAACTGGACAAAAGGACTCAGAGGCTTATGATGCTTTAGAACGCGTGTTAAAAGGGGTTGAAGTGCCGTTACCTGAAGGCATACGTATTGCGGATAAAGAGGGCACGGTACGCAAACGAATGCGGGTTAGATGGTGGCTAAAAGACCTACAGTCACAGCGTATCGTTGATATTGCTCGTGCCTCCACCTCTGACTTAGCGCAAGTGCCTCAAGACGCTGTTATTGACCATGTAGATTTTGAACTGAAGACGGATAAGCCTATATTTATTGGTCACTATTGGCTAACTGGGACGCCAGAACCGCTTAGCCCGCAAGTGGTTTGCACCGATTATTCAGCGGCTGGGAACGGTTACCTAACCGCTTATCAATTTGATACCGAAAACCCTATGCCATTATCTTCTGATAACTTTGTACAATATATTGAAGACCAGCCACTTTGATAACAGCGACTTGATGAATAACCACTTGAAAAATAGCTACTTTAAAAATAGCCACTTAAGTATCCCTCAGAGTTTGTAGTTAAACAGACTGTATTTAGCTACTTTTTAAAAAATTACTTTTTATTGGAACAGAAATTTTGTATTATGGATGTTTTTTGTTAGGAAACACACGCAATGACTACTGCCAACAATAACAGACAGTCTGACTCAGCGATAGGGCCTATCCAATCCCCTGAAGGCACCCCAAAAGTCGGTATCATCATGGGATCGCAGTCAGATTGGGCAACCATGAGCTTAGCGGCACAATTGCTGTCTGACTTCGGTGTGGCGTTCGAATGTGAGGTGGTTTCTGCACACCGGACACCTGACAAGCTATTTGATTACGCCAAGTCTGCCAAAGATAAAGGTCTACAAGTCATTATTGCAGGTGCCGGCGGTGCGGCTCACCTACCTGGTATGTGTGCCAGTCAAACTGAGCTACCGGTATTGGGTGTGCCCGTTAAATCCTCCACTTTAAGTGGCTGGGACAGCTTGTTGTCAATCGTACAGATGCCAAAAGGTATCGCGGTCGGTACCTTAGCCATAGGTACTGCAGGTGCGTATAATGCTGCTTTATTAGCCATACAAATACTAGCGTTACAAGATAACGACTTAGCAAAACAGTTGGTTGAGTTCCGTAACAAACAGACAGAGACGATCTTAGCCAGCCCGATACCAGGTATTATTAACACTTAATTTTGCTATAATCTTGTTGGGTTTGTTGAACACTCAACACCTAATAACAAGATATTGGACCAACAAACGCCTAGACTTATAAACTTTAAAGTTTCAAAAATTAGACTAGATATTTAGAACAATGGGGTGCTATACGCACCTTTTTGCTTTTATCTTATTGCCTTAATCTCAGTTCGATACGCTATAGTCAAAGAAATCTAAAATGGTTACAAGTCAACCGAGTGCAAGTACTACTGCAATAGGCTTAACGAGATTAACACTGTAACCGTTTAGAAGTTCGCCGACTATATTATATTTCAAACCGTCCAACCTTCACTAACAACCTATTTAGAGCCAATCATGACCACAGCCAACGCCTATCCAGCTACTCAAACTATCCGCACCATTGGTATTCTAGGGGGTGGCCAACTCGGTATGATGCTTGCTGAAGCCGCTATACCGCTTGGCTATCGCTGTGTGTTTTTAGAAGATGCCCCTAACTGCCCTGCCTCTTTATATGGTCAGGTTTTTACCAATGAGCAGATTGCTGACTTTGTTGCTGCTGCTGATGTCTTTACCCTTGAGTTTGAAAATACGCCTGCCAAAACCGTTGAATGGTTACAACAATTGTCAGATGAAGGGACAAAACAAGGCATGTATCCGCCTGTACAAGCACTTGAGGTTGCTCAAGACCGACTCAAAGAAAAAAGCTTGTTTAACGAGCTCGGTATTAAAACAGTACCCTTCTTAAGTGTCGGCTCAAAAAATGAACTGCATTTAGCCTGTGATCAATTAGGGTTACCTTTGGTACTTAAGACCAGCCGTGGTGGCTATGACGGCAAAGGTCAATTTGTGGTGAAGACTCAACAACATATTGACGAAGCTTGGAATGCTTTAGGAGATGCGGTCAGCGGTGAAGGTGACTTAACCCCTACTCCCGCCCCATTGATAGCAGAAGGGTTTATCGACTTTAGCCGTGAAGTATCTATCATTGCGACCCGTGCGCAAGATGGCACGATGCGTACCTATGATTTAATAGAGAACAATCACTACCATGGCATATTAGCCACCTCACAAGCCCCTGCGATTGGTACCAGTCACTTATTACCAGAAGCGAAATCCGCTATTGAAACCTTGATGACCCATTTGGATTACGTCGGTACGATGGCGTTAGAGCTGTTCGTCACTAAAAATGAGGCGGGTAAAGACGTTATCTTAGCCAATGAGATCGCCCCCCGTGTTCACAACTCTGGACATTGGAGTATTGAAGGCGCTGTCACCAGTCAGTTTGAAAATCATATCCGTGCCGTGGTTGGCTTGCCATTGGGGGATACCGACAATGTGCTCCCATCAATTATGGTCAATGTATTAGGTGAATATCCTGACGTATCAGACGTACTGGCTATCGATGGCGCTCATTACCATACTTACCATAAAGAAGAACGTCCTGACCGCAAAATTGCTCATATTACCTTGATGCCAAACGATGTGGTGTATTTAAACCCTGCATTAAAGCGGTTAATATCTATCCTGCCTAATAAAGTAGGCATGGACGACCATGCCTTAACTGAGTCAAAGCCTCTCAAAGAATCTACCCCAGAACCAGTCACTGAGTCATTACCACCTAAGGATATCTAATGAAAATTTGGATTGATGCTGATGCATGCCCTTTGGTGGTAAAAGACTTAATTACTAAAACCGTCATCCGTACCAATACACCCGCTATCTTTGTGGCCAATCAGCCGATTAAAGTACGTAAGTCACCGCTGATTACCATGAAAGTTGTGGGCTCAGGTTTTGATGTGGCTGATGATTATATTGCCGATAATATCGAAAAAGGCGACTTGGTGATTACCAGTGACATTCCTTTGGCGAATGATGTGCTAGATAATGGTGGTCAGGTGCTGACGCCACATGGGATTATCTATGATAAAAATAATATCAAACAAAAGCTGAACGCGCGAGACTTTATGGACACCATGCGCTCAACAGGCGTACTGGACTTGACGCAAATGGGCGGTCAAAAGCCCTATTCTGATAAAGACAAAAAGATGTTTGCCGATGGATTGAATAAGCTGGTGCATTAAAAAAGTTATTTGGTTTAAGCCTTTATTTTCAGGAATAATAATTATGATGATTAAAAAACAACTTGAAGGCTTGCTACTTAACCCAGAAAATGAAGTTGTAGAGTTCAAAGAAGCCAAAACCTCGTATGATTTTGATAAACTTGGCAAATACTTTAGCGCTCTATCGAATGAAGCTAATATCAAAAACAAGCCAGTCGCTTGGTTAATATTTGGTATTGACGATACACGCCAAATTGTAGGAACAAAATATCGTCAACGACATAATGACTTAAACAGCCTCTATCAAGAATTAGCTTCACAGACCTCCTCACGTCATACCTTTAAACATATTCACGAAGTTATCCTGCATGATCGGCGCATCATTTTATTTGAGATACCACCTGCGCCAATATCAATTCCTATTGCCTTTAAAGGTCATTATTATGGTCGTGAAGGCTCTAGCTTAAACCCTCTAAGTTTGGGTGAAATAGACTTTATTCGTTCACAGTCTAAACCCGATTGGGCTAAACGTATTCAACCTGAGGCGACTATCGATGATTTAGATGAGCAGGCCTTAGTTGTTGCAAAAGAGCAGTTCTTTAAAAAACATCCTAGTTTACGTGAAGACGGACAGCATTGGGATACGTTAACTTTTCTGAATAAATCTAAGCTTGCCATTAAAGGTCAGATAACTTATGGTGCTCTACTTTTAGTGGGTAAGGATGAATCAAGCCACTATCTATCTCCATTAGACCCTACAATTACATGGATATTAAAAGACGTAGATAATATCGAACAAGATTATGAACATTTTAGGCCACCTTTTCTACTTGCTGTAGATAAAGTTTTCCGAAGAATTAGAAATTTGAAATATCGCTATATTCCTCACGGAACGTTATTTCCAGATGAAGTCGATAGGTATGATCCTTACATTATTCGTGAAGCTTTAAATAATTGTATTGCTCATCAAGACTATAATGTGGGTGCACGAATTACTGTGGTAGAAAATGATAACCATAGTTTATTATTTAAAAATAAAGGCATTTTTATACCTAAAAGTATTGAGAGCGTTATTTCTGCTGATGCGCCTGAAAGTTACTATCAAAACCCTTATCTAGTCGAACTCATGAAAAATTTTGGGATGATAGATACTGTGGGTAGTGGTATTAAAAAGATGTTTACTATTCAGCGTAAAAAGTACTTCCCCCTTCCAGACTATAAATTCAAAGAGCGCTCGGTAACAGTGACTATTGTTGGTCATATGCTAGATTTGGAATATGCAATTAAACTTGCCTCGCAACCAGAGTTAACTTTAAACGATATATTTTTATTGGATAAAATATATAAACAGCAAGCTGATGATTTAAATAAAGATCAAATTAGATATTTAAGAAGTAAAGGGTGGATTGAAGGTCGAATGCCGAACCTTTATATAAGTGAAACGTTGTCTAAAGCCACAGACGCTACAATTGAATATCATAAAAGAAGGGCAATAGATGATGATTTCTGTAAGGATATGATTTTACGTTTTTTACAGTCAGAGCCTGCAAGACGCAACCAAATAGAAGAGCTGTTAATGGACAAACTACCCGATACTCTATCTCTCTCCCAAAAAAAACATAAAATTAAAAACCTTCTTCAATCTTTGAGGCATGACGGCAAAGTGGAGGTTGTTAGTGACCGTAGATGGGATTTAATTAGAAAGTAATCACGGTACACAACAGAATGATTCTAACTAAGTTCGTCTAAGTTCGTCTAAGTTCGTCTAAGTTCGTCTAAGTTCGTCTAAGTTCGTCTAAATCCGTCTAAATCCGTCTAAGCTTATCCTTACTCTACAATCTCAACACCATCCGGTGTGCAACCACTCGTCCATTTTCCAACACCTCATCAACAACCTCAAAGCCATTGGCTAAATAAAATGGCTTTGCTGTTAAAGTTGATTCCGCATTAAGCACTGTTACGCCTTGTTGAATATAGTCTGCTTTCGTTCTGTTCAATAATTGTTTGCCTATTCCCTTCCCTTGGCAATCAGGATTCACATAATTGAGCAACACCTCACCTTTTTTTGACACTAAAATAAAACCAACAACCTTCTCATCATGCTTATAAACCAATGCATAATTGTTGCTTATCCATTGTTCAACATTACTTTGCGTTTTATTCGCTAGCCATTGCTCAATTGTGACAGAATCATTTTGATGATCCGCAACGCAAGATAGAATACTGTCTTTAATCACACTCGCAATGTCTTTTGCATCTGCTATTTTTGCGGGTTCAATCATCTCAGCTTTCCTATTTTAAGTCGTTTTCCTATTTTAAGTCGTTTTCCTATTTTAAATGACTTTTCTATTTTAAGTTGCTTTAGACGTTTTAAGTTGATTTAGTAACCCACCTTTCACCTTTCACCATTCACTTTTCCCATTAATCATTCCTAAAAATACTGCGCCTACACTCTGAGAACATTCAATTAATCGTTTTTATTTAAAAATAAAAAACGTTAAAAATCAAATACTTATATTAATTCGAAAATAATTAACTAAAAAAATTGAAAATAAGTGTAAGAAAAGTCGCCCGTGCGATGTCTAATTAATAACAGACAAATAACTTGCCATTGATTTGAGTACGACATCATTGAGAGGGCCATAAGTTTTAAGACTGTTATCACCTATCAATTATTTAACCCTATCAATGGAGTACATCATGAAAAAATCAGCATTTATTACCAGTTTAGCATTAGGTTCACTTATGACTATGAGTGGCGCCAATGCAGCGAATCCTTTTAATGCCAAACCTATGCCAAACGCTCACCAAAGTGACAGTAAGGCAGCAGACGCTAAATGCGGCGAAGGCAAATGCGGCACAGTCAAAAAACCTACCAAAAAAACGGATGCCAAATGTGGCGAAGGCAAATGTGGCGGCAGTAAATAGCGCCTCTATTGTTAAAACCAATTTACCCTTTTGGGTAGTCGTACTTTAAAACAGTCGATAATCTAAATAGTTAAATTAAACCAATCAATCTTATTAAAACCGGAATATTATTATGAATACCAAATCAATCGTTGCAAGTTTAGCCCTAGGCTCATTAGTTACCTTAGGTGGCTGTACATCAACCAATCCTTTTTCTGCTAACACAATGGATTCAGGCTACAAAAATGGCGAAAAAGCCCATCAAGGGTCATGTGGCGCTAATAAAAAAGCCGAAGCCAAATGTGGTGCTGAAAAAAGTACTGAAGGCAATTGTGGTGCCGCTAAAAAAGCCGAAAGTTCGTGCGGTGCAGACAAGAAAATGGATGCTAAATGCGGCGAAGCCAAATGTGGTGGCAATAAATAGCATTGATTAATTGAACAAACTGCTACTGGGTTAAAGGTCTATTTTACCCTTGTAATAAAATCAATAAAGGACCGTTATGACGTTACCACTATCAAGCTCAATTACTCCCTCTAAAGATACTACTGCGCAGCCTATAAAACAGTTAGGCGGTGCAGGGCTTGGGTTTCGTCGTGAGCTTTTAGCAGAGATGGGTAAAGCTAATCTGTCTGCTATCGATTTTTTTGAGATATCACCAGAGAACTGGTTAAATTCTAACGGTCAAATGGGCGGTCAATACCACAAGCAGTTAAGAGCATTTACCGAACAACATCCCTTTGTTTGTCATGGTTTGTCGCTATCAATCGGTAGCACAGCCACTTTAGATACCGCACTTTTAAAAAATATCAAAGCCTTTATGCAGACCCATGATATCGGGCTATACACCGAGCATCTGTCTTGGTGTAGCGACACCTCGGGTCATTTATATGACTTGCTCCCTATTCCTTGTACTGAAGAGGCGGTTTACTGGGTGGCTGATAGAATTAAGCAGGCACAAGATATTTTGGGTCAGCAAATTGGGTTTGAAAATGCCTCTTATTATTTTAGTCCCCCAACGAATGGCATCGGCTGTGATATGAGCGATGCGGAATTTATCAGTGCCGTTGCCAATGAAGCAGACTGCTTACTTCATTTGGATGTGAATAATATTTATGTCAACAGTCAAAACTTTGGCTTTGATACGCACGAGTACTTACGGCAACTGCCACTTGAGCGTACCTGTTATCTCCATGTGGCGGGGCATCATACTGAAGAGGATGGGCTGATTGTAGACACTCATGGTGCGAGCGTGATTGATCCGGTTTGGGTGTTATTATCTGACGCTTATGCCCTTATCGAACAAAAAACAGGACGTCCTGCCAGCACTTTACCGACTTGTTTAGAGCGCGATTTTAATTTTCCAAGTATGGATGAGCTGATTGATGAAGTGACTTATATTCGCCAGTTACAGACTCAGTCAATTAAGCCACATAAGTCACAAACGAGTTCTGCCCAAAAAACGACGTTACCCTATCCGTCCTTGTCTGTTCAGCAGATTAATGATAGTCATCAGGCTAATCTAGGCCTGCAGACTAAGGACGGTCAGCATGACCTTATCTAAAGTTATCCCTGCTGGCGCTGATACCTCGGTGGCTTCTGAATTAACAGGCATCTCACCTCTGGCAGAGTTTCAGCAAAATTTTGGTCAATATTTACGAGAACAAAAGAGGCACATCGAAAAGTCCAACTCAGACAGTGCCTCGCCATATCTTACAAACGAGACTCTCACAAATGTGACTCTCGCAAACGGAGCATCCATTCCCAGTCGTATTGGCAATTTATATCAAACTCTTGTATTTAATAATATTAAGGGCTTCTTAGATAAATGCTTTCCTGTTTGTCAAAGTTTGATTAGTGATGATAAATGGCTATATATTTGCAAGCAGTTTTTCCTTAAGCATCCTTGCCATAGTCCTTATTTCACAGAGATTAATCAGCAATTCGTTGAGTATTTATCTGAACCTAATGTATTACAACGGTTAGAGCTTCCGCCGTATTTTGCCGAATTAGCACATTATGAATGGGTCGAGCTTATGGTCGATACCTATATTCTTGACCCTTTACCGAATATTGCACCGACATTTGACACTGAGCAACCACTCAATGAATCGGCTTTGGATGCAAGCAATTTGGGCTTAAGCTATTTAAGCATTAATCCAAGCGTGCAAAACTTACACTATCAGTGGCCGGTACACCTGATTAGCGCAGAGTTTCAGCCCGAGAAGCCTGAAGACAGTTTTTATTTGGTCTATAGAGATTATCAGGATAAGGTTCAGTTTATGACGGTCAATGCGCTCACTTATGCCCTCATTGACTTTGTCAGTAGCTATGGCAGTAGCAATGTCAATAACTATAGCCCAATTGAGGCAACAGACAGTGGTCTGACCAAATTAATGCAAGCGTTTGCCAACCACTTAGGGTATGAAGACGAGCAGACTTTGGTGTCCTTTGGCATACCTTTAATTCATCAGCTAGTGGATCAGCAGGTTTTATTCACATCCTAAATAAACTATTACCGTCCAAATATTTTGAAAGTTTTTCCAACATTGCATTGAGAGTATTTTATGAGCTTTGCCAGCAACACCCTTAGACCCTTTCACGCTGTTATTTCTCGGTTAGAATCATTAGATTTTATTGCGCCTTTAGCGATACGCTTATACCTTGCGCCTATCTTTATCAGTGCCGGCTGGAATAAAGTCACAGGTTTTGATGACATCGTACAATGGTTTGGCAATAGTGACTGGGGATTAGGACTGCCAATGCCGACGCTAATGGCAGTACTGGTTATTTTGGCAGAATTAGTGGGAGGTATTGCGTTATTATTAGGGCTAGGCACCCGTTTTGTGTCATTCTCTTTAATTATTACCATGCTGGTAGCGATGTTTAGCGTCCACTGGGTCAATGGCTGGTATGCCATCACTCCGACCAATCCAGAAACCAGCCTTTCTAGCTTAATGAATACGTTTGGCTTTTGGGGCAGTGAGGCCAGTTTAGAGAATACCAATGAGGCGGCGTTACGCTTGGATAAAGCGCGAGAAATTTTGCAAACTCATGGTAATTATGACTGGCTAACCGAAACGGGTAATTTTGTGATATTAAACAACGGCATTGAGTTTGCGGCGACCTATGTGGTCATGCTACTGGTCACCTTATTTTATGGCGCGGGTCGTTATGTCAGTTTAGATTACTGGCTAAACCCTTCTGCCTCTAAGCGCCAGTATCACTACAAGACTTAATTAGCTTATACTTATGCCTAAAATTATAAACCAAACGCTTTAAATCTATACCCTACACCTTAACAACCGTACTCGATAACTTGTCTGACAACGGTACACATAAGAGCTGTTAAAATGAACGACGCGAGTCAGCTTCCTGTCCCGGAGCATTCTAGTATTACCCCGCAGTTTGTCGAAGCAGTTCGTCATCAAATGCTTGCGTTTGCTCGCCTACAATTGGACGATTATCACTTGGCAGAAGATGTGGTTCAAGATGCGTTACTCTCAGCGCTGCAATATAGTGGTCAATTTAGAGGCAATGCGGCTTTTAAAAGCTGGGTATTTGCCATTTTAAAAAATAAAATTATTGATAATATTCGTAAAAATAGTAAATACTCCACGATATCGAGCCTCCAAGAGAGTAACGATGGCAATGAAGATAGCTTATTGGATGCCCTATTTGATGAGGCAGGGTCTTGGTATCCAGAGTGCAAACCAAGTCAATTTGATGACAGTTGGTGTGACCCTGAAGCCCATGTCCATTCTGAGGGATTTTGGCAGGTGCTCGAAGCTTGCTTAACCAATCTGCCTAGTGAGCAGGCCCGTGCATTTTTAATGCGTGAATATATCGAGCTTGAGACGAGAGAAATCTGCGAGTCGTTAAAGATAAGTAGCAGTAATTATTACGTATTAATGCACCGAGCACGGCTTGGTCTTCAGACGTGTTTGTCTATAAAATGGTTTAACTATGCTGACGAATAACAGCTCTATTGGATAACAGATCTCTTGTATAAGGGTTAACTTGAATACCATTTCTGTTGTAAAACCCTTTATTCTACTATTAAACTTGCTTCAAACTCGAAAAACTAAAAATAATATTAGAGAGCTGTAGAGAATTCATCGAAATTAAGGCCATATAAACTATGAAAAACTGTAAACGTATTACCCAAATTGCCAGTGATGGACAGGAGCGCCCATTACGCCTGCCTGAGAAAGTACAACTGCACTCCCATCTATTATTATGTCCAGGGTGTCGCGCTTTTTATGACAACAGTAAGACCTTAAGTAAAATCATGAAAGACTTTCAATCCAAAGATACTCATAGTCCCTCTGAAAATGAATAGTACCTCTAACTATCAACTTATCAAGGAAGGCCATTATATATGCTACTTCATGGCTTAAACGCTACTTAATGGCTTAACAGGGTAAATTGCTTGACCTAATCGAATCGAAATTGTCGAATTAGGTGAAACTGTCGAATTACTTGACGTTATCGCATTACTTGAAATTGTCGAATGGCTGGCATACTAAGCCCTATCTACACCAAACCCGATCACCTCATCAATACTTTTTGCACCCGTCATCACCATAAGAAGCCTATCAATGCCTAGCGCAATGCCACTACACGCTGGCAGCGCATCGCAAGCCGCCAATAAATGCTCATCGATTGGCATAACAGGCAACCCTCGCTGAGCTCGTTCAATATTATCCTGCTCAAATCGCGCCCTTAATGCCTGACTGTCTGCCAATTCATCATACGCATTGGCTATCTCAATGCCATTGATATATAACTCAAAGCGTTTGGCAACCTTATTACTGTCACTATCCGTTTCGATTTTAGCCAAAGCCGCAGTTGCCGGTGGATAATCGGTTATCAAAGTCGGACTATCGTGACCCAAGTTAGTCTCTACTAGGTGGCTAAACAACAAATCTAGCCAACCTTGATGATCCTCTCCCAAATCGATACCAGACAGACCATTTTGCTCTGCAATAGCCGATAAAACATGGCAATTGGCACTTAAGGGATTCACACCCACATAATCCATAAATGCTTGGCTATAGCTGTAATGGGTTAGCACCTGCACACGGTCAGAAACCACAGTAAGTAATTCAGCCAACTCTAACGCTAACTCATTTAGACTAAATCCAGGACGATACCACTCAAGCATCGTAAACTCACTGTTATGACGATGACCCACTTCATTATCTCTAAATACAGGGCAAATCTGATAAATCGCCACTTGCCAAGCTGCCAACATTCGTTTCATGGCAAACTCTGGTGAGGTATGTAGGTAATAAGTTCTTGGGGTATCTTGCAGGGTGACATTGGCAGAAATTGACGGGACAAACACATCTGTATTGCCCGCTTGAGAAAGCAGAGGCGTTTGCACTTCTAACACGTTTTTTTGTGCGAAGAACTCGCGGATGTTAGCTAGCATCTTGGCACGTTTATAAGCCATCTCAAGGCTCATCGTAGGATAAAAATCAAGTAATTGCGACATAAAAATACCTTATCCAAACAGCCATTCACGGCGCAGGGCATAGTTTTTCCGCAGGGCATCAAACGTTTCACCTGATACAGCGCCCGCCTCCTTATCCATACTTTGACGAAGTAAGGCATCATCTGCTTTGATATCGTAAAACTCAGTCGACTTATTCGGATTAGCCTTTAACTCTGACCAGTGAGAAGGGTTATCTGGCAACAGTTCATCCATTAAATCAACGGGCTGAATGTCCAGTATATCAGCACCTTTTGGCCCATAAGAGTGCACAAAGCTATCAAATATCATCTGCGTCCCACGCAATTTACCTTCTAGCGTATAGCCTGCAATATGTGGTGTGGCGATAGCGAGCTGATTGAGTAGCTCAGCGGTGACATTTGGCTCATGTTCAAACACATCCAATACTACCTCACGTCGTTTACCGCTTTTTGCAAACTCATTAAGCAAAGCCGACTCATTGACCACTGGCCCGCGAGCGGTGTTAATCAACAGGGTATCAGCGGGCATTTTAGCCAAAACGTCACTGTTAATAAGATGATAGGTGGGTCGCTCATTTTGCCCTAATAGGGTCAAAGGAACGTGCAAGCTTATGGCATTACTTTGAGTGATGACTTGCTCAAAACTGGCATTATTAATGGTAGATTGAGATAAAAAGGGATCATAGCCTAAAACCTGCCAGCCTAAATCTAGTGCATAACGAGCAAGCGTACTGCCAATATTGCCTAGCCCTATAATGCCCAATGTCACTGAGTTGTCCGCGGGATTTAACAAATAATCGGGGCGTAACTGTGCAATAGCGGTTATGACATATTGAGCCACAGAGTGCTTACTACAACCTGCGGCATTGGCAAAGCGGATACCTCGCAGGCTGAGATAACCTTCATTGACATGATCCGTACCAATAGTCGCCGAGCCTACAAACTTAACACTGCTATTTTTATCCAGCAACTGGGCATCTATCTGAGTCACTGAACGAATCAGTAAGGCATCAGGTTGATACTTTGCTAATGCCTCCACATTGATATCTCGCCCTGCCATTGCAATCACTTTTACCGGATGGTTTAAAACCTCTGAATTAAAATAGTCATGCAGGTGGGCAATGTTACTATCAGCGAGAAGTGTCAGCATAACAAAATGGATTCCTTATCCGAGTTCAGGTTTGGGTTCAGGTTGGGATTGATACGTCGGCTTTATTGTTTGGTTTCTTATGATTTTACATGCTTCGAACGACGACATTAATGACTGGGCTTATGATGATCAGTATTATCAGAGTCAGTATCATGAGGATCTAATTTAGGTTTTTTGGCATCTTGATGATTACTAGCGTCTTTCTTAGCCATAGTATCTAATGCTAATTCAGCGAAAGGATATTTACTAAAGGTAACCACATCTGGCGTTATCTCAAAAGACATCGGCCTATCGGCAGGCTTCCATTGATGTTCATCTAATTGAGTATAGCAAGGCGCAAATATGATGTTGCGATGTTGGTTGATCCATTCACGCCACACTGCAAGCGCAATGGCCAATACCACTGGGCCGATAAATAGACCCACAAATCCAAAGGCGGTCAATCCACCTAATACACCGATAAAGATAATAATAAATGGAATTTTAGTCGCACCCGATATGACGATAGGACGTATAAGGTTATCCACCCAACTGATCACCAAGACGCCCCATAATGTCAAACCAATGGCTTCTGGCGTCTGACCTTGGGTCACTAACCAAATGGCAACCCCCATCCAAGCAAACGGTGTCCCAAACGGGATTAGTGCAATGACAAAGGTCATTAATGTTAACAAAATTGGGCTTGGTGCCCCAGCAAAGTAGTAGCCTATCCCCGCCAGTATGGCCTGTGCCAACGCTGTCAGACCAATGCCATAGACGACGGCTTGAGTGGTTGAGCCGACAGAATCGATATAACCATCGATACGATTGCCAATAATATTACGTAATGCCTGACGAATTTGCTTCACTAAACTAATACCGTCACGGTAAAAGAAGAACAACGTCATTAAAGCCATACCTAGTTTTGCAAGACTACTAAAAGCAACATCGAGCGCTACCTTTCCATAATATAAGTGTGATTGTAGCCAAGCTCTAAAGGCATTGAGAGAGGCTTCAGGATCTTTATTAATTTCCCATAATAAATCTTTTATTTGCTGACCAATAACAGGAAGGTTCTTAATCTCATCTGGCAAATCAACATAACCTACTTTAATACGGTATAACAGATTACTATAAAGGCTTAATGCTTCTTGTTGTAATATAAATAGTCCAATGACAATGGGAACGCCCAAGATCAAGGAGATGCAGATGGTCATGATGGCCGCACTGACATTAGGACTTAACATCACCTTTTGATGAAAGAAGTTATAAACCGGAAACGTCACATAGGCCAAAATGGCAGCCCACAAAGCAGGTACAATAAAAAACTGTACCACTTTAAAACTGAGAATAAATAAAATAACCAGTAACGTCGCCGTTAACACCCGCTGTGTCACCAGCTCCCGTGTCCAATTCTCAATCATGTCAGCCTATACCTAATAAATACAACCATTTAAATCGAACAATCCCATTAATAATGTAAGCCCATTACTCATATTTATTTCACGTATAATGGTCTCTAAAATTATAATGATTATATTATGCGATAAGAAATAAAAAATATGTAATGGTAACTTGTAATTTTTACTTACAATATTACTGCTGAACGGCTTGCCTTTTCTATGACCTCTATCCCTTATTTGAAGGTGCCATTAGAAAATGCGATTAGAAAGTGCGCGACTCGAGTCATCTAAATTCTCACTTTATATTAAAAGCAAACCTATTAATTCAAAGCACACCCATTAAAAAAGGGCATAACATTTTCGTTACACCCCTCTTCTTTGAGATATTCTATCAAGCCTAAATGATATTTATCGTCAATCCATTAAATTTGCAGCTCACCCACATCAGCGACTGTTAAGAATAGCTCACGTACTCGTTTTAGTAGCGCTAATCGATTGGCTTTTAATGACGCGTCATCGCTATTCACCATCACATTATCAAAGAAGTTGGTTAACGGCGTTTCAAGCTTAATTAATGCTTGCAAAATATCATTATAGTTTGCGACGGCTTGTAGCGGTGCGACGGTGCTTTCGGCGTCATTCACCACTTGATATAGCTCTTTTTCTGCCGTTTCGGTCAGCAAGCTTTGATCAACCACCTCACTGATCTCACCTTCTGATTTGGCTAAGATATTCGCTACCCGTTTATTTATTTCAGCCAATGTCGCCGCTTGAGGCAACTTGCGGAATTCATTTACCGCATGCAACCGCTGATCAAAATCAAGTGGCATGTGCGGATTAATCGCTAATACTGCTTGTATCGTATCAACACTAACACCCTGCTCGGTATACATTGCACGGTAGCGTGAGTTGATAAAGTCAATAACGTCGGTCAGAGTCTTGCCCGCATGAGGCAGTTTATCTTGATAGTTTAAGATCGCCTGTTCAATCAGACTCACGACATTGATGGGTAACTGTTTTTCGATTAATAGTCGCAGTACCCCAATGGCAGAACGGCGTAAGCTAAATGGATCTTTTGAGCCGGTCGGCGCTTGATCAATACCAAAGATACCCACCAAGGTGTCAATACGATCTGCTAATGCCAAACAGATACCTATTGGCGTTTGCGGTAATACATCGCCACTAAACTTAGGTAGATACTGCTCTTCAATAGCGGCAGCAATGGCTTCAGGCTCACCATTCAATCGTGCATAATACGTACCTGCAATGCCTTGTAACTCAGGAAACTCGCCTACTAAAGTACTGGTTAAGTCTGCTTTAGACAGCATGGCGGCACGGGTGGCTTGCTCAACATCAATATCTGTAAAACCGTCAATCTTTTGATCTTTTAAGGTCGCTGCAATAAAAGCGGCTAACTTAGCAATGCGCTCCGATTTCTCCCAAATCGTACCTAGTTTGTCTTGGAAAACACGGTTTTTTAGACTGTCGGCCATGTTAATTAAGGGCAATTTTTGGTCTTGTAAGAAGAAGAATTCAGCATCTGCCAAACGCGGACGCACGACCTTCTCATTGCCGCTAATAACTTGGCTTGGGTCTTTCGATTCGATATTACTAATAAAGATAAAATACGGTCTTAATTTACCCTTGCTATCCGTCAGGCAAAAGTATTTTTGGTCGGCCTGCATGGTACTAATAAGCGCCTCCTGTGGTACTTGTAAAAAGCGCTCTTCAAAGCTGGCACGTAAAGCAACGGGTAAGTCGACCAATGCCGTGACTTCATCGAGCAGATCTTGCGGGACAATCGCCGTAGAATCGACATCATCTGCTAGGGTTTGTACTTGATCTACGATTAGCTGCTGACGGCGATCAAAATCTGCGATGACTTTTACCTTCTCAAGCACTCGCTCATACTCTTTGGCATGGGGAATGAGTGCATCGCCAGCATGAAATCGATGACCTAAAGTTATATTACCGGTCTCAATACCTTTATCCGTCTTCACACCGGTGGTTAGCCCTTGAATCGTTGCGGGGATAACCTTGTCATCCTTCATAAAAACCAACCATTTGACAGGACGCACAAACTCTTCACGACTGGCACCCGAGCGCATACGTTTGGCGATCGGCAAGTTATCTAATGACGACTGAAAAATAGTCGGTAACAGCTCAGTTGTCGCCTGACCCTGAACGGTTAACTCATAACCAATATAATCCCCTTTATCGGTCTTAATTGTCTCAAGCTCACTAACGTCTATCCCTAAGCCTTTAGCGAAACCTTGAGCAGCACGCGTGGGATTGCCATCAGCATCAAATGCCGCTTTAACCGCAGGGCCACGTTTTTGCTCAGTGCGATCAGGCTGCTTATCGGCGATACCTTCAATTTGAATAGCTAAGCGGCGCGGGGCAGCAAAGGCTTTAAGATGGTCATAACTGATATTAGCTTCTTTTAGTTGGCTCTCAACGCTTGATTTCAGCGAATCACGTAACGGTTTTAGGCTCTTTGGTGGCAACTCTTCTGTGCCAAGTTCAAATAAAATTGTGCTCATGAGATTCTCTAGTTATCAGTATTAAAAATTTTAAGGATTTAGGCGGTAATACGGGACGCTACCCTTAGTTGACAGCTTTAGTACTGTTGCTTTAGTACGGTTGCTTTAGTACGGTTGCTTTAGTACGGTTGCTTTTATAGGGTTAGCTGCTTTTATTATCAGCTTTTGAGTCGTCACCTGTCTCAGCTTTTGGCAAATATTTATCTAAAGCCGCTTGTCTATGCGCCTCATCTGCTAGCGGAAATCCAAGCTTAGCGCGTGCCTGTACGTAGCCTTCTGCTACTTTTCGAGATAAGGTGCGTACCCTTAAAATAAAACGCTGACGCTCAGTAACTGAGATAGCACCGCGGGCATCGAGCAAATTAAACGTATGTGAGGCCTTTAGGACCATCTCGTAGGCCGGTAATGGCAAGCCTGCTGCTACTAACTTGTCCGCTTGCTGCTCGTAGAAATCAAACAACTCAAACATTTTTGGCACATCAGCATGTTCAAAGTTATACGTCGATTGCTCTACTTCGTTTTGATGGAACACATCCCCATACGTCACTTTACCAAACTGACCATCTGTCCACACTAAGTCATAAACGCTATCCACACCTTGAATGTACATTGCGAGACGCTCAAGCCCATAGGTAATTTCGCCCGTCACTGGGAAACACTCAAGACCACCAACTTGCTGGAAATAGGTAAACTGAGTCACCTCCATTCCGTTTAACCAGACTTCCCAACCCAGACCCCAAGCACCAAGCGTTGGCGACTCCCAGTTATCTTCTACAAAGCGCACATCATGCGTCAAGGTATCGATGCCAATTGCTTCCAGTGATCCTAAATATAACTCTTGAATATTGGGTGGATTGGGCTTCATAACCACTTGAAACTGATAATAGTGTTGCAGACGGTTGGGGTTATCGCCATAACGACCATCCGTAGGTCGACGTGAGGGCTGCACATAGGCTGCGTTCCAAATCTCTGGCCCTAAAGATCGTAAAAAGGTTGCGGTATGAAAAGTCCCTGCGCCTACTTCCATATCATAGGGCTGTAATACCACACAGCCTTTTTTAGCCCAATAAGATTGCAGTGTTAATATCAGTTCTTGAAATGTCATAATGTCGCCACGTTTAAATAAAATAGAGGTTGATAGGGTGAGTAATGTTCTTAGTCTTTATTGCTTGAAGTATGTATTGCTTTTTATAGGGGATACTCTTTATTACGCTCACCTTACTAAAAAAACGTTATTTTATCTAGAGTCTGTTAAACATTCATCGTTAAAGCAAGAATTAGGGTAAATTTAGACAAAAAAATACCTAGATGTGAGACATCTAGGCAGGAGGAAAGCGTTTTATAGTAACCGTCTACTCCAGCTACTATTATTTTTATTTTACTTTGAACTTTTCAAGTTATGACATTATTATAACTTTTTTTATTCAAATTATGGCAATTTAAGTGTTTCATTATATTACTGTTTAACCCAAATTTGCCTAAAAATTTCCGATGTTATTAGTGGTTATTTTCTAATTATTTTAATTTATTTTTCTTGTTAATTAATATATAGGTCATTCGAGTTAGTGATATATTCTGATAAATAACATCGCTCATTTAAGATCGCTCTTATTGATAAGATTCTGCCGTCGCATTTGGCATAATCAACCATAAAATGAGGTAAATTAAAATACCAGGAACCGCGACACTGGCAGTCGAAATAATGACAAATAACAGACGGGTAAGATTCGGTGACCAACCAAAGTATTCGGCTATACCACCCATCACACCTGCAATCATACGATGCTGGCGTGAGCGATGAAGTTTCTTAAGCGTTGCCATTTTCTACCCCTTAGCTGAAACGTTACATTTAAAAATATTGCAAAACCATTGTATTGTTTTGGGAAATTTATCAAAATACAAAGACCCAATGAAAAAGTTTGATTAAAATCCTATTTATAGTAGCCTCATTTATACTAGTTAAAGTCTTTGTAGAGTTATTTGTAAAAAGAGTTATTTGTAAAAAATAACCAAACTTTTAAACCTTATAATTTTATGCCTTATTGAATAACTTCATAGCTATTATTATAGTATTTATTTTACAGATTGCTGTTTAAGGTTTGCACTGAGTTTGTAACGTTGTGCTTAATGTCTCTTACTAAACGTTAGTGATATTATTGAGTAACGTCCTATAGTTTGGGTCGTGTATTAAAGTATTAAATCGATTTAGCAATCTAGGTTACAACGATATAAACAATCAATTCCTTAATTGTCAGGTTATTTAATTTTCTGACCATTTATTTGGCTATTTAATCGGTTGATTTTTTATAGCTAATTGCTAAACAATGTAACAAAGCTTTAAAATAAAAATTTATATAGATGACTTAATATACTTCTACTATTAAGCTGCTTCGCAATGAGGATAGCACTATGCAGAATTCGGGTCTAATGATAGGTCATTTCGAACCCTTACACTTAGGGCATATAAGAAGTATTTTATATGCGTCATCGCAAGTGGAAGTGCTACATATTGTCATTACTCGACATCCTAATCCCAATCCTAAATTTCCGGTGACACTGCATGACAAAGCGCGATGGTTACAGATGGCCTGTCGTGACCTGCCTTTTATCAAAATACATATTTGTGATGACTTTTCATTTCCAGTGCATGACAGTGTTGAGAATATTACCCTTAACATAGATGCCTATAACGCTAAAATCGATTACATTTTAGATAAGTTGCATATCGAAGGTGACCGTACGCTCCTTGTCACTGACGGTCATGCGTTATCAAAAGACGCGGTAACTGCTTCGCTTAATATCTCTGTCACGACCACCCCACTACACCCTGAATTTGACAGCACGACCATTCATCATAACCCCATCGCTAACTGGGATATCATTCATCCTGAAGCGCGAGGTGACTATACACGTACGGTTGCTATCGTTGGTGGTGAGAGCTCTGGTAAAACGACATTGGTTCACAAACTTGCCAACTATTATGGGGCCGATATTGCCTTGGAGATGGGACGCTTGTATGTGGGTACCGACTTAGGCGGTACAGAAGTTGGTCTGCAATATAGTGATTATGCGCCCATTGCGTTAGATCATGCCCATGCAGTGCGCGAAGCTGTCTATCAAGCCAAATCTCCAGTAACGATTATAGATACTGACTTCGTGACTACCCAAGCGTTTTGTGAAGAGTATGAAGGACGCACTCATACTTTTGTCGGTGCCTGTATTGATGAGATTCGATTCGATCATACGCTGTTTTTAGCCAATAACACGCCATGGGTCGCCGATGGTATGCGCTCATTAGGCTCTGAAAATGCGCGAGATCGTTTTGAAAGACGATTATCTGACATATACGACCGTCATCAGATAGTCACGCATCGTATAACCAGTCCAGATTATTTTGAGCGTTATGTTGAAGCAATTGATTATATTGATCAGCACGTATTTGCTAGACAGTGACGGTAGACCAGTGCTTATTTAGCGTCATTATCTTAGGGGCGGTATATTTTAATTCTGCGCCAGCCCTCATATGATGTGCCATTAACATTTAAGCGACAACATTCAAGCGACTTGACGTAACTTGAAGCCAAATTTATTTATCAACATCTTATCAATATCTCTTAAGGATAAACATGCAGATAGAACTTCTCGACAACCTCACGGGTAAGTGGGCGAAAAATTGGATTGTGACTTGGTTTGTGCTGGGTGTAATTGCCTTAAGTACTGGTTTTTGGCTCACCACAAAGCATACTCAACTTGACTGGTTTTACCTTGGTATCTCAATAGTTGGCTTGGTCTGCGTGGTATCACTATCCTTTCGCAAAAATATATCCGGTAATGGCTTAGGCATGGTAGCAACTGCAGGTGAAAGCGTGGTGCAAGCGACATCAGGCGCAGTCGGGCTTATGCTGGCACCGATGTTTAACTTTCTTACCCATGTTTATGGCTTGGTCTATTGGTCAAAAAATACCGATGCCGATGGCGATATGGTACCAAAGTCTGCCACCAAATTAGTATGGATTGTGACCTTTGTGTTTATTGCTATTGGACTAATGTTATTTCCTATTGTCAATAATTGGTTAACTGAGCAAGGCTATGCGGTTGTTGAAAACGACGGTAGTCAATTCCTTGGCATGATTGACTTTTATTGGATTAACGTTTTAGCGTTTGTGTTGTCCATTACCGCCCAAGCGACTATGATACTTCGCTATTCATTTAACTGGTGGATTTGGATAGCGGTTAACTTTGTGTGGCTGATTGTTAATCTAATGACGGGCAATTATATTTTTGCTATTCAAACGATGGTCTATCAAGTCAATGCCTTTATTGGATTATATGAGTGGCAACGCAGTGCGCTTAATTAATGCTACTAAGCCTTAATAGACCTGTTTTAAAGCCCCTAATTTCATGTCAGCGACAACATTATTAGGACCTACGTAAAAAACGATGTTTAGTAAGTGACGAGATAAACATTTCCATAAAAAATACCGCGATATCGTTCGCGGTATTTTTTTTGTCTACTCATTAGAGGCTCTCTAGGACGAATTAAACTTTGCCGGGACTATATTGCTTCAAAGCAGCAATACGATCGTCAAGGGTAGGATGCGAACGAAATAAACTTGCCACACTAAAGCCTTGGGTCTGACCGGTGGTAATCGCAAAAGCTTGCATATTCTTTGGCATTTGATCCGGTCTTACTTCAGTAGGACGAAGCGCATCCAATGCACTGATCATCTTTTGTGGACCTGCCAGCTTAGCCCCCATTTCATCGGCGCGAAATTCACGCTTACGTGAGAACCACATGACGATGGCAGATGCTAAGAAACCGAGCACAATGTCCATAGCGATACTGGTCACAAAATAGCCAATACCCGGACCATCTTCGTTTTTAAACACAACTCTATCGACAAAGCTACCGATCACTCGCGCAAAGAACATGACGAAGGCGTTAACCACACCTTGAATCAGTGCTAAGGTCACCATATCACCATTGGCAACGTGACCAATCTCATGTGCTAATACTGCCTCAACCTCGTCAGGGGTCATACTCTGTAGCAATCCCGATGAAACCGCCACGAGGGCTTTGTTTTTATTCCAGCCGGTCGCAAAGGCATTAGGCTGTGCATTATCAAAGATACCGACTTCTGGCATGTCAATTTTTACCGCTTTTGCTTGTTTTGCGACGGTGTCGATCAACCACTGCTCAGTTGCTGTTTTAGGCTGTTCGATAACCACAGTGCCTGTTGAACGCTTTGCCATCCACTTTGATAAAAAAAGTGAAATGATCGAGCCTACCATGCCGTATATGGCACACATCACAGCAAGGCTAGCAAAATTAAGACCATTCGCGCCGTGTACAGATCCCAATCCGAAAACGGCGGATAAAATACTAAAGACAATACTAAACACCACCAGTACTGCTAAGTTGGTTAATAAAAACAGACCAATACGCATCATACGCTAACTTCCTTTATAAAATCTAAGAGTGGCAGTGAGTGGCTAATCACGACAAATCCACCTTCTCGAAGTATTAAAATGGGGGTATTCTATCCAATATTCAATATGAGGTAACCTTAAAAAGTAAATTTAATAAATATTACATTAATAAATAAAGTCAATACGTGTTATTCGATAACTCAAACTTACACCTTTTTAAGTCTCTCATTTTCTATATTTACAATGCTGATGCTTACTGTAATAATAGTCTCACAACTCATTGCTAATAAGGAAATTAGTATGTCATCACGTAAGCATTCTACAAAACGTACGCTAGACCAATGGCTCTCTGAGTATGCCGTTAGTCACCAAAACCCAATTAATAAAACAATCCACTGGTTATGTGTCCCGACGATTTTTGTCAGCATATTAGGTATGGGCATGTCAGTGGCTGCTTGGTTTACCATCGTAGTCGCTATGCTCGTGGCTATCTTTTACTTGAAGCTATCGACACCATTATTTATCGCCATGGGCATGTTTATGCTAATTTGTATGTCAGCAATCGCCATGCTACCGCTTGGGTTTAAAGCATGGGCAGTCATCTTCGTTGTCTCGTGGATTGGTCAGTTTATCGGACATAAAATCGAAGGCAAAAAGCCGTCATTCTTCAAAGATTTACAGTTTTTATTGATAGGCCCTGCTTGGGTTGCAAACTCCCTTATGGGTCGTAAAATTAAGCCTGCCAGCTAAAGAGAATGTGATCGGTGTTTATTAAACATTCATAACTAACATCGATAACTAAACTAAAAGCAAGCCTCTGTTTTTAATAAGAATATGTTTTTGAATAGTTGTGTTTAAAGTTTATGCAATTATGTAAAATTACGTGCTACTCATAACTAAAATACAACCAAATTTCTCCATTATAAAGTTATGTTTAGCCCAAATTCTATTCAAATTTTGCTAAACTAAACCTCAATATTAATAAGACACTCTTAAACTGCACCCTTATTTTATTACCTTAATTTATTATAGGTTACGATTAAATTAAGCTACCATTGAAGCTTTCATAATTTAAATCGTTTGTCATCTAAATTATTAGTTACCGTAGAGCTTATTTGACACTATTAGGGTCTGTTTTATTATCCATATTTCAGGTTTCTATTATAGGAGAATCACTTTGAACGTTTTAAAAAATACACTAGCAGTTGCCCTTTTCGCAGGCTTAGGTACTTTGAGTGTTGCTGGTAATGCGGCCACTTACGAGATTGATCCTCATCATGCTAATGCACGTTTTTTTGTCAATCACTTTGGCACTTCTACTAACGCTGGCGGCTTCTACGGCTTATCAGGTATCGTCGAATATGACCCTGCAGCTCAAAAAGGATTTGTTGGTGTGACGATTCCAATTAGTAGCTTAGAGACAGGTATCAAACCTTTTAATAAGCATCTAAAATCTGCTGACTTCTTTAATGTTGAGAAGTATCCAACCGCTTATTTTAAATCGACGGATTGGCAGTTTGATGGTGATAAAGTAACTGCGGTTAATGGTGAGTTGACTCTGCTTGACCAGACTCATCCTGTTACGTTAAAAGCAACAAGCTTCAACTGTTACGATAGCCCCTTATTAAACACTCAAGTATGTGGTGGCGACTTTGAAACCACGATTGATAGAACCAAATGGGGCATTGATATGTATACTGATGGCGGGATGATGAAAGATGTGACTTTAAAAATTCAGATCGAAGCGGGTTTAAAACAATAAGCCCTATTAAGCTTAAGTTAAAAAGGCACTACTTAAATGAATAAGTAGTGCCTTTTTTTGTACAATAACCTATTATCTTATAATCCTATCGTACACTATAAATAGATAACTAAATGAGAGGCAAAGCAACCGAGCGCAAGTACTACTCTAGTAGGCTTAGTCAGGTTAAGGCGGTCGCTCTTTAGTTTACCTGCGACTATACTTTATCGGAACAGATTGAATGAGCTTTTTGCTACCTAGCAAACCAATTGTCGCCAGAGACCCTTATGAGGCCAATAGAGCCTCAACCACGCTTGAGCTCTTATTTGACTTGGTCTACGTCATTGCTGTTTCGGCCGCAGCCAATGGGTTTTATAGACGCTTAATTGAGCATGACTTATCAGGCTTTATTACTTTTACCGTGGCGTTTTTTATCCTATGGAATGCGTGGACCAGTTTTACTTGGTTTGGTTCAGGCTATGATCCTGATGATACGCCTTACCGCATATCGGTTATGTTCCAAATGTTTGGCTCTTTATTGATCGCCGCCAATATCAGCCGTTTTTTTGAACAAGGATTGATGTGGATCGGGGTGGTTGGGTATGCCATTATGCGCCTTGCCAGCTGTAGTCAATGGCTTCGAGTCTATCATGATGTGCCCAGTCACAAGCAAGTGGCTATGCGCAGTATTGTCGGTCTGCTTACCTTGCAAGCGATGTGGATTAGCTGGCTATTTTTACCGAATTCAGTACAAACGCCTGCCCTAGTGGTATTTATAGTCGCTGAGCTTTTGATGCCCATCTGGGCACGTGCCGATCAGTTTGACAACTGGCATCCTGGTCATCTTGCGGAGCGTTATGGATTATTAACCATTATTGTATTAGGTGAGGGAATCGTAGGCGTCAGCGGAACGATTAAAAGTTTCATCATTGATCCTGCGTTTGTTGCGAAAGATATTCTTATTACTGCCTCGGCTTTGGTGGCCTTACTATTTGCAATATGGTGGCTCTATTTTAGCGTCCCCTTTGATTCTATTTTGCAAGAAGAGCGCCGCCGTCATGATTTAGTGGCTTTTGGCTATGGTCACTTTTTTATATTCGCCTCTTTAGCAGGTATTGGAAGTGCCTTGCATCTCGTCAGTGACGCTCTGAACAATGAAGCCAATGTCACCAATAACGGTGTGACGATGTCTTATGCTATGGCAATAATCATGATACAGCTTGCTGCCTTTTTGATTACGTTATGGACCTTACGCCATATTGTCAGTCGCAACTCTCAACATAGTATTTTGACGTTATTTATTGCACTTGCGATAGTGGCAAGTAGTTTTTTGATGGTCGTACAAGGGCTATCAATAGGTTATGCAGTCTGGATCAGCGTTCTAGCGCCTGTCGGTATGATCATAAAGTTTAATAGTGAGCATAGATATTTTCAGAGCATATCTTTAAATAAAGATTAACGGTGGTTAATCTTTTAAGCCTTTGATTAATTCAAAACGGGGTAGGTGTTTCCCCTCCACCTCTACTGTTTCGATAAACATATCTAAAGGCCTCACCCAGACACCGTATTCACCATAGAGACAGCGATAGACGACCAACGCTTCTTCGGTTTCAGAATGATGTGCGCTGTGCAGAACCTGATAAAGATTGCCTTTGTAATGACGGTAAATACCTTGGGGAACCTGTGGCGCCGTGTCTGTTTTATGTTTGCTCATAACGTTTCAGCTTATTTTCTAGTTTCGTTTTTGCTTGTGGCCACTCATTCATCGTCATGCTGTAAACGACAGAGTCCGTAATAGTACCATCTTGACGCATGCGATCACCACGAATCACGCCGTCTTGTTTAGCGCCTAATCTCTCTATGGCTCGTTGTGATTGAGTATTTATGATATCTGTACGCCAGCCTATTGTCAGATATTCTAGCGTCTCAAAAGCATGTGTCATTAGCATCAGCTTACATGAGGTATTAATATGACTGCGCCAATAAGATTTAGCATACCATGTATATCCAATCTCTAACCGTTTCACCATTGGCATAATATTATAAAAGCTGGTCGACCCAATCGCTTTACCTGTAGTCTCATCGATAACGGCAAACGCAACTCTATCTTCCATATTATGAGCTTTAGTAATATAGTCAGATATGGTTTCTGGACTTGGTACAGAGGTATACACCGTTTCCCAAAGCTTTCCATCTTGGCAGGCTCTGGCTAAGTCATCTGCATGACTTTGAGTGAGTGGCTCAAGGGTTATACCATTGTAAGACAGCGTTGTCGGCTTTAACATGATGGTTCCTAATCGAAAACGATATAAGCTTTAATTTTAATATAACCCAATAAACCGTGTCATTAAACTACTGTCACCCTAGCAAACGCTTTTTTGCCTGCCTGAATCACTACCGTCTGACCTGAGGTTAAGCTAAAGCCCGCATTCACCTCTTCACCATCCACTTTTACCGCATTGCGTTTAAGCATATCTTTTGCTGCGGCATTATTTTTAGCAAGGTCTGCTTGGTTTAAAATTTGCGTAATAAATAAGGCCTCTTGACCCTCGGGCAACTCAAGTGTCACCTCTGGCAAATCTACTGGCAACTCACCGTCCGCCAATACATTACCCGCTGATTTATGGGCATTGGCAGCCGCCTCTGCATCATGGAAGCGCTCAATAAGCTCTTCTGCCAAGATACGTTTAATCTCTTGCGGGTTACGCCCATTTTCAATCTCTGCCAATAGTGCTTCGACCTCATCCATGGGTTTAAAGCTTAAAAACTCATAATAGCGGCGAATGAGCGTATCTGGCATCGATAGGATTTTTTGATACATGGTGCCTGGGGTGTCATAGATTGCCACATAGTTGCCCAGTGACTTTGACATTTTATTAACGCCATCTAACCCTTCAAGAATGGGCACCGTAATACACACTTGCGACTCTTGACCATAGCGAGACTGCAACGTACGCCCCATTAATAGGTTAAAAGTTTGGTCAGTTCCGCCAAGCTCCACATCCGCCTCTAATGCGACTGAATCATAGCCCTGCACTAACGGATACAAAAACTCATGAATAGAGATGGGTGTTTGTGCCGCATAGCGTTTTGAGAAATCATCACGTTCTAGCATACGTGATACCGTCTGCTGACTGGCGAGCGAAATCATATCGCCAGCACTCATGTCATTAAACCACTCAGAGTTGAACACCACTTTAGTTTTGTCTTTATCTAATATCTTAAACACTTGCTCGGCATACGTTTTGGCATTCTCTTTAATTTGTTCATCAGTTAACGGAGGACGGGTGGTGTTTTTACCCGTTGGATCGCCAATTTTGGCAGTGTAATCGCCAATTAAGAAATAAATCTCATGCCCTAAGTCTTGAAAGTGCTTGAGTTTATTAATCAGCACCGTATGACCCAAGTGTAAATCAGGGGCCGTCGGATCAAACCCCGCTTTGATTTTTAACGGACGGCCAAGTTTTAGCTTAGCCACTAAGTCATCTTCAGACAAAATCTCATGCGTACCGCGCTGAATAATTGCCAGTTGCTCGTCTATACTTAAGGTAGTGGTGGTTTGGGTCATGGCTGCCTCAACTCTTGCGTAATAAATAAATAAATGAATAAATAAATCAATGAATGTCTTCAATCGACATAATCAACAGGGTTTAATAAATATAGGGTCTATTGACTGTATAAAGTGAATGCTAAGATTTTAAAGAAGATTACCACAAAAAGCTATTTTAGCTTACTGAACGTAACCCTATTTCGTTACTGGCTGATTATTTTAGAGACTGAATCTCTAAGCAATTATAAACAGCGAACTGGGAGATAGACAGTTGGGTGGTCGCTTTAGGTTATGATACCCTATGATTATTTATCAGTCTTAGGGATTTTTATAAGTTTAAGACATTGATTTATAACATTTAACTTATTTAATTTGCTTTAAAATTATAATAGTATTATTGACCATTGTTTTCATATTATAGGCTTAATCGTCAAAACTTAGCCCAATTGATAAATAAGAGGCCCTCATGGATATTAACCTTGATGATGTAGAACAGCTCATTAAACTTGCAGAGCGATCCAATATTGAGTCGCTTGAGGTAACAGATGGCGATAAACGCATTGTTGTTGTCTGTTATAACTCAAGCAAAACCTCACTAGCCTCTTCTAAAATTTACAATACTGCCAACAGTGCGACTCAAAGTACTGACCTTGAACAACGCTCTTCTCGCCAGCCTATAGATGCTATACAGTCTATAGACCAGGAAGATACAGGCGTAACAGAACTCACTCGCTCAGACTTTAACACGGTTATTGCCCCCATGATGGGTACCTTTTATCTTCGCTCAGAGCCCAGTGCTGAGGTATTTGTAAGCGAAGGTGATAGTGTCACTGCTGGCGATACGTTATGCATTATTGAAGCGATGAAGATTATGCATGAAGTAAAAGCAGATACCGATGGTATCGTCGATAAGATACTCATTAATGAGGGCGATGTTGTCGAGTTTGATCAACCACTATTTGAGATTCGTCCCGTTTAGCAATTAATGACTGTCGTATAATAGCTAAATTTTTAAAACTTTAAACCGTCCATAAATAAATAGTAACCGCTAGGAAGCCCCTATGTTTAATAAGATTCTTATCGCCAACCGTGGAGAGATTGCCCTTCGTATTGTACGAGCTTGTCGGAAAATGGGTATCTCGTCCGTCATGATATATTCTGAGGCAGATAAGGATACACTGGCGGTTCGCTTGGCGGATGAGGCAGTCTGTATTGGCCCTGCCCCAGCAAATAAAAGCTATCTTAATCAAGAAGCCATACTTTCAGCGGCGCTCATGACGGGTAGCGAGGCCATTCATCCGGGTTATGGTTTTTTAGCTGAAAATGCAAATTTTGCCGATAATGTGACGCAGGCAGGATTGGTCTTTATCGGACCCACTGCGCAAAATATTCGTCAGATGGGCGATAAAGTTGAGGCAAAAAAACAGATGATAAAGGCAGGCGTGCCTTGTGTGCCCGGTTCTGAGGGCGCTTTACCTGATAACGATCAAGAAGTATTAGCTCTTGCTCAAGAGGTTGGTTATCCAGTTATTATTAAAGCAGCCAGTGGCGGCGGTGGTCGAGGTATGCGCGTCGTCGAAAAAGAGAGCAACCTGCTAAAAGCCATTTCAATGACCAAAAGCGAGGCTGAGGCTAACTTTGGTGATTCGGTGGTTTATATGGAGCGTTACTTACAAAAGCCGCGTCATATCGAGATACAAGTGCTCGCCGATACGCAGGGTCATGCCATTCACTTAGGAGAGCGTGATTGCTCTATGCAGCGTCGTCATCAAAAGGTGATTGAAGAGGCGCCTGCTCCAGGTATTACAGAGTCACAGCGTCAAGAAATCGGTCAAGCCTGCGTCAATGCCTGTATTAAAATGGGCTATGTGGGGGCGGGTACTTTTGAATTTTTATATGAAAATGGGGAATTCTTTTTTATTGAAATGAATACCCGTATTCAAGTAGAGCACACGATTACCGAGCTTGTGACCGGTATTGATATTGTTCAAGCTCAGATACTAGTGGCTGCGGGTCAACCGCTGCCCTATCAACAGCAAGATATTAGTTTATCGGGTCATGCGTTTGAGTGTCGTATTAATGCTGAAAACCCCTATACTTTCTTGCCTACTCCGGGGCGTATCGATTACTGCCACCTGCCTGCTGGATTTGGGGTACGTGTCGACAGTCATATCGAGACAGGCTACACCGTCCCTCCCTCATACGATAGTCTTGTTGCAAAAATCTGTGTGCATGGCACAAGCCGAGATGATGCCATTGCCAGAATGCAAGCGGCGCTGAATGAAACTCAAATTGACGGCATTGACACCAATACTTTACTTCATCAAAGATTGTTTCAAGATGACGGCTTTAATGAAGGTCAAGTGAGTATTCACTATTTAGAACAATGGATTGAGAAAAATATTTAAGGATGCCAAGCATGCAAACGTCACAGACTCAGCCCGATACCAAATCGGATGTTCAGACCACAGCCGATAGCAATAGCGCAGGCACGCAGTGGCAATGGTGTAGTGAAACCTGCCTTGCACTGTATATGCAGCCACCGATTACGCTTGAGAAGCAGCAAACTTGCTGGGCGCTGGCAGACAGCATACAAGCCTTGCCAACAGTGGTTGAGGTCATTATTGGCATGAATACGCTCAGCGTGTTTACCAAGCCGCTTAGCTTTAATGAGCTAAACGCATTGCAAAAACAGCTGGCCGACATTAGTCAGCATACCGAAGCCAAAAGTATTCAAGGCAAACATATCGAAATACCCGTGCATTACGGCGGTAAATATGGCCCAGACTTAGCGCCTATGGCTCAGTCTTTGGGTCTGTCGATTGACGAGGTAGTCAAGCTACATACCGAAGCCACCTACACCGTTTATTTTATCGGTTTTCAGCCAGGCTTCCCATATCTGGGCGGATTATCAGAAAAGCTGTACTTCCCAAGACGAGAGACGCCGCGCACTAAAGTTCCAGCAGGTTCAGTCGGTATCGGCGGTGAGCAAACCGGTGTGTATCCGTTCTCATCCCCTGGCGGCTGGCAACTACTCGGACAGACTGAGATGCCCTTGTTTGATTTAAACCAAACGCCACCAACCGCTTTGAGCGCTGGCGATACGCTTCAGTTTAAAGCCATCGATATTCATGATACATAAGCTCATAACTAATAAGTACTATAAATGAATAAGAACCAGAAACAGGCAACCACAATGAAAATTTTAGCCTCAAACGCACTGGCAAGTATTCAAGACAGGGGTCGCTTTGGCTTTCGTGGCTTAGGTGTTGGCCCCAATGGTGTGATGGACCCGTGGGCACTGCAAGCAGGCAATGCGCTGATGAAAAACGATTTGGATGAGCCTGCTATCGAATTTGCTCTTGGTAGTATGGAATTTGAATTTAGCCAAGATACCTGTTTTTGTTTAACCGGTGCTATTTACGAAGCTTACCTCGATGATACCCGAATCTATGGCTACTGGCGTATCAATGCCAAAGCTGGTCAAACCTTAAAACTGGTTCGTCCGCTACAGGGCATGTACGCCTATCTATGCGTACAAGGCGGATTTAATATCGAGCCGGTGCTTGGCTCAGCCAGTACCAATACCAAGGCTGAATTTGGTGGTAAAGAGGGTAGATTCTTGCAACAAGGCGACGACATTAGCTTAAAGACCACGCCACACACGCCATTACCGGTTATTGGTGTACCGCGTCTGTTTAGTGATAATGACGACTTTGCACACAATATCATTCGTGTGGTCAAAAACAGTGAATACGACTTCTTTGATGACACCTCAAAAATGAACTTTGTGCAGCAGGACTGGAAAGTGGATACCAGCAGTAACCGTATGGGCTATCGCTGCGTCGGTAACATGCCATTAAAATCGATTGAAGATATCAGTATGAGTTCTCATGGTGTGGCGGCGGGCATGATTCAAGTACCGCCACAAGGCCAGCCGATTGTACTAATGTCCGATGCGCAAACCACTGGCGGTTATCCCAAAATAGCAACCGTTATTGAAGCCGATATTGGGCTAATGGCGCAAACCCGCTTTGGACAGCATTGCCGTTTTGAATTGATATCAATGGAAGACGCTCTAGAGGCTCGTCAACAACGACAGCGCTACATCGAGCGCATTAGGAGATATGCAGATGACAATTAATAATACAAACCAGACCAAAAGCATCAGTGTTGATTTAAATGCGGACGTGGCCGAAGGCTGTGGTCAAGACGAGGCACTAATGCGTATTGTCAGCTCAGCCAATGTCAGCTGCGGTCTGCATGCCGGCTCCTATCAGCATATGCTAGAGACCTTACAACTTGCCAAACAATATCAGGTACGAGTCGGCGCGCATCCGGGTCTGGATGACAAGGAAAACTTTGGTCGTACGCCGCAAGACTTAAGTGAAGCGGAATATCGGGCGCTGATAAGTTATCAATTAGGCGCTGCTAAAGCCGTCTGCGACTTGGTGGGCGTTGAGCTGAGCTATGTCAAACCGCATGGTGCGCTATATAACCAAGCTGCTAAAGATGAGCATCTGGCTAATATTGTGATCAGTGAAGTGAAACGCTTTAATTCCAGTTTGGCAATTATGGGCTTATCAGGTAGCTTTCTCATCAGTGCCGCAAAGGCACAAGGACTGAATACTATCTCAGAAGTTTTCGCTGATAGAAATTACGAAAGCGATGGTTCCCTTGTCTCACGTACCAAAGACAACGCTCTAATCACTGACCCTGAGCAAGCCACACAGCATGCGCTACAGATGATTACCGAAGGCGTGGTTACCAGTGTTGATGGTACTAAAGTTGCCGTCGAGGCTCAAAGTATTTGTCTACATGGCGACAATGCACATGCTGTTAAGTTTGCCGCTGAGATTAAAAGCCAGCTTGAACAACAGGGCATCAAAATAATAGCGAGATAGACCCTTTTATCTCAAGCTCTATTGTATGTCGCTTCAATTTATACCTTATATCGCTCTAATTTGATGACAATTTTAATAAGCACGACTAAACATTATTATCTTAAACGAAGCCTTTGATAAGGATGCCTATGAACGCCTTAAAGAAGAACAATACTGCCATACTCGGTGCCGCATTCTTAATGGCAACCTCGGCAGTGGGTCCAGGTTTTTTAACCCAAACTGCCACCTTTACCGAAAGCTTAATGGCCAGCTTTGGCTTTGTCATTTTGATTTCGATTATTATGGATATCGGAGTTCAGCTGAATGTCTGGCGTATTATTGCGGTCTCTAAAAAGCGGGCGCAAGAAGTCGCTAACCTTGTCTTTCCTGGGGTAGGTTACTTTTTAACCTTCTTAGTGGTGTTAGGGGGTCTGGCGTTCAATATTGGTAACATCGGTGGCGCTGGTCTTGGTATGCAAGCGGTATTTGACATCTCTCCTATTACTGGTGCTTTAATCAGTGGTGTCATAGCCGTGGCTATCTTCTTAAGCCGTGAAGCGGGGCCTATCATGGATAGGTTCACCCAACTTATGGGTTTTACGCTTCTGGTACTCATAATCTATGTGATGTTTAAATCTAACCCGCCCTTTGCTGAAGCGGCCGCACGTACTATTATGCCAAGCAAAATAGATGCTATGGCTATTGTTACCTTGGTTGGCGGTACTGTCGGTGGTTATATTACTTTCTCAGGGGCACACCGGTTGCTAGAGGCGGGTATTAGCGGAGAGGAAAATCTGCCCTCAGTGACAAGCAGCTCTGTATCAGGCATTTTGATTGCGTCCATTGTTCGGGTATTTTTATTCTTAGCTGTGTTAGGCGTGGTATCTAAAGGTATTGCGCTTGATCCTTCAAACCCTGCTATGTCTCCGTTTCAGCATATCTTAGGCAATGTGGGCAAAATTATCTTTGGTATTGTTATATGGGCCGCGTCGGTCACCTCCGTTATTGGCGCCGCTTATACCTCAGTGTCATTTATGAGTAGCTTTCACCCCTTTATTGAACAGTACAAACGTTACTTTATTATCACCTTTATTCTGATTTCTACCTTTGTATTTGCTACCATAGGTAAGCCTGCACAGCTATTGGTATTAGCTGGGACATTAAACGGTCTGATTCTACCGATTGCAATGATTATTATCCTAATTGCCGCATACAGAAAGAATATTGTTGGTAATTATAAACATCCTATTTGGATTGCTGCTTTCGGTTGGATTATTGCGATTATCATGAGCGGTCTAAGCTTTATGACGTTGGCAAATTATATCAGCGGTTAGTATGTTACTTTTAGCACCTCGCATCAGTGAGTTGGCGTTTATCAGTTTTGAGGTCTTAGCATGGATATAGAAATTATTGAAAAGATAGTACAACGTGTCGAGCGCAGTCAGGTGCATCAAGTGACTGTCGCGGACGGTGCACAATCTATTACTGTGGTCAATCATCTGTCAGGTCAATCTGTAGCAAGCTCTCAGGGCAATACAGCCGCTCAAGCAGACAGCTTGCCAAACACAGATGCTCAAAACCAAGAGGACGCCAAAGCCGCTATCGTGACCTCAATGTATGTCGGTCATGTCCAGCTTAGCCCAGACGGTGGTCCAGAGCTTTTGGTCAATCTAGGCGACAGCGTTGAGGTTGGACAAACGGTCGCCTATGTTGATGTGCTTAGCAAATTGCTGCCTGTTGAGAGTCAGATTGCGGGTATGGTTGATGAAATACTGGTTGAAACCGGTGATGCTGTTGAATACGGTCAGCCACTGCTTAAACTGCAATAAAGTCTACCCATAGTAGAAAATATAATTTTAAAAAAGGCTGTCAGAGAAATTCTCTAGCAGCCTTCTGTTGTGACATCCTTTTGGCTCATGAACCTTGCTTTTAAAGCCGACCCTTTGACAGTCTGTTATAATCAGAATACTTATTCTTATTGTACGGCACTTATCTTATGACCCAATCTATAAGCGACAATACCGCCCCTACCTTTGATGATTTTGAGCAGGCTTTTTCTGAGACTTTATTTGATAGCTTCGATACGGGCTATTATATCGGCATGATGTCAGGTACTAGCCTAGATGGCATGGATGCGGTCATTTGTCAGTTTGATGCGACTGGCGATAATGAGGATCAAAACCTTCACACTAACAAAATTATAGCCACGCATAGCAAAGACTTTCCAGACAATCTGCGTGAGGTACTATTAGCGCTGTGTCTGCCAAACGGCACCGCAAACTTAGCCTATCCTGCCAGCAATGTTATATTAGATCAGCAACCACAAAGCGAGCTTGAGTGGTTTGGTTGGGCGAGCCGAGAATATGCAGAATTTGCCAGTACCGTGGTCAATGAGTTGCTTAAGAAGTCAGGCATCACAGCAAATGCCATCTTAGCCATTGGCTGTCATGGGCAAACCGTCCGCCACCGCCCAAACTTAGGGTTTACTCTACAGTTAGTCGATCCCAATATAATTGCAGAGCGCACTGGCATTACCGTAGTGACCGACTTTCGCCGCCGCGATATGGCAGTGGGTGGACAAGGTGCGCCGCTCGCACCTGCCTTTCATTTGGCACAATTCGGCACGGCTGATGACATAGATACTGCCACTGCCCCTGCTCTAAAGCACCGTATTGTGGTCAATCTTGGTGGTATCTCTAATATCACAGTACTGCCTGCCCAGCAAACTCATAATGTCACAGGTTATGATACGGGGCCTGCCAATATATTGTTAGATGCATGGTATCAAAAGCATGCGGATACGATTAATGTCCTCTCAAATAATACAACGTCAAACGCTGAGCCGTTTGAGTCCACAGCCCCTTTATATGATAAAAACGGACAATGGGCAAAGTCTGGACAGGTCAATGACGATCTACTGGCACAACTATTGACACATCCCTATTTTTGTCAGCCTACGCCCAAAAGCACAGGACGTGAAGACTTCCATTTAGACTGGCTGAATGAGCAGATAACACTGGTTTATGAGACCCTGACAGGCGTTAAAGGCAATGCTCAACCCGAAACGCAAATTGATGCTCAAACCGAAACTAAAATTGATGCTCAAAGTACCCCCCCTATCTCTCCAGAAGATGTACAAGCGACTTTAACGGCTTTTACTGTTCAGACGCTAAGTACTGCTATCAAGGCTGAAGCAGTACGCCTCAATATGACTGAGGGAGAGGTAATTGTTTGCGGTGGTGGCGCCTATAATTCATTTTTACTTGAGCAAATAGCACGAAATTTGCCGAATTGGACGGTATTAACCAGTGAGGATTTTGGCATTGCCCCTACATGGGTGGAAGCGATGGCATTCGCTTGGCTTGCTCGCCAAACCATTATGGGTGAAACAGGCAACCTGCCAGCGGTGACAGGTGCTAATAAAGCGGTTGTATTAGGTCAGGTTTGTTTTGCTTAGATATTGAGTGTCAAATTTTAGACGACTTTATTTCAATTGCCATACTCCTATGTTACCTGTACAATTAATCGTACATGTTTTGCCAAATGAGGATGACCAATGCAAACCATCACCTATACCGAAGTACGTAAGCACTTAGCCGATACGCTATCACAAGTTTGTAATGACCATCAGCCGACCATCGTAACCCGTCGACAACAGCCTTCTGTGGTTATATTATCGCTAGATGATTATAATGCTCTGACGGAAACAGCGTATCTGCTGCGTTCTCCTAAAAATGCCACCCGCTTATTCAACGCTATTGAAGAACTCAACTCAGGTCAAGGAACAAAGCATCAATTGCAAGCCAATTTTGAGATCCCGCCTGAACAGGACTTATCTTTATGACATTAATCTTTGCCAGTCAAGCATGGGAAGATTACCAATTTTGGCTTAAAAATGATAAAAAACAATTGAATCGAATTAATAAACTTATTACCGCTTGCCAACGTGATCCTTTTACAGGTATTGGTAAGCCTGAACAGTTAAAACATGGGTTATCAGGATTTTGGTCACGACGCATAGATGGGGAACATCGAATGGTATATCGAGTGACAGAACAGGGGCTGGAGTTGGCATCACTACGCTATCACTATTAACGTGAATTGCCTGAAATAAGTGAAAAAAATATAAACAGAGATTACAAAGATGCGCGATAAGATAAGTTAGCAAAACGAAACTTTTTAATATATAGCTCTTTGAAAATGTAACTCTCTAAATATTTAGCCCGCTAAATATAAAGTAGTTAGGACTTACGCAAAATTTAAATTGGTGGCTAAAATCGTGACTTTTGCGTAAGTCCTAGTAAAACAAACTAGTAGACACAAACTTGAACTTACCGCAAAGACTGCACCCACTGCACAATTTGATGGCTTGGCAAAGCGCCAGACTGACGGGCAACTTCCATGCCACCTCTAAACGCAACCATCGTTGGTAGACTTCGGATATTATAGGGTGCTGCCGCTTGCTCAAACTGGTCGGTCTGTAATTTAGCAAACACCACTTGTGGCAACTGCTTAGCCGCTTGCTCAAACTCAGGCGCCATCATATGACACGGCTGACACCAACTCGCCCAAAAGTCGACAACGGTCAACACCTCATTTTTCTGAATGGTTTTAGCGGCTGTCTTATCATTCAGCATCACAGGTGCACCCGTCAATAAAGAATGCTGACATTTACCACAGACAGGTTGCTCAGTTAGTCTTGACGCGGGTATACGGTTGATCGCTGCGCAATTTGGGCACACCAAATGTAGCGACTCATTGTTTGTATTAGTCATTATCATCCCCTTTATATTTTTAATAACTAGCAAGTTTTTAAATACTAGCCATTTAATTCATTCATTTTATCTTTGATTTCTTTCTATCTGTTTATTATTGGGGCGTATACACACTATTTAAATATTTAGTGAGCCTAAAATTTTGTATCATACAATCTGTTATATTAAGATCAGTAAGATTAGCTCTTTGATGGACAACAACTCTATATTATACGGCTTAGGAATAAGAGGCTGCAGTGTTAGACAAGCAGAAGACAGTCAACAACGAGACATCTAACTGGTTAAATAAACTGATTCCCAGTTGGGTGACCGCGTATGATAAAAGCACGTTGCCTGCTGATATCATTGCCGGTATCGTGGTAGGGGTGTTAGTTATTCCACAAAGCTTGGGATATGCCGTCCTTGCAGGATTGCCACCCGTCTTTGGTTTATATGCCTCTATTATGCCAGTGTTACTCTATGCATGGGTGGGCTCGAGCAATGTGCAAGCAATCGGGCCTGTTGCGATTACCGCAATTATGACCGCTAGTAGTTTACATGGTCTCGCGATAGAAGGCAGTGTGCAATACGCCATGTTAGCTAGTTTGCTAGCGTTAATGGTGGGTGTCATATTATGGCTGGCAGGACAGCTTAAGCAAGGCTGGATCATGCAGTTTATCAGTCGCGGCGTATCAGCAGGATTCGTCAGCGGCGCATCGGTATTGATATTTGTTAGCCAGATTAAGTATCTAACGAACATTCCTGTTAATGGTAATACCTTGCCCGGTTACATGCTGTCCCTGTTGAACCATTTGCAAGACTTTCACCTTCCTACTTTTTTGATCGGTGGTATAGCGTTTATGCTATTTATAGTCAACCGTTACGCCAGTAATATCTTATGGGAGTCATGGCTATCGGCTTCAAAGGCGAAATGGGCACGTCGACTTTTTCCACTATTAGTCATAATTATAGCCATTTTTATCAGTTATATAAGTCACTGGTCTCAGCAAGGCGTGCGAATCATTGAGGACATACCGAGCGGCTTACCTTTATTAGCACTTCCTCACTTTGAGTCTTTTCCTCGCGTACTCTCCTTACTGCCTACCGCTGGCTTGATGGCATTAATTATTTTTATTTCTAGTAGCTCTATTGCCAATACCTATGCCCGTTTGCGCGGGGAAAGCTTCGATGCCAATAAGGAGTTAAAAGGCTTAGGGCTAGCCAACATAGCGGGCGGATTTAGTCAAAGCTTTCCTGTGGCAGGGGGCTTTTCGCGCACTGCGATCAATGTCGATTCAGGCGCAAAAACACCCCTTGCCACCCTGATCACAGTCGCCATTATGGTGGCCACCTTATTGGTATTGAGCAGTTTGATTGCGCCCCTGCCCTATGCCCTTTTAGGGGCAATGATTATGGCCTCCATTATTAGTCTTATCGATATCGATACCTTTAAAAAAGCGCTAAAAACAGATAAGTTGGACGCACTTAGCTTCGCTGCTACCTTTATAGGGGTATTGGCATTTGGCTTGAACGTTGGCTTGGTAATTGGCATCATTGTATCGTTTGCAGGGCTTATTTGGCAGTCAAGCCAGCCGCATATTGCGGTAGTGGGACGCTTAATGGGGACCGAACATTTTCGCAATATTTACCGTCATAATGTCATCACTTACGACAACTTGTTGATCATGCGGGTTGATGAAAGTTTATTTTTTGGTAATAGTGAGTCGGTACACAACCAGATTCAAGCGGCCTTAAATAAATACGATCATGCGCGAGAGCTGGTGCTCATCATGTCGTCTGTTAATCACATTGATCTGACAGCGCAAGAGATGTTAGCCACTTTAAATCGTGAGCTGATTGCCAAAGGTAAGCGGTTACACTATAGCTTTATCAAAGGTCCGGTAATGGATGTCATAGAAGAGACACCCGTCGTTAAAGAGCTGTCGGGTCGAGTGTTTTTAAGCACTATCCAAGCCATTACCTTACTCACTGACGATGATTTACAAAACGATGAGTACCCTAAGATACAACAGCAAGAGTTCCATTAAAACAGAACCTTTAAACCCTTATAATAAATATAGTCATGGGCAACTAAATGAGATACAAGGCAGCCGAGCGCAAGTACTACTCTAGTAGGCTTAGTGAGGTTAACGCTGTCGCTCTTTAGTTTGCAGACGACTATACTGACAACACACCCCGTACCAGTTGAGCCTACTATGACCGACGCGTTAACCATTTACAAACAAATTTATCCCACCCAATGCCCTAAGCTATCAGAGATGGGCTATCGCTCACTGATCAATATACGTCCTGATAATGAAGTGGCTAATCAGCCGTCAAGCGAGACGTTAGCCAACGCCGCTCAGCAAGCCAATTTAAATTATGCTTACATTCCCTATGACGAAGAGCGCTTGAGTGCTACTACAATTATAAAGTTTGCTGAACACTATCATCGTCTACCTAAGCCCATTATGTTGTTCTGCGGCTCAGGCATTCGAGCGAAGTTGTTATACCAAAGTGCAGTGATGCAGGATTTGCTATAGGGCCTGCTATAAGGTCTGAAGAACACATCCCAGTGTCGCCTATGAACTCAACTAAACAATTCTCTTAACACATAAACACATAAAAAGGATGCCATATGACTCATCAAGTTAGTTTTGCCGGTCAAATTACCCCAGCACAAGTCCAAGAAATCGCCGACCAAGGCTTTAAGACTATCATTAATAACCGTCCAGACGGCGAAGCGCCCGATCAACCTACTAGCAGCGATATCGAAGCGGCTGCTAAAGAAGCCGGTCTTGCTTATAAAGAGATTTCGTTCGGGGGTAATGAATTGAACATGCAACATGTCGAAGAATTTGCTGATTATTTTAATCAAGCCGAGCAGCCTATTTTAATGTTCTGCCGTACCGGAAACCGCTCTAACGGCCTATATGAAGCGGCTAAACAGCGTGATATGTTGGATGATTAGAGTCTATTTTTGCTATAGTTATTGTAAGGCTTTCGTTTGATATAAGTTGTTAGTCTCACTATAAATCAAATAAATAAGGATTTACGATGTTTAATTTACTCAGCAGCACAATGAGAACGCACTATAAAACACTACTTATCGGCACATCCGTGAGTTTACTAGCGTTAGGCGCTAGCCAAACTGCGTCAGCCATTACCACTAAAAACATCACTTATAATGTCGATAATAAGGCGTATGAAGGCTATTACGCCAAAGCGGATACCCCCAACGCGCCTTTTATATTGCTACTGCATGATTGGGATGGCCTCACCGATTATGAACGCAAGCGTGCCGACATGCTCGCAACAGAAGGTTATAACGTATTAGCCGCTGACTTATATGGACAAGGCATTCGACCTACCGCTTTAGAAGATAAAAAACGCCTTACTGGCGAGTTATACCAAGACCGCAATAAAATGCGTCATCTACTTGCTGGCGCCCTAAAGGCCGGTCAGGCACAAGGCAATAATGTACATGACGGCGTGACGATGGGCTATTGCTTTGGAGGCAGTGCTGCGCTAGAGCTTGCCCGTTCTGGCTTCCCTCAAAAAGCGTTCGTTCCCTTTCATGGTGACCTTGCAACACCTCCCTACCAAGACTATAACAACACCCAAGGTGAGATATTAGTATTCCACGGAACCGCTGATCAAGTCGTACCTTTTGAGGACTTTACTACCCTTGGTAAAACGCTTGAGGAAGCTCACGTACCTCATGAAATGATTACCTATAGTGGTGCACCGCATGCGTTTACTGACTTTGAAGCAGAGTCTTACGACGAACGTGCCGATAAACGCTCATGGAATCGTTATTTAGACTTCTTAAAGACCCTTTACCCATAGAGACGGTATGCTTTAATTCAGTGTGTTTTAATCAGAGCTACCTCTCTTTTCTCACAATCCATTTTGTGACAGCACTCATCTACAATTTGGCTTTCAAGCAGATGGCTTTGATATGAAGAAGTAAGGTACCTAATTGACACGTTATAAATCTGAAGCACATCCAGCTTTTCGCTCATATCTTGGTGTGCACGGGGGCAGGCGCTATAGTCAAGTGACGTTCCTGCGTTGACGATAACGCCTCTTGCCAAACGCCTGCAACCCCGTGCTGTACCAAGTATATCCGCTACAATCTGGGCTAAACCGCTCTCACCTTTATAGCTCACTTGTTTGTATAACTCTGCTATCTTTATAACTCAGTTGTCTTTATAGCTTAGTTATTTGTAAAAGGCTAAAAAGGAACATCCATCACATAAGGAATATGGTCATGAACACACCGCTACTTATCATCGGTAACAAAAACTACTCCTCCTGGTCACTTCGAGCTTGGCTACTGCTCAAGCAGTTTGATATCAAGTTTGACGAACAGCTTATTCAATTATTTGATGCCTCTTCAACCCCTATCCTTAGTAAATACTCAGCCACAGGTAAAGTGCCTATTTTGGTTATCAATCGAGACATAGAGGATCCTAACGCTAACCAACACATCGCCATTAATGACAGCTTAGCCATCGGTTTATTTGCTAATGATTATCTTACTGACTTAGATATTTGGTCAGGCAAACCAAAGTCCGCATTGCTTAACAATGATTTTGCCTTACAAAAACAGCGTGCCTTTTGCCAAAGTATCGTTGCTGAGATGCATTCAAGCTTTATGGGCGTTCGTAGTGAGATGCCCATGAACATTCGGGTAACAGCTAAAATCAATCCAAGCGACACCTGTTTGGCTGACCTTAATCGCATCGAAGATATTTTTGAGCACTGTATAGCTAGCAAAGCTTATAAAAACAGTCAAAATAACTATCTATTTGGCGACTTCACCATTGCTGATGCGTTTTATGCGCCCGTTATATTTCGCTTACAAAGCTATGTTGAGCATTCAGGCTTTAGTCTAAGATCAACTACTCATCAGTATATGGACGTGATGATAAACAATCCTCATATGAGGCAGTGGCGTGAGGCCGCTTTGCAAGAAACACGAAAGATTGATCAAGATGAGGCGGGTGAGATATTGTCTGTGCAAGGGGTATTAAAGAGTTAGTTGGATTAATAAGCCTCTTTAACGTTGGCTGGTAGGGATGGTTTTTTCATATAAAGACTGACGCAAAATCAGAATGGACGGCAAATGGTTATCATCGTTATACGCTGGCCTATAAAGACCTCCCAGTCGCTTACAAATGGCTAAAATAGTCTCTATTGCGTCACTTATAAGTAATGAAATAATCAAAATAAAGCAAAACACCTCAAATATAATCGATTTAGTGAAAACATAATCGGTTTATGTCAATATGAGCGTTAAATAATCAATTTAAATCGGTTTGACACTCTGCCATGACAACAAAACTCTATTACGCATCTGATGACTTCCATAAAACCGATGACCCAATTGGTATTTTATGGCTGATTAAAAACACCTCAACATCGCTAATGAGGTTGGATTTTTTTAAAACGGAGAGCGCCCTATGTGTAATATGACTCTATACCATACCTACTAATAAAATTACTCAAATGGATAATCCTTCAATTCAACATAACCCTTGGTTGGTTCATAATTTATCGTATAAATTACATCGTCAAAGGTTCGCTTTACTGAGGCATCATATCCGTAGTCGTAACCATTAACTGTCATTTTCAACGGATAAAAACCATTTTTCACAATCGTTTTATCAATACCCAGCTTGGCTTGCAGCCATGTACAGTACTCAATCTTCTTATCTTTACTACAGCCTGATGGCGCAAACGGATTATTTTCAAATGTCGATTTAGCTGTTATATGACTATCGATAATACTCTTTGAGTATGGATCTGGTGTTAATAAGACATACTCTGAAAAAGACTGACTATAGTGTGAATCACTATGTACATTAATAAATCCCCATTTATCTGGTGCAACTTGTATTAAATCCCAATCATGTAGCCCGTTTCCGAAAGCCCCTGCATTCATGGTGGGATTGGCATACTCTACTTGCCAGCCTGCGCCTTCATATGAGTTATCGGGCTTTAATATCAGCATACCTACTAGCCCTGAATCGGCATGTGATCCAAAATCCTCGCCTCCCTCAGGAGAAAAAGCAACATCACCGATTATCGCAATGTACAGTCGCTTACCTGCCTCAGTTTCAACCTCAACTTGTTTGTCTATTTCAATACAATATCCAGTGCGATTTACAATGTCTTCATAACTAGAAGTCCCATCTTTAGCGATCACCCCGCGACAGTCCTTGGGTTCATAATAAAAGGGGTAGTAACTCTCAATGATACTGTTCACACTTTGCCCCGCAAAAGCTGAAACCGTGAAAAAGCTCATTAAGCTAAATGTAAGTAAAAGTCGTTTAAAATTTAAAGTATTAGATGACATTATATTTTCTATATTTAAGGTAATGTTAATAGACTTACGTTAAATCATTGAATTGAACAAGTCAAAATTAACTTTTTCATAATAAAATAACCTTGGTCGATGGGGTAACAGGGTTAAAACGATAAACGTACAAAAGGATTAGCGACAAAAAAACCACCAAAAACAAGCTAAGGTGGCTTACAAACATAAAATAAGACTGTCATAACCATAGATGATTAATATTTTTAAAGCGACTGGATATTATTTATGACGCCTCTGGAACTACTGTACAGCCAGCGAATAAATGATACCCAGTCGCTATATATTTTTATTCTGAGTAAGTTCTATAAACCAATCAAGAGTTCTCTTTCATCTCTTTGGCTTCTTGTACTGCCTTTTTACCCCAAGCACTAAGATCAAGATCTAACTTCTCATACTCTTGTGCATCAAATAAAGGCACTTTGACACCAGTTTTTAATTGAGCCGCAAAGTCATCGAGCAAGCGTTTAGCACGTGGGAACAACATAATTAGGGCTAATAAGTTTGCCAATGCCAACACACCCATGAGTGGATCGGCAAAGAAGAACACATCTTCTGCCTTTTCCATCATAGCGCCCACAAATAAAATACCAACCACCACGATACGCAAAACAAATGTGGCTGATTTAATATTCTTTTTAACCAAAAAGTTAATGGCATTCTCGCCCATATAGTAGTTGTACATAATAGAGCTTAGAGCGAATAATAATAGCGATATGGTTAGTACATATTGTGACCAATTTCCAAGTTCGCTGGTTAAGGCCTGCTGCGCCAATACAATACCATCAATCTCAACGCCAGGTTGATAAACCCCACTGAGCAAAATCATAAATGCCGTGGCACTACACACCACGATAGTGTCAATGAATACTGACAACGATTGTGAGATACCTTGACTAACGGGGTGCGTGGCATAAGCAGTGGCAGCGACGTTGGGTGCAGAGCCTAACCCTGCTTCATTAGAGAATAAACCACGCTTCATCCCTTGTTCAATGGCCACACCGATACCGCCACCCACGACAGACTCAATTCCAAAGGCATTTTTGACAATGGTTGCCATTAAAGCGGGAAGCTCTGTGATATTAAGCACAATAATGAGCAATGCCATTACCAAATAGATCAAAGCCATAATGGGGATCACAATATCAGCGGCTTTAGCGATACGCTGTATACCCCCAAAGACAATAAAACCGCCCGCAATCACCAGTACTAACCCTGATATCCAGCGATCAATACCGAAGCTTTCAAGGGCAGAACCTGCCACCGTGTTGCCTTGGAAGGCAATAAATCCGACTGAAAATGATAATAGTAATGAGATAGCATAAATAACCGCAAGCCACTTATAATCCTTGCCTAACCCATGCAAAATATAGGATGCAGGACCGCCCCGAAAGTTGCCTTCATGATCTTTGCGCTTATATAACTGCGCCAAGCTACACTCAACAATACTGGTCATCATACCAACCAGCGCCACTAACCACATCCAAAATACAGCGCCCGGTCCACCCAGTGAGATAGCCACTGCCACACCTGCGATGTTACCTCCACCTACTCGCCCGCCAATAGAGACTAGCAAGGCCTGACGCGCACTGATTCCCTCCTCACCAACTTCTTCATTGCGAAATACTGAAAACATGCGTTTGAAATATCTAAACTGGGCAAATCTTCCGACAATCGTGAACAATAAGCCAAAAATAATCAACATCGGAACCAGCGACCAGCCCCAGGTTAAATCACCTACTTTGGAGAAAAATGCATGAATTAAATCCATCGTTAAGCTCCTTCCTTTTAAAATGAGTCCTGAATCCTCTAAACGATTTTTGAAAGAAACAGTTTATAAAAAAACGAGGTTATACCCCACTTTCAACTCTTAACGTAGGCTGTTGCTTTAGCCCAGCTTTTTTAATTAAAGGTTTTGATTTGCTGGGCTAAAAGCACTAGCCTACAATGAGTTTTAATAAGTTGCGAACAGGGTAGGTTATGGAAAATCAGATAATCAGATAATCAAAAACCAGATAATAAAATAGTCGGTTTATTAACAGATCATTAACTGATCATTAAATAGTCAGGTTATAAAACAAAACTTATTAAAAAGAACATATCTTATAAAAAAGACAGCACATTCAGGTCAATGGATAGGCATTTAATAAGTCTTTATTAAGCGTCATAGACATCTATGCCGACGTCTAACCTGCTTTAAAGCCTATGACGGTATGACCGAAGGCACCTCATTTAATAAAATGATTTTTCATAGCAAAAATAAAGTTTGTGATTATATCAAAGTTAGGAATAGGATTGTATTTAATTGTTATTACAGAATTTAAAGTTGATTTATGAGATTTTTTCTATCTTCAAACCCTAAAAAACCACCTCTGCAAATCACAGAGGTGGTTGTGTAGGTAGCATTAAGCTATAGGCAAGGCTTAAGCTATTTCATAGGCTTACTGCTTATTGCATCACAAGGTATTCAAATGCGGATAACGCCGCTTTACTACCCTCGCCCATTGCAATGTTAATTTGCTTAAACGGTACAGTAGTCACGTCACCGGCAGCAAAGATACCTTTACGATCGGTTCGGCAAGCTTCATCAATTTCGATTTCGCCAAAGCGGTTCACATCGACAAACCCTTTAACAAACTCAGAGTTTGGCACTAGACCAATTTGCACGAATACCGCCGACAATTCTTGCTCTTTGGTTTCGCCACACGTGCGATCTTCATAGACGATGGAGGTCACTTTACCGTCAGATGCTTTAATTTCTTTGGTCGCCGCTGAGGTAATGATGTTAATATTTTTAGTCTCTTTGGCTTTGTTAATCAATACTTGGTCCGCTTTTAAACCATCCGCGAACTCAAATACCGTGACGTTTTTCACGATACCCGCTAAGTCCAACGCCGCTTCGATACCTGAGTTACCACCACCGATTACCGCGATGTCTTTACCTTTAAAGAATGGACCATCACAATGTGGGCAGTACGCCACACCGCTACCGATATTTTCTTCTTCACCAGGGACGTTCAGCTTACGCCATTGTGCACCGGTGGCGATGATGATGCTGCGGGTCTCAAACTGCTCACCGGTATTCAGATGAATGTTGTAGTTTTCATCTTCAGTTTCAGACAACTGTTTCACGCTGACGTGCTCTTTGATATTAATGTCATACTCTTTAAGATGTTTTTCAAAGTTAGCGGACAGCTCGTTACCCGTGGTTAAAGGTACAGAGATTAAGTTTTCAATTGCTTGAGTATCTTTCACCTGTCCACCGATACGGTCAGCAATGATAGTAACTTTTAAACCTTTACGCGCGCTATAAATCGCTGAGGACACACCTGCTGGACCACCACCAATAACGGTAACGTCTTGACGCTCTAATTGCTCTTGGTCATCGGCACTCGCCGCATTTAATAAGTCTGGGTATTCCGCTTGCAGCTTATCGATAATACGAGCAGTATCCACTTTACCATTTAAGAAAGGTTTGCCATTCAAAAATACTGCTGGTACGCCTTGAATGTTATTGGCTTCGACTTGCTCTTGGAATAAGCCGCCATCGATCATCTCATTGCTGATACCGTCATTGAGCAGCGCAAACTGGTTTAATGCCTGCACCACATCGGGACAGTTGTGGCAAGACAATGATACGTAAGTTTGGAACTGTAATGGCTGACCAATGCGCTTAACCATTTTCTGAATGCTGTCATCAAGCTTTAAGGTATGTCCACCGGCTTGTAGAATCGCTAAAATTAATGAGGTAAATTCATGCCCGCCTGGGATACCGCTAAATACGATACCTGTTTCGCTGTTTTCAGAGGTAATTTTAAAGCTAATAGGGCTAGGTAAGCTATCATCAGTATTATTAACATCGAAGTTAATTTTGTCGCTGGTTCCCGCTATTTTGGTCAAAAAATCAACCAGTTCGGCACGTTTCTCATGCTCACCGGCACCAATAACAAAGCTGATAGGACGGGTCATTTTCTCACTATAGCTCTTTACGGCGTCTAATAGACTTTGGTCTAACATATCGAACTCCTCATTCGTTTTTGTTTACCAAATTGAATGCACAAAAAATTTCAACTTAGTATTAAGGTATTTAATTCAGGATTTGATGTCATAGAAGTAAAAAATTTAAGTGAAATAAACTAAGTTATAAGAGTAGCAGACTGTTTATAATATAATTTTTTTGATATCTACATCTTATTCTTAATTATATTATCGGGGAGTTTAAGTCTAACAACAAGCTTATAAATTCGAATAATATGTTTTATAAAACCAATAGTATGGTTAACATAGTTTTGAAATATTAAATGTTAATGTGGCGTATTTAAATCGCAGCTATGTTAATTACTTCAATGCTATCCATAACTTACAACATATAATATTAATCATGGTCAAGCTGTGATATTTTGGGTACAATTTAGTGAGAAAAAAGTCTAAATTAATAAGCATTAATAGTTAAAACAACTCTCGTTTGAGAGGCAGTTAAATAATAGATAATAGCTGCCCTTCATCACCCTGTCATTTGACACGTAATTAACTAAACAGTTCTAGCTACTAGACGAGTACTAGACAACTACTAACCAATAAGGATAAAGATATGTTCCATGAATACCGTGACTTAATTTCTGAACTTAAGAACAGTGATACTCATTTCCAAAAGTTGTTTGAAGAACACAATAAATTAGACACTGAAATTGACAAGCTTGAAAATGATGTGGTGAAATCTACCAGTCGTGAAGAAGAGATCGATGGTATGAAACGTCGTAAACTTGCGCTTAAAGATGAAATTGGCCGTTACCTAGAGACTAAAAGCAAAGAGCAATAGTCGCATTTGACCCAATATTTTAAATATATTGTCACTATAAAAGGTCTTATTCGGTGTCGGATAAGACCTTATTCAATAAATACGCTATTGATCAGCCCCTAGTATTTATATTTTCTATAGCCATTATTAAATTTTTACGATCTTTAACGCTTACTATCCTAGTTGCTCATACTTATTAACTGATTTTTTATGTTAATATACCTGCTAATAGGCATCACTTTTGTCTATAGATGATTTTTTATTCTACTCGTTACATAAATAGGTCAGCTAACGGCCTCCCCCTTTGTACTAAAAACTGACCTAACATCAAAAAATTAAAATATAAATAACTTATACGGTATTCTATGACCTGGAACGATCCAAACGCACAACAAGAAGCTCAAAACTATGACAACCCTATTCCAAGCCGTCTGCTAATCTTGCAGACTCTGGCGGATAAAGGTGAGCTGACACACAAACAACTGGCTGAATCCTTCGGCATTAATAATGATGATCAATTTGATGCCTTAGGCAACCGCCTAAAAGCCATGACCCGTGATGGTCAAATCAATCGTGATGGCAGACCGAGTAAATATCGTGCAGTCACGCAACAAGACGTGGTTACTGGCACCGTTTCTGCTCATGCTAAAGGCTTCGGTTTTGTCGTACTTGATGACATGCCAGATTTGTTCTTACATGAGAAGCAAATGCGTTGGGTGTTTAATGGGGATACCGTCAACGCCATCGGTACTACGACTGATAATCGTGGACGTACTGAAGGTCGCATTGTTGAAGTAACGGATCGCCAACAGACCCACTTTATCGGCACTTTAGAAAAAGACGATGAAGGCTATACCGTAAACTTAGCCAGCCCTAACAACCATCAGCCGATTACTGTCACTGATGAAAATGTGAAGGCGCTAAACGCCAAACCCGGTGTCCCTGTCAAAGTAGATATCATTGATTGGCCAACTCAGCACGAGTTTGCGACGGGTAAGATTGTTGAGGTGATGGATGATGATAATGACCGTGAAGTGATTATCGAAACCACCTTACTGAACTACGATATACCCAGTGAATTTAGTGCCGGCGTTTTAAAACAAGCCATTAGTTATAAAGAACCGACTGAAAAAGACATCAAAGGTCGCACTGATATCCGTCACCTGCCTATGGTCACCATTGATGGTGAAGATTCACGTGATTTCGATGATGCTGTGTTTGCAGAAAAACGCTCAGGTGGTAATTATCGCGTGGTCGTTGCTATTGCTGATGTCAGCCATTATGTGACCCCAAACTCTGCCCTAGATCACGAGGCATTTGAGCGTGGGACATCGGTATATTTCCCCCATCACGTGGTACCCATGTTGCCAGAAGTATTATCAAATGGGCTGTGCTCATTAAACCCTGGTGTTGATCGCCTATGTATGGTGGCAGACATTAAGCTGTCTCGTGCCGGTAAAATTACAGGTTATGAATTCTACCCCTCAGTGATGCACTCACAAGCTCGCTTGACTTATAATCAAGTGAATGATTACTTTGATGGCAATATGAATGACGTACCTGAGTCATTAACGGGTAATAAAGACGTCAAAAAATCTATCGATACCATGCATCAGCTATTCAAAGCCTTGGTTAAAAAGCGTGAAGAGCGCAATGCGATGGAGTTTGAGACACCTGAGACGTATATTAAGTTCAATGAAGAAGGCGGTATTGATGCCATCGTCCCACGTACTCGTGGCGACTCTCATAAGCTTATTGAGGAGTTAATGCTACTTGCCAATACCTGTGCGGCTAACTTTGCCTTAGAAAAAGAGCTGCCTGTATTGTATCGTAACCATGACAAACCCAGTGATGAGAAATCACGAGTGGTACATGAATACGCCAAAAACTTTGGTATCGGATTCCCAGAGGAAAGTCCGACGCAAGCAGATTATAAGCGCATCATTGAAGCGACTAAAGATCGTCCTGATGCCGTCAGTATCCACAGTATGTTGCTGCGCTCAATGATGCAAGCAAACTACTCGCCAGACAATATTGGGCACTTTGGATTGGCGTATGAAGAGTACTCTCACTTCACTTCTCCTATTCGCCGCTATCCTGATTTAATGTTGCATCGAGCGATTAAAGCGGAAGTCACGGGTAAAAAACAACCTCAAATGGACTTTACTCTTGAGGAAGCAGGACAACAAACCTCGGATACCGAACGCCGTGCCGAAAAGGCGTCACGCTTTGTAGAAAGCTGGCTCAAGTGCCATTACATGAAAGATCATGTTGGTGAAGAGTTTGATGGTGTGGTGACGGCCGTTACCAGCTTTGGGCTATTTATTACCTTAACCGATCTATTTATCGATGGGCTAGTGCATATCTCAAATGTGGGTAATGACTACTTTGTCTATGATGAAAAGCAGCAACAACTAATCGGTAAAGATAAAGGTAACTTATATGGCTTAGGCGATTTGGTTCGTATTAAAGTCGCTGGCGTGAATATGGATCTTTTGCAAATTGATTTTGAATTGGTCGCTAAGCTTAAAGCCAGTGCCTTAAATCAATCTAAAAAGGATGGCAAAGCCAAGACTAATTCAGCGCAGTCGGCTGCTGATAAAAAGCCTGCACGTCGTCGTAGCGGACGAAGTAGAAATAAAACCAAACCAAAAAGCCAATGAGTATTCTTAAGTTTTGTCTTATAGACCTATAACTTAATCACAACCTTATACCTATTATGATGTTCATTAAAATAATGTTAGAATGACACTTAGGTAGACAAGTTGCCACTTATTGTTATCAAATTCAATCGATGATAGTGATGTTAGTCATAACATTGAGCTCAGTTATGAAATTGACTTAAAAGTTAAGTGTTCATAAGCGAGAGAGTAGGTTAACAGATAGCGCTCAGGTCTCCCTAAATGACAGTCAGCGTTTAGATAGATAATATTTGAATAAACGTTGTTTTTTAATAAGAAAATTAACCATAAAAAAGGAATTATATAATGACAGTTGCTAAGAATATTGAAGTCAGCAGTACCTCAACCAAAAGCTTTGAAGATGCCATTCAAAAAGGTATCGCTCAAGTTTCGAAGACAGTAAATAATGTCCAAGGCGCTTGGGTTAAAGAACAGAAAGTCGGTGTATCTGACGGTAATATCAGCTCATATCATGTGATTATGATTGTAAGTTTTGTGATCGATGGCAGTGAAGATATGGGTTAATCACCTAACTTAATTTTTAGTTTATAATCGCTTTTCTATTATTTTAGACTCAATTATTTTAGAAGTTTATGAAAAGTGAATAGAAAATACCGCTATCTGAGATAGCGGTATTTTTTTGTTTATTCTCTTATTCTCTTAATCTCTTTTTTAAGCTAGCATTAACTCTGCACTAATGGGCAAATGGTCGGACAATTCAGACCAAGGCTTACCCTTATGCACCCAAGCGCGTTTCACTTTTAAGTTACGAACGTAAATACGATCCAAGCTAAGGATTGGCATACGGGCTGGAAAGGTAGGTAACAATTTACGATGTAGGTGCATGAATACTTCTGTCATATTGAGATCACCAGCAAGTTGTTCACACGAGTTCTTCTTCCAGTCATTAAAATCACCTGCCAAAATTAATGGCCGACTCTGATCGATAGTATCATTCACATAGGCGGCAATCGCTTTATATTGTTTCTGCCGGTCATGTTCTAATAAGTTTAAATGAGCGCATAGCACCACTATTGGCTCATCCCAGCCAGCGGGTAATACTTCACAATGGAGGACACCGCGTCTTTCAAGCTTATTGACAGTTATATTAACGTTATGCTTAGGATCAAGGGGATGACGGCTTAATACAGCGTTACCATGATGCCCATTGTCATATTCAGAATTCTTGCCATAGCTGTGTTCACAGTCTAGGAATTCTCCAAACCACTCATGTTGCGACCGGTTTGGATATTCATTGTATTTTACCATTCGCTTGAGATGCTGACCTTGAACTTCTTGAAGACAAAGAATATCTGGATTAAGGTCTTTTAAAGACGCTCCTATCCGTTGGGTTACCACCTGCCGATTAAACTGCGACATACCTTTATGGATGTTGTAGCTAGTGATGGTGATGCTTTTCATAGAGTTCTATAGACCATTAAATGCTGTTAATACCCCGTCCATTATAACGATACTAGATGTCACTATAATTAAAATATATTGAGCACTGTGTCTGTCGCCAGACCGATTTTAGCTGTTCGCGCATCAGAATTTTATCAACTGGCTTTAAATCAGAACGATTAAGGAGCGACTTATCTATCGTATAACCACCGCCATAATGCCCTGAGGTATCAACGGGTCGTTTTGTCTGACTATCGCAAATCGCTGAATAGCCTCTTGCGGCAAATTTATTGCTACCCTCATACATAATAACTTTCATGTCATCATAACTCACATCCCCCCGGCAGCCTAAATAGTAAGTAATTGCCACTTCAGCAATACCATTATTATTCACGTCCGATAGGATAGGTGAATGTTCCGCAAAGTCTGTTATGACATCTAGATCACAGGACGCTTGCGAATCATAGACCTGCCAATGACGTTTAATACCATTACCATCTTCTACATACAGATGACTTATCACCTCATTTGGGTCATTATTGCTATACTCTCTTGAACGTTTAAACTGTACTAGATAATTATCTCCTTGTTTATCCTGCCAAGTAGTTATCTTTGCCAAAGAGTCCATAGTCAACCCTAACGGGTTAATGCTAGTATTGTCTTGATAGTAATCAGTAATTTCTATAGGTAGAGCTTGATAATCGGTAACATTTTCAGTGCCGCTAAAGTCGTAAACTTTCACATTACTTATTGTCGCCATACTGGTCGTAGAAAAACCAAGTACGCAGGTCATAGCCCCTATAATAGATAAACTTTTAAAAATAGAGTTGATAGTTTCAAACCTCCTAAGTTATACATTAAGCTGTCTTTATTTTTTCAACAGACCCTAATATATTAATATAGATTACCTACTATAATAAGTATAGATATTCTTGTATAAAGTCCAAAAATCTGAATAATATCTAAAAATATAGATATGGAGGTGATTTATTGGTAATAGATCTTGATAAAAAAACACCAGTATAAGAACTGGTGTTTATGGAGAATGATTTCCTCATTAAGCATTATGACCAAATGATATCTAGTGAATAACCACAGTTTATTGATATTTAATGACTAATAGCGAGTCACTAATGCAATAGGCTGATCTTTACCCATAATATCCTCAGGTAAGAAGACTGCCTCACCACCATTATGAATAACCAGCTCAATAATTTCACCAATGGCATCATCGGTGACACCTTCACCAGATGCCTCATCTGTTACTTGTAAGGTTTGAGCTTTGGCATCAATCTTGGCAGGCTGTATATAGCCTTGACGCACATAAAGTGTTTCACCCGCCCCTTGGAACGCTGCTTGATAGACCTCTTGCAGATCGGTACGCACTAAATCAGCACCGCGAGCTTTATCAATAGCTCCTACTGCTTCTTTATGAAGGGTTGAGCGGTATTCTTCAATAGCGTCTTGTACCCCATCAATAATATGCTGAGGCGAACCCTCTTCTAAATCTGTAATATTATCAACAGAGGCAATGATATTCTCAGGGCGATCACATACTTCTTTAAAGTAGCTAATATTACGAGCATCACCCACTAGTACCAGTGGCATTTTATGCTCACCCCATAGCTCTTGCACACTCTTGTCGACGCGGTTAAAGTATTCTTTTAACGCGCTATTTTCGTTATTGGCTGAACGGTCAGAACCCCCATCCCCTGTTTTATACAAGCTATTATTCTCAATTGGGAATGGGATGTTTTTCATATTATTCTGAGCATTATCATCGTCATCAAACTCTTTGATAACACGATTGTTTGCTGCCTCAATCAAGCGTGCCTGATCACGGCCAAGGACTACGGCATAGTAGTGAACCGAGCTTGCCATATCACGAACTAAATCACGAGTCGCGAAATGGGTATCAATAATTACACGCTCTTGAGTATCAAGCGGCATACGAATTACTTGCACATCGTCAGTGCTAGCAAAGATAGCTAACGTATCTAAATTGTAGTTATGGTCTAGATCATCTGTTTTAGCATGAATCTTTTCTAAAATAGTGGACGCTGTGCGCTTATCGTATTCATTGACTAGGCGCTCTTCTACCACCTTAAGTTGGTTTTTTAACGCAATATGATCTTTTTCATTTTCAGGATGTTCACGATGCGTCTTAACGAAAATACTGACTGCTGGGTTGGCCGTTGTTTCGCGTAAGCTTTTTAGTGTCGCTTTCATAAAATATCCTTTTTAAGTTTATTTGAATTAGTACAATAAAATAAATTTTTCTTATTTTGAGATTAGGCTAAAAATTGGACCCTAAACCCTGTTTCCTTTTAAACCTCACTATAACTTGATAATTAAAACTGTTTATCAAATAACTCTTGGCAGTTAATGCTTGGCAATTAATCAAGCAGAATTAAGACTTAATAAATAGCATTAATTTTACAATAATCGAAATAATCGAAGCACAAAATAAGCTTATTAAGGTCTCGTGGGTTAATTCATTTGTTAAATTATTTATAGGTTTAAGCGATAAGTTATTTAACTTACCATTGTCTTTAATCATCAGTTATCTTTATCATAACAAGCAGATTATAGGTCGGCTACGCAGGGTTTGTAACTTACTTTGACCCGTTTACAGTTCTTGTTCTGATTATGTAATTCGTGTTATTGCTTAGCTAATTTTGCTGTTATAACGTTACATCTTAATAGTTTTAACGTTTTTTGTTGGGTGCTGTATAAACGTCATTTTAATTTATAACCTATTTTTCGGGGTTGCAAAACTTGCCTTGTCAAATAACTCATCTGTTTATACCAATATGTCATTTAACAAAATATGTCGTCGCCTAAAGCAAACTGCTGCACACTTGTAATATAGCCAATATGACACAATAGTTAATACATAGACTATCCTTTGTAATTATAATTTTCGATCACCGTACTTATTTTTTCAGTATCTATTTACGTCATTACTTTTAAATTCATCATCTTTTAAATTTTAAACCCTTTAAGTCAAAGCATTTTTGACATCAGACTTTTACCTTACATCCTAATAACAACATTGACATTTATCGCTTTTATATACCGTTAAGGACATTACCATGCAAACCACCTCACAGACCTCAGATCTTTCTGCAAACATTCATCCCAACCTACATCTTGTTGATTTCTCTAAGGTTAATCCACAGGATCTTAAGTCTCAAGTTGGCAATGCCATAACAAAAGGCAACCACTTTTTGGATGAGATGGAAAAAGAAGCATCTGCGCCGACTCAAGCAAAACAGGCTTTGAATGATATTATTGAGTTTGAGCACATTGGTTTAGATTTGGACCGCAGTTGGGGTGTTTTATCGCATCTAAATAGCGTTATGAGTAATGATGACATACGTAATGTTCATCATGACTTATTACCTCAATTGTCAGCATTTGGTACCCGTATGGGACAAAACAAACCGCTTTATCACCGTTATCAAGCCGTTAAACAGGACAGTGAATTTTTTGAAGCATTAGACAATGCACGCAAACGGGCTATCGAGCTTGCCATTCAACAGTTTGAGCTGTCCGGTGTGGCATTACCTGCTGATAAACAAGCCACTTATGCAGAGATTCAAAGCGAGCTGTCAACACTATCGGCAAAATTTTCAGATAATATCTTAGATGCCACTCAAGCCTTTGCTTTACCTCTATCGCAAGAACAGCTTGCTGGCATCACAGACAGTGGGCTTGCCATGCTGAAAGCGGCTGGCGAACAGTATAAAACCAAACAGCAAGCGTCAGGTGAGACCGTAACGTTACCAGAAGATGAGCCTCTATATATCGCGACTTTAGACATCCCTGTATATTTAGCCGTGATGACCCATGCAGACGATCGCAGTTTACGCGAAACGCTCTATAAAGCTTACGTTACTCGGGCATCAGAGCTTGATACGCACAAAAATGGTAAGGGCGAGTCATTAGACAATAGCGATATCATGGCGAAAATCCTACACCTTCGGGCGCAAAAGTCAGCATTATTAGGCTTCGATAACTATGCACAATTGTCATTGTCTCGCAAAATGGCAGACAGCCCTGCTCAGGTGGAGGACTTCTTACGCAATCTTGCCAAAAGAGCCACACCCGCTGCCAAACGCGACTTAAGCCAACTAGAGCAAGAAGCCAAGAAACAAGGTATCGAGGAGATGGCACCTTGGGATACTGCCTACTTAGCTGAGAAAGTGAAGCAGGATAAATTCAAGCTGTCTCAAGAAGAAATTCGCCCTTACTTCCCGCTACCTAAGGTTATTGACGGTCTATTTACCATCGTTAATAAGCTATTTGGCATCCGTGCGGTCGAAATGACGGCTCAAGTCAGCCTATGGCATAAAGACGTCCGTTTTTACCAGTTATTCGATGATAATAAACAAGGTAGTGAAGGCAATAAAGAGGAAGAAGATCGTTTAATCGGCGGTTTCTATTTTGACTTATATGCGCGTAGCGGCAAGCGTGGCGGTGCTTGGATGAGTGGTTTCCAGTCTCGCTATGAGTACGCCGCCACAGCAGATACCGAGGCTTACTCACAGCTACCTGTGTGCTTTATGGTCGGTAACTTTACGCCGCCCACCGATGGTAAACCAAGCTTATTGACCCATGACGAAGTACTCACCTTATTCCATGAGTTCGGTCATGGCCTACATCATCTTTTGACAGAAGTCACGGTGAGCGAGGTGGCAGGCGTCAATGGCGTGGAGTGGGATGCCGTCGAGTTGCCTAGTCAATTTATGGAAAACTGGGCATGGGATAGTGAGGGCATTAACCTCATTAGCGCCCACGTTGACACGGGTGAGCCGTTACCAGCGTCACAGCTTGACGCCCTACTCGCTGCCAAAAACTTCCAAAGTGGCATGCAAACCTTACGTCAAATCGAGTTTGCCTTATTTGACTTGCTGATTCACGCAGCCTCGCCCGCCCCTGATTACCAAGGTATCTTATCGACGTTGAACCACGTACGACAAGATGTGGCAGTAACCGAAACGCCAGACTACAACCGCTTTGCCAATGGCTTTAGTCATATCTTTGCGGGTGGCTATGCTGCGGGATATTACTCATATAAGTGGGCAGAGTTGCTGTCAGCCGACGCCTTTAGTCGCTTTGAAGAAGAAGGTGTCTTTAATCCACAAACTGGTAAAGACTTCCGCGAAAGCATCCTAGCCGTCGGTGGTAGTCTGCCAGCTAAGACTAACTTTGAGACCTTTAGAGGCCGCGCAGCCAGTATTGATGCTCTACTACGTCATGGCGGCTTTGTCGATACAGACGAGGTGGCTTGATATGCGTTATCAATCTACCCGCCCTAAGCGTCAGTTTTTAGCGGGTGTTAGATGTCCAAAGTGTCACACAATGGATGCGGTGGTTCAGGTGCAGATCTTTGAGCCTGAACCTGATGAATACATTGAGTGTACCCAATGTGGTCACATCGAGCGTCGTCCTGATCCTGAAGAGATTCAGGAAAAGAATGCGCTTGCCAATGATGCCATGAGTACAGGAACGCAGGGTACGGTTAAGTTTCTGAAGTAATACCTTTTCTATAAACTAACCTATCCTTTTTAGACTCGGTCAGACTCGCTGAACCTACTATTTGTAGCGTTTGCACTCGCCTTTCTCGATAGGTTAATTTATAGATTTGGTATAAATTGAATTGTCCGTCGTTTGTTTTTTAAAGGAAGGGTTGGGGATGGATTCTAAAAATCAAAAGACTGGCCTCGATATCTGAATGCTTTAATGAGTTAGAAATATGCGTTCCATGGCTCATTATCCTTTAATGAGTCGGTTCGGTGCTCGTCCCTCGCACAAAAACCTTGTTATTGACACGTTGGTTTTATTTGCAACAAGGTTGGATGAGGGAATGACACCCAACGGTTTTAATTCATAATATGTTGGGTCTCGTTACCTCGACACCAACCTACCAATCGCTTTCCAGTTAAGTATTAATTTTAGGTTGTTTTGGTTGTTCAATGATTGCATTAAAAGAGCGATTAAGCCTCTAAAGGGCATTAAAAATGCAGTTGCAATAACGTGAGTGCTAATCCACAACAAGGGCTTTTAATACGTGGGTTTCACTGCGTTGCACCCACGCTACGCTTGCTTGCCCATCCATTTAATAACCATCAGTATCTTAATAAACGAACATAATAACCTATATCCTAGATAAACGTGATAGTGTCGCTTATTGGGATTTCACGACAAGACGCCAAAAATGAGAGATAAACCAAAAACAGAACTATTAACTGTTGATTTTTATGACGCCGATGTCGGTTGGTTATTCTACAAACTGACCGCAGGACAACAGTCATTTGAGGATAGATTTTCACACGTTTATGATCCACTTCCTGATTTAAAGCATTGGTTAGAAGCAATTTCAATTGGAGTTCAACAAACATCTTTCAAGTACGATAACGAAGGGAACCATATAAAATATGACTTTGAACGTGTTAGTTGGGATAGAGAAGTTTTAACGATTTCCGAAGCCTACAAAGACGGAGAAGTTTTCATTAAAGCAAATATAGACAGACAACAACTCGTTAAAGCGTTTTATCTTGGACTGTTGAATTTTGCAAACTCTGACAAATACAGTCCAATAGATTGGGAGGTCGTAAATTTAAAAGAGCGACTTTGCAGCGGTTTAAACCTTGATGAAGAGACACTGGTTGCGTTACTGGTAAACTTCAACAAAAATCAATTAGGGGAAATTCTTTTTAAAGCTGACTCACCATTTTCCATTGCTTATGCTGAAGCAGCCGAAAAAAAGAAAGAGTGGAGTATGTTTTTGCAAAATGCCATTGAGAGGGTCAAACGGGTTTCTAATAAATCTAAAAGTGTTGACACAGCTACTGAATGGTATATCCCAGACGATTATGACTTTTGGACAACCGACAAAAAACGCGAGTTTGTCATTGAGTGTATTAACGAAAAAATTGACGGTTTTGACGGCATGAAACTAACTGACCTTCGTTCTTCAATCATTGAAGAATATCTTGATAATGAATGAAAAAACACTGCCACTAACAATGGCTATAATTAATTGCTTATTTCTGAAAATCTGCAAGGATTTTAGTTTGATGTGTACTTGCAACATTAAGTGCTAAACCACGCAACTACTCATACACAAGACCGTTATCGCTAACTCACTATATGCTGGCTACACCCGCTACCTGACTCGTCGACCTAAGAACATAACGCGTAGGTTGGGTGGAGGAACGACACCCAACGGTTTTAATTCATAATGTGTTGGGTCTCGTTACCTCGACACCAACCTACCAACCGTTTTCAAGTTAAGTATTAATTTTAGGTTATTTTGGTTCTCTAACGGTTTTGTTAAGAGTTCGATTAAGCCTCTACAGGTCATTGAAAATGCAGTTACAGTAACGTGAGTGCTACTCCACAACAAGGGATTTTAATACCTGGGTTTCACTGCGTTGCACCCACGCTACGCTTGCTGTGCGCCATATGACAGGGTCAAATTCTTTTTTCGGGTAATACGACATTGACAGTAGCTACAATAACATGACAGCCTTCGTAGGCTGTGGCTTTAGCTCAACAAATTAATCAAAGAAGAATAACTTTCTTGCAAGGCTAAAGTATCACTTTGTATAGGTTACTTAGAATAGCTAGCAACTAATAATTGTTACACAAACTAGCTATTAATTGCTGGCTTTTTTATTAAATACCAATTAATATTTTAATTAGCTAAATAATAAGTTTTAAGTCCGATAAACTTAGTAATATTGTGTATTTTGACCTTTGCATTCATAATAACGAATCCCAAAAATGACATTAAGGAAAGGAAGAACAAAGTCTACATTGGAAAGCTCAATTGAGTCTGCACTACTTGCGGTTGAGATTTATAACAAACCAAGAACGCCTTTCAGAGTTGAGGGATTTATAACTCAAATGATTATGGCTTGGACAAGACTATTTCACGCACATTTTAATAACACAATCGGCAATAAATATTATTACAAAAAGCCAAACGGTAGATATCAACTTATTGACGGAGAGAAAAAGTCCTGGGAGCTTAAAACTTGTATTACTAAGCACGGAGGGATTCCTACTTCGGTAAAATCGAATTTGACTTTCTTCATTAAGCTGAGAAATAAAATTGAACATAGACATATAGACCGAGACGAAATTGGCGTTATGATATTTGGAGAATGCCAAGCATTATTGTATAACTACGAAAACACACTTATTGATTTTTTCGGAGAGGAGTACGCAATTAATGAAAGCTTGTCTTTTTCTCTCCAATTCTCTCGATTAAGAAAGAAATCTCAATTATCGGCAAGCAAAAAACTTTTATCAAAGGAAATAAGAGAGTTAAAGAATTTTATTGAAACTTATAGAAATTCACTATCAGAAGATGTATTCAATACCCAAGAGTACAGTATTAAATTAATTCAAGTCCCTAAAATATCGAACACTAATCGTAATGATATCGCGATTGAATTTGTTAACTGGAACTCTGTCTCTAAAGCGGATAGAGAAAACTTTGATAAAGTAACTACGATAATAAAAGACAAAGTTGTTAAAAAAGAAGCTATAAACCCTGGAAAAAGAAAACCAAGTGACGTAATTAAAAAAGTAAATTCAGAAATCGATTTTAAAATAAATCATTATGACCATCAATGTTTATACTGTTGTTTTAACATAAGACCTTCAAAAGCTAACGATATTGACGATCCTTTCGAGACTAACACGAATTATTGCCATTATGATGAAGTTCACGATGATTATGTTTATCAAGATGCTTGGGCGAAATTGATAATAAAAGGAATTAAAGAAGGAAAACTATCGAAAGAAATTTGGAGACAAAAATTTAAAGCGAAGGATAGTTTTGACATAACAGAATTTGAAACGAAAGAATAAAATAACTACGAAATGTCACCAAGGACTATAAATAATGCTGGGCTAATGGCTAATCGTAAGTTTCGAATTATTTACCCGTTTGCAAGTTTGATATTTTATAAAACGAACACAAAAAATTATAAAATTAACACGTAGGTTGGGTGGAGGAAAGACACCCAACGGTTTAATTTATAATGTGTTGGGTCTCGTTGCCTCGACACCAACCTACCAACCGTTTTCAAATTTAGTTTTAAATCTAGATTATTGCGATGGTTTAACGTTTTCATTAAAAGTTCGGTTAAGCCTCTAAAGGTCATTGAAAATACAGTTACAGTAACGTTAGCGCTAATATAAGGAATTTTAATACGTGGATTTACTGCGTTTAACCCACGTTACGCTTTCTTTAGATAATTTTAAAAAACCTTTAATAAAATATACGGCTCATTTGAATAAATGCCAACTACTAAAATTGTCTACAAGTTCCAGTAGGGTGCGCCCCGCGCACCATTTAGTTTATTCAATGCAATAGGTGCGCATGGCGACACCCTACTAACTTCAGATTATGAATAAGATTTATCAAAAAATTATATGCCCTATGCCCTAACAAGGCTTTTTAGCCTCGATTGCAGCGGATATACTTGGTGTAACACTAGGTTGATGCGATTGCTTTAAACCGTTATCGCGGTAGCAGGAACGGGTTAAAGCTTAGCGCATCACCTAGTGTGAGCCAAGATAGTAGTGCAAAGCGAGACCAGCTACCACTTATCAACTTTAAACACAAAAAAATGCTCCCAAATGGGAGCATTTTTTATATTCAGCGATAAGTCAGACAGTCTTGTCAAAATGCTAATGAGCGAGGCAAACTTGGGACAATACTACGTATCGTAGGCTAAGCAAGTTTAACAACGCTGATCAGATATTTTGGTAGGACTATGCGTCTTGCTCAACCCCTTTCATGGTCAACTTAATACGGCCACGGTTATCAACGTCTTGAACCAATACGTTAATTTCTTGACCTTCGCTTAGGTAGTCAGAGACATTCTCAACGCGCTCTTCAGCAATTTGTGAGATGTGAACTAAGCCATCAGTACCGGGTAATACAGTGACGAATGCACCGAAGTCAACCACACGGGCGACGGTACCTTTGTAGACAGTACCCACTTCAACTTCAGCCGTTAATGCTTCAATTTGACGGATGGCTTCTTTGGTCGCCGCTTTGTTTTCACCGAAGATACGAATCGTGCCATTGTCATCGATGTCAATGACCGCACCGGTGTCTTCTGTCAATTGACGGATAGTTGCGCCGCCTTTACCGATCACGTCACGAATCTTGTCCGAATTAATTTCCATGACCGCATAGTTTGGCGCATGGGCATTAATCTCAGTGCGGCTACTTGGTAACACTTCATTCATCGCATTTAAGATATGGATACGACCAGCATGGGCTTGCTCTAACGCTTTTTCCATAATGTCTGGCGTGATACCTTCGATTTTGATATCCATCTGTAAAGCAGTGATACCGTCTTTAGAACCTGCGACTTTAAAGTCCATGTCGCCTAAGTGATCTTCATCACCTAAGATGTCTGATAAGACCGCAAAACGGTCGCCTTCTTTTACCAGACCCATCGCAATACCAGCAACTGGCGCTTTCATGGGTACACCAGCATCCATTAACGCTAAGCTGGCACCACACACTGAAGCCATTGATGATGAGCCGTTTGATTCCGTAATTTCTGATACCACACGGATCACATATGGGAAGCGGTCGCTATCTGGAAGCATGGCTTGTACACCACGGCGAGCCAGACGGCCATGACCAATTTCACGGCGTTTTGGCACACCTTCACGGCCAGTTTCACCAACTGAGAAGTGTGGGAAGTTGTAATGCAACATGAAATGGTCTTGGATGGTGCCTGCGAGGGAATCAATAAGGTTGACATCACGAGTATTACCCAAGGTAGTCGTCACTAATGCCTGAGTTTCACCACGAGTGAAGAGCGCTGAGCCATGAGTATACGGTAAGACGCCGACTTGGATATCAAGCGCACGTACGGTATCTAAGTCACGACCATCGATACGAGGTTTGCCTGACAAAATAGCGTCACGAACGGTACGATACTTAAGATCGTTATAGATGTCTTTAATTTGAGCTTCTTTTTCGCTAAATTCTTCTGACTCAGGGTCGCCTGCCAATGCTTCGATGGCAGCCGCTTTAATCTCATCAAGCTTCTCGTAACGCTCTTGCTTATCGCCAATTGAGTAGGCTTCAGCGACTTGATCGCCAAACTGTGACGTCACTTTTTCTTTTAAGTCGGCATCAAGTTCTGGTGATTCAAATGCTTGCTTTTCAGTACCGACTGCTTTGGCAAGCTCCATAATGTTGTCGATAACAATTTGTTGCTGCTCATGACCGTATAGCACCGCTCCAAGCATCTGATCTTCAGATAATTCTGCTGCTTCTGACTCAACCATTAATACCGCTGACTTCGTACCTGCCACGATCAAATCTAGATCACTCTTTTCAAGCTCTTCAATAGAGGGGTTAAGTACGTATTCACCATCGATGAAGCCAACACGAGCGCCGCCAATAGGGCCATTAAAGGGGGCACTTGAGATTGACAAGGCTGCTGAAGCACCAATCATAGCAGCGATATCAGCATAATGCTTTTTGTCACTGGATACGACCGTCGCTGTAATTTGGATTTCGTTAACATAACCTTCAGGGAATAACGGACGGATTGGACGGTCAATAAGGCGTGAGGTTAAGGTTTCAAATTCTGTAGGGCGACCTTCGCGCTTGCCATAGGCACCAGGGATTTTACCCGCGGCGTACATTTTTTCTTGATAGTTAACCGTTAGTGGGAAGAAGTTTTGACCTTCTTTGGCCTCACTTTTCACAACGGCAGCAACCAGTACAGACACGCCGCCCATATGGACAAGGACAGAGTTTGCTTGACGAGCGATACGACCTGTTTCTATAACAACTTGTTCATTGCCATATTGGAATTCTCGAGAAATGGTATTAAACATTGACATTAATTTTTCCTATTTTTTTATAAGTGTGTACAAATAAATGAGCACGTCTATTGAGACTTGATGTTAGCCTCTAACGTTTAACTGCTTAACTGTTTAACTTGATTTGATGCTGGTATTTAGTCACTACCAGTAAACATCTTAAACGTTAGAAGCTTATCGTCTTCAATAAGACGGTGTCTTATTTTACAGGGATTTGGCAGACTTGACCAATTAAAGTCATGGATTGCCAAATTTATTCTAAACAATTTATGGGGTCATACTACCGTTCACGTCTCTTATAGTGTAGGAACATAGAGTATGAACGGTCTCTTCTAAACGTTATGAATTCAAAATACTAAACCACCAGATACAAAAAACGGCGTGAAATATTCACACCGTTTTTTTTGAGTAAGGCATGAGCTCTTAAATTATAATATCGAATTGCCATATTACTTATAACATTTAAGCAAAATGACAATATAATCGAAATTATAAATTAACGACGCAGACCTAATTCACTGATAAGTGAAACGTAACGCTCTGAATCCTTACCTTTTAAGTAATCTAATAGCTTACGACGTTGGTTTACCATACGGATTAGACCACGACGGCTATGATGATCCCCTTTATGCTCTTTAAAGTGACCTTGTAAGTCATTGATACGCGCAGTCAATAACGCGATTTGAACTTCAGGTGAACCAGTATCGCCAGGGGCGCGCTGATATTGAGCAATAATTTGTTGACGATCAGTGTTAGTTAACATAACTTTCTCCTGCAATGCATTGATAATAAAAAAGTCAGTTTTATTGGGGACATCCCTGCATTACTAGAGATGACCTAAAAAAACGACTTAAACAAGCCTGCTATTATAACAAAAAAACTACTCAATAGTGAGTAGTTTTTTTAATAAACTATTGTCTAAATAGCGACATTAAATAAGCGCCCAGTAAATCCAAAATCAAATTACACTCTATTTAATAACGATCTATTGTACTGCACTTATTTATTCACTAGTTTTTAGTTGCACCGCTAGCGTGTCCACCTAAGGCATCCTCACTTAATTCAGCGGTTGTCGCTTCAACAAGTGTTTCTGGCTCCTCAGTGCGTTCAATGGATTCCTCAATTTCTTCGCAATTGGCGTGCTTTTAGGATCATTACTCATCATATCCCCCCAAATAGTATGTATTTTACTTAATATTAGGGCGTGTGAGACATTCGCAAATTAGCACTGCTGATAGCTAAAATCGTTCCAGACTAGGCCGCAAACTGACGCTAATGTCTAGACCTTGGCTAGGTTTGTAACAACGTCTGGGGCGATTTTAGTATCAGCCCGAAGGGACGGGACTCTTTTTTGCCAATATATGGCGAAATTTTCTAACTTAGAATGACTAAGCTTCAAAAATTTCACTACAAATTGACTAAAAAATAGTCTCCGCCAGTGCCATGGTTGAATGTTCCACACGCCCTAATTAGGTCTAAAAATTAATTAAGTCTAGAAGAGCATTTAAATAAGTCATGTTCTTTATACATGATCTATAAATATGCTCTTTGAATAAGGTAAGGACGCTAACGTCCCCACCCTTATTTATAGCTTAAAATTACAGCTTATTTAAATATAAGACGTTACTTATTATGTGATTCTTCTAAGTTATCTGCAATACCTTCAGCGGCTTTCTCATCGTCTTTTTCTTTTTGATTACCTAAGTTATCTTCAACTTGATTTTTAAGACCTGCAATTTCCGCATCCGATTGCTGTTGTTCAAATGTATTGCCATTAGACTGTGACATGATATTTTCCTTATTAATTGTAAGATGATATGTATAAAATAATTAAAATTTAATTTCTTAGTAATTACTCATAGATGTACGATATTAGAACGATTTAGACGTACGCCTGTAAAACGATAAAAAACTTCTAAAAAGCACTTCATTCAAAGAAATAACTTCTTAAAAGAACAAAGTTTTTAGGATAAAGATTTATCGATAGCACCCACGAAGGCTTCTATATCATCAGGATTACGTGAGGTTATGATATTGCCATCTTGTTGAACTTCTTTATCAACAAAGGTGCCGCCTGCATTTTCAATATCAGTTTGCAATGAAGGATAAGCGGTCAAGGTCTTATCTTTAGCAAGACCGGTATTAACTAATAGCCAAGGCGCATGACAAATGGCAGCGACTGTCTTGCCTGCGTCATAAAACTGTTTAACAAAAGATTGAGCGTCTTTATTACCACGTATAGTATCCGCATTGACAGTGCCGCCGGGTAACACGACCGCTTGGTAATCGTCCGCATTTGCTTCATTTAAGAATAAATCAGCAGTATAAGTTTGCGACTTATCAACGTCGTGGTTCATGGCTTGCACTTGCTTATCATCGTTAGTGGTGATTAAAGTCGTTGTATACCCTTTATCCTTTAACAAACTGTTCACTTTCGCATATTCTGCTTCTTCAAAATTTGAATGTAATAAAAATGCTATATTCTTAGCCATTTTTTAGCCTCCACTTAGTTTTTCTATTTATTTTAGACCTATTATTTAAGTTATTTTAGACCTATTATTTAAGATCTCGTTATTTTAAAAATGTCTTTTAATTATTATGCTTATAATTATTATGTTTATTAGCCTACAAGTTCAAAGCCATAGGTAAAAGGAGGAAGTTGCAAGAAAATGTGTGAAAATGTGATTAGTGTTTGCCGTAAGTAACCAGTATTTTGTCTAATCGATTACTATAAAAGCCCTTTTGACAGGATAAAAAAGATAGAAAGAAAGGCATAAAGAAAAGGTATAAAGAAAGAAAATTAGAAGGATAAAAAAGAAAAGTAAAAGAAGATAGACAGCCAAAAAGGATTAAACTTGAGAATATTACGATCAACAAGTTAGTGGTCAACACAAGTTATTGATCAACTATAGTTAAACCTCAGGTGTTGAAACCTTCCAATTAGAGCGCCTTTAACGTTGAATCATTTTTTTGGGTTGTAAGCGTCCATTAGACTCAAGCTGACCCAGACCCATAAACTGACCGTCTGAATCAACGAGCTTAATATCTATGTTAACTGGCTTATGGCTGGTGTTGTCATCGTTAGTGCTGTTATCGCTGCCGTTAGTAGTCAATGACTGAAATGCGGTAGTCATTATCTCATCAAACTGTGGCATGACATTCAGGCGTTGTCCCATATGTAAGCGTGTGCTTTGACTTTCAGAAATCACTAAAGTAGGCAGGTCAGTGATACAAGCATCAATCGGCAATAAGCTTGCCAAACGTTGTTCATGTAACAGGGATTCAAGAGTGTCGATGGTAACAGCAGCGGTAATATCAAAGTGGCCCACTTGTGTACGACGTAACATCGTTAAATGTCCTAGAGTCCCTAGCGCTTTTGCAATATCCTCACCAAGTACCCGTACATAAGTACCTTTAGTACATCTGACATCTAAAACCACCTCATCAGAATGCTGCCCTGGACGCAATGATAAAGATTTGATAGTAATTGGTCTTGGCTCACGCTCTACCTCAATACCTGCTCTGGCATATTCATACAGCTTTTTTCCGTCTTTTTTTAAGGCAGAATACATGGGAGGTATTTGCTCAATAGGCCCTAAGAACTGGTCTGTTACGCTATCAAGTAAGGACTGTGTCAATTGCGGCACGGCTGTTTCAGCGATTATCTGACCTTCGGCATCTCCCGTATCAGTCTGTTGACCTAGTTTAATCACAGCATGATACGACTTATCTGCATCCAACTGATAATGACTAAACTTCGTTGCTTCGCCCAAACACACTGGAAGTAGACCCGTCGCCATGGGATCTAAGGTACCGGTATGACCCGCTTTCTTACTGTCATGAACTGGGGACTTGAGAAGGTATTTAACCTTTGAGACGACTTGCTGCGACGTTAATCCTTTTGGCTTATCAATGAGAATAACGCCAGACACCCGCGTTTTTTGCGTTTTATTCGATGCATGTGATGATGCAGTGTTGCCTGTCTTGCTATCAGTCGCAATGTCTTTAGTCATGGATGTCTGTTTACTCTCAGTTGGCCGTAGGCTTATTTAGATTGATCAGTATCTATATTTGACTCATTATCTGATTCAGTATCTGTATTGACCGCCGTTTGCTCGGTTTTGGTAACGGCTTTGTTGATAAGATCCATCATATAGTTACCACGTGCTGTAACTTCGTCATAGTGGAATCTCAAACGCGGAGTGGTACGGGTTTTAAGACTGTGGCTTAGCTCAGTACGTAAAAATCCTGCTGCGTTATTTAAGACTTGTATGCTGGCTTCATGGCTGTGCTTACTCATCGCATCATTAAGCTCAGGCTCCATAATCGTCACATATACATCTGCATAGCCCAAGTCCGAGCTTACTTTAACACTTGAGATAGTGACAAAGCCAGTGAGACGTGGGTCGTTGACTTCATCACGGATGAGTACTGCAAGTTCACGTTGAATTTGATCGCCCAAGCGTTGTAGACGTTGGTTCATGGTATTTTTCCTTAATAATTATTAGCTACAAGTCGTTATCTTATATAGTCAAAGAAGTCTAAAATGGTTACAAGGCAACCGAGTGCAAGTAGCGAGTCATTCGGGAGTAGGCTTAACAAGGTTAACGCCATAACCGTTTAGTCGTTATCTAACTATAATGCACGATACGAGTTTATGTAGTAATAATCCATAATAAAATTGATAAAAAAAAGACCTAACAGGATGACCTGATAGGTCTTTTACTACATATTTAATCGATTAAATGGTACGCTGAATCTCTTGGATTTCAAAGACTTCAATCTTATCACCCACTTCTACATCATAGCCGCGAACCGCAAGACCACATTCCATACCAGATCTTACTTCATTAACATCATCTTTATAGCGACGTAATGACTGTAATTGACCGGTAAAGACCACTTTGTCTTCACGCAGTACACGGATAGATTTATTGCGGTAAATAGTGCCTTCGACCACCATACAACCAGCGGCAGCACCAAATTTACTTGAGCGGAATACTTCACGAACCTCAGCGATACCCAAGATTTTCTCACGATGTTCAGGAGACAACATACCACTCATTGCCGCTTTCACATCATCAATCAAGCCATAAATGACACTGTAGTAGCGAATGTCGATACCCGCTTCATCTGCTTTTCGCTTGGCAGCATTATCGGCGCGAACGTTAAAGCCTAATAATACCGCTTCACTAGACTCAGCAAGTGTCACGTCCGACTCGGCAATAGGTCCGACACCTGAGCTGATGACTTTGACTTTCACTTCGTCAGTGGATAACTCTTCAAGAGCGGACAATAAGGCCTCTAATGTACCACGGACATCGGTCTTCAAGATGATATTTAAGAATGACATATCTTCTTGACCCATCTGCTCAAACATACTCTCTAAGCGCATCTTGTTCTGACGCTCAAGTAGTTGCTCACGTTGACGGGTGGCACGGAATTCGGCAACTTCACGGGCTTTCTTCTCATCAGAGACGACTAAAAACTCGCTTCCTGAGGCAGGAGTATCAGGCAGACCTAATATCTCAACAGGAATAGACGGACCGGCTGACTGAATACGTTGACCCGTTTCATCGATCATGGCGCGTACTTTACCGTAGAATTCGCCCGCTAATACTAGGTCACCTTGATTTAGAGTACCTTTCTTAACCAGTATACTAGCAACGGCACCACGTCCTTTTTCTAGACGCGATTCAATCACTACGCCTTGAGCCGCACCATCAGTTGGCGCTTCAAGCTCCATAAGTTCGGCTTGAAGGTTAATAAGCTCTAATAGCTCATCAATACCCTCACCTGTCTTGGCTGAAATCTTGGCCACTGGGGTGTCTCCACCCCAAGCCTCAGTAACCACTTCTTTGGTGGTCAATTCGTTTAGTACACGATCGGGATCAGCCGTGCTCTTGTCCATTTTGTTGATAGCAACAATAATAGGTGTACCTGAAGCGCGGGCATGATCAATAGCCTCTTCAGTTTGCGGCATCATACCGTCATCAGCAGCAACCACTAAGATTACGATATCAGTCGCTTGCGCCCCACGAGAGCGCATTGCCGTAAAGGCGGCGTGACCTGGAGTATCTAAGAAAGTAATCACACCACGATCTGTGTTCACATGGTAGGCACCAATATGCTGCGTGATACCGCCGGCTTCACCAGTCGCTACTTTTGTTTCACGAATCTTATCTAGCAGTGAGGTCTTACCATGATCGACGTGACCCATGATAGTAACGACTGGAGGACGAGTCTGAACATTACTACGGCGCTCTTCTACCGCTTCATGGAGATCATCTTCAACTTTGGTATCGCTAACAAGAACTGGGTTGTGGCCCATTTCTTCAACGATTAAACTTGCTGTGGTTTGGTCAATCTCTTCATCTGCGCCAGCAATTTCACCCATTTTCATGAGTAGTTTGGTCACTTCACGGGCTTTAACTGCCATACGCTGAGCAAGGTCAGATACGACAATGTGCTCACCGATCTCTACATCATGCACAATCTTCTCAACCGGCTTCTCAAATTTATGCTGAGAGGCTTGAGTAGATTTAAGACCATGTTTACGGTTGCGGATTTCACGCTCTTCTTGACCTTTGCGGCGACGACCACGAGTGGCAGTGCTTGAAGAACCTCGTTTAATCTCACGACGCTCTTTTTCAAACGACTCCTCTAAAGCTTCTCCGACTAGTCCTTCTGCTAAAGGCTCATCTTTGCGAACCTCAGCAACAGGCTCTTTATCACTGTATTTCCCGGCCATTTTACGCATTTGCTCAAGGGTTTTCTTCTGAGCCTCTTCTGCTTGCTTGCGGCGGGTTTCAGCTTCAATTTGACGTAGACGTTCTTCTTCAGCTTCACGGGCTTCACGAGCCTTACGCTCCGCTTCGGTTTCCACTTTAGGTTTAGTAGGCGCTACTTTCTTCTTCGGTGTTTCTTTTTTCGCTGACTCTTTGTTTGGTGCGTCTTTGCTTGATCCTTTACTCGGTAATTCTTTAGCAGCGGCAGCAGCTTTGCTGCCCTTTTTCACGACAACTGTAGATACTTCATCTGTTTTGTCACTAGAAGAAGAACCTCCCCCTAAATTGGCACGCATCGCTGCTAGAGTAGCTGCTTGACGCTGTTCAGCCTCTTTCTTAGCTTCTTCACGTTTTTTAGCTTGTTCTTCAGCCTGTTTTCTTGCTTCCGCAGCTGCTTTTTCACGGGCTGCAATTTCTTCAGCCAGCTTGTTTGGATCCGGCTTTTCAAATACTTTTTTCTTACGAACTTCGACATTCACGCTTTTTGACTTACCCGAAGAGCCAGTCACACGTGCCGTGCTAGTCGTTTTAGATTTAAGACTAATACGACGCTTCTCTTTTTGACCATGCGAGTGTTTCAAGTATGTTACCAATTGCTCTTGCTCAAGCTCGGTGACCATGTCATCCTCGCCACGAGCAGGCAACCCAGCATCAACCAGTTGCTTTTGCAGCGCACTGACTGTTTTGCTTACCATGTCTGCTAATTCTTTGACGGTCTTATCTGCCATTTATAGTCACCTATTTATTATTCTTCATTAAACCAAGATTCACGTGCTTTCATGATGAGTTCACCAGCTGTTTTCTCATCAAGACCTTCGATGCCCTCGATGTCAAATACCGCTTGTTCTGCTAAATCATCTACCGTGATGATGTCACGTTGAGCCAGCTTGTACGCCCAGTCGGTCGTCATGCCTTCCATTGTGAGCAACTCTTCGCTTGGCTCTTTCATATTTTGCTGTTTGACCAGTTCATCTGCAATGACGACTTCTTTAGCACGCTCTTGAATCATCTCAATTGCATCATCATCTAGCCCTTCAATATCATAAAAGGTCTCGACAGGCACATAAGCCACTTCTTCAATACTGGTAAAGCCGACATCAACCAATGCTTGAGCTAAATCTTCATCGACTTCTAAACGATTGTAAAACAGCTCTAAATACGCTTTTGTTTCGTTTTGTTGACGCTCAAGATATTCCTCTTCAAGCATCATATTAAGCTTGTAGCCCGTTAACTCAGAGGCCAACCGTACATTTTGACCTTGAGCACCAATTGCACGTGCCAATTGATCGTTTGCTGTAAAGATGATATCCGCTGTTTTTGCATCTTCATCTAAAATAATACTATTTACATCTGCCGGCTCTAAAGCACTAATAATATACTGCGCTGGATCATCTGACCAAACGATTACATCAATACGCTCTCCATCAAGCTCAGACTGTACCGCTTGGATACGTGTACCACGCATACCGATACAAGCACCAACAGGGTCGATACGATGATCATTTGTTTTCACTGAAATTTTAGCACGAACCCCTGGCTGACGGGCAACATCGCGAATTTCAATAATCTGCTCATTAATTTCTGGCACTTCTTTATTCATCAATGCCACTAACATATCTGGACTAGTCCGTGATAATAATAGCTGTGCGCCACGGTTATCACGATTGACATGGTATAAGATCGCGTTAATACGTGATTTAACCCGCAACTGTTCACGTGGTAGCATTTGATCACGCGATAAATAGCCTTCTGCATTGTCCCCTAGATCGACAATATAACCATCACGTGTCTGCTTTTTGACCTCGCCATACATCATCTCGCCAATTCTAGGCTCAAAGGCATCAGCAGTTAACGCGCGTTCTGCTTCACGAATCTTTTGGATAATAACTTGCTTGGCCTGTGTAGCCGCAATACGTCCGAAGCTTATAGACTCAATTTGCTCTTCTTTTACATCACCGATAGACCATTCATTTTCATCAAGATCACTGATAGCCAATTGACATGCTGGCATCTCATGATCTTCATCAGCAACGACCGTCCAATAGCGATAGGTATCGTAATCACCCGTATTGCGATCAATTTCTACGCGTACTGCTACTTCTGGTTGGTCAGTATAGACCTTTTTCTTAGTAGAAACGACCAAAGCCTCTTCAATGGCTTCAAAGATATCTTCAGGATTTAGGCCCTTTTCATTACTGACTGTTTCTACTACCGTTAAAATTTCTCGACTCATTACACACCTGTCCTCGCCTACTTATCATTAAAAGTAGCAAAAAATTATTAAAATTTAATTGTTATCTTAGGCCTAAAAGCTGTGATGTTTAAGTTCATTTAAAAACGCTGCCTACAACATCATCCTTATTATTAATCTATTATATTCGCACATTATGAAGAATAAAGGTAATAACAGTGATGAAGTGCAATTAACGGTGTCAAATCAAGTTAAATATAAATAGTAAACTTTTGATCAACTTATTATGCTAAGACTATTGTTCTTGATAGATCAAGTTCGCTTTATCAATATTATCAAGCGCAATATCATATTGCTCGCCATCAGATGTCACTATAGACAATTGCTTGTCCCCCAATTGCTCAAGCTTTCCTGTTACTTTACGGCGCTTAGAGCTACCTGAACCTACGGCTTGAATTAGGCGCAGGTTAATAGTATGACCTATGTAGTCTGTCATCTGCTCAGTGGCAAAGAAAGGACGATCAAGACCGGGAGAGGATACTTCAAGTACATATTCCCCTGCGATAGGGTCATGTACTTCAAGTACACCACTAACTTGGTGATTCACAGCAGCACAGTCTTCGATCGTGACTTGTTTATCAGCTGCTTTATCTTCTGGTAAGGCCTCAATATATATACGTAATAGAGAACGTCCACCTTGTGGCAGAAACTCGATTCCCCATAGTTCAACATCACACGCAGCGACAGCTGGTGCAATAATATCGGTTAACTGACTAACTTTGTTGGATAACTTCATGAATTATTAATGTAGTCCATTCGTTGACGTAACTATTAAGATAGTAGCTATTATAAATGCATATTATGACCAAAAGGCGATATGAAAAATAACAGATACAAAAAAACCCACAAACAATATGGTGGGTTAAATATAAATTAGATTGAAAAATAAATGGTAGCGGGGGCTGGATTTGAACCAACGACCTTCGGGTTATGAGCCCGACGAGCTACCAGACTGCTCCACCCCGCATCAATCTAGGCTGACTATTATATGGATTTGCCAATAGGTTGTCAAGGATTAAAGTAATTTAAATTCAAAACATTAACCAACAACTTTATGAGCACTTAACCCAATAACGTTACCAAAACTTCTATACATTTGATGAACACTTAAAGAGACGACACACTATCATAACTAAGGGTGTTTAGAGCAAACAATGCAGAATACCACGCTATTTACCTGACCTAAGTGCTTATCATAAATGTATGGTGCGATTGGAGGGACTTGAACCCTCACGGCTTGCGCCACCACCCCCTCAAGATGGCGTGTCTACCAATTCCACCACAATCGCGCTTTTAAATAACCCTTCAAACAAGGTATTGCGTCCTCATTAGCCTCTTACAAAAGTTCAATTAATCGCTAAGCGAATTAAGGGAAAAGAACCTATAAAATCTAAGACTATAACCACAATACTGGTGCTACTGTTTATGGTTAGTTATTTAAAGTAGGTTGCACATTCTACTCGTCTTTATTGCTAGGTGCAACCCATTTAACTAAGAGTCTAATAACTAAGAGTCTAAAAATTTAACCGATAGCCTAAAAATAAGAGCGAAATAAAAGTTTAATTCGAGCTTATTGCCTTTTGAGCCATTCTATCTTTCAAGCCATTCTATACAGACAGCCTGCTTTGAATAAACTGCTCAGATTTGAATAGTACTAACTGCTAAATTCATCTTACATTTTGCTTATTCTGCAGGGGCTTGAGCAGGTGCTTGTACAGGAGGTTGTTCAGGCGCTGAAACGGGTGCTTGAGAACTTGCGGGAACATCTAAGCGTAGCTGACTTTCAGCTTGCTTTCGGGCATGAACAGCAAGCGTTAAGCTGGTCGTAAAGAAAACGACGGCCAAAACCGCCGTGGTACGTGTCAAAAAGTTAGCGCTACCCGCTGCACCAAACACAGTACCTGACGCACCGGCCCCAAAGGAGGCTCCAGCATCTGCACCCTTGCCGTGCTGAATCAGAATCAATCCAATCATCGCAATAGCAACAATAATATGGATGGCTAGAATAAAATTAAACATGCTTTGCCTTACTTAATTTTAAGGGTTAAATGACGAGAATTATGTATGACCCTATAAAGGGGTTGTCTATATCTATATCGACGTGTCTGTATCTATAGGTCTATAAGTTTTGTGAAAACTATAAATTAAGTGATAACTATAAATTATTTAATTACTAAAATATCATGATAACTACAAGGACGTAAACGCATCGGCTATATCCATAAAGCTATCTGCTTTAAGAGCCGCACCACCAACTAGAACACCGTTAATTTGTTCAGAAGCAGCGAACTCTTTTGCATTGTCAGGTTTGACACTACCACCATAAATTATCGGTATAGGACTCAAAGACTCATCAAACGCTTGAAGACGCTGTCTAATAAAGGCATGTACTTGAGTAACCTCATTGACACTAGGTACTTTACCTGTACCAATAGCCCAAACAGGCTCATAAGCCACGATTAATTTTTGCGTCAGCTTATTGGCTACATTATTCGTAGAGACATTATCTTCACCAGACTTAGATTGTTGCAATAAGCCCTCTATAACCGTCAATTGATCAGCGAGGACTTGCTGCGTATTACCCGCATCAAAATCAGCTTCCGTCTCTCCAATACACAAAATTATACCGAGATCATGAGTGGCACAGTATTGCAACTTCTTGAGTAGTACCTCATTGTCCTCTTGATAATACTGACGGCGCTCAGAATGTCCTATAATAGCCCACTGCACACCCATATCTTTAAGCTGCCGAGCTGATACGTCACCGGTAAAAGCCCCAGATGAATCCGTCAACGCTGACACATCTTGACACGCCAGCTTTATTGAACTGTCTTTACTCTGTAGGGACTGTTGCACGGTTGATAAATGCAAAAAGCTTGGAGCGACCATTAACTGGCAATTTTCAGCCTGACCTTCTTGAGACTTTATGCCGCTGACTAAGTTATCCACTAACGACTGTACGTCCTCAACTGAGGCAGGATTTAGCTTCCAATTTCCGATAACCCAAGACTTCATAACATATTCTCAACTAAATAAATTCAAGTAGCGACGTCCAATTTAACGGTATAAATATATAATAGCCCTAAATTATATCATAATCTTATGCGACAAATTTAGCCTTTGTTATTCACTAGACATAATTATTATGCCGTTTCTCGCTTATCAATGACTGTCACCCTAGGTAATCCTCATTAAAACTTAGATTAAAACTTTAGTTAAGACTTGTTTAATATAGTATTTTAAGCTTTACTAAGGTATATTTTTATTTCTATATGCTATCGTAGCGGATGCCCTTATCTTAATGCCCTTGTCTTAAAAGTCTCCAAAACCTAAGCCTACACCAAAATTATCCCGTACTAAAATTATCCCGTACTACAATCATAAGGGCATGTCATGTCAGGGTCAGGAACTAAATCGTCGTTGTATACGACTGCACAACGTCATGCTCGATCAGCTGAACCGTCTAGCACCCAAGCTAAAGATTCCCACCACAACGTGGTTAACTCTCTCCATTCGAGTGAATCCAATCCCTCATCTACAGCAACTGCGACTTATGCCGGCGCTATCAATAATAATGCAGATTATCATGTTACTTTGGATAACGATCCGGTGGTTAAACTTGTTAACAATCTGCTTATTGAAGCTATCCAAAGGGGCGCCTCGGACTTACATTTTGAACCTTATGAAACCTATTATCGGGTTCGCTTTCGCATTGACGGATTGATGCAACTCATTGCCACCCCGCCATTCACTATGCTGGCGAAAATCTCGGCACGTCTCAAAATCATATCTCAGATGGACATCTCAGAACGTCGTCTGCCTCAAGATGGCCGCTTCACACTTAAGCTTGCAAATGACAGGAGCGTTGACTTTCGGGCCAACTCTCTACCGACTCTATTTGGAGAAAAAATCGTATTGCGTGTGATAGATCCTATGTCGTCTATGGTGGGTATTGACAACTTAGGCTATGAGCCCGATCAAAAACAGTTATTTCTAGACGCTCTACATCAACCCCAAGGCATTATACTGATAACGGGACCAACGGGATCTGGTAAAACCGTCTCTTTATATACCGGACTTAATATTCTCAATACCATCGAAGCGAATATCTCAACGGTTGAAGATCCTGTCGAAATAAACCTTAGTGGTATTAATCAAGTCAATGTGAATAATAAAGTCGGTCTGAGCTTTGCGGCTGCCTTAAAATCCTTTTTGCGCCAAGATCCTGACATCCTTATGGTGGGAGAGATTCGTGACCTTGAAACAGCAGACACTGTGATTAAGGCTTCCCAAACGGGCCATTTAGTCCTCTCAACCCTCCATACTAATTCTGCCTCTGACACCCTGACCCGCTTGCACCATATGGGTGTCCCTTATTTTAATATTGCGACTGCAATTACTTTGGTCGTGGCACAGCGCCTCGCTCGACGTCTATGTGACTACTGTAAAATACCCACATCAGCGCACCGCAACAGTCTGATTGAAATGGGCTTTACCGTCGCTGAATTAGATCACCCCAAATATGTCATTTTCGAGCCTGTGGGATGTCACCACTGTCATCAAGGTTATAAAGGTCGTATTGGGATTTTTGAGATGATGAAAATTGACGAGACAATGGCACAGATCATTATGCAAGGGGGCAATGCGATTGATATTAAAGAGGCCGCTGTCGAACAGGGGTTTTATGACTTACATCGAGCCGCTATTTTAAAAGTGTTGCAAGGCGTCATTAGTGTGCAAGAGATGTCCCGCATTACGGTTGATTAAGGTTTGTAGATTTTACAACTAAACTCGAATACATTTCATTATCTCAACTCACTATTTCAACACCCTCTTGACCCTCATTTCAATACCTTCTTGCTCAACAAGGAGGCTCTATAAGGACTGGCTAGTGACGACTGGGAATACAGACAAGAGGCTCGACTTTATCTATGAGGGCACTAACGCACAGGGCCAAAAAGTGAATGGTACTTTAAACAGCCAAAGCATGCAGATGGCCAAAGCCCAATTGCGCAAACAAGGCATTAAACCTCATAGGCTTAGGCGAAAACCAAAGCCCTTATTGGTGGGAAATCAGAAAATTAAGCCATTAGATATTGCAGTATTTGTTCGTCAATTGGCAACCATGATCAAAGCAGGGGTACCTTTGGTTCATTCGTTTGCTATCGTCGCTGAGTCGTTGGAAAAACCTCTTATGAAAGCATTGGTTTTACAAGTAAAAGAAGACGTAGAGTCAGGTATTACGCTTGCAGAAGCCTTAGGCCGACACCCTCAGTATTTTGATACGCTATTTTGTGCCTTAGTATATTCTGGTGAGCAGTCAGGCTCTCTAGAGACCATGTTAGAGCGGGTGGCGACTTATAAAGAGAAAAGTGAACAACTCAAAGCTAAAGTACAAAAGGCTCTAAAATACCCACTAGCGGTTGTGATGGTCGCTATAGTCGTCACCTTTATTTTATTGATTAAAGTCGTGCCTGTCTTTGATGATTTATACGCCTCATTCGGTTCAGAATTACCTGCCTTTACTCAGTTTGTGGTCACGCTATCTAGCTGGGTCAGTCGGTTTTGGTTTATCTTATTAGGTGTCGTGGCGATCAGTGCTTTTGGATTTATAAGCGCCAAAAAACATAATCAAAGATTTGGTATTATTTTAGATAAGTTGGTTTTAAAGTTGCCTATTTTTGGTCGTATTACGTATGAGGCCATTATTGCCCGATTTTCTCGCACACTTGCCACCACTTACGCGGCAGGGGTGCCATTAATTGATGCCCTAAACTCTACGGCGGCCGCCACAGATAATTATGTTTTTTTTGATGCAACGCAGCACATTAAGCAGGCTGTAGCAACAGGCCAGTCATTAACCGATGCCATTCGGCATAGTGAGCTATTTCCTGCATTGGCAATTCAGATGGTTAGTATCGGTGAGGAAGCAGGTAGCTTAGATGAAATGCTGGATAAAGTCGCCGACTATTATGAAAACCAAGTAGATAATGCAGTCGATGGACTGACAAGCCTGTTAGAACCAATTATCATGGTAGTACTGGGTATACTGATTGGCAGTTTAGTCATTGCAATGTATCTTCCCATTTTTCAAATGGGCTCAGTCATCGGTTAACCGTCATTTAACTGAATAAGATTTATACAAACCCTAGTATGGTCTACCCTATCTTTAAAAGGCTATTAAAGCCCACTATTTTTTATGCACTCTATATTTTTTATTCACTCTATATAAGGCATGTCTATGCAAATTTGGCAATTATTACAGCAAGATAATACCCTGGTTTTGGTGTTATTTGCCGTAGTTGGTCTCATAGTAGGCAGCTTTTTAAACGTCGTCATTTATCGCTCACCCCTGATCATGTTTCGGCAGTGGCGAGTGGGATCGGTGCAGCTTTTGCAGTCACAATCTGATATTGAGTCCTCGTTAGTCAGTCCTATTGCCAGTATTGTCAGTAAAGATACCCCGTTATCATTGTCGACACCTGCGTCGCATTGTTCTAGTTGCGCTCATCCTATAAAGTGGTATGAAAACATCCCTTTACTTAGCTGGCTTATTCTCAAAGGCAAATGCTCACACTGTCAACAAGCGATTAGTTGGCGCTACCCTGTCGTTGAGCTTACAACCGCACTATTAACCGTTTTGGTCGTTTACACCATGGGGGTTCAATTACCTACTCTATTTGCCCTACTATTTGTATGGACGCTAATTGCCTTAGCAGGTATTGACTTTGATACTCAGTATCTACCGGATAAACTAACCTTTCCATTAGCAGGCTTAGGACTTGCGGTTAATACGCAAAGCTGGTTTGTATCACCGACACAATCTATATGGGGCTTAATCCTTGGTTATTTGAGCCTATGGATTGTGGTACAGATTTTTTATCTTATCACCAAAAAGCAGGGTATGGGTCAGGGAGATTTTAAGCTATTGGCGGCACTTGGTGCATGGCTTGGCCCTTGGATGCTTCCTTTTATCATCTTGCTATCTTCCCTGCTCGGCTCTATTATTGGACTCATACTCATGTATAAAGCGAATAAAAGTCAGCCTTTTGCGTTCGGGCCTTATCTTGCGATCGCCGGTATAGTCGCCCTTTTGTATGGCCCTGCTATTACGCAGTGGTATCTGTATTAATGAATCGCTAAATTGCCCACACAAGTATTAACGCTATGATTTGTTACTAAATCTAGAAATTAATCTATCTAAGAAGACATCTCCAAAGGCAACCAATCAAACACAATAAGCCAAACGCGACAAATAGTAGGGTCAATGGGCTTGACCGCATCTAGCAATGATAGGTTGTTTTATAAATGATAGGTTGTTTTATAAAAAAGTATGACAGCGTCGCTGATTGAAAAGTATGACTCTATACTTTTATCTTGCAGAACCACCGTTTTAAGGTATTAATATGACACAATCCAATTCTATCCATTCAAATACTTATTCCAAACATCAAACCGTCTCAAAAGATCAGAGCGTACAGAGTGACCGAGACGCCCCTCAAAAATTTCAGCAATTTTATGTTGAAAAACCGATAATAGGATTAACGGGAGGCATCGGTAGTGGCAAAACGGCGGTATCAGATTGGTTCGCGCAAAAAGGCATCGATGTGGTGGATGCGGATGTGGTTGCCCATCAGATTATGCAAAAGGGTAGCCCAACTTTACAAAAGTTAGTGGCGGCACTGGGCGATTGGGTCGTAGATGGCAATGGCGAAATGGACCGTCGCGCCGTACGTGAGCATGTTTTTGCGAACAATAAGGCATTATTAACGCTAGAATCCATCACCCACCCTGACATACGAGCAGAAATCAAAAACCAATTAAGCGAAGCCACTTCCCCTTACGTCATACTTTCTGCGCCCTTATTATTAGAAAGCTATGAGGCAGGGCTGGTGTCATTATGTGACAGAGTATTGGTAGTCGATGTGGATGAAGACACTCAACTTAAGCGTGCCAGTAACCGCGATACCCAGTCGATAGAAAAAATAAAAGCCATTATGGCCAATCAACTGTCACGGGAAGCCCGTCTTAAAGAGGCAGATGATGTGGTTCGTAATGATGGTGATTTAGATCATCTTTATCAACAACTTGAACCATTACACCAAAATTATTTAGTGCTTAAAAAATACAAGTCTTAATAAAATGTCCTAAATATTGAACAAACCTCGTATGAATAGCACTGTCGAACTAATAGCGCTGACGGCTCACCTCGTATAACACCATGCCAGTTGCGACACTGACATTTAGGCTTTGGAGTGAGCCATGCTTATTGCCCGTCATCGGTATATAAATTAATTCATCACAGCGCTCAGTGGTTAAGCGGCGCATACCCTCGCCTTCTGAGCCCATGATAATAGCTACTTTACCTGTCAAATCAATATCTGGTAGGGCTTTAGCAGTTTCATCAAGCGCCGTACCATAGACAAACACACCTGCTTGCTTTAGGGCTTCAATACAGCGGGCTAAATTAGTGACCGCCACAACAGGCATGATCTCCATCGCTCCAACGGATACCTTTGCCACAGTCGGGGTTAAGTTGGCAGAATGATGTTTGGGACATATCACGGCATCCACCCCCATAGCGGCAGCGGTACGTAAGCAAGCTCCTAGGTTATGGGCATCGGTAATTTGATCTAAGATTAAAAATAGGGCATTGTCTGATTTGGCCAACGTCGGCAACTCTCCTTCATCAGCCATTGCCAATGGGCGCGCATGTAGCACGACCCCTTGATGTTGCGGACTACCACATAGAGCCGTTAATTTATCTCGGCTGGTCTCTTGAATACTGACGCCCATTTGCTCAGCCAACTGTAATATTTCTTGCAGATTAGAATCGACCTCACCGTCACCTGCCTCATTACGGCGACCCTGCTGTATAAATAATGCCATCGCATCCGTTGGGCGATGATTTAATAATGCATGGATAGCATGGATGCCATAAAAATAAACTGGCTTAGCCATAAAACACCTTTTTTAATTGATATAGTCAGCGAACTACTAAAAGGTTACGTCGTTAACCTCGTTAAGCCTACTACAGTAGTACTGGCACTCGGTTGCCTTGTAACCATTTTAGACTTCTTTTACTATAGTTGTGTCAGCGATTATTCGGTTCAGTAAAGATTCTTTTAAATGAGTAGGTCTTGAGCATAATAAAAATTATAATTTTTATTTAAACCAATGACAAATAAAGGCACTCGTAGCTAAAACTAGGAGCGCCTATAAAACAGATTACTGGCTTAATAAGAGTATATTAATAATCCGTAAATGACATTAACATCTCTCAAAGCCATTATCCTTCAAGATGGCAAACATACTGTACAATTTGATCCGTACGTAGTGAGAAGCTACTATCGCCAGCCACCACAAAAGCTTGTCCAGCACGGTAATAGGTGTATTCTTTTTCACCCGTAATCTTCACTTCACATTCGCCACTAATGATCTCCATGCGCTCAGAGGTGTGGGTTTCAAACTCATATTCACGCACTTTTTCATCACATGGCAGGATAATGCCAAGCATTTTTTTGCTACCACCTTCAAACAATACGGTGTGACTACTGCAACGCCCATCGTAGGAGATAGTGGCTTTTTTTACGACAGAAACCTGATCATAAGTCGTCGTTGGCATGATGACTTCCTCAATTTTAGTCTACTTTATGATATCTATGGGCTAAAATCAGACGATACTAACCGACAGCCCCACCTATTTTTATAGATGCAATATGGATGCAATTTTATGTTATTCAATCCTACCACAATATTGCTACTATAATTGTGACAAGTCATATACTTTTTTAAATTTAACAGTCATTAAATTCAATTAAAGCCTCGATTGAGTCGATTTTAGTCATTAGCAATCGAAATTTGACTGTTCAACTCTCTCCTTTCTCTTAAATAAACATGGATAAAATTTATCAATTTTCTTACACTATTATTTTTGAAATAAAGCCATAATAATACGATAAAAGCGATACAGTTATTGAATCCTTTATATAAATTGAACCCTTAAGCTTAACCATTACTGTTAAGGCACTTGATGTTAAATGTAGTTGCTGTTAAATAAAGGGTCGTTTGCTTTTATACGGTCATAGCGATACGATAGTCCTATCTTTATAATCTAGTTTTTAGTGTTGTTAATAATAAACCATTTTGAGAGTGCTGATGCTAACTTCGCTTACACTACAAAACTTCGCCTTGATTAATCATCATGAGCTTTCTTTTTTTGATGGTTTTAATGTGATAACCGGAGAAACCGGTGCTGGTAAATCGTTACTGTTAGATGCGTTATCCCTATGTATTGGCGGTCGTGCTGATAGTAGCATGGTACGCCACGGCAAAGACAGTGCGGACATTTACGCTCAATTTGATTTTGAGACTGCTGCCGGCCAAAGCACTCCTTATAACAATGACAACAACGATGACAATAATGACGACAATACCGCCTCTATTCTTGATTGGTTTATCCGACATGAGCGTGACTTCGATGGCGAGATCCTAATACGTCGTCAGCTCAGTAGCAATGGACGCTCTAAAGCATGGCTTAATGGCGCACCCGTCAGTATCACTGAGCTAAAAGAGCTTGGCGCTATGTTGGTCAATATTCATAGCCAACATGCCCAACAAGCGCTTTTAAAACCTTTGTTTGTGGTCGAGTGGCTTGATAGTATCGCTGGCTTAAAACCATTAGCTAAGCAGACAGAACAGGCCTTTAAGACCTATCAAAAGCTCAAACGCCAGGCGGATGATATTGCGACTAAAGAGGCACATCGAAATGATCGAATCGAGCTACTAAAAAGCCAATTAGCAGATATTGCCCCTTTATTAGAAGTGGATTATGAGCAAGTCGAAGCGGAGCATGATGAGTTATCAAACTTAGAAGCATTGATGCTAGAGGCAAGTCAAGCGGTACAATTATTGGACAACGACAGTGATGATCCAGATGCCATGGAGCTACTAGGGCGAGCCATTCGACTCTGTGAAAATCAATCAGACGTCAGCCCGACTTTTAGTCAGGTCAGTGAGTCTTTGTATCTAGCTCAGCAGCATATTAGTGAAGCAACCGCCTCATTGACTGATTATGCAGAACAGCAGTTGCCTGATCCTGAGCGTCTAGAAGAGTTAAACGCTTTGATTAGCTTAGGTCATCGTTTGTCTCGAAAACATGGCTTACCTGCTTCAAATCTTGTTGAAGAGGCTAAAGAGTGGCAACAAGAGCTCGACTCTCTCATGAGCCAACCAAGCTCAGAAGTGCTAGAGGCTCAGATTAAAGACGCTTGGCAGACTTATAGATCTATTGCTAATAAACTTGGAGATGCCCGTCAGCAAGTAGCGCCTAGCATCAGTCAAAAGCTAGTTACCCAGTTACAGCCTTTAGCCCTACCCAATGCTCGCTGTGAGTTTGTCTTTACAGAAAAAGAGGAGGCTAACTATAACGGTCAAGGGAAACATGATATTGAGCTGATGTTTAGTGCTAACGTGGGCATGCCCATGCAGCCTTTATACAAGATAGCATCTGGCGGTGAATTGTCCCGAATGGCGTTGGTCATGCAAGTGTTGTTAGCAACTCAAGACCCACAAGCGCCCGATAAAAATACTAAAACGGATGATATAAAAGCCCCCAAACCTATGCTGGTATTTGATGAGGTCGATGTCGGCATTAGTGGCGGTACGGCGCAGATTGTGGGTGAGCTGCTTCGTCAATTAGGCGCCCATCGCCAGTTACTTGCGATCACTCATCAAGCGCAAGTCGCGGCACAAGCGCATCAACATATACTAGTACAAAAGCATCATGATACTGATGAGGGGCAAACCAACAGTCAAATTGATATTATCAGTGGCGATGCCCAAGTTGATGAGTTGGCGCGTATGTCAGGTGGGGTGAATATCACAGAAGTAACCCGTGAACATGCTCGTAGCTTACTGGCAGATGTGTCTCAATAGGGTGTATCTGATTGAGTTTTGAGGGCAGCGTCCTCGACCTGCTTTGAAAAACTTGCTTATCACTCATTTAACCCCATCATAGTAGGGTGTACCCTCACTTCGACAATGAGTCGTCCCTTAGTTTAACCTGTTGCACACTACCCTTTTAAATTGAGCTTATACTGTCTATGACCCTTGATAATTTAACCCACCACTTCTTAATTGCTGCGCCGAGTATGCCAGATGAGCGTTTTGCGCAGACATTAATTTATATCTGTCGTCATGACAAACATGGGGTGTTAGGATTGGTGATTAATAATCCTATCTTAGATGCCACCGTTGGTAAATTATTAGAGAACTTAGAGATTGAGATCAATGATAAGTCGGTCATGCATGACTTAGCGCTTGATGGCGGGCCGGTATTTCCTGAGGTTGGCTTTGTGCTCCATACTGGGCAGCCAAATTGGGCCTCATCTTTTGCCATCTCCGAAAATGTTTGTATTACCACCAGTAAAGACATCTTGCAAAGAATCGCGGCGGGTGAAGGCGTCGGTCATTATCACCTGTGTCTCGGTCATGCCAGCTGGTTTAAAGGACAACTGGAAAAAGAGATTAACCAAGGCGATTGGCTCGTGTGTCCCGGAGATTTGTCTTTATTGTTCGAAATTCCGTTTGAAGAGCGTTGGTATCATGCTGCTGAAAAAATCGGCGTTCATCTAGACTTTTTAAGTGATGATATTGGGCATGCTTAATCTTTTAAAAGACGCAATATATGAATGACACTTTAAAAGACACTGTGGATACTACCCTATCTCAGCCAGAACCAATGCTAGCCCCTGAATTACAGACGGTCAAAGACGAGAGTGTCTTATTGGGTCTCGATTATGGGGTTAAAAAAATGGGTATGGCATTGGGCAATACGGTCACACAAGATGCTCGCCCCTTTGATATCTTAGCTATGAACAATGGCCAGCCCGCGGACTGGGATAATTTACTAGGCATTATCGCCACTTGGAAAATTGGTACCGTGGTGGTGGGGTTGCCTCTAAATATGGATGGCAGCAGCTCAATGTTAGCGAAGCGTGCGCATAAGTTTGCGCGACGCTTGGCGCATCGCCTTATGGAGCAGCGCATCGTTGTACCGGTTCAATTATTTGATGAGCGCCTCACCTCAGTTGCAGCGCGAGAAATGGCGTGGGAGTTGGGCTTAATAAAAAATGAGCGTGATCCCATTGATGATATTTCAGCATGTTTGCTATTGCAGACTTATTTTGCGGCTCCAGATCACGCCAAAGACATCCTGACCTATAAACCTGATGCTTAAAGGTTGGCTCTTAATGACTGGCGCTTAATGATTGATGCTTAAAGACTGGCGCTTAAAGACTAAACGTGCTAAACAGTCCTAAAAATCAGGCTTTGCCATTGCCGTTACCATGTTTTAATAGTCCATAGTCTTTATTATTCCGTTATTTAAACCCTTTTAATGAAAGCAGCTTGCCATGAGCCCAGATACAAAACCAGATACTAAAGACAAACGCACTACCCAACGCCCAGCGCTTGCAAAAGACACTATCGTTGAAGATGCAGCTAGCCATACAACAGGTTCACAACATAGTATCGCTGGGTTTCCCCGCTTAGCTATCGAGGCGTTACGAGGTGCTCAAAAGTTAAATAAAGTGTCAGTTTTACTGATCGTATTGGCTATCTTTGCGTTTGTGGTATTTGGAACACTCGCCAGTTTGAAGATGTTTCATGGCAGTCGTAATATGTATTTATTGTTCCACTACCTGCCTTATATCTTGGTTGGGCTAACCATTCCCTTGACCTTATATCAGGCTTTTTTGGTACATCGCTACCGGTTAAGTCAGCCATCCATGCTACTAATCAGTGTCGGTGGTGCCAGTTTATTACTGGTGATTTGTTTACTTTTTTCGTTATCTGATTGGTTATGGCTAGCGATGGCGGCTTGGATTGGCGTTGCTTATTGGTTTCAGGCAACCTTCAAACGTTTCTTTAACTTTATTGACACCAAACAGCAGTGAAGTCAAATTTAGATTAAGTTTAAACTGAACAACATTGAAAGACTAAACGGTAAATATCATTCTTTTAATAAAACCGATGACATTAATAAAACCGATGGCACTCTTATGACAAACTCTTACACCTCATTCGAATCTGAAACGGCTACTCATGATAGCGACGATATCCAACATCATCTGGACACTCAAGGACTGATTTGCCCCGAACCGGTTATGTTGCTGCATCGCACCATTCGTAAAGCGGAAGCTGGTGATTATATTGAAATTTTAGCTACTGACCCTGCGACAACTCGAGATATCCCAAACTTCTGTCGCCATCTGGGACATCATTTAGTCAAGAAGTCTGAAAGTAATAATCCAACTGGTAGTCCTGATAATCACACCGATACCCTTTATCGATATGTTGTACAAAAGAAAAGAAGCTAATTAAACGTTCAGTTGTTTTTTCTTATGGCTACTATTAATAGTATGCAACCGCTGTCTTTATTTTGTCTATTGTTCTGCTTTAGAGCCGATTTGTATCAAGTTTGCTTACTAACACCTTTTATCTGTATCGCTAATCTGATAGATACATTATCTAACAGGGGCTTTAACATCGTTAAAGCCCCCTAACACGCTTGTTTATAAATTAAGATTTTATTAATAAACCCATCTAATAAGTTACTTATTATAAACAATTGTTCATTGTCAATAAACAGTATTGAGTTCAGTTTATGATACGATTTAGTGACTTAGTTGCTAAGCTCTGTGCTAGGCTTTAAAAATATAAGTTTTGATTTTAAACTCTGATTGTGACCTATCATATTAAATATATAATCTAATAAGGACAAATAAGATGAGTAATAATAACAATACAACTCCCTATAGTAATTTTGATTTACAGTTTATCGGCGGCGAATGGGTAAAAGGTAAAGATGACAGTGTCAATAAAGATACCAACCCATACAATGGCGATACTCTTGTTGAAATTCCTCAAGCTACCAAAGAGCAACTGGATGAGGCGTTCAAAGCAGCAAGTAAGGCTCAAACTGAATGGGCCAAAAAGCTACCTGGTGAGCGTACAGCTGTTATGCATAAAGTTATAGAGCTTATGGATCAGCGTCATGATGAAATCGTTGACTGGCTTATTAAAGAATCAGGCAGCACCCGTATGAAAGCGGAAGTGGAATTAAAAATTGCCCGTGCAGTGACAGTGGAAGCCTCCACCTATCCCAACCGTATGCATGGCGAAATTCGCCCTTGCAATACACCGGGTAAACAAAACTATGTGTTCCGTGATCCTGTTGGCGTTATTGCCTTAATCAGTCCTTGGAACTTCCCACTGCATTTAACTCAGCGCTCACTTGCGCCAGCTATTGCTTTAGGTAATGCAGTCGTCTTAAAACCTGCCAGTGATACCCCAGTGACGGGCGCCTTATTATTGGCCAAACTGTTTGAAGAAGCAGGCCTACCAAAAGGGGTTCTCAACGTGGTGGTCGGCGCAGGTAGTGAAATCGGCGACGCTATCGTGACCCATGATACGCCAAGCCTTGTGTCATTTACAGGTTCAACACCTGTTGGCAAACACATTGGTGAGCTTGCCTTTAGCGGCGACTATATCAAAGACGTGGCATTAGAGCTAGGTGGTAATAACCCATTTGTGGTACTAAAAGATGCGGATATGGAACAAGCGGTTAAAGCGGCGGTCTTTGGTAAATTCTTGCATCAAGGTCAGATCTGTATGGCCATCAACCGTATTATTGTCGAACAAGATATTTATGATATATTTGTCGAGAAATTTAAATCTATGGTTGAGACCATAAAAGTGGGTGATCCAAATGATGAAGATACCTTTGTGGGTCCTATCGTCAACAAAAATCAGGTAGAATCATTACAAGAAAAAATCGCCACGGCTAAAAAAGAAGGCGCTAACATGATTCTTGAGGGCAAAATCGACGGTCAGCTAGTACATCCTTACATCTTCACGGATGTCACCCCTGAGATGGACTTATTCCGCAATGAGATATTTGGTCCCTTAGTTGGTATTGTTAAGGCCAAAGATGAAGAAGACGCGTTAAGACTGGCCAATGATACTCAATATGGCCTATCTAGTGCAGTATTTACCAGCGATATGCAACGTGGTATGAACTTTGCTAAACGTATGGAAGCCGGTATGACCCATATCAATGATATGCCAGTGAACGATGAAAGCATGGTTCCGTTTGGTGGAGTGAAAAACTCAGGTATCGGTCGTTTTAACAGCGACAAAGTGTTAGAAGAGTTTACTAAAACTCATTGGGTATCTTTCCAAAATGAACCCCGCGATTATGGACTTTAAGAAATTATTGACTTTAAAATATAAAGTATAAATATAAACATAGATAAATTTTATAGGCTACACTTGCTCAAATGAATTTTGAGCAAGCCAATCAAAAAGCAAATTAATAAGCCACTTAAAGCAATCATATAAAAAAAAGAGGCAACGTTATGTGGCCTTTGATTTTAATGCTATGCTATATTCATTCTCTATCCAAAATAAAATGTATTAAGTGAGCATCTTCAATGAGTCGTGACAGAGCCGTTCAGCCAAGACAACCCAAAGCCTTAGCCGTAGATGACGAACCTGCCTATATCACCGAGTTTCGTCAGGCGATGCTGTCCCGTGGTCTGTCCACACGCACTCGCAATGCCTATGTCCGTGACTTAAAACTCTGCGAAACCACTAGTCCAAAAGCCATAACCGTCTGGACTGACCTTGATGTCATGCAGTGTCTGACCACACTTAACAAACAAGGCAAAACGCCGCGTACTCAAGCCCGTATGTTATCCAGCCTACGCCAATTTTATCTATGGATGGTGGGTAATGAGCGCCGTGAAGACAATCCTTGCGAGCGTATTAAAACCCCTAAAATCGGACGCTCACTGCCCAAAGACTTGTCAGAGAGTGATGTCGAAAATCTACTCTGTGCGCCCGATACCAGTACCGCTATGGGACTGCGTGATAAAGCAATGCTTGAGGTATTGTATGCCTGCGGTCTACGTGTCAGTGAGCTGATGAACTTATCGCTTGAGCAGGTCAATCTTAATGCCGGCTGGTTACAAATCACAGGTAAGGGTAATAAAACCCGCCTTGTACCACTCGGTGACTATGCCAGTGAGGCATTAGACGATTATCTGCAACATGCTCGCGGAGAACTGGTGGCGCATCTTAAGTCTGGCAACTGTCAGGCGGTATTTTTGACCACACAGGGCGGCTATATGACGCGGCAAAACTTCTGGTATATGCTCAAGAAATACGCCAAACAGGCCGGTATAAAAAGCGACATGTCACCCCATACCTTACGTCATGCCTTTGCTACCCATTTGCTCAATCACGGGGCGGACTTACGCAGCGTGCAGTTGCTCCTTGGGCACAGTGACTTGTCCACCACGCAGATTTATACCCATGTGGCGACAGCTCGATTGCAACAGCTGCATGAAGCGCATCATCCTAGAGGTTGAAAATCTTTAAAACACAGTACTGCTTTGTAAGGCTTTCCTTATTATATATCAGAGCAATTAAGTTTATAGCTTGTAGATCGTCAGCTTTTTTAATTTTTTCGTGCCTAGATGTATCAGTCAATAATTCATCAATATTTTAAATTCTTCAGTTTTATCAGCTAGTTTATTGCCATTCACATCAATCACATATACCTCTTTATTTGGCATAAATGCTGTGTATAGACCCCTATAATTACCAACAACGTCATAAGTTAAAAAAGGATAGTAAAGAGGTAAATTTAATTATGCCACTACACTCGCACCTTTAAAATAGAGTGTTATTCATGGTGCACGGGGCGCACCCTACTACTCTCTATCGTGTAAAAGATAGAACTCAATGAGTTATCTTAGTGTGCAAAGATGGGTTTGCAAAGCGTAACCCACCAACTAAATAAAATAAACGTCATTTTTACAATAAATTAATGGTGGGTAACTATTATTTAAATCGTCAAAAAAAAACAAAAATCGAACCTACCTCCAACCTATGATGATACCCTTTTTACCGCATTTCTAGTTTATTCATCTCTTTGAAATTACCATGTATATACTTTCTGCGCTAAATCTTCACCTGTTTTATTATCGTAATATACTAAATCAGCTTTAATAGGTACTGCTGTAGTCACAGAAGAATCTTTTGCATTCTCAGGTAATATATCAAAGTAAACCATCCCTTTCACTCCTAAACCGTTGTATGCATTTACAATATCTTCTATTTTTTTTGCCTTTGCTTGATCTTTAATTATAAGACCACAGCGCAAGTCATCATACATAACGAAGTGAGAACCATTAGAAGATTCAATATGAGTATTAGGCCCATATGAAATTTCTCTTGGTAGAAAATTAGACAGAGCAAGATCATGGTCATCTACTTCTCTACTAATTAATTTTATATCGAAATTCTGATTGTTATCACAAACCCTACTTCTAAACATTTTATTTTCAAAATCATATGAATCTAGTAAGAAATCATAACCATCTATATAGCTTACTTTATTACCTTCTGGAAACGAATGTTCTTCGTTATAGCGCTTTTCGCTCATCGATACAGGTATTTTAATACGTGCGCCATTATTTTTATAAGTTTCAATCTCAGCTTTTATCTTTGGTAAATCCATATCCATGATTTCTTTTTTTTCAATCGAGTTTGAAGTGCTAGCATACTTATCACTCATTTTCTTCATGAGCAACTCATTACTCTGTTCATTTTCAACCCACTTCTCTTCACCTGGAGCGTTATCAACCCAATATGAATTTGAATTAGGTGAAATGTAAGTAGATTTAAAATAATTAAAAGCATGTACAAAATCAAACCCTCCTAGATTATTTACATCTTCATAATCAGATAAGGAGGTTGCTGGCAGTTTTTTAAATTTATATCTTGGATCATCCTCAGTTGGTAGATATTGTTCAGTATCTTCTACTTCTGATAATTCCGCATCTGGAGTCTGCAGAATATTCTGATGCTTACTTTCTGAACTTGTAGTGTCTTCATTGTTAATCTTAGAGGATTCGTTATTACTATCACTGTTGCATGAAACTGATAGAACTAATACCGCAGGAAGTAAAGCAATATACAAAAGCTTATGCATTGTTATTTCCTTCTAACATAAGAAAAATTAAAATCTAGTCGAAAGAGATATAATTAATTAAATTATTTACATCTCTCAGACTTTTGCTAATCCATTATCCCACTTTTAAAAATCTAAAATGAATTAACACTTAGACCCGCTTAATGCCCCCTTCTCAACAAGACTTTGGGATATATAGCTATTCCAAAGAGAGCAGTAGTACTTATTTAATTATTTCTTATTGAATTTATGTCTTGTGCTAATTTATCAGCAATTTTTTCTGCTATGATTTCTCTCTCGGCCTCAAGGGCATTTCTGCAATTTTCTTTTAATGTACCTTCAACTTCATAACCTTTTTCGCTCTCGTTATGACATTTCTTTAATACCTCTTTAGCTTCATCTCTATTATCGACATAATAAGAAACAGTTCTGACTTTCTCTTCACAAGCACTTAAGGTAAATAATACTGACAAGGCCATAAGTGCCGTAGAGATTTTTTTAGTTGTCATAAATAATATCCTTAACGTGAGATTATAAACCATAAGTATAACTATTTAAGATTAATAACTTTGAGTGAAGTTCAGTTTATACCAAGGCTAGAAATCTAAGAGCAACAAACTTTGTACCTAAAATATGCCAATAATATCATGTACTTAACATAAGTTCAATTAACAACTTACGCAAATCTTTACATTCATCAGAACATGAATTACTTTGTGGCTTTTTGAAAACCAAAGGGAATCTTTCAGGTTATCACAACGTGCCATAGGCATTCGTATGGGTATCATTTATTCTTTTATAGGTAAAGAGAAGACTGGATGTGATTGAGTTTATTGAGCATTTCGATGCACTAAATTTGGATGCAAGTGACGTTATTAGACTAATCCAAGATAAATCTATGGCAGGTGATGAGGATTAATTTAGCAGCGTAGCATAGTTGTTATGTAATGAAACCCCTATTATTAACGTGTTAAACATAGTGGGTTACGCTTCGCTACACCACACGCTACGGCTAAATGTTAACTTTGAAGGATATAAAAGGGTCGACTTGAGATGCGGTTTAGCCCCGATTGTAGCGGATATACTGTTTAAATAGACGAGTTGCAGTCGCTTGCTGTGGCGGGGCGCACAAAGTAAGCGACACGCCACATCTTAGCCACTGCCTCGGGTAGATAAACAGATAGTAGCGAAAAGCGGGAAATAGCTCCAAATATGCCTACTTCTTAACCAGTTCATACACCACAAATTTGGCCTTTGTATTAAAATCTTGTGTCTCGGCTTGAGTTAACAACGCCTCACGTTTTTCCGCTTTAGCACGGTAGGAATACGGGGTCATGGTCAATAAATCAGCGAGTGATTCAACGTTAAGCGATAAGTCGCATTGCACTTGATGAGTCTTTTTAAGCTCAAAATAAGGCGCAAGCTCGTCTAAAAACTTATCCGAATCATGCGGACGGACGTCATCAAACAAAGCATCCCGCATACGTTGTAGATGCCCAGCGTCTGGCTTGGCAATAATCAATCTGCCGTCAGTTTGTAACACTCGTGCAAACTCTTTGGGCAATATCGGGCTAAAAATAGTGCTGATGGCGTCAATACTAATATCCGCTAATGGCAGATGGGCGGCACTAGCAACCATGGGATAAATGGCGGCTGGGCGTTTAGTCAGGCCATTGGTTATCACCTCCTTATTTATAGACGTCGTATTTATAGCCGTAGGGGCTTGGTCATCATTTGACTTAATCTGATACCAGAGTTGCTGATTCTGTTTGGCGGATTTTGCCTGCTGAATGACCGCAGGTTTGCTGATATCTACGGCTATCAGATTATTCATCGCTTGACCTAAGCGATGGGTCAATGCTGTCGCTATCGCGTCAGTGTAATACCCTTCTCCACTGCCAATATCAAGCCAAGTCAGGCTTTCTGCAGTATCTTCATTGTCATTAATCTTAGTTGCAATACTAGCGATCAGTTGCTGTAAGGGTTGATAAAAGCCTTGATGTAAAAACCGATGTCTTGCTTCTATCGAATCTTGTGAGTCACCTGGGTCTTTAGACTTTTTGTGCTGTACGGGCAATAAATTGACATAACCTTGACGGGCCACATCGAAGGGATGCTGGGTATGTTTGTCATTTAAGCTGCCATCACAGTGCCATGTTTTGCTATCAATAATCAAAGGTGATTGACAATAAGGGCAGGTAAAATTGGGATGAGTGACGTCTAACGTTGCAACAGGGGTAGGCATGATAAATAGCTCGTTTGTGCAAATGAATATCAAATAAAGGTAATAATACCAAAACTAAAAACGGTGCTGATACTGCGTGAGCATCACCACCGTTACTGTTTGACATTGCTAAGCCTTATTGAGCTTTGGTAGATAGGGCTTTGTTAACTGTATCAATGGGCGTTAGCGAAGCTTCAATGTCATCAAACCAAGTACCACTAGCAAAATTGCGATAATCCAAAATCGAGTGACCACTTGCGTCTCTTTCCAGCCAAGCTCCTCAAAGTGGTGATGTAGGGGCGCCATTAGGAAGATACGTTTTTTGCGCAGTTTATAAGAGCCAACTTGCAATATAACCGACACCGCTTCGGCGACAAATAGACCACCCATAATAGCAAACGCAATCTCTTGACGGGTCATCACCGCAATCGTACCGAGCATAGCGCCTAGTGCTAATGCGCCCACATCGCCCATAAACACTTGCGCCGGATGCGCGTTGTACCACAAAAAGCCCAAACCTGCACCAATCATTGCCGCGCAAACAATGGTGACCTCAGAGTTATAGGCGATATAAGGCACATGCAAGTACTCTGCAAATCGCACGTCGCCAGAGACATAACTAAAAGCCCCGAGCCCCGCCGCCACAAAGACCACTGGCAAAATAGCCAAGCCGTCTAGTCCATCTGTTAGGTTTACCGCATTAGATGAGCCATTAATAACAAAGTAGGTGAAGATGATAAAGGCAAGACCAAAAGGCGCGGCTGAAAAAGGAACATACCAATCTTTAAATACGGGCAGTAGTAAGTCCTGCATAGCCCGAGTTGTTTCGACGTCTGGTTGCTGTGACGCTATATAATATAATGATCCACCGACAAATAACGCACCCAGCGACAACCAAAAATATTTTTTTCGGGCGATCAAACCTTTGGGGTTTTTATATTTAATTTTGAGCCAATCGTCCGTCCAGCCCACGCCGCCAAAGATTACCATGACCACCATCAAAATCCAGACATAAGGATTGGTGAGGTCTACCCAACATAAGGTGGCAAAGCCAATGGAGGTCAATATTAATACGCCCCCCATCGTCGGCGTGCCTGTTTTTGCAAGGTGAGATTTAGGCCCATCATCTCGGACTGCTTGTCCGTATTTGACGCTTCGTAAATAAGCAATGGTACGCGGACCGAGCATAATACTAAAAGTAAGCGAGGTAATAACGGCCAACAAGGCACGTAAGGTTAATGACGAAACCGCTGAAAACGGTGAGTATAGTTGACTCAGTACACTGTCAAATAACCAATATAACACCGCTTACTCCTCATGAATGACTAAAAAATTTTATTATGAATTAAACCACACTATGTATGACAAGTTTAATGAAGACCAGAATAAAGCTAAGACCATGTGTGGCTATACACGTCCGTCTAATAAACGATGCCACGCAAACTACCACAAAAATCAACAACTAAAAAAGTCCTGTGTTTGATTTTCATCAAAAAACCACATTACCCTGTGATTTTCTAGAAAGACTCGCTGTCATCAGTCTTTGTCACTAAATCTTCGATCAGCGTTTCTATAGTCGTACTACGTGATCCTTTGAATAGCATCGTACATACCTGATTCTGGCTTGTTTGTTGTTGTAAGATGGCCTCAAGTTTTTGTAACAAAGCTGACTTGGATGGGAAAGCATATGCTTGCGTCATACCTTGTTCAATCGCACCAGCCACCGTATCCGTCGCGAACTGACCTACACATAACAGGGTATCTATGCTTTTGTTGGCAATGGCATGACCAAGCTTAGTGTGTTCCTCTTTGGCAGCATCACCTAACTCCCCAATATCACCCAAGACAAGGATTTTGAAGCCTTGTTGGGCTGCTAGGACATCTGCCGCCGCCCGAACTGAGTTTGGGTTGGCATTATAAGTGTCATCGATAATGTGATGCTGACCTAAACGTTGCCTGCCCAGTCGACCTTTGCTCGATTGGGCATGGCTCAGTCCTGCTGCAATGACATTTGGTTCAATACCAACGGCATACGCACAAGCGGCTGCGGCTAGCGCATTGCTGACATTATGCTTACCTGCCATAGGCAAGGTGACTGCCACTATGGACTCACGGGTATCGTTGGCCTGTGGGAAATGGATATTAAATGTGCTTTGCAGTGCGGTGGTGGTGACCTCAGTGGCATAAATTTTAGCGAGCTTTGACTCACTGTCGTTAAGCTGTTGACATCCAAACTGTATGAGGTTATTGGTATATTTTTGAGCGACTGAGGTTAGCTGCTTAGTATAATCATCATCAAACGGTACTACTGCTGTGCCTTTGGAATTAAGGGCTTGATAAATCTCCGACTTGGTAATGGCAATATTGTCTCGACCGCCAAACTCGCCTAAGTGCGCTGTGCCTATATTCAAGATACACGCCACATCAGGTTTAACAATATTGGCGGTATAGCCGATTTCGCCCACATGATTGGCGCCTAATTCGAGCACGGCATAACGATGATGCGCTTCTAACTCGAGTAGCATCATGGGCACACCAAAATCATTGTTTAAATTACCTCGGGTAACTAATGCTGATAATGGCTGTGTTGATAATGGCTGTTCTGATAATGGCTGTTTAGCATTGGACGTTTGAAGATCTGGGTATTTGAGAGGCGTATGGAGATTGGACGGTTTTTGATCAGATAATTCTAGATTGGCATGACTGGTTTCGGACTGAATAAAAATGCGTCGTAGCATTTCTTTAACGGTTGTTTTTCCACTTGAGCCAGTAATGGCAATCACTTTTAAATTATTGTGTTGCTGACGGCGGTAAGCAGCGATATGACCAAAGGCAAGGCGGGTGTCTTCAACCACTAACTGCGGGATAGTCGTATTCTCAATGAGATGGCTGACAATAACCGCGACTGCCCCTTTATCGATAGCGGTCTGCACAAAATCATGACCATCAAACTTGTCACCGACTATAGCCAAAAATATATCGCCAGATTGCACTTTACGCGTATCAGTGATAATTCGAGTAGCGGTAAACGACGGTTTAATCGAGCCATCTATCGCATTTAACGGATGCCATTGACCATTTACTGCGACTGTCGCTGCTTGTAAATGCTCCGTATTCCAGATAAATAGCCCGTTACTGGTGTCCGCCTCGCTGTCTGTTTGGTTCATGTGTTCAGTATCTCAATGGGTCAGTGTCGAAAAAAGATTGTCAGCGTTTTGAATAAAACTTTCTAGTGTAACAAAAAAGATTTGTCTGTTGCACCTTGTTAATGCAAAAAAGCTTAATGCAAAAAAGCTTAATACAAAAAATAAATGCCGAAAAAATAAACGCTAGCGTTGATTGCTATTGGTGGTTGTTTAAAGTGGTATTAAATCTTTTTAAATGCGTGTTCGTCAATTATTGACGTCGTCTTAAAGCCTGCTGTAACACGTCTCTATCGTCAAAATCATAACGCACGCCGTATATTTCTTGATACGTCTCATGCCCTTTGCCCGCGATGACCACAATATCTTTAGGCCCAGAATGAGCCACCGCATAGCCAATAGCATCACGTCGGTCTGCTATCACCACTGTCTTAGCGTGTTGCTCGTCACTCATACCTTGTTGCATATCCTCTAAAATGACAATCGGATCTTCATTGCGAGGATTGTCTGAGGTTAATACGACCTTATCAGCCATTGCCAGCCCTGCTTGTGCCATTAATGGGCGTTTGCCGGTATCTCGATTACCCCCAGAGCCAAATACGGCCCAAAGATTGCCTTCACAATGCGGTTTTAAACTGGTCAATACTTGGGTTAACGCATCAGGCGTATGGGCATAATCAACAATAAAACAGCCTTTGCCGGTATCAGCACTAATACGCTGCATACGTCCGCTAGCGCCCTGTAGCTGACGTACAAGGGGTCCAATATCAGCGAGGGTAACGTCAAAATCTGCACTTAATGCCATAAAACCAGCAACCGCTGCCAGCAAATTTGCCACATTAAATCTCCCTAGCAGCGGACTGTCTAACCAAACCGTCCCAAATTCAGAGACCAGCTCAATCTTCACACCATCAAGACTTGGTTGAATTTGCTGAGCGACAAAAGTAGCCTTGCTGTCTGCTTGAAGGCTATAAGTCCACACCGTCAAACCAGATGCACGGGCCGTTTCAATCATTAGGGGCGCAAAGTCATCATCAAGATTAATCACTGCATGGGTCAAGGTTGGAAAATAAGCCGTATCAAACAGGCGAGATTTTGCCCGTGCGTAATCTGCCATATCAGGATGATAATCCATATGATCTCGGCTTAAATTACTATATATAGCAACGCTAACAGGGACAGCTTGCAACCGCTGTTGATCTAATCCATGAGAGCTTGCCTCTAAGGCGATGAGATCAACTCCGTCATCCTTCATTCGTCGTAAAAAGCTCTGTACTGCTTGGGCATCGCCTGTGGTATGTGTCGCTTGGACGAGACTGTTTAAACGTCCGTTCCCTGCCGTTCCCATGACCGCGCTATTTTTTAGATTTTGCAGCTTAGAGAACTGACAAAGCTGGGCGACCAATTGGCTAATGGTAGTCTTACCATTAGTGCCAGTGATCGCAATAACTTTCGGTAAATAGTGAGACAATTCATCGGTACTTGTGAGTGAGTGTCGTACCGGCGAAGGCAACAGGCTTAACTGAATTAAGCTGCCTAAAATATCACGGATAAAAGGCACATAAACGACAGGACAACCAAACTCAGTTGATGGAGCATCTGGCTGAGGCTGCTGATCGAGTTGAAGAACGTCAACCTCTGAAAGGATAAAAGCGGCTTTTTTTAAAGCTTCTTTGGCGTATTGTTGGCTTTTTTCGAGGGGTTGTGTCTGACTTTTTAAGAGCACAAAACCATCTTTAGCCGTTTGTTGGTGCTTAGTATCTATTGACTGGTCGTCGGTTGATGACATTAATTGGCGACTGTCTAAGACAAAGCGACCAAACACAATATCGACAATCTCAGTGTGTGCCAATAACACACTCAAAGCCTCTGCCTGACTTGGCAGTAGTATTATCAGCTTTTTAATTAATTGACGTAAGGTTTTTTCATTACTCTGTTGCCTGCTATCTGATGGTATTGTCGATACAGTATCAGTCATCTTATTAGCCTTATTACTTTTAGCCTTATCACTTTGGTTGCTTTATGCGGCTTATTTTTTGTTTCTTATGCTTAGGTATTCTTGGTGGTTAAGTGCTCTGTCTGATTAGGTTTTACCCTTACAGCGCGACGATTTAAGAACTTAAATATCTATTGCGCTTTTAAAGGCTTATCCAAAGGCACATTATATAAGCGTAGTGCCTCTTGCATCACATTATGGAATACTGGCGCTGCAACCACACCGGCATAGTGTGCTTTTCTTGGATCTTCAACCAGTATGACAGCAACGAGTCGAGGATTTGACGCCGGCGCTATCCCTGCAAATACGGTACGATATTGGTCAGTATAGTAGCCCCCATTTGGGTTCGTACGGCGTGATGTCCCCGTTTTACCTGCAATACGATAGCCATCAATAGCTGCTGCTACCGCTGTACCCCCCGGCTGAGTGACACTCTCCATCATCTTAACCACGGCCATTGCATTGTCTTCAGCGATGACCCGTTTTCCAGGTACTTTTTGATCTTGTTTTAACAAGGTTAACGGATGCATTACACCACCGGAGCCAAGTGCTGCATATGCTTGGGCAATTTGTGCCAACGTGACTTGAAGACCGTAACCATAACTTACGGTGGCGCGGCGCGAAGTTTCATTCTCTTTTGGCGTCGGAATAATACCCGCCTGCTCTCCTGGTAACTTTAAGGAGGTCTTAGATCCAAAGCCAAAGTCTTTTTGAATGTTGGTAATAGCATCAGGCGGTAGTGACAATGCTATCTTGGTGGACGCCACGTTACTCGATTTTTGAATTAAAGTGGCCATATTAATGACCCCAAGATTGTTATGATCTCTAATGGTATAGCCTTTGACTCGAATTGACCCTGGGTTAGTATCGATTAAAGAGCGCTCCGTATATTTTCCAGAGTCTAAAGCAGCGGCTACCGTAAACGGTTTCATAACAGAGCCTGGCTCAAATACATCAAGCACAGCTCGATTGCGCTGGTTATTACCGGTCATCTCATTTAAGTTATTATTATTAAACGAGGGCCAAGTCGACAAGGCCAACACCTCACCGGTATGGACATCGACCACCATCCCAGTTGACCACCGGGCTTCTTGTATACGCCCCACATGTTCAAGCTCTTTATATAGCAAGTACTGTAATCGAGAGTCTATCGACAAGGCGATATCTTCACCAGGTACTACAGGTTTAACCTGTTCTAGCTCTTCTATACTATTTTGATAGCGGTCTTTTAACACGCGAACCTTTCCGTCCTCGCCCGCTAGCCTCGCCTCATATTGGCGCTCGATACCGGCACGGCCCTCATAACCACTGTTTGGATCATTGGCATTGTAGCCCATAAATCCAAGTAATTGAGCGTTAGGCTGCGGCTGGGGGTAGTAGCGACGGAACTCTTGCTTTTCATAGACACCAGGGAAATGAAGTGCCATCACCGCATCTGCAATTTCAGGGGTTACTTTATTTAATAACGGAACATAGTGTGACCCTGGACCCTTTGGTAGTGCATTTTTCACTGCCTCTTCATCCATTACATCTACTGAATTATCAATGGCGACGGCCTGCTGTAACCGCTCAAGCGAGATACCTGAAACACTGGCCAAATGCGCCAAATCCATTTCTTCTCGTTTTGCTAAAAGCCGTGACTGGGCCTCTTCATCGTCTGCATTTTTCAAGATACGCTTTTGGAGCTCATAATAGGTCTGCGCATAATCGTAAGGACTAAATGTCACGCTAGACAAGGGCGCACTAATCGCTAATGGCTGATTATTACGATCTGTGATCATGCCACGGTAAGAGCGCTGAGTGCGCTCACTGGTAATGATCTCATTGCCTTTTTGAATCAGAGTCTGTGCGTTTATCACTTGTAAATAAAAGGCGCGTCCGAGCAATATCGTTAAGATAACTAACGCGATACCCCAAATAATCTTAAAACGAATCAGATCGCTTTCAGCGCTACCTCGACTTGAAGCACCGACCGTTGCTGGTTTAAAAAATTTACCGCCACGGTGTTTTACACTGGTATAAACGCTTTCGTTTTCCTGCTTTTTCCAAAACATGAGTTTACTGAGAGCACTACTATTTCCAGTATTTTTACCAGATGCTCGTTTAGACGAAGCCTGTCCTTTAGACGCCGTACTTTTTGACTGGCTTTTTGACTGACTTTTTGAAGACTGGGATTTCTTAGGTTGTACTAAAGGTTCAGTGACTTTGCCATGCATTGGCTTATTAGCCCCTGATGTTTTGGCAGACGTTTTATTGGTCTTTGAGGATGAAGAAGGCTTTTTAGTCATCATTGCCCCCTTGACTGGTTGGCGCAGCTGTTGACGTTGGCGCTGAGGCTGTTTCTACTTGATCAGAGGGCATTTGTGGATCTTCGTTTAGTCTATCACCCGGTTTGGCGCTCATAGGTTGAAGGATAAGCTTGTCTTTAGTTGATGGCGAATACATACCTAATTGAGTCACTGCGCGACTGGCAATTTGCGGCGTGGCGCTAAAGGTTTGTTGTTCGATGACTAAGCGTTGATTCTCAATCTGTAAATTACGGTAGTCAACTTTCATTTTTTGCAGTGTCATATAATCTTTATGATACTGTTGTACCTGTTCAGCAGTCAGTATGGCCGTCCAAATAATACCAATGGCTATCAAAAACATGACAGCACCATATACACTAACGCCACCATAGCGCTTAGTGAGTATTTCACTAATTTCCAATGACTCTTTATCAATTTGGCTATCAAGGTTCTGCTCAAACTGGTTGTCAATTTGGGAGGTGTGTTTAGATTTATTATTTGCCATATAGTGACTGATAGTAAGACCGTCAGGGACGTGTTTTAGGTGAAGGTTCATTAGGGCTAAAGGGTTATTAGCGGTAAAGTGTCTTAGGGCCTGCCGCACATTCAAGCCACACATTTAAACAGTTACTAGCGGTAGCGACGTTTAAGTCACACTAGAAGAGGTAACAGATTCAGACCCTAATCATACCACTCAACGCATCATGAAAACCTAATATTTATCTTAATCTCTTAAGGTTTAACTGTGTTGCGGACTAGGCTCGGTATTATAGGGGGAATCGGTGCGGGTTACCACTCTTAACCATGCACTTCTTGAGCGATTATTGCCCTGAACTTCTTGCTGACTTGGGGCAATACGTTTAGGCTTACTAAAGTAGCGCGGTCGCACTGGCGGCATCGGCAGATTTTGATCTTCTGGATACTGACCACGACTGTGACGCTGCATAAACTGCTTAATACGGCGGTCTTCCAACGAGTGAAAGCTTATCACAGCTAATTGTCCGTTTGGCGCTAACAAGGTCAAGCTTTGCTCTAAGAAACTATCGATATCGCCAAGCTCATTGTTAATAAAAATACGCATCGCTTGAAAGCTTTGGGTGGCAGGATGTTTACCCTTTTGCCACTTGGGATGAGCAGCTTTTATGGTTTCAGCCAGTTCGAGCGTTGAGGTATAGCGCTCCATTTGTTTAATAGCACGCGCAATACGGCGACTGTGACGTTCCTCCCCAAAGTCATACAGCACATTGGCCAGCGTTTCCTCATCGACAGTCTCAAGCCACTCGCCAACTGACTGCCCGCGACTGGTATCCATGCGCATATCAATAGCACCATCACGCATGAAGCTAAAACCGCGGCTACCATCATCAAGCTGAGGTGAAGACACTCCTAGATCTGCCATAATACCGTCGACTTGAGTAACCCCTTGCGCTTGTAGACAGTCCGTTATATTGGCAAAGCTATCATGCACGACAGTGACACGTTTGTCATTTTTTGCTATTTCATTGGCAACGGCAATCGCTTCTGGGTCTTTATCAAACACAAAAAGCTTCGCTTCATCACTCAAATAATCTAGAAGTAGCTTACTATGCCCACCTCGGCCAAAAGTGGCATCCACGTAGATGCCTGAATGCTGTTTATTCGCCTGACTCAATGACTTTTCACCTAATACCGCTGCCACTGTTTCAAAAAGTAGTACCGTATCGTGGCTGAACTTTTCTTTGCTATGATCATTAGACAGTGCTTTGTTCTGATTTTTAGGTTGTGATTCTGACTTTGACTCTAACGAATTGACATCGGTCACAATAAATTGGCTCCTAGATAACACCACATTAAATAGCGATAACGATTGGGTCTACTTTTTCAGGTTCTATATAGCGACTGATATATTTTCTACCTTTTTTAAGGGTAATTATCCAATGCAATCCTTGACCGGGTAATGAAATATCATAGTTTATTACCTCATTATTATTAGAACGATGATTTAATCAGTGAATATTACTGCATCAATAAGCCTATGGCCTTCATTATCGCAAGCCACACCCGCATGTCAAGTAAGCAAGATAATAAATCTGAATATCCAGATAACTTGACCGTTTGTTATGACAAATTATGCCATATCTAAACGTTTCGAGAACCTGCCTAGTATTTACAAAACCGTCTGGATTTTAACGATATGTAAGTCCGATAACCTCATTCTAAACTCTTAACGTAGGCTGTGGCTTTAGCCCAGCGTTTTTGATTACAGGTCTTGATTTGATGGGCTAAAAGCGCCAGCCCTGTACAGTAAATTTTAATAAGTTGAGAACGGGGCAAATATTTCTAATCATTAATTTTCTAGCACTTAATTTTCTTAAAAGGAGCTGTCTAGTACTTAAAGTGCCAAAACAACCCCCTACAACTTATGAACACTGTGATTTATCAGTACTGAGGTTTATAAGCACTGAGCCAAACCTGTTATAATACAACTTAATAGCCTAATTTATATCGACACACCGATTTTGCGGTGTGAGTTTTTCGCATTCTAAACAGACTACCTAAAGAAACTATCAGAGAATTTTCATGACACAAACCAATTCAAACCGCCCTGTTCGCACCCGTATTGCCCCATCGCCTACTGGCTTTCCTCATGTAGGTACTGCCTATATTGCACTATTTAACTTAGCGTTTGCTAAAGCCAATGGTGGCGAATTTATCTTGCGTATTGAAGACACTGACCAGAGCCGTTCTACCGAGCAGTCTGAGCAAATGATTTTAGACGCCCTACGCTGGGTAGGATTAGATTGGGCAGAGGGTCCAGATATTGGCGGACCACATGCGCCGTATCGTCAAAGCGAGCGTAGTGAGATTTATAAAAAGTACGCTCAAGAGCTTTTGGATAAAGGTCATGCATTTCGCTGTTTCTGTACGCCCGAAGAGCTAGATGAGATGCGAAAAGAACAAATCGCTCGTGGTGAAAACCCTCATTATGACGGCCGTTATGCTGACTTTCCCAAGGAGGAGTCAGACAAATTAGCAAGCGAGGGTAAGCCTTTCGTCATTCGCATGCGCGTTCCTAAAGAAGGGGTTTGTAAAGTACAAGATATGCTACGTGGTGAGGTCGACATCCCATGGGAACAGGTCGATATGCAAGTCTTGCTAAAAACCGATGGACTACCCACCTATCATCTTGCCAACGTGGTGGATGACCATCTGATGCAAATCACCCATGTCATTCGCGGTGAAGAGTGGCTAAACTCTGCGCCAAAGCATCAATTATTATATGACTACTTTGGTTGGGAAATGCCGGTTCTTTGCCACATGCCACTGCTGCGTAACCCAGATAAATCAAAGCTGTCAAAGCGCAAAAACCCAACCTCGATCACCTATTACCGTGATGCGGGCGTATTGCCTGAAGCGTTGCTCAACTATTTGGGGCGTATGGGCTACTCCATGCCCAATGAGGAAGAACAGTTCACTCTTGAGGACATGATTACAAGCTTTGACATCACCCGTGTATCTTTGGGCGGTCCGATATTTGATATTGAAAAGCTGCACTGGTTGAACGCGGAGTATCTACGTCAGCTAACCCCTGAACAGCTAAAAGACAAAATCTTAGCGTGGGCCAATGACTCAGACAAGCTAACTGCTATTGCAGCAGCTATTCAACCCCGTATTCACTTGTTATCCGATGCGGTCAATTGGGGTGGATTCTACTTCCAAAACTTACCTGACATTAAGCTTGAAGACTTTGAGCACAAGACACTGACCCAAGATCAAATCATTGAGATATTACAATTTGCGACGTGGAAGCTTGAGACGCTACCAGAGTGGACAGAAGACAATATCTTTAAGACGCTAAAAGGCTTAAGCGCAGCACTTGATATTAAGCTGCGTGACATGATGGCGCCATTCTTTATCGCAATTGCGGGTAGCACTTCCTCAACACCTGTGATGAACTCAATGTACATTATCGGTGCGGATATGACTATGGCTCGCCTGCGTCATGCTATTGAGGTATTGGGCGGACTGGGCAAGAAAAAGCTGAAAAAACTTGAGAAAACGGCGGCTGAGTTGCCAGACTTTTTGGTGGAAGCAGAAGGTTAAGTAGTTATTTATTTAATTAATTGGCTCAAAAAAACGCAAGTTTTACACAGATAGAACTTGCGTTTTTTATTGTCTGTCATTTGATTGAGTGACTGTAGCTAGTCCTGCCAACTGATTTTTTACACTAACAAGGAAGTTTAGCCTCGATTGTAGCGGATATACTGCCCTACTAGGTGAATTGTTGTGGCATGCTGTCCTTGTGGCTACGCGAAGCAAGAGACACAAAGCAGCTTAGCCACTACTTCACCTAGCAGGGCAGATAGTAGCGAAAGCGAGATGAGCTACTAATAAACTATCTAATTCGCTTCTCTAATTCGGTCATCTAACCTCCCTCCCCCAACTCCAGCCACAATAGCCAAAGTCTCGTATCGAGCTCAACTTGATGATAGTCAGGCTGCATATGACAGCACAACTGATAAAAGGCTTTGTTATGGTCGCTCACTTTAAAGTGCGCCAACTCATGCACCACGATCATCTGCAAAAACTCTAATGGCGCTTCTTAAAAGATACTCGCCACCGTGATGCTGTTATGCGCTTTAAGCTTACTGCCCTGCACTCTATATTGATGCGTATGAATACCAAGCGCATTTTTGAGTACCGATAACTTGCTGTTGTAGCTTACTTTGGTCAAAGTTCCAACTTTGCCTAGATGGCTGTTTTTAAGATCGTTAACGTACTCATACAGAGCTTTGTCATTTTGTATAGAGTGAGGATGGTTAAAGGTATCGGGATATTGCTGCTGTAAATAGGCGCCTAACCGCCCCTCTTTAATAAGCTGCTGCGCTTGGTGTTGTATTTGCGCAGGATAATGGCTGATGAATTTCGATGAATCCAATGAAGATATCCTTTTTATAGATCGAAGAACGTTTTATAGAGTCGAAGAGCTCTCTAACATGGTGACAAGGCAACCGAGTGCAAGTACTAATAAAAATTAGCTTGGCGAGGTTTACACCCTAACCGTTTCTTAGTTCGCTGACTATAGGTCGACTTTTAATCAAATGATAACTAGCTTATCACGATAAAACTATTGAAAAGAGCGATTGCAAAAACGAATGCTATTGATAAGTAATTCTAAATCTTAGAATACTTAGTATTATGATATCTTTAAAATAAAAATAAACTTATCACAGACCAACAACACTCTAACCCCTTGAATTTTAAGCAATGAGTACTTAAATACAAGGTATAAACGAGGCTAATAAGCTAATAATAAGGCCGAGTTCAGACTAATATGGAGATCATTATGACAACCTCTAATGCAAATAATGTCAGTGACAGTGTTTTTGTCAATGGTAATGTTAGTATCAATCGCCCACGTTCTGTAGAGTATTTATATGAAGGGATAGACACTCAAGATGGTGCAGGTGTCAAACTAACCCGTGTTTTGACTCAGAACTTACAACAACGTCTTGACCCCTATTTAATGTTGGATAACTTCAAAAGCGACAATCCTGATGATTATATTGCAGGTTTCCCAAGTCACCCTCACCGTGGCTTTGAGACCATTACCTATATGATTGAAGGCCGTATGCGACACAAAGACAGCGCAGGTCATGAGGGTCTTCTTGAGAATGGCGGCGTACAATGGATGACGGCGGCCAGCGGTGTGATTCATTCTGAAATACCTGAACAAGAAGACGGCGAAATGGAAGGGTTTCAGTTATGGTTAAATCTGCCTGCCAAGGATAAAATGAATGACCCTTGGTACAAAGATTTCCAAGATGCCGATTTGCCTAAATTTGAAACTGAAAATGGTACCAAAGTTACTGTGATAGCCGGTGAATCAAACGGTGTTGAAGGTGCGGTAACCCGTCCCGACACTGAGCCGACATACTTAGATATTCATCTGCCAGCAGGCGCAAACTTTAGCCATAACATCCCCGCTAATCATAATGCTTTTGTGTTTGTATATCGTGGTGGTGCTAGCATTGACGGTCAACAAGTGCCTATCAAAACCATGGCTATCTTGAGCAACGACGATGACTCTGATGGCGTAACAATAACCGCTGGCCAGGAAGCAACTCGCGTTATCTTAGTCACTGGCCGTCCACTCAATGAGCCTATTGCTCAGTATGGACCCTTTGTGATGAATACGAAGCAAGAGATTATCCAAGCGGTGACTGACTTTCAAGAGGGTCGATTTGGTGAAGGTGCTTAGTATTTAGGATGAGTACATACCTCGTTTTATCATTAATAGCGCATCAAACAGTTGACTTGATGCGCTATTTTTATCGTTCAAAGTATATCTTTATACAATAACCTATCCTTTTTAAACTCGGTCAGGCTGACTGAATCTACTATTTTGAATCTGCTATTTTGAACCTTGTATTTTTAATTGAGCGTCAGTCTTACTATAGTAGGTTTTGGGCTAAGGCTTTACAAAACATATCCCAAAACAATTAAATGAATAATTAGCTTAATACCGTTATTTTAAACCCTAATATGCCTTTTTTTGGGCGAAACAATGACTTTTTTTAATGAATTCGCCAATTATCGTCAATTAATCCAAAATAGGTATTGACAACCTGCTCTTACTTGCATAAAATACGCCCACTCTTAGCGAGGGGCTATAGCTCAGTTGGTAGAGCACTTGCATGGCATGCAAGGGGTCAACGGTTCGACTCCGTTTAGCTCCACCAATAGCTAGGATTAGTTGATTTTTGTACTATTCAATCGTTTATGACGGTTTGATAGTAATAATATCAGCGGCACCAACGTAAGCACCTAGGCAACGCTCATTTAATAAATAAGCACCTTACGTTGTAAAACTATCTCATGTTCGCATGATTTTGTGTCCCGTTCGTCTAGAGGCCTAGGACCCCGCCCTTTCACGGCGGTAACAGGGGTTCGAATCCCCTACGGGATACCACCTATTCGAGCTTATAGTTAGACTATTTTAAAGTCATTATACTTAATTGACGCTAAGCTATAAGCAACTAAACCTCCAATCGAAGTGATTGGAGGTTTTTTTATAACTTGCAATTTAGTTATTACAGCTTGCATCTCTTTGCTGTCTATTAACTGTCTCTAAACTACTCCCCTGTTCTTACCCTCTTTATTTAAGTTTTACACCATGAGTTAACAGTTAGAGGTCTTAAAAGCCCTTTAATAAAAATGGTTAAGGTAAACGCAGCTCCTATAATATATTTCACATAACCGCTAATTTCTTTATTTAACGTTACACAATTAGACACACTACAAACATTTATCCGTACTAGTATACATTTCGTGTCAAAACCTTACCAAACATAATCATTTTAAATTTTGGCTGTGATAGTATTCGAAAATCAAGACTAAATACAAATTTAAGTCAAATGTTAAGTCATAGAGTAAAAAAATAAATACCCTTTATTTTCAATGCTGAGCACCTGACAATTTGGCTTTAAACGAATACTTTCTATGAGGATCTTAATATGATGCCATCTTATACACCACAACGACGCCCATCTTGGCGCGGCGTAATAGCAGGACTTTTGATGGGTTTGATCGTGGTTATGGCCATGATTGCACTAGCTCTAGTCTTAAGCTCTTTCCTACCTTTTAGTCTGCAAGGCACTAGTATAGCCGCTGGTATTTATGCCGCCGTTACCGCCTTAGTCAGTGCTTATGTGGCAGGCTATTTTGCTGTTAAATATTCAGCACCTGAGACCCTTTTTGGTGATGGAACTGAAATTGATCCTAAAGATGCCACTTTAACAGGTCTATTAACAGCAGCAGCGATGGTTGCGTTAACCACGTTGATGGCTGTTAATGGCGCTACAAGTATTTTATCATCAGCAACTAATGCTGTCGGTAGTACAGTTAGCACTGTAGCGAGCACTGCGGCATCAGCTGCTGGCGGTGTTGCCACGGCTACTTCTGGTGCAGTTGGCACAGCGGTAGAGCAGTCAGACGTTAATGTGCAACAAGAAGCTAAAGATATCTATAACAAAGTAACCGGTGACATCAGCCGTAGTGATATCGAAAGCTGGGTTGCTAAAAACACGCAAGGCCTAGACCAAGAACAGATCAGTGCGACCACTGATGTGGTTGAAGAGATGGTCAATGAGCAAAAATCAGAAGTAAAAGATCTTGACTTCACTAGCCTTGATACTTGGAAAAACATTGATGAAGTTGCTAAAAACCGTTTAGCTGATATCGAACAAACGTTAACCAGTGATGAAATTATCACTCGTTTACAAGCTGAAGGTCTAAGCGAAAGTGAAGCTCAAGAAGTTCGTAACGAAGTTGTTGCCTCTTACAATGAGTACAAAACTGAAACTGAGCAAATGGTTGCTACTGCCCAACAGAAAGCGGACCAAGGTATGCAAAAAGTTGATCAAGCCTTAGATACTGCTGAAGATGTAGCACGTAAAACTGCGTTATATTCAGGTCTATTTTGGTTAATTAGCGCCTTATTAACTTTCCTTGCCAGTACTATGGGTGCAAAAAGTGCCGCTGCTAACTACCGTTTAGACAAACCAATCGTTAGAATGGGTGACAATGTACGTTAATCAAATCGTACGTTAATTGAACCGTTTCTTTTAAAACAATGTTATTAAAATAATGTTATCGTTTTAAAGAGAGTCGCTCATTTAATACTTATATCCTAATACGGATATTCCAAAATTGAAAAGCACCCTAATAGGGTGCTTTTTTTATGGCTACGTTTAAGGATGAAAAAGGTAAGTTTAAAAAAGGCGATAAGTTATAATAATTTTAAGTAGTTAAGTTAACTGAGTCTCAGACCAATAATTGCCGGAATACCTTGTCGTATAACTTCAATCGTCACCACCCCCTCTGTTGGAAGTTGACTTAACGCCTTTTGGAAGTCTTCAATACTGCTAATCGGTCGTTGATGTAAGTTGGTAATGACATCTCCTGGACGAAGACCTGCACGGGCAGCCAGTCCTGTCGGATCTATTTCAGTAATTAACACGCCTGCGCCTCCAAACTGGGCTTGGTTTGATTTCGGAATACCTTGAATACGAATGCCTAAACGCAGCTGGTTCTCATTGGCTTTAGTATTGGTATCAGAAACCGTATTCCCTGGCATTACTGCCACCTTACCGGTAATGGTCATCTGCTTGCCTTGACGCAATATTTGAGCATTAAAACTATCGCCGGGCTTACTGCGACTCACTAAGTTGACGAGATCGGCAGCCTCTAAAATAAGCTTACCATTGTAATAAGTAATGATATCCCCGGATTTTAAGCCAGCCGCTTCTGCAGGCGAGTCTGGTGACACCTTAATTAATAAGGCACCTTGTGGTTTACTTAACCCATAGGCTTCGGCTAAATTGCGATCTATATCTTGTGGGAACACCCCCAGATAAGCACGTGATACGACACCATTATCTTTTAATTGCTGATAGATATCTATTGCGGCATTGATCGGGATTGAAAAGGAAAGCCCCATATAACCGCCGGTACCACTGAATATACGCGAATTAATACCAATAACCTCCCCATTGCGATTAAATAGAGGCCCACCTGAGTTACCTGGGTTTAAAGCCACATCGGTCTGGATAAAGGGCACACTAGTATCCCGAGAGAAGTTTCTTGAAGTGGCACTGACGATGCCTGCAGATGCCGAATAATCAAATCCAAATGGTGAGCCGATAGCCAGTACTGGCTCGCCTACCCGCACTTTACTAGAGTCGCCCATAGGCAGAGCTGGATAAGGCTTGCCAGTCATAGGTTTCACTTTTAGTACCGCGACATCTGAACGCTCATCACTGCCTACCAAGGTGGCATCAAGTTCAGTGCGATCTTTTAAAGTTATGGTGATTTTATCGGCACCGGCAATCACATGATGGTTGGTCAGTAAATAACCATCCGATGTGACAAAAAAACCAGTTCCGTAGCTGTATTCAATAGCTGGTGTCTGGGCCCCTGGAATTCGTACCCGATCGCCAAAAAATTGACGTAATAACTCCGCTGTTTGGGCTTGAGCCAACTCTTCTTCGCTCACTTGTTTCACCACATTCACGCGTGCCACCCCAGGGGTCACCTGCTCTACTAGGTCCGAAAAGTCGGACGCCACCACCGCTGCCTGAGTAGTGACTGGGGCAGTAGCAAATAAAGCACCGGCTGTCACAGCACTCATTCCGATACCGCTCATCCCTATACCACTAAGCCCTAAGCCACTAAAGCCCAAACTACTTAGCGCAATAAGTGACCCTGCCCCCACTGACTTAACCGTCTGCTGACTCTTGTTTATTCCCTTTGCCAATAAGCGCTTCAGTGCGGCTTGTTGCAATGGCGTTTGTTCCAATGGATCACTTTGTATAGGCAGAGGTTGTGAATCAAATCTTAGCGTGTCAGGGCTATCTAATTGACTATCGCTCAAGATGCCCTTTGTCCTCTCTTCCGTATTTTTCATTATTCAATATCCTCCAGGATAAATAGCTGGTCAACATAGAGGCTGATCAGTCATAGACAATCAATTTAATAAGCTTGCAGGCAAAATACTACCCACTGTAGGCTAAGCGCGTTTGACGAACTTAGGTTCTTTTATTACTGGCAACATTCAAAACTGGCAACATTCAAAACTGGTAATATTCAAAAAGGCTAAACTCTGAAATACTCTCATGATAAGTGCTTTTGTGTCTATAAGCTAGACTGTTATAGCACAGCATTCACACACCTCAATTACAGTTACTTTTGAATTTAGTAAACATACTATGACATCTATCCACTGAGCTTGTTATTCACCAATCTTTATAAAGTGATGTGGCTTTAGGCATTAATAATAGGTATTTTTAATTGGGGTCTGCTAGGCGTGGCCATTATTTGAATGTCATGTGCTATTTCGTGATATCATAACCTTCGAATGTTTGCTGATTTTTAACAGGATTTCAATTGACTGTCATGTTACTCTCTTAATATAAAAGAGTGTTAATTGCGTTAGAGACCATTCGTTTTAAATAGGGGCTGAATAATTAATGGTTTTTCATCGGCTTTTTTTATTGATGCTTCTTAGTTAAGAATTGCTTTGTTCACCTTATTTTAAACAAAAACCTTGAGTCAGCACTTTGATATTTCATGATACGTCTAATGACAGATGTAAAAACCTAGTGCTAATACTTAGATATTAAAAGCTGGGTATTAAAAACTGGGTATTACCCCTCATTATTAAACGATAAACGTTAAAACCCATCTGTTAGACGAAATCTGTTAAAAACCTTTGTTTAAAGAACAGACGTTAAATAATAAAAGCCGAATAATGAACGCCGCTACTCCGCAAAGCCTAGAAATTTTAACTAGGCTTTTTTTTACAATGGTGATTAGCCTCTGTTGAACATTATGAACTTTAGTTATTGCATTTAAACCATACTGTAACCGTTTAAACGGCATCTCTTCTCTTTTGATAAACTGTGCAACAGAATTGATGACAGATCGAGGTCTCAGCTGACACAAAATGGCATCGTAATGATGTCTTGCATCTACAAGGAATTATTCATGGATACCGCGTTATTATTATCTGGCGTGCTTGGGCTTGGCATTGCTGCCCAATGGCTCGCTTGGTATTTAAAACAGCCCTCTATATTGTTTTTATTACTCATCGGCATTTTTGTTGGTCCAGTAATGAATTACTTCGATCCTGATGCTGTCCTTGGCGAGTTACTTTTCCCGTTTATATCCTTAGGGGTTGCCATTATCTTATTTGAAGGGTCCTTAACTTTAGAATTTGATGAAATTAAGCAACACGGTAAAGTAGTACAGATGCTGGTCTCAGTCGGTGTGGTCATTACCATCGCCATTGTTGCCCTATCGACTTACTTGCTCTTTGATGTTGATCCGCTGATTGCCTTGTTATTTGGCTCATTAGTCTGTGTCACTGGTCCGACTGTGATCATGCCTTTGCTCCGCAGTGTACGCCCCAATAAGACCATCTCTAATATTCTTAAGTGGGAAGGTATTATTATCGACCCTGTGGGGGCAATTGCTGTCGTTTTGGTCTATGAATACATCATCTCAGGCGGTGAGGCCAATAGCATCTTCTTATTTGCTGAGATTGTTATTATCGCTAGTATCATCGGTATGTTTGGTGCCTTTGTATTAGCAAATCTTATCAAACGCCATATGATTCCTGAGTTTTTGCACAATGTCTTTACCTTAGCGTTTGTGTTGTTACTGTTCTCAATCTCGAATCACTTAGAGCACGAATCTGGTCTATTAGCCGTCACCGTCATGGGGGTAGCATTAGCTAACTGGAAAGGTTTTCCACGCGATCAAATTTTAGAATTTAATGAATCATTAACCGTCTTGTTGATCTCTGTATTGTTTATCGTTTTAGCAGCTCGCGTTGAGCTCGACAGCCTGCTAAGTGTAGGCATCCAAGGGCTCGTGCTATTGGCTATTGTGATGTTTATTGCCCGTCCGCTATCCGTTTGGGTCTCATCGATGGGCTCCAATTTGAAAACATCAGAAAAAATGATGATCAGTTGGATTGGTCCGCGCGGTATTGTCGCAGCCGCTATCTCATCTTTGTTTGCTATTCGCCTGCAAGAATATGATATCCAAGGTGTCGAACTACTGGTACCTCTGGTATTTATGGTCATTATCGGTACAGTATTGATTCAGGGCTTAGGCGCTAAAATGGTGGGGAATCTATTGGGGGTTCGTGAGCCTGCCAGCAATGGGGTACTTATCGTGGGTTCAAACCCTGTCGCTATCAAAGTAGCCGAAGCTCTGCAAGATCAAGGATTTGATGTATTGGTGGCGCATAATAACTACACCAATATCGCTAAGGCACGTATGTCTGGACTGCGAACCTACTTTGGTAATCCCATCTCTGATCATGCCGATCGCCATTTAGACTTAATTGGTATTGGTCATCTGTTTGCGATGAGTATCGATAAAGAGATGAACACCTTATCAGAGTTGCATTATCGCCATGAGTTTGGTGATCAAAAGATTTACCGCCTTAAATTTGCTGATGATAAAACCAAGACTGAACGCGAGTCTAAACGTTCAGGGTTCACCTCACACTGGTTATTTGGTAAAGATGTCACCTACACCAAGATGGCGAGTATGCTGTCTAAAAAAGCACGGGTAAAGATTACCAATATCACTGATAGCTATACCTATAGCCAATACCAGGCTGACAACAAACAATTTGTGCCGTTATTTACCATTGATAAAGAAGGCCATTTGCATGTCATTACTGATGGCTCAGAAAACGAAATTACCCGTGATCAAAAATTAGTCGCGTTAGTGATTGAAGATAACGTACAACCTAAAAATGTTGACGTTACTGACAAACAAAACCAAGCCCGCGCCTTAGCAGACTCTCAGTTTAAAGCGTCGTCCAAAGCACCTGAGAAGCGCAAAGAAAAAGCCTTATCTGATGATGTTCGTGATCCCTCTTATGAGAGTGATTCTGATGTCACAAAAGCATCAAATAGCACCTCAAAACCGACGCAGGCATCGACAACTGATAACGCTACAAAATCGGAAGTGGATACTCAGTCGGCACCCACTGTGCTACCCCCCAAAACGTTAGAGGCTGAGCTTGCAACGAAGCTTGAAAAGACTATACAAAAGCACGCTGACAGCTCTGAGGGAGCACCCAAGACGGCTAAATCACAAACGTCTGTCAAATCATTACAGTCAAAGGACAATGGTAACTCTCAAGCCCCAAGACAGGCCAATGGCAGCTTAGATCCTGAGCGCTTACCAGACACAGCGGCTCGTAAAGGCAGTGAAGCTACCAAGAGTGAGACTACTAAGAAAGATGACAAATAGTTTCATATTAAGCCTACTCGCCATAATGGTAGACAAAAAAAGAGCACTCAATTGAGTGCTTTTTTTATGCCTGGCTTATTTGGATTGTTTCATTTTGCCTGGCTTATTTTGAGTGAGTCATTATAACTGACTGATACTGCGAGTGACACTAGATTGCTTGCATAGTCAAATCATTCGCAATATTGACTAACCGCCTGCCAAATCCGCTCAGACACGACCGCTATCTCACCACTGGCATCGATACGCTTGATACGCTTCGGATAAGCTTGGTACTGCTCATAAAAACCTTGATATACACGCTCAAAAAAGGCCAGCTTCTCTTGCTCGAAGCGATCTGCCTTACCGCGCTTACCAGCACGCGCCACCCCTTCTGCCACGGGTAAATCCAGCCATAGCGTCATGTCAGGCAATCGGGGTACAAACTGCCTAATCAAGCTGTCAATTTTGCTTAACATCGTGGGATCAGCGCCCCCTCTTCCATAGCCCTGATAAGCAACCGTAGAGTCTATAAAGCGATCACATACTACCCATTTACCTGCATTTAAGGCCGGCAATATCACCTTGTGCAAATGGTCACTACGGGCAGCAAACATTAATAATAGCTCTGTGTTATCGTGAATATCGGTCTGTGGATCGAGCAACAACGCTCGCAGCTGCTCAGCAAATGGACTGCCTCCCGGCTCACGGGTGCGAACATAGTCGATACCTTCTGCATCTAACTGAGCACATAAGCCATTAATGGCAGTGGTTTTACCCACACCCTCCGTGCCCTCAAAGCTTATAAACTTACCCTGACTGGTCGTCGTTGGCACAATCGCTGTCATAGATGCTGTCATAAAGGATCACTCACTTATTGATTGCTCTTTTGTTGACGCATGACGTTGAGATACTCTCTTACCGCTTGATTATGCTCAGCGAGCGTCTTCGTAAACTTATGACCCCCTGTACCGGTTGCGACAAAGTACAATGCATCACTGTCTGCTGGGTGCATCGCCGCCTCGATAGAGGCGATTGACGGTAGTGATATGGGCGTCGGTGGCAAGCCATCGATTTGATAGGTGTTGTAAGCGGTTTTCTCATCGATATCTTTACGGCGAATATCGCCATCATAGCGCTTACCCATTCCATAAATAATAGTAGGGTCTGTTTGTAAGCGCATACCTTTTTTTAAACGGTTAACAAATACGGCTGAGACCACTTCACGTTCGCTTGGTACACTGGTCTCTTTCTCGATAATAGAGGCCATGATGAGCGCATCATAGGGCGACTCATACGGCAGATCGTCTGCTCGATTTTCCCACGCTGTATCAAGCGCTTGTTGCTGACTTTGATACAAGTCAGTCAATACCTGCTTGTCGGTTACCCCTTGATTATAGTAATAGGTATCTGGGGTGAACCATCCTTCCAAGTTATCAGCAAACTCTCCATCAGGTGTATAGGCATCAATACCCAATAGCTGCTTAAAGTTGTCTTTTGGCGTTCCGTCAGCTTCTAAAACCTCTAATGTAATGTTGTCATTACTCGCCAAAACTTTGTAAAGATCCTCTGCCCGCTTTCCTTCAATGATTTGGACGGTCGCCATTTCAACCTTAGGCCCTTGCTTAAATATGTCCATCAACTGCATTAAGCTTGCATTCTCAGGTACTTCATACTTCCCTGCCTGCAGTGGCGTATCAACAGTAGACTTGATATATAACTTAGCTAAATTTGCTGAAAACATGGGCACATCGCGCTGAAACTGTGGTAAAAACCCATAATAACTCTGGCCTTCTTCTACCATCATGTCGCCCTTAGGTTGCGACGAATGACCAAAGAGGGTTTGATAGCCCATCGCTAGTACAAAGGCAAACATCAGTCCTAAAACCAACAGCAATTGGTAGCTTCGCTTTGAGGTAGTTCCTGAGGCAGGCTCTTTTTTAGTCGAGTGTTCATCACATACCAAAGACACATCGGTCTGAGGGGATGCCGATTTGTTCTCACTTTTTAGGGCGCTTGCCTTTGTTTTGTCTTGAACTGGCGGGGTTTTTGAAGGAAGATCGGTGTTATCTTCTGGCAAATTTGGGTTTGAATCGCTCATACATACTCACGAGATAAAAGTTTTGTAGAATTTAGCACTGTATGCAAGTATATTCAATGATGATTACACAGATAAGTCTGCTATTTTTAACGATCATACAAGATGCGGGACTCAAATATGAACTTACAGTTTGATAAACAGTTAGCAAAAGGCTATAAATCGCCCAGTCAAATAGCCAGAGTCCTGAGTGAAGATTGGGTAAGTAAACAAGGTTACTGTCCCAATTGTGGCAATACCCCTTTACAAAACTTTGCCAATAATCGTCCTGTCGCTGATTTCTTTTGTCAAAGCTGTCAAGAGCAGTATGAACTTAAAAGTAAAAGAGCGACACTAAGCAACGTCATTAATGATGGGGCTTATAACACCATGATAGAGCGCATCAGCAGCGATACCAATCCCAATTTTTTCTTTTTAACTTACTCTAATGAGCTGACAGTTAATAACTTTCTAATTATTCCTAAGCACTTTTTTACACCTGATATTATTATCAAGCGGCCTCCCTTGCCTGAAACAGCGAAGCGTGCAGGATGGGTCGGTTGCAATATAAACCTGAGTAAAGTGCCTGACCTTGGTAAAGTATTTTTGGTAAAAAACCAAACCGTAATTCCGCCAAATCTTGTCACTACTCAGTTTCATAAAACAACTTTTTTACGTACTCAAAATGCAAAAAACAGAGGCTGGACGTTAGAGGTCATGCAATGCGTGGATAAATTGCCCATTGCCTTTAATCTTAAAGATGTTTATCGGTTTAGCGACTACCTTAAATCTCGTTATCCCGACAATAATAATATTGAAGCCAAAATTCGTCAGCAATTGCAGATATTGCGTGGCAAAGGCATTATCGAATTCTTAGGTAACGGACAATATAGAAAGCGTTCATAAAATAGATAAAACACCCTGCATCGTTACAAACGACGATCAGAATTAAAGCATTAGCCCTCTATAATTATAAAAAACCCTCTCAAAATTAAAAACATTAATATCTTTGGATCATTAAAGACAAATAAGGTAATAGCAATGAGTAAACAGACTTTCTCGATTGAAATTATCGAAACCTTGTCATCGGTAGTTGAGGTAGTAGCGGACAATAACTTAGAAGCAGTAGAGAAGATTCAAGCACAGTATAAAGACGAAGATATTGTTTTAAATAGTGAACATCACATAAGCACTGAGTTTCATGTAAAGGGTTGCAATGACAACGCCAAGCGCTGATCCTTCACCAGCAGCTCACGCACGGGCATAACACCACGCACCGCATTGCAAAAAAACATCGAATGAATATTTTTTAAATCTTTACTGGTTAATATTCGAAGGGTGACGGGTTGATTGGCGCACTCAAGTCTATCCATAATGGCTTGACGCAATGTGCCTGCGACCCCAGAGGCTTCAATAGGCGGTGTTAACCACTTATTTTTAGTGCATTGAGACTTAGAATCAGTCGGTTTTAATTGATAAAAGACATTACTAGATACCCCCTCAACCCAGTGACCTGCCATATCACTAACCAAACCTTCTGCGACTTCAGTGTGCGTCATCTTTACACGCTGGAGCTCACCAGCGATCAAGACACTGTCTAGTCGATTTAAGGTTTTTAGACCCGCAAGAGGCTTAGGTAAGCTTGCCAGTTGTGAGGTTAGACATGTGGCAACGATTGGCGGTTGCTGAAGAATAATACCTGTTCTATAAAATAACCTATTTTTGTCAGGCTCACTGAACCTACTATTTGTAGTGTTTGCATTCGCCTTCCTCAATAGATTAATTTCTAGATTTGGTATAAGGTCGCAATTCACCATGTCGTCTAGCTGTTCAAGTGAGTTTTCAAGAGGAGAGCATTGACGGTCTTCATTAGGATTGGATGACATTATTGGGGTATCAACATGAGCAATACCATCAGAAAGGAAGGTGGCTGTTTTATCAGATAATGGATTACTTTGCAGCACCCCAATCCAGACCAAAGCGGAATTATCCTCTAAAGTCGCGGCATGCGCATAGCCCCTCAAGTCTTGTTCAACACGTGAGATAATAACTTTGATAATACCGTGTTGTATATTGTTAGCTAAGTCTATAATCGCTCGCCATAGCAGCTTTTGACGCTCTAAATGAAAATAGAGATAAAGCGCCTGACAGTGACTGTGGACTCTCGCTTGATGGTAGTGCAGCCCTAAAGGATCGCCCTTATGGACACCTATGGTGGTAAAAAAGCCATCACCATAGGCCATCGCGCGCGAACTGGGTATATCAGAGGGATCTAGGTATGAGGATTGTATAAGTGAAGGTCTGGCGACAAAAGCGGTATCGTCAAATTTAGCCATACCTGCATCGGTCAGTTGATACCAAGTCATGGCCTGAGACATATTTTATTCCTTTCCTAAAATGGCGTCACCTGCTATGACCCTGATTAGAACATGACGCTGATTAGAAAGAGTTATAACACTAAACCGTGATAAGGTGATATCAGCATCTAAAAATACACAATGAACATCGCAGTTAAGAAGCGATAGCGCGTTACATAATCACCTTAACTACCTTTGTTTAAAATCAGCATACAACTATAAAATTCACATTTTGCCAGTTCAACTTGCTTGCCACCGACTTCGCTATCTTTGGTTATTTGACGCCCTAACATGCTGGCAACTAGTTGACCCCCTTCATCGCCCATAAGGGCAGTGGCCACCTGATAGGCCTTTTTAGCATGATCAACACTTATCTGTTTTTCTTTATCTGAGTCATTGGGGTTTGCATAATACCAGCCAAACTCTAAATAGTTAGGAGAGTCGATAATATCTAAATAAGGTTGATCCCCTTCCATAAATCGGTATTTTACGGCGCTATTACTGGCGTAATCCAAGCTATTTTCATCCGTGGCGGTCACTTTACCAAACATTTTCTTCATTTGGTCAATGTCTTCTACACCAATATTAGTATTGCTGTTTGCTTTCCAATTTTGCACATCATAGCTAACAGGCTTTCCTTCAGGCTCAGCGGTTACGGCATTACTATCCTTAATATCTTGTTGATGCGCCTGCAACGCATCGTTGGTCGCTTTTGTTTCAGCAGATAGAGCTTCTGATGAGCTTTTTTCTACAGCACCTGCGCTACTTTCTTGATCCGTTTGCCCACAACCCGTGACTACCAAGCAGGTTGCCAATCCAATCGCTGCTATACGAGGCAACATTGAGTATGCTAAAAGCTTAGGGCTCTTAATAGACTTAGTACTGGAAAACTTGGTACTAGAAAGCTTGGCACTAGAAAACTTAGTCAAAATCATGCTGAAATTCATTCACGCACACCTTTTATTTATACTTATTTGATCTTTTAGGGCGAAAACGTTATCCAGATTTGAAAACGTTATTAGAGTTAGTAATTTGTTAATATACCTTAACCTTGGTACTTCAGCCTAACCTTTTTATGCAACCGAAACTTTTTATTAATCCTAACCATTTTGTTTAACAAGTATCTATTCAATAAGTTTCTTTTCAATTAGTTTCTATGTCATAGGTAGCTAGTGTATCCAAATCGCCGCCCATTGCATAGTGGAAAAAACATGAACCACTGCTAAAATCTTGCTAGGGCCTCTCCCTAAGATAGAGTGTTTGTTATCTTAACTTAGGGGATGTATAAAATCGACTAAGTAGGAAGACTGATAGCCTAAAAGCACGAGACTGTTTTGGTAGATTTTTTATCCTTTAACAACCATGAGACAATAGAGATCACATAATAACCATCAAGCCTTTTTATAGACTCTACCTTATTTATAGAGTCTTATAGACTCTAATACTACCAAATCGAGAAATAAACGTATCGAGCAAGGCCAGTCCAAACGCAACCAATCAAACTAATAAATCAAATGCTACCAATAGTAAGTTTAAACAACCTGACCGAGTCTAACAAACATTGGTTATTTTATAGAGCAGGTATGACTTATAATAATGCTTAATAAATGTACGACCTATCTCTTACTAACGAGTGACTTATGACAAACCCTGCAACTCACAATTCAGCTGCTAAGCAACACTCAGCTGTTAAGCAACACTTCATTGTTATTGGCAATCCGATTGCCCACAGTAAATCTCCTGACATCCACCAGCAGTTTGCAAAACAAGCTGGACTGTCCATCGAGTACAATCGTCAGTATTGTCCAGATGATGCGGCAAGCTTTGAGGCCGTGGTTGAGGCTTTTTTTAATGGCGGCGGTATCGGCGCGAATGTCACCGTGCCTTTTAAACAGGTGGCTTATAAACTGTGTGCGCAGCGTGGCGGATTATCCGACCATGCCAAAGTCGCGGGCGCCGTCAATACGTTGATGTTAAAAGATTCTAAGATATATGGCGACAATACAGACGGCCAAGGCCTCGTCAACCATCTTAAGACACTCGGTTGGCCGTTAAAAGCAGCTAACGTTGCTATATTAGGGGCAGGCGGCGCTTCTCGTGGGGTTATATTGCCGCTGATTGAAGCAGGGGTCAGTCAATTGACGATTGCGAATCGCACCGTGAGTAAAGCCGACGCATTGGTTCAACACCTGTGTGATGCCAGCCCTGATATTAAAGAGATTCACCCTAAAAGCGTAGCACTGACTGACTTAACGGGACCATTTGATATTATCATTAACGCCACCTCCATTGGCCTATCTGGGGACATGCTGCCACTTGATGAGAATCTTAGCTGCCACTATGCCTACGATATGATGTATGGTCGTGAACTTCCTTTTTTACGCCATTTCCAAGCACAAGGCGCTCATACTTCAGAAGGCTATGGTATGTTAATCGGACAGGCTGCCTTAAGCTTCGAGCACTGGACAGGGGTCAAAGTCGACCCCACCGCTGTTGCCACAACCGCTTAGCTTTTGTGCTTAACTTGTATGCCTATAGTTTGTGCTTAGACTTTTTGGGTAACCTTGTGCTTAATCATTTTGGCCTCAAGTGTCATCAGAGGCCGTCTAAGCCAAGTAGAGTGCATCACCACACCGCCTACTAACGCTATGGAGCATCCCAATACCGTATCCCAAAATCGTGCCTGAATGATGGCATTATGAGCAATAGTACCCGCCCCTTCTAGCGCGGCATGACCTCTTCCGTATTCGGCAATAAAAATAGTCATGGGGGTAATCATCACAACGGCTAACGCATAATGTCGCACAATGATGCCCTCAATCCAAAGAAACATCATAAAAATAACCAGCACCACCCCCATATTGCTCAGCGGCAGTGCCAGTAATAACCACGCCACCCCAACGCCGATACCCGTCCCCAATATACGATGTAACTGCTTAATCCATATTGTTCGCAGATGTATGCCTTGCAAAATAATATAACAGCTAACCGGTACCCAATAAGGATAAGGCATATGTAGCCACATCGAGGTCTCTAGCGCCAGTACCACAAAGGCAGTTACAATAACCGTCTCAGTCAGGAGTCCTTTCTCATAACGTCCTCTTTTAGGTGCTAGCTCGTCTGACGGCTTGACAATAAAAAGGTTATACAACAGGCCAGCGAGCCAAGCAAATGCCGAACCACTTGCCACCACCGCTATTTTTGCAGGCATCTCTGACCACCCTACTGGACTAAACATCGCAATAGTAGATGCCATCATAATAAACATACCAGCAGGCGGGGGTAAATGTAGGTAACGACCGATAAAGACTAACACCAATGCCACCATACTAAATATGGGCATCCGCAAGTGGGGTAGATTGTAGGCGATCAACCCCAAACTATAGCTGCTAACCATCACGAGTGCCATAAACAACAGCAGCCCCTGACGTTGGCGCAAATTGCCTGTGGACGGCTGATTTAGAATAATCATAGCGCCAAGTGATGCCAAGATACCCGTCGCCATTTGATGATATAAAACCCCAATTAAGATAGTCGCTGTGATCGTCGCTGCGGCTGTAACGACGAAATGCCAAGGTCTCGTGGTCGTCTTTAGGGTAAACAAATGACTGGCTTCACGCCTCGCAAGCTCTTTTATGCGCTGTTTGTACATAGGTCAGCTAATCTTTTAAACGGTTGGATGAGAGGATTATGATCGTATAGAGATCGAATAGGATAGAGGATGATGGTTAATGCATCTTTGAGCAGTCGTCAACAAATATAAACTCAAAGTGACATATGAACAACATCAATATAATGCGCCTAATTTTTAAACGCTATACTATATTGAGGGGTTCCTAATACTAAATACTAAGATACTAAATACTAAATACTAAATACTAAATACTAAATACTAAATACTAAATACTAAATACTAAATACTAAATACTAAATACTAAATACTAAATAAAAGAATAGAGCATCAGTATGAACCTTAGCCATAAATTAAATTATTATAATAATGTCAGTTCAGATATTCCTAGATATTGAACCATAAATATAATTATATCAAAATCTTACATGAACTCTAATAAAGTGTAGCTATACTCATAAAATCATAAAATATCTGTATTTTTGAGGGTTAACGCAACTAATTATTATAATATAGATGTTCACTAATGAATAATAGTTATAGATCATAGGTTTTTATATTAATTACCGTTATACTAAATTCAATGTCGTGATGCCATTATCGAATGCACTATGGCTGACTACTATACACCCAATTTCAAAGAGACCAATTATGTTAAGTTATAAAGCCCCCCTCCGCGATATGAAGTTCTTACTAAATGATGTTTTTGACTTTCAAACTCATTTTAAAGACTTAAGTAATGGTGAAAATGCGGATCCAGAAACCGTCGATATGATCCTTCAGGGCATTGCCGACTTCTCTGAAAACGTCATTGCTCCCCTGTATCAGCCTGCAGATGCAGAAGGGTGTCATTTTGAAAATGGTGAAGTGACAACCCCTAAAGGCTTTAAAGAAGCTTACGACATGTTCGTAGAAGGGGGTTGGCAAGGCATTTCATACCCTGAAGAGTACGGCGGTATGAACTTGCCAATGTCCATCAACCTTATTAAGTCTGAAATGATCGGAACCGCTAACTGGCCGTGGACTATGTATGCTGGTCTAACTACTGGCTGTATTAATACCTTACTTCAGTATGGTACTGATGAGCAAAAAGACACCTACTTGCCAAAGCTTGTCGAAGGTACGTGGTCAGGCACTATGTGTTTGACTGAACCACAATGCGGTACTGACTTGGGTCAAGTAAAAACCAAAGCAGTACCTCAAGAAGACGGTACTTATAAACTTAACGGTACTAAAATCTTCATCTCAAGCGGTGAGCATGACCTAACGGATAATATTATCCATATCGTTCTTGCCCGTCTTCCAGATGCGCCTGAAGGGACTCGTGGTATTTCACTATTTATTGTGCCTAAGTTTGATATCAATGAAGAAGGTGAAGCTGGCGAACGCAACGGTGTTTCATGTGGTTCAATCGAACATAAGATGGGGATTTCCTCTTCAGCTACCTGTGTCTTGAACTTTGATGACGCCAAAGGTTACTTAATCGGTGAGCCTAACCGTGGTCTTAAAGCCATGTTTACCTTTATGAATACAGCGCGTATTGGTACAGGTATTCAAGGTCTTGCCCATTGTGAGCTTGCGTTCCAAAACGCCCTACCTTATGCCAAAGAGCGTCGTTCAATGCGTACCCTATCTGGCACCAAAGAGCCGGATAAAGTAGCTGATGCCATCATTCATCATGCAGATGTACGTCGTATGCTATTGACCATGAAGGCATTCGCTGAAGGCGGCCGCTCAATGATTTATCATGCTGCCCGCTATGCGGATAAAATGTCACAAGGCGTCGCTGAAGGCAACAACGAAGAGTTTGAGAAGTGGGATGATAAATTAGGCTTCTATACGCCTATTATTAAAGGCTTCTTAACTGAGCTTGGTATTGAAGCGGCGAAAGAAGGTCAGCAAGTATATGGCGGACACGGCTATATTAAAGAGTGGGGCATGGAGCTTATCGCTCGTGATGCACGCATTGCTACCCTATACGAAGGTACCACTGGCGTTCAGGCGCTTGATTTATTAGGTCGTAAGGTGATCTTACAGTCTAAAGGTAAGGCTATCCGCGACTATACCTCAAGCATTATGAAGTGGTGTGGCGAATATGCCTTAGACAAAAACATGCGTAAATATGTTTGGGCACTTACCAAGCTATGTGCTGAGTGGAACACCTTAACCGTTCGTCTAATGCTAAGCGCGCGTAAAGATCGTGAGATTATATCTGCCGCTTCAGTCGATTACTTAATGTATTCAGGCTATGTGATGATGGCCTATCATTGGGCACGTATGGCAGCAGTAGCGCAAGAAAAGCTTGAGAACGGTGGTACTGAAGCGCCTGAGTTCTATACCGCTAAAATCCAAACGGCAAACTTCTATTTCGATAAGATTTTGCCACGTACCTCAGGTCATGCCGAAAGTATGGTAGCGCCAAGCTCGTCAATGACGGATATGGACATCGAGAACTTTGCGTTCTTAGATTAAGTCTTAATCTTTATAAAGTTTAACCTCCACAAAAAAACGCCCTAATTTATTAGGGCGTTTTTTTGTGAAGGTTGATTTGTGAAATTCTTTTAAATATTGATATCTTTGTCGCACTCTTTATTTTATAAAACCAATCAGTAGCTAATCCTGCCAACCGCTTGTATCTACTAAGTTAGGCGGTGCGAGCTCTAAGGCTATCGGCATTCCTGTTATCTCGATACTACCGCTAGCCAAGTACTCGCAACCGCCTAACTCAGTAGGATACCGCTCATGTCAGGGCTAAACCGCTCTTTCTTTTGACAGTCATTTCAGGGATAGAGTCGTTAAATGAGTGATTACTCACTCATAGACAGCGACTTATAAGTGCCGTATTACACGCCGTTTAATGGCGACAAACAGCTCAAAAAGCTGGCTATCGTACAGAAGCGGTGGTACTACCTAAAAGCGTCAGTAAAGACTTATGTGACTCGTAGATAAGTATAACTATTACCCCATTCTCAACTCTTAACGTAGGCTGTGGCTTTAGCCCAGCATTTTTGATTAAAGGTTTTAATTTGCTGGGCTAAAAGCAGCAGCCTACAATGAGTTTTAATAAGTTAAGAACCAGGTAGCTATTGCTTAAATGCACCAGTTCTACAGGTATCACTTAAGTCAACTTATCATTAAACTAAAATATAGTCAGCGAACTAGTAAACGGTTACGGCGTTAACCTCGTTAAGCCTACTCCAGTAGTACTTGCACTGGGTTGCCTTGTAACCATTTTAGACTTCTTTGACTCTACTTGAGTGTCTCAGAGACTCTTGTCGTTAATAGACTATACTTGTGTGGTTTACATGGTTTGAGTGACTTGCCTGTCATAAAATGCTAAAAAGCTAAAAGGCTAAATCCTACTCTTTTTATACGCGGCGCTTAACTCCACCACCTCTACACAGTATTGTACTTTAACCCTGCCGGACTGCTGACCTTGAACCGTGTCTTGCAAACACTGATGTAGTTTATCAGCCAAATCATCTCGGATCTGCTGACTGCGTCCCGGCATCAGTCGCAACTGGATATAGACAAACCCTTCAGCCTGTTGGTCATCCTCTGTGCCGACTAAGAAGGTTTCTAGATCCATTATTCTGGCTTTAATCGCGTGCGGAGAGCCAAAATGACCAGTATCCCATAAGGTAGTATTCAGCTGCTTTAATAAATGTTCAGGGTTTTTGATAGTGACGTTGGGTGTGGCTTGTACGATGACATGTGGCATAGTGTATCTCTTTAAAGTAAGGTTTGAATGAGGTCTAGTCAACAATATCGGCAAAATTAGCCGACAACGCGTTGCTCAGCTGCTGTGGCGGTAGCTCAATCTCAAGCCCGCGCTTTCCACCGCTGACATATATACTCGCCAATGACGCAGCTGACTGATGAATAACCGTCGTTAGACGCTTCTTTTGACCTAAGGGACTTACCCCTCCGAGCACATAGCCTGTCGTGCGCTCAACCACTTTTGGCTCCCCCATTTGTACCTTTTTAACTCCCAAAGCCTTAGCCATCTTTTTGAAGTTTAGCGTGTCACTTACGGGCAAGATTGCCACGGCTAATTTATCGGCATCGGTTGTCACTACTAAGGTTTTAAAAACGTGCTCTGGTGCGACGCCCAATTTGTCAGCAGCCTCTAAGCCATAAGATTCTGCGCTCGGATTATGTTCGTATTCATGGATTTGATAATCAAGTTTTAGCTTTTTGGCTACATTAACAGCGGGCGTCATGGCGTTTGTTTCCTACCTCTTAGTATCTTAAAATAATTAAGTTTAAGGTTAAGGTCAATTTTTTATCGTTATCCCTATCTTATAGCAAATCTAGAAATTAAACTATTAGGGCGTGTGGAACATTCGCAAATTAGCACTGCTGATAGCTAAAATCGTTCCATTGAGCATGACCGAGTTTAACTAGGATTGGATGTTTTTTAGAAATGATGTCAGTAAAAAAGGTGTGAAAAGAAAGAGCGGTTTAGCCTTGATTGTAGCGGATATAATGTACGGTTGAGTGAGTCTTTCAGAAAATCGCAGATTTTCTCTTGCGTCGGGGCAAAGCAGTGCTTTGCTTTATCCCTCCTCAGGCTAGGTTTGGGGTGGCGACGCGAAGCAAGCGACGACCCAAACGGTAGTCACTGCCTCGCTCATAGCAGTAGATAGTAGCGAAAGCAAGATTAGCTCCTAACTACTATCTGAATCTTGCGGCGAGTGCTAAGGTTTAATAGCGACCAAGATTCGAATACTATCTGGCACCAGTGATAGATTGCCCAGCGCTTGCTCCCCTTGCGCTTTAAGGGACTGTAATCGCTCAATCTCTTCGTCACGCACGTTGGGGTTCACTTGTTGTAGGTGCTGAAGACGGCTAATTTCACGCTGCCAAATCTGGCTAAAGCGTGCTAACGCTTGCGTACTAATATCATCAAGCTTGCTTTGGGCAATGGCTTCGGCATCCTGATAACGCGACTCAATCACCTCACTGCGCACTTTGACCACTTGACGAGCTCGGTTCTTATCTAAGCGTTCGATATGCGGCACAATCATGTCAGCGGTGATGCGATCTGATAAATCTCCGCCCTGCTCGCCCAAAAATACGCGTAATACTTGCGTCGGTAAATTGGCAGATAAGTTGAGCACTTTTGGCGCAATAGTGGTAATCCTAAAGTTGACCTCCAACAGCAACATACCCTCTGGCACAGTGTTGCTTTTGAGCATCGCCACCGTAGTATTGCCAAACGTGCCCGAGTTTGCCATGTCATAAATGGCTAGCATCAGCGGATGCTCATGGGTGATAAAGTCCATGTCCTCACGCATCAAGGCTTGGCTACGCTTGAAGGTTAGGGTCATGCCATCTTCGGATATTGGTAGATTTTCGACATCGGGATGCTGACTGTTTTCCGCTTCTGGCGGATGCACCACCCACGAGCCATCACGCTGGACACTGTGATCTAAATTCACCGAGGCGAAGAAGCGATCTAGGAACGATGGCAATAGATTGTTGGCATCAAAGTCGCTCATCGCATCGGCAATACGCGCGGCGACACGGGGACGACAGGAGTTGTATTCGAGTAGACGATCTCGACCAGACTGTAGCTCTGCTTCTAACTGCTGACGCAACGTACGGGCATCATCAATCAGTTCTGCCAAGGCTTGACGGTTTTCATCACTACTCTCACCCTCAAGCAGCGGCTTTAAGTCCATAATAAACTGCTCTTGGACGACTTGAGCGGTTGGTGATATGTGATTAAAGATATCGAGCGCCCCGTCATACCACTGGTACATACGCTCTTGCGCAGTGCCTTGGACGTAGGGAACGTGTAGGGTAATCTTTTGGTTTTGACCGATACGATCGAGGCGCCCAATACGCTGCTCTAAAGTGTCTGGGTTAGCCGGTAAATCCCACAATACTAGATGACTGGCGAACTGGAAGTTGCGACCTTCAGAGCCAATCTCAGAACATAGCAATATCTGTGCCCCAAGCTCATCGGCAAAAAAGGCAGCCGCTTGGTCACGCTCAAGTAAGGTCATTTGCTCAGTAAAGATGGCGGTTTTGATACCGGCATGTAGACGCAGCACTGCCTCTAAGCTTTCAACGGTAGCGCCACTACGAGCAATGAGCAGCACCTTCTCGTGCTTCAGATCCTCTTTGAGTAACTCAACCAACCAAGGGACGCGGGGATCATCTTCTAGCCAGCTACCATCGGGTTGGTTTTCCTCACCCCACAGTTGCTCACGTAACTTGCCACAGGTTTGATAGTTGCCTATCCAAGCGTCAGGGCAAGGCAGAGGGTGCGGGCGACTGGCTCGACCGTGAAAGCCCTGTACACTATCGCGCGTATTGCGGAATAGCACACGGCCTGTACCGTGACGGTCTAATAACTGATTGAGTGCGTAAGTGCGAAGCTTATCGTCTTCATTGATATTGGCAAGCTCATCCGCATCTTGCAAGCCAAGCAGATGAGTCAGCGCACTGATTTGGCTCTCAGTCAGCGGCTTTTCATCCATCAGTATCTCTGCCACGGCGGCCGTATCAGAAAACGCCTCTTGACCAGCAACAAAGTCCTCTAAATCATCAAAACGGTCTGAATCTAGCAAGCGCAGTCTTGCAAAGTGACTCTCGACACCAAGCTGCTCTGGTGTCGCAGTGAGCAATAACACGCCAGGCGTTTGATGCGCAAAGTCAGCAACCAGCTCATATTTATCATTACCGCCCTGCTCTGGATCCCAGTGCAAATGATGCGCCTCATCGACCACCAACAAATCAAATCCTGCCTCCATCGCTTGATCGTACAAATCGTGATGGTCGACCAATAGATCTAAGCTGGCAATGATGCACTGCTCTGTGGTAAAGACGTTTTGATCAGGATTGTGCTCTTTAATAGCCGCGGTACGCACTAAGTCAAAAAGGGCGAAATTTAGATTAAAGCGGCGGCGCATCTCAATCATCCACTGATACTGCAAGCTATCTGGCACCAATATCAGCACACGCTGTGCCTTACCCGTAAGCAGCTGCTGATGGATAATCAGACCCGCTTCTATGGTCTTACCTAGACCGACCTCATCGGCAAGCAAAACTCTCGGTGCGATACGCTTACCCACTTCATGAGCGATATATAGCTGATGCGGGATAATATCGACACGGGCGCCCATGAGCCCTTTTAGAGGATGTGCCGCTAGTGCCGACTGCATACGCAATATGTCTTGGCGTAGCTCGTACCAGTCGCCACGCTCTACTCGCCCTGCTAGCAATCGTTCTAATGGTTTTGCTAACGTGATATTGGCTGCCAAACGGGTTTCCATAATACCACGCGGATGCCCCTCCACATGATACTTGAGTACCCCCATCACCTCGTCAATACCTTGCACGATATGGGTATTGCCATCTTGATCGGTGATTTCATCCCCTACTTTGAACGCGACCCGAGAGAGCGGGGCTGAATTTTTGGCGTAGACCCGCGTCTCCTCGCTTTGGGCAAATAAAATATGCACACAGCGGTCATCAACATCAATAACAACGCCTAAGCCTAGTTCGGCTTCGGTGTCAGAAAGGTAACGTTGACCTACGGCGAATTCGGGAATTAAAGCAGCTATTGTCATAAATCAGTCAGTTCTATTAGTAAAATATGGATTGTGTCACGTTTTTGCTAAGCATTAAATTAATCGTCAGTCAGTCATTTTATTGACAGTCTCTATTCATTTTCATTTGCCTTTTTAATAGGCTTTGTCTGACGAGTCCATTCATTTGAGACTAAGCTATTTAAGACTAGGCGCTTTCAGATGCCTATTATAGAGGATTATAGTGACTATCTGCCTAGCTTTATGAGGTCAAAGTAATTAATTTCTATAGTTAAAGTCAGCAAAATTGCGCTATTTATCATTTATGCTGATTTTATTCCTTTAGCAAACCCTATAACTCTATGATTTTTAGGCTTTTAAATTTTAACCCCATCTCACCTAATATCAAGAGTCAATGCGTTAATTACCCCATTAATTTGTAGCGATAGCTTTCAAATTCTTATTGTTTCAACCTCTTTTTTGTTGTTTGCCCCATTAATCAAAAACAATACAAAAGTAATAAGCGTTGTGTCATCACCCTTAACGGCTTTTAGTTACAATCTATACTATTAGGATTTAGCGAAAATAATATCACGATAAATAAAACAATAATAAGGAGCATGTCATGACATCAAGTACAACAAAAGGTAAAACCGTCCTATTGGATGAAAAAAGATTTTCAAAAGGCTTAGAACTCACGCCACCAGAGAAGGTAGGCGAGTACATCACCTATTACGAGACCCCGCAAGATAATAGCGTTATTATCGAGCGCTGTCAGGATGCCGAGATTGTCATTGTTGGATCATTAAGAATTGAACGTGAAGTGATTGAAGCGCTGCCTAACCTAAAGCTGTTGCAAGTGACCTCTGTCGGTACCAATCAAATCGACATGGACGCTTGTAAAGACAATGACGTCGAAGTGTACAATGCGCCAGGCTTTGCGACCCAAAGTGTGGCAGAGCATGGATTTATGCTTATGCTAAATGCCATGCGAGCAGGTGTCCATTATCACAATGCAGTGCTCGATGGTACGTGGCAAAAGTCGCGTCAAGTGTCTTATCTCGATGAAGAGCTGATTGATATCCATAACTTAACCATCGGCATCATCGGCGTCGGCTCAATTGGCAAACGTATGGGCGAGCTTGCCAATTCGTTTGGCATGACGGTGTTGTGGGCAGAGCACAAAGGCAAAGCGCCTCGCGATGACTCTTATACTGACTTTGACTCTGTGCTTGCCGCCTCTGATGTGCTCAGCCTACATGCGCCGCTGACAGAAGAAACCAAACACCTTATTAATGCTGAAGCCATTGCAAAAATGGATAAAAAGCCTCTCATCGTCAATGTTGCCCGTGGTCAAATTGTCGACAGCACCGCCTTAGCTGAGGCCATAAAGAACGATAAAATCTTAGGCTATGCCACCGATGTGTTCGAAAAAGAGCCTGCGAAAGCAGACGACCCCATCGTACAACTGGCAAAAGACAATCACCCCCGTGTTATTCTCAGTCCTCACCACGGTGCCGGTAGTAAAGCGGCGCAAAGAAAGCTGTGGAACATCGTGTGTGAGCAAATAAACGAGTTTATTAAAGAGCAGTCCTAAAACCTGTATTCACCGTTAAGATTCATGACAACTCAAGGTCCGTCGAACCATCTATATCATAAGTTATAAATTATAAAAGGTTATATTATGAAAGCCGTATTTTTAGATAAAGGTACTTTTTTAGATTCAGTCGACTTATCAGCACCTGATGGCGTCACCGATTATGTCACTTTTGACGACACTGAGCAGGACGATGACTTGATTATTGAGCGTTGCCAAGATGCCGATATTATCCTTGCAAACAAGGTTAAGATTGGCCGTGAAGTTATCGCTGCCCTCCCCAATCTCAAGCTCATTCAACTGACTGCGACTGGCATGAATAATGTCGATAAAGACGCATGCGAAGAGCATAATATCGAGCTTTACAACGTCGCTGGCTATGCGGTCAAAAGTGTGCCCGAACATACCTTTATGCTGATGCTTGGGGCACTGCGGGCGGTGGTTCATTATCATCAAAAGGTCATCGACGGCAGCTGGGAGGAATCGGGTAGCTTTAGCTTAATGGATGTGCCGCTGATTGACTTAGAGGACAAAACGTTAGGCATTATCGGTGTCGGTACTATCGGCGAGCGAGTGAGTCATATTGCCAAAGCCTTTGGTATGAAAGTTCTTTGGGCGGAGCATCAAGGCAAAGCGCCACGTAATGATGACTATACTGACTTTGACACGGTACTCAAAACCTCCGATGTCATTAGTCTGCATTGCCCATTAACTGAGGAAACCAAACATCTCATCAATAGCGACACCTTAGCGAAAATGGATAAGCACCCGTTAATCGTGAACGTCGCTCGTGGTGGTGTGGTCGACTCGCAAGCCATGTTTGATGCGGTACAAAACGAGCAGGTCATCGGCTATGCGACAGATGTATTTGAGCAAGAGCCTACCACTGAAGACGATCCGCTTCTCAAGCTTGCCAATGACAAGCATCCTCGAGTGATATTCAGTCCGCACAATGCTTGGGGTAGTACTGCCGCTCAAGAGAAGCTGTGGGAGATATTGAGTGAGCAGGTGAGTGAGTTTATTGAGAAGCAGTAAGTGAGATGCTTTTTTATGACTCTCTAAATCTTAAATCCTCTTTTTGAAGAGGATTTTTTTGGTTGAAGGGTTATGCGGGGTGACGGTAATCGTTCTTTAAAGACTGTGGTCGTACCTCGTCCCTCAGCGAAGGTCAAAAGCTTGCCTAATTATTGTTGGTATTGGCTTAGAACCGTAAAGGTGAGGCTTTAGTTTTTGTTTTTGTTAGGGCAATTATTTAAAACAATTGAACCGTAGGCTGTGGCTTTAGCCCAGCAATTGATAAATTTTTAAAATTTGGCTGGGCTAAAGCCACAGCCTACCTAACCTTTTCAATCCGAATATGGTTTGCCTAATCATACTTCACATCGATAGTATCGATTAAACCATTTTCACCCCAATCTTCCGTATATATTCCTGCATCAAAATATTTACGCAATGTGGAATACTGCCAATCCTTTGGACTATTCACATAGCGATGCTTAACGGGATTAAAGTGTATATATTCTATATGTCTTTGATAGTCTAAATTATTACGTATGCGATGTTCCCAAAATCTTCTTTGCCATATACCTCTTTCACGTTTTTTATGTCGTGATTGAGATATTGACTCATCTTTATTCATTCGACGAGAGAATTGGCTTTTTAAACTGGCAATAATTATTGAATAGTTATCGCTGCTCTCTGGTAATGTCAAAATTATGTGAACATGGTTGGGCAGAACGACCATAGCATCCAATGTGAATTCATGGTTATTTTTAGTGTCACGGTATGCCATGCGAAACTCAGCGATGTAATCCGTCAGCAGTGATGATTGCCTATCTTGTAAAACGAAGGTTATAAAGTAGCAACCGCCATAGGTGTTGTCTCGTATATAGCGACGCATTAATTGACCTTGTGAATATGGGTTTTATAAACCAGATGCTTTACTGTAATGGCGCATGGGTTTGAAAGCTTCTAGATTTGACTTTATTCTACCTCATGAGTATCAATTTAGCTTACTTAAATGATTAACCTTAAGTGTAGGCTCTGGATTTAGCCTTTCGCTTTTTTGTTAGGGCAATTACTTAAAACACTTAAACCGTAGGCTGTGGCTTTAGCCCAGCTATTGATTAATTTTTAAAATTTCGCTGGGCTAAAGCCACAGCCTACATGTCTGATTTAAGATCTAAAGCCAAATATCATCGCCATCACAGTTTATTAAATAGTAAAAATTATGCAGGGTAATGTTAGTCGTTCTTTAAAGGTTAGCTCAGTGCTCATACCTCGGCGTAGGACGAGTGCTTGGAAAAATTTAATGGTTTTTTGAATTAGCAACCTGAATCTCAACTATTTTTTTCTTAAGCCTTAATATAGCAGGGCTTAAAATATTTTATTGAAAGATTTGACCTTTATAAGCCTTAAATTATCAATAACTCATAAAGAATTGAGAAAGGGGCATTAGAACTTAGGTTTTATTTCAGTGTCTATAAAAGTTTAGGATAAAAAAATGGGCTAAGTTTAAACCTAGCCCATCTTATACAAGGAAGATTCGAAGCTATGCTGCGTTAAGTTGCTCGTAACGATATGGTGCATGAATTCGTCTAAACTGCTCCATAGATTCAGGATGCTTTTCAACAAAATCGTTTATAGCTACTTTTCCAACAGCGTAGTATTCAGGATAGTTAAGCAAGTCATCCAAACCTACATACTTCTTACCATTTTTACGAGTTTTAACGCATTTAAGATTTCTCCTAATGGCATCTTCGATAAAGTAGGGAATCAAAATATGTCGTATGAAATATTGAGCAGTGTATACAACTTTATCAGACAAAATAATCTCAGGTATTAAAATTATATATTGCTCTTCATTAGTCTTTGGATCAATAACATGTGGCAAGTCAAAATAATCAGCTTGCCATTGCATAGTCAATTCACAGAAGTACATTAACTTCTTCTGAGTACGTTGCATTGGAATTAAGTGTTTAAGACATTGGCTTTGAGTGAACTTTATGAAACCAAGTTTACTGACTCCTAAAACTATGTCTGAAGTTCTATCTTCTGCGATACCCTCACATACAACTGTGCACTCTTCAAGATTTGACACACCTTTAGAAGTTATAGCTTTCGACTCAAACATCACATCCACTAAGTTTTTAGACAATGTCTCTCCCGCACCATTCCCATTAATATTATTCTTGGTATAGCCAATACCAGTGCCTTTGGTTTCAGGGAAACGAGGACACAAGTCGTGAGCCTTTGACCTTTGATTGGTCCTGACTAGATTTAGCAGTTCATACATATACACATTTAAAGTTTTGTTAATGTTTGATATGTAAGAGTTTTCTTTATTTTGAGACAAACGATAAGAGTCTATAAACAACTTAGTATCTTTAGTTATGTCCAAATCGAAAAACTCAAAACCGTTCTCAGGCTCATTTAAGCCCATAGCTTCTGAAAATCTCATGTTTTTTACCTTTTGTTCATGAGGTTAAAATTCACGAAAATCCCCAGTCACTCAATTTTATTGAAAAACTGCTTATAATTAGTTAATATCATAGTCCGCCAAAGATGCTGATATTCCTAATTAGGGATATTTCGTATCGACTAGGGGTAGCTGTTTTAGTTACCCCTTTTTATTTCAACTAGTTCAAGGTTTTACCCTCCACTTCGTAGAAATCTTTGTATAACAACTCAAAAGTTTCAGTTGTTAAATCCAGTTCATTCAGTAAGTTGTCTAACTTACCTCCTGATAAATCTTTCAATAGCTTATTAATTCTATGTGGTTGCTCTAACTCAATAGGGTATGGTTCAACCTTTCTAAATCCATGCATAGCCATCTGCTTCCACAAACTTGTTGACTGATTTGGAGTAATACAACCTAGCGTTTTTGCTCTAAAAATTAAAGCTGCCATCGATACTTTCCAATACTTCTTCAATTCAGCATAGTCGATTAATCGTGTTGTATGTAAGCTAGACTTTAATTCGTCTTCTGGCATTAGTAATTCAGCAGCAAAACTATTTGCTTCATCTTCCATCTCTTTAGTACATATAGGCTCATTAGAATGCTTTAGATAATGACATAACTCATGGGCTAAGCTAAATCGATAGCGGTCACCAGGTTGATTTTTATTAATAAAAATCGCTTTTAATCCATTTCTACCTTTAGAAGTCACCCCGTCAACTTGTGCATCAGCAAAATCACAAAGAAAAATATCAATACCCATGTCTTCAATATGTTTTGTAAGGTTTGTAATAGGATTATTACCTATCTTCCAAAGCTTACGCAAACTATGAGCAAGCTCTTTATCCGTTAAACTTACATACTCTTTGAAATCTATAGTTTTTCGTTCTTCTCTATTTACTAATTTTTCTTGATGGTCTGTCTTAATAGTGATTTCTGCAAGAATCTTATTAACCTTATATATAGGAACAGAGGCCTTTTTACGATACGCATGGAAACTAAGGGCGGATACTCCACCAACGTGATTAGACGTCATCAAAAATGATTTGGGGAAACATAGTACCTTCATAATAGTAGTTAATGTGTCCTCAGATGGAATCAAATCACCCTTTTCAATTTTTGATAAAGATGATTGAGAAACACCCGTTTCTTCAGCTAATTTTTTTTGACTAAGACCTAGTAACTGTCTAGCTAAAACAAGCTTTTCGTAATTTAAATTGTTCATGAGCTCCCCCGCATAAAGCAGTGCCGCTATTATTATTCCCACAATATATTTAATGATAGTATCTGTCAAGTTATATCGTGATTTTTTACCATGAAATATTCCTAGATATTATACCTATCCCATATTTTAAAGTGATAATGACAAGGTTTGTAATTCAATCTCGTGGTTCAACTTATCTGTACCAAATGCTAGTTACACCTTCAATGTAATATACGTGACCTAATTGTTCTGTTAGCTTTTTACTCATAACTTTCTCCACTTCAATATAATTAATATTGCCTTATTGAGGAGTTTAGCCCCGATAGAAGCGGATATACTGCTGGGGTTAGCAAGTTGTGGACGCTTGGTATTGGGTGGCTCGCGAAGCAAGAGACACTCAATGGCTTAGCGCACCGCCTTGCTAAGACGAGCAGATAGTAGCGGATAGCGGGATTGGCTACTTATTATTCACTGGGTTTATGTTGTGAAAGTTTAGATGGCAACAAACCTCTGCTTACCCCCAAAACAACACCAGCACACAGACCACGGCCAACACGATACCTAGCATATTGAGCTTACTCAACGTCTCTTTAAACGCAAACACACCGACTAAGGTTGCTACCGCAATCACTCCGACATTCATACCGGTAAATACCACGCTTGGCGATTCAGCTAACAGTTGATGGGCTTTGATGTAGGCGTAAATATTGCCCATATTCAGTGCCCCTAACAGCAAACCTGAGGCCAATGCCTTGCCACTCCATTTGGTTTTATTAACCAGCAAATAGATAAATAGCAACCCGCCAGCCAAGCCAAATGCCAAAAATAAGGTCAAGGGAAAAGCAGCGCCTTGTTTGGCCACTTGCTTGAATAAGATATCAATCACCCCATAGCCAAGCCACACACTGATTAACCAGATGCCTACTGGTAACGGGGAAGGTTTGGTTGTGATGTGTTTGGCAATGACGTTTGGTGCGACAATCTTATTAGTTTCAGGCGTAGGTTGACGATAGACTAAGGCAATTAAAGCCAGAAAGCCGATAGCAATACCTATGGTGCGCTGTGTGGTCAGTACCTCGTTAAATAACACAAACGCTGCTACAATCGGGATAATCAGCGACAGACGCTGGGCGGCATCGGTGGCAATAATGCCAACACTTTCAATCGCTCGACCTAAAATAACAAACACTAACGGCAATAAGATGCCCAACAGTAGTATGATAAGCCAAGCACTGCCTAAGTCTGCAATCGTGCTGACGTCTGGCTTTAATAACACCCACGTCAGCAAAAATGCGACGGGGTAGCCTGCAACAATAGTCTGGCGGATATCAATGTGGTGTTGGCGCAAGACTTTAAGTAGCACCGATACGGCAACACTACAAAGTACTGCGATAATAAGATAGGTCATAGAGTATCGTCCAATGTTATACCAATGTTATAAAGGGAACCGCTGTTATAGATAGAGCCGAATATTAGGGGCTTTATATTATAGGATATCCGGTTGTTTCCAAAGTGAATTAGCCATTTATTAGAGCACACGTTATTTAATCGCCATTTTTTGAAGCACAAGTTTTAGAACACAATTTATGAGCGCCTATATATGGCGTCTTTTGAAAGACCTCTTACGCCGCAACTACCTTAGACCAAATCTTAACCCTATCATTAGCTAAATTATGACGTATCCTTTTGACTACCCAAATTCAATTCCCGCTTATCTTGCGTCGACGCCACGCTTTGATGGTTTGCTTTAGGCTGTCAATGCAATAAGTCCAACACCCATCGACTCGTTAGAACTATTAATAAGCCAGCCTGTTTCTGGGGGTGATATCAATGAGGCAAGTTTACTGACCCTTAATGACACCAAACAAGGCGATGTGCGGCTGTTTTTAAAACAAAACAGTCTTGATAAGTACCCTCTGCTACTGTCTGAAAGCATAGGACTGGCCGCACTACAACAGGCGGGAGTAAGGACTTGTCAGCCGCTTGCTGTCGGACGCGATACTGATATCGGCTGTGGATTTTTGCTACTGTCGGTGATTCACTCGACTAAAGGGTCAAAGTCTGCAACAGGCTCTGAGGACTTGGCAGGGCAACTGGCGACGTTACATCAAGCGCTACCACCCCAACCTAATATGACGAGTAACAAAGAGGAATTATCAGTCCCTGAGAAGTTTTCGACTCATAAAAACCAGACTCATTGGGTTGCTGGCTGGTTTGAAGACAACTATATTGGCAGTAGCCCGCAAAGCAATGACTGGACAGCCGACTGGCATGAGTTCTTTGCCTCTCAAAGGTTGGGACCCCAAACCAAAATGGCTTATGATCAGGGGTATTTAAACCGCCAAACGCTACAACGAATTGAACGCCTTCAGCACAAGCTTGATCACTATCTCCCGAGTTATTCGCAATTGGATAGTCAGGGTAATCCAAGACCAAGTCTGTTACACGGCGACTTATGGTCGGGCAATGCTATGATGGGCAATACCTCTATTACCTCTAAGGACTGCCATGAAACGCTGGGCTATTTGATTGATCCCGCAGTCTATGTCGGTCACCCTGAGACAGATCTGGCGATGACCCATTTATTTGGTGGCTTTACCCCTGAGTTTTATGAGGTCTATTTGGCACACTGCCCGGTTGCAGATGGGTTTACAGAGCGCATGGATGTGTATAATCTTTATCACTATTTGAATCATTTAAATTTATTTGGCACCGGCTATTTGACAGCGGTGCAGCGTATTGCACAGCGCTTTGGTGGATAACCGTTATGAATAAGCTTTTCAATTTCTTTGAAACTCGACTTACCGCCTTTCCTGAGAATAAAATCCCCCTACCCAAAGAAGGCTTGGTAAAGTTTTTGTGGGCGTGTACTTATGGCCTGCGCAAGTGGCTAGTGCTATTTATGATATTCACCGCTGGTATCGGGGTGTACGAGGCACTGCTCTATGCGTGGATTGGCGATCTTGTGGATTGGATGGGGATTTATACGCCTTCGACGCTATGGGCTGAGAAAAGCGGCACGTTGAAAATTATGTTTGCGGTGTTGATACTCAGTCCTTTCTGGGTAGCATTGGCCTCATTGGTACACTTTCAGGTCATCCAAGGGGTATTCCCGATGCAAATGCGCTGGCGGTTTCATAAGCGCATGTTGGGTCAGTCGATGGAATTTTATCAAAATGAATTCTCAGGCCGCGTATCTGCTAAGGTAATGCAAACGGCGCTAGCGGTGCGGGATACAGTGATTACCGTCGTCGATATGATGACCTATGTGCTGGTATTCTTTGTGACCAGTGGCATTATTTTATTCAAGCTCGATAGTTTGTTATTGATACCCTTTGCCATTTGGCTGGTGATGTTTGGCCTGACACTGTGGTACTTTTTACCGAAGCTTAGACAGACGGCCAGCACTCAGGCCAATGCGCGTGCCTTAATGACAGGGCGTATCACCGACGCCTATGCCAATATTATGACAGTCAAGCTATTTAGCCATTCACGGCGTGAATTGAGCTATGCCAAGTCGGCGATGAAGCAGTTTTTACAAACGGTTCATGGTCAGATGCGCTGGGTAACTGGTCTTGAATTTGTCAACCATTTGGTAAGTGTGTCCTTAATTGGTAGTACGGCTGCGATTGGGCTGTATTTATGGCAACGTGGTGATGTTGGGGTCGGCGCGCTTGCGATGGCGACAGCAATGGCGCTGCGCCTGAACAGCATGACCCACTGGATTATGTGGCAGATGGCGAGTCTATTTGAGAGTATCGGTACCGTGCAAGATGGTATCCGCACCTTATCGGCACCACAAAAGGTAGTGGATGCCCCAAATGCCAAGCAAATGGTCGTCACCCACGGTCATATTGCGTTTAAAAATGTTGACTTCGGTTATGAGGGCAAGGGTAAAACGGTGACCGGTCTAAAAGTCGCTACTGCCGATGATGCGCCAGAAGATTCGCTTAATACAGACACATCCTCTAAAAATCCTTCATCCAATCCGTCATCCAACCCTAATTATGTCAAACTGTTAGATAACTTTAATTTAGACATCAGACCAGGTGAGAAGATTGGCCTAGTTGGACGTTCAGGCGCTGGTAAATCGACCTTGGTCAATTTGCTATTGCGCTTTTATGATGTCGACTCCGGTAAGATCACGATTGATGATCAAGCCATTGATGACGTGACTCAAGAAAGCCTACGTCAGCAAATCGGCATGGTGACGCAAGACACCTCATTGCTACATCGCACCGTACGTGAAAACATCGCTTATGGTCGACCCACGGCCACCGATGAAGAGATTATCGCGGCTTGTAAAGAGGCGCAAGCGTGGGACTTTATTCAAGAGCTACATGATGCGAAGGGCAACAAGGGGCTTGATACCCAAGTTGGGGAGCGTGGGGTTAAGCTCTCTGGCGGTCAGCGCCAACGTATTGCCATTGCTCGGGTGATGCTAAAAAATGCGCCGATTCTATTGCTTGATGAGGCCACCAGTGCGCTCGACTCTGAGGTAGAGCACGCCATTACTGAGAGCTTAAACAGCATGATGACTGGCAAGACCGTTATCGCTATTGCGCATCGACTCTCAACGATTGCCGCACTTGATCGACTTGTGGTGATGGATAAAGGACGTATTATTGAGCAAGGCTCGCATGATGAACTCATTGAAAAACAAGGCGTGTATGCCGGACTGTGGCAACGTCAAAGTGGCGGCTTCTTGGGCGATGATGAATAAGAAGAATAACCACAAAAAGCATGGCCTCAGTATCGGTGCCCCTTAATCACTCACAAATCAGCGGGTCAAAGGCTTATGCTTTTAAAACACTCAGCTCGGTGCTCGTCCCTCGCACAACAACAGTTCACGTCTTGTTTTTCAATAAAGCTGTCTGTGATTTAGTCTATGTTGGGGACTATATTATTAAGGTCACTCTCACATTTATTTAAACCTATTAATGTAGTACAATGTACTACTATGTATAACATAAGAATACTCTTATAAGAGGCTGACACCATGAAATCGATGACGATAAGCACTCGTATTGACGAACCCACCAAAATTGCCTTTTCTCAAGTTTGTGAAGAAGTTGGGTTAAGCCCTTCTCAAGCAATACAACTATTCGCTAAAGCTGTGGTAAATTATGGCGGTATCCCTTTTGAGATAAAAGCACCAAAACCTAATGCCACCAGCATCAAGGCTATGCAGGCTTTTGATAACTCTGTTGTTGATGACTCAGATGCCAATCAAACTTTAGAATCCGCTGAAGACTTTCCTCAGCTTCTAAAAAATCTAGAGATAGATATCCAAACTCTTGAGACACAAGACAGTAAATCATTTGATAATCCCACTAAAGCCGAAGTTACCAAAAAAAGCAATGCTTAATGTATCCTATTGTTTATGAGAACCAATTTAAAAAAGACTTCAGAAAGCTTGTTAAACGCAACTTATTAGATGTTATTGAAACAGGCAATGTAATCGGTCAACTTCAACGCGCAGAAGTATTAGCGCCAAAATATGTTGATCATGCTTTAGTTGGAAACTTCAAGGGCTTTAGAGACTGTCATATTCGTCCAGACTTAGTTCTAATTTATCGCATTCACAATCAACAGTTGCAATTAGCTCGGATTGGTAGTCATGCGGAATTGTTTATCTAATAGCCTATAAATGGCTCTTTTAGCATAACCGTAGCTTGTGAATACAGGTGCGATACTATAGAGAAAATCATATGCAAATCCCTGAATTCGCCATAACCCTATCTGGTAAACAAGCCCGATATTACGATTTCAACCCCCTAAAAAACACCTTATCCGATACGCCTACCCAACAACCTATCGCACACTTTTATGGGGGTAATGGTTTCCCCGTTGGCGTTTATGAACCATTACTCACTGAGCTCAGTCAGCAATTTGAGGTTATCAGCTTGGCGATGCGAGGCTATTGGGTTGACTTACCAGCAAATAAGGTATTAACCCGTGAACAAGATGCAGATTACCTCATTGAGTTTTTAGAAAAAACGCAAGATAAACCGGTGATCGGTATCGGTCACTCACAAGGCGCCACAGCGACCGCGATGGCAGCAGCCCAACGTCCTGATTTATTCTCTGCGCTGTATTTGATTGATCCAGTGACGTTTACCAAAGCTCAATATCTGATTTACAGCCGCCTTCCGCGCAAGATATTATTAACTCAAGAACCCTTTAAGAGTACTCAGGTTAAACAGGCAGATTGGGCAAACGTGGACGACTACTATCAGTATTTACGTCAGCATCGTGCGTTTAAGCGTATCAGTGATGAGCATCTGATGATATTTGCCCAAAACAGTTTGATTGCAACAGAACAAGGGGACTTTACCTTACTGTTTCAACCCAAGTACGAACTTGCCAGCTACTTTGGCACGCCTTATATCACCTCAGCATTGAAAACGCTGAATAAAAACAACACACCTTATCATCTCATACTGGCAAAGCCCTCGGTATTTAACAGTGATAAAGTACGTCAAAGCTGGAAACATATCGTGCCAGATGACCACATCACTATTTTGCCAGAGTATGGCCATTTACTGCCGATGGAAGCGCCTGAAGCCTGTGCAAAGATTATTTTTGACCTGCAAACGAGCCGCTAAACCTCACGTCAAAAGGTAAATATGCCTGATTTATTTGCTCCCGCTCCGACCGATAACCTATTGCCATACGACGGTATCGTCAATGATCTCGGTTTCGTGATTGAAAACCCTACTGAGTTATATCAGCAGCTGCTTGATGAATTGCCGTGGCAGTCTGATAAGGTAACCTTATTTGGTAAAACCCATATCACCAGCCGCAAGATTGTGTGGATGGGCGGACGCAACTCAACAACTAATGCCAGTCACGAAACAGATAATGGCTTAAATAAACAGACAAATGACGCATTAGCGTATGCTTACTCAGGGCATACTCGAGCGATTCATCCTTGGCATGACACAGTGTTCCACGTGAAACAAGTGGTTGAACACAAGCTTGCAGACATAGGAGTCGATGTCAGCTTTAATACTTGTCTATTGAATTACTACCCGACGGGTATGGATGGTATGGGCTATCATGCTGATGATGAGTCTGTGCTTGGGCCACAGCCGATTATCGCATCCTTATCTCTCGGTGCGACGCGTAAATTTGTACTCAAACATCAAGCAAAGAAGACGAACGTTGAGCTGAACCTTGAATCAGGACAACTCATCGTCATGCGCGGTGTCACCCAACAGTACTGGAAGCACACCGTTACCAAAACCAAAGCGGTAAGTGATGGGCGAATTAGTTTAACCTTTCGGCAGATGCTAACTGCCAACCACAGGGCAGGTTAAAGCATTAACTTATCAAACGTCTTAGATGAATTTGAGCAACTATATTTGACCTGAATTCGGGATCAATAATCCTCTAATTCATTATTTTAATTGAGTTTATTGAATCCCTCCCCAGCCCTCCCTTTACAAAAGGGAGGGAGCTGACCTTTTAAAATATAAGGAAGAGTTGACTTATATATCTGAAAAGTTAAGGTAATTGTACGGGTTGTATTGAAGTCAAAGCTGGAACCGTGAGCGCGTTTTAGCCCTGACAGTAGCGGGTATCCTTGGAAAAGCACAGGGTTGCAGGCGCTTGGTTAGAGGCAGTCTCGTGATGCAGGAATGACGCTAGCCTTAGTGCCTGCCCCAGTGCAAGCCAAGATATGAGCGGATGGCAGGATGAGCTACACCTCAAGCACTATCTTGCCAAAGCTATCCCCTTTCTCAATCTCGCGGTGTGCTTGCTCGGCTTGCGCTAACGGATATATGTTTTGAAAGTGCAGCTTAATCTTGCCAGCGGCTATCATTGCCAGTACTTCGCTTAAGTCCTCGCCATCGGGATTGGCTTTAAATCCTTTGACCGTGATGTTTTTATCTGCGCCCGCTTGTTGTAATTTATCGACCCAGATTGAGGGCAATACCACCACTCGTCCTTGCTCTTTAAGCACCGACAATGCGCGCACGCCTGCCTCATTACCCACTAAGTCCATTAGCAAATCAGCTTGCAGCGGCGGGAAGTCATCCTCTTTGGTATAGTCAATCCAGCCAGCCAGTTTACTCGTGTCGATAAGGCTTTCCAGCTTTTTGTATTTCTCCGGGGAGCAAATAACCGTCAGCTTGATACCTTGTTCGTCAACTTTTTGTATCAGCATTTGCACCATGAGATGCCCAACACCACCGGCAGGCGCATTCATGACCACATGATCGCCAGACTTAATATCGGCCATGTCAAAGGCAAACTTGATAGACTGATAGGCGGTCAACCCTACACAAGGCAATGCACCCGCCGTTTTTAGGTCGACACTGTCAGGCACCTTAGCCAATAACTCGGCATCGATCGCAGTGTACTGTGCATAACATCCGCCACCAAAGCTGAGCGAGGCGACCTTATCCCCTGCTTCAAAGCCATCAACGTTGCTCGCCACGACTTCCCCTGCCATATCAAAGCCTAGTATGGCGGGCTTGCCGTTGGCAAATTCGTTATTCTTGATATTATCCGCACCCCAGCCGAGTCCTTGACGGGTTTTGTAATCGACAGGATTGACACTGGCATAGGCGATTTTCACCAGCACTTGCTTATCGCCCAGCTTAGGAACGTCGACGTCGGTTTGATAGTGTAATACCTCAGGCGCACCAAATTCTTTCAGGGTAACGGCGGCTTGGATCTTTGGTGGTTGAATATCGTGTGACATAACGGTCTCCTTGTTGTCGGTTTGCATGGGCGGTTTATTTATCGTTGTCGCTCGGTTTAATAGACCTCTTTCGAAACTAAATTAAAAGCCTTATATTTAGGACTAATGCATAAATGATCTTTAGCGACTGGTAATTATTTATATACGCTGGCTGTACAGTAGTTCCAGAGGCGCAATAAATAACTCCCAGTCGCTTGTCACTTGCTAAATATCGTGTTTTAAGTAAGTCCTAATACTGTTGTCGCTTACATTAAAATAGGGGTTTCGAAAGATATCTCATATTAATAAGATTTAAGCCTCTTTAAAATTTATAGATATTTATTCTTGAGGGGTTTTATTCTTGAGGACTATTGTTGCTTAACAAGTCCTTGTCACCCGACGCGTCGTTAATTTCTTCTTCCACTTTTTGCATTAGCTTAGGATCTGGGCGGGCATCGAGTACATCCACCGCATCCCGATCGCCGAGCACATGTTTAGCACGCTGCTTGGCGCGTTGCTTCTCCGCACTGTCAGGCTTATTGGAGGTTTTGTCAGTTGTGGTATCCGTGTCAGCCTTGTCAGAATTGTTACTGGAAATGACATTGACCCCAACAGCGGACTGCGATGAGCCGGTGTCTGTTAGCTGAGCGTTTGCCTTCTTAATAGCGTCCTCAACGCCGCCATCAAATCGTAACTTGTAGATAGGTTCGGGCAGGCTAAATCCGGTGTCCTCTAAGGCGTGCTTTGCTTCACGAATGGCAATACTACGCGCCTTGAATAAATCGGTGTCGGATTGATTGACCCACACCTGAAACTCTAACACGATATTTGAATCGCCCACTTCATCGATAATCGCCACCGCTTTAGGGTCTTTAAGAATGAAGTCCAGTTTATTGATGGCGTCCAATCCAACCTTGATGGCGGCAATGGGATCGTCATTGGCATCAACGCCAAGCTTAAAGTCAAAGCGGCGCTCTGGATTTTTGGTGTAATTTAAGATAGTCGCTTTGAAAACTTCAGAGTTTGGGATGCGTAACTGGTTACCGTCTTGGGTCATCAAGATCGTGGCACGACTGGTGAGTCTGACCACAATACCGCTCTTATCATTAATCTGCACAACGTCACGGGCTTGAAAGGGCTGGCGCACACTAAGCATCAGCGAGGCAATATAGTTCTCAATGGTGTCTTTCACCGCAAAACCGACGGCAATACCGACCACCCCTGCACCGCCCAATAAGGTACCGATAATGGCCTCAGCACCCAATAGACTAAGGGCCAATATTAAGCCAAGGATAATAAACACCACCTTCACTGATTGAGACAGAAGCTCCGCAACAAAAGGGTTTGGCGTGATGCGTAGCCACAGCTTATCCCGCCTTGCAAGCCAAGATCCAAACCACACCACGGCGGCAAACACCAGTATCGCTACTAGCAATAAAGGCAATGCTTGGATAAAGGCATGCACTTGTTGCTTAAGACTGGTAATCAAGGGAGTGACGTTGTCTTGTACATCCAAAGTACGACTGATTCGGTCTTCAACTGCGACCACATCGCTCACTCGGTTTGCCAAGCTGATGGCCTGTTGTGCTTTTTTCTCGTTCGGCGCCTCGCCGGTCAAGCTGACCACACCCTGATTAACACTGACGTTAACTGACTTTAAACCCTCAATCTCTGAGTAAATTCCGCTGATGCGCTTTTTGATATCTGCGTCATTGACCTGATTGGCACTGGTTTCGATGACTGTGTCTTTTTCAGTAATGTTGCCTGCTGCTGGGGCACTATTTGTCGCTTTATTAGTTGCCGCCTCATTAGTTGCTGCTTCATTAGACTGAAAGTTTGCTGGCGTGCTTTTAGTAGTGCCTTCTGCTTCTGTTGCAGAATTGGTAGGATTAGAGTCTTTGGGCGCCATATTGACCGATTCATCAGTGCCGACCGTTTGACCATTATTGATGATCGCCTTGCCAGCCGCCACCATATCTTCCGTCAGCGCTTGGGCTGGCAGACTTACCACCAACACCATACACCCTACCAATAGACCTTGCTTGAGCCAAGAGCTTCTAGGCTGGCGCTGCTGTCGGTACATAGAGTCTGCCATGATAAATCCTATGGTTTGTTTGTCTTAATCGGTTAGCCTCTAGATTATTCAATATCTAAAACGCTTACTCAAAGCATGCGTTGATTCTTTAGCTAATTACTTATTGGGTTATTAAAACGATTATCTATTCAATTACTTATCAAGATAAGCCTGCGCTTCTCTTAAATCAAGAGTCCCCTCGTAGATAGCACGACCAGTAATAATACCCTCTAGGCAGTCTCCATAAGGCTTTAGCAACTCTATATCTTTCATATTCGTCACGCCGCCTGAGGCAATCACACGAATGCCGCCTTCACGAGCCAGCGTCACCGTCTGCTCAACATTGACGCCCTGCATCATACCGTCTCGCGCAATATCCGTGTACACAATCGAAGACACGCCAGCATCGGCAAAGCGCTTAGCAAGTTCTACCGCTTTCACATCGGTCACATTGGCCCAGCCGTGCGTCGCGACCATGCCGTCTTTGGCATCAATCCCGACAATAATATGTCCGGCAAACTCACGGCACGCCTCTTCGACAAATTCAGGGTTTTCAACCGCCTTGGTGCCGATAATAATATAAGTCAATCCTGCCGTCAGATAATGCTCGATGGTCTGTAAGCTACGCACCCCGCCACCAAGCTGTACGGGTAATGTAGGATGAGCCGTCGCAATTTGGGTCACGACCTGTTTATGTACAGGCTCACCATCAAACGCACCGTTTAGATCGACTAAATGCAGACGGCGAGCGCCTTCTTCCACCCAGCGCGTGGCCACTGCTACGGGATCATCAGAAAACACCGTATCATCTTCCATACGACCTTGTTTTAATCGCACACATTTACCATCCTTTAAATCAATCGCTGGGATAAGCAATGGCGCAGCATGTACGCTTTGTGGGTCGCTTTGAGGGTTTGATGAGTTCGCTGAGTTGGGTGAAGATGGTGTCGTCATTGGTAAAGCCCTGATAATATAATGGTTGTCAAAAACGCGATGAGGGTAGCAAGAAGTGTCGTTAATTTAATAGATGTCATTTTTCATTTGCTGGTCTTTATTTATTTGCTGTTATGGTGCTAGCAGTATAATAAGGATAAACCGAGTTATTATCCACAATTATGCAATCAAAACCCTAAAGTTATGAAACATACTGGCAATTTTAGGGTAAATTAACGTATAATCCTAGGATATATTGTATATGTATTTTGGTAGCCAGTCGCCACTGTCTTCTATGTTAAGAGATTAGCACAGGTCTATAGGCGCGCAAGTTATTGTCTTTATTTTGCCTATATTTTGCGTGTTATTAGCTCTGTTGTGCGTTTTCTGTCGTACTGCTGCTACACTCTCTTTTATTCAGCACGTTCATATCACGGCCTCTTCGCCGTTCCTGATTTGAGCAAACCCGACGGGACGTCTGGCCTTTCTTCGCTTATGGAATAAGTTCGCTTATGATAACCATTAAAAAGGGGCTTGATTTGCCTATTGCTGGTGAACCCAGCAGTGAAATCACCCAGCATTCGCCAAAGCATGTTGCGCTTATCGGTTATGACTATGTCGGTATGAAACCTACGATGAACGTTAAGGTAGGAGATACTGTTGTTAAGGGTCAACCCGTTTTTGAAGATAAAAAAAGAGTTGGCGTTATTTACACGGCTCCTGCATCTGGCAAGGTCGTGGCCGTAAATCGTGGCGAGCGTCGTGTCTTTGAGAGCTTGGTCGTTGAAGTAGATCCTACTGTTGGCCCAGAAGCTAACGAGGTCACTTTTAATAAGTACAGCTCAAACGAACTGGCAGGTCTTGATTCAGAAGCAGTTGAAGCTCAGCTCGTCAAATCGGGTGAATGGACTGCTTTTCGTACGCGTCCCTATAGTCGTACACCAGAGATTGGATCGCGTCCGCAAGCCATATTCGTCACTGCCATGGATACCAATCCACTTGCCTATGACCCTATGGTAATCATTCAGCAAGAGGAGCAAGCCTTTAATGATGGTTTAGCGGTATTATCGACACTGTCGCCGAAGACATACGTCTGCCACCATGGCGATGCAAATATTCCTAAATCCACTAATACTGCCGCTGGCAATGTTACTGAATATCATGCTTTTACAGGCAAACATCCCGCAGGCTTAGCAGGGACTCATATTCACTTTTTGCATCCTGTTAGCCGTGAAGTAACGGTGTGGACTATTGGCTTTCAAGATGTGATCGCCATTGGTAAGTTATTTACATCCGGTCATATTTATACGCGTCGTCTTATTAGCTTAGCGGGTCCCGCGGCGAAAAATCCGCGTCTTATATTGACCGATCGTGGTGCTGACTTGACTGAGCTTACCAATGGTGAGCTCAATGGTACTGATGTGCGGGTCATTACAGGCTCTGTATTCTCGGGTCGTAAAACTATTGCTACAACAGCCTACCTTGGTCGCTTTCACAATCAAGTGAGCGTCTTAGCGGAAGGCCATGAGCGTCCTGCATTCCACTTCTTAAGTTTGGGTTTTAACCGCTTCTCAAAGCTGCCTATCTATATATCGCAGTTCTTTAAAACTAAAAAATACAATTTCACTACCACATCTAACGGCTCACCTCGTGCCATGGTGCCTATTGGTGTCTTTGAAGAGGTCATGCCACAAGACTATCTACCGACTCAGTTATTGCGTGCCCTTATTGTTGAAGATATTATTTCAGCAGTCGATCTTGGTGCCTTAGAGCTTGATGAAGAAGATTTGGCATTGTGTACCTTTGTGTCCCCCGGTAAATACGAGTTTGGTGACATCTTGCGTGATAACTTAACGCGCATCGAGCAGGAGGGCTAACGCTGATGAAATTTTTACATAATATGTTTGACCGCTTAGAGCCTAGCTTTACCAAAGGCGGTAAATTTGAAAAATACTATGCTGTCTTTGAGATGTTCGATACGTTCCTACGTCAGCCAGACAGTACCACACATTCAGCAGCGCACGTGCGTGATGGTATCGACTTAAAGCGCATCATGATTTTGGTTTGGCTTTGTACCTTTCCTGCGATGTTTTGGGGTATGTACAACGTCGGTCATCAAGCACTGATGGCCATTCAACAATTGGGCCTTCAGCCTGAAGGCTGGCGCACTGCCATTACCGCTATGGCAGGCTATGACCCAAATAGTATTTGGGCAGCCTTTGTCTATGGTGCAATGCAATTCTTACCTATCTATATTGTGACTTTCGCGGTAGGTATTGCGTGGGAAATCCTATTTGCTGTCGTGCGCGGACATGAAGTTAACGAAGGATTTTTCGTTACTTCTGTGCTTTTTGCCTTATGTTTACCACCCGATATTCCGTTATGGCAGGTGGCACTTGGTATCAGCTTTGGGGTAGTCGTTGCCAAAGAAGTATTCGGTGGTACGGGTAAAAACTTCCTTAACCCTGCCCTATCTGGTCGTGCCTTTTTATACTTTGCCTACCCCGCTTATATGTCAGGCGACACCGTTTGGACAGCAGTGGATGGCTTCTCAGGTGCAACACCACTTGGCTTAGCGGCTATTGGCGTCACCCCAGAAAAGTTTACCGATGTGTATGGCAACGCCATTACTTGGATGGATGCCTTCTTAGGTAACATGCAAGGCAGTATCGGTGAAGTCTCTACTTTGGCTATCTTAATCGGTATGGTGATCTTAATTTGGACACGCATTGCCTCTTGGCGCATCATCGCAGGCTGTGTGATCGGTTTGATTATCACCACATTGGTGTTTAATGCGATTGGGTCAGATGATAATCTGATGATGAACCTACCTTGGTATTGGCATCTAGTATTGGGTGGCTTTGCCTTTGGTGCGGTGTTTATGGCGACCGACCCTGTCTCAGCGGCGCATACGAATAAAGGACGCTGGGCTTACGGTCTGTTAATTGGCTTTATGACGGTTGTGATCCGTGTAATCAACCCTGCCTTCCCAGAAGGTATAATGCTCGCCATCTTATTTGCTAACTTGTTTGCGCCCTTATTTGACTATTTTGTCACTCAAGCAAACATCAAACGTCAAACGGCTCGGAGGTTGCGTCATGTCCCAGCAGACTAAAAAAAGCTCAAACTCTAACATGACCACCATTATGGTGGCGTTGGTCTTGTGTTTGGTATGCTCGGTATTAGTATCCGCAGTTGCCGTGGGCTTAAAGTCAGCTCAAGTTGACAACCAATTATTAGATCGTAATAAAAACATCTTAGTTGCCGCCGGTCTATTTGACCCAGAAACGGAAACCAATGAAGATGTTGAGCAAAAGTTCAAAGATTTCGAGGTCAAGCTGGTTGATTTAAAAACGGGCGAATACGCGACTGACGATCAGTTATCAGAAGCGGGCATCTCAGATATCAATGACTATGATGCCAATCAAGCTGCTAAGAACAAAGCCCTAAGTCAAGATTTAGGCAATGAAGACCCAGCGGGCATCGGCAGTGTGCCAAACTTTGCGAAAGTTTATGTTAAAAATGATGCCAATGGCAATCCTGAACTGGTTGTATTACCCGTACATGGCTATGGTCTATGGGGCACAATCTATGGTTTCTTAACCTTGGAGAGTGACCTAAATACCGTAAAAGGTATCAGTTGGTATGATCATAAAGAAACACCTGGCCTAGGCGCACGCATCGAAGAGAAAAAATGGCGTGACCAGTGGGAAGGTGTCAATGCTTATGACGATCAAGGTAACGTCTCGATCGGTGTGGGTAAAGGCAAACCCATTGATGGTATCAGTGGCGCAACTCTGACCAGTCGCGGCGTGAACAATCTTGTTCAGTTTTGGCTAAGCGATCGTGGATACAAACCCTATTTAGATCATTTACGTAGTGGTAAAGCAGATAGCCAAACTCAAGCTAGTAAAGCGAGTGGTACTAAGGGGCAAAAGTCCTTAACCGCTCACACAACTCATTTGGCTAACAGTAAAGCCACTGCGGGCGAGGAGGCATAACATGGCTACAGATACCAAAAAAATCTTAACCACGCCGATCTTTGATAACAACCCAATTGCCCTGCAAATCTTGGGTATCTGTTCGGCATTAGCGGTCACCACGAGTGTTAAAAATGCATTGGTTATGTGTATTGCATTAACGTTAGTGACCGCCTTTTCAAGCTTTTTTATCTCAACAATTCGAGACCGTATTCCATCAAGCATTCGTATTATCGTACAGATGACGATCATCGCCTCTTTGGTTATTATCGTTGACCAAATTCTAAAAGCGGTGGCTTACGACGTGAGTAAGTCCCTGTCCGTATTCGTCGGTCTGATTATTACCAACTGTATCGTGATGGGTCGCGCTGAAGCGTTTGCTATGAGTAATCCGCCTATTCCAAGCTTCTTAGATGGTATTGGTAATGGTCTTGGTTACTCAGCGGTATTGCTATTCGTCGCTTGTATTCGTGAGCTGCTTGGTAGTGGTAGTATCTTAGGTATTACCCTACTGAGTCCTGTCACTGATGGTGGCTGGTATGTGCCAAATGGTCTATTGTTGCTGCCTCCTTCTGCGTTCTTTATTATCGGCTTGTTTATTGCGATTATCCGCACTTGGAAACCAGAACAAGTTGAAGAGCCAGAGTTTGTGATGAAGCCTCAATCTAAAGGTATGGTTCATGGAGGAGGTCACTAATGGGACATTATCTTAGTCTATTTATAACGTCAGTATTTATCGAAAATATGGCGCTTGCCTATTTCTTGGGCATGTGTACCTTCTTGGCCGTCTCTAAAAAGGTCTCTACCGCTATAGGTCTTGGCATTGCCGTTATTGCGGTGATGACTATAACAGTACCTTTGAATAATTTGTTATATCAGTTTATTCTAAAAAATGGCGCTCTTGCGTGGGCTGGCTTCCCTGATATGGACCTAAGCTTTTTAGGGCTATTAAGTTATATTGCCCTTATTGCGGCAACCGTCCAGATTCTTGAAATGTTTTTGGATAAGTTTGTGCCATCGCTATACAATGCGCTAGGTGTGTTCTTACCCCTTATTACGGTGAACTGCGCTATTTTAGGTGGCGTCTTATTTATGGTAGAGCGTGACTATAATTTCACTGAGTCATTAACGTATGGTGTGGGTGCCGGTTTTGGTTGGGCTCTTGCCATTGCGCTTTTGGCAGGTATTCGTGAGAAGCTTAAGTATTCAGATGTCCCTGCCCCACTACGTGGTCTTGGTATCACCTTTATTACTGTCGGATTGATGTCGCTTGGGTTTATGTCATTCGGTGGTATGTCAATATAGCCGACCTACCCTATTTAGTTGACTTATATTGACGACTAAACAAGATTGTAAACATAGATAATAAAGAGACAACAAGCGATTTTAATATTTAAATAAGGACAAGTATCATGGGTTTGTTTGATACATTTGGTACCGCCATTGGCGGCGTCGCCATGTTTACCCTGATTATCATGAGCTTAGTCGCCATTATTTTGGTTGCCCGCTCACGATTGGTCAGTTCAGGGGATGTCACCATACATATTAATGACAATCCTGACAACGACATTGTCACCCCGGCTGGTGGTAAATTACTACAGACGCTTGCAAGCGAGGGGATCTTCTTATCTTCAGCGTGTGGCGGTGGTGGTACATGTGGTCAGTGCCGTTGTAAAGTCATTGAAGGTGGTGGCTCTATTCTACCTACTGAAGAAGGTCACTTCACCCAAGGTGAAATTCGCGATAACATGCGTCTTGCCTGTCAGGTTGCTGTCAAGCAAGACATGGAGATCGAAGTTGATCCTGAGTTCTTTGATGTACAGAAGTGGGAATGTGAGGTGGTGTCAAACCATAACGTTGCGACTTTCATTAAAGAGCTGGTGTTAAAAATACCGGAAGGCGAAGAAGTAAGATTCCGTGCCGGTGGTTATGTCCAGTTAGAGGCACCACCGCACGAAGTCCACTACAAAGACTTTGATATTGATGACGAATACAAAGAGGACTGGGAAAAATTCGACATGTACAGATATGTGTCGAAGGTCGATGAAGAAGTCATTCGTGCCTATTCTATGGCTAACTACCCTGATGAAAAAGGTATTATTAAATTTAATATCCGTATCGCCAGTCCACCACCTCGTGGTCCTGAAGGTATACCGCCAGGCAAAATGTCTTCTTGGGTATTTAGCTTAAAACCCGGTGATAAAGTGACTGTGTCTGGTCCGTATGGTGAATTCTTTGCCAAAGACACTAAAGCGGAAATGGTATTTGTGGGTGGCGGTGCCGGTATGGCTCCGATGCGCTCACACATCTTTGATCAGCTTAAGCGCTTACACTCAGACCGCAAGATTAGCTTTTGGTATGGCGCGCGCTCTGTTCGTGAAATGTTCTATGTCGAAGATTATGATATGCTGCAAGAGCAATTTGATAACTTTGAATGGCATGTGGCGTTGTCTGATCCGCTTCCTGATGACAACTGGGATGGCTATACTGGCTTCATTCACAATGTATTATATGAAGAGTATCTGAAAGACCATCCAAATCCAGAAGATTGCGAATACTATATGTGTGGGCCACCGGTCATGAATGCCGCCGTTATCAATATGCTTCATGAGCTCGGTGTTGAAGATGAAAACATCCTACTTGATGACTTTGGTGGTTAAAAGCAGGGTGGTTAAAAGCAGGGTGGCTAAAAGCAGGGTGGTTAAACTCAATGCGATTAATTGAGTTGGGTTTAATTGCCCTCATTTAATAAGTTAATTTATGCTAAATTAAGAGTCTCAGACGAGGCTCTTTTTTTTGGCTAATCATTTTAGTCCCCCTTCCCTACCCTCATTTATAGTCAGCGAGATACTAAACGGTTGCGGTGTTAACCTCGCTAAGCCTACACTTGTTGTACTTGCGCTCGGTTGCCTTGTCACCATTTTAGACTTCTCTGACTAAAGATAAATAAGAAAGGATGCTTATGAAAACTAAAATCAATATTAAAGATATCACGGTATGGATTACCGGTGCTTCAAGCGGCCTTGGTGAATCGTTAAGTATAGAGTTTGCTCGTCGCGGGGCGACGGTGATTTTAAGTGGCCGCAATACCGAAAAGCTTGAGCTTGTTAAAAGCCATTGCAAAAAGCCCAACAAACACTTTATCATTCCTTTCGATGTAACAGATGCTGAGCAAAGCAAAGAGGCGTATGCTTCAGTAATAGACAAAGCCGGTCATATTGATTGGCTCATTAACAATGCAGGCGTCAGTCAACGCTCTTTAATCATGGAGACCGTAGAGGAGGTTGAGCGACAACTGATGGAAATTAACTACTTTGCTCAGACTCGCCTGACTCGGTTGGTATTGCCGGACATGATCAAGCAAGGTGGTGGTAAAATAATCATGGTCTCAAGCGTCGCAGGCTTATTGGGTACGCAGTATCGCGGTGCTTATGGCGCGGCCAAAGCAGCTATTCATATGTGGGCAAACAGTTTACGGGCTGAATTAACGACCCACAATATTAAAGTTGCTACCGTCTTTCCAGGCTTTATACAAACCAATGTCTCGATCAATGCCTTAACCGGTGATGGCAGCACGCAAGGCACGATGGATGAGGCGACTGGCAAAGGGCTCACTGCGGCCACATTTGCCACACGAGTGGTCAACGCTTTACAGAAGGATGAGACTTACATTATTGCGGCTGGTCAAAAAGAAAAAATAGCGGCGTTACTTAATCGCCTCTCACCGCCGAAACTGTATCAAATCATACGCCAAGTAAAGGTTAAGTAAAGTAAAATAAGAGTCTCTGTTTAAACGTATGACGCTTTATGCTTATCCATTGTCAGTCATGATCAAATTTTGATCTAAATTCCATTCATTTTTTTAATCTTCTTTAATCTTGAAGTTGTGCTTATGGCTATCCCTACTCCCTCATCCTTATTTATCCGTTATAAATCCATTTGCGATAAATCCATCCGAGATAAACCTAACTTTTATAAAAAGCCAGCGCCTAATACATCCGTTTGTGGTTTACAATCACCCTTGTTGACTGGATTTTCTGGCCTCTCAGGATTGCTAATACTCACCTCTGCTATAACACTGACAGCCTGTCAGCCCTCACCTTCTTATGACTATATCGAAGGTGAAACTATGGGCACCAGCTATCATATTAGCTACCAGTTGCCTAAAGGTGTGGATAAAGCGCAGGTCAAACAATCTATCGATGCTGAATTAAAAAGCATTAATGACAGCATGTCGACTTACCAACCAGACTCAACCATTTCTAAATTCAATCGTTTAGATTCAGGTCAATCGATACAAGTTGACCCTCATTTCATTAAAGTCTTACAAGACTCAAAACAGGTCTATGCGCAGTCTGGCGGTGCTTTTGACCCCACGGTTATGCCTTTAGTCACCCTTTGGGGATTTGGGAATGTCATGACTATAGATAGATTACAAAATCCACCAGATGACACTCATATTCAGGCAGCAAAGACGCTCATTGACTTCGATAGTATTCAGCTATCAGGGCACACGTTGAGCAAAACCAAAGATGGGGTCGAACTGGACTTTTCAGCGGTTGCTAAAGGCTATGGGGTCGATACCATTGCCCATGTGCTGCATAACCATTATAAAATCAACAATTATATGGTTGAGATTGGCGGTGAAGTGGCGACCTCTGGTGTCAATCAAAACGCTCAGCCATGGCAGATTGCCATTGATGCCCCCATCCTCGATAGCAGTGTCAGCAATAGACTGACGCTTGCCGTTATCCGTCAGCCCCAATCTTCAAATAGGCTTAATCTGGCAACTTCTGGCAACTATCGTAACTCGGTTGTCTTTGATAATAAACGCTATAGCCATACCATTGACCCCACCACAGGACAGCCCATCGCAGGCGGTGCGCCTTCTGTCTCTGTGGCTGCAGACTCGGTGTCGATTGCTGATGCTTGGGCTACTGCTTTGACAGCCATGACTTATGAAAAGGCCTTAGAGACAGCGATCAAAAACAACATAGCTGCGCTATTTATCATTCCTAAAGATGGCAAGATACATGATGAAGTACCGTCTACGCAGGAGCTCGCCCGCAATAAAGAAGATCCTTTAGCCTATTGGCAAGTCGTTGAAACGCCTGCCATGCACACGTTACGTTCAGACTCTAAATAATATAAGATCCTGAACTCTATATAGATATTAAACAGTCCTCTTACCTACTGTTTAAAATAATTAAATTGCTATAGAATGGGGTATTTTTGTAACAGTGTGTATCCACACTAAGGGTAAGCAATGATTTACGCATTGATGGCAATTGTCTTTGTATTAGGTTATGTCGCGATTGCCCTAGAGCATAATCTTCATATTGACAAGGCAGCTTCAGCCTTACTGACGGCAATTATTATTTGGACCCTACTGGTGTTTGGTGCCGATACCTTACTGGCAGAGCACTTACTCTCAGGTCAGTTGGAACCGTCTCACAGTGTAGAGGTGACGCAGCTTATTAATACTGAGCTTCGACATCACCTTGCAGAAATTGCGGAGATTTTATTCTTCTTGATGGGCGCCATGGTGATCGTGGAGCTCATTGATGCACATGACGGGTTCTATGCTATTACTAGTCGTATTAAAACCACCAGTGCGGTCAAGCTATTATGGACCATTGGTATCCTTACTTTCTTTTTCTCAGCGCTGTTAGACAACCTGACCACCACTATCGTCATGGTCTCGTTACTGCGTAAACTCGTCGCTGATAAAGAAACGAGATGGTGGTATGTGGGCATGGTTGTCATCTGTGCTAATGCCGGTGGCGCTTGGTCTCCCATTGGCGATGTCACTACGACTATGCTGTGGATTGGCAACCAAGTAACCGCTAATAAAATTATAGTCGACTTGATCCTACCGAGTTTGATAGCCGCTATTATTCCGATGATCATATTGAGCGTCATATTTAAAGGCAAGCAGATAGCCCGTCCTAAACCTGCAAAACCTATTGTTCAAGCCTCTAGCAGCAACTATCTTGGTAACGAGGTGGCTTCAGCAAATAATAATGCAGCGCCTGCTGTCATTATGGAAGCCCCATCCTTAAAGGATTCGGAAACGATAACTGCGCATCCTACTGACCTAACTGCCATTGCACAACAAGCAATCACAAGTAAAATGCGTATCAGTGTTCTCGCGTTGGGTTTGTCCGCACTTGCCTTTGTGCCTATTTTTAAAACCGTCACCCATTTGCCGCCGTATATGGGTATTTTATTTGGCGTGGGCGTGCTTTGGATCTTTACCGAAGTAATGCACCGTCATCACGATTGGTACGTTAAGCAACATATGACAGTGGTTGGCGTACTGAGACGAGTTGATATGCCAAGTATTTTGTTCTTCTTAGGTATCCTATTGGCGGTAGCAGGGCTGGCGACAGCCGGCCACCTTACCGATGTGGCATTATGGCTAGACAATACATTGGGTAACTTATATGTCATTAACGTATTTATTGGGTTGTTGTCATCGCTAGTAGATAACGTGCCTTTGGTGGCGGGTGCGATGAAAATGTATCCCTTATTAACCGATGCCTCATTGGCAGGTATGAGTGGTGATGAGCTGGCTCGGCAAAGCTTATTCTTACAAGATGGGGCGTTTTGGCACTTTTTAGCCTACTGTGCGGGCACTGGGGGTAGCTGTTTAATTATTGGTTCAGCTGCAGGTGTGGCGGCGATGGGTATGGAAAAAGTTCCTTTTATGTGGTACTTAAAACGTATCAGCGGCTTAGCGGTGGTGGGGTACTTAGCAGGTGCAGCGGCATATTTTGCTATTCATGTCATCTAAGCTGCTCGTTTTTGGTAGTAACGTACTTTCGTGAATGACGGTTTTGATGCAAGCGTCGTAAAAACAATCCAAACCATCATTACAGTATTTATACTGCAGCGCCTTGAGCTGATACTAATCAAGGTGCGTAAGTATGGTAAAATCCAGTATGATAAAACACTGTTGATACATTGGTCTAAGACAATTTCAAATTAAGTTATAGATAATTTAGTTGTAGATAAAGAACGACAAAGTTATGACTTACCTTTATAAGACTCATTTTATCGTTTGTTAAGTAGTTAAACTTGTTCATCATAATTAAGTGAGGATATTATGCTCGCTCAACTCCTTCCCATTTTAGGCATTACCTTCGCCGTATTCGTGCTGTTCTTTTTGATGATGGGTATTGGTTATATGGTAAAAAAGGAACCGTTACGCGGTTCATGTGGCCGTGTTGCTAATTTAATGGGGGATGAAACGTGCCAATTTTGTGGTGATGATCCCAATAAATGTGAACAGATTAACGATGAAAAAGCTTTTGATAGCAAGAAAGCCGGTAAACTTGGTAAGTCGATTACCTAAGATGCTCAATATAGTTTAATAAGCTTAATCAAACAGTCTACTTAGTACCTCCCACGGCAGTCAACGCCATCCTATTGAATTAAATCTGCTTGTGCTAAATTCGACAATATCTGTAGTCGTTGTGAGCTTAACGCTGTCACACTTTAACAATGAATGGTTTGACCATATTATTTATATTATCCTATAGTCGAAGCCAGATAAAAGTAGTACAAGGCAATCGAGTGCAAGTAGTTCTCAAGTAGTCTTAGCGAGCTTAACACCGTAATTCTTTAGTCTGACTATATCGTGTCAGATTAGGTGATTTACTATGTCCTTGATTCCCTCTAATCATTCTAAAATCAGGTTAGCTCCAGCATTGATGCGACACCAGTGACATTATCAATCAATAGGAAGCCAAACTATAAGACGTTAATCAATAAGACATCAAGCAATCGAGCAATTAGACGCCAACATCACATACTGTGTTTTGGTTGGTGCTCATTGCCATCGTTTTGCTTTCTGCAAATATGCGATCGCCACTAGTAGCATTAGGGTCGATTGCGCCCGTGATACAAGAGTCTTTAAATATTAGTGAGTGGCATATCGGTTGGCTTGTTAGCACAAGCGGATAGTCATGATTTGGTGCATAGGATTTAAACCCTTATCTGTCCGTTATTGCGTCATTAACTGATGAAGTTGGCTAAAAGATAAAGATTGGCTCATTATAGATGAACAGCTGTAGTACACTGTAAAGAGCGCGATTCTCAACGCGAAGCCGTTAATTAGTGTGTTAAGTGAGTCATTATGTACGAAACACCCACTCATACCGCCGCAAATATTGGCGCTTCGAAACAAAGTAGCGCTCATCAAGGTAGCTCCGATAAAGTAAGTAATTCGCGCACCGTTTTTTGGCTGGTTCTAATTGCCATCGTGCTCATGGCCAGTAACATGCGCTCCCCTATCGTTGCCTTAGGATCTATTGCCCCCGTAGTAAAAGACGCTTTAGATATCAATGCCGCCCATATAGGATGGCTTGGCGCTATACCGATGCTCATGTTTGCACTCGGTGCTTTAATAGCGCCTAATATTGGCAAACGAGTTGGCATTGAAAATACGCTTATTGGGGTGGTTTTTTTTATTACCCTAGGTATTATTATGCGCTCTTGGTGGGTGAGCTGGACCGGCTTTTTCACAGGCACCCTTATACTCACGTTAGCAATAGGCTTCGCTAACACGCTAGTCGCGCCTGTGATTAAGCAGCGAACCCCGAACAATATTGCTTTGGTGACTAGCATATTTAGTTTGACGATGTCGGTGATGGCTGGTGTGGTATCTGGCTTGGTGTATCCCTTGACCGAAAAAGTCGGTTGGCAATGGGCGCTCGGCGGCTGGTCTGCGCTGGGTATGGCGGCGCTTGTGGCATGGATAGTTTTGCGACTCAAGCTTGGCTCCTCACATAAGCTACCCGTTGCCACTTTAACCACTGATGAGGCCACCCAAGAAGCGGTCTCTATATGGAAAGCGCCGCTTGCTTGGCAATTGGCCGTGTTTATGGGGTTACAGTCGCTACTATTTTATACCGTCGCTGCCTTTTTGCCTTCTATTTGGATGAGTAAAGGCCTTACTGAGGTTGAAGGTGGCAACATGGGCTCAATTTTTCAGTTTATGGCGCCTATCGCTATTATGGTGATGACATGGCTTATTCGCCGCGGCATTCAGATACAAACAGTGGCCCTGATTGCCTCTTCATTAAATGTCATTGGCTTAGTGGGTATTTGTTATTTATCCTCTTCATTCTCTTGGCTATGGTCGTCGATTATGGGACTAGGCTGTGCTAGTATCTTCACGTTATGTATTATGCTATTTTCACTGCGTACCTATAGTCCAAATCAAGCCAGTAAACTATCAGGCATGGTACAGACGGTTGCTTATCTAGTGGCTTTCGCAGGGCCGTTTGGCGCAGGTTGGCTACTTGAACAGACACAAAGCTGGGAAGTTCCCCTGCTATTTATATTAATTCTGACTGCATTAAATGTCATCATGTCTTGGCTCGCCAGTCGTCCTATAATGATTGACGGTAGGCCAGCTTAGGCATTACGCTAGTTTAATAATCCCTTGCTTAATATAATAAATCTTAAACCAAATCTAGAAATTTATATTTTCACAACTTAAACGGTACTAATATGAAGTTTTCAAAATACGGACAGCAGTTTACCAAACACAGCCCTATCTTACAGCTTATGGATGATTTGGGCGACGCTCTACGCAGTGAAACTCCTGTTAATTTACTAGGCGGTGGTAATCCTGCCCGTATCGATAAAATTAATGAGGCGTATTTGCAGTCTTATCAATCATTGGAAGACGGTGGTATTGAAGGGAGCGCCATAAACTCGGTGGGCAATTACTCGAACCCACAAGGTGATGCGACATTCATTGACACCCTTGTTGAATTTTTTAATCGTCATTATGATTGGCAATTAACCGCTGACAATATCGTTATTACCAATGGTTCGCAAAATGCTTTTTTCTTTTTATTTAACCTGTTTTCAGGTAAATTCGAAGATGATAACGGCTCAACCTTCACTAAGTCTATCTTATTGCCCTTAGCCCCTGAATACATGGGATATAGCGATGTACAAATTGATGGTCATCACTTTATCTCTCTCAAACCTGATATCGAAGAGGTGACTCATAACGATGCAGCCGGGTTTTTTAAATACACCATAGATTTTGAGGCATTAGAGAACTTACCTGCCCTAAAAAATGGAGAAGTCGGGGCAATTTGTTGCTCTCGTCCTACCAATCCAACAGGCAATGTGCTCACCGACGACGAAATGGCGCACCTTTCCCGTATTGCCAAACAGTATGACATTCCTTTAATCATTGATAATGCGTATGGCGAACCCTTTCCAAATATCATCCATCCGGAGGTGACTTTAAATTGGGATGCCAATACCATCTTATGTTTTAGCCTCTCAAAAATTGGTCTTCCCGGTGTGCGTACCGGCATTGTTATTGCCAATCCAGACGTTATCAGTGCTATGACCACCATGAATGCGGTGATCAACCTTGCCCCTTCCCGCTTTGGCCCCGCTATAGCCACCCCATTAGTAAAAGACGATACCTTAAAGCAGCTTTGCGATGATACGATTAAGCCTTTTTATGCGGCCAAGGCCGAGCTCGCCATCCGTTTGATAAAAAAAGAGCTTGGCGACTATCCTGTGCTGATTCACAAGCCTGAGGGGGCAATATTTTTATGGGTTTGGTTTAAAGACCTACCCATCACTACCCTTGAGCTTTATGATCATCTAAAAGCAAAAGCGACCTTGATCGTACCCAGCGAACACTTTTATCCCGGTTTAGATACTAGCACTTATCCCCATGCTCATGAGTGTGTGCGTATGAGTATTGCGGCCAGTGACGCAACCTTGGAGGCAGGGATTAAAGTCATTGGTGAGGTGGTGCGAGAGCTTTATGATAATGCCACAAGCTAACAAGCATCTAGCCTTATTAGATCCTATTTGATATTTACGAGATATGGCAGGATCATATCTTATATTCGTTGGTATTTTCAGAGGCTTAATCAATATTTGCAGAATAAGAGCGGTATACTTATTTAACCAATCTTGGACAAATAATAAAGGCTGATCCTGCTACTATAGGTTATGAAAAACTTTATATAGCAAGGTAATCAGAATGTCTCCCATATCAATAAAACCTCTTGTACTTACGTTATTCACCAGTCTAGCGATGCTAGGCTGTCAGCCCAACACTAAAGACAGCGCTTCAACTACCTCAGTTAACGAATCAAACTCTACCGTCTCAGATGAGTCAGTGCCCGTTACTCAAACGGCTATCACACCTGAGAACCATTCAACCGCTCAAGACAACACGCCAGCACAAACTATCGAACAACCCATCACTATCTTAGCACTCGGCGACTCTCTCACTGAAGGTCTCGGTGTCCCAGAAAATCAGGCATACCCTGCCCAATTAGAACAAGCCCTTAAGAGTGCAGGCTATGTTAATGCCAAAGTAGTTAATTCTGGCTTAAGTGGTGAGACCAGTAGTGGACTGGTAAATCGCCTTGACTGGGCACTAAAAACCAAACCTGATATTACTATTTTAACCATTGGGGCCAATGATGCGATGCGCGGTATCGATGTGGCCACTATTGAGAAGAATATCCGTACCGCCATCGAGCGCTTGCAAAGTGATGGTAGCATTGTGGTACTGGGCGGCATGCAAATCTATGACAACTTAGGTGATGAGTATGTCAAAGAGTTTTCAGCGATTTATCCCAAACTTGCTGAAGAATATGGCATTGCTTTTATTCCGTTCTTTTTAGAAGGCGTAGGTGGTGATCCCAAGTTAAACCAATCAGATGCCATTCATCCCACAGCTGAGGGATATACCAAGATAGTTCATGACAATATATTGCCCGTACTAAAGCCAACGCTTAAAAAATTTGTGGATAGTAAAGAGGCTGAGCCTAATGAGACCGTCCAATGAATAAGTCGATGCGTAAAACAGTGAGTGACACCCATTCGAATAAAACCAGCAAACCCCTATTGTACGCCAGCAATTTAAGCAAGAGCGTGATGATTGGCGAGACTAAGACGGACATTATCAAAAACGTCAATGTGAGTATTGGCGCTGGTGAGTTTGCGGTAATCATGGGTAAATCAGGGTCGGGCAAGTCTACTTTGCTTGGACTTCTTGCAGGACTGGATTATCCTGATAGCGGTGAGGTTTGGCTAAATGGTCAGAATTTAACGGATTTGAGCGAGGATGAACTGGCACAAAAACGTCAACAAGATATGGGCTTTGTATTCCAGTCCTTTCATTTGTTGCCGACGTTAACTGTTGCCGAAAACATTGCGTTTCCGCTTGATATTTCCCGTCAGCCAGACGCCAATCGAGTCGAAGAACTGCTGGTTGCAGTAGGCCTAACCCATCGCCGTGACAGCTTACCACATCAACTTTCAGGCGGTGAACAACAACGCACCGCATTGGCTCGGGCGCTAGTGGCTCGTCCAAAAATCATTTTTGCCGATGAGCCAACAGGTAACTTGGATGAGCAAAACGCCCAGCAGGTGATGAATTTATTGCTAGAGCTACAACAACAGTCCGGCACCGCTTTGGTGGTGGTGACACATGACCCTGCATTGACTGAAAATGCGGATCAGGTGATTACTATTCATGATGGGCGGGTTTTGGGTTGATAATCGTCGTCACTTTAAAACTGGTTATTGTGTGACTGGCGTTATTCTTATAGCTGAGACTAGAAAATCCATCCCCAGCCCTTCCTTTGGAAAAGGAAGGGAGCAATCTTTTCACATTCAGCTTAATATAAACGCTCTAGGCAAACTTTTTAAAAGTTAAAGACGACAATCCTTACGTGAATTTCTAAGGTTTTAGCCCCCCTTTCTCAAAGGGGGGTTGGGGGGATTATACGAGTCTGACTTTACGCTAAAATAAATAAGGACTTAGATGCTACCTGCAAACCCGAATTTAAAAGAGCCTGCCCGTCATCTACGCAGTAATCAAACCGAAGCAGAACTGTTGTTATGGTCCAAAATTCGTAGAAAGCAGGTTGCAGAGGTACAGTTTTATCGTCAACGTCCATTACTGAATTATATTGTTGATTTTTATTGTCCAAAAGCGAAGCTGGTTATTGAATGCGATGGTCGTCAGCATCATACATCACAAGGGCTTGAAAAAGATAACATTCGTGATAATTGCTTAGCTGAAATAGGGATACTGGTTTTACGATATGATAATAGACAGATATTAACGCAAATAGATACTGTTGTTGAGCAGGTTGGTGAGGTTGTGAAGGCTCGGTTGTTAGATTTTTGATGTAGTCTAATAACTCCATTCTCTGCCCTTAGAAGCGTTAATAAAAGCTCTGGGAGACATTTTTAGCTTCGCAAGAGTCAAGCTTGTTTGACCGATTGGAAAAGGAAGGGAGCAATCTTTTGACATTCAGCTTCCCGTGGCAATAGCGTGAATCTGATAATAAACCTGATGCTAGGGGTTAGTTTTTGATGGGTATGAATAATAGATTATTCTTGTTCTTTAAGGTGGCCCATTAATACAATCGTAGAGTAGCTTTGAGGTTGAGTAATCCGCAGAGCCCTTGTTTTCAAAAAAACTTTCTACCATAAAGCCGTATTTTTGAGTCGTGACAAGTAAATGTTCATTGTGATTATTAATACTATCTTTTGTGAGATAAAGCATCCTTGATGCAGGCGACTCGTAAACGGTGTAAGTTTGGTCATTCATAGTCAGACTTATAGAATGCGGATTCGTTAATTCAGTATATGAATAACCCAGCTTTACCGACTTGCCGCTAGCGTTTCTACACTCAACTTCACCCCTCTCATCATTTGACGATGCCGATGCTGACGCTATCTCAGACTCTAAACTGGATGAGGCTGGCTTTGAACATGCCACTAATGTCATACCTATAAAACCCAAACTCAACCCTTGGATTAGTTTATCTTTAACTTTCTTGTCCATGACAAACTACGCCTGTATGTTGAATTAAATTGATGTCAAATGTCTATCACTCTCTTAGTTTGACTTTGACTATAGCATTGTATGCGCTAAAACTTAAGTAGCTATTCCCGAGCTATTCCTGCCGTCCGCTATTATCTGCCTTGCAATGCCATGCAGACTATCGTGACTAGAGGCGTTCCAACATTCGAGCGACCCCCTCTAGCCACAGTCTGCAATGGCATTGACTTCGGCAGGATAACCGCTCCAGTCAGGGCTAGCGGTCACATCGTATCCTTGCCAGTATTTATCGTGTTATGTAATTTTCTATTTTAAACCCCATTCCCCAGATTATTAACGCTATCAAAAGTTGACCACTACCAAACGAAACATAACCCAATACAGAATGCAAAACAGGTAAAATAAAAACATCTATTATTTAACCTACTAAATATACGCCTATGATACCAAACACGATCACACACAAGCCTTCACCTACTTCAACTGCATCCTACCACAACCTAGGTAGTAAATCGCTTAACCGTAGCTGGTGGCGACATTGGGTGTATCCGTTGTTGTTTTTGTTGGCGATGGTATTGTCGTTATCGACCTATTTGACACTGGATTCGATTCAACAGTCGGTGCGCGACTATGTAACCGATAATCAGCGGGCGCTGGTTGGTGGTGATTTGATTTTAAGCAGTAAGCAAGCGTGGACGCCCGATGTGCTAGAGGCGGTACAGGCGTTTGAGTCGGTAACGGATTCAAAATCCGCTGGTTCTGCTAATAGGAATGTTGAATCAGGCGTGGTTTACGATTATCAATTTAATGCGATGGTGTCTAGCGTCAATGCTATTTCTAACGCTAACGCTAACAATGATTCAGACGTGAATACCCTGCTCGCCCGTGTAAAAGCAGTGTCTAACCAATATCCATTATATGGCGAGGTAGTGTTAGCGTCAGGTAAACCCTTATGGCAACAGATGCAGCGCAATACGGTGGTGGTGGAAACACAAGTGTTGACAGGGCTGAATCTTAAAGTAGGCAATAAGGTCAAAATTGGTGATGCGGTGTTTACCATCGCCGATGAACTGGTCACTGAGCCTGATCGTCCGTTGACTGCCTTTGGGTTTGGCGCACGGGTGCTTATGAGCGCAGATGACTTAGAAGCGACCAATTTAATGGGGCAACGTAGCCGAGTTAATTACCGTATTGAGTTGGCGGCTAGTCCTGACGCCATTGCCAGTGAGCAGACCAAACTTAAGCAAATTATCGATGCCCTGCCCGCCTCGCAAGATGTGGAGATGACGAAGGCGGATGAGTCGGATACGTCAGTGACTGAGGTATCGGATAATGTACTAATGTTCTTAAAACTGCTGGTGATTGCGGTGTTGTTTTTGTCGGCTGTGGCACTCTTAAGCGTGGTAAAGGCGTTTGTTGGCCTGCAACAAAAATCAAATGCCATTCGTCGTGCGCTCGGTGAGTCGGTACGTTCGATTAAGAGCAGTTATTATCTGCTATTTTTGGGGATGGCAGTGCTGGCATGTATTGCGTCTGGGCTGTTAAGTTTGGCAATGCTCAATATCGGAGCGCAGTATTTAACCGCTATTTTGCCACCTGATATTCAGCTATCTATTAAGTTGGTAAGTTTGGTCAAAATTAGTATCGTGGCGCTGGTGATAACTATATTAGTGGTACAACAAAGCTTATATGCGGTCACTCATACCAAGCCATCAGCGGTGCTCAAACAGTCTACTAGCAATACCCGCCAACATCCGCCTGTGTATTGGTATGGTTTGGTGTTATTAGCAAGTTATGGGTTACTCGCCTATGAGTTTGGCTCACTGTTGACAGGCTTACAGGTATTGGGCGGTATGCTGGTGCTGGCTGGCAGTTTTTGGTTGCTTGGTAAGGGGTGGTTGTGGCTACTGGCAAAACTTATAGAGCGTGGCTTGTTTGGTAAGAGGCTTGGGGGAAAACAGTCAGGCTGGATGGCACGTATTGCGTTGCATAACTTATCGCGTAAGGGCAATCAGTCGGGGCTATTCTTTGTGACCCTTGCCTTATCGGTCGCAGTCTTGACCATGATTACGCTCTTAAACCATAGCCTGAATAAACAGTTTGTACAGGCGTATCCCGAAGATGCGCCAAATCTGTTTTTGCTCGATGTACAAAGCGATCAGCATGACGCATTGAACACGATGATTGATGCGCCGATTACTTATTATCCTGTGGTACGTGCGAGAGTGACTGAGGCTGGCGGTGTGGCTGCTGACAAGATTGAGGTACCACAAAGTGAGGGCGATGACCCAACTCGAGTGTTTAACTTGAGCTATGCCGATAGCGTGATGGATACTGAATTTATAAAAGAATCGGTTGCGCCTGACCAGCTTTATGCACCGATTGTGGCTGACTCTCTTGCAAATAATAAAGGTGACAGCAAAGAAGAGATCGTGCCGTTATCGATATTAGACAGTGCGGCTGAACTGCTCAATGTGGGTATGGGCGATCAAGTTCGATTTAACATTCAAGGTATCGAAATTGTCGGGCAAATTACCAGTATTCGAGAACGCTACGAGCGTGGTCCTAGTCCATTTTTCTATTTCTTATTTGAGCCTGAAGTGTTGGCGGATGCACCACAAATTCAGTTTGCCACGACCAAAGTAGATGCCACTCAAATTCCACAATTACAAACCGATCTAGTGCGTGCGTTTCCTGCGATAACTACTATTGATGGTGGGGCGATTGCCAAGCAAGTTCAGGGCTTTGTGAGTCAGATGAGCCGCTTGGTGCAGGTGTTTACCCTACTTGCGATGATTACGGGCATTATGGTACTGATTACCTCGCTATTGTCCACTTCGCAAGATCGTTTGCGTGATAGTGCCTCGTTCCGCTTACTCGGTATGCAAAAGCGGGATTTGTATAAAATCAATATGTTGGAGATTGGCTTACTTGGCGTCAGTGCAGGGGCATTTGCGGTAGTGCTGGCGAGTGCTACGGCGTATGTACTGATTACCCAGTGGTTTAATCTGCGCTTTAGTATCCCTTGGGATCGCTTTGCGCTCGGTGCAGTGTTACTAATAGCGGTGTTGTTAATTATTGCGATTGGGTATGTGCGGTTGGTGATTGGGCGTGGGATTATGGCTAGGGTTCGAGGGATGGTTTAGGATGTTTGCTGTTGATAGGTTTGGGTGGGGGTTATGAGAAATTGCTAAAGCGATGGGTAAGGAATTGACGGTGGATTCGTTATATCGAAAACCTGCTTTTCGCTACTATGATTGAGATTTAAGATGATTGCAGTATTACTCATAAATTATTATTTAGCAAAATCGGTAGTTTGGATGATGAACCAAGAATTATACTATTTATAGGTCATCAATCTGATGTATCCACGCTACATTTAGTCATGTTATTTTCACTCAATTTCCGAGTAGATTTGTTACAGCAAATTTGCATTAATATACACATTACAACTTAATATGGCATTATAGATAACACTTAAAATTATTAGTAAGTATCTTCATGGTATAAATTGATGCTTTACACTATATAAGTTATTAAGAAATTTTAAAGGATTTTAAATTATGGACTATCAACAAGCACTAATAGCAGCTCGGAACGGTAACGCAGTATTATTCCTTGGAGCAGGTTTCTCAAGAGGCTTACATTCTGTACAAAACAATAAATTACCTTCTGGCTCTGAACTAGCTGAAATTTTATGCGATAAAGCTAAAGTCAAAATGACAACAGACCTTGGTTTAGCAACTAAACGCTATTTAAAGAACAAATCATCTGATTCTCTCATAGATATATTAAGATCCTATTTTTTAGTCAAAAATACACCTGAATCTTATTCAAGTATTTTCAAATGCCCATGGAGACAGGTGTATACAACAAACTATGATAATGTCTTTGAAGCTGGTGCGCAAAAACATGAAATGCTGTATCAATCTGTCGACTCTACAGATATCCCTAGAAATAGTGCTAACAAAAAAAGAGTCATACATATCAATGGGTTTATCAATAGCGTGAGTCCAGACAAACTGAATACTTCATTTAAGCTTACGAATCCAAGTTACTTAACTGCTCAGTTCAGAAACTCTGTTTGGTCTGAGGTGTTTAAAAGGGACATAAATTCTGCGCATGCTGTATTCTTTGTTGGTTATTCACTATATGATATTGATATACAGGAAATATTGTTTGAAAGTCCAGAACTGAAAGAAAAAACTTTTTTTATTGAACGAGAGGATATTACTGAGGATGAAATTGAGGAATTAGATTTAGATAGTTTTGGAACAGTACTCAATAAAGGTGCTAGCACCTTTGCCAAAGAATTAAGCAATGTTGATCCACTAGCCTTAGATGAAGAAGAATTAATTGTAACTAGCTTTTCACAGCCAGAATACAAAAGTAGGGAATTTATAATTCAGGATACTTTTATATTTAATTTATTATTAAATGGAGATTTAGATACTAATTTACTGTACAACGATCTCATATCAGAGAATTATCGTTATTGTATAACTCGTGAATCCTTCCCTGATATAATAGCTGGATTTAATAAAAATGAAAACTTGCTACTTCATTCAGGACTCGCTAATGGAAAGACTATTTTTGCTAAACAAGTATCAATGTATTTTTATAACAAAGGTTATAAGATTTTCGAAATAAATGATGACTACCTAGAAAAGTACGCATTTAATGAGGTTAATAAAATACTTGAAAAATATGAGAAAGTTTTATTTGTAGTAGAAAACTATACATCAAATCTCCACATCGTAAGTCATATAAACTCTAACAGACGCCCTCAAACAAAGTTAATCCTTACATCCAGAACTTATGAACATGAAAGAGTAGCTAATGAGGTATTTTATTCTAATAGAGTAATCGCTATCGAAGACACTTTGGAATTATCACTAGATAAATTAAGTAAAACTGACCTTGAAAAAATCTCAAGTTATTTTGACTTATATGGAATATGGGGAGACCTATACGCAAAGCATAATAAACAAAAAATGAAGTTTCTGACTGAGGCTGCAAATGGGGAGTTTCATGGTATATTGCTAGGTTTACTACAATCACCTCAAGTCAGGAGAAGATTGGATATATTCTTCGATACTATGCAAAACTCTAATGCATTATTAATTAATATTGTAGCTATTCTAACCTTATCTATGAGTAATATTACGGTTCCAACGTTACATATGGTTGCTGCGTTGACTGATTCAAATGAAATATTTAATAAATCTTTCAGGGAGACTGAGGCTTTTAAACAACTCACTACTAGAAATAATAGTACAGTTATCGCCAAGTCTTCTGCCCTAGCAGAATTTATATTAACTAACTTCCCCAACCCTACTTTACTAGTTGAAACACTTGTAAGTATAGCTAAAAATGCACGGGCAAAGAGTGATGGCAATGAATTTTATTTTCATTTTTATAAGGACTTGGCTAGTTTTAGATACATACAAAAAATGCTACCAAAAAAAGGGAAACGAGAGTCTTTAATCCTATTTTATCAGGGATTAAGAGAAATACCTGAAGAACGTAATAATCCTCATTTCTGGCTTCAATATGCCATAGCTCGACTTAGCCACCCAGATGAAGAAAACTTAAATCGAGCTAAAAGTTACCTCGAAAATGCCATGTCTCTTGCGAGAAATCGTTCTAACTATTGGACGGATGATATCGAAACTCAATTAGCACGTTACTACTTTCAAAGCTCTATTTCCGACTCTAACAGAGAATTAAATAACGCATTTTCTAATTTTGAACAAGGTATTAAACTAATAATAAAGATTTATCGTAATAACAACAGACCTCGTAAAGAGTTGTTTCGTCCTTTAAAACTTACTGATAATTTCTATTTTAAGTTCAAGAGTCAGTTAACACCATATCATTTAAATATAATAGAGAGTTATTTAGACCTATTAAACAACATAATCATTAAAGAGGATATAAAATATAGCCATGATATAAGATTTAGAATGGCTAGAGATGCCATACAAGACACATTGAAAGATATTCGCTTAACGCAACATGTGAAAGAAAACAACTAAAACTGACTGCCATTGATATGCACTTGAAATCTCCCTTATTTGCTACTATTTCAAAGTACTCTAGATTACGTCAAATGGAGATGCGGTTTAGCCCTGATTGAAGCGGATATACTGCCAGTCTGAACAGGATTCAGTGGTCAGATTTGGGGCGGCGCGCGAAGCAAGCGACGGCACAAACTGATACCACTGACCTGTTCAGACTGGCAGATAGTAGCAAAAAGCAGGATCAGCTACAAAATACTAACGACAGAATATACCTGTAAAGCAATCTGTTGAGCTTCCTGCTTGCCAAGGATTAGGGATTTGCAATACTTCATCAACCCGCTGTCTGGCAATATAAATATCTTGATAGTCATCACCATTGGGTTCAATCTCACCAAGGCGCTCAGCATCTGAGGTTTGCATAAACTGTAAGAATTTCTCAGCGTCTTTTGCCAGCTGACTGTTGGGCTGATGCGACAACTCAATCATTGCCAAATTATCTTCTGGTTCATAGAAGTAGTGCATGGCATCGTCTGTCCAATCTGTGTTATCAGAACCATAGATTACAGAGAACCGGTAGATGTTATACAGTTGCTGGGCTTCTTGCTTATGGCGTCCATTTGGATAACGCTTTAAATAATCTTCCCAAAACAAAGCGCGCTCTATAAGGTTTTCTAAAGAGACGGTAATGGATGCATCATTCCAAAAAATATCCTGATTGTCCTTTGCCATACGCTCAAAGAAGGCACGGTCTTGTTTGGTTAAATAAGGGGCAAACCGAGACACCATTGCTGATAAATCATGACTAAAAGTATAGTATCCCTCGCCTATGTGCTTAAGATAAACGTCTTCATCGCTCTGTGATAATGTGAGTAAGTATTTAAGATGTGGATTTAGCGTTGCCTGTTCAGTCTTTGAGAGGGTTTCGCCAGAGTCTACCTTGTATGCTAGATTACTAAAAACTCCGAGGTCATCCCCACCCCGTAAGCCGTTGTCTAAAAAGCGGTTATACATCTTATCGTATTGTGTGAGTAGCTTGAGCGCGGTTTTACTGTCCGTTTGTTTTAGACAAGCCGGAAGCGCTTCATTAACTTGTTTAATAGCTTCTATCTTACTGCTATTGCTGACTTGTGACATCATGGCGCTCACGGCATCGCAGTTCGCCTTAGTTGTATCGACGTTTATCGCGGTTACCGTGCCTTTTTCTACAATGTCTTCTTTTTCAATACTTTCTGCATCATCAGCAGTTTCTATAGGGTTTGACTCAGCTTGGCTGGCTTTTGTGGGCGTTGGTTTAGCGTGAGTTAGTTCGTCGGACTGTGTATCACAGGCGCTCATACTGATTAATAATAACGAGGTGATGAGGTATCGGTTTTTTAGAAGGGTCTTCATTAAATGTATCCAATCTGATTGATGGCTATGGGTTGAGAATAGTTTTAAGTAAGTAGCGTGGGTGTAACGAAGTGGAACCCACGAAGGTTAATACCCACACAGGTTATCACTTACACTCCCAACTTCTATGAGTATGTTATTTGTGTAGAGCCTTGCTTACTACTGCAAACGTCAATTGGAGGAGCGGTTTAGCCGTGTCAGTAGCGGATATACTTGGTTGACCACTGGGTTGCGGTGACTTAGCTAGGAGCGGTATCGAGACAACAGGAACGCAACTGGCTATTAGTCACCGCCCCAGTGAGTAATCAAGATAGTAGCGAATGGCGCGATCAGCTACTCAAAACCCAATCCCTGTGAACTCTGAATCGCACGAAGCAGCTCTAATTTTAAACTCTCTGAATAGTCACGTTGATACAGAATAAAATATATTGGCTTAGACCGTAGGTCTTTATCAATTATATGGGCAGCGACCCAAACGGCAATAGTCTCCATCTTTAACCCAATATAACCTATCAAATAACCACAGCCAGTTAATGGTTAACGTAAAGTGGACTGCCGTCATAGCTGGCGCAATACGCTGATGCAGAATCAAAGCCGATGCTTAGAAGCATGAGTGATAAACCATCATATTTTTATGACTGACCTTATTATTATACTTTGATTAAATTAGTATTTAATAGGTATTAATATAATACACAATCAATATTTAAGGTACTTGATTTAACACCATAAGCTGTTGGCTTTTAAATACGCCAAGATTTGGAACGATTTATAAGGGTAGAGCTAATAAAAATACAACTTACAAAAGTCTCTTCATACACACTATTAATTCATAGTTTACAGTCGTATACTTAAAGAGTAACCCTCAGCGTCTTTCATATGTTGTTTAGTTGCATCCATAAATATGACGGACTCTAATGCAACCAAGGAGAACACTATGAAGGAGCGTACGCAAAAAAATTCAATCAAAAGTGTCAGTAAAGACTGGACCGATGGTAATCAAGACAAAGATACTGGCAAACAGAGCAATGTTGCTCGCATCGATGAGACCTGTCAGCGTCTGCTACAAAATGTCAATGAGGCAATGTACAAGCTCAATGAGGACAAGCTGAATGCATTAACTCATTGTGAAGACAGCTTGGCAGGCTGTGGATGCGGCTCGTCATCTTCTGGCACGCCTAAAGTCGATTTGGTCATACTCATCGATGCCAGTGGCTCAATGTCATCGGCAGCTACTGCAGTTGCCGAAGCGGCTGATGAGGCGTTGCGCAAGGCCGCTGATGAATGTCCATCAGACTTGCGCGTTACATGGCTGGCTGTCGATGGTTCAAAATCTGGTGCCAATCCATCGGGGGATTTGGGAGATATTACCTCAACCCTTGCCGGCACCAATTTTACCCAAACTCATCAACAATACCTTGAGGGTATTGGCAGTTTAGGCCCTTTTAAACAAGATGAACCGCAGCCTGCAGGAGACTCTACCTACCCTGGCGAGGAGGGCGCCGATTCGATTGCTGATATTAGTAATTTTTATGATTGGCGAGACGGGGCGTGTAAAGCTATCTTCTATATTAGTGATACTGCCCTTGATGGTTATTCAGCATTCTACGATGCCTCTGCAACCAATGCGACTGCTGCTGCTTTAGCTAATGGGGTGGTGGTATTTGCTCATAAAATAACGCCCGGCAGTAATAATAGCCCTGCTGTTGTCGCCTCTTATGACAACATGACTGATCCAACTGGAGGCAGCACTTATCATGGCCCAGTCAGTGAGGAGCAATACGTCACCTTATTAATCAATGCTATTTGTAATGCTTGCGGCTCTGAGTGCAACGAGATAGACCTACCGACTATTGAGCCTTGTGTCTCTATCAAGTGGGGGGACAGTGACTGCGACTGCTTTGAGACAGATGATGTGGAAATTGCACTTATTTCGGTGTGTAATTGCTACTCGAACCTTACCTTAAGTAATGTCCACATCGCACAACTGCAAGTGACGATGGAGGATGGCTCAGCGGTCCCTACCCTGCCTGATGGTACGCCTTCTGTTGAAGTGATTCCCAGCGGTGGGATATGCTTTGGTGATATCGGACCCTGTGAGGAAGAAGGGGTTAATTGTGTGTCACGTGAGATAGTCATTCGAACTCGCGGCGCAAAAAGCGGTAAGTATCAGGTGCACGTTGTTGGGCTCTGTTATGACGTTATCTTGACTCAAGATTATAAGACTTGCTTTACTTTAGAATTATGTAAGGACTAAAGTTATATAAGGATTAGGAGTGGCTACCGGTTCTGATAGCCAGTGAATACGAAACTGGTTAATACGAAACTGGTTAATAAAAAGCTGGGTAGTTCCCCGATTCTTATTAACCAGTAAGCGTAGCGTGGGTGTAACGAAGTGGAACCCACGAAGGTAAATATTCACACAGGTTATCACCCACACTTTCATTTTACATAAGCATGTTTTTGATACGGAGCCTTGCTTACCACTACGAACGTCAACTGGAGGAGCGGTTTAGCCGTGACATGAGAACCGTTAAAAATTGCACTGCAATTTTAGGTTCGCAAGAGAAAATGCTTTAACGGGCATTTTCTGAGCGGATATACTTGGTGACGCATAGGGCTGCAGGCGCTTGGTAAGGGTCGTTATCGCTGAGTCAGGAACGACGCTTGCCAGTAGCGACTTTAGAAAATCATAGATTTTCTCATGCGTCGGGGTAAAGCAGTGCTTTACTTAATCCCTCCTCATAGGCAAGCCAAGATAGTAGCAAATGGCGCGATTAGCTACTCAAACGGCAATAGTCTCCATCACTAATACAAAATGACGCACCAAAAACCCACAGCTTTTAATAGTTAAAGGTAATGCCGTGGGTTTCGCCCATCTAAACCACACGCTAGCCTTTCTGCCTACTATGACTAATATATACATTCGACTATACACTCTCCTACTGCCTCTCGAAAATCTGACCATCAAAATAGCCCCGCATTCCGCAGTTCACTTTTGCATATTGGTTGTTAAGGTCTCTGACTAGCATTTGGGTTTTACCCTCTTGAGAGACCGGATAAAAGCGCAACTCGGTCGTTACGCCGTTGTAAACGTCCTTGATTTCCCAATGGTTCTGCGCCCAGCGTGCTAAAGTTTCATCGACGCTACAGGTATGTCCATTGGCAAAATCAAGCCACATATCAATGACGGCAAGATAAGGCCTTTCGTTGACTTTCATGATATGCAGTCTGTTGTTTTTGATAGGTGCCTCGTTGTTATTGACCTTGTTATTAACCTTGCCATCAAGAACGAGTGTTTCTGACGAGCCAACAAAGTTCCCAAAGGCTTCATCGTCAACGAGGTCGCCACGACCACGGTCATTACCACAATCAACCTGACACCCCAATCGTTCTTCATATTCACGCATAAGGCATGATTCATCTTGGCAAGTATTGCGCTGAAAGGTGAGCCACCTGTATTGCTCATAGCGAACACGATTGACAGTGTCGCTACTGTTTCGCTTTGCTTTTGCAAGCTCATCATTGTACTGCTTTGCCATCTTTTCATCTTGCTTAGACAATATTGGACTCGTACAAATTGAATTTTCGACTGTGCTACTGGCTTTGTTACAGTCAAAACTAGCTGAGTGTGCAGGTAGAGAATATAGGCTCGCGCTTAGAAAGGTAGAAAAGGCAATTGAAGTTAATGTCCAATTTTTCATAGCGTTTCTCCTAATGACGAAAGATAAGAAAGATAAGACGGATAAGACGTGTGTTTAAGATTATTCCACATCCTTTATGAACATTTGTGATGATAGTTATTATATTTACTTTAAATAAACATGAAAATTATAGTTTACAGGCGTATACTAAAAGTGTGGCACTTATTGGCTCTGATATCATTTTATGTGTCACGGCAACAATACTAATGGCTAGTACAATAGGAATAGCTAGTACGATAAGAATGGCTAGCAGAGCACAAACAAGGAGAATACTGTGATGGAACATAGTAATAAAAAGACGGCAAAGCGCGTCAGTAAAGATTGGACCGACGGCAATCAAGATAAAGATACCGGAAAGTATAGCGATAATAATAGAGCATACGACTCGTGTGATCGTGTTATTCAAGACATGAATGAGGCAGTGGATCAGCAACGTGAGTCGACGGATTGTGAAGATGATTAATCTCAATCCAGTTATAGTCTAGGTTTAATAACTCACAGGTGAGTTTGGTTTTATTGCTATTGCCAGATATTATATTGCCTTATAGCGTGAGGGTGGTCATGGTATCAAGGCTCGTTGTTTTGGTCATGGTGACAAACATAGGGTTATAAAGACAACTCACATTGTGCTTTCGTCTCATAAAAATAGGTAGCATTGCTATCGTGCGCACCATAGATACTGATGCTCGCTGTATTGTCTTCATAAACGTCTAACTTACACTGTGCATCTGCATAGTCTATTAAGTTCATGGGCTGACACTGTCGCTGATTAACATTGGTAGGTTCGATATCGTAGCCCCATCCTATTATATTTTTATCCAAAATCATTGAGCCAATATCATAGGATGAGCAGACATTTGCGAACGTATCAGACACTTTTACTTTAGAAAAATCATAGCGGTCTTCACATAATACCCCTGTTAAGCAGTCTCTATAATGACGAACGTCCCAAGGTGAGGGTATTTGCATAGCTTGGTCTAATTGCATCATCGCTATAGTACTCATGTGACGCTCATAGCCTTCTTCATCAATCGGATCAACAGGGTATTCATGCTGACGCACTATGTCTGGCGTCGCTAAAAAGGCTAAATACTTTTTGGCATCATTTGCCAGTTGGCTATTGGGTTTATTAGACAGGTCAATCATATCCCAATTGTATTGGAACTCAAGAAAGGTATGTATGGCATCATTTGTCCACTGCGTATTGTACGCACCAAAGAATATAAAATAACGATTAAGGGTATATAGTAATTTTGCATCACTGACATAGTGGCTGGTGGGATAAGCCTGTATATAGCGTTCCCAAAATAGGGCGCGTTCTATTAATTTGTTATAAGGAACCGTTATTGAGGCATCGCTCCAAAACGATTCCTGATTGTCTTTCGCCATACGCGTAATAAACACTGCCTCATCTTCAGGTAAATAAGGGGTAAACCTTGCTGCCATACGTGCTAAGTCATGACTAATCGTTAAATAACCCTCTCCTAAATCCTTTAGGTAAATCGTGTCATTGGTTTGTATAAGAGTAATAAGGTATTGCATGCGAGGAGGTAAGGCGTCTAATTGTGCTTGGCTTGGTGTTTCATCCATATACAGTTGATACATTACCTTGTTAAAAGATTCAGAATCTATATCAATACCACCCGTTAAAAAGCGTCCATACATAGATTGATATTGTTTTAGGAGTGACGTTACTACTTCACTATCTGACGCCTTTAAACAAGTAGGTAATGTGTTGTCGATACGGTAAATGTCTTCTATCTTACTGCTCGCACCTATCTGTGCCATTTTATTGCGTACGACGTCGCATTTGTACTGATTGCTATGACTGCTAGCATTTTTGATTATATTGCTAGTTGTACTAGCATAGTCTGTTTGGGCATAACAAACAGGCGCGCTAAATAGCAGAAAGATACCAATAAAATATAGGTTTGAAGTAGAAAGTATCTTAAGAGTAACTAACATTTGTTATCCGTGTTTTATTGTCTTAATGAATACCTTTTATACCATAAACATGGAACAATTAGATTATTACTTTATACGCATCATATTTTTTGAATACATATTCAAAGAAGTCTAAAATGGTTACAAGTCAACCGAGTGCAAGTACTACTTGATTAGGCTTAACGAGGTTTACACTGTAACCGTTTAGTAGTTCGCTGACTATAGATATAAATAACGCCTTCTAAATCAATAGAGGGCACCTTTTAGTGATAAGAATAGTCATCTCTAAAACTTGTAACATTACTTAACCTAATCAGAAATTATGCTAAATTCAACCTAGTTTTTTTCGACAAATTTATTAATCTGCTTGGTAACAAGCTTCCACAGCTTAACTTACAATGCTCGGCTGCCAGCACTCATATACGGACTCAAGACGACACGATAATGACCGTCTTTAGCAAGCTGGACAATCGGGTCGTTTTGTCTGACAGGCTCAAGCTCAAAAACGTCAGTGGTTTAGCCCAATATTTGCCCCTCTTTAATCACCTCAGCCAACGCTTGGGTATCGACGACATTATTAAGAGCAACGTTTACCAGTAATCGTTACGTGTTAACTGTGGTAATATTTATAATATGAACGTTGGTTCAAAATGAATGTTTAAAGTTGTGATATTAGGTTAGTATAAAGATCAATACGTGACTGTCGTCAATTCACTTTATACCTATTAAGGTGTTGACAATGCTAGATGTACTATCACCAGTCGATCGCCATGTAACAGGATAAAATAAAACGCTTATTTTTGTCATACATAGATTATCCCAGACAAGATCAACAAATAACGCTAACTAATGAGCTTATATGAGTAAATTAATATGGTCATTGACTATATCCGCTTTCTTAGTAGGTTGTAGTCAATCAAATGTTTACCCTAAAGTTATCATTGAAAGTCCTAATAAACAGGATAAGCAATCGCTATATGGTGAGAAAAAACCAAAGGAAGACATTATTCAAGATGAAATAGACGATTTGTTTGCAAACAATAGAGCAAAGTGTTCTACAAGCAATAAAGCAGTCACTAATTTCAATAACAAGATAGAGATTTGGGATGTTTGTCACTTGAACGATGGCGGTCTAATTTTAACGATAGAATCCTATAAAGATAGTGTCTACTATCAAGAAATTTACTTTGAAACTAATGGCAATCTAACTTTTGCCAATGAGATCAAGAACTATACACCAATGAACCATTATGCCCAAATCCCTCTATATATTAATTATTATATAAAGAATAATAAGGTGTCGACCCGCTTTTCAGGACTTGGGAAAATGCAAAATTTTTATTGGGATCCAAGCGAGATTTTTGATAGGTATGATAAAAGGCTAGATGAACTGGTAAAAATAAAGGATATAGAACCAAGTCCATACAACTAATCCAACCATAGTCTTTTAAACTTAATTAGATAGTTATTTAGCCTTAATTAGTATGTAAAATGAAGTTGACTATTAGCAATTAAAATGTCCATTTTTTTATAGTGTTTATCCTAATTAAGACAGATACGAAAGATACGGGAAAGTATAGCGATAATAATAGAGCATACGACTCTTGTGATCGTGTTATTCAAAACATTAATGAGGGAATGGATCAGCAACGTGAGTCGACGGATTGTGAAGAGGGTGAGGAAGGATGCTGATAAAGCTTGGCGTGATACGCTATTGAGATAAGGCTTAGAGCTTTTAAACCACAAGTTCGTTAGCCGAATTAGTACATTCTAAATTTCGGGTACTCAATCGGGACGACGGGATAATCTAAAATTCTAACCAATAAAAAACTGGACATATAGCCCAGTTTTTATTATAGATTAAAGTTCAGCTTGTCATTTTATATAGCTACTTTATATAGCTACTTTATATAGCTACTTTATATAGCTACTTTATATAGCTACTTTATATAGCTACTTTATATTGTTACCTTATATTATAATTTCCTATTAAAGATGATCGGTATCAACATAAGGTTGTTCACTTAAAGAGGGTGTCGATGGCAACACTCTTTCTTGTTTAAAGAATTTAGAATGCCCTTCTAATATTTTATTCACATCATTAATTAAGTCTTCGATCACATCATCATATATACCAAGATGTAACTCTCTATCAAAGCCTGTATAAGCATGCTTACGAGCAGCTGAGCGGACATCAGTAATACCATGCTTTTGGAAAAATATATCCACACGCCCATCACTATTTAAGACACAGCTTAAGATACCATCATCAATTTCTAAGTCATATCGCTCAGGGATAAAAATGTAATCATCCACGTCCATCAATTCTTTTTCAACAGATCTTGTTAGTAAAGATTTTATATCAAACACAAAGATACTCCTTTTAAAAAATAAATGTCATTAACCACATAAAATGTATTGTTCTTTATAACTTATACTACAAGAACTTATCTGAATTTAAAGTTATCAAGTGTAAAACTACGTTTAGGGTCTGTTGAATATTCAGATGTGTAACTGGCGTACACCCTAACGATGATTAGCCGTTGTCAAACCTTTTCTACAAAATAATCTATGATAAATAATTCAGTTACGCAAAATCTTGCTGCAAAATATAACTCATATTGCGCTCAGCCAATCCGGTAATAAACACGTAGGGATTGACGCCCGCACTGCCTGGAATTAGCGCCCCATCTTGTACATAGATATTTTCATGACCTATGACCCGTCCCACCTGATCCGTTGCTAGACCCAATACGCAGCCCCCTAAAGGATGATAGCAAAAGTCATCGCCAAAGCCTTTGGTGAATAACAAGCTTGATGTGGCGCCCCCATTGGTTTCGGCAAGTTTTTCAATCAAGGCTTTGGCCGCATTAACCGAATATTCGTTTTGCGAACGCTTCCAGTTGAGCTTGACCGTTTGTGAGGCTTTATCATAATAATAGTTGCCGCGCTCAGGGTTGTCAGTAATGGCAAGATATAAGGTCGTCCATGTCTCAAGACCTAGGGGTAACGGAGCAATTTCAGCGAATATTTTATAAGGCGATCCGCCTCTATCGCCATCCCACATATTGATGCCTTTGACAGGTATGGTGGACTGAATCTTGCCAGCCGCATGCACAAAGTTACGCCCTGTCATGATATTGCCATTGGGTCCCCAGTGCTGACCAACATGCTCATTTAGGTGGTTTAACTTACCTTGAGCTTGGCTTTTTAGTAGTAGCTCTGAGGTGCCAGTGCTGCCTGCATTTAAAAACAGCTTATCGCAGGTGTAGTGCTCAATGGCGTCAATACCGCCATTTTCATTGATCACATGAACCTCCAATCTAAGCGGACTTTGTGCATTCTCATTATTTGAAGGGCTATCTAAAGTGTTATCAATATCAACACTACTGTCTAGCTGCTCAATAGAATTGACTTTTCGTAGTGTTTTGACGCTGACATTACCTGTGGCTTCCGCTGCTTTAAGATAGGTAAGATCAAGCGAAAACTTACCGGCATTATTGCCATAAATAACCTCGCCACCTAAGGCGGAAGGGTAGACCTCACCTTTGGCTTCTCGCTGCATATAATCAAAGTCATAGCTGTTAGCAAAAAACTCGGTTTTAAGCCCTGATTTCTCAGCTTGACGTTCTGCTGCTCGAGTGAACTCATAATGCTCGGACTGATTAAAAAAGTCTTCTGGTATTTGACTCACCTTAAGCTCACGCATGGCCCGCGGAAAGAAGGTGTCATACATCTCATCACTGTCAATCCAAGGGAAGGTCTGCTCAAAGTGCGCCCGCTTCGGCTTGATCGCGATGGCGCCGTTGACGATAGATCCCCCTCCATAAGCACGCCCTGCATAGACTTTCATCTCATCATATTCGATTAAATCGAGAACACCCGGATATTTCCTGATGGGTATAGGAATCGGAATAGGCGCATTGGGCCAGTTGCTAAACCAACTTGAGCGCTTGTCGGCATGAATCATTTTGCAAAAAGTATTATGCTCGGGTGTTCTGTCCCAGCGCTTGCCCATCTCCAAAATCAACACCTGATGACCTTTCTCGCTTAATCTAAGCGCACATACGGCGCCGCCATAACCACTTCCCACAATAATATTGCTAACATGTCCTGCCTGTCTAACAGGGGTGTTCGTAGTGCCAGCAGTGCTACTTTTTGCAAAGGTTTGACAGCCGGTAACGCTTGCCGACGCACCGACAGCGCCTAGTCCTAAGCCCATAGATTTAATAAATTTGCGTCGCTTCATAAGAGTCCTAATGTTGAATCAGATACTACCAAAGGTTGGTATTATTTAACCCTAGTCTAACAATATCGACCTTCTGTATCCTAAAGCTTACGTAAATTATTAGATAAATAAACCATCATCTCTTATACTAGCGTTATAACTGTCTGTGAAAACAGGGGTTTAGCGCACTTTTATTACGCTAAACTGCTACCCAATCTAAAAAACCAACTTATCTAGGAATACTTGTCGAAACGCTATACATTAAACAAGACAAATAGTAGGTTCACTAATTCTCATTTATATAATTGAAATAGATAAGTTATTATTAAATTATTTATACACAAACCCTTATTGTGGTGTGCAAAATGTGTAGCGTGTGGTGTAGCCCAGAGAAACTCACGTATGAATCTTTAGACGTATTAATGTGCATATTTTAATGTAGGGTTGACTATATTATATTGATCTCAATAAGGCCTATCCATGAACGTTTCCACCCCAAACTTTAAGACAGACGATTTTTTTAATCTTAAGGATAACTGGATTGAGACTGCGCCTCACGAGATGACTCATTATTATGATCAGGGTCATGGCGTCCCGATGTTGATGTTACATGGGTCAGGTTTGGGCGCCTCTGCTGCCTTAAACTGGTGGTTGAATATACCTGAGCTGAGTAAAGTTGCGCGTACGCTGGCTTTTGATTTGATTGGCTATGGTGAGACGATATGTGCACCTGATACAACCTATGGCATTAAACAATGGGGCGCCCAAACCATACGCTTAATGGATGCGCTGCATATCGATAAGGCATGGCTGGTCGGTAGTTCACTGGGTGGCTGGATTGCATTGCAGTTAGCGTTAGATTATCCTGAGCGTATTCTTGGTGTGGTATCTATCGGTACCGGCGGCGCAAAAAGTAACGATACCTTATCCAATACTAATGATCAGATGCCACCTCCCCTATCTTCTCAAACAGGTAGTGACGATACTCAGCCAACAGACACTAAACCTATCGCCACCAAACACAAGTCGCCTTTATCTGCTGCTGTTATCCGCAAAGACTTTCAAAAGAACATAAGAAATGAGGCGGTTATTAACGACAACTTGGTCAATATACGCCTTAAAGCAGCCTTAAAGGAACAAAAGACTGGATTAAGGTCATTATTACTGGCGGCTCGAGATCGAGATCGTGAAGATTTACCGTTAGACGTAACCGCTTTAGGTCAGCTCTCTTTACCTGTCCTCTTAGTTCATGGCATGAATGATAAGGTGGTGCCTTTGTCCCGTACCCTACAGTTATTGAATGCGATGCCGACAGCCGATGCTCATATCTTTAGCGAAAGTGGGCACTGGCCCCATCTGGGCAAGTCAGATGAATTCAATTCGTTAGTGCGCAACTTTGTAAGTTTCCATAGCGATTAAGTCGTGCTTAAAGAGCTCTTCCGGCTCAACCACTCACTCTCTGTTAACCATGCTTATTAGGTCATGATCAATTGACCCTAAAACACTGTTATTAAAGCGTCCCTTCGTTATTCACCTTTTCATCATTTATTCATATAAACTCATTATGATACCGGCGTGTTATTTGACAATCGTATTGACTGGTTTTACTCAATAATGCTACCCTTTCGCCTTTTTAAATTCCCTTAAATCACCTGTAAGATTAAGGGGCGCTTACTATCCTTCCTGCCAACTAATGACAAAACATTCTAACCAGATGCAAAACGACCAAACCAGAGCGTATGTCTGCCTTGTAGCTATAAACGGCCAAGACTGTAGAAATAAGACTGTAGAAGCTTAGATGTCCACTGACCAACCTTATCCCCATTAGTTTTAACTCCATTACTGTAGATTGTCATACTCCGCTCACAACTAAAGTGGCGACTATTATTCTTAACGGGTTAATTAACGTTTAACTAAAAATTATAAGAGAGAGTATTATGAAAAAACACGTTGTAATTTTTGAGGCGCGCGGTGGATCTGATAAAAGCAAGTATGGTTGCCGACGTGATACCTACCCCATCATTGAGTCTTTAAAAGCGCGAGGCTGGACCGCTGAGGTTATTTTTTATACCGATGAAAACCGTGGCGAAATTTACCGTTATACCTTAGATAAAGCCGACGCCTATGTCAGCCGTATTAACCCCGGTAATCTAAAAGATGAGACTGGCTATTTTCAGATGCTCCGTGAATTAGTACATCAAGGTATCAAAGGGCTGCCTCATCCAGATGTGATGGTAAATTATGGGGCCAAAGATGTGGTTGAGCGCTTAAAGGGAACGACATTAGTACCCGAAGATGTCTACTGCTACTATGAATACGAAGAACTTAAAACTCAATTTCCAATCACTTTAGCCAAGGGGCAACGGGTGTTAAAGCAAAACCGTGGCTCAACGGGTGAAGGTATCTGGCGTGTTCAATTAAAAGAGCCTGAACGTTATCAAGGTTTTGATGCAATCCCAGAAGATGCGTTACTAAAGCTTACCGAGGCCCGTGACAACCACAGCGAAGAGAAAACACTCGCTGAATTTATTGAGTTTTGTTATCAATACCTCGAAGGCGATAACGGTCTGATACTAGACATGCCTTTTCTACCGCGTATTAAGGAGGGTGAAATTCGGGTATTGATGTTAAGGGATAGCGCCGTATCTGTGGTGCATAAGAAGCCTGCTGACAGTGAAGATGCCTTTTCAGCCACCTTATTTTCAGGGGCAACTTACCGCTATGACAAACCTGAGCAGTGGCAAGACATGGTGGATATGGTAGAAGCCAATGTACCTATGTTGCAGACGCGGTTGGGCGGATATGCCTTGCCTCTACTTTGGACAGCGGACTTCATTCTAGACACCGATGATCAGGGTAATGACACTTATATGCTCGGTGAGATTAATGCCTCATGTGTTGGATTTACCACCCATCTTGAGCTGTCGGAGAATATTGCCGATGAGATCATGAACTTAATTGAGGCCGAAAGCGTCATTAACAGTCGCTTTCCGGCATTTAGGGTTTAGAGCTTAGAATGTAGAGCAACAATTTACATGCCCTTGAGCCCATGTTTTGATGCTATCGAGAGCTATGAATAATACAGGATGGCCCCCTTAATGATTAAGGGGGCTTTTTGATAGGGTGTTAGAGGACTTTATCCATATATAGTCAGCTAAGTACTAAACGGTTACCGTGTTAACCTCGTTAAGCCTACTCCAGTAGTCCTTGCACTCGGTTGCCTTGTGACCATTTTATACTTCTTTGACTATAGTTGCTCGCGGGCGTGCCTCAGTGCGTCAATTATAGGCTCACGCTTAGGAGAATCGGGTAAATTGCTTTCCGCAAACGTGCTATCGATCTGAAAGTTCAACTGCTCAGAGTAAAAGCAACTTCTTATAGTAACTCACTCTATTATTGAATAGTGAAAGTGAAAATAAAAGTAAAAGTCACCTTGTATTAAATGCCTATTAAATGTCGCTTAGATTTAAAGCTCGATGAGTTATTAACAGTATTAAAATATAGTATGTCACCTGAATGCATAAGTAACCTCAAATCAAGTGCACCACTACCCAGTATTTACCACGATAAATACTGGCAAGGACACTATGTAGCCGCTAGCCATGATTGAAGCGGATATACTTGGCAAAGCACACGGCTTAAAGCGCTTGCATTAGCCAGTTATCGCGAAGCAGGAACTGCCTAATGCCTAGCGATTGTCGTGTGCTTTGCCAAGATAGTAGCGAAAAGCATGAATAGCTACCGGTATTAACGCTATTTGTTAAGTCACGAATACTATTGTTTAAGTGTCAAAAGAATCCCTATTTATAAAGCTAAACTTTATTAAGACCTGCTTTAATAAACTTTAAATTAACAGTGTTTCTTTTTGTTTCAGATGTTTGTAAAAGTTTACATGATGATTTCTATACAGAAGTAATATGCTAAATTAACCTTACTAGTGTGTCCGTCGATATGGGCATTAAAAGCTATTTAGCTCTGCGTATTGCGTATTAAGTTATTCGTTGCATTGATTCGTATTCTAAATCCATTACATTGAGAAACTACCATGAAAATTAGCAAACAAAAGAAAAACTTGATATTACTTGTAGGGGCGGCCAGTTTATTGTCGGCATGTGCCACTCAAAGCACCTCACAACAAGGTCCTTATAATACCCTTCCCTCGTCTGATATGGCAGCAGATATGATCGTTACTAATGCCAAAGTAGCAGTAATGGATGACAATCGAACCACTGCCGAAGCCATAGCTATTAAAGACGGCAAGGTGTTGCGTACCGGTAGTGATGAAGATATTTTACGTCTGCGTAATGCAGGTACTAAGGTCATTGACGCCCATGGTCGGACTCTGATTCCAGGTCTGAATGACTCACACCTTCACATCACTCGTGGTGGACGCTTTTATAATACGGAACTACGCTGGGATGGCGTAACCTCGTTAAAAGAAGCCTTGCGTATGCTAAAAGAGCAAGCGGATCGCACGCCTGAAGGTCAATGGGTACGTGTTATCGGTGGTTGGTCGCCTTATCAGTTTGAAGAGAAAAGACTGCCCACTATCGAAGAGATTAATGAGGCGACAGGTGACACGCCTGCCTTTGTCCTGTATTTATACAGCCGTGGTTGGCTCAATCAAGCAGGCTTAAAAGCGTTAAATATTGATAGAAATACTCAGCCACCTAATGACGATAGCCGTTATGAAAAAGATGAAAACGGTGACCCAACAGGGGTATTATTGGCGGAACCAAATGCCATGATTTTGTATCAAGTCATTGGGAAATTGCCACCATTATCTGAGCAAGAAATGGTTAACTCTACCAAACAATTCTATCATGAGTTAAATCGCTTTGGTCTAACCAGTGCTATTGACGCCGGCGGCGGCGGACACACTTATCCGCAAGATTATGAAGCGTCTGAAACTCTAGCGACGAGTGGCGATTTATCAATGCGCATCTCCTACTACCTCTTCCCTCAAAAAGCAGGAGAAGAGCGTAAGCAGTTTGAGCAGTGGATGGCAAATAACGAAGCGTCAGTGAACAAAGCGCATGCCCTATCACACGGCTATGAGCTAAAAGGTGGCGGTGAATACATGACTTGGGCAGCTGGCGACTTTGAAAACTTCTTAGCCCCTAAACCTTTTATTAAAGATAATGAAGGTTGGCGTGAGAGTACTAAAGAAGTGATCCAAATGCATGTTAATGAAGGCTGGCCGTTTAGACAGCACTCAACTTATGGTGAGAATACTAAGTTAATTGTGGACTTGGTTGATGAGATTGACCGTGAAAATAACGGTAAAATCAAAAATGACATGCGCTGGGCTATTGACCATGCGGAAACCATTGACGATGAGACACTCAGAGAAATCAAACGTCTGAATGGTGGTATCTCAGTACAGGATCGTATGGCATACGCTGGTGAATACTTTGTAGAACGCTATGGTGCAGAAGCAGCTAGTACTGCTCCGCCGTTTAAAAAGATTTATGATATGGGCATCCCTTTAGGATCTGGAACTGACGGTACCCGTGTGGCAAGCTATAACCCATGGATTTCATTGTACTGGATGACTACGGGTAAAACGGTTGGCGGTACTCAGCTGTATGGTAAAGATAATACTTTAGACCGTGATGATGCGCTAGAAGTCTATACCAGTGGTAGTGCATGGTTCTCAAGCGAAGAGGATGTCAAAGGTACGCTTGAGCCAGGTAAATATGCCGACTTTGTGCTGCTATCAGATGACTACTTCACGGTACCAGAAGAGAAAATCAAAACAATTGAATCTGTGTTAACGGTTCTTGATGGTAAGGTGGTCTATGGTGCAGGTGAATACAGCAAGCTTGATCCTAAACTACCAGAAGTCATTCCAAGCTGGTCACCAGTGAAGTATTATGGTGGTTATCATAATCCGACCAAACCAGCTGCTAAGCATTAATTAGCTAAGCACTAATAAGCAATGATGCGTTAAGCATTAAAAAATCGGTCTAATCTTTAGGCCGATTTTTTATTTCCGATTTACAATAATAAGTGGCTATTAATGACGTAATAGCTCAATAAATGACGTAACAGCTAAGTTGTTAGCAAGGATATTAAAGCGCATTTTTGGGGGTTTATCATGACAGAATATCTAGTACATACTATCGACATTATCGCTAAAGTAGTGGAGTTTATTGGGGTTATGATTATGTTTTTGGGACTTGCAGTGGCCTTTTATAAAGCCGCAGTCTCCTCTAAGAAATTTAGTCAGCATACCTATCTAGATATTCGACAAGACGTTGGCAAATCTATCTTATTAGGTTTAGAGGTATTGATAGCCGCCGATATTATGGCCACCGTTGTTACCGAGCCGACGCTACGCAGTGTCTTGGTACTCGGTGTGATTGTGCTGATTCGTACATTCTTAAGCTTATCTTTGCAAGTAGAGCTTGAAGGACGCTTTCCTTGGCAAAAGAAACAGTCTGTGACTGAAGAGGTAACAACCACCTCTAAAATGAGAGAAAATGAATAATATAGTCGGCGAACTTATAAAGAGTCACGGCGTTAACCTCGTTAAGCCTACTCCAGTAGTACTTGCACTCGGTTGCCTTGTGACTACTTTAAAGTTCTTTGACTATAGCTTTCTTTAAAATAGCTGTCTTTAAAATAAGGGTCCCACTAATCGGTTAGCACCTTTACTTGTTACGATTTACCCACGATGAATCGACAACTTGGTCTTAATAAATGTCCCAATTTTTGGTATGTTATAAGATGAATTATAAAAATAAATAAACTTGCTCGATAAATAGCTATACTGATTAAAAATGCTTGATAACTCTATAATGCTCGATAACTCAATAATGCTCGATAACTCTATAATGATAACTATATAATATAGATAAGCTCGATAAATAGCTTCATTAATAGAATATTTGAGTCGTTCTATCAAACTTGTTCCACAACATTTGTTCCATTAAATACAGCCACCTACTTATCAATCTAACTAACAATGAGAGAAGGAAGCCAATATGAGTGATATATTCAATGTAAAAGACAGTTTAACTGTCGCTGGCAAAGCACACGCCTATTATAGTTTGCCAAAGCTTGCCGAAAAATATGACAATATTAATCGTCTGCCTTATAGCATGAAGATTGTGCTAGAAAACTTACTACGTAACGAAGATGGTGGACAATCCGTCGGTGAAAACCACATTGAAGCGGTTGCTAATTGGGATGCCAAAGCGACGCCTTCACAAGAAATTGCCTTTATGCCGGCCCGTGTAGTACTGCAAGATTTTACCGGTGTTCCCTCAGTTGTTGACTTAGCGGCAATGCGGGATGCCATTGTAAAACTGGGCGGCGATGCCGAGCAAATCAATCCGTTTATCCCAAGTGAGCTTGTCGTTGACCACTCTGTACAGGTCGACGTCTATGGTCGTGCAGATGCGCTTGACTTAAACAAAAAGATCGAATTTAAGCGTAACAACGAGCGTTATGAGTTTCTGCATTGGGGCAAGCAAGCCTTTGAAAACTTTGTGGTAGTCCCTCCTGCAACGGGTATTGTGCATCAAGTCAACCTTGAGTATCTAGCCCGTGTTGTGATGGCCAGTGAGCAAAATGGTGAATTAACCGCTTATCCTGATACCGTATTTGGTACCGATAGCCACACGACAATGATTAATGGCGTTGGTGTATTAGGTTGGGGTGTCGGTGGTATCGAAGCAGAAGCGGCGATGCTGGGTCAGCCCTCTTCTATGCTCATTCCAGAAGTGGTTGGCTTTGAGCTAACTGGTAAATTATCAGAAGGCGTTACTGCTACTGACTTAGTGCTACGTGTGGTCGAAATGCTACGCGCTCATGGCGTGGTCGGTAAGTTCGTTGAATTCTATGGTGAAGGTCTACAAAGCTTGCCACTCGCTGATCGTGCAACGATTGCAAACATGGCACCTGAATATGGCGCCACTTGTGGTATTTTCCCAATTGACCAAATCGCTGTTGATTATTTACGTCTGTCTGGCCGCGAAGAGTCACAAATTGAATTGGTTGAACAATACGCCAAAGCGCAAGGGTTATGGCACGATGCCAATACGCCTCATGGGACTTATTCTAGCAATTTGACGCTTGATCTTAGTACTGTTGAGCCATCTCTTGCTGGTCCAAAACTTCCGCATCAACGCATTGCTTTGTCAGACATGTATGACAGCTTCGGTACAACCTTGACCGAGATGACCAAAGATCGTAAAGCTGAAGTCGTTGGTAAAGTGCGCTTCGATCAAGAAGGCGGTGAGCAAGAGCAAGCTGATGAACTAGCTGCTGAGCCTGATATCGATGTATCGACCAGTGATGAGGAATCAACCTCAGACAGACAACCTGCTGCGAATAGCATTTACTCAACGGTTTGTATCGACGATAAAGAGCATCACTTAAGTGATGGTTCTGTCGTTATTGCCGCTATTACCTCGTGTACCAATACCTCAAACCCTGCGGTAATGATCGGCGCTGGTCTGGTTGCTAAAAATGCTGCCGCCAAAGGTCTAAAAGCTAAGCCTTGGGTTAAGACCTCATTAGCACCAGGCTCTAAAGTTGTGACTGACTATCTTGAAAAAACCAACTTGATGGATGAGCTTGAAAAAATCGGCTTCTACCTTGTCGGTTACGGCTGTACTACCTGTATCGGTAACTCAGGTCCGTTACCAGACGTTATTGAAAAAGGTATCGAAGAAAAAGACTTAGTTGTGGCATCTGTGTTATCAGGTAACCGTAACTTTGAAGGTCGTATCCACTCTCATGTCAAAACAAACTATCTTGCCTCTCCGCCATTGGTGGTGGCGTATGCACTAGCAGGTACGGTAGATATAGACTTGACCAAACATCCGCTGGGTCAAGATCAAGATGGCAATGATGTATTCTTAAAAGATATCTGGCCTACTACGGCTCAAATTGATGAATTGATCACCCAAAATATCAATGCTGAGATGTTCCTTAAAAACTATGGGGAAGTCTTCGATGGTAGCTCGGAGTGGAATGCCATTAGCTCAGCAGATAGCCAGCTATATCCTTGGAGCGATGAGTCAACTTATATCAAGAACCCGCCTTTCTTCGAGGGTATGACCATGGAAGCTGAAGGGATTAAAGATATCGAAAATGCCCGTATCTTAGGTCTATTCGGCGATTCAATTACCACTGACCATATCTCTCCTGCCGGTAATATCGATGCCAACTCGCCAGCGGGTCAATATCTACAGCAGCGTGGTGTACTAGAAGCGGACTTCAACAGCTATGGCTCACGTCGTGGTAACGATGCGGTAATGACACGCGGTACATTCGCCAACATCCGTATCAAAAACTTGATGATGGGTGGTAAGGAAGGCGGCTATACTTACTACTTCAAAGACGACAAAGCAACCTTACAAGATGGCGAAGAGATGCCTATCTATGATGCGGCAATGAAGTATAAGGAAGATGGTCGTACGCTAGTGGTCCTTGGTGGTGAGCAATATGGTACTGGCTCAAGCCGTGACTGGGCTGCTAAAGGCACTATCTTACTTGGCGTCAAAGCGGTATTAGCAGGTTCTTTTGAGCGTATTCACCGTTCAAACCTAGTCGGTATGGGCGTGTTGCCATTGACCTTTAAAGAAGGTGAAAGTATCCAGTCTCATAACCTTGATGGGTCAGAAGTACTTAGCATTACTGGCTTAAATAATGGCGAAAGTAAAACGGCAACCGTTACCGCCACACGTGCCGATGGAAGCACGGAAACCTTTGAGGTGAATGTGATGCTACAAACGCCTAAAGAACGTGAATATGTCCGTCATGGTGGTGTGCTTCACTATGTACTACGTGAATTGGCGACTGAAAACCAGGCCTAAGTTTAATGGTTAATTCGGTTTAGCTTATTTGGTTAAATCGCCTTAATTCATAAAGTCTTATTCTAAAATGCCCGACCATAATTGGTCGGGCATTTTTTATGACTTCAGGTAATACCAAATCTGGAAATTAATACCTGTTAATGCCAACCAAATTCATCGGCTGACCATTGACTCTTATGCGTTGGCAAATAGTGCCCATCATCGTCTCCTGTTACTTCTTTCTCTAACAAGGCGTTCAGTTTGGCATTCATGTTCAATAATAAATTTTTATATTGTTCAGGCTGATTCGCTAGATTATTCATCTCATCTGGATCATTCTGCAAATCAAAGAGTTCAACATCATTAAACGCGAATATTTCCTCTAAGCTCTCAGGTCGATTATGCTGTTTAGGCGAGAAGTAACGTGTGTATTTATAGCGGCCATCAAAGACGCTACGGATTGCACCACGTTTATCGAAATCTATCTCAAACTCTGCATCAGCATCGTCATCATGCGGATTATTTAAAAACCTCTGCACGCTGTTGAGTAGGTTGCTATCAAGATAAGCAAACATATTAAAACAGTATAAACTGCCGCCGCGTACCTCGTTTATGCCCGCCTTTTTACCTAACTTGAGCAGCGGTGATAAGTCTTTACCCGCTAGATTATTAGCAGCTTCAGTGCGCTCTCCTGCCCACGCTAGTAATGTTGGGGCAATATCAAGATGTGATGTTAAGGCTGGGCACTGTTGACCATAAGTGTCGCGATAATCCGGATGTGAAATTATCAATGGCACATGGTTTTGTTCTTGATAAGCGGTTGCGCCCTTGCCATGATTGCCATGACTGCCCCCAAGTTCGCCATGGTCTGAGGTGAACACAATAATAGTAGTGTCTGCCAGACCCAATGCCTCTAATTCATCAAGAAGCGTTTCCACCATTTTATCGGTAGACAGAATGCAATTATGGTAATAATTAAGCAGACGTTGCCAACGCGCATCCTCATTTGGGAAGCCGCCGACCTGCGTATCACGGGCACGCTGATACTCTAAATGCGCTTGAGGACGACCTGCTTTATCAAACGGCTCCTGACGGCTTTTTGGGAGTTCAAAATCCCACTGTTGTTTATAAAAGGGGGTATTGGGCTCACGACTAAGGCCTATCAAAGGCGTTGGCGTATCCTGAACGTGCTCATCAAGCTCATCGGTGTTATAAAACATCACATCATGCGGGTTGACCAAATTGACTGCCAAAAACCATGGTTTATTTTGCTCGCTAAGCGGATTGCCCTGTACTCTTAACCAACGGCACGCCTGCGCTGCGATTAAATCATCGTTAATCCAGCCGCCTTGTACCATACCGATGACATCACCGATACCAACGTAATCTTTAAAACCATAGCGCTCAATAATTTTGGTCAGCTCGGGATCAGGCAGCGCCTGCTCGCCCAAATCACCTAAATCGGATAGATGCCACTTGCCTTTGTACGCCGTGTAATAACCGGCATCGCTTAGCATATGCCCTACAGTGCCAACCTCTGGGTCGAGGTCGTTGGTCCATGGAAAATCCAAATTATCAAACATATGCGTCTGCTGAATATGCTTTCCTGTATAAATAACCGAACGTGAGGACGTACAAACCGCTGAGTTAATATGGTGATTGGTGAAGGTGACGCCGCGTTGTCTTAAACGCTCTCTACCAGGCAAGTGAATGCCATGTGGTAAGGCCGTATCATCAATATAGCGCTCTTGATCGGTTAAGATAAATAGAATGTTATAAGGCGTATTTGTATCAGAAGCTTTGCCTTGCCGTTTACTGGCAGCAGCTAAGCCTTCATTGCGTGACGAGGTGGGTATGCCAAGATTATTGGCAGGCTTGTTATTATTAGAATGATTGACATTGCTCATAGACATAACCTGTATTTATCGATGATAAAACTTAAATCGTGATATACAGAATATACTAAAGCAAATTATTCCATCAGTATGATTAACGAATGTAAACAGCGCGGCTAAACAATATTTGTGTGACTTTGCAATTTACGTGACTTTGCATAGATTCAGAGCAATAAGCTTTATTCTGGAACAGGGAAAATCTTGTCGTAAGCGATGTTATAAATAAAGGCATATATTAGATAAAATGCCGCCATGCCAATATCCATAATAAAGGCTTGCCATAGCGTAATATCCAAATACCAAGCAATGATCGGCATAAACATCAGTAACAGTGCACACTCAAAGAGTACAGCGTGTAACACCCGTATCTCTAACGTCTTTTGCACGTTATTACGAAGCTTTAGCATTGCTTTATCGAATAATACGTTATAGAAATAATTCCAGATTGTGGCGACTATTGAAGCAGCAACGGCAATAACCCCCATGGCATGTATCTGATAGCCAAACACCCAGCTTGCCAGCGGGGGAAAAAGTATGAGCCCGATGATCTCAAAAGCTAGGGCATGACGAATTCGGTCTGCTTTACTTCGCATACAGCCCCTTCCCTAATTGCTTTCTTATCTACCCACTTTAATCTTTTTTTATCATTTGTTTATTAGAATCTATGACATCGCTAATCTTTAAAGCATAATTAAGCGTTAAATAGCCCTCAAAACCACCCCATGCTTACTCGAACGCTGACAAGGTGGATGTTCATCAGTCCCTAAACACCTTTGTCCAACGAATGACAATGTACAACACCACCGGCCAAAAGCTGGTATTGATAATATCGTGAATACTGTCTCTTAAGTTATCGCCGGTAATGTGCGGGTAATTAACCCTTAAGTCCAAATACTCGCCTAATAATGCAAAAAGTATTGCCAGCAGTAATGCCATATTTAAGCGACTAATATGACGTTTAATGATGACTCGAGACATTAAAAGAGTAAGTAGAAACACCCCAATACCTACGTAAATATGCAGGGCATCTCTTTCAAGACCCGTGATAGTCATGACGTGTAGTTTAAAAGTTTGAAAATCCAATGTGGTACTTTCCAATGTAGTTCTTTCCAATATGGTTCTGTTCGAAGCAGATAGGTGATAATTAACCAGTCAATAGCTTACTGAATTTATGTCACGCATTTTTGTAGGATATGTACAGAAAATAATACATCAGGTGTATAAAAAGTGCGATGAAGGTGTGATGACTATTTCATAAAGGTTATGTGAATTCAATGCGTTAGTAACTACGCAAATAACAATGTATTGAAACATTTATAAGCGGCTGGGGATTATTTATTAAACATCTGGCTCTACCTTTCAGATAGTGCAAACAAATAACTACCAGACGCTATACTTGTTTATTCTGATTAAGCTCAAAGAATTACCCTTAAGATTCGGCCTGAATGAACAGCTTTGTAAGGAGAAGGCGAAAGCGATACTCGGGTACTAAGTATTTATACTTAGCATAGCACTGGGTCTGATGAGCTAATCCATAATTTTACGATTCATAACAGCGTTGTATTGAGACAGTCGTTCGAACTGAGTATTTAGCATTAGGCTATACAACCTTTATGTTTTAAAACGATTGCTACGATTTGGGAACGACTTAACCCTCTGTGATAGAGGGTCGCATTAGGATGCGGTTTAGCCCCGATTGCAGCGGTTATACTTGACATTGCACTAAGGCGGAGGCGCCCGCTTTAAATCGGTCTCGCGAAGCAGGAACGAGGTAAAGCTTGGCGCATCACCTAGTGCAAGCCAAGATAATAGCGAAAGCGGGAATAGCTTAAAACTATTTAGCGCTTAGTTAAATAGCGACTCACTAAATAGCTGACTATTAAAAGGATCTAAACCTTGGCAATAAAAAGACGATTAGAAAACAGGGGATATTGACGTAAATATCATAGGGGGTCGGTTCAAACCCTGAAAAAAAAGTATCATACGTCAATAGTGCTAAAAATATAATACCAATGCTCACTGTCGCATACTGCTTGTGTTTGGGCCGTGCTGGAAAGGATGAAAATATAAAGATAACTTGTAATATCGCCAATGCAATATATAAATACATTACTTTCATAACCGCATCCCCTTAACAACCTTAATTCAGGTGATGTAAATCACACCTTCCACTCAACGAAGTTTTTAAGCAGTTGTAAGCCGTCTTTATGGCTTTTTTCGGGATGGAACTGGGTCGCAAACAGGTTGTCTTTGATAACGCTGGCACAAAATGGCTGACCATAATCACAGACAGCAGCGGTCACCGATTTATCTTCAGGATCACAGTAATAACTATGCACAAAGTAGAAATGAGCATGTTCATCAATACCTTGCCACAGCGGATGTGATAAATCCATGCCCGATATGGTATTCCAGCCCATGTGCGGGATTTTAATCGTTGCGCCCTGCTCATCTGTCCAGTCGGCATCGAACTTTTTGACTTGCCCTGAGATAATATCGAGACATTGGGTGCGCTCAAACTCTAAAGACTCAGTAAATAAGGCTTGCATACCGACACAAATCGCCATAACGGGCTTGTTAAATACTGCCTCGCATACCGCCTTATCAATACCCTCTTCGCGCATATGCGCCATACAGTCGCGCATCGCACCGACCCCTGGAAAGACAATTTTGTCAGCGGCACGAATGATTTTGGCATCATTGGTGATGGACACCTCTGCGCCGACGGCTGCTAAGGCTTTACTGGCTGAGTGTAGGTTGCCCATGCCATAGTCGAGTAGTGCAATTTTGGTCATATTACAAAGCTTCTTTGGTTGACGGTAGTGTATTTAAAGCCCTCTCATCATATTCACAGGCCATACGTAGTGCGCGAGCGAAAGCTTTAAAGGTGCTCTCAATCTGGTGGTGACTATTCACCCCTTTTAAGTTGTCCAAATGCACCGTCATCCAAGCATGATTGACAAAACCAAAGAAAAATTCGCTAAATAAATCCACATCAAATTTACCGACATAAGCACGGGTAAACGGGATATCCATGTGTAGACCCGGACGACCTGAGATGTCAACCACCGCACGAGATAATGATTCATCAAGCGGCGCATAAAAATGTCCATAACGGCGAATGCCTTTTTTATCACCCAGCGCTTTAGCAAAAGCTTGACCCAACGTAATCCCTGTATCTTCAACGCTATGATGGTCGTCAATATCGACGTCGCCTTTGCAGGTAATATCGAGATCAAATAATCCATGACGCTTAATTTGGTCAAGCATATGGTCTAAAAAAGGGACACCCGTATCAATGGTGCCTTGGCCGGTGCCGTCAAGATTAACCGTTACGCTAATTTTAGTCTCGGCGGTATCACGGGTAACACTGGCGATACGTGCAGGACGCTCGGCTGGGTTCGGGCTGATTTGAGTAGTCATGGCTAATTGGCTCACTAATAATTGGCTTATTTGTAGAAGTTTATAACAATAAAGTGTCTGTTTTTAACAGCAATGTCATGATAATAGCAAACGTACTGAATTTAAGCCATATTCGCACACTACCGATGAGTAATGTTTGTTAAAATATTGCCATTCATTAAACTTATTGAAGCCTTATTCGCTATCTATTGAGCGGTAGTACAAATGCCTATAAATTAGACCTATAAGTTAGGACCTTTAAACTGATACTGAAAAATTGATGCTTATAAACTAGGATCTATAAACTAAGACTTATAAAGAGAGATAAAAATGCCCTTAGAAGCTGTTGCGATTAATTCCTTTGACGCACCAATTATGCGAGAGGTGACTCACGATAACGAACTGCGGGAGCGTATTGCCAAACTATATGAGACTGACAACGCTGATAAAGGCGATCTAGCAGACAGCGATGCGGTTATGGCACTATTTGAGCGTGCCTTTAAACGTGGCAACCTGATGTATGTGGGGATGTTCAATGACAAGCCTATCGCTGTGGTAGGCTGCTTTGATGATGGGCAAACCGATACCAAACGTTTGCAATATCTTGCCATCCATCCTGAAAATGTAGATCGTGGTATTGATGCTAAATTTATTAAACTGGTGTATGACGCTGAGGTCAAAAAAGGCGTACGTCAATTTATGCCCGTTGATAGTAACATTCATCGTATTATGAGTGATTACGAGCTTATTCGGGTAAAATTTTAACGTGCTGCTAAGTTAACAGGGTAGTCATAAGCCAAAGTTCGAGGATATGACTCAAAAAGGCCCAATGTTGGTCGGATACCGGTTGTTATCCCTTAATAAGGTTTAATTTGGCTTTTTTTGACTTATTTTAGGAAAAAAGGTTGACAGAACATCGAATATTTAGTTTAATAGCGACCTCATAAAGACGGCTCGATAGCTCAGTTGGTAGAGCAAAGGATTGAAAATCCTTGTGTCGGCAGTTCGATTCTGCCTCGAGCCACCATCTTTATTACGAATACTGCTTTACAGCATAATTAACCCTCAAACTACTTTAGTTTGGGGGTTTTTTTATGGTCGATTGTTTATTCAATTACTATTTGTCAAAAGTATCTGATAATAGTTTATTACCCGCTTTCTCTAGTTTTTTCATAGCAGGTGATTTACTCATACTCTCTCTTAACGTTTTTTCTAGAGTAGTTAATTGCTCTATTCTTAATTTCTGTGGCATACCTTGGTTAATTAATATTGAATTATGAAGTTCTAAATTAGCAACAATTGCATTATCTAATACGCTTCCATGATCTCTCTGATTACCATCTAGATTAGGGTTTTCATCTTTCCATTCTTTATGTGTTTTACGAAAAACGACCATGTTAATTAGATCTGCTTCGTCAGCATATATAAATCTATGATTACTTTGTTTAATATCTTGTAGTAAGTTTAGTTGAATTGCATCTGTTTGAATTCTATTATTTACTTTTGCTAATTCTCTTTTAACTTGCCATTCTATGGAATCTCGTTCCGATTCTTGCTCTTTTAAACGTTGAAACTCTTTAATTAAATAGAGTTTGAACTCTGGACTTAGCCAAGCACCAAATTCAAACGCAATGTCCTTATGAGCGTAAGTACCACCATAACGTCCTGCTTTGGCTCTTATACCAATCACATTAGCCTGTTCAATAAGCTCTTTGACACTCACTTTAAAACTATTTAAACCTGATTTAGTTTTAATTGTGGCGAATTCGCCATAATTAAAATCAGGATTATTGATTTTCTCCCAAACCCCTATAAACTCTAGCGTATTGCGATTTCTCAACCAATCTGCAATAAAAAAATCACCATCTTTCGCCTTTAACATATCGGTTAGACTGATATAATCCTCGTCTTCAATTTTTGATACAGTGATAACGATATCATTAACAGTAATTTTTCTATTGTTCTTAGCCATTTCATATCCTATGTAGGTAAAATTAACTTTTAAGTGTTATTCGTATCATATCAATTATTAACTTATTAAAGTGAAGTTTCAAAACGGCTCATATATCTATTTGTGTACTGATTACTGTAATAACGCCCACGTATTAGCAACTCATATGACCCCTTTCCAGTGAGGTTTTAAACGGTTGCTCAAAAAAAAGTTATTCATAAAGCCTACCGTTATTCAGCATACAACTTAAGCACCTGTTACAGAGACCATATTTATTGTAGAGCGATAACGCTTATACTAAGGACAACTTTTCCATTCTTATAACCACTATGCGTGAATTTGACTACAACTTGGACTATAAAAACTTAAACCTAAGGGAGCATCCTGAGCTATATCGTGTTGGGCGCGGTGAGCAGGGTGTGCTATTGGTTGAGCCTTATAAGTCTGAGATTCTGCCACATTGGCGCTTTGCGACCCCTGATATTGCTCAACAAAGCAGTGACACTATCTACCAGATGTTTTTGGATTATTTAGATAATGGCGACTTTGTCGGTGCCGATATGGCGCGCAAGTTTTTGCAAATGGGCTATACTCGAGCACGTCGCTATGCCAATCATAAAGGGGGCAAGAAGTATAAAGGCCCAGTGCCTGATGATAAAAAAGGTCAAAGTGGCGCGCATGGTCGTGAGGAGTTACCCCGAGACGAAGAAGATCCTATCAAAGCAGAATCAGCGCGTATTTTTAAACAAAAATGGGATTTATGCCGAGAAAACAAAACGTATCTTGCCATGAAAAAAGCGCATCGTGACAAATATAAAGACGTCGAGTAATTTTCAAAAACTAATTTCAAAAACTAATTTCAAAAAAAGATACTGTCTATATAAAACCAAAGTACATAAAGCACTTGTATTAAAAAAACTGATTTATATAAAAAAACTACCTATAAATAATAAAACTTTGAGACCCTTATGACGCCTTTGAAAAAACAACTTCTGATCTTTGATTTTGATGGGACTTTAATAGACAGCGTGCCAGACTTGGCCGATGCCGTGAATAATATGCTGGCTACCTTGGGCAAACCGACCTACCCTATTGATACCATCCGTAACTGGGTCGGCAATGGCTCAAGGATGCTGGTAGAGCGTGCGCTGGTTGGCGATGTTAACGTCACTGAAGGGCAATTAAGCCAAAATGAGGCTGACCATGCGGAAACGGTATTCTTTGATGCCTACGCCAAATCCAGTGGCGCTAAGACGGTTGCCTATGATCAGGTTGACACGGGTTTGGAACAGCTTAAATCAGCAGGTTTTACACTGGCATTGGTGACCAACAAACCTATTCGCTTTGTGCCAAAGATTTTGCACTCGTTTGGTTGGCAGGATTTATTTGATGAGGTATTAGGCGGCGATAGTCTACCGACCAAAAAACCTGACCCCGCTCCCCTACTGCACGTTTGTGCGTCGCTAAATATTACTCCAGAGCAATCCGTTATGATTGGCGACTCAAAAAACGATATTTTGGCGGGACAAAATGCCAATATGGATACTTTAGGACTGTCTTACGGGTATAATTATGGCAAAGATATTCGTGACTTTCATCCAACTGCCGCTTTTGATGATTTTCAAAGCATGGTTGACTGGATAATCGCTCACTATTCATAATTTTTATATTTTTACAGTGCGCATATCCTCATATCAAACCAAGACTTTAGGCCAAATTATGACCCATAGACCTCCTGCTGACTTACTTCAAAAAGCCCAACAATGGCGTGAAGACATTACCTTTACTCAAGACGTACTTGGAACACCGATGCACTTCACCACCACTTGGGGCATCTTTTCACCAGAAAAGCTGGATGCGGGTAGCTTAATGCTACTGGATTACATAGACTTTCAGCTTGATGACGATTCGATAGATTTGGGCTGTGGTTATGGCGTACTCGGCATGGCTGCCGCGCGTGAATGTCCACAAGGTCAGCACACGTTGATCGATAAAGATTTTATGGCGGTAGAATATGCCAAACGCAATTGTGAGAAGAATGGGTTAACCAATGTCGATGTGCATCTGTCTAATGGCTTTAATCAAGTAGATCCCAATAAAGACTTTAGCCTGGTTATGACTAACTTGCCTGCTAAAGTGGGTAAGGAACAACATTATCTGTATTTATTGGATGCCTATAGCAAGCTGCGGACTGGCGGGCGTTTTTATGTCGTCACTATTAATGGCTTACGCCAGTTTATGAAACGGGCATGCACCGAAGTGTTTGGTAATGCTGATAAGGTCAAACAGGGTAAAACCTATACCGTCACTTTAGCAATTAAAGAGTAATAGTTTTTCTATATAACAACCTTTCTGTTCAGGCTTGGTCAGGATCGGTCACGCTAAGTGAACCTACTATCTGTCGCGTTTGATTTTGACGTTTGGACTTGCCTTATTCGATAGGTTACTGTCTAAATTTGGTATCATTATCGGTCATAAATTAGAGTCAATAAGCAAGTAAAAAGTCCCGCTCAATGAAGAACGGGACTTTTTTTTATTAATTCTTGTCGCTGGCAATTTTTCTAGCGACCTATCCTTGCCGTTTAATTAAGTAAAATCCAAGAGCTGCGCTGCCTATAATAGGAATTAAGACCATTAATAGAGGCGCTGCGCCGGTTGCCAATGAGACAAAGCTGGTTAAGTCTTGAATATAGCTAAATAACAAGCCGAATATCAGTGCCACGACAATGCGCAAACCAAGACTGTGCGTGCGCAGAGAACCAAATACAAAAGAGCACGCCACGATCACTAACGATAAGATGGCAAAGGGCGAAAGTAGCTTTTGCCAAAACGCCACTTCATGCTCAAGTGAGCGTGTGCCCTGTGACGCATTAAACCGCTTGTGTTCATACAGCTGAGTCAATGATAAATCTTCAGCACTGCGCGTCAACAAATATACTGAGCTTGGCGATATCGGCAAGTTAATAATGTCACTCGATTCGGTTTGTCTTGCAACCATTGGTTCATTATTCAATATCATACTATTTGACTGCTCTGGCTTTGAATCAATAATAGTAGCTTTATCAGCCAGATTTAGGGTCGTCACGTTTTGAAGCTGCCATTGATAGTTGGCCGATCCCTTATCAGACTGCTCAATATTTATACTATCTGAGTTGGCCGAGTTTGCGGCACTAGGGTCTTGACTGCCATTCGCTTGAGGTAAGTAAGTACCGCCGGTTGCTTTTGAGACTGCGGTGAGGTTATTGTTCTTATCAAGATGCCAACGTTTCACCTCCCCAACATTACCATTTTCGTCAGCATAATCAATAAACACGATATTATGCTCTGGCGTATTGCCCTCGGCAGCAGAACCCGAACTAGAGTCATAGCTTGGCACATCTTGCAGGGTCCAGTAGCCATTGACTGATGCCAATAATGGAGTGTCTGGCTTGCGAATTTGACTGGCCTTTAAGTTACTGGCAGGCAAAACGAACTGATTGATTGCCAGCGCCACTATGACAAATATAAAAGCTGGTTGTAACACCCAACCGACAATACGATAGATACTTAAACCAGACGCCCGCATAATAATAAGTTCAGAATTGTTAGCAAGTAATCCTAAACCAATAACAGCACCTAATAACGCCCCTGTCGGTGTAAACTGCTCAAAGAAATAAGGCGAACGATAAGCAATGTATTTTAATGCGTCAAAATAGGTATAACTGTCAGAGATACTGTCTAACTCTCCAAGATAAGCAAATACTATCTGTAAGGCCCATAATCCTAAAACAGCAAACAACATCGCAAACAATGCGTTTTTTTTGACATATCGTGACAGTATTTTGCCAGAGTTTACCTGTCTAAAGGCAGTGGAGTGGCCTGATTGTAACTTTCTCACGACCGACCTCCTTTATTCGGATGGCTATTACTTGAATGGCTGTTTTGCTGTTTTTGTATGGCACGCTGACCCAAACTAAACCGAACCCTGTGATGAATACGGCTTGCCCAGTTCAAATACAGTGCTAAGATCATGAAGCTTACTAACGTTATGGGATAGCTTAGAGCCGATAGCGTACCACTGCTCACAGCGTTCTTTAATGAAATAATCACCAACGCACAACTGGTAAAAATTAAAATAGCAGGTAATAGTCTTATCCAGCGCCCTTGTCTAGGACGAACTTGTGCTAAGGGTACGGCTAGCATAGGCGCAATGATAATAAGCCAAGGCAGTGCCAAACGATAGCCAAGTTCAGCTTGAGCAGCAAGCATTTGCTGTTTATTTGGCTTAGATAAAGGCATATTATTAGCGTCACCCTGTGGATTGCTTGAGGGCGCCTCAATAATTGGGGGTAGAGAATGACCGGTAGCTGCGCGCCACAATACGGGCAAGGTTTGAGTTGCCACATTATCATCAGTAATCACATCTGCAGGGGGCTTATTAATACTAATGCGATAACGCTCGAAGCTTACTTGATTGTAGACTAGACTGTCAGCACCCACTTCATAGCGCCGACCTTGATATAAGTCTAGCTGAGTCCGATCCTCCTCCTCACCATCCATCACCTGTTCAGCGCGTTTTGCTAACACAATGACGTCACGTTCACTAGAGCTAGGCTTGCTCAAGGGACTAGGTGACGATGTTACGGCTTTAGAGTCATTCCCATCATTTTGAGCGGCAGTGACAGGATCCGTCAGTGCCGTGATCCGTTTGTCGTCGTCCAATGACGGTTTCTCGACTGAGGTTTGCTGCTCAGAGTAGGGTTGACCTTGTTGTAATACGTCTGAACCAATACTTTCACTGCCACTGCTCTCATTAACAATCCCATCATTAGAAGATGCAGTAGTATCTGAATTGCCTGATGCTCCACCATTCTCTAACTTAAGCTCACTTGTATTGTTACGACTGCTATCACCCGTTTGAATCAAGATAACATTTTGAAGCTCAGTTCTGTCTTCATTCATGCTGCCCACATACAGATGATAGTCATCACTACTAATAAAAGACTGAGGCCGAATCAGATCAAAAGCACTACTAAGCGATTGCTCTTTCCAAATACTTTCTGAGTGTCGCACGCCCCAAGGCTTACCATATAAAGACAGCCCTGCCTCGATAACAAACAGTAATAAAATCAGCGGTATCATAAGGCGTGCCAGCCTTCCTCTTGAGACACCACTGCCGTTCAGCACCGCCATTTCATGATCGACGTATAAGCGCCCAAAAACCAGCATTAAGCCAATAAAGAAAGATAAGGGCAATACCAGCTCTAAGAAATAGGGCAAATTATAGCCAATAATGGCAAATAACAGACCCACATCAAGACGACCTTCTGCAGCAATACCAAAATAGCGGATCAATCGTCCGCCTAACAATAATACCACCAAAAACCCCAATACTAATGCGGTCGTTGAAGCAACTTGACGGGTCATATATCGGCGTAAAATCACAGGCAAACTCAAATTATTGAAGGGTTGATGATGGAATAATTAATTGACATGATTCAATGTAAGGTAAATAAATTTAAGACATCTAAATTTAAGACATATAATATAGAGTGGTTTCAGCACATTAATCAGCACATTAAATAGCGATACTCACAAAGACTATACAGCAAAATGAGAAAGCTTAGCATTTAGAAATAACGAGTACCGCGACGTATTATAATCGTAAGCAGTAGCACGATGATAGTGTTATTAGGTGTAAGATATTAAGCAATATCCTAGCATGTTTTTAAAAACCTGTAATCAAAAGCGACGGCTATGATATTTTTTAGCATAAAATGAGACAATACTAGGTACTATTTATATAAGGTACTATTTGTAGAAGGTACTATTGATATTAGGTGCTATTGATTTGATGCGCTCGCCCTTACTTTCCTCAATAGGCCTCAATAGGTTAGTTTCTAAGTTTGGTATTAATCAGTAATAGCGGATATTATATTGACCCTTTCAATATAAAATAGGCGTTTATAACCATTATGTATCATCTATAAACAATCAAAAAATTAGCTATCCTAGCTGTATAAAAAGCTGTATAAAAATATAGTCAAAAATCATACACAACATTTAATTCACAAGTAACAAGTAAACATAGGAATAAATATGAGCTTAAGTATCTCTGTTAGCAAAACTCTACCCAAACTGGCAGCCACTAAATTGCTTAAAAAAACACCAACGACTGCCCTTCAGGCCCAGAGTCTAGCAGTATTGGTCGATAATAATAAAACTGTATTAGCCGGCGGCAACAAAGGTTTGGAGGCATATCAACAGCGTATCGAAGATTTAATGTCTGCCTCTGACTTCTCTGGCAAGCAAGGCGAAACCGTTGCAGATTACGCCTTAGCCCCCGCTGCTAAGAAGGCGCCTTTACCGTTGATATTAGTGGGTGTGGGACAGGTTGATAAATTAAGCGCTAGCAAAATTCAAAAAATTGCCAATGCCCTGTACAAAAACAGCCACAAGCGTGTGAGCGACTTGTCCGTTGTCATCCCCCAAGAATTATCTGAAAATCAAGTACATCAGTTGGTGTTAGAGCTGCAAAATGCCAGCTACCGCTTTGACAAATATAAATCAGAGCGTACAGAGTCTCGCCTTAGCAACATCACCTTGGTTACAAACCAAGTCGATCAAGCGGCGGTCGATTATGCCACTGCAATACATAACGGTCAGTCATTGGCGCGCGATGTGGCGAATGAGCCTGGTAATGTCTGCTTCCCTGAATACATGTCCGATCAAGCAAGGGCTTTAGAAAAACAATATCCAGACCTTTTAAAAGTGACGGTATTGGGCGAAAACGAGATGGAAGAGCTTGGTATGAACTGCTTTTTAGCGGTATCCCGTGGTTCTGCGCGCGAAGGTCAATTGGTCATTCTTGAGTATCAAGGTAAAGACCAAGTTTCTACCACTTCTCGTAGCGGCGCGGGCTTAGCAGACAACCTTACTAATAACCTTGCCAACAACCTAGCTGCTAACTTAAAGGTTGTGACCGATAAATTGCCTAAAAAATCTAACAAAGCTAAAACAGCAAAATCTGCCCTAGAAAATACCTCAGATGCACCGATCGTCTTAGTTGGTAAAGGCGTTACCTTTGATTCAGGCGGTATTTCAATTAAGCCGGGCGCTGCAATGGACGAAATGAAGTTTGATATGGGCGGCTCTGCTTCTGTATTAGGAACTATCAAGGCGTTATGTGAAGCCCGTTTGCCTATCAATGTCGTGGGCGCTTTAGCCTGCGCTGAAAATATGCCGTCAGGCGACGCCACTCGCCCTGGCGATATCGTAAAAGCTATGAATGGTAAGAGTGTCGAGATACTAAACACAGATGCGGAAGGTCGTCTGGTATTGGCAGACACACTCTGCTATATCCAGCGCTATAACCCTCGTGCCATCATCGATGTGGCTACCTTGACTGGCGCCTGTGTTATTGCGTTAGGTCATGTACGCTCTGCGGTATTTAGTAACGATGAAGATGTATTATTTGAGCTTGAAAACGCCAGCGAACAGTCAGGCGATCTTATCTGGCATATGCCACTTGATGATGACTACCAAAGCCAGTTAGATTCGCCCGCCGCTGATATGCAAAACATAGGTGGTCGTGCCGCTGGTGCGATAACGGCTGCTTGCTTCTTGTCACGCTTTGTCGAAGAGGGTCAAGCATGGGCTCATTTAGACGTTGCTGGTACAGCGTGGGTATCGGGTAAAGAAAAAGGTGCCACTGGTCGACCTGTTCCTTTATTTATGCAATACTTAAAAAACATGTCCAATCAATAAAACTGACGCTTTATGCAAATTAGCTTTTACGTCCTCGGTGAGCGTTATATGAGTTATGACGCCACCGCTGAAAACACCGCCCCCGCTGTGAATGCTGAGGCGGTGCTTAATTTTGTGTGTCGATTGACCGAAACCGTGCTCAAAAAAAGTGACAATAGCTTAGTGATTGTTGATGACAAATTAGATCGGTTGCAGCGACTTGACGCTCAGCTGTGGACCTTTAATCCGACCAGCTTTATTCCACATAACCTAATTTTGGATAAGTCTTTATTATCAGATAACTTAGTCTCAGAAGAGAGTTTAGTTTCAGAAGAGAGCTTAGATTTAGACGAGCGCGCAAATTCAGCGAATAGCTCTGATTTAGCAAAAAGCACAGATTCTGAGACCCTATTATCTGCCCCTGTGACGCTATTGCCTGTGCAACCCAAAGGGTTTGATGGTGTGGTGCTCAATCTTGCAAAAGACCCTCTCCCCTTATCAAATGATGGGGTACTTCCTGAACGCGTGCTTGAGATTATTACCCCAGACGAAATCAGTAAAGAGCAAGGACGTACTAAATATCGTGCCTATCGTGATCTCGGGTTTGAACTTGTCTATTTTCCTATAGATTAAACCTATCTGAATGTTCACATCCATTAAGCCTTATTATTTAACCTCTACACTAAATTCTATTATCGAGATTCTATTACCGAAATGCTATTCGTTAACCTCTCCTTGTTAACGCCTATCACGCACATCCAGATAACACACATCTAGTAAAAAATCTCTCAAACAAAGCGAGTGCAAACGCGACCAATAGTAGGTTTAATGAGCCTAACCGAGTCTAAAAAATAGACAAGTCACGTTATAGAAAAGGTTGAATATCTCTATCTCTATCCGTTACCTCGTTTTAAGACCCACTTTATTCTTAAAAACATCGTGTCAGTAAAGTTTCTACATGAAGTGGCAATAGTTATTGGTTGCAGTTGACGGTCAGTTTTGTATAATCACGGGATAATTTTTTTATGTAGACCAAATCTGGAAAAGATATCATATTTTTATATCATTGCTTCCAAAGTAAGGTAAGGGCTTTCTCTAAATTACTGGAGTTTTTACCCTGTTTTGTTTTAACTTATTTTTATACTCAATTAACGTGATGCCTCTTTTGCAGTTTGAAATAACAACCAAATATTGGTTGGTCAACAGACTATCAATGAGATGACACCACTGAGTATGACACGTGCATGGAGTGCTTATGAGAGCCATTATTGACATGTATCAACGTATCGGTTTGGTACCCCTAATTATCCTCGGACTAGTACTGGGCACTCTAATAGGATGGCTAGTACCTTCAGTGGGTATCGCCCTAGGTTTGTTAGGCACTTTATTTGTCGGTGCCCTTAAAGCAGTGGCTCCTATTTTAGTGTTTGTATTGGTAATGGCAGCGGTCAGTCAGCACCAAAGCGTAGAAAAAGTTCATGTTAAGCCGGTGCTTATTATGTACATTTTTGGTACTTTTTTGGCCGCTTTGACCGCTGTTTCTGCCAGTTACTTGTTCCCAACCTATTTAAAAAATCTTGATTCAATTCAGGCGGCGGCCGACCATACCCCGCCCTCCGGCCTTAAAGAAGTATTGACAACACAGCTAATGAATTTGGTTGCTAATCCAGTGAGTGCTATCGCTGACGCAAACTATATGGGGATATTGGCTTGGGCCCTTATTATTGGATTTGCTCTACGAAAAGCGTCACAATCTACTCGCACTATGGTGGCAGATTTGTCTGATGCTATCTCAAACGTGGTCCGGTTTGTCATTGCTTTTGCGCCACTCGGTATATTAGGTTTAGTCGCTAATACGGTGGCAGAAACAGGTTTTGAGGCCTTACAAGACTATTTCCGTCTGCTTGGTATCTTAGTGGGCTGTATGTTGTTTATTGCATTGGTGGTTAACCCTATTATTGTCGCTTTTAATATCCGTAGAAACCCTTATCCTCTGGTATTCACCTGCCTGCGCGAATCAGGAATTACTGCTTTTTTCACCCGCTCATCGGCGGCAAATATTCCAGTGAATATGAACTTAGCCGCCAAACTTGGCCTGCATGAAGATACCTACTCTGTGACGCTACCTTTGGGGGCGACGATCAATATGGCAGGCGCTGCGATTACTATTAATGTATTGACCTTAGCCGCGGCGCATACCTTAGGGATAAACGTTGACTTTGGCTCAGCGTTATTACTTAGTGTCGTCGCCACAGTTAGTGCTTGCGGGGCATCTGGCGTGCCTGGGGGATCACTGTTGCTGATTCCGCTAGCTTGTAGCTTATTTAATATCTCCAATGATGTGGCAATGCAAGTCGTGGCTATTGGTCTCATTATTAGTGTCATCCAAGATTCGGCAGAAACGGCACTCAACTCATCAACAGACGTATTGTTTACTGCTGCCGCAGATCCTATTATGAAAAAAAAGCCTGTTTAACTGTTTAAGTCTTTATATTTAATTCGCTTTATATAATGCTCTACATCAAAAAACACCACATTCTAAGAATGCGGTGTTTTTTTAGTTCTTACTGCGAGTAAGCGTGTTAATAGAGACCCTAGTCTTTTTGAATATCTACTTCAATCGTCTGAATAGTCTGCATAATCGATTCTTGTTGACGCTTAAACTGACGTAATTGTTCTACCTCTTCTAATAGCTCTAAGATCAATCCAATAGCTGGGATACTGGCATCAAAGTCACGGCTTAAACGCGACGCTCGGCGCACTGTCGCCAGTTGATAGCCGGTAAACTGCTGTGTTTCAGGAATGTCATAGGTGATCACATTTTCTTCGATTAAATCAATGACCCAATCACGCTCTACACCACAAACCGTAATAAGCTCATCTAAGGTCAAGATTATATCGTTAAATTCATCAGAATGTTTCATGATATCTATCCTATTATTCTTATATTTTTATTGGCTGTTATTAAAAATAACTGAAATTTAACCTGAGTGTTAGTCGATCCATAGTTTTAGTCAATCCTTAGTCATGTAAGGAGCATATAAGGACTAGAAGCGAACCATTTCAAGACTTTCAACCATTAACGTTTAATATCAGCACTTGAAAAGCTTTCTTTTAAAGCAGTAAACGCTTCTCGCTGAGCTTCGGTCGTAACATCCGGATTAACGATATTTAAGGTTAGGTACAAGTCCCCGGGCTGCTTTGCAGGAATACCTCTGCCTTTAACTCGTAAATGACTGCCAGACTTACTATTTTTGGGTATCGTGACCCCTAAGGTGCCCGCTGGTGTATCCACATTTACCTTTTCGCCCAATGCCGCTTCCCAAGGGGTGATATTTACGGTTTGATAGACATCAGCGCCTTCTAGTCGAATATTGTCATCATGACTGATCAGCACTTTTAAGAATAAATCGCCATTTTTCCCACCACCCATGCTGGCAGCACCCTGACCACTTAAGCGAATTTGTTTGCCTTCGGTTATGCCTTTTGGGATTTTAATTTTTAATGTTTTTTGTTCATGGGTGACACTGCCATTCGACTGACGAACGGGCACATTCAATTTAATACTATAGTCATCACCGTTATACACCGAATCTAAAGTAACATTAATCTCAGCGTGCTGATCCTGACCTGGCGCAGGACCTGGATCTTTAAAAGCACCTCCAAAATGGTCATAGCCTGACTGACCTGATTGGCGATTTGTCTGACCACCGCCAAAAGCTGAGAAGATATCGTCAAAGCGGAAGCTACCACTACCAAAGGGCGCTCCTTCACCAAATTGATCTTTGACATCTTCCCATCTAAATCCGCCTTGACCGCCTGCACCACTGAAGCTAGAAGCGCCTTCAAAGCCGCCACCTCCTGTAAAGGGATTAGCAGTCATGGCATCATACTTCGCACGCTTTTCAGGATCTCGTAAAGTCTCGTAAGCATTGTTGATCTCCGCAATCTTTTCGTCAGCATTAGGGGCATCGCTGACATCAGGGTGATACTTACGCACAAGCTTTCGGTATGCCTTTTTGATATCTTTGTCTGTGGCGTCTTTACTGACACCTAAAGTATCGTAGAAACTCTTTTCTGCCATTATTATTATCCTTTTATGGGTCTAAATACTCATCTCATATCTTACTATATAAGGGCTATTACCCTGAATTTCACTACCTAAACGTTCCCTTTTCAATGTCATACTCTAAGCTTATCGTCATAGATTAAGCTAAAGTATGTTCTACAGTTTAAAAAAAAGAGCAAAACTTAGTATGCTCTTTTAATGTTAAAAAGTTTGATTTATAAAGGGTTTAATTTAAAAGAGATAACTCGCCTTAAGTCTCTAGGGGCTGTATAAAATAACCTACACTTGATATAACTTTAATTTTCATAACCTTCAAGCTCTGTCATCGCCGTGATTAATGTCTCTTCTAATTCATTTTGCTGCTGCTGTAGCTGGGCCTGTGTTTCAAGCAGCGTTAACAACTCATCCTTACGAGCGTCCTCATACAAAGAGGTATCGGCAAGCTGTTGTTCAAGATCTGCTAAGTCAGTGGCCACTTTATCCAGCTTCTTTTCAGCTTGCTCAATACGCTTTCGGATGGGCGCGGTCAATTTGCGCTGCTCTGCCGCGAGCTTACGACGCTCTTCTTTGGTTAATTGCGAATCATCCTCCTTTGCTTTTGCTTCAGCTGCTTTCTTGGCTTCTTCGGCTTGCTTGGCAGCGCTTAGGGCAACAGCTTTGGCATCACGTGTCTCTTTTGCCGCCTCTTTGGCGTCGGACTTGCGCTGTTCTGATAGCCATTTGCCATAGTCTGACACATCGCCATCAAATTCCTGTAGCTTGCCATCATGTACCAGATATAGCTCATCACAAACGTTGGCAATGAGTTCGCGATCATGCGACACCAGTACCACTGCCCCAGCAAACCCTTGTAACGCCATGGTCAACGCCTGACGCATTTGCAAATCTAAGTGGTTCGTAGGCTCATCGAGTACCAACACATTTGGTTTTTGCCAGACAATGAGTGCCAGTGTCAGACGCGCACGCTCTCCCCCTGAAAATAGCTTACTAGGCGTATCGATACGATCGCCACGGAAGTCAAAGCTACCCAAAAATGAGCGCAGCTCTGCATCAGAGGTCTTGCCTGCCAAACGACGCATCATGATCATCGGAGTGGCCTCAGCATCTAAACTGTCCATCTGATGCTGATTGAAATAACCAATATGAAGCGTATCAGACACCTTATACGTACCCGTTAAAGGCGTCAGCTCACCAACTAAGCATTTAATTAATGTCGATTTACCAGCACCATTCATACCCAACAGACCGATGCGGGTATCTGGTGTCACTTGCAGACTGACATTAGACAATATGGGCGTATCACCATAACCGATGTCTGCTGATTTAAGTGAAATCAGCGGTGAGCTCATGTGACTGGGCTCATAAAACTGAAAGGTAAAGGGGTTGTCTGCCATCACAGGTGATAAGTCTGCCATCCGTTCAAGCTGTTTTAAGCGGCTTTGGGCTTGCTTCGCTTTTGAGGCCTTTGCACGAAAACGACGCACAAAGTCTTCTAAATGCGCTTTGGTGGTTTGCTGCTTTTCAAACGCTTGCTGTTGTTGAGCTAAGCGCTCGCTACGAGTACGCACAAACTGTGAATAGTTACCCGTATATAGGGTCATACTCTGGTTTTCGACGTGTAAGATATAACCAATAGTGGCATCTAAGAAGGTTTGATCATGCGAGATTAGCAGGACAGTGCCATCAAACTTCGCAATCCACTCTTCTAACCATAATATTGCATCCAAGTCTAAGTGGTTGGTAGGCTCATCAAGCAATAGTAAATCGGCACGGCTCATCAATGTCTTCGCCAGATTCAAGCGCATACGCCAACCACCCGAAAAGTCATTTACTGGAAGTTCGTGCTGATTGGCTTTAAAGCCGAGACCTGCCATAATTTGCGCTGCAGTAGTGGGCGTCCGATAGCCATCGATGTCATCAAATCGTTGATATAACTGAGCGATCTGATTATCACTGAGCGTATCAGGATTCATCATCTTTTGGTTAATCTCATACCATTCTTTATCACCGCTTAAGACATAGTCGATGGCAGGCTGACTGGTCCCTTCGACTTCTTGTGCCATATGCGCCACATCCCATCCGCTAGGAATACTGACACTACCAGCATCGACCGTTAATTCATCTGTGCTACGTTCACCCATATGCGTTAATAACACACCAAATAAAGTTGATTTACCGGTACCATTGTTCCCGGTTAACCCCACCTTTTGTCCTGGATGTATCTGGAAGGTCGCATCTGAAAAGAGTACTCTACCATCACGGCGGACACTAACTTTGTTAAATTCAATCATGGATACTAATCACTTTTGGTTATGTCTGAGCAGGTTATAAAATTAATGCGTGTCAGAAATTAAAAAACTATGACAAGGAAACAACGCTTGGCACAATTACAACATTGAAAATCAAGCATTATGCCTCATTATGCTATAATGAATGGCTAAAATTTTAAATAATTCATTCAGGAGCTGTATAGAATTATTTATTGAATTGATAAATGTATTCTAAATAGCCTCTAATAAGGATGTCATTGTACTGGCATCCCCTTTCCAAATATCAATTGTTTTTAAAAATAATAGTTTTTAAAATTGTTTAAATAATTAATGTAAATTTTGCTTTGTCTATTTTTATGGCCCATTTTATAGCCCATTTTTCATAGCACTTAATGATAGTGACAATAATTTAAATGACATTAAACTCATATTATTTCAACAACGTTCTTTACATTGATTTTGCGTTCAGTGAAGTTACACACTTTACGAGGATATTATGACAACCATTACCTTAACTGACAGTGCCGCTAATAAAGTTCGCAGATTGCGCGAAGAAGAAGGCGACAACTCTTTAATGCTACGTGTCTACGTCACTGGTGGAGGCTGCTCCGGCTTCTCTTATGGCTTTAACTTTGCTGATGAAATTGGCGAAGATGATGCCAACTTTGAAAACGATGACGTCACCTTATTGGTTGACTCCTTAAGCTATCAATACTTACAAGGATCAACGGTTGACTATACCGAAGGGTTAGAAGGGGCACGTTTCGTCGTGACCAATCCGAATGCCACTACCACGTGTGGTTGCGGGTCTTCATTCTCGATTTAGTGGCTTTAATTTTACCTGTTTTTTAAAGGGTCATTTTTAATACGGATTTGACGCTAGGATCATTTGTAAACGCACATGATTTTTTTATAGGTTTAGGCTACACTACTTTGATATTTAAGCAATATGCATTCTTGCTAAGTTGTTGATAATACCTCCTACGCTTCACGTTATACGTTGACAGATATATGGATAAACGGTCTTAATTGACGGTTTTGACAGATAGTCTTGTCAGCGAGTGATGCCTCTAATTGATTTTGAGATTATAGTATGACTGACGTTACCCCTCATTCCCCCCGTTCTCATATACCCTCTTGGTTAACAAGCCAGCTCTTATCTGGTATGTTACGTGGTATTGAAAAAGAGGGGTTAAGAATGCAGTCTGATGGCTTCCTTGCCCAAACCCCGCATCCAAAATCTTTAGGGTCAAAGCTGACCCACCCTTACATCACTACTGACTACTCTGAGAGCTTACTTGAGCTTATCACCTCACCGAAGTCTACGGTGGCAGAGACGTTAAGTATGCTGCGTGAGTTGCATATTTTGGTTTATCACTCATTAGAGGAAGGAGAGCTGATTTGGCCCTTATCGATGCCTTGTATGCTGTCCTCCGATGACAATGATATCCCGTTGGCCGACTATGGCAGCTCCAATGTCGGACGTCTTAAAACCTTATATCGCAGTGGTTTAGGGGTTCGTTATGGCCGGCGTATGCAGACCATCGCTGGGCTTCATTACAATTTATCTTTTGGTGATGATTTATTCCGTGTTTGGCGCGATAACTCTCCAAAACAAGACCAAGCCAACTCACTTACCGAATTTAAAAATGCGAAGTATCTTGGGCTTATCCGCAACTTTAAGCGGATGAGTAGTCTGGTGCTGTATCTCACAGGTGCTAGTCCTACGGTTTGTCCCTGTTTCTTAATCGGTCGTGAACATAGCTTAGAGCAGTTGAATAAGACGACTTACTATAAGCCAAATGCCACAAGCTTACGCATGAGCAAGCTTGGGTATACCAATAGTGTGCAAGATCAGCTTGATATTCGCTATAACACCCTGCCTGAATATGTGGACGGTCTGCGCCGTGCCATTAACACCCCATTCTCAGGCTTTAGTAAGTTGGGCCTTGATGATGAGAATGGTGAACCGATACAGATTAATGATCATATCCTGCAAATTGAAAATGAGTACTACAGCCCTATCCGTCCGAAGCAAATCGCGGAGTCAGAAGAGACACCGAGTCACGCTTTAGAGGCTCGTGGCATTGCTTATGTAGAGTTTAGAGCGGTAGATTTAGATCCTTATAGTGATATTGGCATTCGTCTCTCCACCGCTTGCTTCTTAGAAGTATTAGCGTTGTATTGCTTACTGACTGACTCTCCTGATTTGTTGCCAGAGGAGGATGACCTATTGGCTGAAAACCTTGAGCGGGTTGTCAATAATGGTCGTGAGCCGAACTTAAGCATTAAAACATGCGACGGTGAAGTCAAATTAAGTCAGTGGATGCAAAAGCATTTAGAAGCCATGTTACCCATCGCTACTTTATTAGATGATCAATATGGGGGTAATAATTACCGAGTCGCTGTGACTTTAATGCTTGGCAAGGCCGTCTATCCCGATGCGACGTTGTCTGCTCAAGTGCTTTCTGATACGGAAAAATTTGGCAGCACTTGGAAGCTTGGCTATGCTCTAGCGCAGCAGCACCGTGACGCTATCATGCGTAATACCCTAAGTCCCAATACTCAGGCAAAATACGAAGTATTGGCAGAAAAATCATGGATACAACAACAAGATCTTGAGAGCAACCAGACTCAAAGTTTTTATGATTATATACAACAATATCGTTAGGCTTATTTAACGTGACTTTTTAGGGTGCTGTTAGTGATAAGCATATCGGTTTAATATGGATTTTAGTTGCCAAGGAGCAACCCCATGCAGCGTTTACTTTCCTATCGTACGCTTAATATCATATTAGTATTTTTTGCTGTGGTTGGCATGGCTTTTGCTATTTTATTTTTACAAAACGCCAAAGGTTTGGAGCCATGCCCTCTTTGTATTTTTCAGCGCATTGGGCTTATTGTCATGGGTATCTTTTCCCTTATTGCAGCCCTTGGTAATCCCAAAATTACCGCTATTCGACTGTTGTTATGGTTGGGCTCAATGTTAGGACTCTTATGGTCAGCTGGTGTGGCGGCGCGCCATGTCTGGATTCAACATCTACCCCCAGACCAAGTGCCGAGTTGTGGTCCGGGTTTGGATTATTGGCTCGAAGCGCTTCCAATGAGACAGGTTATCAACCAAGTACTATCAGGCTCTGGCGAATGCGCTGAGATTAGCTGGCGCTTTTTAGGACTTAGTATTCCCGAGCAAGCCCTTATCTTGTTTACCTTTCTAATTTTGGTTAACTTAATGGTATTATGGCGTATTATTAAATCGCGTCCTGTTAAAGCTCGAGCCTTTTAATGTTTAGAGTCTTTAAGTCCTAAGCGCTATTTAATCGTTACACTTTTTCTTTATTTAGATAAAAACCAGAGGTTGCATGCACGTTCATATTTTAGGTATCTGTGGCACATTTATGGGGTCACTTGCATTATTAGCTCGAGATCTTGGTCATACTGTTACTGGCTCAGATACCGGCATCTATCCACCGATGTCAACTCAATTAGAACGTGCGGGTGTCGAAATTTTAGAAGGTTATCACGCCAGTCACTTGCAGCCTGCCCCTGACCTAGTGATCGTGGGCAATGCCATGAAAAGGGGTATTGAGGCAGTTGAATATATGCTAGATGAAGGTATTCCCTATACCTCAGGTCCTCAGTTTTTATCGGAGCAGGTGTTGCAACATCGTCACGTATTAGCGGTTGCCGGTACTCATGGTAAGACCACAACGACGACCATGCTGGCATGGATACTACATTATTGCGGCATTGATACTGGGTTTTTGATCGGCGGTGTGCCTTTGGTAGACAGTGATAATAATGCTTTAAACAGACCCTTTGCCCACAGTAGCTATTTAGGCTCTGATACTAGCAAAGACGGCAAACAAGGCTATTTCGTTATTGAAGCAGATGAATATGACTCCGCATTTTTTGATAAACGATCTAAGTTCGTCCATTACCGTCCTCGCACTGCTATATTAAATAACCTTGAGTTTGATCACGCTGATATTTTTAAAGATTTAGACGCCATTCAAACTCAGTTCCACCACATGATTCGGATGATTCCAAGTCATGGTCAGATCATTATGCCGGCGCACACACCAAGTTTAGAGGCGACGATAGACAAAGGATGTTGGACGCCGATATGGCGTACTGAAATTATAGAGCCTAGCAGCTTACAAGGTACGGTAGAGTGCGTGTGGAAAGCAGAATTAATTGAAGAGGACGGCAGCCGATTTTTGGTACATTATCACGATGACGAGCATACCCAGATGGTAACCGGAGAAGTTGATTGGGGTATGAGTGGTCGTCATAATGTAGAAAATGCGATGGTAGCGGTTGCTGCTGCTTATGATATCGGCATTGGTGTTGAACAAGCTTGCGCAGCCTTGTCTAACTTCTCAGGTATTAAGCGTCGCATGGAACTGATCGCTGATGTGGAATACAAATTGGGCGACTCAAATAATAAAGTACAAGTGTACGATGACTTTGCCCATCATCCCACCGCGATTACCACCACCCTAGATGGGGCAAAAAAGAAGCTAAAAAATCACAAAATCTGGGCAATTATTGAGCCGCGCAGTAACACAATGAAACTTGGGGTTCATAAAGACAGTTTAGCAGCTTCTGCGCAACTGGCTGACGAAGTCATTTGGTATGAGCCCGCAGGTTTAGAGTGGGGGCTGAATGAGGCTATTACCGCGCAGTCCAACACTGTTCGCAATTCTCAATATGTAATGACGGATACTCAAAGTATCATTGATCATCTTGTCTCTAAAATAGGCGATACCGGCAAAGATGATGCCATCATCATTATGTCTAATGGCGGCTTTGAAAACATTCATCAGCGCCTAATTAAGGCTTTAAACCCATAAAGGATGTCGTCTTTTTTTAATTTCATTAAGTCTTACTCCAAAGGCTTTATCCTAATGGATAAGGCTTTAAATTTAAGCCCTTCAGACTATATTTCTTTATTAACTACCAATATCTCTTTTTCAACTGCCAATAAATGCTCTATGTCCTCTCTTTAGGTTTTAATAAACAGACCATTACGTACTTAACCTTGAAACAGTGATGCAAATGCAACAAAAGTTAAAATAAACGATACAATTAGTTAACTTATTATTATCAATCTCTATTAATACTCCAACTATGGTCACATAGCCTGTACAAGGTTAACAATTCAATCTTACTACTAGTCTTTTTTAGCCGTTAAAATTCAATTTGGACGAGTATTGAAGTCTCTTCTTTTATCATTAGGTTAGAATAAATTTATTTCGTTTACTCTCTACTGTGGTTTAACGCTCTTTATGGTTTATTGCTCATCGCTTATCATTCTCTAATCATAAGTTTGACTTTAAACCTATTAGACTTATCCCTACTAGAGGATGTATGACCAAGTCATTTGAAGCGAAATTATTTAAGAAGTTACTTTATAACAAGTTATTTAAAATAACTTAAACTTCTCAATTTAATCTACCTGTATAAATACATGCATAAAGGATAAGGCGCTTCAATAACGATACTTTATTAATCATATAAATATATAAACTTAGCTAAAGTTATAGCGACTGCCAAATTTAAAATTAGCTTATTGAACAAGACGCGTATTAATAAGCAGTAGACAGTGCGAGTCTAATAAAGATAAGTTTTTTTTATAAACGGTACAATAATTAATTGATAGGGAGAGAAATAATATGAGCATTATTTGGACAATTGCTGTAGGTTTTATTGCAGGGTTATTAGCACGTGCTATTAAACCGGGTAACGATGCCATGGGCTGGATTATGACCATCATACTGGGTATCGCAGGCTCTTTTTTGGGTGGTTTTATTGCCAGTTTAATAGGCTTAGCAGATAGCGGTAGATTTATTAGCCTAGCATTCTCAGTCATTGGTGCCATTATTTTACTGTTTATTTATGAACTAATTGCTAATAAACGTACTTAACCCTTTATAATACTTTTCTTAAGACCTTTATAATTCTTTTCTTAAGATACGTATATTAATAGCAATATCATCGAAAATATGTAACTAATTTAGCGACGAAACGGACTTTTATAGTCCGTTTTTTTATGTTGCTAACTCAAATACTCGTAACAGTACCAAATATATAAGTTAACCTATGTATGAAGGACATCCAAGAAGACGAATGTAAATACGACAAATGCTTAGCTCAGTAAATCTGACCGAATATGACAAGGACAGGTAATTTTATAGAAAAGGCATGACACGATGTATCGGATGATTGCCTAAATTAGCTTGAAATTAAGGCTAATGCCCCTCATTCAGTGATATATAATATATTATTAACTTTTATTTTTTAAAGTTTATCGATTGCATAAACTCAGATATAGTAGACATGAGTTAGCCCATAAACTTTAACTAACATACAACGTGATCTCTTATGGCAAAATTACAAATACTTAATTATCCTGACCCTCGTTTACGTACCATTGCAGAGCCCGTGAAAACGGTAGATGATGACATCAAACAACTAATAGATGATATGCTTGAAACCATGTACGATGCCAAAGGCATTGGACTGGCAGCTACCCAAGTAGATCGTCATATTCAGCTAATCGTCATGGACTTATCTGAAAATAATGATCAGCCTCGTGTGTTCATTAATCCGAAGATTACGCCACTTGTAGAAGATAAAAAGCCTTATGAAGAAGGCTGTCTGTCAGTACCTGATGTGTTTGATTCGGTCGAGCGTCCGACAAAAGTGAAGATTGAAGCGCTAGATCGAGACGGCAATGCTTTTGAAGAGATTGCCGAGGGACTACTTGCGGTCTGTATTCAGCACGAGATGGATCATTTAAATGGGGTGCTATTCGTTGATTATTTATCGCGTTTAAAACAGACTCGTGCGCGTGATAAGGTACGTAAAGTCGTTAAACTGCGTGAAAAACAGCTTGATAACGCCAGAGCTTAACCTAACCAGTCCCCTATTTAACTTTTAAAAGTCGATAGGGGGCGATTAAACGCCCGTCAAACCTAATACATCTTGCATATCATAACGACCAGCTGACTGTGTAACCACCCATACGGCCGCTCGTACTGCGCCTGCTGCAAAGGTCATACGCTCACGGGCATGGTGTTTGATTTCGACCATTTCACCATCAGCGATAAACATCACACTGTGATCACCAATGATTTCACCGCCGCGAATGGCATGAATGCCGATGCTACCCTCTTGACGCTCACCCGTTTTTCCTTCACGTCCGTATAGTGCCACTTGTTTTAAATCTTGACCACGTGCTGTTGCTGCTGCATCCGCCATCATAAAGGCGGTACCAGAAGGCGCATCTACTTTGTGCTTATGATGTGCTTCAATGACCTCAATATCTGCCGTTTGCCCAAATGCTTTAGCAGCCATTTCTATCAACTTCAAAGACACATTAACACCAGTAGAGTAGTTGCCAGCATAGACGATTGGGATTTGCTGACTGGCTTCATTTAATTGTTGTTCTTGAGCGTCACTCAATCCTGTAGTGCCTATGACCATAGCGACGTTATGTTTGGCACACAGTTGTACATTATTTTCAGTAGAGTCTGGTAAGCTAAAGTCGATCAGTACATCGATGCCGTCTAGCTCTGCTTCAAGATTGTCCGTTAAAGCCACCCCATTTTTACCCAGTGCGACCAGCTCACCCGCATCAACGCCTATTAAACTGGAGCCACTGCGCTCTATCGCTGCTGCTAGCTGCGTTTGCTCATTGTTATGAACCGCTTCTATTAACATACGGCCCATTCGGCCACCGGCACCAATAATGCCTACTTTAATTATTTGAAAATGCACTTGCGTCATGATTATTTCCTTAATTTAGCTGAATACGCATAATATTCGTTTAAGAATAATGCTTTTCTCTATCTACTATGCAATTGTAAATAATGATAGCATGATTTTTTTGATTTCTCTTTTGTAGAGAGTGAGGTTAGCGCAGTCCCTCTTTCATTTATCTAAAACGAGACAATCCTTAATTACATAAGAAAAGCCCATACGTTTCACGTGAAACTTATGGGCTTTCAATATAACGATTTTTATTATATTCGACTCATAACACTGATTTAACCCAGCTGATTTTATTAGACTACTTTATTTAAATCAATGTGATCAAACTTCGTTAACTGAATGCTTTAATCAAACGCTTTAGTCAAACGCTTTAGTCAAACGCTTTAGTCAAACGCTTTAGTCGAACGCTTTAGTCGAATAGGTCACCAAGTTTTTCAAAGAAAGACTTTTTCTTAGGAGACTGATGATGCTTGCTATCGCCATCTAAAGTATCTTGGAACTGACGTAACAGCTCTTTTTGCTCACGGGTTAAATTGACGGGCGTCTCAACCATAATACGGCATATTAAGTCACCTTTCATCGTGGTACGCACGGGAGTCACCCCTTTTCCACGGACGCGCAGTAGCTTACCACTTTGAGTGCCTTCGGCAACCTTAATCTTGACTTTACCATCTAAAGTCGGAATCTCAACTTCTTTACCAAGCGCTGCATCGGTGATGCTTACGGGCACATCCATATACAAGTCAGCGCCTTGACGTTTAAATACCGGGTGTTCTTTAACGCGGACTTCTACGTACAAGTCGCCATTTTGTACACCTGCACCACCGGCTTCACCTTCACCGGCTAAACGTACTCTATCCCCATCATCTACCCCTGCTGGGATTGAGACTTCAAGAGTGCGAGATTTATCTTTGACACCGCTACCATGACAGTCTGGGCAAGGATTTTTAATTTCTTTACCAGAGCCGCCACAATTAGGACAGGTTTGTTGTACGGCAAAGAATCCTTGCTGCATACGAACTTGACCATGACCGCCACAGGTCTGACAGGTAACAATATCAGAAGCATCTTTAGCGCCTTTACCATCACAGGTCTCACAAGGGGCAGGCGCGGTAAAACTAATCTCTTTTTTACAGCCTCGTACCGCCTCTTCTAAAGTTAGCTCAATCACATATCGCAAATCTGAACCACGGCGCTGACGACCACCGCCACGAGACTGACCAAAGATGTCGCCAAAGTTGCCAAAAATGTCGCCAAAGATGTCCTGGAAATTACCAGCACCAGCGCCACCAAAGCCGCCACCGCCCATACCATTTTCAAAGGCAGCATGTCCCATACGGTCATAGGCAGAACGTTTTTCTTTATCGCTCAATACCTCATAAGCCATTGAGGCTTCTTTGAACTTCTCTTCAGCATCGGGGTCATCTGAGTTACGATCAGGATGGTATTTCATGGCCAATTTACGGTAGGCCTTTTTAATCTCACGCTCATCGGCGTTTTTATCAACGCCTAGAACGTCGTAAAAATCTCGCTTACTCATGGAGGCTCCTATCAACATGCCATTATTATTCCTAATGTTTCATGTGAAACATTATGAACGATGGCATTCAAATTTAATCAAAATAATCACAGTGACTATTGTCTGTAAAATTGTCTATAAATAGCCATATATAAATGACTGGCATAAAATACTGCAAAATTAATCAATACTTTTCCTGTTTAATGGTGACAATCACCTCGATTATCAAGCAATTATGCTAAAATCTATTTATTATTATGCTTATGTTTTAATAACCTTCTTATTTATTGGTCTTCTGAACCCTGTTTCTACAAACTGTCTAACGTTACCTATGATATGCAAATCTTAAAGTAACACTGATCTCATCTAACCCTTATAGACTCACAGGCCCTTACCTTTTATGAAATTCTTAAAGTTTTTAGTCATCACACTTATCATTGTGGCTATTGCTGTCTTTGCAGGCTCTCCCTACTATACGGCTTATCAAATAAAAGAGGCTTATGATGCACACGACGGCGAGTCTCTCGTCAGCTATATTGACATCAATCAACTGCAACCAAATATCGAGTCACAGTTAATGGCTAAGTTTTCTAATACGTTATTACAGTACCCATTGGTCGCAAAACTTGGTGGTGAACCTCTAAACCAAGCCGCTAATGACTTTATTTCAAGCTCAGTATCTAACGCCATTACTGCCGACAATATTAGTAGCCTAGTTAAGACTCAAGGTCAAGCCAATCAAGCGACTAAGGAGCTCGCAGCCGCATGGGCCATTGCTAGTAATAAAGTCAATCTGCGCAAATTAATTCAGGACATTATCGTTCAGCGTGGAGATATTAATACGGTGATCAAAACCCAAGTGCAGCAGGTGATGGACAGTCAAGCCTCGGATCTTGAAGCCCATGCTGAAGCAGGAGAGGACAGCAAAAAATTTAAGTTAAACTACTGTGGTATCAATTGCTTCACAGTATCTGGGGATATTAAAGGATATCCAGTCACAGTTGAGATGACACGGGAAGGGTTTGTTGATTGGAAAATAGTTAACGTGGTATTGCCATAACCGTCTGTGTTAATCAATTAAGCCCTCTCTATTTTCAGTGAGTTAAGCCGTATCTCGTATTGTCTCAAGTATTCAGCTACGGCATCTCACTCGCCTGTCTCCAAGCCTATCTCTAAACCTAGCACTAAACTTTCTAAGGTTGCACTTACGCATGTCAGCCTTATCCCTCTGTTAGTTGCCTAAGACTATTCAAAGTTAAAATACGCTCTTCTTATCTTTCTTAAGCTATTCACCTTTTTAACCTACTCAACGTTATCCATTTTTTATTAACTCAATTTGCTCACCTTTTTAACCTACTCAACTTACTCAATGAGCATCTAGGCTAATCCCTTTAGCCTAAACACGTTTATGCCAGTTTAGTAAAAGCTGGGCTATCCCTATAGCCTTGTATCAAGATTTAAATCTAGGATTTTAATGAAAATTTTTCATTAATCATGAAAATAATTATCATTAATACAAGTTGACCCCTGTTAAGTATTTGTTTACTATGTTTTAAATTTTAATCATTATGTAATAGATATAACAAAGACATTTACGGGGTTATCCATATCCCTATTGTTAAAGACTTTTGAGGTCCTTTTAAGGTAAGGGTATCTAATAACAACATTTAGGCTATTTAGGGTAATAACGCTCTGGTAGCAGAATTTGACGACCTTGATAGATTGTCATCTCTATATGGCAAATTATCCAAATATTTTATGAAAATCAAATATGTAAAGAAGCTTAAATAGTTAAAGAAGCTTAAATAGTCAAAGCCACTTAATACAGCCGTATAACAAACTTTATAATTGATAACTATACTAAAAAGGATCAAAGCAAAGCATGAAACATCTAGCATTTAATGGAAAAGGTAGTGAGTATTTTAAAATATGGATTGTTAATGTTTTATTATGCGTTATCACGCTTGGCATTTATTATCCTTGGGCAAAAGTACGTACACGTCGATACTTTTATGCCAATACCGAATACTCAGACCGATTTTTTGATTATCATGCGACAGGCAAACAACTCTTTTTAGGCTATCTCATTGGTATGTTCATATTGATAGCCATTATTATTATCAACCAAGTCTATCCAGCGGCTGGGTTGATTATACCTATTATTATTTTCGCAGTTATGCCATGGGTAATCTGGCGCAGCTTAAAGTTTAATATGCGAATGACCAGCTTTAGTAATGTACGCTTTAGCTTCAACGGTGGGCTAAAAACGTCGTACTTTATCTATATGTTAATCCCTGTCGTGGGCTATTTGGCCGTTGTATTACTTCTCATAGGTAGCCTAATCCCACTGATGCAAACGATCCAAGGCGCTGGATCTATCTCTATGACCACTAGCCTTATCATCGCAGTGGTGGGCGGCATTACTACCCTTGCACTCGCCATCTATCTGGGTGGTTTATTTACTAAAAAAGCCGCTGAATATCAGGTGGGTCAGACCAAATATGGTCAAGGGAACTTCTTTATTGATGTGAAAACAGGCACATTTATAAAAATTGCGTTTAAAACGGCGCTAGTCGCCATTGGGTGTTATTTGGTACTGGCTGCGTTATTTGCGGTTATATTTTCGTCTACGATGTCAGGTGGCTTTGATCCTGAAACGATGGCCAATGAGATGGCGACTGCTAGCGCAAATCCACTGTTAGCCATAGGGCTGGTGTTGGTATATTTCGGCTTTATCGCTGCTGCTTTGTTGGTCGCGGCCTACTCTTATAGTCGCCAACGTCAATATATATACGACAATACCACATTAGATAAAGCGATCAGCTTTAAGTCGACGGTTAGTGCCAAACGGTATTTCATCGTATTGCTGACTAATATGTTACTGACTATTGTTACCCTAGGGTTGGCGCTACCTTGGGCTCAAGTACGTGTGGCACGCTACCTTGCTGAAAATACATGGATAGAAGCTTCAGATGTGGACGTTAATAGCTATTTGACTCAAAAAGAGAAAGAACAGTCTGCTATTGGGGAAGAGATTGGGGATGTGTTAGACATCGATATGGACATCGCGCTATAAGCTAATAACAAATCTAGAAATTAACCAATCGAGAATGGCTCACTAAACCCCAATAATAGTAGGTTTAGTGAGCCTAACTGAGTCTAACCGTATCTTAAAAGGATAGGTTGTTTTCTAAAAAAGGTATCTTTTATATTGAGCACTTAGAGTGAGCAATTGTTTTTGAGTAAATATGGTTTTAAGTCATTATATTGAGTATAAAAAATGAGAACATCAACCCCAAAGCCTTTAAACACAAATTACTCAAAAGATGGCACAGGGATAACGGGTAAATGGTATCCCAAAGACATCTCAACTCAATACCCTGCTCAACTTATCGTCGATAAAACACGCTATGAGGTACATATTGTGCCTCATGAGCACAATACTACTCTCAAAGATCATGTTGAAGATAATTCAAAACCGAATTTCAAAGGTAATACGCAAAAAGACCATAAGCTAACGGGTCAGTGGTCTCAAGTCAGTATCAACGAGCGCTTAGGCAATACCGAACGTAAATTGATCTTGGCGGACGGCTCACTGTTTACCACTTTGGACAACGATGCTATAGATATCTTGATTCGTCGTGATACTAATAGCAGTGCAGGTTCAAAATGGAATCTACGCTTACACCAATATGAAACAAAAATGAGCAGTGTCTTAATGATGCTGGTCTTAACGGTCGTGTTTGCTATTGGCTTTATAAAATGGGGCATACCGTGGACCAGCCAAGCCGTGGCTCATGCCCTACCCCAATCGACGGGAGAGTATATTGGCAAACAGTCACTAGAGGTTATCGACCGTTATTTTTTACAACCTACTAAACTAAGTGACGCGGAACAACAAAAGATTATCTCTCGTTTTGAAACCCGCTTAAAACCGTTGGGTGGCAATGACAATATCCATTATCAGCTCCATTTTAGAGAGATGAACATAGGGGGCATGAGTCTGCCAAACGCATTTGCGCTACCCTCTGGTGATATTGTATTGACCGATAAATTTGTCCAGTTAAGTCATAATGACGATGAAATAGATGCGGTACTATTGCATGAAATGGGGCATGTGGTTGAACGTCATAGTTTAGAGATGCTGACCCAAAACTCATTCACCACTATGATTGTCATGTTAGTCTTGGGTAACCCTGATGGTATCAGTGAACTTGCTACCGGCTTGGGAACAGCGCTGGTATCAAATCACTATTCACGTCAATATGAAACGGAAGCGGATGAGTTTGCGTTCAAAAAGATGCTTAAAGCAGGTATTAATCCGCAGGCTTTTGTCGCTATTCTAAGCCGCATGGAGGATTACTCTACAAGTGAGCTCAATACAGACGGAGGGGATGGCTCTGAGCATGAACACGATGAGGATCACACTCATGCCAATGCAGATGACAATGTAGACGAGCCTGAAGATGATATAAACGAGACAAGAGTGGAAGAAGGTAGCCTATCTGACTTTTTATCAACTCATCCTAACACCCAATTGCGCATTGAAATGGCAAATAAATATAGCAAATGCTTCGAGCAGGGTCTAACCGTTTGCGACTAGTCATTTAAGAGTAGCGGGTTAATTTGTAGTGGTCAAGTTTAATTATACCAAATCAAGAAATTAACCTATCGAGGAAGGCGAGTGCAAACGCTACCAATAGTAGGTTTAGAGAGCTTAAGAAGATAACCTGAATTCGGGATAAGCGTTTTTGTAAGTCATTATTTTTATTGGGTTGAAAAAATCCATCCCCAACCCTTCCTTTGGAAAAGGAAGGGAGTAAAACTGGTAACTTCTATAGTCAAAACTCTATTTTAATGAGTAATAGTTGTAGCGTGTGGTGAAACGAAGTGTCACCCACGGTTTTTTAGATGCCTCTTTTCATACAGGTAACCCTCTATTTGCAACATAGGCTATTAGTTGACAAGTATTTAAATCACGATAAATCGTGGCAAGCAGAGGATGTAACCGCTAGCCCTGACAGGAGCGGATATACTTGCTTACCCACTGAGAATAGCGGGGCTAGGCTGAGGGCAGTATCGAGACAACAGGAATGTCCTCAGCCTATAGTCACCGCCTCAGTGGGCAAGCAAGATAATAGCGGATGGCAGGATGAGCTACTCTAATTTATTCGCTTAGAATTGAGTTTAAAAACTGGCGACTTCTTCTTCGGTGAGAAAACGACTCTCGCCTTTCTCTAATCCCTCAAGCGTCACCATGCCAATACTGGCACGATGTAGGTCGACGACTTTGTTACCGAAGTAGCCCATCATCCGCTTCACTTGATGGTACTTGCCTTCGGTCAGAGTCAAACGGGCATGCGTGTCATCTAAAAACTCTAGAGTAGCAGGCTTAGTGGGCTCATTATCGTCCTCTAATAAGATACCTTCAGCGACCTTTTGGATGGCATTTTGTTGAGCCGCCTCGTCCATAGGATCAGCAAGCGTCATCTCATACACCTTAGCATGTTGATGACGGGGACTGGTGACACGATGCAACCAACCGCCATCATCACTCAATATCAGCGCGCCAGTGGTATCAACATCTAAGCGCCCTGCGATACGCAAGCTGCCTAGCTCGGGAACCGCGATAAGCTCGGTGACAATCGGGTACTCTTTTGGCTTTAGGGTACACTCAAAACCTTCGGGCTTGTATAGTAAAATATAACGATTGCCAGCGGCGACAGATAAAGGCTCGCCTGCCCACATCACATCATCGTTGAGCACATCGACATGCAAGCTGCCATCTTTGACGACTTGATCGTTGACGGTGATTTCGCTGGCGTGCAGTACTTTTTTGGCTTCTTTGCGCGACAATTCTGTCGCCTTACTGATAAATTTGTCTAACCGCATTTATGGTATCCTTTGTGTATTACTGATATATAGTATGAGTTCATAATAACTCACAGTTTAACACACCCATAAATGATGCATTTTATCACTTTAGTATTTTTGACTGAATTCAACTATGACTTATCAAACATTATCCAAGCCTGTCACTGCCCAACTAGAGATTAAAAAATCGCAGTTTATTACTTACGCCTATCCGGTACTCAGTCGTGAAAAAGCGATGTTTCATGTGGAACAATTGCGTGAAAAATATCCTGATGCCCGTCATCACTGCTGGGCCTACATTATCGGCAATCCAAATAATACCACCAGTGCTGGGTTTGATGATGATGGAGAACCTAGTGGCACAGCAGGCAAACCGATATTAAATGTACTTCAGCATAAAAGCATTGGTAATGTTATTGTCATCGTCGTGCGCTACTTTGGCGGTATAAAACTCGGTGCGGGCGGTCTAACAAGGGCGTATGCGGGATCTGCTCAGGCAGCCGTTGATCAGGCTCATGAACAAAACAGGCTGACCGCTTTTGTACCGATGACCCATAGACAAATTGAAGCCGACTTTGCCAATGAATCGCAGGTACGCTATGTGGTGGAGGATGTGGGAGGCACAATTGATGAGGTAGCATACAGTAAGGTTGTGACTCTAGGCGTGATCCTGCCAGAAGCTGATGTAGAGACGCTAAAAGAGCGGTTGGGGATGGACGGTCGTGTACTTGATGATGAATCAGAATTTCAATCTGACGGTTCTAATTTGCATAATTGAGACATAACAAGATGAATAATAAGAAGCAGGACTTGGACCCGTATGATTTTGAAGTAGCTGATTTTAAACCGCCCGTATGGTTAAGAAACCCACACTTACAAACCATATTGCCTAGATTTATTATGCCAGAGTCGCCCCCTTATCGACGCGAATTGGTATTGGATTCGCTGGAGGAAAGCGAAGTCGCCTATGATTTCTGGGATGGCATAGAGGTTCGAGAAAGCGAAGTTCGAGGTAAACAGATTGATGATAAGCAAATTAGTGAAAAAGAAGTTATTGTCAAAGAAGTTGCAACGAAAGAGACTAATGCCGGCTCAAACACCAATCCGTCAGACACAAACCCATCAAATAGATTAAACACGCCTTTGGTGGTGCTATTTCACGGTATGGAAGGCAGTAGCCAGAGCCACTATGCCCGAACACTGGCGCATTACGTGCATGATCAAGGCTGGCACTTTGTCGTGGTGCATACTCGAAGTTGTGGCGGTGTGGCGGTAAAAGGGGAGCGGCTTTATAGTGCAGGCGATACCCCAGAGGTGCATCATGCCTTGCAACAATTGACAGCGCGTTATAACACCATTTATTGCGTAGGCGTGTCGCTTGGTGGTAATACGCTTGCTAAATATATGGGTGAATATGGTGATCAAGCCCAATGCCAGGCGGCCGCTATTTTCTCAGCGCCCCTAGATTTATCCTCTGCCGCTACTGCTATGGAGAATTTTTTGGGTCGTAAGATTTATACTCCCTATTTGCTCAACCCTATTGCAACCAAAGCGCTTCAACTGACGCTTAGCGAAGCACAAATACAAGCGATTAAGACCAGTCGTAATATTGGTGAATTTGATAGCGTGTTTACCGCACCCTGCTATGGCTATCGTTCAGAAAATGATTATTATCACCAAGCGTCTGCCATGCCGTATTTGCATTTAATCACTAAACCGACCTTAATTGTGATTGCCAAAGACGATCCCTTCTTAGGAGTGTTGCCTTCTCAAGGAGATGTATCAAAACAGGTGACGCTGTATACTCCCGAATATGGCGGACATATTGGTTTTTTGCGTTGGAAGAATAAGCAGCTTGATGCTAATTGGGTGCCTGAAACCGCGTTTAAATTCTTTGACACCGTTACCTCTGCATAATCGCTTGATGTTATTCATCCGCTATCAATGCGCTTATACCGATACCTTTTCATCAAATCATCGATCTTTTTAGGCACCCTGAACCTACTATTTGTTGCGTTTGGTCTTGCTTTCCTCGATAGACGGCTTTTTAGGTTTGGAATGACCAAATAGGGCAGATTTAATTTAATGCAGTAGAGTTAATATAGAGTGTTTAACAGAGCATTAGTAAGCTAAATGACTAAAAACTAGATGACTAAAAACTAGATTAATAAAAGATGGGTGAATAAAACGATTTAGACTTATACAGTACAATCAACATTGACATGTTCAGTAACCAAATGTTCACTGAAATTAATTGTACATATAGGATATTATTTTGCTCATATTTTAGTCCTTAACTTATAGTCCTTAACTAATAATCCCTAACTTATAGTCACTAACTCTTATACTGAGCGCACTCTTATGGTCGATACCACTACCCACACCCAAGCCATTGACTTTCATCCTCAACCCTTTAATCCGCCCTTTTGGCTAACTAATCCGCACATTCAAACCATCCTACCTAAGTTCTTTGCTCCCAAAACACCAAATTACAGACGTGAAATATATCGCGACTCGCTTAGTGAAAGCGATGTGGCCTATGACTTTTATGATGCAGAGTCTGTATCTCCAGTGAACAGTGACAACAAAGAGACCACGCCGATAGTCGTATTGTTTCATGGCATGGAGGGCAGTAGTGACAGTCATTATGCGCGTGCTTTGGCACATCATATTCATGCCCAAGGTTGGCATTTTGTGGTTGCACACTTTCGCAGTTGTGGCGGTATTCCGACCCGAGGTCGTGTCTTTTATAACGCGGGGGACACCAAAGAAATACACCATATGCTACAAACCTTAAAACAAGATTATGCCAACATTTATGCCGTTGGCGTATCGCTAGGAGGCAATGCGTTGGCTAAATATATGGGTGAATATGGTGATGAGGCGCTGTGTCATGCAGCCGTTGCCATTTCAGCCCCAGTGGATATGTCGTCAGCAGCGATGAATATGCAGCGCTTTTTGGGACAAAAGATTTACACCCCTTACTTACTGACGCCCATTATCAAAAAAGCATTGGCAAATGAAATCAGTAAAGAGGAGCTAAACGCCATAAAATCAGTGGACAGTATTAGTGAGTTTGACCATATCTTTACCGCGCCCCGACACGGTTATCGCTCAAGCAATGACTACTACCGCCGTGCCTCTGCCCTACCTTATTTGAGTGAGGTTACCCATCCCCTTTTACTCATCAGTGCCAAAGATGACCCCTTTATTGGCTTTACCGCGACTGACAATGATGTGTCCGAGTCAGTAACTATTTTGGACACAGCGCACGGTGGTCATATTGGCTATCTTCGCTACCATTCTATCAAAGCTCAATCTAATAAACATCAATCTAATAAAGCCCAATCCAGTCACGCTTTAGCGCAAGCTGACCGTGACGATAACCATCCTACTCAGGCAACACCACAAAAATACAGTAAGTTTGATATCAACTGGATACCTGAAACGGTCAGCGCCTACTTCACTTCGGTAGGTATCGATAAGGCCATCTAGCCAAACTGATTGAGCTAATTATATAAAATACGACCTATCATCAGATACGACGTTTATTGAGAGCTTTCACTATTGCATAGCGCTGTCAGTCTGGTCATATCGTCTTAATGACGGGTTAGACACGTCTGCTACTTTGCAACCGTCCATGTTTTGAGCATAATCGAAGCACTATTTCTATTTCGAGGCGTGACTATGTATCCCTTTTATCGTTATACCAAGGCTATCGTCAAAGCGGTTAATGCCACTCGCAAAGGCGAGACCATTGACCTTGAGGACACCGCAGAGATTCAGATACGCTGTAGCCTGACTGATATTGATAACTTTATCGAGATGAATAATGGACGGGTTCTCACGTTATACGACTTTGGCCGTACCGACTTTGCCATCCGCACTGGACTGGGTAAGAAACTACTTGAAAAGCGTTGGGGTTTGGTGGTTGCGGGCAGCACCATTCAATATCGCAAACGTATTCGTCCGTTTGATCTGGTCACGATTAAGACGCACATCGCTGCTATTGACGAGCGCTGGATCTATGTCGAACAATCTATGTGGGTAAAAGGCAAACCGTGCTCAACTGCTTTATTGCGTACTGGTGTGACCAAAGGCGGAAAGGTGATAGACACTCAAAAGATCTTAGATGCGCTGGGTCAATCTGATTTAAAATTGCCTGCTACGGGATATGTGGCAGAGTGGATTGAGAGTGAGGCGGATAGACCTTGGCCACCTAAAGGGTAGGAGGATATTGATTGTAAATTGACTGAGTAGCCAATCTCGCCATTCGCTTGTATCTACTGATATGAGCGAGGCGGTGACACAAGATAAGTTGTTGCTGTTACCTCGACACCCCCTCATCTTTAGCCACCGCAACTCGCTCAAACCAGTAGGATACCGCTACTGTCAAGGCTAAACCGCTTCTCGGAGTGGGGTTAGAGACAATATATAAACATTTTGCGTTCATTTGCGCTTAGTTCTTATCGACACTCGATAAGAACTAAACAACAGCTCTACTCTGACCTTTCTTATGTATAAGACCTAGTTCGATTAATTTAGACAACTTTTGATGCGTTTTACTTCTACCCTCATTAATATATTCTTGAATCTCATTACGTGAAAGCTCTTTATTTAATTTTAGCAGATACTGTATGTATGAGCTTTGATAACAAATGGAAACTTGGTATCACCTGCAAAGACTTCCACTAAGGAGGTGCGTAAGCTGGAGGTGAGTGCATAATGTTTGAAAGGCTAAAGTTGCATTTACTAAGCATAAAAAGGTGAGGTATTTTCACACCGTGTCAAAGTATAAAAATAACTCACCCTTTTCTTTATTTAAAGTCTTATAAGCAGTATCTACAATGCTTCAAAACGTTCATCTTTTTCAAGCTCACGTATTATGTTCTCCCACTCTTTTAAGGCACGGTCAAGGTTATCAACCAGCGTAGCGTGGGTTAGATTTTTCAAACCTCAAAGAGGTGCAGAAAAAACGTAACCTACGTCTATTTATGGCAACAAGCTATTCTGTTGCTAAGATGGTAGTCCATAATGGCTCACAGAATCGATTTTATGGGCTTGCTCGTGGCTTTATTATCACAAAAAACACCGCAATCGCTAATGTGTCTTCCGATAAGTAAGCGAGGCTGGGCTTGTAGTAAACATAGCGTGGACATGAAACCGCTTATGAAAGGTTTGGTGTTTAGATATGAGATTTTGGCATAATATATTCGTGGGTTACGCTATCGCTAACCCACGCTACGCTTGCTTAAAAAATATCTACAATGCCTCAAAACGCTCATCTTTTTCAAGCTCACGCATTATATTCTCCCACTCCTTTAAAGCACGGTTATCAGGACTAAAGCTATTACCAGAGGCTTTAAAATGATCAAGTGCTTTAACCATAGCCCTATATATATGATTAAACTCGGATGAAGTTAACTCTTCAAAACTAACGATATCCAATCCTGAATCCATTGAGAGAAAAAACTTAAAGTACAAATCAGGTGAATTAACGAATGGTTTGACATACTCAAAAATATGATACAAATCTATTTGATATAAAGTTATTATAGTTTCTTTATTAATTACGACGGTTCCTGGCATGTCTAATACTCCTTAAAATATCGATTAAGCTTAAAAAATATCTACAGCGGTTGAAAACGTTCATATTTTTCAAGCTCACGTATTGTATTCTTCCACTCTTTTAAAGCACGGTTATCATGCCTAAAGCTTTTCCCGACTCTTTAAAATGCTCAAGTGCTCTGACCATAGCTCTATATATTTCATTAAATTCTGATAAGGTTAACTCCTGAAAACTAACACTATCTAAACCTGAATCCATTAGGAGAAAAAACTTAAAGTACAAATCAGGTGAATTAACGAATGGTCTGACATATTCGAAAATGTCATAAAAGTCTTCCTGATACAATAATATTGAATTATTTTGACTCATCATTGCTGAAGCTGGCATGTCTAATACTCCTTAATTCATAAATATAACTTTGGGGCTGTCCTAGATAAGTAGAATTATTTAGGATAGTACCATGAGAAAGCCAGCGTAGCGTGGGTTAGATTTTTCAAACCTCAAAGAGGTGCAGAAAAAACGTAACCCACGTCTATTTATGGCAACAAACTATTCTGTTGCTAAGATGGTAGTCCATAATGGCTCACAGAATCGACTTTATGGGCTTGCTCGTGGCTTTATTATCACAAAAAACACCGCAATCGCTAATGTGTCTTCCGATAAGTAAGCGAGGCTGGGCTTGTAGCAAACATAGCGTGGACACGAAACAGCTTATAAAAGGTTTGGTGTTTAGATATGAGATTTAGGCATAATATATTCGTGGGTTACGCTATCGCTAACCCACGCTACGCTTGCTATTTTGGGTAAAACTGTCCTACAACTCCATCTCTCAACCTTAAAACGTATCTTTTTCCATTATATAAGCCTTCAATCTGACCATTTCTCTTACCTGAACGTAAAAGGGCTGAATTTTGACCTAAAACAGATTTAATACCATTTTCTATATCATTAACACTCATTGACTTATCTAAGAATGTTTGATTAGTTTTAACAGAGTCATCCCAATAATTAGGATGGTGACGCTCTAAAATATGCTTTATACCAGACTTATCAATGGTAATAACATTAGAGCCATAGCTAAGTTTTTGACCTTTATAACCTTTTAAAAGGTTATCAGCACAACTATTATGCACCCAAACCCCAAACTCACCGATATGATAAGTATGGAACTCATCGACTTCAAAATTATAAACGGTATCGGTTTTATTTAGCTTGGTTTAGCTAACAACTTTAAGCGTTTGCTCATTGTCACAGTTAACCAACGTCATTCCTGTCTGTAACATCTTAGCAGAATGAACTTCTTACCGATCACTTTTCGCAATATATGCTACGAATTAATAAGATTATCATACTCTAGTATAAAACCTTCAAAAAAGTCTATTAGTGAATTCAGTTTTACCGTAAAGTCTAATCCGAAATTATACCCTGCGATCTTTGAGTTGGTATAAATACCAACAGGTACTCTAAAGTTGACGAATAAATACTCGTTATTTTTTTTAAAGATATCCATAGTAAAAAACATATCAATGGGATATATAGAGATTAATAACTCATCTTCATTAAAATCATTTACATTGTTTAACTTCACAATCTCTTTTTTCAAGTAACTCATATTATTGTGAGACATATATCTATCTGTTTCACTCACATCTTTAAAATCTAAAACTATTAAATCAGTCTCAATTTGAAGCAAACACAGCACCCCAAAATCATCACAAGATATTGGGCTAAGTTTGATAAGTAGGTTATCTTGATCATTTTTTATATTACTCATAGTATTCCTCAATAATCTAGTGGGATGCCACTAAACCCACCATTGTTATTTAACATAGTCATTACCGCTCTACGATTTGGTAAACTTTCTTTAGTACCACCAATAGCAGAAACTATTTGATTATCACTATTAACAATAAGAACATCGTAATTACCATTTGATTGTTTTTTTGTGTACACAGTTAAACCGCCCGGTTGATACCCTTTCTCTGAATAGTTAGTTACAATCTCTGCTATTTTATTTTGATTGAATCCTCTTTCTGTAACTCTTCGTGCACCGTGTGCAGTCGCATTAGTTATATCTGGTACACAAGCATTATGCACCCAAACCCCAAACTCACCGATATGATAAGTATGGAACTCATCGACTTCAAAATTATAAACGGTATCGGTTTTATTTAGCTTGGTTTGGCTAACGACGGTTAATTTATCATTATTTCTATCAACAAGTTTCATTCCAGCAATTAAAGTATTTGCAGGTACCCAACCACTACCATCTACCCAAAACGGATGTTCTTCGGTAGTTTCAAAAGTTTCTGTTTTACCACCGCTGTCCTGAACAACAACCTCATATATTTCTTTCTCTTTAAAGCTTGACGTAGCTATAACTGGCTTATACCCATATGCTAAAGTATCTTCATGGCGAGACCAAACTAGCCAGCGTAGCGTGGGTTAGATTTTTCAAACCTCAAATAGGTGCAGAAAAAACGTAACCCACGTCTATTTATGGCAACAAACTATTCTGTTGCTAAGATGGTAGTCCATAATGGCTCACAGAATCGACTTTATGGGCTTGCTCGTGGCTTAATTATCACAAAAAAACACCGCAATCGCTAATGTGTCTTCCGATAAGTAAGCGAGGTCGGGCTTGTAGTAAACATAGCGTGGACATGAAACCGCTTATGAAAGGTTTGGTGTTTAGATATGAGATTTTGGCATAATATATTCGTGGGTTACGCTATCGCTAACCCACGCTACGCCTGCTATTTTTGGCGTTTAAGTTCAGTCTTGATACGTCAGTTTTATTATATTGAAGTCATATTAGAATTGTATAATTTATAAATGTTCAACAGGCTCTAATATTTTGAAGGAATCTCACTCGAATTTGACCTATAAGGTGGTTTAAAATCGTATGGTTCTGGTGGAGTATAGTCATCAGTTATAGGTGGCCAATTATAACTTTTATCATCTTGATGTAATAACTTCAAATCTTCAGTGATTCCGTGCAAGGTATTATTTAAAACTTGAAATTGAATAATTAAATACATCATATAAAATGATAAAGCTCTAAAGTCCTTATCTTTTATAGCTATATTTGCTTGCATGACATAGTAATTAATATCCGTTATTATTTCATTGGCATCTTCCTGCCAATCAAAACTATAATCTGCATGTAAAGAGTCATAATCCTTAATGTTTTTAAATATAGTTAATTCATCAATTAACTTACGAAGTTGATTAAAGTCTATATTTGACATATGCATTATATCCTCACTATTTGACATTGATTCTTCTTCCTGCACTTGATTTAGTTTTTGCCTCATTTAAAGTACCATCTAGATTCAATGCTTGCCTAAAATTACCCATACCATCAAATACTTCTAAATGGTCTTTATGAAGAACATCTAAATAGTAAATATCTCCTTTTCTAAGTTTAGAGTTTGTATCTTTAACTGTAACTCGGTACATGGTTTGACCTTGATACTGCTTACCAGTGCTGACAGTTTTATTTTTAATTCGTTTACCAAAATCAAATTTTGAAAAAAAGGTAGACATATTATTAACTACACAGCTATTACGTACCCAAACGCCATAAGTCGTTCCCCTACCTATGACAAAATAAGTATGGTCATTATTAACCGTGAGATTACAAGCATTTTTATACTGATTTAGTACTGTTTGGAAACTAACAGCCAGCGTAGCGTGGGTTAGATTTTTCAAACCTCAATGAGGTGCAGAAAAAACGTAACCCACGTCTATTTATGGCAACAAACTATTCTGTTGCTAAGATGGTAGTCCATAATGGCTCACAGAATCGACTTTGTGGGCTTGCTCGTGGCTTTATTATCACAAAAAACACCGCAATCGCTAATGTATCTCCCGATAAGTAAGCGAGGCTGGGCTTGTAGTAAACATAGCTTGGACATGAAACCGCTTATGAAAGGTTTGGTGTTTAGATATGAGATTTTGGCACAATATATTCGCAGGTTACGCTATCGCTAACCCACGCTACGCTTGCTAATTACACATGATTCTACAATTTGGAAATATGATAAGGTAGGGATTTTAAGGGCTTAATAGTAAATCAAGGTTGTAAGACAGTCAGGTTATAAAAGCATCAGGTTATTAAAACAATTGACACAACTAGTCTTCATTACCCTCAAACAAAGGCATTCCCTGAAACTCTTCCTTTTCAAAATTGACAATCTCAATAGGCAGGCTTAATTTAGTTACAATTTTGATAATTTCTTTATCAGTGGTATATAGCTTAGGGATGCTGTTTGCTAGAGTAATAGCGATAATTTGAAGGTCAACTTTGATAACTTGTCGATTTGCATTATTCTCTTTTATATAGCCTTCATCTATAAGGTCACGAAACAAGTTTGCACAGATTTGAGCAGATTTTAAATCGAAGTTAAAAATTTGGGTAAAGTTATTCACCTTTCCTAAAAAATCAGAACGACCTCGGTTATCATCTTTTACTAAAAACTCACTAATCACTGGGGTACAAAGCCCCAGTGTCACTTCTTTTCGTTCTAATACTTGATTAAAAACTCGATAAGCCTGCTTATCATCAATCAGTTTAATTAAAAAATTATTATCCGCCATTATTATCATGTATGACGTTCCTCAAGCCATGTATTTACTGGATCGTCACTGTCTTGCCAGCCACTCTCACCATACGATAGAAACTCATCTATCCAAGATTTTGCAGACGTTTCATTTTTGATAATACTAAAACCAGTAGCCTCAAAACGCTTCAATACGAGCTTGTATTTGTCTTGCAGTTCATAATTTGCTTTACCTGTAAACTCAATTAAGCTATCAAACTTCCATAAGGATTCGAGATGAGAGGCTAAATCTAGGGATATTTGCTTTGGTACTGAGACAGATATAATGTTGTCATTGAGCAACTCAATGGTAAAGTGGTCAGTCGCATCCTTACCATGGGCAGGCTTAATAAGCTTACCTGTAAAAGTTTCTACCTGAGTAAAGGTATTTGAGTTAGGCTTACGATAATCAATCTGATGTACTAATTCCATATCTTCATCATTCACTGCCGTACGACTGGCAAAAATTGAAGCATCAATGTCACTAAAATTTTTGGAATAACTGCGTAACACCTTATTAATATCATCAAGAGCATTCGCCTGCTTGGCTATATTGCTATTGAGTATCTCAAGCTTCTCATAGTAATGTTCGGTGTCTGTACTTACTTTTAAAACCGCAGATCCTGAGTAGATGGCATCAAAAAATAAGTACTCATCACCCAAAAGCTTACAAAAGTCATTGAGCAGACGACCAATATCGCCAGCGTTAATATTTTCTAAGCCAATACCAGATAATTTAAGGACGAACTTTGATTTCTCAGTCATAACGCCCTCCTATCAGTTAGCGAAACTCTATAAATTTGGTCGTATATTCTTATACGGATAAGACTATTTTATCAAATTAATTGACCTTGTAGGTAAATATATGAACACCTACTATCAATTCATACCCCATTCACCAACTAAATAGCCCCTATTAATCCTCTCTTTGCCAAAACCCTGCTACAGTAAGTAATAACAAAACCTAATCATCGTAATAGGAAACCCTTAAGCAGGAGACAGCCATGACGTTAATTACTGATTTAAATCTACCATACCCCATCGTGCAATCTCCAATGGCGGGCGGAGCAACCACGCCTGAATTAATCTCAGCCGTCAGTAACTTTGGTGGACTAGGTAGCCTTGGCGCAGGGATGACAGCGCCCGACACACTATATAAGCAAATCAGCCAGATTAAAGCGTTAACCGACAAGCCTTTTGCGGTTAACCTAATGGTACTAAGTGAATCAGAATCAAGTACTTTTGATACTCCTATTCCCGACTGGCTACAAGCCTATTACGATGAGCATGGTATAGAGTTAGCGTTACCTGAAACGCCAGCGCAGTCCTTTAGAGCACAATTTCAAGTATTGCTAGACAACCCTGTGCCTGTGGCAAGTTTTACTTTTGGCATTATCAGCAAAACACGAGTGGACGCCTTGCATCAGGTCGGTACGAAAGTCATCGGAACGGCTAACCATCCGCTAGAGGCCAAAGCGTGGGCAAATATCGGTGCAGATGCGGTATGCGTGCAAGGCGTTGAGGCAGGCGGACATCGAGGCGGTTGGCTTGAGGCAAGCGAGCAAGACCCGCTCGGTTTGTTGACCTTGATTAGTCAAACCAAAGCCGTCACTGATATTCCGTTGATTGCCGCAGGTGGCATAATGACAGGTCAAGACATCAAAGCGGTGCAAACTGCTGGCGCCCAGATGGCACAGTTGGGTACGGCATTTTTAACCACCCATGAGAGTGGTATTAACCCAACCTATAAAGCAGAACTATTAAAAGTGGCGCAAGCTAAAAGAGAGAACATCACACGTTTAACCCGTCTGTTTTCAGGCAAACCAGCACGAGGGTTGGTGAATGAGTATTTAACTCGTTATGCTGAATATGATAACGATAATGCTTTGCCACCCTATCCGCAGTTAAACGCTATGACAAAACCGATGCGAGCGGCAGCGGCCAAAGCCAGTAATCCAGAACATATGTCACTATGGGCAGGACAAGGGGTCAGCCGAGTTCGAGATGAATCGGCTAAAGCATTGATGCGACGGTTGATCGCTGAATGTGAGTGGTAGACCTAAGTCATAGAGCTACCACTTGATGACGTTGTTTTAATCTTTCTTTAGTCCCTCTCGAAATGACTTATAATCATCAGCCGATTGATTCACTGCTTCTAATACGGGCACATGCCCAATGTCTGGCATTATAATCACTTTCGCTTGCGGTATAATTTGAGCGATGCGAGAGGCGGTTTCAGGCTTAATCACTCGATCTTTATCGCCCCATACAACCAAAGTAGGAATGTTATATTGAGCGATGATCTTAGCACGCTCCTCAACATTATCTTCAACGATTTGTTTCAGGATAACAGCCTCAAGTTTTTGATTATCAATCCTTTCTTGAGCCAATACTGCTTTTAATGTTTTGGGAATATAGGGCGGTTTATTCATCACTAAATCTAACAAGTTATAGAAATCTTCATAATCTTTAATCAATAGTGGGTTGTTCTCAAGCGTTGTACCTTCAAAGGTCTCAGACCTACCCACTGACCAAAACCCAGCACTGTCTATCAGCCATACGCTGGCTACTTCTTCTGGGTACATTGCTGCATATGCCACCGAAATAGACCCACCCATCGAGTTACCACCCACATGCAAATTAGGCGTCATACCTTTGGCTTGCATCAGCTCATGCAACCGCTTGGCTTGGGCATCGGCACGGTAATCTGCAAGCATCGGTTTGTCAGAGCCTCCAAATCCTAATAGATCTGGAATAATCACGTGGTAACCTTTGAACTCATCAGCGATACGCACGAAGTTGTCCATATTACCGCCAAAGCCATGAATCAGTAGTAAGGGCTCGGCAGTAACGTTGTTATTGTCAGCATAGACCAGTGTCTCGCCAGTCGACAACACAAAAGACTTAACCTCTAAACCTGATTTAGTACGCTCATGCTGTAACAGCTTTTGAGTGGTGGCGACCGTTACGGCATTAGGGGTTGTACAGCCGATAACAGATACGGCAAGCAACATGGCAATCACTTTTCGCAATTGTTTTTTGATCGGGGTCATTTAAGCCTCTCTTATATAGAGTATAGTTATAGAGTATGATTATAGAGTATAGATATCAAGTATGAGCGATAATGAAATGGGGTGTCCTAATTATGTGGGACCTTTAGATAAGGTAAATCAGTTAAATCAATAATACACTTAAATTAACTATTCAACCAACCTAATTTAATGCAGTCAATAATGGCAAAAGTGCTTATAGGGCGTGTGGAAACATAAAGGGGATGTCATATCCTGACATTTTTATGCAAAAATTTTACAGAGCTCATAAATAGCATTTGTTATGATAATCTAAATCAAGAGGTTAAGATTAAATAGAGACAGAATGATTACCTCATGATTACTTCGTGATAAACGCGCCAAGCTTTCAAAAAGCAAAAGCCTCTCCTAAATAAGAGAGGCTTTTTGAATGGAGGATAAGAATTAATCCTTCCAAAAACCGAGTTTGACCCAGGTGGGTTAATTCTTAGAAATGATATTATGAATTTAATACGCCTTATGGAGTCACATAAACCCATGACCGAATCTTCTCAAAACCAAAAGCCCTCACCTAAAATACGTATTCATCAAAAATATTATCGTCTGATATTTACAGGACTGATGGCCTCGCTGATGTCGATAATTATTTCTGGCGCATTAATACTGATTAAAGAGGGCTATAGTGATGCTTATTTTGAGCATCTTATCAGTTCGTGGCTCTTGGCTTTTGCATTTGCGTGGCCAAGTGCTTATGTGTGTGCGTATGTGATACAAACCCACATTTTAAGCCGTATCAATTTTTACACTGACCAAGACCAATAAGATTAAATAACAAACTTACACCAGCGGCTCAAGATTTTGAGTGTATAACGTACGACCGTACAGGTCTTTTAGCATCACCGTCATTAAGGCTTTAGGATAAATTTATTAAGAGTCAGTGATAGGGTTAACAAGTCATGCCAAGTTTTGAAATTAGGGGATGAATAAAAAAAGTGTTTTTTATGGAAAGGTATAGTTTCAACGTTAAATAGTTTTGACGTTAAATAGTTTTGACGTTAAATAGTTTAGACATTAAAAGTTTTGACGTTAAATAGTTTAGACATTAAATAGTTTAGACATTAAATAGTTTTGACGTAAAAAAACCGCTGTCAATACAGCGGTCTTTTAAATTAGGGTCTGAGACTGACTTCTTAATTCAACTTTAATTGGCAATAGCGTCCAATATTTGGAACGGAAAAGTAACCACATCGAATGCCAAGGCGAACGGCAATAGCACTAATTTTTCACCCGCATTATTACCACTTCGAGTCGTCGTTTGACTATTAGATTGGGTGTAAATAACAACAGGATACGGTTTGGTTAACGCGTTGTATTTAGACTGAATCATACTTAAGTTGCTAACCGCAGGATACACCCCACCTTTGATAGGCACATTAAAGCAGAAGCGCTGTGCGCCAATACGCTCGTCACTGGCATTGGTACACTCTTTACCTCCATTTTGTAAAAAGAACTGATAGTCACTGCGCTTAAACTCATCCCTTAGTTTCGCGTAAGACATCTTCATCTCACCTTGGAAATAGCCATCATTATTAGGTGAGTAAAAAGTCATATCACTGTCGACTTGGATATTTTTGGGGGTAAGATTGGTCAATATATTGACCATTTCAGGACCCCCTTGACTGAGTACGTAGCTGTTCTTTTCACCAACGATAACCACGCTACTGCCTGGCATATTGGGTAGCGGCTGCGCGGGACGACCGAACGCCACCAACTGATCTTCTACCAGTATTTGCTTACTAGATGTCGTACTTGTTGTGGTACGGCTACCCGAATCGAGTAATTCAGATGTGGCACAGCCTGAGGTAAATAAAAGGGCAGATAGCGATGCGCCACCGACAATAACTTTTAGACAGGTAGACTTCTTCAGGGCAGATCGAGTTAGATATGACTGGGTTAAATTTGACATGATAACGTCCTTGTTTATGTTAATTGATAAAATTGAGCATCTACTAGGATCTCTTTTTCTTAACTATAACGCCTTCTATAACGAATAACATACTAAATATGTAGTAAATCTTACTGTTATCTTACTGCTTTAAAACTACAGTTTACTATCTATGGGCGGTACAATAGGCTAGGCTACCTCACCTCCGTCACCTTCAACACCTCTAAGTATAGGCACTCTATTTTTAATACAGGCTACTTGATGATCACTGCGACCTTCAAGTACTGGCTTTGTTTGAGCACAGCCATCATCCGCAATAGGACACCGAGTACGAAACACGCAGCCAGAAGGCGGATTAATAGGACTTGGCAGATCACCTTCTAAGAGCTCGATGGTTTTATTGCGCTCAATTTGAGGATCTGGAATAGGCACCGCTGACATTAAAGCTTTGGTATAAGGGTGGGTAGGATGGCTATACACCGCCTTATCGACGCCAAGCTCAACCGCATTGCCCAAATACATCACCAGTACACGATCAGATATATGCTTTACCACTGACAGATCATGGGCAATGAATATCAGTGCCAGCCCCATCTCTTTTTGCACTTCTTGCAATAGGTTAATCACCTGTGCCTGAATGGAGACGTCCAGTGCTGATACTGGCTCATCACAAATAATCAGCTTCGGCTTTAAGATAAGCGCACGTGCAATACCGATACGTTGACACTGACCGCCAGAGAACTCATGCGGATAACGGTTAACTTGGTTGGCGAGCAGACCCACCTTTTGCATCATCGCCCGCACCTCTTGCTCGACTTCAGCTTTCGGCATCTTAGGATAATAAGTCCTTAGTGGCTCGGCAATGATATCACCCACTGTCATGCGTGGATTTAACGACGCTAAGGGGTCTTGGAATATCATTTGGATATCTTTACGTTTAAGGCGCATCTGTTTTTTAGTGGCGCCAACCATCTCCTCGCCATTAAATTTAATACTGCCTGAACGGGCTTTGACTAAGCCAATAATAGTACGAGCCAGGGTAGACTTACCACAACCCGACTCACCAACCACTCCCAAGGTCTCGCCAGCGAACAAGTCAAATGATACCCCATTGACCGCTTTTAAGGTGGCTGGCTTTTGCCAAAAATAACTGCCTTTTTGCTTAATATCAAAAGTGGTTACCACCTCTTTGACTTGCAACAATGGGCTCTCATTGATCCCATTCATTGGGTTACTTGTGGTCTGTGTCATGGCTTATCCCTCCATCCCTGTCACAATTTGATCTTGCGCATCTTGTGGCTCAGTATTGGCAACGTCTTCAGGTTTCCAGTGACATGCCCGCTGTCTATCGTGAGGTAAAAACTTAAGAGGGGGCGGCACATCGTGACAGATGTCCATCGCATAAGGACAACGCTCATAGAAGGGGCAGCCGGGTGGTAGGCTGAGTAAGTTTGGCGGACTTCCCGGTATCGTCTCAAGCTTACCGCTGTTATTATCCAATCGCGGAATGGCTCTTAGTAGCCCTTTGGTATAAGGGTGAGTAGGGTTATAAAAGATATCTTCCGTCTCGCCATAGGCCATGGTGCGACCTGCATACATCACCAACACTCTATCACAGATACCTGCCACCACGCCTAAGTCATGGGTAATCATAATAATCGTCGTACCGAAGTCGCGCTTAAGCTCATTCATTAAGGTCATGATTTGCGCTTGTACCGTCACATCGAGCGCGGTCGTCGGCTCATCAGCAATCAACAGCTTAGGACGACATAACAGCGCCATCGCAATCATCACCCGTTGCCGCATACCGCCTGAGAACTCATGCGGATACATGCCAATACGCTTACGTGCTTCAGGTATCTTTACTGCATCAAGCATGTTGACCGCTTCATTCCACGCGTCTTTTTTGCTCATGCCTTTATGCAATATCAGCACTTCTGCCAGCTGATCCCCGATTTTCATATAGGGATTTAGAGAAGTCATTGGATCTTGGAAGATCATAGACACTTGTTCGGCGCGTAGCTTATTTAGCTCTTTTTCAGACAAGCCAAGTAGCTCACGTCCTTCAAATAATACCGATCCTTTGGCATGACCATTTTTAGCCAATAACCCCATTATAGCGAATGCGGTCTGCGATTTACCTGAGCCTGACTCACCGACAATACCCAGAGTTTCACCCTGATGTAAATTGAAATTGAGTCCATTTACAGCGGTCACCAACCCATCTTCGGTACTAAATTGCACCGATAGATCCTTTACTTGCAGTAGGTCTGGTGCATTACTGACCTCGATTTCTGGTTTTAGGTTGTCTTTTAATACTGTCATAACGGTGTTACCTGTATTGGCTATCAGATAATTTGTTTATTCGGTTAGATGATGTCTAAGCTAGAATCTGTGGTGCTTTCGTCCTACTATACTCAGACTAAGGGCTAGTTAACGGTCTTTAGGATCAAATGCATCACGTAAGCCATCACCGATAAAGTTAAAGCAGAACAAGGTCACTACCAAAAATACCGAGGGAATTAATATCTGCCACGGTGCAACCTGCATGGTCTGTGAGCCTTCTTGTAATAAAGCCCCCCAACTGGTCATGGGCTCTTGTACCCCTAAGCCTAAAAAGCTTAAGAAAGATTCGAACAAAATCATACTCGGTACCAGTAGCGAGGCATACACTACCACGACACCAAGTACGTTAGGCACGATATGACGCATGATAATATTAAAACCTGACACCCCGCCTACATGCGCCGCTTCAATAAATTCTTTACTCTTCAAACTTAAGGTTTGTCCACGTACAATACGGGCTACATCAAGCCATGACACCAAGCCAATGGCAACGAAGATCAGCATCAAATTACGACCGAAAATAGTCACTAGCAAGATCACGAAGAACATAAACGGGAAGGCGTTTAAGATCTCTAAAAAGCGCATCATGACCGCATCGATCTTACCACCCAAATAGCCAGAAGTTGCCCCATACACCGTGCCGAATATCACCGCCACCGTTGCTCCCGCAATCCCGACCAACAGTGAAATGCGACCACCAATAGCCGTACGTACCAGCAAATCACGGCCTAACGAGTCGGTGCCAAAGTAATGCTTATTATCAAAGGACGGTGCCCCCTGCATATACCCCCAGTCGGTTTCTGCATAACCAAATGGAGCCAGCATAGGCACGAATATCACAAACAATGTGACCAATAACAAGGTAACCAAACTGGCAATAGCGGCCTTGTTCTGATAAAAACGGCGCCACGCATCTTGCCATAAGCTACGACCCTTGATGGCAGGTGTCGTCGGCTCATCTATATCAATTGCTTTATCAGTGATAACACTCATAGTCATCCTTATTACTATATAGTCAACGAACTACAGAGTTCTTCGATTATAGCGTGTGATGTTTAAGGGTTTTATTAGGGTCTAATACTTAATTTGAGGATCAATAACCGCATATAAAATATCGACAATGGCGTTAAAGGCAATGGTTAATACACCCACCAAAATGGTTAAGCTAAGCACCATGCCATAGTCGCGGTTAAGCGCACCATTGACGAATAACTGACCGATACCGGGCAGACCAAAGATGGTCTCAATGACGATAGAGCCGGTAATAATACCCACAAACGCAGGGCCTAAATAAGAAATAACTGGCAGCATCGCTGGACGTAAGGCATGTTTAAAGACAATCCGCTGCATCGGCAGACCTTTGGCGCGGGCGGTACGAATATATTGACTGTTCATCACCTCAATCATTGAGCCACGCATAATACGCGCAATACTTGCCGTATAAGCCAGCGCCAACGCCGTCACCGGAAGGATTAAATTCTGTATCGCCCCATCATTCCAGCCTCCGCCTGGCAACCACTTTAAGGTAATGGCGAAGATAAGCACCAAAAGCGGTGCTTTTACAAAGCTGGGAATAACCACCCCGATATTGGCAAAGGCCATCACCACATAATCAATCCAAGAGTTTTGCTTTAAGGCGGCCACAATACCAAAGATAAGCCCTAACACCACTGCCAAAATAAAAGCATATAAGCCAAGCTCGATAGACACAGGTAAGGCTTGCGCGAGTAGCTCATTGACGGTGTAGTCTTTGTATTTAAAGGACGGCCCAAAGTCGCCCACTGCAATTTGCTTCAGATAATTGACATATTGTAGCCACATCGGATCATTGAGATGATATTTGGCTTCAATATTAGCCATAACCGCAGGTGAGAAACTACGCTCCCCACTAAACGGACTGCCCGGCGCCAAGCGCATCATAAAAAATGACACGGTTATGAGGATAAACATGGTCGGAATGGCTTCTAATATTCGCCGAAATATAAGCTTTAACATAAACCCTCTGTTGTCAATAAAGCTACTTGTATTGTCTTGCGGTTAAATGGTCATAAGTTAAAATTGTACCAAACGCCAATTAATGTTTGGCTATAGTGACATCCTTAACTTGCCAAACATCTAATGGATCTTGGTCTGGAAAACCTATTACATACGGCTTAACCAAACGTACCCCCACATAGTGGTAGATATTTAAATTGGGCATGTCCGCATCTAGCTGGGCCTCTGCTTGTTGATACAGGTTAGCACGCTGCTGAGCAGTCACGCCTTCTTGTAACGTTTGATTCATCAGAGTATCGAACTTAAGACTGCTGTATTTACCATGATTATTGGTATTATCAGACTTTAAAGTATTTAAAAAAGAGGACGGCTCATTATAATCCCCACACCAGCTTGAGCGTGCAATATCATAATTGCCGTTACGTCGAGTATCCAAGTAGGTTTTCCATTCTTTATTTACTAAGCTAATATCTACCACATCATTGCCTAGCGCCTCTTTGATTAATGAGCTAAAGGCCACGGCAATCTTTTTATGGTTATCACTGGTGTTGTATAGCAGCTCAAACTTAAGGGGGTTGTTGGCGTTGTAACCGGCCTGCTCTACTAGACGTTTGGCTTCTGCAATTCGACGCTCTTTACTCCATGCTTGCCACTCTGGAGTAAAATTAGTCATGCCATTAGTGGCGGGCGGCGTCAATTGATAGGCAGACACCTGCCCTTGTCCCATCACCTTTTCAGCGATGACATCACGATCTAGTGCCAACGCTAAAGCACGGCGAACTCGCACATCATCGAAGGGAGGTCGGACAGTATTATACTTATAATAGTAAGTACAGAGTCTCGGGGCGACTCTTAACTCCTCACCCATCTGACTTTTTAATGAGTCAAACTGCTCAGGAGGCACCTCTGCACTGACATCCACTTCCCCTGCTTGATAACGGGCAACGTCTGTCGTCGGCGAGGTGATGGGGAGTAAGGTAACCTTATCAATGACCGTATGGGCGTTATCAAAATAGCGGGGATTACGGACTAAGACTATCTTATCGTTTACCCGCCATTCTTCCAGTGTATAAGGACCATTAACTACAATATTTTCAGCTTCAGTCCATTTATCGCCGTAGTTCTCAATGGCATTTTTGCGAACAGGCTTTGTAGAAGTATGAATTAACATATCAGGAAAATAGGGCACTGATTCAGACAGAGTAATTTGCAGCGTTTTATCATCAAGTGCTTTGATACCTAATGTTTCAACCGTTGCCTCACCTGCCATTATTGCTTCTGCACCACTGACCTTGGCGTCTCCCAAATAACTGGCATACGGTGATGCCGTCTTTGGATCGACTAAACGACGCCAACTATAGACAAAATCCTCTGCCGTTACTGGATCACCATTACTCCACTGAGCATCGCGTAGCTTAAATATCCAAGTCTTATTGTCTTTGCTCTCCCAGCTCTCAGCCATACCCGGCACTGTCTTGCCTTGTCGATCCGTATCTACTAAACCAATAAACATCTGACGGATAATATTACCTTCTGGCACAGCCGATACTTTGTGAGGATCAAGAGATTCAGGCTCTGCAGTATTATTGATAACAATACTCTGGTCCTCAGCAAGCACGGTGTCATCGACTTTTTGGTTTTCTACCACTGTCTTATCGTCACACCCAACTAAAGAAATTCCCAATATAGCAGTTAGGGCTAACACCAGTGGTAATTTGACGGAAGATAGAGCTCGCGTGTCTTTAATCATAATAGTATCACTTGGTTTGCTATCGTTTATTAAAAGCGTCGCTTGCAAAGGCAGCCAAACTCAAACCCCTAGTCATGCTTGGCGATAGAAACATCTTTAATCTGCCAATTGCTTAACGGATCTTGAATAGGGAAATCAATCACGTAAGGCTTAACCATACTTAGCTTCACAATATGGAAAACGTTAAGCTGCGGCATATCCGCATCGAGCTGAGCTTCGGCTTGACGATATAATTCCGCACGCTGCTGCGGGGTTACGCCTTCTTTAAGCGTTTGCTCCATGATGCTATCGAACTTGGGACTCGAATAACCGCCCCAGTTATTACTATTGCCGGTCTTGGCAATGTTCAAGAAAGTCGATGGCTCATTATAATCGCCACACCAAGTGTAACGTGCCAGCTGATAATTACCATTGCGGAAAGTGTCCAAAAAGGTCTTCCACTCTTTGTTAATCAGATTGACATCCACAAAGCCGACCGCCTCTTTGAGTAGTGAGCTGGTCGCCACAGCCAGTTTTTTGTTGCCCTCGTTGGTGTTGTATAGCAGCTCAAACTCAAGTGGTTTTGATTCACTATACCCTGCATCATTCAGCAGCTTCTTGGCCTCGGCAATGCGCTTCTCTATACTCCAACCTTGCCACTCTGGTGTAAAAGGTGTCATGCCTTGAATAGAGGTCGGCGTGTATTGATACGCTGGCATTTGGCCCTGTCCCATCACCTTTTCGGTAATGATGTCACGATCTAGCGCAAGCGCAAGTGCACGGCGCACACGCACGTCATCAAACGGCGGCTTATTGTTATTATATTGATAATAAAAACTACATAGGCTAGGAGACACTTGGATTTGATCACCTAGCTCCGCCTTTAGAGAGTCAAATTGCTCGGTCGGCATACCACCACCGATATCAATCTCACCGGCTTTATAACGGGCAACATTGGTGGTCTCTGACTCGATAGGCAATATAGTAACGGTATTAATGGTGGTGTTGGCATCATCGTAATACGACGGATTACGCTGCAGTACGATTTTGTCATTCACTTGCCATTCGTTGATTTTATAAGGTCCATTAACCACGATATTGGCAGGGTCTGTCCATTTTGCGCCGAACTTCTCAACCGTCGCCGGATGTACTGGCGAGGTTGAGGTATGAATCAGCATATCGACAAAATAAGGGACTGGGTCGGTTAAGCGGACTTCAAGGGTTTTGTCGTCAATTGCGCTTACCCCAAGCATCTCAGGAGACTGCTCACCATTGATAATCGCCTCTGCCCCAACTACCTTGGCATCCGCTAAGTAACTGCCATAAGGAGAGGCTGTATTGGGGTCAACCACACGGCGTAGACTGTATACAAAGTCTTCGGCAGTGACAGGGTCACCATTGGACCATTTTGCATCCCGTATTTTAAAGGTCCAAACCTTGTTATCCGGACTGTCCCAACTCTCCGCCATCGCTGGAATGGTTTTACCCTCAGCATCGGTTGTCACTAACCCAACCAGCTGTTGGCGAATAATATTGGCCTCAGGAAGCCCTGAGATTTTATGTGGATCAAGTGATTCAGGCTCAGTGCCATTATTGATAACAATTTCCTGCTTTTCAGCAAGGGCGTTAGGGTCACTATTTGCTGCTTTCGTGTGCTCATTGCTAGATTGATCACTACAGCCACTAAGTAATAAGGCGCAGGCAACCGCACTACAACACACTGCTTTTTTGAAGACACGGTAAGACTGATTCATAGTCATATCCTTCAATCGCTAGTCATTTTGTAAGCCAGTTAAACAGATAAATCTCACCCTTCACTAATAGAATACGAGTGACCAATAAATATAGTCGGCGAACTTATAAAGAGTCACGGTGTTAACCTCGTTAAGCCTACTCCAGTAGTACTTGCACTCGGTTGACTTGTAACTACTTTAAAGCTCTTTGACTATAGCATTGCGGCAGGGGCTAAGTAATCTAGCCCCTGTCCAACCTAGCTTTGGTTAATCTGGTTTTGGTTAATCTAGTTATCGTTAACCAATGCTATTCAATGTTTATCATTTTATGATTATAGGTTCGGTTATTCAGGTTACAGCCATCTGGCATAACCCGAAAAAGCGTTGCATAAGCAGTTTTGCATAATTTATGCCAAAGTGTATTCGTTACCAGAGGTCTTATACTGACGTGGTGAACGATCAAGCAGACTCTAATGTTTAGCAATTTTTAGATCTTTACCTTGCCAGTTATCTAACGCGTCTTTGGTTGGGAAGCCGATAACGTATGGCTTGATAAGACGTGGGCTTACATAATGGTAAATATTGAGCAATGGCATATCTGCATCAAGCTGTTGTTCGGCTTGTTTGTACAGTTGAGCTCGCTGCTCAGGACTCACGCCTGCTTTTAAGGTTTGGGTAATGATGCTATCAAACCTAGGACTTGAGTATTTACCATGGTTATTACTGTTGCCAGATTTGACAATATTTAGGAAAGTAGAAGGCTCATTATAGTCGCCACACCAGCCTGCGCGCGATATGTCATAGTTACCATTGCGACGAGTGTCCAAATAGGTTTTCCATTCTTTATTAACCAAGTTGACATCGACAAAGTCTAACGACTGCTTCCATAGCGAGCTGGCAGCAACAGCAATCTTTTTATGGTTGTCATTGGTGTTATACAGTAGCTCAAACTTTAGAGGGTTGTTTTGGTTATAGCCAGCTTCGTTAAGCAGTTTTTTGGCTTCCTCAACCCGCTTTTCCTGACTCCAGCTTTGCCATTCAGGCTTATTATTTTCCATCGCATTAGTCGATACTGGCGTAAACTGGTAGGCAGGAGTTTGCCCTTGACCAATGACTTTATCGGTAATGGTGTCACGGTCTAGCGCCAATGCTAGCGCACGACGGACACGAACATCATCAAATGGTGGTTTGACGGTATTAAACTCATAATAGTACGTACATAGCATGGGTGACACTTGCAGCTGATCGCCCAACTGCTCTTTTAACGAGGCAAACTGCTCAGGCGGTATTTCGTTATAAGTGACATCGATTTCGCCAGACTGATAGCGTGCCACATCCGTGGTACTTGACGGAATAGCCAATAAAGTAATTTTATCTAGGGTCGTATTGGCATTGTCATAGTAGCTGTCGTTACGCGTTAATACGATTTTGTCATTTACCTGCCATTCACTGATTTTATAGGGCCCATTGACCACAATATTGGCAGGGTCAGTCCACTTATCACCAAATTGTTGCACGGCTTTAGGATTGACGGGCTTAACAGAGGTGTGAATAAGCGTATCTGGAAAATAAGGCACGGGCTCTGATAGCGTGATCTGTAGCGTTTTATCATCTAGTGCTTTGACACCCAAGGTATCTGGCTTAGCGTTACCATCAATAATATCTTGTGCCCCCACTACCTTGGCATCTGCTAAGTAGCTGGCATAAGGTGAAGCGGTAGTAGGATCAAGCACTCGGCGCATACTGTAAACAAAGTCTTCGGCGGTCACTGGATCGCCATTTGACCACTTAGCATCACGAATTTTAAAGGTCCAAACTTTATTATCAGGGCTATCCCAGCTCTCGGCCATACCCGGAATGGTTTTACCCTCAGCATCTGTTGTCGTCAACCCTACCAACATCTGACGCAGAATATTGGCTTCGGGCACCCCTGATACTTTATGCGGATCCAACGACTCTGGCTCAGCGCCGTTATTAATGACCATCTCTTGTTTGTCAGCCATCACATTGGGGTCAATATTAGCTGAGCCACTGGTATCAGCTGACTTATCACCACAACCAACTAGTGCCAATGCTAGCGCTAAAGAGGTGGGAACAAAAACGGCGTTAAATAGTGAGGTTGGTTTGAGCATGTTGACATCCTTTTAACTATGGCTAGGAAATAGTTCACGAGAACTATCGTAATCAATGAGAGGTTTAGGCGTTAAAGCAAACCCCATTAAACAGACATTTCAATCAAATATTGAAAGCAACGCTTTAAGTAAACCCAATCAAAGTAAACACAAGTAAACAAACTACAGGCGTTACATTGAGTATAAAATCTGATATCGAGTTTACTATTTATTACAGATGGTTAAAATAACAGTAATTGGCTATTGTAGGCATATTAATAAAAAAAATATATAACGTTGTCAATAAATTTTAATAGTTTTATGTTATATACAAAGCTTTTGACCTTAAGTCTAAGTATTATAGTCATGGTCAGATAAATACAAGTTAACTAGAGTTATATTGATAATAAGAATGATGCTTTGTTAGGGTTAGTAGTGAGGTTAAAAACCATACAAACGCTTTGATATAAATAGCCTCAGCCCCGCATTTATGATAATCCTCAATCATGCTAAATCCCTTTAGTATCAAAGCCCCTTCATGCTAAACCCCATTCATGCGAAATAAGGAACGTATCATGCGTAGTGCGTCTTATCATACTTTTGGCAATCCCTCTGAGGTTTTAACAGTCACCGATACCCCGATACCCGAACCTGGTCCAGATGAGATACGTGTCAAAACCATATTGGCTACTATTCATAATCATGATTTAGCCACTATCAAAGGTCAATATGGCGATAAACCCACCTTACCGGCCATCGCAGGTAGTGAAGCGTTTGGTGTGGTTGATGCCGTTGGTGAAAATGTAGAAGGATTTGCCGTTGGTGACCGAGTTGCTGCCGCCAGTGTTCAGGGTACATGGGCGGAGTATTTTACCGCTCCAGCAACAATGGTATTTACTATTCCAGAGACGCTTGAAGATCACATAGCCGCCCAGTTGATCGCTATGCCCCTGAGTGCCTTGATGCTACTTGAGTTTATGCAGTTGCAACCGGGTCAGTGGGCTATTTTAAATGCGGCAAACGGTGCGGTTGGCAAATCCTTTGCGATGCTAGCAGCAGCCCGTGGTATCCATACCATTTGTTTAGTACGCCGTGCTGAAGCTGCTCGAGAGCTTAATGAACTGGGGGTTAAACACGCGATTGATACCTCAAATCCTAACTGGAAGGATCAAGTACGCAACATCGTAGGCGAGTCTCAGATTAGTGGGGCGGCCGACTCTTTAGGGGGTAGTGCCAGTAATGAGTTGTTATCCGTATTGGGTCATGGCGGCACGTTAGTCTCATTTGGGGTGATGGCAGGTGAGCCTATGATGATAGACCCGGGCCCATTTATCTTTAAACAAGCAGTTATTAAAGGGTTTTGGGGCAGTAAAACCAGTCGCGAAATGGATCTTGAGAATAAACGTCGCCTAATCTCTGAGCTTGTCGAACGAGCCCTAAGCGAACAGTTGCTTCTTCCTGTCGAAGCTATTTATGACTTAGAGGATGTTAAAGAAGCGGTGTCGGATGAGCGCCAAAATGGTAAAAATGGCAAGGTGCTATTAAGAGTTTAAATCACACATTGTGACTTACAATTTAAACCAGCAATTTTGAGAAGTTATGACTTGCTGTTATTACTGGTGGGTTGTGAGCTTCTAAAAATAAAGGAACAACACTTGTGGTATTGCCCCTTTAACCATTTTTTATCTGAACAGTTTTTATCTAAGCAGTTTTATCTGAACAGTTTTTATCTAAACAACGACCCCAATATACCCCGCATAATCCTACCGCCTGTGGCGCCGCCCACTTGCCGTGCCACACTGGTCGCTAGCGTGCCAATGACGCGTTGTTTGATCTTTTCACGCTCTCTCTCAGCGCGTTGTTGCTCTTTTAAGGCCGCCGCTTGTTGCTTAGCCTTTAACTTATCGGCCTCTTTGGCTAGCTTCTCAGCGGCTTTAGCATCTGCTTCTGCTTGCTTAAGGGCTTCTTGCTGCTGTACTTGCTCAGTCTCTTCTTTTATGGCCTGTTGCGCCCGTTTATTGAGCAGCTCGTACGCACTTTCGCGGTCAATCGCCTCTTCATAGACCCCTGCTAGATCGCTATTATTCATAATATCCAAACGCTCGCCAGCACTAAGCGGTTTAAACTGGCTATTAGGCGCTAACATCCATACCCGCTCTACGGGCGTCGGTGTCCCTGACTCATCGAGCACACTGACTAACGCCTCACCCACCCCAAGCGTTGTTAATGCGGCTTCCACATCGACCTTAGGATTGGGTCTAAAGGTTTGCGCAGCGGCACGAATGGCCTTTTGATCTTTTGGGGTAAAGGCACGTAGCGCATGTTGAATACGGTGACCAAGCTGACCTAAAATATCATCTGGAATGTCGGTTGGGTTTTGAGTAATAAAATAGATTCCCACTCCTTTTGAGCGAATCAGACGCACCACTTGTTCAATCTTCTGTGACAATGCATCATTGGCATCTTCAAATAACAAATGCGCCTCATCGAAGAAAAATACCATTTTTGGTTTTTCCATATCGCCCACTTCAGGCAGCGTCTCATATAGCTCGGATATTAACCACAGTAATAAACAACTGTATAACTGCGGGCTCAGCATGAGCTTATCAGCGGCTAATATATTGATGATCCCGCGTCCGTGCTCGTCCGTCTGGATCAAATCATCAAGATTGAGCGCCGGCTCTCCAAAAAACTGTTCTGCTCCTTGATCCTCTAAGGTCAATAATCGACGCTGTATTGCTCCAACGCTAGCGGCTGAGATATTGCCATAACGATTGCGCAGATCTGACGCATTATCCGCGATAAACTGTAGCATCTGACGCAGATCTTTCATGTCTAGCAGTAACAGCCCCTCGTCATCTGCCACTCGAAAGGCAACGGTCAATACACCGGCCTGAGTGTCGTTTAAATTAAGCAGTTGCGCTAGGATCAAGGGCCCCATCTCACTAATGGTGGTACGAATCGGATGTCCTTGCTCCCCAAACACATCCCAAAACACACAGCGATAAGCGGTGAAACTAGGTGTAGGTAGCTGTAGTTCATCCAGCCTTTGTTGCAGCTTACTACTCATCTCGCCGGCGTGTGCCAGTCCTGAGATATCGCCTTTAACATCGGCCATAAATACCGGTACGCCTTGATCGGCAAACTGCTCAGCCAATACTTTTAGCGATACCGTTTTACCGGTGCCAGTTGCGCCGGCAATCAGTCCATGACGATTGGCCATATTTGAGCGTATAAAGAGGGGGCTGCGTTCTGTATCAGAGGTCAAGGTAGGGTATGCAATGGTTAGGTTTGCCATAGTTTAGCTCATCAGAAGGGTGTATTTAGTATCCTTAACTATAGCATTTAATGTTAATCCATCGCTACACACTATTTAAAACAATAGTGCTACGTGTTGATAACGTTTAAAATTAATAAGGACTTAAAAGAAACGAAGTTTGTAACGTTATCTTTTTATAAAAAAAGTTACTATAGTATTCAGGTTTCACGTGAAACACAGATTTTGTCATCATGGCATATACCTCATTTAGTTCAACGTTGTCATATAGTCAAAGAAGTCTAAAATGGTTACGAGGCAACCGAGTGCAAGTAGCAATTAATACGGGAGTAGGCTTAACGAGGTTAACACTGTAACCGTTTAGTAGTTCGCTGACTATAGGATTGATAATGCTACCGGACTCTATACTCCTACTATTGATAATAGCTATAATTTGTACACTATGGGAAGTGGTTTTACTGATTAAAAAGAAGGAGTTTATATTACTGCTTATCATTGTATTAACGATACTATTTTCAGATCTTAACGTGTTTTTGGCTATTTTATTATTGATCAAATTGACCCTATATTTACGTCATTGGGATGATAAGCAAGTACGATCGGTATGCTATTGTCAACTAAGCATTATTGTTATTTATTTCGCTACGATAGGTATTATTAGATTGGATAATATGAATGAGTCACGATAAACAAGACTATCTTTTGAGGCTATGTTTAAAGTGTGAGTGTTGTCCTTTTTATCCTTGAACGTCAACGTCAAAAGCGGTTTAGTCACGATTGCAACGGATATCCTGCTTATTGAGACGAATTGCAGAGGCTTGCTTTTTTCAGAAAATCGTAGATTTTCTCTTGCGTCGGGGTGAAGCAGTGCTTCACTTTATCCCTCCTCAGGCGCACGAAGTAAGCGACACCCCAAAGCTTAGCCTCTGCCTCGGATAAATAAGCAGATAGGAGTGGAAAGCGTGAATAGCTACTTGTTATTGATAAGAATTAGCAAGTAATCATTAAAAACATTAAATTTATCGTGTTATTAATGGGTTTTAAGGTATGGGTTTTAATTTTTTTGAATACAAATGTCTTGTTATTTAGCCCAATATTTAAATAACTTAAGTCGTTTAATATTTAAATAAAACCATGCAAGCACTAAGTTTATCCCCCAGGCTAATATACTTTCAGTTTGGTAGATATGAAGTGGGGTAAGCCATTCGAAGTATGGAGCGAGTTGATACAGCCCCAATTTTAGAAAACGTAAAGTAACCGCTGATAAGGTTAATGCATAGCTATAAACCATTAAGGTTCTGTGTCGTTTGAAACGTCTTTTTAAGGCGAAATAAACGCCCCCTAACGTAGTCAGTCCCCATAATAAACACAATACAGTAAAGCTAATCCGAACGGGCAGTCCACCTAGTGCTGTTAGAGCTAATACAAGCCCCGAAGGTAATGCCAATACTAGAATGATAAAGACATAACCATACCCCAATCTACGATGCCATTTTGCATAATTAGGAAAACGAACCGAGTTGAATATATTCCAAAACTGGGTAAACCCTGCCAACATGGCAATGCCACTACTATAAACATGGACTTTGAACGCAAGTCTCCACCAGTTGTACTCGACCCAACTTCTTTTTAAGATGAGAAACCCTGCTCTGTCTTCAAAGGGGATATAAATAAGTACCGTTTTGGCCATTAACCAACAAGACCAAACTAATAATCCTAAGGTAAGAAATTTTAAGGCCTTACCCAGTAATTTATGTTCAGCTTTATTAGTTGACATACAATAAGACCTTAATGGATTTTAAATGAATAATGAATTTAATTTAATTAATTTTTAATAGAATATGGTACATTAAATTTAACCTATTGATTCAATAATAATAAGAATTTTTTAAGACTTTCCAAAATTTTGCAGATGATGGATACCCTAAATCAATCTTAAGGAAAACCCATGAAAACGTTAACCCTTCCCATCGCTTTTATTGCAGTGACGTGTCTCGGCGGTATCAGCTATGCTAGTACCTATCCAACTGGTGTTTTCTCAGGCAAATTTGGTGACGGTAAAGCGACGCTATTTATTGACTCTGTCTCTAATGGCAACGTTCGGGGCAGCAGTTTATACAAACATAATAAACGCCCTTTAAACGGCACTATTAAGGCAGAAGGTAATTTTTGGCGACTGACGTTAAATGAACCTGCTACTAAGATAGGAGATGGACAATTTGATATGATGACCAATAAGAATAGTCCAGATCTGTTAATAGGAACTTGGAAAGTTTTTCCTAAAACCGATACGGCCTCTGGTTTATCAGCCAAAAGTTTTAATCTTAAACAAAAAGAATGTGGCTATAAAAAATATAAGGGTTATTATAGTGAGGCTTCAAATCGTTTGTTAACAGATGAAGAGTTGTTTACCAGTCCTTCAGATCTAGATTATATGCGTAATGAGATTTATGCTCGCCACGGCTATTCATTTAACTCTACTGAATGGGCTAAAACATTCGCTGAGGAAGATTGGTATGTGCCTTGTTATACCAATGTGGACAATAAATTAACCAGTATTGAGAAAAAGAATATTGAAAACATAAAAGCAATGCATAAATATATGGTTGCTAATCCAAGTACTTGGGGACGTTAGAGAGTCTAACTCCTTTGACTGATAAAGTTTATAATGACAAAAAAGCACCCAACTCAATGCTTTTTTTATTTATAAACTAATTCATCAAACAAAATTTAGGATTAGCAGGAGCATAATTTGAAAGGATTTAGACGTCGGTTAGGGGTTTTGTTTTCAGCTGCGTTATTGTCACTGTCAGCAATGGCGATGACCTTTTCGGAAACACAGGAGTTGGCCAACCAAGGTGATGCCACAGCTCAAAATATTCTGGGCAATATGTATATTGCTGGTGAAGGCGTACAACAAGATTATACCAAGGCATTAGAATGGTATACAAAAGCCGCTAGCCAAAGTGTTGCGCCTGCTCAATATAATCTAGGTGTAATGTACTACGAAGGTAAAGGCGTACGACAAGATTATGCCAAGGCAGTTGAATGGTACCGCAAAGCCGCTAACCAAGGTCTTGCCGAAGCTCAATCAAATTTGGGCTATATGTACGGCCAAGGTCAAGGCGTACGACAAGATTATGCCAAGGCTATTGAGTGGTACAGCAAAGCCGCTAACCAAGGTCTTGCGCATGCTCAATATCATCTGGGTATTATGTACTACGAAGGTGAAGGCGTACGACAGAATTATGCAAAAGCAATTGAATGGTTCAACAAAGCCGCTAACCAGGGTTTTGTGTATGCTCAATATAATCTAGGGGTGATGTACGACCAAGGTGAAGGAGTACGACAGGATTATGCCAAAGCCGTTGAGTGGTACACAAAAGCTGCTAACCAAGGTTATGCAGCTGCTCAAGTAATTTTAGGCTATATGTATGGTGATGGTCTAGGGGTTCGACAAGATTATGCCAAAGCTATTGAGTGGTACACAAAAGCTGCTAACCAAGATGATACGACTGCTCAATTTAATCTAGGTAGTATGTACTATAATGGTCAAGGCGTACAACAGGATTATGCCAAGACAGTTGAGTGGTACACCAAAGCGGCCAACCAAGGTCTTACGATTGCTCAATATTATCTAGGATTGATGTACAAAAACGGTGAAGGCGTACGGCAAAGTTATCACACTGCTAAAGAGTGGTTTGGCAAAGCATGTGATAACGGAGATCAAGATGGTTGCGATGAATATCAAATCTTAAAAGCTAGAGGCTTTTAAACTATATATAAGGATTTTAAAAGAAGGCTATTAAAATCAAAAAAAGCACCCAATCGGGTGCTTTTTATTTATAAACTTATCAATTGCTTAACATCAATTCTAAAAATTTGAGTAGCGAGGAAAACGAGTGACAGCACTACATCAAGTAGGCTGAACGAGTTTGACGAAGCTAATCAGATTTTTAGTTTGATGGCTAACCTCTACTCCCACTCAATCGTTGCCGGCGGCTTACTCGACACATCATAAGTCACACGCGATACGTCCGCAATTTCATTCATAATGCGGTTACTGACGGTCTCAATCAGCTCATACGGCAGATGCGCAAAGCGAGCCGTCATAAAGTCAATGGTTTCGACCGCACGTAACGCAATTACCCACGCATAGCGGCGACCATCGCCCACCACGCCAACGGATTTGACGGGGGTAAATACCGCAAAGGCTTGCGCCGTTTTTTCATACCAACCAGAGCGCTCAAGCTCTTGCATAAAGATGGCATCGGCTTGACGCAGGATATCGGCGTATTCCTTTTTGACTTCACCCAAGATACGCACCCCAAGTCCAGGACCTGGGAACGGATGACGATAAATCATCTTGTGCGGTAAGCCCAAAGCAATGCCCAACTTGCGAACTTCATCTTTGAACAAGTCACGTAATGGCTCAACCAATTCAAACGCCAAATCGTCAGGCAGACCGCCTACGTTATGATGGCTCTTAATGACATGCGCCTTGCCTTGATGCGACTTAGCAGACTCAATGACATCAGGGTAAATCGTCCCTTGCGCCAAGAACTCAACTGGCTTGCCGTCGCTACCTTGGCTCACATCACGTGCAGCATCGGCGAAGACATCAATGAAGGTTTTACCAATGATTTTTCGTTTGGCTTCAGGGTCCGCCTCGCCTGCTAGAGCACCTAAGAAGCGGTCTTCAGCATCGACACGCACCACTTTGACACCCATATTCTCAGCGAAGACTTGCATCACTTGATCGCCTTCGTGCTGACGTAATAGTCCATTGTCCACAAACACACAGGTGAGCTGATCACCAATCGCCTTATGTAATAATGCAGCGACCACTGAGCTATCCACACCGCCTGATAAGCCTAATAAAACCTGCTTGTCTCCGATCTGTTCTTTGAGCTGCTCAACACGCATATCGATGATGTTGTCTGGTGTCCAGTTGCCAGCGCAGCCGCACACTTGATGCACAAAGCGGGATAGCAACACATCACCCTGCAAGGTATGAGTCACTTCGGGATGGAACTGTAAGCCATAGTATTTTTTGTCTTCATTAACCATCACCGCAATCGGGCAACTTGGCGTGCTGGCAATCACATCAAATCCTTTTGGGGCTTCGACCACTTTGTCGCCGTGACTCATCCACACATGCAGACGACTATTGTCTTGACGCTCATCTTCAATACCGTCGAGCAAAGTGCTAGAACCCGTCACATCAATAACGGCGGCTCCAAACTCATGGACATCACTCGCCTGAACTTTACCACCGAAGTGATCCGCCATTGCCTGCATGCCATAACAAATGCCTAATATAGGCACGTCTAAATCAAATAAGGCTTGGTTAATACGAGGGCTATTGGCATCATGGACACTTTCTGGCCCCCCTGACAAAATCACCCCTTTAGCACCAAAAGCTTCAATGCGGCCCGCATCGATGTCATAAGGATACATCTCACAAAACACACCAGCCTCGCGCACACGACGTGCGATAAGTTGGCTGTACTGTGAGCCAAAGTCGATAATTAAGATACGATCTTCTTTAATGGTAGGCAGATTTTGGGTAGCGGTGCTCGGTGTGGCTATGCTCATAATGTGATCCATTTCGAGTGAAAAGTACAAAATTTAATGTGGCGTCTATTTTACCAACATTCTGCAGTATTATGGAGATTGTATCGCTAACTAATTTATTCAATGGATCATTTTAAATTAGCTGATTAAAAGCGGCTGATTAGAGGTGGCTAGTTGACAAGGCGCTTAGGGATTGTATATTGGACTGGCTCTATCATTAATTCTCGACGTTTGCTATTAACTGGACGTGTCCTGCTTTCTGCGCTATCGTAGTGATTAACGTCGCTTATCATTTTCAAAATTATCGAAGCTTAACCAACGAACAAGGTTTACCTCAATGAACATTAAAAGTGTACTGGTCTTCTTTTGTGTCGTTTTTATCCTAAACTATGTGATCAATTGGGCGATGAGTTTAGGTCAAGATTTACGGTACATCTTATTCTTGAGTCTCGTAACTACCGTTTTATTCTATCTACTGAACATTATGCGCGGTAGATGGACGAAGTAGAGTAAGTGCTAGGTGCCATATAAACTCATACAGAAAGTATTGTATGAAGGTTGCTTAGGGCTTGCTAACTACTTAACTTAATTATAAATATCATAAAAGTATTGCCACCTATCGCCTTATCAGTTCCCATTCAACCCTTGGTGTACTCGTTTTAATCCTTCCATTAATATCGACTCAGGACAAGCGACGTTCATACGCATTTTTAGATGCCCTTCGTCGCCATAGCTAATGCCTGCGTTTAACTCCACTTTTGCCTCACGCAATTTATCGTATAACGTTTTGTCGTCATCGGCATAAGCCGAACAATCTAGCCAAATGAGATAAGACGCTTCAGGGCGCATGACTTTGATATCGGGTAAATGCTCGTTTAAATAATTGATGATTAAGTCAATATTATTTTCGATATAACTCAGCACCTGCGCCAACCATTCTCCACCTTGCTCATAAGCGCTACGCATGGCGGTATAGGCAAATAAGTTTAATTCGTATTCGTCGTTTAACTGCTGTTGTTGCTTGATCTGGGTGGCTAACGCTTTGTCTTTGGCAAATATCATCGAGCCTTTAATACCGGCGATATTAAAGGTTTTGGTCATTGATGTTAGCGCCACCGTCATGTGCTCGTAGCCTTTGGCGATATTTAAAAATGGTGTAAAGGTATGACCCGTTAAGGTTAGGTCTTGATGAATCTCATCGCTCACAATAGCAACTTGATATTTTTTACAGATTTTAAAGATGGCTTGTAATTCTGACGCTGTCCATACGCGCCCGCCCGGATTATGCGGATTACACAGCAAGAAAACTTTGATTTTATGCTTTTTAATTTTGGCTTCAATATCGTCTAAATTAAAGACGTATTTGCCGTCTTGCTCGACAAGCGCAGAGCGAATAACCTGACAGCCATTAAGCTTTGTTTTGGTGACAAAAGGTGCATAAATGGGGTCGTTTATGAGTACCGCATCACCCATTTGAGTGAAAACGTTGAGCATCAACGAGATACTTGGTACCACACCGGGGGAGAATAGAATTTGCTCAGGCGTAAGATGCAAATCATAGCGACTGCCATGCCAGTTTATAATCGTTTGATATAACGCATCGGTCTGTTTGGTATAGCCCAATATGCCGTGGTTGATGATATGTTGAAGGCTATCTAACACGGGTTGGGGTGCTTTAAAATCCATATCAGCAACCCATAGCGGAATGGTATCGTCCTCATAGTGCCATTTGATCGACCCGGTATTACTTCTGTCGATGACTTCGTCAAAATTGTATTGCATTGGTGTGGTTCTCGTATTTGGCGTAAGGTGTGTTCTTTTTATTTAAATTGTTGTCTTAGGCATTTGTATTTATCACGTTATCCCTTTAATCCAATGGCCGATTCGGACTGACCTCTGCATAAGTCTTACCCTCAGGTACAGGGATACAATCAACCTCTCTTTGTGATTCAGTGGGTTTGCAAAAGTCTAGAGTTAGATACTCAGTTTTATAATCCCCTTCTTTACCGACTGGTACGGGCATAAGGTAAATTTGTCCCATATTGACATATCTTTTTTGACCATCAGCACTAGTGGTAAAGGCTAGCCCTCCGTTAGTATATGACTTGTATTCGTAGCCTTCTTTGAATATGGCAAGTCGCCCGCCTCCCCTAGACCTACGTTCCTGATAGCTTGGTCCATTGACTGTGTATTCAACCGTAGTAAATGGGACGGTGAAACGACCTTGTCCATCAGTGTAATCAAGAGCTTGACGATTGATCACAGTTTTAACCCCTTCAATAGGCTGATTGGTCTGCTTATCGATTACTTGCCCTGTGATTTCTGGTGTCGCATAAATTACTTTTGTCTGACAGGCCGTTAAGCTGGCTAGTGTAATAATAAATGTGGCTAAATATAGCGTTCTATGCTTCATGTTTTTCTTCTAATCCAACGGCTGATTGGGACTGACCTCTGCATAAGTCTTACCCTCAGGTACAGGGATACAATCAACCTCCCTTTGCGATTCAGTGGGTTTACAAAAACCTAGAGTTGGATAGTAAGTTTTGTACTCACCTTCTTTGCCAACAGGGACGGGGTTTAAATAAACCTTGCCCATATCGACATAGCGCTTTTCAGTATACAGTGTAGGTATAGACGCCAATCCTCCGTTTGCATATGACTTTATTTCATAGCCTTGTTTATAGATCATAAAACTAGAATTCCCATTAGACATAAGTTCCCGATGGCTTGGTGCATTGACTCTATACTCATAAGTACTAGGCGGCACAGTGAATCGACCATATTTATCAGTATAGTCCAAAGCCTCATCATCAATCACGGTCTTTACCCCTTCAATAGGCCGATTGGTCTGCTTATCGATTACTTGCCCTGATATTTCTGGTGTCGCATAAATCACTTTTGTTTGACAGCCTGTTAAGCTGGCTACTGAAAGAGCAAATAAAGTGAGATATAGTGTTTTGTTTTTCATATCAATCTTCCTCAAGTCTAGAGACCCATAATAAGCCTTTTACATCGGTTTCATTTGCGACTACTCGCTCATGAAAATCTAATGGTGCATTTTTTCCAGAATATTTATTTAAATCAAGTTCACCAGTAGTAGGGTAGTTATAATTACTATTAATTTTTTGCCAAAGGGTAGAACTGCCTTCATGAGTCAACGACTCCCAAGCGCCTCTATAGTCCCAAACGATTGAATGACCCATTTCGTGGGCGAAAGTTTCTTCAAAATCCCTCTGTGCCTTTACGTCATCATCATAACGCCAAGTTGAACCATACTTAATATAACCTACGTTATAAAAAACGTTCCTAAAAACAGGGAAACTGTTTGAACGCCCCCATTCGTTATTTGTATTAAAGGTCACTTTGGCTTGCGGTAGTGCATTTTGGTCAGCAATGACTGTATTAACGAATACCTCATAGGAGACCCCATTAATAGTGATACTGGGTGTGATTAAGGCATGTGTCGTACTGTTACGACTCCAATATTTATTCATCCCTGCGATGACCAAATTGCGTAACTGCTGATTGGTTTTTGTTTGATTTCTTAATATAGGCGTACTACTGGTGTATTGTGGAGAGGCCTGTATTTCAGCGATGGTACGAGCATTAGGATTGATGCCCTCAACTTGTATATTTGGATCAATATTTACCCTCATAGTCACATCAATTCGTTTTTTACTTCTATCAATGACCACATCTGCCCATTTCTCATCTTTAAACTCTGTTTCAATCTCATAAGTATGTTCGTCCGTGCCACCTGAGGCATTCACCCCTTGTACCTTAATGGCAGGACGGTTGTTTTTATCGGTAAACCATCGGCTGTCGTAAACATCATTGATAAACCCATCCCATTCTATTTCAACCGTTTGACCTGCGTTAAATGTATCGGTGCGCTCCTCAATCACATCGCTTAAGCCACTACCGCCTAAGACGGTTAATTTGCTATATGAACCTTGTTTTATCTTAATTTCGATAGTGAACTTACTGTGTTTTAAACCTTCAGCTTCAGGCTCACCAAATTTGGGCACACCTAACGGTACAAACTCGTTTTTATAAAGCGACACATCTTTAATCTCAAGGGCGGGCGACGCCTCTTTATCTTTATTAAAAAAGTCACTAAAGTTAGACTTATTAAACTGCAAAGGCTCAGGCTGCTTCATCGGCTCAATACCGCCAACCTCAAAGTCAGAGAACGCAAACGACTGCTGAATCGCAATGAGTTTTGCACCGCAACTGGTGACATCACCTTGTCTTGCTATGGGTTGACCATCCACAATAAAGGTCGGATCACCAGTAATGATAGTCGTGACCTTTTTACATTTCTTGCAGATGACTTTATCGCCTTTTCGAGCGATGGGTATACCATTATGAGTGGAATGGGGTGAGCCTGAGATAACGGTACCGCCATGCGTGGTTTTTGCACCGACTGTGATGTAGGCTGCCATAATTATCACCGTTCGACTTTAGTTGTTAAGGTATTGTTTAAAGATTAATATTAACATTAAACGTATTTAAATAGGCTAGGATTCATTAATTTTTAAGTAATATTAAAATATTAGAACAGATTATCCTATCACCTAGTTATGGCGGTAATGGCTATTTTATATGATGCACCCTATCAAGCCTCCTACAAACACTCAGAAGCTAAGCCAGAACTAAGCTATCACATACCAGCTTACGCTGAGTAGTCAGGTATCAATCCGCTCAAGCTCGATTATAGCTTGATTGCGATAATAAATATCATCACGAACGTTGAAGCCCATTTTCTCCCAAAAGGCATTACCAATATCGTTGCGCTTAAAGATAAATAAGCCGACTTTAGAAATGTGTAGATGTTTCATTTCATCCAATACCTGTTGTACCAAACGTTGTCCGATGCCTTGACTACGATAAGCAATATCTACTGCGGTATGATAGATATAACCGCGCCTACCGTCCTCGCCTGCGATAATCACTCCGACAATTTGTTTGTTGCCATTTTCATCATCGCTTTCTGCGACATAGCTTAGAGTTGGGTTGCGCTTCAGCATCCGCTTGATGCCTGATTGCGAGTCGTCAACGTCGTTAAGTCCCATGTTTGGGGTATTTATCCATAGGGTGTAGACAGCATCGTAATCATTGAGGGTCATTTGGCGGATAGTCATGAGGTTTGCCTTGCTGGTTGGCTAATGAATTGTGTTAAATACTCACCTAACTTTGGTGACTACTAAGATTTGAACCGATGCTCAAATTGGGAGGTAGGTTTGTAGCTAACTATTCCTCCTTTACGCTATCTGTTGTCACTGATAACTGTTGAATTGAGTCAACTAAAACATTCTCATTTTTCTTGATAGCAGATTTAAACTGTTGATAACTGTTTACAGCTTGCGGAACTGCCAGTTTGAATTTATAAATATCTCCACCATACCCATTTAACGTCCCCATCTTCAAATTAACATTATATTGACTAATAGTTGGGGCTATAAAACCACCACTATCTGCTTTATATAAATAGAGGTATGAGATGATTTGATTAAGGTCATCTCGACTAATTTTGTTATCTGCCATGCGCTTATATTTTGCGTCTAAGATGATATTCTTATCTTTTACAAAATCGGGATAGCGCCTTACATTATTACCCTCAAATTTCTGCACATAAGTATTGATACCGCCTTTTGATAGTTTATTCTGCGGATGATCATAGCCGATTTTAGACAATAGCGTATTTAAATACTCTTCCCACAGCCATGCACCATCAAATAAGACACCATAGGCTTTGTCTTTGCTTTTAGCATACTTAAGCCCTTCATAACGTAATAGCTGTAAGCAAATTTTTTGTAGGTGAGCATATTCTGTGAAGTAGGGATGCACGAAAGGTTTACGATTTTGATGAATAATCGCCTGCCTTTCTCGAGCATCATAAGATGGGGTGTGCTGAAATATCAAGTTAACAAAATCAAGTGTATCACTATCGCTGTGCAAAACATCCCGCACATTAGGTTTTTGTTTAATAAGCTCAATAGTATGGCGAACAAGCTGGGTTATTGGATTATCAAAGCTATATTCTCGCACCATATAAGCCATATTGCCTTGAAATGGCTGATTTCTTTTTATGTGTGTTTGAATATCAATCACACCTTTTAAACTGCTATCGTTATAACGTCTCTTTTGATATGCCTTGTATAACCCTTGCGATAGCGCCTTTTTAAGATAATAAGCAAATAAGTACACCAAAAAATCAAATATATTGGTTTGGCTACGACTATGCTTTAAGTCCAGCACATTAAACTTCAGCACTTTATGGAGCATATAGTGTAGGAAGTAATCTTCTTGACCATCATCAGATACTTTAGCAAATCGAGATTGAATTTTTAACTGGGTATCTTTAACACCAATAAATCCCATGATGTTGCCAGTCTCTAATATCGTTTTATAGCTTTGTAACCTCAATTCGAAGATAGCGCTTTTACTGATATCATCGTCATTGGCTTCAAAACTATCAGGAAATATTAAAAGCTCTGGGTGCGCTGTTGCTAGCTCAGCTATTGACTGATTAGCAAGCACTGATAAATCGGATATGACCTTTTTATGCTCTAAATCATCCGTGTTTAAAGCCAGTGATGAGTTATCTGTCGCTATGAGCATCATCAAGCCCTAATTTCAAATTATAAGCATCTTTTAAGCTTAAAAGCTGTTCTTCAGCGTCCGGATATCCTCGCAAATATTCAAATAATAATGACTCTAAATGATATGCCCATAGTTTACTAAAATCACCGTTATAGTCTGCAAGCTTTAAAAAATAAGCTGGGCCAACATGATAAGCAGCGTTAAGGCCTTGTACTGATTCAATCGCTGTATTCAGAGCAACCAAACGCTGTTCGGCTTCCTCTTTCCAAGAGTCGATTTTCTCATTCCACATGGATAATGTATCGGTAGCTTTGATTTCTTTCCATGCAAAACGGCGGCGCATCGCAAAATCAAAGGTTTCAACACTACGGTCGATATCATTCATCGTACCGATAATATAAACATTGTCTGGTATAAAAAACCCATCTTTAAATACATCTTCTTCTGTTTGCAAATTTGCATACTGAGTCGTAACCCGCCCTTTTTCTCCACGATAACCTGGGTCTATTGAAAAAAATAGCTCTCCGAATACTTTAGATATTTCAGCACGGTTAATTTCATCAAGGATGATGATAAATTTTTTATTCTCATCATCTGTACTCGACATTTTAGGATTATATTTCTCCCTGATATAATCGCAAACTGGTATTAAGTAAGGTTTCCAATCTAGAGCCTTGCCTGTCTCAAAATAGGTCTGTATTTTCTCTTTACTAAGCGTCATAGGCGTCTGCACATCGGTACTCGGCTTGGCAACAATATTTCCATTTGAGCTAACACTTATTTTAAAAGGTTTGTTTTGCACTCGAGTTTTAAGTACCAGACCATCTTCAGAGATATCATTAGCAAAATCGTGATACACCTCTTCGAAATTACTTAATTGCTGATTTCTCTGATATTTAAGCGCTCGTTTGCAAAACTGTTTAAAACTCCCATCTTTTAACTCAAAACCTACCTCTCCTTCTTCATTCTGGATGGGGCGTAACCCTTCGACAAAGTCCGTGTAGTCATAGGAGGGATGAAATTGAATCAGCTCAAACTCTGCGTTCCACGATTTAGCCAACTGCTTCGCTAAATAGGTTTTACCTGTACCTGGCGCACCGGTTAATACAAGATTTTCATTGGCTAATAACAAATCACCGACTTCTTGCATTAAAGGATCTGTTATGGTCATATCTATACCCTGTTTATGAGGTTTTCCAGCACTAGTTATTTCATTTGCTAAACTAAATATTTGTTTATACGCTTCAAACAAATCGCCTTTTAAATCATTCAGAATACTGTAATAGTCGATTAAAGGTATTGACTCATTATTGATAGGTAATTCTCTGCTAAAAAGGTGATACTCATCGTCACCCATTTTTTCTAAGTCATTTAATCCAACGTCTAATTCAAACCCTCTATTTTTAAGAGCGTTGATATAATCATTGTCCTGCAAGGCTACATATGCCTTTATAAATGGTCTCATATAGGCGAGGGGGCTTTTTTCGTTTTTAAAGGGCACATATTGGGTATTGAAACCTAGTCCATAATACAATTTCTTTTTATCATAGAAGATATGATACTGAATCTCCGTTCCACCACCCTCGTTAATCGCCCACTTTCTATCAGTTTCATCATATTTGAATAATATACTCGTTGTAGGAGACCTACCTAGATTTGCTAAACGCTTTCTTTCTTGCGCAAAACGCTTTGTGAAGTCTGATAAATCATTATTAATACAACTTACTAATACCTGTAAATCTGGAATATTTAATTTACTACTCTCAACAAAATCTAGTTCTTCGATAGCTTCAACGAGATCTTTACGTAACTGCCATTCAAACAGTCCTCCATCTACTTTTTTACCTCTCATTGTCACTAACCAAAACTTCTCTGAACCAGTTTCATCAAGAAGCTTAAACTTGTTTAATCTATCTTGAACTCGTGAGCTAAATTGAGTAATAAACCCACTGATTGACGTTGGATTAGTATTATATTTTTCGGCTAAATACTTACAGGTCGCCTTGTGTTCTGGCTCTAAGTAAAAAATACTTAGCACATATTTGTAGTTATTAGATATAAAGCTATCATCTGAGAGTATTTCGACCCATTCCTGTTTGGTAACTTGAGAGGCAATATCATAATCGCCATTTCTTACAATAATTTCTTGCACTTGAATATCCTTTTAGTAATCGCCCAGTTTGAGTATGAAGTAAGTTTGGTTATATGAGTCAATTTAATTTAGATTAGTAAATCTTGCCTTAGATGCGTCTTAGCCCCGATAGTAGCGGATATACTGCTTGGGTTAGCAAGTTGTGGGCGCTTGGCATTGGGTGGCTCGCGAAGCAAGAGACACTCAATGGCTTAGCGTACCGCCTTGCTAAGACGAGCAGATAGTAGCGGATAGCGGGATTGGCTACTAAATTATATTCCACCCAATAATGAATCTTTAGCGCCTAATGCTAACGCCCCTTAAACTCAGCCTCACGCCTTTCAACCATAGCCATTACCCCCTCTTTGGCATCTTCAGAAGCGAACAAAGGCGGTAAAAAACTATGAATGTTATCAAATGCAGTTGACGCACCATTGCGTTCGGCATCCTGTGCAGATGCCAACACCCCCTGTACCCCAAGAGGGGCAGCTTTACTGATCTGGTGTGCCCACTCAAGCGCTTTATCATACTGGCTACCTGATTCGACAACTTCGCTCACAAGATTTAGACGCTCAGCTGTCGCCGCATCAAATGGCTTTCCTGTTAACAAATACGGCATGGCTTTTTGCCAGCCTGCCGCTGCCACAAAACGCACGGTTGCGCCGCCAAACGGCATGATGCCACGCTGTACTTCCATTTGCGCAAAGTTGCAATCGCTACTGGCTACTACAACATCTGCGTTTAGCATCAGCTCAATACCAGCAGTAAAACAGGTGCCTTGTACGGCAACGACAACAGGTTTGGTGCGCTGTTTGCCTGAAATGCCCCATGGGTCAATTTTGGTGTCATCAAAATCAAACACGCCTTTATCGAGTTTGTCTTGTAGTTCCATTAAATCCAGCCCTGCGGTAAAGTGCTCGCCATGGGCAAAAATTAGCGCACAGCGTAGCTCGCTATCAGCTTCATAGCGGGTTAGGGCATCTGACAATTGCGCAATCATATGACTGTCGAAAGCGTTACGTTTGTTGGCTCTGTTCAGACCAATTAGGCAAATATAGCCATCGGTTTGATAGGTGATGCGCTCAATTTTTGCGGTGCTTGTATCATGAGCTGTCATGGGGAGCTCCTTTTTGATTTTATGGTTGTGTGGTGAAAATTGTCTGATTAATTATGTTGACTGTATCTATCCTATACTATTTAGGGCGATATAGTGCTGGGTAACTTGACGATTGAGTTAAGCGTTTAATAGTGGTAAATCTGTTAAACTAACCGTTACAGCATATTACCTACTTACCTACTTTTTGGATGTTTAAATCACAATGCCACAACCTTCGTACCCTAATCGCAAACCAATGCCTTCTAAAAGCAGCCTGCATCCGCGCAATCCGCATCAGGGTCGTTATGACTTCGAGAAATTAACCAAAGCGTTGCCTGAACTGGCGAAGCATACGATTGCGAACCCTAGCGGTGAGCCGACGATTAACTTCTCTGACGCTGACGCAGTCCTGACTCTAAATAAAGCCCTGCTGGCGCTACATTACGGCATTAAGTATTGGGATTTGCCCAAGGGTTATTTGTGTCCGCCTATTCCTGGCCGTGCTGATTATATTCACCAAGTGGCGGATTTATTGGCGGATAACAACAGCAAAAGCGTTAAAGAGCAAGAGAATAAAAAACCTCATGTGCTTGATATTGGTACAGGTGCTAGCCTGATTTATCCGATTGTCGGTAGTCAAAGCTATGGTTGGTACTTTACTGCTACCGATATTGATCCGATGTCGCTTAATACTGCCAAGACCATTTGTGATCTTAATCTTAACCTTAAAAAGTTAGTGACTGTCAAACCGCAACCCAATCCAAAAAATATATTCAAAGGTATTATCGGTGAGCATGATTACTTTGACATTACGGTGTGTAACCCGCCCTTTCATGGCTCAATGGAGGAGGTATTAGAGACCAATCGACGTAAGCAAGTTAAACTGCAAAAAAATCGTGCCCGTCGCAATCCGAACAGTCAGCTCGGCAGTAGTGCGTCGAGTCAACAAGCAAATGCGGCCAATAATCTCAATTTTGGGGGTCAAAATGCAGAGCTGTGGACCAAAGGTGGCGAGCTTGGCTTTATCAGCCAAATGATTAAAGAGAGTGTCCAGTATGCTGATCAAGTCAATTGGTTTACGACATTAGTCTCAAAAGCTGACAATCTAAAAGCACTTGATGCGCTGTTAAGAGAAGTGGGTGCCAGACAGATTAAAACCATCAATATGCAACACGGTCAAAAAGCGACGCGTATATTGGCGTGGCGTTTTAGTTAGATGTGATGCTGTTTTTTTAATATTAGGGCAGCTCAGACTCTATTTCTTGATTCATATTATACCAAAAGACACTCGTAGCCAATAATCCAAACAAGCCTATGATGATACTTGATCCAAATATATACCCTCCGTTTTGAACTCCGTTTTCAGGTATTTGTATTGGAAGCAAAAAGATCAGGATAGGCGCTATAAAACCTATCACATTAAACACTATTGGATTGTCGACGTTGCGTGATTTAAAGTACATATAGGTTGGTATAGCGATGAATAAACAACCTACTATGCCTATTAGGCTTGCAATAACGGCGACAATCGCAAATGCGCCCCCATAACTAAATATTGAAGCCGTAAGTACAAATGAGGCTGTAAAAACGCTTAAAGCACTAAAAAAGCTGGCTTTAGAATATGACATGTGGCTCCTAATCATTTAGTGTGTTTTATCTCATTTTTTTATTGAAACCGTTTTGTCTTAAACCTTTACAAACAGTAATTCTAAAAACCACCACTACGTTTTTCGCGCACTATGTATTGCCACTACACCCAAAGTGAGACGCTCGAATGCCACATCAACAAACCCAATATCTTCTATTTCTTTAGCTAACTTATCAGCAGTTGGGATATCCCGAATACCTTGAAGTAGATACCGATATACTGACCGGTCTTTTTCTGCCGTAAGGTTAGCTATAATAGGAATAATGATTGATAAGGCTTTTAGGTAACATTTATGTAGCCAAGCAATCGGAATAATGGATACTTCTATCGATATGAGTCTGCCATTTGGTTTTAGTACTCTATACACCTCTGTCAGCGCTTTTTGCCTATTGAGTAGCTTTAATCCCATTGATATGCTGACTACATCTTGGCTATTTGATGCCACATTTGTCAAATTATGCGCATCTAATACCATAAACTTAAGATACCTTTGATATTTATTAAGTTTTAATCTAGCGACATGCACCATTTCATCACTTAGGTCGGATATTATTATTTGTGGAAGCGCTGGTGTATTGCAGTGAGATGACGTTTTGAATGAGTATAGTGGCTTGTCAGCGACATGTGTATATAACTGGTTTTCAGTAGACTCTGAGAAAATTTCGGGATGTTGTGTTAATAACTTATACGCTATCTCCCCTGTTCCTGACGTGATATCTAGTAGGTTATGCCAACGTTCTTTATTTATAAACTCAATAAATCGACGTTTCCAAAGGTGATGTAAACCGAAGCTGAATAGGTTGCATATTAAGTCATAGCGACTGGCTATTCTTGTAAATACATTGTCATTTGTCGGGCTAAATTTTGAGGCGTTTTCGTTTAAATTATTCAACGCTTGTTGTTCATGTATCAGGCGTTTAGGGTGGGTTTGAGACCTATACCCCATCTGAGAATTATTATATCGCAGAAAACGAGTGCACTCGCTACAAGTCGCAGGTTCAGTGAGTTGGACAAAGTTAGGTTGTTTTTTTGAAAAGAGATGACAATTCTGCAGTTTAGTTGATCGCTGTTTTTTATTATATGGTTCAACCAGAGTGGAGGATTGCCATTTATGTTTGTGTTCTACACCTTCCATAGTGCTCGCTTTAAACATTGGATTTTCCTATACCATTTATTTTAAGTTAAGATGAATGTTAATTAACCATTTAGTAAACATATAAATAATTAGTTATTTAACTAATTAGTTAATTATTGTATTATAATATCCTAATAAATCAAGCTAATTTATTAGAAAGTTTTATATTAATGGTTAGTAGCCGTAGAAATTTATATGATATAAAGGCTTAACGGCTTATTATCATTTAAATTATTTTCTGTGGTTTGAATTTAACGGCTTGCATTCGCTATATTTAAATCCATCATCAAATCCAGAGGTTAAATATGTCTGATAATAATGAGTCAGCCAAAGTCTTTGAGGCGCTATCATCGACACCTAGACGTTTAATTCTAAGTTATCTATCGAGTGCTACGTTGACGCCAAGCGATATAGCCGAGCGTTTTGAAATGAGTAAACCTGCACTCTCTAAGCATTTAAAAATACTAGAAGGAGCAGGTTTGGTTAGAAGTGAGAAAAAAGGTCAGTATGTTTATTATTCAATCGTAGAAGATAATTTAATTTCGACATTGGTTAATTTTACTGCAAACTTTTGCCCTAAGGGTAGCCCTTTAAAAAAGGAAAGCAAACGTCTCGCTGAAAAGAATCAAACCACAGATTAACCAAAGCTTCTTTATGGTATTTTTACAAAACCATATTAACCCCAATCGCTATCAATACCAATCCTCCCAATATTTCGGCTTTATCTTCTAGCCAAGTGCCTGACTTGTATCCTAAGTAGGCTCCCACAAAGCCAAACATAGCGGTTATGATCGCAATAATAAAACAAGCAAGCAATGCATTAATATCTAGTAAATTTAAAGTAAAACCGGCAGCGAGCGCATCAATACTGGTGGCGATTGCCAGTGACAGCATTAACTTATGATTTGTTGTTATCGTGCGTATATTGTTTTCGGAACCCTTGTTGAGTTCGCTGCTTAGTAGCTCATCAGGTAGTAACTTATCAGGACCGCCACTAAACGCTTCATAAAGCATCTTGAGACCCAAACCAACCAATAGGATACCGCCTATCAATGGGGCGGCAGAGGCTAACCATCCAATTATCGCTGACCCTAATAAGTAACCTATTAAGGGCATGATGCCCTGAGCTATCCCGAAATAGAGTGCAGAGAGTAAAGCCAGTACTAGGATGGCACGATTGGGAACTGATTGGGAATGAGTATTAGATTCAGTAGTATCACTAGGGACAGCGGTGGTCTGTTTAGCCCCTAAACCAATCGAGACCGCGAAGGCATCCATCGCTAGAGCAATCGCTAATAGAATGACTTGTGTCATTATTCTGCAACCTTCTCCCAAAAGCTACGTTTTTTACCGTGTTTCTCTTTTAATGAATCAATATATATTTCATGAGAATTAATACGGATATAGCTAACGCCAAGCTTGTTAAGGCTTATATCAAGCTGATTTAGTCGGTTAAAATAACGAGCTGCTATATTATAAGCCTTGCTACGACCACTATTTAAAATATCATCAAGCAAGCTTCTATAGCATATAATCTGAATCAACTCCGTACCTTCAGGTAAGACCTCAAGTAGCTCAGTTAGCTTATTATAATGAACACCTTCAAATTCGATCTGACGGGTTACTGCCATATTGTTTGCTAGCTCAACCTCTCCCACTTCTACTAAAAGTGCCACTGAACTAATCACATTATCTTGATTTTTTGCTAATTCTAAAGCCTTTTTTCGCAATTGTGCTTGTTGGGCTGGCTTACTTATTGCCATAATATCTTTAAATCTCTGAGTAGAAGCATTTATTGCAAACGCTTCTCCTAGCATTTCTAACTGCTTATCAACATTACCTTGTTTAGCATATATTTCAGCTAACCAGTCTAGTTTTTCTACCTCATCCCTCTTACCTTGACTATGCCATTCATTGTTTAGATAGCCTAACGCTAGATCAAATTCATTTTGTTCTAACATAAACGTTAGTAAACTGTCTAATTGGCGCGGGTTAAGGGGTCTTTTAGGTCTATGCTTGAAATAAAGACGCTCAAATATAGTCACATCTTCAAGTGCTTGTGCCAAATACTCTAAGTATCTAGCAAGCTCACTTATTTTATAATCAAACTTTTTTGTATGTTCAAAATCAATATCAAAAAAATGGGTGAAATATTGATTTTTTAAGTATCGATTAGTCTTATTCTCCGTTTTTTGCTTTTGGTTTTTCTCTTTTTCTGCCTCAATAACCAAGTTATCGTAGGCTTGTTTATAGTCCTCAATTAACATTTTTATTTCATGTTTATCAAGCACTTGATTGATATTGCGTAAAATAGCATCTTTTAAGCTATATTCATTATCCTCCATGACCTTTTTTACTTTTTCTATCCAAGCTTGGCTTAAAAAATCCCGCTCAGCGGCAGATATATCTTCTTTTTCTTGCGTATAACAGACTTTTGCAAGCTGTAACCAACACTCGCTTAATTCGCAATACACATTGCCTACTTCACCATTGGAATCATCACAACGCTCTATACTTTTATTGGTAGTCTCCATAAATAAATGAATCAGGTCAAAACAGGATTTTGGATGCGTCTGTTGTAAGCTCATCACATCACGTTTTAAAAATTCAAGCTCTATTGCAAACTCACTAGATTCCCAATAGTCAATAAATTTACTGCGTCGTTTCAGTGATTTTATGGCTGTTGTTAGCTTTTTGATGAGCTTTGGTTTATCAGCTTGCAATAATAGTCGTTCTATCTTTTTATCCAATACTTTATCCACGCCGTGAGTATCGACAATAAAATCAACTAAAATAGAGTTAGGTAAACTCGCTAAAATTTTCTTTTGCTCATCATTAATCATATTGTTTGTCCCTATCAGGTTTGAATCAGTATAACCAAATTATGTTACATAGCTTAACGCTTTTATAGAGCAATAACACCGATGCTGAAAAACAACCTATCTGTTTCAAATTTACTTAGCCTATATTGGATAATGCTTTCACTCATTGTCCTTGATAGGTTTGTTTTTAGAAAGGGTATAGTAATAACTATTTCAAAGGTATTACAACAAACTAGTTTCACGTGAAACAATAAAAAGCCACCTTGAATAACAAGATGACTTTTAGTTTAGAAGGGATCAGCTAGCAGAATTGATTGACGACATTGCCGAACAAATAAGTCGGTATTCTAAATGTCTAAATTGGTCACCGTTAAAGCATTCTCTTCAATGAACTGACGGCGTGGCTCAACATCATCACCCATTAAGCACATAAATAGATGATCAGCGGCAATCGCATCTTCAATCGTTACTTTTAGCATCCGCCTATTTTCAGGATCCATCGTAGTATCCCACAATTGGTCGGCATTCATCTCACCCAAGCCTTTATAGCGCTGGACTGATAAGCCGCGGCGGGCATCTACCATCACCTGCTGCCATAAATGATCAAAGTCACGTAACAAGGTATCTTTTTCACCACGGCGAATAAACGCTGTCTCGGTTAGTAAAGTATTCCACTCTTTTGACAGGCGCATGAGTCGGGCATACTCACCCGAGTTAAAGAATCCCGAATCAAGTAAATAGTGCTGAGCAAGGTTGTGCACATAGATGGTAATACGGGGCAACCACTGTGGCTTAGTAGATAACATTTCACTATCACTGCCCTCAACTACTGTCGCATCTTCACCATCATCGTTTGGACTGTCTACTTTAGCGCCCACTTTAAACTTAAACTGATTTTGGGCATCTTTATCCGCTTCAGATAATGCATCGGTTTGCGGAGCATGGATATTATCAAGCTCAATAACCGGATGTAAATCACTACCAAAACGCTCTAATTGGGTTTGAAGAGCAACTTTCCAATCACTCATGGCCTCATGATCATAGGTCATGTCAGTGGTCAGCTTTGGCACATGCGTTAACGCATCTAACAAGACCGCAGGGTAGCGTATTTGCAAACGGGCTTTTACCAATTGCGTTTGGTTATAGTCGTTGAGTAATGTTTCTAACGCTTGTCCGGTAATAGGCGGCGCATCTTCGCTAACATGAAGCTTCATCTCATCAATGGTAGACGATAATAGATACGCCTTTAATGCCTCATCGTCTTTTAAATACAACTCTTGACGACCCTTTTTAACTTTATAAAGTGGGGGTTGGGCGATGTACACATAGCCGCGTTCAATAAGCTCTGGCGTTTGACGGAAAAAGAAAGTCAGCAGTAAGGTACGGATATGCGAACCATCCACATCCGCATCGGTCATGATAATGATTTTATGATAGCGTACTTTGTCAGGATTATATTCATCAGGGCCGATACCACAGCCTAGGGCAGTGATTAAGGTACCCACTTCTGCAGAAGACAGCATTTTGTCAAAGCGTGCACGCTCTACGTTTAGAATTTTACCTTTTAGTGGTAGAATCGCTTGCGTTTTACGGCTACGACCTTGCTTCGCAGATCCGCCAGCTGAGTCACCCTCCACAATATATAATTCAGACAATGCTGGGTCTTTCTCTTGGCAGTCGGCCAGTTTACCGGGCAAACCAGCGATATCGAGCGTGGTTTTACGACGGGTTAATTCACGGGCTTTACGGGCAGCATCACGCGCACGGGCCGCATCAATGATTTTATTAGCAATAGATTTAGCCGCCGAAGGATTCTCAAGCAGATAGTCATTAAACTTGTCGTGCATTGCTGACTCAACAGCAGATTTTACCTCGCTTGAGACCAGTTTGTCTTTGGTCTGGCTTGAGAATTTAGGGTCAGGCACTTTCACCGAGACAATAGCGGTTAATCCTTCACGCGCATCATCGCCCGTGGTATTGACCTTCTCTTTTTTCATCAGCTTCTCGTTGTCCATATAAGTATTTAGACAACGAGTGAGCGCAGAACGGAAGCCTGATAAGTGAGTACCGCCATCTTTTTGCGGGATGTTGTTGGTAAAACACAGTACTTTTTCGTTATAAGTATCGGTCCACTGCAGCGCCGCTTCGACAACGATACCATCATCTTGCTCACTGACGAAATGAAAGACCTCATTAAGCCCGTCTTTACCTGAGTTTATGTAAGCCACAAACTCGGATAGACCGCCTTTGTGCTCAAACACATGTTGTTTATCAGTACGCTCATCGGTCAGAACAATGCGCACCCCTGAGTTTAAAAACGACAGCTCGCGTAGGCGCTTGGCCAAGATATCAAACTCAAATACCGTCCCAGTGAAGACGTCTGGGCTGGGATAAAAGCGAATCTGTGTGCCTGTTCGATCCGTCTTTTCCAACTCTTGAATATCACTATCAGGCACACCATCACTATAGGTTTGCTGATAATGATGACCGTCACGCCAGATATTTAGCTCTAACTTTTTCGATAGGGCATTGACCACCGAGACACCCACCCCATGTAGGCCACCCGAGACTTTATAACTGTTGTCATCAAATTTACCGCCAGCATGCAACACGGTCATAATTACTTGTGCGGCTGACACTCCCTCTTCTGGGTGAATATCAATGGGAATACCACGCCCATTATCCATGACACTGACCGACTCATCTTCATGAATAATAATGTCAATTTGATCACAGTGACCTGCTAATGCTTCATCGATTGAGTTATCCACGACCTCAAACACCATGTGGTGTAAGCCTGTGCCGTCATCGGTATCACCAATATACATACCGGGACGTACGCGAACGGCTTCAAGCCCTCGCAAGACACGAATATTCTTAGAGCTATAATCATCTTCAGACGCAGCGACAGGTATCGCACCTTCTGGTAGCTCAGTTAACTCTATGTCGTTACCCTCTGTCAGAGCGTCTAATGGTGTCTGCTCGGTACTATGGTTTGACTCACTCATGTTCTATCCTTTCCTAAAACGGCAATACTGAATTAACAGCAATTTAAATAGCAATATGGTATGAAGCTTGATTGACAGTAACGTGTTGTTTTAGTTAGCGAACGGTTAAACAATTACGGTATCCATCTCGCTAAGTCCACGTCAGTAGTACTTGAGCAGTACTCATATACTACTGACGCTCGATAGCCTTGTCACCCTGTCCCTTTAGCGTTCTTTGACTGTAGATTTTGACCATAGATAATGGCGTCTTATTCTTACAGTAAGATTTTCTAATAATAAACACTGATTCAACCAAGCTCAACTTTGACTTTTGGCACTCCAATTTTGCCAAAACTCAAGATTTTCATGCCAATAAAATCGATACTAAAAATATTCACTATTATAGCATTTTTCGTCAAGAAAAGCATGAACCGCCCAGCGCCTAATTACCACTACATCTAGATTTTCATGGCGACTTTATAAGATAACATTGGTTAGTCATGTCCCCCTTCTATGACGTTACCTTGTTTCATGTGAAACAACTTAGCATTTGGCCAATAGTGATGTATCTGACTCATAATTGATTCATCTAAACTGGTAATGAACACTTGGCAGGATAGCCCAGAAAGCGTCTTTAAAAGTATGCTCAACGCTCGGTCGTCAAGCTCTGCGGTCACGTCATCTAATAACACCACAGGTAATATTGGGTTTTCGCCTTGGTTTTGATCAGAGTTCAAAGAAGGGTTGGGTGTTGGTAGAGAGTAAGTAGCATTATAAGAGGGGTTGGTATTGGACAGGGCAAGTAAGGGAAGTTGAGACAGTCTCAGTGCAGTAATTAATAATTTTTTCTCTCCCCGTGATAGGACATTTGCCGCTTGCTCACGCACATTGCTCGAAATAGACTCTTTATCCTCAGATGCAGGTATGCCTTCTTCTTTTTGGGCGTCATTGAGCACATTATCCTGATAATAAGTTAAATTATCCTTGATAATACCTTTGAATAACTCTGAGGAAGAGTCATTGTCCACTTTCGTATATATAGCTAAGCTTGACGTTGGATTATTATTATAATCTTTGCTATCTGTTAAGTCCGATGCGTCGTTCACTGATGACTGTTTGTGCTGCTTAGTAGCCGTTTCACGCGCGTGAACATCATCGACCCATAAGACCTGCACATCCGCACGATGACAGCCAATACGGGTATAGCCAGTTTGGCAATCTTGCTGCAAACGTTGCTTAAGAAGCTCATCCAACCCAACTTCAGTGTTATAACCGGGTGAAAATTTTAACTGGATAAAGGGTGCGTAATCGGGGAGCAGCTGCTCAATAAGGCTATTGAATAAGGGTTGCCACTCTGCAAAGGCTTCGCGCCGGTAATGCGTGATTAAACTGGCATGAGTTGCCAATCCTTTATCCCAAGCAGCCAACTCCTGCTGCTGGTAGGAAGATAAATGAGTAGATTGCTTTAATAAGGCATTACGTTGTTTTAATAACCGCTGATACGCTAACCACTGCGAATGGAAACCTGGTTTCACGTGAAACGTTATCCAATCGAGTAACTGCCTGCGACTACCACTTCCTATCTCCAGCACATCCATAGAAGAGGGGTCTATCAATAACGTAGGTAGTTGCTTTGTCAGCGCACTTTGAACATAGACAGTTTGTTGTCCTAAACGCAGTGTAGTACTGGCGTCCTGTGCCTTTTGGATAGCCATACTATGACCATCTACAAACTTTGCATGGACGGTTGTGTGCAGTGCATGATGACTAATATAACGCTTCGGCTGATGGTGGCGAAAGCTTTTACCTCGTGATAGCAAATATAAAGATTCTAATAAAGACGTTTTACCGCTGCCATTAGCGCCTATAAAAACATTACATTGCCCAACCTGAATACTGACAGACTGCAAATTGCGTAAATGATGAATACTCAGCTGGGTTAGCATAATTTAAGCACCTTATTTAAGAGCTTTATGTAAGAGCCTTATATATAAGCTTTATCTAAAAGCCCCAAGTACACTTTAAACATAAGACTTATTTGACACATTATGTTAAATAAAAACTGTATTTATTTCAGCGTTACTATGAATTCTATAAACCTAAAAAAAGCAAAATCCATAGATTTTGCTTTTTCATCTTTACTTGTACATATCCCATATTATGCAGTTCATATTGTCTAGATACGCATCGGCATGATGACGTATTGATGTTGAATATCGTTTAGCTGATTGACCAATACTGAGCTATTGGCTTGACTCATATGTAACTGAACATCACCCCCCAATACGTCTAATACATCCTGTAAATAAGCGGCATTAAAGGATAACTCTATAGGCTCGCCTTGGAATTGAACCTGCAATGCCTCCACGGCCTCGTCTTGTTCTGCATTATTAGCACGAACCTCAACATTGCCATCTTGGCTAAACTTAAAGATAACTCCGCGTGATTTCTCATTACTTAAGATAGCAACGCGTTTTAAAACATCGGTCATTTGTTCTTTATTGGCTAAGGCAACTTTATCCGTATTGGTCGGCATGACTCGGCGATAATCAGGGAATTTACCATCAATTAAACGCGCGGTAAAAGTGACTTTGACAGAGTCATCAATTTGGCCAGTACTGTCTACATTACCAAAAGGTAAGCTCACTTGCAGGAATTCACGTCCAAAACTTAAGGTTAAATTACCGTCTTTGTCTTCAACCAACTTACCCAGTTCATTCGCCAATCGCTCAAGTTCGATAACCGCTTTACGAGGTAATATAGCTTGCATCGAGAAGTCGTCAGCCACATCAATAACACTTCGTGCCAAAGCCAAACGGTGACCATCCGTTGCCACAGTGGTTAATTGTCGTTGATCTACCTCAAACAACATTCCGGTTAAATAATAACGTACGTCTTGTATTGCCATAGCAAACTGAGTCTTAGCCATTAAATCTAGCAATACCGTACGATTCAATGTCAGTGGCGTAATATTCGCAGGACGTCCCAATACGGGGAAATCTTCTGCAGGCAAAGTACCTAATACAAAGCGGCTTTTACCACTATTAATCACGCAGCGCTCATTGGCTTCAGCTTTCATATCTATCATGGTATCTTTAGGCAATAATTTGCAGATTTCATGCAATTTGGCGGCTGGTAAAGTAGTGGCACCCACTGTTCCAGTCGCGCCGTTGCCTAACTTCACTTCGGCACTCAACTCTACTTCTAAATCAGACGCCGTCAACATTAAGGCAGTCTCAGTTACTTCCAGTTTTATATTCCCTAATACCACCATGTTATGGCGTTTATCCGCTGCTTTTGCAATTAGATTAATGGCCTTTAGCAGCAATTCACGATTTATTGACAGTTGCATAATATATGGCTCTTCAATGAGGTCTTAAATTTATTTGGATTTATATTTAATGAATATCTAAGTGTGTTGTCTAACGCACTATGTTTAAAAGGGTTGTGCTTTAAAGGGTTATCACTCATAGGAATACTTTTTATAGCAGCACCATATATAGCTTATGGCATTTTATGATTTTAATATGGTCAACTCCCACTTAGTATAACTAAATATTAAACCCTCTGCACAGTTTCGACAGCTTAGTCTTACAAATGATACGTATTTCAATACGTGTCTTTTTACCTGCTAAGATTCCTATGAAAGTTAACCTTGTGGTAGCCTTTAAAAACAGCAATATTTCTTTGCGCCCTATACTCTATTCTCTATACCCTCTACGCCTGCTATCCTGCCTGTAATGTCATGGATAGGGCTTTGTATTCTTTATCCAAGACCGGATCTTCACTACGCAGCTGCGCAATCTTTTCACACGCATGCATGACTGTCGTATGATCTCGACCACCAAAAGATTGTCCGATATCAGGAAAGCTGTCTTTGGTTAATTCTCGAGCCAAAGACATGGCGATTTGACGAGGCCGAGCAATACTACGGGTACGCTTTTTACTCATCAAGTCTTTAACAGACACATCATAATACTCAGCGACTACCTTGCGTATATTATCCATACTAACGGCTTGCGAGCGTATCGCGATCACATCTTTTAGCGCATATTGCACCATATCTAAATCGATGGGATTACCCGTCAAGTTGGCATTTGCGACCACCTGATTAAGCGCGCCTTCAAGACGTCTGACATTGGATACCACATTTTGAGCGATAAATAACGCACATTCTTTTGGCAACTCCACACCGGATAAGTGGGCTTTCTTCTGTAAGATTTGCATGCGGGTTTCCATCTCAGGAGGCTCAATCGCCACGGCCAATCCAGACGAAAACCGCGAGCGAAAGCGTTCATCAAACTCGGTCATTTGCGAAGGATGGCGATCTGAAGCCAAAATCACCTGCTTGCCCTCTACCATAAAATCGGCAAATAACGATAGAAACTCACTGCTCGATTTATTCTTACCTGCCAAAACGTGCACATCATCGATAATCAAGAGATCTACACGTTTTATCTTCTTTTTAAATTGCTCAATTTTCTGATTGCGCAGCGCATATACCAGCTGATTAATAAATTTTTCAGACGAAAAATAATAAAAAGTTTTGCCAATTTTTAAGTATTTATGAGCCACTGAGTGCATTAGGTGAGTCTTACCGAGACCTGAAGCACCATATAAAAACAAAGGGTTATGGCGATTTTGCGATTGTTTTTTACCCAATTCTTGACAGGCTTTATATGCCAACATATTGGATTTACCACTAACAAACGTCTCAAAGGTAAATTGCGGATTAATATAACTTAGTGATTTATCTGAGGCCATTTGCACAGCATCGCTTACTGAACCGGCAGAACTTTTTCCATTAACGTAGTGACCCGAGCCACTCATTTCGGTGGCGTTATGCTGATCGCTTACACCATTGACAGGGTTACCATTATTTAAACGCCCTGATTTATTAGGGGAGCCCTGTTGGCTACTGCTTTCAACTTGAATGACAATATGGTTGATATCCCCATTGCTGTGCCGCTTTGCTAAGGTTTCAATTTCAGCAAAATGATGTTGCTGTACATGAGACACAAAATATTGGTTGGGGGCTAGTAACTCTAACTTATCCCCTACAATATTTGCTGATAGAGGACGCAACCACATCGTGAACTCATTTTCTTTGAGCTGATATCTTAAATCATTAAGGCATCTATCCCATAACGGCAAACTCTCTGACATGACCTGGTAACCCTACTAAAACAGATTCAAAAAGATGGATAGGATGGAAAACATCATTACGCTTAATGGCTTTTTTAAGACTCTCATTACTGTCTTTAATATGGTTCCAACCTATTTTGAAAGCCTACTTTAGCATACAAAAACGTAAATATCATCATAATTATTCTGTGGATAACTTTGTTATTAACCCTGTGGATAACTAAAAATGCAAAGTTATACAGAGTTTAATAACAGTTTATCAACAACAATAACCACAGGATAATTTACTGATATTTAATGATATTTTTGTGTTATACACAGGAATATAAGCTACTAATAATAACAAAAGAACTATTATATATATAGTTATAGAGCGTAATGCTTTCTGTGGATAAGTTTTTATTTAATGCCTGTATTCTTTTCAAACGACATCAGTTACCTTCACAAAAAAAATAATCTTGAGTTTGATTTTCATTACATATAATCAAAATTAATAACCCTTAAATCAATGTGTATAACCGTAAAGTTGGCAACCGTCAGTTATTGAATTGTCAGTTATTGAATTATCGAAACGACGACTCATAAAGTTTTGATATTATACGAACGACGACTTAAAGTTAGTTGAAAACGGCTTTAAATGATTCGAAAGCCGTTAAATTAATTTTTTAATTGTATAGCTGTTGATTTTATTAGCGCATTAGCTAGTTCCAGTATTTTAGATGTCTTTGTTTGATTAGATAAGATTGGGGTAGTTTTAAAACGGATTACTTTTAATTACTATATCAATTGACACGCCTTGTGTTCGACTTCTTTTTTATTGACAATAAGGGTTAACACTGGCATAATCGTCCGTTATTACTAATTCTTAGTGAACTCCATACACTTTATTTTCTTTGCTGTTACAGGTGATTTATGAAACGTACATTCCAGCCAAGCGTTATTAAACGTAAGCGCACTCATGGTTTCCGTGCTCGCATGGCCACTAAAAAAGGTCGCCAAGTATTGGCGCGTCGTCGTGCAAAAGGTCGTCATCGTTTAACGGTGTAATCTTAGCTACGTTATTTATATTTTAAGTTGTTTATATTTAATGACTTAGAATATGATGATAGATCTATCGATCTCTATATGTATAAAAAAGCACCTAATGATTAGGTGCTTTTTTATTATAATATTAACAATAACTATCCACGATATTCTCTACGATAATCATAGGCCGGTAAAAGAGGGTTATGGCAACCACTTTCAAGTCTGCATAGATAGATAGGCTTAATGAGGTTAATGCTTTAATTTTCTAGTTTGCCTATGCCCGACTTTTACTGGTATATGACCCTCCCATGACTGACTCTTGTGCCCAAAGCTCCCGCCCTTTAAGCCAATCTACTCCAAAGTTTGGTTACCCTAAAGCCAATAGATTGCTTAAACCTGTTGACTTTACCCCAGTATTTAATCAAGCTTTATTTAAGGTGCATCAAACGCACTTTATGGCGTTTGTTATCGACTCTAAGCACTCACAGGCACGACTGGGTATGGCTATAACTAAGAAAAAAATACCCAAAGCAGTCGCTAGAAACACCATTAAACGTATTATTCGAGAACAGTTTCGTCATAAACACTCTAAACTGCCTGGTCTAGACATTGTTTTTATCGTAAAAAAATCGACCAAAGAGTTGAGCAAAGCCCAGATTGCTGAAGAAGTCGGTATGATTTTGGATAAAGTGATCAGTAAATATCAAAGATTAAATCATAGCTAATCAAAAATTATGATCTAGGATTAGTATAACTTCACAATACCGTGGCTAGAAATAATCTAAAATAAGCAGATTGATACGTTGTTGATTGATAAGTTGTTCTGTAGAATTAGATCGATAATGGGGGTGAGTTTATATCATGATCTTAATTCTGTTGGTTCAAAAGTAACGATACAGCTTAAACCTAACGTTTATAGTTGAAACTTTATACAGTGTGATGGTTATGGTTAATGCTTTTCTTTCTCGTCTTCTATTGAGCCTTATTCAAGGCTACCAGTCTTTTATCAGTCCTGTGCTACCTGGCAGGTGCCGGTATTATCCAACGTGCTCACAATATGGCAAGCTGGCTATTCAATGGCATGGTGCGGGTAGAGGCGGGTTATTAACGGCCAAACGCATTTGTCGCTGTCATCCTTTAGGGGGACATGGCATAGATTTTGTTCCCTTACCTCTTTATAAATACTACTATACCCCTATCAAGTCTTTATCAATTAAAAAGTCATCAAACATTATGAATACTAATAGTCTAAATGTTTCACGTGGAACTATTCTAATGGAGGGTGGGGTGTATCGCGATAAAAGCAGCTATATCGCTCGGTTAAATCGTTTAATGTTATAATCGCCAATCATTTATAAAGCAGACTTTTAACATTCTAAGAAATTAACGTTTGGTAAAAGTCAAGCAAACTTAACCCTACCTTACTGCCCTCATTTATGCTCTATATCATTTAGCGTGTTTTTTTAGTAAAATACACACCATTTTGTAACCGTTTTAAGTATGATATAGCAATCTAATTTAGAGCTATTTATCAATACTGAGTGCTACTTGCTATGCTATAGCAGCAAGCTCACTACGATTACCCTATAAGTTTAAATTATTAAAACATTCATTTAGAGTTGTTTAGGACAATCTTATGCAAAAGATACTACGGGTGCTCATCATCATTGCGATGCTGATTACCGCCTACTTGTTAGTGCTAGCGTGGCAAAAAGATTATGCCAATGCGCCAGATACATCAGCAGACGCAGTAACCCCTTCTGTATCCTCAAGCACTGGATCAGACATTCCAACCAGTACAGGCACCAGTGCTATACCGGCAGCTGCAGCTACTGATGTGCCTGCCACTGATGTGACCACGCAAAGTATCCCAAGTAATGAGTCGACCGCGGCAACGCTTATTGACGTTACGACAGATTTGTACCATCTAAAAATCGATCCTACTGGGGGCGATGTGGTGTTTGCGGCATTACGTGAATATGATGCCACATTAGATAGTGAAGCACCGTTTGTATTACTCGAAGAGGATTCGCGCCGAGTCTATGTGGCTCAATCCGGCTTGAATGGTGCGAATGGTATTGATACATCAGCTGGCCGTGCAAAATATAGCTATCAGTCTGATAGTTATGTCATGCAGCCTGATCAAACAACGTTAGAGGTACCCTTAACTTATCAGCAGGATGGGGTAACGATTACCAAGACCTTTACCTTTACCCAAGGTAAATACCCTATCACCGTTAATTACAATATTAATAATGCCACAAATCAACCTTGGAATGGGCAACTCTTTGCTCAGTTAAAGCGTGATGGCAGTAAAGATCCGGGTATGGGTGATAAGGGGGCGCTAAGTATGGCCACCTATCTGGGCGGAGCCTGGGGTACGCCAGATGATGATTACAATAAGCTTAAATTTAAAGACTTTAACGATGGTAAGTTAAAAGCATCTAGTCAAGATGGCTGGGTAGGAATAGTACAGCATTATTTTGTTTCAGCGTGGACACCTGAGAACTTTCAGGGGCAATTTTATAGCTATGAAAAAGGGGGTAACTACTTCATAGGTATGAATAGTCAACCTATAGCGGTACCAGCGCTGAAGCAAAAAGATGTCACCGCAACTTTATACGCAGGTCCAAAAGATCAAGACGCTTTATTAGAAGTCGCACCTGGCTTAAATAAAACTGTCGATTATGGTTTTTTATGGCCAATTTCTAAAGTATTATTTGCGATACTAGAAGGCATACATAAAATAGTTGGCAACTGGGGTTGGTCAATTATTGCGTTAACCATCTTAGTGAAGATTGCCTTGATGTGGTTTTCAAACAAAAGCTACTATTCAATGGCAAAAATGCGTGCCATTGCACCGCGCTTAGCGGCTTTGAAAGAAGAGCATGGCGATGATCGTATGAAGATGTCGCAAGAGATGATGGCCATCTACAAAGAAGAACAAGTCAACCCAATGGCAGGGTGTTTGCCTATTTTGTTGCAAATGCCAATTTTTTTAGCCCTATACTGGGTATTGGTAGAGAGTGTTGAGCTGCGTCATGCCCCGTGGATTTTGTGGATTCAAGATTTGTCAGCGATGGATCCTTGGTTCATTCTGCCTATCTTGATGGGGGCGAGTATGTTTGCTCAGCAGATGTTCAGTCCACAACCTACTGATCCTATGCAAGCCAAAGTGATGAAATTTTTACCCATCATCTTCACCTTATTTATGCTGTTCTTCCCAGCAGGTTTGGTACTTTATTGGACCGTCAATAACTTATTTACCATGGGCCAACAGTACTTTGTCAATAAAAAAGTTGAAAGAGAGCAACAAGAAAAAGCAGCTCGCATGGCTGGATAATTAATCCCGTTTATAAGCTGCTATTAGATCATATCGAGATAGTAAGGCACCTATATAAGTCATATAGGTGCCTTAATTTTATGAAAAAGACTGTATAACAGATATTGTATTGATCAAACATTGAATATAGACGGGTTAGCACCTACTATAGTCACTGAGATGCTAATGATATCTTTTCTATAAAATAATCTATGTTTGTCAGACTCATTTAATCTACCCATGACCTTTTAATTAGAGCCATTACTTATGACAACCGTTAAAACTATCGCTGCGATTGCCACCCCTGTTGGTAGAGGGGGTGTGGGTATCATTCGCTTATCAGGGCCAAAAGCCTATACGATTGCTTGTCAGTTAACGGGGAAAACCGCGTTTAAACCGCGTTTAGCAAGCTTTTGTCGTTTTTACGGTGCCGATGACAGTGTGCTCGACGAAGGGTTGGTTTTATACTTTAAGGCCCCCCATTCTTTTACGGGTGAAGATGTGATTGAGCTGCAAGGTCATGGTGGTATGGTGCTACAAAACCAGTTATTGGCGCGCGTGTTTGAGTTAGGGGCGCATCAAGCTCAGGCTGGTGAGTTTTCGTATCGTGCTTTTGAAAATGATAAACTAGATCTGCTACAAGCGGAAGCGATTGCCGATGCTATTGATGCCACCAGTGCTGCCGCCGCGAGCAGTGCCATACGCTCCCTCACTGGAGAGTTTTCAAATAAAATTAATCAGGTGTTAGAATCATTGATAGAGCTGCGTCTATATGTAGAAGCTTCTATTGATTTCCCAGATGAGGAAGATGTTGATTTTTTGAGTGATGGTATTATTGAGAATAAGCTGAATGATATTCAAAATAAGGTAACCCACATTCTGGCTACCGCGCAGCAAGGTCAATTATTACGTGATGGGGTGCATGTGGTATTGGCAGGGCGTCCTAATGCAGGCAAATCTAGCCTTCTAAACAGTCTGGCTGGACAAGAGCGTGCCATCGTGACTGAGGTGGCGGGAACAACTCGTGATACCCTGCAAGAGACCATTGTACTAAACGGATTAACCATACATTTAACCGATACCGCTGGTCTCAGAGAGACTGATGATACGGTTGAGCGCATCGGTATACAAAGAGCCCATAACGCCATCAATCAAGCAGATTTGCTACTTTTGGTGTATGATTTATCTCAAGAAGTCGATCCTATTCAATTGGCAAAAGATTTATTTGATATTGATACCTCGGCAGCAGCAACCTCGAATTTGGATCCTGCTAGGTTATTGCTCATTGGCAATAAGCGAGATTTGGTTGACAATACCTTTATTGAAAGTTCTGTTAAAGGGGTTTCGACACAACCAAATCAAACGACCACGTTACCGGATAAAGTCACTATTAAGGGGTACGAACAAGTTAATGTTTCATGTGAAACCTCTCAAGGTTTAGATGTTCTAATTACCACATTATGTGACAAGGTCGGTTTTCACCCTCCGGAGAATAGCCTTATCGCCCGTACCCGACATATTGATGCTCTAAAACGGACACAACAACATTTGAATGAGGCTTATGAGCAACTGGTTGAGTTCCAAGCAGGTGAACTGGTGGCGGAAAGTCTACGTCAAGGTCAGTATAGCTTGGGTGAAATAACAGGAGAATTTAGTGCCGATGATCTACTAGGCCGTATTTTTGGTAGCTTCTGTATTGGTAAATAACTGATAAGTAAATTAAACAGACGCGTTTTGGCTGCCCGAGAGTCAACGGCTAGACCTTTTATTAAACCAAGAGTCCTTTACTGAGAATATATTATGCAGTGCCCTTATTGTAATGCTGGTGATACCAAGGTTATCGATTCACGCTTAGCGGCTGAAGGCGCACAAGTTCGCCGCCGCCGTCAATGTAACCAATGCCAAGAGCGCTTTACCACCTTTGAAGTCGTCGAAGTGGTTATGCCGCGTATTATCAAATCAAATGGTCGTATTGAACCCTATGATGCTCAAAAATTGAGACGTTCAATACAGCTGCCCTTACAGAAAAGACCGGTGACACTCGATGAGCAAGAGGCGATGATTAGCCGTATCGAAAAACGGATTCGTCAACTTGGAGAGCGCGAAATTAGCAGTAAGGATCTCGGTGAGGTGGTCATGAGTGAGTTAAAAGAGCTTGATGATGTGGCTTATGTACGTTTTGCCAGTGTTTATAGAGACTTTCAAGACATTGAAGCCTTTCGTCAAGAGCTACAAAATATTCGACCTGAAGATGATAAGTAATATTTTTTATCAAGCCCAATGTCCTATTTTCAAGCATCAGTTTCAGTAAGCACAATTTTATTAAGTAATGGTTTTATTCGTCCTTATACGCCTCATTAAATAAAAGTAATTTCACACTATGACCAGTCATTCCTCTAACTCGACTAAGCAAACGACGACTCTTCATTCGAATACATTAGAGCTTTCTCATAATGTTTTTGTAGCAAATAGCCCACTGCAAGTAGAAGATGATTACTATATGAATCTAGCGATTGAGGAGGCTAAAAAGGGACGATATACCACCCGTCCAAACCCTGCTGTCGGTTGTGTTATTGTTAAGAATAAATTAATAGTAGGGTCGGGGTTTCACCCTAAGGCTGGGGAGCCTCATGCGGAAGTCTTTGCGTTAAGAGAGGCTAAAGAATTAGCAGCAGGGGCGACGGCTTATGTTACTTTGGAGCCGTGTAGCCATACGGGTAAAACACCCCCGTGCGCAACTGCTTTAATCAATGCCGGTGTCGACAGAGTAGTCATTGCTGGCTTAGATCCAAATCCGCAAGTAGCCGGTCGCGGTGCATCGATGCTTAAAGAAGCCGGTATTAAAGTTACCGTTGGGGTTGGAAATGAACAGGCAGAAGCCCTCAACAAGGGCTTTCTTAAAAGTATGCGTACCCATTTGCCTTATGTGCGTCTGAAGATTGCCACAAGCTTAGATGGGCGCACCGCAATGGCCTCGGGCGAATCAAAATGGATTACTGGTTCTAAATCCCGTGAAGATGTACAGGCTATAAGAGCGCTCAGCGGCGCAATAATTACCGGCAGTCAAACCATTATTGATGATAATCCTAACCTAACGGTGCGCTCCTCTCAGTTAGGAGTATCCGCTGAGAATGTGCCCCAACCTAAAGTAGTCATATTAGACAGACGCCAGCGTTTAAAAGACAATACAAAATATAAGGTTTTACAAAGATCAGATACAGTGTTGTGGTCAGATTCTAACTTAACAGAGTTATTGCATGCGTTAGTAGAACACTACCAAATTCATGATGTTCTTATCGAAGCAGGTTCTAAAGTATCAGGAAGCTTTATTGAGGCGGGACTGGTCGATGAACTTATTGTGTATCAAGCCCCTTGTATATTAGGACATAAGGCGCAACCTATGCTGACTTTAGAGTTGGATGATCTGTCAGCACAGCACCGCTATAAAGTCGCCTCAATCACTCCCATGGGGTCTGATATAAAGATAGTGTACACCCCATATTCAACTGCTAGTCACAGGTATCCTAACTAGAAATGGGCAAACTGAAAACTTACCGCATTAACCTTATTAAAGGTTCGATCTTGCTCTATTGAACTAACTAGGTGAATAATAGCTTTTCAATAAAATAGCCTATCTTTGTTAGACTCGGTCAGGCTAATTAAGTCTTCTATTGTCGCGGTAGCGCTCAACGTTTACGATAGGTTGATCCCAATATTCAAAGGGTTTATAACTCGTCAAATGTTTATAATTATTATATTAAGGGTAAGTGTTAATTAGAGGTTATATTCAACGGCTTATTTATAACGATTTTTAGTAAATCAAGTTATCCACAATCTGAATTATTAATACACTAAATTAGGTTTTAAAACGAACAGTTTCACATGGAACTGTGGATTATTTACGTTTCACATGGAACTATAGATAACATATATATCTTGAAAACCTTGTAATACAAAGGTTTCATGTGGAACATGAGGGTTGGTAAGTAATTATAAGTTGATAAATCTAGGTTGTGGATAACTTTGGTTATAAGGCCTAATGATTACGACGTTTCGATATTTTATTTTAAGTTATCCACAGGCTAAGTTGTTTATAATATAGTTCACACACGACACATAAACCAATATAAAGTCAGTGTTTCATCACATTTAGAGGTAAATTTATGTTTACAGGTATTATAGAAAGTACAGGAACATTACAATCAATGACAGAGGTTGACGGTGATATTCGCTTAATTATTGAATCCGATAGTTTAGATTTTAGCGATGTAAAATTAGGCGACTCTATTGCTAGTAATGGCATCTGTCTTACTGTTGTTGATATTGAGAATAATAGCTATGCAGTTGATGTTTCACGTGAAACTCTAGCAAAAACGGCAATGAATAATTGGCAACAAGGCGATATTTTGAACTTAGAAAAAGCCATGCTACCTACCACCCGCTTTGGCGGTCATATGGTATCGGGTCATGTGGATGGTGTTGGCAGCGTTGAAGTCATGACAGAAGATGCGCGTTCGATCTATATTGAAATTGCCATTCCTGACGAGTTAAAAAAATACACTGCGACAAAAGGCTCAATTACAGTTGATGGTATTAGTCTGACGACCAACCTTGTTAAAGACAATATCGTCTGTCTAAATATTATTCCGCATACGGCAGAAGTGACTAATATAGCAAAGCATTGGAAAGTCGGTGGCCTTGTCAATATTGAAGTGGATCTCATTGCTCGTTATCTAGAGCGTTTGCATCACGCAGAAGCAAAATAATTTAGCACTGTCTTTTAATAAAACTTTCATTCAATTAAGCTGTAATTTAACAGCACTCTATTTTATAAGGTTATAAGGGGATGGTAGCTTATCGTGCTTTACGCTTGTCGTTAGTGGTTGGTGGTGAACAGCACCTAAACACCATCGTATTCCATTATTCAAGCGACTACGCTGGTGCAAGGCGCTGTATACACCACAAACCACTAAGCTACCGCTGCAATCACGGCTAAACCGCTCTAACTTACAAAGATTTATCTGATGTTAAAAACCCTATTTTAAAACCCTATTAATGAACCCAAACAACAAGTTAAGCAATATTATGACGACACCTAACGCAAAATATCGGGTAATTTTTGCCGGTACACCAGAGTTTGCAGCGGTCAGTTTGCAATCCCTCATTGAGCAGAAAAGTGAACTTAATATCGAGATTGTGGCTGTCTATACTCAGCCAGATCGTAAAGCCGGACGTGGTCAAAAGTTAACCGCATCACCCGTCAAACAGTTAGCGATTGAACACAACATTCCTGTAGAGCAACCTCTTAGTTTTAGTTTAAAGAAAGATACCGGTGTTGTTTCACGTGAAACCTTAAAGCAATATCAACCCGATATTATGATCGTGGCCGCTTATGGCTTAATTTTGCCATTAGGCGTGCTCAATACACCGACCCATGGCTGTCTTAATATTCATGCCTCCTTACTACCGCGTTGGCGAGGAGCGGCGCCGATTCATCGTGCTTTGTTAGCAGGTGATAAGCAGACAGGTATTACCATTATGCAGATGGATAAGGGTCTGGATACGGGCGATATGTTGTATAAGGTGGCATACGACATCGCTGCAGATGAAACTACTGCCAGTTTGCACGACAAAATGGCACAATTGGGTGCTGAGGCTATTGTTAAGGTATTAAAAGATTTACCACACTATCAAGCACAAGCTGAACAGCAGGACGATAGCTTTGCCAATTATGCCGAGAAATTGAGCAAAGAGGAAGGTGAAATTGATTGGAACAAGTCGGCGACTCATATCGAGCGTCAAATACGCGGTATGCATCCTTATCCGGGTGCTTATACCTTTTTGGCAAATTCAGAAGACAAAGGCGCGCCTAAACGTGTAAAAGTTTTATCAGTCATGTCTGTAAATCCTTCACAAACTACGGGCGAAAAGCCGGGTACAGTTATTAGTGTTGGTAAGAATGCGATTTTAGTGGCATGTGGTAAAAACAGCCCAAATGATGACGTGGCAACTACCCTGCGCCTAACCAAGTTGCAATTTGCAGGTAGCAAACCTGTCACTGCTGAGCAAATCTGTCATGGCAATCAACTAGATGATGGCGATCGATTTGTATCACAAAATTAAGTTCAATCAAGTAACCCTATATTAACCTGAGCAAATATATAATTAGGCATTCAATGAGCTATAACCAGCAGTATCAATCGAAACCAAAAAATGTGCGTGTGGCCATTATCAATACGTTGCTCGCTATTCAACAAGGTCAGTCATTAAGCACGTTATTAGATCCACTACTCAATAGTTTGGGTGGCGATGATAAAGGGTTTGCACATGCCTTATTACTCACAACTTTACGCCATTGGCATGCGACAGCACGCTTGCTAGATAGTTTAGCGGACAATCCAATTGATGAGATTGAAGTACGTACCACCATTCAATTGGGTTTGACTCAACTGTTGTACTTAAATGTCGCTGACCATGCAGCGATTCATGAAACGGTAGAAGCGGTGAAGCAGATCAAATTTGATCGGGCATCAGGTCTTGTCAATGCGGTACTTCGTAAAGTGGCTAAAAATCCAAATAAATTTCGAAAAAAGGCCAATAAAAATCACAGCCTGCCAAATTGGTTGGCGGGGCAACTCAAAGCCGATTGGCGAGAGCAGTATGATGACTTAACCCAAAGTCTGCGACAGTCGGCTCCGATGTTTTTACGGGTGAATAGCTTACAAACCGATTGTGAACGCTATTTGGCACAACTTAATGACGCCGAGATAGCAGCAGAGTTGGTAACCCTCAAAACCGCTATCAATAATGATGACGCTAAAGATACAGTTAAGATTGAACAACAGGCAATCGAGCTTATCGATAGTGTGCCGGTCAGTCAATTACCTGATTTCCAAGAGGGTATTGTCAGCGTTCAGGATGCGCATGCTCAACTAGCGGCACCTATTATTGATGCGCTACTTCAAAGGGCGATTAGTACTAATTCAGCACAAAATGTACGCTTGCTAGATGCTTGTGCTGCGCCGGGTGGTAAATTAGCTCATTGGCTTGAGCTGTTAGGCAACCAAGAGAAACAAGAAACAGGATTGTTTCACGTGAAACAGACCGACGGGCAGAATAGTCCTATTAACGAAATAGAGCTGACAGCGATTGATAATGAAGCGTCACGTATTACTCGTATTTTTGAGAACTTAGAGCGGTTACAACTGCCAGCGCCTATCGTGAATAGCAAATTGCATTTGGACATCGAATGTGTGGATGCAACCACTTGGCAAGCGAAAGATGCTACTGAACAATCAACTGGCTTTGATGCCATATTGCTTGACGCACCCTGTACCGCAACCGGTGTTATTCGTCGTCACCCTGATATTACCTTGCTGCGCACCGAGGAAGATGTGCAACATACGGCGCAGTTACAAGAGCAAATCTTAGATAACTTATGGCCACAGTTAAAGACAGGAGGTTACTTTTTATATGTAACTTGTTCGATATTAAAGCAAGAAAACGTGGAACAAATACAGGCGTTTCTTGAGCGTCATAAGGATGCGGTGGCTGTAACGTTTGATGATGGACAAACCAATTGGGGTATTGAGCAGATGGTTGGTCGTCAATGTTTGCCGTTAGAGAGTCAAAGTGGTGATGGGTTTTATTATGCGGTGTTAAGGAAGATATAAATTATTTAACAGTAATGGGTCATAGTGATTTATAACACTTTATATTCTCATCATTTAAAGATTAGATATATTGTCCGCAGCACAATAAGAACTTAGGCGCAGCGAGAACTTAGTGTCACCGACGGCGTCTGTTATATTCATAACTCTATCATATCCGCAACCTGATAGCCCAAATTACTGACTTCGAAGATTTCACCTTTATGCCCTCGCTCAATCAGCAAGTCGTTATACGCTAGCTCTTGAAGAGCGGACTCCCATTTAACAACTTCTCTTTGCTCATTTGGTTCAATTAAGTTCTTGTTATTAGTTTGTATGTCCGTTCCACCGAGGTAACGAGCATGAATTATTTGACCATGAGGGTCTAGGCTTGCTTCTTTGAGCAGAATACGGGCTTCTTGACTTAACTCTGGTAATTGAATCGTAGACTCGACTGGTGAAGAAATATTCTCTGAGTTTATATCTTTAAATAGAGGGTGTTCGTTTAATTTTAGTTGTAAATGGCCATAAAACTTTTCTCTAAAGTCTGAATGACTATCATAATCTTCATAAAGCCCGCGTTTTTGGCAGGAATTTTTAAATTCTTTCAGTTTCTCGAGCTGCTTTATGTCTACGGTGTGCATTGCAACAGGTTGGCTAGAAAAATAAAGCATGGCGGGTTTATCAGATAATATATGTTTTTCGATTTCTTCAACTGTTCCACTAGAATATTCAGATGTAGGGGTTCCAATACGAGTCCAAAATACACCAACCAGTAAATCACACTTATCTAAGACTTGCTTATTAATTATTTTTTGGGCACTTTCACCCATTTCAGGAGAAGAATGTGACTCCCAACCAACTGGCAATAGTACTATATTGCGTGTTTCAGAATGTACCGCATTCCATTCATAAATTACATCTCGAATGATTGTCCGTTCTGATGCTACGTCCCCAGGAGACGCAATCATCACGTTAAAAACTTTTGATAAGTAACTCATGCTTGAAAACTCTCCAATTAAATATAACAATTTATTATCATGTCATACTAGCATTGTATAAACCACCGATAATGTAAACACAGCATAACTGGCTTGCAATTGAATTGTTTTATCTATATCACTGATATCATAGCTATAATATTCAATATCACAAAATTAAGGGTTGTATAAGGATTTAAACACTAAAAAATACCTAATGGAATCTATTAACACGCTATGTATGTTTTAATAGGTCTTACTACATTACAAACCTTGCCTTAGGAGCGGTTTAGCCCAGATTGCAGCGGATATACTTGGTGTAGCATAAGGTTGCGGGCGCTTAGCAAGGGGCAGTATCGTGGCAGCAGGAATGCAAATTGCTATTAGCGCCCGCCCTTATGCCAACCAAGATAGTAGCGGAAAAGCTGGAATAGCTACAAAAACCAATCATATCTCTATTTAATATGGCTTATCTCTCAAAATATGCTACTCTTTTTCTAATCTAATATTATAAGACTCGTAGATAGGACAAAACATGAAATATATCTCTACCCGTGGTCAAACTGAGCCGATGGATTTTAGCGATGTGTTGTTGATGGGACTTGCGCCAGATGGTGGTTTAATGTTGCCTGAAAGCTATCCGCAGATTGATGGTGCGACATTAGATAAATGGCGTGAGCTGAGCTATCCAGAGTTGGCATTTGCGATTATGCGCCTATATGCCACGGATATTGATGACGCAGACTTAAAAGATATTATCGAGCGTACTTACACCAAAGCAATCTTTGGTAGCGATGAGATTGTGCCAGTACGTAAATTAGAAGATGATTTATATATTTTAGGGTTGTCTAATGGTCCGACGTTGGCGTTTAAAGACGTGGCAATGCAGTTTTTGGGTAATGCGTTTGAATATGTGCTCAAAACCAAAAACAAGCGTTTAACCATCATTGGTGCGACCAGTGGTGACACCGGCAGTGCAGCAGAATATGCGCTACGAGGCAAAGAAAATATCGAAGTGTTTATGATGTCGCCGCATGGCAAAATGAGTGCGTTTCAGCGTGCGCAAATGTACAGCTTGACCGATGCCAATATTCATAATATTGCGATTAAAGGCATGTTTGATGACTGTCAGGATATTGTGAAAGCCTTGCAGCAAGATGCGGATTTTAAGGCAAAATATAGCTTGGGTACGGTGAACTCGATTAACTGGGGACGTATTTTGGCGCAAATCGTTTATTATTTTAAAGCGTACTTTGCGGTAACTAACCAGACCGATAAAAACATTAGCTTTTGTATCCCCTCGGGTAACTTCGGTAATATCTGTGCTGGTCATATTGCTCGTGAAATGGGACTGCCGATTGAGCGTTTAATCGTCGCAACTAATGAAAACGATGTGTTAAATGACTTCTTTAATCAAGGAAGTTATAGCCCTCGCCCTGCGGAACAAACGTATGTGACCTCTAGCCCGTCTATGGATATTTCAAAAGCGTCTAACTTTGAACGTTTTATATTTTTATTGCTTGAAAAAGACAGTAAGCGGGTGCATGAGCTGTTCGATGGAGTTAAATCAGGTAAAGGTTTCGATTTGTCAGATGTACTTGAAGCGGTGAATACTCGCTATGGCTTTGCGGCCGGTAAGTCAACACATGAGGATAGACTCAATACCATCAAATCAGTGTATGACACATACAACGACCTGATTGATCCGCATACAGCGGATGGTGTGAAGGTTGCACGAGAGCTACAACGTGAGAATGAGGTCATTATTTGTGCTGAGACCGCCTTACCTGCTAAATTTTCCGAGACCATATTTGAAGCGGTTGGGCAGATAGAGATTGAACGTCCTGAACACACAAAAGGCCTAGAATCCTTAGAACAACATGTGACGGTATTGGACAATGATGCGAGCTTAGTGGCGGATGAGATTAAAGCGGTGGTTGCGCCTCAATAATTGTTTCAGTGCTAGAGTTCTTCGACTTTAGGTGAAGACCCTCTTTAATTTACTGCTATTAACCCCATAAGTGCCGACAAACTTATGGGGTTTTATTTATATAATATTGTCACATAAGGTATTTATATGGCTTTCGCCACATTAAACAATAGAGTCGAAGTACCTTCACAGGGTGACAGCTTTAAACTCACCGAGCTTGTTGAAGAAATATTGACACTTGCTTATTTTGAGCCACGTTTAATAGTATCTAACTATAGACGGTCTAGCCTAGACTCTTTTAAAACAGCGTTAACGTTAAGTGGGTACTCATTATGATAGACGATGTACCGCAACCGTTGCCCACAACTTAGCCCTGAGCAGTGCGCCATTTTGTTGTTATGGCAACGGGTAAATACCTCACTGTCAGCTTATGAGAAATTAAAAAAACACTTTGGATCACCTGAGAGTGCCCTACAGGCCAAACCCTCAGCATGGCGTGAATTAAAACTACATGCTAAACATATTGAGCGGCATACGCAGGCAACGGCTCAAAGCGATAGTGCGTTTATTGAGTCAATAGAGAAACGACGATTGGCCAATGATTTTCAAATCGTGTTTCAAGAGGATGCTCACTATCCACAGCAGTTGCTTTCAATATTTGATCCCCCTCCTTTACTGTTTTATCGAGGTAATATAGAGCGGTTGAATCAGCATCAAATCGCTATAGTCGGCAGTCGTAAGCCTACTCAGAAGGCACAAAAGTTTACCTTTGATTTGGCGCAATATCTGGCAAAAGTAGGGTTTGTTATTACCAGTGGTTTGGCGCAAGGGGTGGATGCACAAGCGCATTTAGGAGCATTGGCGCAGACGACAGAAGAGTCTGGACGTACGATCGGTGTTATGGGTACGGGTATCGATGTTTGTTATCCTACCCAACATCAACCTTTATTTAATAGAATGATTAGTGAAGGCGGGTGTATTATCAGTGAGCTATTTCCGGGTACGTTGCCGCATAAGCATACTTTTCCAAGACGCAATCGGCTGGTGGCAGGGCTTAGTTTGGGGACTGTGGTTACCGAAGCGGCAATCAAAAGTGGGTCATTAATTACTGCAAGGCTGACCTCTGAGCAGGGAAAGCAAGTATTTGCATTGCCCAGTAGTATTGACAACACGCATGCAGAAGGCTGTCATCATCTGATCAGAGAAGGTGCTACCTTGGTCTATCATCCTGATCAAATTATCAATGACATTTCTTGCCAGTTGATGCCCCCGATGACGGCTAAATTAGACGAGTCAAACAAGGTTCTGCTTAGTGGCGACTTTGATTCTGGCGCTCAGTCTGACGGATTGGCAGCGTCATCACTGTTTAACCAAGCTGAATCAAGTAGCTTACCGCTTACTTCTTCATCATCTACTAAGCCTGCTCTTCGACCTGATCTAAAAAAGCCGTTATCTCATCGAAATAAAAAACTAAATAATAATGTACCGAGCAACAGCAACCACCATCAGCGTCATCAAGCGGATGAACGGACTGCTCCTAGATCTGTTTCCGTATCTCAACACTTGCAGGCCTTATGGGTGCATATTGGCTTTGAGGCTCAAGATTTAGATGCGTTAATTACCAAGACCAAACTAGATACGGCTTCGGTATTAAGCCAGCTCATGGAGCTTGAATTAATCGGAGCTATCGAACAAGTGGGTGGGCGCTATAAACGTGTATAAATAAAACACCATACCGTTAAAAAAGTAGCAATTAACTCATATTAAAATACAGACTGTTACCCCATTCTCAACTCTTAACGTAGGCTGTGGCTTTAGCCCAGCATTTTTGATTAAAGGTTTTGATTTGCTGGTCTAACAGCACCAGCCTACAATGAGTTTTAATAAGTTAAGAACGAGGTACTGTTGTTCTAAAATTTTGACCTATCTATAAAGTTGTGATGTTATGAATTCAAACGCTCATTTTATTACCCAATGTCCAACAAAGGCCGCTCAATGGATTAGGCAAGGTAAGATACTGGCTTATCCGACCGAAAGTGTTTGGGGTATTGGCTGCGATGCGTATAACAAAGCAGCGGTTGAGCAGATTTTAGCGATTAAAAACAGGCCTATTGAAAAAGGAATGATCGTCGTTACTGATAGCGTTAGTCGAATTGAATCGTTGCTCGCAGGCTTAACGGATAGCTCTCGTCAGCGAATTATCGAAAGCTGGCAAAAGGATCATAACCATAACCATAACCATAACCATAACCATAACCATAACCATAACCTGAGCCGTCAAGCCTATACTTGGCTGTTACCTGTATTAAAGCAAGAAGCAGCATTAACCAAAGGACAGCTAAACTCTCATTTGCAGACGACAATCCCTAACTGGATAACAGGGCAACATGACTCTGTCGCAGTTCGGGTCATTGCCCATCCTTTAGTGCGTCAACTATGTCAAGAGTGTGTCAGCGATGTCAATCCTTATGGCTTCATCGTATCAACCAGTTGTAATCCCTCAGAGCAAGCCCCCGCCACTACGTTGGAGCAAGCCTTTGCCTATTTTGAAGACCGTATTTGTTATCTCAAAGGAGATACCTTGGGCTATACCTTACCGAGTCAAATTAGAGATGCTTTAACAGGTAAGGCGCTTCGGTAACGTATACTAACTAAGAGACAGAAGTACGAAAAAAAGGGCTATAAAGTAAAGCGACTCTGAAACAAAAAGACACGAAAGCAAATCGGCTCTAAAGGATAAAGACAATTAGCTGGTAGGTTATTAAGTCTAAAAATATGAGTACTCATAATTTTCTTTTATTTCTCTCTTGACAGAAATAAAAGAAAATAGCATACTCAAGGAAGTTATAATAATGACAACAAAAGAGACGCTTATATGATGTTAAATCCAGCTACTGAAAAGTTTGTATTACACTGGGGTGAAATGGGCTCACAATGGGGTGTCAATCGTACCATGTCGCAAATCCATGCTTTATTGTTCATTATCGGCAGACCTCTAAATGCAGAAGAAATAACCGAAACTCTTGGGGTCGCACGCTCAAATGTCTCCAATAGTATCAAAGAGCTGCAAAACTGGGGACTGGTACAAAGGGTATCGATATTAGGCGATCGCCGCGATCACTTTACTACTCATACAGATGTATGGGAGTTGGCACGTATTATAGTGGTAGAGCGTCAAAAGCGTGAGTTGACGCCCACCGTTGAGTTTCTACAACAGTTGATTGAAAGCCCTGAATTTGCTCAAGAGAATGTCGATGTACAAAGTCGTATCAAAGAGACGCAGGAGTTTGTGGATACGCTAACCAGTTGGTCCGATGAAATGTTAAAGTTGCCGACCACAACCCTAAAAAAGATATTAAAGCTTGGCGCACGAATCAAAAAGAAACTAAGTTAAATACACTAAGTTAGATAAACCGATCTAAATAAACCAGTCTAAATAAATTAGGTTAAACAAATTAAGTCAAATAAGTATAATAACACTATTGTTTTAAAAAATTTATCTAGTCATTTCTGTTATGACAGAAATTAATGAATAAAAAGTAGAGATTTATATCAAGTTATGTTTGTCTCCAGTACGGCTAGTCCGTATGACCATAGACCAATGCTATGAATCAAAACTTTCAATCAAAGCTATAAGCTAAAGGTTATGAACTACAGGTTTTTAAATAAAGGTTATGAACTAAAAATAGATGAACGAAAGATATATGGACCAAAATAAATTTCAACACAGAATGAATTAAGACTTATAAGCGCTACCATTCATAGAGAGGGACCTGACATGACACTTCTACCGGATACATTAAATAACCCGACAGTTAATCATAAGGCAAATAACGCGGCTGTGAATCATAGGGTTCGACAAGAGGTTAAGGACGTTAAGTGGCAAGACTTAAGGTCATTGACTAAGCGACAAGTCGCTTATAACCTGATTTTACCTTATCCTTTTTTAATAATATCATGGTGGTTTGCTTGGCAGTCTAGTTACGTTTTGGCGAGTGTCTGTACTTACTTATTTTTTGCCGCCGCTTTCAGACAAGCACATGATGGCTATCATCGTAGTTTGGGGGTTGGCAAGCGTAGTACGACCGTGGTTATTATGCTGCTCAGTGTCTTACTGTTGACAGGACTGCATAGTATACGAGCCACGCACATGTATCATCATAGATATACTTTAGCGGATGATGACCTCGAAGGAAATCTTGCCAAAAAGTCATGGTGGCAAGCATTAATAGGCGGTGTTCATTATCGTTTTGCACTCTATAAACGAGGTATGCAGCTTAGCTCACGCCACAACCGTCGTATCGCATGGATAGAATTTGCGTTAATAGGTTGTGTCATTGCTGGAATCATAATGGCTGCGTCAGTTATGGTTTTAGACAACTTTGTAGACAACAGTTTGTCGAATAACCTTTTGCATCGTATTCACTACTCGACTTATACACCCTTCATTCATGTGGCGGTTTATCATTTAGTAGTCATGTTATTGGCAAACGCGTTTATGGGGATTATTGCAGCTTGGAGCGTACACCATCACGTTGGAGATAATATCGCCCGTACAGAGCGTAATAAGCTGGTTAACCTACTAACATTTGGACTTTTGTTTCACGTGGAACACCATCTATTTCCGGCTGTACCTACTAACCACTTACCCATCCTTGCTAAGCGTTTAGACTTGATAGCGCCTCACTTAAGCGAAAAACGAGTGGTACCTACTAAGCAAGATGTGCTCGCTGTGCTCATACCTATATGGGATAAATTTAAAAGTAGCAGTAGCATTAGCACTAATAATAACAGGGATAAATCTGATGATACTTCTTGTCCAATACGTCGTCGATTTGCTTGATCGTAACAAATACATAACCGTCATATGATAATGACTAATAATGATAACGGATTAAATATGAATATTCTAATTAGTGGTGGGTCTGGATTTTTAGGCCGTGCGTTTAGCGAGTATGTGCAACGCCAACAAGGGGCACCTAGTAGTATTACCTGGCTGACTCGAAACGCTAATCAAGCACATCCAGATGACATTAGCATGATGAGTTATGACCAACTTCAAGTTACTCAAAAAACGTTTGATGTCGTTTTAAACCTAGCGGGTGCAGGTATTGCAGACGCACGCTGGACGGACAAGCGCAAAAGAGAGTTGTTCGAAAGCCGGCTACAACCGACTCAAGCCATTTTAGATTATATTGCCCGAATTAGCGTTAAGCCAAAGCTGTTAGTCAGCGGTTCCGCCATTGGGTGGTATGGTAATCAAGGTAAAAAACCGCTCGATGAACAAAGTCCTGCTGCATCACAAAGTCATAAAGCCGCTGGCGATACTGGTGAGGCAGACTTTGCGCATGCGTTGTGTGATCGCTGGGAAACGGAAGCCAAAGGCGCATCCGCTTTTGGAGTCGACGTTGTGTTATTACGAACCGGCGTGGTCATTCACCCTGAGGGAGGCATGTTGAGTAGGTTAATTACTCCGTTTAAATTAGGCACAGGCGGACAACTGGGAAATGGGCTGCAAATCATGAGCTGGATTAGCCGAGAGGATTGGGTTAGGGCCACTTGGTTTATCATTGAAAAGCATATGGCTGATTTGCCTTTTAAACAAGACTCAGAGTCAAGCTCTAAGCAAGCTAACGTCTATAATTTGACCAGTCCAAATCCAGTGACCAATGCGCAATTTACCAAAGCCGTCGGTCATTGGCTCAATCGCCCAACCTTTATGACCCTACCTGCTTGGGTATTAAAGACGATGTTTGGTGACATGTCGACACTGTTACTTGATGGTCAAAAGGTATTACCACAGGCTTTATTGGCTGAAGGTTTTGAGTTTAAGCACCTGAGTATCGAAAAGGCTTTAGAAGAGCAGATCTAAGCACATAATGGACACTGAATCAGTGTAGATATTCAGTGGGAAAATCATTTAAGAGGGGTCTTATGATTATCTATAAAATCAATGCAGATCACTTACCACCCTCAAAAGGCGACACTTTATCATCCTCGCCCGATGTTGATAAATCTATAACGATGTTTTTTGACAAGGAGTGCGTACTTTGTGTGAGTGAGGCGAAAAATCTTCATGCACTAAATCCAGAGGGTATTAAGCTTATACCTGTTGAGCAGGGGCTTAACACGTTAAATGAGGCGGGCTTTAGTCGCACAGAGGCACTGACCTATTTATGCGTTCAAGATAGCAGTGGCAATTGGTATACGCATATGGATGCCATACGTCTGCTACACAAAACAGCGGGTAAACCTTGGGCATCACTACTATATCTGCCTTTAATTAAACAATTAGGTGACGTCGCCTATCCTGTTATTGCTCGTAATCGATATCGATTGCCAGACTGGTTAATAAGCATTTTCTACGGTAAAAAAGCGGTATTAAACTGTCGAAAAGGGGTATGCAAGTTATCTATTGAAGATAGAGTGTCAAAAAAAGTCTAAAGTAAACCCTCCTCTATTAAATAACCAGTGTTTGTCAGGCTTACTGAGCCGATATTTGCAGCGTTTGATTAGATGCGTTTGGTTTGCTTTACTTGATTGGTTTATTTCCAGATTTGGTATAAAGTGAAAATGAGGTTTGTTAAACCCTCGCTATTTAACATAATTCTGTTAACACAATACTATTTTATGGAAATGGTTTTGCCTGCGGAATCCTTAGGTAAATCTGCTAAGCAGACAAGACTGTCATTATTAATACCACTGACCAAGAATTTATCCGAGTCCGCAAAATATTGCACGATCTCCACCGCCTCATAGGTCAGACGTTGATCTTGTCCGACAATCCATACATAGCCTTTGATAGGTGAAGTGGGTCTAGGATGCTTGTCTGAAAAGTTTTGCAGATTGGCTTCATGTATCGCCTGTTTCGGTAGTCGTACCCCTAACTCAATCTGACCATATTCGATACTCATCGCCGCATCCATCCCCGGTGCTAAAGATTCGGCACTATTTTCCCCAGGTATCAGAGGCGCTTTTACAATTAAAGTATCTGATTCTGGATCTGGGATAATATGGCTGATTTGTCCGGTAAAATCAGATTTAATGTCAAATACCGTAAAGTTTACCGGACGACCCACGGATAGTTGGGACTTAATCGATAGGGGTAGCCTGCCAATTAATTGTAGATGTTTGGTGTCAGATATAGTGATGATTGGCACATTATCGATAGCATTATAAGAGCTGCTATTCTGATTACTATTAAGCTTAGAGCTACTGAGTTCAGTATTAGGAGTCGTTTTATTCCTCTTATGGGACTCAGTTTCCAATTGACTAGAGGTGTTTAAATTGTCAGCTTCGGTTTCAGAAATAGGGTGGTTTGAGATTTGAGTTACTTCCCCTTCAATAGGCGATTTTTGCACTAAGGTCGCAGTTATAAGGGTTTCGGGAGCATTATTAGCATCAGGTTGCGCGCCATTGCTGTCATTAATAGAATGAGAGGCGGTGTTGTCAGACTTAATAGAATCTTTAGTAGCTGTTTTCGTTGCCTTGGTTTTTGGCTGAGATAATGATGGTTTTTCAGGGGCTTCGTCTGACGAACTGTTTGGGTTGTTTATGGGTTTAGGATTATCGGTGTCCATTGGGTTCAGTTCTGCCAGCGTATCTTCTTCTATTTTGTTGCCATCAATATATACTTCCGTAAAGTCACTCACCAAAGCTCTGGCTTTATGGTCATCTACCCTGACCACAAACTCCGCAACAATCTGACCTTGCTTAACGACATCGCCTTGTTTAACCAATACTTTACTGTCTATTACGCTCGACGCTAAAGAATCAGGAGCCGTTACCTCCATTTGGGTAACCGGAATAAGTGACCCTTCAAGGTTGTAACTGGGTTGGTAGCGCTCAGGAATACTGGTGTGAATCAATGATTTATCAACAATGACCGTGTCGGCAGTGATTGTCACGTTCTTTTCGTTATCGGTATTACTAACAGAAGTATCGCAGCCCACTATAATGAGATTAGACAATAAAATGGCAACCATTAAGCCCCTAACAACATGCTGTAGGTTTAGAGGACGAGTAGCGGTAATCGATGTAAAGGGCAACATACTAAGAGTAGTCCTATATAAGGTGTAAAGCGCTAAGTACTATTTAGAAGCCAAATAAATATATATTAAATCTAAATTAACATAAGCATTCTTGTAGGCTACGTTTCATACACTCAATAGTTATGCAAATTAAGACATTTAATTAGACATGTATAAGGTTCATATGACGAAGCCTACGATAGTATCTATATGTTTTTTTATTATAGTGGCCTAATATAATTAGATTTTAGAGTTATGTATATTAAAAGTGATGTACATTAAAAGAGCTGTCAAGGATACAAGGATACAACTGTCGTTTTAAAAATATTTTAGAGTATCAAATCCATAATCTTGTTGATGGTTTGTGTTTAGTTTGTGGTTAGACCTTGAAATTTTAACTAATGACCTTTATGAAGCATAAAGGTTACCTTGAGTTAAAAGCCACCTTAAGAATCCCAAAAATAGAATAAAAAATAAAATCAAAAAAAATTATGACAAATAAATGCTATGAGAGATTAAACGCCTAAGACGCTAATCAGAATTAAGCAAGTCACTCTTAAAAAGAGACCTTAAAAAAGAGACCTTAAAAAAGAGACCTTAAAAAAGAGACCTTTTATTTTAATAGTGTACTTTAATTACTGACGATAGCCCCGATATCTTATAAATGCAAATTGTTATCTTGTTCAAAGTTCCAAATTTAAAGGGTTCATAACTTAAGCTTCACTAAACCAAATTAAAAAAACGACCAAAGTAACACAGCTATCAAGAGTTTATTCATTGTTTTTAAAAGATTTGTTTTATCACACTAAGGAGACACCATGACTAATAATGATACCAATAATACAGCACCAAATCATGAGAATGACACTCAGAATCCTAATGCGGCTCAAAGTAATGTGGAGCAATCAGGCACTGTATTAAAGGAGACTTTAAACGAGTTTAACCCCCAAGCCAACGAGGGTGAAAATCAGACCGTAGATAGTGAGATCGATCTGCAAGCCTACAAAGATCGTATTGCTGAGCTTGAAGGCGAAGTAAAAGCGGCCAAAGAAGGTCAAGCTCGCGCTAATGCGGACGCTTATAATGCGCAAAAGCGTATGGAGCAGGAAACCGAAAAAAGCCGTAAATTTGCGCTACAAAAGTTTATTAAAGAGCTATTAGAAGTGGTCGATAACCTAGAGCGTGCCATCGTCAGCGTTGAAAATGATGACGATGCTGATGACGCTATTATGGAAGGGGTTAAGTTGACCCACAAAACTTTCCTAAACGTGCTAAATAAACAAGGTGTGGAAGTGGTTAATCCTGACAATGAAAAATTTGATCCTGAATTGCATGAAGCCGTGGGTATTGATCCCGAGGCGCCAGCGGATACAGTTGGAGAAGTGTTGCAAAAAGGATATACCCTAAATGGTCGCTTACTGCGCCCTGCTATGGTGAAAGTAGGACAGTAGTATCGATTGCGTAAATTTTACACTTAACTGCATATTTCACAAAAAAAGACAAAAAAATGTGGATTTGCAGGGATATTAGCTTGAAAAAGAGTCTTACTAAACCGATATATAAAGACAAGATGCAAGGCTTACTTTATAGACACAAGGTTGTCACACATGCCTTAAAAGAAAAAAGTAAGCAAATTGCGAATATTGACATAGACAAACAAAAATAAATTGGAGTTTTATATTATGGCTAAAACAATTGGTATTGATTTAGGTACAACCAACTCGTGCGTTGCAGTGATGGAAGGTGACAAAGTTAAAGTCATCGAAAATGCTGAAGGTACCCGTACTACCCCATCGATCATTGCTTATAAAGATGGTGAAATCTTAGTCGGTCAATCCGCTAAGCGTCAGGCAGTGACCAATCCAAACAACACTCTATTTGCAATCAAGCGTTTGATCGGTCGCCGCTTTGAGGACAAAGTGGTACAAAAAGACATCGGTATGGTGCCTTATAAGATCGTTAAGGCCGATAACGGTGATGCGTGGGTTGAAGTGAATGGTAAGAAAATGGCGCCACCACAGATCTCTGCCGAAATCTTAACCAAAATGAAAAAAACAGCCGAAGACTATCTTGGTGAAAAAGTAACCGATGCCGTTGTAACTGTGCCTGCTTACTTCAATGACTCACAGCGTCAAGCCACTAAAGATGCGGGTAAAATCGCGGGCCTAAACGTTAAGCGTATTATCAACGAACCCACTGCCGCTGCCCTTGCTTATGGTATGGATAAGCAACAAGGTGACCGCACTATCGCCGTTTATGACTTAGGTGGTGGTACTTTTGACGTATCAATCATCGAAATCGCTGACGTCGATGGTGAGCAACAATTTGAAGTACTGTCTACCAATGGTGACACCTTCTTAGGTGGTGAAGATTTTGACTTAGCCTTAATCGATTACTTAGTTGATGAGTTTAAAAAAGAGCAAAACTTCAACCTTAAAGGTGATCCATTAGCTATGCAGCGTCTTAAAGAAGCTGCTGAAAAAGCAAAAATCGAGTTATCAAGTGCGCAAAGTACAGATGTCAACCTACCTTATATCACCGCAGATGCGACAGGTCCTAAACATTTGGTAGTGACTATCAGCCGCTCTAAACTTGAAGCGTTAACAGAAGGTTTAGTAAAACGCACTATTGAGCCATGTAAAATTGCTTTAGAAGATGCGGGTCTAAAAGCAGGGGATATCGACGACGTTATCTTGGTTGGTGGTCAAACACGTATGCCAATGGTACAAAAAACAGTAGAAGAGTTCTTTGGTCAAGAGCCTCGCAAAGATGTGAACCCTGACGAAGCTGTAGCCGTTGGTGCAGCGATTCAAGGTGCGGTATTATCAGGCGATAAAACCGACGTTTTATTACTTGACGTAACACCGCTTACCCTTGGTATTGAAACGATGGGTGGTGTAATGACGCCAATCATCGAGAAAAACACCATGATACCTACTAAGAAGTCACAAGTATTCTCAACGGCTGAAGACAACCAACCAGCAGTGACGATTCAAGTGTATCAAGGTGAACGTAAAGTTGCGTCACAAAACAAGTTACTCGGTAACTTCAATCTAACGGATATCCCACCTGCACCACGCGGTATCCCACAAATCGAAGTAACCTTTGATATCAACGCTGATGGTATCATGAACATCTCAGCGAAAGACAAAGGTACAGGTAAAGAGCAGAGTATCCAAATTAAAGCGGACTCTGGTTTATCGGATGAAGAAATCGAGCAAATGGTACGCGATGCAGAAGCGAATGCTGCTGAAGATGAGAAATTCGCAGCACTAGCCCAAGTCCGTAACGAAGCCGATGGTCGTATCCATGCTATCCAAAAAGCCTTGAAAGAAGCTGAGGATAAAGTGACTGAAGATGAGAAGTCTGCTGTAGAATCCGCCATTAGTGAGCTTGAAGCGGCGACTAAAGAAGATGATCAAGATGACATCAAAGCGAAACTTGAAGCCTTGGATAATGCCTTCCTACCAATTAGTCAGAAGATCTATTCTGCTGGTCAAGGTGCGGAAGGGGTTGATCCTAGTCAAGCCGATGCCACTCAAGCTGACACTGCCGCAGATGATGATGTGGTCGATGCTGAGTTCACTGAAGTCAATGAAGACGATAAAAAGTAATGAGTCATTCAGTTGTCGTTATTAATGAATGACTGAATTAATGACGGGACTAATGACCGGTTATCAATAATTAGGCATCTTTAACAGCCGAGTTATTTTACGGTTTAAGAGTTACGCCTAATTATAAAAATAAAGACCATACTCTATGAGTGTGGTCTTTTTTAATTGTTTGAATTTAGAAGCTCTGAATTAGAAACCCTGAATTTAGAACAAAAGTTTCGCTTAAGTCACTGTCACTGTTAATTGTTAATTGTTTAACTCTTCGACAAGCCGAGTACAGTCAGGTGCAGTAAGCTTCGCATTCATGACTAGACGGATGCGTGCAGTGTTAATAGGGACGGTGGGCGGACGAATGGGCAACGCATAGAAACCGGCCTGTTGTAGCTGTTGCGCTTTTTGAACAGTACTAGCGTTATCGCCCAATATATAGGGGATAATCGGAGATTGGTAATCAACGTGTGTCTGTATCTCAGTATTAATGGCCTGCGAGACTTGTTGCGAAATATGGGCAAGGTGGCTTCGTAGCTGACTAAAAGAAGGCATTTTAGCCAATACAAATCTTGTCCAGCTATGGGTAATAGGAGGCAAAGCGGTACTAAAAATAAAAGAACGCATTTGATTGATCAACCAATGCTTAATAGTCGCTTCGCAAATCAGATAAGCTCCCATAGAAGCGAATGCTTTACCGAAAGTGCCGATAATATAGTCAATATCAGGCAAGGTGTTAGTTTCCTCGGCGAGCCCCAATCCATTACGACCAAGCACTCCAACCGCATGCGCTTCGTCAACATACAGCTCAATTCGTGAGTCCAGTGCTTTTAGCCTGACTAACGCTGGCAAGTCAGCACGATCACCATCCATACTAAAGATACTTTCTGTGACGATGATAATGCGTTCAATTGAGTCATCAACTTGCTCAATAATTGAAGATAAATGCTCCATATCGTTATGACGATAACGCTGATAGGTACAATGCTCTCTGTCTTTACTACTAATTAAACGAACACCATCGATAATGCTGGCATGAACCAAACTGTCTGTCAAAATTAGTGTCTTTAGCGGTAATCTAGCCAATGCGGGTAATATGCCAATATTGGCATGGTAGCCACTATTTATGACTAACACAGATTTGGATAGAGCGTCATGTTGCTCGTAAGGTATGGCAAGCTTATACCACTCTAGCAACTCGTCTTCTAATAAGGGCAGCTGTTCGTGGTTGCCTGTCAGCAGACGAGAAGAGGTTGAGCCCATTTGTGGACGCTGTGATTTGGGTAACTCTTGTAGCTGGGTCAAAAACTGCGACTGCAAGAGCGTATCACTGCCCAATCCTAGATAATCATTGCTTGAAATATTTAATAAAGGTTTGTTATTTATCTCAATCCAGCGGTCACAATGCCTCACATTTGGTAGATGGCGATATTGGTGATGTTTTTTTAGCGTATCCACCTTATCAAGGGCGCTTAAAAGTGAGGGACCTGCCATAAAAGTATCCTTAATTATGTTTTTAACCTTATAATGGAAAAAAGAGGAAAGAAATTAGAAAATAACCGCGATTTAATTAATAAAATATAGACAAAGTATTGCAGAAATCGAAACTTGTAACAAATAGTTTCATAACTCGAGAAATGTAACTCGTTAAATAACTAACCTATGCAAAAGTTAACTTTATCGCTGTCAAACAACGACAGAGTTAATGAAATATTTTGTTACTATGGGTTCATCGGAAGTCAGGCGAGATGTCTAAATAATTTAACTCGTTTGATCGTGATAATTAACTAGGAGAAAACTATGAATACTATTCAAAAAACATTACTTGCTCTAGCTGCTGGTTCATTAATGACAGCAGGCGCACAAGCTGCTGTGAACTATGGCAATGGTATGGTTGCTCAACCTTATATCGGTGCTAAAATTGGTCAATATGACGCAGACGGCGCTGACGATAAAGCATTTTCTTATGGTATCTATGGTGGTGCTAAGTTTACGCCAAACTTTGGTGTTGAAGCTGAGTATTTAACAACGAGTGATGCTGATGCTTTCAAAGATGGTACCGAAAGCGCAGAGTATAACGGTGAAGTTTATGGCCTTTATGCCACTTACGATTATGCCTTCCCTAATACTGGTGGATTATATGCCAAAGGTCGTTTAGGTGTTGCTAAAAATGAAGTCGAAGTAGATTATAAAGATACTGCTATACCAGCTGATAACGAAAAATTCAGTGAATCAGATACAGGTGTCGCTGGCGGATTAGGTTTAGGCTACAACATCGCGCCTAACGCTGCTATTGAGTTAGCTTATGATTGGTATCCTTCAATTGATGTTGATGGTGATGATCTTGATGCAAGCGGTATTACTTTAGGTGCTAACTTTAAATTCTAATTACTACCTAATCTAAACAATGTTTACTTCATTGAGTTAGAATCATTTAAATTTAAAAAACGATCGCTTCGGCGGTCGTTTTTTTTGCTTAAAATTATTCATTTTGCACAATATATGAGACTGTACAAGTTTACATTAAAAGATTGATTAATATCAAAAAACTGGATCATTAAAAGGCTTGCTCGTGAAAAGAATGGATAATATTAAAAGCACAAGGATACGCCTACGCATAAAAATGATAATATAAGGTAAGGATAAATAATAATAAATACTCTTTTAAGGATAATAGAATGTTAATGATTGAACCTTGGCATTGGTTGGTACTTGGAATGGTGCTTATCATCTCCGAGATGTTTTTGACCACATTTGCAACCTTGTGGTTTGGTGTTGCGGCCGTCATTGTGGCTTTATTGAGTTGGTTGTTTCCGTTGCCCCTATTTATGCAAATCATCTTATGGCTCATACTGTCTATCTTAATGGTAGTTATGTGGTTTAAATTTATAAAACCGCTAGCGATAGATCGTACCAAAGCAGGTTTAGGAGGCAGTGTCATTATTGGTGAAACAGGGATGATCACGGTAGCGCCTACCTTAAATCATGAAGGAACGGTACGCTTTAGTGTGCCTCTCGTGGGGGCAACAGAATGGAAATGTCTGACGCGCGGTGAGCCTCTTGAAGTGGGTCAAAGGGTGATTGTCGTTGAGGTGATTGGTAATCAGTTAGTGGTAGCACCTGCGAATACACGTGTTTAAATAAGGGCTCAAATATAGCTGTCAGCAAAAAAATACTGACAGTGTTAACCTCACTAAGCCAACTGGAGTAGCACTTGCGCTCGATTGGTTTATAACGGATCTAAATATAATAACAGGAGAGGAAAGATGGGAAGCTTTAGTATCGTAATGTTGGTATTAGTAGCACTGGTGGTATTCACCTTATTTAAAGGGGTACGCATTGTCCCTCAGGGCTATAAATGGGTAGTACAAAGGTTAGGTAAGTATCAGCAAACCTTAGAGCCAGGGCTAAATATTATTATTCCCTATGTCGACAGTGTGGCTTACAAATTAACCACGAAGGATATTGTGCTAGATATTCCATCCCAAGAGGTTATTACCAGAGATAACGTGGTCATTATTGCCAACGCCGTTGCTTATATTAGTATTGTCCAGCCAGAGAAGGCAGTTTACGGCATTGAAGATTATGAGTATGGTATTCGCAATTTGGTACAAACCTCATTACGCTCTATTATCGGTGAGATGGACTTAGACAGTGCTTTATCAAGCCGTGATCAGATTAAAGCCTTATTAAAACATGCGATATCAGAGGATATCGCGGACTGGGGCATTACTTTAAAAACAGTAGAGATTCAGGATATTAATCCATCAGATACGATGCAGACGGCAATGGAAGAGCAGGCAGCAGCAGAGCGTCAACGCCGTGCAACAGTAACCCGTGCAGATGGTCAAAAACAAGCGGCTATTTTAGAAGCGGATGGTCGTTTAGAGGCATCACGCCGCGATGCAGAAGCTCAAGTGGTGCTGGCCAAAGGTTCTGAAGAGTCTATTCGCCTAATTACTCAAGCCATGGGAGAGGAAGAGATGCCTGTGGTTTATTTACTGGGTGAGCAGTATATCAAAGCGATGCGAGAGCTTGCAGAGTCTGATAATGCCAAAACTGTGGTGCTACCTGCTGATATACTAGGTACTGTCAAAGGGATGGTGGGTAATAAGTTTAAAGTTTAGTAATGGCGCTCGATTGATTTGGTTACCTTATATCTCTTTAGGCATGTTTTTCCTTGCCTGAAATTATAGGTAGTCTGTAATATAACTAGCCTTTCATTTAAGTGGTATTATTTCAATGATATACCTCATTCACAACGCTTAACGTAGGCTGTGGCTTTAGCCAAGCATGTTTGATTAAAGGTCTTGATTTGCTGAGCTAAAAGCACTAGCCTACAGTGAATTTAAATAAGTTGAGAACGGGGTGGGATGTGCTTTACTAGCGAATTTATATAAGCTTAACCATGTAGTCAAAGAGTCGATCCGTTTAAAGTCACTAAACGGGTCGACTCTTTTTTTATTGCGACAGTATAGTGTTTTGTCGATTTTAATAGAAATCTTTAATTGGAATCATTGATTTTATCAAGTTGAGCTTAAGCAGTGACGCGTTACAATAAATATAACTAATAAGCGTATTTTGAGCATTCTCCACAGTAGCGTATAAATGATATGAGTTTATGGTTAATTAAGCTTTCGCAACTTATTAACTCTGACTATTTATCGGCTCTGACTATTTATTGGCTCAGGCAATTAGACTTTCACAACTCATTAACTGTCACACTTAAAAAAGTAATAAAGATCTAAATTTATTGACTCAGCGTCTATGAATGACTCACTCACTATCGCAATTTTAGTGACATTCATTGTCGTAAATAGGTTTGACTGCTCTCAGCTTTTCTTAAGAATTAGAAGGTGTACTACGCTTTAATTTACACATAGGTGACGGTATATAACATAATTATTATTTTGTCTATATTGATTCATTGCTAGAATTTTAGGGCAAGAAATATTTTTGTTATATGTTCACTGTTGGGTTTAACAAAAAAATTAGTCATAGCCAGACTAAAGAGTTACGGCGTTAACCTCGCTAAGCCTACTACAGTAGTACTTGCACTCGGTTGCCATGTACCTTTTTAGCTGGCTTCGACTATAGTGACATAAAATATGCTTAAATAAAAAAATTAAATTCAAAGCATATTGATTAGGTCTGCTTATTAATTAAATAGTGAATTACGCTACTAAACAAATAAAGCCAATTAAACATATAAATAAAGGAAGGAATCATGACGACTGAAAACTATACCATTGCAGATTATCTATTTGATCGTATCGCAGAAGTAGGTGTCACAGAAGTATTTGGCGTGCCAGGCGATTATAACCTGTTATTTTTAGATAATATTATTAAATCAGACAAACTACGTTGGGTAGGTAATACCAATGAATTAAACGCAGGCTATGCCGCCGATGGTTATGCGCGTGAACGCGGCTTTGCGGCTATGGTCACAACCTTTGGCGTAGGTGAGTTATCTGCCTTGAACGCAACCGCAGGCTCCTATGCAGAGTACGCACCCGTCCTTCACATTGTCGGTGCACCTAAACTAAATTATCAAGACAGAAAGTTAATTCTTCACCATAGCTTGGGTGAAGGCGAGTTTGATGATTTTATTAAAATGAGTGAGCCAGTTAACGTGGCTCAGGCTTTAATTACCCCAGATAATGCAGCAGCAGAGATTGACCGTGTCATCAGTGAGATTGTTAAAAAACAGCGCCCCGGATATATCGTGCTACCTGCGGATGTCGCAGACGTTGCTATTTATCGTCCTACCCGCCCACTTGCGCTTGAGAGAGAAAATGTTACTAGTCAGGAAGCACTGGCGGAGTTTAAGACAGCATTAAGCAACCACATTGAAGGCAAAAAAACCACTTTATTGGCAGATGTCATTGTCAAACGTTTAGGGTTGCAATCTGAGCTTAAAGCACTGGTAGCAGATACGAATATTACCTATGCGACCCAGTCTTGGGGCAAAAGCTTATTGAATGAAGACGATGAACGCTGGGCCGGCGTATATTATGGTGGTCTGTCGAACCCAGTCGTTAAGGACGCAGTCGAAAATGCTGAATGTTTGTTAATCGTCGGGGTGACCTTTACAGACACCACAAGCTCAGGCTTTAGCCATAAGATTGAGCAAGATCGCACCGTTAATATCGGCGCAGACAGTGCAATGATTGGTGACAAGACGTTTGCACCACTGAGTATGAAAGATGCGCTGCAAGCACTGCATGACGTATTGACCTCTGGAATAGATGTTGTTGCTAAGCCGTTAAGTGGCAAAATTGAGAAGCATGAGCAACAAGGTGGCGATAACGAGCCCTTATTGCAAGATGATCTATGGCATATCGTTGCGGATAGCTTAGACAATAGCAGTTTGGTATTTGCTGAGCAGGGCACGGCGTATACGGGTATGGGGCCGATCCGTTTGCCTGAAGGCGTGACCTTTTATGGTCAGCCGTTATGGGGCTCTATCGGTTATACCTTACCGGCAAGTTTAGGGGCTGGTCTAGCGTCACCTGATAAACGTACTACGTTACTCATCGGTGATGGGTCATCGTTATTGACCATTCAAGATATTGCGGTGATGCTGCGTGAAAAACTAAACCCAATTATCTTGTTGGTGAATAACTCAGGCTATACCATTGAACGCGCGATCCACGGTGAGAATGAGCTGTATAATGATATACCTAAATGCGATTGGCAGTTGATACCAAAAGCCTTTGGAGCCAATGATGACAACTGTGTTATGTTAAGTGTGAAGACGCCAAACGAGCTTAAGTCTGCGTTAGATAAAGCCAAAGCCACTGAAGATAAAATGGTATTTATTGAAGTATTTACCGAGATGATGGATATGCCACCATTATTAGAAAAAATGGCAGCGTTATTCTAATCACTGAATTAGATTGGTATAAAACCCCCTACAAGCTCAGAGCTTATAGGGGGTTTTCGTTTTGACCTAGTTTTCGACTATATGATTTACAAAGCAGAGATTGTCTATAACATAACTCTTATTTCTGCTATATTGATTCATTGCTAAAATTTTGGTGCAAGAAAGATTTTGGTTATATAACATCTATAAATATAAGTCATACCGAATCTTGAAATTAGCCTATCGAGTAAGGTAAGTCCAAACTCAATATATACACGCAACAAATAGTGGATTTAGTGAGTCTTACCAAGCCTGAAAAAGATAGGTAGTTTTATAAAAATAGTAAAAGGAATAAAGATGTCGACAGAACAATATACTATAGCTGATTATTTATTTGACCGAGTTGCTGAAGCAGGGGCAACCGAAATATTTGGGGTGCCTGGAGACTATAACTTATCTTTTTTAGATAATATTATTGCATCCGATAAGCTACGCTGGGTTGGTAATGCTAATGAGTTAAATGCGGGGTATGCGGCAGATGGTTATGCACGTGAGCGTCGATTTGCTGCTATGGTGACAACTTTTGGCGTTGGTGAATTGTCCGCAATAAATGCCACAGCAGGCTCCTTTGCAGAATACGCGCCCGTGCTACATATCGTAGGTGCGCCGAATACTAAGCTAAGAGAGGGTAGAGGCCGTCTGCATCACAGTTTGGGAGATGGAGAATTTAACCATTTTATAAAAATGGTAGAGCCTTTAAGCGTGGCCAGAGCAGAACTTACCGAAAAAAATGCCGCCTCGGAGATTGATAGGGTGATCCGAATGGTATTAAAAAAACAGCGCCCAGGCTACTTATTATTATCACCCGATGTGGCTAAATTACCCATCTATCCTCCCACCACTAAGCTTAAAGACAGCGAGGAGGATATTACTAGTCAAAAGGCATTGGTAGATTTTAAACAAGCCTTAACAGATTTTATAGCCGGTAAAGCCACGACCTTGATTGCCGACTTGATGGTTCATCGCTTAGGACTACAGCCACAACTAAAAGCGTTAATTGCAGATACTCATATCCCGTATGCGACCTTATCTTGGGGTAAGTCGTTGCTGGATGAAAATAGTGAGCGCTGGGCAGGGGTTTATGTCGGTGAGCCGTCGCAGCCTGTGGTTAAAGATGCGGTCGAAAATGCAGAGTGTTTGATTAAACTTGGGGTCAATTATACCGATACCACCACCGCAGGTTTTACTCAGAAGATTGATAGCTCACGGGTGGTCGACATCCATGAAGAGCGTGCCACGGTGGCGGATAAGATTTACTCGCCCATCGCTATGAAGGATGCACTGCAAGCCTTACATGAGGTTCTGACCTCTGGAGTCGATGTCATCCCTAAGCCTTTAATTGGACAAGTAGATGTGTATGAACAACAAGGGGGGGATGACGAGCCCTTATTGCAAAAAGATTTATGGCACCTGATCGCTGACTGCTTAGATGAGAATAATCTGGTGTTTGCTGAGCAGGGAACGGCGTACTTTGGGATGAGTGAGGTGCGCTTGCCTGAAGGGATTACGTTTTATGGTCAACCCTTATGGGGCTCTATTGGCTATACTTTACCTGCAAGCCTAGGCGCAGGCATAGCCTCTCCAAATAAGCGAAGTGTACTATTAATTGGCGATGGTTCAGCATTATTAACCGTTCAAGACTTGGCGGTGATGATACGCGAAAAATTAAACCCAGTTATCGTGCTTGTTAATAATTCTGGCTATACGGTAGAGCGCGCAATCCATGGGGAAAAACAGTCTTACAACGATATTCCTTACTGTGATTGGCAGATGATGCCTAAGTCGTTTGGTGCAAACGATGACAACTGCGTTATCCTAAAAGCGTCCACGCCCGCTGAACTGAGATCAGCGTTAGAGCAAGCAAAAATTACACAGGATAAAATGATATTTATTGAAGTGGTGACGGCCGTTATGGACATCCCACCTTTATTAGAAGATGTGGCTGCTGCACTTTAATTAGACTCAATATAGAATGAACTTAAAGCTAGATGCCATTAAAGTTCACCTATAGATAATAAAAAACCGACCCTTTTGGTCGGTTTTTTAGTGGTACAACCCCTAAATGACTTTAGAGAATCGACCTTTTTCTTTATTGGCTAAATAGCTATCAAACACCATCGCGACATTACGGGCAAGAAGGCGACCTTTGGGTAATATGCGTATACCTGCGGCATCCATGTCGATGAGTTTATCCTGTTGCATCTCACCTAACTGCTGGATTTCATTAATGAAAAAAGTAATGGCATCAATACCAAACTTTTGATTAACATCCTTAAAGTCAAGATAGTCATGACACAATAGATTCATGATGACATAACCGCGTAGACGGTCTTGAATGCTGGTTTTAATATGCTTTATCGCAGGTAGTTTACTAGCATCTACCGCCGCTTTATAGCGATCAAGGTCAGGATTATTCTGCAAGATATGAGTCGCTGCGCCGCCTTGACTGCCATAAAGCGTGCTATTGATTTGGCTTATCGCTGACACGCCAAAACCGAGTAGATCACAGTCACCTAAAATGGTATACCCTTGAAAGTTACGGTGCAGATTGCCTTCTCGCTGCGCCACTGACAATTCATCCTCAGGCTTAGCAAAGTGATCAATACCGATGTACTGATAGCCAGCTTCGGTAAGGGCCGCGATAGTATCGCTAAACATTTGTAGCTTTTGCGCAGGAGATGGTAGGTGTGCTTCTTCGATTTGACGCTGGGCTTTAAATCGATCAGGTAAATGAGCATAGTTAAAGATAGATAATCTATCTGGACTCATATCAATAATGCGCTCAACCGTATGTGCAAAGGTCGCCGGCGTTTGATGCGGTAGACCATAAATCAGATCTATATTGATCGAGTTATAGTTTAAGCGGCGTGCCTCATCCATAACGCTTTGAATCAATTCTTCAGACTGAATTCGATTAACCGCAATCTGCACTTTATCATCTAAATCTTGCACCCCAAAACTGACACGGTTAAAGCCCAATTCACGTAGTTTCTCTAAAGTAGTTTCACGCAGCTCGCGGGGATCGATTTCAATAGAGTAGTCACCTTCGCCGCCTTGCTCAGACGGGGCATCGAATTCAAACTGAGTTTGCAAAAACTTCCATAGCGCAATTAGTTCATCATCACTAAAGAAGGTTGGGGTACCGCCGCCCAAATGCAGCTGTTTTACAAACGGCTTTTTACCCAGCTCTAGGGTCGGCAATAAGGCTTGTTTTTGCTTAATTTCTGCAAATAGGTAATCAAGGTAATCACCGGCATCGCTGTTCTTTTTAGTAATAATTTTATTACAAGCGCAGTAATAGCAAAGATGACGACAAAACGGGATATGGAAATAAAGCGATAGCGGCGTTTGAGCATCACGCTGGGTCAGGATATTAAACTCCGTGCCTACTTCGATAGGCTTAAACTCAAGCGCAGTCGGATAAGAGGTATAGCGAGGGCCTGAGCGATTGTATTTTTGAATGAGCGCTTCGTCGTAGTCTAACTGAGGCACATTAGCAGACGCCTGATCAAATTGACGACGCGCATAAGGATTTGTCGGCGTAAAATCGGGACGCTCTGTGGTAGGAGGTAGGTTGGCTTGATCAGAAAAAAGGGAAGACGATGTCATAATGAAGCCTTATCGATAGACCGATAAACAAGGACACACCCTCGTACAGGGTGGGTGTTAAATAATGTGAACGTACGTTAAATCATACCTTTTCTATAAATACGCTATCTTTGTTAGATTCACTGAAGCTACTATTTGCCGCGTTTAATGGGTTGCGTTAGTACTACCCTGCCTCTATAGGTTAATTTCTAGATTTGGTATAAACAGGGTGACATAAAGGGTGACCTAAAAAGTGATTAGGTGGCTTAATTGTGACCCCATTATAACAAATAAAGGCAAGGTAACGGATACTAAGCTTGTCAGCTATGGTCAGATGTTATAGGTGTAACTATGTCGAGGTGTGACCATGCACTTGATAGTGCACTATTATTTGGGTAGATTTCACTGTGCCATAAATAATAAGCTCAATTATTTGCTAGTTGATTGTTAATCACTTATTATCAATAAAATTTTAACAATAACTATCTTTTATAAGAGAGCCTAACATGTCTTTTGCGCAAGTTAATACCCGATCGGTTGTGGGGCTACATGCGCCTAAAGTCATGGTAGAGGTTCATTTATCTCAAGGCTTACCTGCTTTGACTATTGTCGGTCTGCCAGAAGCAGCAGTGCGCGAAAGTAAAGATAGGGTTCGCTCTGCTATTATTAATTCAAACTTTCAGTTCCCCAATAGACGACTTACCATTAATTTGGCCCCTGCCGATTTGCCAAAAGATGGCGCACGACTCGACTTACCGATAGCCATGGGGATATTGGCAGCCAGTGGACAAATAGAGCCGGACTGGTTAACCGATTATGAGTTTATCGGTGAGCTGGCGTTAAATGGCAACTTACGTGCCGTAACAGGCGGTTTGGCAGTTGCCAGAGCGATTAAGACCGACAGCAATAGCAACAAAAACCAAAGTGCTGAGGGTGAGGTGGAAGACGGCACGGATAAAGAGGATAGTAAGGCTGCCGATAAGAATAAGGATACGGATGGCGACAGTGCTGTCGTGAAAAAACCGAGCCTATCTGACACTACCGTTAAGGCAAGTTGTAAGTTGATGGTGCCTAAGCTGATAGGGGTAGAGGCGAGCCGAGTAGCGGGTGTGACCGTGTATGGAGCACCAACGCTGAAAGCAGTATGCGAACATCTGCGCGCCGAGAATGAGATTAATTTTGCTAGCAATGGTCAGTCGAATACCGTTCCAGAGGGATTGCTCACCCCCATCGTGTCAAAAATACCTGTGAATAATGCCACCTATAAGGTGGATTTGGCTGATGTTAAAGGGCAGCATCATGCCAGACGGGCGCTTGAGATCGCTGCGGCGGGCGGGCATTCATTATTGTTTACGGGGCCGCCTGGCTCTGGTAAGACCCTGATGGCGTCACGACTGCCGACCATATTACCCGATCTAAGCGATGAAGAAGCATTAGAGGTGGCGAGTACGTACTCGGTTGCCGATACTGAATATCAGTATGGTACCCGACCCTTTCGCGAAATTCATCATACTATTTCAGCAGTGGCTTTAGTAGGGGGCGGCTCACGTCCAAAACCTGGCGAGATTACATTGGCGGACAAGGGCGTTTTGTTCCTTGATGAAATGCCTGAGTTTGACCGCAAAGTGTTAGAGGTGTTACGTCAACCGCTAGAATCGAAACAAATCACCATTAGTCGTGCCAATCAGCAAGCGACTTTTCCGGCCAATTTTCAGTTAGTCGCCGCTATGAACCCTTGTCCTTGTGGCTATCAAGGTGATCCCTCGGGCCGCTGTCATTGTCGTCCTGAGCAAATTCAGCGTTATCAAGATAAAATCTCAGGCCCGCTTCTAGACCGTATTGACTTACACGTAACCGTACCTGCGCTGCCCATTAGTGACCTACAAAATGCCAGTAATGGTGAACAATCAAAGATAGTACGTGCCAGAGTCACCGAAGCATATCGGCGTCAACAAACCCGTCAGAAAAAAGCCAACAGTGATCTGACGCCCAGTGAGCTTGATAGCTATACTCAACTTGGCGAGGGGGAGAAACAATTATTGGCGATTGCACAAGCCAAGCTTAATTTATCGGCTCGGGGCTACCACCGGGTATTGCGAGTGGCGCGTACTATTGCCGACTTAGCAAACAGTGTCGATATAAAAACCCCACATCTTAGTGAGGCCCTAAGCTATCGGGGGAATTAAAGGTTATCAAGGTAATTAATGGTGATCAAGTGCGTTAAAAATTATCGAGGTAATTAAAAGCTATTTAGGTGCTAAAACCACTCTATTAAGGGCTAGGATATAGCCCCTAATGTGAGGGTCACATATTCATTATATAAGCTATAGTCGGCGAACTTATAAAGAGTCACGGCGTTAACCTCGTTATGCCTACTGCAGTAGTACTTGTACACGGTTGCCTTGTAACCATTTTAGACTTCTTTGACTATAAGCATATTATATGGTAGCAGGTTTTAGAACAGCCCTGTTATGTTACCGTTATCATCTACGTCGATATTTTCTGCAGAAGGGCGCTTGGGCAATCCTGGCATTTTCATAATCGGTCCACATATCACCACAATAAAACCTGCACCATTTGATACAGTGACATCCCGAACGTGAATATTAAAGCCAGTGGGACGCCCGAGTAGCTTGGCATTATCACTTAAAGAATATTGAGTCTTGGCAATACAAATAGGCAGTTTATCTAAGCCTAAAGCCTCGAGACGGCGAATCTTAGCGAGGGCGGTACTGCTCAAGTCAATATCATTGGCACCATATACCCGCTGTGCCACTTGACGAATCTTATCGGTAATAGGCTTATCCGTATCGTATGCAAACTTAAACTGACTTGGCTCAGCATCATGGTCTTCAATTAACTCAATTAAGGTATTGGCTAACGTCTCACCGCCTGCACCGCCTTTTGCCCATACCTGAGTCAGTGCCACCTCTACTTTTAGACGTTTGCAGGCTTTACGCACCATATCTATTTCAGCATCGGTATCACTATCAAACTGATTAATCGCCACGACTACAGGCAAGCCAAATATCTCTTTCAAATTTTCAATATGCTTGGTCAAGTTAGGCAGACCTTGCTCAAGGGCGGGTAAGTTTTCAGTTGTGAGGGTGTCTTTAGCGGCTTCGCCATTATATTTTAACGCACGAATGGTAGCGACTATGACCGCAGCATCAGGGGTTAAGCCTGACAGACGACACTTAATATCACAAAACTTTTCTGCTCCAAGGTCAGCCCCAAAGCCTGCTTCGGTCAGCGTATAATCGGCCAAATGTAGAGCGGTACGGGTGGCAATCACTGAGTTACACCCATGAGCAATATTGGCAAATGGGCCACCATGCAAGATGGCAGGCGTACCTTCAATGGTTTGCACTAAATTGGGTTTGATCGCATCTTTTAATAGGGCAGCCATAGCACTGTGAGCGTTAAGATCTTTGGCATAGATAGGTTGTTTGTCTTTGGTATAAGCGACGAGTATCTCACCAAGGCGACGCTTTAAGTCAGCTAAATCGGTGGCGAGACAAAAGATAGCCATCACCTCTGAGGCAACCGTGATATCAAAACCATCTTCGCGCATTACCCCATCTGAGGTCTTGCCGATACCGCTAATAATAGTGCGTAACTGACGATCGTTCATATCCACTGCTCGTCGCCAGACTACCTGTTTTGGGTCGATATTTAGCGTATTACCTTGGTAAATATGGTTATCTACCATAGCAGCCAGCAGATTATTAGCAACCCCAATGGCGTGTAAATCGCCTGTAAAATGCAAGTTGATATCTTCCATGGGCAGAACTTGCGCATACCCACCACCGGCTGCCCCACCTTTAATGCCGAATACGGGACCGAGTGAAGGTTCACGTAGTGCTATGATGGCTGTTTGCCCGTTGTTTTTCTGTGCAAACACACGGTTCAGGGCATCTGCTAAGCCAATAGTAACCGTCGTTTTCCCTTCTCCTGCTGGGGTCGGGTTGATGGCGGTGACTAAAATTAACTTACCGTTTTGCGATTTGGCCGGCCTGTTAAATACATCATTTGGGTTAATTTTTGCTTTATAGTGGCCATAAGGTTCAATCTGCTCGGCAGATAGACCGATTTTCTCAGCAATATCAATGATGGGTTTTAAGGTTGCTTGTTGAGCAATATCGATGTCGCTAGGTGTGGTCATGGTTAGGTCTCAGTTATTCTGTCGTGTATTGTCAATTAATGGTTGTTATATCATACGACTATTTATAGATTCAAATAGTATCCCGTTTCAATAAAACAACCTATCCTTTTCAGACTCGAGCTCGGTCAGACTCATTAAACCTACTATATTGTCGCGTTTGATTGATTGATTTTGGACGTGCCTTCCTTGATAGGTTATTTTTTAATTTTAGTCATAAATATTTCTTAACCCTTCAGTAAGCGGGGGGTTAATTAAGGTTTTATTATGAATGTTGTTAAGTTATACTCAAAATACAATCTTTAATTAATGATAAGAGAAATGATTATGAAGCTTCAGCAGTCTCAATGGGTAACCGTTTCGAGTATAGCCATACTGGCCTTAGTATCAGGATGTTCGTCACAAGAAAATATGCAAGATGCGACTCGTTCGACTTCTGAAACTGAGGTAACCCCTACGCCCGTAATAGTGATTGAGCCTGCGCCAGCACAGGTCGCTGCCGAGTCAGAGCGTCTAGGTACGCAGTGGGGCGATGAGGTTGACTCAGAGGTGACTGAAGTTGATTTGCGACGTGTGGGTAGCGAACCAATTGAAAGTATTCAGGTCACTTATGCTGATAAAAACTACTCAGGTAGGGCATTAAATAGTATGTCACTCGTTGCAGGGAAGGTTGACTTTTCAGTAGAGAGTGACAGGGGACGACTGCCTATTTATCGTGATGCTGGCAATTATTATTTACAAGGTAAAGCGGGTCAGGCCTATCGTCTAACGTATCATAATAATAGTGACCATATTTATGAAATAGTGGCGAGTGTTGATGGTATTGATGTGTTAGATGGTAGCACGGCCAGTCGTTACAATAGGGGTTATGTGTTGTACCCACACGACGATTTAGTCATTGAAGGCTTTCGTAAAAGTCAAAGTGCGGTAGCATCTTTTATTTTTAGTAAACCTGAAAGCGCTTATGCCGCTAATACGCCGTCGGGATCCATACAAAATACCGGTATTATTGGTACGGTCGTATACGAGCTTTATGATCCTTCTAAACCTCGCCCTAAGCCTTATCAGCAGCCGCAAGCTTATCCTGCAGATAGTGGCTATGCACCACCCCCTCAATAATATTGACTTAAGATAAAACTACCAATCAAACAAGGTATGATATATCGAATAAGTAGAGTGGTGCACCGCTTGCGAAACCCAACACATCCGATTGTTGGGTTTCGTGCTTTAGCACTAATCAGCACTAACCTATCTACTATCTTTTTGCCGCCTCAATTTGAATATTGAGAACCACATCCTTCGTCATGCCCAATAACACGTATTTACTAATCCCCCATTGGGTACGGTCGATGACGGTCGTAAAATCACCGCCACATACTGACTTTTTAAGAACAGGACTGAGATAACAGTTAAACTTGGTGGCTTCAAGGCTGACAGGATGGGTTTCACCATGCAACGTCAAATTGCCATCGATACGAGTAACGGCGAGAGCTTCCTGACTGGTATTTGAGTCAAATAGCTTGCTAAAAAAAGAAGGCTGCTCTCCGAAATGCCATTGAGTAGACTCAAACGTCGCCGTTGGATAACGTGCCACATCAAAAAAATCACTACCTTTTAGATGTTCATCAAACTCACTATTACCGGTATTAATACTGTCTAAAGGAATGACAATAGACACTTTACCCAGCTGCTGCTTGGGGGCATATTCTATTTCACCCGTTAAGTTATAAAAACCACCAGTATTGGTCGATGTCTCGAAGTGATCAATAGCAAAGCGAACATTGGCATGAGTAGGGTCAATGTCGTAAGTGGCGGCTTGCACCGTACTCACTGTGCCTCCCATCAACAAGAGGCATGTCAAAGGATAAAAATAAACCGATTTAGAGAGGTGTATCATAAAGGTGCCTAGTTATAAAAAGTTGCCGTTATATGTCATATTGCATTATCGAGTCATAAAATCTAAAAGTGACGAAACCTAGGTTAAAACCTTAGAGTTAATGACCACAGTATGATCTTGTTTTGATTCAATAATACGCTTATCGCACAATACTTTTATCGTGCTAAAAGGCCAATTGACACTCCCCTAAGCGGTCGTATTCGCCGGTCCATTCGGACGCAACCATTTGCGTAATTGTTTTGAGATATCGTCCATAAAGGTATAGACCATAGGGATTACAATTAAGCTAAGGAGTGTTGATGTGACCAATCCACCCAGTACAGCGGCGGCCATCGGTTGACGGAAGGTAGGATCTGCCGACCCCCAACCAAACACTAGAGGCAACATTCCTGCACCCATAGCGACTGTGGTCATAATAATAGGCTGAGCACGCTTATGACATGCGTCGATCAAGGCATCAAAACGGTTCAACCCCAAGTCTTGCTCAGCGATGATGGCATAGTCCACTAACAAGATAGAGTTTTTGGTGGCAATACCCATCAGCATAATAAAACCAATCATCGATGGCATCGATAAGCTGCTATTGGTCAGTACCAAGCCGACAAAGGCACCACCAATAGACAGCGGTAAAGCCATTAGGATGGTAAAGGGCTGTAGCACCTTGCCGAATAACAGCATCAATACCCCAAAAATACAGATGATCCCTACTAGCATGGCGATAACAAAGCCACTCATGAGCTCCGCCATGCTCTCCGCTTGCCCTTGATCTATCACAGTAATGCTACTAGGCAGGCTATCAGGCTGTAATGATGGGATCGATTTAACGGCACTAATAAGCTCCCCAAGCTCTCCAGATCCAGGTTGCACACTTATTTTAATGGCGCGTTCACGGTCAAAACGACGAATCTGTGAAGGACCCGTACCAAATGATAAATCAGCAACCTCACTGATACGGGCAGGGGATGTAGTACCAGCCCGACTTGTCGGTACATATAGGTCATTCAGCTGACTGACGTTATCCTTAGCCTCATCCGTTAATCGCACCACTATGGGGACTTGTCGGGTATCTAGATTTAGCTTAGATAAGCGCTGCTCATAGTCGCCAAGTGTCGCAATGCGTAGCGTATCTGCAATGCCTTGAGTGGTAACACCGCGGTCTGCTAAAGCAACTCTATCAGGCAATACGGACAACTCTTGCATAGGTAGGCTACGGTTACTGGTTACGTTACCAGCGTTAGGTAGAGACCGTATCTCAGTCATGACTTGCTGAACGGTTTGCTCCAATATCTCAGGGCTAGCACTGGTCAAAGAAAAACTATAGCCCGTTTCGCCGCCACTCGATAAGCCGACATCAAAACGTGCACTTGGTACATCTGTAAGAACATCGGTGATTTGACGTTCAATTTGGGTTTTGCCAATACGCTCACTTCTAGGCGCTAAAATAATATCTAGACTGGCTTGGTTCTTAGCAGCGCTCTGATTTGAGCGCGAATCCATACTGGCCGCTTGAGGGTCGCCCACCACACTCAGCACATCGGTGACACCATCAACCTGCATCACCCGTTCACGTGCCAAAGCAGTAATGCGAGCGGTATCTTCCAAACTGGCATCTGGCGTCAGCTCGATACCTACGCGCGTTTGGTTAATATCATTATCAGGGATAAAGGCCGTCGGCAATAACTTAACTAAGGTTAAGGATGCCATAAACAGCACTAGAGTCACGGTAAAGGTTAACCAACGATGGCGTATCGTCCAGCTTACTGTTTTAAGATATTGACGCATGAGCCAACTGTCTTTTTCAACATAATTGTCTTCGGGTTTTAAAATATAGGCAGCCATCATTGGGGTAACCAAACGTGCCACCAGTAGCGATGCAAAGATGGCAATGGCCGCTGTCCAGCCAAATTGACGGAAAAACTGTCCTACCACTCCACTCATAAAGGCCGTCGGTAAAAATACAGCAATGAGGGTAAAGGTGGTCGCCACTACCGCCAGACCAATTTCATCAGCGGCTTCCATTGCCGCCTCATAAGGCGTTTTCCCCATCCTAAGGTGGCGCATGATGTTTTCGACTTCGACAATCGCATCATCCACCAATACCCCGATAACTAATGACAACGCCAGTAAACTGATAATATTTAAACTAAAATCGAACAAATACATCGCTAAAAAGGTAGGGATAACGGAGAGAGGTAGGGCAACGGCAGCGACGATAGTTGCACGGACATTACGGAGGAACAAAAACACCACCAGCACTGCCAGTATACCGCCTTCAATAAGCATCTTTAAGGAAGCGTGATAATCATCTGCAACAGGCGTGGCACGATCAAACACTTTAGTAATGGTGTAGTTAGGGAGCTCTTGTTGTAGTTTGGCGAGTTCAGCATCGACTTTTTCAACCACATCTACTTCACTGGCACCGCGGCTACGGGTGACATTAAACGCCACCACAGTGTCACCGTTTAATTGAGCCACAGAGTTTGGATCGGCAAAGCTATCGGTAATTTGGGCGATTGACCCTAAGCTTTGCGTGCCCCCTGTTGGCACCGTAATTTGCAGCTCATTAAGCTCACGTGCATTATCAACACCGCCAAGCACTCGTATGGTCTGAGTATGACCACCCACTTCAGCCTCACCGCCTGAAGTATCCTGTTGAATACTGGCAATTTGTTGTGAAAGCTGGGCTATAGGGATTTGTAATGCATTTAGGTTTTCAGGCTCTACGGCAACCGTAATCTCTCTATCAAGACCACCAACCCGGCTAACCGCACCGACTCCTTTGATATCTGACAAACGCTTATTAATCACATCATCGACAAACCAAGAGAGATCTACCCCGCTTACGCCTTCTGCAGAGACAGAGTAGGTCGCAACAGGAAGTCCTGCGGTAGTGCGTTTATTGATAATAGGATCATTTGCTGCCGCCGGTAACTCACCGCGTACTTCGCCCACAGCGGAGCGAACATCGTCGACGGCTTCTTGGATGTCTTTTTCTAAGACAAATTCAGTCGAGATGGTAGCAGCCCCAGTCTGCAAGGTTGAGTTAATGTGTTTAATCCCTTCGATACTGGCAATTTTATTTTCAATCTTTTTTGCCACATCATTCTCTAACTGACTCGGTGCAGCGCCCGGCAGTGTCACCGTAACGACCACAGCAGGGAAGTCAATATCAGGGAACTGCTGTACCTTCATTTGCATAAAACCATAGATACCGCCTAGAGTTAGCAGTATAAATAGTAATATGGCAACCAAAGGATTTCTGATGGAGTAGGCTGAGACATTAAGGCTCATAGAGTGCTTCCTGCGGAGAATAGGGTCAAAAATAGTTTACGGTTTTATCAGCCTAGGGCTTAACGTTTCATTAGGTCTGAGTTAGGTGGCAGGTTTGGGCATCGTTTCAGCGATACGAACGATGTCGCCATCACTTAAGAAGCTACCCCCTTGACGCACAATATTACCTTCACCTGAGAGTGGCTCAAGCAAGACCACGCGATCTCCCTGACGCTCACCAAGTTTAACTTTGACCTGTTTCACCCGGTAGATAGTATTGCGGTTGGCATCTTTAACCGCTTTTACTTGCATCACATAATCATAGCCATCTTGGGTGACCACGGCACTGACAGGGATAGTGACTTTTTGTTCACTACCTAGCTTAAACGTCCCACGCTGATACATACCTGCTCTTGCATTAGGATGAGGCGCAAGGGACGCGTAAATAGTAATTTGACGGCTACCATCTTCCGCTGTTGGTGATATGCGCGTGACTTGACCTTTGACGCTCTTGTTATTGGGCAAACTAACTTCAACAGGGCTTCCTCTATTGATTTCACCAATTTTATTGGGGTCTACTTGTGCTTGCCATTCAAGCTTACCGGACTCAATAATGGTAAATAAGGGTTCGGGACCTGGCACACTACCTACATTGGCATTTTTTTCACTGATTACCCCACTGACGGGTGCGGTCACTTGAGCATTTTTAAGATTGAGGTTTTGATTATTTAAACGCGCTTTTGAAGCCGCCACTGAGGCGGCAGCTTGATTGGCATTGGCCATATAACGGTCAGCTTCTTGTTGACTAATAGCATCGATATCTAGCAGGGGTAATACTCTATCAGCATCCCGTTTGGCAAGATTATAAGTTGACTCAGCTTCAGCAAGCTCAGCTTGGGCTTGAATTTGCTGTTGACGCATGGCCGCAGTATCAAACACTGCCAAAACTTGTCCTTTTTTTACCTGATCACCTTCTTTAACCAATACTTTATCAATGGCAAAGCCGCTCACTTTACCATTGACGGTCGAGGTGCTTTCAGGACTAATAGTGCCGTCTGCTGTTAAGTCGTTGTCTACTTTAGATTGGGTAGGAGTGACAGTTTCGACGGTCAATACAGGCTTTTGAGACCCAGACTTATCGACTTCAGTGATGCTGGTTGCGGTTGCGACTTGAGGGTTCACTGACTTTTCATCCGCAAGCTGCGCATCTGCAAGCTGTTTTTTTGCCCACATTTGTCCACCGACTAGTCCGGCCACAAGTGTGACCAAGAGCAACGGTATCATCCACAACCAGTTGGTTTTAGACTTGTGCTTGCCAGTGTAAGGGGGATACTCAACAGCACCCTCTTTACCCTTCTCATTGTGAGCTTTATTAAGGGCTTCACTAGTAGATTCACTATGAGAAGTGGCGTCATGCACAGTAACCTTATTGTCTAATGGTTTACTGTCTGATGGTTTGGTGCTGACATCCTCTGATGTCTGTTTATTGGGGTCAAAAGAACTTGTCATATTAGTCTCACAAACGGTTTCGTTTGGATGTATAGTTGCTGAATTTATAAAACGTTACCTTGCCAACCTCATTTAGCCTACCCTGGTAGACCCTTTATTCGGTTGCATGGTAATAGTCATCTTCAAATTAAAGAGCTTAGGTGCTAACTTCGTGAGGCTTACTTATGCCTTATTGGCATGCGGTTACCTCAATCTCATCATCCTGACAATGACTATATTTAAAATATGTTGACTATAGAAGAATTAAATTTTTGCAGATAGATGTTTTTGTTAAAAGACTTTCTTGTAAAGGGTTACTGCTATAGATATCAATGGTAATATAAGTTCGTCAAAATGCATTATAGATATTTAAAGTGCACATTAAATGTTATGTAGTATGATTTACAAAGCTATATAGAGGACAGCATTCACTCACGATTTCATAACAGTTCACTTTACAAATAGACTATAAACATACAACTCTCAAGTAAAATTTTACAAAGCCCTTATAAAAACAACCTACTAAGCTTTTATTATACTGTTAATATCATATCATCTAGATCGTATTATATAGGCTACTTCGGCCATCTATAAGATATTTTTAATTAATTAACACTTTAACATAAATTTTAATTTGGAGAAGCATATGATGTTTAATAATAAATCGTTAGTATTTTCAGCATTAGTTGCAAGCTTATTCGCAGTATCGGGGACAGCTGTTGCAGCAACTGGCCCTACTTATACTGGCTCTGGGATGACAGGTTATCAGGTTGGAAATCAGGACGTAGATCATGGTGTTATAAATCGAGGTAATGTTACACCGGCTAATGAACTTGAACAACCTGTTGATAATACATTGCAAAAAAAGGTAAGGGGTCAACATGGCGAGCTGTTGGCTACACAACCAGGTCGTGTTGAGATTAATCAACATACTCAACGCAGTCATAGCATGAACAATACTTCAAATAGTAATGAGAGTGTGAACCGAGTCAACGCGATTAGTACTGCACCTTTATTAAAGGGAGAAAGATCAGCCAATCAGGTAAATAGAGGCAATATAACGCCAGCTAATATGCGTACGACGCCGGCACCGATTACTCTGCAACAGAAAATCCAAGATAAGCGTGGTGAGCTTGTTGCCACTCAACCGGGTGAAGTTGAGATTCAAGAGACGCGTCATTATGGAGCGCAGTAAGCTATATTTAGTGGATAACACTTAGACTAAAAAATAGTTATATCAAAAAGGGTTGGCTTCTATGCCAACTCTTTTTTTTGTTTCACCTTTTTAATTCGATCCTTTCAATTAATGCTTATGATTTTATTTTTTTGATAGTACTTTTTTTGATAGTACTTTTTTGGATAGTACTTTTTTCCAACTTTCCTCAAGACAGTCAATAGCAAGCCATGGCTGAATGACATCGGCGTCAATAGTTTGTTTTGCGTTGGCAAGTTGCCATAGCTTGTCCAAACTTGCAAAAGGGTAGGGTCGCTCAATTAAATATACAGGCAGGTCTTGACGAATAATACCTTCTTTAACCACTTCAAAATACCAACCCGCAATACCTTGTTGGGTAAACCACGAGGCAATATTTTTATTCCTATTGCTAGTACTAGATAGCATGCCTATTTGATCGTTAATTTTATAGCAAGGCCGTCTTGGTTGCACAATACGCAGCTGAACTGCGTCTTCTGCATCTCCATACTGAAAGACATCGCCAATGCATACTGTTGATTCAGCCAAATCAGCATAACCAGGCAGCGGTACAGTGGTTAAGTTTTCACCCAATAAACCAATCGAAGTTTTTAACCCAAACTCTAGGTTAAGCTTATCATAGGTAGCTGATGGCATCTGATGAACCGCCTTTAAATGACCACCATGGTGACGTCTGTCAGCTTGCTCATCTGTGACAAGCCCCATATAGTTAACGGCAGTGGGTTCAGAGATTGGGGTTTTGTTAATAGCGCTCAGCTGTTCACGGGTGAATGGCATGGCCTTCCCAGCACGCACATGACTTAAGGTGGCGATATGAAGCGGCATTTCTTGAGTAGCAAAATCACTGATATTAGTCCTTGCATTGATACCATCATTGGTGCGCTTTTCTGGACTTTCTGGGGACAGAGTCATGGCTTATATTTCCTAATATGAATGACACCTTTATGAGTTATACCTTTCATGTAAAATAACCTATCTTAGTTAGGCTCGATTAGGGTCACTGAACCTACTATAGTCAAAGAAGTCTATAATGGATACAAGGCAACCGAGTGCAAGTAGCAAGTAATACGGAAGTAGGCTTAACGAGGTTAACACTGTAACCGTTTAGTCGTTCGCTGACTATATTTGTCGCGAATGATTTATCGGGTTTAATACGCTTTTTGAGTTTAATTCAAAGAAAACGCACATTCAATCCGAAGTTGAATGTGCGTTTATTATTGATGCGAATAATTTGCTAACTCTTGCTTAAAAATATAGGGTCTTAAACTAGAAGCGGTAACCCACACCTAAGTAAGTAATATAGGGATCTATATCAATATTCGAAACCGCTTTGATTAATTGCTCGCCATCATCGTTTTTCACCGTAATGGTAGTATCGCTGTCAAGCTTAGCGTATGACACTGAGCCTACCGCAAACCAACTTTCATCGAAGTCATAAGTCGCACCGACGGTGACGATAGGTGCCCAAACACTGTCCGCTTCAACCTTAAGTTCCATTCCACTATCAGACGGTATACCTTCAAGGGAAGCCCCTGCTTTACCATTTTTAATATTTTGAATCATATCTCCAGCTGCTACTAGGTCTTTAGCAATACCAGAGTTAAGCTCAATATCATTAAAATAAGCATACATCAAACCTGCACCGACATAGGGACGGAACTTATCAACCCCTGACTTACCAAATTGATAATGGACTTCTGCAGCCGGTAGCCAAGCACGTGCTGTGGAAGCAGTGCTACCTTGAGATAGATCGGTAATTTCAATGTCTTTTTGAACTTTAAACTCGGTTGATACAGCGGGAGAGGCTGCCTTGCCAGAAAAAGGCGCTACAACGGTACCTTTTCCTAAAATATCTACTTTAGGAGGGACACCTGCTTTAACTTCTACAGACCAGTTGTCATCAATATAATAATTAAATAACAGACCCACGGTATCTACGTCATCAGCTTCAAGCCCTGTACCAGCAGTTGCAAAACTTTCGAGACCATTAATGGTAGTTGTGCCTGACACATCGCCAATAACTGGAATATTTGAAAGATCAATATCATTAGGTAAGCTATTTAAAAGGGATAGCTGATCCAAAACGTCTTGCGGTTGACTTTGATCAACAATATCTTTGACTGTACCTGCTTTTACGCTACCATTTTGAGCTAAGGTACCATCATCGATAGCAGTGGTATTTTTAACAGGGGTCGCATCACCCGTAGGACTGGCGTGTAACCAACCTGCTGATACAGAAAATCGCTTGAAGCTACCATCTGTTTTGAAATAATCAAATTCAGCAGCAGCAGATTGACTAAACAGAATTGGCGCAGCAACGGCGCAGGCGAAAGATAGGGATTTATTCATGTTACGTCCTTGTATAATAGTAAAATGAGGTAGAAGATAAGATAACGAATCGTTAAGTCAATAGAGTGTCAAAAGCTTTGTCATAAACCAGCCTACGATGGGATGTTATAAGCAGCAAACTCTTAGGGAGTATGCTAAAGGGTAGAGGATCAAACCATCTGCTAAAATAGTGTAGAAAACCCTACTCTTAAACCGTCCTTGTATACACCCAACGTAGCCATTTAAGACAATCATGTTACACGATTATATCAGCATAGTGATAATTGTTTTAAAGGTTGCCTTATTCTAAAAAACTTGATGAGTATAGTCAAACTATTTTATTAACATAGTCCTAAGAAATTCTTACGAAAATAACAACTTAATATGTAGATTAACGCCTCACCCCTAACGCTATAGGATGTTATTTTGACCTCGTCATCTGATATACGTAATTATAAGGAAAAATATTATGAATCATACAACAGTAAAGCATTTAGAAACAAAAGATTTGGACGATTATTCTCATGATAATTTAGTGGCGTCTCATACTCATAATGGTTCAGAGCAGCGGGATGGTTATCGTGATGCCATTGCCAAGTTAAAACAACAGTTTGGTGATCAACTGAGTGTGAATTTAACCAACCGTCAGCAGCATGCACATACCATGACATGGCTACAAAACCAACCTGCGGATGCAGTACTTGTGGCACGAAATAAACATGATGTGGCAAAAGCGGTGGAGATATGTAACGCCTATCAAATGCCAGTTATCGCATTTGGTATAGGCTCGTCGTTAGAAGGTCAACTCAATGCCCCCTATGGAGGGCTGTGTATTAATATGAGCGAAATGAATGAAATTATTCAGGTGAATAATGAGGATTTGACGGTGACCGTGCAGCCGGGAGTTACCCGTGAGCAGCTCAATCACTATTTGCGCGATACCGGTTTATTTTTCCCGATAGATCCAGGTGCGAATGCCACTATTGGAGGGATGGTTGCCACCCGTGCGTCAGGCACCAATGCGGTACGTTATGGCACAATGAAAGATGTGGTACTAGCCCTAGAAGTAGTCACCGCTGACGGTACTCTTATTAAAACCGGGACCCGTGCCAAAAAATCAGCGGCAGGGTATGACTTAACCCGATTAATGATAGGCTCTGAGGGGACTTTAGGGGTTGTCACTGAAGTGACCTTAAAATTATTTGGTATTAGTGAATGTATCGGCAGTGGTATTTGTCACTTCCCAACTGTCGAAGCGGCCTGTGAAGCCACAATGTTGACGATCCAAATGTGTCTACCAATTGCCCGTATTGAGCTGTTAGATACCCTGCAAGTCAAAGCGTGCAATCAATACTCAAACCTAAATCTTAAAGAGTCGCCTACTTTATTTGTTGAATTCCATGGCAGTGAGGCCAGCGTTCAAGAGCAAGCGCAGATTTTTTCTCAGATCGTGGAGGAATGCGGGGGGTCTGACTTTGCTTGGGACAGTAATGAAGATGAGCGAAGAAAGTTATGGCATGCCCGTCACAATGCGTATCCTGCCAGCTGTGCGTTACGTCCAGAAGCCAAAGCCTTATCAACGGATGCTTGTGTGCCTATTTCAAGGTTGGCGGAGTGTGTCAGTGAGACGGCCAAAGACATTGAAGCCTCGGGCATGATAGGGCCTATCGTCGGTCATGTCGGAGATGGTAACTTTCATGTACTGCTGCTGGTAGACACTAATAACCCTGATGAGATCAAAACAGCTGAAGAGCTGGTGGGACGTTTGGCGAAGCGAGCTATTGATATGGATGGTACCTGCACCGGTGAGCATGGTATCGGACAAGGCAAACAAAAATATATGGCTTATGAACATGGTGAGGCGGTCAAAATGATGCAAGCGATCAAACAGGCGCTCGATCCTAATAATATATTAAATCCCGGTAAAGTGTGGCCTCCAAAAGACGCTGCGTGAGTGTGCCACTAAACGGAGGTGTCAAAGGATGTTGTAAAAGAGAGTGACTAATAGGGAGTGTTAAACAGCATTGATTAAAAGAGCATTAATTAAAATGTTGCTTAAGACACCCTTAATAGTAATATCCTATGTCGTTATAATCATATTGACACATTTAGGACGTAGCATGAGTGGTAATAATTTTAAAATTTATGACCTGATTTATTGCGCTCATTGTCAACTATCAATTATGAAAACTAACTTATTAAAACTAACCTGTTAAAGACAGCAAACCCACTGTCGGTTAAGCGAGTTTGACATAGATAGGTTGTTTTTCAGCATTGGTATCACTATAGGATTGTCTTGTGTCTTCACTCAGTATTGTGATTATTACTTTAAATGAAGCCGAGCGTATTAGCGGCCTACTTAGCGATTTGGTTAAGCAAACCTATCGTGATTTTGAAGTCATTCTGGTGGATTCAGACAGTGATGATGATACCTGTGATATTGCCCGTCGCTATATTAATGTGCTGCCACGCCTACGCATTGAGCAGATGCTAATAAGAGGAGTGAGCTTGGGGCGTAATACTGGCGCCGAGCTTGCTGAGAATGAAAATCTGCTATTTTTGGATGCTGATGTGAGATTAGCGCCGGATTTTCTTCAAAGAGCGATGGCCTATAAGGCAGCAAAAAAGCTCGAAGTTGCTGGGGTTTATTTATCACCTAAAGGACTACCAAAACGCTATATCCTTGGCTATCAGCTCTTTAATATGGGTATCTTTTTGACCCAGTTTACGTTTCCTACGGCAGTGGGTGCGTGTATGTTTTCAACTAAATCAGTCCACCAAGCGATCAATGGGTTTGATACCAGTATTACGCTGTGTGAGGACTGTGATTATGTGAATCGGGCCAGTCGTCACACTAAGTTTCGTATGCTACCGATAGGGTTTACCTTTGACCCTAGACGGCTTAAACAAGATGGTATCTTAAAGACGGGTAGCAAGTATTTGTATGCCAATACGCACCGTTTATTTATCGGTGAAATTCAAAATCAAAAAATCCGCTATGATTTTGGTCATTACAAGTCCAATAAATCCAAATAAACAGCGTTATACCTTACGCCAATCTCAACTTAAAGTACACGCTATAGCTTTTGCAAGCTTTAGCTCCCTTCCTTTTTCAAAGGAAGGGTTGGGGTTGGATTTTCGTTAAAAATCCCCCTAAATCCCTCTTTAGAAAAGGGGGGCTTGCAACCCTTTTCAGTATTTTTTAATAGATGAACTAAAAGTACTGTTGATAATTCAGTTATTAAGGTCGATTGTCTAAAAGCGCTTTGTACACTGCTGCATCTGCTGATGAAAAACAACAAAAAACGATGTCAGTGATCGGCAACGGTGAGTTTTCCTTAAGCGACGTCTCTATAAACTGCTGTACTGTCTTTATCGCTATCTGAGTGGCTTCTTTAATAGGGTAACCATAGACGCCCGTACTGATCGCTGGAAAGGCGATACTTTTAATATGATGATGTAGTGCTAATGTCAGCGAGTTTCTATAGCAGTTTGCCAGTAGTTCAGATTCATTGTTATTGCCGCCATGCCATACGGGTCCTACAGTATGTATGACATATTCAGCGGGCAGATTAAACCCTGGGCTAATTTTGGCCTCACCCGTTGGGCAACCCTTTAAGCCGCGGCAGTAGTCAAGTAGCTCACGGCCCGCCGCTCTATGGATCGCCCCGTCAACACCGCCTCCGCCCAATAAGCTCGAATTGGCAGCATTGACAATAGCGCCTACCTTAAGCTGGGTAATGTCCGCTTTAATGACGGATAGTCGCAGCGTATCAGGGTTAGCTCTCATCTCATCAAGCTCATGATAAGTGCTATCAGCAATGCTAAATGTCTTTTGAGCGATGGTCTCAATCTCTTTTAACGACAATGCCGTCATGGTGTTAGTCTCCGTTTGTGGTATGCTTTGATATAATTATAAACCGCCTCACAACTATGACAGCGTTGACCTCACTAATTTTAAATCGTCATTACTCAAATTAGGTCGCCATGTTAAATTTTTAAATGAGCGTCGCTGCATTTAAAATGAGCGTACTATTTTATCATTGAACCATACTTAAATTGTGACAGCGTTTAACAGATATTTAATTGACGAATATTTTTCCGTTACGACACGCCATAAGTCAGTGAGGCAAGGAAAGACAGTGTCTATAACGAATAAATCTACAAAATAAACAATTTTCAGATTCACATCTCAATACACTATCTAAGGTGACAGTCATATGGCAAAAAATGCCTTACAAGCGCAATTATTAAAAGCGGGATTGGTTGACAGCAAAAAGGCCAAAAAGATAAGCAAGCAGACGCAACATGCCAAGCGTACGGGTAATGATCCTGATGCAGAGGTTAAGAAGGCTGTGGCAGCAGCACAAGCAGAAAAGTTTGAAAAAGATCAGAAGTTAAATCAACAAAAGCAACAAGCCTTAGAAGAAAAGACCCGCTATGCCAATATTATCCAAATGATTAATCAGCATCAGATTGCCGATACCCAAGGGGATATTGAGTACCGCTTTGTCGATGATTCAAAAATCAAAAAAATTCATATTACCCAAAAGCTATTTGATCAAATAGTCGCCGGCCATGTCAGTATTGCACGCTTAGAAGAAGGCTATGCGTTACTGCCGAGGCCACTGGCGGATAGGATTAACGATAAGATGGCAGGCTTTATCGTTGAGTCGAATGATAAAGCAGTAGACGCACCAGCCGAAGATGATCCGTACGCCGCTTATGTTATTCCAGATGATTTAATGTGGTAGAGCGGCTTATAATTAGACCCGCTATATCATACCAGTTAAATTAGGCATCTTAATAGACTGGTGTAATTGACTAATAAAGGTTTGTTTCACGTGAAACAATACAATCTATTTTCTTATCAATACACTTTATGCATATTCAAACACTTATTACAGGGTGCAAACTATGTAGCATACGCCCTGCCATAATAACTAAAACCTAACCCTTTGCCATATCGGTATAGGGTTTTTTATGGGCTTAATGAAAGCTGGAGATACGCATAACCTACACAGCTTACGAAACGTTAAATCTTTCATCACCTTACTAACGCAGGAATTTGCTAAATTAAGGAGATGAAGGTATCGATATTGCTTATACATGTACATGACGTTGTAAATAATCTTATATATAACGTTTAGACATCATGTGTTTTATTATTTTAATTATTCGTTGAATTTAATGTTTAAATAAAAGGCTGGCAGTAGTTAACCATTTAACGCAATTTAGAAAACACGCCAATCTCAACTTAAAGTATTAACTGTAGCTTTTGCAAGGTTTAGCTCCCTTCCTTTTTCAAAGGAAGGGTTGGGGATGGATTTTCAGTAAAAATCCCCCTAAATCCCCCTTTAAAAAGGGGTGACTTGCCACCCTTTTAAGTATTGTTTAATAGTCGATCTAAAAGTACTGTTGATAATTCAGTTATTAATATTGCCAGATATTAACTTTATGGTGGGATTTAAAAATACCTATATATCTACAAACTCAAAAAATAAAGGAAGAAACAATATGAATATTAAAGAAACGCTAGGGAATATTAAGCAGACTCTTGGCTTTGAGCCACAAGAAATTGAAGAGGGTATATTTATCCCTGCGGAATCGGCACTCAAAATCGCCGCACCTAAAAAGAGTGACTATGATAATACCGTTTTTGATACTCCGTATAGTGGTAACAAAAAGATTATGATGGTCTGCACCGAACAAAAATATATGACCATGGAAAATGGTAAGAAGTTTGCAACGGGTAATCAGCCCATCGAGATGATGGTGCCGATGTTACATTTCAAAAAAGCAGGGTTTGAAGTTGATGTGTTCACTCCAACGGGTAAATCTGTTGAAATTGAAACGTGGGCAATGCCAAATGAAGATGACAACGTCAAAAACATTTATCAAGAATACAAAGATAAGTTTGAGTCGCCAAATAGCTTAGCAGACTTCGTTAAAAACGACATGGCAGATAGCGAAGACTATGTCGGCATCTTTATACCCGGTGGACATGGCGCGATGTTAGGTCTACCAGAAGATAAAAACTTAGGGGAAGTACTGCGTTGGGGACATAAAAAAGAGCTTGTGACTATGGTAATTTGTCACGGTCCAGCCGCTTTGTTAGCCGCTGATCTAGCGCCCGCAGATTCTACTGATAACGACTCTGAAAATAAAGCAGATGGCGACTTCATCTATAAAGGATATGATATTGTTGCGTTCCCTGATGTCATGGACAAGCAAATGCCTAAGATGGGCTATCTACCCGGTAATATGCCATGGTACTTTAACGAAAAGCTTGAAGCCTTAGGAATGACGGTTACTAATAAACTGGCAACCGGCCACACGCATCAAGATAGAAAACTAATCTCGGGTGACGGTCCACTAGCCGCCAATGACTTTGGTAAACTCGGTGTTAAAGAGCTGTTAAAAGTCGTTAGGTAGGTTATCTGAATTAATTTAATCTTTCTAACAATACGCTACTAAAACAATAAGCTACTAATACATCCAGTCATAAAAAAATAAAGACCCTTAAATACCGTTTGCCACTTAGCAAACTTTTTAAGGGTCTTTTTTATCAAGGCGCGAAATGTTTTATTTCAAGTCCTATTTTATGCATTTGCTTTAAACCGCTACCGACTTTAAACCGCTACTTGCCAAATCTTAGCCATTTGTCCTCAATTCTATGATATTTGAGCATAACGGTATCCGTTAAATAGTTATTAGTGACTAGCCATGGATAGCGGTCGCCCTGTTTAGGAAGGACGTTTTCAGCTCGTTTAATATATCCAGCTGTTAAGGAACCCATTACTGTGCCGGATTGTTTGACAGCAACTTCACCATCGTCAGCCACGGGGCTTGGCACCACAGTTGAGTAGCCATTAAGGTACATATGGCGCAATAAACGGGTAATATAGCCGCAAGCCAAATCGATTTTTAAAGTCCAAGAAGCATTGGTATAGCCAAATAATACGGCTAAGTTTGGCGCCCCATCTACCATGACAGCTTTATAAGTCATACGCTCGCTTACTTCTCTTAGCTCACCATCTATATAGACTTTTGCCCCGCCAAGCATTTGTAGCTTAAGGCCAGTCGCTGTTACTATGAGATCAGCCTCTAAATGGCGTCCTGATTCAAGTTCAATACCTGATGGCGTAAAGCATTTGATAGAATCTGTCACTATGTCAGCTCGCCCGCTTTGTATGGCTTTAAACAGATCGCCATCTGGAACCGCACACAAACGCTGATCCCAAGGATCATAATCGGGCTTAAAATGCTCAACGCTAACAACGCTTCCTTTTAGTGCTTTTTTGGCATCTCTTATTAACACGGTTTTTAACACTTTAGGGGCAACTTTAGCTAATTTATATACCCCTTGTTGAAATAAGATGTTTTTGCCACGTACAAGGCTATAGGCTGTATCCGAACTAAGTTTAAAGCGCTCTATTAACAAGGTTATGCTGTTATCCTCACTAGGTACACTACCAATATATGTGGGCGATCGCTGTAGCATCGTCACATGCGCCGCTATACGGCCCTTGGGATTAGACGCTGATATCGTCTTATCAAGTAGCGCAGGCACCAAAGTCACCGCCGTTGCCCCACTACCGATCACCACCACCCGCTTATTGTTATAGTTAATGTCATGTGTCCACTGCTGTGGATGAACGATCTGACCTTTAAACGACTCTTGTCCCTTAAACGTCGGTTGATAGCCTTCTTTATAATCGTAATAACCGGTCGCCCCGATGATAAACCGACTAGTAATCTGTTGGGTTTTACCAGTTTTAATATCGAGTACAGTTGCCGTCCAATACTTAAGCTTACTCGACCACTCAATTTTTGATACCTCTGTATTAAACTGTATTAGCGAGTCGATCCCTACATCTTCAGCGGTCTCCACGATATAGTGTTTAATAGACTCGGCATCGGCCAGCGTTTTTTTACCAAGCCAAGGCCGATGCGCAAATCCAAACGTCGTCATATCGGAGTCAGAGCGTATCCCTGGATACTTAAACAAATCCCACGTCCCACCTATAGCAGCCCGTTTCTCAATAATAGCGACTCGCCCGGTCTTGATAGACTTTGAGAGTATTTTATCGCGCTGAATATGACAGGCCATATCAATTCCTGAGACACCCGCCCCGATAATCAACATGTCATATTGCGGATGTTTGTGGGTAAAGGGCAGGCGCGGCATCAATCGCTTTGCACTAGCCAGCGCCCGCTTTGGCATATTTGGCAGTGGCGGTAATTGAGGCAGTTTTTGTTTAAGCGGAGTTTTCGGTGTTGCTGGTGGTTTAGGTGGGGTAGCGTTGGACTGCGTGAAGTCTGTCATTGAGTCACGCAATTTACGTAGCGTTGATAGCGATGGCATGGCTCATCCTTGAGAATGATAAGTTTGATAAATGATAAGTTTGACAAAAGATTGGTGTTATTCTCTATTATACCTATTATTGCGTCCTATAAAACGGCAACGCTATGAAGGGCGCTAGTAGTTAAAAGATAATGCTTATGCAGCCAATCCCGCTTTCGCTACTATCTGTTTATTTGTGCAAGGCAGTGTCACGGTGTGGGATGTCTCTTGCTTCGCGAGCCACCCCACAACCTAGCCACTGCAACGTGCCCAAACAAACAGGATATCCGCTACAATCGGGGCTAAACGACCTTGTTAGGGCGGGGGTTGTTTAATGGAGGTTCATTCTTTAATCGTCTTTTGAATAAATTAGCGGTGTTTTTATGACTTAAATCTTTAGAATAACGTGTCATGGTTATACACTATAGTCAGCGAACTACTAAACGGTTACAGTGTTAACCTTTTTAAGCCTACTCCCGTATTACATGCTACTTGCACTCGGTTGCCTTGTAACCATTTTAGACTTCTTTGACTATATCACGAGTAAGTAACCCTCAAGCTAAAAATTGATTATCCTAAATCATGTTAATCAATAGTCAAACCTAACTAAAAATATAGATGTTAATTCAAATAAAGATTTAAACGTGGGTTTCGCTGCGCTACACCACACGCTACACATTTTGCTCACTATATTTAGGGTTTGAGTATAGTAAAATAAAAATGAAATATACGATCATAAGCTGACTTTATAAAATAAAGACTTCATAATAAATGTTTATCATCTTAAGGTGGATCAAGCAAATACTAAAATCTTACCTTGCTTCCTTTTTAAAGTTCTTTCTAGTTCTATTTTTATAGAAAGCAGTAACAAGAATTTTTATTATATCTAAAAGTATATGTACGAATTGCAAGATAATAAACATTCAAACTGCTAAAATAATAATTGATATACAGTTAACTTTGAGCTAAACGATATGGTACATGCGCTAATTAATCCAAAGATAATCAGTTGGGCGATTCAACGCTCAGGATTAACTGTGTCTGAGTTATCTAAAAAACTTAAGATTGATGAAGAAAAACTAGTCGAAATTGAACAAGGTTTTACTCCGATAGCCTTTGGCAAAGCCAAATTACTCGCTAAATATACCAATACCCCTTTTGGATTTCTATTCCTTGATAGGGTGCCCGAAGAGATAAAACTGCCACTTCCAGACTTGCGTACTATAGAAAGTAGAGAAATTTCAGAGCCAAGTTATGAACTAAAGGAAATTATACGTATCAATCAAGAAAGGGTGGAGTGGTATCGTGACTATCTAAAAGAGTATGGAATTGGATACAATGACTATGTTGAGTCACTTGACGAATCAACTGTGAATGAAATGGTTGAGTTTTTAAATGAGAAACTTAACGTCAAAAGAGGTGGCGATGCTAAGGCTTATCATCGTCGACTGATTGAAGCCATCGAAAATCTTGGAATCATGGTAATACAGGACAGTAATTTAGGCCACCATTCTAGACCCTTAAATGTTGAAGAGTTTAGTGGTTTTGCTATTGCAGATAAAGTGGCGCCATTAATTTTTATTAATACTGCGGACAGTTTGAATGCCCAACTGTTTACGTTAATCCATGAATTAGCCCATATTTTGAAAGGGGAGTCTGGCATTTCTGTTAATAGTATTTGGGCAACTAATCCTATAGAGCAGTATTGTAATGCTGTTGCAGGTAAATTTCTTGTGCCTAAAGAAGATTTTAAAAATCAATGGCATAGTTTAGACATTGACCATATGGATATTGAGTTGCTTCTGAGCGATTTAGCGAAACACTTTCATGTCAGTCGTTATGTTATTGCGAGAAGAGCATTGACTCTAAAATATATAGATAAGTTGCAATATGAGAATTTCATAAAGAAGTTACGAGAAGCTTATCAAGCCGATAAAAGAAATAAATCAGATTCTGGTGGACCTAGTTACTATATTGTTAAAAACTCAAAATTGAGCTCACGGCTGTCACAAGCCGTTATCTCAGAATCTCTTTCTGGAAAAATGTTATTCAGAGAGGCAGGTTACCTACTAGGGGTTAATCCAGGTAAGCTTGAATCGTTTGCTCAAAAATCAGGCATTCAATTATGAGCTACCTTTTAGATACCAATGTTTTTGTTGAAGCCAATAAACGCTACTATGGTTTAGACTTCTGCCCCTTATTTTGGGATTGGTTACTCAAGCATGAGATTAAAGGTAATATATGTAGTATACGACCTGTCTATGACGAGATTAAAGGTTATGGTGATAATTTAGCACAATGGGTAAAATCATATGACCATTGCTTTATTTCTGTTGATGACGAAGATTGTCAGAAGAATTTTAAAACGATCGTTAATTTATGCAATGATAACTATGATTTAACGCATAGAAAAAATGAACACTTCTTGGATTCAGCAGATCCATGGCTAATTGCAAAAGCGATGACAGAGGGATCTACTGTTATTACAGAAGAGAAATACGCCCATCAAGCTAAAAAAATAATTATTCCAAATCTGTTTCAAGAACTGGGTGTTAGCTATCTCAATACCTTCGATCTAATGAGAAAGTTTGATGATTGTTTTAAATAATAAAAATTACTTAACTATCAACTGTAAAGCTATTATCACTAGTGCCTTTCATTAAATGCTCGTTACCTTTTACCCTAATCAATTTATAAATTAAGTCTTTTGTAAGTCATGCTTAAACTGTAGATTGAGTTAAGTTCTCGGCACTTGAGTATCATCAGTTAAAATTATTAGGCTTGGTACCTTGAAACCAATCTACTAAAACACCGCTTATACTTTTCTTAGACCATAAAAAAACGCATAAAAGCGTTAGGAATGACCTCCACTTTTATACGTTATGCGTATCTTAAAGAGTTGTCCTTAAGTTATGCTAGTGCAAGCCGCTATTTGCTAGCGATTAACCCTTTTATAAATTCAACCACTTTGGCGCTGTGCTCAGAGTTTTTAACTTCTTCTAGCAATTCTTCTTTTGACATATTTTTATATTTTTCAATATCAGCCATATCAAAGTCTTTTGCCATATCCATAACACCAGACAGACCACCGCCTTCTGAGTTGTCATCGCCTTTGGCCGCGCCGACAATATCCTTCATGTTAATCATTTGTGATTCCTTTTGAAAATAGTTTGTGCTTCTTGTTGAAACTGTTCAACGATTCATTTTAACTGAAATAGGCAGTAATGACTGTTTTTTTTGGAAACCGGACTAAGCATCGGAATAAACCCCATACTAAACAACATGCTAAACATTGGTATATTTACTCGCCTCAGGCATCCAGCGATGAATTAATTGGGTGACCTCAGTTTTACGTGTATCATCATTAATTAAACGTTTGGCCAAATGGCTGGCAATCATCAGTAAGTTTTCATCACGGCTAAGATCAGACACATAATAGCCCACATTACCGGTTTGACGTTTACCCAATAACTCGCCGGGCCCACGTAACTCTAAATCTTTTTGGGCAATCACAAAGCCATCATTACTGTCACGCAATACATTCAAACGCTCAATGCCCGTTTCAGACAAAGGCGTCTGATATAACAGCACACAAAAGCTTTTGGTCGAGCCACGCCCCACACGACCACGTAGCTGATGGAGCTGCGATAAACCCAAACGTTCAGCATTTTCAATGACCATTAAAGAGGCATTTGGCACATCGACGCCTACCTCAATCACGGTCGTGGCGACCAATAAATCCAGCTCGGCATTTTTAAAAGCGGCCATGATTTCCTGTTTTTCTTTGGACTTCATTTTGCCATGCACCATGCCGATGCGGATGTCCAATCGTGCGCTTAGGTCGGCAAACGTGGCTTCAGCAGCTTGAGCATTAAGGGTGCTAGAGTCCTCTACCAAAGGGCAGACCCAATACGCTTGCTTGCCCTCTTTGCAGTTTGCGGCAATACGCTCAATCACTTCGTCACGACGATTGCGATCAATCGTCACGGTAGTTATCGGAGTACGACCAGGGGGTAGTTCATCAATGATGGAAGTATCCATATCGCCATAAGCACTCATCGCCAGTGTCCGTGGAATAGGGGTGGCGGTCATAATGAGCTGATGCGGGGTGCTGTCGGCAACACCCTTGTTGGTCAGCGCCATACGCTGCTCGACCCCAAAACGGTGCTGTTCATCGATAATGGCAAGACCCAGTTTGGCAAATACCACGGTCTCTTGGAATAAGGCATGGGTACCGACAACGATTTGCACCTCATTTTCTACCACATCGGCTAAGGCCTCACGACGCTGTTTTGCGGTTTGTTTACCGGCTAGCCAACCGACACCAATCCCCAAAGGTTCAAACCAAGTTTTGAAGTTAATTAAATGCTGTTCAGCGAGGATTTCTGTCGGTGCCATGACTGCCACTTGCCAACCACTATCGAGGGCATAACAGGCGGCCAATGCGGCAACGAGTGTTTTACCCGCACCGACATCGCCTTGTACCAGACGTAACATGGGGATAGAGGTCGCCATATCGTTGGTAATCTCTTTAATCACTCGAGTTTGTGCTTTGGTTAAGTCAAAAGGTAGATTGGCAAGGAGTTTATCTGCAAGGGGACTGTTGTCATCGCATTTAGGCGCTTTGTGCTGGTGTAACTGCTTGCGGCGATACAGCATGCTTAACTGATGAGCAGTCAATTCTTCAACGATAAGACGCTGGCAGGCAGGGTGGGTACGTTCTTTTAATTGCTCAAGTTGTGCCACTTGCAGACTGATATCGGTGTGCATCGGCGGTGTATGAATGAGGGTTAACGCTTCAAATAAAGTTAGATTTTGCCAACTCGGTGCGTGTGTATTGGCGGTCGTATTCGAAGCAGTATGACTAGATGTTGACGTTATCGGCAAGCCATAAGAATTCGTCGGTAGTGGCGCAGGCAGTTGGTTAATGGCGTCCCAGTCTGAGCGGTTAAAAACACTGAGCGGTAAGCCTTGTTGATGCACGGTCTGTAATGCCAACTTCAGCAACGTACGCAGTTTGTTTTGATGAAGACCTTTGACACTCGGATAGATGGGTTGCAAACCCGTATTAATAACAGGAGCGCCAGCCGTTACCACAGTATATTCAGGGTGTGCAATTTGTACCCCATAGCGACTAAACTTTACCTCACCAAACAGTCGTAGCCGTGTCCCTAAGGTCATGGTTTGCACCAAGCCTGCATACACTTTAAAAAAGCGTAGCTGAATGGCACCCGTGGCGTCTTCTACCACCACCGTCATGCCACTACGTTTGTTATCGACATAGGTAACTTCGCCTTCAATCAAGGCGGATTGACCATCTTGTAGGTCGCGAATGTTGACCAATCGGCTACGGTCTTCATAGTCACGAGGCAGATGCAGTAATAAGTCAAACAGCCGCTCGATACTCAATTGTGCCAATTGTCCTTCAATCTTACTGCCGACACCCGCCAACACGCTCACAGGAAGGTCAACCGCACTCGCCGGTTTGTTATGAGGGGCTTGGTTGTGAGCAAGGTGTTTAGGACTGTTTGGGACATCTGGGTTGGGTGTTGTCGGCATGTTTGGATTCTTGAGTAGCGTCAATAAATGAATATAAATAGTATAGATTGAGAGTGTGGTGGTCATTATACAGATTAGATCTTATACGATGTAACTGGGTTAACCTCCCACTTAGAGTATAGAATATAACCTGTCTATGGCGTAGTGGCAATTATGCTGTGTTAACGTCAGTAGATATAGTTTAAAGCGAGAATCAGTGCCAGTGGCCTATAGGTGTTTAACGCCTGTTATTTTAATTAGTGTTATTTGCATTAGTCCTAATTGATGATGTAGGTTTGGGATTTTTTAATGTCATGCTGTTATGATACGCATAGTTAAGATGATGCTTAAAATAGTCGACGTTTTATAGACAGGTGTTTTAGCGGATTTATTTTGAGTGTTTCTTTTTTTTTCTTATGTTTTGGTTCTTTTACTTTATTTGAATTACCCAGTTACTGGAGCCGTTATGCGTGCCTCAACCCAACATGTGCAACAACGACTTAATACGTCTACATCTTCCCAGCAAGCATCACAGTTACCGATGGGTATCACTATCGTCATAGCGTGGCTGGCGGGGGCGATGTTTATGTTATCGTTGGCACCGTATGGTTATTGGATTATTGCATTGATATCGCCGGCGCTGCTGTATGCGCTGCTATTGGCGCCAATGACTAATAAGCGGGCGTTTGTCATCGGTGAAGCCTATGGTATGGGGCTGTGGTGTGTCGGGGCGTTTTGGCTGTATACCTCAATTCATGAGTATGGCTATATCTCTGTGCCGTTGTCGCTACTTGCTATAGCGGTGATGGGGCTGGGTATGGGCTTATTCCATGCGTTTATGGCAGTGATTTTCAATCGCTTTGTCGGCAAGCAGCCGTTGGCGTTCGCCGCCCTTTGGGTATTACAAGAGTGGATGAAAACGTGGCTGTTAACGGGTTTTCCTTGGTTGTTTGTGGGCTATGCCTTTACCGAGCAACCTTGGTTGTCCTCTTTGGCGCCTGTGGCAGGGGTATTTGCGGTATCGTTCGTGGCGGTGTTATTGGCGGTAAGTTTGGTGGAGGTATTTCGCAAGCGAGCCGGTTATCTACTAGTCACAGCTGTCTTATTGGCTATCAGTATCGGGTTATGGTTGCTGGATCCAGCATGGACCAAGCCCAAAGACAATACTGAAGACTTAAAAGTTTCGCTTATTCAAGGTAACATCTCGCAAGATGTTAAGTGGCTGACCGAGTTTCGGTATAAAACGCTAGAGATTTATGCCACGCTAAGTAGTACAGAGTGGGGTCAGGATTTAGTGGTCTGGCCTGAGTCGTCCATTCCGATGTACCAAACAGAGGCGCAGCCATTTATCAATGAAGTGGCGAAAGTTGCCAAAGCGTCAGATAGCGCTTGGGTAACTGGGATACCCTATAAAGATGACGCCGCTTTTAATCCTGAGACAGACAGCTATGCGCCATTTTATAACAGTGTGATGGCGCTGGGTGCGCAAGCAGAGGGTCTGTATAAAAAGCAAAACTTGGTGCCATTTGGCGAGTACATTCCTTTTCAAGGAGCGCTTGATCTATTTCCCAAATTGGCGGGTAGTGAGGAGATACTAAGCTATAGCAGTGGCTCTGCAGGTCAGGCACCCCTTAATATACAGGGTCATAACTTAGGGTCTGCAATTTGCTACGAAGTGGCGTATCCTGATACCACAAGGCGTAATGCGCAACACACAGACTTTATGTTGACTATCTCAAATGATGCTTGGTTTGGCACCTCAGCAGGTCCGCTACAACATTTGCAAATGGTGCAGATGCGCTCGCTTGAAACAGGGCGTTGGTTTATGCGTGCCACCAATACAGGGGTAACTGCCATTATTGATCACAAAGGAAAAATAGTGGCACGGGCACCGCAGTTTGAGCGTACGGTATTACGCGGTGAGGTGCAGTCTCGGACGGGTATGACCCCGTTTGTGCTTTTCGGTAATTATCCGATATTGATAGTAATAGCCTTAATGCTAGTGCTAAGTTATGCTGGCAGGAGCACATATAAGCGTTAAATTAATAACAAAGATGGCTGTCTTAAAACTAATTAAATAAAAATGTACTGTTAATCCACAAATAGGATAGGGCATTTTCACAAAATGTAGCAAATTGCGATATAATAGCAAGAAATGGACACTGCTTTTGAATGATGTGGATTAATGACACTGTCATTCAAAGAATAATATATACTCAGAAAAATAGTGACTCCCCCTAAATAAATGACAGAGGATATCATCCTCTTAAACCTTCATCACATTTTACAGATAGGTGACCTATGGCAGATGCAAGCCAAAACAAACCGAAAAAAGAATTACTCTACGCACTCGTTGGTGTTGTGGCTTTTTTGGCTATCGTACTTCTTATTGGAATTAGCGCTTTCTTACGTCCAGCGGGCGATCATATCACGCCTGAGCCTGCTGTAGATGCTACAACTGAAGAGATGTCTGCTGACACAGACGCGGCGGCAGCAAATACTACCGAAGCGACTGAAACAGAAACCGCTGAACCAACAGAAACGACGGCCGGTACGGAAACCACTGATGCGGCTGATACTGCAACAGACGGCACGGAAGCGACAGTTGATGAAACAACTGATGTCGCAGAAGCCACTGCTGAAACAACTACTGCTGAAACAACTACTGAAGGTGCTGAAGCCGCAGCGGATCAAGCAGAGGCAGCTACTGATGCTGCTGATGAAGAAGTGACTCAATAAGCAGCCGTAGTTTGCTTTAAGGTTATTTCTTAAACGAGTTTGGCTCGATGAAAACATTTTGAGCCATTACTTTCTGTATTATTAACCGCAATATTTTACTCTTAATTTAAATTCTTACGCCATTTTTAAACTTTTTTACTTTATCTGTTAGCTTTATTTTTGACCGTTTTTTAACGGATAGAGTATAAAACGTTTGCTTAAACCCGCCTAGTCTCAAGGACTCGGCGGGTTTTTTTATGTAATTTTGTCACTCAATCTTTACTCTCTTTTATCGGCATGAAACAATAGCACGTTTTTTTTATCTCATTAATTTTTAATACCTTTTTAAATCGCTTGAATTTCGATAAAGGTGAATATGAACGCTAGGATAAGTGTTAGCGTCTAACTTTGTTTTTAATAGGTTAAAGCAAATAAGGAAATGAAACTATGAGTGTAGAGCCACGGACAACGAATACGTCTGCCGAATTTAAGGCACTAGACGATGGATTTATGGGGCATCCACAGCCGTTAAGATCTTTGTTTTTTACCGAAATGTGGGAGCGGTTTTCTTATTATAGTATCAGACCCTTGTTGGTACTGTTTATGGTGGCTTCAGTCAGTAGCGGTGGTTTTGGCTTTGACGATGTTACCGCTTCGGCGATTTATGGTATCTTTGCAGGCACTTTATACTTAGCGGCTGTGCCTGGAGGGTGGCTCGCTGATAACTGGCTCGGTCAAGAGCGCGCACTGTGGTGGGGCAGTATTATTATTGCGCTAGGTCATTTGTGCATTGCTTTATCCGCCATGTTTGGTATGGCGTTGTTCTTTATTGGACTGGTGTGTATCGTACTTGGTTCTGGATTATTCAAGACCTGTATTTCAGTGATGGTAGGCGCCTTATATGGCAAGGATGACTCACGCCGTGACGGGGGATTTACCTTGTTTTATATGGGTATCAACATCGGTGCACTGTTTGCCGCCTTGATTGTCGGATTATTTCAAGAAAGACAAATGTGGCATATTGGTTTTGGGGTGGGCGGTATTGGAATGCTGATTTCATTACTGGTTTATCGCTTTGCTGCACGCAAAAATTTAAAGCGCTATGCTAATGCCAAAGGCATCACTGCTGAATGGGAACAGCCAAATACTCAATATAATCATATAGGGCGTTGGGTTGGCGTTTTTATGGCAATACTTATTGCTGTCATTGCACTGATTGCCACCGGTATCATGCCCTTTAATCCGAGTATGGTGGCCGAGTATATGACCTATACTATTGCGGGCATGGTGATACTGTACTTCCTAGTGATGTTTATCTCGCCAAAGCTTGATAAGACGGACAAAATTCGCTTACTCATTTGTTTCTTATTAATCATCGGTTCAACTTTATTCTGGTCAAGCTTCGAGCAACAACCGACCTCTTTCAACTTATTTGCAGATCGTTATACCGACCTTAATGTGATGGGCTTTACGATTCCAAGCATTTGGTTTCAGTCATTAAACCCTATATTTATCCTTATGTTAGCCCCGATTGTCAGTATCATTTGGGTAAAACTGGGCGAGCGTAATCTGGAGCCAAATAGTATGACTAAGTTTGCCATGGGTATGTTACTGGCGGCGGTTGGTTTTGGTGTGATGATTTTGGCTGCCAAACAGGTGGTGGGTCATCCAGGAACATTGGTGTCGCCACTATGGTTAACCGGTAGCTTATTACTATTAACGCTTGGTGAGCTGTGTCTGAGCCCTGTCGGCTTGTCGTCAATGACAAAGCTTGCTCCCAAAGGCATGCAAGGTCAGATGATGGGTCTATTCTTCACCTCGTATGCGATGGGTAACTTGGTTGCTGCCTTCTTTGGCGGTCATGTGTCAGCTGAGACTATTGATGGATTACCCGGCTTATTTACCACGATGGCAATCTTCTTAGTGGTGACGGCGCTAATATTATTGGCTTTATCAAAACCTATAAGAGCGATGTTAGATCGAAGTGAAGATGAGGATAAACAGACCGTTTAACGGGCCTTGACTCACGGTTAATTTAAATAAGGTTTACGAGGTTTAACCAAGTCAAAATCGCATGATAAATGAAACGTGTTACCATGATTGGTAGCACGTTTTTTATTTGAAATTGTAAAAAATAGCCCTATAAAAGTATCGGTACAATAGTGATTTTAATAATAAAGTAGACGGCAGAACAAATACACTGAGACAATAAAAATATACTGAGGTAATGAATGAGTAAACAAATTTTCCAAGACCGTATTACTAAACTGCGTCAAATCCTAAAAAACAACGAACTCAGCGCAATTATTATTCCGACCGCAGACCCGCATTTGTCCGAATATCTACCAGAGTATTGGCAGGGTCGTCAGTGGCTGACAGGATTCACAGGATCAGTCGGTACATTGGTTGTTACCCAAGATTTCGCTGGTCTTTGGACCGACAGTCGCTACTGGGTGCAAGCCGCAGACCAGCTAGAAGGCACTGGCATCAGTTTGCAAAAGCTACAAAAAGGTGCGCCAAACCATATTGATTGGCTAGCAGCAAACTTGAGTGCTGGTGATAGCGTGGCAATCGATGGCAATGTGCTATCACTTGCAGAACAAGACCGCTTATTGGACGCGTTTGAAGACGCTGCCAATGAAGACAATGTTGAAGAGCGTACTGACAAGAGTGTTACAGATGCACCAGACGAAGAGGACGGTATTCGCCTGATTACCGAGCAAGACTTCTTAGAGGAGCTATGGCAAGAGCGCCCAGCGTTACCTAGCGCCAAGCTATTTGCTCATGATGCCCAGTTTGTCTCGCAGTCGGCTCAAGATAAGCTGGCAGATGTGCGTGCTCAGATGCAGCAGCTTGGGGTCAGTCATCATCTACTCTCAAGCTTAGATGACATCGCTTGGCTGACCAACTTGCGCGGCAGTGATGTGGATTATAACCCCGTATTTTTAGCGCACATGATGATCACCCAAGACACCGCCACCTTATATGTCGATAACCGCAAGATAGAGGATGATGTCGCTAAATTATTAGCAGAGGCGGGTATTGACGTTGCAGAATACGATCATATTCAGTCGGCGCTAAGCGAGTTAACCCCTGATAATTTACTCCTGCTGGATCCCAATAAAGTCGCTGTCGGCACTCTAAAAGAGCTTGGCGATGATATCGGTATGATTGAAAGCATCGCACCTAGCACCTTGTTAAAATCTGTCAAATCAGATGCGGATATCGAGCACATCCGTGATGCCATGCGTCAAGATGGGGCAGCATTGTGTGAGTTTTTCAGTGAGTTTGAAAGTCGATTAGACCAAGGCGAGCGTCTCAGCGAGCTAGATGTCGACAGTATGCTGATAGATGTACGCAGCAAACAGCCACACTATGTCTCACCGAGCTTCCCCACCATCGCTGGCTACAATGAAAACGGCGCATTGCCTCATTATCGTGCCACCGAAGACAAGTTTAGCTACCTTGATGGTGACGGTTTATTGCTGATTGATTCAGGTGCCCAGTATCAAAACGGTACCACTGATATCACCCGTGTGGTCGGTATCGGCACGGTTAGCGAGGCTCAAAAACGTGACTTTAGTATCGTTCTAAAAGCCCACATTGCCTTGGCAAAAGCCTGTTTCCCAGACGGGATTGCTTCTCCGTTAATTGATGCCATTTGCCGTGCGCCATTATGGCAAGCGCAAATGGACTTCGGGCATGGTACCGGTCATGGCGTCGGCTACTTCCTAAACGTCCACGAAGGCCCGCAAGTCATTGCTTATAGTGCCAGCACACCGCCTGAGCGTGCGATGAAAGTGGGCATGATTACCAGTAATGAGCCCGGCTTATATCGTGAAGGCAAATGGGGGATCCGTATCGAAAACTTGGTTGTCAATCAGCCTGTACCGACCCCGCAAGAGTCAGAATTCGGTCACTATTTGCACTTCGAAACCGTAACGCTGTGCCCGATTGATACCCGTTTGGTCGATAAAGCCCTATTGAACCAAGAGGAAATCGACTGGTTAAATGCCTATCATCAGTACGTTTATAATGAGCTAAAAGACCGTGTAGAAGGGGAAGCTTTGGCTTGGTTAACTGAGCGCACAAAAGCGATTTAAGACCTTTTAACCGTATATAAAGTATGAGCAAAACCCTCTTTTAGTGATTTAAAAGAGGGTTTTTTATAGTGCCGTTTTTATTAAATATTTCGAATTGACCTATGATATTTAGGGCTGACCTAACATTAAAGTTTATGGCGAGCGCATAGTATTTATTTGCATACGTCTTAGTCTTTATAAGATTGTGTAGCTATTCCTGCTGTCCGCTTGTATCTGCTAGCCTAGGCGAGGCGTGGACTAAGGCGAGATGGGTTCCTGTTGTCTCGATACCCCTTCTCACCGAAGTCCACGCACCCCGCCAAGACTATCAGGATATCGCTACCATCAGGGCTAGCGGTTATATCGCGTATTTGCCGGTATTTATCGTGGTAAACGTTTATGCAATAACAACGTTGCCCATCCACCCTCAATATCAACCAATATTTAGATTCACGCACAATCCGTAGGCGTTAGCGAAGCGTAACCCACTAAATAGTTTAATAAGATATCATTGATAATAGTATGCGGTTAATGGTGCGCGTGGCGACACCCTACACATACATATCGTGCAAGGTGTATAGATTGGTGTTTGGTTTTGCTTTGAATGTGGTCGTAAGACGGTTTTTAGCCCCGACAGTAGCGGGTATCCTTGGTAAAGCACAGGGTTGCAGGCGCTTGGTTAGAGGCAGTCTCGTGGCGCAGGAATGACGCTAGCCTTAGTGCCTTTAGAAAATCATAGATTTTCTCTTGCGTCGGGGTAAAGCAGTGCTTTACTTAATCCCTCCTCATAGGCAAGCCAAGATATGAGCGGATGGCGGGATGGGCTACGGTTGTTACGCACACTACAACAACCACTCAATCGGTAGCAACGAACATATCCAGACCCCAATACGCGACCAGAGTGAGCTGTGGGGCTCATCGTCAAAAGTAACAAGCTGGTTATCTTCTTTCGTTTCCCAGTGCAGCTTTCCTTGCGAGGTTAGGCTGACCGCATAGCTGTAATGCATCTGATTCTTTTTCATATTATCCGCCAAATAGCTGGCCAACTCAGGGCTATCAAACACAAATCCCATTTCGGTATTTAAACGAGCTGAGCGGGGGTCTATATTAAATGAGCCGAGAAATAAGGTCTTGTTATCAACAATAAAGGTCTTGGCATGTAAGCTTGCACCGCCACGTTTGATCATGCCGCCACGATCTTTTTGAATGATAACGGTCGCCATGGGTTTGAGTTCAAATATCGAAACGCCAGATTCGAGAAGGGGTTTGCGGTATTTGGCATAGCCGGAGTGCACGGGTACCACATCCGTGGCCGCCAATGAATTGGTAAGTACGGCGACCCGTTTACCGTCCTCAGCCAAGGTGGTAAATAGTGAGTTACCTCGCTTGGTGGGCACAAAGTAGGGGGAGATGATAAGTAGCTCTTGTTGAGTTTGCTGCATCATGGGGAGGATGTCAGTCAATAAGGAGCTGGAATTCTTAGATGTCTTTAATACCTTAGCAGGGGAGTCACTAATCAGCTTGGTTTTGGTCCATATCAGAGGTATATCGCCCTGTTTGAGTTGTTTGACAAAGGCGGAGTGTTGTAAATCGTTTAAGAAGGCTTTTGTCTGTTTATCATCAGCGGGCGTCGTGTCAAAGGCTTTAGGGTTCGGAATATCTACGATACGCTCAACAGGATAAGCTGATTGACTGGCCCAATAGCGATCAAAGTCTTGCTCGACATCTTGGGCAGCAGGTCCGACTGCCAGTAGATCCAAATCGGCAAACATCACTCCGGTGCCAAAGCCAAAGTATTCATCACCGACATTACGCCCCCCACCGATGGTCATTAGGCCATCGGTGGTAAAGGTCTTATTATGCATCCGTCTATTTAAGCGAAAAAAATCACTTAAGTAGCCAAGCGGGCGAAAGCTGCGCTGCATAAAGGGATTAAACAGACGTACTTCAATATTGGGATGGGCATTGACGCTGGCGAGTAGCTCATCCATACCATCGGTGTTGTTGTCATCGAGTAGTAGCCGCACCCGTACCCCACGTTCTGCCGCTTGGTACAGGCTTTGCATCAGTAAATGTCCAGTCGTATCATCGTGCCAAATATAATACTGCACATCGAGGGTCTTTTGAGCTGCTGAGGCCAGTGCCAGCCGTGATAAAAAGGCTTCGTGACTGTTATCCAGTAAGTAGATGCCACTTTGATCAGGATGGGCCGCCATAGCAGGTAATAACCGTTTGGCAATCGGGCTATCACTATCGATAGTATTGTTATCGATAGTGCTTATATCAAGAGTGCTTATATCAACAGGTAGGTGCGTCGAGACAGGGCGATTCGTATTATCGGGTAGGTCTTGATAGGTGATGACGCCCAACAATGCTAATAGGCCAAACAGAACCAGTAGGGTAATGAGCAGTTTCTTTAATAGGCTTATCCACATAATGGGCTCAGGGTCGTTTAAAGCATAGCTGGTATAGTGTCACACCTTCAAACCAGTGACGGTGTCAACTTTATTAACCTAATGGTGTCATACTTAAGCTCGGTTACGTTGACCCTAATTTAAAGGTATATCACGATATATGAAAATGGTGAGAAGAAGTCCTTAGCCTTTGTTGGCCATATACGTCACGAACTTATAGCTCAAACCACTATTGTCATCCGAATGAGTATCAGACTCTGCTGTGACTTCAAACTCGTCTGACAGAATAGGGTAGAAAGCGGAACCATTTTCAATCTCAGTATCAATAATGGTCAGCTCAATGCGGTCAGTATACATCATGGTGTTTTTGAAAATCTTTTCACCACCGATGACCCAAATGGTATCAAACTTCAATCCATGAGCGACGTTGGCTGCATGAGTCAAAGCATCATCTATATTGTGTACGACATGCAGGTCTTCTTTTCCTTCCAGATTGTGCTCCTCCGCATAATCCATCTGGGTAGTGATCACAAAATTGACCCGTTTTGGTAAGGGTTTAGCCCCCATCGACTCAAAGGTCTTGCGTCCCATAATGACGATACCCTTGACGCCACTATCTACATAGGCATCGGTTTCAGCAGTGGTCATCGCTTTAAAATGCTTTAAATCATTAGGGATGTGCCATGGCAATTCACCATCTTTACCAATACAACGATTACTACTGATGGCGGCTATTTGGGCAATTTGAGTATGGGCATAGCTCATAAGGGCGTCCTTTAAGATAATGATTTTAATTGGTTTTTATTTGATTGTTTGTTCAGTGGAATTTTTTTGATTTTGCTAGTAAATACTATACGGCGACCGGTGCTTTAATGGCCGGATGTGATTGATAATTGTCGACGCGAATGTCATCAAATTCAAAGTCAAAAATATCTTTAATGTCAGGATTCAACCACAATGTTGGTAGCTGATAAGGCGTCCGTGACAGCTGTTCATTAACCTGTTCGAGGTGGTTTTGGTACAAATGACAGTCGCCACCTGACCAAATAAATTCACCGACCTCTAAGTCGCAAACTTGTGCAATCATATGCGTTAGTAGCGAGTAGCTGGCAATATTAAAAGGCACACCCAAAAATAAATCTGCTGAACGCTGATACAGTTGGCAAGATAGTTTGCCATCAGCAACAAAGAATTGGAATAAAGTATGGCAAGGTGGTAGGGCGACCAGATTCGCCTCTGCTGGATTCCATCCAGAAACAATCAGCCGACGTGAGTTGGGATTATTTCTAATCTGTTCAACTACTTCCATGATTTGATCGACACCATCTAGATTATAGTTGCCATCGTCATTTTTGCTGGCACCATAGTTGCGCCATTGATGACCGTATACTGGTCCAAGCTCACCCTCTGGGCGACCAAATCGAGCCGTCTGTTCCGCCGTTGACCATTCATTCCAGATACGCACGCCGTGGTCTTGGAGATATTGAACGTTGGTGTCGCCCTTTAAAAACCAAAACAACTCATAGGTAATCGACTTCATATGCACTTTTTTGGTGGTCAAAAGCGGAAAGCCGTCACTAAGATCAAAACGCATTTGCGCTCCGAAATGGCTTAGGGTGCCTGTGCCTGTTCTATCGCCTTTGGGCGTTCCATGGTCACGCACATAGCGAATAAGGTCGAGATAAGCGGCTTCGTTTTTGCTGGTGATCATAGTGATGACCCTATCATGTCGTTTAAATAATGTTGTTAAAGTACTGTTGTTTAGGTGCTGTTACTCAAGTAGTGTTATTAAAATAGTGTTGTTTAAAAATAGTGGATAACAGTGTTTGCCAATTAAAAAGTGACATTGTCGCCTATATGCTATTTTGCTGCGTACTTGCCCCAATCAAACACTTGATTGCGGTACGCTAACACCATTAGTACTAAGCCGATGATAATCATGGGTAACGTATAGAGCTGACCTTTACTCATCCAGCCAAAGATTAACTGGTAGCCTTCATCAGGCTGGCGGAAAAACTCAATGGTAAAGCGGCTAAAGCCATAGCAAAGCATAAATAAGGCCGTCACAGCCATACGCGGACGCGGTTTAGAAGAAAACCACCAGACGATAATAAAGGTCAACAATCCTTCTGCGAACGCCTCATACAATTGAGAGGGGTGACGAGGCAATAAATAATTTCCTTCAACTTGTCTCATCAATGACTGCATGGCCGGATTGGTAGTAATCAGCGCAGCGTCAAATTGGGCGGCTTGTGGGAAAAAAGTTAACCAGTTGTATCCGCCCTCTGAAACACGGCCCCATAGCTCACCATTAATATAATTACCAATACGTCCAAATAACAAACCTGTTGGCACACACGGCGCAATAAAATCTAACACGTTAAAGATAGGTTTTTTGTATTTACGTGCAAAATAAGTCATTGCCAAGGCGACGCCAATAAGGCCACCATGGAATGACATGCCACCTTCCCACACTCTAAATAAGTAAGTGGGGTTGGCTAGAAACTCCCCAAACTGATAGAGCAGAACGTAGCCGATGCGCCCACCCAATATCACGCCAAGCGCGCCGAAAAACACCAAGTCAGATACCATATCTTGGGTCCAGCCGTCACGTTTTTTACTGCGGTACGTTGCCAGTCCATAAGCGGCGGCAAATGCCAGCAAATACATAAAACCATACCAGTGCACTTGAACGGGGCCAAGCGATAGAGCAACAGGATCAAATTGGGGATGAATCATCATGGGCGAAGTCTACTGTGGGTGATAAGTATGAAAAGCTTATTTGTGATAGATCATCGTATTAAGGCGATGCTAGTGAAAGCCATAATAGCAAAAAATAGCGATGTAAGCATTACGCTCTGACGAACATTTCAACCATAGTTGTTTTTGTCTGGATTAATAAGGCATAAAAATGAGGCATAAAAAAACCGAGCACTGATGTGCTCGGTGGAGAAATTGTAATCAGCGTATAAAACGGCTTAGGACAAATTTCTAAGTTATCTGTCTACCGTATGCTAATTTAAAAAGATAGATAAGTTATAAATGTATGGTTTATGCGTGCTTAATAATACCTTTTCTATAAAACCGCTATCTTTATTAGCCCTATTAAATCCGCTATTGATAGCGTTTGATTTATACGTTTAAACTGGCCTTCCTCGGTAGGTTATTGTCTAGAAAAGGTATCACTAACGATGAATAACAGGCCACTTAAGCTTAAATCGCGACCAACTCTTGAATGTTATTTTCCGCCATCGCATCGCCAGGCCCTTGAGCGACGACTTGACCACGAGAGAGCACCGTGTAATTATCGGCAAGCTCTTCTGCAAATTCATAGAACTGCTCAACCAAAACAATCGCCATATTGCCTTGCCGTCCGAGATCTTGAATCACGCGACCTATGTCTTTAATAATAGAGGGCTGGATACCTTCAGTGGGTTCATCCAAAATTAGAACGGTTGGCTCAGATGCCAGTGCGCGAGCAATAGCAAGCTGCTGCTGCTGTCCTCCCGATAAGTCCCCGCCACGGCGATGTTTCATCTCATCGAGCACCGGAAAGATATCGTACAAATGTTTGGGTACCTTGCTCGCTTTGCGCTGTGAAAACTTTGCCATGCCGATAAGGATGTTTTCCTCAACCGTTAACGTAGAAAAAATATCACGTCCTTGAGGCACATAGGCCATGCCAGCACGTACACGTTGTTCTGGCGTCAATTTACTAATGTCTTTATCATTTAATAAAATTTCGCCGGACTTAATGGGCAAAATACCCATCAAACACTTGAGCAAGGTGGTTTTTCCGACACCATTACGGCCGAGCACCACACTACATTCGCCTATCGGAGCAGTTAAGTTGACATCACGAAGAATGTGACTACCCCCATAATATTGATTTATGGCATTCACTTGTAACATATTAAACCCTTTATTCTTGTGTATAGTGACATAGATTCAAGCCAGTTGCGGCATTAACGGTGTTCATCCAACTATTGTAGTAATGCTATTAATATCAATATCATTATCAATGTTAATACTGCTACTAATACTTGACTTACCTAACTCTACTGGACGACTCTCATTAGAAGAAAGGACACTATAGGTCTGTTTTTAAGCGGCAATATAGTCAAAGACGTCTAAAAGGGTTACAAGGCAACCGAGTGTAAGTACTACTGGAGTAGGCTTAACGAGGTTAACGCCGTGACTCTTTATAAGTTCACCGACTATAGTTCGCTGACTATAACCATTATCGGCCTAGATAGGTCTCAATCACCGCCTCATCATTTTGTACTTCAGCTAACGTGCCTTCAGCTAAAATTGCCCCATTTGCCAATACCGTGACTTTTTCACTAATGGCATCGATAAAGGTCATATCATGTTCTACAACGACTAAGGTATGATCCTTTTTAAGACGCAAGCACAGTTCAGCCGTGTGTTCGGTTTCGGCATCCGTCATGCCGGCGACAGGCTCATCAAGCAAGATGAGCTTTGGTTGCTGCATCAACAACATTCCAATCTCAAGCCACTGCTTTTGTCCATGAGATAACAGCCCAGCAGGCTTATTAATCATATCTTTTAAGCGAATTTGGCTTAGCGTAGCGTCAAGCGTATCTTGAGTGTCCGCATCAACTTTGGTAAACCAGCTTTTTGAAACCCGTTTGTCTTTTGGGGCAGCCAACATCAAGTTATCAAGTACGGTAAAGTTCTCAAACACGGTTGGTTTTTGGAACTTACGACCAATGCCCGCTTCGGCGATCTCTTCAGTAGACAGTTTTGATAAATCATGAATTTGACCAAAGAAGGCCGTTCCTTCAGTCGGACGCGTTTTCCCTGTAATGACATCCATTAAGGTGGTTTTACCCGCGCCATTAGGGCCGATGATGCAGCGTAGCTCACCTTCTTCAATATATAAAGACAAGTTGTTAAGGGCTCGAAACGAGTCAAACCAAACGCTAACTTCTTCTAAATACAGCGCAATCCCATGGCTCATATCAGGCCCTGACTTAGGTTTAGGATGCGCTAAGCCATCGCTATCGCCGTAGTCTTCTGCCAACGTTGTCACTGGGTTGTTATGAGTCGCTGATGGGTGAGTATCTACTGTCGCATTATCCGCTACAGGAGTAGTGTCTACGCTATGCGTAGAGGTCGTTGCAGTTGTAGCACCTTCTTGATTTAATTCTTGATTTAAAGACTCATTCTTAGGTGTTTTTAATAAACGCTCTGTTTTAGTTGGCTGTGCCACAGTCGTATCCGTCGTTGAATCAATAGATTGTTTTGGCATTATTCTTTTTCCTTCTTAAAGCGGTCGAGTAGGCCAATAATGCCATTCGGCATAAATAAGGTAACGACAACAAATAACCCACCTAAGATAAGTAACCAAAATTCAGGATAGGCAACTGTAAAGTAGGTTTTAATGGCATTGACCGCGCCAGCACCGACAATGGCGCCGATCAAGGTTCCACGGCCACCAGCAGCTACCCATACTGCCATCTCAATGGAGTTAACAGGATTCATCTCGCCTGGATTGATGATGCCGACTTGGGGAACATATAAGGCCCCAGCGATACCGGCGATCACCGCAGACAATACCCAAGCAGATAGCTTGTACCAAAGCGTACGATAGCCCAAATATTGCAAGCGATTTTCACTATCCCGAATGGCGCCAAGCACTCGGCCATAAGGCTGATTCATAAGATAGCGTAGTCCTAAATAGGACAGCAGCAGCGCCACAGCGGTAGTAAAGCACAGCATGGCTCGTGTTGATGACGCAGTGATGTCATACCCTAACAGCGTGGTGAAGCCAGTAAAGCCGTTGTTACCACCAAAGCCCGTTTCATTACGGAAGAATAGCAAGGCGGCAGCATAGGTCATGGCTTGGGTAATAATGGAAAAATAAACCCCTTTGATTTTTGAGCGAAAGGCAAAGAAACCAAATATAAAAGCGATCAGACCGGGGACTAACACCACAAGCGCCATCGCCCACCAGAAGTTTTGCGTTCCAGCCCAATACCACGGCATTTCTGTCCAACTTAAAAACCGCATAAAGTCAGGCAAGCCCGCGCCAGCGGTTTCTCGCGTCAAATACATCCCAAAGGCATAACCGCCTAAGGCAAAATAAAGACCATGACCTAAGCTTAGGATACCGGCATAACCCCAAACCAAGTCTAAAGCCAGTGCCACCATAGCAAGCGCCATGATCTTACCAATCAGGGTAATCCAGTAGGCAGATAGGTGCAACGCTGATGTTTCTGGCATTAAATGTAGCCAAGGTAGTATCAGTAGTACTAGGAAACACAGTCCAATAAGAATAGAGTTTCGCGGTGAATCAGATAATAGTTGGGTAATACGCATGAGGTTCTCCTTAATCCACAAAGCGGCCTTTGAGGGCGAATAAACCTTGTGGACGTTTCTGAATAAACAGAATCACAAGAACCAGTAACACAATCTTAGCCATCACAGCACCAATGCCAATTTCAAGCACCGTACCACTGACACCAAGACCTAGAGCTGCCAATACAGCGCCCCATACTTGTCCGACACCACCAACGACAACGACTAAGAAGGCATCAATAATATAAGTCTGACCTAAGTCAGGACCGACGTTACCCACTTGTGCCAATGCGCAACCAGCGAGTCCTGCTAGCCCTGAACCAAGTCCAAAAGCGAGCATGTCGATGCGAGCAGAAGGAATGCCTACGGCACGCGCCATTTGGCGGTTTTGAGTCACTGCGCGCACAAACAAACCAAAGCGGGTTTTGTTCAGCAAATACACCAGTAGCGCCAATACAATCACGGTAAAACCGATAATAGCGATACGGTTATAAGGCAGTGATAAGCTTGCGGACACCTGATAAGCACCGCTTAACCAGTCAACGTTACTCACTTCAACGTTTTGTGCGCCAAAGATCATACGCACTAATTGCATCAGAATGAGACTGACACCGAAGGTCGCCAGTAAAGTTTCAAGCTCACGACCATACAGAGGACGAATGACAACACGTTCGATAATCATTCCAATAATGGCACTGACTAAAAAGGCAACAGGGATGGCGGCAACCAGATACCAGCCTGCCATACCCGGTAAATACGCTTGAAATAGGTTTTGCACCACATAAGTGGCGTAAGCGCCGATCATAATCAGCTCACCATGCGCCATATTGATGACACCTAGTAAGCCAAAGGTGATGGCAAGACCAAGAGCGGCTAAAAGCAAGATACTGGCGGTACTCATACCAGTAAATAAATGACCCGTCCAAGTGCTGACTTTAATGCGATTGGCAACACTGCTCTCAGCTGCCACTAAGGCGCTTTTTAACGCAGGATCTAAATTGTCAGCAGTGAGAGCGGATTGAATATCAACTAGGACTTGCGGATTGTCGCTATCAGCCAGCTCATTAACGGCAGCAACTTTAGTGGCAAGATCGCCATCTCTAAAATTAATACGAGCTTGCAAGTCGGCAAGCGCCTCTTGCACCTTGCCATTATCTTCTTTAGCAGCGGCGGCTGTAATCGTCGCAGGATCTACTTGATCTATATTGTCAGATAAAATTTCTACTGCCTGTAAACGCTGAGCGGTATCGTCAGATGCAAGCTTGACCTTAGCTTGACCAAAAATAAGGGCAGAGCGTAGGGCATTGGTCAGCGTAATTTGTGATAAATCGCTGGGCCAGTCAGCAGTTTCTTGTTTATCAGGATAAGTGAATAATTGATCGTCACTATTGAGAAGATAAGTCTGACCGCCATTGCCTTGATACAGCTCATCTTTACTAATCAGCTCAACCAACGTATCTAAGCTTTCAGCTGTTCCAGGCCAGTTATTTAACATCGCTTGACGTTGAGCGAAATCAGCGGCGACAAACTGCTCAATGGCATCACCTGAGCTCGCAGTCGGGTTATCCAAGGCTGCTGGCGTGGTTAGAGAGTGCTCATTTTGATCCTGCAAGGTGTCACCATCAGTATTTACGATTTGAGAGGTAGCAGTGACCGTATCCGTTGCCGCCACTGCAGATGTCTGCTCAGCGTGCGCAGGCACCAGCAAGGTAAGGTAAGTGACAAAAAACAAGGGCAGCCACGCTAAAAAGCGGAAAAACCGTGTTATCAGCAACGGCTGCCTCTTATACGAGGGCTCTGCTATTGAGCGTGAGTTATGGCGCGGCATATGCGGCTCCTTAATGAGAATAGTATGATGTTCGACAAACCCTTGATGTCTAATCTTCTTTAATAGAGGAGTGTCTAATCGTAAAGAGATGACGTATACAGCAAGGGTTTATGGAAAATAGCCAAGTAATAAAATAGTCAGTTGTAAATAGCTTGTATGGACATAAGACGTTACTATGAAACATTTATATGAAACGCTACAACGAAGCGTTAAAATTAAAAGCTGAAATATAAGGTGGCGGTGAAAAGAGGAAGTAAACTTCCTCTTTTATTGTCCTTTATTGACCTCAGTCTTTTACCAGTTACCACTCATATCAATTTAGCGTCATGTATAAGGGTGACCAATTTGAGTTAACTAATATGAGTTACTTATGAGTTACTTAGGAATGTACTGACTCCAAGGTTCCGCACGGATTACCTCTGGCGTTTTACTAATCACATCGAACTGACCATCGGCACGGATTTGACCGATCATGACAGGCTTCCATAAGTGATGGTTTTCTTCATCCATTTTCAAGGTGTATCCAGAAGGGGCATCGAACGTTTGACCACCCATACTGATACGTACTTTATCCACATCAGTTGTGCCTGCTTTTTCAACCGCTTGTTTCCACATATTGATGCCCACATAAGTGGCTTCCATAGGATCATTAGTCACTACTTTGTCAGCATTCGGTAGTTTATGATCCAAGGCGTACTTTTTATATTTTTTGGTAAAGTCACTATTAACTGGGTTTTTAACCGACATAAAGTAGTTCCACGCTGCCAAATGCCCTTGTAATAAGCTGGTATCGATACCGCGTAGTTCTTCTTCCCCTACTGAGAATGCCATAACTGGGATATCAGATGCTTTGATACCTTGGTTGGCAAGCTCACGGTAAAATGGTACGTTTGAATCACCATTAATGGTAGAGATGACCGCTGTCTTTTTACCCGTAGAGAAGTTCTTTATGTTACCGACGATAGTCTGATAGTTGCTAAAGCCAAATGGGGTATACTCTTCCATGATGTCTTCATCTGCCACACCTTTAGACTTCAGGAAGGCGCGTAAAATCTGATTGGTGGTACGAGGATACACATAATCGGTACCCAAAAGTACGAAACGCTCAGCACTACCACCCTCAGGGCTCATTAAGTACTCAACAGCAGGGATGGCCTGCTGGTTAGGCGCTGCGCCGGTATAGAAGATGTTTTCTGACTGCTCTTGACCTTCGTACTGTACAGGGTAGAACATCAAGCCGTTCAGCTCTTCGACAACCGGTAGTACAGATTTACGAGAGACAGAGGTCCAACCCCCAAAGATGACATCTACTTTATCTTGAGTTAGCAGCTGACGCGCTTTTTCTGCAAATAACGGCCAGTCTGAAGCAGGATCAACCACGACAGGTTCAAGTTTTTTGCCTAACACACCACCATTAGCATTGATTTCATCAATGGTCATAAGCGCGGTGTCTTTTAGTGAGGTCTCAGAGATGGCCATTGTGCCAGATAAGGAGTGCAAGATACCCACTTTGATAGTGTCGCCATCTGAAGCAGGGGTAGGGGTTGTCTCGGTGCTGGTTTCTGTTTCAGTAGGGGTAGTCTCCGCAGTGGTTTCTGCAGGTTTTTGGCAGCCAATTAGGCTTAAGCTTCCGACTATCGCGACGGCTAATACAGATAAACGTGATGACACACCAGTTTTAGAAGTGCGAGGCACTAGGGCAGGTACAGTGGCTAATAAAGACATGAATTTCTCCAAGAGTAAAATAACAGCTATGTAAGCTGAGGTAATAGAAGGTTACTAACTGTTATTAATGTTTCAATATTTGTGCCAACTTTAGAGGATTAAATTTGCACCATTTTTGTTCTTTTTGACTATAACTGCCTAATTTTTGACCCAAAATCGACTATTTATTTTATCTACACGATAAGGCTCTGTTTTTTATGGAATAAAAATGAGCATAAATAGAACAATTTGATTCTACATTTAAAACCAAAGACCGACTTTTTATTTATATTTTTCATTAAACAAAGGAAATCTAATGTGTATAGCGGCTATTGCTTGGCAATTATTCGATGAGATGCCATTAGTGCTATTGTCTAACCGCGATGAGTTTTTGGCACGACCCACCACACCAGCCCATCAGTGGACAGATGAACCAATCTATGCCGGTCGTGATAATAAAAGTGGCGGAACTTGGCTTGGCGTGCACCAACAAAGCACAAAAGGAGAGGTAGTGACACAAAACGGGCGATGGGCGGCGGTGTTAAATTTTCGAGATGGCGTACAAGCAAGCGAAGACCAGCGCTCTAGAGGCGAGCTGGTTACCAGTTTTTTAATCAGCGACTTATCGCCACTAGCGTTTGCCCGTCAGCTTGATCTACAAGCCTACGCAGGATTTAATCTAATTGTTGGTGATACCCAGCAAGCAGTGATCGTCAATAACCGGGGCTATCCACCGACGCCGTTACACAGTGGTCTTCATATTATCTCAAACGGTCAACCAGACGATGCGTGGTTTAAGTCTGAGCGTTTGCGCGGACGAGTACGCCAAGAAGTGCTGCCTTTGATTAGTGAAAGTATTGAGTTTCAAAATGCAGACAAACACTATTGGCAATCGGCTGCATGGCAGGTATTGTCAGATACCCTACAAGCCCCCAGCGATCAGCTTCCGAATACGGGACTACCTAAGGCGCTTGAGCAAGCGCTGTCCTCTATCTGCATTGACACACCAGAAATGCCTAACTATGGCACCCGAACCCAAAGTATATTGACGATGAGTGTTGAATCACCTCTAGCGGCCGCTCAAACAACTCATTTAGAGTCATCAACTCATTTAGAGCCATCTAGTCCAACCTTAAAGACTGCAGTCCCCAAGCCAGTATTAACGTTAGAGAGTCGTGAGTATCCTTATCAGGGATAAGTGGCTATAAATAGAGACAGTTAAGTTACCAAAATCCATAAAAATAATGTGGCTTTAAACTTTCTTGTCATATATAAAGGGTATAGTCAAAGAAGTCTAAAATGGTTACAAGGCAACCGAGTGCAAGTACTACTTAAGTAGGCTTAACGAGGTTAACGCTGTAACCCTTTAGTAGTTCGCTGACTATATATACTAATTATAGGAACAACAGTAAAGGGAAGAGACTGTTTATCTGACACCAGAAACAGCTGCTTTGTTGATAAAAGCCAACACACAAGGAAGATATAACATGAGCATGATGAAAACGCTAATATTTGTAGAACCAGGTAAAATTGAACTCTCTGAAAAGAAAATACCAGACATCGGCCCTAATGATGCGCTGATTAAAATTACCACTACTACCATTTGCGGTACCGACATTCATATCTTTAAGGGTGAATATCCTGTGGCGCAAGGTCTCACCATCGGTCACGAGCCTGTTGGTATTATTGAGAAGCTAGGTAGTTCTGTCATGGGCTATGAAGAGGGGCAACGCGTTATTGCTGGTGCGATTTGTCCAAGCTTCACCTCATACGCATCACAAGACGGTTTCCCTTCCCAAGACGGTGGTTATATACAACCTGATGGCACCTGTCCATGTCATGGCTATAAGGCCACAGGTGGTTGGCGCTTTGGTAATATCATCGACGGTACACAAGCAGAATACGTCTTAGTGCCAGATGCACAAGCAAACTTAGCCCCAGTCCCTGATGGCTTAACCGATGAGCAAGTGCTCATGTGCCCTGACATAATGTCGACAGGCTTTAAAGGCGCTGAAAATGCCGATATCCAAATTGGTGATATCGTCGCTATTTTTGCCCAAGGGCCAATTGGCTTATGTGCCACAGCAGGCGCTAAGCTAAAAGGCGCATCAACCATTATTGCGATCGATGGTAATAACGATCGCTTGGCAATGGCCAAAAAGATGGGTGCAGATGTCACCTTAAACTTCAAAGAAGTCGATGTTGTCGATGAAGTGATGAAGCTAACAGGCGGGCGCGGTGTTGACAGCAGTATCGAAGCTCTAGGTTTGCAATCGACCTTTGAGCAGGGGCTAAAGATTCTCAAGCCGGGTGGCACATTTTCAAGCTTAGGGGTCTATTCAGAAGACTTGACCATTCCTATGGCACATTTTGCCGCAGGTCTTGGCGACCATACCATTCGCACTGCACTGTGCCCGGGGGGTAAAGAGCGTATGCGCCGTCTGATGAATGTTATTGAATCAGGTCGCATTGATTTGTCTGAAATGGTCACTCACACCTACAAGCTTGATGATATCGTTGAGGCGTATGAGTTATTTATGCATCAGCGTGATGGTGTGTTGAAGGTGGCTATCAAGCCGTAATGCTTACCCCTTTTTAACGAATATAAGCAACAAAAAAGGCCTGCATCTAATGCAGGCCTTTTTAATAAAACAAATATCATAAATAACTTAGAGTGTAATAAAAAAGAGATTAAACTTGAATCAGATGATTGGTCTGCTCAGGGATAATCAACTCTTTTTTCAAGGGTAGCTCGCGTGCCAGTTGCTGTAAAGCACGGCGATATACTCCTCGCTTAAAATGAACCACCTGACCCAATGGATACCAATAGCTCACCCATTCCCAATGGTCAAACTCTGGTTTCGCTGTATCAAAGCGGATATGTTCTGTATTCGGCTCATCTAGCTGGAGCAAAAACCACTTCTGTTTTTGCCCGATACACAGGGGATATTGCCCATGACGTATATAACGTTTGGGCAGACGATATCTTAGCCAGTTATCCGTAACTGCTAAAAGCTGAACGTGTCGAGGATATAAGCCTACCTCCTCCCACAGCTCTCGGTACATAGCATCGACAGGAGTTTCACCCGCATCGATACCACCTTGTGGAAACTGCCAAGAATCATGACCAACTCGTTTTGCCCATAGTACTTGTCCTTGTGTATTTGCCAAGATGATACCGACATTGGCTCGAAAGCCGTCTGCATCAATCATGACGAAAACCTTAAATAAAATATGTGAAAAAAAGTAATCAACCTGTCGCTTTTTATAACTCTAGATTTTTATAACCTTAGCTTTTATGGCCCTATCTTTTATGACCTAAGCTACCTATTTTCGTTTTAATCTTCAACAGGTTATAAAAAATGACAGATTGAGAATCGTTAACACTATTAAACCAGTAAATCATGTTAAATGGTAATAATATTTTGATATAAAATGTTTCACAGCACAGCGTTTGACGAGATTAGACAACTTTATAGCATCGCTTATTGATAGCTTCTTATTTTTAGAAGCTAATCCCGCTTTTTCGCTACTATCTGTCCCCCTAGGAGAGGCAGTGGCTAAGCTGTGCTGGGTATCTCTTGCTTCGCGTAGCTACCGCACAGTAAGCCACAGCAGCTCACCTAGCAGGACAGGATATCCGCTTCAATCGGGGCTAGCGGTGACATCGCATCCTTACCCCTATGTATCGTATTAAATGTTTTTATAATGCGATAGCTTAACGTGTCTCGTGTTTGATAGTGTCTCTACAGTTAATACCAATCCAAATCCTAATCCCAATCCTAATCACAATCACCATACCAAATACTCTTAAACCCACCTCAAATTACCTTATTGCACAATACAATCGCAAAGTGATTGTTTGCTTATAGCGTAAGATGTACAATCGTTCACTACCAACATATAACAATGGTAAATAACATAATAACGTCAAACAAGGAAGTCAAAATGATGCATACATTAAACCTACCCAGGCTCAATACCTTATCCAAATCTATGCTAGCGATAAGCTTGCTGATGTCCATTAGTGCGGTTGCCAGTCAAGCCCAAGCCGCTTCCCAAGAAAATGACACTTATAGTAGTGTGACCTTTTTTGGGGACAGTCTAACCGATGGCGGCTATTTTAAGCCTTTATTAGACACAGAGAACTCAGGTCAATTCACGACCAATCCAGATAATACTTGGGCGACCTCATTTGCAAATCATTTGGGCTTGACGTCGACGGCACAGACACTTGGCGGTGATGGATCAGGTAATAACTACGCCATTGGTGGTGCAAGAGCAGGCCTTGATGTCGAAAGGGAGGGGTTACCAGTCGCTTCTGCAAAAACTCAGCTAGACACCTTTCTAACCAATAACAATGTCGACCCAAAAGGACTGTACTCAGTCTGGATTGGCGCCAACGACTTATTGGCAGTAGTGAATGATTTGCCAAATGCCAATAGTATTATCACTACTGCGGTTGCTGATGAGGTGGCAACTATCCAAAAACTTCATGACAATGGCGCCAATTATATTTTAGTACCAAACATTCCAGATGTTGGGCTAACACCTTATTTAGCATCAGCTGGTAGTCAGGCTCAAGCATTCGGTACAGGGTTGTCTAACCAATATAACGATGTCTTATATACTGAGGTTACAGGTACAGGGGCCAACGTTATACCATTAGATACTTTTAGTTTATTACAAAAAGTAGCCGATAACCCATCCGCCTATGGATTTACGAATGTGACGAAAAAAGCCTGTGGTGACGTTAGCTCTCTTGAATGTGGACCTGACGACTTGGTGGAAGATAACGCCAATAATAGCTATTTTTTTGCAGATAATATTCACCCCACAGGTCGCGCACATCGTATGATTGCCGATTATGCCAGTGCTGTCGTTACAGCGCCAACTCAGGTGAGTGTATTACCGCATATTGCCACACAGGCTGGATTAGCAACCAATGAACGTTTGCAAACGCATATCAATCAGCGTCAAGCGAACAACTACGCGGCCCAAAGTGCCAGCCCCGAAGGCTGGGTGTCAGCCAATGTGAATGCGCTGGATGTGGCTGGTTTTGAAAGCAGTGGCAATGCTCAGTTATTGTTTGGACTGGACATTGCTCACAGCAGCGTACCAAATTCTATGAGCGGAATTTATGCCAATCTGAGTCAATCAGAGTTAGACAGCAAGGTACGCAATGGTCTTGATAAGGTTGATTTTGATGAGCTAGGTATTGGTCTTTATCACAGTCGTAATTTAGGTAATGTTCAGCTAAATGGTGCGCTCGGATATAGCACGATTGATATGGAAGTCAACCGTCAGGTGCGCTTAGATAACTATACTCAAAACTATAAGTCTGATGTCGATGGCAGTCGCTACTATGCCTCGTTACAAGCAGGCTATCCAATGTCATTGAATAAACTGTCTCGGTTTTCAGACATTAGTTTAACCCCTTATCTAGGTGCGACAGCCAATCGCGTGAATCTTGATGCCATTAGGGAAAGTGGATCAAGTGATCCGCTTGCTATGCAATTTGATGACCAAAAGTATAATACCGTTTATGGTACCCTGGGTGTTAAGGGCAGTAGCCGTTTGAGCAACACCTTAAATATCTTTGGGGACTTGTATTACCAAAAGCAGTTAGATGACAATCATAAAGAAGTGACTGCACGGGTAAACACCTTATCCAACATTTCATATAAAACACCTAAAGCGGATTTCGACGATGACAGTTTTGGGATAAGCCTAGGATTATCTAGTCAATTTGGTTCAGTGCTAGGAAGTGCGGGAGTCTCACTCAAAACAGGCGATGATGATGACATCACTAGTGTATTTATTGAACTCATTAAATAGGTAGTTAACTTAAATAGGTATTTACTTAAATGGGTAGTTAGCAGCATGGTATTTTTCTCTTATCAGTCATTAACCGTGTGATACGATTAAGGCTGAATAGTTCTGACTATTCAGCCTTTTTATTGTGATGCTGAAATTTGTTTTGAACGATACAAAAACAGCCAATAAGCTAAACTGAAGGTAATGATTACGCGAAGCATATTTGCATCGCACCAATAGCATGGTACGATTGGCTTCTAAAGCCCTATCAAAAAACAAAATACCAGACACATAACCAGATACAAAACAGGTTAATACAATGAGTAATGATGCGCCCACGTTAGATCCAAAATCAATGCCACTACAAGGCCAAGTGGTCTGGCAACAAGACAGACATTTTGTAGGGACGGCGCCTTCGGGCAATGTGGTACATATCGACGCTAATAAAACTGAGGGTGCAAGCCCAATGGAGTTAGTGTTATTAGGCTTAGGCGGTTGTGCGAGCTATGATGTCGTCGGTATTTTAGAAAAAGGCCGTCAAGATATTCAAGATGTACGCTGTGAGCTATCGGCAAAGCGTGCTGATACCGTACCTGCGGTATATACTGATATCCATCTACACTTTGTGGTGACAGGCAAGGATGTAAAAGAAAAACAAGTGGCTAAAGCAGTCGAGCTATCTGCCGACAAATACTGCTCAGCCAGTAAAATGCTAGCAGCGGGCGGGGTGCATATTACGCATAGCTTTGAGGTGGTCGCCGGTTAAATGTATTTATCAGACTCAGATAAAGGTCAGTATATAAGGTCAATACAAAGGTCAATACAAAGGCCCAATCAAAGGTCTATATTAAGGCCCAAAAGGATAACAAGATGAGTTGGTTTTTTGCCCTAATACCGGATACTGCCAATGTAGCGATATGGATGATGATCGTTGCCAGTCTCCTGCCTTATGTATTTGCTATGCTCGCCAAAGCGATGGGCGGAATGGGTATGGCAGACAATGCTCATCCCCGTGAGGCATTGTCAAAATTAACGGGTAGGGCAGCCCGCGCCAATGCTGCACAGCAAAACAGCTTCGAGAGCTTGCCGATATTCTTAGCGGCAGTGATTGTGGCGATGTTGTTTTTTGTGCCGCAAGTTGTGATTAACTATCTGGCAGTGATGTACGTGCTACTGCGCGTGTTATATGGCGTAGCATATCTTGGCAATTTACCGACGCTGCGCTCTATTATATGGGGACTGTCACTTGTCTGCTGCTTTATGCTGTTTTATTTGTCATTGCGGATGGCATTTTAGAGGCTGATACCCTTATTTAAAATACCATTATTAAGCCAATCTCAACTTAAAGTATAAGCTGTAGCTTTTGTAAGGGTTAGCTCCCTTCCTTTTTCAAAGGAAGGGTTGGGGATGGATTTTCGGTAAAATCCCCCTTTGAAAAAGGGGGACTTGCCACCCTTTTCAGTATCTTTCAATAGATGAACTAAAAGTACTGTTGATAATTCAGTTATTAATATTTCCAGTTATTAAGTTGAGAGTGGGATATTATTAAAAAAGGTGTGCATGAAACACACCTTTTTTTAATTTCATGGGTTAGTTTAAGACTCTGACCTCATTATACCTGCGCTTGAAGATAATCAATAATCTGTTGCTTATCTCGCACTCGTTTAATGCTCGTAAATAACGTCAAAGCTTCCTCATAGCCTTTGCTTAACATGCCTAGCCACTGTTTATAGCGACCGACTAATACCTTATCGTTTTTGGCATCACCCTTCAAAAACATAATTTGATGCGGGATAAGCTCACGCCAGCTAAGCTGTATCTCAGGTTGGTCAACTTGGGCGATTAAGTCCGGCCGGCTCACCGCACCTCGGCCTAGCATTAAATGGGCAGTATTCGATTGGTCAATACAGCGAAGCGCCTGTTCATTATTCCAGATCTCTCCATTGGCAATCACCGGAATAGGCAGTTCAGTAAAACCCGCTATTTTCTCCCAATAAGCAGGGGGTTTATAGCCTTGTGTCTTAGTGCGGGCATGTATGGTGAGCCAGTCTGCCCCACTGTCGGCGATTGCTTGTCTGATGTCATCTATGTTACTGGTATCTGTATAGCCCAAGCGGATCTTAGCCGAGACAGGCAGGTGGCTTGGTACGGCATCACGCACTGCCGAGATGATATCGCGCATTAAGCTAGGCTCATCAAGCAATACACTACCGCCTCGGTGATTATTCACTGTTTTGGCAGGACAGCCAAAGTTTAAGTCGATGGCAAGTGCACCCAGCTCGCAAGCGGCCAACGCATTGGCGGCCATCAGCTCAGGCTCACTACCAAGCAATTGAACATGAATAGGGGTGCCACTTTTAGTGTGACTGTTATTTTTTAATTCCGGCACATAGCGATAAAATACATGGTTGGGCAAGACATGCTGGGTGATCCGAATAAACTCACTGACCGACCAATCATAAGGACGACCCAAATCACTGGCAATCTGGGTCAGTATTTGCCGCATTAAGGGATCAGTAAGCCCCTCCATTGGGGCAAGCAGACGCACAGGCTTTGAGAAGAACTGGGTGGTAAACGACATATAGCTCACGTATGCAGATTTAAATGAGGTAGTATAACAGCTTATTTTTTTAGTCTCTTTTATTAGTCTCTTGGAATGAGAGACAATTAAGCAACTATTTTAATAAAGTAAAAAGTTTAATAAATTAATAAGAGAACGTTTAGTTTATTTTTTCCTAAAATAATTAGATAAAAACCAGAGTAGAAGAGTTGATGAATAAAGAAACGATAACCTTTTGGAAAGACTATAAACAAGAAACTGGTCAATATGATATTAAAGCAACGGCTTGGCAGTTTGGGTGTGAGCCAGATGAGTTATTGCAATTAGTCATAGATGGTAAAAAGACAGCGACATGTTCTTGGTACAGATTATACGAAATTGAGGGAGAGCACTTACCACAAGTCGGGTTGCACCAAATTATTTTAAACAGTGAGGACAGGCCAGTGGTTATTATTAAAACCAATGAAGTGATGCTGCAACCTATGGATAAGGTGCCTATTGAGTTTGCATTATCCGAAGGTGAAGGCGATGGTACATTTAAATATTGGTGGGAGGGGCATTTAAAGTTTTTTAATGAGCTAGCAAATGAGTTCGAGATTCCCTTTACGACTCAAGAGTTATTAGTATGCGAAACTTTCGAAGTCGTTAAAATAAACTCTAAATTTATCAATATGCCTAAAGGTATTAAGAACTCACCCTCTTAATCTTTTTTTAAAGTATTAAGTATATCTGAACCATTAGTATCATGACACTGACTGGCAGTTTGGTTTGATTGTTTTAGATAAACACCTTAAGATCCATAAATGACTTTTTTACCTGTTTTAAGACCGGATATTAAGTCTTTAATATTATGAATATCTAAGTTATCTTGCGCACGGGTACATGCCACATAGAGCAGACGTAATTCTTCAGGGCTGATCTTGACCCCATGCATCGTCACATCATAATAAAAGTCATCGTCAAGCTGTACCCGTCCCCACTCAAGCCCTTTGGCTTTGTGCGCCGTAGAGATTACGTAGTCTGCATCTCGCACATCGGTTAAGCTATTGACCGCTTTTGACAATACCTCAGTACCGTGATCGTCCACCAGCTTTACCAAAGTCTTAAGATCACTGCCTTCATTGGTTTCGGCATAGTCCTGTACATCAGACCAGTGATAAAAATAAGCCAATTCAGGCACGCCATAAGCAGATTTGCCCGCTTTTAAACTTTCAGCCGCTTTACAGAACTTCAGCATTCTATCGGCATCAGCTTGCAAAGCGACTTTATGCCCATTTTTTAACCCTGCCAATAGCTGCGACATTGCCGCTGCATTAGTACGGCATAATATGGCGTCTCTTTTACCCATGGCTAACGTTTTGTCGGTACTTGACTGTTTTTTCGGATTGCCTTTTAACGGCACCTCTTCTTGTAGCGCCTTGAGTAATAAGTTGGCCACATCGGCAATATCATCACCGAAGCGAAAAGACTGGGTTAATAAGGTTTGCGGTAGTGGCAGTTTCTTCATGGCATTGACCGCCCCTCGCCATTCATATATTTGTTGATGCGCATCTCCCACATAAATAACCTGTCTAGGCTGCTGAGTGAGAATACCCATCATCAAGGGATCTGCATCCTGCGCTTCATCAAATAATATAAAGTCAGCAGGAATAGAGGGTTTTGATAACGCCCAAAGCTTTAGATAGATGTCATGTCCGATGCCGGCAGGATGACGCGGGTCAATGGATTGTAGCCAGCGTTGTTCTACAGCCGGATAGAGCATTTCACGCAGTTGCTCGGCATCAGCATCCGTTATCCAACTGGGAAATTGCAAATGGCGCGGCGCAGGGTAGCTGGCGTGCGTACTACAAAAGTGGCTAACGGCGTCACTGACAAAACGTGCTTGGCGGGCAGGTGTTAGGTTGACATAGTTGGTTTTACCGTCCATTTGGCGGCGCACTTGTACAGTACGTAATCCCAGATCATCACCCAAGCGCTTTGGCGAAAATCTAGGCAGGGACAGCTTGGCAGTGATATCGCGAGGCACGTGGCGATAGGCGAGGGAGTGAAAGGTGCGACAATCAACATGTCCGGGGAATTTTTGTTTGGCTTCTGTCGCGATGCCTTTGTTAAAGGCTAAGTATAGACCACGCCCGCGCAGACGCTCACCGATAAGCTTTAAGGTAGTGGTTTTACCAGCCCCCGCATAGGCCACAACTTTAAAAGACTTATGGTCCATCGCCATATTTAGAGCAGCCAACTGTTCATCGGTCGGATCGCTCATATAAGCAGGCATTTGAGCGGACGCTGAATCAGTGTTGGACATACGGTTACCTACGGTGATGGGTGGACAGAGACAGTGAGCTTATATTGGTCTTAAAAGCGCTTTGACGATATTGTTTTATCAGTCTCTTATGTTATAAGAGTCTTGCTTTAGCAAGCTTGCTTGTAAAAACTGTACTGACAAAAAAACCATTGACGGGTCAATGGCATCATTTAATAACATCATTTTAAAAACGTCATTCTAAAACGTCATTCTAAAACATCATTCTAAAACATCATTTTAAAAAACAATAGCGTGCATCTAAGAGGTTTTAAAAGTAGAGGCTAGTCATACAGCTTTTAATTAGTCTCTAAAAAAAACGATTATAACAGATATTGGTTGCTAAGCTTATCTAAAAGACCTTATTTATCAGACCTTATCAATCAGGTATTATTAATCAGACAGTGTGTCATCTAATGCTGAGCCTGCCGCTAGCGCTGCTTTCTTTTCTTTTACTAGCAGACGCGCCATGAGCAAACCAAACTCAAATAACAATATCATGGGTAGAGCCAATAAAAACATAGAGGGCACATCGGGCGGCGACATCACCCCTGCCGCTGCAAAACACGCCACGATCACATAGCGCCGCTTATCCGCTAAAGCAGCGGTGGACACGATTCCAGTCACTACCAAAATAAGAACCACCACTGGTATTTCAAAAGTAAACCCAAACATCATCAACAGCTTGGTCACAAAGCTAAGATAGCTTTCGATATCCGTCATCGGTACCACACTGGAAGGAGAAAACGTAATTAAAAAGCTTAATGCCCGTTTTAATACAATAAAGTAAGCAAAGGCCACCCCAGTATAAAACAGCACAATAGAGGACAATAAAATGGGTATAGCGATCCGCTTTTCGTGCTTATACAGACCTGGCGCGATAAACGCCCAGATTTGATACAGAATAAACGGCATCGCAAAGAAGGCCGACGTTAACAGGGTCAGCCGAATAGGCGCCATAAAGTTGGCAACCGGATCAATCGCAATCATGGTAGACGCTGTTGGCAGTATGTCCACCAGGGGCTCAGCGATAAAGTCGTATAGTTCCCGTGAAAATCCGACTAACCCCAAGAATATAACAGCGACCACCACCATGATCTTGATAAGGTGGGCTCTTAGCTCAACCAAGTGCTCCGTTAGGGGCATATCCGCTAAGCTATCTTCTTTATTAGACGGGTCCTCTGCGTGGTGCATCGTATCGCTCATCGTGTCGTCTGTTGTCTGATTTTCTGAATTAAACCGAGGCTTTTTCTTTTTTGACAGCTTGTTTTTTGATAGCTTCTTTTTTAAAAGTCGCTTGTTATTGAATAAACTCATGAGTCTATCCCAGTACGACTTACCGTCCCAGTACCAGTATGGTTGGCTGAACCAGTAGACGACTGCGCCAAGTTGTACAGTAAAACATTGGCTTTATAATTGGGCAGCAGGGGTGCAGGGGGCAGGCGTCTCACCCGATCATAGTCCCCTAATAAAAACCACATATTTTCCCAAGGACGCGTCATAATTGGTTCAGGCACACTATTGACAGGTAAATCAGTAGAACCAGTCGAATTAGGTGAAAGTGTCGAATCAGGAGAATGCTTCAAGGATTCTGCTTCTGCTTGCAAGCGCGGCGAGTCCTTTGCTAGATCGTTAGAGGCTTGAGTTTGGGCGTCGGAGGCTTGAATTTGGGTGAGTGATGGATCAGGATTAACAGTAGAATCAGAGGTGGTTACAGGATGCACCCAATCTTTATCAGCAGCATGAGTGTCGGCAGACTCAGTGGCCGACGACGTACTTAAGGTTTGCTGAAGATGCGATTTTTGTTGGTGTTCATACTGCTGCATACTGCCACGCAGCTGTTCCATTTGCCGCTTCATCTGAGCTTCAGTCTGACGAATTTTGGCCAATTCTTCCTGCATCTGCTGGCGGGTTTCCGCCAAATCAAGTTCTGCCTCCATCTCAGCCTTTAACGTACCTACTGTACGCCGAAATTTGGCATAGTAAGTGCCTAACGTACGAACGGCTTGGGGTAGCTTTTCAGGGCCGAGAACTATGAGCGCGATAATACCAAATACCACGAGCTCATAAAAACTAAAGTCAAACATAACCGCTTATCGTCCTATCACAGTATTGAAGAGCAGAACTGTCGCAAAAAGCTATTAGGATTAATCAGTGTGTTTCTTCTTTGACTTTAATCTCATCGACATGCACTTTCGGTTCACTGGCAGACGCGTCATGATCTAAGACTTTATGCTGAGTCTTTTTAGCATGAGCTTCATCTTCATCTTTAACCGCATCTTTGAAGCCTTTAACCGCGCCCCCTAAGTCCTTTCCAGCATTTTTAAGCTTGGAAGTACCAAAAATAAGTAGCGCAATACCGAGTATAATTAACAACTGCATTGGAGATAGGCTCATAATCGTGTCCTTTTGTTAAACTCATCAATTTAGCAGGTCAGCATGGCTTGTTGAGTAGCCTGTCAAGAAAGCCGGTAGCGACACTCTTGGCTAAGGGTTGCGTGTTTATCTAATTTGCAAATAATTCATTTTGCATATAATGCATTTAAATAGTCGGTTAAGACCGTTTTATGACATTCGGCTATTTTTCTCTTCAATACCAGACAGTCCAAAGCGCCGAGCCAACTCCGCTAAAATGCGATCAGACCCGATATTAAACCACGCTAATGTGACTACTGTATGAAACCAAACATCCGCTATTTCATAAATTAAATCATCTTCCAGCGCCTGTCTATCAGCCTGCTGCGGCGGATTTGCTAAGTCTTTGGCAGCGATTATGGTTTCCACCGCCTCTTCGCCAACTTTTTCTAATATTTTATTAATACCTTTGGCATACAGGCTTGCGACATAAGAGCTGTCCGCATCAGCGGTCTTACGCTGCGCCAATACATTGTCTAACTGCTTAAGTACGGTTGCCGCACTCATCTCAGGGGCATCCACTTGCGGTTGAGCACCTTCTATTATAGCACTCCTTTGGGGTTTACTATCACTCCCATAAATATCTTTTGGGTCCTTAATCACAGGCGCAATCGTTTGCCAAGAGGGCTGCTCACCTGAGACATCAAGCTTACGATAGAAGCAAGACTTACGGCCCGTATGACAGGCGATACCACCCATTTGAGTCACCGTTAATACAACCACATCCGCATCACAGTCCAAATGAATATCATGCACAATTTGAGTGTGCCCTGACGTCTCTCCTTTATGCCATAACTTACCCCGTGAGCGTGAGAAATATACAGCGGTATTAGTGTCAGCAGTGAGCTGTAAAGAGTCACGGTTCATCCAAGCCATCATCAAAATATCGCCCGTCGATTTATCTTGGGCGATGGCAGGTATCAGACCGTCACTATTAAAGTGAATCTCATCTAGCCAAGAAGCCGCGGATTTACCCTGATTTTGTTCTGCTGTAGGACGCTGTGTATCTGAATGGGACATGTGGCAACACTCTTATTAACAAAGTTTCAAATAAATATCCGAATAACTCGTAGTATAAAGCTTTCTTAATCAATCATCACCCATTTAACAGGGTTTTTTAAAGGGTAGGGGCTTCTACTTATTCTTCTTATCGTTATTTCAGCTATAGTCATAGGCAACTAAATGAGATACAAGGCAACCGAGCGCAAGTACTACTCTAGTAGGCTTAGTGAGGTTAACGCTGTCGCTCTTTAATTTACCTACGACGATATAAGTAGCTATTCCCGCTTTCGCTACTATCTTGGCTGGCAACAGGGCGCGTGCTAAGCGTTATCCCGTTCCTGCTACCGCGATAACGGGGTAACGCAAGCACTTACACCCTGCTGCTAGGCCAAGGATATCCGCTACAATCGGGGCTAAACCGCTCTCACTTTTCACTGTCTTATGTAAAACCTAGCTCGTTAAGACTGCATTTTTTACGCAAATCTCATCTTAACGGATGACGATATCACCAATTTTTTGTCATAGAAGGGTTTGAGAAAGCTGGCATGATATCTGATAGCGTGTGGTATAGCGGAGCGAAACCCACGGCATGGGATTTGGCAGTAAATAATCACAACCAATATTCACACTATAAAACTGGGTGAGGCGGATTTTAGTTGGCTATTGGACACAGTTCTGCTAGAATACGCTCTTCCCACCTCAAGGCAGTGCTATTTTTGCTAACATATTGAGCTAATTTTTAATATTTTTTAAACGTTATTCAGTATCAAGCCCATTTAATACACTGACAAACAGGTTTTCCCTTGGCTGTTAATATCAGTATTGTCGTAGCGATAATGACTGAGCTTAACAACAAAGATTAAGAGGTTCTTATGAAAAAGATCAAAATGAAAACAAAACGTGGTGCCGCTAAACGTTTTAAGAAAACGGCAAACGGTATTAAGCGTAAACAAGCGTTTAAACGTCACATTTTGACCAAAAAGTCTCCTAAGCGTATTCGCCAATTACGTGGAACTAAAATGGTGCACGTTGCTGATGTAGCTGCGGTTCGCCGTATGTGCCCTTATTTATAACCCACTTAACTTATATCGTTCTTGTATTATTTTTATCAACGTTCCCTTATTGATAATATAAGTTCAGGCAAATCAATTTTTTAGGAGTATCTTATGGCCCGTGTAAAACGTGGTGTTCAAGCAAATCGTCGTCACAAAAAAATCTTAAAGCGCGCTAAAGGTTATTACGGCGCTCGTTCACGTGTTTATCGTGTAGCCGTCCAAGCGGTTACTAAAGCTGGACAATATGCGTATCGTGACCGTCGTAACAAAAAACGTTCTTTCCGTCGTTTATGGATTGCCCGTATTAACGCTGGTGCACGTTTAAATGGTTTAAATTATAGCCGCTTCATCAATGGCTTGAAAAAAGCAAACATCGAAATCGATCGTCGTGTATTAGCAGATATCGCTATGCATGATGCTGCTGCATTCACAGCCTTAACTGAAAAAGCAAAAGCGGCATTGTCTTAATTCGCTTTTTTATAAGCAGATTATTACAAGCGGATTGGGTGTGACGTAAGTATAATCTAACTCAAACCTTAAGCCGTCATCTCAAGTGTCATCACTGTTAAAAAAAGAAGCCATCGTATTGATGGCTTTTTTTGTTTTATTTGCTTACAATTACCCTAATGATTCAATAGGGCGTGTGGAACATTCGCAAATTAGCACTGCTGATAGCTAAAATCGTTCTAGACTAGGCGCAAACTGACGCTAATGTCTAGACCTTGGCTAGGTTTGTAACAACGTCTGGGGCGATTTTAGTATCAGCCCGAAGGGGCGGGACTCTTTTTTGCCAATATATGGCGAAATTTTCTAACTTAGAATGACTAAGCGTCAAAAATTTCACTGCAAATTGACTAAAAAATAGTCTCCGCCAGTGCCATGGTCGAATGTTCCACACGCCCTAGTTAAGAAAAATAATAAACAAGCTATAAATTGCGGCGAGTATCTGATTTATTTTACACGCTATGCGTTCTTCTCGATTAAAAGAACGCTCATAGCAAACAACTTCTGAGAATGCATACATGACTCAATCTGACGATTTATCCTCAAACAACACATCTAATGCTGAAAGCAGCACTGCAAGCAATGCGGTCAGCAGTGCCGAAAGCAATACAGCTAACCATCCTGCGAGCAACACTTCTGAGCCGAAACAAAGCTTAACGGCGCTGATTGCCAGTCTACCAAGCCTATCTGAGGTGTTAAGTGATCTTACCGAAGCTGAGCTACAAGACTACGCCGAAGCGGTAAAGTCTGCGATCAGTGAGATTGCGAGTGGCGCTGATTTACAGCAGATGCGGGTTAATTTAACAGGTAAAAAGAGCGCGTTAACCCAGTGGTCGAAGCAAATGGGCAAGCTTGATGCTGATGATAAGAAAACAAGGGGTGGTTGGTTACATCAGCTGCGGACGCAAATTAATGACAGCTTAAACACTCAGCAAAAGGCGCTTGATGATGCCGCGCTCGCCGCCAAACTTAATGCAGAGCGCATTGATATTACGCTACCAGCCCGTGGTCAACAAAAAGGACAACTGCATCCAGTGACAATGACCGCTCAGCGTATGCAGCTGTTCTTTACTCAAGCAGGATTCAATGTTGCTACGGGTCCAGAAGTTGAAAGCGATTATTACAATTTTGAAGCGTTAAATATTCCCTCGCATCACCCTGCACGTGCGATGCATGACACCTTTTATTTTGATGCTCATTATTTGCTGCGCACGCATACCAGTCCCGTACAAATTCGTACCATGGAAGAGGGCGCGCCGCCTATTCGCATTATTTGTCCAGGACGCGTCTACCGCAATGACTCAGATCAGACGCATTCGCCTATGTTCCATCAGCTAGAGGGGTTAATGGTGACCGAACATACCACCTTTGCTGAGCTAAAAGGACTGATCAATGAGTTCTTAGAAGCGTTTTTTGCCAAGCAGCTGACGGTTAGATTCCGCCCGTCATTTTTCCCTTTTACCGAGCCGTCTGCTGAAGTGGACATTTTAGCGGATAATGGCAAATGGCTTGAGGTCATGGGCTGTGGCATGGTACATCCAAAAGTTTTAAGCAACTGTGGAATCGATAGCGATAAATATACTGGCTTTGCCTTTGGTATGGGTATTGAGCGTTTTGCGATGCTATATTATGGCATTGACGACTTACGTTTGTTCTTCCAAAACGATGTGCGCTTTTTACGCCAATTTGGCTAAAATAAGCAGTTCTAAGTAAGTTGCTTGAGATAAGAGTCTTAAATAGTTGAATGCGCTTAAAACCTTAAAGCCATATAGACACCATAAACCCTATACAAAACAACTAAAATAATTTGAAAGCTTTTTGAGAATTCTATGAAAATTAGTGAACAGTGGTTACGCCAGTGGGTGAATCCAAATAATAATACGCAACAATTGGCCGATCAGTTAACCATGTCAGGTCTAGAGATTGACGGTATTGAAGCCGTCGCTGCTGATTTTAGTGGGGTGGTTATTGGGGAAGTACTATCTGTAGAGCCTCATCCCGATGCTGATAAATTGCGCGTTACCCAAGTAAATATCAATGCGGACGAGCCGCTACAGATCGTCTGCGGCGCCCCTAATGTGCGTGTCGGTATGCGTGCCCCCGTGGCGACAATCGGTGCCAAGTTACCAACTGACGATGGCAAAGGCTTTAAAATTAAGAAAAGCAAACTTCGGGGTGTGGAGTCACAAGGTATGCTCTGCGGTGCCTCAGAGATTGATCTGCCGGATGTGGTTGATGGTCTTCTTGAGCTACCTGAAGATGCGCCAGTGGGCACAGACATTCGTGACTACTTAGGCTTAGACAATAAGATATTAGATATCTCTATTACCCCAAATCGTGGCGACTGCTTCAGTGTGCGCGGTATTGCGCGTGAGATAGGGGTGTTAAACGGTTTGCCGGTGACAGTGCCTACGATTACCACACAAGCTAATGAGGTGGATAAGAGCCAAGACGTCGTTGTCGAAGCTGTCGAAGCTTGTCCACGCTATTTGGCACAGCCCGTCCTTAATATAGATCGCACTATCGAAACGCCTGATTGGATGCAGAAGTCTCTATTGCAAAGTGGGCAACGCTTGCATAACTTTTTAGTTGACGTTACCAATTATGTATTGCTAGAGCTTGGACAGCCTCTCCATGCTTTCGATGCGGATAAAATTGTTGGTACTATAACCGTACGCATTGCCAATGAAGGCGAACAGCTAGCGTTACTCAATGAGCAGACCGTGACGTTTAAAGGGGATGAGCTAGTTATTGCGGACGATGAGGGTATTCTGGCATTGGCGGGTATTATGGGCGGTATGCGTAGTAGCGTCACCGACGACACCACCAATATTGTGATTGAGAGTGCTTTTTTTGATCAAATCGCTATTGCAGGCCGCGCCCGTCGCTTTGGCTTACATACTGATGCGTCGCAGCGCTTTGAGCGTGGGGTTGATTTTGAATTGCCGGCCATAGCACTTAACCGCGCCGTGAATTTAATCAGTTCGATCGCATATGGTCAAGCGGGTCAGGTAACGGCTATTGAGCATTTAGAGTATTTACCACAACGTGCTACAGTAGATTTACCCCTCTCTAAAGTGGCTGAGGTCCTTGGTATTGAGATTGATAAACAGCGTATTATTGAGATTTTAAGTCACCTTGAGATTGACGTTAAAGAGTCGCAACAAGACGATCAAACCATTTTGAGCTGCTTGCCGCCTAGCCATCGATTTGACATTGAGATCAAAGAAGATCTTATCGAAGAGATTGCCCGTATTTATGGCTATGACAATATTCCTAGTACGTTGCCCAATCTTGGCGTAGACATGCGCTATGACGACAGCGCCGATTTAACCCTCCGCTTAAAGCTGGCTATGGTGGACGCAGGTTATATGGAAGCCATTAGTTTTAGCTTTAGTGATGAGAAAGTCGAAAAAGTACTGGACGATCCAAAGCTTGGTAATCTGTTGGGTTTAGCAAATCCGATCTCAGCAGACTTAGCGGTGATGCGCCGTACTTTGCTCTCAAGCTTAATTCCTTGTGTACAGTACAATCTAAATCGCCAACAACCCAGAGTTCGCTTTTTTGAGACAGGTTTAAGTTTTGTTGGAGCGACCATAGAAGAGCTGGTACAAACGCCAAGCCTTGCAATAGTCGCCACGGGGGAGGTTAATCCTGAGCAGGCTCATGATAATCGCGCCATGGATTTCTTTGATCTTAAGCATGATGTTGAGCAACTATTACCGGCCACTATGGATGAGTCGCGTATCCGCTATCAGCGCAGTGAGTTGTCCTTTTTACATCCCGGTCAGAGTGCTGAGTTGCTCATTGATGGTGACGTCGTGGGCTGGTTAGGGCAGTTACATCCTAGCGTGGCACAAAAACTAGATTTGCCAACGACTTGGGTTGCCCAGTTGGCATTAGCGCCTATTTTAGAGCAATCTCGTAGCCTACATAGTATCCAAAGCCCATCGAAATTCCCACAAGTACGCCGTGATATTGCGTTATTAGTCGATGCCGATATCCCGCGTCAAGCTTTATCAGAGACCATACGTCATGCGGGTGGTGAATTACTGCAGCAGCACTGGTTGTTCGATGTTTATCAGGGTGAGCATACCCCTCAAGGCAAGCGCTCAGTGGCGTTTGCTTTAGTATGGCAAGACATCGCCCAAACCTTGTCGGATGACGTCGTTAATAGTGCGGTTGAGAAAGTGGTGACTGCGCTTCAAAACGATCATGGCGCACAACTAAGAGACAGCTAGGCGGGGCTATAGTAGCAGATTACTTAATATTATTAATGTATGTTACAGTATATAGAACACTGACTATAAGTTAGAGCCTTTTAAAGGACAATTTAGGCTATGTTAATATGGCTATTAAATCCATGCTTATATTGGCTGTTGAGTTTGGCTGTTAGACTATGTTTCAGGATGGATTGTGAGGTTGGGTTTTTAGTCAGGTTAGGTTAAGTGATTAAATAAATCTCTTAAAAAAGATTAAGGTGCTAATCCGAATTTTTGCAGCGTTTGCATATGTCTTATTCAATATGTTAAATTTCAGGTTTGGTTTTAGAGAGTTCTTTGACTATAGCAGTTATAGTATAGTAACCGTATTTATGTATTGGTACAGTATCGACCCTGCTTTAAAACATTAATTGTATTATTAGCTCGGCTAATACGTTGTTCCAATCTTAAATGCTTAGATAAGTTTTAGTATCATCTATACAGTGCCCATTTAGCAGGATGCTGGATAGGGGACATAATTATAAATTACTGCCTTTTGCTTAAGCACTGTGTATTTTAATCCCCAGTAAAGTAAGAGGTATAGACGAAAAGGAAGCCGTAATGACAGAAATAAAAGCTGAGACATTAACCAAAGCCGACATCATTGACCATCTGGTAGGTAAATTTGGTTTTACTCGGCAGCAAGGTCGTATTTTAGTAGATTCTTTTTTTGGAGAAATTTATGACAACTTAGTGGAAGGTAGAGATGTTAAGTTGTCAGGATTTGGAAACTTTATCTTGAAAGACAAGAAAAGTAGACCAGGACGTAATCCAAAAACTGGTGAAGAAGTTGAAATATCGGCTCGACGGGTTGTAACATTTAAAGCAGGTCAAAAATTACGCCGTCAAGTGGATGACAAGCAACTACAACCGTAATTTCAAATTTAAAAACAAAAAAAAGAGAGCTAAATTAGCTCTCTTTTTTTGCATAATCAGTAATAAATTATTGAGCAACAGTTTCTTCGGTGCCATCTGCAGCAGCTTCAGCGGTAGCAGCAGCTTCGTCAGCAACTGGAGTTTCAGCTTCCATGTTGTTAGCTTCTTCAACAGCTTCAGCATCACCACTAGCAGCAGCAACTTCAGCCTCAGCAGCGGCAGCTTGGGCATCAGCTACAGCAGCTTGTTCATCAGCAACATTTGCGCCTTCAGCAGCAGCATCATTGATCTCAGCTTTTGCATCTTGTAACTCTTCTTGTGCATCATTAACGTCTTCAACAGCGTTTTCTTTGTTGCTGTCACAAGCAGCTAGGCCCATAGTAGCAGCCATTAAACCAGAAAGTGCGATTAGCTTGAAATTCATAGTATTCTCCAAATAGTGAAATATAACTGACTAAACATTTTATAAAAAGCCAAGCAGAATAAAGTATTAACTGTCATATAACTAATTACAAAACAAATATTGTAGAGTCAGAATTCGTTAGCGATTATACATCACTAATATTACATTTCAAAGTAATTTTGTTTAAATAAAATATTTAGATACATTTTTTAACGAAAACTTGCGATCTAAACCTATAAGTACCCGTTAATACCTATATTTATTGACTTGTAGAGAGTTTTTGAAAACTAAAATGATTTAAATAAATATTAAATGACATATTTATGCATAAAATAGATGCTTTTTGAAGACCTATAACTGATTATAATATAATGACATAGCTTAAAATACATTTAAAATTTTAATTAAATAGTCACTAAATGTTAAAATAAAATTTGCTTTCTTCATTATATAAATATAACTTTCTATAATACAGCAGCCTAATCTAAAACTTAAGACACACTTGAATCAAGTTTCTAGAGTTATTCTTTTAAAGTAGTACTCAAAAATGCTCTAAAGAAAGTATCTAAAAATGACCCCAAATAAAATTTAATGACATTCCGAGGCAAATACTGATGAAATGGCGTGATAGAAGACGTAGCTCAAATGTTCGTATGAGCGGTGGGAAAGCAGCTGGTGGCGGTATCTTTGGTATTATTATTGGTTTGGTTCTTTGGTTGGTATTTGGGGTGAATCCCATGACTGCTTTCCAGACGGGTCAATCAATGACTGCCGGAAGTAGCTCAACGACGCAACCGGTAGATGATAATAGTCGAGATGCACAGTTTGTTGAAACTGTTTTGGCAGATACGGAAGACGTCTGGCACCAAATTTTCCAAGAGTTTGGAGAAACTTATAAAGAACCGACATTGGTTTTATTTGAGGGAAGAGTAAACTCTGCTTGCGGTAGTGCAACCTCTGCAACTGGCCCTTTTTATTGTCCAGGAGACCAGCAACTGTATTTGGATACCTCTTTCTTTAAGGAAATGCGGCAAAATATAGGGATTGCAGGTGATCAACAGGGATCTGGTGATGCAGAAAACCAAGGTAAAGCGGGTGACTTTGCGCAAGCCTATGTCATTGCACATGAAGTGGGACATCACGTCCAAACGTTACTTGGTACCTCGCAAAAAGTCAATCAGGCGCGCCGTCAAGTCAGTGAAGCACAAGGTAATGAGTTGTCTGTGCGTCAAGAATTGCAAGCCGATTGTTATGCTGGTGTTTGGGCCAATCGCAATCAACAGCGCGTGCAATTTTTGGAAGAAGGCGATATTGATGAAGCCTTACATGCGGCTAGTCAAATCGGTGATGATCGTTTAGCAAAAGCCAGTGGGCAATCCGTAGTACCAGATAACTTTACTCATGGTACCAGTCAGCAACGGGTAAACTGGTTCACCAGAGGGCTTGAAACAGGAGATATCCGTAATTGTGATACCTTCTCTGGCGCTATATAAACGACTTTCGTCTTCATCGATAGGTTGATAGATCTGATGCAACTAAATTAACATCAATTGACCAGAGAATAAAAAAAGACCGCTGTTCATCAGTGGTCTTTTTTTTATAAGCACTTAGGTAATCGGGTGTCATCGCTCAGTTGAGCCTAATTTCTTAAGTTAAGCTTAGTTTTGCGATTTGCGCGTCATTTGATCAAAGAAATCATCGTTAGTTTTGGCTTCTTTTAATCGATCTAATAAGAACTCAGTGGCCTGAGTACCATCCATAGGTTGCAGCAGCTTGCGCAAGATCCAAACTTTACGTAGCGTGTCTTCATCAAGTAAGCGCTCTTCACGACGCGTTCCCGACTTTTTGATGTTAATCGCAGGGAAGACACGCTTTTCAGCTAAGTCTCGCTCTAGAGTGATTTCTTGGTTACCTGTCCCTTTAAACTCTTCGAAGATAACGCTGTCCATCTTACTACCGGTATCGATAAGGGCGGTTGAAATAATGGTCAAGCTACCGCCTTCCTCGATATTTCTTGCCGCACCAAAGAAGCGTTTGGGCTGAGCGAGGGCATTGGCATCCACACCACCGGTCAATACCTTACCTGAAGAGGGAACCACAGTGTTATAAGCACGAGCCAAACGGGTAATTGAGTCAAGTAAAATGACCACATCTTGTTTATGTTCAACAAGCCGTTTCGCTTTTTCAATAACCATCTCAGCAACTTGAACATGGCGCTGTGGTGGCTCATCGAAGGTTGATGCTACGACTTCTCCACGGACAGTACGCTGCATTTCGGTCACTTCCTCTGGGCGCTCATCTATAAGCAATACGATTAAGTAACATTCTGGGTTATTGCGGGTAATGGATTGTGCAATAGTTTGCAACAATACCGTTTTACCAGCTTTGGGCGGGGCAACAATGATAGAGCGCTGACCCTTACCGATAGGAGCGATAAGATCGATAACCCGGCCTGTTAAGTCTTCTGTAGTACCGTTACCCATTTCAAGTCTTAGCTGTTCTGTTGGGAATAAAGGCGTTAGGTTTTCAAAAATGAGCTTATGACGAGAGCGATCAGGGGTATCAAAGTTAATTTCACCGACTTTAAGTAAGGCAAAATAACGTTCAGAATCTTTAGGAGGACGAATGGTGCCTGCTATCGAGTCGCCTGTCTTTAAGCTAAAACGACGGATTTGACTTGGGCTTACATAAATATCGTCGGGGCCAGCTAGATAGGAGCCTTCTGAAGAACGTAGGAAGCCAAAACCGTCAGGCAGCACTTCTAGTACACCATCGCCATAGATGGCTTCCCCGTTTTTCGCATGCTTTTTTAATATAGCAAAAATGATGTCTTGTTTGCGGCTTCGAGCTAGGTTATCTAGCCCCATTTCCTTTGCGATATTAAGAAGTTCAGTAACGGAGTTCTTTTTAAGTTCAGTCAGGTTCATAGAGGTTTCGTTTGATGGTTGTTGAGTCATAGTCATTTGCCAGTACGCCAAAGTAAACTAAGCATATGCGATAAATAATAGAGGTTTAGACGATAGCGAGGTATCGCTATAGACAAGTGGAATTAACAAGTTCTGAAAGGAATAAAATAGTGTCATTAGCATGAAGCATTGGTTTAGATTTAATAAAAACTTATTTTAATAGACAGTAATATACAGACTTGTAGAGTCACCATATAAGTAAATAATGCATTATAAAACTGCTTTAATAATTGTTATTCACAATTAATGTGTTACTCGGTCAGGTTGACTTACCCTGTTAATGAAGTCTTGATGACAGTGTTTGGTGTATTAAACGTAGTCAACTTTATTGACCAAATTGACCGAGCTATCTGACTTAGACAAAGGTGGTAAATGATATCTTCGAGCAAAGATGAGGCATACTTTTTATTTAAGAAAGTGTGAAAAGATATAATGATTGTCAGTATGTGACTGAGAATATCAATACTAGATCATAAAAAAATATTAATAACTGGCGCCATATCGAGCAGAAAGCACGTTATATGGGAAGCATTAAGGCAAGGAATGATCGAGCAGAGATTGCGTGCAGATTAGGGTCTACTTGTTAAAAGGGATCAACAAAGTGCGTATTTCTAATTGCAACTCACAAATTGACAATAGGTATTCTCTAGGACTCAAACTATACGGTGTTTACCCGCTTTATGTCAATGGTTTTGTTAAACTAAAGCAAAATTTAAAAGAAAGCAGCTTAATATTGTTCCTTAAGCTAAAAATTGTTCATAAAATAGCTCTAAACAACTCTAAAAAGAATAACTTAAAAAGATAAGCCCTAAGAAGATAAACTCTAAAAATATAAAGTGACCGTTATTAAACAGTCACTTTATCATCACTGGTAAAAATGATGCCACTAGACTCTAATGATTTAAATAGAAACTTATATCAAATAGCGGTATCCATTAGTGGCTTATAAATGCTTATCTAATAGGGCAGCAAGATCCGCTTTTGGTTGTAAGCCCATGACCGTGTCTACTTTTTCGCCACCTTTAAATACCATTAACGTTGGGATGCTACGAATACCAAAACGGCTGGCTGTTTCTGGATTTTCGTCAACATCAATTTTCACAATAGTGACTTTGTCTTTATATTCGTCAGCTAATTCTTCAAGGATAGGCGCGATCGCTTTACAGGGTCCACACCAGGCTGCCCAAAAGTCTAATAATACAGGGAGCTCAGAATTAATAACGTCTTGATCGAAGTTTGCATCTGATGAGTTAATGATTAAATCTGACATGGTTGTATCCTTATGAAATAATAATAAAGTATAGAAATGAAAGGGAAGAAAGTAAATAGGTATCAAAAGATCGTATCAGTCAACCCAAGCTGTTACTGTCCAAAGTACAAGCGGGTGCTAATTGAAGAACATATTACCAATAATAAAAAAAAGGTAAGATTCGTTAAATTATACGCACTATAATACCATTATTAGATTAAATTTTTGTTCTTACCCCGTTAAGTATGGTTGATAATTGGTATTGATGTAATTGATGGTATACTCCTGCTATGGATTGGCTTAAGTATATTACCGGCAGTTAATCCTCTATTTAACCTGATACCAATTCTAGAAATTAACCTATCGAGGAAGACGCGTACAAACGCTACCAATACTAGGTTCAGCGAGACTGACAAAGATAGATTATTTTATAGAAAAGGTATTACACACCTTCAGCCATTGCGACACATTATGCCACTATCAATTGAAACCGTTAATCGACTAAATATTGAAGAAAATCAATACAACGAGCAGTTTTTTAAAGATTTTTTATCTCAAATTACCCTCTATGAAGATGAAGACATTCTACTCGTCAATAAGCCTGCAGGACTACTAAGCATTGACGGTAAGGACTTAAAGGTCAGCCTATTATCAAGACTTGAGCGGGCAATGCCTGAGGTGAAACTGATCCATCGACTGGATATGGATACCTCAGGCTTAATGATATTTGCTAAGAACAAACCAGCACAGACCCATATTAGTAAGCAGTTTATTGAGCGTATTCCCCAAAAGGAATATCAGGCCATCGTGCAAGGCACTTTAGCAATACCCGGCAAAAAAGGGGAGATCAATATTCCTGTGCGCTATGAGCCCAGTATTAAGCCCAAACATGTCGCAGATCCTGAGTGGAAAAAGCATGCCTTAACTCGTTATGAAGTCTTACATCATGAGCTTCGTAAAGGTAAACCCGTCACCCGTGTGGCCTTACATCCTGTGACGGGACGTAGCCATCAGTTGAGGGTGCATATGGTGCATTTAGGACACGTCATTATTGGCGATCCGATTTATGCAGAAGGGGAAGCATTGAGCCTAGCACCGAGACTAAATTTGCACGCGCATAAATTACGCTTAAAACACCCGACCATGAATACGTGGATGGCGTGGGAGAGTGACGTTCCCTTTTAGAGTAAGTTCTAAATTTTTAGAAAAAACTTTCTTTCGTTTGAAACAGGTAGTATTTTATAAATAGTAGTAGTTAATGGTAATAGGTGATGTCATATTTTGACGATGACCACCCATTGTTCGTGTTTAGTGTCCTTTCTGAACTCATCTTTTATTTGAAGCCAAGCTTGTGTTAGACACCAAGCTTGTATTTTAACTAAATACATCTCTTCCCTCTCATACAAGGATAGTCATATGAGTATTATTCATCCTTTCTCTCACTTTAAATCAGCCCGAGATGCCGCAAAGCCATTAGATCGGGTTGAAGATGTTCGAGGGGCTGCAACAGACTTTCGTAACACCATGCTAAGCAAGCCAAAAGTAAAGTTTTACAAAACCTTTGAGCTTATCCGTATTCCGTATCCTACTAAATACGGCTATCTGAATGCCTTCGGACTACCCACGCCCTACCTGCATATCTGTAATAAACTGTTTGTCATTCAGTTTGATAGTGAAGAAGGTATAAAAACCTTGCTCGTCAGTCCTTCTGATTGGGAACATCAACGAGATACGCCTTATTTCTACCATATGCTACAAGATACAGGTGTCTTCGCAAAACCAGTTGAGACGTTAATCGTCAAACCTAAAAACACCGTTTTGGGGGCACTTAAACAGCTTGGTCTAGATCCTGCAGATGTGGACTATATAACCTACGATCATCTGCATACTCAAAATATTACTCGGTGGTTAGGCGGTCAACGTGATGGTGAAAGTCATGCTGCTATTTTCCCTAATGCAAAATTATTGGTCATGCGAGAGGAGTGGGAAAGTACGCAAGCGCTACTGCCTTGGCAAAACCAGTGGTATTGTCCAGGAGGTATTGATGGGGTAGAGGACAGTCGTATTGAGTTGTTGGATGGGGATGTGTTCTTAGGCGACGGCTCTGTAGCGCTCATGCATACAAAAGGTCATACCGAAGGCAATCATTCGATTGTCGCGCATACCGATCAAGGACTATTGGTTACATCGGAAAATGGCGTTAGCATGGATGCTTATGCACCACAACACTCTCAAATTAAAGGATTGGCTAAATATGCAGAGTTGACTCAATCCGAAGTGGTGATGAATGGGAATACATTAGAATTTGGGGTGGATCAATACCTGTCAATGATTCAAGAAAAAACGGTAGCTGGTCCTTATCCTAAAGATGAGCGTTTCTTCAATATGGCGTTATCCTCAGAGTCAGCTGGTTTTACGCTATTTCCAGGGACTGCGCCAACGGTACGTATGGGTGAATTAGAGTTTGGTAAATTTACACCCAAAACTAAAAATAATAAAAAAAGAGGTGGGATATGGCGCAAACTTATATCGTAACGGGCGCTGCATCCGGCATTGGATACGCACTAAGTCAAAGACTACTAACATTGGGTCATAATGTCTGTGCCTGTGACCTCAATTATGAGGCGTTACAAGCGCAGTATTTGGATCACGCCTTAGCCGATAAAGGAGGTCCACTTATGTTGCAGCAATTGAATGTGCGACGTATCGAGGACTGGAAAGCGATGGTGGAGCGCGTGCTCAGTCAATGGCAAAAGATTGATGTATTGTGCAATGTTGCGGGCGTTCTTAAAGAGAATTGGATAGCAGATATTGTGGTACCAGATGACGTTGATTTTCATTTTGATATCAATGTTAAAGGCACGATATTTGGCACGCAAAGCGTGGTAGATACTATGGTTAAGCAGGGCAGTGGTCATATTATTAATATAGCATCACTCGCGGCGTTATCCCCAGTGCCTGGATTATCACTTTACAGTGCCAGTAAATATGCAGTGCGCTCGTATTCATTGGCGGCCGGTATGGAGCTGGCAGAACATGGTATTGCAGTGACAACCTTGTGCCCTGATGCGGTACAAACACCGATGCTGGATCAACAAAAAGATAAGGCGCAGGCGGCTCTTACTTTCTCTGGCAACCGTACTTTAAGTGTTGATGAAGTGGTCGATGCTATTGTTGGACCGGTATTAAAGAAACGTCCGTTAGAGATGGTATTGCCAGCGAGTCGTGGTGTGGTGGCAAAAGTTGCCAATATGTTCCCACAAACGACGGGTAGATTTGTCGATATCTTCCAAAAGCAGGGAGCGAAGCGACAAGCAAAAAGTGAATAGTAATGTTAAAAATGTGGGCTTAACAATAAACACCAAAAATAACTTATCTTTGCCAAACACTCTTAGCCAACAATGGGTTTGTTTCCAAAATAGGTTCAGTTTCAAAATAGGTTCAGTTTCAAAATAGGTGAATTTCAAAAATGCTATCAGAGTGTTCAACAGACCCTAAATAAAGGTCAATAAAAAAGCAGCCCTAATTTCTCAGGGCTGCTTTTTAGATCTCATTAAACATTATGTATATCACAATGCTCATTTAAAGAGATTATTTTTAATACCTTTTCTATAAAATAACCTATCTTTGTCAGTCTCGCTGAACCTACTATTTGTAGCGTTTGCACTCGTCTTCCTCGATAGGTTAATTTCTAGATTTGGTATAAGATCAGCGATGATTATTTACCGAAAACTTTCATACGTTTTTCGATAGATTCGAACTCTTTGTCGCCAGCTGGTGCTTCAATACCACCGAATACCATTTGAGCAACTAGATCCCAGTTTTTATCAATATTCCAAGTGCTTGCAACTTGGCTATCGATTAGTGGGTTATAGTGCTGTAAGTTCGCACCAACATTAACGCTGGCTAGTGCAGTCCAGACAACATATTGATGCATTGCATTGGTTTGCTGTGACCAAATTGGGAATTTGTTTGCATATAAAGCAAAGTTGTTTTGTAAGTACTCAACAACGCCTTGGTCTTCAAAGAATAAAACAGTACCAGCGCCAGCTTTAAAGCCTTCAAGTTTTTGTTTAGTGCCTTCGAACTGCTCGTCATCTTGTACTACTTTACGTAGCTCGTCTTCAGTGATTTGCCAAAGTTTTTTATGGTCTTCACCAAATAACACAACGATACGAGTTGATTGAGAGTTGAAAGCTGATGGGGTGTGCTTGATAGCATGCTCAACGATATCAACAACTTGTTGCTTATCAACAGGAAGTTGATCATTTAAAGCATAGATTGAACGACGAGCTTCTGCAGCGTTTTGAAGGGTTTTTAAGTCTGACATAATAAATCTCCATTTAACTAAATTGATTAATGAACAATAATCTTGTTTATAAATTGACACATTTGAAATGTATGACTCAATGTTATAAACAGACCCTAGTCTCAAGTACTAATTTTAATACTTAGTTTTTTCTTAGTTATCGTACTTTAGATCACTCAAATAACTTGAGACAATTATAAAAACTAATGCTTAGAACTGACATTGTATTTTTGTAAAAAATTTTAACAATGACCTCTCTAATTTAACTATTAATAAATAATTAAAATAGTATTTATTCTTTAAAACCCTCTGGTAAAGCAGGGGCCTCTAGACGCTTCAAATCCGAATCAACATTACCAAAGCGAGGATGATGATTATTCCAATCTTCAATGGCTTGTTCTATATCTTCTTTATTGTCTGAGACAAAGTTCCACCATAGTAGAACCTTTTGGTTGAGTGGCTCGCCCCCTAATAGCATAAATCGGGTGCCTTTCTTACCTGAAACCTTAATTGTCGTCTGCTCTGTCACGTCATCAAAACGAATTAATTCATTTTGCTCATATTGGGTACCGTTATAGTCAACACCATCGACGACCATCAATATCCCATAGTCTAAACCCGGTTCTAAGGTTAACTCAACGTCACCATCTTTAATAAGATGGACATCTACCCCAATTAATTTTGAATACTGAATAGTAGGTGCTTTATAACGATCACCTTCTGGGGTAGTGTACTCACCTGTTGTCAATACAAATTCAGCACCTTCTGCAGTCCAGCTTGGTAGCTCTGGATAATGATGGAAGTTACGTTCAATGTTCTGATCTAAAGGCAACGCAATCCATAATTGGACCATATTCATACCGCGCCATGCGTTGGCTGAACCACCAGTATCTGGAAAAACGCTTTGTTCGGTATGGCTAATGCCCTGATCTGGTCCAGTGCCTGCGGTCATGACGTTGACTTGGTTTTTGGTGATGACTTGCTTATTACCAATACTGTCTTTATGCAGTACTTCGCCATCAATCATCCAACTAAAGGTCTGCAAATTGATATGGGGGTGACGACCGACTTGCATACCCTCTTCATCTTCGCCAAATTCAGCGGGGCCGGCATGATCCATAAAGCACCACGCACCGATAGGCTCCTTGCCTTTATTAGGCAATAAACGGGCAATAGGAATACCACCAACATCGGCTAAGCGGGGTTCAAGTGTTTTAGTTTTCATATTTACCTCTAAATATTTATTATTTATGATAGCTCAATAGTATTACTAATAGGTTATAAGAATTAAAAGGTATGTATCAAAAGTTGTATGAATACCGTGTTAAAAAACATTATTAACCATATATGAGCAAGGGGAAGTAGTACAGTAGTTTATCTCACTATTTTAAAATAAGCGACTTCGTTAAAAATTGTAATACTATGTCAGGGTCTACTCGTAGCGATAGGTCACATTGCCTATACTTCAAGATATTGGGCTGATTTTGTCTATTAAACGGTTGTTATTGCACAAGACTGGTCTAAATAACGACTGTCTGAATTAGTTATCATTAAGTCGTTTATAGTGTTAGTGGCACATCCATCACCAACACTTGCGCATTTTCCAAGACATCCATGGTAAAGTTCTTGGTATCAGAAATACCGAGGCCATCTCGGCCTTCTAAAACCTGACCATGAATCACGACTTTTCCAGAAATGACAAAGACGTACGCCCCATTAAGAGGACCGCGTATGCTATAAGTCGTGGTAACGCCTTTATCGAATTGTCCCACACTAAACCAAGCGTTTTGATGAATCCAGACACCTTGATCGTCAGGGAATGGGGACAGCACTTGGCTAAATTGATTTTGCTTAAGTAATTCAACTAAGCTGACTTGTTGATAGCGAGGTTCGACATCTAAGGTATTTGGCACTACCCAAATTTGTAAAAACTTAACTGGTTGCACATCATCGCCGTTCATTTCAGAATGGGTCACCCCTGTTCCAGCAGACATGACTTGAATGTCACCACTTTCAATAACCCCGTGGTTACCCATACTATCGCCATGTTTTAACTTTCCAGACAGGGGAATACTAATAATTTCCATATTAGCATGTGAATGGTCGCCAAACCCCATTCCTCCATCAACATGATCATCATTGATCACGCGCAGTGCCCCAAAACCAACACGATCAGGATCATAATAATCCGCAAAGCTAAAAGTATGTTTACTTTTAAGCCAGCCATGATGAGCGCCCCCACGGGAGCTTGCCGCATGATAAACGGTTTTCATATTTAATCCTTAACCGGATGTTTATTTTATATTAATAAAACTTAACTAATAAGTATTAAAATTTAATATAGCTACATAATAAGGGTTTATACAAATTTTTCAAGTCCTTAGTATGTTAATGATTTAAAATATTATTTTATAGAGTTTTAGGTAGCTACACATCATCACTAGACGTTAGAGCGTTCAATAGCTATTATGAGTTAGTAAATGGGTTAATAAACCTGAAATAGCTTTAATATTTATGTTGCTAAAAAAGCAAATAAAGTGAATAAAGCAAATAACACTGAGCATTTAACTAAATAAAAAAGAGTATCACTATGACCAATAATGAACACCCTAAATACGATGTCGTTGATAATAAAGAAGCCAAACGCTTTGAGATTCATGTTGATGGACATGTCGCCTTTGAGGACTATGACTACTTTACAACCAGTGCGGGCGAAAAGGGTATTGCCTATTTACATACCGAAGTGCCAAAAGAGCTTGGTGGACGCGGAATAGCAGGATATTTGGTAAAGTATCTTTTAGACTATGCCGCTGACAATAATTTACGGGTTAAGCCAATCTGCCCTTATGTTAAGGCCTATATTGACAAGCATCCTGAGTATCAAGATAATTCTGTTTTTCACAATGCAACGCCATAAGGCGTGATTGTTCGACTAAACATACCAAATGCTCTCGCTAATTAAATGAAAAATGCCACATCTCATCAGATGTGGCATTGTCGTTTTTGATGCTAAAACAATGATGTCTTTTTTACTACTCTCTGTATCGGCTAAGCGAGTTAACCTTATACGTCTTATTTCTTGCCAGTTAACTTGTTATAGCTGTCAATAAGAGGGGCATAGGCAGGAATGTTTTCATAGAATAATTGAGTATAACCTTCCATATCCTCACGCCAGTCACGACGTAATTCATTAGACATTGCAAACCATGGCATCAGTTGCGCGCCAGCTTGTTGCATACGTAACCATGCAGAGTGACGGTTAATTTCGTTGAATGTACCTGATGCATCCGTGATAACGAATACTTCATAGCCTTCTTCAAGCGCTGCTAGGGCAGGGAATGCAACACATACTTCGGTAACAATACCAGCAATGATAATTTGCTTGCGACCTGTTTTCTTAACCGCTTTTACAAAGTCAGGGTTGTCCCAAGCACTAATTTCGCCTGGACGCGCAATATATGGCGCTTTAGGAAACTTTTCCTTAAGTTCAGGCATGATAGGACCATTTGGACCGTCTTCAAAGCTGGTCGTCAAGACTACTGGCAGATCAAAATATTCGGCACAATTGGCTAGTGCCATAACATTGCTTTTGAATTCTGCAGGTTCAATATCGCGCACTAAAGACAAAAGGCCTGCTTGATGGTCGACAAACAAGACCACGGCGTCATCTTTGTTTAAGCGATTATAAGTATATTTTTGACTATCCGATTTAGAGCTAAACATGAAAATATCCTTCGTTATAAGTTATTTTAATTTAAACAAATAAGAAAATAAATTGTATCGAAACAATGATTATTTCTAAATAGTACTTAATAAAATAGTTCTAAAAACCATTAAAACTTAAAGTTCCAATACAGATTTAGAATAGCATTGGCTAATTTAATGACCTTATAAAGTTGGTATTGTTTAGTAATGGGTTTGTAAGTTATGTATGAATTATCACAATTATTTAACCATACTAAATAAAAACCTGTCATAAAACGTAGATCTGTTGACTGCTTAAGACTCGCTATACATATTCTGATGCTTAAGATACTGGACATTGCGAGTTTTTAAAGCAAGATATAGTATGGCAATGATAAAAGGTGCAATCGACCAAAAACCAATATATAAATACAAAACAGCACCGGCAAATGCACCGAAAACAAAACTAAATACCACAGTTGAGCTGTACTTTAAGCTATCCATATTACATTGGGTGCGGTTAAAGACATAATCTGACAGATCCATTCCAAACTGAGTGGTATTACCTGTCATTAATAGAGTTGGGCGGGTTTTACCCATGACGGTTCTGTTTGCTGTGTTACGAATAGCAAACGCCATCAAACCTAAGAAACCTGTAATCGCAACATCCCACGCACCGGCAGTATCGAAGGGGCCAAACACTAAAGCGGAAATCATAAAGGCGGTTAAAAATGCAACTTCTGCAAACAAGAGTTGGCTTAAGATCGGTTGACCTGACTGTCTTAGGTGAATAATACGCTGAGTGATCATAACGGTAATGATAAATACCGGTAAGGCACCAAGTTTTATCCATAGGCCTTTATCGTCTTTAACCATCCCTGCACCAGCCATCACTAAGTTTCCTGTGACATGATTGGTGAAGAAGCCTAGCAAGGCAACAAAGCCTATCGTATTAATGGCACCGCCCACAAGGGTAAGTAAAATGGTAGACTCAAAGCGCTTCCACCAGCCCTGGTGTGCTTCGGGGTTTGAAGTAGTGCTCATGTTACTCTCCTATAAACTCGACTAGTGTATTAGCCAAGTGTGTCAAAAACATCTGAGTTCGCTCAGAGCTGACACCCTAATCATCCTATAAAGTTAAACTTGACTGTTAAAACGAGACGCTAATAGAGCGATCAGTTAGCACGCGACAATAAGTTAGCACACAATAAAAGACGACTGATATCAACCATGTCAATATCAGTCGTTTATAGTAGCTTAAAAGTCAGAAAATTATACTATATATTGTTAGATATATAGAAAGGTGTCGCTATTAAAGGGTGCGTGTTGGGCGACGATCATAGTCTTCTGGATAGGTGTATTTATCTTTATCGATTGATAAAGCGCCAGGGCCATGGCCTGCAATCATTAAGAAACCACCAGCAATAGCTAGGTTTTTCATAAAGTGCATCATTTGGTTTTGATCAGCAAAATCAGCATGGAATATGACAGCAGATGCGATGGTGAAAATAGCAAGGATCAAGGCAATCCAGCGTGCTTTAAACCCGACAAGAACAGCAATACCACCTAATATTTCTAAAGCAATGACCAAAGGAAGTAATCCTCCAGGCACACCCATAGATTCCATATAACCTTGCGTACCTTCATAGCCAGATATTTTTGACCAACCTGACATGATAAATAGTACGACTAATAATAGACGGCCTAATGGAGCAGCATAACGAAGTGCATTGTTCATAAGGTTCTCCTAACGTTAATTAATGTACATCAGTTTTTGTTTATTGTTTATACCTTTACTCTTGTGGTGCTATACTAATTGTTGACGCAGAAGAAATAAACCACTCAAATTGCAAATGATAATTCAGATTTTGAGAACAATAGCATTTAGTTTACCTTCAAAGATACTAAATCCCTTTTGATGGTTAATACCTTCTCTATAAAATTACCTGTCTCTCAGACACGTTGAACCTACTATTTGCTGAGTTCGCTCTTGCCTTCATCGATAAGATAATATCTAGATATGGTAGACAATATTTTCGGTAGTGTGCTTTTAAAGTTCTCTTCAAAACATTCTTCAACGCCAATTAATCAGGACATAAGAATATCCAGTTTATTTGAGTTACAGAGTAGTACTAAGGTTGTTATTTGGTTAATAACAGAATCTGAGAGACTATAACAGGCTTGTATTAAATTTTTTTTAAATAGCATTAAAGGTTGGACTGCGAGGAGTGGTATGGGACAGTTAGAAGATATGTCGCTGTTTGTGCGTATCGTGGAGGCGGGCAGTATTACTAAAGCTGCTGAACAATTGGATATCGCAAAATCGGCAGTGAGTCGCCGTCTAAAAGATCTAGAAGATCGATTAAAAACTCAGCTTATCAACCGCACTACGCGTAACTCGACCTTAACGGAAGCCGGTGAGCAGTATTACCAACAGGCACGCATTATTCTTGGTGATGTGGCGGTGCTTAATGAAGAAATTAGTGGCGTCAAAGCCCACATTGAAGGTACGTTGAAAATAACGGCGCCATTGTCATTCGGATTGATGCACCTTAGTGACATCATTGACAGCTACGCTATTCAGCACCCAAACTTAGATTTTGAATTGGACTTTTCAGATAGGCGAGTGGACTTGATCGAAGAGGGGTATGAGCTGGCTATTCGTATTGGAGAGCTTAAGAACTCAAGCTATCAAGCAAGACGCCTCACGGTCATTCGGTATGTTTTATGTGCCAGTCCAGACTATATTGCACAAGCAGGTATGCCCAAATCTTTAGCGGACTTGCAACAGCATTCTTTTTTACAATATGGGTTTAACAAACAAAACAGCTTGGTATTAATCGATTCAGAAGGCAAGTCTCACAAAATAGACACGACATCAAAGATGAAGGCCAATAATGGTGACTTTTTGATAAAAATGGCAGTAAAAGGTCAAGGTATTGCCTTTTTACCAACCTTCATTGCCTATGAGACGATCGCCAGTGGTGAGTTGATACCTTTGATGACGCAGTACCAACTCCCTACGTTAAATGCTTATGCCGTCTACCCTAAGAATAAATTTTTATCACAGCGTTGTCGCTGTTTTATCGATTTTATCGTTGAGCAAATAGGGGATGAACCCTATTGGGATCAACTAGCTTTTGATAACGCAAGTTTTAGCAGTGCAAGCTTCAAGTAATGCAACAGCTTAATTTTCGTTTAGTCAGTAAAACACTAATCGTTAGAACGGCGACTGTAGCCTTAAGCCTTACGTTTCGCTTGCAGCTTTAATTTTGTTAAGGATATTGATAATCTGTAAAGCCGTGAGATATCTAGGGACGGCATATGTATCACGAACTTCTTTAGCAGCAGCTTTGGCAATTTTCTTAAAGTCACTACTTTGCATACCCTTAACGGTATTATCTATATTCAACTTTTTGATTAAAGTGCTGACATGCTCGATAAAATAGTCGGCCAAATCACGATCATCTACTTTTGCGCCAGTCGTATCGATAATGCCCGTTATTTTAGCTAAGTGAGCAAGCCTTGTTTTACTGACCTCTCGATTGATATCAAGTATATAAGGCAACACAATGGCATTCGCACGACCGTGGGGTACACCATAATAAGCCCCTAACTGGTGAGCAATAGCATGCACATAACCTAAGCCCGCTTTATTAAAGGCTATACCACCGTAGTGGGCAGCAATACCCATCTGTTCCCGTGCCTTCAGGTCATTCCCATCTTTATAGGCAAGGGGTAGATACTGCATCACCGTTCTGGTGGCAGAGGCGGCATAATAGTCTGTCTCACTACTGGCGTTCACACTCATCCACGCTTCTAGCGCATGAGTCAGAACATCAATACCCGTATCCGCTGTGATATGAGGGGGCATACCTTGCATAATAGTCGGATCTATCGCGGCAGCTAAAGGCACCATTCTTGGGTCTATTGAAATGGATTTTTGATGCGTCTTATCATCTGACACTACGGCGCCAAGCGTCGCTTCCGAGCCAGTGCCTGCAGTAGTCGGGATACAATATAGCGGCATACATTTTGAAGCTTTTAGCAATCCCATCAGCTTTTGCGGCTTACGCTTTGTGGCTTGACTGATGGCCAAAATTTTGGACGCATCGATGACAGAGCCGCCACCTAACGCTAAGATTGCATCGCAGTTATGGTTTATCGAGTGATTTAGACCTTCTTCAACCACACTGAAAGTCGGATCTGGTGTGATGCCATCATACAGATGATAGTCAACATTATGCTCTTTTAAATACCGAGTTATTTTGTCAGGGATACCCAAATTGTTTAAAACAGAATCGGTCACAATCAAGATATTTGTGGCGCCTTCATTGATCATCATATCGCAAAGCTCGAAGCACGATTGTTCACCTATAAAGAGTTGCGGTCTAGGTATAGGTACTACCATGGCAAATGCTTGCAAGGCTTTGGCGCGAGTTTTGGCAATAGCAAGATAGCCGGTATGGTTTAAGGTACGTGGAGATAGTGATTTTAGGGTACTAAGAGGCTTAATTGCTGGCATGTAAAAGTCCTTTTAACGCTGCGTGCAGGGTATTTGCTTGCGTGTCAGAAAATGGTGAGTATCAAATAGCATTTAGCTCTGAGGCCTGACTACCTGTATTAAGATAGATAAAAAATTAAATGATTTAAAAGTCTTAGATAAATCAATATTTTAATAGGCGCTCTTTCATTGAGTATGCTTAATCAAAGGATATAGTAATTCTTATAACAGAACAACAAAAAACGTAACTAGACAGTATAATGCAGCGCATGACAATTTTATTTGATTAAAAAAGCCTACCACAGCTCTGCGGTAGGCCCTTATTAAGATTGACAAAGATAAATCTATTGAGAGTAATCACTCATAAATTATTTACAATTTTTTTGCTCATAAAGCTTGGTTAGGTTATTACGGCGTTCTTTAGCGGCATCGATAGCTTCTTCAGTATTAGAGTAAGTGCCAATTAACGCTGGCCAGAATAGCACCGCAGCTGCGACGTTTTTACCGGTAACTTTACGTTCATCACGTGCTTCTTTTTCAAATCTTTCCGCCTCTTCAATTTCAGAGACAATTTGCTGACATGTCAAACTTGCGTCACTAACTTTTTTAGTTTGAACCACGTGTGGTGTCGCACAGCCTTGCATTAATAGCGCCAATAAGCCAACGCTTAGAAAAACCTTTTTCATACTTCCCTCATATTATTCAATTGATTAATTAGAAAATAGAACAAAATAATGTAGTCAAAACATTCAGATTATTCGGAATGTTGAAACTATGAGTTAAGTTTTATTTATATTAATTTGTTGCTTAAATGTCAATAAATTTTTACAGAAAATTTAAGTTAGTTATTAAATATTGCTATATAGATACTTATTTAGTGAATAGTTCTCTAACAGAAAGGTATAGAACAAGAGATAAGTATATAAGGGCTAAAATAAAGGACTGAAAAGACATGATAATAAGCATTATTAAAAGTTATATGAAGGTATTAGAAAGAGATGAACTGTTTTGAAGGTCTGGAGAACATAACCCTATAATGCGGATGTGTCTTTTATTTTTAGTACTAAAAAAGACAGGAGACAATACCTAAATATGGGTCACATTAAATTCTGACAAACTTAATTAAGATAGGTCGTTTTATAGAAAAGGTATGGTTTCGATACAAGCTGATTTATAAGCAAACTTAAAACTTGGTTTGCCGAATGTGTAACGTGCGGAGTAGAGAAACAGAACCTACGGCTCAAGTTTTGAGCTTTATAATAGCAAGACTATATAATCTGATTAGGATTTTAAGGATTATGGATATAGGAAGATGAGGGTTAATTTTAATTCAACTCAACATAGCGTTGATTCAACATACTATCGGAAATGTTAGAAAAGCCAAATTAGTCATGGACAATGAATATTAAAAATATTGAGGAAATATTGGCAAGGCACTTTGTAATAAGGCACTAAGCAATAAGGAACTATGCAATATAGGGGGGAAGGGGGTTATAGAATAAAGCGAAAAACAAAATTGGCGGTGAAGGAGGGATTCGAACCCTCGATACGCTATTAACGTATACACACTTTCCAGGCGTGCGCTTTCGACCACTCAGCCACTTCACCGTTTTGAGCGATATAGTATACCTAAAGGCAAGTCAAATGTCATCCTTAGCGATCCGTTTTATTTATTGTCGGTAATTCGACCTATATTGACTCTATATTTTCACATTTGGTTCGACAAATCTGAGCATTGAGTGCGTCACCAAATGACGTTTAATTGTACTCAACGCTTTACACTTGCTATAACCATTGGTAGCATGACCTTCTTTTGCCTTTATTGACCAGCGCTATCTTATTAAAAACAAAGTTTTTTTTTGATAATTTATGACATATAACGCATATAGCTGGCACTTATAATCAAGGCGTAAAAGCAGCAGTTAACAGTAGGTAACTTGGTCAAAGTAGAGGCGGTAAACGTGGTAAGTGGTCATGACCAAACAATGCGATATAAAGTTCCCTTAATCTTAATGTCCTTATTAATAGTACGATTTTTAAAAATACCTTTATTAATACCTATATTTTTAATGCTTTTATCAGTAATCACGAGGGTATTAATAGCTGGGTTAATGGCTCTAAAGGCGGTGGTGTATTTACCTAAAGCGTCTACAATGAGCTTTCACAGAGTGTTACCGTTTTGTTTAGCATTAATGAGCAGTACGGGTCTGTCTACAGGGGCGTGGGCAACAGATTTTAGAGACTGTGATCAAAACTTTTATGCTGCCACGGCACCAGATTATATCGACGACAGGGTCATCAAACGAAGTGTCCCCTTGTGCTTTGAAGGCTTTGCTACTTTATACTCAGGCGTATCGCGCACCCCGCTGTGGTCAGCTGAACACATTACACGGAAACGACTTGATCAAGCAGAGGAAATTCCAAGAGAGGACAGCTTTCATAGTGAAAGCAGACTGCCTGAGTCTCTAAGGGCAGAAATATCAGACTACAAAAACTCAGGATTTGATCGAGGGCATCTGGCACCTAATGCAGATATGGCCAATACTCGTCAGCAATATGACAGCTTTAGTCTTGCCAATATCGTGCCTCAATCTCCTAAAAATAACCGTTATGTCTGGCGCAATATCGAATCTGTGACCCGATATTTAACTAAAAAATACGGTGAGGTTTACGTCATAACGGGTGTGGCGTTTAAAGGCAGTAAGCTGACTCAGTTACATGATCGAGTCTTGGTACCGACACATATGTTTAAAGCCATATTTATTCCTGCTACGGGTGAGGCGGGCGCCTATTATGCGCCTAATGATGATAGCGAGCGCATAGAAGTTATTAGTATTGATGAGCTCGCTCTGCGATCTGGTATTGATGTCTTTCCCGCTATTGCTTCAGAATCTAAAGCAGTCGCCATGGCATTGCCCACAAGCGTCAGTGATATTACTGATAGAGACAGTAGCACTAAAAGCTCTAATCAAGCAGATGATGAGCCTCTTTGGTATCTTGTTTTGATTGAAATCTTACGTTGGATTGTTGATAATTTTTTGTCAAAATAACCGTTTAGATAATGACGCATAAAGCACAGGTTCTTGGTAATATGGATATGACTTGTAATTTTGCGGACATTTATCCTGTACTTTTTATGGATACTTATATTGATGCGCAATTAAGGGATATGCATTATGAAACATCCAGACATTCCAGACATTCCAGACAATAAGACTGAAAACAATCCAAGCTTTGAGACAACAGCATTTTTGCCTTATCAAAATGACCATCAAAGTATGCAGATAGGGGAGTTGGTGTTTGAGAACCAAACAGATAAAGTCACTGTCTATGGGGATATAGATATTATTAAAAGTGAAGCAGGATTAGAGCAAGCGTTAAAGCTTCAGCACGTTTTTCAAGCGATAGTCGATGAGTTACAAAAGGCAAAAACCGCGGGAAACCTTCACGATACGGCAACAAAAGAGTCTATTGTAAGCGAGCAGACGCAAACCAGTAAGAAGATAGACAATCCGTTTTCATAACTCTTACACTAAAAAAAGGTAAGGGCAATAGTTTGTTGATTTAGTGCTTTTTTTTGATAAAATTATCGTTATAATCAGTTATAGCACTCATGGCAGATAAATAAAAAATATCTTGACCGCTCTACCTTGAGCCTCTAAGATATCCAAACCATGAATTACGACATAATAGATTAGCTGCTAATTATTTAGACAACTTTCAATTTTAAGCTAATCTCTCTTATGGCTTGTATTTAGTTTTAAGTACTCAAGTTAACATTTTCTCTCGAAAGGAATCGCATTATGAAATTATTAAATCAATCTGTTTTAGCTCTTTCAGCTCTAGGTCTTGCAACAGTCGCTATGGCTGCTGATCCGTTAGCCAACACGACTTGGCAAACGTATGACGATGGTGAGCCAAAAGCGCTTATCAAAATTACTGAGTCTGGTGGTGCCTTAACTGGTAAAATCATCTCTACTAACCGTGCTGAAGGTAAAAAGTATGTTGGTCGCACGGTGATCTCAGGTTTGAAAGCTGATGGTGGTGGTAAGTATAGTGGTGGTAAAATCACTGATCCAGAAAACGGTAAAACATATCGCTTAACTGCGACGCTAAGTGGTAATACTTTAAAACTTAAAGGTCACTTAGGTCCATTCTCACGTAGCCAAACGTGGAAAAAGAAATAAGTTAATCTAAAATCGTATGCTTGAAGTGTATGACTAATAGCTCATACATAATTCAACTACTATAAGCGATTAAAGACACCTTATTATAAGAAGCCAGACTCTAGAAGTCTGGCTTTTTTTGTCTGTTAGCTATGCTATACATTAGTTATTCTATAAATTAGCTTTGCTATAAATAAGTACGGTATCAATTAATGGGTGGGTGGTTCTAATAGTACTTATCTTTTAAACCTAGTCTTAGTAAACCTTAGCCGTGACTTATCGAACCTCAAAAGAGCGTGATCGACCCGAATAAGGGGTGATGGTATCGTCCCAACCGTTTTTCCAATCGCCTTGATGGACAATACGGTAGGTGCCAGTGGGCGTCTTATCAGAGATTCGCCACTCAATCGTAACCCTACTATACGCAACCCCTTCACGTTGCCAATGGTAGGTGGTATCGAAGTCTCTATCGGTAAGATAATCTACCCACTGTCCATTTATTAAGCGTTGTACCTTTAAAAAGGTATCTTCGGTACGCAGATTATTTTTTGGATGGGCGCCACGGAACACAACGTGAGCGGTCTCGCCTTTTTGATAGCTCAGTGTGGGCGGTGTTAGTACTTGTCCCCAGTGTTGATGTATCGGCTTGTCATCGTAGAGTACCCCTGGTCTTTCAGCAAACTTTTGAGCAGAACGATCAGGTGGTGCAATAGCGCTGTCTATATTAGTGTCTTCTCGTATCGCTTGCGCCAACTGGGTATATTCTTGGATAAAGGCATTACTTTGATAGGGCCCATACTCGGTGGATGCCCCTTCATAATGCTGTAAGGCGTACTCTTCAGGCGTTGTTATATAACCTGTATAGTTATTAGCGAGACCGTTTACTATTACCGTATCTACTCCTATTGGTTTTAATTGTTCAAGTACCGCAGAGCGTAGATGCCGTCCTACCATTGTGGTAGGTTCACCTGGTATGGCGACAATAGCAAGATTGCCAATGCGCATCAGTTGCACCGGTTGTTGGCTAGTGACCCAGCCCCATTGCCCCGTCGGAAGTAAGACTGGCTTTTGTGCCTGACAGTCATCTTGATTGACTGACGATACAAGGCTAAAAGCACCTCGGGTAACACTGCCGACAACAGAAGTATCTACTTTATTGACGCTATCAGAGATGCGTAAGGTATCACGAGTCATTCCTTCATATATGCCAGGGATATTTGAGGGACCATTTTCAGCACCCGCTGCAAAAGAATAGCCACGTGCCGGTAGGCATAACGTCTTGTTACCAGCGCCATCTGTAAATTTAGCATCAACCTGATAGCCATTTAAGTCGATCCAACGCGAGCGAGTCGACACAGAACCTGATACTAGTCGTCCCTTGTCCCACAGATCAAGCGCCTTGTTAAGCTGGAGTGATCCATCACGGACGACATTATCCCACTCATTATCACTGCCTTCAAAACCAGGAGCTGAGTTGGCATTACCCCCTGCAGCTACCACATCCCCTTCATCAGCATTGGCGAAAGCGGCAACAAACGGATGCCCATAGCGCTGAGCCATGGAGGATTCGATACCGAGCTGAGCCACCCCTTTGTTGTCTGCGCTCAAATATTCGAATTGGTTACTAAAGCTGGTCGGATGTATCGCAAACCAGTTGATCAGACCTAAAGGCGTACCATCTAGGGCGTCGAGGCGCAATTGGGTCATCAGCTCATTGACGTTGCTATCGTATTGCTTGGCATCAGGATTCATATTATAGGCGGATACTGAGCGATTTTTCGTAGCGCCTTGCAGTTTATCTTGAGCTATAGATAAGGTACCTGGGGTCAATGAGTGATGAGCACGCTCAATTGAAGTGACAATACCGTCAACTATGGCGTTAAAGTTTTGGCTACTATAGCCGGCACCGGTGTCGTCTTTACTGGCAATTTGATACAGTCTTTGATGAGAGTAGCCAGCATTGCCGACATGGGTATGGGTGGCCGTAAGCATGACATTACTATCGGTGTAAAGCGTGCCATATTTTGTGTGTAGCTTTTTAATGACGGCTTGTTTCACGGCAGTGAACATGGCGCCCATGTCTGCTGAAACATAAACCACACGATGCTCTGATGGATTATCTTTGTCGTTATCTTTGTCAATATTGGAATAGGTTTTTGAATTATAATGTGCGTCTGAATTAACCTTAGCGCCTGAGTCATGAGTAGTGTCTACATGATGACTTTGTTCAGACTGTAGCGACTGATGTGAGCTTGAGTTGTCTTCTGCAATAATAAAAGCATGCGCATATAAACGGTCGTTAAGACCCTCAACCACCTGTTCAGCAGCATAACCAAACATGCCTGTCTCAGCGGCAGCTCCAGTAATATCTGCTTTACCAGCACCAATTAAGTACTGGGTTGCTCTAGGCTTAGGTGTACTAGTCTCAGAGGCATTTGATTTAGAGGGATTGAAAATAGAGGAGGGTGTGGTGTGGCTAGGTAACGCTTCATATGATTGTTGGTCAAACGCTGCATTGTCAGGCTCTACTAGGTGAGGCTGTATTTTGTCAGGTGCTATTTTGTCAGGTGCTATTGGATAAGGCGCGCTGTCTTTGGATGTATAGATATTAGAGGCAGCAATAGCATTGTTGAGAGAGCCATCAAGGAGAAGGTTAACAGTATCGTTCAACGGGTCTTGTGTCTCGTTTAGTGCTGTATAACACGCAGTGGTAAGAGCAAGTGCGCTAGAACAAAGTGTATTTAGTAGCATAGTAACCGTCTCAGTTTTGTCTAACGACCCTAGTATCTGTTAGAGTTTCGTCAATGATAATGAATCGATGGTTTTATCAACATCGTTTAGAGGCTTAAAATATGATATCCAAAATCTGTCCCTGTCGCATACAGCTGACTGAGCCAAACACTCAACGTTTTGAGTCTACTACGCCCAAATCTAGTCAGGAGAGTCATGCTCTAAGAGCTCTAGACTCGAAATTAGATAAACCAAATAGTCAACTTACCTATAGTGAGTGCTGTCAGCCGTTACATGAGGGTAGGGAAGTCGCCGAAAGTGCTGAAGCCTTAATGCGCTCTCGTTATTCGGCGTTCGTCTTAGCATTCACCGACTATATCGTGTCTACGACAGTGCCTGCTCAGCAAGCATATCTTGATAGGTCAGCAATTCAGGAATGGGCGTCACAAACCGATTGGGCCGGCTTACAAATAGTGCATCACGACCCAAAGCTTGGCAAGCGTCATGCTCAAGTCGAGTTTAAAGCCTATTATCATGACTTACAGTCTGGTCAATCTGTGCTCTTAGCCCATCATGAGCGGTCCACATTTGTCAAACTAAAAGCGGGGCAAGGGGTGGCAACTACCATCGAACAATTATCAACACCATCCACAGCGCCATCCACAGCAAAGTGGTATTTTTTAGACCCAACTGTCCCAATTCGCCTGACTCAAAAACAGCCATGTCTTTGTGGTTCAGGCGAAAAGTTTAAGCGCTGCTGTCGCCAGTATCTGTGATAAGACGCTTAGGGTCTATTAGGTATGAAGGGTTAGCATAGGGTGTATAGCGATAGAGCTCACAATTATTGTGTTGCATATCTTGTGTTGCGTGACTCTTAACGATAATAGCAAGCAATATAACCGCCAATGTATAACTGCCAATAATCAACAATTAATTTTAAAGGCTCGCCCCAACCTCGCGCGCTATGGCGATACCCTCTTCAATGGTTAAATATTTGCGTAAGCTTGGTGTGTCTTGGAACAGAATGTCACCGTCACGAAATACCAAGCACTCATTGACCGCTAATTGTTGCCACTGTTCATTTTCAGTTAAAGGAACGGTTACCAAAATAGTGACTTTGTCTTTATCGGTCGTGACATCACTAAAATTAATTGATAAGTCATCATCGGCAAGCTTAGCTTCACCAAACGGCGCCTTACGTGTTAGATAAAATAATAACGAATTGGCATAAGCCAGTTGCCAGTCTCCATTAGATAACAAACAGTTAAAGAGCCCATTAGCCGCTAAATAGCGACATTGAGCGGTCAAAAATTTAAACAGCTCTTCGTCCGAAGGTCGTTTTTTATAAGTCGATTTCAAACGATTAATAAGGTAACAAAAAGCAGCTTCTGAGTCTGTGGTACCGACTGGGCGGCAATACTCACTATTACCATTATCCTGTAAACGCTGACAACGCTTAATAAAACCTTCGGTCATTTGCCCATTATGAGCGAACACCCACTGCTCGCCCCACACTTCACGAACGAAGGGGTGGGTATTAGCCAGACAATTCGTTCCTTGAGTGGCTTTGCGAATATGAGCAACTACATTTAATGCTTTGATAGGATAGTTTTTTATCAATTCAGCGACGGGCGACTCAAAGCTAGGCTTATCATCGTGAAAGACTCTAAGCCCACGGCTGCGATTTTTGGCGGTGTTAGCCTTATCAATCTCAGTAGAGTCAGTATCATTCGTGTCAGCGTCTGCATAAGTCGTACACCTATTCGGCTCAAAGAAGGCAATCCCAAAACCATCGTTATGATGGTCTGTATTACCACCTCGGTGCTGAAAACCCGAAAAACTGAATCCAATGTCTGTCGGAGTGTTGGCATTCATGCCTAATAACTGACACATTTATAACTCACCACCTTGGTCTCTAATTGGCTGATTAACATTGGTCTGATCAGCCTCATTTTCTAAGCGACTGTCTAACTCACTGTCTAAACCATTGTCTAAGTTATCGTCTAATTCGTTGGCAATAGAACCTTTATCAATATTATCTAAGATTTGTTTTGCGGTCTCTAAATCATCATTTTTAACCCAAATGACACTGCCTGAATTCATGCCAGGTATGGCACTTAACGTTTGTACAGACACAGGGATACCATTATTCTTTAATAAGTTGGCATGCAGTTCACCCTGAATATTGGTGTCATAGCTAGCCAGCTTATGCCAGTCATCAATGTGGTCGCTCATTATATTTTCCTTTTGGCAAATCAGGACCAGTCGTGCAGATCATTGATTTTGATTAATATATTTAGTCGATAGTAACGTTTGATCATAAACATCAGAGTCTGATCAAATAGACCTTACGCTTTGCAAATTGACTATTTAATTATTGTTTCACGTGAAACAAACCTTTCATTAAAAGAAGACTCTAAGTTAAAACAAACTAGGCTTAAGAGTCACTAAATCCAGAAGACCAATTGATCTCACCTAAGGGATAGGCATCAATATGAAAGCCATTCGGATAATTTTTAAAGCCCGGCTTGTCTTTAACTTTTTCTATCGCAGCCCGCGCTTGACCCTCACTAGTGAATATCCCAACAAGAGAACAATCCTCAAGGATATCATCCCTATTGTCATTTTTGAAGCGGGCATGTTCTAGCACATAGACCGTCTGCTGTTGATGACGTAATTTTTCTACCTCACCCCAATGATAAGCGGCTAAACGCTTCATCAAGTCTGGGTTTTTCACCATGATATTATCGCCAGTACGACCTTGCTCACGGTTATAATAAATCACATTTAAGCGTAGTAACCAAAAAGTAACTGCAGCCATAGCCAGCATAGTAGGCATGGCCGCTTGCTCTGCTTCATTTAAGGGACGTATACTTTGATAGCCATCAATAAAGGCGTTCATTTTTTGGGTGTTAAAGTTGACCGACTCACCATCACCCGCATCGCCCCATGTGGTACAAAAGTCATTAATGGTAATGGCAATATCCATCACATAATGTTCAATGCTAACCTCAGTAAAATCAAGCAAGCCGGTTAGCTGTTCCTTACCTTCACTAAGATCCCATAAGGTATTATCGGCAAACATGTCTAAATGACACAACCCTTGCGGTAAGCTTGATAAAGGCAAAGTCTCATAGCTTTGCCAGATATCTTGCATCAGTTTGGCTTCATCGGCTGGCATAAACTGAATTTCGCGATCACGCACTTCATGCCAAGGATACAAAGGGACTTCATAGTCTTCAGCGGGTGTCAAACTCTGAAGGCTGTTGTGCAATGTGGCCAACGCTTTTCCCATTTTGTAACACATGTTAGCGGTGGTAATGGTCGGATGGCTACCAGATAAGCAGGGCACTAATGTAATGGCTTTACCTTCATAATGGATCAAATAATCATCAAAGTCTTCAGCTTTCTCTTTAGCTTCATTGGATTGTTTGGCTAAGGGGGCTGCAACAGGTAGCGTGCCTTTAAGACGATTTAGGATAGCTGCCATTTTGGCGATATCAGAAGGGGGACGCTCCTCAAATAAGGTAAATACATACGAGTACTCACCGTCATCATCTTCTGTGGTTTGGATAAACCAGTTTGAGTTTTTGATGCCTTGAGTGATGGGAATGGCCTTGGCAAATGACACCCCAAAGGTTTGGCAAAAATCAGTAAATTGGTCATGAGACAGATGGGTATAAACAGACATGAGCTTCTCTTATGGGGCTATTAAAGATGAGTAATACCAAATCTATAAAATAATCTACCCTTGATAGAGTCGGGCAGGCTCATTATATGGACTGTGTGTCGCATTGGCATTCGCCTTCTTCGATAGGTTAATTTCAGATTTGGTATCAATTGTTTAAAGGTTTTTATTTTAGAGTGTTGTTAAAAATATTTAGATAAATAATTTGAAGATTATATAGCATATTCATACTCTCATTATATACTTAAGCTGACAAGGAGCATTTCACTCAATAATAAGTCTTAAGTGTGACGTATGATGCCTTTGACTGCATTGATGTTATCTTATTTTAAACACTGTTTTATAAAAGCAATGTTAAAACAGCTATGGTATAAAAACTGTGTTATAAAAGGTGCCCTGAATAATAGGGTCGGTGTATGACATCTATTAAAGAACTATTTTAAATAAATGGACTATTTTTAGCCACAAGATATCTACCCACCACCCACCAAGGCTAATACCTTTTCTATAAAACAACCTATCTTTGTCAGGCTCACTAAACCTATTATTTATAGCGTTTGTATTCGCCTTTCTCTATAGGTTGATTTATAGATTTGGTATAAGTTGAGGTATCACTCAATTTTAGCAAAAATCGAGTGTTTAATTTTGCTAAAATGCGGCAATAGAATACTAATAAGCTAAACGTTAACCAAGATGAATGTCATCGAACTCATAAGGCGCAACCGATGTTAGCAAAACGAATTATTCCATGTTTAGATGTTGATAATGGCCGTGTGGTAAAAGGGGTGCAGTTTGTCGATATTAAAGATGCAGGCGATCCAGTAGAAGTAGCTAAGCGTTATAATGAGCAAGGAGCAGACGAGATTACCTTTCTCGACATTACTGCCACTCACCATGGGCGAGAAACCACGTATGACATGGTCGAGCGTATTGCTGAAACGGTATTTGTCCCCCTTACTGTCGGCGGAGGCGTTCGTAAACTTGAAGATATTCGTAACTTATTAAATGCTGGAGCGGACAAAGTTGCCATCAATTCAGCCGCAGTGTTTACGCCAGAGTTTGTGGGAGAAGCGGCCGCTAAGTTTGGCAGTCAATGTATTGTGGTGGCGATTGATGCGAAGCGAGTAGAGGATATCGATGGCCAGCCAAGATGGGAGATATTTACGCACGGCGGGCGTAAACCAACAGGAATAGATGCCGTTGCTTGGTCAGAAAAAATGGCAGACTTGGGTGCAGGCGAGCTATTGGTTACCTCAATGGACGGCGATGGCACCAAAAAAGGCTATGACCTAGCACTTATGAAAGCCATCACTAGCCGTGTCAATATCCCAGTGATTGCCTCGGGCGGTGTGGGCAACTTGCAGCATTTGGCCGATGGGGTGCTCGAAGGCGGTGCGGATGCAGTATTGGCAGCCAGTATCTTTCATTTTGGTGAGTATACCGTCAGTGAAGCAAAACAGTTTATGGCAGAACAGGGCATTGAGATGCGTCTTTAAGCCATTTTCGTCATTGAAACGTCTGTTTACCAGAGATGTATATCCCTTGTTAGCCTGCTTATAAAGCGGATGATTTGTCTTGAATAACCGAACTAATAACAACAAATCACTGCTAATTTTATCCTCAAAAAATGTTATGATAACAGTCATTTTTATTCATATATATCTGCCTGCTCATATCTATCTATTTTGCTCAAATAGATCTTATTAATCATTTCATTAGGATGCCATTATGCAAGATTTACAAAAAGAACGTGACGCCATTACTCACCTTGAAGGTAATTTATATCAAAATACAGATGCCCGTATTGGTATCGTTGTTGGACGTTTTAATGCCTTTGTCGTCGAGTCATTAGTGGATGGTGCGATAGATACCTTATTACGTCATGGGGTATCTGGTAGTAATATCAGTGTGATTCGTGTACCTGGTGCTTTTGAATTGCCTTTAGCGGCGCAGCGTGCTGCTGAGTCTGATCGCTTTGATGCCATCGTGGCGCTAGGTGCAGTTATCCGAGGCAGTACGCCGCACTTTGACATCGTTGCAGGTAGCTCTGCCAATGGTCTGAGCAGTGTCTCAATGGATTACAATATTCCAGTGATTAATGGCATTATTACGACTGATAGTATCGAGCAGGCCATTGAACGCTCAGGCACTAAAGCCGGTAATAAAGGTGCTGAAGCTGCATTAGTTGCGCTTGAGATGATTGCAGTACTGTCGCAACTTGAAGTCGATTATGATGAAGACGAAGACTAGTGTAATAAGTTAAGCTGCCTGTTTGTATGGCGCTCAGATTAACGTTAGGACATGATTTAACATTAAGTTTTTATAATGCGTCAGTCTTAAAACGTTTAGCGCCAATTTCGATAGCGAGCGTTTAACACCATAGTCCGAGTCTGTTAACCCTAAAAGGCTTGCGCAGCTTTTAATTCAGCTATAGCCGATGTTTTAAAAAGACCCAAATCCATAGTCATAGTAACGTCAAAGCCCCTCTTTGATGATAGGTATTTATATCCATGAGTAATCAACATCCGGTACAACCTGCAGACACCTCTCATTCAAATCTTCAGTCAGATACTAACCCTAAGCTTGACCCTAAGTCTGACTCTAAGTCTGACTCTAAGTCTGATGATCAGTTTGATATTAGTGAATCCACGTATAAGACAAGTCACACTGCTGTGCGAAAAGCACGCCGTTTTGCATTACAAGGGTTGTATGAGTGGTTAATGACAGATCGTCGCTTTGAGCAGTCAGGTCAAGTCGAATGGAAAGAAAATCCACCCCATGATATTGCGGCGCGTACCCGTGCTACGAATGCCATGCATACCGTGCACTTGGGTTATTATCATACGATGATGCGCGAGATTCCACAGCAAATAGATGAGCTCGAAACGTTAATTGCTCAACACTTGGATCGCGGTATTGATCAGATTGATAGGGTTGAGCATGCGGTTTTACTCATTGGTGCTTATGAACTAAAGCACAGCTTACATATTCCCTATAAAGTGGTGCTCGATGAAGCGATGAAGCTCAATACCCACTTTGGGGCGACCGACGCCCATAAGCTAATCAATGCGGTAATGGACAAGCTTGCAGCAGAGCTTAGAGCAGTTGAGGTAGAAGCGGATACCGGTAGTGGCTATAAGCACAAAAAACAACAAACCAAAGCGAAGGCCAAACAACAAGAAGCGTCATCGAAAGACAACGGCTTTGACAAAGCCAAGGATGGCGACAGTCAGGTTGATAATGACACTCAGTCGCTCGATTCAGAGACAACAGCGGATACGAGCATTCCCCAAACCGAGCAGACACGCCAGCCCAAACCAAGGATTGGTCTAAAATCCAAAAAACTTAATAAGTAACTTCATAACCAATAAACCTAATAAGCAACTCTATAAATAATAAGCCTAAAAAGTAACTTAAATCAAAAGTTAACGCCTAGCCGACATTGTATGATACGGCATTTTAGTATTTTACGATAGCTTTAAAAAAAGCGCTTTTCATACTGGACTACAGTGTTTAAAGCTACAGTGTCTAAATTAAGATCAGCAGAGTGAAAGAAAGCTTTGCAGACTCTCTAAATACAGCAACAAACATTGAGAATGAGTTGTGCATTAACCCCTCTTTAAGGATGACGCAGGATGACGGAATTTGAGCTGATTGAACGTTATTTTAACCAGCAGCACCTTAATCAACAGCAAGATGACAGTCAGTCTGCTGAGCAGGCAGCAATCACCAAAGGTTTGGGTGACGATGCGGCAGTGGTGACGTTAAACGGCTCAGTCAATCAATGGGTAACCTGTGTGGATACGCTGGTTCAAGGGCGCCACTTTAGTGAGGATTGGGATCAGGTGTCATCATTGGCCTTTGCGATTGGCTATAAATCTGTGGTAGTCAATGTCTCTGATATCGCTGCTATGGGGGCGACGCCGCATAGTATTTTACTGGCTTTGGCATTACCTGAACGCTTGGCGCATCAAGATTGGCTAAGTGAATTTGCCAAGGGTTTGTTTCATGCTTGTACTCAGTATGGTGTGCGTCTGATCGGTGGTGATACGACTCGTAGTGATAAGCTGGTCATCAGTATAACTGCTAATGGCATCATGCATAAAGGGGTATCGCCAATATATCGTCATGGTGCGCAAGTGGGCGATAAAATCTATCTCTCAGGCACGGTTGGTGATGCCAGTTATGCCTTATATCACCCTGACAATGAGGTTGGTCAACACCTTGCTCATCGCTTGCATATGCCCACACCACGCGTCAAATTGGGTAAGACCTTGTCTCGTCTTTCTCAAGCAACCTCAATGATAGATATATCAGATGGATTGGTGCAGGACTTGGGTCATATCTGTCAGCAGAGCAGGGTTGCTATGCGGGTTGATTTAGAGACGTTACCTGCTAGTGAGCCTTTACAGCAGATAGAGATAAGTGAGAGACTACGGTGTCAATTGACAGGTGGTGACGATTATGAATTGGCCTTTACCTTGCCAGCATCCGTGAGTCTTTCAGATGAGTTTATGGCCTCGGTGAATACTCAAATAACTTGTATCGGTGAGGTAATAGCTTGTGATAGCACCTTGCATAATAGGGCCTCGCAAGAGTGCGCTCAAAATAGCCGCCAAACCCCAGTAGCTCCTACTTCAGATACTTTGGTTAATCCATCGATTAATCAGCGTGTAAAACTGCTGTATCAAGGTAGTGAGGTAACACAAGAAAACCCTTATCCGTTTACACAGTTACCTGACTTAAGTGGCTATCAGCATTTTATTCACTAGCACACCAAGTTTAAGGAATGCCTTTATATGTCACCTCAGTCTGCTTCAAATGATACCAAAGAGACACCGCCGAGCCATAAACCAGATATTCGCAAGGCAAATACTTGTCCGCCTTTACCGATAGGCGCAACTTTGCTTGATAAAATAGTCTATTGGCTGGGTATTGGACTGGGTAGTGGGTTACCGAAGCGTGCGCCCGGTACTTGGGGGACATTAGGCGGGCTTGTCATTGCTTTGCCGATGCTTCAGTTGGGTTTTATCGCTTTTTTAATGCTGACCATATTTGCGAGTATTATTGGCATATGGATATGTGATCGCACCTCTCATTTGATGCAAGTTCATGATGACCCGCATATTGTTTGGGATGAGTGGGCGGGTATTTGGATAAGCTTAATTCCGCTATCCTTTATTATCAGCTATGTCCCTCAGTATTTGACCCTGGGTACTTATTGGTTTGCGATCGGTTTGGCCTTTGTATTATTCCGCTTTTTTGATATTACTAAACCCAACCCTATTAGATGGGCGGATGTTAAGGTATCGGGTGGACTGGGTATCATGTTAGATGATATCTTAGCCGGTATTATGACGGTAGTCGCTTGGCTGATGATTGTGGCTAGCCTGCTGGTTTTTTACCCCTCCTCTTAAAATTTGTGTCTTTCTATTCATTGTAGACGTCAATCGCCAATTATGGGACCTAAATACAACTCGTTAAATAATGAGAACTTCACTACAGTTGTTATAAAAAGGCATATAATAAAAATGTAACCTAGCTTTGTAATAATGCCTCTTTTTTTAATTCGCAGTTTGCTACAGACCTTTTTGACATTGCTGGATTCTATATTATTCTTATTTAAAGAGCTTAGGTCTGTTTGATGATTTGTTCTTGATAGGGAGTTAAATTATCCTCAAGACTATATTTTTATAATGATGACGTGTGAATGAACAATTAGATTTTTTATTTGATAGACTTTATTTTTATCGCTTTTGTTAATAGTTGAAAACTTATGGATAACACGCTTACGACGATCATTCTTGCCGCTGGCAAAGGCACCCGCATGCAGTCAGCTAGACCTAAAGTATTGCAAACTTTAGCCAATAAACCCTTATTAGCGCATGTATTAGATACCTGCCTTAGTATCAAAGTTGATAAAACCATTGTGGTATATGGATTTGGCGGAGACCAAGTTCAAAAGGCGATGGCCGACTACAACGTGACATGGGTAGAGCAAACCGAGCAGTTAGGGACAGGTCACGCAGTGAGGGTCACGTTGGATGATTTACCCAAGGACGGTAAAAGTTTAATTCTATATGGTGATGTGCCATTGGTTGGCGCCGAGACATTAACGAAGCTAAAAGAGGCGAATACGGAAGGGCTGTCTATGCTGACCTTAACCGTAGAAAATCCTTTTGGTCTAGGTCGTATTAAACGCAATGAACAAGGTAAAATTGTCGCTATTGTTGAGCAAAAAGATGCCACTACTGAAGAGCAAGCCATACGAGAGATAAATAGTGGTATTTATTGTGTAGACAACGCTTTATTGCATAAATATCTACCTCAGTTGTCAAATGATAATGCACAACAAGAATACTATCTTACCGATATTGTGAAAATGGCCGTTGCCGATGGAGTTACTATAGCCGCTATTGAGCCTGATCGAGCGTTTGAAATTGAAGGGGTTAATAACCGTCAACAATTGGCTCAACTAGAACGCAGTTGGCAAGCAAAACTGGTCGAAGACTTGCAAGTAAAAGGGGTGCAGTTTGCAGACCCAAAACGTGTGGACATACGTGGCGAGATAAGCGTTGGTCAAGATGTGTTTGTTGATGTTAATGTGATATTTCAAGGCAACGTATCGATAGGTCATAATGTGACTATTGAGGCCGGCTGTATCATTAAAGACAGTCAAATCGGTGACAATGTGCATATAAAGCCTTACTGTGTATTGGATGAAGCTAAGATAGGGAATGAGGCTACTGTCGGTCCTTTTGCACATCTACGTCCTCATACTGTGTTGGGCGATAACACAAAAGTGGGTAACTTTGTCGAGATGAAAAAGTCGACGGTTGCTCAAGGCAGCAAAGTGAACCATTTAAGCTATATTGGCGATGCTGAAGTCGGAAGTAATGTGAATATTGGCGCAGGGACGATTACTTGTAATTATGATGGTGTCAATAAGCATAAAACCATCATTGGTGATAACTCATTCATAGGCACAAACTCATGCTTGGTTGCACCGGTAAAAATCGGTCATACTGTTACCGTAGGTGCAGGCTCAGTCATCACGAAAGATGTAGATGACAATGCACTGGCAATAGGCCGGGGACGTCAAGTACAAAAGGATAATTATCAGCGTCCTACTAAGAAATAACGTCAGTTATCCAATAAGTGCTATAAAAGAAATGTTATAAATCGAAGACGTCACAAGACAAAAAGTCAGCATACGATAACTTAAGCAATATTTAAGCAGTATACAGCCCCTAAAGGCATCGCGAACAAGTTATACAAACTAGATGACATCACGCTATCAGCGATAAGGTGCGCATCAAAAAGAATACATTGAGGATAGAATATGTGTGGAATAGTCGGCGCAATCGCTGAACGTAATATATCTAGTGTTTTATTAGAAGGTTTGAAGCGTTTAGAGTATCGAGGTTATGATTCGGCTGGATTGACGGTCATTCGTGAAGGTCAGCTCCATCGTGAGCGTCAGGTCGGTAAGGTACAAGCCTTGGTAGATGCCGTTGCCAATGATGACGCCAACTTTAAAGGTAATATAGGGATTGCTCATACACGCTGGGCAACTCACGGTGAGCCTGCTCAGCACAATGCTCATCCTCATGTATCTGGTAAAGTCGCCGTTGTGCACAACGGTATTGTGGAAAATTACGGTCCCCTTAAAGAAGAGTTGATCGAAAAAGGGTACGCCTTTACCTCTCAGACTGATACAGAAGTTGTCGCGCACTTAGTCGCCGAAGCCTATCAAGAGACCAATAATTTATTCAAAGCAGTAGAACAAGTCGTTCCGCGTTTACATGGGGCGTTTGCGTTAGGTGTCGTTCATGTCGATAATCCTGACGAACTTATTACCGTTCGTTTAGGTTCTCCCTTAGTCATCGGTGTGGGCATCGGTGAGAACTTTATTGCCTCAGATCAATTGGCATTATTACCCGTAACCAACCGCTTTATGTATTTAGAAGAAGGTGATATTGCCATCATTAGACGCGATAGCATTGAAGTGTTTGCGAATGGAAAGCCTGTCGAGCGTCATATCACTGAATTAGATGCCAAACATCATAATGCGGATAAAGGTGAGTTTAAGCACTATATGCTTAAAGAGATTTATGAGCAGCCCGATGCGGTGGCATTGACGCTTGATATGGGCATAGAAACCAACGATTTAAAGGCGGGTTTCTTACAAAGACATGAAGAGACATTGGCAGGTGTGCGTCACATACAAGTATTGGCGTGTGGTACCAGCTATCATGCAGGTATGGTGGCCAAATACTGGTTTGAAAATTTAACACGTCTGCCTTGTTCAGTAGAAGTGGCTAGTGAATACCGCTATCGTAATCCTGTGGTGATGGATGATACGCTAGTGGTATGTTTGTCTCAATCGGGTGAGACTGCCGATACGTTATCTGCATTGCGTGAATCTCAGCGCAGAGTCAAAGAAGGCGAGATTAAAGGGCTGGTGAGCTTAAGTGTCTGTAACGTCGCCACCTCATCACTGGTACGTGAGACGGATATCTTCTTGCCCACACACGCTGGGGTGGAAATCGGTGTCGCATCAACCAAAGCATTCACCACTCAACTTGCCGCTTTAATGCTATTGGTATTAAAAGTGGGTAAAGTGCAACAGCGTATTGATGCCAAAGTATTCAGCTCGATCATAGAGGGCATGCATGATTTGAAAGGCCAGCTTGATAGAAGCTTGGCGTTAGATCAGCCGATTGAGGAGATGAGTCAGAAGTTTGAAAATAAGCAAAGTACTTTATTTTTAGGCCGTGGCGTTCAGTATCCCATCGCTCTTGAGGGGGCATTAAAGCTAAAAGAGATCTCTTATATCCATGCAGAAGGTTATGCGGCCGGAGAGCTGAAACATGGTCCTTTGGCACTAGTAGATAAAGACATGCCAATCGTGGTACTCGCGCCAAAAGACAGTATGCTTGATAAGCTTAAAGCCAATATGCAAGAAGTTCACGCCCGTCATGGAGAGCTGTTTGTATTCGCCAGTGAGAGTAGCAAGTTGGTGAGTGATGAGAGACTGCATGTCATTCATGTACCGGATGTCAATGAACACTTAGCGCCTATTGTCTATAGTATCCCCGTGCAGTTTTTATCCTACCATGTGGCCGTTATGCGCGGTACGGATGTCGATCAACCTCGGAACTTAGCTAAGAGTGTCACGGTTGAGTGATGTAAGTGGATGTTGATCAAAACAATGTCAGCGAGTAATAAAGTATCATACTTTTGATTTCAGTATTACCCCTACTAAAGTTGAGGTAACTTTAGTAGGGTTTTTTTATGTCAGATTCAGTATGAGTTTATCTGTTAAAGACTCTAATGTGCCTCATAAACTGCTAAGAATAAAGTATTCTGATTTGGAATACTATATATGCGCCGAATCTGCGGACATCACATGAATTAATAAGTAGACTCCTAAACTGTTTGGGTAACAAACCTGCCCTGTATGGTCTATCATTTTCCAGTAGGAAAAAACAGAGGCTGGTGCATTCGGAGCTATAAAATCAACACATATATCTACGCTTTCACCAGGATAGGTTAGTGCTATATCTACCGTTGGCGTAGTTGTAGTAATTTGAAGTCTTTGTTTAGAAGCTAAAGGTGCTAACTGTTCAAGTGTCATTAAATCGGTATTCTGACACTGTAGTTTTCTATCTCTCCAAGTCACCTCTCCAGTGTTTTGTAGACGCCATGTCTTAGTAAATCTCTCGCCAGTTTTGACTATACTCCCGTCAGGTATTGTTTCGGAAATGAAGTATGAGCAATCAACATGATTATGGAACCATAGTTTAGGCTCTTTTAAAGGTTCTATTGGATAGACTGAGCTACCTAATGTATTAAATCGCATCCATTCAAGTTGAACTAGATATTGGGGGTGTACCTGTAGAGCGGTAGCAAGTTTAATAAGATTACTAACAGTAGGACTACCATTTCCTTCCATCCAGTTATATAAAGAACTGCGCGATATATGAGCATGATCAGCTATACGACTAATAGTAGTATGGTATTTGTGGCAATACTGATGAATATATTCTTTTAATGTCATTAAATATTTGCCTTTATTTAGAAGTCAATTACTTAATCTAATGGGATTTTATTTTTTTGTAAAGCTTATCAAAGTGCACACCAGTCGATTAATGTCCAACATATTGGACAAATTGTTTATTTCTAAATGTTAGTATTTTATTTATTCTTTGTAAAATCACGTTAAATAAATTCAATTTCTAAGACCTATCAATTTACTTAAGTCTTATGTACCAATTACTAGTTGGCGACATAGAGTTATTTAAGCTCTCGATAGACTTTGCGTAAAGCATATAAATTTTTAAGTTATTAACCTTACCTGTATTGGAATTAACAATGAACCATATCTACCGAGTCATTTTCAATAAAAGTACCAATACTTATCAAGCCGTAGCGGAGAATGCAAAAGGTCATACTAAGACCCATTCTGCAAAGGTGAGTACGTTAAGCACCTCTCCTAAGTTAATCTTAAAACCATTGACCATGTTGATAGCACTCTTATCCAGTACGATGGCTATTGCTGCTCCCAATGGTGGTCAAGTGTCTGCTGGCGAGGCTAATATTGCCCAGCAAGGTAATGTAACCAATATTAATCAGTCTAGCCAAAACGCAGCGATTAACTGGCAAAGATTCGATATTAATCCTAATGAAACCGTTAATTTCAAACAACCAAATGTCAACTCTATTACATTAAACCGTGTATTAGGTAATGAGCAGTCTGTTATTAATGGGGCGCTAAATGCGAATGGTCAAGTATTTATCCAAAACCCAAATGGGGCGTTAATTACTAAAAATGCCCAAATTAATGTCGGTGGACTAGTAGCTACCACAGCTAATATCAGCGATGCAGACTTAATGACTGGTCAGCTTAAATTTACGGGTCAAGCTGGTGGGGTTATTGAAAACTTAGGCACTATTACTGTACCTGAAGGTGGTGTCGTTGCACTGATTGCACCCATTGTAAAAAATGAAGGACAAATAGTCGCACCTAAAGCAAATGTATTATTAGCATCCGCTGAAAGTTTCAGTATTACCATGCCTACGGATGGGTTTAGTTATACTCTCGATAGAGGTACGCTCGAAGGATTGGTTGACAATGGGGGAGCAATATTAGCGGATGGTGGCCGTGTTGTGTTAACCACGTTAGGCATTGATGCTGTTAAGAAGTCTGTATTAAAGCACTCAGGTATTATTGAGGCAAATACAGTAAAAAATAATAACGGTGTTATCGAGTTGCTCGGAGATACGAGTTATAGTGATACCAAAATTACAGGTACTTTGGCAGCAAAATCAAACGGTAGTGATACAGGCGGTCATATTGAAGCTAGTGGTGCCACACTGGATATTGAAGATAGAGATAACATTCATCTCGATAAAGGCACTTTAAAGTTAAAAACACCAGGGTTAACCGTTGCTAATACAAAAGAGCATATAACAGGTGACGAAGTAGAAGAATTTTTAAAGACTAATGATGTTGTACTAGCAAGTAGTGGAGATGACAGTTTAAATATTAATAACCCAATCACTTGGGATAAAAACAAGCTGACCCTAAGTTCAGAAAATGATATTCATATTAATCAAGATATGAATGGGTCTGAGTCCGCTAAGCTTGCAATTGAATTTGGTAAAAAAGGTAAAATCGATGCTGATGTCTATCTAGGGGGTAATCAAATCAATCTGTCTGAAGGTTATAACCTTGAAGTCAAGCAACATGGCGATGATGACTTTGCTAAATACTTAGTCCTTCATTCTATGCCAACAACAGATGAGTTTCCTGAAAAGTATATCGCTATAGGCAAAGACATAGATATTAGCAATACTAAGAATCGTAGTGGCTTTAATGGATGGAACTTTCCTGCTATAGCTATAAGTCCTAACACTACAAAAAAACACGGCTATTTATGGGGATTAGGACACACGCTTGATGGACTTACTATTAATAGCAATGAAGATAATGTGGGCTTAATTCGAGAGCTTAATAAAGGGGTTATTCGAGACATCACTTTAGAAAATGTCAATGTATCTGGAAATGACAATACAGGGGCTTTAGTCGGAGAGTTCAATCACTATTATGATAAGGTTCTAGATAACAAACGGAATGAGTATTCATATATATTGAATAATAATGTTGAAGGAAAAGTTAAGGGAAGCAATGCTACAGGTGGTCTTATAGGATTTTTCAACTCTACAGGAAGATCAAATGCGTATGGTACTGTATCATCACCCCTTACCTTAGTGAATAATAATAGTATCTCATCTGAAGTAAGTGGTATTAATACAGTAGGAGGATTAATTGGCGTTGCTAATGCTTCAAGCGCAGGGGGCATTAGCCTTAATGCAACAAAAGCCGAAGGTCTTGTAAGTGGTGATGATGAAGTTGGAGGGATAATTGGCTCTGTAAGTGCGTCTGAAACAACAGTATCAATTAAGGAAAGCTATGTTTCATCAGAGGTAGAGGGTAATAAAAATGTTGGGGGCTTTTTAGGTTCTGCTGGCGCAGGTGGACATGGAGTCTCTATTATTGAAGATAGTTATTTTAAGGGCCATGTAAAAGGAGCTGAAGATATAGGAGGATTTATAGGGAGAAATTCGAATAATGGTCGTATTACAGATAGTTATATAGCAGGTACATTAGAGGGAAGAAAAAATACTGGTGCATTTGTGGGTACATACAGTTCTTATGATAGTCCTCATTATGGATATCTAACTTTAGACATATTAAACAGTTTCTATAATACGGATTCTACAAAACAACTAGATATAACGGGCAATGGTGAAGGTGGCAACTTTGTCAGTAGTGGGGGTAAGACTACGTTAGAGATGAAACAGAAAGCGACCTATGAGAATATAACTCATCCAGATCATCCTAATATATCGCATTCGTGGGACTTTGATAAAGTTTGGCGTATCGACGATGGTAACGACTATCCAAGACTACAGGCTTTAACAGAAGCGACAATCGTAGTAGATCCTACAAATATGGGGATCAAAGCTAACGACTTAACTAAAGTTTATGATGGAAAAGTTATTGAGAGCCAAGTAGATCTTGAAAAGTTAGATGGATGGAATGGTAATGGGGTCACTATAGATGGTCTCTTAGATGGCGATACTCTGACCGATGATAACGTCTTTTCAGGTGAATTACGCTTTGATGGTGAAGGTAGTAATTGGCAAGGTGCTGTAGATGCAGGTAAGTATACCATTGTTCCAACAGGTCTAGGTTCACAGAAATACGAAATTAAATTTGATAACGGTAATCTAACCATTGATAAACGTGCTATCCCTCTTGTCGGTCAAAGGGTATATGACGGTACTACTAAAGCTCGAGCCTCAGAAATTGCCTTAAATTCCTTAGACTATACACACACTACGCTCGGGGTGGTAGATTCTGATGTTAAAGATGTGTCAGTTACTGGCACAGGTACGCTTGCATCAAAAGATGTATTAGAAGGAGGTGTTAAGCTTCTTGAGAATGATTTCAAGTTAACTGGCTCAAAGTCGGGAAATTATTATCTTAAAACCGATGGATATGGCATTTGGGGAATATCAAAACGTCCATTAACCATATACACACTTCATCATATTAATCGTGAAGGTACTGAGTTTAATCGGGCCGATGTTGGTCTTGTTGCAAATGGCTTGGTTGTAGGGGAGAGAATTAGAGATATAGAGGTTACTCAAAAAGGTGACATGATTAGTCCTACAAAAGTCTCCTTATCAAAAGGTAAGCTCGGTAACTACGATGTTAAATTTAAAGGCTCAGAATTAATTACTATACCTGAGAATACTAGATTAAGAGCTAGTTTTGTATTTGATGGTGAACTGTTTGGTAATGCAGAAGATGTTCAAACCATTAGTGACTATAATCAAATAATGCAGAATATTGGTGATGAACTGATTCTTGCAGGTGATCTGGTATATAGAGAAGACTTTGGTAAAGGTAACACAGGTGATTTTAAATTTATTGATGATTATACTGATGCGACCAGTGGGTTGCAAATGGCTGCGTATAGAGATAACTCGGGTAAAAATGCCTACTACATAGTCTATAGAGGTTCAGAAAAACCTAATAGCTTTACGCTTGACTGGGTAGATAATGCCATAAGTGTACTAGAACCATCACCTCAACATAGGACTAGTTTAAATATTACTAAAAAATGGATTGATGTTATCAGGAAAAATGAGCCAAATGCAAAAATTATCTTGGCAGGGCACTCATTGGGCGGTAATTTGGCACAGTACTCAGGTGGCATATTAAATGATGGAAAAATTAAAGTAGCTACTTTTAATAGTAGTCCATTGTCTAAAGGGATTGCAAAAAAAATAGTTAAGTCTAGCGGAAGTAAAGATTATAGTCATTTCTACAATGTTATTTTCGACAATGAAATATTGCAGTACATAGCTAACGACTACTCTCCATATCTCAATGGTGTTCAAAAAATAGACTTATTTACCAATGGTACTATCAATGATCATAAATATAATCATATGGCTTTGTCTCATCAGATAATTACTGATATGGATGAAAATTACCAAATTTCTAATGATACAGATAATACGGTATTAAAGTATCCTTACTGGTGGAAAGCAGCAGATAATGATCCAAAACCAGCTGATCCAAAACCAGTCGATCCAAAACCAGTCGATCCTCCTAAGCCTGCGACACCAAACGAAGACTCCGCCATTAATAAATTAGCAGAAAATGCTTATTTCAAAGGTCTTACTAGTGCTGATGGTTTAACTGATGGTGGCGTTGTTAAGTTTATTGCTGCGTCGGGCTCTAATTCTAATGTCAATGCTAATGTAGTCAAACATTTTCACCCTACTACATCACTTGATACGAGTAAATTGCCTTTGGCATCAACGCCTAGAGGTGAAATGGCTAATTGGCTAGGTACTGGTGCAAAAGTCATTACTTACGCAAATACTGCTAATAAAGGTATGAAAGTTATCAATGCTGATGATGAAGTACGGGCGGGTGCTGTCTCTGATCTTGCAGTAGATCTTGTAAGATATGCTCCTATTCCCGCAGTTCAGTTATATGACATAAGTAGTGCTATAGCGACTGTAATCTCAGGAGGGAACATGGGAGATGCTTATAAAACATACTTAACCTCTACTTATGATCAAACAACTATATTTATGGATAAAAATGAGTTTATCGTTAAAAGTCTAGCTAGTGGACGGATAACAGAAGAGGAGGCGAAAGATCAGTTTAGCAAAAACAAGAGAGACTCGTTAATATTCCTTGATGAAAACGTAAATGCCAACGTTTTTGACTTTAACTGGGAAAGCCTAATAGCTTCAACTGTAGCAAGAATTGATGGTAATCAGCTTGATAAGGATAACTTAGCAAAAGCTGTTAAAGATAATACACACTTTATTAGAGCCCTGGATTTTACAGTAATTCGTGAATGGTCTAATAACATCAAGAAAGATCAACAAACAGGGAACTAAAGAAATGAAGAAAATTATTTTTGTTGGATTAAGTTCCATAATGTTTATATTACCTGCTTATTCGCAAGTTCCTGATGCTGGAGATGTCATTCGTGAAGTTGAGCAAGGAACAATAAATAAAAATGATCATATGGATGCACCTGTAGTTACAAAGAATAAGTTTAGTGAAGATCAAACACCTATAAAAGTTAATCATATTATATTAAATGGCAGAAGCATGCTTACTGAACAACAGCTTCAACCATTATTAAGTGAATATATAGGAAGTACGACTACATTTGGCGAGCTTCAATCTTTAGCACATAAAATTGGTCAGTTATACCGCTCGGAAGGTTACCCTCTTGCAACAGTATTTATTCCAGCGCAAAAAATAGACAATGGTGTTGTGGTATTAAATATTATAGAAGGTAAAATCAATGAGGTTGTATATCAAAACGAATCTCGAATATCTGATCAAGCATTAAAAGGATATACGGAGCACATAGCACAATCGGATCAAGCTTTAAAGCAGTCAGAGAGTGAACGTGCTTTATTATTAGTTAAGGATTTATCTGGTACAAATGAAGTCAATTATCGGCTAACTGGAACGGAAAAAGGTACAGCACTGAGTGTAGAGTTAAATCGTTCTCCCGTTGTTAATGGCTCTATAAACGTTGATAACTATGGTAGTGATTCCACTGGAGAGTGGAGAACACGTGCTGACGTTAATTTAAATAGTCCATTTGGTAGAGGTGAGCGTATATCCTTACAGTCGATGTCAAGCTTTAAAGGTGTAAATTATGCGAAATTAAGTAGCGATATTCCGTTGGGCTATGATGGTCTTAATTTAAATATAGGTGCTTCACATACCAAATATGATCTTGGTGGCGACTTTAAAGCTCTTGATGCCACGGGTACAGCAAACACCATAGAGGCAGGATTTAGGTATCCAGTTATACGAAGTAATGATATAAATGTTTGGCTAACTGCTAACGGTGAGTTTCGTGATCTAAAAGATGAAATTGGGGCAACCAATACCGTAACTGACAAAACTTTAAAAGCAGTTAAGCTAGGTGTTAACGGGTATTCGCAAGATTCGGTACTTAAGGGTGGTTATACGCAATGGAGTATTATAAATACGGTAGGAGAGCTTGATATAGACAGCGCTGATGCACGAGCGATTGATGCTGTCTCTGCTAAAACACAAGGCAGTTACCACAAAGTAAATGTAGTATTAGCACGCACTCAATACCTGACACCTCGTTTAAGTTTATATGGTGGTATACAAGGGCAGTGGTCAAATAAAAATCTAGATTCAGTAGAGCGACTTAGTTTAGGGGGCGTGGACTCTATAGCAGCATATCATTCTAATGATTTATCCGCTGATTTAGGAATGATAGGGCAGATGGAGGCTCGTTATGCATTAACGCCTAATGTTACTATAAGTGCATTTTATGATGCTGGGCGAGCTAAATTGAGAGAAACTCCCTATACAACTGATGATAATTTTATCAACTTACATGGTGGAGGCATTGGTGTTTATGCACAATACAACAAGCTATTTTTGCAAAGTAAAATAGCTTGGCAAAGTAGTAAAGATAATTTAAAAAGTGACGATGACCCACGTTTGTGGTTAAAAGCTGGATATGTGTTTTAGTTTCAGAAAGTCATTGATTTAGGCAGTGATCTAATAGATTGTATACAATTAAAGAGATTGTGCTTTGAATTTAGCAACTTACAAAAAAGAGTTATAGTCTAACACAGTATTTCTCAGTGATGACACTAATATTCTTACAATTGTTGATGCAATTTAAGCGGATTTTTTTAAGCAGTCATGTTTAAAATGATAGCTTCATTTTAAAATAACGCCTTACTAATTAGTAAGGCGTTATTGTTTTGCTTTAATTAATTCGAGATTTTTGCTTTAGTAATAAAGGCGAGTTTAAAGCTGTTTTACGAATTCAACATAGACGTTTTACTGAGCTTTAGGCACTGCTTTAAAGTGGGAGACTTGATTGTTATTAGTAATAACTAACACAGGCGTTTTCTGAGCATCTTCGCTAAGCGTATACTGGCCCTGTATAGTTGATGCTGCAGCAGTATCAAATTTGGCCTGTGGTTCAGGACATGCCTTCAGTGTAGACATAAGAGTGCCTATTTTTACAGTACCGCTGTCCACGCTATAGCTTGATGACATTCTATTACAAGTATTTATTAACGATACGATATTATGGCCATCAGCTTTTGAGAAGCTTAAGGTGAGGGGCTTAGCAGGATCAATAAATAGCTCATTAACCTTGCTACCATCATTTAGCGTAGCATCGATAAGTTGCCAGTTAGTAGCCTGTAAAGCTTGATGGGTAATTGGGTAAGTCGTTAGTTTCATAGAGGTTTGAGACGAAGATTGAGACATGCCAGTAGAGGTTTGACATCCTGTCATCAAAGCACCTATAGTAAGTATACCGGCCAAAAGTGAAGTCGATAAGATTTTCATAAAAATCCTTATATTATTAAGTGGTTAAAATGAGTCGTTATAAGATACAAATAAATCAATATGACTATCAATAGATAGCAGTAATAGACCTGCAGCTTTATGATTTCTGCTAATGTAGGACTGTATTACCATTATCTTACTAATGTTATAGTACTAAGCCTTAATCAATCTTAATTAGCCAAATTGTACCTAGATTGCATAGCTAAACAAGTCACATTAACCTATTACATACCATATCGATTAATTAAATTACTGACGAATAAGCTTAGGAAATTAAGCGATACATGGTTTTTAAGGTGAATACGTGATTATTTTTTAAGCTCATTAGCGTATAATAACCTTAAGTTTCATAGGGTAGATAGCGTTATTGTCTTAAAAAATCTGTATGCTTGCTAAATGCTTTTTATAATTAGGTCTTATTCAAGTATGTCAATTGTAGGATTAATCAGCTTAGATCAAAGCTGATCAGATGACTGGCGCTATAGAACTAACGCTAAAGTAGATTTTCCAATAAAAGGCTCGATTTTGTCATAAAATAATTAATTGTTTTTATGATTTCATTTTTTTCAATAGGAATTAGGAAAAATTATGAGTTATCAACAACAGCTTGAACGCATCAAAAATGACATTGGTTTTATCGCCGCTTTAGACCAAAGTGGGGGTAGTACACCAAAGGCTTTACGAATGTATGGGGTAGAAGAAAGCGAATACGCCAACGATGATGAAATGTTTGCAAAAGTGCATGAGATGCGTACACGTATTATGACGTGTGACTGCTTTGATAGTGGACGTGTATTGGGCGCCATTTTATTTGAAGATACTATGGATCGAGAAGTCAATGGTAAGCCAACGGCCAACTATCTTTGGGAAGATAAAAATATCGTACCATTTTTGAAGGTGGATAAAGGGTTAGCTGAACAGATAGATGGTGTACAAGTCATGAAGCCAATCCCTAATTTAAGTGCTTTGTTAGAAAAGGCAAAAAATTACCCTATCTTTGGTACCAAAATGCGTTCGGTTATCCATAAAGCAACACAACATGGTATCGAAAAAGTAGTACAGCAACAGTTTGATATTGCCAAGCAGATTTTATCTGAAGGTTTTATGCCAATCGTTGAGCCAGAAGTCAATATTCAAAGCGAAGACAAGCATGAAAGCGAAGTGCTGTTAAAAGAGGAAATTTTACGCAATTTGGATCGTTTGGATGATGATCATCAGGTTATGCTTAAGCTGACATTGCCAGAAGAGCAAGGTTTTTATAAAGAGTTAGTGGATCATCCAAAAGTACTAAAAGTGGTTGCTTTATCTGGTGGTTATAGCCGTAATGAAGCGTGTGAACGTTTACAGCAAAACCCTGGTATGATTGCAAGCTTCTCACGTGCGTTCACTGAGGGCTTATCAAAAGGTCAAACTGATCAAGAATTTAGCGATACGATCAATGCCTCTATTGAAGAGATTTATACGGCTTCAAAAGTATAGTGTTGTTCATAAAATTTGATGCATTAATTTGATCTAAGTTTATTTCATTTTACGGTAATAAAAAAAAGCTTGAGCTCCATTACGGAACTCAAGCTTTTTTACTTACACGTACAGTTAAAGCAGGCTAACTAGAACTTAGTTTCGAACACAATAGCCGCACCCTGATCATCATAATTATCACGCCACTCGCCACGATAATTAGCAGAGATCGTCGTATTAGCCGTTGGTTTGAATGCTAAACCAATGCCTGCGATACCAATGGCCTCTTTACTCTCTTGACCTTTGGTATTGAACTTAGCAGAGCCCACATCAGTAAAGCGTGCAGTGATATCAGAATAATCATCCCCATTCTCAATTGCACCTGCCAATTGACCGGTTAACGATAGGCTAGGAGTAACCGCTTGATTAAAGCGCACACCTGCTGTCAAGCGTAAAGACTCATAACTATTATCATCTACCGTTAAGTTATACGCACCGGCACCAGACTCACGATAGCCATCACTTTCTGCACGAGCATAGTTAAAGCTTGCAAACGGTGATACATTACGAGCTTCTGTTCCGACCCGATGCGACACACCAAGTCCCGCTTGCAGAGTATCGACATCATAGTCGGATTTAGCGGTTAGGGCAGACGGTAATTGGATATGACGCTCACCTTTCACGCTACTTTGACCGGCACCGGCATGGAAGTTAATACTCGTTGTATCACTTGCGGCATAGTTACCATAACCAAGGACTTGCCAGTTTTTAGCTTCCACCTCATGATTTAGCGCATGACCATCAGTATCTGCATCGTTTTCGATATAAGAGACGGCAACACCTAAGTTGAGGTCAGGATTGACAGGCATATCTAAACCGACGATAGCGCCATAATTCTCAGAGTTATAACCGGTTACATAGCCATCCGCATCATGCGTCATATCACTACCAATAGCTTTCGCCCAAAGGTTACGCTCAGGTGTGGTTTGAGCATGCTCACTGATCGCATCGCTAACAGCATAGTTGCTGTCGGTGATTAAGCGATTCGTTCCACCCATAAATAGGGGTTGAAGCTGTTCTGCTGCCTCGCCCACTTGAACGTGACTAAAGTTTTGGGTATCTGAAATTAAAGCATTGGCTAACGCATTATTGTTACTGGCGACTTTGTCAGCAATTGCATCGTCTAATACACCCGCTAAGTTCAACGCAGGGTAGTTATTGATTAGCTGAGTCGCTTCAACAAAAGTAATATCGTCGTTACTTGGCGTAGGTTCAGGAGTTGGCTCTGGTTCAGGAGTTGGTTCTGGCTCAGGAGTTGGTTCTGGTTCAGGGGTCGGCTCTGGCTCAGGAGTTGGCTCTGGCTCAGGCGTTGGTACTGGTTCAGGCGTTGGTACTGGTTCAGGCGTTGGCTCTGGTTCAGGAGTTGGTTCTGGCTCAGGAGTTGGTTCTGGCTCAGGAGTTGGTTCTGGCTCAGGAGTTGGCTCTGGCTCAGGAGTTGGTTCTGGCTCAGGCGTTGGCTCAGGCTCAGGCGTTGGCTCAGGGGTTGGTTCTGGCTCAGGGGTTGGTTCTGGCTCAGGGGTTGGTTCTGGTTCAGGGGTTGGTTCTGGCTCAGGGGTTGGCGCTACCACTTTTAAATGAACGGCATTCGCATCACTATAATCTGCTTGGAAACCTACTAAAGGGCTGTTATCAATAATGTCTTTAAACTCACCGTTTAGTTTGGTTGCGGTAACGACCTCTTTATATACTGAGTTTAACTCGGGGTTTTCAAAATATCGAGCTATATAAACCTTTAATTTTCCATCTGAAATATCTAGATTACCAATAACGGATATACTTCCATATTCGTCATTATCTATCTTACCGTCTTCATTCCAGTCAATTAATCCTACCGCTAGACTCTCGCCTTGTGGCATCTTGTAGTCACCTTTTAGTATTAATTCACCCTCACTAGCGCCCCAATCTCCTGTCCACTGCTTGTTATAGGTAGTTAGTTCTAAGCTTCCCACACCAGTTTTGACAAACCCACCAATATCATATTCATCAGTAAGATTAATATCGAGGCTACCAACATCGCCGGTAATAACTGCATTAGGATCTACTACGACCGAGATGGGCTTCGCAACATCGTCGCCACCATATTGAGGTATCTCTGAACTAATATAAGCGCCTTTAGTACCAAGATGAATTATATTTTTATCTGTGAAGTTATCGAATAGGAGTTCTTCGTCAGACGCTATCTCTATCCCACCGCCATTGATATAAATATCAGACTTAATTGAATTAGGGTTACGCCCAAGATATTCTGTTTCTAAATCTCCCGCATTATTTAAATGTAAGGTACCCGAACCTGTATTTCCAACCAATACCTTTGGACTAACATAGGTACTGTCATTAATTGTCAGACTACCTGTGGCTGTTGTGCTATCAGGACCATATCCGCCAATATAGGTAACATATCGGGCTTGAGTCAGGCCACCATGGTATGGCGTGTTCTCAATAACTATATTTCCTTGACCTTGTTTACCAATTATTAAGTTATCGGTTCCAAGATATCTATAACCAGAGACGGTTATATTACCGATTCCTGATTTTTTGTTACCCAGTATTGCATCCTTTGAAACGTATAGCCCACGATAAATATGTTGACTAGACTTTTCAGTTTGAATCATGGAGATACTACCACTGCTAGTATCTCCAATGATGACATTATTTTGGGAACTAATGCCGCTAGCTGTATTATCAAGAAGAATAACCTGACTATTATTATCTATAATCAAATTATTTTCTGCGACTATGCCTTCATCGTTACCTAGCTCAATAATCTCACCTTGATTGATTATGAAATCATTAGGATTAGTTGCAGAAAAAGCTATATTAGAACTCAACACACCGAGCATTGCTACAGACAGCGCTGTTAAATTTAACATGGATTTATGGCGTGTAGTCGCCGACTTACCCGATGACTTGCCACGAGACTTTGCAATTTCTGATACACACTGATAAACGCCTAAAGCGCGATTGAAAACGATACGGTAAACATGGTTCATATATAACACCTAAAAAAAGAATTGAGGGGCCAATTTGACTGGAGCTTGATGTTTGAGGGCTAAGTTTTGCAAGCTTATCTGTTACATAAATCTCAAAAAAAAGTGTTGTTGATATTAAAATAATACCCTATTTTAATATCAACAACACAGATTTTTTACAAAAACTAAATATGTATTAAACTATTACCGTAAAGTTAATTGGTAATTTGTTATATTTAGCTTACACCTCTTTATAAAGCTGACGTCCTTCTGTATTATACTTTTCACTCATTTCTTGCATGCCTTTTTGAACCTCATCAAAGCTTGCTTCACCTACCTGACCGACAAGTTCTGTATCCACTTGTTTAATCAGATGAGCCTCATCTTTTAAGTCGCCACTGCTCGGTGTCACAGAAGGTGTCACTGGTGTTTTTAGACCAGCGGCATATTCGCGCACGTTTTGAGTGATCTTCATTGAGCAAAACTTAGGCCCACACATTGAGCAGAAGTGTGCAGATTTATGCGCATCTTTCGGCAGCGTTTCATCATGGTATTCACGCGCCGTGTCAGGATCTAAGGCCAGATTAAACTGATCGTCCCAACGGAATTCAAAGCGCGCTTTGGACAAGGCATTGTCTCGTGCTTGAGCACCCGGATGACCTTTGGCCAAGTCAGCAGCATGGGCAGCTATCTTATAAGTGATAATGCCGTCTTTTACATCTTTTTTATTGGGTAAACCCAAGTGCTCTTTTGGGGTTACGTAACACAGCATCGCCGTACCATACCAGCCGATCATCGCCGCACCGATAGCACTGGTGATATGGTCGTAACCTGGTGCAATATCTGTGGTTAAGGGGCCAAGCGTATAGAAAGGCGCTTCATGACACATCTCAAGCTGTAGATCCATGTTCTCTTTAATACGGTTCATGGCAACATGACCCGGACCTTCAATCATCACTTGTACATCATGCTTCCAAGCAACTTGAGTAAGCTCACCTAGAGTGCGTAGCTCACCAAATTGTGCATCGTCATTAGCATCTTGAATACAACCAGGGCGCAGACCATCTCCTAAGCTAAATGCCACGTCATACTGTTTCATAATCTCGCAAATATCTTCAAAGTGAGTATATAAGAAGCTCTCTTTATGATGTGCCAAACACCACTGTGCCATGATTGAGCCGCCACGAGACACAATCCCTGTCAGTCGATTGGCCGTTAAAGGTACATAACGAAGTAGCACGCCTGCGTGAATCGTAAAGTAATCCACACCTTGTTCGGCTTGTTCGATCAACGTATCGCGGAAGATCTCCCATGTTAAGTCCTCGGCGACACCATCTACTTTTTCTAGCGCTTGATAAATAGGCACGGTACCAATAGGCACAGGAGAGTTTCGGATAATCCACTCACGGGTTTCATGAATGTGCTTACCGGTTGATAAATCCATAATGGTATCGGCGCCCCAACGAGTCGCCCATGTCATTTTGGACACCTCTTCATCAATACTTGAGCCTAATGCTGAGTTACCAATATTAGCGTTAATCTTGACTAAAAAATTACGCCCGATAATCATTGGCTCTGATTCAGGATGGTTGATGTTGTTCGGTATAATGGCACGGCCCGCGGCGACTTCATTACGGACAAATTCAGGCGTGATAATTTTTGGAGTATTAGCACCAAAGGTTTCACCATCATGTTGACGCATATCGGTTAGCTCGTGTTGTTTCTGAGTTTCGCGAATAGCGATGTATTCCATTTCTGGGGTGATAATACCTTGACGAGCGTAGTGCATTTGGGTGACATTACCAGCTTTACCATTGACAGTTTTTGCACGACGAGGCTTCTCAATATGGGCAAACCGTAGATTAGCCGTTTTGATATCACTAGCGCGCTCACGTCCATAATTGCTGGATAATCCCTCTAACTGTTCGGTATCGCCACGTTCTTCAATCCACTTTTCACGTAGCTTAGGTAAGCCTTTGGTGAGATCAATATCAACATTGGGATCGGTATATACACCCGAAGTGTCATACACATAAAACGGTGGATTTTTTTCACCATTTTCTAGACCAAACCCTCCGGTGGGGGTATCGGTTAAAGTGATTTCACGCATGGGGACTTGAATGTCTGGCCGAGAGCCTTCTATATAGACTTTTTTGGAGGCAGGTAAATTGCGGGTTAGATCTCGCGCTTCTTCATCGAAGCGTTCATCCGTTACCGAGCGGTGAGCAGGGGTTTTTATAGTATGATCAGAGTGACTCATGTGATTGTCCTTATTTTATCTAAAAGGCGTGATGCCAAATTGGTTTATCGTTTTTAGGGAGACCAAATAGCGCTATAAGCTATCAACTGTAGGGCTATAAAAAAAGAAAACCGAAGAATAAAAAAAGACTCGATGAGTGCCGTATCTTCTTAATACTTAACCACAGTGAGGCAATATTGAAATGAGTCATAAATACGTCAATTCAAAAAGCAAACTGCAAATAGAAAGGTAGCCATTTGAACAAAACTTATTTTACCAATACTTACCGTGACAGATAGAACCTCAAGCTGTACTGGCGTAATCAGCATTGATGATAACTGTTTAAATAATTACTGTTTAAGTAGGATAGATCAAATAAGGCTGACACTTTCATTTTAAGCTTGCCATAACAGCAGAGTAACTATAGTTACTTTGTTATGTATTAAGAATAAGCGATGACTTTCCTACGACGGTATTAACCGTATCAGGTTCAACGGGTGATGTCTCAGCAAACGCATCTATAAGTTGGCTTTGTAACGACGTGACAATTACTAAGGCATTATAGATGGACTGCACCCCGAGTCTTATTATGTTACCTATATTAGCAGAATAAAGTGAAAACTGCTTTGTCTAATCATACTTTCTCTACTCTTTAATAAGACAGCCACTTATATGATATTGCCTATAAAAGGCATTTGAAAAAAATAATGTCAATGAGTTGCCGTAGATTTGTTAATGAGGATTTAAATTAATTTACATTGTTTAACAAATAAAATCTAATTTCATCAAACTGTCATATTTAAGAGTCAAAATGTTGTCAATCGAGTAGGGAGAGTTTTTTTAGCTTCTTCCTGTTTTGTGATAGGACTGTTTCTGTATAAGCCTTATTAATAATATTAATTAATCCTTTGTAATTAAAAATGACAACTCTTTAGGAGAGAATATGCGTTATTCATTATTAGCTGTTGCAGTAGCAAGTGCGTTGACCTTAGCTGCTTGTGATAAAAAAACTGATGACACCGCGACCACAGGTGATGAAACAGCCACTACTGCTACATCAACAACACCTGCTGAAACGACAACTACTGCTGGTGGTGCTGATAGTTACACTGATATCGAAGGCGTAGAAATGAATATCAGTGGTGCCGGCGCTTCATTCCCAGCACCTATCTACCAAAAATGGTCTGCAGACTACCAAGCCGCTACTAAAGGCCAAGTGAACTATAACTCAATCGGTTCATCTGGTGGTGTTAAGCAAATCAAGGCAAACACAGTTGATTTCGGTGCCTCTGATAAGCCACTTAAGCCTGAAGAGCTAGAAGAAGCCGGTCTTATCCAGTTCCCAACCGTTATCGGTGGCGTTGTACCTATCGTGAACATCGAAGGCATTGAGCCTGGCGAGTTAGTATTAAGTGGCGAAGTATTGGCTGATATTTACTTAGGTAAAATCACTAAATGGAATGATCCTGCGATTACTGCATTAAACGAAGGCGTTGAGCTTCCGGATGCCAATATCACAACCGTTCACCGTTCTGACGGTTCTGGTACTACTTTCAACTTCACTTATTACTTAAATGAAGTTTCTAGTGACTGGGCTAATGTTGGTGTTGATAAGAGTGTTGAATGGCCAACTGACCAAACAGGTACTGGTGTTGGTGGTAAAGGTAACGAAGGCGTTGCTGGTATGGTAACTCAAGCACCTAACTCTATTGGTTATGTTGAATATGCTTACGCTAAGCAAAACAACATGTCACATACTTCTATGATTAATGCTGCTGGTAACCGTGTTGAGCCATCTGCTGAATCATTCGCTGCCTCTGGTAACGTTGATTGGTCAAAAGCGGAAGGCTTCTACAAAGTTATCGCTAACTCTGATACTGCCGATGCATGGCCTATCGCTGCTGCAACATTCATCTTAGTACACAAACAGCCTAAGAACCCTGAAAAAGTTGCTGGTGTATTGAACTTCTTTAACTGGGCATATAACGAAGGTGATCAAGCGGCATTAGACCTTGACTATGTTCCATTCCCAGACGAAGCCGTTGCATTATTCAAAGAAGAATGGAAGCAAGTAGTTGGTGCTGACGGTCAGCCAGTTTACAACCCTAAATAATATTCGTTAACTTGTCACTGTTAATGAACGTTAAAGCAATTGGCAAGTAAATGATATTTCATTTGCTTGCCTTTTATTAGTTAAATTATTAGTTAAATTCAGATAGTTTTATTAAAAATATTTTACTTACGTTGGGGTTACCATGTCTGACTTACACGCTCAGTTAGCAAAGCAGCGAAGAAATGACGTCTTGTTTGTTAATTTGACCAAGTTTTTTGCACTATTGGTTCTGGTCTCACTAGGCGGAATTATGGTGTCGCTGGTTATCGGAGCATGGCCAAGTATTAAAGAATTTGGTTTTGGTTTTTATACCAGTTCGAACTGGAGCACCGTCAATGATGAATATGGTGCTTTAGCACCTATTTACGGCACAATCGTGACCTCAATCATTGCTATTTTAATCGCCGTACCTGTCAGTTTCGGTATTGCTATTTTCTTAACAGAGCTTTGCCCTAAGACGTTACGCCGTCCCTTGGGCATGGCGATTGAGTTATTGGCTGGTATCCCCTCAATTATTTATGGCATGTGGGGTTTCTTTGTACTGGCACCTTTATTCGCTAAGTATGTACAACCTTTTATTATTAAAGTTATCGGTCCAGTCCCTGTTATTGGCAATTTCTTTGGTGGGCCACCACTGGGTATCGGTGTTTTTACAGCATCACTGATCCTAGCCATCATGATTATCCCCTTTATCGCAGCAACCATGCGGGATGTGTTCTCTGTAGTTCCAGAGCTATTAAAAGAATCGGCTTATGGTGCTGGAGCAACCACGTGGGAAGTCATGTACAAGATTATTCTTCCTTACACTAAAGCAGGTGTTGTCGGCGGTATTATTCTTGGGCTTGGTCGTGCCCTTGGAGAAACCATGGCAGTGACGTTCTTGGTCGGTAATACTTATAACATTAACTCTAATTTATTTGGCTCAGGGGTTACGATCACATCGTCCATTGCCAATGAATTTGCTGAAGCATCAAGTGAGATGCACGTCGCGACCTTATTACATTTAGGCTTAATTCTATTTGTTATAACTTTTGTTGTTTTATCAATATCTAAAATTATGCTGTCACGTATTGACAAGAAAGCGGGTAACTAATCTTAGTAACTAATCTTAGTAGCTAATATTAGTAGCTAGGTTTAACAGTTATTAGATATTAATGAGTCGATAACCAGCTCAAATTAGACAACACAATGATAGATATTTAGCAGGAATAATATTATGACAATGAATTCAAGTTCAACACCAGTAGCCAGTCGTTCAACCAGTTTTGAGCAGCGGATGAATAAGTCGCTATACTCGAAGCGTAAGTTTTATAACGTATTAGGTCTTATCTTTGCTTTTTTAGCGATGGGGTTCGGTCTCATATGGTTAGGTTGGATTCTGATTGATCTACTGCGTAATGGTATGGAAGCGATGTTAACGATGCCTATCTTCACTGCAGATACGCCACCCCCAAATACAATCGGTGGTTTGCGAAATGCAATCGTAGGCTCAATCATGATTGCGGGTACAGGTCTATTGATAGGCGCACCTATCGGACTCATGGCTGGCGTTTATTTAGCAGAGTTCTCTCAAGGCTCATGGCTTGGTAAAGCCACTCGATTTATTAATGATATCTTGCTATCTGCACCTTCTATCGTGATTGGTTTATTCATCTTTACGTTAATGGTGAATAACCGCAGTTTCTCAGGTTGGGCGGGCGCTATTGCATTATCACTCATTATCATTCCTGTTGTGGTACGTAGTACCGAAACCATGCTGAACTTAGTTCCAAACCAATTACGTGAAGCCTCCTATGCACTAGGTGCACCAAAATGGAAAGTGGTGACGGCGGTCACTATGAGTGCTGCAAAATCAGGCTTAATTACAGGTGTTCTTTTAGGCTTTGCACGTATCACCGGTGAGACCGCACCTTTATTATTCACAGCACTGAACAACCGATTCTTTAGCTGGGATATGGGAAGTGCGATGGCTAACTTACCAATGACTATTTATCAATTTGCTGCAGCTCCCGATGACACACAAAATATGATAGCATGGGGCGGAGCACTGCTTATCACATTTTCAGTATTGGGTCTTAACATCATTGCACGCATCGTTGGGCGGGATAAAAAGTAAGCTGACACATTGTTGAAACGTGTAAATAGATTATTGACCAACATTTATTAAAGAGTTTAAAAGGTAGTATTATGACTGATACAATTGAAAAGAAAGTAGTGGTAAAAGATACTCAAGCCTCAAGCGAGAGCATGCTTGATCAGCCAATGGAGACAGGTAATCAACAAGAACAGCCTGATACGTCTTCATTCACAAAGCAAACAGTCGCAGATTTGCCAGACAATATGCCAGATGCAAAAATGCAAATTCGTGATTTAGATTTCTTCTACGGTGATTTTAAAGCCCTAAAACAAATCAACATCGACATACCTGAAAAGAATGTCACCGCTTTTATCGGACCGTCAGGGTGTGGTAAATCGACTCTATTACGTACTTTTAACCGTATGTATGATTTGTACCCTGGTATGCATGCCGAAGGTAAAATCCTTCTTGATGGCAAAAATATCTTAGATAAAGACGTTGATGTTAATTTGTTACGTGCGCGAGTGGGTATGGTATTCCAGAAGCCAACGCCATTCCCAATGTCCATTTATGACAATGTAGCATTTGGTGTGCGTTTATACGAAAAGCTAAGCAAGTCAGAGCTTGATGATCGTGTTGAATGGGCTTTGAAAAAGTCAGCCTTATGGCCTGAAGTAAAAGACAAGCTTAAAGCTTCAGGTTTGTCATTATCTGGCGGACAGCAGCAGCGTCTATGTATTGCTCGCGGTGTAGCAACAAAACCTGAAGTATTGTTGTTAGATGAGCCAACATCGGCACTAGATCCAATTTCAACTGGTGCGATTGAAGATCTGATTGAAGATTTGAAACATGATTATACTATCGCGATTGTAACGCATAACATGCAACAAGCTGCTCGTGTTTCTGACTATACTTGCTATATGTATCTTGGCGATATGGTTGAGATGGGTGAAACCAATCAAGTATTTACCAACCCAGCTCAAAAAGCGACTGAAGACTATATCACCGGTCGTTATGGCTAAAATTGTATTGGGTTTGGTTCATCACTCAACTCTTCAAGCCAGATACTGACTAAAATAAGGTATCTGGCTTTCTGGTTTTTGGGGTGGGTAAAATGGTGCAGTCACTTAAATCTTAATAACTTAAACCTTTTCTATAAAAAAACCTATCTTTGTCAAACCTGCCTAGTCCACAATGGGTAGTACTTGCCAATATAACGTTTATTTTTCTTTATATGTTAATTTTCAAAAATGGTATATTATTTTATCGTTTAAAACTACGACTATCAGGGTGATAGATTGCATACTATGATGGCATAGGTTTAATATACTTAGGGATAGATAGTCCGAATTTAACAACACTTTGAACAGTAATTAAAAATAATTATTAAGGATATACATCCATGCCAGTTAATGAAAAACATTCGTCACGCAGCTTTGATAATGATTTAAATGAATGTTTAGATTTATTCATGCATATGGGAAATATGGCTGCCGATCATGTCACGCTTGCCACTCATGCCTTAATTGACAGTAACGAGGAAGTAGCTGTTAAAGTAATAGATGATGATAATGAGATCAATCAGATGGAGATAAAGGTTGATGAATTGCTAATTTTATTGGTAGCAAAGCGTCAACCGGCCGCTAATGACTTACGTTTAGTGATGGCGATGACCAAAGGTGTTGTGGATATCGAGCGTATTGGTGATGAAGCCAGCAAAATCGCTCGTATGGCAATTCAGTTGAAAAAAGAAGGCGTATCACCACGCGGCTATTCAGAAGTTCAACATTTATCAAATCAAGTTCGTTTAATGCTATTAAATGCTTTAGAGGCGTTTTCACAAATGGATCCTGAAAAAGCTTTTGCCGTCATGCAAAGCGATGAAAACGTCAATGTAGAATATCAATCGGCATCTAGAGCGTTAATGACTTATGTTATGGAAGACAGCCGTCATGTCTCAAAAGTGATCAATATCTTATGGGTGTTACGTGCTTTAGAGCGTATTGGCGATCACGCCCGTAATATCGCAGAATTGGTTATATACTGCATTAGCGGGAAAGATGTCCGTCATACCGACTTTTATACCATAGAGCAAGCGGTACAACTGGCTACTGATAGTATTGCAGCACGCAATGGAGATAATGGCACTGTGCCTCCCAAAATTGAAGGTGGCAACAAACCGAATGAGGATTAATCTTTGAGTTTTAAAGCCCTTATTTATAGACCATAACGTTTGATAACATCTTTAGAGCGCCAACGGTAGCAAGATACTTGTGACTTTCTATTTCAGTGAGTCCTGCCTCCTTATCGACAATCCACGATTAATGGTTTTTAATATCAGGAATGATATCGATGCGAGACAGGCGCTTCCTATTTTCTGATTTATCCTTCCGATCAGGCTGTTCAATGCGACGACGCACAATAGAGTCATGAGCATTTTGAACAAGCTCTCGCAGAGCACCAGTCTCACGCATAGCAAAAGTAGGGATAGAGGGTGTCAGTGAGTCCTTTATTTAGTAAAAGTTACTTAATGTCACCTATTTAGTCTCAGGTGACCAGCCTTCTGGACGTTGGTAATCTTCATTATCCAAGAACTTTTCACGCTGCTCATTGATGAACTTTTTAGCTTCTGGATCAATCATACTTAAGTGATTTTCATTGATTAACATGGTTTGCAGTTCTTGCCATTCATCCCATGCCTTTTTAGAAACGGTATTTTGAATCTCTTCGCCTTTCTTATTCGGGAAAGGTGGGTTTGGCATTTTAGGTAACTCTTCTTTATATTTACGGCAAAACACCAAGTTTGCTTTTGGATCAAAAGTAGCTGTCATGGTTTTATCCTATTATTGTAAATGTGAATGAAGTCTATCCGTTGTTAATCGAGAAACTTGCAAATAAATACTTAATCGACTTTAATTATCAGCGTTCTTTAATAATAAGTGTTTTAAGCGTCAGTGTTATATTTCTCAAGACGCTTACGACCACGAGCAACTGCTTGCATCACCTGATTTGGCGCAGTCCCACCGAGATGGTCACGAGCAGCAAGTGAGCCCTCTAAGGTCAAGTAATCAAACACATCCTCACCGATAGCGTCACTAAACTGTTGTAACTGAGCAAGCTTTAATTCGCTAAGATCAACGCCCTCTTTGATGGCCAGCGCGACCGCATTACCAACCACTTCATGGGCATCACGAAAGGCCACACCTCGGCGAACCAAATAATCTGCTAAGTCTGTTGCCGTGGCATAGCCTTTCATGGTTGCCGCTCGCATATTGTCTTTATTGGGCGTGATATTGGGTAGCATATCAACAAAAGCAAGTAGAGAACCGGTTAGTGTGTCTACACAGTCAAATAAGGGCTCTTTGTCTTCTTGATTGTCTTTGTTATACGCCAGTGGTTGATTTTTCATGAGAGTAAGTAGGGTAATCAGTTGACCAAAGACGCGGGCCGCTTTACCACGTACCAACTCGGGCACATCTGGGTTTTTCTTTTGCGGCATAATGGATGAGCCGGTGCAGAAGCGGTCTGGAATCTGCACAAAGCCAAACTGAGCGGACATCCATAAGATAATCTCTTCACTCATACGGGATAAGTGCATCATTAAGATAGATGCCGCAGAGGTAAACTCAATCGCAAAGTCTCTGTCTGATACAGCATCTAATGAGTTTTCGCAAATTCCTTCGAAACCCAATAACTCAGCGGTGATGCTACGATCAATGGGGAAAGTAGTACCCGCAAGGGCAGCACTGCCTAAAGGCATTTGATTAATACGGCGACGGGCATCAATAAGACGCTCAGTATCTCGGTTTAACATCTCAAACCATGCCATAACATGATGACCAAAGCTGACAGGTTGCGCCGTTTGTAAATGAGTAAAGCCTGGCATAATGGTCTCAGTATGTTGCTCCGCCAACCCGAGTAGTCCAGATTGCAACTTGACCAATAGCTCGACAATATTATCAACCTCTTCACGTAGCCAAAGGCGAATGTCTGTCGCAACTTGGTCATTACGGCTGCGTCCTGTATGTAGCTTTTTACCAACTGTACCGATGATATCGGTTAAACGTGACTCTACATTCATGTGCACGTCTTCAAGCGCAATCGACCAGTTAAACGTGCCAGCATCGATTTCTTGTTGAACGTGATGCAGTCCATCGATGATGGATTTGACCTCATCAGAGGTTAAAATATCACAGCGACCTAACATGGTCGCATGAGCGATCGAGCCTTGAATATCGTGTCTGGCAAAACGCTGGTCAAATCCGACAGAGGCTGTAAAAGCTGCCACAAAGCTGTCAGTCGCTTCGCTAAAGCGTCCGCCCCACATCTGTTGACCTTGTTGGCTTTGTTGGGGTGCGGTTGTACCTGATGTGTTTGATTGGTTTGTTAAGTTGTTACTAGAGTCGTTATTGTCAGTCATATCAGTTAAAATCCAGTAAAGTACATCGAGCAAATAGTTTATCAAAGGCAGTATAGCAAAGGACAAGGTGGCGGTGCTAGCTAAGCGGCTTTATATTAGTAAAACAGTATATTAGTAAAACAGTATATTAGTAAAACAGTTTGATTTAGCAAAAGAGTTTGCATCGTGTTTGTAATATAATTAGTTTGTGACACTCTTTATCGTTTATTAATCATTTGCATCATCTCATCTGCATCATTAAGCCTACCAGCATTGCGTCACTGTAATAATTATTGATTTATGATTAAATAAGCGGCTTTTAATTATTATTAGACTTAATCGCCTTTTTGATCCCCTAATAGAACCCTAAGAAAAGAATTTTATGACCAAATCAGCGCATAGAACCAAGTTAAAAACCCTAAAGATTGCCACCCGTAAGAGTCCATTGGCCATGTGGCAGGCAGAGCATATTAAGTCACGGTTAGAATCTTTATACCCTGATTTAGAGGTCAGCTTAGTGACAATGGTCACCAAGGGCGACAAAATTTTAGATACGCCACTGGCAAAAATTGGCGGCAAAGGTCTATTTGTTAAAGAGCTGGAGCAAGCCTTATATGATGGGCGTGCCGATATTGCGGTGCATTCTTTAAAAGATGTGCCGATGCAGTTACCCGAAGGCTTAATGCTGGGCACCTATTGTAAGCGTGAAACTCCAACTGATGCGTTTGTGTCGAATCTATATGATAATTTAGACGCTTTGCCACAAGGTGCTATAGTCGGTACAGCAAGTCTGCGTCGTCAATGTCAAATAAAAGCCTATCGTCCTGACTTAGTGATTAAATCCTTACGGGGCAATGTACAGACTCGCCTAAGCAAGCTTGATGCTGGAGAATATGACGCAATTATCTTAGCCACTAGTGGCCTCATTCGCAGTGAGCTTAGTGACCGTATTAAAGAAGAGATCGATATTGAAGTCAGTTTGCCTGCGGTAGGGCAGGGTGCACTTGCTATCGAATGTCGCAGCGATGATAAAGCGGTACTTGATTTGTTAAAACCACTAAATGACGGTCAAGCCCGAATTCGTCTGAAAGCAGAGCGTGCTTTAAACCGTCGTCTTGAAGGCGGCTGTCAGGTGCCTATCGCAGCTTTTGCCGTCATTGAAAAAGAGTCTGAAACCTCTAATGCCAAGACATTATGGCTACGGGGGCGCGTCGGCTCAGAAGATGGTCAGACGCTACTCAAAGCAGACAAACGCGTGGTCTTAAGTGGTAATCAGGCAGATCGTGAAGAGCAAGCGGAACAGTTAGGCATTGAGGTTGCAGATCAGCTTTTATCCATCGGGGCTGAAGATATCTTAAAAGCTATCTATACTGATAAAAACAAGTAAGTCTGACAAAATTAGGCAGACAAAAAAGAGTCAGATAGCTTTTTTAACAGTTAATTCCTTGAAAATGACTTCTTTAATAATTTGTCAGTAGTAATTTGTCAGCAATAATTCATCAGTATCGGTATTATAAGGTATTAATAGTTGTTGTTGGTGTCAGTCCTAGTCATGATTTCAGATGGGTTTAATGTGGTGCTATGATATTTATCAACACTCGTCCTGCTAACCGCGCGCAAGCTTTAACCTCCGCTATGCAGGATAAAGGCATGACTGTCTTAGAGCTGCCACTATTAGAGCTAGTGCCTGTTGCTATTAGTGATGGCGAACATCAGCATCAACAAGACTTCTGTCAGCAACCAGATAGTTATCAAGCCTTAGTTGTAGTAAGTCCTACTGCAGCTCAGCTAGGTCTGGCTTCCTGCCCTCAAAGCTTTGTACCAAAATGTCCTGTTATTGCGGTAGGTCATGCGACAGCCGAGGCGCTACATGTTGCAGGCTGGCAGGTTCAATGTCCTGATGAGTATAGTAATGAAGGTATGATGCGTATACCTGAATTAAATACATTGGCGCAGGGTGATAAAGTTCTGGTTTGGCGCGGTCGAGGCGGACGACGACAATTAGTCCATTTCTTACAAGGTGAAAAAGTGACCGTAGATGCTATTGAATGGTATCAAAGGCGCTGTCCCCCAGACGCCTTAGAGAACTTTAAAGCCATGCAACGTGACATTATCGAGTCAAACGCAGCATCTCCACATTCACCTGCACCGACTTCTGAGAAAAGCAACAGTCATCAACATGACACTCTCCTCGAAGAGGATGGCGCTTTCGGTTTTCAAAAATATGAAAAACCAGTGGTACTAATCAGTAGTGGTGAGGCTTTTACCAATTGGCGTTTGTTAGTCACTGAGCAAAACCAATACATACAAGACCAACGCTCGCAACATCAACGCTCAGAAACTGCTACTTTCCAGGACAGCCATCAGCCTACTGATTTAAAACCTGCGGATATTCAATTAAGCAGCTTCAACTACCTCACCTTTGGCAAACGCTTAACCCAAACGTTGCAGGATTTAGACTTAACGTGTGTGCGCATTGAGCATCTTGATACCGATGAAGTTTGGCGCGGAATAGCCTTTATACAATCAAATTATAATTAATGTCATTAGGATATTGAACACCATGAGCATCCCTAACAATACCGAAAATTTTGAAACCCCTGATGAGTTATCTAAATTCGCCAGTGTGTATGTGCAACCCGTGATTTGGAATGACATGGATGCGTTTAATCATGTTAATAACGTTGTTTATTACCGATATGCCGAGTCAGCTCGTATTAACTATCTAAACCAAACTCAGGCTTTTTCAGACGACGCAACGAATGTGTTAGCCCAGTCAAGTTGTACTTATCTCAAGCCTGTGGTGTATCCCGATACCTTGCTTATTGGCGTACGGACCAAAAAGCTCGGTAACACCAGTGTGGTGATGGAGTACCTTTATTACAGTACGGCGCAGCAGGCAGTCGTGGCGACAGGCGATTCGGTGATGGTGAGACTTAATAAAGACGCCACATCAAAAGAGCCTTGGACTGAAGCCGAACGTCAGACGATTCTCGCTTTTGAACAAAGCGCGGGTCATACCCCAGAACAGTAATGTTTTCCTTTTTCAAAACGCAGTCTAATATCCAGACTACTCCTGTGCTGCCGCATCTTGATCAGAGTCTTTATCCTATGCAGTGGTATGGGCAGGACGTTGATTCTGCGCAAACCCTGTTATTCCATGGTTTAAACAATAGAGTTTTAAACAAGCAGGCGTTAAATAATTTACAGTTGCGCAGCTTAGATCTTAATGATCTCAATACTGAATTAGATTTGAATGACGAGGTTAAAACTTCTAAACCTAAGTCAGACTTAAAGGCGGATAGACATCAGGCGTTTACTCAAACGTTAACTTCTGAGCAAACGCTGTTTAGCCAGCATCTGCAAGATAATGAGGTGTATCAAGATTGGATAAACTTTACAGTGTTTGGGCGTTATGTTCAGCGCAGTTTTAGTGCCTTTTATCGGCAACAAGAAGATGTGTTTAATGCTGATATGCCAGAGCTATTAAGGCATGAGCTTATGCGTCATACCCAGCGGCTGCCCATAGATCAAGTGTTGTTTAGTGGGGGTCAATTGCCGAATACCGTGCGTCAAGAAAAGCTATTAATGACCACTTTGAATCCATTTACGGCAATCATTGATGCTATAGGTGGTATAAACTCGGCGCTTCATCAAAAAGTAAATCAAGTGGTTCATCAGGCTGATCATCACTCTGGTTTGCACACTAGGCTAAAAACTAAAACATCTGACGCCAATAGACGACAGCCTATTCAAGTTAGTCAAGCTGACCAAGTCAGGCAACTAAAGCCAGCGCAGATGTTCATCATTAATATTATTAGCGTGACGTCTGATGCTGTTAACGCCTTTGCCGTAAAGCACAACAAGCGGACCAGGGAAGGACTTCGCAACGAGGTCATGATTTTAGATTTCAAATGGCTAACGTTAATCAAAGAGGAGCCCTTTTCGAATAATCATCAATCAGATAACGCTTACCCAGCTCAAGGTCTAATAAGATACTACAAGATAAGTTAGACGTTTTTGGCGATTCATTAACCCCAACATGACACCTTATTTTGTGCCAAATATCTTATCGCCTGCATCACCAAGACCGGGGATAATATAGCCATCTTCATTAAGATGACTGTCCAAAGAGGCGGTATAGATTTTGACATCTGGATGTGCCTCATTGACTAAACGCACACCTTCAGGCGCTGCAACCAATACCAAGGCTTTAATATCACAACAGCCTTTTTGCTTTAACATATCGATGGTCGCAACCATCGAGCCACCAGTTGCCAACATCGGATCGATAATAAGGGCAGGACGGCGGTCAACATCCGACACCAGCTTTTCAAAAAACGGAACGGGTTGTAGCGTCTCTTCATCACGTTGCAGACCCACCACAGAGATTTTAGCTGTAGGGATCAAGTCCAATACCCCGTCGAGCATACCAAGACCGGCTCGTAAAATTGGGACCACCGTGACTGTTTTACCAACGATTTGCTCACCCGTAATTTCTGTACCATCCCAGCCTTGCATGGTGATTTTTTCGATTTTAAAATCACGACACGCCTCATAAGCCATCAAGCGAGCAAGCTCTTTGGTCAACGTCCGAAACTTATAAGTACTACAGTCTTTGGCGCGAATTAAGCTTAGTTTATGGCGTACTAAAGGGTGGCTAATGATTTCAACATTTAACGTGTTCATAAGACCTCTTGGACGGGGGTAAAATTAGGGTGCACTATATTTTAGCGTTAGTCTTAATAAGTTAACGCTTTATAACTTACGTTAATTATAGCAATAAAACAAAAGCCACTGACACACTTCACCGTTTAGATAGGCTATGAAATACAATATCGAACCTCACCTATCAAACTTCATATAGGAGTAAAGCATTGAGCGACCCAAAAGATAACCTTGCCATTGATTCAGTTGACAACTCTCACAGCGAACAACCGGTCGAAAGTCACCCCTTTGGCCCCGTGCTTCCTAGCGATGCCACCATTATGATGATGGGCACTTTCCCCCCTACCTCAGACAAATGGGGCATGAGCTTTCACTATCCAAACTTTTACAATGACATGTGGCGCATCTATGGGCGCGTCTTTTTTGAGGATGGGGATTACTTTCGTGATGGTGACAACAAAGCCTTTGACCCTGAGCGCATACAAGCATTCATGCACCAGCGAGGTATCGCCTCTTGCCCGACGGTTAAAAAGGCCATCCGTGAACAAGGCAACGCCGCTGACAAACACTTGAGCATTGTTGAACCCGTTGATTTAAAACAAATCTTAAAACAAGTCCCAAAGGTGCATACCCTCTTCACCACGGGCGGCAAGGCAACCGAAATACTGATGGGCTTATTAGCAGAGGAACAGGGCAAACCTATTCCCAAATCCCAAATCCCAAAAACCAATCAACACATAGCGTTTCCCTATGCAGGACGTGACTTGACGCTGTATCGCTTACCATCTACCTCCCGCGCTTATCCATTATCATTGGATAAAAAAGTCGACGCCTATCGAACATTTTTTCAGTGGGTAGGCAAAATAGAGTAGTGTGCAAATTGAAGTACACGATAACTACACGAAAAGTGCCATAAGTAGCTCATCCCGCTTTTTGCTACTATCTGGGTGTGCATAAGGCAATGTGCTACGCTTTACCTCGTTCCTGCTTCGCGATAACGATTTAAAGCAAGCACCTTTGCCTTATACTCCACCCAGTATAGCCGCTGCAATCGGGGCTAGCGGTGCCATTCATTCAAGAACACGATGTATCGTAGTTATAATAACGCTATCATTAATAGCCTTTACTACTTTGAAAGTATGCTTATTCATAAGAACTATAGAACAGAAAATGAGTGAAAAACTGAAGGTGTTTGTTCATAGGAGGGGACGGGCAGCTCAATAATATAACAATACCTCATGCTCAACCCTTAACGTAGGCTGTGATTTTAGCCCAGTATTTTTTATTAAAGATCTTGATTTACTGGGCTAAAAGCACCAGCCTACTGTGAAATTTAAAAAGTTAAGAACGGGGTAACGATGTAAATAGATATAGTTGCGTAAATAGAACATAGCCGCGAAATTAGCACGTAAATAAGAAGGTTATAAGCTTAAAGTATTGATTTAAATTAATTTGTATAAAAGCCTTGACCAATGTTAAAAACGCTCTATAATACGCCACCTGTTTAAGAGAACAAGAGGAGAGAACAAGAGGGTAGTAAAGACCATTTTGTTCATGGATTAGTTTGCTAGATATCTGTTTAAAGATTCGTTTTCGAACATAAGGTATTGAAAAGCCATCTTAACAAAAAGTAAATTAAATCAAAAACTTCTTGACAGACAAAATAAACTGCGTATAATACGCACCTCATCAAGGCAATGAAGAATAAATACAGGCTTAACAACCCACATTTATTGCTCGTTAATTTGATAAACGATTTAAAATCAGCTTGACAGTTATTTTATATAAGATATACTAGACGGCTCGCTAAGTAAAAATGACTACTCGAATTGAGTAAGTTCTTTTGAACTTAGTACAACTTACCTTGGACGACAAGATAAGTCAACTATTTAAAAGCTAGAATCAAAGAACAACTTGTGTGGATTTTTGTTGACATAGGATGCTGAGAAATTAAAGTTGGGATTTACTCTAATCGGGTAGATGACTAACTATAAAAAAATATCATTCTTAACAGCAGAAAAACTCGAAGTTAATTCATTATATGAAACATACGAAAAGCAATTTGCTAGTAAAAGAATGAGCCAAGTTTAGAAGCTTCTTTAAAGAGCTTCATAGCAAGATTAAACTGAAGAGTTTGATCATGGCTCAGATTGAACGCTGGCGGCAGGCTTAACACATGCAAGTCGAGCGGTAACATTTCTAGCTTGCTAGAAGATGACGAGCGGCGGACGGGTGAGTAATACTTAGGAATCTGCCCAGTAGTGGGGGATAGCACGGGGAAACTCGTATTAATACCGCATACACCCTACGGGGAAAAGGGGGCGCTTGCGCTCTCGCTATTGGATGAGCCTAAGTCGGATTAGCTAGTTGGTGGGGTAAAGGCCTACCAAGGCGACGATCTGTAGCTGGTCTGAGAGGATGATCAGCCACACCGGAACTGAGACACGGTCCGGACTCCTACGGGAGGCAGCAGTGGGGAATATTGGACAATGGGGGCAACCCTGATCCAGCCATGCCGCGTGTGTGAAGAAGGCCTTTTGGTTGTAAAGCACTTTAAGCAGTGAAGAAGACCATATGGTTAATACCCATATGCGATGACATTAGCTGCAGAATAAGCACCGGCTAACTCTGTGCCAGCAGCCGCGGTAATACAGAGGGTGCAAGCGTTAATCGGAATTACTGGGCGTAAAGCGAGCGTAGGTGGCTTAATAAGTCAGATGTGAAATCCCCGGGCTTAACCTGGGAACTGCATCTGATACTGTTGGGCTAGAGTAGGTGAGAGGGAGGTAGAATTTCAGGTGTAGCGGTGAAATGCGTAGAGATCTGAAGGAATACCGATGGCGAAGGCAGCCTCCTGGCATCATACTGACACTGAGGTTCGAAAGCGTGGGTAGCAAACAGGATTAGATACCCTGGTAGTCCACGCCGTAAACGATGTCTACTAGTCGTTGGGGGACTTGATCCCTTAGTGACGCAGCTAACGCAATAAGTAGACCGCCTGGGGAGTACGGCCGCAAGGTTAAAACTCAAATGAATTGACGGGGGCCCGCACAAGCGGTGGAGCATGTGGTTTAATTCGATGCAACGCGAAGAACCTTACCTGGTCTTGACATATCTAGAATCTTGTAGAGATACGAGAGTGCCTTCGGGAATTAGAATACAGGTGCTGCATGGCTGTCGTCAGCTCGTGTCGTGAGATGTTGGGTTAAGTCCCGCAACGAGCGCAACCCTTTTCCTTAGTTACCAGCGGTTAGGCCGGGGACTCTAAGGATACTGCCAGTGACAAACTGGAGGAAGGCGGGGACGACGTCAAGTCATCATGGCCCTTACGACCAGGGCTACACACGTGCTACAATGGTAGGTACAGAGGGTAGCTACACAGCGATGTGATGCGAATCTCAAAAAGCCTATCGTAGTCCGGATTGGAGTCTGCAACTCGACTCCATGAAGTCGGAATCGCTAGTAATCGCGGATCAGAATGCCGCGGTGAATACGTTCCCGGGCCTTGTACACACCGCCCGTCACACCATGGGAGTTGATTGCACCAGAAGTGGGTAGCCTAACCTTCGGGGAGGCGCTCACCACGGTGTGGTCGATGACTGGGGTGAAGTCGTAACAAGGTAGCCGTAGGGGAACCTGCGGCTGGATCACCTCCTTATTGACGCATCCGGTCAGCAAGAATTCACAACAAGTTGTTCTTTGGTTTTAGTAGAAACAAGCTTTAGCTGTAAACGAGCAGATGCTAGTAGGCAGAACGATTAGAAAATCCCCTTTAAGAGATTTTCTCTTGCGAGCCTAATATTGCACTTATTGTTTTATAGCTTACTGAGGTATTGAGTTATTTGAAAATTCTATTTAAAGAATTTTCCTTGCGCTCGGGATGAAGCAGTGCTTCATCTATATCCTCGCTCAGGGTCTGTAGCTCAGCTGGTTAGAGCACCGTGTTGATAACGCGGGGGTCATAAGTTCAAGTCTTATCAGACCCACCATATTAGACTATGAGAGTAAGCTGAGCTTTTGAAAATCCTATTTAAAGGATTTTCCTTGCGCTCGGGTCAAAGCAGTGCTTTGACTGTATCCTCGCTCAGGGGCCATAGCTCAGTTGGTAGAGCGCCTGCCTTGCACGCAGGAGGTCAGGAGTTCGACTCTCCTTGGCTCCACCATATTTTAATAGACTCTAAAGCGAACAGTAAACAGATATAAGATAAACCAGAACTAAGCAATCAGTAAAACGATTCCTTACTTCTGTTTTATACAGAAAGCGTAAAAGATATAAATGACGATCTGATGAAGACGTCATTACTATTTAAAAACATAGATATGAGTTGTAATAAACGGTTAGACAATGAATTATTTACTGAGCCATTGTCTAACCAGTAATCAACCTTTTTAACGTCAATAGCTAGTAGAGTATTGTTGTTATCCCAAGAGGTTGATTACAAAGTAAAGAGAACTGAATCAAGCGTAAATTATCAAGGTGATATCGTTATAATTGCGGAACATATACTCTAAAGAGAAGACCCTTTGGGGTTGTATGGTCAAGTAATTAAGCGCACATGGTGGATGCCTTGGCAGTCAGAGGCGATGAAAGACGTGACAGCCTGCGATAAGCTTCGGGGAGATGGCAATAATCTGTGATCCGGAGATTTCTGAATGGGGAAACCCACCTAACGTAAGTTAGGTATCCTAATTTATTAGGAAGCGAACGAGGGGAAGTGAAACATCTCAGTACCCTTAGGAAAAGACATCAAACGAGATTCCCCTAGTAGCGGCGAGCGAACGGGGAGGAGCCGACTTAATTTTATGTAGAAGAACAGAGTGGGAAATCTGGCCATAGTGGGTGATAGCCCCGTATTCGAAACATAAATGCAAGCATATTAAGTAGTGCGGGACACGAGAAATCCTGTATGAAGATGGGGGGACCATCCTCCAAGGCTAAATACTCCTGACTGACCGATAGTGAACCAGTACCGTGAGGGAAAGGCGAAAAGAACCCCTGTGAGGGGAGTGAAATAGAACCTGAAACCGTGTGCGTACAAGCAGTGGGAGCGGACTTGATCCGTGACCGCGTACCTTTTGTATAATGGGTCAGCGACTTATATTCTGTAGCGAGGTTAACCGTTAGGGGAGCCGTAGGGAAACCGAGTCTTAATAGGGCGTTTAGTTGCAGGGTATAGACCCGAAACCGAGTGATCTATCCATGAGCAGGTTGAAAGTGCCGTAACAGGCACCGGAGGACCGAACCCACTGTCGTTGAAAAGCCAGGGGATGACTTGTGGATAGGGGTGAAAGGCTAATCAAACTCGGTGATAGCTGGTTCTCCCCGAAAGCTATTTAGGTAGCGCCTCGGACGAACACCATTGGGGGTAGAGCACTGTTTCGGCTAGGGGGTCATACCGACTTACCAAACCGATGCAAACTCCGAATACCGATGAGTGATATCCGGGAGACACACGGCGGGTGCTAACGTCCGTCGTGGAGAGGGAAACAACCCAGACCGCCAGCTAAGGCCCCAAATTCCTAGTTAAGTGGGAAACGAAGTGGGAAGGCATAGACAGCTAGGAGGTTGGCTTAGAAGCAGCCATCCTTTAAAGAAAGCGTAATAGCTCACTAGTCGAGTCGGCCCGCGCGGAAGATGTAACGGGGCTCAAACTAGGAGCCGAAGCTGCGGATTTGAACATGTTTCAAGTGGTAGGGGAGCGTTGTGTAAGCCTGTGAAGGTGTGTTGTAAGGCATGCTGGAGGTATCACAAGAGCGAATGCTGACGTGAGTAACGATAATGGGTGTGAAAAGCATCCACGCCGGAAGATCAAGGGTTCCAGTCCAACGTTAATCGGGGCTGGGTGAGTCGACCCCTAAGGCGAGGCCGAAAGGCGTAGTCGATGGGAAATCAGTTAATATTCTGATACTTGTTTATGATGTGATGGAGGGACGGAGAAGGTTATACCAGCCTGGCGATGGTTGTCCAGGTGAAAGGATGTAGGCAGACTACTTAGGTAAATCCGGGTGGTTATATGCTGAGATCTGATAGCAAGCCAGTTTACTGGCGAAGTGGTCTATACCATGCTTCCAGGAAAAGCTTCTAAACTTAAGTCATAAACGAATCGTACCCTAAACCGACACAGGTGATCAGGTAGAGAATACCAAGGCGCTTGAGAGAACTCTGCTGAAGGAACTAGGCAAAATGGTACCGTAACTTCGGGAGAAGGTACGCTGCTGGTGGTGAAGCCCTTTGCGGTGTAAGCTACTAGCAGTCGCAGATACCAGGCTGCTGCAACTGTTTATTAAAAACACAGCACTCTGCAAACACGAAAGTGGACGTATAGGGTGTGATGCCTGCCCGGTGCTGGAAGGTTAATTGATGGGGTAAGCCGTAAGGCGAAGCTCTTGATCGAAGCCCCAGTAAACGGCGGCCGTAACTATAACGGTCCTAAGGTAGCGAAATTCCTTGTCGGGTAAGTTCCGACCTGCACGAATGGCATAATGATGGCAGCGCTGTCTCCAGCAGAGACTCAGTGAAATCGAAATCGCAGTGAAGATGCTGTGTACCCGCGGCTAGACGGAAAGACCCCGTGAACCTTTACTACAGCTTTACATTGAACTTTGACCTGACTTGTGCAGGATAGGTGGGAGGCTTTGAAGCAGATACGCCAGTATTTGTGGAGCCACCCTTGAAATACCACCCTGGTCATGTTGGGGTTCTAACTCAGGTATAACAATACCGAGGACAATGTATGGTGGGTAGTTTGACTGGGGCGGTCTCCTCCTAAAGAGTAACGGAGGAGTACGAAGGTGCGCTCAGAACGGTCGGAAATCGTTCAAAGAGTATAAAGGCAAAAGCGCGCTTAACTGCGAGACCCACAAGTCGAGCAGGTACGAAAGTAGGTCTTAGTGATCCGGTGGTTCTGTATGGAAGGGCCATCGCTCAACGGATAAAAGGTACTCTGGGGATAACAGGCTGATACCGCCCAAGAGTTCATATCGACGGCGGTGTTTGGCACCTCGATGTCGGCTCATCTCATCCTAGGGCTGAAGCAGGTCCTAAGGGTATGGCTGTTCGCCATTTAAAGAGGTACGCGAGCTGGGTTTAGAACGTCGTGAGACAGTTCGGTCCCTATCTACCGTGGGCGTTGGAAATTTGAGAGGATCTGCTCCTAGTACGAGAGGACCAGAGTGGACGAACCGCTGGTGTTCGGGTTGTCATGCCAATGGCATTGCCCGGTAGCTACGTTCGGATTGGATAACCGCTGAAAGCATCTAAGCGGGAAGCCAACCTCAAGATTAGATTTCCCTTAAGAGCCGTTCAAGACTAGGACGTTGATAGGCAGGATGTGGAAGCGCAGTGATGCGTGTAGCTAACCTGTACTAATTGCTCGTTTGGCTTGACCATACAACACCCAAGTGGTTTTAGTATGTCGCCAATTATTTCGATATCACCCTGATGATTGCTTATAAATAGCAACCTTGATTCAGGTTCTTGATATATTTAGTCAATACAACGTTAAGTAAATAACTTAACCAACTCATATCTATACCCCCTTTGCTGACGACAATAGCACGATGGAACCACCTGATCCCTTCTCGAACTCAGAAGTGAAACATCGTCGCGCCAATGGTAGTGTGGTTCGCCCATGTGAGAGTAGGTCATCGTCAGCTCCCTATACCTAAAAGCCCCCGCAACTTACGTTGTGGGGGCTTTTTCCTTTGGGTTAGGATCTTTTTGGCTATAAAATATTGTTAGAAAACACAAGAGTAATATTTGCAGTTTTGAAATAATGAATACTTATAGATACTGCTTACCATCCTTATGTTTAAATGAGTTTCTAGGAGTTGGTAATGATCTTTGTAATTCGAGATAAAAGAATGGATGGATAGGTATCCTTCAGCTTATATTATAAATAGTATCTGCGAGTCTATTTAAGCTAGAAGGTTATGTATTCTAATCCATGAGTTGATGAATTAAATAGAGATACTTAGGACGATTGGATTCAGGGGATATTTAAAATAATAAGAAATCTATAGTATGAGCAGTTTTATTCTAGTAAACCTAATAGAATGTTAGAGTTTGATAGATATTAAATAAAAATCATAAAACCCCTTGACTCAAAAAATAAACCCTCTATAATACGCCCTCACTAAGACGGACATCGGGCAATAAATCGAAAGATTAGAAGCCTAACATCTTAGAAAGAAATAAAATTAAGTGTTGACAACGATATTCAAATCTATATAATAGTCAGCCTGCTAAGCGATACTGTCGTTACTTATTAATAACAGTAAAGCAAAGCAAAAGAACAAACTTACCTTGGACGACAAGATAAGTCAACTATTTAAAAGCTAAAATCAAAGAACAACTTGTGTGGATTTTTGCTGATTTAGGATGCTGAGAAATTAAAGTTGGGACTATCTCTTTTCGAGATAGTGACTAACTATAAAAATTATCATTCTTTAGAAGCAGAGAAACTCGAAGTTAATTCATTATATGAAACATACGAAAAGCAATTTGCTAGTAAAAGAATGAGCCAAGTTTAGAAGTCTCTTTAAAGGACTTCATAGCAAGATTAAACTGAAGAGTTTGATCATGGCTCAGATTGAACGCTGGCGGCAGGCTTAACACATGCAAGTCGAGCGGAAACGATAGTAGCTTGCTACTAGGCGTCGAGCGGCGGACGGGTGAGTAACACTTAGGAATCTGCCCAGTAGTGGGGGATAGCACGGGGAAACTCGTATTAATACCGCATACACCCTACGGGGAAAAGGGGGCGCTTGCGCTCTCGCTATTGGATGAGCCTAAGTCGGATTAGCTAGTTGGTGGGGTAAAGGCCTACCAAGGCGACGATCTGTAGCTGGTCTGAGAGGATGATCAGCCACACCGGAACTGAGACACGGTCCGGACTCCTACGGGAGGCAGCAGTGGGGAATATTGGACAATGGGGGCAACCCTGATCCAGCCATGCCGCGTGTGTGAAGAAGGCCTTTTGGTTGTAAAGCACTTTAAGCAGTGAAGAAGACCATATGGTTAATACCCATATGCGATGACATTAGCTGCAGAATAAGCACCGGCTAACTCTGTGCCAGCAGCCGCGGTAATACAGAGGGTGCAAGCGTTAATCGGAATTACTGGGCGTAAAGCGAGCGTAGGTGGCTTAATAAGTCAGATGTGAAATCCCCGGGCTTAACCTGGGAACTGCATCTGATACTGTTGGGCTAGAGTAGGTGAGAGGGAGGTAGAATTTCAGGTGTAGCGGTGAAATGCGTAGAGATCTGAAGGAATACCGATGGCGAAGGCAGCCTCCTGGCATCATACTGACACTGAGGTTCGAAAGCGTGGGTAGCAAACAGGATTAGATACCCTGGTAGTCCACGCCGTAAACGATGTCTACTAGTCGTTGGGGGACTTGATCCCTTAGTGACGCAGCTAACGCAATAAGTAGACCGCCTGGGGAGTACGGCCGCAAGGTTAAAACTCAAATGAATTGACGGGGGCCCGCACAAGCGGTGGAGCATGTGGTTTAATTCGATGCAACGCGAAGAACCTTACCTGGTCTTGACATATCTAGAATCTTGTAGAGATACGAGAGTGCCTTCGGGAATTAGAATACAGGTGCTGCATGGCTGTCGTCAGCTCGTGTCGTGAGATGTTGGGTTAAGTCCCGCAACGAGCGCAACCCTTTTCCTTAGTTACCAGCGGTTAGGCCGGGGACTCTAAGGATACTGCCAGTGACAAACTGGAGGAAGGCGGGGACGACGTCAAGTCATCATGGCCCTTACGACCAGGGCTACACACGTGCTACAATGGTAGGTACAGAGGGTAGCTACACAGCGATGTGATGCGAATCTCAAAAAGCCTATCGTAGTCCGGATTGGAGTCTGCAACTCGACTCCATGAAGTCGGAATCGCTAGTAATCGCGGATCAGAATGCCGCGGTGAATACGTTCCCGGGCCTTGTACACACCGCCCGTCACACCATGGGAGTTGATTGCACCAGAAGTGGGTAGCCTAACCTTCGGGGAGGCGCTCACCACGGTGTGGTCGATGACTGGGGTGAAGTCGTAACAAGGTAGCCGTAGGGGAACCTGCGGCTGGATCACCTCCTTATTGACGCATCCGGTCAGCAAGAATTCACAACAAGTTGTTCTTTGGTTTTAGTAGAAACAAGCTTTAGCTGTAAACGAGCAGATGCTAGTAGGCAGAACGATTAGAAAATCCCCTTTAAGAGATTTTCTCTTGCGAGCCTAACAAAGCAGTGCTTTGTTTTAACGGCTCTCAGGGTCTGTAGCTCAGCTGGTTAGAGCACCGTGTTGATAACGCGGGGGTCATAAGTTCAAGTCTTATCAGACCCACCATATTAGACTATGAGAGTAAGCTGAGCTTTTGAAAATCCTATTTAAAGGATTTTCCTTGCGCTCGGGTCAAAGCAGTGCTTTGACTGTATCCTCGCTCAGGGGCCATAGCTCAGTTGGTAGAGCGCCTGCCTTGCACGCAGGAGGTCAGGAGTTCGACTCTCCTTGGCTCCACCATATTTTAATAGACTCTAAAGCGAACAGTAAACAGATATAAGATAAACCAGAACTAAGCAATCAGTAAAACGATTCCTTACTTCTGTTTTATACAGAAAGCGTAAAAGATATAAATGACGATCTGATGAAGACGTCATTACTATTTAAAAACATAGATATGAGTTGTAATAAACGGTTAGACAATGAATTATTTACTGAGCCATTGTCTAACCAGTAATCAACCTTTTTAACGTCAATAGCTAGTAGAGTATTGCTGTTATCCCAAGAGGTTGATTACAAAGTAAAGAGAACTGAATCAAGCGTAAATTATCAAGGTGATATCGTTATAATTGCGGAACATATACTCTAAAGAGAAGACCCTTTGGGGTTGTATGGTCAAGTAATTAAGCGCACATGGTGGATGCCTTGGCAGTCAGAGGCGATGAAAGACGTGACAGCCTGCGATAAGCTTCGGGGAGATGGCAATAATCTGTGATCCGGAGATTTCTGAATGGGGAAACCCACCTAACGTAAGTTAGGTATCCTAATTTATTAGGAAGCGAACGAGGGGAAGTGAAACATCTCAGTACCCTTAGGAAAAGACATCAAACGAGATTCCCCTAGTAGCGGCGAGCGAACGGGGAGGAGCCGACTTAATTTTATGTAGAAGAACAGAGTGGGAAATCTGGCCATAGTGGGTGATAGCCCCGTATTCGAAACATAAATGCAAGCATATTAAGTAGTGCGGGACACGAGAAATCCTGTATGAAGATGGGGGGACCATCCTCCAAGGCTAAATACTCCTGACTGACCGATAGTGAACCAGTACCGTGAGGGAAAGGCGAAAAGAACCCCTGTGAGGGGAGTGAAATAGAACCTGAAACCGTGTGCGTACAAGCAGTGGGAGCGGACTTGATCCGTGACCGCGTACCTTTTGTATAATGGGTCAGCGACTTATATTCTGTAGCGAGGTTAACCGTTAGGGGAGCCGTAGGGAAACCGAGTCTTAATAGGGCGTTTAGTTGCAGGGTATAGACCCGAAACCGAGTGATCTATCCATGAGCAGGTTGAAAGTGCCGTAACAGGCACCGGAGGACCGAACCCACTGTCGTTGAAAAGCCAGGGGATGACTTGTGGATAGGGGTGAAAGGCTAATCAAACTCGGTGATAGCTGGTTCTCCCCGAAAGCTATTTAGGTAGCGCCTCGGACGAACACCATTGGGGGTAGAGCACTGTTTCGGCTAGGGGGTCATACCGACTTACCAAACCGATGCAAACTCCGAATACCGATGAGTGATATCCGGGAGACACACGGCGGGTGCTAACGTCCGTCGTGGAGAGGGAAACAACCCAGACCGCCAGCTAAGGCCCCAAATTCCTAGTTAAGTGGGAAACGAAGTGGGAAGGCATAGACAGCTAGGAGGTTGGCTTAGAAGCAGCCATCCTTTAAAGAAAGCGTAATAGCTCACTAGTCGAGTCGGCCCGCGCGGAAGATGTAACGGGGCTCAAACTAGGAGCCGAAGCTGCGGATTTGAACATGTTTCAAGTGGTAGGGGAGCGTTGTGTAAGCCTGTGAAGGTGTGTTGTAAGGCATGCTGGAGGTATCACAAGAGCGAATGCTGACGTGAGTAACGATAATGGGTGTGAAAAGCATCCACGCCGGAAGATCAAGGGTTCCAGTCCAACGTTAATCGGGGCTGGGTGAGTCGACCCCTAAGGCGAGGCCGAAAGGCGTAGTCGATGGGAAATCAGTTAATATTCTGATACTTGTTTATGATGTGATGGAGGGACGGAGAAGGTTATACCAGCCTGGCGATGGTTGTCCAGGTGAAAGGATGTAGGCAGACTACTTAGGTAAATCCGGGTGGTTATATGCTGAGATCTGATAGCAAGCCAGTTTACTGGCGAAGTGGTCTATACCATGCTTCCAGGAAAAGCTTCTAAACTTAAGTCATAAACGAATCGTACCCTAAACCGACACAGGTGATCAGGTAGAGAATACCAAGGCGCTTGAGAGAACTCTGCTGAAGGAACTAGGCAAAATGGTACCGTAACTTCGGGAGAAGGTACGCTGCTGGTGGTGAAGCCCTTTGCGGTGTAAGCTACTAGCAGTCGCAGATACCAGGCTGCTGCAACTGTTTATTAAAAACACAGCACTCTGCAAACACGAAAGTGGACGTATAGGGTGTGATGCCTGCCCGGTGCTGGAAGGTTAATTGATGGGGTAAGCCGTAAGGCGAAGCTCTTGATCGAAGCCCCAGTAAACGGCGGCCGTAACTATAACGGTCCTAAGGTAGCGAAATTCCTTGTCGGGTAAGTTCCGACCTGCACGAATGGCATAATGATGGCAGCGCTGTCTCCAGCAGAGACTCAGTGAAATCGAAATCGCAGTGAAGATGCTGTGTACCCGCGGCTAGACGGAAAGACCCCGTGAACCTTTACTACAGCTTTACATTGAACTTTGACCTGACTTGTGCAGGATAGGTGGGAGGCTTTGAAGCAGATACGCCAGTATTTGTGGAGCCACCCTTGAAATACCACCCTGGTCATGTTGGGGTTCTAACTCAGGTATAACAATACCGAGGACAATGTATGGTGGGTAGTTTGACTGGGGCGGTCTCCTCCTAAAGAGTAACGGAGGAGTACGAAGGTGCGCTCAGAACGGTCGGAAATCGTTCAAAGAGTATAAAGGCAAAAGCGCGCTTAACTGCGAGACCCACAAGTCGAGCAGGTACGAAAGTAGGTCTTAGTGATCCGGTGGTTCTGTATGGAAGGGCCATCGCTCAACGGATAAAAGGTACTCTGGGGATAACAGGCTGATACCGCCCAAGAGTTCATATCGACGGCGGTGTTTGGCACCTCGATGTCGGCTCATCTCATCCTAGGGCTGAAGCAGGTCCTAAGGGTATGGCTGTTCGCCATTTAAAGAGGTACGCGAGCTGGGTTTAGAACGTCGTGAGACAGTTCGGTCCCTATCTACCGTGGGCGTTGGAAATTTGAGAGGATCTGCTCCTAGTACGAGAGGACCAGAGTGGACGAACCGCTGGTGTTCGGGTTGTCATGCCAATGGCATTGCCCGGTAGCTACGTTCGGATTGGATAACCGCTGAAAGCATCTAAGCGGGAAGCCAACCTCAAGATTAGATTTCCCTTAAGAGCCGTTCAAGACTAGGACGTTGATAGGCAGGATGTGGAAGCGCAGTGATGCGTGTAGCTAACCTGTACTAATTGCTCGTTTGGCTTGACCATACAACACCCAAGTGGTTTTAGTATGTCGCCAATTATTTCGATATCACCCTGATGATTGCTTATAAATAGCAACCTTGATTCAGGTTCTTGATATATTTAGTCAATACAACGTTAAGTAAATAACTTAACCAACTCATATCTATACCCCCTTTGCTGACGACAATAGCACGATGGAACCACCTGATCCCTTCTCGAACTCAGAAGTGAAACATCGTCGCGCCAATGGTAGTGTGGTTCGCCCATGTGAGAGTAGGTCATCGTCAGCTCCTATACTTAAAAGCCCCCGCAACTTACGTTGTGGGGGCTTTTTCTTTGGGCCGATCTGGTATCTAGATAGCTTTTTCCATTCTAATTTTATGACGTCTTACTTCGATGAACCCTTTAAATCTGAGTAAGAGTCTAATTGAGTGACTTTTGCGATACTAAAGCTGTAGTATAATTATTCGAAGGTTATCTTGATTTACGTTAGCTCCCCTTAATTGAAAGCCCCCGTTCATTAGTTTGAGCGGGGGTTTTCATTTTAAGGAAAAGTCATATTTAACATAACTATTTTAGATTTTTATTAAATTAATTACTCTCTAAAAAAGCTATTAATTTTAATAGACATTGCAGAATAATATTGCTATATTTTAAATATTATCTAAATAAATACTAATAAAATATTTAAATATACTAAATCAACTAGAATTCAGGAGTCAGGAATTGATAAACAAAGTGATGCTGTCTATATTCTTATATAGTTTTATTAACGTAGCAGTTGCTGAGAATTTAAATGCTGAAAATCAACAAACATCAATCGATGTTATCTCCCCAGTTATTAAACAAGATAACCAAGGTTTTATTGATTTTATAAATAATAAATTAAGTTTTAATATTGAAGCTAATTATTATGACTGGGAAGGTGATAATAATATAAATAAAGGTAATCAGCTGTTTGTACCAATAACCCTATCCTATCGTGAAAATAACGTTGAATTAGGTCTTAGGGCTGCCTACATTGATTCAGAAAATGAGACTGAAAATCGTTCAGGGGAAGTAAAAACTGTATCCGATACTAACTTTAGTTTTGCCTATACGAACCCAATAAGTGATAAAACGAGTATAAGATTAAACACTGAATGGAATTTGCCTACTGGACAAGACTCTTTAAAGGGCAATGAGAAGAATGCAGTTATGGATGGGGCTTTAGTGAGCCAGGTAAGATTTGGGGAAGGATTAAATACGACTTTAGGTTTAAGTTTGGTACATAATTTTACGGATAGTCTGATTGTTGGTGCAGGTTATGGATATACTAGACTAGGCGAGTACGACCCTAATGCTGATTATGACTCGGATGATTTAGATCCTGGAGATCAACAGCATATAACCATTCAATCCCAATACAATGGAGGCCGATTCCTACTACTTGGTGGAGCGACCTATACCATCAGTGAAGAGACAGAGTTTGGTGGCAATCCTTACTATGAAAAAGGGGATAGATTAGATGCCAATTTGGCAGGAATCTATGCTATTACTACTAATGATCGAGTCGTGTCAGGTATCCGTTATACAACTCAAGATCCAGATAAGTTCGTCAATAGAATTTCAGGTAATTTTGAACAAGAGTCTAAAAATATTAATGGTGATAGTATTTATGCTTATGCCGAATATGCTAAAGAATATATTCCTGACCATACCATTAAAGCTAATGTAAGCTATTTGGATATTGATTCTAATAGTTACGACTTCGCAAGTGATCTATATAATGCAGGACGTCAAAAATTAACTTATGGCGTGGGCTATGATTGGAAAGCGACGGATAATACGACACTTAAATTAGGTGTTAAACGTTATGAAGTTGAAGATAAAGCAACAATAGCAACTGGAAAAGATACAGAGTATTCTGGGTGGAACACTCAATTGGGTTTGAAAACTAATTTTTAAGGATAGGAACTATGAAAACGTATAATTTTTCAGATGATAGTAAGCAATTAGTTAGAAGTTTTGCAGTTTTAGTTATAGGTGGAGTTGCATTTAATCTAGCCAGTGCTAATGAATTAAATGTAGAACAATATCAACTTCATAATATGTTAGGTAGTATAACTAATAGTAATACCTCAACTATTGGTAGCTCGATGGGGTTTGCGATTACTCCTTCTCAAGATATAACTAAAGAACTTATTAATGGACATACTAAACAGGAGCAACCTTTCGTAGCAAATGAAAACAGTATTATTATCACTGGTGCACAGCAATCAGTCTTGATCAATGATGTTACAATTGCCTCTGGTGACTGGATAGTGGTTGAAGGCGACCCGACAAAACATTTATCTATCGGTAATAATTTTGGCAGTATTGCATCTCCAAATGGTGCTGATATAACAGCTCTTAATAATGCCGATGTTCAGAAAACGGTTATGGAAAGAGTTTATTCAGTTCCTGATGGTATATATAGTGTAACTACTAGTGTTCTAGCAAACTATGTCACCACAGAATTTCCAGAATGGGTAGGTTCAGAGTTCAATGATACTGTCCAAATTGATGTTGTAACTGGTAGTGGCAATCAGTATCAAATCGATACACCGTTTAGACAAGAATTGAATAGTGCCGAACTAATAGCAGTTTCTGGATTACCAGAACCAATGCTAAAGCCTTATGCTTATGGTCCTGATGGAATGGTGGAAGAAATGGTGATAGATACTGCTCTTAACACTGGTGGACAAACGGGTTTCATACCTGTGAATATTAATAATATCCCAGTTGCAGGTGGCGGTGATATAACTATTAGAGTAACAAGCGAAAATGTTGGAGATGAGCTATTTCCTAGTGCTATATTAGTAAGTGAGAGCAACTGATTAAGACTTTCATATTAAAAATCCCAATTGTTCAAAATATAAGGTATGCATCAAGCATACCTTTTTTATTCAAACAAATCGCCAATTTCAACTTCTTCAAAATCCAATTCCATTTGCTCATCTTGGCGCTTTCTCAGTTGATCAATCTTCTTTTTGCGTCCCACAATAAGTCTTAGTACCTCTCTCTTTTCTTCATTCGTCATCTTCAACCAAAGCTGACGTTCTGGACGGCTACGCAAACAGCCAAAGCAATAGCCTTTTTTATTACTTCGGCAGATACCAATGCAAGGATTTTCAATTTCAAAAAGTTCTATTTGATTAAACATGAATGGATTACCAGTCCTTGGTTTGGACACCGAGTCTAAAAAAAAAGTATTAGTCGCATAAAACTTAATGATCACGTAGTAGAATAAGCTTTTGCCTTATTATTAATTTTATCATGATTTCATCAAGTATTTCTTTCATGATAACCTCGTACCATTAAATGCATATAAGGGATGAGTATGAAGATTATATATGTCCACGGCTTAGACAGTTCTGCAAACTCCGTAAAAGGCCAATTACTTGAACAATATTGTCAACATCATCAATCTAATATCTCTGTTATACGACCTGATTTAAACGAATCACCTGATAAAGTATTTCGACGGTTATCTCATTTTGTTCAAGAGTACAATGTTGACAATGAGAAGACAGAGGATGTTGTTCTGATAGGTAGCTCGTTAGGGGGATATTTTTGCTCATTGGTCAGTAATGAGACAGGCTGTCCTGCTATATTATTGAACCCAAGTACCCAGCCTCATATAAGTCTACAGCGTTTTGTTGATAAAGTAGACGATCAATTTACTGGCTCTAAAAATATGAGTAATACAAAAGAGGATACAGTGATCTATCGTACTTCAGGGGGATGGGACTTAACTCTTGGGGATATGGTTTGGTTTAATGAGCATAAGTTAAACAGCATTAAGTATCCAAATAAGATATTAGCCATTATTAAATCAGGTGATGAGTTGTTAGATCCTAATGTGGCTATTGATTTTTACCAGTCACAAGGTGTCGAGCTCAATATACAGCAAGGTGGCGATCATCGGATGACTGATTTCCAGGAACAGCTACCAATGATTATTACTCATTTAAATTCGCTACTGCGATAATGTTTGCCCCAATTTAAAGATTATAAAGCGGTTTTGAATTTTAGACGTCAAACAGTGTCGCTAAGCTTAATAGAAACGCAAATGTTATTATAATATTCGTTATAATAGATAACTTAAGATATAAACTGCACACATCAAAGGAAGTCATTGTGAGTAAATACACTGCTCAATCGCTTGAAGTCTTAGAAGGGTTAGAGCCTGTCCGACGTCGTCCTGGTATGTATACAGATACAACCAGACCGAACCATCTTGCTCAAGAGGTGATTGATAACTCAGTAGATGAGGCGTTAGCAGGACACGCCAAAACGATTAAGGTACAGCTTCATAGTGACGGCTCATTATCCGTTGAAGATGATGGTCGGGGTATGCCTACAGATATTCATCCAGAATTTAAACAAACCGGTGTAGAAATTATCCTAACTCGTTTACATGCTGGGGGTAAATTTAACACCAGTAATTATCAAGTGTCGGGCGGTTTGCATGGTGTTGGGATTTCAGTCGTCAATGCGTTATCCAAACGAGTCGAAGTGACAGTCTGGCGCGATGGCACTCAATATGACATTGCTTTTGAGAATGGGGCTCCGGTTACTACCTTGAGTGAATCAGTCAGCTCAAATAAGCGTAAAAGAGGCACTAAGGTTCGATTTTGGGTTGATGAGTCCTTTTTTGACAATCCGAAATTTAGCGTTAAGCAATTAAAGCATAATTTAAAGGCAAAAGCGGTATTGGCTGCGGGTTTAACCATAGAGTTCTTTGACGAGATTAATAACGATAAGGTTGTTTGGCAGTTTGATGATGGGGTCGTGGAGTATCTTAATGAGCAACTTGATGGCTTAGAAACTCTGCCTCCTGAACCCTTTTATTTTAGTTATGATGCTAAAGAAGGAGAGCGTGCTGGGGTAACGTTTGCATTGTCTTGGATACCAGAGGGTGGTGTACCTATCCAAGAAAGCTACGTTAACTTGATTCCTACTGCACAAGGTGGTACGCACGTTAATGGTCTGCGCACCGGTATTTTAGAGGCTTTACGGGAATTTTGTGATATCCATAACTTGTTGCCTAGAAGTGTTAAATTGACTGGTGAAGACGTTTGGGACGGTGTTAACTATATTTTATCCCTAAAGTTCTCTGAGCCACAGTTCTCTGGGCAAACTAAAGAGCGTCTATCGAGTCGTGAAGCTGCCGGAGCCGTTCAAGTACAAGCTAAAGATGCGTTTAGTTTGTGGCTTAATCAACATGCAGAACTAGGCACTCAAATTGCCGAATTAGCTATTTCAAAAGCGGGCAGACGATTAAAGTCTGCTAAAAAAGTGGCGCGCAAGAAGATTACTCAAGGTCCTGCGCTGCCGGGCAAACTAGCCGACTGCCGAGGGGGTGTACGAGACGGTGCAGAGTTATTCTTGGTAGAGGGGGACTCAGCAGGTGGCAGTGCAAAACAGGCTCGTGACCGTCATTTCCAAGCAATACTTCCGCTACGTGGTAAGATTCTAAACACGTGGGAAGTGTCACCTGATACGGTGCTGTCTAGTCGTGAAATCCATGATATTGCGATAGCGATAGGTGTTGATCCTGCATCAGATGATTTGTCTGAGCTACGTTATGACAAGGTATGTATCTTAGCGGATGCAGACTCTGATGGTCTGCATATTGCGACCTTGATATGTGCTTTATTTGTCAAACACTTTCCTGTTTTGGTAGACGCTGGGCATCTGTTTGTCGCCATGCCGCCTCTTTATCGCATTGATATCGGTAAAGAGGTACACTATGCGCTTGATGAAAGCGAGCTTGAGCATATTTTGGGCAATGTATCCGGTAATAAAAAACCTCAAATTACCCGATTTAAAGGTCTCGGTGAGATGAGTGCTGAGCAGTTACGTGAGACAACGATGAACCCTGATACGCGAAGATTGGTGCAGTTAGATATGGATGATATGCAACTTACCAATAATATAATGGATATGTTGCTTGCAAAGAAACGTGCCTCTGATCGCAAAACATGGCTTGAGAGCAAAGGGGATCTTGCTGATATTGTGGTATAGTCACAAGCAAAATTTATAGTGACGGTAACCTACAAAAATAACTATTTTTTGCGTTTGCAATCGCCTTGATAGGTTAATTTCAAGATTTGCTATTATAGATTTTAACTAATGGAAATAAGAGTAAGGATACAACATAATGTCTAAACGAGAAGCATCGAAAAATGCATTGGTAAACATTAGGAAGCGACTTACCCATAAGGGGTTAGGTAACAAGGTTCCTAGACGTGGAGGCATGATTGCGCCGCCTTTGTCACGTGCTATTCTTAAGGCTATGGGCTGGAAAGCGGTTGGAGATATCCCAAATGTCCCTAAAGCCGTTTTCCTTGCCCTACCTCATACTTCAAACTTTGATGGCCTCTATGCGATCCCACTGGTGCTTGGTCTCGATTTAGATATTAAACTCCTTGGTAAGGATAGCCTGTTTAAATATCCGTTATTGGCTGCTTTTTTTAAGTGGGCAGGTATTGTTCCTATCAACCGAAGCAAAAATGGTACCGTTTTACAAGCCAGTATAGATCGGTTTAACTCCAGTGAAACGCTATACTTAGGATTGGCGCCAGAGGGTACCAGAAACTATACAGATAAGTTGAGAACAGGGTTTTATTATATTGCCCATGGGGCAGGGGTGCCTATTATCCCTGTCGCGATGGATTATAAAACCAAAGAGATTCGATTTATGACGCCTGTTTATCCGACAGGGAACTATGAAGAAGATGTGGCATTTATTTTGGAACAATATAAAGGGGTGGTACCTAAGCATCCCGAAAAGATGGCTCAGCCACTACAAGATATCAATAAAATGTGACTATTAAACGATTTAGATTCTGACTAAGTTGGTTTTACTCAAATTAAAAGACCTGCAGTTAGCAGGTCTTTTTTTATAGAAATACATTTTGTATAAAATAACCTATCCTATGCTTGTTAAATTCGGCCAGACTCATGAACTTACTATTTATAGTGTTTGCTTTGTTGCGTTTGGACTTGCCTTACTCCATAGGATGATTTTAAGATTTGGTATAACGTTAACCATTAAACATTTAGAATGACTTAGTGAATTGTTAGACTAAAACCACCATCTACAGGTAGGGTCACCCCTGTAATCATACTAGCATCAGCACTCGCTAAAAAGGCTATCGCATCGGTAATGGCCTCTAGTTCTATTAACTCTCCTAACGGACTCTGAGCTAAAAATTGTGAGACGTTTACCTCCTCATCCTGGTGTTCAGTTGTTAAGCCTGCAATAACAGCATTTACCCTCATTCCTTGACGACCATATTTTAAGGCAAGCTCACTGGCTCTTTTTGTAAATTCTGTGTGATTTGAGCCATAGCCTTCTATACCCCAACCACCTTGTGTCTCTGAAATCAAGGATACATTCACTATGTTACCTTTGGTTTTGATCAGTTCAGACAATAGGGCTTGCTCAATATCAAAGTTGGTATTTAGATTAATTAAAGCGTCCACTTTTCCATATTTATCAACCACATAATTTACCAGTTGAGCAGTTTGCTGTTTATTATTAATATCGGAAGTCACGGTCAAATGGTTGCCGGCATTAATCCACGTATGATCAAGGGGCAATTCCTCAGCGATATCACTTAATACATCACTATTCATACCAATTAAAATAACGTTAGCGCCTTCTCGAGCGAGTCTTAAAGCCGTGACTCTTCCAATTTCTGAGTCTGCACCGGTTATTATCACAGCTTTATCATTAAAACGTTTCATAAAATACAAACCCTTATAGTTACCATTGACACTGCTTGTATGATTTTGACAAGAAACCGCAAGTATAGCAACCCTGTATAAAGGATAATATATACAAACCCTAGTCTTCGTTATAACTAAAGTGTGACAACGCTAACCTTACAATATAAACAGCAGTGGACTTATAAGGCAAATAAATAGACAAATAAAAAGGCAAATAAAAAGGCAAATAAAAAGGCAAATAAAAAGGCAACCCCTAAAGGCTGCCTTTTTATTCATTTGAACATTCAAAATATCGTCAAATTAACCGTTATAAACCATCAACTTAACGATAATATTTAAATGTAACCTTCAATAAATCAAATCTTCAATAACGATTACTTGTTATCAAAGTTAGGTGTTGTAGGTTCATCACCTGAGATCGTTGTAATCGAAGGCTCTTTACCTGTTTCAACTTCAGTGTTGGCGATTGCTTTTTCAGCTTTTGCTTTCTCTGCTTCAGTTTCAGCTTTATCTTGAAGTTTACGTAGGAAGCGAGCGGCTGCTTCTTGACCCCCAAGACCAAATGATAGTGCGAAGGCAACGGCAACGGCACCCAAGGTAAGACCAAAAGCAAGGTTAACAATAGAGTCAGCAATACCCATTGCTTTTAAGCCCATAGCTAACACAAGACCCATGATAAGGACGCGGATAATATTTGCAAGGAACTGTGAACCTTTATCCGAACGCTCAACTGCACCAGCAATGATGTTTGCTAACCAAAAACCGATGAATAGGATGATGGCACCTAAGATGATGTCTGCACCAAATGCGATGAACATGGTTATGATAGCGCTAATCTGTTCAAAGCCTAATAAGTCTGCAGCAAGAATACCGGCAAACAGCATAGCAAAGAATATAATAGCATGACCAACAAGATCAGATATCTTAGTATTACCCATTGTGCTGTCTAAACCAACTTTCGCTGGTAGTGCATTAACTGTCGTATTTTCAAGCAAGCCTTTAACAACATTTGCCACCATTTTCATGATGAAGTAAGTGATGATCAAGATAGCAGCTGCTGTAAAGATATTAGGTAATGCACTCATGATTTCGTTCAGCATATTCGTGGCTGGACGAGAAATCACTTCAATATTTAAGGTGTCTAGTGCAATGATAATGGTTGGAATAATAACCAATAAGAAAGCAAGTGAGCCTGCAATACTAGGCAGGCTGTTTTCACGATTATTGCTGATGCCTGCTTTCTCAGCAAAGCCTTGTAGGTTTAAGCTTGATACCATGTTGGTTACGATACCGCGTACGATTTTCGCAACGATGTAGCCCACAAAGAATACAATACCAGCCATGAAGATATTCGGTAGATATCCAATAGCTTTATGAAGCATAGCACTTAGTGGTGCAAACAATCCATCTAACTGCAATTGACCTAAAACGATGACGAGAACGAAAAGCAAGATCACCCAGTAAACCATATCAGCGATCGTACCACTCATAGGTTGAACACCAGCTTCAGCGCTTAGCTTTTCATCTAAAGTGGTTTTTGATAAGGCAGCATTAATAGCGGTACGGGCAACAGTAGCCACTACCCAACCAATCACACCAATAATCACAGCACCTAAAAGCGTTGGTATAAAGGATAAAACGCTATCAATCATATTCGCAAATGGAGCTGAAATAGCATTTAGACTAAGCATACTTAATGCACCAGATATGGCCATTAAGAAAATAAACCAAAAAACAACTTTCGAGATAATATTCTCAATATCGTATGTTTTACCCGTTGAGCTATTCATACGTTGATTTAGGTTCACGCGTGATAGCAAGTTACGAACCACACCAGCTAAGGCCATGGCAATTAACCAGCCAATGACAAAAACCAGAATAGCTGCGATAATCGAGCCAATTGGTCCGCCTAAATTATTATTAAACCAAACAAACATGTTATCCATGTTGTTACTCCTATAAAGTTTGCAAAAAGATAAAAGTGGCAAGTAGTCACACTTCTATATAATAGTTTTGTAGTTTTTAATCTAACTTTTGAATAAAATTGAAGTAGCAGTATACTAGATAAGCTAACTTCATTAAAAATAAAACAATAAATATGAGAAACCAAAGTTTCATGACAGTGTAAATCAAATCAGTTACTTAAAGTTTTTCATAATAAAATAAAACTTAACTTAAGTTAATAAAAACTATACTTTTTAGACACTGACGAAATATCGCTTATTTTACAATCGATAGTTTACACTACACTTTAGCGGAATAATTAACAATAATAAATAGCTTTCTATCAGATGTGCTTAAATATAAGCGATAAGATGTGACATAGTGCCGATATGTTAACATTTTCTATACATTAGTAGTTCTATTTAGTGCTGCTATATGGTGATTCAGTGCCAAGTTTGATAATATGACTGCCATAGTTTAAGGACATAAAATGTTATGTTGCGATAATAATCTATATAGTTTCTTCTCGCCCTTATGCCTAAATAACCTAAATAAGCTAACACCCTAACTTTACAAACTATGTTAGCGTTTCAATTCACTGTAGAGATAATGTCTTATGAAAAAAGTAATGGTTCCAAAAGTCTTAACAATAGCGATTTTGACGTCGCTCGTTTCATTTGGCTGTGCTAATAATGGCAATAAAGCAGATCAAAATGGGTCGAGCGCGACAGTAACAGAAAGCAGCTCTGAACTTGAAAAAGTAGGCTATAGTATCGGCTTTGCGACTGCTGAAAGTTATAGAGATACGTTAGACGATCTCAATCTTGAGACTTTTGAGCAAGGCTTCCGTGATGCCTATGGTGAAAAGAAGGCAGCTTTGACTAAAGAGCAAATGCAAGATGTAATGACGAAGTATGAAGAGAAGAAACAAGCCGAAATCATGGAAAAAATGAAACAATCAGCGGTTACCAATAAATCAGCCGGTGACAAGTTTCTTGCAGACAATGCTAAAAAAGAAGGCGTTAAAACCACTGAATCTGGATTACAGTATAAGGTACTAAAGCCAGGTACTGGTAAGTCAGTAAGCGAAAGTGATGTGGTAAAAATTAACTATGAAGGCAAATTGCTTGATGGCACTGTATTTGACAGCTCTTTTGACAGAGGTGAGCCTGTCGTATTCCCAGTACAAGGTATGATACCTGGGTTTACCGAAGGGTTAACTTTGATGAAAGAGGGGGGCGAGTATGAATTATACATTCCTGCTGACCTTGCATATGGGGAAACAGGAAGTCCAGGGATTGAGCCAAATAGCACCTTAATATTTAAGGTACAAATGATAGAGGTTAACCCTAAAATGCCTGAGCAACCAGATCAATAGTTTGACGGTTTTATAGTCAGCGAACTACTAAACGGTTACAGTGTTAACCTCATTAAGCCTACTACAGTAGTACTTACACTCGGTTGCCTTGTCACCATTTTAGACTTCTTTGACTATATCAAGCTTTTAGCTTCAAGATTCAAAAAAATACCTGCTTCTCATGAGCAGGTATTTTTTTGCAAGTTGTGTAAAACTTTAGAGTCTTTTTTGAAAGACTTTGGAGTTTCGACCATTATGATAAGCGGTGCGACGCGGCTCAGGTAAGGTATCCGCATTGACTTCAACAAAACCTTGTTCGACGAACCAATGAGAAGTCCGAGTGGTCAATGCAAATAGATGATGACGACCATGACTGCGGGCCTGTTGTTCTAAAAAGGCGAGTAAATCTGTCCCTCTACTGCCATTGCGATAATCTGGATGAATAGCGATAGAAGCAACTTCAGCGGAGTCCTCATCTAAAGGATATAAAGCGGCGCATCCTAAAATCATACCATCACGCTCAATAACACTATAAGACTCGATCTCTTGCTCTAATCGCTCTTTAGACCGCTGGACTAAAATACCCTGTTCTTCTAAAGGTGATAATAGCTCAAGTAGACCCACCACATCATCGATAGTCGCTCGGCGGATCTCTTCATAGGGGTCATGACTGATTAGAGTGCCAGATCCATCTCGGGTAAACAGCTCTTCAAGTAAAGCACCATCTTGAGCATAAGAAATAATATGAGTGCGGTGAATACCTGCACGGCAAGCATCGGCAGCACAATGTAAGAAATAATATATTTCACGGTCTAAATTGCGATCACGTAAGAAGCGGTCCACTTCATTTGGAATCATGGCATGTAATAAGCGACCTTCTTCATTAATACCGGTTTCACTGCCTAAGAAAATAAGTTTATCAGCATTAAGAGCAACGGCAGCCGATAAAGCAACATCTTCTCCTAGTAAGTTAAAAACTTCACCAGTTGCGGAGTAGCCCATCGAGCCTAGAATCACAATATGATTATGTATTAGGTTGTTTCTAATGGCTTCAGTGTCAATGGAGCGCACTTCACCCGTCATTTGATAGTCAACGCCATCACGAACCCCATACGGTCTAGCGGTAACGAAGTTGCCAGAAACGGCATCAATGCGTGAGCCATACATAGGTGAATTTGCCAGTCCCATCGACAGCTGTGCTTCTATCTGTAAGCGAATAGCACCGACCGCTTCAAGAATGGTAGGCATAGCCTCTTTAGGGGTGACACGGATATCATTATGCAGAGGAGAATCTACACCGAGAGCGGCTATATTTTTCTCAATTTGCGGGCGGGCACCATGAACCAGTACCAGTTTTATACCGAGGCTATGTAATAGCGCAAAATCATGGATTAAGTTACTGAAATTGGGGTGATTTACAGCTTCACCGCCAAACATGATGACGAACGTCTTGCCTCGATGCGTATTGATATAAGGGGCAGAGTTACGAAACCAATGAACATAGTCTGGAGTAATTTGTGGCATAGCAGTATCAATCATATCAAAATATCACATTAGGCTTAGGGCTAAGAAAAACTAAAAACGCTTTAACGATAGCAAAAAATACAGTGTTGAGCTATCTTTATTTGAACAAGCACACAGACAAAGACTTAATTTACACATCATATTACAGCTGAATATAGATAGTTACCTTAAATTGTTCCATACTATCGTTGCTAGCACAGTTGTTGCTAAGCATTGATATTGCTAAGAACTGTGTTTTAGATCTAACATGAGTGTCTTAAGACGTATAGTTAAATTAGTATACTTAAGTTTATAAAGGCATAACAGTTTGTTAAAGGGTCTGTTTAATATTCACCACGTAAGCTACCTTCTAAGTATAAAAGTCTAAGTATAAAAGTCTAAGTATAAAAGCTATAAGCTTAAAGCTCGTAAGCATAAAACCTATCAGCTTAAAAACAGTGTGGTTTTAAGGATAATGTTACACCAATTTTTCTTTTAGAACGCATGCTCAAACTGGCCCTTTATCATCAAATTAATCACAAGAACAGGTGCAACTTAGTCTGATAATCATTAAACTATACAAAAATATTGATCAATGCTAGTCTACATATAGGCTTAAAATAAGTATACCCTAACAATCGATATAGGAATGATCTTTTATGAAATCTTACACTTCAACCTCTTCTAGAGCTGCCTCTAAATTTGGTGGCATTACCGCCATTGCTACGCTAATGTTAGCAGGTACTCTAAGCGCTCACGCAATGTTGCCTACCCCTGAGCCAGAAATGAGCAATCCCAGCAATCAGACCAATACCCAGATTATGCAGCAGTCGCGCACCACTCAAAATCAAGCGAGTGCTATCACTACCAAAACGGTTGCTGCTTTGGTTAGTATTGATAATCAAGGTAATCCAGTATTAAAACCTATAATTGCGAATACGCGTCTACAAAAGGGTAATGTAATTGAGTATTATACCTATATTACTAATAATGGTGATGATCGTATGCGCAAAATGGACGTTACGATGAACATTCCTGATGAGTTGAAGCTGGTGGGACAAGTGTATCCAGATACCGCCTCCGCCAGTCTTGATGGCAAAAGTTTCAACCGTATGCCATTACGAGGTCGTGTGGATGGACAAGTAAAAGATGTGCCACTTGAGTATTATAAGCATTTGCGTTGGACTATCGAAGGGTTGGGTGTGAATGAGACGGCAGCAGTGAAATATCGTGCAATAGTTCGCTAATAGCTCAGGATTTAATACGAAGCGTTGAATTTATTTATATTACTTCACTTTACTAAAAAACTGATAACTGATAACTGATAACTGATTACCCACTACTCATTAGCAACATAGTAGTGGGTTTTTTTATGGTCATACCAGTTCTTTCAAATAACTTATCTTAGTCATGCTGATTAAACCGACTATTTATAGCACTTATTTTATAGCATTGATTCTTGCCTATCCTTAATAGGTAAATTTTTAGATTTGGTATACGTTTAGCGGCTACTAGAGATTCAACCTATACGTGGAGTTTGGTTTTGAGGATAATTTAACTATTATCGGTTCATTTTATTTTAGCGAATGAGTGTCCAAACCTGTCCAAATATTTAAGGTTATTAATTAATGTCATCAAGCCTTAATAAATAATGAGTATTTTGTCTTATTTGTAGAAAATTTTTACTCACTAAAATGCTCTTTAATGACATCACACTATTAAGGCTACGATGCTATGCTATTTCCTGTTACTCAATCAAAACGCACTGATTCAAAACGCAATGATGTAAAGTACAAGAACCAACTCATAAGCACCGACACGCTACCTAGAGTCTTATCCAATCGTTATTTTAGTTTAATAGGACTAACTGGATTATTAACCACTAGCCTTCTGATGTCTGCCTGTGCCAATCAGGCAACCTCTCAGCGAACTACTGGTGTGAATAAGCAATTAGATACAAGTCGTCAAAGTGCTGACTCACAACAGTATCAAAGCGTGACGTTTACCCCAGCAGGTAGCTATGTGCACGGGGCATTTGATGAGTCGGCGGCCGAAATTATCGCTTATCATCCAGCGACCCGTCGTAGCTTTGTGGTCAATGCACAAAATAAAAAAGTAGATGTGATCGATCTGTCAAATATTCACAAGCCTGTATTGGTGCGCTCATTAGCAGTATCTGATATTGGAAGTGTCGTTAATAGTGTGGCTGTGCAAGGTGATTTGATAGCCTTAGCTGTACAAGCAAATACCAAGACGGATAATGGGCATGTGGTCATCTTTGATGCCAATACCCTTGAGCGTATCCAGACAATAGAAGTAGGCGCTTTGCCTGATATGGTAACCTTTAGCCATGATGGACAATATTTATTGGTCGCCAATGAGGGTGAGCCTGACGATGATTATAAAGTCGATGCCGAAGGTTCGGTCAGTGTGATCAGTCTTAAAGATATCCGTAAGCCCGAGGTAAAAACGGCGACCTTTAATCCGTTTAATAATCAAAAGCAGTCTTTAATCAATGCTGGCGTGCGCATCTTTGGTAAAAAAGCTGATGGCACTATGAGTACCGTGGCGGAAGATTTAGAGCCAGAATATATTGTGGTCGATAAAGACAACAAGACTGCATATGTGAGTTTGCAGGAAAATAACGCCATTGCCATTATTGATATTGCGACTGCCCAAGTTAAGGCTATCAAAGCGTTAGGCGCAAAAGACCATTCTAAGGTAGGAAATGAACTGGACGTCAGTAATAAAGATGATGCCATTAATATCACCACGTGGCCAATCATGGGCATGTATATGCCAGATGCCATTGCCTATTATACGGTAAATGGTAAAGATTATATTGTTACAGCTAATGAAGGTGATGCCCGTGAATGGGGCGATTTTAAGGAAGAGATTGGCTTTAATGATGTAAAAACAGACCCTGTGAAATTTAACCGTCAAGCCTGTCATAACATGGACTGTGGTGACAAAAAAGCGCTGGGTAAAATAGACTTTTCGGCCTCGATGGGCGACAGTAATGGCGATGGCGTTTATGACTCTCTATATAGCTTTGGGGCGCGCTCGTTTAGTATTTGGGATGCTGATAATTTAACGACGCCGGTCTATGACAGTGGCAGCTTTATGGGTAAGTATACCGCGCAAAAATACCCGAAAAACTTCAATACCAGCAATGACAAAAATTCATTTGATAATCGCAGTGACAATAAAGGGGTCGAGCCTGAAGGGGTGACAATAGGACAAGTAGGATCACAAACGATAGCCTTTATTGGGCTAGAGCGTATATCAAGCGTGATGGCCTTTGATGTTACCAATCCTAAAGCAGTACGTTTCTTAGGTGAAGTTAATACTCGTACGTTTGATGATGCTAAACTAAAAGCGGCTGAAAAGGGCAGCATGCCTGCCAATGCAGATGGTGACTTAGGCCCAGAGGGCTTGACCTTTGTTTCTGCAAAAGACTCACCTTCTGGTAAGCCTCTATTATTAGTCGGGTTTGAGGTTAGTGGTAGCTCAAGAGTGTTTGAGCTAGATTTTTCGCCAGCGCTGGCTCGATAAAGCTGTGACGACATTTCAGAGCATAAAACTCATCTAAAGTTTTAGCAACAACCTAATTAAAAGTCAAACTAAAGAAGGGGACAGTATAAGTATACTGCCCCCTTCTTTGTATTTAAAAAGGAAAGCTGTCTCATTTTATAAACCATAAAGGGTTAAGGATCAATTTAATAAGCTTAATTAAAATAACGGATTAAGTAAGTGGTTATACCGAATTAAGGTTACCCAATCTAAACGCTTAACCTAATAACAAGGGCAAGGGAGGGTACAAACGCTATAAATAATATATACGTGTAAATAATAGAGGTAATGAGCCTGATAAAGACCTGATAAAGATAGGTTGATTAACGGAGTTAATTGACCGTATAGGTATTATGTTGAAGCTTAGCTTCTCTATTTGCTTGTTCAATCGCCGCTTTAATAGCAGGCATGTTTTGCTCAGTGGCCGTAACGCCTGCCGCAATTGCTTTCTCACGGTCTAGCGTATTAATAGGGCTCATATCAGCAACATCAGGACGTAACACCACAGTAGCACGGCCTATTTCTGCTTTATTAATAGCCGCATAATTTTTGGTATAGGGTCCTGATTTATGGCTTTGCGCATTGGCACTCATATAGTCATGATAGCCTTGTTCAATCAAAGACCAAATCGTCCTACTCGAAGTGCTGTTTGAGCCCTTCGCTTGTGACTCTTGTCCCACTTGCAAATCAACGGCAATAATCACATCGGCACCCATTGCTTTAGCAGTATCAACTGGCACGATGCTAACAACACCACCATCAATGTATTTTTTGCCAACCTGCCCTGATGTCTTAGGATCGGGTATGCGAGGGGCAATAAAAATATTAGGGACGCTACTTGAGGCTTGCACGATGAGACCGGCTTCTCCTTCAGTGAACACGGTTTTTTTAAGGGTATGTTTTTCGGCGGCTACTGCCCCAAAACGGATAGGAAACGACTGAATTGGTTGATTGTTTACCTGTGTATTCACAAAATTCCGTAGCTTAGTCCCTTCAATAATGCCTTGGTATGACACGGTGAAGTCTGTCAATTCACTATCTTTAGTCGTTACCGCTAGAGATTCAAGTTGCGACGCTGATTGACCACTGGCGTAGAGACTGCCAACGAAGCTACCGACACTGGTGCCGACTACTAAGTTTGGGTGGATGTTATTGGCTTCTAAAGCTTTAATAACCCCAACATGAGCAAAGCCCTTAGCGCCACCACCACCCAATACTAACGCAATGACAGGGCCTTGTTCGGTCTCGGCTTTGACAACAGGCGCACTTGTCGTTGTGGTACAAGAAGCGACAACAAGACAAGTACAGAGCCCAAGTGCTTTCCCTATGTGATTGGTCGACACTGTATTAAGACAGTGATGATGTTTTGGATCAGTCGCTAAGGTAGAAAACAAAGTCAGCATTGGTTTAATAGTCTTCTCCTACTTCAATAGTGACTGGGGTTAGTTCAAGAAGTTTAATTAAACGGGCATCTACATCGGTAATCGCGATATGCCAGCCTTGGATAACAACCGTCTGACCTTCTAAATCGCCCACATAGCCAAGCTCTTGCATCACTAGTCCACCCATGGTGTCAACCTCAGTGTCATCAAACGAGGTGTTAAGCTCTTCATTACAGTCTTCAATTAAGGTTGAGGCTTGAACGATCCAAGTATTGGGCTTATCAGGATGTGGAATAATATTATTGATGTCACTGTCTTCATTAAAGTCATCGTGCTCATCTACGATATCCCCCACAATCTCCTCTAATAGATCCTCCATGGTAACCACACCGACCATGTTACCAAACTCATCAACCACTACTGCCATATGGACTTGAGTACGCTGAAGGGAGCGTAGTAAAGTGTCAGAACGGGCCGTTTCACTGATGTAGAGGGGTTGACGAATAAGGGACTTAAGGCGAAATGAGCTATTAGCCTCATCATCTTCACGAATAATATTGACCAATAAGGGGATAAGGTCTTTAGCCAGTAAAATACCAATCACCGCATCATCATCTTGGCTATCAAAGACAGGATAGCGAGAATGACTGGTCTCGAGTATCATATCCATGATGTCTTTTAGGTTATCATGCTCTCGCACCCCTTCTACTTGTGGGCGCGGTGTCATAATTTCTCGGACTTGAGTGGCAGGGAGGTCAAGTACACCCTCTAGCATATCAACCGTATCAGGCTCTAAGAATTGGCGTGAATCTTGTACCAGCTTGATGAGTTCATCCCGAGTTTCCGGGGCAGTATTTAGCCAGCGTTTCAATCCACGCATGGACCAATTGGATGTACCAGAGTTGTCATCGGACATGGGGGAAGTATCACCTCGTATGGTTGTTAAGTTGCTCTCACTTTATCTTAAGGTGGGCTGATATTCAATGTTAAATACTAATAAATTGCTTGCTATTTTGTATAGCTATTTAATGTTGCCACTTTTAGTGACCATTAAACTTGTAATGCAACTTGAAAGTTGCTATGTGACTCGTACTACCATAAACTAAGCCCTTATTTAAGGTTATAAAGTCAAATTGTTATGTCAAAATCTAGTCTGTCTCCTGAGTCAAACTCAGTTTCTAATCTCAAACACGGCCTTATAAAGCGTACGGTGTTAAGGTTGGTCAGAGGCGTCAAGTTTGTGGCATTATCAATAGCAGCACTGTGGGCAAGCCTTGTGGCATGGGTTCAGCTTAACGATTACGCCATACTGCGCTGGCTAGCCATTATAGCTATAGTTACTCTTACCGTTGTGGTTTTTAGCTCTTTTTTAAGGCGATCCGAGCTTTGGGCTTATTGGTATAAGTGGCTGGTTTGTGTCTCACTCATACTATGGGTATTGTTGGCGGCTTGGTTTATCTGGTTACCCGCCAAGCAAGATAGAGCTTGGAAGGAAGAGGTCAGTCATCAAGTGAGTGTCACTATCGATGACGCTAACCCTGATAGGGTTACACTACACAATGTTCGTAACTTCGACTGGGTACGCAAGAGAGGTAGTGAGAAGCTAGTCCAACCTAACGAGCCGTATTATCACAGTGTCGGTGACAGTGGTCTAGATGAAGTCGCAAAAGCCCGATGGACTGATCGGACAATTGATCTGAGCAAGCTTAGCGGGGTTGATATTATCAACTCATATTGGATGGGTAAGCAAGTTGGACACACCCTGTTAAGCTTTAGATTTGAAGATGATCGACCACTGAGCTTCTCGATAGAGATTCGCAAAGAAGAAGATGAGTCTTTTTCTGCGCTGGGTGGCTTTGTTAAGCAGTTTGAAATGACGTTGATAGCGTCTGAGGAGCGCGATATTGTTTATACCCGCAGTAATGTAAGGGGTGAGCAGGTATATATCTTTCCACTGCAAGGATTAAGTTATAAAAAGGTTCGCGAACTGTTTCAGGCGTATTTACAGCAAGCTGATGCGCTAAATCAGGATGCAAAGTGGTACAACACCTTAATTGATAACTGTACGACGGTAATATTTGATATGGCTCGTGACGTCAATAAAGATAGGTTTCCATGGGATTACCGCATACTATTATCAGGTTATGTGCCCAATTACTTATATGATGAAGGTCTATTACCTCACAGCGTGGCTCATTCAGATCAGAATGATGAGAATGAAATATGGTCGATAGCGCAGTGGTATGCCAATGCGCATATCAATCCTAAGGTGGCAGACTTTGATTTTGATGCTAATCAGGATCCAGAGTTATACTCTCAAAAGATACGTCAAGGGTTGCCACAGCCGAGTCTGATAAAGGATTAATCAACTTAGAACTCTATTAAACATAGACCGTTACTATGCCTAGCGTCCATTTAGTTTCCTTCTAGCGCCCAGCTATCGTATCAGCACCTCAGGGAGCATCGCATCTTTTAATAACCACCACGTAATCGGGTCACTCACTTTGCGATAGAAGGGATCAAACGGCGGTGCAATTAAAATAAAAGTGAGTACTAACGCATACAGTCCGATGTAATAAAACCGCTGCGAGTGAGTATAGAACTTCATCGCAGTACCTGAGGAGCGCTTTAGGCGATTGTTGAGTAAATCGACGCTATAGGCTTCATCAAGACCTAAATGCACCAATGACCCCAGTAATAAAAATGCCCCGTAAAACCAGCTTACAATAGAAGAGGTCTCTAAAAGGTAATAGTTGACACAAGTTAGTCCTAGTGCCAACAATATCATATAAGGGACAGAGTGAATGATACCTCGGTGCACGGTCAGCTTTGTAAATACAGCAAAGACCGCATAACGTACAAAGACGTACCCTACCAACCAAAGCAGTAGCATAGAGAGTAGGGACAACTCGCTACGCCAATGAATAATCAACATATAAGCAAGTGCCAACGAGAGAATATCAAACCCCATTTTAATGGGTGTTGAATTATCCGAATCGATGTCTGGCAGTAGACCGCCAATCGTGCCAGTGAGTACACACATCAAAAACTCATGAGCATCGACCAGTCCTGCCTTGAATGTTATCAAGCCCAAAACCCCACTAACAGCAAAGCCGCCAGTGAGGTGGGTTTTAAAATTTGCCACAGAATATAAACCTAATGAAAGTGATAAGTAGGGTGAGAAGGGGTTATAACATTAAAAAACCTTGGGTTGAACAATTTCTTCCATACGTTTAGCAAGACGTATGTCATGACTTGAAATACCATTTAAGTCATGAGTCATAAGACGAACGCGCACTTCATTAAAGATATTAGTCCACTCTGGATGGTGTTCAAGCTCTAATGCCCGGTAAGATGCTTGAACCATAAAGCTCATTGCCTCGGCAAAATCATTAAAAACAAACGTTTTAACGATAGCATTGCCATCCTTGCTCCATCCTTTTAATTCTTGTAATTGTAGCTCTACTTGAGCGTCTGTGAGATGGCTCATAAAGCCCTCCAATATTAGGTCAAAGATAAGCTATATCATAATATAAAAGAGCAATGAAAGAATAGCCTCTAAAATAATATAATCAACCAACGTCATTTAAAGTAAAAGTAATTTAAAGTATCTGATGCAACCCGCTTTAGTTAGCGGTATTAGATGAACCAGATAATATTAACCAAAGCTAATCATCCAGAAAGAGTCATCCAAAGTTAGTCAACCAGATCTTGATACTCATCATGCTTATTAATATAGGCGGCAACAAATGAGCACTGGGGTACCACTTTTTTACCTTCCTCACGTGCATAATCCAAAGCGTGTTTTGCTAAAGCAGAGCCGACGCCTTGACCACCGAGCTCAGGTGGGACAATAGTATGGTCGTAAATGATAGTATCACCGTGATCTTGATAACTTAGAAATCCAGTATGACCGTCTATAGTGGTTTCAAAGCGGTTGTCGCTAGTATTATGGGTGATGTTAATATCGATGCTCATTGTTAGCTCCTTATGTTTTTTTATAAAAGCTATTTTTTATAAAAGCTATTTAGCCTGCCATGTTAATCAAAGAAAATAGGTCGATTAAAAAAAAGGTCGATTAAATAGTGAGTTATATATTAAGTGAACTCAAATAGGCTGGTCAGTAGAGAAATAGTAAATGACAGTATGGTATCGTCATTAGTTATGATTTAAATTGAATCATTGCAGAGGATAATTTACTTATGAGGATCTCGCTAGACCAACTCACTATCAGCCCCTTATCTACTAATGACTATAGAGCATTATTTAACTTTGAGCAACGCAATTGGGACTACTTTGCGCAATCTGTCGGTGCAAGACCTGATACTTATAAAGATTATGAGAGCTTTTGCAACGTTCAAGATGGTATTATGCAAGAGCAAGCTGACGGCACGATTGCCTTTTATCTACTATACCAAAAAGATAAAATCATTGGACGGATTAACTTGCGAAACATCAAGAATGGCAATGCTAGCTTGGGCTATCGTATATGCGAGTCCACAATCGGGCAGGGTATGGCGAGTTTTGCTGTGAGTCAGATATTACGAATAGCAAAACAGAAAGGTTTAACCCGTTTAAATGCTGAGGTAGCGGATACCAATCTGGCGTCAGAAAAAGTATTACGAAAAAACGGATTTAAATACTCACATACAGAAGTTGAAGCGGTATCTTTAAATGACAAAATGATTAATCTCAAACACTTTTATAAGATGATAACTTACCCCTGATATGCGATAATACAATGACTGTTAGTCCTAATTTCATTAACGTTATTTCATTATAAATCTTAAGACGGAGTCTTAATGGCACAATATATTTACACCATGAATAAGGTTTCGAAGCTTATTCCCCCTAAGCGTGAAATTCTTAAAGATATTAGCTTATCCTTTTTTCCTGGCGCCAAGATTGGTGTTTTAGGTATTAATGGCGCAGGTAAGTCAACCTTGCTTCGTATCATGGCTGGCGTGGATACCGAATATAGTGGTGAAGCACGTGCTCAGCCTGGTACTAAAATTGGCTACCTTCCACAAGAGCCACAACTTGATGATAGCAAAGATGTACGAGGTAATGTCGAAGATGGTATGCGTGAAGCCCTTGATGCGCTAGCACGTCTTGATGAAATCTATGCCGAATATGCCGCGCCTGATGCGGACTTTGATAAGTTGGCAGAAGAGCAGGGTAAGATGGAAGATATTATCCAAGCTTGGGATGCGCATAACCTCAATACTCAGCTAGAAAAAGCCGCTGATGCGCTGCGTCTGCCACCTTGGGATGCTGATGTTAGCAAACTCTCTGGTGGTGAGAAACGCCGTGTAGCATTGTGCCGTTTGTTGTTATCCCGTCCTGATATGTTGCTACTTGATGAGCCAACCAACCACTTAGATGCTGAGTCGGTGGCGTGGCTAGAGCAATTCTTGAAAAACTTCAGCGGTACGATTGTGGCGATTACCCACGATAGATACTTCTTAGATAACGTGGCAGAGTGGATCTTAGAGCTTGACCGTGGTTATGGCTATCCCTATGAAGGCAACTATACTGAGTGGCTTGAACAGAAAAACAAACGCTTAGAAGAACAGCAAAAGCAAGAAGAGTCGTTTGCCAAAGCGTTGAAAAAAGAGCTTGAGTGGGTCCGTAAAAACCAAAAAGGTCAACAAGCCAAATCTAAGTCTCGTATCCAGCGCTTTGAAGAGCTAAACTCGAAAGAGTTCCAACAGCGTAATGAGACTTCTGAGATCTATATTCCACCAGGTCCACGCCTAGGTAATAAAGTCATTGAGGTCAATAATATCTCAAAATCTTTTGGTGATCGTCTGCTATATGAGAACCTAAGCTTTAATGTGCCACCAGCAGGTATTGTCGGTATTATCGGTCCTAATGGTGCGGGTAAAACGACCTTGTTTAATATGATGACAGGACTTGATACGCCAGACACGGGCAGCGTTGATTTAGGCGAGAGTGTCAGTGTGGCTTATGTTGGTCAGGTACGTGATAATCTCGATGACAGCAAAACGGTGTGGGAAGAGGTGTCCGATGGTCTAGACGTTATTAAGGTTGGCGAATATGAAACGCCAAGTCGTGCTTATATCGGTCGCTTTAACTTCAAAGGTCAAGATCAGCAAAAGTTAGTTGGTAATCTATCGGGTGGTGAGCGTAACCGTCTACAGTTGGCTAAGACGCTTAAGCAAGGCGCTAACGTAATCTTACTTGATGAGCCTTCAAACGACTTAGATGTTGAGACTCTGCGAGCGCTTGAAGATGCGATCCAAGTCTTCCCAGGTACGGTACTGGTGGTTTCGCATGATCGCTGGTTCCTAGATCGTATTGCAACTCATATCCTAGCTTTCGAGCCGGAGGGTCCAGTCTGGTTTGATGGTAACTACTCTGAATATGAAGCGTACCGTAAGAAAACAATGGGTGATGACGCCGGTCCAAAACGTATGAAGTACAAGAAGATAACTAGCTAAGAGTGGGCTGATTTAATGGTTTAATAAATGATTTATAAATAGTTACCCATTGTTAAACCATCGTCTTGCATAATTTTACATTATTTACTATAGGCATAACTGCAAAAGCAGTTATGTCTTTTTTAATGGCTGTCATTTATCTATAGTTGATCCTGTATTCTATAGGTCTGCGTAATCAAATAGAGTGTTTATTAAGAGGGTCGTGTAAAAGTTCACTATAAATCAGATGATATTGTAAACAGTTTATTATCCGATAAATGTTAAGGGTTTTTCATATTTCTAATGATTTAATTGTTAAATCAACATTATTAAATTTTTCAATCCTTAATAATTTGGAGTTAGTGTTTAAGGCGCCAGTCGTTGCTAATACTTAGAATCGAGGCATATTTAAGGTAAAACTCATTAAAAATACGTTAAAAATTTTCAAATTATTTCTTTTAGAAATATCTTATAGATTATTATAAGACTATTTAAATAAGCTAATTAATTCAATGGGTTGATAGTTGATTTTGTCACATTCAGATACAAAACTAGGCTCTCCAGTACTCAAAAATTTTGATAGTTTAAGTCTTGAAGTTCAGAAAATTAGTGAAGCAGAAAACAAAGAGCAATCGTTTAAAATAAAATTTCTATTTGTAATATAAATAAAATATAAATTTGATTAGCTTATTAACCCATTGTTTTAACTTCTAATTTTAATATTATGACTTCTAGACAGCCGATCTTTTCAATATGGCATGGGCGATATCAGAATAGGGTTGGCGCAAATTGTTAAAAGTGTAGATTGTAACTACACGTTTAAAAAGGGCAAGGTTATGAAAAACAATAAAGCTTTTAAATTATCACCTCAAGGCCGGATTGCTAGCGCGGTTAGCATGGCTTTGGTATTACCCTTTATGAGTGTGGCCGCACAGGCTGATAACATCAACCCAATTGGCGATACAACCGTCAGTCAAGTTGGTAATGTGGATGTGGTAAATATTGCCAACCCAAATGCCAATGGACTGTCTCATAACCAGTATAAAGATTTTAATGTAAGCGAATCAGGCGCAGTTCTAAATAACTCATTGAGTTCAGGTAAGTCACAACTTGCCGGTCAGCTTGATGCCAATAGCAACTTAACAGGATCAGCGTCAGTGATCTTGAATGAAGTTGTGTCAAAAAACCCATCACTTCTTTTAGGGCAACAAGAAGTATTTGGGATGGCAGCTGATTATATTCTAGCGAACCCAAACGGTATTACTGGTAAAAATACTGGGTTTATTAATACCAATCGAGCCTCATTAGTGGTAGGTAAACCAACTATCGAAGAGGAGCATCTAGCGGGCTTTAGTGTCGGCGATCGCAATAATAAAACATTAGCGTTAAGCGGTGATGTGCAAGGGGCAAAACGTTTAGATTTGTTGGCACCGAAAGTCGATATCAATGGCAATATTAAGGCATCTGATGCGATCAATGTGATCTCTGGTCGAAATAATATTGATTACGATACGTTAGAAGTCAGTGCGCCTAAAAGACTTCAACCTCATGTCACTTTAGATGGACAGATCCTAGGTAGTATGCAGTCTGGTCGTATCCGTTTACATAATACTGATACCAACGCTACTCAGACCTTACAAGGTCAGTTCAGTGCCGACCAAGATTTTGATGCGGCAGCGAATACCCTAAAAGTATCTGACAGTGACATTTCGGGCAAATCAGTGTCTCTTGTTGGGGCGAAGCAGCTATCTATCGGCGGTGAGCTACAAACCGCACGTACTGATTTACCAGAGAGTAAAGAGCAGCTTGATGATAATGTCACGTTGACTCATTCTGGTTATAAAGAAACACAAGTCTTTAAAGGCTCAAAGGTTGCGGGTGATACCATAGCGCTTGGTGGTAGCAACATTGACATTGAAGGTAGTCAGTTACAAGGTAATAGCATCAATGCCGCTGGTGATAATATTAGTGTAAGCGGTGTGACCACAACCAATACCGATAGCACAACCGCAAGCAATAGCAAAGGTCTATGGTTTAATGAAAATGAAGCCTTAGATAAAGATCAGCAGTATCATCAGTCTCAGCTAAATGCGATAGATGATATCAGTTTAAATTCATCAGCAGATTTAAAAATCGTTGGTGCTGATATCCAGGGCGATAGTGTTTCTTTAAGCTCTGGTAATGATTTAGTTGCCACAAGCGCAACAACAGAAAAATCGCACAGTGATATTAACCGTTATAAAAATGAGACGGCAGATCTTAAATCAGGTGCTCGTACAATCACTCAAGCGACCCAAAGCGGAAATCAAACCACTATAAATGGCGAAAATGTAAGCTTAAATAGTGGTGGTGAACAGCGCTTAGAAGGTGTTCAGCTAACTGCGGATACGGCTAACTTAACCAGTGATGGCGCATTGACCGTAGCAAGTAGCGACACAAGTAATCGCCAAACGGATGAAGAAGACTTTAAATACTGGGGTGGTATTGGTGGTGGTGAAACCCATATCAATAACAAAACCCAAACCGCTTTAACAGGCAGTCAAATAAAGGCAAATAATGCAACATTGAGCAGTGATAGCGATGTTACAGTCAGCGCTAGTGGTATCAAAGCGGATAACGCATTGAATGTGACTGCTGCTGGTGACGTTAATATTAGTAATGGCTTTGCCACTGAGCAAGATTATGCAGAAGACCGTCATGGTACTGCGTTTAACATCACCGATAAGAAAACAGCGGTCGATCGTTTGGCTCAGAGCACTGTCGCAAGTAATGTGTCTGCAAAGGAGGTATCTTTAGCCGGTGACAATATTACTTTAACCGGTAGTGATGTAGCGGCAACGGGAGATTTTGATACGTCTGCTAAATCAGCGTTAACCACCAATGCTGCCAATGCTACTGACATTACCAAGACTGAAACGTATGATATCAGTACTGATGGCAAAGCAAGCTCTAACCTTGATCTAAAAGACGACTTTGATAAGGTGATTAAGGGCGGTGTTGACGGTGTATTAAACGGTAGCGTGACCAAGTTGGTGACTGACGGTATTGACCAATTAAAAAATCTTGAGGTTGAGGCTTCAGGCTCTATTAAAGGGGTGACAACGCTCACTACAAAAGGGTCAGGAAATGCGCGTAATAACACCATATCTGCTAATAATGCGACACTCAAAGCACAAGAGGTCAGCCTAAATGGTACAGATATCAATGCGGCTAACAATGCGGTTATTGACGGTAAGCAAGTGTCAACGGGTGCAAGCGAAGCCTTAACGGCAGTAGACAGCAAAGTCTATAAGAGCACTGGACCTGAAGCCTATGTCAGAGGCGGCGCAACGGGTGTGCAAGTCGGTGTTAGCATTGGGCACAATCAGATCATCGATGAGCACAATGAGTATCAAGCGGCTAACTCAACGATCAAAGCAGGTAATAAAGCTTCCTTAAACGCAGAAGAAAGCTTGAGCAACCAAGGTACGCAGATAACCGCTGCAACAGTAGACTTAGCGGGTCAAGACATTAATAATGATGCCTCATATGATCGAGTTGTTGATCGTAAAGTGGTCGCTGGCGGTGATGCTGCATTAGACCTATTTGCCGGTACTAATAAGCCTTTAGGCGGCGGTATCAAGTTATCGGGTGACGGTGATGGCGTTACTACCGAGGTTAAAACGGCGCATACTACAGGTATCACAGCGACTAATGATGCCAACATTGCCGCTCAAAATACAGCGGTAGATGCGGGTACTCAAATCTCTGCAAATACCATTAACATCAATGCCGATGACTATACCGGTACAGCCGCTTATGACTCAACTGTAACCACCTCTCACCGTGGTCGTGGCGACATCAATGTCACTGCGTCAACCAGTGATTTCACAGATGTAACAGTGGACGCAGGTGGTAAAGGCACGTATCAGTATCTACAAACAGGAGATGCTAAAGCCATTAAAGGTAGCTTAAAAGCAGATAATGTCACGGTAAATGGCGGTACTCGCGCCGTTGCCGCACACGATGTGACTGCGAACCAGTACAGTGTTACTGCAGGTGAAGAAGCTCGTATCGGTCAAGACAGTGATAAACAATGGAATACGGCCGGTGGCGCTGAGCTAGGTGGATCAGTTGGCGTTACGGTTATTCCAGCGGCAGTGACTACTGGGGTGGGTGTACTACCTTCTGTCTCTGCTCAAGCAGGTTTTAACTACTTAGGTGTTGAAGACCAGCAAGCCAAAGCTGCAACGGTCAATGTTAAAGACGTGAGCGTGACAGCAGATGAGCTTGCTCAAATTGATGGTGCAAACTTAACGTCTGATAACGTCACTATCAAAGGCAATAAAGCTAATATTGCGGCTGCACAAGATACACATCGTGCAGTTGGGGTATTGATGAATGGTAATGGTGGATTCGCCCCTGATCTTGCCAGTGATAAGCTTGGCTTAGGCGCAAAACTTGGTGTGGTAAATGAAACCAGCAACAAAGCACAGGGTGCAACTGTTAACACCAAGAACCTAACTGTTGCGGCTAATGAAGCGGGTGATGCGCTGTCAGTACAAGGCGCTAATATCACTGCTGATAATGTCAGCTTAACCAATGCGAATGCTAAAGGTGATGTCAACCTAGTCGCTGCTGAGTCTAAAGACTATGTGGGTAACTTTGGTATAGATGGTAACCTTGGCGGTACTGTTAGCTCAGAGAGCTTCGATAGCAGTGCGGCAGGTGCTCATCTTAATGTAGAAACCGACAATAGCAACTATTATCAATTAGGGACGGTGAAAGCTAACCGTGTTGATATTAATAGTGGCAATAATATCGGTTTGCAAAGCAATATTGAGGCAGGCACCTTAAACACAGTGGCTGGTAATGGTCTTGCGATTAACTCTGCTCAAGATAAAGTCGCTAAAGTCAATGTGAAAACAGGTTTGAGTTTTGATGGCTCTCCTATCAAGTTCGTTGATGAGGTTACTGCTGGTAATGTTATAGATGCCCTCAAAAATGACTTTGATAATGGCACTATCTTAGGCGTTAGCGTCGCCGGTGAAGCAGGATTTGATGTTGATCATGAAAAGACCACCCATCAAGCGACGGTTAATTCTGACTCTTTAAATACTACGGTTGGTAGTGGTGCTATAGACGTCAATGCTGCTAAAGTAAGCGCGAACAGCTCTAATCTTGGTGGTGCAGTAGTCAATAGCAGTAACAATGATGACTTCGTACATAAAGTTGGAGCGTCAGTAGATGGAAAATCATTTAGTGTGCCAAAATTTGTTGAAACTATTCCTAGTTTGATTAAAGATGCGTTTACTGGAAAACCAATTGATCTTGGTATCCCTGTACATGCGGATGTCAATTATGACTGGGATGACAAAGACGGCGCGAACACTAAGTCTGATGTCAATCTATAGTCGGTTCTATTGAATTCTGTAGCTATTTTATGATCAACAGACGCTACTATAAAGCAAGATAAACTCATAGATACTAGTTTACTAAGCTAAAGCCCAAACCTAAGTAGGTTTGGGCTTTTTTTATTGTATCGTCAGCGAACTACTAAACGGTTACGGCGTTAACCTCGTTAAGCCTTCTCCCGTATTACTTGCTATTTGCACTCAGTTGCCTTGTAACCATTTTAGATTTCTTTGACTAGGGCATGTGGAACATTCGCAAGTTAGCATCAGCCCTGAGAACGGATTAAGCAAAGCACTGCTTTGCCCGTTCGCAAGGCGAGAGCTATGCTCGAGTGAAGGCGGGATTCTTTTTTGCCAATATATGGCGGCTTTTAAATATTTAGGGTTCTAACTTAGAATGACTAAGCGTCAAAAATTTCACTGCATATTGACTAAAAAATAGTCTCCGCCAGTGCCATGGACGAATGGTCCACATGCCCTATATAAAACTATTCAGTGACTTCTTGTTCGTTAAGCAACTATAAATTAAATATAAATAAATTTTCTATCAAAATGTTAATGACATAAAGAATGACTGTTAAGTTTAGTTAGACGAAATTGTCCTAATAGTGATATAGGGTGATTGATAAAGCAGTAAATAATATTCATTAATTATATATTATTGAATAATTTTACTTAATTTAAAATTAATAAATATTTAATAATAATTTTAATCCGAATAGGACTAAAAATGTACTACAAAACTTTATAAATTTAAGTTTGATTGTCTTTTATACAAGTAATATGACAGTAAAATTCAAATCTATATTTATTACTTAAAACAATACCAATTCTATGAGTATTTTAAATATCTTATTAAATTAATTTAAAGTTATTATAAACATATCTGTGCATTCTAACATGTAAAGTATAGGTAACTGATTATTAAAAAAAACTTGCTAAAACCAAAATAATGTTTAAAAATAATATCTGAAATTTTTAATGAAATTATGTTTATTTTTATTGTTTTAATAAAGTCATAATTAAGTAATATTACTTTACTATATTGTGGCAGAATTAGTGATAGTCCAAGCTTATAAATAGCTTGACTTAGTAAGCTTTTTCTAAGATGGCATTTGTTTAACAACCAATCTTAATAGTCCAGACGTTACCGTAATGTGTTATCTCAATTAAGTGAGGCATAAAGCAAAATTTATGTTTGTAGCATGTTTTGAGTGACAAGTGCTGTATTGACACTGGCTTTTATGATGAAGGCTTTTACGAGCAGTTTCGATAATAACGACTTTTTTTAATAACCTAATAAGGGCAAAGCAATGAATATTAATCATTCTTTTAAGTTATCTACACAAGGTCGAGTTGCTAGTGCGGTAAGTATGGCAATGGTACTCCCGTTTATCAGTGGTGCAGCAATAGCGGGCACTGTTACCCCTGTTGGATCGACAAATGTTAATAAAGTTGGCAATGTCGATGTGGTTAATATTGCTAATCCAAACGCTAATGGATTATCACATAACCAATATACTGACTTTAATGTTAGCAAGTCAGGATTGGTTTTAAACAACTCAATGAGCTCAGGTCAATCGCAGCTTGCAGGTCAACTTGGGGCAAACAAAAATCTATCTGATACTGCTACTGTCATTCTTAATGAGGTGGTTTCAAAGAATCCCTCTTTATTACTTGGGCAGCAAGAAGTCTTTGGGATGGCAGCGGACTACGTATTAGCTAATCCGAATGGCATCACCTGTGATGACTGCGGATTTATTAATACAGATCGTGCATCTTTGGTTGTGGGTACACCGACCATTGCAGCTGATCGACTGGCTGGTTTCAATGTGGGGAATGGTCAGAATAATAAGTTGGTTGTTAAAGGTGATATTGAAAGAGCCAAGCGCCTAGACTTGCTGGCGCCAACTATTGATGTGAATGGTAATATCACTGCGTCTGACGAAATCAACATGATCTCTGGGCATAATACGGTTGATTATGACACGTTAGCAGTGAGTCAGCTGACCAATCAAGAGGAGGTGACACTTGATGGGTCGGTATTAGGTAGTATGAACTCAGGTAAGATACGTATTCATAATACCGATAAAGATGCCAGTCAGCACTTACAAGGTAAGTTCAATGCTGAAGAAGTATTTGAAGCCAATGCCGATAATTTAATCGTCAATGATAGTGATATTGAAGCAGGGTCAGTCTCCTTATTAGGGGGATCAACATTATATGTCGGTGGTGACGTAAAAATGGATCGAGACCTCACGCCAGAGACGACTAAAAGAGTGGACAATTGGGTTAAACAAACTCAATCAGCGGATACACAAAATCAGAGTTTTGAAGGTTCCACGATTCGTGGTGGCGACGTCAAGCTAGTTGGTGGTGATGTCGATATTGAAGGCAGTAAAATTGACGCAAGTACTATCACCGCTACCGGTGGCGATATTGATGTCAGCGGAATGGTCACTACCAACAAAACAACCAGTAAAGTTCGTAATACTAAAGGGACGTGGTACAACGAAACTAGAACGGAAGAAAGAACTCAACAATTCTATGATTCTAGCCTAAACGCATCTGACAGTATTGATTTATCCTCTAATGAAGACCTAACCATATCTGGTACCACTTTAGCAGGTGGCGAGGTTGCTTTAACTGCGGGTAATAATTTGACTGCCAACAGTGTGATCACTGAAAATTCCAAGTCTGATACCAATCGTTATAAAAATGAAACTGCCAAGTTAAAAACTGGTGAGAAGCTTGTTTCACAAGGTACACAGGCTGAGCACCTAACTAGTATCTCAGGTACTAATGTAACCATGAGCAGTGGTGGTGATCAGCGTCTGGAGGGCGTTCAGCTAGCAGCTGACTCGGCAGCTCTTAGCAGCGATCAATCATTAACGATTTCAAGCAGCAAAACTACCAACCATAAGACTAATGATGAAAACTTCCTCTATTGGGGAGGCATCGGTGGTGGTGAGACTAATATTGATAATGAGCAACAAACCAATCTCACAGGCTCTACTATCACGTCGAACGGCGCGTTGTCTTTATCCAGTCTTGGTGATACGACCATCTCTGGGAGTACTATTAATGCCACTGGGGATCTGAATCTTGATACTGGGAATGATCTAAAGATTAATCACGACCTTGCGGTAGAGTCTGATTACTTTGAAGATCGCCATGGCTCTGCATTTAATATTACTGATGAAAAATATGCGAAAGACCATAAGAAACAAACTGCTCAGAAGTCTATTTTAACCGGCAATAATGTGACGTTATCTGGGGATAATATTGCGATTACGGGTAGTGACATTACTGCAGCAGGCAAACTTCAAACTGATGCGACTAATGCGCTGACGACAGACATTGCAAACCCAACAGACATTACTGTCACTGAGAACTTTGACATTAGGACGGTAAACACCTCGAAAGTAACCGGTAATATCTTCGGTTGCATACAATGTGCTGATGACGTTAATTTAGAAGACTTTAGTTTTGAAGCATCTAGTGGACTTAAAGGGGTAACCACTATTACTACAACCGGTACCGGTGAAGGGATTGCCACGACTCTAACTGGGGCAGATACCACATTAACAGGTCAAGTCGTTGATTTGAAAGGTACTCAAGTAACAGGTACGAATAATGTAGATATTGACGGTACGCAAGTATCGACTGCGGTAGGTGATGCATTAACTCTCGTTGATAGTAAATTGGTGAGAAGTACAGGTCCAGAAATATATGTTAAAGGTGGGCTGACAGGTATTGAATTTGGTATTGGCCTTGGTCACGATCAAATCATTAATGAGCATCATGAATATGACGCTGTGGACTCTACGATAAATTCAGACAAAGATATCGATATCGTGGCTAATGACTCTCTTACGAACTTAGGCACCAAAATTAAAGCGGATAATGTAAATCTATCTGCTCAAGATATCGTGCAGGATGCAGGCTATGACCGCGTTGTTGATCGAGATGTGATCGCTGGTGGAGACGCTGCATTAAAACTATTTGCTAATGTAAGTCCAATCGTTGGAGCGTCTGTCGGTATTTCAGGTCAAGGCATTGGTAAGGTTACTGAGAATAAGACCGCAATTGTCACCGATATTAATGCACAAAATGAGCTAAATATTACGGCTACTAATTCTGCAATGGATGCTGGTAGCAATTTGAATGCAGATACCATTGATATTTCAGCCAACGATTACACCAGTACGGCTGCTTACGACTCTGAGGTTATTACCACGCATAGTGGTAGCGGTGAAATAAATGTCAGTGCGACGACCAGTACGTTCCAAGATGTCACTGTGGGATTAAATGGTAAAGGCGAGTATCAGTATCAACAGACTGGTGATGCCAGCGCCGTACAAGGTAATGTCACTGGTAATAATGTCAATATTAATGCAGCAACGAATGCCAACATTGCCAATAACTTTGATACCGATTCATTGAATATCAATGCTGGTCAACAAGCTATAGTGGGTCAAAACGATGATAAGCAATGGGATACGACGGGTGGTGGCTTCTTTTCTGCCACAGTAGGCCTTAACTTCTCAGCGGCATCGTGTGGTGCATCTCCTGCATTCTCTGGTGCTGGTGGCTTTAACTTCTTAGATATAAACAACACGCAAGCTAAAACGACTGCTATTAATACAGGTAGCCTAAACTTAACAGGTGGTACATTAGCCCAAGTTGCGGGTACCAATATCAATGCGGATGATAGTGTCGTCATTAAAGCAAATAAAGCCAGTATACTAGCAGCGCAAGATACCCACACCGCTTTGGGTGCTGACTTTACGGCTAAAGGTGGTTATTCTGGTTCAATTGATGCTGGTGCGACCTTAGGGGTGATCAACGAAAAGACCAATAAGGCCACATCTACTACCTTAAATGCGGCTGATCTAAGTATAACAGCCAATAGTGAAGGTGATGGGTTGGTTATAGAAGGTGCAAATATCACTGCAGACAATATTGATCTCACGAATACCAACGCCAATGGTAATGTTGACATCCATGCGGGAACCTCTAAAGATAAAGTAGGTAACTTCTACTTGGGTGCGAATGTTGGCTTATCTGGTGGCTCGGGTGGTAAGTATAGTAAAGGTTGTAGCTCCTGCTGTAGCTCTTGTGGCGGAGGCGGTAAGATGAACTATATTCCAACTAGCCTTGGTGCACAGCTAATCGTAAATTCTGATAATAGTGTCTACCATACCTTAGGATCTATCGAGGGAGGTAATGTCAATATTAATAGTGGTAACAATATTGATCTTCAAAGTAATATTGATGCAGATAATTTAACGCTAAACGCTGGAAATGATCTAAATATCAACTCTGCTCAAGATATTGTTAAAAAGGTTGATATCAATCAAGGTATCTCTGTTGGTATCGGATCTTTAAAACTAAAATCAGGTATCTCTTCTGAAGAGCTATTGAATACAGTGAATGACGGCTCGAAGATTGATAATATGGTGAATGTGAATCTAGCAGGGAAGTCAAACTTCTTGATTGATGATCAAAAGGTGACCCAGCAAGCGACGATAAATGCTGATAATTTAAATGCCACTGTAGGCAGTCAAAACATCATGGTAAATGCTGCAAATCTTAATGCCACTAATTCAAACCTAAATGGTGCGACAGTAGCGACCACTGATAATAATGACTATGTGCATACTATTGGTGCGACAGCAGAGTTTGATGCGATGAACATTCTAAAACTTAACCAATATAGTAGTGCTGAAGACTTTAAGGATGTTGTAAACATCGACTTCACTAATAACTGGAACGATGAGGATGGTGCAAACACTAAGGCTAATGTTAAACTATGATATTAGCTAAGAGAGTGTCACGGTTTTATTTTCTGGTGATACTCTCGTCTTTGTTAACAGTCCTTTCATATAGTGAGATTAAAATTAACTCATAAATATATTCAAGCCCATGCTTATCATAGTTATGGGCTTTTTATCCTTATAATATTAGTAGACTACTATGCAACCTATATGTTCAATCAAACACCTCTCCAAACCTAAATCTTGTCATAAATCGTCATTAATAGGTGACTCTAATACTGTTAATAATCAGTCTATTGACTCATCTACAACTCCTTCTATGCTGAGCAATAGAGTATGGCGTTTTGCCATTGGCATCGGAGTTGGCAGCGTTGGAGCTTTGTTACCTACACTGTCTAATGCTGCAAATGAGCTACCAGGGGTACCGATACCTGCAGCTTCTATACAAGACCCCTCTTGGCAAAACCCTATTGAACAGCAGCAAGTATGGCAAGATTCATTGCAGCAGCAACGAATTGAATCATTACGTCAGTCTCAGTCGAAATATGAGTCGCAATCTGAAAATGATTTTACCGAGAGTCAGACAGTCCCAACACCTAGTACAGATATGCCTCCACAAACACCTGAGGTTGACTGTCTACCTGTGCAGCGTGTTGAACTGGGCACATTGCCAGAGCTTGGGAAGGCCGCACAAGCTAAATTGCGACAGCAAGCTGAAAGCATTTCTGTATCATCATCCACGGTGATGAACCAAATAGATGAGACAAACCAAGCAGCAACAAACGCGACTCAACAACCCACTGAGAATAATACTCAATGTGTTACCGTTGAAGATGCGAATGTGTTGCTGCGTAGTGTTACAGAAGCTTATCTTGATGCTGGATTTTTCAAAATTTCTATTGATCCGGTAACCGTCAAGGCCAACAAGTCGATCTGGCACATCCATGTTGCCAAAATAACCGATATAGACAATCAAACTAAGCTACCGACGCCTCGTCTGATGGGTGATGTTATTGGTCAACCAGCCAATATGGCGGCTCTAGATCAGGCGGTGAGTAATGGTGAGCGAGTTATCGACGGTCAGTTGCTAGTGGATGTTTACCCTGTCGGTGAAAATGGCAAGGACGTTCGTCTTAAGGTAAGCCAACAAGGTGAAGTGGATACCGTCAGCACCGATATGGAATGGCGTTATGATCCTGATGACAGCTATGGTCATAACCAAATCAAGCTGCATAGCACACTACGCAATGTCTTAGGTCAGGCTGATTTAACCTCCTTATCCATCCAGCAAAGTCTCACTGATAAATATGGTTATGATGAGGACAACCAGCGCCGTAGCGCCAGCCTTTATACCACGATCCCGAATGGACGTTGGCAGTGGTCTGGATTGTTAGCTGCAGATGAGTATACGCGCACTACTCAATTGCCCAATTCAGTACTCGAACAAACGGGGGACAGCTGGCAGGCCAATATTCGCGGTGACTATACCTTTAATCGAGACAAAGATAGTATCTCAACCTTATATGGCCAAGTCGCCCATCAAGATGTCACCAGTGAAGTGTTGGGCAGTAAAATTGATGTGCAAAGTCCGACATTGAGTAGTGGCAGAGTTGGTATCAGCCATACCAAGCTATTTAATAAGCGCTCAGCATCAGATCCTAACAAAGTCACAACAGGTGCTTGGGTGCTAGATCTGAGTGCAGAGAAGGGGTTTGGTAACCATGACAATCCAGCGACGGAACAAGGGCTTAGCGATGATTACCTGCGTTGGTTATTATCAGGCTATTTGACTCATCAGCACCCACTATTATCATCAAGAAAAAATATCGGGTATTGGCAGATGACTCACGAGCTACAAGGCCAATATAGTGATGATCAACTCTTTGGTATCTCTCAGCAGTCTCTAGGCTCTACATACTCCGGTGTACGGGGTATTGATAATGCGTATAGTGCCGCAGAGTCAGGCATTACCTTACGTAATACCTTAAGCTTTGAGCCGATGCAGACAAGCTGGAAAAGTTTCGGTAATCAGAAAATTCGCTGGTCGCCTTATGTTGGACTAGACTATGGCGTTGTTAAATATACCGACAGTGGGCTGAATGATGATACTAGCGATGCTACCAGTGGTACATTAGGTCTAAAGCTAACAGGCTATGATTCAGATCACAGTATGCTCGATAGACGTTGGGAACTAGATGTGAGTGCCAGTAAAGCGCATACTGATTACTCCAATCAAGAGAATGACGGTACCCAAGATACTGAAGTGTCAGCAGCATGGCAGTGGTTTTTCTAAACCTGCTTGACTGATTCCTTTTTTGGTAGCGTATAAAAATAATGCCAGTCAGTTAAGCTGACTGGCATTATTCTATTAAGCACTTTTAATATTAATTTAACTCAACAAAAGGTAACTCTTAGTTTGAGGAATTAATTATTGCTTTTTGCGGGTAAATTTACTCTGTTTTTTATTGTTAATCTCACTAATGGCATGATTCAACTCATCTTCATCCAAGTTTGCGACATGCTCCAAGATCTGCATTATTTCAGGGTTTAAAATGTAATGAGCATGGCGGGCGATATTGTTAATGCGCTCGTCAAACGTCAGTAGATTAGTTTCCTCATCCTTATGCACATAGTCTAAGCGCAATAACGCACTTAAGAAGCTGGTAAACAAGGCACGATCGAAGAAATCAGGGATGTCATCTGCATACAATACGGACAGACGTTGGCCTAATAGATGACATAGGTCGACAACTTGATCAGCTGTTAAGTTGCCTGAGCCTTGTTGGGCTAATAGCGCTAGTGCCATGAAGTAGCGTTCCAGACTTTGGGAGACTGGTGCTGCGAGCATATCTAACTGTTGATATTGTTCGCTGTTTTTCTCAGGTGTCCCTAGAATGCCGTCGCCAAGCTCAACCACGACCCCAAGCTCAATTAAATTACTTAATTTTTCATCAATTAAGTGGGGTAAGTTGCGGACAGCATTGTATAAAAACAGCTCGCTTTGTAAGAAAGGGTATAGCTGGGTTACGATGCTATCTAAGTGTTTGCGCTCAATACGTCCATTACGATATACCAGCGCCGCCAAGAAGGAAGATATGATAAACACATGCAAAATATTATTACGGAAATAGCTTAATATGGCCATTTGTTTAGGCAATACTTTAATCATATCTCCTAGGATATGAGGCGTCCGTTCAATCAGCTTAAGCTTAATACCATAGTCAATAATTGACTGGGGTGCCATATCCGTGACAATCGTATCATCGGCATAAGGCGAGCCAGTGGCAATGTGTTGACATAAGGCAATTTGTTCACGACAGCTGTCTTCGTCTAAGGCAGCTTTGGGGGTCGATAGAAGGACCAGAGACAGTAAAGATATCGGGTTAACCACCGCAGCCTTGTTGATATTCTGCATGATCTTGATGGCTAGATTATCTATCATTGCGGTTGTATTATTATCAAAGGGTGTATCGGTACGGTCAGCTGGCAAGCTATTGGGCGCCACATCAAACTTGGTCATAAAGTCCTCCATATGCAGCGGCGTGCCGAAGCTTAAGTGGACATGACCAAAGATACGCTCAATCTTACGGCTGACTTTTAGCAAGCCGAGTAGCGACTCTGACTCTTTCGGTTTGCCTTTAAGTTCACCAATATAAGTGCCACCTTCCATAATACGTTCATAACCGATATAGGCAGGAATAAAGGCAAGTGGCTTGTTAGACCCACGTAAGTGACTGTGGACAGTCATCGCCAGCATGCCAAGTTTAGGCGGCAATAAACGACCTGAGCGTGAGCGCCCCCCTTCAATAAAGTATTCGATAGGCGTATTGCGCTGGATTAAGGTATGTAGATACTCACGCAATACCGCCTTATATAACTCATTGTCTTTAAAGCTCCGACGTATATAAAATGCGACAGCGTTACGCAGTAAAGGACCAATGACGGGGACATCTAAGTTATTACCAGCGGCCACGTAAGGTAGACCCAATCCACGACGAAATATCACATAGGCAAGCAAGAGATAATCGACATGGCTACGATGGCACGGCACGTATATTAACTCGTGCGTAGCGGCAAGCTCTCGAACACGCTCGAAGTGGTGAACTTCAACACCATCATATAGTTGAGTCCATAACCAAGCCAAAAAGCGCTCAAAGAAGCGAACCACTGAGTAGCTATAGTCATTGACTATTTCATTGGCATAGCCGCGGGCAAGAAGCCTAGCTTCATTAACACTAATGTTTTTTTCGTCCGCTTCTTTTTGGCACGCGATATTAATGGCAGGAGAGTGGATTAAATTATCGACCAAATTGCGTTTATCCGACAAATCCGGTCCGATCATACTCTGACGGTGACTATCGAGAAAGGCGTTTAGCTTATATTGCACTAACAAAGTTAAGCTAAAGTTGGCTTCTGTGGCAGTCAGTAAGGCCGTTGAATGCGTCAGAGACTGAGCGTCTACATGCCGTTTTGCCTGTAATAATAGGTCTTTCTCACTCTCATCTAACTGAGAGGCTTTTGCATTATCACCAAACAATTCAGCTGAGATTTGTTGGGCATTGATTTGTTGAGTATTGGGAACGTTTTGACTATCGACAACATCTTGAGTGTGTTTATGGAGGACAATATTTGAAGATGTGGTCAATGAGTCAATAATGTCATGTAGCGACTGGGGGGGATGGAACTGAACAAACGTATCGCGTCCCTTAATGCCAATATTAAACAGCTGTTTGGCGATAGTAGGTTCTTCCCAGTTATCCGCCATCAGTAGTTTAAACAGTGAGTCTTCATTATCAGGGGCACGTCCCCATAATATAGAAACAGGTACTAGATTGATCTTAAGGGTTGAATCTTGACGACAGGCATTGACCAGTCTTGCCAATCTTGGCGATACTTTATGATCATTGGCATTGGGATGATGTAAGAATATAATGGCCGCATTCTCATCGATATTATGAGCTGCATCATTGACGCCAACCAATGCTGGTGGGAACCCTTGTGCTTTGGTTTGCAAATCCACCAGGACACTGTTTGAGCGCGAATACTCACGCAATACATAAAATGTCAGTGCCCCGTTCTCATTAGTGATCTCAGGTAAGGTGCCGATTATTTTAGGCTTTACCGCCAGATCTAACGCTTGTCCAGAAACTTTGCGGTACAGCTGATTGACCGAACGACCAGATCGTGAAATAGCGGCACTCGCTTGAGCCGCTTGCTCTTGAAAGCTTGGCGCAGTCCGTTGAGAGTCGTGAGAGCGCTCTCGATTGTTTTTTTGGTTTTGGCGCTGTTTTTTTAGGCGCCTTTTTAGAGAATGCAATAAATGAGAAGGAAACATAAGTCTTAGTCAAACCTATTAAAAGAGATAGGGTTAGTTTGCCATAAAATCGGATAAAGTAATACACTTGTTCGCTGAAATTTTAATCATTTAAATCTAAAAAATAACCTATCACGTCAGACACGTCCAAAAACAACAAATTAAACACTACAAATAGAAGGTTTAGTAAGCCTGTCAAAGATAGTAGGTTTTATAACAAAGCGATAATGACTTTATTATAATGCATTTACGTAAGTGCTATGTTAAAACATTCATTTAATGACACGATTAAAGACACGATATAAATAATGACACGATATAAAGCGAATGATATAAAATGACACGATATAATAACGGTGCTAATGTTGCCGAACTAATTTTGCTCAATTAGTTTTTGCTAACGTTGGGTTTAATGAGGGCTTATTGGCCCTTCTGTTTTATTTGGCGTTCATTTAGCAATTTTGTGGTATTTTTTTAAGTTTACTTATAACCCCCTAAGGTCTTTTGGAGATGATAAATGCTTGACTGTAAACAGCTTGTAGACCAACTATTAGAGACGCTTGATTTAACGGAAGTGTCCCCAGATGAATTCGTAGGCAAAAGCTATGACTATGTTGGTAAGCGTATCTTTGGTGGTCAAGTTCTAGCACAAGCGATTATGGCAGCATCTCATACGGTAGCAGAGGATAAGCCGTGTCATTCTTTACATGGATATTTTTTGCGGGGGGGTAATATTAACCAATCTGTCACTTACAAAGTACGCCGCCTTCGAGATGGGCGTAGTCTATCCGCGCGTGAAGTAACGGCAGTGCAGTATAAAGAAGACCAAGACGGTAATAAGGTAGAGCAAGTCGTATTCTCTATGCTGGCCTCCTTTGCACCGATGGAAGGCGGTCTCGATTATCAGGAAACAATGCCCGCTTATCCACCGCCAGAAGATCTAGAGTCTGAACAATCGTTAAAAGAGCACCATGTGGGGGACGTACCCGAAGCCTTGCGGGAGCGTTTTATGCGGCCCCGTCATGTCAAGATTAAGCCTGTAAAACCCCGTAACCCTGTGCTTCCAGAGCCTATGGTGCCGAAACAAGCCAATTGGCTGCGTATTCCTAAGCTAGGCAAACGACCCGTTGCTATGCAGCAAGCGTTATTGGCATTTTCATCAGACTATTACTTGGTGGGGACAGGTCTAATGCCACATGGCATTAGCTTTATGACCAAAGGCTTGCAAGCTGCTAGTATTGACCACTCGATGCATTTTCATCGCCCGTTTGATATCAATGAATGGATTTTATATGACATGTGGTCTGATACCTCATCGCACTCAAAAGGACTCAATCACGGTCAGTTTTGGCAAAATGGCAACTTAGTGGCAACCGTGCAGCAAGAAGGCTTGATGCGCCTGCGTGATGCTTAAAAATAGTCAGCGAATTGCTTAAAAACAATCAGCGAACGACTAAACAACTATTTAAGAGTTCTGCGACTATATTTGGGTTTTGTCCATGAAAAAAGCCACTTTCTATTGCTAGAAAGTGGCGTATCAAACCGACTATAAGACTAGATGCAGTGCCTAGTCAGCGGTGCAATAAGCTAATAGAATAGCAGCTTAGTGGGCTAGCAAATTAGAAGTCTACCGAATCAGTAGTCTACCAAATCAAAGAAGAGGCACTACGCTGAGTCACAAAGCCATCAGGTGTCTGACCATTGTCTGCTTGCCAACGCGCAAAAGCGTTACGGGTATTGGTACCCATAATACCATCGATGCCTTTGGTATCGTATCCAGAAGTAGTGAGTCGTTGTTGCAGATTTCGGACCTGACCGCTGGTCAATGGTTGTTCATAACGGGGCCATGACTTTTGAATGCCAGACTGTCCATTAAGCGCACGACCCAATAAGCTCACACCCAGCGCGTAATTTGACGAATTATTATAGACCTTAATCACATCAAAGTTTGGGCTAAGTAATAAGGCAGGGCCGTCTTTACCCGCAGGTAGCCACATCTCAAACGGCGTACCCGCCTCTAAATATGAGCCATCGATGGTATTAATGCCCATTGATCGCCATGCAGAAGCAGGTAATTTTTGACCGATTACACCGTAATCAAAAGAGGCGGGAAGAGTCACCTCATAAAAAGGAGACAGCCCGCGTACCCAGCCTGAGTTACTTAGATAATTAGCGGTTGATGCCAGTGCATCAGCTGTCGTCCAAGGGTTGCGGTGTCCGTCACCATCACCATCCACACCGTGCGCAAGCCAAGTACCGGGGATAAATTGCGTCTCTCCCATACCGCCTGCCCAAGAGCCATCAAGCTGTGAGGGGTAGACATCACCGCGTTGTAGCAGCTGCATCAACGCCAAAAGCTGATCTTCGGCCCAGTTACGGCGGCGACCCTCATAAGCCAATGTTGCCAGCGAGCTAGGGATATAACTGCTTCCCGTCACCGCCCCATAAGAGGATTCCATACCCCAAATGGCCGCAACTATTTCCGCATTCACCCCATATTGAGACTCAAGACGCGATAACAGCGAACGCTGCTCATTAAACTTACTTTGACCTCTGCTCACACGGCCATCTGACACCGCAGAGTCGGCGTAATCCCAAGGCATCTTAACAAACTCAGCTTGATTATTATCCTGCGATATCACACGGTTATTCAACTGTGCCGAATCCAGTAATCGACTAACATCATAAGCATTGTAGCCTTGGCTAATGGCTCGCATACTAAAGTCGCTTTTCCACTGCGAAAAGCTGTTATAACTTGTCTCTGGACGTGGTGTTGGTGCAGGTTGAGGTTGAGGCGTTACCTTCGGTGTCTGAGGTTTGACAACAATGACTTGAGCAGGTTGTTGTTGTGGTGTTGGTTTTTGAACCGGCACCTGCCGTGCAGGTGGCTGGCTTGTACAACTGGCTAAAATAATAGCTGGTCCTAGCGTCAACACACTTTTTAGTAGGATATTTTTATTGGGTTTATCAGTAAAAGTTAGTTTATTTTGAAGCATAAAAAGGGGTCTCACGTACGTTATTGACAGTTAAAAAAAGCGTTACGGATATATTCTCAAACGAATTATAAAAAAAGTTATTATTAAAAGTTATTTTCAGAAATGTAAGGAGTAGCTATGAAAGCACTGTATCAACAAATGGCTATAAAGTCGATGGCTCATACATCTGATACCAAAAATTTATTGAATAAATTAAGTCTTAAGACAAATGAGACTGTATATAACACCCCTTTATATCGTCGATATACATAAACTTCGCCATATCAAACCGCCATACCGATGGCGAATACTGTCGAGTATCGTTTGGATATAAGCGATGAGGGCGTAATGCAATTGCGGGTTGTCAATGAGTTGATGGAGTAGTCGTTACTATAAAGGAAGCTAGAGCCACTCCCGCTTTTGCTACTATCTGCTTATCTACCCGAGGCAGTGGCTAAGATGTGGCGTGTCGCTTACTTCGTGCGCCCCACCACAGCAAGCCACTGCAACTCGTCTATCTAAACAGTATATCCGCGACAATCGGGGCTAAAAGACCTTGTTCGGGGAGAGAGTGTATAATGTATCAACACTTAGAAGTCTAGTAGGGTGGTAGAAGCCAGGTAGGTTAGCGTTGAGATTGTCACACCCAACATATTAAAATTATGTGACTTTTAGGTATCTTAATAGGTATCAAACTTCTAGGTTTCAAATTACGATATCGACTTACCATCACGCTAACCATCACAATTGCCTCATACAGGATTCGTGGGTTTCGCTTCGCTACACCGCACGCTACACATTCTGCATACTGTAATGTACGTTTGACTATAGCTAGCCTAATCAGAATCGTTAAATTTACAGTTCAAAGTAACTCTACTCTTTAACGATCTAAATAAATTCCTTTTCAATATTCATAATTCGTCCGTCAACAATGCTTTGTATCTTGTCCTCAATCTGAGCGCATAACGACTCGGCCTCACGTTTAGAGGCTTGCACCACTACAAAGGTCCATTCACTGGCATCATGCCGGTCACGCTCACCGCTTTCACAGACGGCAATAGCAGGATTTTTACCAAAGCGTTGATGTAGTCCGCCCACCCGAGTACGCTTCTCTTTCAATGAAGCGCATCCAGGCAAAGTTAAGGTTATCGTTAGGATAGCGATGTGCATATTACTCTCCGTGTTCAATCGATCTATAATCGATCCTTTAATCAAGCTGTGATTGACCTAAAAAAATTCTTAACCAACTACTTCCAATACCTTCAGCATCGCCTTCGGTAATCCTAGCGTTGCCTTTGCCTCATCAGCTGACAACCAAACCATCTTAATGTCTGCTTTTTCAAGGTGCTGTGTTAACGCTATTGTTTGCTTATTATCAAGAATAAGCTGCTTAGGTTGCAGGTACCAATGGAAATGGGTCAGGGTATGTTTAATAGGGGAGTCGTCTAATAACTCATTACTAATTGAGATGGGATTTAAGCTATTATCTGCAATCCATTTATCAACCACTTGTTCTGCAAGCGTGTTTTCACTTTCAAAAGCGTTGTCTTCGTCTGATGTGTACACGACCGTTGTTCCCAGTGTCTTTTTTTCGAACTGCAACGGCAATACCCACAGTCCGCCCCAAATACCACTATCAGGACGTTGTAGCCAAAGTATGTCGTTTTTAGGGTTAGAAACCACCAACGCATTGCTAAATTTGCTAGGTTTAGGCTTCTTTTTGGCTTTCACCGGATAGTCCATTTCACGCCCCTGAGCATGAGCGATGCAATCATTACTAACGGGGCATTGCTCACAATTGGGATTGCGACGGGTGCATAAGGTAGCGCCCATATCCATCATCGCTTGAGCAAAGTGTCCACTATCATCTTTGGGTGTCAATCGTTCTGCCAATGCCCACAACTCTTTGGTGGTGGCCGACTTCATGATATCGCCATCATTACCTGCCCAGCGAGTAATCACTCGTTTGACGTTACCATCACAAATTACCCCGTAACCATGCAGTCCCATTGCTACGATAGCGCCTGCTGTAGATGGCCCTACCCCTGAGATGGCTTCCCAACCCTCTAGGGTTTGCGGAAAATCATCTGTCTTTTCAATGATCTCGGCCAGTTGCTTAGCCCCTTTGTGCAAGTTGCGGGCACGGGCGTAGTAACCCAACCCTGCCCAATGTTCGGCAATGACATCCCACTCAGCATTGGCTAAGTCTTGCACCGTTGGAAATGAGGTCATAAACCGCTGAAAATAAGGTATAACCGTAGTGACTTGGGTTTGCTGTAGCATCACTTCTGATAACCAAACGATATAAGGGTTTGGTGTGTTGGTTTTGTGCTGTTGCCATGGCAAGTCATGGCGACCGTTTTTATCGAACCAGTTAAGAATACGGGGAGCGAAGCTGTCAAGTGCGGAGGGTGTGTGGTTAAAGGTTTGAGATTTGGAATGGGTTTTAGTTTGGGATTTTGAGTTAGCGGTTGGCTGGGTCATGGGGTCTTTTTAAATAAATTGGGTAAGAACGTATTATACCTTTTATACCTTAGGTTTAAATTTTTTTTGCATAAACCATAAGCTATAACGGACGGCAAGATAATGAATAAATAACATGGCAACTGCCTGTATCGATCTATAATAGAGCACATCAGTTTTAGTAATAAAGTTTTCTATACCAAAACTATCTGGTAGAGATTTTTTTAGTATAAAAATAAGTAAAATATCTGATAAAACCACCTCTATAAAAGCAGTTATCATACCAATATAGCTACATTCTTTCTTGTTTAGAGCTCTTTGCTGAGTTTTATTAAATAATGTAATAATAAGCGTATTCAGGACGAGTATTACAAAACTCGTTATTAATACCCAATCTAAATATAAGCCTAATTTTGATAAAAAAATAGGCAAAAAATGATAACCGATTGCATAGGGGAGAGCATATTTAAGCAGGCTCTTAAAGTTTGATGTGTCTTCGGGTACTGTAATGGCAGTATTGTTTTTTTTAGAACTAAACATACTATATAACCTGTTTACTATCTATTTTCTATAAAACTGGATTTCTGCTATTAATATGCAAGTTTGTAAATTTTATTTTATATATTTCTATCTTAGTGGAAGCAAGTCATCTGATAGGGAATGAAAGCTGGCGTAAACCACGATATATATGCAAGAACACGATGTGACCGCTAGCCCTGATAGGAGTAGTATCCTGCTGTTCTGGGCGAGTTGGGCGGAAAATCACAGATTGTCTCTTACATCGGGTTGAAGCAGTGCTTCACTTTATCCCTCCTCAAGTGGCTAGATTTTGAGGCAGTATCGAGGCAACAGTAATTCCTCAAATCGCGTTACAGCCTCGTCTAGACTGACCGATACAAGCGGATAGCAGGAATAGCTACCTTCATTGGCGCAATTGTTCAAGGTCATTCTCCCAACTCAACTCACCACGCAATTGTCTGATATCTTGTTGCTGAAGCATTTGTATTAAAAGTTTCAGTGCTTGTTCAATAGCTGCTTCAGGAGTATTTGATCCCGATAGACGCTGGGCTTCACTGATAAGCTTGTCATCAATATCAATAGTAATCTGCATGCTCCGTTTCCTATAAAATCTACTTGCGATTCTTCCTTGCCCGTTTTTTACGCAGCTTTTTCTCTTCAATCTTAGCCAGTCTTTTAAGCTCTGCTTCTTCTCGTATCCGCTCCACCAGTTTGTCTTCTTCCTCACGCATGGCAGGGGTCTCCAAAGTAATACGCCCCAATGTACCACTGCGTAACTCGTTAACCAAAATCTCAGACATACGGTAAGTATCCACCACACCGCCTTTTTTCAATAGTCCTCTATTGCGGCCTGCCACCTCGAAGAACTCCCAGTCAGTTTGCGGTAGATCCTCTATTTTATAACGCTCTTTTAATAGGTTTGGGTACGCCTGAATCAAGTATTCAGCGGTATAACTTGCCACATCCGCAAAGTCAAAGGCAGTATCTTTGATGCCACCTGTCGCCGCTAAGCGAAAGCCGGAGTTGGGATTCTCAATTTTTGGCCATAGCATGCCGGGGGTATCGTATAGCATGATGTCGTTGTCGATTTTTATCAGCTGCTGGGACTTGGTGACCGCTGGCTCGTCGCCTGTTTTGGCGATACTACGTCCTGCTAGGCTATTGATAAGCGTGGATTTTCCGACGTTGGGAATGCCCATAATCAATACTTTAATTTGTCTACCTGTGCCCGCTTTATTAGGCATAAGCTCTTTACACAGTTGTACGATGCGTTTGACATCGCTTGACTTGTTATCATCACAGGCGATGGCTTTGACTTGATCTTGTTGTTCTAAATAGTCAATCCATGCTTGGGTTTGATTGGGATCAGCAAGGTCAGCTTTGTTTAGGATTTTGATAACGGGTTTGTCGCCCCGTATCTTGTCTTTGTATAAACTGGCGACCATGGGGTTTTCGCTACTAAACGGGATGCGTGCGTCGATTACCTCGATGACCACATCCATATCGGGCATGATTTCTTTGATTTCGTTACGGGCTTTATTCATGTGGCCAGGGAACCACTGGATGTTATTGGGCTGATTGATATTGTACTGACTCATTGCTCGAACCGTCGCTTATATAGGATTGTTTGATTATATTTTACATGATAACCCGACTTTAGGTTGACTTGTTAAGCCAACCTGTAGATCGACTGTCTATTATGATTGGTGTTTATTGATTAGGGTTCATCGAGTGACGCCTATCGATTAGTCGTTAGGTGTGGCGGCTTCTTCAGGTGGCAATGGCGCTAAATACCCTATTAATAATATCAAACTACCGGCACCCAAAAAGGAGATAACTCGCCAAATGGCATCCGTCTGTGATAAGTCAACCAATACCAGTTTGACAACCACAATACCAAGCAGGCTAATTCCCGTAAACCACCAAAAGCGTCTGCCATTGCGGCTTGACATAAAGGTGGCAATCAGTGCGGTCAGCGTCCATAAAATGGTCAACCCGGTTTGTACTTTATCGCTGTTCCATGCGCCATCACTCCACAATGATGTTCCTGCATAGGTGTGCAAGGTTCGAACTAATATACTTGAGAGTACCCAAAAACCCAGCAGACCTATTATTTTTAATAGCACCGTCTTTTTTGAACTCTGTCCTAAGCTGCGGCGTAACCAATGCGTGCTTAACAAATACAGTAGAACCAGTAATACACTGATGTCGTACAAATTTAGTAGCGGTATATAAGGCAGTCCCCAAACGACACCGTCATGTTGTAAATTGCTGATTACTACCCACACAATGGCTATAGGTACAAAAAAATAAGAACTACCCAATAAGGCAGATTCCCAATTAAACCAAGAGGGTAGCATAATTTTGCTTCGTGCCTCCCAATACGCTAACCCAATGAGACATATGCTTGGGGCGATAATACCTAACACGCCCCCCGAATCTGGTAATAGATAATGTGTAAATTGCGCAATTAGAAGTATGCTCGTTGACAACCAAAGTGTAGGCTGAATGCTGCCAACGTTATGCGAGGCCTTTTGTTCAGTAATTTTATGTTCAGTTATACGGCTATCGTTATCTCTATCATGTTCTATATTTTCAATATTTGATTCATGTTCTAGATTTGCTCTATTTGTTATCACTGTTTGATCATCTTCGAACCAACTTTTTATCCATAACTGTCCTATCGTGAGACCACCAATAACAAGAAGAGCATAGATTAACCAGTTAAAGGATTCGTTTGCATAATAGCTTTCAAAGTGTTCAGGTAGGATTAAGAGGAGTGCCACATAAAATAAGCTTAGCAAACCATGATTTAATATGCTGACCTCAGACCACGTGCGATAGCGATCAATAAGATAATAAACGATAAGATTACTCAGTAGAGCAGTTGCCATAAACAAAGAGACATCTAACCTGCTCAGGTTAAACCAATTATCAAGATTTAAAGCGGTTACCAATAGTGTCCAAAACAGTCCTATTAAGGTTAATAAACGGATGAAAGCAAGAGACTGCCATATGGCTTTAAATACTGTGCTATTAGTGTTTACGCAAGACAATAAGTTCTTGTCTCGTACCGAATCAGAATGATGGGGTGAATAGGCGTGACGCAGTACAAACATCGATGCCATCCAGCATAGGGCGGACACACTCAGTGCCAAACAGCTGGCATGCGCACTCGTTAAGTCAAATCCCATGCTATCTAACAAACTTAAGATGGCAAGCGCTTGTAGCAATACCCCAAAAAGTACTGACCATGCGCGTAGTGAGCGCCGACCAAACCAGACTAAAGCGAGGCCCTGCACACTCCAACCAAATGCGACCCACTGGGCATCCAACTCAAGTGGAACAATCAACGCCAAAAACCCAAATCCTAACGCCAACATGCCTTCGGTAAGCAGCGCATAACGACGACTACGCTGTGCCAATATCCACCCCACCCCAAGATAAGTCACAGACATAACCGCACTGACTACGGTTAAACCATGAGCGACATCATCCAATAATGTCGCCAACAAGCCGAAAACTAATAAGGGGGTCGCAAACATTAGGCCTGTATCTATAGGGAATAAAACTGCCTGCTTGATGGATCGATTGGTATCAATAGACTCTATGTCAGACACGGTATGGTTATAGGCGATAATTTGCTGGGCGTAGCGAATGGCAATAAACAGGTACAGCACCCAATGTAAGCCAGTTATTAAAACCAGTGGCCATCGCTGCGCTGCAAATGTTGCAAAATTATTATTTATCGCATCTGTAAAGCCCCAATAATAGGCTAGACCAAAGGTAACCGCTGCGCCTAATAGGTTTAGCACCTTCCACGTACGATAGTGAGCAATAATGGCAATAGCGGTATTTAGCAGCAAATAATAGCTAAATAATACCGTCAAGCTACCCGCATCACTACTGGTCAATATAGGGGCTAAAAAAGCACCTGAGAATGCCAAAAGTGCTAATGGAAAAGCATTTTGGCGTATTGCCAGTGCGACCGTAATCGTCGATAGGACGCCCAATAGTACAAAACTAGGTACGCTTGGGAGGACGTGATATACCTGATAGGCAAAGAAAGTCGTTAAGTAGGCAGTACTTAGTCCAGCACCTTGCAACGTAATACCATAGCTAAAGCGCTTTTTCACTAGCTTTAACCCTAACCCTGCAACGACCAGCCCAATAATGCCGATGGATAGTAATTTAACTTCGATCGGGGTGTCAAAATACTCACTCAATAAGCGTAGCAATAGCACCACGCCCATAAGCAATACGATTGCGCCTACCCGTACTACCAAATTGCCACCAAAGAACCAGTTTTTAAAGGAGCTTAATAATGACGTCACGATAGGCAGTGACTGCTCGTCTGGTGCGGACACCTCTTTTGACACAGATTGGGACAGGTTAGAAGACGCGTTATGAGATTGGTGAATTGTTTCTTTCAGTTCAGCGTCTGCTTCAGCAGTAGTGTCGGTTGTGTGGTTTAAATAGATGCTTTTTACATCAGCTTGAGCGGTGTCCACGTCAGACTCGATTTGATTTTTAGCTTGAGTTTGATTTTTATTTTGATCGGAATGATAGGATGATAGATTGGCTGGAGTCGTCTCAAGCGATGAATATTCAAATGAGTTTTCTTCAGAGGCAGGATGTTTTAGGGTATCTGGCTTAACTAATTTATTTGAGTTATTCGAATCATTTAGTTGACTTGAGTTAATTTGCTCAGAGACGTGTTGCAGCTCTTCTTTTAATGTTGAAATGTCATTCTTTAGCGCATCAATTTTACGTTCAAGCACAACATAGAGTAGTATCACTACAACTAAAAAAATAACCCACATAAGCATCCTTACCACCGATATTAATATTTACAGCAGTGATAGTGACGCTTATGGAGCTAAAACGCAAGTCTTAGTAGCCTACATTTATAGATATATATACCTATAATTTAGACTACAATTAATTATAACGCTGTTTTCATAACGCTCTATTCATAATGGTTATGTAACTTCTCACGCATAAACGCGATCATTTTATTCCAGCTCTCATTAGCAGCTGTTTCGTTATAGCCTAAATCAATGTCGTTTTCTGCGGCACGCTTATCTGCTTCAGGATTACTAAAGCCATGTTTCGCATTATCATAGATATCGACCGTGTACGTGACATCAGCGTCATCAAGTTCTTTTTTAAGATTCTCAATGGCATCCATTGACACCATGCTATCGTCACGGCCATGAGCCACCAATACCTCTGCGTTAAATGTACTTTTTTCAGCAGGTTGTTTTGGGGCAGGATTACCATGGAAGGTTGCCACTGCTTTTAGAGGCATACCTTCACGCGCCATATCTAGGACAATTTTACCCCCAAAGCAAAAACCGATGGCTCCTAGGTTATTAACGTCGACCGGCAATTGGTCGCTAAAATCATTTAGTATTGATCGGCAACGTGCCATTAGCTTATCTGGGTCAGCCAGCATTTGCTCCATCCATTCGTTCGCTTGCGCCGCGTCAGTTGTAAGCTTACCCTCGCCATAAATATCCATAGTAATAGCCGCAAAACCTGCTCTGGCCAACTTTTCAGCAACGTGTTGCGGGTATTCTACTGAGCCCCACCATTCTGGCGCCACTAAAATACCAGGTACTGAGCTTTCATCAGTTGTATCTTCTGGAAGTGCGACATAGCTGATTAGCTCCATGCCATAGTCAGCAGTTGTTTTAAGCTCATAAGTCTTAATATCCATTGTTCTATATCCTTTTTAGTTTGGGTTTATTTTTAAGTCAATTAATCGATAGTGTTTTATTTAAATAGCCAACACTAATAAATGATTAACAGGTGCTAGCTATTCTTGTTTTACGTACGTTTTAAAATATAAGATTTACCCTGTTCTCAACTTATTTAAATTCACTGTACGCTGGTGCTTTTAGCCCAGCAAATCAAGAGCTTTAATCAAAAATGCTGGGCTAAAGCAACAGCCTACATTAAGAGTTGAGATTGAGGTAAGATTTCTAAAATTGTATACGTTCTAAAATAGCAAAGATAGGTTGCCGTTTCGATTTAAGAATTGTGAAGATGTTTTGTGTTTTAACATCGACTTTGTAGTGAAAGACACTTTTTTCAGTTTTTAATTTAAGGTGATATGCTTTTATTTTAAGGTGCTAATTTAAGATGCTATTTTAAAGTGCTAAGTGAAAAATTTAAGCCAAACGATTTTCAAAAGCCCTTTATAATAGCGTTAAATAGGATACGTTCTATTTTAAGTCCTATTTCATCGTCTCCTACTCTATCGTCTACTGTTGAGGATTAATGTGACCCAAACGGATGTACTACGCCCCAATTTTTGGCAGAACTATACGCTTAAAGAGCTGACGCTGGCTGAGTGGGAGGCACTGTGCGATGGCTGCGGCGGCTGTTGTTTGGAGAAGTTTTTAGATGATCCTGATGAGCCTTATGAGGTGGAATACACCGATGTAGCTTGTAAACTATTAGACTGTGATACGGGTTTTTGTTCTAATTATGTCAATCGCCATCAGTTTGTACCTGAATGTGTCTCTTTAACCGCTGATAAATTAAAAGACATGATGTGGCTACCCAGCAATTGCGCTTATAAGCGATTGTATTTAGGCCAGGGTCTGCCAAGTTGGCACTTATTGATCACCAAAGACGTTGAGGTGACTCAACAGGGAATGAAAGAAGCAGGGGTCGGGGTAGCAGGGCGCTGCGTTAGTGAGATTTTTGTGAACGAAGATGAATTGGAAGATAGGATTGTACGCTGGGTAAAAGCCTAGAACTATAGTCGTAGGCAAGCTAAAAAGCTACTGCGTTAACCTCATTAAGCTTACTAGAGTAGTACTTTCGCTCGGTTGCCTTGTATCTTATTTAGTTGCCTATGATTATATTACTGCGAATTTTGTTTAAACTCTTCAAAGGCTAACCCTCTTCCTTTTCTCTAAAGGAAGGGTTAGGGATGGGTTTTCTAACCAACAAAAATAGGAGCCCGTTAAGGACTCCTTTTTTGATGACTAAAGCGACACTAACTAAAACCTAAATATAAAGGACTAGTTGACAAATTCAGGATAGGCTTCTTGACCACATTCTGATAAATCACCACCTTCATACTCTTCTTCTTCTGAGATTCTAATACCCATAACGGCTTTAAGAATACCCCACACAATCAAGCTACAGACGAATACCCAAACAAAGATTGTGATAGCGCCTACAAACTGACCAAAGAAGTTAGTCTCAGGGTTGGTAAAAGGCACTAGCATAAGACCAAAGAAGCCAACCACACCATGCACTGAGATCGCACCAACCGGATCATCAATCTTCATTTTATCTAATGCTAAGATTGAGCAGACCACGATAATACCCGCCATCATACCAAAGATAGTCGCCAATAAAGGCGTCGGCGTATCTGGGCCAGCCGTGATAGCCACTAGTCCAGCCAAAGCACCATTTAATAACATGGTTAAATCCGCTTTACCAAAGATGAGGCGGGCTAGAATCAAGGCGCCAATTGCACCACCAGCAGCGGCAGCATTAGTATTAACAAATACGATAGCGACTAAGTTTGAACTGGCGATATCGCCAAGTTTCAATACTGAACCACCATTAAATCCGAACCAACCCATCCAAAGGATTAGAGTACCTAAAGCAGCTAAGGGTAAGTTAGCACCAGGAATAGCACGTATCTCTCCATTCTTACCATATTTACCCTTACGAGCACCAAGTAATAATACCCCTGCTAAGGCAGCAGCGGCACCTGCCATATGAACAATGCCAGAACCTGCAAAGTCAGTAAATCCTAAGTCACCTAGTGAGAACATTCCAAATACAGAATTGCCGCCCCACGTCCAGCTGCCTTCCATAGGATAGATAAAGCCTGTCATCACAACGGCAAAAGCAAAGAAGGCCCAAAGCTTCATACGTTCAGCAACCGCGCCCGATACGATAGACATACAGGTTGCCACAAACACAACTTGGAAAAAGAAATCGGAAGCCGATGAATAAACAGAATCACCATCAAAGCCGTTTTCTGCTGAAGCAGCTAGTGCATCTGCTACTAGTGTATCGCCTCCCATAATACCTTCTAAAAAGAAGCCACCACCATACATAAAGTGATAACCGCAAATGAGATACATGGTACAAGCAATGGCAAACAGGCCAATATTTTTGGTTAAAATTTCAGTGGTGTTTTTTGAGCGAACAAGACCTGCTTCTAACATGGCAAAACCGGCTGCCATCCACATAACTAGGGCGCCGCAGATTAAGAAATAAAAGGTGTCTATAGCATACTGTAGTTCAAAAATATAATTTAACTGATTTTCCACGATAATTCCCCCTTGGAATACAATCTAATGATGCGTGTTAATGTCTTAACCTCTGAACGTCTAAATGAAAAATGTGACGAAAAGACGACGTAAGAACACTAATTAAGTTGACTGGTTTAAATAGCGTCGGGACCTGTCTCTCCGGTACGAATACGAATCACTTGCTCAAGTGGGGAGATAAAGATTTTACCATCACCAATTTTGCCGGTACTTGCTATGCGAGTAATGGCTTCAATAGCAGGCTCCACCATTTCATCGGTGACTGCCACCTCCACTTTAACTTTAGGTAGAAAATCAACCACATATTCCGCGCCACGATATAGCTCGGTGTGTCCTTTCTGACGACCAAAGCCTTTCACCTCTGTAACCGTAACGCCCTTAACACCTATTTCAGAGAGTGCTTCACGCACATCATCTAATTTAAAGGGCTTTAATACCGCTGTAATCAATTTCATAAGAAATCCTTAATAATGATTTTGATAGTTATATAGATAGCTCGTTGGATAGTTATTGGCAATAAACCGCTGGTAAGCAGGTTATCGTTAAACTATTTATCACTTGTGAAGTCAATGTTTCAAGAATTGTGCCAACTAAAAACGAAGGGGGATAACGTTTTTAAAGCAATAAAAGTTACAAAATGGTGCATTATTTAGATTATGCACCAAATAGGTACGCACCATAACGGCTAATAACGGATTTATTATAGCGAAGTTTACCCCGATTAGGTTAGTCATTAGTTAGCAATTTGTGAAACCTTTGAAAACCATAAAATAGATAACTGACGACCCATTGGGTTATTAAACGGTGGGACATTTTAAGCAATAGAACCTGTATTCATACTCTAAATTTAAGGTATTTTAGACAATAGGTAGGTATTTTAGACAATAAGACACTTTTTTGAGTTATGCATAAAAGGATAAGTGGCGACGGCTAAACGATGAATACAACCAGGGTTAGTGACGGGGATATAGTAGATAGGGGGTGCTACTGGCCTTTAACATTTGACGTGTGTTACTGCCGTGCAATAGCTCATGTAAGCGTGACTCTCCAAACGCGCCAGTAATTAACATATCAAGTTCATTTTGACGTTGGTAATACATCAGAGCGGCTGTCACATCACGACTGTCTATTAATGCCTTCTTACACTGAATACCCGCTTGTTTAAGCTTTGCATAAGCCTCGCGTAGGGCATCTTTGTTACGTTCATTCTCTTCACCCACCATGACCACATGTAGTGTTGTGTTACGCACCAAAGCATTGCTACATAGCCACTTTAACAGTGCATGGCAAGTCGGACGATTGTCAAACGCTAATAGCGCTGTTTTTGGTGCTTTAAACGCTTCTTGGGTAACTAAGGTAGGGCAGCGACTCGCCCGAATCAATTGTGATAAAGTGTCTTTACACGTTACCTGATGACCAATAACGATCAGTTGGGCGCTATTGTTAACATAGTCCAAGCTTTCAGAGATGGAGGAGTGGCGGTGTAGAGAATAAGTCTGCTGTTTATCGAGACTCTTATGCTGTTGACAGTAATTAGCAGCTTGTTTTAGCAGTAAACGGCCTTGATTGTGACGCTTACCGTTGGTATTTTTTTCTTCTAAAGTTAACTGGTTGAGTATGGCGTCACTATCATCAGCAATTAAGCAACCTGAAAAGTCTACCGCAGCTTTAGAATGAACACTGGGTACAGAGTACAATAAGCCAATGGGGGCGTGTAACATTTTAGTAGCCCACAGGCTACCATCAAGTACGGCTTGTACATGGTCCGGACGATCCAGACAAGCGATGACACTACCAGGTTTTAAATTACTCATATCAATCACTCAATCGGGACAGCTATCGAAAAAATAAAAACAACTTAGGGTCTGTTGAGCATTCAGGCATACTAATAACACAGACTGTTTTTAATAACATTGATTTTTAATAACATGAATTTAAATTAATCAAGCAAACCGATATCACGGCGATCATGGACTGAGAACTTGTCAATGATAGTACGGCTCGCATTATTTAGTCCCATAACTTTAACATCAATCCCTTCACGTTGGAAACGAATGACTAATTTATCCAGCGTATCAACCGCCGTGATGTCCCAAAAATGAGCTTGGCTGACATCAATGACCACTTTATCTAACGCTTCTTTGGTATCAAAGCTGTCTATAAATTGCGTGCTTGAGCTAAAGAATACTTGACCTTGAACATAATAGTAGCGTGTGTTTTGGTCTTCGTCGTACTCACTGAATACACTTAAGAACTGACCAATCTTGTTTGCAAAGAACAGCGCAGACAAGAGTACACCGACTAACACACCATACGCTAAATTATGAGTAAATACGGTCGTTATAACGGTCGCTAACATCACTACGTTAAACGACATGGGGTGTGTTTTAAACTCTCGCAATGATTCCCAGTTAAAGGTACCGATTGACACCATGATCATCACAGCGACCAGTGCCGCCATAGGAATTTGGCTGACCCATTCACTCAAAAATACCACCATAATCAGCAGTACCACACCGGCAATAAGGGTCGATAATCGGGTACGACCGCCAGATTTGACATTGATAACGGATTGCCCAATCATCGCACAACCTGCCATGCCACCAAAGAAGCCTGAGGCAACATTAGCAATGCCTTGACCACGGCACTCACGGTTTTTATCACTGGGGGTATCCGTTAAGTCATCAACGATAGTTGCGGTCATCATCGATTCAAGCAAGCCCACTATCGCCAGAGCAATAGAGTAGGGCGCAATAATCAGTAATGTCTCAATAGTTAACGGAATATCTGGCAATAAAAACATCGGCAACGTATCTGGCAGCTCACCCATATCACCGACATTACGGATATCCAATCCCATGTAAAGGGCCACAATAGTCAGACCGACAATACAAATTAAGGGGGAGGGTATAATTTTACCGATCTTAGGAATAAGCGGAAAACCATAAATAATTGCAAGGCCAGCAGCGGTCATAATATAGACAGGTAGCCCTATTCGACCTGCCGCATCTGGGTTCAGGGCGGGTACAAGCTCAGGTAATTGCGCCATAAAAATTAAGATAGCTAGGGCGTTTACAAACCCTATTACGACAGAGCGTGACACAAAGCGCATCAGGTTTCCAAGCTTGAAAACCCCCATAAAAAATTGAATAACCCCGCATAATAATGTTGCGGCCAGTAAGTACTGTAAGCCGTGATCCGCCACCAAGGTAACCATCACCAAGGCCATCGCACCGGTTGCAGCAGAAATCATACCAGGGCGTCCCCCCACGAAGCTGATAACGACGGCAATACAAAAGGATGCATATAACCCAACTTTTGGGTCAACGCCCGCTATTATAGAAAAGGCAATGGCTTCAGGGATTAATGCTAGGGCGACAACTAAGCCGGATAACACATCACCGCGCACATTAGAAAACCACTCGTCGCGTATTGTATTTATTGAAGGTACTTTCATAGTATTTGGGTCGATTACTAATTTATGGGGTTAAATGTTAGGGAGTTGTCAGTATTTAGGTCCGACATAGGGTCATGTGTCATTAATAAAGTATGTTATATAGCCCCTAGGGTCATGGTAGAATAAGAAACGCAATTTAACAAAATTAATTCATCCATTATTTTATCATTGATTCTATTATGATGATTAGGGTCTGTTGAACATTCAAATGTGGAAATGTTCGACAGACCCTATAATCTGATAGGCGCTGAGTGTCGATCTCATGCTTGATTAGCTCAGATGCCCATCAAATCAAAGTTACTACAAATTAAAAGTTGTTACAAAAAATAGCTGCATCATATCACAATAAAGAAATAAGGACAGACTATGAGTACTGACCCAAGCGTTAGCCCACTGCCGAAAACAATAAACAAAGTTTCTTACAATAAGGACAGTGATTATCATCAGTCTATTAATGGTAATTTAAATAATCCTAATGCAAATAACCCTAAATCTAATAATTCTAGTTCTTATAACAATAATGCTAATAAACAGGTGCAGCAGTATAACCCTTCTTCCATAGCAGACTCAGAACAATTAATACAAAAAGGCAATGGGTTGCAAGTGGTCATTGGGCTGGGTCAGTCAGGTCTGGCAACGGCTAATTATCTTGCACGTCGAGGCTATCGTGTCGCTATCACCGATGCGAGTCCCGCGCCAATACTGGAAAATAAGCTTGATCCTAGCATTGAGATTCGGTCGTTTGGAAACCTTGATGCTGATCTGCTATTAAAGGCAAGTCGCATTATTATTAGTCCAGGGGTTCCATTGACCACACCAGCGGTCGCGCAAGCAAAGCTGGCAGATATCCCTATTGTCAGTGATATCCAGCTATTTAAAGAAGCCTGTCAGGCTCCTATAATCGCAATTACAGGCTCTAACGCTAAAAGTACGGTAACAACGCTAGTGGGACAAATGGCTCAAGATGCCGGTATTAAAGTAGGGGTAGGCGGTAATATCGGTCTGCCTGCTTTAAGCTTATTAGAGGATGACTCGTTAGGAGATAACATGGAGTTGGCAGTATTAGAGCTGTCTAGCTTCCAACTTGAAACGGTAACAAATTTAGGTGCACAAGTGGCAACCGTGCTTAATATGTCACCAGACCATTTAGACCGGCACGGAGATATGTTAGGCTATCATCAGGCAAAACATCGTATTTTCCAAGGGGCTAAATCCATTGTCGTTAATCGTGACGACGCTTTATCAAGACCTTTAATTGGTGATGATATTCCACGTCTAAGTGTGGGGTCAAATGCCCCAGATCTGGGAGAATATGGTTTAATCACTGAAGGTGATGGTAGTATATTTCTATCTAAAGGCACTCAAAAATTAATCAGTGCAGATGAGCTCAAAATTAAAGGCAAGCATAATTTAGTCAATGCTTTGGCAGCACTAGCATTAGGCGAGCTGGCCGGTATAGATAATGAGAGCATGCTGCAAACGTTGCAAGCGTTCTCTGGCCTGCCCCATCGTTGTCAATTTGTGGATAATGTATCAGGCGTTGACTATTTTAATGACTCAAAAGGCACCAATGTTGGCTCTACTTTGGCTGCTATTTCAGGGTTAGGCTCTGTTTACAGTGCCCAAACTGATGGCAAGACAAAGCTGCTTTTAATACTGGGTGGGCAAGGTAAAGGTCAGCAGTTTGGGGAGTTAACCCCTTTAATCAACAAATATGTCAGTCAGGTTTTATTGATTGGGGAAGATGAGTCTATAATCGCTGAGCATATACAGCAAGCTCAGTTGAGCGATGATGTCGAGGTATATCACTGCCACACACTTGACAATGCAATGGATAAAGCGCAGTCCTTAGTTGCGAGTAGTTTGTCGCAAATAGCCGCAGTATTGCTATCCCCTGCCTGTGCAAGCTTCGATCAGTACAGCAGTTATACTCATCGTGGTGAACACTTCTGTCAGTTAGTTGAGCAGTTACCAAGTTAATCCTATGGGCTTTATTGTCCTGTTATTATAAAACGGGCAAATATATACCTTAATAAATCGTTAAATTACAGTTGAAATCCTATGGCAAAAGACACTCCACCTGCATCAGCGTATACCCCAAATGCACTTTCCCAACGTCCCCGTAATAATACAGGTATATTTTCACTGCCTTCTGCTGGTAGTGTGTTGCTAACTAGCGTTTCTTGCTTATTAGTATTGAGTCTTATCATGGTAGCCTCGGCGTCAATCCCTTTTGCCAAAATGCATGAGATGGCACCACTTTTCTTTTTTGACCGTCATCTGTTGTATATGGGGGTTGGCCTATTTGCTGGACTGTTGTTTTATAAGCTACCACTGCGGTGGGTCTATGACATACTGTCATTAGCTTTTGGACTCGCTGTCATTGTGTGCTTGTTGGTGTTTACTCTGATATTTGGCGATGCTATTAATGGGTCTAAGCGTTGGATCGAGATAGGTTTTATTAATTTTCAGGTGGCAGAGCTGGTTAAGCTCGTCATGGTAGTGTTTACTGCAGATTTTGTGGTTCGCCGAGCCAATGAAGTACGTACTGGTATGGGTGGTATTCTCAGGATGAGCGCTTTAGTCAGTGTGTTAATTTTTCTATTAATTATGCAGCCTGACTATGGGTCGTCTGTGATTCTTACGGGTACTATCTTAGCGATTTTCTTTGTCGCTGGCGCCCCCCGCGCTCAATCTATAAGCCTTATCATTGGGGTGACAGTGTTAGGCGCAATGGGGATTATGTTTCAGGAGTATCGGTTGATACGTGCGGTATCATTCCTAGATCCCTTTGATGATATACAAGGATCAGACTATCAATTGGCACGTAGTTTGATAGCTTTTGGGCGCGGCCAAATCACTGGCGTTGGCTATGGTGAGAGTGTGCAAAAGCTTGCTCATTTACCAGAAGCGCATACTGATTTTTTATTGGCGGTGACGGGCGAAGAGTTGGGTCTGGTAGGGGTGGTAACGGTTTTAGTTCTTGAGGCTATGATGATTATGAGTATTATGCGCATTAGTTTTAATGCACTCAAACGGCGTCAAATGCGTTTAAGTTACACCGCTTTTGGTTTCGGCATTATTTTTATTGGTCAGGTAACGGTCAATGCCGGCATGAACATGGGTATTTTACCGACGAAAGGGTTAACTATGCCGTTCTTTAGCTACGGCGGCTCATCAATGTTAATCAGCTTAATCATGGTCGGACTGCTGTTAAGCATCAATAAGCATAGTCCTAATATAAAGAGTGCCTCGTGTCGTTATTATTAGAAATAGTATCTGTTGAACATTTACCACATGAGTATATGAATGGCACTGTTTTAAAATAAAAGGCAGATTTAGCAATTTTGACATAGGGTTTACGAGAAACGTTAAGTTAAAGATTAAACTTTTCCTAATACGCTTTGATACTTGAGTGGGGTGTTAGACCATTGTTGAACCGCTTGAGCCAGCATCGTTTCAGGACTGCCTATCTCAACGTCTGGTTGTTTTAATAAACGGAGCGAGTGTTGGATAAGTTGTTGGCATTTTGCAATACTATTCGTATCAATGGGCGTCGCTAAATTTTGCTTAGATAATTTCTGACCCTGATTATTTTCAACGAGTGGAAGATGATACCAATGTCCAACCGCAGGTAAGTTAAGATACGACATAATGGCAATTTGAGCCGTGGTTAGTGGCAATATATCTAAGCCTCGCATGACATGGGTAACCCCTTGTAGGCCATCATCGATACTGGCCGCTAAAAAATAGTTAATGGTGCCATCCGCTCGCCGTAACACAACATCCCCTAACGTAGTCTGAGGGTTTGCCCATTGAACCCCTTGGATACCATCAATAAAGCCCATAATATGGTTGGGCATTTGTATTCTTACTTTGTTATCACTTAATTGCTCTATGTTATGTTTATGCGGTAAATAAGAAGCTGTATCCGTAAGGTTTGATCGGAGCTTACTTTCCCTCGTTAAGCGATTATTGTTCAAGCTATTACTCGTTAAACAATATCTTGGATAGATATCGTGGCCTTGCAATTGTTTACGTGAGCAGTGACAGGCATATATACGGTCTAGAAGCTGGGTGTGTAACAGATCATTATACAGTGCCTCTCTTTGTGACTGATAGCAAACGTCGCCATCCCAGTGTAGGCCTAAACGTTCTAAATCTAGTAGTATTTGCTTTGAATACGTAGCATGGCAGCGTTGATGATCGGTATCTTCAATACGCAGTAACCAAGTGCCGCCAAGCGACTTAATATGGCAATAGCTGGCAATGGCTGTGGTCAGAGAGCCTAAATGAAGCTCACCTGTGGGGGAAGGGGCAAAACGGCCCACAATTGACCCTAATTTAGGATCAACTGAGGGCCGTTCAGGGGTATTGATAACCATAAAGAGTCACATTGTCATCTATAACAGGTCTTTGGGTCATATTTGATAAGCGATAACAAAGCTTAAATCAGTTAGTTAGATGGATATAGACAACCACCGCACGTGACCCATTATCTGTTATAAGCGTTAAGAGTGTCCCCAATTTTGACGTTCTTTAATTTCTGATAAGGTCTTGCAATCGATGCACTGAGTGGCAGTAGGACGAGCCTCTAAACGGCGCAAGCCAATTTCAATCCCACAAGTTTCGCAATAGCCATAATCACCATTACTAATTTCAGCCAGTGATTTATCGATCTTACGAATTAACTTACGTTCGCGATCACGCGTACGTAAGGCCAGTGCAAACTCTTCTTCCTGAGTCGCTCTATCATTGGTGTCTGACAATGACGTTGACTCATCTTGAATGTAGCTTTTGGTACGGTCAGCATCACCTGCAAGTTGAAGCTTCCATGCTTTTAGAATGGTTTCGAAGTGTTTTAGCTGAGCATCTGACATATATTCTTCATCTGCTTTCGCGTCATAAGGCTTAAAAATTAGGTCGTCAGTAGCAGTTTGACTCATGACAATTTCCTATATCCATTTAGAAGGGGTGCCGAAATAAAATAATTGACTCTTATATCACAATTTTATTTGATTTACTAGAAGTATTAAATAAGTTCACCTTACAAATAGTTCAAATTAAACTCAAAGAATGAAGCAGTATAAGTCGATCATAACGTTTATTAATGACACTGACACCATAGAATAATGACTTACGATATTGAGTTATCCGTCAGTCTGCTTATCCAGCTTTTAATCTCACCATTGGCAGATAGACTTAACCAACGGTAACCAGGCGCTGCATGTTGATCAATTTCGAAGTCATCTTGCTTGGGGGTAAATTGATAACACGTTGAGGGCGTGCTATATACCTCGATATTGCAATGTCTACCTTCATAATATTGATGAACATGCCCTGTCACCACCGCTTTTACCATAGGGTATTTGCCGATGGTTTGCCAAAATAGTTGTGCGTCTTGGGTAATATGAGCATCAATCCAGTCGGAGTTCATGGGTAGCACGTGATGATGCATGGCAATTATGACAGGATAATGACAGTCTGCTAGAGTTTGATGTAGCCATTGCAAGTTTTTGTCACCAACCCGCCCGTAGACCTTACCTGGTACACTGCTGTCTAACAGTAGGATATGCCAGTTATTTACCTTAATGCAGTAACGAGAAAGTAGTCTGGCATCGGGATTATGAGCCACGAACTGACGTTGATCATAGGGTAAGTCAGTGCCTAATTCATCAGTAACATCATGATTGCCGGCGATACAGGCGAAGGGAATACCTGTTTTTGACAGTATGGCATAAAGACGATCATATATTTCAGGCTTCACTTCATTGACTAAATCGCCGGTGACTAAAATCAAATCACAGCGCCGGTTCTCATTTAGTGCTTGCTTAAGACAGGCCATGAAGCTTTGATGATTATTAATGCCTGCGACGGATGTTGAGGTGTCTAAATAAAGATGAAGATCCGTTAGCTGTAGGATATTCACTTTGCCATCTGGGGTTTCAATGTTGTTTAGCGCCGCGTCATTATGCATATAATCCTGCCGGTTAGGTATAGAAAATTTGATATAAGATGGAAGGTAGAGAATTAAAAAAATAATAGGTATAAAATAAATCCATCACGTTTAAATCTTAGATACCATAAACGCACTAAAAAAGACAATTGCCAAGCCTAATACTATGGCTAGTCCTGTCGAAATATCTAGTAGAACACTGCCCCAAATGCCGGCAGTAACGGCTAATTGTGCCAGAATAATTGAGATAATTACCATCTGTTTAGGAGAGTGCGAAAAGAGACGGGCAGTCAGTGCAGGAAGGATTAAGAGTCCGCTAATCAATAAGCTGCCTACCGCTTGCAATGCCAATGCACAAAATCCTGCTAATACGCCCAAAAAGAACAAGCGTTGGCGGATCGCATTTACTCCCGCCACTTTGGCTAAGTCTGCATGAGTGGCAAGGATGACCTGAGGACGCCAGATATAAGCTAAGAAGACTATTCCAATTGCGACACAACCTGACAGTATTGGCAGATCATACCAACTAACTTCCAGTAAGTTGCCAAATAAATAGCCCATGACATTAGCCTGCATCTGGGTCAGTTGGGTTAAGCTCAATAAACCCAAACATAGCATGGTCACTGAGACAACCGCTAATAAGGCATCGTTCGGAAGTCGCTCGTCTTCAAGCCATAAAAGTCCCAATACCACAATCATACTCACGATGGCGATACCAACGGCGGAGGGTAATTGCCAGATAGCAGCTAAAGCGACGCCAAATAAAGTTCCATGTGCCAAAGCATCGGCAAAAAAAGCCATGCGTCGCCAAAGTACCAAGCAGCCTAAGGGGGCAGATAATAAAGCCAGTAGACTGCCTGCAATCCAAGCAGGCGCAACGATATCTAGCCATTCAGTCAGCATATAAAATCTATCCAAAGCGGGTATCAAAAACATTTAAAAAAGGTATAGTCAGCGAACTACTAAACGGTTACGGCGTTAACCTCGTTAAGCCTACTCCAGTAGCACTTGCACTCGGTTGCCTTGTAACCATTTTAGACTTCTTTGACTATAATGTGCAGTCTCAAATCTGGCTATTCATGATAACTGTACTTTATCGGAGTCGTAATTAGTCAATTCTATAACGCCCTTACTATAGAACTTACGTGTCAGAATTTACGTGTCATCAAAATTTGAAATCACTACGGATACCGAGATTATTGAAGGTGAGGCGCATCATGCTGGCAGTCATGGGGCTTGTGAATATAAGGTTGCTCATATTGATGACCAAATAGTTTCTTAAATTCATCAGACACTTCAAGCTCACTGGGTTGACCTTCGCAGCAAATATGTTTATTTAAACAGACTACCCGTCGACTACCACGCATTACCCAGTGTAAATCATGTGAAACCACTACCATAGCACATTGTAAAAACGAGGGCAGGTCATCAATAAACTCATACAACCAACGTTCACTTTCCGGATCTAACCCTTGCATTGGCTCATCAAGTATCAATAAATTTGGTTTTATTAACAATGAGCGAGCCAGCAACATACGCTGGGTTTCCCCACCAGAAAGATGAATAACTTGCTTTTTTAACAAGCGATTAATTGAAAGTCGATCATATAAAGCCGTTTGTTCTTCATCATTCAACTGATTTTTGGTTTGTGCTAATAAATCTTCAACCCTTAAAGGTAGAATAGAGGGGACACTGAATTTTTGTGGCACATAGCCGACTTTTAGGTCAGGATGACGACTGATATGACCGGAAGTAGGGGCTATCAGTCCTAAGATCAGCTTCATTAAAGTAGATTTTCCGGCACCATTAGGCCCAATGACACTGATTTTTTCATAAGGCAAAATTTGTAAGTCAATATTACTGAGCAGTACCTTATGTAAGGGGCTTGTATCCGCACTATCGGCTGACTTTGAAGAGCGGGCACTGCTAAGCCAGCCCTTATTTTCTAAACGGTTTGATGAACGGTCATTGAGTTGATAACCTACTGAGTCTAATGTCATTAGTATCGTATCAGCAGGCAATTTACTAGCAGACAATTTACTCGCAGACAAGGTATTAGAAGGCAATAAGCCATCGCTCTTGGCTGGGTCGGATGGATTGCCACTGGTATTAGAATGAGAACTGTCTTTGATAATCATCATTTATGATACGTCCGCAGAAAACGCTGGTGGGTTAGGCAGGCATGTATGACATACCCCTTTTAACTCCATGACGCTTTGCTGTACTTTAAAGCCAACTTGCTTTTTGACATAACCGACAATTTCTTGAACGGGTAGGCCACTAAACTCCTGAACACGCTGGCAAGCAGTGCATAATAAAAATACTGCATTGTGCTCATCACGAGGATGGCAGCAAGGGACAAAGGCATTAATTGAGGTCAATTGATGAATAAAACCAAGCTCTAATAAAAACTCTAAGGTACGGTAAATGGTTGGGGGAGCTACCATTTTAGCTTCGTTACCTTGCTGTTGGGCGCGGTTGTCTTGCAAGCTTTGGATTAAATCGTAAGCTCCCAAAGGTTTATCGGCTTGCAGTATTAATTGATAAACGGTTCGCCGCAGGGGCGTAAAACGAACCCCTTTTTTAGTACACATCTGATCAGCACTGTGCAAACGGGCCTTTATATCTTGTTCACAAAGCGCGTGTACATCGTGTAAATGCGGGCGTTTATCGTTTTCGATATTGTTATCACCTTTACTTTCTAAACAAGAATGTTCTTCACAAGAGGTATTCACATCTATATGACCCTCTGTTATTAGATCTTTCATTGTGCACCTCCTAGTATTAGATAGCGTCAAGTAAACCTCAGTAAGAGTTTAAATAATAAACATTTATTGAGTCAAAGATAGCTATTTTAGTCAAAAAATAAAAAAATGCTTAAATTATTATTTGTTATAGTATAACATAGCAAGTCATTCATCGATGATGGTTTTTCTAAAGACCACTATTGAGCCAGTTTAACGAGTCGTATGAGCCAGTTTAACGATTCGTAAGTTAGTCAAATGCTTCGATAGATCTTAATATTATAAAAAAAGAGTGTGCTATGAATATTGTCAAACCTAAAGCTAAGTCGATAAATCCATCACAGCGTTATCGCTTATTTCAGCGTGTCATGCAAAGGGTGGGTTTATCGCTACTAAGTCTCACGTCCTTATTCGCATTTTTAACCGTCCCCGCTCAGGCCGTCGATGATGTGCACCAAGAACAACATGAGCATCATGACCATCTTGATAATGAACCACAGGTGCAACACGCTAATCAGTTGTCAAATAATACAGATAAAAATCAGGCATCACGCCAGTATATAAGTATTAATGACTTACCCGCTAGTATTCGTAACAAAACGGAGGTTGCTATTAGTAACTATCCCCTGTTTTTGCTTAGTGAGGAGGTCACTAAAGGAGCGCCCTCTGGAAAGCTATTACTAGATGCCGGAGACGTAGGGCATCATGGTAGCTTAAGCCCTAGTGACATGAAATATGTCAAAGACAGTCGTTACGTGGTCTGGTTTGGAGAACAGTTGGAGTCTAATTTAGTAAAACCGCTTGCCAATAGTCCCAATACCATTAGCTTATTTGATCTAAATGCCTTTAACCGGTTGCCTGTGAGAGATGTCAAAGCGCAACCGATGGAGGGTACGCTAGATCCCCATATTTGGCTAGATCCAGATAATGCAAAGGCTATTACCCGAGCACTTGGGGCTATTTATAGTCGTGCTAATCCTAAGTACAAAGCAGTCTATGAGGCAAATGTTCGACGATTTGCTAAAGAAATGGATGCTGCAGTGGCAAAGGTGCAAGTTCAATCGGTAGCACAAAAGCCTTATTGGGCTTATCATGACGCCTTTGGCTATATTGAATCAACGTTAAACTTAACGTTATCAGGGGCATTAACCACAGATCATCATCTGCCGCCTAAGGCCAGTCAGTTTTATTGGTTGAAACAACATAGACCGCAGCAAACCATGTGTATCTTATTACAATCTGATAGCAATCAAGGCGTACTTAGCAAGTTAATGCCAGTAAAAAGTAGCGTGCAGCAAGAAGATATGAGTTCTGCTGATAGTTTTATTTCAGGTTGGTTGGCGCTGGCAGAAGATATAAATCAGTGCGTGCGTTAATTAAAATATAGAGGTTCTTTGAGATAGTCGCATATTTTGAAATAATTGATTGTCTAGTTACTTTGTTGTGAAAGACGCTCTTGTTATTAGTCATTAATATAGATGATTGTTGTAGACAGTAAATGTTCCTATGTATTTTAAAGAACAATACTAAGAACTTATACTAAAATCTGAAGGTAAGCGCTTAGTATAGTCATAGCCAGACTAAAGAGTTACAGGGTTAACCTCGCTAGGCCTACAACAGTAGAACTTGTACTCGGTTGCCTTGTACCTTTTTTAGCTGGCTTCGACTATAGTTAAGAAATAATGATACTATTTTTACATAAAATTATAAAAATAGTATTTTAGCTAATGTTGATTTTCTACTTGCTTTACTATAAAGCCATAACTATAATGGTCGGCGTTTTGTATGACAGAATTGTTATGGTAACTCCTTCAAAATCGCCGTTACGCGCCTCGCAGAGACTAGCGCTACAACGTCTCAAATTACGACAACAAGCCTACCATAGGGCCTTTGTACTCGTAATCATAATTGCAGTTGCCTGCGTGGTAGACTTTTGGGTGACAAGCAATACGGTCGATGGTTCTTTAAAGCACAATTTTGCGATAGCAAAGAGTGTCAGCTCAGGCGCAATACTAAATTGGTTTGCGCAAACGGTATTCGCTGGATTTGTCTTTAAATATACTGGCGCACCCGCTAAAAACAATATTGTGAGCTATTTATATTTAGGTCAAATAATTAAGTGGGTTATAGTCGTTGCAGGTTTTAGCTTAATATTTATGACTATTAAGTCGATTTTAGCTTCAGCGACTATTATTGGTTTCGTGGCTATGCAAGTAGGACACTTTGTTGCTTTATTAAAAATCCGTTGAAGCCAATGGTTAAAGTATTTGTGATAATCAATGCCACATTAATAAGTTAACAAAATGCGCGTCATACGAATTAAACACAACTCTGTTAGATTCAACCTTAGCTTTTATAAATTGCAAAATTAATTCGTATATAGTGTATGATATGTTGCAAATCAGTAATACAGTATTTGCTAAAGTAACAGTCAAGAAAGAGAGATTAAAAAAATAAACGTAATCTTTACAGATAAACCTCTCTACTTTAATATATGTAGAGTTTATTTTGGGGTCGGAATTTAATTAGCAAAGAGTCTATGAATGATATTTTTTGCTAAGTAAATTAAAGGTTAATACACACTTATAAGAAGCTAATATTATGGCAGCTGAAACATCCTCGTCTGATTATATTGCTCACCATTTGACAAACTGGACTTATGGCTACTTACCAGGTGAAGGCTGGAAGGTTGCGCATACTGCACAAGAAGCCAGCGACATGGGCTTTATGGCCATTCATTTGGATTCAATGCTTTGGTCAATTGGTTTGGGTATTATATTCTGTGCCTTATTTTGGTTTGTTGCAAAAAAAGCAACATCAGGCGTTCCAGGTAAGCTACAATCAGCTATCGAAATGATTGTTGAGTTTGTTGATACAAATGTTCGTGATTCATATAGCGGAACCTCAAAACTGATAGCGCCACTAGCGCTAACCATATTTGTTTGGGTCTTTTTAATGAACTTGATGGATTTAATTCCAATTGACTATATTCCTGCATTGGCACAGAAGATTGGTGCCGCAATGGGTCATGATCCTCATCACGTTTATATGAAGATTGTACCAAGCACAGATCCTAACATCACATTAGGGATGTCTTTCTCAGTTTTTGCTCTTATTATTTATTACAGCATTAAAGAGAAAGGCTTAGGCGGATTTGTTGGAGAATTAACCCTACATCCGTTTAGTGCAAAAAATCCAATCGCAAAAATTATTTTAATTCCAATCAACCTCATCTTAGAGTCTGTTACGTTAATTGCTAAACCAATTTCACTTGGTCTGCGTTTATTCGGTAACATGTACGCAGGTGAGCTGATCTTTGTATTGATTGCCTTAATGCCGTTTTGGATTCAGTGGGCACTATCAGTACCTTGGGCAATTTTCCATATCTTAGTTATTACACTTCAGGCGTTCGTATTTATGATGTTGACGATAGTTTATCTGTCATTGGCATCACAAACCGAACATTAATTAAAGTTATTTTAGGTAAATGAGGATACATCAATGGATCCAGTATTAGGTGGTTACACAGTTATCGCAGTTGCATTACTAATCGGCTTAGGTGCTTTAGGCACAGGCATTGGTTTTGCTATCTTAGGTGGTAAGTTTCTAGAAGGTGTTGCACGTCAACCAGAGCTTGGTTCACAGCTGCAAACTCGTATGTTCATTGTTGCCGGTCTATTAGATGCGGTGCCTATGATTGGTGTTGGTATTGCGATGTTATTGTTATTCGCTAACCCTCTGGCTTAATTAAATCATCAGTGACCCCTGTTGACCATTCGAGATAAAATGAGTTTTAATCAGATACCGAGTGGTCAATGCTACTGATTTTTATTTATAAAGAGGTGATCGTGTGAATATCAATCTTACCCTAATCGGTCAGAGCATAGCATTTGCAATTTTTGTTCTATTTTGCATGAAGTTTATTTGGCCTGCTTTAATGGGTGCAATTAGCGAACGTCAGCAGAAAATTGCTGATGGGCTTAATGCAGCTGAAAAGGCGAAAGCAGACTTAGCAAGTGCTGAACAGTTAGCTGAGAAAGAACTTGCAACCGCAAAAGTTAAAGCAGCAGCTTTAATTGAACAAGCTAATAAAAGCGCTAACCAACTAATCGAAGATGCTAAAGCGCAAGCTCAAGTCGAAGGCGAACGTATTCGTCAACAGGCTCGTGAATCCATAGACCTTGAGATCAATCAAGCGCGTGAGAGCTTACGTAAACAAGTTTCAGAACTTGCGGTATTGGGTGCTGAGCAGATTTTAAAAGAAAAAATCGATGCTCAAAAGCATGCCGGTATGCTTGAAGAGTTGGCAGCTAAGCTATAGTTAATCTAATTTTGAATAATGCTGACGTTCGATTTATATTGTTATCATTTGATAACCATCAAATACGTTAGAAGCTATCGTGCTATCGTAAAATTTCTATGATATTACTTAGTATCATACAGATTGTGGTTTTAACGTTACGATAGAGGTCAGAGTAGTCAATATTCAATTTTAGATATCTGGTTGTTTAATTAAGTTTTCAATAAATATGTGGCTAAGAGGACATAATGGCTGAATTATCTACACTTGCAAGACCCTATGCCAAAGCAGCATTTGACTATGCCCATGAAAACTCGGTCATTGGTGATTGGGAAGACTTCTTGTTTGTCACAAGTAGCGTGGTGAGTGATCCTGCCTTTATGCGTTTGCTAGAGAATCCTGCTACGACCGCTGATCAGAAAGCAAATTTGCTGATTAGTATTTATAACGAGCAAGTAACGACCTCAGATGCAACGGCTCTAAAGTCCCTACTATTCAGCACTCAAAATCATGCCAGAAAAGGCCAGCCCTCAGACCCGCTAGCGGCAGCATCATCTCAAATTCAAAACTTTGTGCACCAATTAGCGGAGCAAGAGCGTTTAAGCTTACTACCGCAAGTATATGAACAATATAGCTTGTATCGTGCAAAAGCGCTTAAGCAAATCGACGCATACGTCACGTCTGCATATCCCTTGAGTGAATCACAAAGAGTGATGATTCAACAACGTTTAGAACAGTCTTTAAAAGCGTCTGTTATTATCCATGAAGATGTAGATCCCAGTTTATTAGCGGGTGCCACTATCAAAATTGGCGACAAGCTTGTTGATGACTCAGTACGTGGAAAATTAAAACAGTTAAAAACCCAGCTAACTGCTTAACGCATAATTAATAATGAAAAAGTGGCTTTGGTAAATTAATGAATCTCAACCCCATCGCACACCCTCATTGAATGGCTTTCTAAAGACTGATAACAGTTACTAGAGCATTAATAAACCAGCGAGTAAGCAGGCAATCACAAATTAAAGGAAACAAGGCAATGCAACAATTGAATCCAGCAGAAATCAGTCAACTGATTAAGCAGCGAATTCAAGACCTTGATACGGGTGCAACCGCTAAGAATGAAGGCACTATTGTCAAAGTATTTGATGGTATTGTTCAGATTCATGGTCTTGAAGATGCGATGTATGGTGAGATGATTGAGTTTGAAGGCGATGTCTATGGTATGGCATTGAACCTTGAACAAGACTCCGTAGGCGCCGTTGTTTTGGGTGATTACCTCAGTCTTCAAGAAGGTCAAAAAGCTTACTGTACTGGTCGTATTCTCGAAGTACCCGTTGGTCCTGAATTATTAGGCCGTGTGGTTGATGCCTTAGGCAATCCAATCGACGGTAAAGGTCCAATTAATGCTAAATTAACGGATAAAGTTGAAAAAATTGCACCGGGTGTTATCGCGCGTCAATCAGTAGATGAGCCAGTAATGACAGGCTACAAAGCTGTTGATACGATGATTCCCATTGGTCGTGGTCAGCGTGAGCTCATCATTGGTGACCGTCAAACTGGTAAGACTGCTTTAGCCATTGACGCTATTATTGCTCAGAAAAATTCTGATATTAAATGTGTCTATGTCGCAATTGGTCAGAAACGTTCTACGATTGCTAACGTGGTACGTAAGCTTGAAGAAACGGGAGCGTTAGCCTATACCACCGTGGTGGTGGCTTCTGCTTCAGAGCCTGCAGCACTACAGTACATTGCGCCATACTCTGGCTGTACTATTGGCGAATACTTCCGTGACCGTGGTGAAGATGCTTTAATCGTATTTGATGATCTATCAAAACAAGCTGTAGCGTATCGTCAAATTTCACTATTATTACGTCGTCCGCCAGGTCGTGAAGCTTATCCAGGGGATGTATTCTATCTTCACTCACGTTTATTAGAACGTGCATCTCGTGTTAATGCTGATTATGTAGAAGAATTCACTAACGGCGAAGTTAAAGGTAAAACAGGGTCGTTAACGGCATTACCTATTATCGAAACACAGGCAGGTGACGTATCTGCATTCGTACCGACAAACGTCATCTCTATTACTGATGGTCAGATTTTCTTAGAATCAAGCTTATTTAACTCAGGTATTCGTCCTGCAGTTAACGCGGGTATTTCAGTATCTCGTGTAGGTGGCGCTGCTCAGACTAAAATCATTAAGAAATTATCGGGTGGTATCCGTACCGCTTTAGCTCAGTATCGTGAACTTGCTGCATTTGCCCAGTTCGCCTCTGATCTTGATGATGCTACTAAAAAGCAACTTGATCACGGTGAGCGCGTTACAGAGCTTATGAAACAGAAGCAGTATCAGCCAATGTCTGTTGCTGAGCAAGCTGCAGTGATTTATGCATCAAATGAAGGCTATTTATCAGATATCCCCGTTGAGAGAATCGGAGCGTGGGAAGAAGCCTATCTACGCTATATGCATGATGAACAAGCTGACTTGATGAAAGAGATTAACGACACTGCAAATTATAATGATGATATTGCGGGCCGTTTAAAAGCTTCTGTAGAAACTTTTTTGCAAAATCACTCGTTCTAATTTAATTTAGGCGACTGGTTAGACCAGTCGCCATCTTAACTAGTGTGATTATGAGATCTAACCTCATTTAAACCCCGCCGAATTGGAAATGTTATGGCAAGTTTAAAAGAAATTCGTGCTAAAGTTACCAGCATTAAGAGTACGCAGAAAATTACGCGTGCGATGCAAATGGTAGCCGCCAGTAAAATGCGCCGTGCTCAAGAGCGTATGGAAGTTGGTCGACCTTATGCTGAAAGTATGCGTCGTGTGGTTTCACACTTAGTCAATGCGTCTTCAGATTATAAGCATCCCTATATGCAAAGCCGTGCGGTAAACCGTGTAGGCTATATCTTAGTGACTTCTGATCGTGGTTTGGCAGGTGGACTAAACGTCAATTTGTTTAAGCAATTGATGCATCATGTCAAAGATTATGAAAAACAATCTGTTGAAGCTGAGTTTGCAGTCATTGGCTCTAAAGGGGTTAGCTTCTTTAAAAGCTTCGGCGGTAAAGTAACTTCGGCGGTCACTGATTATGGGGATAATCCCTCATTTGAGCAATTAAATGCACCTGTTCAAGCCATGCTTGACGATTATGCAAACGGTCACTTAGATCGCATCTATATCGTTTATAATAAATTCGTTAATGCAATGACGCAGAAGCCTTTGGTCAATCAACTTGTGCCACTTCCTGAAGAGTCTATTGATGCTAACTCCGGCTTAAATACCAACAACAATTGGGATTATATTTACGAGCCAGATGTTAAGACATTAATTGAAGGTCTTTTAGGTCGTTACATCGAATCAATTGTTTACCAAGCAGTGATGGAAAATATCGCATCAGAGCAGTCTGCACGTATGGTCGCTATGAAAGCTGCGACCGATAATGCTGGTGACCTAATCAATGATTTACAGTTAGTTTATAACAAGCTGCGTCAAGCGGCAATTACCCGAGAAATTTCGGAAATTGTTAGCGGTGCTGCTGCTGTTTCCTAATTGACCCACTTACTTTAGAAAGTCCATATTTTAGAAGTTCAAGGAGAACGCTATGAGTAGCGGTCGTATAGTACAGATTATTGGCGCAGTTATTGACGTCGAGTTTAACCGCACTGAAGTACCTCAAGTCTATGATGCCCTAGTTGTTGACGGTACTGAGACGACACTAGAAGTTCAGCAGCAGCTGGGTGATGGTGTTGTGCGTACCATTGCGATGGGATCTACCGAAGGTCTTAAACGTGGTATATCAGTTACCAATACTGGAGCCCCGATTACCGTTCCTGTTGGTGAAGCTACCTTAGGTCGTATTATGGATGTGTTGGGTCGTCCAATTGATGAGCAAGGCCCAGTGAGTTCAGAAGATCATTGGTCAATTCATCGTCCAGCACCTTCTTACGACGAACAAGCAAATAGTACTGACCTTTTAGAAACAGGCATTAAAGTCATTGACTTACTTTGCCCGTTTGCTAAAGGGGGTAAAGTTGGTCTATTCGGTGGTGCCGGTGTTGGTAAAACCGTTAATATGATGGAGTTAATTAACAACATCGCCCTTAAGCATTCAGGTTTATCTGTATTTGCGGGTGTGGGTGAGCGTACTCGTGAAGGTAATGACTTCTATCACGAGATGCAAGAGGCAGGTGTGGTTGACGTTGAGAACTTCACTAACTCTAAAGTTGCGATGGTGTATGGTCAGATGAATGAGCCACCAGGTAACCGCTTACGTGTGGCATTAACTGGCTTAACAATGGCGGAATATTTCCGTGATCAAAAAGATGAAACAGGTAAGGGTAAAGACGTACTACTATTCGTTGATAACATTTATCGTTATACACTTGCCGGTACGGAAGTATCAGCACTTCTAGGTCGTATGCCTTCTGCGGTTGGTTATCAGCCAACACTAGCAGAAGAAATGGGTGTGCTACAAGAGCGTATTACATCGACTCAAACCGGTTCTATTACTTCAATCCAAGCGGTATATGTACCGGCGGATGACTTAACGGATCCATCACCTGCAACGACCTTTGCTCACTTGGATGCGACTGTCGTATTGAGTCGTGATATTGCCTCACAAGGTATTTATCCTGCGATTGACCCGCTTGACTCTACCTCACGTCAGCTAGATCCTTTAGTGATTGGTGAAGAGCATTACGCTGTCGCCCGTGGTGTTCAGGAAGTGCTTCAGCGCTATAAAGAGCTAAAAGATATTATCGCAATCTTGGGTATGGATGAGCTGTCTGAAGAAGATAAGATGGTTGTATACCGTGCTCGTAAGATTCAGCGTTTCTTATCGCAGCCATTCCACGTTGCAGAAGTATTTACAGGGGCACCCGGTAAATATGTGACCTTACGGGATACGATTTCAAGCTTCCGTGATATTTTAGATGGTAAGTATGATGATTTACCAGAACAAGCCTTCTATATGGCGGGTAGCATTGATGAAGTGGTTGCTAAAGCTGAGAAAATGAAATCTGCAGCTTAATGTCTGCTTGATGATAGTGGGTAGTCAAACTGGGTTTTAGCAAAGTCATTGTCTTTTTAGAAATGTTTATTTTAAACTGGGTTATTTTAGACTAAATAATTTTAAACTAGCTTATTTAAGATATAGCTTGTTTAAGATTAGGTCACTTAAAGACTAAGTTAAATAGACCTTTTTAAGTGCTTTGTTAAAACCTGGACCTATGTTGCTTCATAGCAATATAACTATCTAAATAGATAAGTACCAAACTAGCGTTTTTAGATAGTAAACGTTTATATCAAATTAGTATGTTAATGACGGAGAGTCGCATGGCAACTTTACAGTGCCGAGTAGTAAGTGCTCGTGAAGAGATATATGCTGGTGAAATCAGTATGTTAATTGCGACGGGTATTGACGGCGAAGTGGGTATATTAGCTGGTCACACCCCGCTGATCACACTACTTAAACCAGGCTCAATGCGTATCCAAACCCCAGATGGTAACGAAGAAATAGTGTATGTCTCTGGCGGTGTTCTGGAAGTTCAACCTAAGATGGTAACGGTTCTTGCGGATACTGCAGTACGTGCTCACGATTTAGATGAAGCTAAAATTGTTGAGGCACGTAAGAAAGCGGAGCAAATGCTAGTTAATCAGTCCGAAACATTGCAAACCAATGCTGCATTAGCCTCATTAGCTGAGTCAGTCGCACAATTACAAACTATCAAGAAATACCGTAACCGTGCTTAGGTTATCTAACATTGACCAAGTGCAATTGCATTATAACGATATACATATTCGCTATTGAATAATAGAACAGCCTATATTAGGCTGTTTTTTTTGTGCTAATATTAGCGTTATAACTGATTACATTATGATGAAAATTATATATACTGTGCTATGAAGTGGTATTTAAAAATAAAGAATTTGAATAAATTTAATAAATTGTGATTGTGTTTTGTCAATTTTGAGGAAATGATAATGTCTAATACAGATGATGAACAAACCCCACGAATTTTAATTGTTGAAGATGATGAACGTCTTGCCATGTTAACTCAAGATTATTTGGTTAAAAATGGCATGGATGTGGCTATTGAGACAGATGGCAACCGTGCAATACGTCGTATTATCAGTGAGCAGCCTGACCTTGTGGTTTTAGATGTGATGTTACCAGGTAGTGATGGTTTAACAGTGTGCCGTGAAGTACGTCCGCATTATCATAGCCCCATTCTCATGCTAACTGCTCGTACTGAAGATATGGACCAAGTATTGGGTCTTGAGATGGGCGCCGATGATTATGTCGCCAAACCTGCTCAGCCTAGAGTATTGCTTGCCCGAATTCGTGCTCTATTGCGCCGTTCAGAAAATGCGCCTTCTGAAGAAGTACAGCAGCGTCTAGAATTTGGTGAATTGGTTATCGATAATGGTGGACGTTCTGTTACCTTAAATGGTGATTTGGTTGATTTTACCAGTGCTGAATACGATTTATTGTGGTTGTTGGCTTCTAATGCTGGTCGTATTTTATCTCGTGAAGATATTTTTGAGCGCTTACGTGGCATTGAGTATGATGGTCAAGACAGATCTATTGATGTTCGTATTTCTCGAATTCGACCAAAAATTGGCGATGATCCAGAAAATCCAAAACGTATTAAAACCGTACGAAGTAAAGGTTATCTATTCGTCAAAGAAGGTAATTAGTTTGCTATTTGAGAACAATTTGTCTGTCATATTAGGAGCTTGGAGCTTTAATACTAATCAATGTTGATAACAGTTGAATGTAAGCAATTCATAATTTTAATGACTTTGTATCAAGACATTTGTTCCAATTAATAGTAACGAAAGCCAGCTACTCAGCTGGCTTTTGGCATTTTAAAAATAGTATGGATAAATAAATTAAACAGCAGTATCAAAAAACTATAAAAAACTACATAAATTTAAAGTTAACCTTTTACAGTGCTTATAGGTTAAACCTTTTATTTAAGGTAGACTTATATCAAATAATCTAATTAGATGTCATATGCCAATATTCTCATCATTAAAACATAGTATATTCCTACGTATTTACGCTGGGTTGTTATTGGTCTGCCTGTTGGTCGCCTTATTTGCGCAGTTGTTGGTCGATACGATAAACAAGGAACGGATACAGGCCTATAGGGAAAATATCGCGACTGGTGCGTTGTATCTAGTTGGCGCGGGCCTAAAGCAACAATCAACAGAAAGTCAGCGTGAATATTGGTTGAATGATATCAGCCAGCTATTTGGTAATAACTTTAGTATACAACCCGAATCAAGTATTGATTTTAAAGCCAGTGAACTTAAACGATTAGAACAAGAGAAAACGGTAGTACGCTATGTGATGCAGCCTGCGCATGCGGATATTTTCCATCCTATTGAGGGTGAGGACAATGTTATCACGGTGCGTATTACCAAAGTAACTGAGCAACAAGTACGTGCAATGGCAGTGCTATTACTAAACGACTTGTCTTATTACAAAGGTCTTGAAAGCAAACGTCAACGATTAAAAGAGATCTCACAAAAGTTCGCTTTTCCCCTTAGTATCGAAAAAGTTGAAGACCTTGAGCTCGATGATGATCAAATGCGGCGTTTAAAACGTGATGAAGTTGTGATGTTGTTTCGTGATAGTACCAGCTCTGACGACTCTTCTATCAAAATTATCGCCCCCTCAGAACTTGAAAATATGGTGGTGGTAATTGGTCCAGTTGCTCTATTCAAATGGTTCCCATTCAACCTTATTATAAGTGTGGTGCTCATCAGTATGTTTCTGATCAGCCTTGGGGTATATGCATTAATTTTCCCCCTAGAGCGTAAGCTGCAATTGATACAATCTGGTGTTAATGAAGTCGGCGAAGGTAATTTAGAGACTCGCGTACAAGTTGTTGGTCAAGATGAGATAGCGCGATTGGCCGCGACATTTAATACTATGATCGAGCACATTAAACGCTTGATTGAATCTCAACGAGAGCTGACACGGGCAGTATCACACGAGTTAAGAACGCCAGTAGCACGTATTCGTTTTGCGGTAGATATGTTGGCCGATACTGAGGATGAAGAGTCGAGACAAAAACAAAGAGATTATATTGATGAAGATATTGAGTCTCTTAATAGCTTAATTGATGAAATCTTGACTTATGCGAAGCTTGAAGAGGGGTCACCAAAGCTTGATCTTGAGTCCGTTAACTTACGGGATTTAGTCGAGCAAATTGTTCGTGAAACGAACGCTCTGGGTAAGCCTATTGAAGTGGTTGGTATCTCTCCTTCTCCCAAAGTTAGTGCTATTGCAGATAGACGTTACTTACATCGAGTCCTTCAGAATTTAGCCGGAAATGCACTGCGCTATGCAGAATCAAAAATTGTTATAAGCGCAGGTGTCCATAAAGGAAAAGCTTTTGTTACGGTCGAAGATGATGGTCATGGGATACCTGAAGAAGACCGAGACAAGGTATTTGTGCCTTTTGCAAGACTTGATGACAGTCGTACTCGGGCTTCAGGCGGTTATGGATTAGGTTTATCTATTGTGTCAAGAATTGCGTTTTGGTTTAACGGTAAAATGTCAGTGGATGAGAGTCCTAAATTAGGCGGTGCACGGTTTACAATGAGATGGCCGGTACGACCCTTAACTCAAACCATTGCAGCCGATCAGTTAACGCAGGAAAAAGGGGCGCGAAAAATTATTGAAAGTGATGAGCAATGACGGGTAATTTTTACCATTTTTAAGCCATTACTGGACGTTTATTTCTATTTAAAACGTATTAACTTTTAACGACTAGACTGTAACGCCTATTAGTATTCACTAATAGGCGTTTTGTTTGTTAAAGGGATATATCCTCGATAGGTTAACTTCTAGAGTTGGGTGTAAAGGCTATTTTAAAGCTATAAATACCGATTCTTCTTAGACTTTTTTATAAGGTTACTCATTTTCTTGTTACTATTCTTTTGTCTTCAGCTTATTGTAACTGGGTTTCTTTGAGCTTATTTTGGAGTTATTAAGTTAAGTAAACATAAACATTGAGGTGTCGGGTACGGTTATGGCTTTAAAACCATACTACTTAGCGTCTATAGGATTAAGGCTTTGGTTTTGCTGAGTAGTGTTTTCATCTATAGATTGCGCCTCAGATAGCAACGGGATACGAACACATACTTGCAACCCGCCTTCGGGGTGATTGATCGCCTCGACAGTCCCATGATGCAGACCAGTAATGCGCTGTACGATGGCTAAACCGAGTCCACTACCTTGGGTAGTACGCGCTGACTCACCGCGCTCAAACGGCTGCATAATGCGCTCTAAATGATCTTTTGCCACCCCTGGTCCACAATCGCGAACACATAGGATAAGTTGCTCCTTGGCTTTGCGAACGATATTGGGCGTGGATACTGACTTTTCATCATCCTGATCAACCTCTTTAGAATGAAAGGTCGGGGTAATAGTGGCGGTTAAATATATGGGAGGCTTGCCATATCGTTGAGCATTAACGATTAGGTTAATGATCAGGCGTTTAATTGATAATGGTCGAACAGGGACTTCTTTGAGACCCTCTGTCTGATAAATAAATTCTAGCGGGGCGAACTGCACCATGACTTCATTAAAGATGCTGTCCAAATCAGTGAGACTAACGGCTTCATCTGAGCCGTCTTTCATGAATGAAATGAACTGCTCTAAAATGGCATCCATATCTTCAATATCATAAATGAGCCCCTCTTTAAGAAATTCATCAGGTAGCATTTCAGCGGTTAATCGCATACGGGTTAATGGGGTGCGTAGGTCATGAGAAATACCAGCCAACATGATCGTTCTCTCCTTTTGCGCCTGACTTAATGTGCTAAATAAGCGATTAAAGGCCATATTTACCCGCCGTATTTCGGTGGTGCCAGTATTGATTGGTAGCGTGGTCGCAGTACCAAGACGAATATAGTTGGTAGCGGCTTGTTGTAGTTTACGCAGGGGTCGATTTAATTGGCGTACTAACAGCAAAATGGTCAACAAGGTAAACAGCGGAATACCTAAAATGAAGAATATTAAGATACTTGGACTATATTGGGCATAAAATACCACAGGTTCCCGTATCCAAAAGTCGGGCGATGCTGTATCCTGAACCCAGAGCTGAGGGGTTGGTTTAAATTTAAAATAAACCACACTTTCGCGACCGAGCTGTTGACTGATTTCCTGCTGAATGACATCAGTAAAGAAACCAACCACAGCTTTATCTGACACATCAGGAAAATCACTTGGATCTTCGACCATGACGACATGACTATGGGAGAGAATCCATTCGGTAATATCTTTATTGTCTGCCCACTTTTCACGTGCTGCCGTAACCAACTTAAGCTCTGTCGTTAGGTATCGGGCATGATTTTTTAACTCAGGTAGATACAAACTTCGCCAAAAAAACCAAATAGATGCCACCACACTTATTGTCACCATGAGCATGACGGCAAGAGTCGTTTGCCACGTATTGGAGTAAGGTTTGAGGCGAAGCTGAGATAAAAAAGAACGGGACGAGGTGTTATTCATGAAGATATCGCTTAGTTTAAGGTAGATTGGTAATGTTTTATTAACTTAAAGGTTTCCAAGTGATTAGTAATCTGATATAATTATGCCCTTTTTGGTATACCTACGGAAGAGAGAACTCAAATGGTTGTTATTCGTTTAGCACGGGGCGGTGCCAAAAAACGCCCATTCTATCAAGTTGTTGTAGCAGATCAACGTCGCTCACGCGATGGCCGTTACATCGAAAATCTAGGTTTTTACAATCCACTAGCGAAAGGTCAAGAAGTTGAGCTTCGTCTAGACATGGAAGCGTATAATGCTTGGATCGAAAAAGGCGCGCAGCCTTCAGACCGCGTTAAAGCTTTAGCAAAGGGTTACAAGCCTGCTACTGAAGAAACTAACGCATAAAACATGGTTTCACTAAGAGATAGTATCTCATTGTGAGGCCATTTTTAGTATGTGTTTTTTATCAATAGTGGCAGAATTTTAAATCTTGACGACTTTAAATTATCGTTCTTAATTTGTCGTTGAATTTAATTTTATGCGACTGACATTAAAATGATATTTGTCTTATGACCGCACCTAATGCTGACAGTCTTATGAAGATAGGACAACTAAAAAAACCATACGGCATTAAAGGCTGGCTATGGGTTTTTAGTGAAACTGAGGATCGGGAGGCTATTTTTAGCTACTCACCTTGGTGGATGAAAACAGCGACAGGGTTTAAACCACTTACTGTCAGTCAATGGCGTAAGCAGGGAACGGGGCTTGTGGCTCAATTTGAGCAAGTACCGGATCGCAATGTCGCTGAGACTATGAACGGTGTTAGTATTTGGATCGATAAAGACAGCTTACCTGGCACTGAAGAAGACGAATATTATTGGTCTGATTTGGTTGGTTTAAAAGTTGTTAATAAGCAAGATGAGTATCTAGGTTCCATTAAAGAATTGTTCGAAACTGGCGCACATCCCATTATGAGAGTGGTGCCAACGAGTAACAGTATTGATGATGAAACCCGTTTAATACCTTGGCATAAACAAACTGTTGATGACGTTGATTTAACCACGCAACAGATTATTGTAGATTGGGAACGAGATTTTTAAGCTTATCGCCTGTTTAAAGCTATAAGCTTTTATGTCTGAGTTTAATTAAGTTTAAGTTTAAGCCTAATAACTCTAAGTTCTTTATTTACCCTATCTACTACACTGAATTTGAATGACTGTATAAAATGGAGGTGACCTGATGTACTTTGCTGTCATCACCATATTACCAGAGATGTTTACCGCGATTCGTGAGTTTGGCATTACTGGTAGAGCCGTTCAAAATCAGCAAGTGGTTATCGACTGTATAAATCCTCGCGATTTTACAACCGACAATTATCGCCGTATTGATGAACGTCCTTTTGGGGGTGGTCCAGGTATGGTGATGATGGCTGAGCCACTGGCAAAAGCGATTGACTATGCAAAGAAACTAGCCAGTCAGCATGGATGTCTTGTTGATAGCGATCATTGTCCCGTTGTCTATTTATCTCCGCAAGGAGACGCATTAGATGAAAACAAAGTGGTGTCTATGCGTGATTATGACGCTATGATTTTGTTATGTGGTCGATATGAAGGGATCGATGAGCGGTTGTTACAGCGCTACGTTAATATAGAGATCTCCATTGGAGACTACGTATTAACAGGGGGTGAGCTACCTGCAATGGTATTAATGGATAGTGTGATTCGCAGATTGCCTGATGTAATGGGTGATGCGCAGTCTGCAGAGCAAGACTCGTTTGTTGAGGGATTGCTTGATTGTCCACATTATACCAAGCCTTATAACTTTGAAGGCTTGCAAGTGCCAGAGGTACTACTCTCGGGCCATCATGCTAATATTGCAACATGGCGGTTTCAGCAACAAGTGACTCGTACGAAACAAAGGCGACCTGATCTATGGCGACGTTTTACGCCCAATAAAGAGCAGGCCCGTCTACTTAAAAAGTTGACCGATGAATAGAGCATATAGAAGATAGACTTTTTTATCTTTATTAGGCAATCGTTTTAATATTTTATTGATTTATATGTTTAGACTGACGAATTTAAAAACCCTGTTAAGGCTTTTAATGTTCGTTAAGGTTATTGACTTGATGTCAGTTACCTCTAAAAACCAGATTTTAAAGCCAAATTCCTATTCCTGTTTCCTCTTATTTCTCTAACTGAGTCGAAGAGGTTATTATTATAAACGGGTGGTACGCGCCTTAGCCTATGCCATCCCATGTGAGGAGCAATCTCATGAGTAATGCACATCCATTAGTACAAGCTGTTGAAAATTCACAACTTCTTGAGCGTCCTAACTTCTCTACTGGCGATACAGTAGTGGTTCAAGTGAAAGTACGTGAAGGGGATCGCGAACGTCTTCAGGCCTTTGAAGGTGTGGTTATTGCAAAGCGTAACCGTGGTCTAAACTCTGCCTTTACCGTTCGTAAAATCTCAAGTGGTATCGGTGTTGAGCGTGCATTCCAGCTACATTCTCCAATTATTCATAGCATCGAAGTGAAGCGCCGTGGTGCGGTACGTCGTGCGAAACTTTACTACTTACGTGAGCGTTCAGGTAAGTCTGCCCGTATTCGCGAGAAGCTCTCTGCGCGCCGTGAAGGTGTTCAAAGCAAAACGGATGCAGGTGTACCAGATGCGGTTGAAACTGCACCAGGTATTTAAGATACTAAGTATGCTATCACTTACTTGAACTTCGCTTAACGGTTAAGTTTAAGATTAAATTACCGTATACCAAAAAGAACTAATGACTGTTATGGTGATTAGAAAAGGGTCTTCAATCTATTCGATTGAAGACCCTTTTATTATTTATAACTCATACGTCTATAATCCTACGTCAGTGCTTGTAATCTGAATGATTTCTCCCCATTAATATAAAACATATACGTTACTTGTGAGCTCTTAAAAGTTATGGTTAGTAAGTCTGTAGCGACTGATGTCGATGATAAACAAGCCCGCCTAAAGCATCTGATTAAGCGCCTGCCCAATTTGCCAGGGGTGTATAAAATGCTGGGCAAAAATGGGGATATTATATATGTGGGTAAAGCAAAATCCCTAAAAAATCGGGTTAATAGTTATTTTGCTAAAACCATAGATCATCCTAAAACACGAGCATTAGTGTCACGTATTCACAACATTGAAACCATTATTACTCGTAGTGAAACAGAAGCACTCTTACTAGAACAAAACCTCATTAAGGAATATCGTCCCCCTTATAATGTCCTATTGCGCGATGATAAATCCTATTTATATGTGTTTATTTCAGCGGATAAACCCTACCCAAGACTGGCTTATGGTAGGGGGAAAGCGAAACATCAAAAAGGCAAGTTTTTCGGCCCTTTCCCTTCAGCATATGCGGCCAAAGAGACGTTAGTGCTGATGCAGAAAATGTTTCAAATGCGTCAGTGTACTAATACCTTCTTTAAGCAACGCAAACGTCCTTGTCTTGAATACCAAATAAAACGATGCCGTGCGCCTTGTGTTGGTTTAGTCTCTCCTGAAGATTATGCCGTAGATGTACAAAACACCGTCCGCTTTCTAAGGGGGGACTCAGGTGATATTCACGAGGCACTGATTAATAAAATGGAAGGGGCAGCCGACAAGCTAGATTTTGAAAAAGCAGCTTTTTATCGTGATCAGCTGTCAATGCTACGTGAGGTCCAGTCGCGTCAAGCCGTTTATACCGTACAAGGTGAGGCCGATGTAGTCTCAATCGCCAGTCAGGCAGGTATGACTTGTGTCAATGTCTTGACTGTCCGAGGTGGGCGAGTATTGGGGGGTAAAAACTACTTTCCAGATGTTGACAGCAGTGAACCCTTAAGTGATAACTTGTCTGCTTTCTTAAGCTCGTTTTATTTTCAGGTTACTGATGATTTGCCAGGTGAAATTATTATCAGTCATGAGCTACCGGATCAAATGGCTTTGCAAGAAGCCTTAAGTACCCATTTTGAGAGTAAGACGGTCATTAAGACTGCGGTACGTGAGCACCGTGCTGAGTGGTTAGATTTGGCTAAACTCAATGCTCAAAATGCGCTAAAGACTAAGTTGGGTGATTATCTCGAGCTTCATGCTAGATTTGGCGCTCTTAAAGAGGTGCTAGAGCCAGTTACACAGAAGAATATCGATAGAATTGAATGTTTTGATATCTCGCATACCATGGGAGAGGCGACCATAGCGAGCTGTGTGGTATTCGATCAGGGCGGTGCTCGCAAGCGCGATTACCGACAATATGCGATTCATGGTGTTCAAGATGGCGATGACTATGCGGCTATGGCTCAAGCGCTAACTCGTCGCTACAAAAAGCACCCATTACCAGATGTATTGTTGGTAGATGGCGGCAAAGGTCAGTTAAATATGGCCGAAGAGGTATTAACCGAGCTCAATATTCTTGATGATACACTGCTGATAGGGGTGGCAAAAGGCGAGGGGCGTAAAGCGGGTTTGGAGGTGTTGCACTTTTTGCAACATGAGCCATTAGACTTGCCGATGGACTCAAAGGCACTACATTTGATTATGAATATACGCGATGAAGCGCACCGTTTTGCGATCACCGCCCATCGCAAAAAGCGTGACAAGCGCCGTTCCTCATCAGTACTGGAGGCGATTCCAGGATTAGGAGAGAAGCGCCGGCGTGATCTACTCAATCATTTTGGTGGCTTACAGCAGCTATTGGGAGCTTCTCAACAAGAGTTAGAAGGAGTAAATGGTATTGGTAAAGTCATGGCAAATACTATTTATAAAGTATTGCATGAGTAACTATAGTCAGCGAACGACTAAACGGTTATGGGATTAATATCGCTAAGTCTATTTTAGCAGTGCTAGTTTATATAAAGATAGAAATATAAGGTAACAATCGCTCAGTATTTATATATTATTTATTGCCTAGACGAGCGTTTACCTGATCGCGTAACCAGGATTTAAGATCTTCTGACATGGCGCTCAGTTGCTCACTTAAGTAATCGTCAATACGACTTTCTAACTCTTTGAGGAACGCTTCATCAAGCTCACCTTGTGTGGTTTCGAATTCGAAGTTTGGCGGTGTGGTAGTCGCATTTGACGCCACAGATGTCATATCCTCTGAGTTATCTGGATCTATCGGATGATTACTATTATCAGCAGTAGACTCTGACGACGACAAAAGTTCTGTAGATTCTGACTCTCCAGCCTTTTCTTCTTCCTCTTTAACCGCCAGTTGCTCGTCATACAGCTTCGCAGCTTCTAGATTGGTCCTATCGTTTTCAGCGTCAACTTTTTCTGCCTCAGCTTTTTCCGCCGCCTCTTTCTCAGCTTCAAGTCTTTGGGCTTCAAGTCTTTCTGCTTCAATTCGTTGTGCTTCCAATAGGGCAGCCTGCTGTTCCGCGGCAATGTCTGTATAAATGGTATCAATATAAGCATTCAGATCGGGTTGCGAGAATTCAAACGTCTCTAAGTCAGTGTCGTTGTCCAACAACCGTACAATGTCATCAAACTCTTGTATCAAAGCGTTTTTGACCGCTTCTGGCGCATTAGACCAGCGATGAGAAAATTGGTGTGAGAATGCGACTTGTGTCATATTAGCGAGTCTCCATGTTTGATATTAGTATTGTACGTTATCCGTTATTCAGACCAACGTGAGAAAATAAGAGAACCATTGGTTCCCCCAAACCCAAAGCTATTAGACATGGTATAGGTTAAGTTAGCGACTGTCCGTGCTTGATTGGGCACATAATCCAAATGACAGTGTTCATCGATATTATCTAAATTAATAGTCGGGGGTACGACTTGTTCTTGTAATGCCAATATACTAAAAATAGCTTCTATAGCCCCTGCAGCACCCAGCAAGTGACCCGTCATTGACTTTGTTGAGCTCACCAATAGGCTGTCTTTACAAGCCTCAAATACTCCCTCAATAGCCTGCGACTCAGCGACATCACCTGCGGGAGTACTGGTGCCATGAGCATTAATGTAACCGATGTCACACGCTTTAATGCCTGCATCCTTAATGGCGTGCTGCATGGCACGAGCAGCTCCTTCACCCTTGTTTGGTGGGGCGGTAATATGATGGGCGTCGTCACTCATACCGAAGCCTGCTAATTCAGCCAATATGGTGGCACCTCGCGCTTTAGCATGCGCCAAGCTTTCAAGGACAACAACCCCAGATCCATCGCCCAACACAAAGCCATCGCGGTCTTTATCGAATGGTCTACTGGCACGGGTAGGGTCCTCATTGCGTAATGACAAAGCCCCCATGGCAGCAAATCCAGCCATTCCAAGAGGGCTAGAGCCTTTTTCACTACCACCAGCAAGCATGACGTCACAGTCTCCGTATACAATCAGTCTGGCAGCCAGACCAATGGCATGAGCCCCTGAAGTACAAGCAGTAGCAGTCGCTAAATTTGGTCCACGTAAGTTATGCTTTATGGCCACCATCCCTGCTGCCATGTTGACAATAGCACCCGGCAAGCTAAAAGGAGAGACACGGCGAACCCCTTGTTGTGCTAGCGCATCTCGTCCATTTTCTAAAGTCTGCAATCCCCCAATGCCTGAACCGATAATGACGCCGAAACGGTCAGCATCCACATGCTGTACAGGGGTAGGCTCCGAGGAGATGTTATCAATAAAACCTGCTTGTTTAAGCGCCATGCTAGAGGCTGCCACGCCATAGTGTATGAAGCTATCATAACGACGGGCTTCTTTTGCTACCATATAGTGGCTAACATCAAATCCTTCAATGGTGCCTGCAAACTGCGCGCGATAAGAGGAGGCGTCAAAGTGGCTAATAGGTCTGATGCCACTTTCACCTTGAATCAAGCGTTGCCACGTACTTTGAACATCAAGACCTAAAGGAGTAATAGCCCCCATACCTGTAATGACCACACGCTGGTCATCACGACGTTTAAAATGGGGTACCTTAGCCGTATTAGCAGTAGTTGCTTGGCTGTTTTGAGTAGACTCTGGTGATGTGATGGGCTGACTCATGGTTTTGTTGCCTTAATGCGTATTACCTTAACTATTTGATGCGAATGAAGAGTGCGAATGAAAAATGCGAATATATAACTTTTATTAACTGCTAGACGACTTATAAACCTTTTAAACCATCGTTAAACTATTCTGAATCTTTTATTAAAAAGCTACACCGCCTTGTGTATCAATCACTTCTCACCATAGACTTTAAGATTGGCGGCAAAGGCACAGTTTTTAAGTCGTGCAGATTGAACCACAGCATCTCTTTCTCCGAATAAACGGGATAATTTGGCATCACGAGCTTGAGAGTTATTACTTTTACCCAGTCCAATATTGATGTTTGGCGATACTCCCCAACGTCCTGCTGATATACCCACACCGACGCCTGTGGTGGTTATTCCAGAATAACTGCCGCTCTCATTATTAATATAAGTGGTGATGCGATTATATTCTTGCGATAAACCTGAACAGTCATAGCTTTGGTAAGTGCTTGGCGGAATATATTGCGGAGACACATTACCTGTACTGGCACAGCCAGATAACAGTAAAAAACCACCAAGTGCAACACTTGAGAGTGACAGAGATTTTAAAGTGAATTTTGACATTTTTTTTCCTAAAGGTTCCGTGTGTTTTCCATTTGAAAGTCGTGAATCAAACACAGATTTAATTAATTGGTTGTCACGTTGTTTATTTAAACAACTTATTTGGTTTTAGTGCTTACTTGTAATTTATGAAAACGCTTCATCAAAATGTCTTCTTAAAACGTTTTATCAAAAAAAGTTAGCAGGTTTGGTTATCGCTAAAACTATAATACCAATATAAGCGATAGACGCAATAAATATCCCTGCCTTTCTTTGGACAGGCGTCGCAGTCGGTCTGAATGCTTTAATACTAGCACTTATTGCCGCAATGAGTAATATAATTTTCGCACCTACCCATTGAAGAGGTGCATTGGTAGATAGCAATGGCATCACATTTAGCACACCAGACACTATTAACAAGGTATACACAATATGCGTCGCAATTTTAGCTTTTTTACTAATACTATGACCGTCCGATAGTGATAAATAGGACTGCCATATAAATAATAAGATGGTTATTACCACCATTAGGATATGAAAGTGTTTCATAATTTCCTCAAATTATTGTACATTACATTAAAAAAGTTTTAGCTTACTGTTATTATTAGCATGCTAGTTACGTTTGCTTGCGCATAGGGGGCTGGCGGGGACACTGCTCGATGTATCCGCCAACTTTTGCCACTCATCAGGCGTATAAGCATGAATCGCAAGGGCATGAACTGAGCCACCTTGGCTGGTCATCAAATCATCAACCAGGTTATAAATTAATTGGTGTCTGGCAACCAACCTTTTTCTGTCAAATTGTGTACTGACAACCGTCAATTTAAAATGGCTTTCTTTACCGTCAAAATAGCCAGAATGATTCATGGACTCATTTAAGAGGTCGACATGTTCTGGACTGAGCGATTGTAAGCGGTTTATTATTTCATTATATACTTTCAAAATAGCACTCCTAACACTTAAATAATTTTTAGACCTCTATAGTAACAGTTAATCATTATGATGCTCTATAGTCAGCGAACTACTAAACGGTTACAGTGTTAACCTCGTTAAGCCTACTCCAGTAGTACTTGCACTCGGTTGCCTTGTAACCACTTTAGACTTCTTTGACTATAGTGTGTCACTGCAACACTTCAATTTCTCAGTGTTAACTCATAAACACTGACACAAAAAAACAGCCACTGCATTGCAGAAGGCTGTTTTGAACTGGCAGAATACAAAATTATTGTTTGTATGATGATGTCACTTGCGGAATAAGCTCTTGCAAAGTCGCAATACGATTAGAGCTTGAAGGGTGAGTGCTTAAAAACTGAGGTGGCTCACCTTGGTTGGCACTTTGCATTTTTTTCCAAAGTGTAATTGCGGCATTAGGATCATAGCCTGCTCTTGCCATAAGCACTAAACCAATTTTGTCCGCTTCAGACTCTTGAGTACGACTGTGGGGACGTGCAATACCCAAATCTCCAGCAATAGTCGCCAATTGGGCTTGACCCTGTGACAGACCAAAGATACTGGCGGCAATACCGATGCCTGTCTGCGTAGCAACTTCACTCGAAATTCGTTCACGCGCATGCTCACGGATGGCATGCGCCATTTCATGCCCCATAATGGCGGCAATTTCGTCATCAGTCAGATCCAATCGATCAATGATGCCCGAGTAAAACATAATCTTACCACCCGGCAGTACGAAAGCATTTAATTCATTAGAACGAATCGTATGCACTTCCCACTTCCAAGTTTTAGCATCGCCGCGATAGAGCTCCGCTTGGTTGATTAACTTTTGGGCGATTCTGTTAAGACGGGCCAGCTGAGCTGGATTGGTATCGAGCACCCCTTCAGCACGAGCCTCTTGTAATAATTTCTGATAGCTTTGGGCTGACATCTGTAGCACTTGGTCACTGGAAACCAGCAACAGCTGTTGTCTTTCACTACCCAATACTCCAGAATTGGTGGTAGAGCTACAGCCTGATAAAGCCATTAAAGATAGCGATGCGGCTAAGGTACTGCGGATTAATATTTTTTTCATAACTGTCCTCGTTAGTAGGTATACATCCCTGATTTTAAGGGTAATTGCCATACCTCATAGATTAGCAACTGTTCATTTCGGAGCGGACTATCAGTCTATTGCAATAAATTAATGATAAGTCATTTACACAATGTAGAGTGGTTATTATTGGGTAACTTTTGAGCAATGACCTAAATAGGTCTAACGATGATCATTAGTCTAGTTCAAGAATATAATGGATACGTTGTCATCTTTTATAAACGTACATAGACAAAGTTTATCGAATAACTAACCATAATACAGCTTTAAATTGTAAACTATGTGTCAGTAGGATTAATTAAACATTCATTAAGATATTTTAAAAAGGTTAAGTCTGTTTAATTATCAGTAATTTGCAATGTATTGAACAGACAAATGATATCTAGAAAGCTTTGAATGATGTTAACGATGTGATCATATAATAATATGAAAAAAAGTGTTGACAGGATTTATATTTAATCTATAATAGCCCACCTATCAAGTTACAGTAACTTAGCTTATAGATATTAGTTATCCACTGATGTTTGAGTATAAGTTATCAGGTTTATGCGGGAATAGCTCAGCTGGTAGAGCACGACCTTGCCAAGGTCGGGGTCGCGAGTTCGAATCTCGTTTCCCGCTCCAAATTTTGTTTTTATATATCGTTTTAGCAATCTTAACTATGACAGCAACTTTAAATAAAACTTGCTTAATAGAAGAATATTAGATAATTGCTTGATATACTAGGTGTGGTATTATTTCATAGTAAAATGATAATAGCATCATCCTACCAAATGCGGGAATAGCTCAGCTGGTAGAGCACGACCTTGCCAAGGTCGGGGTCGCGAGTTCGAATCTCGTTTCCCGCTCCATATTCTAAAGAAGCCTCACTTCATAGTGAGGCTTTTTTTTGTCTTTAAAATCAGTAGGTTAATAGGGAGTTATCTATCAGATCTAAAGGACTTTATTAATCATATCTTAACATTAAAAATCTTAATAGATAGAGGCGTGACCAAAACGTGACCCTTTCGTGCCCAAGTAGTAAAACCCCAACTGTAAAATTGACCTAGACCTTCTTTAACCGTAAAGTATTAACAACCCTCAGTCACCAACTGAGCTTCACTCTAACAGTAAAGCCCAAGGTTAAGAAAGCTGTATCATAACGCTCGATGATATCGAATTAACTGACTACCCAGATTGTCTTGGTCTGACAATATTGATCAAGTGCCTCCAGCCCTTTATCTCGACCGCCAAAACCTGACTGTTTGTAGCCGCCAAAGGGAGTTGTCATATCGCCTTCAGAGAATCCATTAATAGACACTGTCCCTGCACGAATTTGACCCGCCACTCGCAGCGCTTGTTTTAAGTCTTGGGTGTAGAAAGATGCCGCTAATCCATAGTCGCTGTCATTGGCTAACTTGACCGCTTCTTCTTCTGTTTCAAAGGTGGTAATGGCTAGCAGAGGGCCAAACACTTCTTCTTGGAAGATAGACATCTGCGGCTCCACGCTATCAAAAATAGTAGGTTCAATATACCAGCCGCTGCCTAACTCCTCATGAATTTCGCCGCCGACAACGATTTTTGCGCCTTCATCTACAGTCTTATTAAGGTAACCAGCGACTTTTTCAAAGTGTGCTTTTTCAACCATAGGACCAATCGCAACGTCCTCTTCTCGAGGATCGCCCAGTTTCCAAGCTTTCAAGCCTTCTTGCAATTGTTCAATAACTTGCTGCTTAAGGCTACTATGTACCAGTAACCGAGAGCCACAGCTACAGTTTTCACTCATGTTCCAAAAAGCGGCATTTAAAATATTATCTACAGCTTCTGCATCAATTTCGGCATTTTCAAAAATAATTTGCGGGCTCTTGCCACCGCATTCTAAGACCACTTCTTTTAAGTTACTTTGAGCAGAATAAGTTAAGAACAATCTGCCAACTTCGGTTGAGCCAGTAAAGGACACCATATCAACATCGCTATGTTTACCGATGGCAGCACCCACCGTTTCACCTCGGCCACAAATCATTTGTAAGGCAGCTTTTGGTATGCCTGCTTCATAAGCAAGCTCGATCATTCGATAGGCTGATAAAGAGGTTAATTCAGCAGGCTTTACGATAACGCTGTTGCCCATAATTAGGGCCGGCGCGACTTTCCAAGCAAACATCTGCGCTGGGAAGTTCCAAGGCAACACCACACCGACCACTCCGATAGGCTCTTTGACGATCCACGACAAGGCATCACTGCCGGTCGGCGCAACTTTACCAAAGACTTTATCAATCGCTTCTGCATACCAATCAAAGGTTTCAATCGTCGCAGGTAGATCAGTATTCAGACACTCTGTAATAGGTTTGCCTGCATCGATACAGTCTAAGGCCGCAAGCTCCTCGATATTTTCTTCCATTAACCTGGCCCACTTTTGCATCAATTGCTTGCGCTGGCTAGGGGACATCGTTCGCCACTCACCTTGGTTAAACTGCTCCCGTGCTGAGGCAACTGCGATATCTACATCAGCGGCGGTCGCATCGGCAATCTTACCAATCACACTGTTGTCAATCGGGGTGGTGTTCTCTACAGTTTTAGTAGAAGACTGCCCTTCAATAAGATTCCCTGCATATAGCTTTTTTTCTTCAGCAAGTTGAAAGACCTGCTCTTTAGTGAGAGGCTGATTTGTCGTTGAGCTCTTTTTAATTGACATGGGTTACTCCATTATTTATTAAGTTTCAGGTAGATGGCAGAAATGTATTTTAAAAACCTGCGATAACTATTTTGTTTACTAAAGTTTGTTTGCAAAAGTTACGCCAAAAGGTCTCGAATAATAGTACGATTAACTTAGTATAACGGCTATTTGGCAGGCGTCTTGCAATAACTGTTAAAATTTTTTTATTCTTTTATTAACTTTTCATATGGTTATACTGCATATTACTCGTCGATGTGATGACGTATTCTAGTCGGTAATATAAAGGTTTAGAAACCCAATCAAAGCGAGAATGTTATGACGTTGCAAATTGAACAATTAAGTCCAAATATTGGTGCGCTCATCAAAGGATTTGATTTTAGCCAACCAATGACAGATGACATCAAACAGCGTATTACTGATGCCTTATTACAGCATCAAGTCATTTTCTTCAAAGATCAACCGATTACACCGACACAGCAGGTAGCGTTCGCCAAACAATTCGGCACCTTGCATATTCATCCTATTTTTCCGCATGCTGAAGACGCACGTGAAATCGTCGTGCTAGATAATCATCAGCTAGATTTGACGGATAATTCGATTTGGCATACCGATGTTACCTTTATTGAAAAGCCGCCACTGGGTAGCATTTTGGCTGCCAAAAAAGTACCTGCCATTGGGGGAGATACCGTATGGTCGAGTGGCTATGCGGCATGGGAGGCTTTATCTCCAGCGTATCAGCGCCTGTTAGAAGGACTGACCGCGACACATGAGTTTGTTAACTCTTTCCCGCTTGAAAGATTTGGTAGTACGCCAGACGCCTATAAAAAATGGATTCAGGTACAGTTAGATAACCCGCCAGTGGTTCACCCTGTGGTCAGAACGCATCCCGTTACTGGTAAGAAGCTGATATTTGTCAATGAAGGTTTTACGAGCAAGATCAATGAGGTGTCACCAGCAGAGAGCAAATCCATCTTAAATTTCCTATATCAGCATATCAATAAACCTGAGTTTACGGTACGCTGGCACTGGCAAAATAATGACATCGCCTTTTGGGACAACCGAGCAACGCAGCATTATGCGGTAGGCGACTATACTCGATCAAGTCACCGGATTATGCATAGAGCTACTATTAATGGGGATAGGCCGATTTAAAGAGAGTTTCAACCAAACTCTTTGTTCATTTTATTGTGCTTAAAATAAAGGTACTATGCGTCGTTAATTTACCCGTTCTAGATGCTTTATAAGTTCCATGACTTAATCTTTTGACTTATTTGGCAACTTGAAATGGCGACTTATAATGGAAGATTCACACAGGCACTAATGAGTTTATACATACTTAACCCTACTAGTAGCCCTATCAAAAGCCTCACAACTTTTATAAAGTCGTGAGGCTTTTATGTTTTATATTTTTATTTTATGGCGGATTTATAATTTATTTATTATTATCAAGTTAAAACAGATAGTAACATCATTATTTGTATGAACAGTAGGTTATAAGGGGTGTAGATAGCATATAGTAAGATAGTATACAGCGGTTATACCTCATATGAGAACGATTATTATTTACATTGATTTTTTTATAGTTTATCATTAGCAAAATAAATGGATAATGACCTAAAGATAATTATCTAGAAATGATATGTTATAATATAACAATATATCGTATTAAACAATATCATATTAGATAATTTCAATAGGTATATGTCAGTCACGTCAAAAGCAACTGAGTTCACTTTTTTTATAAGATTAATAGACAGCCATGACACCTGAAAACCAAAATAGAAAATCCTTATCCCTTGTTACGATAGCTACTTTTATTGCTGTTGTGGCTTTGCATGGTGGTGTGGCGACAGCATTAGCACATATGGAAGCACGAGAGATTAAGCTACCTGAAAAAAAAGAGACGCCACCAATAGAGATTGAGCTCATCAAGCCTATTGAAGAAGAACCACCAGAGCTTGTGGATATAAAAGATAGTGAGCCAACGGCCGAGAGTAAAGCTAACTCCAAAACAAATGGAAACACTAAACCTAAACCGAAGCCTAAACCAGAGCCTAAACCAGAGCCTAAACCAGAGCCTAAACCAAAGCCTAAACCAAAGCCTAAACCAAAGCCTAAACCAAAGCCTAAACCAAAGCCTAAACCAACACCTAAACCAACACCTAAACCAAAGCCTAAACCAAAGCCTAAACCAAAGCCTATACAAGAGCATGTGCCTAAAGAGTTACCAAAATCAAATCCAGAAGTAGATCAGGTAAAAGATAAAGTAGAAGATGTAGAAGATAAAGTAGATCGAACAGGGAATGATGGAGGCGGAAGTGGAGGCGGAGGTGGAAACGGACCTGGAAATGGACCTGGAAATGGACTTGGAAACGGACCTGGAAATGGACTTGGAAATGGACTTGGAAATGGACTTGGAAATGGACTTGGAAATGGACTTGGAAACGGACCCGGAAACGGACCCGGAAATGGACCCGGAAATGGACCCGGAGATGGACCCGGAGATGGACCCGGAAACGATCCAGGTCCACAGAAATTTGATGCGAGCGATGCCAAATGGAAATCCAAGCCCAAACTGAAGTTTCCTCCAAGGGTAACAAACTCTTTGGAACCTGGAAGATACACCGTCTTAATTAAGATTACAGTTGATAAACAAGGCAATGTAACTAAAGCTGAACCAGTCCGTTCTTCTGATGTAAGAAAGCTCGATAGGAGCGCTTTACAGGCGGTAAAAAAAGCTAAACTAATTCCCTTTATGAAGGGCGGTGTACCCGTAGTAGGTATTGTAACCGTACCAATAAATTACGATGTAGAATAAATCTCAGATTTAAACCGAATATTGGCATATAAAATCAAGCCAACTCAAAATTTTTCTCTAAGGATTCAGTATGGAATTTGCAAGTTATTGGCAATATACCGATATGGTCACCAAGTGTCTGTTTTTTATATTGATAACCTTATCGGTTATGTCTTGGATAACGGGCATTTTGCGTATCTATCATAGTATTATGCTCAAGCGTCAAGTCGCCACTGATCTCTCACAAGCGGTTCGTACTCAGTCGCAATCTATGTCTGTGTTAACCAGTGCTGAGCGTAAAACCGTTACCGAACAGATACTATTACAACACATCGGTCGCTATCGTTTTAAGGGCGAAAAAGGCCTGTCGCTATTAGGTACCACTGCAAGCGTTGCTCCATTTTTGGGCTTATTTGGTACGGTTTGGGGTATCTTTCATGCCCTACATAGCATCGGTGAGTCTGGGCAAGCAGGTCTTAGTCAAGTGGCGGGTCCGGTGGGCGAATCCCTGATTATGACAGGTCTTGGATTGGCAGTGGCGATACCTGCCGTCGTGTTTTATAACATTGCGGTTCGTCTAAACCGTCGAACCCTATTTACAGCCAACGACATGGCTTATAGCTTATTAGGTGAGACTGCGAAAGCTGAGCGCAAGGAGCAGACAGCGGTAGTAAATAATAGTACTGCTAAGCCAATGTCTCAACCGAAAGACAGTGGATATTCATCAAGCGACGCGTCGCCACATGCACCTTCCTCTAGTGCGCAGTCCTCCAATGCGCAGTCGTCTAATGCGCACTAATGGGTTTGATTGACTGTCTTAACTAATTGGTTTAATTGATTGTTTTAAAAGTGTCTTAATGTCATTGCTAAAACCCTTTGATTGAGAGTTGACGTTAAAGGGATTGAAACACTAAAAGAAACAAAGCGATAGGAATACAACATGGCCTTTCAATTAGGTGAAGATGATATGCAAGGTATGAGTGAAATGAACCTCATCCCTTTGATTGATATTATGCTGGTATTGATGATAATTTTCATGGTGACTGCCACGGTATTAAACCCTTCTGTCCCATTAGATCTGCCCAAAACCAGTGCCACCGTGCAACAGCAACCGCCCCAAGTCATTCAAGTCAGTGTCGATAAAGATTCTGGCGTATATTGGGATGATGAGCCTATCACATTTGATGAACTTGAAAAAAGGATGCAGGCTCAGTCAAAACTTGAGCAACAGCCCACCATTCGACTACGTGCCGATAGAAATACCCGTTATGAAACGGTTGCGGATATCTTGGCAATCGCCAGTAATGCCAAACTTAGCAAAATTGCTTTTGTTAGTGAGTAGGGGGCTATAAGAGCTTTGGTTAAACGAGATGAGCGCAATAGAGACGATGTTATAAAGAGCTAAGATTACGACTATTGACGCCAGTACACTTTAATAACTACATTTGAATGGTCTAAATCAAAGCGCTTTCGCAACATAGGTCTCAACTTTTTGACCGTACTTGCCTCTAAAGCCCCCCATATTTTATCAATTTTTAGCGGATTATAAGCCAAATAGTCCTCTAAAAATCCGTCTATAATCAATGCTAAAGCCTCACCATTAAAAGCATCACCTGTTATCAGGGGCAATATGGATATGTCAGCATCAATATTAGTATTTAAGTGAGCATCTTCAAAATACGCTTGGTCTGATTCGTCGTGGGTAAGGCATAAGATCAGTGGCGGTATTGGATTACGCCATGTTTCAATTAATCTGGCGACAGTCGGCATTGAGGTTTCATCGGCAATGAGTAACGCCTGCCCTTCAGTAAGATGCCCAGTCTTCTCTGGGAATTCACGTTTGCTTTTTATAATATCATTTGGTTGCAATGCCTTTGCCCAGTGACTCCCTGACGTATCACCGTGATCATAAACATCTACCCAAGCTTCAATAGTATCATTGGTATTGCCTGATTCTGTGGTCACTGGAAACGCTTTACGCAGAGTATAGTAGCAATGTTGCCGCTTAGGAGGATTGATGGGTTGTGGAGTAGTTAAATCAAACAGATAAGCATAACCTGCTTCGTGAGACAGTAAATTTTGAGTATCCTCATAAGTTTGTTTGCCGTTAGCAGTAGGTGTTAGCACCAGTCGTAGTATATTCTTACTCACCCGATAGCTGTCTTTAACTTTAAAGTATAGTTCAACCAGTTGAATGGTTTTTTTACCAATTTTTTTATCAGCGTGTTGTTTTAAGAGCACATACTGCATTTGCAGTTCTTCAATAGTGCTAATAGGATGCTTAAAGGCAATATAGTATGTTTTATTTGAAAGACCACCTTCAATGGCTGAGCAATCCTCTAAAGGCTTGGAGTTGACTCGTTTATATGTTTTAGGCTGCAACTCTATCCTCATCCCTTCAGCATAAATATCTGTCAGCTTTGCATCAGACCTTTTTAAATCAGTAACTTCTACGTTTTTAAATACCTGCAAAAAGTTCTGGATTTCATCCAAATAATCTTCATTGATATAAGCAATTATTGATTCTATTTCAGGGTGCAAAAATTGGGTCATCACTTTGGGTAAAACAGAATTGGATAGCGCCGTTTGTGATGCTCTAGATTTAGGTGAAGACTCTGACATAGTTAATCTCGTAAATAGTTACTAGTAAAACGGGTGTGTGAGTGACAATCATGCGTTAAAAGACGCTTTATACCTTTTCTATAAAACAAGAAATAAGCTATCTTTATCGGGATTATTAATCCTAGTTTTCTTATCGTTTGATTGGCTGCGCTAATTGCCTTTCTCGATTGGTTAATGTCTAGATTTGGTTTTATAAGTGAATATTTATACGATAATGATAATCGTTCTTATTAAAAAATACTAGATAATAATTCTATAGACGAACAGTGCTTCACTATTTAACGCTCTACTTCAATAGATTACCCATACTTTATAACTAGTTTATAGCTAGTTGATCCTGTTTTTAGCTGCTTTTAGCCTATATAAGATAGCTTCGTATCAACAACCTATTGATTACTTAAGATATATTGATTGAAAGTGCTATTGATATTGATTATCATTACAATAATTAAAATAGATGGTATCCATTCATGATTGACAATCAGTTACAAGTAAATCAGCTCAGTGTCGTGAGACAGGGTAATTTACTATTACAAGACATCAAATTTGACATTCCTACTCAGCAGTTGGTTGCTTTGGTCGGGCACAATGGCTCTGGTAAATCTACCCTTATCAAGGCGTTAGCAGGTGAGATGAAGCAAACTCAGGGTACCATTACTTTAAACAATCAGCCGCTTGAGCAATACAGTAGTAAAGAGTTGGCAAAGCAATTAGCTTATTTGCCTCAACAGTTACCCGATGCCGCTAGTTTTACCGTTAGCGAGCTTGTGATGTTGGGTCGTTATCCACATCAAAAGTGGTTACAAAAAGCTTCCGATGAAGACCATCAAAAGGTCAGAAATGCTATGGAGCTTACCCAAATTGAGGGGTTTGCAGACAGAGTTGTGGCGTCTTTATCAGGCGGAGAGAGAGCCCGAGCTTGGTTGGCCATGTGCTTAGCGCAAGATACGAATTACTTATTGCTAGATGAGCCATTAGCGGCACTGGATGTACATTATCAGATTGAAGTCGTTAGTTTAATCCGTCAGCTTGTGACGCAACAAGGTCTTGGGGTGATAATGATCGTGCACGATATTAATCTTGCGGCACAATATGCCGATCGTATTATTGCCTTAAAAGGGGGTCGTATATGCCATGATGGAACTGTCCATAGCACTATGAAACCAGAGGTTTTAAGAAATATCTTTAATGTTGATATGCAGTTGCTGACACACCCTGTCAATGGTCAACCCGTTGCGGTGGTGTAATATGAAAGAACACCCTTGTACAATTTTTAGACTACCCTCTAACAAGTCCTCAGCTAAATTTAATGACCCTCAAAATATTTTAAGCCGTTTTAGTTTAACTTTCATAGTTAGCTCACCAAAGTCGATGCTATCGGCACTCATATCATTAACGGTGCTGATATCTGGCTGTGATAGTCAACACGCATCAATCGAACACACAAGCCCTGCAAATGAGGAGATAAATGTGGTTTCTCCAGACTGGGGAAACGCCTCTACTTTAACAGCGATGGGGCATCCGCCTATTGCGACTGGGGATATCAGAGTTTGGGATCAATGGGTAGGCAAACCTGAGCTACCAAAATCAGTGACAGATCTAGGTATTCGATATCAGCCTAATGCAGAGCTCGTTGCCCAGCTACCAGTGGACATGGTAATAGATAATTTCTTCTACCAACATGCCCGTAATCTATATGGAGATGTGCCTGCTGAATCTGTTCTATTCGCTGCGAAAGAGGCAACTTCTAAATGGGAAGATTATGTTAAGCCGACGCAGAGATTAGGACAGCTTATTCATCAGTCAAATGATACCAATGCGTATATCGCTGAAAGTCGCATTGATATTGAAAAAGCGGGTCGGCGTTTACACCAGCACTATCCAAATGTCACAAAGTTTTCGGTCGTTCAGTTTGTCGATGCTAATAATATGCGAATGTACTCTTATAACAGCTTATTTAATACTGTATTTTCGATGATGGATTACGACTTTATTGCGCTTGATGACGGTAACTCGTGGGGCTTTACACCGATTCAATTAGGTGATCTTGCCAAGCTTGATGACGACGTGTGTCTACTGGTTATTGAACCCTTAAGCCCAATAACCGAAGCCCAGTTACAGCATAGTTTGGTCTGGCAACGGCTCGGCTATGGAAGTCGTCGCTGCATGGCGAAGTTAACACCAATATGGATCTATGGGGGTATACCATCCCTCACTGCTTTGGCAGATAACTTAGCCTCTGCCAAGCTAACGGGAGGCACTGCCAAATGAGTTTATCACGCTCTCCAAAAGACTCAGATCATTCGAACTCAGACCATTCAGACAACATTCACTCAAGCACTGATACCACTCATTCAAATACAGTGAACTCAAAGACTTCAAGCTTAAGTAAGTCAAAAGCAAGCCCATCAATCGCAGGGTTGTCATGTCGAATGCTTGCCTTGTTATTGCTATTAGCTTTGGGTATTAGTCTCAGTGGCTGGTCTCTAATAAGTAGCTCTTGGACACAGCCCCTTGCCAATCTATTCACGCCAAGTTATCAACTAAGTGTCGGCGATATGGCCATTCAACTGCGTCTTATTGCCACCAGTGTCGTGGCAATACTAGCAGGAGGTCTATTAGGCGTGGCAAGCATTCTACTGCAACAGCTTGTCAAAAACCCATTAGCTTCGGATACCACCTTAGCCATCGGCACCGGCGCTCAACTCGCGCTATTAATGACCACATTGTTTGTACCAAGCTTAGCGATATATGGCGGGGTATGGGTGGCAGTAATCGGGGCATTGGCCAGTTTGGGATTGGTGTTCTTACTATCAGCGCCTAGCCGATTTAATCCTTTGATTATCGTGCTAGCAGGTTTGGTCGTCAATATTTTATTGGCCGCCATAGCTGGGGTAATGGTGTTGTTCTTTACCGAACGAAGTGTGGGTATCTTATCTTGGGCAGCAGGGTTTTTAAGCCAAATTAGCTGGCAGACTAGCATTACTCTTGCCCTGACAACAGCGGTATTAGCTGTTGTGAGTATTCCCTTACTCAAACCCTTGACCTTAATGAGCTTAGATGATGCTCAAGCTAAGCGCTTAGGGGTCCCCCTTAACGCCATTCGTCTTGGTGTTGTCGGGTTAGTGGCAGTGGTCACGGCGCTGGTAATTAGTGAGGTAGGATTGATAGGCTTTATTGGTTTAGGTGCAGCAACATTGGTCAATGCACTTGGCGTGGTCCGAATTGGGCATCGATTACTGGCTTCTTTTGTCTTTGGAGGACTACTGCTTTGGCTGACCAGCAATGTCGCATTGCTTCTTGAGCCTATACTTGGCATGCCGATCCCAGCGGGTTCAATCACAGGAATATTAGGCGCGCCACTTATTATTTGGCTAGTGTTACGTCAGCGTCGACAAGGTATCGAGACTATTTCTCCTATGGTGACAAGCCAGCGAAAACCAATCCATTGGTGGCGATGGGGCGGTGTTGTGGCACTCGTTATGCTAGGGGTATGTCTTGTAGTTAATGATATAAATGGTTTTGGCATCAGTACGGATTGGGCATTGACTCAACACTATCGTCTACCTCGTACTTTAAGTGCTGCAGCGACCGGCATGATGTTAGCTATAGCTGGGGTGATTTTGCAGACACTGACTCGTAACCCGATGGCGAGTCCAGAAGTATTAGGTATCAGCTCTGGGGCAGCATTGGGGGTCATCGTCGGCTTTTTATTACTGCCGATGCTTGGGTTGGAAGCTGGAGCAGTGATGCTAATAGGCTCAGGACTGGCAGGTGCCTTGGCTGTATTACTATTGATTATATGGCTTGCTCAAAAGGTGACCCCTGCTTACTTGCTCTTGGTGGGTATTGGTATTGCGGCAATGATGGAAGGCATTATGGCGTTGGTTAAATTATCAGGTGATCCGAGGCTCGCGGCCATGCTGAGCTGGTTATCTGGTACAACCTATAGTGCCCGTCCTGAAACCACCGTCTACTTAATAGGGATAGCAACCGTATTGGTGGCGCTAAGTATGTTAATGATTACACCATTAAGAGTACTAGGTTTGGGTCGCCCGGTGGCACGTAGTTTAGGCGTTGCGGTCAATTTTCAAAGTCTTATGTTATTGGTCTTGGTGGCTTGTCTTAGTACGGCGAGTACCCTGGCTGTAGGCCCATTAAGCTTTATTGGATTAATGGTGCCTCACCTTGCGACATCACTCGGTGCAGTACAGCTCGAAAAACAACTGCCATTATCCGCCTTACTGGGCGCTGGTGTTATGGTAATAGCAGATTGGATAGGGCGGTATGTGATTTTCCCTTATGAATTACCGGCAGGTTCAGTGGCGGCCATTATTGGTGGCGTCTATTTTTTATGGTTAATACGGCAAAACTCACTTAGTGCTTTGGATACGCACTCAAAATAGACGTCATACTATTGGTAACATTTGAAACAGTTGAGAAAAAAATGAGTAAACACTTTACTCAAACTATATAAATGATTATCATTATCGTTTATTATATTCATAAGTTATCAATTAAAAAGAATGAATGCTCCATAAATTTTATTTATCACGAAAGCTATATCTTACATGTGGTATGTAGATTAGCGCTCTATAGAAAGCCTTCTACAAGCATTTATTAAGACCCAGCGTTAATTACCATCCTTTAACCGTCAATAAGGGACCACTTATGACATTATCTCGAAATCTTACTCTTTCCGTTCTGACACTATGCATTAGCCAACAGCTTTACGCACAACAGACTCAAAACCAATCTCAAAACCAAAGCATAGTGTCAGCTGATACAGAGATGCCAGTGGCCAACTTTGAAGCCATAAATGTGGTAGCAAACGCTAAAACGGGCACTGTATTGGCGCAAAAAATCAGTGAAATGCCTGCCGTCACCCAAGTTATCCATACAGAAGATATTCAAGCGCAAGCAATAGGTAACCGTACTACTGGAGATATTTTAGCGCAGCTTATTCCAAGTCTTGGGACCAGTAGTGGCTCTACCAGTAACTACGGTACAACCATGCGTGGACGTCCTGTACAGTATCTTTTAAATGGTGTGCCGTTAACGGGATCACGCAGTCTTTCAAGAGAGCTTAATAGTATAGATCCCAGTCAATTAGAGCGAGTAGAAGTGCTGTCTGGTGCTACCAGTATATATGGTGCAGGGGCAGCGGGAGGATTGATCAATTTGGTGACCAAATCAAACCAAGGCTATGGGTTTTCAGGTCAATCCAGAGTCGGCATCAGTGGTAGTCGTGATTTCGATTCAGACTCTCTAGGATATCATGTTGGCCAAAGCCTCGGCTACGGTGGTGAAAAGGTATATGGCAACTTAGATGTGGATTTTGAAAGTAAAGGCGGTAAATTTGACAGTCATGGTGATCGAGTTAGCACCGATATTTACCAGACCGACCAACAAGATACGGACTCAATCAGTGTCAATGCCAATCTAGGGGTAGACTTAACAGATACACAAACTTTGAGTCTGGCAGCCACCTATTACGACGATGAACAAGATACCGACTATGGTTTTGACTATGGTGATGGCCTATCCGTTTTATTGAAGGGAACACCACCTTCTTTAAAGGCTATTAAGGGGGCTAAAATAGACAAACAGCCCGAAACGAAAAAGACCACCGTCAACTTAAACTACAATAATAGCGATGTGCTGGGGTCTAATTTAAGTATTACGGGTTATTATCGTGATGAAAAAGGTCGTTTTTATCCTTCTGGTAAGTCAGCTGCCCCTATTGCGGCGGAAGAGCTAATGGCTATTGGATTTCCTAAAGAAAATGCCAAGAAGCTATCTGGCTATGCTGTATTAGTGGCTCAGTCTGAGGCGGACATCGAGGTAGCAGGACTGCGTGCTGCAATGCAAACCAATACGGATATAGGCGGTAAAGATACTTTATTTAGCTATGGTGTCGACTTTGAGCGTGAGAAAAGCGAACAGTACTATTACGGTCAAGACTTAGATACCTTTATTGCGAGTAGTGGCTTGGTCTCAAATCCAAATGGCATTAGCTACAATGCTGGTCCAAAAACCACCACGGATAAACTCGGTGCCTTTGTTAACGCGGATGTTGATTTGACCGACAAGTGGCAAGCCAGTGCAGGCGTTCGCTATCAGAAGCTTGAAGCGGAGACGGATGCCTTTATTCCTATTTATGAACAAGTGTTAGAAGAGTACTTTGCCAATCCAGCGGTTAGTAAATATACAGGAGGCTATACCTATAAAGCGGGTGAGGTGAAAGCCGGCGATACGGACCACGATAAGACTTTATTTAATCTAGGGACCAGCTATCAGTTAACCCCGAATGACCTGATATTTGCCAATTTCTCGCAAGGGTTTACCACCGCTGATATCCAGCGAGCACTGCGTGATGTTCGCAAAGGCTTTGTGGTCAACTCTGACAATGTTCAGCCCATCGCTATTGATAACTATGAGCTTGGTTGGCAAGGCAATTATGGCAACACCAATGCTAAATTAACAGGCTTTTATAATGAGTCTGATAAAACGGTACGCTTTACTAAAGACTATTTGGTTGAGGTTGTCGATACCGATGAGCGGGTCTATGGTGCAGAAGCATCATTAAGTCACCAGCTAAATGACCACTGGCAAGTAGGGGGTACCGCCGCTTATACAAGAGGACAGTATAAAGACAGCGGCGACTGGATAGAGCTGGATGCCGTACGTGTCACCCCGTTAAAAGGCACGGCTTTTGTACAGTATAACTTCGATGGCGGTAGCAATATGCGTCTACAAGCATTGGCTATTGATGGTACGGATAAAGCACACAAAGAGCAAACTGCGATAGATCCTAAAGCGAACGCCCAGCCAGTAACGGGCTATGCGACATTAGACTTACTGGGTCAAGTCAAGCTAGCAAAAGGTAGAGTAGATTATGGTATTTATAATTTACTTAATAAATACTATAAGACGGTATACCATCAAACCACTTATGATGCAGGTAACCGACTCCCTGCTTCAGGTTTGAACTATGGTATTAGTTATACCATTGATTATTAGGTGGGATTTGAACACGTTTAACATAAAACTTATATGTTGAGTTTTATAGTTGATAATAGTTATCATTATCATTATACTAACTGAGTAATTAAGGCTTGCTCTTGGCATCCTTGATTACACTCCAATAACAGTCTAGATAAATGGCTGTTTTCATAAAGAATAATAACAACAATAATGGCGTTTCCGTATCATCTCCAACCCGACTATCGTTATCATGGGCGATAGTCGGTTTTTTTATGTCTGTTAAAAAGAGATAAATTTATCAGTTATAATACAAATACCGACAATATCAATTCCCCAAACTCCTAACCATCCTAAACAAAATAACCAACCCCAATCCCAAACTCAAATCTAATAAAAAGAGAGCCCACTGATGATCACGGTTTCAGAGTTAAAAGCCGCCATTACCGAGCGTATTCATGCGTATAACCAGACAGATTTACCGCTAAGCCGTCGCGCCATAGAGACCCGTGATTTGCTGGCCAGTCAACATCATATACTGGCCAAAGACATTGCGTCAGACTTTGATATCCCACGGCAAAATATATCTGCGATGGATGGTTATGCGATAGTCACCGGTAGTGTGTTGGACAAAGACACCTCAATTGAGATAATCGGCGAGTCGCAAGCGGGCAGGCCTTATACGGGTAAGCTTGAGGCAGGGCAGGGCGTGCGTATTTTCACTGGCGCCGTCGTGCCCAGCGACTGTGATACCGTGGTAATGCAAGAGAATACCAACTTTGCTGATATCAAACACTCCCTCGATAAGTCGCAGCCCTATGCGATTACCCTGACCAGCACCGCAGCGCGCGACAACAATATCCGCAAGCAAGGGGAGGAGATTCAGCAGGGCGAAGTGGTATTGCATTCAGGCAAGCGCATTAATCCTGCTGACATCAGCTTACTGGCAAACTTAGGCGTGGCAGAAGTTGAGGTCTACAAGCCTCTGATAGTCGGACTTATCGCGACAGGGGATGAGTTGGTGAGCGTCGGCGAGCCTCTGCAAACCTCAGCGCAAATTTATAACTCCAACACCCCAACCCTTAAAAGCATGCTCGCCCAGTTGCCAGTTGAGATTCGCGACTACGGCATTATCCCTGACCAGCTTGAGCAGACCCGCAATGCCGTATTGACCGCCATGACCGAGTGTGATGTGGTGCTCTCTACCGCAGGCGTCTCGGTCGGCGATTATGACTTCTTAACGACGGTTATTAAAGAGCTTGGGCAGATTAATCATTACAAAGTTGCGATGAAGCCGGGTAAGCCATTCGTGTTTGGCGAGCTGTCAAAAGACATGCCCGTGCCGACTTTATATTTCGGTCTACCGGGCAATCCATTATCGACCGTGGTGGGCACGCTACAGTTTATAATTCCGGCGTTATGGCGCCTGTCGGGGATCAATACGGCTGACATGCCATTGACAATATCTCTGCAGGCCACCTTGGCTGAGGACCTAAAGAAAACACCGGGGCGCATGGATTTTCAGCGTGGCATTTTGCAACAACAGCCTGATGGCAGTTATATTGTCACCCCCGCCGGCAAGCAAGATTCGCACCGTATTAAGCAACTGAGCTATGCCAACTGTCTGATTGTATTGCCTCAAGAGTCAGGCAGCCTGCCTGCCGGTGAGACGGTGAGCGTACAGCCCTTTTCGTGGCAGTGTTCGCCCTAGGGTTAAGGACTCACAAGGTTTCGCCCATTGTCAGGTTTCATTATTTGTTGGTCACTCAGTCAGCTTTTGCTATGTCAGTAGTAGAAGGAGCATCTCGCGCTTTTCGCTACTATCTGCTTATCGATACGGCGCAGTGGCTAAGAGGTGGCGGGTCGCTTACTTCGTGCGCCCCGCCACATCAAGCCACTACAGGCCGTCTCGCTAAGCAGTATATCCGCTGCAATCACGGCTAAACCGCTCTTTTAATAAAGCCTCTCTGAAGTGTGCCAATCTTCAGCTCGCTGAGATTACCTCAGGGGGCTTATATATCAGTGGGCTTATAAAATAGTGGCTCATAAACATAAAATAGTGGCGCTATAAAACACAAGTATGGGATCATGGCAAAAACCGATAACAACATCAAAAAAACCTTAACCCTGTTCCGTAGGTCACATAGCGTTACTTAACAAGCAGATTAAGTAAGTACCTGTTAACGTCAGCGCTTGAAATCACATAACCTGTTATAATATCCCTCACACTCATGACACTCATACTTCATTCATAACCTGAGGCAACGCTTAGAGCATCCTCCATTCATTATGTTTACGGTATCCCATATGACCCTTCTAACCTCCAACCTAGGGAAAGCTGAGCTATACTTCCCGTCATCACAACCTGCTCGTTTTGAAGGTCATGGTTCTGTTAACGCTAAGCATCCTGTGAAAGATGGCCCTGTTATGACCTTGCCTCAACATCCGAGCAGTACTAAGATTAAGCGTCCTCACCAATCTAAGAACACACCTGCGACAGACACGGTTAAAAATACGCCGCAACCTAGCTCTCATTCTAGTTCTCAGTCTAATGCTCATTCTAGTAACCCTGTCTTAACTGATAAGTTCTCACGCGAGCTCACTTATTTACGTCTGTCCATTACCGATTTTTGTAATTTTCGCTGTGGCTATTGCCTGCCAAATGGCTACCAAGGCAAGCGTCCTGATAACGAGCTGACCCTTCAAGAAATAGAGATTCTCATTCAAGCTTTTGCCAAAGTCGGCACCCAAAAAGTACGTCTAACCGGCGGCGAGCCGTCTATTCGTAAGGATGTCAATCAGATTATTGAATTGGTCAAAGCAACCCCAGGTATCAACACCGTGGCGATGACCAGTAATGGCTATAAGCTTGGCAAACATATTGCCAACTGGCAGCAAGCAGGTCTCGATCAGTTAAATATCAGCATCGACAGTTTTGATCCCGCCACCTTTAAGACCATGACAGGCTTCGATATCTTGCCAACGCTACTGCGGGATATAGATACCTTGTTAGACACTACTGACATTAAGCTAAAGCTTAACGGCATTTTGATGGAAAGCACCGCCTACGACACTTTGCTATCGGCTTTAGAATACGTGAAGACGCGACCGGTCACTTACCGCTTTATCGAGTTTATGCAGACCAGTGACAACAGCGACTTATTCTTCGCACAACACGCCCAGTCGGCACTGATTACCGATTATCTCTTGCAGCGAGGCTGGCAAGCCAATGAACGAGGTCGAAGTGATGGGCCCGCGATAGAGTACAGCCACCCTGATTATGTCGGACGTATTGGCATGATTGCGCCGTATGCCGCTCATTTCTGCGACAGTTGCAACCGTTTGCGGGTCAGCAGTCTTGGCAAGGTGCATTTGTGCTTATTTGATCAAGGCAATTATGATATCCGCCCCTATTTACAACAGCAGGATGTGAATGGGCTGATTCAAGTGTTGCATGAGTTTATGCCTATCAAGCCTGAACATCATCATTTGGCAGAGTCCAATAGCGGCATTATGAATAACTTGTCTATGATTGGTGGATAGAGTGCTAAATACTAAATAAAGGCGGCTATATCGATTTATAACTATATCGGTAGCGTGCGTCCCACTCACCAATGAGATAACATATCGATATAGCCTATTGGATTAATCGGTGCGCTAGTGAGATTTTTACCGAAAATCCATCCCCAACCCTTCCTTTGAAAAAGGAAGGGAGCTAAACCTTGCAAAAGCGACAGCTTATACTTTAAGTTGAGAATGGCGTAACTATTTTAAAATCTAATTATTCTAAAAACCAATTACTCAGAAACCCAATATACATAGGTTGTATTATGTCAAAAGAAAAAGTATTCACCGCGTTAAATGTCGCCGTATTAACCGTCTCAGATAGCCGTACCTTAGCAGAAGACACCTCAGGTCAATACCTTGAGGACTCCTTAAAAGAAGCGGGTCATACTATTGCAGACCGCCAGTTAATTACCGATGATATTTACCAGATTCGGGCGGTGATCAGTACTTGGATTGCTGATCCTAATGTCCATGCGGTGATTACCACCGGCGGTACAGGCTTCTATATCCGTGACAGTATGCCCGAGGCGGTCAGCGTCTTATTTGACAAGACCGTTGACGGCTTTGGTGAGATGTTCCGCTTAATTTCAAAAGATGAAATCGGCATGTCCACCATTCAGTCGCGGGCGATCGCCGGTATCGCAAACAATACCGTGATTTTCTGTTTACCCGGCTCATCAGGTGCTTGTCGCACTGGCTGGACTCAGATTATTAAAGAGCAATTGGACAGCCGTACCGGACCTTGTAACTTTGTGCCACACCTGATGCGTGTCAATCCCGGCCATGATTGATAGTCTAGCGGGGGTTCTGATATTAGCAGGCGGTTTATCCACTCGTATGGGGCGACCAAAAGCACTGCTAACCCTGCCAACGGGTGAGACGTTGCTTGACTATCATGTGCGTCATGCCAGTCAATTTGCCGTCCCCATCTTGATTGCTGATAATGAGCAAGGGTTTACCAGCACGGTTGATGTCGCACCTCAGCAGGTTATTCATATTGCAGATTATCAGCCAAAGAGTAGTCACCCAAAAGCACAGCTAAAGCATTCTGCAGGGCCGTTAGGGGCGATATCGGCAGGTTTGCAATATCTGATGTCTACTTCTATGCCTACGTCTACGTCTATGCCTATGCCTATGAGCGATAACGTCAACGCCGCATCATGGCTATTGGTGGTCAGCTGTGACAGTCTGATCAGCGCACTGGATATTTGGCAATACTTGCAGCCTGATTTAAAGAAAACAGAGAAGAGGTTGTCAAGCACACATAGTCCACTGAATGCTTCATTGAACGATGCATTGAGCGACTCATTAAATGACTCTTTGGCTGATTGTGTGACTGATTCTGTGGCTGATTTTGGGAATAGGCCACAGGTTTTTGCTCTAAGTGATGGTCAGCGAATGTATCCTTTATTAGGAGTGTATACTCTTGCGATAACTGACGCGTTAACGTCATATTTAGATAAGGGCGAGCGTCGGGTGATGGGCTTTATAAACCCCATCTGTCATCCGGTACTGATGCCAGAGTCGTGGTACGTTTTATCTAATTTAAATACCCCGGATAGCTTTGAGCAAGCCTGTCAGTACCTCGTTACAGATAAGTCCAAGTGATAGATAAATCTTTTTGAGTAAGAGGGGTATAAAAGGGGTGGGGAGTAACTTAGAATGAGTCGCTTTTTGCGTAGCGTGCGGTGCAGCGAAGCGAAACCCACGGTTTAAGGTCTGATTATTATAATAAGAGCAACCCTATAGTTAATGCTTTTTCTCTAAAATGCCCTGTCTTCTAAACATTTAGCCTGTTATACAATCGCCTATAATATCAGTCGGCTGTTATGCCAATCTCTTAGCAACAAAAGTCAAAGGTCAAAGTCATCATGTCAAACCCTTCACAGTCATTACCAACATCAAAACAGCCCTCGTCCAAGCTGTCATCAAAACAGCTGTCGCATTTGGATGCTGATGGTGATATTCATATGGTAGATGTTGGTGATAAACAGGTCACCACTCGCGAAGCCGTGGCACAAGGTTATGTTGTTTTTCCCGCTGATATTTATCAGAACATCAAAGCCGCGGATGGCATGACCAAAAAAGGCAGCATTACGCAGACGGCGCACATTGCCGGCATTATGGCAGCAAAGCGTACCCATGATTTGATTCCCTTGTGTCATCCTTTGCCCTTAGATAAGATTGGGCTAAGTTTTGATTATGTGGATGAGCAGCAGGCGATCAAAGTCAGTGCCAGCGTACGAGTAACGCATAAAACAGGGGTTGAGATGGAAGCACTAACTGCCGTCAGTGTGGCCTGTTTGACGATATATGACATGACCAAAGCCCTATCGCACGATATTATTATCAATGATATCCGTTTAGTCACTAAAACGGGTGGCAAGTCGGACTATCAGCGGTAATGACACCGTTAAATAGCTAATACTAAGTACCAAATAACGAATACCAAATAGCTAATACTATATAACTCATACCAAATAGCTAATACTGACGAGAACCTTATGAATATTACCTTATTGTACTTTGCCAGTTTTGCCGATAAAGCCAACAAAGGCCAAGAGCAGCTGCAACTAGACGCAGACACTACCTTAACCGAGCTTTATAACCAACTGCAAGCACAGTATGGATTTAATCTAGAAGCGTCGCAGGTACGTGTTGCCATAAATGATGAGTTTTCAGAATGGGACGATAGCCTGCATGATGGCGATACGGTTGTTTTTATTCCGCCCGTTGCTGGCGGTTAGATAGACCTTTGTCTTATGAGAGTATGACAGCATTACAGTGTCAGTAAACGTATAAAAGCGCTCCCTTGATCTAGATGAGAAAGCCTTTAGATGAGAAATCCTTTAGATGAGAAAACGATACCATGTCCCAATCAAATCAACCCGCACCTGATAACGCCCATCAACACGCCAGCCACATTACTCTGAGTATAGATGAAGCCTATCAGACAGCGCAGCAACAAGGTTTTGCATTGTTGGATGTTGCGATAGATGCTCAGCGTCTCAAAGACTTTCTGCAAGACGAGCAGTGTGGGGCACTTGCGACATTTGAGGGCTGGGTACGCAATCATAACAATGACAGCAAGGTCACAAGCTTGACCTATTATGGCTACGAGCAATTGGCGATCAATCAAGGTAAGCGTATTATTGAAGAGTCCAAGCGCCGATTTGATATTGAAAATGCCGTGGCGATCCATCGTATCGGGGCGTTAGACATTGGTGATATGGCGGTTTGGGTCGGGGTTAGCTCTAGGCACCGTTATCCGGCATTTGATGCCTGTCGCTGGATACTCGATACCATAAAGGCGGATATTCCCGTCTGGAAACAAGAGTTTTACCAAGACCAGTCATCACAATGGCTTAGTAACAATGGCTAAAGTCAAGGGCTAAAGTCAAGGGCTAAAGTCAAGGGCTAAAGTCAAGGGTTAAAGGTCAGATTACGGGTGATACGTATCTCATATTATGCACGATGTGTAGCGTGTGGTGTAGCGAAGCGTAACCCACGGCTTAATGTCTGATTATTACAAAAAACATTCGCTGTACAATTTATTTATGTGTAAATTGTAATCAATAAATGCCAAAGGGCAAGGAAGACAGGACAAGAAACCCACCACACCACAATAAACCAAACCATATCATGATTCCCTCAAAGCTTTTCTTCACGCTTCTCAAGCTAGGGGTGCAGGCTAGTGATGCAGGATTGAACATAAATTATTCCTTTCTCATTTATCCCCACGCGTCAACCGATGATTTAAGCTGGCGATTAATCCTACCAATACAATTCCCAACACCACTAGCATGAGCGACATGGTATGTGCCATTTCATAATTTAATGCTTCCACTTGCTCATATATAGCGATAGAGACCACCTTGGTTTCCCCTGCAATACTACCGCCAATCATCAACACCACCCCAAACTCGCCAATGGTATGCGCAAAGCTAATTAGGCTACCTAGGATAATGCCTGTTTTAGCTTGGGGCAATGCCACCGCGGTAAAGCGCCGAAAAGCATTCGGCTCTAGCAACAGCGCCATATCACGGACACTGTTTGGAATACGCAAAAACTGCGCATACACCGGCTGCATAAAGAAGGGTAACGAGTAGACGATTGAGCCGATGACCAAACCCTGAAAGCTAAAAGCAAGAGTCGGCAGATCATGAGCGATCAGCCACTGACCTACTTGTGAATTGGGGCTCATCAGCAGCAACAGGTAAAAACCCAACACCGTCGGCGGCAGTACCAAGGGCATGGCAATCACCCCCATCAGCATAATTTTGAGGCGGGCAATCCACGCATTGTCAGAGGGTCTCGCCATCCAATACGCCACAGGGGTAGCAAATACCAGTAAGCACAGGGTAGTGATGCCGGCAAGCTTGATACTCAGCCACAAAGGAAGCAACATGTCAGAGACGTGTGGGGAGAGTAGTGACATAGGTTGGGATAAGTAAGTAACATTAGGATAGGTTTAGGCTTACAGAGTGTCGGCATAGCGTTCAGTATAGAGGATAGCGAGCGGCTTCTCAATTCAATCTGGTCTATTCACTAACTGGCGAGCTAGTTGCGCTGGGTAAACTGGTTGAGCTGGGTAAACTGGTTGAGCTGGGTGAACTGGTTGAGCTAGTTGAGTTGGGTGAACTAATTGACAAATACCCTGCCTGCTTAAACAACTGCTGAGCCGAGCGAGATTGCAGGTAATGCGCAAAGCTGACTGCCTGAGGATGCTCACTGATCACAATGCCATCTTGCAAAATAGGCGGATAACTATTAGGTGCCAACACCTGGTATTTACGAGTCGCTACTTTGGCACTCATTAATTGAGATAGCGCCACAAAGCCATAATCGGTACTGGCAGTATGCGTATATTGAAAGGCCTGACCAATATTTTCGGTCTGAATCAGTTTCTTTTGATCCTTTAACACATCATATAGCTGCATATGTTGCAAAAAGGCTTTGGCAGATGCGCCATAAGGTGCCAGATCTGGATTGGCCATGGCGATTTTGATATTGCGGTTTGCGTCGCTCAGCCACAGTTTCTCTAGGCCCGTTTTACTTAAAGCGTTGGTTAAACTACTACTTAAAGCGCTGCCTAAGTCCAAGCCGCTTAAGACATGATTGCTGCTGTACAACGCCAACTGCCCCCGCGCATAGGTGAAGGGCTGCCGCTGTGGGTCGTGACTTGGATGCGCCTTACTGTATTTCGCGGGGAACTGCTGGTCAGCGGACAAAAACACATCATAAGGAGCGCCAGCATTCATTTGCGCGTACAGTTTGCCAGATGAGGCATAAGTGACTTCTATTTGAGGCGCTTGATTCTGAGTATCTTGTTGATAACCGTCAATAATCGTGGGCAGTACGCCGGCAAGATTGGCGGCAGCCGCGATACGTATTACCTGAGTGTTATCGGTAGTGTTGTGCGGATTAGCTTGAGACTGAGATTGACTGGCAGTAGTGTCGTTATTACTTTGCATACTGTTTTGATTGCTGGCTTGATCGTTTGAGCAGCTAGCAAGCAACAAAGCCATTGGGAATAGTGCAAGTTGTTGTAGACGCACCGTCAGGGTTGTGGTTGGCTTAGAGGTTAACGCTAGTTTGGGTATGAATAGGGCGAACATGGATCACCTAGATAATATTGGAATAAGGACTAACGCAAAACAAAAATAGTTATAGTCAGCGAACTACTAAAATGTGTAGTGTGTGGTGCAGCGCAGCGAAACCCACGTATAAGTCTTTAATCGAATGAAAGTGCCTATTTTAATTAAGGATTTACTATAACAGTGTAAAGACCACAATTTGCGTAAGCCCTAGGTATAACCTAAATTCGAGATAATCAATTCATATAACTAAAGGTTATACACTCCTTTGTGACAAAGCAATGCATCTCACCTTGTAGACAAACGATCATTCATCCCTTTTTAACTTTGGAAAGGTTAGCTCCCTTCCTTTTCCAAAGGAAGGGGTGGGGATGGATTTTTAACTCAAATAAAAACAATGGCTTACTAAAATTCTTATCCCAAACTCAGGTTAGGCATACATTAGGGCTGGAGTCTCCGCCAGTGCCCTGATGGAATACGATAATCTAATACGATGGTCGAATACGCCAACACGCCCTAGATTAAAATAAAACGCGACATCACTGTTGCAGCACTTCTGCGATCGCATTAGCGACATAATCGACATTATGAGTATTTAAGCCGGCGACACACATCCGAGAAGTGGCCAATAGATAGATGGCATAGTCTTCTCGTAGGCGATCGACCTGTTCAGGGGTCAAGCCGGTGAAGCTAAACATCCCCTTTTGAGACGTCATATAATCAAAGTTATGATCAGGCAGTTTAGCTTCTAATACCGACTTGAGCTTATAGCGCATGGCTTTGATGCGATCTCGCATCGAATATAATTCACCCACCCATTGCTCATACAACGCATCGTCACTCATGACGATATTGACCACATGCTCCCCATGGAATGGTGGGGTAGAGTACAGACGGCGTACGACCAGCTTCAGTTGCCCAAATACCCGCGTTGCCTCATCCTCAGATGGGCAGACGATAGACAGGCCACCGACTCGCTCCCCATACAAAGACAGGTTCTTTGAATATGAGTTACTAACAAACACTGGCAAGCCCAACGCTACCGCTTTACGAATCGCATAAGCATCGCTGTCTAAGTCCTCACCAAAGCCTTGATAGGCAATATCCATAAAGGGGATAAGCTCACGCTCTTTCACCACATCCAGTACGGTGTCCCATTGCTCATGCGTCAAGTCAACGCCAGTGGGGTTGTGACAACACGGATGCATCAGCACCACATCGTGTTTATTCAGGCTCTTAAAGAAGGCGATCAGCGCCTCAAATTTAAGTCCGCCCGTCTCTTTGTCATAGTAAGGATAGCTACCCACTTCGACTCCGCTACCTTCAAAGATAGCAACATGATTGACCCAAGTCGGGTCGCTCACGTAGCATTTTGATTTTGGGAACCAAGCTTCGATAAATTCCGCACCGACTTTCAAAGCGCCAGAGGCTCCGACTGTGCCAATGGTTGCGACACGATTTTGTTGTAATACTTCCGCATCTTTACCAAACACTAAGTTTTGGCAGGCTTTATGAAAGCCAACCAGTCCCTCCATCGGTAGATAAGGACGCGGTACAATTGGGTTTGACAGACGCGCTTCTGCTGTCTTCACGCACTCTAGTACCGGTAGCTGACCGTGCTCATCCAAATAGATACCAACCCCCAAGTTTACTTTATTAGGATTGGTGTCCGCCAAATAATGACCCATCATTTCTAAGATGGGATCACCTGCATAAAACTCGACATGTTTAAACATTTTAGAACCTTACGTTTTACGTTGCCCTTTATTGCCCTTCATAACGTTCATGAGCCACATTGAGCAACAATAAGCCACTTTATTGATATCAATATAACTATTGGAATTATGATTTGGGTTTATGATTAAAGTATAGGTAAAATTAGTGATAATTGCTATGATGCGTCCGTAACATAGTGTCCAAACCTATCGGTAGCAATATAGGTAGCAATATAGGTAGATAGACAGCTCGACAGCATAGCTCAAAAACATAGCTCGAAAAATAGAAGACCAAATCTGACGCAACCCAAAATAGCCAAAGCAGAACAGCCGTTACAAAACAGCAAATCTATCAATAAATCCCGAAGCAAAAAATACCCGCCATTTCATTATTGGGTCAACAGGAGGAAGCGTGTATGACGACAGCGCAGACAGACACCGCTCAACAACCGTCCCCAGATCTAAACCAGACCAGCTCACCGCCCACTCAACCGCAAAGTGCGCCCCCACCACACAGCCGCCCGCCCAGTCCACCGCAAAGTCCACTACCGACGCCACTATGGGCGCTTATCATTGCTGGCCTAGTGATATTGATTATGGGTATCACTATGATAGGCTTTGGCTGGGTGCCTCACTTGTCGTTGCTATTGGCGATTTGCTTCTTATTCTTTATCGGTAAGACTCGAGGTTTGAGCTTTCAGCAGATGCAAGCCCACATGGCAGAAGGGGTGATGAGTGGTATTGGCGCCATCTATTTGTTTTTCTTTATCGGACTGATGGTCGCCGCTTTGATGATGTCTGGCGCTATTCCGACCCTCATGTATTATGGCTTTGAGCTGATCTCACCTGATTTTTATTATATCTCGGCGTTTGTGTTGACCTCGATTATCGGTATTGCCTTGGGCAGTAGTCTCACCACCGTCGCTACCTTAGGCGTTGCGTTTATCGGCATGAGCCATGCCTTCGATGCCAATGTGGCGATAGCGGCGGGTGCGGTGGTCTCTGGCGCATTCTTTGGTGATAAGATGTCGCCGCTATCAGATACGGGCACTATCGCCTCGTCTGTGGTCGGTATTGATTTATTCGAGCACCTTCGCAATATGGTATATACCACCGTACCGGCATGGCTGATCAGTGTCGCCTTATTTTGGCTATTCTCAGGGCAGACCCACAGTCCAGAATTGGCGCAAGTCACGGCATTGGCGCAAGGCGAGGTTCTCAGTCAAGCAATCGATCTTAGCCAAAGCGGCGGTCTTAGTAAAGTCACCGTCCTGCAAGCACAATTGATCGACAGCGGCTTAGTACACCCCTATGCGGTATTGCCGTTTGTGGTATTGATCGTATTGGCCCTACTGCGCGTCAACGCCATTTACACTATTATCGCCACCATCCTCACCGCGTTAGTCATTACATTTAGCCACAGCACGCTCAGCATCGAGCAATTGGGTGGTTACTTCTTTGCAGGCTATACGCCAACTGGCCCCTCTGGGCAGTCGTTAGAATTGGGTGAGGTCGGCGATATGTTGTCACGGGGCGGGGTGCAAAGTATGTTTTTTACCCAGACCATTGTGATATTGGCGTTAAGCTTAGGCGGACTGCTAAAAGCCTTGGGCATCTTACCTGCTTTGTTATCCGGGCTACGCGATACCTTAACCAATGCCGGACAAGCCATATTTGCCGCCGCCATGACCGCACTGAGTGTCAATGTATTGATTGGCGAGCAGTATTTGAGTCTGTTGCTAGCGGGCACCGCGTTTAGACCGACCTTTGAGCGTCTCAACCTCCATCCAAAGAATTTATCGCGTACCCTCGAAGATGCGGGCACAGTGATTAACCCGTTAGTGCCCTGGAGTGTCTGCGGGGTATTTATTAGCCAAGCGTTAGACGTTCCGGTATTGGATTATCTGCCTTATGCGTTCTTTTGTTACTTGTCGTTGTTATTGACCCTGATATTTGGTTTTACTGGGTTTACCATTAGTCAAAAACAACCCAAAACCCTAACCAATCCTCATAACGATCAATGACAATAACACCCAATAATAACAATCAGTTCGTCATACATAACGGGTGCAATGCATCGTATTAAGAGTATGAAGGCGATAATACAACAGGAGCTGACCCAGCTTTACGCTACTATCTGCCCGTCTGTGCAAAGCGTTGGCAAGTGGGCGTTGACTGTCACTTGCTTCGCGTGCCAGCCAACCCCCAGCCATCGCAATTTGCACCGTCAGGCAGTATATCCGCTGCAATCTGGGCTAGCGGTCACATCCTGTCGTTTACCACTATCTATCGTAATCTGAATTAATGTCTTCTTTTCTTAAAGAATGGTTGCGCTGGATTTTTTAGCCCCTTCCTTTCTCAAAGGAAGGTTGGGATGGATTACTTAAAGGAGGGCTGTGCAGGATATCATAAAACAAACAAGACGTAGCGTGCGGTGCAGCGCAGCGAAACCCACGGATATTGAATTAATTTAAGTTCAGGAAGCGATATAATTACTTCCGTAATCCATTATTTTAATTAAGCGTTTTAAATCCCTCCCCAGCCCTCCCTTTACAAAAGGGAGGTAGCTATCCTTTCTAATTACATAAAAGGTCAAAGTGTGATGAATTTTAAACACACCGTCGTTTCTCAAAGCAAGGTTGCGATGGATTTAAGCCCCCTCCTTTTTTAAAGGAGGGCTGGGGAGGATTTTTCGGTTGAGATTAACAAAAAAGGCTGAACAAATTCATTGTTCAGCCCAGATATTAAAAAATTAGAAATACCAAAAGGTTCAAGCTATTTAATTAGCATCGTCCTTTAACACTTCTGCCATCGCATTCGCTACATAGTCGATGTTACTGGTATTGAGTCCCGCCACACACATACGCGAGTTGGACACCATATATACCCCAAACTCCGCTCTTAAGCGTTCGACTTGCTCAGGTGTGAGACCAGTGAAGCTAAACATACCATTTTGGGTAGTCAGATAGTCAAAGTTACGACCCGGTACTTTCGCTTCAAGCACTGATTTAAGCTTTAAGCGCATGGCTTTGATACGGTCACGCATACCATACACTTCGCTGACCCATTGCTCATATAGCGCGTCATCGTTCATCACGATATCGACGATATGACCGCCATGTGACGGTGGGTTTGAGTAGGTACGGCGTACGGTAAATTGCAATTGACCAAACACCCGATCGGCAAGCTCAGCGGTCGGACAAACCACGGATAGACCACCGACACGCTCGCCATATAGAGATAAGTTTTTAGAAAACGAGTTACTGACAAACAGTGGCAAGCCTATATCGACCGCTTTGCGAATGGCATACACATCGCTGTCCATATCTTCACCAAAGCCTTGATAGGCGATATCCATAAACGGGATTAGTTCACGGGTTTGGATGACCTCCAGTACTTTGTCCCATTGCGCAGGTGTCAAGTCCATACCGGTAGGATTATGGCAGCAAGGATGCAGGATGACGACGTCGTTTTTATTCAAGGTTTCAAAGAACGCCACCATCTCATCAAATTTGATGCTGTTGCTGGCTTTGTCATAGTACGGATACTTAGCCACAGGCACATTGCTGTATTCAAAGATAGAGATGTGGTTGCCCCAGGTTGGGTCACTGACATAGGCTTTGGCATCAGGGAACCATTCATTGATAAATTCTGCGCCGATTTTAAGCGCCCCAGAGCCGCCCACTGTGGCAATAGTTGCCACACGTTTGTCTTCAAGTACTTGAGCGCCTTTACCAAATAATAGCTCTTGGCACGCTTTACGGTGTCCAGGCAGGCCTTCCATCGGTAAGTAAGGACGCGGAGTGATAGGGTCTGCAATACGCTGTTCTGCTGTCTTCACACAGTCCAGTACCGGCAATTTACCGTCTTCATCATAATACACGCCCACACCAAGATTGACTTTATTGGGATTTGGGTCAGTGGCAAATTTTTTATTAAGACCTAAAATGGGGTCACCAGGGTAGTAATCGACACGATCAAACATATTTTATCCTTTACAGGTTGGTGAGTCATAGCATACAAAGGATAAACCAGAATGAGGGTTAACTCAATCTAAGATTGTTTAGTTTCCTTACTTATCAACAAATAGCTTGTATAATGTAAGACGTAATGAACATAGTTATAATTAATAAATAAGTGAGAGCAATTTATGACCTTAACCAATACTGAAAATGCAACGACTGATAACAGTCAAAATAATAAGATATTAGTCACGGGTGGCGTCGGCTATATTGGCTCACACACCTGTATTGAGCTGATAGCAGCGGGCTATGATGTGGTGGTATACGACAACTTATCAAATAGCAATATTGAAGCGTTAAGACGTACTGAGCAAATCACCGGCAAGGAAATTCCTTTTATTAAAGGCGATGTACTGGACAAAACATTGCTCAATGACGTATTTGATGAGCATGATTTATTTGGAGTGATTCATTTTGCAGGGCTTAAAGCGGTGGGAGAGTCAGTCGCCAAGCCTTTACTGTATTATAAAAATAATGTCAGTGGCACGATTAACTTACTTGAGGTGATGCAAGCACATAGTGTCAATAACGTTGTTTTTTCCTCATCGGCCACGGTCTATGCTGAGGAAGAGGTCTCTCCTATTGCAGAAGATGCTTATCGTTCCAGTACTAGTCCGTACGGTCAGTCTAAGCTTATGGTGGAGCATATTTTAGAAGACTTGGTACGTTCAGATGCTCAATGGAGTATTGCCTGTTTGCGTTATTTTAATCCAGTAGGTGCTCATCCGTCAGGAATGATTGGCGAAGATCCCAATGGTATTCCTAATAACTTGATGCCTTACATTAGCCAAGTTGCAGTCGGTAAATTAGAGACCTTAAATATTTTTGGGAAAGACTATCGTACCAGTGATGGTACAGGAGTAAGGGATTATATCCATGTCGTTGATTTAGCACAGGGTCATGTTGCCGCTTTGGATTATATCAAAAGTCAGTCAATGGACACTCCCATCGGTTTTGAGGCCATTAATTTAGGAAGAGGCAAAGGGACTTCTGTACTACAGATGGTGACCGCTTTTGAAGAGTCGACAGCTCAACAAGTCCCTTATCAATTTACGGATAGGCGCCCGGGTGATATAGATGCGTATTTTGGAAATGCTGATAAAGCAAAGCAATTATTAGGCTGGCAAGCTCAGTTAACGATTGAGGATATGTGTAAAGACAGTTGGCACTGGCAAAGCAAAAACCCCGAGGGTTATGTTTAATTAACGAATTATAAAACGCTATAGATATTAGTTATCTAAAAAAAAGCTCTAAACCGTCGGTTTAGAGCTTTTTTTAGCCCCTTCCTTTTAAGCCCCTTCCTTTTTTAAAGGAAGGTTGGAATGGATTTACTCAAAGGAAAGCTAGGATAGATTTTTAAGCCCCTTCCTTTCTTAAAGGAATACGGAGATGGATTTTTAAGCCCCCTCCTTTTTTAAAGGAGGGTTGGGGAGGATTTTTAAGCTCCTTCCTTTCGTAAAGGAAGGCTGGGATGGATTTGTATCCACACTAAAAGTTAGTAAACTCAAGCCCAATACCACCGCCAATATCGGTTGAGTGGATATCAGAGTCAGAGACCCAAGCACGACTAGAGACAGACGTTTTTGGATTCACCTGATGCTCCCAAGCCACATCCAATACTTTAAGTTTGTCAGATTCAGGAAAAGCACGATTATTTCGATAAGAGCGACTACCCTCTACCCCAGACTGGTTAACTTTAGCATACTGCAGTTTAGTAGTGATAAAGTTCTGGTTATCTAGCCATAGTTTACCGCCAACAGTGATGCTTTCAGTATCACCGCCTAGCGCATAGCCTAGAGGATATCCCTGCTGATAATAACCATCGGTATAGTTTGAATGATTATATGAGATACCTTTGACATCGCCACTAGTACGGGTATCAGTCCACTCGGTATATAACTGGTAAGGCACCGCACCAAACTGTTCGGTATCGAAGCTCGCAGCATAGTCGATACCTGCTAAGTACATATTTTTAGCAGGCAGTCCACCCGCTTCATCTTCTCCGACATAGCTACCATAAAGTCCGACAGGCACATTGACTAAGGGGGCTAGATTAACACGGGCATCAAAACCAGCCAATTGGTTAGCAGGATCAGGATTACCCGTACCGCCATTATCATTGGTGCCTTCTACCGCATCCCAAAACGAATCCCAGTTTTCGGGACGACCGTCACCACCCCACATAAAGCTACGTGACGCGCCAACTTGTAGCCACTGTGTTGGATTGGCAGTCAAGCGCATCCCAATGAGTTTAGCATCGGGCACGGCATCATAGTCCTCAAGCTGTCCAGCAAACAGTTGATACTGCCAAGGTCCGACCCAGTTTAGAAAGGGTGTGGTTGGTGCGGCTTGTGTGTCCCGTTGCATCGTGACACCGATGACAGGTTTACTGGCATCGCCACGGACTAAGCTACCATCATGTCCAGGTCCCCACCAGCTCGGTATTTGACCAGCTATCAGCCATTGGTTAGCAAGCTTACCTGCAATATAAGAGCCCTCAAAACTGACGTCTTCATCATCTATAAGATCATCTTCTTTGATATTGGCTTGTATATTAACTTCCCAGTTATCTTCACTATAGCCTGCTTGGGCAGTCGCTTCGAAGTCTGCCATTTTATCGTCGGCGAAGGTTTGCGGAAGCTGAGCTCTATCGGTCTGAGCGTAGGCAGATACGGTCGTGTTAAGCAGTGACTTCGGTTGTTTGTTTAGAGTGTAACGGATAGACTGGACGATTTGTTGTTGCTCAGGGGTTTCAATACGGGCACTTTCAAGGGCACGATTGATTTCGTTAGTCGTCAGTGGCCAGGTACTGGTACTTATCTGGATCACGCCTTGAGCTTGTAACCAGTCAAGCTCTGACTTTAGGCTCATATCATTCATTTGTAGATTTTGAGCTGACGCTAAGCTGCTTATCAGACAGATGCTAACAAGGTTTAGACCAGTAACTAAACTTAAGGTGATCCGTTTAAATACTGTCTGGTTCAATGAGGTTAGATGTTTAGCCATGATAAGACGCTCTTTATAAGATATGAGTTTAATGTTGCCAATTTGATTTCGTTAGCTACAATAATGACAGCGCATATTATAACTTAATACTAAACAAAAGTTCATATTTTTAATTCAATCGCATAATTAGACCTAAGTATTTGAATGAAATACGCAACTGTAATCGTTCAATTATTAACTAATCAAAGTGTCATAAAAGTGTATTCTATTAAGCCTGTTGATCTAACTGAGTAAATACGTCATTAATGGCTTGGATAGTTTTATCAATTTCACTATCTAATAGAGTAGGGTGAACCAAGAACATCAGACTGGTTTCGCCTAACTGTCTAGCGACAGGTAGTCTCGGATCTGGACGCAGACCAGTATCATCAAAGGCTTTTTCTAAATAGACTTCAGATGCAGAGCCTGAGTAGCAAGGAACACCTAACGCATTTATCTCGTCGATAATACGATCACGCGACCAGCCTTCCGGTAAGTTCTCAAAGTTTACATAGACGTATAGTTTGTAGTAAGCATGTGTGCAGTCTTCAAAGCCTGAAGTCTCTTCCATAACAGGCACATTAAGATAGCCTTTTTCTTCCCATGGTTGGCACGCTTGCAATATAGCTTGTGCATTTTTTGTGCGCTTCGCCGTCCACTCTGGCATACGGGTTAGTTGAATACGACCAATAGCAGACTGCATTTCAGTCAGCCGCCAGTTGGTTCCGAAGCTTTCATGTAGCCAGCGATAGCCGGGTGGGTGTTCGGTTTCATAGACAGCCGAGTAGCTTTTGCCATGATCTTTATAAGCCCACATTTTACGCCAAAGTGCCTCATCATTAGTCGTCACCATGCCACCTTCACCCCCTGTGGTCATGATCTTATCCTGACAAAAGCTCCAAGCGCCAATATGACCAATACTACCCACACTGCGACCTTTATATTTAGCACCATGAGCTTGTGCACAGTCCTCAATCACATATAGGTTATGCTTTTCAGCAAGTGCCATGATGCCATCCATATCACACGGCCATCCTGCTAAGTGGACACAAACGATAGCACGTGTTTTATCAGTGATGACGGCTTCGATGGTCTCTGGAGAGATATTGCCACTATCTTTATCGATATCAGCAAATACAGGTGTCAGACCGGCATTGACCACACTAGAGATACTAGCAATAAAGGTACGTGGCGTAACGATAACTTCATCATCAGGCTGTAACTCTAGTGCTTGTAATGCCACATCCAAGGCTAACGTCCCATTACCCACAGCCACGGCGTAATCGCTATCGGCCCACTTTGCAAATTCCTTTTCAAATTCGCGACCCTCTTCTCCTGTCCAATAGTTGACTTTGTTGGATAATAGAACACGACTAACCGCATCAGCTTCTTCTTGCGTAAAACTTGGCCAAGGTTGGAATGAGGTGTTTAACATAATGACTTTGGTTACCTTTATTTTAGAAAGTTTTAACTAACGTTATTAAGGTTGGTTAGTTTGAAGTTATAGGTATCTATTATTTTTTAATCAGTGGTCTAGCAGGATTACCAACAACGACGGCACCAGCGGGTACATCTTTGGTCACTACGGCACCCATACCTACGATAGCGCCTTTACCAATGACTAATGGCTTGTCAGGAGTGCCTTGTTTAATGGTAGCACCTGTACCGATATAGGCATGGTCATGAATATGAATATTGCCATTACAGTTAACTCGAGGCGCAAAGGTGACATAATCCCCAATAATACAATCGTGAGCTATATAACTATAGATGTTGGCATGAAAGTATTTACCGACTTTGATATTAGAAGTCAAACAGGTGTGATGACATATAATACTACCCTCACCCAGCTCTACGCTATCTAAGATAGTAGCGTTATCTGCTTGTACATCAATGTTTTGAATATTATCTGCACTGAGCTTATCGGCTAATAGTTGACGTATTTTACTGTCTGCAATAGCAATAGTGACGTATTTGTTCTGAGCATTACGTTTTAAAAAGTCCTTATAGGTGATGACTTTATATCCGTTTAAATTATTTATAGCATCTGCATCATCAATAAATACAAATGCCTCTTTATTTAGGTGAGCATATTGTTGCCTAACCAAAGGCATGACTTCTCTACCAAAGCCACTAGCACCGTAAACACCGATTAGCTCATTCATCATATATCCTTAATAAATTTAACTACCAGTAAACTTGCTCATTGTGGCTTCACCTTCAGCACTAATACCATCCTTGATCAGTACTTGCTTAACTGTCTTCGCTAGAATTTTGAAGTCTAGCCACAGTGATTGGTTATCAACGTACCAAGTATCGAGTGCAAACTTTTGCTCCCAACTGATCGCATTTCGACCGTTGACTTGAGCGTAGCCTGTTACTCCTGGGCGCACTTTATGACGACGCGCCTGTTCGCTGTTATACAGAGGTAAGTACTCCATGAGCAATGGGCGAGGGCCAACTAAGCTCATATCACCTTTTAACACGTTCCAAAGCTCAGGAAGCTCATCAAGACTGGTACTACGTAGTTTTTGTCCAAAGGGTGTAAGACGCTCACTATCAGGAAGGGGGTTACCGTCTTTGTCTATGGCATCTTTCATGGTACGAAATTTGATCATTTCAAAAGGCTTACCATCTAGACCAGGTCGTGTTTGTTTAAACAACACAGGTGACCCTAAGTTTCTCTTAACTTTATAAGCGACTGTAGCTAACACAGGGGAAAGGACTACTAAAGCTGTACCACTGGCAGCTATGTCTATTAATCTCTTAATATCATGCATTACTATTAACCTGTAGATAGTTTGTTTATTAATTTATTGGCTAGTTTTTCATAAGTTAGATTCTCTAGAACAAACTTTTTCCCACGATTACCCATTTTAGAACGTTCGTTAACATTTAGAGACTTTATTTCTAAGATTGCTTTAGCTATTGCTTTAGGGTCTTCAGCCTCTACAGTAATTCCCGATGATGTCTCACGAATAAAGTCTCCTTTTCCTGAAAAAGAATGTATAACCGGTTTTGCAGAGTACATATATTCAGGAATTTTATTTGCAGCGATACCAAATTTATATAGATCTTGCTTATGCCAACCGATATAGCATACGTCAAACATATCTAACATAGATTGCACTTGGGTTTTTTCTATAGGCTCAATAAAAGAGATATTAGTTAATTTAAGATCTTTAGCTTGCTTAATGAGATGATGCTTCTGTTTACCAGAGCCAACCAGAATAAAGTGGATATCAGAATATTCTTTTAAGATAGCCGCAGCATCTAAAAGATAATGCATAGCATTTGCTTCACCGAGGGTTCCAGTGTAGCCCACAATAAATTTATTATTTGGTATCTGCTTCAAGATATGCTGTGAAAGTGGTTGTTTTTTTTCTAATTCAGCTAAAGAGATACCGTTAGGTATCCAGGTAAATTTATCCTTATTCATCCCTCTTGCTTGCATGTGTTCAACAGCATTCGCCAGGTTAGAAAAGACATGCTTTGCTTTTTGATATGCTTGGTCTTCGGTCCATTGTAATAGCTTAATAAAAGGGTGGTTTTTGGAATATCCACCGAGTTTGATTAGCGTTAAAGGCCATATATCTCGAACTTCAAATATATATTTAGCTTTCAGTTTTTTTGCTAAATAGATAGCACCGAAGTAACTAATCAATGATGGTGAGGAGTGTATAATAAAATCTGGTTTAGTAGGAGTGATATGAGTCAGTTTTGTGATTTGTTTTGCAAACAAGAACTCATTTATTATTCTTTTTTTACTATGCGCATGCTCGTATTCAGGGAGTTTAACCCAGATATATTTGAAGTTTTTATCAATATTATCAGTCAGAAAGTCAGTTTTAAAATTAATTGGGTTCTTTAATAGATGACTGTAGCTTCCAGTGATAACACTTACAGTATGACCTTGTTTAGCTAACTCCTGAGCTAAATAATAGTGTCGTCCACCCATGCCAGTTTTGGGTGTAGAGGCATATTGGTTAATAATCCAGATAGTTTTATTTTGCTGCATTGGTAGTAAACACCTTCTTATCAACTTTTTTGAGCACTTATATAAAGGTTAATTACTAGTATATCATTTGTTACGTTTGTATTTATCAATAACTTCTTTATATAGGTTAACCATAGTGGTTACGCACACATCCCAATCGTAGGTTTGACTAACATGCTGTTTACCCGCGTCACCCATAGCAATTCTTAACTGTTTGTCTAAGATCAATTCTGAAATAGCCTTTGCAGCTGCTTCAGGATTATCTTTAGGCACTATGAGGCCAGTCTTATCTTTAATAACGACTTCTGGTAACCCGCCCACGTCGGATACAACTACAGGCCTACTAGCCGCACCTGCTTCAATAATAGCCACACCAAAGCTTTCGCTATCTAGCCTGCTTAGGGCAATATAAATATCTAATTTGTTTAGTTCAAGAGGGACGTAATCACTATCCACTCGACCTATAAAGTCAACCTTATTAGATATTTCTAATTGCTGACACAGACTCTCTAGTTCAGTACGTTGAGGACCGTCGCCTACAAGGCGTAATTTAAGTTTGCTCACTATCTCAGGATGATGGTCTGTAAAGTTCCTAAGGATAATTGCGAAGGCCTTGATTAATGTATCAACACCATACTTAGGTGCTAAAGTTTTAACAGTACCAATCACTATTTCCTCTGTATTATCTCGAGCTGATAAAGAATCAGTTAAAGAGTCGTATAGTTTTGTATCAACACCGAATGGAGTGATAGCAATATTTTCTAGCTCTGGTGTAAATGATTTGGTCTCTTTAGCCATACAGTGACTGGTAGAGGCTACTTTATCTGCAGATAACAAGTTTTTACGGACTAATAGCTTATGGACTGATGATTTATTGGGGAAATCATAAACATCACTTCCCCATACCGAGAGTAACCATGGGTGATAACCTAGTAGGTGAGCGGTAGTAGCATAGCCACTGGCATAGTGTGCATTTAAAATATCCGGCTTTATCATTTTGATAAGCTTTCTTACAGCAGGAACCATCGTGAAGTAGCCTAATACCCCCCTGAAAGGCAAAATATGGACATGAACTTCTTTATCAATTGGTTCTAACTGTGGATGTTGGCTAATAACGTGGACATCTAATCCATCTCTTGCAAGGCCATTAGCCCAGCGAAGTGTATGAACTGAAGAAGCGCTGGAAAGTAAAACAATTTTCATCAAGTTTAATCCTTTTGGTATAGCTTTTCTATTTCAGAGATCTCTAAGTCAATTCTATCTTTCCAGCTCATTATATTCTTAGCAGAGTATTTTATTGCACCAGTCCTTAAAGGTTTTAAGGACATATCACCTAAAGATATTTTTTTAAGAAAATCAACTAAATCTGCAACGATATTATCTTCAGAAAGCAGGTAGCCATTATCTAGGTTTTTTACAAAAGAGGATGTGTCACCATTATTAACTGCAATGAAGGGTGTTCCTACACTCATAGACTCAAAGAAGGGGTTACCAATATTTGAAGACTCATATAGACTTAGTACCATTTCTGAATGTTTCATTAAAGAATAGACTTCTTCATTAGGTAATGCACCTAAAAAAATCACCTCGTTTAATGTATCTGAATCAGCTGCATACGTTTTTAACTTTTCAAGTTCGGGTCCATCACCCACTATAACTAACTTACGGTTGAAAGGTACATTGCTTTCTTTCAACCTTTTTAACGCTTGTAGCGCTAAATGTACTCTTTTAATCTTCACTAACCTTGAAACCATTAAAATAAAGGAGTCGTTTTGATTTAGGTTGTATTTATTGCATAAAGCTTCTTTCGGAACTATTTTAGGAGATGTGATGCCGTTGCTAAGAAATAAGAAGTTTTTAACAGATCTAGATTTAATTTTCCGTAATATCTCATCACCTCGTGTACCATCATTTGTCATGATCAATAAGTCAGATGGCAGCCACATTGCTAACAAGGTGTCTAAATTAAATAGAAGGTTAATATATCGATGGTGTTTAAAGTGCTCTTTAATATAAAAGACACCTTGAAAACGAGATATATAAAAAATATCTCTTTTAGGAAATAATATCTTTAAAAGATTGCTAGCTAAAACACCTTGCATTTCATAACCATAAACAAAACAACAGTCTTTATTCCTATACAGGTAATTAGCACCTAATATAAAAAGATTTGTTGTGACTATTAAGCTAGATAATTTATTAGCTAATAACTTCACAGGACGAGAGTTTGAATTGCGAATTCGAGCTAAAGGCCAATATTTACGGTATACACTAACGCCTTCTGGATTAATTTCATCTTCATAAAAATAGTTACCACCTTTTGATGTGTCTCTATATACAAAATAATGGACATCCCACCCTTTTTTAGCGTATTGCTTAGGGGTTTCAGATATAACTTTAATAGATTTATCCTTAAAGTCGATTCCTGATAAAAATAATATCTTTCTCACTTTTAGGTTTTCCTACTTTGTTTAATTAGTTTTAATTGTTATTGAGGCGAATTATGGAGATCTTTATGATTCTTTCTGATATGAAAAACAGCGTACATAAATAGAAATATAAACGCAAAAAAAACTAGACTAGGAGGGGAGTCAGTTCCTAATCGTAGGAGCAATGCCATAACAGCTAAGAAGCTAACAATATCTTTGCTTTTAATAAGAGTGGCCAAGAAAGCCAGAATATAGCCATACATAACAATAGCTATAATACCTAAGTGAGCATGTAGGTAGATATAACCATTATGCGGATTATTTCTAAATGAAGATATATAAGGGAGCGATGATAGGTCCATTCCAAAAAAGAATACTCTAATACTATAATTACTAAAGAACTCATCGATCATTATACTACGGTAACTGTCTTCAACTCCTCCAGAACGTAGGTACTCGAATTTAGAAAAAGTATTGAAAAAGTTCAGAAAGTACTCAAACCCTAGTGCCATAAAAATTAATGCTAAGATGCTAAATAAAATTTTAAAAATATTATTTTTAGTAAGCCTCAAAGAATATGTTTCTAAAACAGATGCGATTAAAAGTATAAAAGAAGTTATAATGCCAGAACGACCAATTGATAAAACGCAAATAATAAAAACGATAAGGTAAAATAACCTTTTGAACTTTAATCCATCTGTTGCCGGCTTATAAAAAAGAAATAGTGCACCAAAGCTAACAAATAGTTGGCCACTAAGGTTGCGACTGCCTGTCCATATATTTCCAGGCGATACACCCATAAGCAATACTGATAAAATTATTAAGGCGTATAGAAATATAAAATAATAGAGAGCTTTGAGAATAATATGTGAGCGGTCATATTTATTAGCTAAATAACCGATAATCACGCCCGATATTAACGTTGTATAGTGCCCAGAGTCTGATAAATTATGTGTAATATATTGACTAATTGTTTTAAAAGAAATAAGTAATAAAATAAGGGCAATAAGACCATATAACTCTTTATATTTTATTCTATATAAAAAAATAAGACTTAGCGAAGACAGAAAAATAAATAGGTAGCCTATATAGCTTAAAGCAGCACCTGAAAAGAACCAAAATGAGCTTAGTATAACTAATATAATAAGTATAGGAATTGAGAGAATACCATCACTATACCTTTTACTATTTTTTGTCATTGCTACATTATGCATTTTTTAGCCATAGTTAATGAAAGAGTATGAGTAATGAAACTCTCATAAACATTCTATGTGAGATAGAGTCAGTTAAGCCTGAGATAAAAGCCAATCAATAGTATCTAATTCTTCATCAATATGACTAGCTATAGCAGGTTCCATTCTTTCTGTATGTTTTACCCAGTTTAAAATCCTACCTACAGAGACAGTTTGTTTTACTAGATATTTTTTTTCAACTAGATCTTCAAATAAATTTTCATGTACTTCACCTTTTTGTAAACTTGGTGCCAATGCGAGGGTAGGGATACCAAAATAAGCAGCCTCGTAACTACACATTGAAAACATTGTAATATGCCCGGAACAGGTAGAAAGTATAGATGGAAGAGGAGAAAAAGTAGACTCTTTCCACTCACAGTTATTATGCTGGCTAACAAATGAATCCATAAACTCTAGAATCTTTTTATATCTTTTTGGTTGAGTGTATTGAACTGGATGTAGGCGGAATCTCCAATATATTTTATGTTCAGTTTCCTTGATAACATCCTCTAGCTCTTCATAAAACAACCCATTAGATAGAATGCCTTTATATTCTTCATGTTCATCTATTCCTGGAGCAAATCCCCATTGTAATGAGACAAGGATTTCCTTGTCATAACTCCTAGATGCATCATTGTTCGGGGTTAGCCAATCTTTAGGTAAGTCTTCACCAGAACCTTTAAACCTCTCTAAATAAGGATGTTTTATTTCTTTAATGATAACTCCTCTCTTTTTCAGGACATTAAATGTATGTGTTGAAATTGGGTCTAGAGATAAAATACATTGTGGTATATTTTTTTTATCAAGTGTGTCCCAGTCCCACTTTATAGACGTATAACCAATACCATGTAGTAGTTCAGCATGGAAAATTCCTAGATTTCGGGCTGCTTCGCAGAGCTCTTTGGGTGAGCCAATAGTTAGAATTACTTTTGGATTAGCTTTTTTAAACAGTCTTTCATAAAATATAACATCAGGTTGAAGTTTTGATATCTTAAGAATTCTCTTGAGTAATTTGGCAACAAAAAAGGATCCGTTAATAGCTATTGGAGAGCCATAGGCTTTTGCTCCGACCATTTTTGACCATGGATGAGCTATAGTTGTACTTGTATAGTCTTTCCCCTCTATTACATCTTTTAATGAGTCCATGAGCGGTGAGTAAGCTTGATTGTTTAAAGTTACTCCTCTGTTTGCATCATGACAAAATAGTAAGAAATCACTTTCTTTTATTTTATAACTATCATCAAGGATATTTATACGCTTAATCAGCATATTTAATACTTTCAAGTTATTTATAGTGTTAGAAATCATAAGTTGTATTCAGCCGAAATAAAATTACCTTGCGTACCTGTAGGAACCTTAAGGTCTGTTATGTAGATAAGAGAACTTTTTATTGTAAAATTATTCTAAGTAAATTCTGGCAAAATATAAATAAAGCTATTAAGATCAAATCGGAACATAGGCGTAAATTGTTTTATCGTATTAGAAAATTAAAGGGTTTAAAATAGCTCTATATCTGTATTATTTGTTAGAGGAATATATAAATAGAGTGTATTTTGCTACAGGTTAATAGTATTTACAGCTGTATGTTAATTTATTATCAAGAGAGATATAGATAAAGAAAAAGTTTGATTTTTAAGCCGACTCTGCAGTTTTAGTTGCTACTTTTATTAATAATAATATGCTAGCTTATAGGTATATTATCGCTTAAGTATCAATAATTTCATTCAAATATACTACGTAGCCTTATGTTATAGAAATCTTCTTATAATATATATCCTTTTTTTATTAGTAGCTCAGCAAAATCCCAGTCTAATGGCTCATCTATATCAATAGAAGTTATAGCATCCATAATAAAAGCTTGGATACCCTTGACATTAAAGCTTTTCACTTTTCTAAGATAATTAATATCAGCGAGATATAGAGCTCCATTAAATTCATAGGTTTTTGGCATATCTTGACGACGCCCATGCTGTTGATCTGCTAAAATAGGCTTTAAGCTATTGTCTTTTTTAAGCTTATACATAAAGCAAGGGTGTTTTTTAGATTTATTAACAGATACGGTTATTGCAGCAGTATTGTTTAAAGCCTGTTCGATAATAGAATCAATTTGTTCAGATGTTCTAAATGGAGAAGTAGGTTGTAATAATAGTAGGTAATCATAATTACCTTGAATATTATCTAAAGTATGAAAAATAACATCAATACTTGTAGCTGTATCGGTTGCTAGTTCATCAGGCCTTATAAATGGGACATCACAGCCTGCATATTGTGCAATATTAGCAATATCTTGATCGTCTGTTGATAGTATTAGACGGTCAATATAACGACTACTTCTCGCCGCGTTTATGGTCCAGTTAATCAGTGGAATTCCATTAAGAAGTTTGATGTTTTTCCTAGGTATTCCTTTGGATCCACCTCGCGCAGTTATTAGTGCTAATATTTTTTTTTGATTATACATCTTTTAAATCTCTGAAGTGTTTTTGATTGGCAATTTTCCATACTGGACTACTTAGTGCGGTCATAAATTTATCTGAACTGCTACCATCACCATAATAGGTGCAAGGCGGATATCTTTTCATTGTCTTAAATAAGTTAATTGCATTTAATATTTCTTGTTGACTAAATGCAACATCGGTAATTGATTGATAACGGAATCTATTATTTTGTCTAGACCCTATATTTATGGTAGGTACACCGTATATAGGTGCTTCATGAATACCAGCACTCGAGTTTCCAATTAAAAATAAGGCATGTTTTAAAAGAACTAAGAAATGCTCAAAACGCAAAGAAGGAAATAATTTTATATTACTTCTATTTTCTAATTTTTTATAGGCACTAAATATAAAGTGCGAACCATAATCGTTATTTGGATAAACTACGACATAATTTTGCTTACTATTAATTAGTGAGTCAACGAATATTTCAGCATTACTTTGCTGTTCATTATACTCAGTCGTAACTGGATGTAGCATAGCAATAGCGTATTTATCAAAAGGTATTAGATATCTAGCTTTAGCATCATTAAGTTGAGGTAGCTGGTCTGAAAGCATTACATCTACGTCAGGAGATCCTATAGTAAATACGGTTTTGGGATCTTCTCCTAGTTGATGTAGTCTTTTTTCAGCTGTTTCACTGGCAACAAAATGTATATGCGATAGTTTTGATATAGCATGTCGCATTAGCTCATCAACTGTACCAGATATTTCTCCACCTTCAATATGAGTAACTAAGATATTACGTAAAGCCCCTACAGTAGCACCTGCTAAAGCTTCGACACGGTCACCATGCACAATAATCATATCAATTGGGTACTCATGCAAGTATCGACTTAGTCCTGTAATAGTGTTAGCAAGAATCACTTCCATAGGTTCGCCTTCAACTTGATTCATATAGCAGAATGTCTTATCAAACCCTGATTTATGTATCTCATTAACAGTATTGCCATATTTTGAAAGTAAGTGCATACCTGTAACAAAAATTTGATATTCAAATTTATCACTTGCCTTTACAGAGCTTATTAATGGCTTTAGCTTGCCAAAGTCAGCTCTTGTACCTGTTAAGAAAAGGATTCTTTTTTTCATTTATTCAAAATCCTTCCAGGTTAAATGTTCATCAACGGCAATATCTCTAGTAGCCTTTCTCCCTATAACGCTTTCAAAAAACTCTGCTTTAATTTCTCCTGTACCAGGTCTCTTCGCCCATAAGTTGGACTCAGTAATAACTTCACCTTTTTTAATGGGTTGGATGGTAACTAGTGTGGAGAAGGCGAAATCTCTAGTGACTTGCTCTTCTTCAATGACATCGTTTTTTGAACCACCTCTTTCTTCCTTGACGATTTTTGAAGCATTAATTAGAGTTGCTAAAGCATCAGGATCCATGGAACATGAAATATCTGGACCAATTCTTTCCATAGTATCTGTAAAGTGTCTTTCTAGTATAGAAGCTCCAAGTGCAACTGCACCAATACATGCGTAGTTATCTATAGTATGATCTGATAAGCCAACAACTGCATCTGGGAAGGCTTCTAATAAATCTTTCATAGCACCCAAACGAACTAGATTTGGCGGAGTGGGGTAGAGATTTGTTGTATGTAGTAATGCATAAGGAACACCGGCTTCTCTAAATATTGTAACAGCTTTTTCTACGCCTTCTAGGTCATTCATTCCTGTACTTAAGATTATGGGTTTTTTGAATTTAGAAATATATTTAAGTAGAGGATAGTTGTTACACTCTCCTGAGCCAATTTTAAATGCAGGAATATCGAATTTCACTAGGCGATCTACCGCAGCACGTGAAAAAGGAGTGCTTATAAATATTGCTCCTTTCTGCTGAGTATATCTCATGAGTTCATACTCATCATTTTCATTTAAGGCGCATTCCTCCATAATGTCATATATGGATTTATCAGCATTACCAGGTATGGTTTGCTTTGCAAGGTGACTCATTTCATCTTCAACAATATGAGTTTGATGTTTAATAACTTCTGCTCCAGCTTCAATAGCAGCATCAACCATTTTTTTAGCAACAGATAGTGAGCCTCCATGATTAATACCTATCTCTACAATAACTAATGGATCATAGTCATAGCCGACCAATCGTCCAGCAATATTAATTTCAGGGTTTTTCATATTTAAAGACCTTCAGTATTTATAGTATGTTTTATATGATTAATAAAAAGATAAAAATATTACTTTCAGTTAATAATATTAAATATTTTTTAGTGTTAAAAGAAGTTTTTCTTAAAGATTAGTTCTTTCAATCTAAGTCACTAACTATACTAATTTTAATTTATTTAGATTAAACTGAATAGCAAGAGTTACTATTGCATAGATTTTTTTATAAAAAATATACGCAAATACTAACTATTCAACAAAAATTAATATTTCTCGCTGACTGGTTATATTGTAGTGTGCTTAAAACTGTTTTTTGAATAAAATCCATGGCATTGGATGACGCTTGTGCGCTATATACCATGTTAACAAAAATCGAATGCCCATAGATATAGCGAATGCAATAGATGCACCTTCTAAACCCAATAGTCGAATTAATATAATTAGTAATATTAAATTTAGAATACCTGAAGCTATAGACGCTATTGATAGCAAGCCTGTCTTTTTGGAATAAAATATATAGTTAGTAACCATTAAGTACATACCTTGAAAGCCTTGACCTAAAGCTAACCAGCCTATTACTTTACCTGCCTCTGCATATTCTTCCCCTGCAAACCAGACTACCAAATAGGGACCAATAACAAATGATAATAATGCGCCTAAAATTATTACAGCAAACCAAATATAAGTATATTTAACAATTTTGATTTTTTGCTGATTGTTGTTTTCTTTAAGCTTCTCAAAAAGCCAAGGAACATAGGCTTTATTAATAGCATCAAATATAATTTTCACAGTCATGGTGAGCTGCACTGCTACCATATAAATTCCTGCTTCCGCAAGTCCCATCTCTTTATTTATGACAAACCGATCGACAGTCATTAGTAGGAAAGTTCCAGCTACATGTGGGATTAGTGGAACACCAAACTTTAATGCTTCCTCTAAATACTCTTTTCGGAAAATAACAATTTTCAATAGTTTGTCTTTATATAGCAGGTATATACTAATTAATACGAATACTGAGGCTACTACTATTTGTGACTCAATACGCCCTTGTGAACCTTTAAGCATAACTACTACAAATAGAAGTGATAAAAGCATATTGAGTAAACTTTGTGAGATTTGTAAAACCCCAAATTTAACTGCCTGTTTATCAACTTGCCATTGCCTTAATCGAATGCTAATAACAGCTGTAAACGCAGCAGTAAGCACTGCAAAAAGTGTATATGTCGGGTTTAGGCCTAACCAACCTGATAGCTTATTCTGGGAAGTGAATAATATGAGAAAGACAAATGTCGAAAAAACTATAATTAATTGAATACAGGAGCCTATAAACTCAGCTAAGTCTTTACGTTGAAGATTAATATCATAATACTTTCTTCCAGCAGCTCCAACGAATACACTTCCTGTGAAAGCTGATAAAGCTCCTAGTAAGGTCTGGAACATAGCAACTTCCCCATACTCAGAAGGATTTAAATATCTGGTTAGTATGGGTAATAAAATAAAAGGAATAATACCATTTAATATATTCGATGTTAGATATATGCTCGTGCCACTAACAAAGCTGTTAGCATTTGGTTTTTTCATACTAAGACTCTATTAATGTTGCTATCTAATCAATTGGAGCAGTTATCGAGATATCCTAAATGTTTTTAATTAAATCTACTATTAACTTTTCATCTGCAACGTTCAAATATGGATGCATAGGCAAGCTCATAACTTTCTGAGCTACTGCATCACCCACAGGTAACTTAGCATCACTCGCAACAGCGGGTTGTTTGTTTAGCGGGATAGGGTAGTGTACAGCAGTAGGTATACCCTGCTCTTTAAGATTGGCTTGTAATTGTTCTCGATTTTCTACCTGAATGGTATATTGAGCCCAAGCGCTTTCATTATGCGTTTCAATTACAGGAGTAGTAGTAATATCTGCTTCATTAAGTAGCTTAGTATAAGTAGCGGCAACTTGACGACGGGCCTGCATTTCATCCTCTAATATCTCGAGCTTAGGCAGTAATATAGCTGCTTGTAACGTATCTAGCCGACTGTTTACTCCGATACGGATATGATGATAACGGCGATCTTGACCATGTCTGGCAATCTGACGAATGATAGTTGCTAACTCTTCGTCATTGGTAAATATTGCACCACCGTCACCATAACAGCCTAAAGGCTTGCTAGGGAAGAAGCTAGTACAGGCTATCGTAGTCAGATTGCAAGATTTTTTACCTTTATAAGTGGCGCCAAAGCTTTGCGCGGCATCTTCAATAACCGGTAGATTATATTTAGCAGCTATTGAATTAATAGCATCAAAATCAGCACATTGACCATATAAACTAACAGGTATTATCGCTTTAGTATGAGAAGTGATGGCAGATTCTAATAAGCTAGGATCCATATTATACGTTTTCGCATCAATATCCACATAGACTGGTTTTGCGCCTAGTAAGGCAACAGTCTCAGCGGTTGCGATATAGGTAAACCCAGGTGTAATGACTTCATCGCCAGGACCAATACCAAGCGCCATTAATGCAATTTGTAATGCATCGGTACCATTCGCACAGGTGATGCAGTATTTAGCGCCACAGTATTCGGATAGCTTTTCTTCAAGCTCTTGAACTTCTGGTCCAAGAATGTATTTTCCATGAGCCAATACCTTTTGAATATTCGCTTGTAGCTTATCTTTAATACGTTCTTGTTGCGCTGCTAAATCAATAAATTGCATGATTATACCTCTTTGGTTAGCATACCATCAGCTAACGTATATTTAGTTCCAGTGTGTTCACAAAACGCCTCGCCACTACCAGAGAGAGGTAATTCTAATCGTTCACCATACTCACTCATCCAGCCGATTTGTCGGGCTGGCACACCCACTATTAACGCATAATCTGGTACATCCTTATTGACGACACTACCAGCACCAACGAAAGCGAACTTACCAATAGTATTACCGCAGACTATGGTACAGTTTGCCCCTAATGTAGCGCCGGTTTTTACTAGAGTGCTCATAAACTCGGATTTTCTATCTACAAATGAGCGGGGGTTATATACATTGGTAAATACCATACTCGGTCCGCAAAAGACACCGTCTTCTAAGGTAACATTGTCATAGACAGAGACGTTGTTCTGAACCTTACAGTCATCACCAATGATGACTTTATTACCGACGAATACATTCTGACCTAACGAACATTTCTTACCGATAACGGCACCCCCACATATATGGACAAAGTGCCACACGCGGCTGTCTTTACCTATGGTAGCACCGTCATCAACTATTGCAGAGTCATGAATAAATACAGACTTATCTATAGAGTTTGACATTAAGTGCGCTCCGCTAACAATTTTTTGACATAAGGATGTAGTCTGGAATCGTCGCTCACCTTATCTTGTGCATGACGAATGTGTTCCACCGTTTTAACACTAAATCTTGCATCTTCTAAGCCGTAACCACGGCCTGCTAAGATTTCTTGATAGGACACCGTATGTAAGTCAGTAAATCCACCAGAGAACTCAATTTCTTCACCTTCGATATCTATCGAACGGTAAGTAGGTTGCTTGCCTTTTACGCTTTCAGGTAAGTCATTAGCGTCAATAGATAAGAACCAACGCACACGTGCTTTATCATACTCTAGATAGCCCCCAGCTTTGGTATCTCCAGTATAGTAGACCTCGCTCTCCACTAGCTCACCAAAGATGAAATGCAGCATATCAAAGAAATGCACCCCAATATTGGTTGCAATGCCAAAGGATTTATTAAGATCGCCTTTCCAGCTTTCTAAATACCATTTACCACGAGAGGTAATATAGGTTAGTTCGATATCATATTTATCTGAGCGGTTGTCATTTGCGATCTGATCCTTAAGCTTTAATATGGCGTCATGATGACGCAACTGAAGGATATTATAGACCTTCTGTCCTGTTTCATTTTCAATCTCGATCAGTTCATCTAAAATAGCTTCGGTAGGCACAAGCGGCTTTTCACAAATCACATCAGCACCCATTCTTAGTCCAGCGGCGATGTGAGGGTAGTGCAAATAATTGGGCGAACACACTGATACGATGTCAATTTTCTGATTACCAGAGCGCTTTAAGTTATAGCAGTAGTTGCTGAATGCTTCAAACTGTGTGAAAAACTCGCTGTTAGGTGAGATGCTATCTATGATACCAACAGAATCATTTATATCGTAAGCAACTTTTAGAGTGTTACCTGTTTCTTTAATGGCTTTCATATGTCTTGGGGCGATATAGCCAGCAGCACCAATTAAGGCAAAGTTTTTCATAGTAAAGTCCTAATTATGATTTTCTAAAAGATTAATATGAGTTTCTAATACACTATCTTAAGTCTAAAACAAACATAGAGATGTCTACTAAAGACGAATATCTGTTTCACCTTCATCAAACACGTATTTAACATCATAAATCACGTGATTGTCTTTAGCTAATGATCGAATATAATCGATACCTAGATCTTTATAGTCGCTATGATCAACGGCAATAACAACGCCATCGTAGTAGCCCTCTTTAAGTTCCTCAATGAGCTCAATATCATAATGATCTTTGACTTCTTGTTTGCTGGCCCAGCTATCATACACATCGACATTAATATTGAAGCTTTTTAGCTCTTTAATAATTTCAATGACTTTGGTATTACGGGTATCTGGGCAGTCGCCTTTAAAGGTAAAACCCATAACCAGAACTTTCGCCTCATCGATATGGATTTTCTTTCTAGCCAACTTCTTGACCATTTGAGTGGCTACGTATTGCCCCATACCATCATTTATACGTCTACCTGCCAGTATAACTTCAGGACGATAGCCGACTTCCTGTGCTTTATGAGTGAGATAATAAGGGTCCACGCTTATGCAATGTCCACCAACTAAGCCAGGCTTAAACTTAAGGAAATTCCACTTACTGCCAGCAGCATCTAACACTGCTTGAGTATCGATACCGATAATATTAAATATTTTGGCAAACTCATTGACAATAGCGATATTTAGATCACGTTGAGTATTTTCAATGACTTTGGCCGCTTCAGCGACTTTAATAGAGCTGGCACGATAAGTGCCTGCTTTAATGATGGAAGCATATAATCTATCAATTAAGTCGGCGGCTTCTGGCGTAGAACCTGACGTTATTTTAGTAATTTTAGTTAGTGTATTAACTTTATCACCTGGGTTAATACGCTCTGGGCTATAGCCGACATAAAAGTCTTTATTAAAAACTAACCCAGACTCTTTTTCAATGATTGGGATACACACCTCTTCCGTGGCACCTGGATATACCGTCGATTCGTATACCACAATGTCCCCTTGCTTAATGACTTTAGCTACCGCAGATGAGGCACTCTCAAGGGGTCTTAAGTCAGGCGCATTATTTTCATCAATGGGAGTAGGGACAGTAATAATGTAAAAGTTAGCGTCCGCTAAATCTTCTAAAGTTGTTGTAAACGATAGGTGATTTGCAGACTTTAATTCCTCACTTTCTACTTCTCGAGTACTGTCCGTACCATTTCTCAACTCATTGACACGAGCTTCATTGATATCATAACCAATGGTAGGGCGGTGTTTACCAAACTCAGCCGCTAAAGGAAGACCAACATAGCCTAAACCTATTACTGCAATTTTGATGTCTTCTAGTATTAACATGGATCACCTTTACGTTTAAAATTTATATGTTCTTCAAGATATCTAATAGTAGCCTGAAATTAACTCGGTTTATACCCATCTACATAATGGATAAATTGCTGCTTTAACCAATCTATATCATGCTGTTGAGAGTGAGTGTTTAACTCGTTAAGCGTCGCTTCTATTTTAGTCAAAGCAAAGCTATGCTCACGCGCTTGCATAATGAGTGGATGCTCGGTCGGCTCAACATTGTCATCACCAATAATCAGCTCTTCGTATAATTTTTCGCCCGGACGTAGACCACTAAATACGATTTCGATATCTCCATCTGGGTGCGTATTATCTTTAACCTCATAGCCACTAAGATGTATCATACGACGAGCAAGGTCAACTATCTTCACAGGCTCGCCCATATTGAGTACAAAGACTTCTCCGCCTTGCGCCATTGCCCCAGCTTGAATCACTAAATTCGCCGCTTCGGGAATAGTCATAAAGTAGCGGGTCACTTCAGGATGCGTCACCGTTATAGGGCCACCCTTGGCGATTTGTTTCGTAAATAAAGGCACGACGGATCCTGATGAACCGAGTACATTACCAAAGCGAACCATACTGATGGTCGTATTATGCTTCTGCTCACTAAACCCTTGACATACCAGCTCTGCCATTCGTTTAGATGCCCCCATCACATTGGTGGGGCGTACTGCCTTATCGGTAGAAATTAATACAAATGTTTCAACATGTGACTCCACTGCCGCTTTGACACAATGATAAGTGCCTTTGGCATTATTAATAGCCCCTTCAAAGGGATTAAATTCAACAATGGGCACGTGTTTATAAGCTGCCGCATGATACACAGTATGTATGTTATATCGATTAAATACTTTAGCTAACTTATCTTGATTGTTTACGTTTCCCAAAAGGGCGATTATATCAGTTTGATTATGATCAGGGTGTTGAGATTGCCAAGCCAGTAGATCTTGATGAATAGCATACAGTGCGTATTCAGACAGCTCATATAGGACCAAGCACTTAGGACTGTTTTTAATAATTTGCCGACATAGCTCACTGCCAATAGAGCCACCAGCACCAGTCACCAGTACATTTTTATCTCTAATGTTTTTAGCCAGTAATCTTTGATCAGGTTCTACCGTTTGCCGATCCAGAACATCAAGGATATCCACTCGGCGCATGGTACTGACCGTCACTTTACCTTCAGCGATATCATGCAGGCTAGGCAGTTGCTTGATCTTAAGGGACATCTCTGTTAAACGATCGATTATCTCGCGTCGTCGTTGGCGACTGACGGAGGGCATCGCTAGAAACACTTGAGCCACATCCAGATCTTTGACGAGTGTCTCAATCTTGGTAGAAGGATAAATTTTCTTATTTAAGATATGTCCACCGGCTAGTCGGCTGTCATCATCGACAAATGCGACGACTTGATAGCGAGGTGAGCCTTGAAGAGTGTCAAGTAGGGCAGTGCCAGAACTCCCAGCACCATAGATGATCACTTTATCTCGATCAGAAGTGCCATGACCATCATTATAATAGACAGGTTTGCCTTGCAGACGCAGCAGTAAGTCGCGGAAGAAAAGTCGACTGCCCCAGAGCCAAATTAACAACATAAATAAATAGAGCAACGGCACGGAGCGCGGAATACTACTGATGCCATCAAGCAAATAGACCAGAGTAAACAAAACCAAGATAGCCACAAACAGCAACAGCACTTTGCGCATATCCGTATCAAAGAATATACGTGTCACCCCGCGATAAAAGCCAATGGCATATAGCCCAACGATAGGGACTAAGCCATATAAACAGACCAATAAGGGACTAGCATTGACATCAAAAACCCCTTGACGTAAAGACAACGCCAAGAATAAACACAATATGGAAACCGCATAATCCACGATTAACAAAATGGCTTGCTTAGCTGGACGTGGTAACTCCAATAGCCATTCGGCAACTTTTCTTAGACCAGTAGTATCATCCATATCATTAAGCTTAGTCGTTGGGCGAACGTCTGATTCACGATGATGAGTTAGGCGCCTTTTACTACGGTCACTACCATTACTCATCGTAGTTTTATCATGACGGCTTTTATTAGGATCGTGTTGCATTGCTCTATCACTAGTTTGATGTGCCAGGCTATGAGATTAACACGTTGTAATTAAAATTTAGTGCTTAACTTACTGTAAAAGGCGCATATTTGTTTGTTAATCTTTCGAATTACCATACGCATAATTATAGTGGTAGCTATATTTATCAGTGAGTCCTTGTACCACATCATTTAGCACGATGCCATCTACAATGATATTGGCCTTATGCATTAGTTTAATCGCATAGGTGACTTGACCTTCGATCGAATCATTGTAGCGAACCACAAGTAAGACTTTATCCGCATACTGAGCCGTAATGAGCGCATCTGATACGGCTAAGATTGGCGGTGTATCAATTATAATATAGTCATAGGTACTGACCAGTTGCAACATCATAGTGGCAAATTTATCTGTTGACAATAGCGAAGCAGGGTTATTAGGATGCTTACCACGTGGCATAAAGTCGATGAAGTCATAGCTGGTCGACTGTATATAGTCTGCAAGATTAGACCCAACAGAGTCTGTTAGGTAGTCACCGAGCCCTGTATTTTGACTGACGGTAAAGATATGGTGCAACTCACCACGGCGCATATCACCATCGATGATCAGCACCTTTTTGTTTAACTGAGAGAATGTCTCTGTTAAGTTGGATGCGATAAAGGACTTACCAATACTAGGCGACTCACCACTGATGACGATGATTTTGCCCTGTGTCGTTATTTCTTCATTATTGAGTTCACTGACTTTGCGAATGCTTCGCGATCCCATGAGCGAACTAATCTTACTAACAGGAGGCATTGAAAACATCAACGCCGTACGTAAGCTTTTAATCCCTTCATAGCTCAGTCCATCATGCTCGATGGTTGCTAATAAACGTCGGCTGTTCTTGTTATTATTTTTACTCAAGTTAAATGACGTCTTAGAACGTGGGATGGTGGCGATAACCGGTACCCCAGTCTTGGCTTCCAAGCGCTCCGGATCTTTAACCGTATTACGTAGTACGCTTTTAGCCAATACTAGTAGCGAGCCAATCAAGGTACCTAGTATTAATGATAGTAGCCATATTATTAGCTTTCTTGGAGCAATAGGACGATAAGTATTAATTGGCATATCAACCACTCTGACATAGCCAATCTCACCGGCTTGCGCAATCTTAAGCTGTTCGTAGTTCTTCAACATCGTTAGATAGATTTCACGATTGATATCCATATCTTGTGACAGCTGTAAGAACTGACGCTGTACTTCAGGCAATCCTGATAAGGTGTTTTTGATCTCTTGACGTCGAGCATTAAGTACTTGTAACTGATCATTGATCTGAATGACGAGCGGATGCTCTTCGGTATAATACGTTAACAGCTCCGCTTGCTTTAAGTTAAGCTCACTCAGTTGTCGCTCTATTTGTGCGCTTTCATTGAGGAGTATCTCCGATTCTTTACTAACATCGATAGTACCGTACTTTTCGCGGAACTTATTAAATGCTTCTTCTGACTGTTCAAGCTTTTGCTTAAGCTGTGGTATCTGCGACTCCATAAACTTAATGGTAGTCGTGGTTTGCTCCGATCCACGAGCCAAGTTTTGATCGACATACGACTGCACCACATTAGATAATACTCGGCTCACTTGTTGTTGATCTTCGCCAGTGAGCGTCAACTGTACAATACCGGTTTGTTTACCGCGCTCAGAAACGGATAAATGTTGACTGAGTGCGTCAATAGCAGAGGGGGTGGATAAGTTGCTGATAGTAATCGTATGTCCGTCAGCTGGCAGTGATACCACATGCAACTTAATCTCGCCCTCTGGGGTAGCGAGTGTGACGGGTGAGCCTATAGTTCCGCTGTATTGCACGATTTCTTTATCGAGTTCAATGCTGAGATCAAAGCCCGTATCAGTCTTAACTAAGCTAAAGGGTTTACCTTGATAAGCTAATGGTACTTTAAAGTTTGCGATTTGTACTTGCCCGCCTTCGGTGTCTAATACCACCCCTTGATCAGTACTCGTTTGAGTCGGTACGCGTGACTGAGCGATACGATCTAACGCCCCTATAGCAGGATCGCTCACTCGAATATCCAAATGTAGCTGCTGAACGACTGGCTCAAGTACCATACGTGACTTGATTAACTCACGTTCCGTTTCTGCAGGACTGGTGCTTTCACCGACCAGTTCAGAGATATTACTACCAAGTGCAGCTATACCCGAAGACTTATCATCGATTTGGATTAGCGCATCGGTCTTATAAGTGGGCTGCACAAATCGGCTATAGGTGAAACCCAACACTAAACCAATCAATGCACAAGCCAGAATCGTCTTCCAGCCATTTAAGAGGGTCAACAATAGCGCAATCAGGTCGATTTCATCGTCCTGAGGAGTGGCGGTATTGGTCGCAGGGTTTGGCACTGTTTTACTCATATGGTTTCGCTATATCTAAATCAAGGGTTATATCAAGTGTGACAATTATACGAGATCAGACGGCTCTATGTTTGCAGGCCGTTTGCAGTTGGTTTGCAAGTGGTTTGCCCGTCGTATGTAGAGCAAGACATCCTACATCAGTTTGTCTTGCCAATCGTCAATACTATTAACGATGTCATTATAAGCCGTCTCAAACGCTGAGATCTCATGTTTATACGGGTCAGCAATATCTTTATCGCGCCAATGACCCATCTTAAACGTCTTACCACGACAAAACGGCCAGCGATCTTCGATCCATTTGGTTTGACTGTCTGACATCGTAAAGATCAGATCTGCTTTGCGTACCAAGTCATCATCGATTTGCTTAGCAACATGATCGCCGATGTCAATCTCATTGTGATCTGCCATAAGCTTAATAGAGGCAGGGTCTGCAGCATGTCCGACCAAGGCGCCTACACCAGCAGAGTCAATATGCTTATTGGGGAAGCGCTGTTTTAATAACGCTTCTGCCATGGGACTACGACAGATATTGCCGATACAAACTACCAATATATTGTCAAATGCCATAGGGTATCACTCAAAATATTAAAACAAATAAAAATATAAAACTTATGAAAAAAAACTAGATTTCGGTGCTTAAGGCGACTAGGGATTATTTATGAAGCCTCTGGAACTACTGTACAGCAAGCGAAAAAATGATACCCAGTCGCCACAAATTCTAACTATGCACAAGTCCTAAAATTATTAAAATACTACAAAACGCTAAAACAGTCTAAACGGCTCTAACCATCTACAGTGTCGCTATTTGACGGATCGCTGAGGTTGACGGTAAGATCGAGTTGATAAATCGAGACCAGCGCGTTAAGCCAGTCGGATCGACATAGACGATATCATTAGGCTGCATCTCAAATCGATTGGCCAACGCCAAGTTGGTCACCGTTTGTAGATTGACATAATAGATGTCGGTATAAGACGCTTGTCCATGATCGCGTACCACATACACTTTCGCCGCATTGGCAGTGAGAGAATTAAGGCCTTTCGACTCACCGATCACTTGCGACAAGCTAATGCCCTGCTCAGGGATCTCTAAAGGCTTCACTTCACCAAACTCACCTAACACATAGACCTTATTGCGATCTTGACTATTGACATGTAGGGTATCCCCATCTTGCAAATAGATCTGGCTGGCTGAGATGCCTCGATCTTGCAAGTCACGCAATCCAAGCTCGTATCGTACCCCATTACGTAGCAGCACCACACTATTTGAGTCGCCTTCAGGTGTGGCACCGCCCGCCATCGAGATAGCACCATAAATAGAGACGGGGGCATCCGCGATATTAAACTCGCCGGGTTGACGTACTTCGCCATCGATAAAGAACTTACTGCCTCGGAAGTTAACGATCTTCACCTGAGGATCAGGATACTTTAAATAACGCTGTAGTTGACTGCGTAAGCTTGCCGTAAATTGACTGACGGTGAGGCCACTAGCTTTAACGCGCCCGACCAATGGAAACTGGATATAGCCTTGTTGATCGACCGGGTAGCCTGATGCGTAGGGGTTAGATGTATTAACCGATGTCGTATTGGGAGGCGTAATTTCCGGATAGCTAATCAGGTTTATATTTAGGATATCACTGGTTGAAATACGATATTCAGAACCGCGTGGGTTTCTTAACAGCTCGTGTACCCGCGCATTTTTTAAGCCATTGCGTGAGGCATAAGTAGGGGAGGGCGGTAAATTGGCCATGCTCAACGGTTGGATATTAAACTGCATACCGTTTTCTGCAATAAACGCACCTTGAGGCGGCAATTCACCTGACTGTAAGCCTGAATTGACGGTCGCACAACCCGTCGTTACTGCAATCAGAACGGCTAGGGTGGTGTTGGCGAGCATTGATTTAGAATGTTTAATAACAGTCATGTGTACCTATCTACCTTTTGTGGATCTAGTCTAATATGTCGCTGTCGTCTATTTAATGTTTTAATCAATCGTTTATTTAATTGTTTATTTAATGGGCTATTTAGTCGCTTCTTTAACTATCTGTTGAACTATCTGCTGGTCTGTCTGCCGAATTGGCTAATGATTGCTTTAACAGTCTGATAAATAAGCCATTTTTAAAACTTAACGAGTCTACCGCCTAATTATGAAGCTTTTGAGTCAATATTAAAAATTTCGTTATTTTAGCATTAAATAAACTCAAGTACCCAATAAAATTCCGCCTTTGCCCTGTGTGTCAGTTTGCGTGATCATGACAACACTAACCATAGTAGGTGCAAGCATTTGAAAACTTTAAAAATACTGCATTCAGCATATTAAGTCAGTGCTTAGTGCTAATGTATAACCAATGTCGTGTCGTGAGCATCAGAAGAAGTTGAGAACGGGATTTTAAATATATATTATAAGAGTAGGGAATTAAAGTATAGGGCTAAATGTGAGAGGGCAGATATATTTCGCGCAGTGTCAGCCCTTAATTAACAAGACTTTTAGACGATGAATTTAAGAAATCTTAACAATGAAAGTGACTTAGCAATGAAGGGAGGCATTACTACTAAGGCTTTTAAAGTTATTTAAAGTCATTAAAAGATTTGAATATTTAACAAAATTATTAAAAGTCGTTATAAAACAATTATTTAAAAAATATATGCTTAAAGATTACCACCATTCAGGGTCATTTTCATTAGGGTTATTTAGATTTGTCATATCATCGTCTGAACGGCCGCCCTGATTAAAATGCTGGGAGCTGTCATTGTTCATGCCCTTGCCTCGGCTATTCAGCTTGCGCGCCGTGATCGCCTCTATCGTCACCCTGTCTTCTGGCACTTCACTGATAAAACGTGACACCTTATCAAAGTAACCAGCAAAGCTCGAAAAATAATCAGGGGCCGTCAAATACAAATGCGTTTTGGCACGGCTGCACGCCACATAAAACAGCTTCCGCTCTTCTTCCAACGCTTCAAACTCATGCACTGAGCGATGATGAGGCATAAGCCCATCGACCAATGCATTGACAAACACTACTGGCCATTCAAGCCCCTTGGCACTATGGATGGTCGATAGCGTCACCGCATCTTTTTCCTGTTGATCGGGCTTATTCAACACTGCCACCGAGTCATTGGGGGGATCTAACGCTAGATTTTCTAAAAACGACGTCAAGCTGCTGTGCTCTTGCGCTAAGTTTTTCAGCACTCGGAAGTCCTCTGCCCGCTCTCGCCAATTTTCCTCGACTGTTTTAAGAATCGGAATATAAAACTCAATCAAGGTCTCGAGCGTATCGGCAACGGTTGCGTGTTGCTCCGCTTTTATGAGCACATGGCATAGCTCAGTCACCTGTTCTTTATTTTTACTGAGTTTCGGGTCAAGCAATGCCTGCAGTGACTCCTCTATGGGGGACTTACCGTCATGATTAATGGCTTGCGTTATCTTAGAGGCGGTGACCTCACCCACGCCCTTAAATAGGGTAAGAATACGATGCCAAGCAATTGAGTCATTGGGGTTATACAGTATCTTGACCAGCGCCAAGATGTCTTTAATATGACGCTTTTCAATAAACTTAATCCCCCCAACCACGATAAACGGAATCTGACGCTCCATAAACTCAAGCTGGATATGGTTGGACTGATACGAGGTACGGCTTAAGATGGCAAAGTCGTTATAGTCAAGATCCGGCTTGAGCTCGACTATTTTATCGGCAATGAACTTGGCCTCTTCCGCCTCATGACTACGACGACATAATACCGGTTTATGACCTGTCATCGTCAGATCTGAAAACAACTGCTTTTGATAGCCCAGTGTGATTTGTTCAGACAATGCATTGACATAATGAAGTATCGCCGGCGTACTACGATAATTTTGCTCAAGTTTGATGAGCTTTGCCTCGGGATAACTGTCGCCAAATAACAATATATTTTCATAATTAGCCCCGCGAAACGCATAAATACTCTGATTGTCATCACCCACCACCATTAGCGACACATTATCCGGCTGACAGATATAGTCGATCAATTGCTTTTGCGGATAATTGGTATCCTGGTATTCGTCCACCATCACATGACGGTAGGTCTGTTGGATCAGCTGACGGAAGGGGGTATTGTTTTTTAAGTGATTGACCACTTGGCTAATGATGTCATCGAAGTCATACAGATGATTGGCACGTTTATAGTGATGGTATGCTTTGGCGAGTTGCTCAATCTCAGGGATATGAATCGTTAGGTCGGGGGAGTCATTTTCAATGAGATCCCGTAGCGGAATACGGCGATTGCGCGAGGTCGAAAATAAGTTTTGCAAGGTTTTTTTACGGGGGAAGGCTTGTTGAATGTTGTTGCGGGCATAGCCTTTTTCTTTCACGATAAGATCAATGGCATCTTCACTGTCACCAGTGTCCAATATGGTAAATCTTGGATTGATACCCAATAGACCCGAGTAACGGCGCAGCAGCATATGACAAAAGGAGTGAAACGTGCCACTGGTAATAGCATTAAGATCCACATTGAGGCGACTGTCTCTTTGTTGGTCTCCTAAGCTGTCTGCCAATAGCGTCTTAACCCGACCCTTGATTTCATTAGCCGCTTTACGGGTAAAGGTCAGTAGCAAGATACTGTTTGGCGCAGCGCCATTTTCAATAAGATAGCTGGTACGGTAAGTCAGCGTCTTGGTTTTACCTGAGCCCGCTCCGGCAATGACCAATACCTTACCGCTTACCGTTGTCGCTGCCAATAGTTGGCTTGGATTGAGCTCGCCAGCATAGTCCACCGTGCTTTGCTGCAGGACTGTATTGTTGTCGACTAAGGTTTTATTAAATAGTTGACTGTTAGACGCGGATGGGGGCTCTTTTGCTGATGTTGAGGCTTTTGATTTAGAGGCTTTTGCTGAAGATGAAGACTTTTCTGTTTTTTCTGCTGTTTTTTCTGCTGTTTCAGAAGCGTCTGCTGTCTGTTCTAAAATTGAAGTGGGCGTAATAAGATTCGCCTCTAAACGCGCAATAGACTGGCCCAAGCGTTTCATCTTGACCCGAATCTCATCATCAAGTCGCGGATAGCTATAATCTTGGGTCTCAAATAAAGTATCAGTCATAATAGTTTTTCATATCAGTCAGGCAAAGCAGTCAGGCAAAGCAGGATTAAAGAAGAGTGTTAAAAAAGAGATTAAAAAAGACATTATAGAAGGTATTTTGATAGATTAGTAGGTTGAATAAGCTTGGCAAAGATAGATGATTTTACAGAATATAATACCTCACTCTCAACTTAATAACTGAGTTATCAGTAGCACTTTTACTGCACCTATTGAAAGATACTGAAAAGGGTGGCAAGTCCCCCTTTTTCAAAGGGGGATTTAGGGGAATTTTTACCGAAAATCCATCCCCAACTCTCTGTAGGCTGGTGCTTTTAGCCCAGCAAATTAAAACCTTTAATCAATAATGCTGGGCTAAAGCCACAGCCTACGTCAAGAATTAAGAACGAGGTTATAAAAGAATATGATTTAAACAGGCATAGGCGGACTGAGGATTATTTATGAAACGTCTGGCTCAACCTCTCAGACAGTGTCAATAAATGATTACCTGCCGCCATAAAAGAATTACTTAAACCGGTATAGGCGGACTGGGGATTATTTATTAAATGTCTGGCTCCACCTCTCAGACAGTGTCAATAAATAATTACCAGCCGCCATAAAAGAATTACTTAAACCGGTATAGGCGACTGGGGATTATTTATTAAATGTCTGGCTTCACCTCTCAGACAGTGTCAATAAATGATTACCAGCCGCCGTAAATTATAATGCTGGTTACCTACTATCACTAATATTATCACTTAATTTTCCAATAACGACACAACACCCATCACTACTCAAACTTTCTAAACAATAAAATATATGGCACGACTAACACGTACATCACCACACTATAAATGGCCGCTGGAAGTGCAAAGGCAGGCAGAACGGTGTCGATGCTCTCTATTGACACTGCCAATAGACCCGAAAGTGCCAAGGCCATCGTGCTGTTTTGAATACCTACTTCTATCCCAATGGTTTTTGCATCACGCCAAGACAAACCAAACAGTTTCGGTAGTCCAATACCGATGGTGAATAGAGACAAAATCAAGGTAGTAATCATGATGATCATCTTACCTGTATCATCGAGCAGTACCTCGTAATTACTTAGGATTGCTAAGATCACTAACACCACAAACAGCACCAACGCCACTTTCATAAATTTATCACGGTGTTTATCAGTAAAAGTTTTGGCCTTTTCATTGACCAATATACCTAGACCAACAGGCAAGGCAGTGATTAAAAACATCTTAAGCCCCATACTCAGCATACTCACTTGCCCAGATTCTGCGCCCAAATAATAGCGATAAGCAAGGGTTGTAAAAATGGGTACCGTCACAATGGAGACCAAGCTCATCACCGAGGTCAGCGCTACCGATAAGGCCAAATTACCATTCACCAATTTACTAAGCACATTACTGGTGACACCGCCTGGGCAAAAGCTCAGTAACATAAAGCCAAACGCAAAGACAGGATCGGGTTTGAGAAGTAAGATCAGGAACAGAGTAACTAACGGTAAGATAATTAATTGAGAGATAAAACCAATGAAGAAGGGCTTAGGTGCTTTAAGGACATATTTAATATCCGTCATTTGCATCGAAAGTCCCAATGCAAACATAATAAAGCCTAACACCAGTGGCAATAATGCCACAGAAAGAGTATCCATACTTAAATCCATTTAGGTATATTCATTTGGGGATATGGTAAAGCGATCTCCAGTATAAGTAATACAGACCTATGAAACAAGGCTTAACCATCAGTAACATAAGTAGATAAGGCGGGTGAACACTTGTTTTTAAATGATTTTTTGAAAGGGTGCTTGTTTCTAGATAGTTGGTAGATGGTTTATAGACAGCTTTTAGACACAGTTTATTTTTATATCCAAACGATCGTTATCGTATGTAGAATATGTCGCGTACCCAGTAACGACACGAAACCCAAGGCTTATGCGTTGACTTATGTTAATCAAAGCATGATTATCATCTAACCTGTCTTTATTCAGTCTTTGATTAGTTTGTAAATATTAGGCTTGTAGAAACTGCTTTAAGAGACTCGCAAAGCGAATAGGGGCATCCATTGGTATCGCATGTCCAGATTCTGGTACTTCAATCACTTTAGCGGTAGGCAGGATAGAGGCTAGCTTACGTTGCCAGACGGGGTCGTAAAGTTTGGACTGACCACCGATTAATAAGGTGATGGGCGTCTCGTTATTGGGGAGGGCATTGCGGTAATCATAAGGCAACTCTAAATAAGCCTGTAGTCCGCGTAGCTTCTGCTGCCAAGTAGGGTGTTGGTACAACGCTAGCTTATGTGCAGGAAAGTAACCCGTACCTGTGATCAATAAGCGTGATGGCAACCGATCGACGGACATCAATGAAAATGCGGTTTCCATCTCAGTAATCTGACGCTTAAGAGGATAGGGCAGGTGCGAGAACTCAGAAACGTTTAGCGCATCAAGGTACGGCAGAGCAGCTTGCAGTACCTCCCTAAATTGCTCAAATATCTGGTACTGTTTGTCACCAAATACCCCGCCTTGCCAATCGGGTTGATTGTGCACGATCGGAGACTGGTCAATATTTAAATAGCGGGCTATTTTTGAGTGAGTTATTTTTGAATGAACTGATTTTGAATGGGCTGATTTTGAATGAGCTGGTTTTGAAGAATCACGACTATCTTGCTTATCACAATAGCGATTAAAATGCGCCCATACCACCAACGCCCCCATCGAGATAGCGGCAACATCCACCGCTTCTGTCTGATGTCTGTCGCAGATATGGCTCAATAGCACCTCGACATCATCAGCATACTGCTCAATAAAGTCAAACTCAGTCGACGGCGTATCAGCTGCCAAGCCAAAACCACGGAAATGTGGTAAATAAAACCGATACTGCGACACCAATGGCAAAATAAAGGGCAGGAACTGCCGAGCATCCATACCAAAGGCATGTAGTAACAATACAGGGGTGACAGGCTGACCTTGATCATCCCCCTCTTTAGGGCCTATAACGGTAACAGGAATCTTAAACCCATCATAGCTGACGATATAGTGCAACTCAGGATTATAGGGCTGCCATAGTGTCGTGGCTTTGCTAATCGGTTTAAGCTTGCGCGTCACATTAGCAGCTAGCTTACGAGTTAGCTGATTTGACAGCTTATTATTTCGCTTATTATTTAAGTCAGGCTTTGATGAGTCAAACATACGGCTTCTTGCCAAATTAAGACGCTGGCGTGTTCGGAGAGTCAATGCACTCGACCACATTAAGATCAAAGCCGGATAGCGCATTGAACTTAAGCGGTGTCGATAGCAAGCGCATGTCACGTACGCCTAAGTGACGTAAAATTTGAGCACCGACCCCAATACTGCGGTATGGCTGATTGGAGAGTGTCGATAGCGATTGGTTGTTATAAGCACGCTCAAGTACGTCGCCTAGATCGACAGGCTGATTGCTGCCGATCCATACCAGTACGCCACGTTCAGATTGGCTAATTTCTGCCAAGGCGCTTTGCACACTCCAGCCACTGCGACCGGTCTCATCTCGTTTGGCGGCAAATAAATCACGTAGGGGATGGAAGCCATGCACCCGTACCGTGCTAACGCCTTCGCTTGGATCACCTTTTACCAACGCCAAATGGGTCTCGCTAGCGCCATACTCTTTAAATTGATACAACATAAAAGTACCAAAGTCAGTCTCGATAGGGCGATGACTGACCTCATTGACCGTTTTTTCATTGGCAATGCGGTAGTTAATCAAGTCGGCAATCGTACCTATTTTGAGGTCATGCTCAGCGGCGAATTTTTCTAAATCGTCGCGGCGAGCCATGGTACCGTTAGGATTGATAATTTCAACGATGACGGCGGCAGGCTCAAGTCCTGCTAAGCGTGCCAAATCGCAACCAGCTTCAGTATGCCCTGCACGGTGTAGTACCCCGCCTTTTTGCGCCATAATCGGGAAAATATGACCAGGCTGTACGATGTCTTCCGCTTTTGCAGTGGCAGACACCGCGGCTTGTACCGTACGTGCACGATCGGCGGCAGAAATACCGGTCGTCACGCCTTCTGCGGCCTCGATTGAGACTGTAAAATTGGTACTAAATTTGGCCTGATTGCGGTCACTCATAAGCGGCAATTCAAGACGGCGACAGCGATCTTCAGTCAGCGTCAAGCAGACCAATCCACGCGCATGGGTAATCATAAAGTTAATGGCTTCACTATTCACATGAGTCGCTGCCATAATAAGATCGCCTTCATTCTCACGATCTTCATCATCCATCAATATCACCATCTTACCGGCTCGGATGTCTTCAATGATGTCTGTAATATTATTTAGTGCCATAGGGGGTCATCTCTTTTATTATGTAACTTATATTATTTAGTCACTATTTATTTAATCACTATTTATTTAATCACTATTTATTTAATCACTATTTATTTAATCACTATTTATTTTTAATACCAATGATGAAAATAATACCAAATCTAGACATTAACTTTTGAAAGGTTAGCTCCCGTCCTTTTCCCAAGGAAGGGTTGGGGATGGATTTTTAACGCAAAAAAACAATGGCCTACAAAAATTCTTATTCCGAGTTGAGGTTAACATCAGCTTGTTTTTATTGAAATTTTAATTTTCAAAAATAGTATAATAGGATTAATCGTCGGCTATTGTAACGCTTACTAACGCCGAGAGCCATTAAATGGTTTGAATCAATAGTATTGATAAAAGTGCGACGGCGTGTCTGCCTTTACAACCTCTAATCTCAGCTTAAACTCAGATGAATATTAGCAAACTTATTACTTATGTGACTTCTGTGATTGTTGTGACTTTAGCCACTGCATAAATTGTAAGCTGTGTTGTTCGCGTTGATTATCCGCATAGTGATAAAATTGAGTACCGACTAAGCTGTCGGGCAAATACTGCTGAGGATGATAATGATTGGGATAATCATGGGGATACACATAGCCTTCACCGTAGCCTTGTGACTGCATCAGCTTGGTAACGCCATTGCGTAGATGCAATGGCACAGGCGATTGATCTTGCTGTGCTAATTGCATGGCTTTATTTATCGCCATATAGGTGCTATTACTTTTGGCAGATGTCGCCAAATACACCACCACTTGACCTAAGATGATACGTGCTTCAGGCATCCCAATCATTTTCACGGAGCGCAGGGCAGCATCCGCCAGAAGTAGCGCATTGGGGTTGGCATTACCGATATCTTCACTGGCTAATATCACCAAACGACGCGCAATAAACTCCGGTGGCTCACCTGCTACCAGCATACGCGCCATCCAATATAAGGCAGCATCAGGGTCTGAGCCACGTACGGACTTAATCATCGCTGAGATGATGTCATAATGCTGATCGCCATCTTTGTCATAGCGCTGCAACGCCGTTTGCGCCACACGCGACAATAACTCGTCATCGATTAAGATAGGCGATTGGTTATGATCCGCCGCTTGTACTGCCATCTCAAGTAAATTCAGCGACTTTCGTGCATCACCGTGTGCCAGCTTTGCAATTTGCGAAGCAGCAGTGAGCTGAATGTCTAACTGCGATAATAGGGTGTCAGTTGCTAGCGCACGCTCCAATAGCTGCTCAATTTGTTCTGGATCTAGCGGTTCAAGCCGATAGATCTGGCAGCGAGACAGCAGAGCATTGTTGACACTGAAGGACGGATTTTCAGTGGTGGCGCCAATCAAGGTAATATCGCCAGACTCAACAGCACCCAGCAGCGCATCTTGTTGCGCTTTATTAAAACGGTGTATCTCATCGATAAAGACCACAGGCGGTGCAAAGTCTAGCCCTGCCTGCCCTGATTTCTGACCGGCATCCAGTACTTCACGCAGCTGTTTGACGCCCGTATTGATGGCTGACAGTGGATAAAAGGGCCGACCCACCGCATCCGCCAGTAGCATCGCAATCGTGGTCTTACCAATACCCGCCTCACCGTGTAAGATAAGCGAGGGTAAATGGCTATTCTCAACAAAGCGGCTAATAGGCGCTCCAGGCGCTAGTAAATGCGCCTGCCCAATCACTTCTTTGAGCGTCTTCGGCCGCAAGCGTTGGGCCAACGGAATATCAGAATGAGGAAGGCTCTGTGCTGACGTATTAATCGCGTTAGGAGAAGCAGTGTTAGGACGTTGAGACATGGGTTAGGTCGATGGCCTTTTAAGGAATGGTGTTATATAAATAAGTTCTAGGTAAATAGCATTGTTTAAGATTTAGGACTGACGCGACTAGCAGTATTTAAATTTTATAGGCAACTGGAGATTATTTATTAAACGTCTGGCTTTACCTTTCAGACCGTGTCAATAAATGATCCCCAGTTGCTACAAATGCTAATTCTACATAAATCCTTGTTTAGAGCAGTAGATGTATATCACTAGTCACATTAATAATAACAATATCTAGATTACAACTTAAACGCTATACAATTGCAAGTTAACGGATATTAATCCATTATGATATTTGTAATAAAAGGGGTTCTATATTTAAAATCGTAGGATACATAACAAACCTTATAAATCAGGATTTTGATCATTCACAGCGACTGGGTATTGTTTATTGCGCCTCTGGAACCACTGTACAGCAAGCATGAATACAAGCATAGATAAATAATATCCAGCCGCTACCAATCTAAATATCGTAAACTCTAAGTTTAAAGAATTAGTACAAAGCACAATTATAAAGCATCAGTTTTAAGAGAATAACATGCGATCTAATACGATTAACCGCTTAAGGTCTATCTTTAAAAAAGTTAAATTAGCACCCGCAAAAAGTCGTGCATTGACCGATGCAGAAATAGATATGGCGCATTCTGTCTTTGGCGCAGATTTTGACTTAACCGACGTACGCCTTAAGACCGCTTGGTGGGTACTAAAAAACTATGCCGTCAGTCCCAATGGTAATATCTACTTTAACCCACAAGACTGGATAGAAGACTTTAGTAAGCAGTCGCTGGGCAAAAAGAGCTGGCTAATTCACGAATTAACGCACGTGTGGCAGATACAGCAGGGTTTAAAAGTAGTACGCGGAGCAGTGCTCAACCGACGTTACGACTATGTATTAGAAGAAGGCAAATCCTTTTTTAAATACGGCATTGAACAACAAGCGCGCATGGTACAAGACTACTTCGTGCGTCGTGAGCTTGGTAAAGACTGCCAAGCGTGGCAAGCTTGCATTCCTTTTCTTCATTCTGCAGATCTTAATGAATAGCCTATTTCAACAATTCAGAGTAGGGTACACGTTGAGAGTAGAGTACACATTGAGAGTAGGATATACATTAAAAACATGGAGAAACCGCAGTGACCGATTTTAAGACAGCCGCTCTAAGCCAACAGCATCTGCCAATTCATCTAAGCATCAGCCGTTTGCCCCGATCGTTTATGTTAATTGTCTTTGCTAGTGTGCTAAGTGCTACAGGATGTCAGCCGCAACCAGATAGTGCAGATGTCGATAAAACCACCTCAGAACAGGCGCCCAATGAGGGAGAGACAGTACCCGAATCAAGCCCAATGAGTGCGGCGGCGGCTGATCATGTCGCAAGCTTTGAAGCAGAGTTTGTCAATAAAATGTTAGATCTACAACAAAGCGAGCTGGCAGAGTATGAAGCCTTACAAGCAGCCGATGAGCCAACTTCCAGCCCCAGCCCCGAACCTAAAAGTTCAGACTCTAAAAGTTCTGAGCCTGCAAACTCTAAAAGCCAACCAACAACAACATCTAATAAGAGTGCGCCAGCCTCTAACACAGCCGATACAGAGACAAAAACTCAAAGTCAGACCCAATCACAACAACAGACCAATCAAACGTCGGCTAATAGCTCTAAAGTGGCCAACAATACTGCAGCAGTGGCAGCCTCATCGGCACCAGAATCAACTGAGGTGGTCACCTTTCGGAATTGGCCACTTGCCAATGTGCCGATCGTAGAGCCAGAAGAACTGACTGCCGTTGAGATTAGCCGCCGCTATCAGGTGGCGATGCAGGCTTTATATTTACCTGATGAGGTGCCTTTACCTGCTCAAGCGGTCAATACGCTCCTCAATGTGGCCACCTTAATCCCAGATGTGTTTAACAATATGGAGCTGGCTGAGCATTTGGTGAGCAAAACACCCGCGCTGGCAAGACTGCTAAAGCAATATCAGCTTTGGGAGCAAATCGAAGCCCAGCAAAGCGCCGAGCTTGAGAGCCTACAACAAGCGCAGCGTGAGGCCCAACAGCAGCAAGCTGCTAAGTTTGATGAAGTGATTAGCGAGTTTGATGCCAAGATTAAAGGCTACGACGAGCAGATAAAAAAATATGAAGAGAAATTAAAACAGTTTGAATAAGTCACAAAAAAGACCCCTGATAGCGAAATCAAGGGTCTTTTTCATAGGTCTTATTTAGTAATACACTTTTAACCTAAAACATTTAGCGCCTAATAGATTGACACGTCAGTGCTATAGCGTAAATTGTTTATTTACGGTCTTCAAGCTTAACAAAGTCACGCTTCGTTTCGCCAGTGTATAGCTGACGTGGACGACCAATCTTGAACGGTGCACTGTGCATTTCAAGTAAGTGGCTGATCCAGCCTGAAGTACGAGCTAACGCAAAGATAACAGTAAACATAGACGTTGGGATACCGATTGCTTTTAAGATAATACCAGAGTAGAAGTCAACGTTTGGATACAGATTACGTTTAACAAAGTACTCATCTTCAAGAGCAATTTTCTCAAGCTTCATAGCAAGCTCAAGCTTAGGATCATTGATACCTAGTGCGCCTAATACTTCATCACAAGTCTCTTTCATGACTTTAGCACGTGGATCGAAGTTTTTGTAGACGCGGTGACCGAAGCCCATCAATTTCACTTCTTTACGTTTTACTTTTTCCATGAACTCATCAACGTTTTCTACGCTGCCGATTTCATCAAGCATTTTCAATACCGCTTCGTTAGCACCACCATGTGAAGGGCCCCATAAAGCAACGATACCAGCAGCGATACAGGCGTAAGGATTGGCGCCAGTTGACGCTGTTAAACGAACAGTTGAAGTCGATGCATTTTGCTCATGGTCAGCATGAAGTGTGAAGATCTTGTCCATGGCCTTGGCAATCACAGGATTGACTTTGTAGTCGACATCCGCAGGCGTTGCAAACATCATATATAAGAAGTTTTCCGCATAACTAAAGTCGTTACGAGGGTACATGAATGGTTCGCCCTTGGTGTACTTGTAGCTCATGGCAGCAAGTGTTGGCATTTTTGCGATTAAGCGAATAGCAGTGATATCACGTTGTCTTTCGTCCGTCACATCAAGGTTATCATGATAGAAGGCAGAAAGCGCACCAACCACTCCGACCATCACGGCCATCGGGTGGGCATCTCGGCGGAAGCCTTCAAAAAACTTACGTAATTGCTCATGCACACCGGTATGCGAACGGACTTTTTCATAAAAGTCTGCTTTTTGCTCAGCGTTTGGTAACTCACCGTGCAAGAGAGCGTAGCACACTTCAAGATATTCAGCGTTATCAGCAAGTTGGTCAATAGGATAACCACGATGCAGTAGTTCACCTTTTTCGCCATTAATGTAGGTAATTTTTGACTCAACAGGGGCAGTCACTTTAAAACCTGGATCATACGTCCAATAGCCTGCTTCCTGGAAGGCCGCTACATCGATGACAGAATGCCCCAGTGTACCCTTAATAATGGGTAGTGCGTACTCTTCACCATCTACCTTTAAATATGCAGTATCGTTAGCCATAAAATCCTCTTAATTGTTAGAATAAATAGTCTGCTGTTCGGAATTGATAACTAAAAAGATATCAGAAACGGGTTAGGATTTGTTCCAAAGAAGGGTCCTCACGTTTCCTTTAAAATCTAGCACTAGGCTAAATTAACATAATAATAGCTATCGGGGGATGACATGTTAAATCAATTTCAAATCTTTAAAAGACTAATGGAGTTATAAAATAGAGTCTTATCAATACATTTTAACCGGACGTTTTACATGAACCTTTTGGTTTAAAAAGTTTGAGCTTGAAACAATGTGACTTTCATACCATAGCAATACCATAACGTAGCCACACTCACTCATATACGTGTGGATAAATGTAGCCTGAGTAGCAATAGGTTATCAGTATTCGGTTATCAGCAAAGCCATAAAACGGGCTATATATTACCAGTTAATAACCACTTAATGAATAAAAATGATAAAACATTTATAACGAAATTTTAGTGCAAGCCTCATTTATAACGTAATCAGTCCGTGTTAGTCAATGGAAGTTCACTAGTAAATACGTATAGGATAAGTTAGCGACTATCACTCATTTAGCCAAACAATACACAGACCGTACTATATATTCCTCTAAACTATAGATTCCTCTTAACCATAGACTCCTTTTAAGAGTCTTTACTTAAGAAGCTTTATAACATAAGACTTATTACTACTTACAAGTTACTACTTACAAGCCTCAGTATCATGACTATTGGATTATTTAATCAAAATCAATCAGTTAAGCCAACAAAAAACAATAGTATCATGAGTAATAAACTAACTGATAACTTTTGTCACTTAGGGTTTATTCAGTATTTTATTTGTAATTACTAGCAACAAACTCTATAATTACTCCATTATAGATGCTGGTCGTCCATTTAGTTAACGCTTTTGTTGTTATTGGTTTATCTAGATTTATAATTAGTGTCACTGTTTATTTGATATTAATTATAAATTTCTCAGTAAATATGCCTGTGATAACCCCTGTTAAGTCAATGGTGACTGCCAACACCTTTCAATTATAATTGTCTTCCTTGTCGAGAACGCTGTCTGTCATTTAACAACAGATTTTTTACGGCAGTTAATGTGATTATAGAAGGTTTTTATAATAGATAACTTTTGAGTTCTATTATTATATACCTAACGAAGGTGTCAGCCTTGGCATCGTATCCAAATGCCCTAAATCTATTTGAATATCACTTAATAACACGATTAGCTACTATATATTACGCTTAGCTAATACAAAATTTGTCTATTCAAATAAATTTAGAGTACTGTAAGCTTTACAGTTCGGCTAAAGACAACTTTAGCCAGTTAGCTACTCCTTAACTTATCCGTCTCGTATATGTTTTGAGCGTCAAAACCTAAGAATTGCGATAACAAATTAAGACTGACAATGACTATTATTATAGCCTTTAATAACTCAGTGCTATGACAATGAAGTGAGTTGTTGGTCGTTGATTCAGTTGGGCGCTTAGATAGGGCATTGTGTGCTCAAACGTATCCCGAGTGTCAACCGTAAAAGGACGCCCGCTGTGAAAAGCAATCGACCGATTAATCTACCCCTTAGCCAAGTGATAAGCGTTAACAGCTCACCGACGGCTAGAGCTTCGATTTTGCATCGTATCTCAGGCATTATTCTTTTCTTATTAATCCCGGTGATGTTGTGGCTATTGCAAACGTCTTTACAGTCACCCCATCATTTCTTAGCCGTATTTGACAATATTGTTGTGCGCTTTATTGCCTGGGTATTCGTGGCAGCAACAGCCTATCATTTCGTCATGGGCATTAAGCATTTATTGGCTGATATGGGCTTAAATGAAGAACTGCAATCAGGGAAAAAAGCGTCAATTATTAGCTTTGTTATTGCCGCTATATTGATAGTGCTATCATTTATATGGGTGATGTTCTAATGAAAAATGATTCTGGAATTAAAGGTGCAACTGGCCTAACCGGTTCAGGCACACGCGATTGGGTAATGCAACGTATTAGTGCTGTGGTATTGGCAGTATACGCTGTCGTCATGGTGGGTTTTTTCTTACTCAATGGCGACGTGACTTATGAGCACTGGGTCGGCTTTATTACAAGTTTGCCAATGCGTCTCTTTAGTTTGGTGGCTATTTTGGCACTAGCAGCGCATGCTTGGGTAGGAATGTGGACCGTATTTACTGACTATGTAAAAAGTACTGGACTGCGCCTTGTACTACAAGCTGCGATGATTATTGCAATTTTGGTATATGTATTTTGGGGCATCATGATTTTCTGGAGCCCAGGAGCAATCATTTTTAATTAAGGGTTAATCCAGTCACTGTTTTTTAATTCAGTCCCTTTTATAGTCATTGATGTGATAGCGATTGTTAGTTGTTAGTAAAGTAGTTAATGCTAATGCATCTGAAGTTAAAACATATGATTTAAATGTGACTGATTATTATAGTCAGGGCAGGGTCAGCTTATCGTATATAAGTGACTTTTACACTTTGTCCCGATATTAAAGATTTAGCCCTTACTAATAAAGTGAAGATAACTGCAATTGCGACTTTAGATTTAAGTGAGCCTATCTGGTAATGTGCTGCTTTAACACCCATCAAGGTTATAGCAACCATCGCCAGCTTATATGACGACTAACGTATTCATTAGGAAAACGTAATGGCAACTAGACAAGACAATACAATTAGTAATATCAAAACCCTAAATTACGACTCTGTTATCGTTGGCGGTGGCGGCTCAGGTATGCGTGCGGCTCTGCAATTGGCAGAAAGTGGCATGAAAGTGGCTGTTATTACCAAAGTATTCCCAACCCGTTCACATACGGTTGCCGCTCAGGGCGGTATTGGCGCAAGCTTAGGTAACATGAGTGATGATAACTGGCATTTTCATTTCTATGACACCGTAAAAGGGTCTGACTGGTTAGGCGATCAAGACGCTATTGAATATATGTGCCGTGAAGCACCAAAAGTAGTGTATGAGCTTGAGCACATGGGTATGCCTTTTGATAGAAACCCAGATGGTACTATTTACCAGCGTCCATTCGGCGGTCACACCTCAAACTATGGTGAAAAGGCGGTTCAACGTGCTTGCGCTGCCGCTGACCGTACGGGTCACGCCTTATTGCATACGCTATATCAAAAGAACCTTGAAAAAGGCACTGAGTTTTTCATCGAGTGGATTGCCCTTGATTTAATCAAAGATGAAGATGGTAATATCAACGGTGTGGTTGCCATTGAGCAAGAAACGGGTACTGTGGCTGTCTTCCAAGCTAACCATACTGTTCTAGCCACGGGTGGTGCTGGTCGTATCTTCTCAGCGTCTACCAATGCCTATATCAATACAGGTGATGGTCTTGGTATGGCAGTACGTGCGGGTATTCCATTGCAAGATATGGAGTTCTGGCAGTTCCACCCAACGGGCGTATTTGGAGCGGGTGTTCTACTAACCGAAGGCTGCCGCGGTGAAGGGGCTATCTTACGTAATAAAGACGGTGAAGCCTTTATGGAGCGTTACGCCCCGACCGTTAAAGACTTGGCACCGCGTGACTTAGTATCACGCTCAATGGACCAAGAAATCAAAGAAGGTCGTGGCTGTGGTCCAAATGCCGATCATATCGTGATGGATATGACTCACTTAGGTGTTGATACCATTATGAAGCGATTGCCGTCCGTATTTGAGATTGGCAAAAACTTTGCGAACGTCGATATCACTAAAGAGCCTATTCCTGTTATTCCAACCATTCACTATATGATGGGCGGTATTCCGACCACGATTCATGGTCAAGTTATCGTTCCAGATTTGGAAGGCCCAGTGGATGAGCATGGATTATATACCGAAGGTAAAGTGGTCAAAGGCTTATATGCCATTGGCGAATGTGCCTGTGTCAGTGTCCACGGTGCGAACCGTTTAGGAACTAACTCATTACTTGACTTGGTGGTATTCGGACGCGCTGCCGGCAAACATATTACCGATGACTATAATCACGCCGATCATAACTATAAGCCGATCAATCCACGCGTGTTAGACTATACCGTTGGTCGTTTGAATAAATTACAGCAATCAACGTCAGGCTATAATGCGCAGGATGTAGCTGATGAAATTCGCGCGTTAATGCAAAAACACGCCAGTGTCTTCCGTACGCAAGCGTTAATGGATGAAGGTGTGGAAAAACTATTGGCACTGAAAGAAAAAGTAGACAATATTCATCTCGCAGATAAATCGCAAGTGTTTAATACCGCTCGTATCGAAGCGTTAGAAGTGGCTAATCTTTACGAAGTTGCTAAAGCTACAATGATATCAGCGGCGCACCGTCATGAATGCCGTGGAGCTCATACCGTCCTAGATTATGATCGTCCTGAGGATGATCCAGTCGCACCAAACGGTCGTAACGATGATGAATGGATGAAGCACACACTTTGGTACTCTGAAGGCAATAAGATCATCTATAAGCCTGTTCGTAAAGTGCCGCTTACCGTCGACTACGTAGAGCCTAAAGTACGTGTCTACTAAGTTTTGGTAACCGTGCTTAGCTTAGTACTAAAGGCTGAGCACAGCATGTTAGGCATTAGGTTATCAGTTATAGATAAACACTATTCGTTACACCTGTTTTCTTTGAATTTAACTTTTAAATTAGTAAAGCGGTTGGCAAAAAGCAATCATTCAGAAGGTTTTCACCGAGCCGCTTTACACCGTGTGGAGTTAGCATTATGAGCCGAGGTACTCGCACCATAGAGATATACCGCTACGATCCTGATAAGGACGCAGCCCCGTACATGCAAACATATACGGTTGAGCTTTTAGACTCAGATCGTATGTTACTTGATGTGTTACTACGTTTGAAAAAACAAGATGAAGGGATTACATTCCGTCGGTCATGCCGTGAAGGTATTTGTGGCTCTGACGGTATGAATATTAACGGTAAAAATGGGTTAGCATGTTTGATTAACATGAATACGCTACCTGAGAAAATTACCATTCGTCCGCTACCAGGTTTACCAGTAGTGCGTGACCTAGTGGTCGATATGAACCAGTTTTATGAGCAGTATGAAAAAGTTCATCCGTTCTTAATTAATGATCAGCCTGCGCCACCAACTGAGCGTCTACAATCTCCAGAAGAGCGTGAGAAATTAAACGGTCTGTATGAGTGTATCTTATGTGCGTGTTGTTCAACCAGTTGCCCCTCATTCTGGTGGAACCCTGATAAGTTCTTAGGACCATCTGCGCTATTGCATGCTTATCGTTTCGTTGCCGATAGTCGTGATAGTGATACCCGAGCTCGCTTAGCACGTTTAGATGATCCGTTCAGCTTATTCCGTTGCCGCGGTATTATGAACTGCGTGTCAGTATGTCCTAAAGGATTGAATCCCACTCGCGCCATCGGTCATCTACGTAACTTGCTATTAGAGCAAGCTGGCTAATGCTTTATGACACTCTTTATTAAACGGTCTATTAAACCAGCTGTTTGATAGGCTATAATAATATGGTAATTCGAGAGTTTTACTAGGGCGTGTGGAACATTCGCAAATTAGCACTGCTGATAGCTAAAATCGTTCCAGACTAGGCGCAAACTGACGCTAATGTCTAGACCTTGGCTAGGTTTGTAACAACGTCTGGAGCGATTTTAGTATCAGCCCGAAGGGGCGGGACTCTTTTTTGCCAATATATGGCGAAATTTTCTAACTTAGAATGACTAAGCGTCAAAAATTTCACTGCAAATTGACTAAAAAATAGTCTCCGCCAGTGCCATGGTCGAATGTTCCACACGCCCTAATAGTTTTTGCCCGCTTATTGTATAGTCGAAGCCAGCTAAAAAAGGTACAAGGCAACCGAGTGTAAGTACTACTGTTGTAGGCTAAGCGAGGTTAACACTGTAACTTTTTAGTCTGGCTATGATTATAGGAAATAATAAAACGACTTAAAGGGTATTGCGTGGCAGTGATGTCGTTGTGTTGCTTTACGTGAATACCACAGACCTCTATTTGTTGATAGGGGTCTTTTTTTGTTAAAATTACGCACAATGATAGGTTGAATATTTACTTTTTAAATAGTAGATATTGAGCAAATTAACCTTTAATTAATGGGTTCCATGTTACTCTTTAATTCAGTGTGCAACTGTTATCTGACCGAGTTGATTTTCTGCACTATTAACTGAATCATTTACTGTTTCATTTAATAAGTAATTGTCTATAAGTAATTATCTATAAGTAATTATCTGAATCAACATGTGAATCGATATCTGAATAATTGTCAGAGCGGTTAGTGACATATCTGATAAACTGTATGTCTTATAAACGGAATACAACATTATTGTTTTAAATATTGTGATTTTAAGTCTGTCTTTTTAATTTTTATAACCTTAACCTAATTAATGGTCATGTAACCAATAATAACTATAATATAAAACGTTATCGCTTATGATAATTAAATTAATAACTTGATATTAACGTATATTAATAAACCTATATTAATAAACGTTTATTAATGAATGAGTAAGCGAAAATAGAGTTTTGTTTAAGTTTGAATAGAGATTAATAGGGTATTAAAGGTAATAACTAAACAAAGACCTAAAAAAAGAGCTCACTAATTTAAACATATAATATGATTAAAATAAGACTGGATAAAAAGATAAGATAAAAAGTCTAGATAAAAATATAAATATCGTAAAGTTTAGGTGAAAAGATCAGATTAAAAAGAAGGTTAAGCGTTAGGCTCTCAAATTAAAATAAAATATTATATAGACTGGTATGTTTAATGCATCTTTCTTTCATATAGGCCTTAATTAACCCTCTAAATTCTCTATTCTTAACTCTCTATTCTTAATACTCTATTTGATAAAGTATAAAGTTTCCAATAATCTAATTTTTATAACAGAATGCCTAGTAACTGATTGATAATATAACGAGTTGATAAATAACTAAGTAAATAAGTAACAACCGACAATTCGCAACATATAGCCATAGCATAAACGTATGTACTTTTTTTAAATAACCCAAATGTAAATAAGAATAGACTATGAATACAATGACTAATGAAGCCTTAAAAGCTGATGCAACGGAGCTTGCAGGGGATAATGCAAGCTACATTGAGTCTCTCTATGAGCAGTACTTACAAGATCCTGATAGTGTCGATAGCGAATGGCAAACCTATTTCAAAGATTTTGAAACGGGCAACGACGCATTACATCATGCTATTCAAGACCAATTTCTATTACTTGCCCGCAATCAAACGGCCAACAAAGGTGTGATTGCTGCCTCAAGCTCAGCTCAGTCTAACAATACGGGTGATACCACCTGTGTTGATCCTCGTCAAATGAGTGTACAGAAGTTAATATCTGCATACCGTCGTCGTGGTCATCGTCGTGCTAATCTTGACCCATTAAGTCTTAAGCCACGAGCAGAGGTTGAAGATTTGTCGTTAGAATTCAACGGGCTGTCAGAAGCAGATTTAGACACAGTATTTCCAACCAGTGATTTTAACATTGGTAAGTCAGAAGCGACGCTTCGTGAAATTATTGAGATCCTAAACCGCGTCTATTGTAGTCACATAGGCATTGAGTACATGCATGTTACGACCAGTACTGAAAAGCGCTGGTTTGAAAAGTATATGGAAACTAACCTGGGCTATATCAAATTTGATAATGAAAAGAAAAAGTCGATACTTGAGCGATTGACTGCCGCTGAAGGCTTGGAGAAATATTTAGCCCGTAAATACACCGGTGTGAAGCGCTTTGGTCTAGAAGGCGGTGAAAGCTTTATCCCTGCGGTTCACGAAATTATTCAAAGTGCTGGTGGCTATGGGACCAAAGAGATTGTGATTGGTATGGCTCACCGTGGACGTCTGAATCTATTGGTTAATATATTGGGTAAAAACCCAGCAGATCTGTTTGATGAGTTTGATGGTAAAGTTATTCCACAAAAAGGGTCAGGCGACGTTAAATATCACAATGGTTATTCCTCAAATGTGATGACACCAGGTGGTGAAACGCATTTAGCCTTAGCGTTCAACCCGTCGCATCTTGAAATTGTATCGCCTGTATTAGAAGGCTCAGTACGTGCCCGTCAAGTTCGTCGTAACGATACCGATGGTAACTTAGTGCTACCGTTAGTTGTGCATGGTGATGCCGCCTTTGCCGCACAGGGCGTAGTACAAGAAACTTTCCAAATGTCACAAACGCGTGCTTATACTACTGGGGGTACGGTTCATATTGTCATCAATAACCAAGTAGGCTTTACCACCAGTCGCCAAGAAGATGCGCGCTCGACTGAATACTGTACTGATATTGCTAAAATGGTGCATGCGCCAATCTTACATGTCAATGGTGATGATCCTGAAGCCGTGGTGTTTGCCGCTAAGATGGCGCTTGATTATCGCCATGAGTTTCATAAAGATATCGTTATTGACTTATTCTGCTATCGCCGCAATGGTCATAATGAAGCAGACGAACCTTCAGCTACTCAGCCATTGATGTATTCGGTTATCAAAAAGCTACCAACCACACGCACCCAGTATGTGAAGCAACTGGTAGAAGAGGGTGTGATTAAAGAGGGTGAAGACAAGCAACTTGAAGATGAATACCGCGAGTCGCTTGATAAAGGTGAATATGTTGCTAATTCATTGGTTAAAGATCCTAATGAAGAGTTATTTGTAGACTGGAAGCCCTATTTAGGTCACGATTTAGAAGATGACTGGGACACCAGTGTCGATATCGAAAAACTAAAAGCATATGGACGCCGTATGGCTGAGATGCCAGAAGGCTTTAAGTTACAGCGTCAGGTGCAAAAAGTTGTTGAGCAGCGTTTGGCGATGCAAACCGGTGAAGAGCCACTAAACTGGGGTGCAGCCGAGACCTTGGCTTATGCGTCATTGGTTGATGAAGACTTTTTAGTGCGTATTACTGGTGAAGATGTGGGCCGTGGTACGTTTTCGCACCGTCATGCTGAAATCTTTAACACTGCAAATGGTGAGATGTACGTGCCACTCGCACATCTTAATGACACCCAAGCTCGTTTTGCCACCTATAACTCATTATTGTCTGAAGAAGCAGTATTAGCATTTGAGTATGGGTATGCAACCACGGTGCCTCAAGCATTGATCATTTGGGAAGCGCAATTTGGCGACTTTGTCAACGGTGCACAAGTGGTGATTGATCAGTTTATTTCAAGCGGTGAAACCAAATGGCAACGTGTTTGCGGTTTAACCATGTTATTGCCACATGGTTTTGAAGGTCAAGGTCCAGAGCATTCTTCTGCACGTCTTGAGCGCTTCTTACAATTATGTGCTGAAGACAATATGCAGGTGATTACGCCAACGACGCCAGCACAGATATTCCATGCGTTACGTCGTCAAGCGGTTCGTCCTATCCGTAAGCCATTAGTGGTGATGTCACCGAAGAGCTTGTTGCGTCATAAGCTGGCTGTTTCCAATTTAGAAGAGCTTGCGAACGGTAAATTTGAGACTGTATTGCCAGAGTTTGATCAATTAGATAATGACAAAGTAACTCGTCTGGTCATGTGTGGTGGTAAAGTCTACTATGACTTACTACAACAGCGCCGCGAGCTTGGCTTAGATCATGTGGCCATTATCAGGGTAGAACAGCTATATCCATTACCCGAGAAGAGAATGGTAGAAGAGGTTCAAAAGTATGCCAATCTAGAACAGATCGTGTGGTGTCAAGAAGAGCCATTAAACCAAGGGGCTTGGTACTACTTAGCACCACATATGTTCCGTATTTTTGGACCACAAGATAATGATCAGCCGCGTGTCACAAAAGCTAAGGTAGCAGATCCAGTCGCACGTCCTGCCTCTGCAGCTCCCGCCACAGGATTGCCTTCAATCCATGCGCGTCAACAACAAGAGTTGGTAGCTGGTGGGCTTGGCGTCAATGTTGATGATTTAAAATAAATTAAAAAAGGTCTAAACGGTTTTTAGTTTAGACCTTTGATATTATCCAACATAATCAAAATACGTATTACTCATCTATTAAAAACATTATATTTATAACAGGAGCAGTTCCCATGGCAGATATCAAAGCGCCCGTATTCCCAGAGTCAGTTGCTGACGGTACTATCGTAGAGTGGCATGTTAGTGAAGGTGATCAAGTCAATCGAGATGATATTTTAGCTGAAATTGAAACAGATAAAGTAGTCCTTGAAGTGGTTGCTCCTGACGATGGTGTGGTGACTAAGATTGTCAAGCAAGTTGATGATACTGTGTTATCGGATGAGCTAATTGGCGAGTTTGAAGCAGGCGCAACCGGCTCTACGTCAAGCGATGACAGCTCAGATGATAAAGAAGAGTCTAGCGATGCTGTTGAAGAAAAAGAAGCATCAGACGGTGGCGAGCCTAAGCAAGCACCTAAAGATTCTGCAGATGATCATAAAGATCAAAGCCCAGCCGTGCGTAAAGCTGCGAAAGAATCTGGTGTTGATCCTAAGCAAGTCGAAGGCAGTGGTCGTGGTGGTCGTGTCACCAAACAAGATATGGCAAATCCAACGCTTAAAACGGACAACTCAATTAAGTCTGACAGTGGCCGCCCAGTAGCCGAGTCTGTCGGTGAGCGTACTGAGAAACGTGTTGCGATGACTCGCCTACGTAAAACAGTGGCTAACCGCTTGTTATCAGCGACTCAAGAAACTGCTATGTTGACCACGTTCAACGAAGTGAACATGAAGCCATTAATGGATCTACGTGCTAAATACAAAGACGAGTTTGAAAAACGTCATGGCACTCGTCTAGGCTTTATGTCTATGTTCGTTAAAGCCGCGACAGAAGCGCTTAAACGTTTCCCAGCGGTGAATGCTTCTATCGATGGTGATGATATCGTTTATCATGGCTACTATGATGTGGGTGTGGCGGTATCTTCTGACCGTGGTCTTGTGGTCCCAGTCCTACGTGACACTGATCGTATGAGCATGGCCGATATCGAAGGCGGTATCCGTGAGTTTGCGGGTAAAGCACGCGACGGTAAGCTGTCTTTACAAGAGATGACGGGTGGCACATTTACCATTACTAATGGCGGTGTATTTGGCTCATTAATGTCAACACCTATCTTGAATCCACCTCAAACGGCTATTTTAGGTATGCACGCTATTAATGATCGTCCGATGGCAGTTAATGGTCAGGTCGAAATCTTACCAATGATGTATTTGGCGCTGTCTTATGATCACCGTATGATTGATGGTAAAGACGCGGTTCAGTTCTTAGTCACTATTAAAGAGCTTGTCGAAGATCCAGCAAAACTATTATTAGACCTATAAAGCACACAGGCTTGTATCGGAGTCAATCTGGTACAAGCTTTTTCGTTATGATGTGATTAAATGATCAGTTAATAAATGAAATGATCAATTTTTAGTAAACAGTAATGATGAATCACTGTCCAATTACTATCTTAGTGCGACAGTCATATCAGACTTGATGTTTAAAAAGACAACCCTATAAATAAAAACGTTAAGAATTATTTAATGAAAAGACGGGATAAACTATGAAAGACAATTATGATTTAATCGTTATCGGTGGCGGACCAGGTGGCTATGAAGCGGCTATCCGTGCAGGTCAGTTAGGTATGAGTGTGGCGTGTATTGAAAAGCGTGTTTACAAAGGGGAGCCAGCTTTAGGCGGTACCTGTTTGAACGTCGGTTGTATCCCGTCAAAAGCCTTATTGGATTCCTCACATCGCTTTGAGGCCACCCAACATGAGCTTCAAGATCATGGTATTTCTACTGGCGATGTTAAAATTGATGTGCCAAAAATGATTGAGCGCAAGGAAAGCATTGTTAAGCAGCTAACAGGCGGTGTTGCCATGTTGTTAAAAGGCAATGGCGTAGAGTGGCTGCAAGGCTGGGGGACACTATTAGACGGTAAAGGCGATGACAAAAAAGTTAAATTTACCGCCCTTGAAGACGAATCAGAAACCACCATTACCGCCAAAAATGTGATTTTGGCAGCGGGTTCTGTACCTATCGAAATTCCAGTTGCCAAAGTTGATGATGAGTACATTGTTGACTCAACAGGTGCTTTAGACTTCACGGAAGTCCCTAAGCGTTTAGGTGTCATCGGTGCCGGCGTGATCGGTCTTGAGCTAGGTTCAGTATGGCGCCGCTTAGGTTCAGAAGTCGTCATCTATGAAGCCATGCCAGAGTTTTTAGCAGTAGCGGACAAAGACATTGCTAAAGAAGCGGGCAAACTGCTTAAAAAGCAAGGCTTAGACATCCGTGTCGATACCAAAGTTACCAATGCTGAAGTTAAAGACGGACAAGTCGTAGTGACTAGTGAAAAAGGCGATGAATCTGCTGAAGAATCTTTCGATAAGCTTATCGTCTGTGTGGGACGCCGTGCCTATTCTGAAAAGCTATTGGGTGAAGACAGCGGTATCAAGCTGACCGAACGTGGTCTTGTCGAAGTCAATGATCAGTGTCAGACCAACCTTGATGGTGTCTATGCCATTGGTGATTTAGTGCGTGGTCCAATGCTTGCTCACAAAGCAATGGAAGAGGGCATGATGGCTGTTGAGCGCATTCATGGTGAAAAAGCTCAAGTCAACTATGACACCATTATCAATGTGATCTACACCCATCCTGAAATAGCGTGGGTCGGTTTGACAGAGCAACAAGCCGTTGAGCAAGGTTATGAAGTCAAAACAGGTTCATTTAACTTAGCAGCCAATGGCCGTGCGTTGGCGCAAGGCGAAGGACAAGGGTCTATTAAAGTTGTGGCAGATGCGAAGACGGATCGTCTATTAGGTATGCATGCCCTAGCGGCAGGCGCAGGTGATATCGTGCATCAAGGTATGATTGCGATGGAGTTTGTGTCTAGCGTTGAAGATTTACAATTGATGACATTTGCGCACCCAACGATTAGTGAAGCGGTACATGAAGCGGCGTTGTCTGCTGATGGTCGTGCAATCCATGCGATTCAGCGTAAAAAACGTAAATAGATTAATGTGCGGTCGTTGACATATACCGTTCACAATGACCGTCACTTAAACATTTAATAAATGTGACACCGTATATAACGATCATTATTACTAAAAAACAGTTATGGGCTTGATGACTAACAGATTGAGTTTGATTCAGTTTTATAAGAGTCAATCGGTATGACATCAAAGTCTATCACTAATTATGTGGTTGGCATGATATAACTCTAGGTAACGTTATTAAAATAACCACAGCGTTTGCCCAGATTATTGAACGTCAACTTTAATGAGTTAACGATAAAAACGAAAGGATAACTTTATGAATTTACATGAGTATCAAGCAAAACTATTATTAGAGAGCTACGGACTGCCAATCCAAAAAGGTATCATTGCTTACAGTGGCGATGAAGCAGCGCAAGCCTTTGATAAGACGCCTACCGACGTTGCCGTGATCAAAGCACAGGTTCATGCTGGTGGTCGTGGTAAAGCAGGTGGTGTTAAGCTTGCTAAAACCCGTGAAGAAGCCAAAGAGATTGCTGATTCACTTATTGGCACTAACTTAGTGACTTATCAAACAGATGCGGAAGGTCAACCGGTCAACTTCGTGTTAGTTGCTGAAGACATGTACCCTGTACAAACTGAATTATATCTTGGTGCTGTCGTCGATCGCTCAACCCGCCGTGTTACCTTCATGGCTTCAACTGAAGGCGGTGTTGAAATTGAGAAAGTTGCGGAAGAAACCCCAGAGAAAATCTTCAAAGTTACTGTTGATCCACTTGTCGGTTTAATGCCTTATCAAGCGCGTGAAGTGGCGTTTAAGTTAGGATTAGAAGGCAAGCAAATTAACCAGTTTGTCAAACTAATGACGGGTGCTTATCAAGCGTTTATCGACAATGATTTTGCGATGATCGAGATTAACCCATTAGCGGTTCGTGAAAATGGCGAGTTGGCCTGTGTCGATGGCAAAATTGGTATCGATTCAAACGCATTATTCCGTCAGCCAAAAATTGCTGAATTGCATGACCCGTCACAAGAAAATGAGCGTGAGCTAAAAGCCGCTGAATTTGATCTAAACTATGTGGCTCTTGAAGGGAATATCGGCTGTATGGTCAATGGTGCAGGTCTTGCGATGGCAACCATGGACATCATCAAATTGTATGGCGGTAAACCTGCTAACTTCTTGGACGTTGGTGGTGGTGCAACCAAAGATCGCGTGGTTGAAGCGTTTAAGATCATCTTAGAAGACAGCAGTGTTCAAGGTGTGTTGATTAACATCTTTGGCGGTATCGTACGTTGTGACATGATCGCTGAAGCCATCATTGCTGCGGTTAAAGAAGTGAATGTGACCGTACCTGTAGTGGTTCGCTTAGAAGGTAACAATGCTGAATTAGGCGCTAAATTGTTAGATGAATCAGACGTTAAGATTATTTCTGCGCAAGGCTTATCTGACGCTGCCCAAAAAATTGTTGACGCCGTAAAAAACGCATAATGAATAAAATTACCAAATAAGTAACCCTAATTAGGAGTAAATAATGAGTGTATTAATTGATAAAGACACCAAAGTATTGGTGCAAGGTTTTACTGGTAAAAATGGTACTTTCCATTCAGAGCAAGCCATTGAATATGGTACAAAAGTTGTGGGTGGTGTCACCCCAGGTAAAGGTGGTCAAACTCACCTAGGTCTGCCTGTATTTAACACCATGAGCGAGGCCATGGAAGCGACTAATGCAGACGCTTCTGTCATCTATGTACCTGCGCCATTTGTATTGGATTCCATCATTGAAGCCGTTGATGCGGGTGTTAAGCTTATCGTGGTGATCACCGAAGGTGTACCGACATTAGATATGCTAAAAGCCAAGCGTTATATCGAAGAAGCGGGCGATGTGAAGATGGTCGGTCCAAACTGCCCAGGCGTGATCACACCGGGTCAATGCAAAATCGGTATTATGCCAGGTCATATCCATTTACCAGGTAAAGTCGGTATCATCTCACGCTCTGGTACATTGACTTATGAAGCAGTGGCACAAACCACGAAGCTTGGCTTTGGTCAGTCAACGTGTATCGGTATTGGTGGTGACCCAATCCCAGGTATGAACCAAATTGATTGCTTAAAAATGTTCCAAGACGATCCACAAACCGAAGCTATTGTACTAATCGGTGAGATCGGTGGTACGGCTGAAGAAGAAGCCGCCGCTTATATTAAAGAGCATGTAACGAAGCCTGTCATCGGCTACATCGCTGGTGTGACAGCGCCTAAAGGTAAACGTATGGGTCATGCCGGTGCAATTATCTCTGGCGGTCAAGGTACTGCTGAAGAGAAATTCAAAGCGTTTGAAGATGCTGGCATCGCTTATACACGTGACCCTTCTAAGATCGGTGAGACCGTTAAAGAAGTTACCGGTTGGTAATTCGCTACTGATATTAATGATACGTAATTTTAAATACATTAAGAATTTTTAATGTAGTTAGAGTATTAAGAGACCTGATTACCATAACTATTAAGAGCATCCTACGGGATGCTCTTTTTTATGCTATCGTCAATAAAATCGTCATCAATGTTTGTTACAATAAGGGTTACCTCTTCTATTAAAATACAGAAAAATTGGAAAAGTAGTTAAGCTATGGATAATAATATGAGCAATAACTTGAACAATGACTCGAACAATGACTCGAACAATACAAGATCTAATAACGACAAGGTAACGCATGCCGTAATCCCCGTTGCCGGTTTTGGTACCCGTATGTTACCCCTTTCAAAATCTGTGCCCAAAGAGTTATTACCCTTAGGCAACCGTCCCGCCATACATTATGTCGTAGAGGAGGCGATTGCGGCAGGTATTAAACATATTGTGTTGGTCGGGCATGCGCAAAAAAGCGCTATTGAAAACTACTTCGATATCAATGCTGAATTAGATGCGCAGTTAAGAGCCAAAGGCAAAGATGAACTTGCAGATAGTCTCAATTGGCTACCGGATGATGTATCGGTTTCGATGATACGACAAGGCAAACCGCTAGGTTTAGGGCATGCGGTATTACAAGCTCGTCCGATTGTTGGCGATAGTCCATTTGCGGTCTTGTTACCTGATGTGGTATTAAATCCGTTTACCACCGATATGAGTCAAGATAATTTAGCCTATATGATCGAGCAATACGCCCAGTCATCGCACTCGCAAATCCTAGTCAGTGAAGTGGCCGATAGCGATGTGCAAAAATATGGCATTGCCGATCTAAAAGAGGCAGATCAGTTGGCACAACGCTCAAAGGATAACAATGCCAGCTTTGCCGTCGCTGGATTTGTGGAAAAGCCTCGTTTAGAAGATGCCCCTTCAAATTTAGCAGTGGTGGGTCGATACGTCTTTAACCCAAGTATCTTTGATTACTTAGCAGAGACTAGACCATCGGTCGGCGGTGAGATTCAGCTGACTGATGCCATTGATGCCCTGATCAGTACCCAAGGGGTGGATGTAGCGACGATGGTAGGTGAGAGCTTTGATGCCGGTGATATGACCAGCTACATGCAAGCCTTTATGTATTTTGCTCAGCAGCAGTTATAGTCCGATAAGTGGCTAAGTATAGCCTTGTGTGACCCTAATAAAATATAACCCTCAGTTGCATCATTAGTGAATGAAAACTATGTCTACCCCTCTACCCAATGATCTGCCGCAGTGGCAGAAATTACAACAGTTAGCCGATCACCACTGGTCATTGACCGATCTGTTTGCCGAAGATGCTGATAGAGCGCAGCGCTTTAGCGTCAGCGCGGAAGGACTGTATTTTGATTACTCCAAACAACTTGTTGATGAGTCCGTCAAATCGGAACTTATGGACTTGGCACGTGCCTGTCACCTTCACGATCGAATATCGGCACTATATAGAGGTGATAAAGTTAATAGCAGTGAGAAGCGTGCTGCCTTACATACTGCCCTTCGCTTGCCACCGTCTGCCCAGCTGGTGGTTGACGGACAAGATGTGGTCAAAGAAGTGCATGACAGCTTGGCTAAAGCTGCTGAACTTGTCGAGCGTATTCGCAGTGGCGTCTGGCGTGGCTATAGTGGCAAGGCGATTACTGATGTGGTCAACATTGGAGTGGGGGGGTCTGATCTAGGCCCTGTCATGACCAATAGTGCGCTTGATGAGTGGGCAGACAGCCATATTAACGTACACTTTGTGTCAAATATGGATGGCACTCAGTTGGGTAATTTGCTTGATGTCTTAAACCCTGAGACCACCTTGTTTATTGTGTCCTCCAAGTCTTTTAGTACTGTCGATACCTTGTCTAATGCGCAAACTGCTAGAGCTTGGCTATTGGCAACAGGCGCCAATCAAGCCACTGTATTGCGGCGTCATTTCATCGGGGTGTCTGCCAATCCTGAAAAAGTAAGCGAATGGGGTATCGTCGAGGCACATCAGCTCAAGTTATGGGACTGGGTCGGGGGACGCTTCTCAATGTGGTCAACCATCGGTCTTGCCGTGGCAATCCGTATCGGTATGGCGAGGTTTTATGAAATGCTCGCCGGCGCTCATGCGATGGATGAGCACTTCTTAAATGCCGACTTTGAGCAAAACTTACCCGTATTATTGGGACTGATCGGGGTGTGGAACAGTACCTTTTTGGGTATCAATGCGCATACCGTTCTACCATATGACGGACGCTTAAAGTACCTACCCAGTTATCTGACTCAATTAGAAATGGAGAGTAACGGGAAATCTGTCACACATTGCGGTGAGCCTATCCCATACTCTACCTGTCCTATTTTATGGGGGGAGATTGGCTCAAATGCCCAGCATGCGTTTTATCAGCTACTGCATCAAGGTACTCAAAAAGTATCCTGTGACTTTATTGCCTGTGTCAATTATTACGACAGCACCGATGCCGGTGAATTAAAGCACCAACATGCGCTCTCGTTAGCTAACTGTCTGGCACAAAGTCGGGTACTGGCGTTTGGTAATGACGCACTTGCTGCGTCTGAAGCCTTACAGAAAGCCGTTTCCGAGGTTGACAAATTTAAGCGATATCGCGGCAATCAGCCGTCTACTACCATTTTGCTAGATGAGCTAACCCCCAGAAGCTTTGGTGCCTTGATTGCGTTGTATGAGCACAAGGTGTTTGTGATGGCAAGTATTTGGGATATCAATCCCTTTGACCAATGGGGTGTAGAAATGGGCAAGAAGGTGGCGAATGAAGTCTTTGCCCATATTAAGACGTCAGGTCAGGTAGCTGAATCACAAACCGAGTCTCAGCAAGCCAATGAAAGTAAAGAGGGTAATGCCACTAATACAAACGATGCCACTAATACAAACGATACTCACAATGTCAATGATGCCGTTAATGCTCGACTAAAACCTGAAGATCTGTTTGACGGCTCTACTCAAGCTTTATTGCGACATATTAACCAAGAGATAGTTAAGCATCCCGATATTTGAAAATAATCGACTAAAAAAACAGCTTATTTAATGAGTTAATAAATAAAGGATAATCACTTAATGGCTACCCCAGTATCACAACTGTCAAACGCTGAGCCAAATCACTGCATCATCGTCGGCCACTCGATAGATGCTATTACTACAGCAACTGTCATGGTTAGCCTTGGCAATACTGTCAGCTTATATGCTGATCAGGATGAGCTACAGCGCACTCTTAATAATTATACATTTGAGCATCAGCAACAGGCTTTATGGCAGCTGTATCTCAGTCAGCAAACCATCCGCGTACAGCCTATCCCATCACAGGCCAGCGCTTTATTTGCTGATCCTCAGCCTAACTTATATTGGCTATTTTATCGTGACTTACCGGCGCAATGGATGGAGGCGATTGGGACCGAACAACGCTGGGTAAATCAGCTCAACGAAAGCAATGTTGCTGCTCAAATACCCTTAATCTTAAGTGGTATTAGCACGTTGGGCGTGTTTGCCGATATTGCCGAACAGTGCCTACGTCCTTGGGTGTATTATGTACCCTTTGTTTTCTTACAAGATGGTCGCACCTATCCGTCCATGCTGTCTCCGAAACTGTGGTTGATGGGCGAGAAGACCACCGACTCTATCGATAAGGTCGGCATGCTACAGCCGCTCATTGCTCAAGCTGAGCAAAGCTATATTAGTGATATTGCCACTATCGAATTCTCGCGCAGTGCGATTATGAGCATGCTTGCCACCCGCGTCAGCTTTATGAATGAGTGGTCGCGTCTTGCTGATCAACAAGGTGTTGATATCGTTGAAGTGGCGAATATTATGGGTAAAGACGCCCGCATTGGCAAAAGCTACCTTAAAGCAGGCTGGGGCTTTGGTGGCAAGACCTTACCGGCCGAAATTGAAGCTTTACAGCAAACCCTAGACGACAGCCCCGTTGAGCATCGCCTAATGCAAGCCGTTTATACCATCAATGACGATCAAAAAGAGCTTATCTTCCGTAAGTTCTGGCAATATTTTGATGGGTCGATCGATAACAAACAGGTCAGTATTTGGGGTGCCAGTTACAAAGCAGGCTCTGGGCGCACCACATCGTCAGCGATTCACCCCTTATTGCGTCTATTATGGTCATATAACATCACCACCTATGTGTATGCGTTAGAGGCAGAAAGCGAGCTGGCGGGCTTATATCCCGATCAGCCTTTATTGCAGTTTATTGAAGCGCCCACCGAGCAGCTATCAAACAGCGATTCCTTATTTGTCCTCTCTTGGCCGAGCACCCAACGCTTGCCGATTGCTGCAATTAATGACGTGGTCATTCCTGTGTTTGATGCACAAAACGCTTTTGGCAGACAGCATATTCAATCGCTTAAAGGCGATTATCAAGGTATTGGACGTCACAAATAGTCTTCGTACACGTTTGTTTTTTAGTACTAACTAACTAAAGCTGTGGCGCCATTCTCACTTCACTGTTATATACCATACGCTGGCAGGATGTTTGGTAGCGTGTGGTGTCGCGAAGCAGAACCCAGGGCATTGAATTTGACAATAACCTTGACGATAATTTTAATCAAAATCGTGGGTTTCATTTCATTGCACCCACGCCACATTCCTAAACCTAAAATTTATAACGTTTGCACCCGATTTCTTAGCACTTTTAAATTTGGGTTTGCTAGTACTCGTGAATGGTTACAAACAAAGTCTTTAAAATGACTTTTGAGTAAATATCACTTATACTAAGCATATATAGCACATAAAAGGAGCATACAAATGACCGCTGTAAATTATAGTATTCGTATTGATAAAGAACTGCGCGATGAGGCTTTTGCTGTGTTAGAGAATTATGGTTTGTCACCCTCGCAGGCTTTTAGGTTATTTTTGAAGCAAGTTGCTGGTACAGGCACTGTGCCTTTGTCTTTTGATTATGCGCAAAGCACTATCGCTTATGAGAAAAATCCAACGACTTTGCAAGCAATCGCCGACGCGAAAGCCGGTAACATGACCCGCTATAATACTGCAGAAGAGATGCTGGACGAATTGAGTGATGAGGCCAGTCAAGCATAGTGAAAGCAATTGAGGTTACAAAACAGTTTAAGCGAGATGCCAAGAAAAATTATATGGCACTAACCACACCTGAATGGATTGAGGTAATGCATTGCTTGTGTCATAGCTTGCCCGTTCCTATAAGATACAGAGACCATCAATTGACGGGAAACCTTAAAGATTTTAGGGACTGTCATATCAAGCCCGATTTGGTGCTTTTATATCGAAATGGTTCTGATGCAGTAGAGTTGATCAGATTAGGGAGCCATAGCGAACTAGGCATAGCTTAATTTAAATAGATTCAACCTATACCAACATAGAATACCCCTTTTCTTATAGAGTAAAGGGGTATTTTATTAGTTCGAAAAATCGTGATGTTTAATTAAAACTAGGTGTAATGGACAAAATTCAGGCTGACACCCCCTTTAAAGCTATATACTATAAGTATTTGCAAGGATTGAAAGCCATGAATCAAAAAACTGCCCTTTTTGTGGTGAAAAACACACTAAAAAGAATGGTTATAAATCAGGGAAACAGCAGTACAAATGCCTTGTCTGTAATCGGCAGTTTTTAGGTGGCAAAAGGCTCAATAATACAACTTTGTGGCAAGAATATACTCAAGGTAAACAGACTTATAAACAACTTGGGTGTAATGGACAAAATTCAGGCTGACACCCCCTTTAAAGCTATATACTATAAGTATTTGCAAGGATTGAAAGCCATGAATCAAAAAACTGCCCTTTTTGTGGTGAAAAACACACTAAAAAGAATGGTTATAAATCAGGGAAACAGCAGTACAAATGCCTTGTCTGTAATCGGCAGTTTTTAGGTGGCAAAAGGCTCAATAATACAACTTTGTGGCAAGAATATACTCAAGGTAAACAGACTTATAAACAACTTGCTCATAAGTATGGCTGTAGCATAAAGACCATACAAAGGCGACTAGATACTATTGAAATAAAGTCACTTAATAAGCTACCTTCTCGTGCCAACATAGTGATGGACACTACTTACTTTGGTAGAACGTTTGGCTTAATGGTATTTATGGACTATACAAGCAAAGCTGTATTGCATCACCGCATTATTCATTATGAGACCAACGCGCTGTATAAGCTAGGAATAGAGGATATAAAATCACAAGGTATTGATATAACAAGTATTACTTGCGATGGAAGACGAGGTCTTAACGCTTTATTTAAAGATATACCCATGCAAATGTGCCAGTTTCATCAGCTACAGATCATCACTCGATACTTAACTCGCCGACCTCAAAATATCGCTAGTATTGCACTCAGACAACTCGCTTTAAACATAAAGGATTATGATAAGACAACGTTCATTCAAGACTTGGATTGCTGGTATTTGACTCATGAGGGCTACTTAAATGAGCGTAGTATCAATACAGATACTGGTAAGACTTGGTACACCCATAAGCGTCTTAGAAGTGCCTATAGAAGCTTGCGAGTAAATAGTGAATGGTTATTCACTTATAGAGAATTAGATGACTTAAACATTCCAAATACGACCAATTCTCTAGAAGGTTTGTTTAGTGAGTTAAAACGCCAATTAAGCAGTCATAATGGACTTAATAAACAACGTAAGCTTAAGTTTATTAACAACTTTTTAATGACATACTCTGCGGGTTAGCCTGAATTTTGTCCATTAGAGACTAACCGCTCGTTTTTAGCCTGAATTTTGTCCATTACACCACAACTTGCTCATAAGTATGGCTGTAGCATAAAGACCATACAAAGGCGACTAGATACTATTGAAATAAAGTCACTTAATAAGCTACCTTCTCGTGCCAACATAGTGATGGACACTACTTACTTTGGTAGAACGTTTGGCTTAATGGTATTTATGGACTATACAAGCAAAGCTGTATTGCATCACCGCATTATTCATTATGAGACCAACGCGCTGTATAAGCTAGGAATAGAGGATATAAAATCACAAGGTATTGATATAACAAGTATTACTTGCGATGGAAGACGAGGTCTTAACGCTTTATTTAAAGATATACCCATGCAAATGTGCCAGTTTCATCAGCTACAGATCATCACTCGATACTTAACTCGCCGACCTCAAAATATCGCTAGTATTGCACTCAGACAACTCGCTTTAAACATAAAGGATTATGATAAGACAACGTTCATTCAAGACTTGGATTGCTGGTATTTGACTCATGAGGGCTACTTAAATGAGCGTAGTATCAATACAGATACTGGTAAGACTTGGTACACCCATAAGCGTCTTAGAAGTGCCTATAGAAGCTTGCGAGTAAATAGTGAATGGTTATTCACTTATAGAGAATTAGATGACTTAAACATTCCAAATACGACCAATTCTCTAGAAGGTTTGTTTAGTGAGTTAAAACGCCAATTAAGCAGTCATAATGGACTTAATAAACAACGTAAGCTTAAGTTTATTAACAACTTTTTAATGACATACTCTGCGGGTTAGCCTGAATTTTGTCCATTAGAGACTAACCGCTCGTTTTTAGCCTGAATTTTGTCCATTACACCTAAAACTAGCACTTGAAGTCTTCAATTTTCAACATAAGTAAAAAGACCCTCTTTTACCACTTTGTTTAAAGGGTTACGACTTAACATGCACAATAATGTCATTTAGGTGTGCACGTTACGCTAAAAATCGTATAACGTGCACAATTTTTGAGATATTTTATGCACGTTACTGCGTCTCTAGTGAATTTATATAGAAAACTCTGCTCTTCTGTTATGCGACAACCGCGCCTTGATCGGCTAACCAATGTTTAATTTCTTCGATTTTCTCATTAAGTAGCGTCTCATCACCGATGGTTTCGATGTTCAGGCGGATGAGTGGCTCGGTGTTGGAAGCTCGAATGTTAAAGCGCCAGTTACCAAAATCGAGACTTAAACCGTCTAAGGTATTAATGTCTGGGTTTTGAGACTGATAGTGCGCTTTAATACGATTAAGGATCTCATCACTCTCGACATCGGTAAGTCTAAAGTTAATTTCACCAGAGCTTGGGTAGGCGCTAATGCGTTCATTAACCAGTTGACCCAAGGTCTTACCAGTGGTAGACAATAACTCAATGGTGAGCAGCCAAGGAATCATGCCACTGTCGCAGTAAAAGAAGTCTTTAAAGTAATGGTGGGCGCTCATTTCACCGCCGTAAACCGCGCCTGATTCACGCATGACTTGCTTAATAAAAGAGTGACCAGATTTGCTGATGATCGCTTGTCCGCCGCCCTCTTTAATGATGGCGATGGTGTTGTAAATGACACGCGGATCGTAGACGATGCTAGCGCCTTGATGCTTTTGTAAAAAGGCTTGGGCCAGCATACCGACCACGTAGCTACCTTCCACAAAGTCACCTTGGGCATCGAATAAGAAACAACGATCAAAGTCGCCATCGAAGGCAATGCCTAAGTCAGCTTGGTTGTCGATAACCGCTTGTTTGGTAGACTCACGGTTTGCCAAAATCATTGGATTGGGAATGCCGTTGGGGAAGCTGCCATCTGGGGTGTGATGAACTTTGATAATCTCGATAGGGGCGTCCGCTTGTTGTAAGCGCTGTTCTAATAAGTCAACTGTAGGGCCGGCACTACCATTGCCCGAGTTAATGACAATCTTCAAGGGCTTAAGGTTGTCAGTATCAATAAAGCTGATTAAATGATCCACGTAAGCGGTTTTGTCTGGCTTGTTGATGACAGAGCTTTGCTGTGAGGCTGGGTTAAACGTGCCTTGCTGTGCAAGGGCTTGAATGTCGGCCAACCCTGTATCAGCGCTAATAGGTCTTGAGCCATCACGTACCAGTTTTAAACCATTGTAATTAATAGGATTATGGCTGGCTGTTACTTCAATACCGCCTAATGCTTGATAATGACTGGTGGCAAAATACACCTCTTCGGTACCAGTCATGCCCAAGTCAATCACATCGACCCCTGCATCCACGATGCCTCGGATAGTCGCCTGTTTAAGCGCTTCACTAGAGTCTCTGATGTCACAACCAATAACGATGCAATTGTTGACCGATTCGGCAACATTATTTTGAGTGCGCTGGTCGGCTAAGATTTGAGCAAAAGCACGGCCGATACGATAAGCAATATCATCGTCCAAATTGACGCCTAATTCGCCACGGATGTCATAGGCTTTAAAAGAGGTAATTTCTCTTTGTGGAAAGTTATCATGTGCAGGGGTCGATTGTGTTGTCATGTTTGGCCTTAAAACAAAATAGATTGGGACATCAAAATTATATTAAAGTTAATAATTTTTAAAGTTTAGCTTTTTAAAATCAGTTTTTGAGGGTGAAAACGATCATAGAGACTTAACTATAGCCAAACACGTCTCGAGAGTAAACCTTATCTTTGACGTCTTCTAGTCCATCGTGCCAACGGTTGGCAACAATTAAATCGTTTTGTTGTTTAAACTGTTCAAAGTCTTTGATAACCTCGCACTCTTCAAAAGTTGATAATTTGAGAGCAGGCTCAAAGATGGTGACTTTCAGTCCATGTTGTTTTAGGATGTCAATCACATCAAGCACCGCAGATTCTCGAAAGTTATCGGCGTCTTTTTTCATACTAAGACGGCAAATACCCACGCTTTTGGGATTTTTATCGATAATTTGACGGGCAATAAAGCGTTTGCGGGTGTTATTGGCATCGACCACGGCGTGAATCAGATTGGCTGGAATACCGGCATAATTGGCTTTAAGTTGTTGGGTATCTTTGGGTAAGCAGTAGCCACCATAGCCAAATGATGGGTTATTATAATGTTGTCCGATACGGGGGTCGAGGCCGACACCGGTGATGATCGACTGGCTATTGAGCTCATGCTTTTCAGCAAAGCTGTCTAGTTCATTAAAGAAGGCAATACGAGTCGCCAAATAGCTGTTGGCGAAAAGCTTGACTGCCTCTGCTTCTGTGGCAGGCATGATGAGCGAGGGCACCTCAGACTCTTGGCTGGCATGCTCATATAGCGCGACTAAGGCATCGGCTAGGCTGTGCTGAGATGACATTGCACCGACGATAATTCGCGACGGATGTAGGTTGTCGTATAAAGCCTGTCCTTCACGCAAAAACTCAGGCATAAATAGGATATTATCATCGAAACGCTCATGCATTGTGTCAGTAAAGCCGATAGGAACAGTCGATTTAATGACGATAGGTACCTGACTATTTTGTTCACGCACGATACTGATACTGGCTTCTACTGAAGTGGTATCAAAGTATCCTGAGGCCACATTGTAGTTGGTAGGGGTGGCAATAATGACCAAGTCGCAATGCTTATAAATACCTTCGGCACTGCCATCAATATTAGCAAACAGATCCAGCGTGGCTTTGAGGTTTAGTGGCTTGTTGGCTAAATAATCACAGATATCGGTGTCCTGCAAAGGGGATTGTTTTTTCTGCAGCTGTGCTATCTTGTGTCGGTCAATGTCAAATAACATCACCTGAGTATTTAAGTGCGGTTGTGCCAGCAATATGGCGTTGGACAGGCCGACATAGCCTGCACCAATGACCACAATTTTGTTGAGAGTTGGACCAGATTGATTGTCTTGATGCTGTGTTGCCATTGGGGCAACGTTATTATTACTATCCGTCATATTCTTTTTAATCTCTTAATATATTATTCAACATTAAAGGGTGTCGTTAAATAGCGTCATTAAATGATATTGTTAAGCGAAACGGTAAGTGAAAAGCTAAGTGACATGTTGAATAAATAAAATAGGTTTTGTGAATTTATTTTATAGAACATTTTTATAATAGGTTTTTATGACATTATTTTGACATAGTCAAGTATACCTGTTTTAACCCGTTCAAGTGATAGGTTAAAAATTAAGAGCGCAAAAACCCAAATAACCGTTCTAGATAAAGGTAAAATACGCATAATCTAGATGCAATTTTAAAAATGATACACTGCGGATATGACAGGCTAATAACACGCTGATTTTATTAATGCCTTAATGTTAATAAATCCTCTGAAAGCGTGCATCAAATGGTCACTCAAGAAGTTTAATAGACAATCCCCAATCGACTTACTTTTTTAAGCGTTTAAGCGTTTAAAGACACTCTTTTACGTTAATTCCAATCAACAGAAGTCAACAACAAGCAGCAGCAATCAAGAACCATTTATAATAATTAGATAAACAAAAATAATTAAGAACAAACTCACCAATTAGGAATAAAAATGGTACACACACAAGCACCAACACCTGTAGCAGGGTCGCCTAAACCCACCAAAAATATAGAGGATCTATTGGCGTTAATGGCAAGATTGCGCGCGGACTGCCCGTGGGATATCAAACAAACCAATCATAGCTTAATTCCTTATGCCATAGAGGAAGCATATGAGCTAGCAGAGGCCATTCAAGAAGGTGATATAGAAGACATTAAAGGTGAGCTGGGCGATGTGTTATTACAAGTTGTTTTTCACTGCCAATTATACGCTGAGCAACATCAGTTTGATCTTGGCGATGTCATTTACAATTTACAAAGTAAGCTGATTCGCCGTCATCCCCATGTATTCGAAGCCGATAAATTACCCAATGAGGAAGCCGTTAAAAAACGCTGGGATGAGATCAAGGCCCTTGAGAATGCGGAACGGGAGCATCGAGGTAAACCCAAACGTCGCTTAGACAATGTCAAAGCAGGTAGCGCTTTAATGCAGGCTCAAAGCTTACAAAAAGCGGCCAGTAAACTTGGCTTTGACTGGGACGGGGTACACGACGCGATTGCCAAGCTTGAAGAGGAAATAGACGAGCTAAAGCAAATTCTACCCAGCGCTGGCCAGAAAGCCACCGATAATGAAAAAGAGGAACTGGCAAAGGAGCTTGGCGACTGTATCTTTGGCTTGGTCAATGTGGCACGTAAGCTAGACCTCGATGCAGAAGCAGCGACACTAACCTGTGTACATAAGTTTCGATCACGGTTTTCCTATATCGAACAAGAACTGGCAAAAAAAGGTCAAACCCCAGAAAGTAGTAGTCTTGCTGAGATGGATGCACTCTGGGAGCAAGCCAAACATTTTGAATAATACGGTAGGTTTTCGGTTATCAACTAAGCTATTAAACGACTTCAAAACCGTTTTAGTTAAGAACAGTTTGCTCCTGTTTATTGGGCTCGTATGGATGAGCAATATACAGGCGGCACAGACAGCACAAACGTCAGTGCAAGTCCCACAACACTCATCTGATTATTTAAAAGAACAGCCACATGAGCCTCAGTGTTTTGGTGATGCCAAACTGGCGTATGCCTATCTGATCAATCAGCAAAGGCTACACCAACAATCACAAGAGCTAGCCAAATCACGTATAGTAGTCAATATTAATGATGCGTCTGAAGCGGAGCTAACCACCTTGCATGGTATTGGTAGCAATAAAGCCAAGCAAATTATCTTATACCGGGATGCCTTTGGGCCGTTTCGCAGTATTGATGATTTGGCAAACGTTAAGGGGATAGGCACTATGACCATCGCTAACAATAGAGCACGACTGGCAGTCAAATAGGTGATGTATTATAGGTTTCAGCGTTTAAGCAGCTAGGTTAAGCAGTTGGGTTAAAAAGCTAGGTTTAATAGCTTGGCGCAGCTTAGTCCTGACATACCGCTTGTAATAACGGATCGTCTGAAGGGAGCTTATGCCATTGTGGCGACTCAAGCTTTGTAGCAGTGCGTGTGCTATCTTCAGCGCTATTATCAGGCGTGTTGGTTTGTATAATGGCGATAGCAGGATCGCTGCAGTTAATGAGCTGCGGGATAACTTTGGTGCTGATACGTCTTTCGTATAGGTAGATATTTATGCGCTTAATAGTGTCTGTGGGGGCATATCGTTTCTGACGGATAGTGGGGCCGATAGGTTGACCTGAGTCAACTGCCATAAATCGAATGACTTGCGGCTTGACATAACTCCAAGGACGGAACCAAGAAGTCCCTTCGATGACTTTAATAACTTTGACATCGGCTGGTAGGAGATTCATCTGCTGTTCATGCCAATGGTACTCTTGATGTATTTGAAAACCAAGCATGCCTATACCAGCAAATATTGGAATAAGCCATTTTGGCGCTTGTTTACCAACAAGTTTAGACAAATGGCGAACTATCAGTGCAATGCCTGCCATCCCAAAACCGGCGGTAATGGTCGCAATAAATTCATAAATCATTAAACATATCCAAGTGCGTTGTCATTAAAGGCGGTGTGCTTATTGATGAAGGTTAAGACTAAATAAGGGTAATATTAAAGAAGGATAAGCCAGTTATCTGACTTATCCCTTTAAAGTGAGTATGATTTAAAGTCTGTTAATTTCTAGAAGAGCTATAAAATTTAGTACCCAGACTTAGTGATCAATCGCTGTACCCGCACCACGAGGTGAACGCACACTTTCTACAAGCTCTTGAATATGAGCAGGTGGCGCAGCCGTCATAGACGAGACAGCAAATGCCACCGCAAAGTTAATTAAAGCACCAATTGCCCCAAATGACAGTGGCGATACTCCAAATAACCAATACTCAGCCGTATCAGGGAAGTTGGCCGTCCCTGTTACGAAGAACCAGCCTTTGAACACAAAGATATAAACCAGTGTGGTTATCAAACCTGCCAACATACCTGATATCGCACCAATACTATTGATACGCTTAGAGAAAATACCCATCATCAATGCAGGGAACAGCGATGCCCCGGCAATACCAAAGGCGAGTGCAACCACTTGGGCGGCAAATCCTGGTGGATTAAGGCCCAAATAGGTCGCAATAACAATCGCCACACCCATAGAGATACGGGCTGCTAATAGCTCACCTTTATCAGAAATATCTGGGTTTATATTGCGTTTGATCAGATCATGACTAATGGCCGATGAAATCGCTAACAAAAGTCCAGCAGCCGTTGACAGTGCAGCAGCAAGGCCACCAGCAGCGATTAAGCCAATAACCCAAGGCGGTAGATTAGCAATTTCAGGGTTCGCTAGTACCATAATGTCTTTATTAACGTCTAGCTCATTACCTTCCCAGCCAGCGGCGTCAAATTTACCCTCTGCAATTTCACTTTGAGCAGTACGGGCCGCTTCAACAGCGGCGGTAGCGGCTGCTACATCACCGCCATTTTTTTCGGCATCTGCTAAGGCAATTTTTGCGGCGCCTAGTCCACCGTCATTGTACATCTGGATACGGCCGTCACCATTTAGATCTGAATACTGAATGAGACCTGTGTCTTCCCAAGTTTGCATCCAACTTGGACGATCTTCATAGGGTAGGGCAGGTGCATCAGTACCTTGAGGATATACGGTATCGATTAGATTTAAACGCGCCATTGAACCGACAGCGGGTGCGGTAAAATATAGCAGCGCAATAAACACCAGTGCCCATCCAGCAGACCAGCGGGCATCTGAGACTTTTGGCACTGTGAAAAAGCGAATAATCACGTGAGGTAAACCGGCAGTACCGATCATTAACGATAAGGTAAACAGCACCATATTTAATTTGTTCGGCACATCCGCGGTATAAGCGGCGAAGCCTAAGTCTGTCACCACTTGATCAAGCTTAGTTAATAGTGGTAGTCCCGACTCGGTATGAGTGGAGAACATCCCTAGACCAGGTATTGGATTGCCCGTTAGCTCAAGCGAAATAAAGACAGCCGGTACGGTATAGGCGATAATAAGTACCACATATTGAGCGACTTGGGTATAGGTGATACCTTTCATGCCACCGAGTACAGCATAGAAAAAGACCACAACCGCCGCAATAATAAGCCCGGTGGTGTTATCAACTTCCAAAAAGCGTGAGAAGGCCACGCCGGCACCCGTCATCTGTCCGATGACATAAGTGGTGGAGGCGATGATCAAACACACAACGGCTACCAAAGCCGCAGTTTTGGAATAGAAGCGGTCGCCAATAAAGTCGGGTACCGTAAATTTACCAAATTTGCGTAAGTAGGGCGCCAGTAATAAGGCTAATAGCACATAACCACCGGTCCAGCCCATAAGATAGGTCGAAGCGCCATAGCCTCCAGCGGCTAATAGACCCGCCATGGAAATAAATGACGCAGCACTCATCCAGTCTGCACCAGTTGCCATGCCATTGACTACGGGATGGACACCGCCACCTGCAACGTAAAACTCTTTAGTAGATCCTGCCCGTGCCCAAATTGCAATACCGAAGTAAAGTAAGAAGGAGGCACCAACGAACAGAATATTAATCCAAAATTGACTCATTAGGCTTACTCCTCGTCGACACCGTATTGTTTATCCAGCTTATTCATACGCCAAGCGTAAAAGAAAATGATGATGATAAAGGTCGCAATAGACCCTTGTTGGGCAAACCAAAAGCCCAAGTCAGCACCACCGAATCGAATATCTGCGAGGAGAGGTCTTAATAAAATAGCAAAGCCGTATGGGACAATTGCCCAGACCGCTAAGCACCCTAAGATGAGACGCACGTTGGCTTTCCAATAGCCGGAGGCATCATGAGTATTATTCATGTGACAAGCTCCTTTTGTCATAGAGGGGATGAACCTTATCTAATTAAACGATCGCTTCATGCAATCAATAAAATAAGTTCATTGAGTGTATAAATTATATTAAACAAACTGTTTGGATTAAGTTACACAACTATTTCAGTTTACAGATGTATGTTATGTATAGCAATACTAGAGTTTAAAATTTATTGCTTCAAAATAAATAAAAATTTTTTTCGATAAATTTAATAAAATAATTAAGTGAAGTCGTATCATTAATCCGTCACGCCTTAAAGTTAAAGTCCTCAACGTCGAGTATAAGACTTAATTATCGTAGCATTTAATGAGTTCTTATATTTTAATTTGGCATATTATATTTCATTTGAAAGTTTTTCTTAAGTTTATATAAGCTAATTCTTTATATAGTATAGTAAGGCAGAAAAAAATACCCCGCTCAATGAAGAGCAGGGTATTTTAAGAAAAAAATTAAAAAATTATATAAATTCAATAATTTATAAAAATCTACATATTGGGATAGTTTGGACCACCGCCACCTTCAGGCGTTACCCATGTAATGTTTTGCGCGGGGTCTTTAATATCACACGTCTTACAATGGACACAGTTTTGTGCATTGATGACAAACTTAGCCCCTTCGGCGTCTTTGACAATCTCATAAACGCCAGCAGGGCAATAGCGCTGAGCAGGCTCTGCATATAGAGGTAGGTTTACTTCAACCGGTACAGCAGGATCTGTCAGCTTTAAGTGCGTTGGCTGGTCTTCAGCATGGTTGGTATTAGAGATAAATACGGAAGACAGCTTATCAAAAGTAAGCTTACCATCTGGTTTTGGATACTCTGGTTGATAAGATTGGCTCGCCTTATTTAGATTATCAAAGTCAGGGGTCATGTCACGAATAGTAAGCGGCATCTTACCACCTAACAAGTTATGCTCGATGAAGGTAAATGCCCCGCCCATCAATAGCCCCATACGGTGCATCGCAGGGGAGAAGTTACGGGCAGATTTATTGTCCTCATATAACCATGACTCTTTATAACGCTGAGCGTAGCCGACTACTTCGTCATGCTGACGACCTGCCTGTAGTGCTTCAAATATAGCTTCAGCGGCTAACATACCTGACTTCATTGAGGTGTGAGTGCCTTTGATTTTAGCAGGGTTTAAGAAACCAGCATCATCACCGACCAATACCCCACCTGGGAAAGTAAACTTAGGCAAAGAGTTTAGGCCACCTTTTGTCAATGCGCGTGCGCCATAAGACAAGCGCTTACCACCCTCTAATACTTGTTTAATAACAGGATGGGTTTTTAAACGCTGCATTTCATCGAAAGGCGACATATAAGGGTTGCTATAGGATAAGTCGACAACAAGACCAAAGCTGACTTGGTTATTTTCGTCATGGTATAACCACCAGCCACCAGTAGAGCCTGTTTCGGTTAATGGCCAACCAAGACCGTGCATCACCACGCCGGGTTCATGCTTGCTTGGATCCACTTCCCAAAGCTCTTTAAGACCAATGCCGTAATGCTGCGGGTCACTGTCTTTATCGAGAGCAAAGCGGCTGATTAAGCGTTTGCCTAAATGACCGCGTGAGCCTTCAGCAAATATGGTGTATTTTGCGACAAGCTCATAACCAGGCTCGAAGCTTGGCTTATGAGAGCCATCAGCGGCCACACCCATGTCTCCAGTCAATATGCCACGTACTGAGCCATCATCATTGTATAAAATATCAGATGCCGCAAAGCCTGGGAACATCATAACCTCAAGCTCTTCTGCTTGCTCAGCCATCCAGCGCACCACATTGCCTAACGAGACAATGTAGTTTCCTTCGTTGTGCATTGGGGCAGGGACAAGGGCGTTTGGTACATTGGTTGAACGCGTCGCTGAATTTAGATAATAGATTCTATCTTCAGTCGCTGGCACATTTAGCGGTGCGCCTTTTTCTTTCCAGTCAGGAATGAGCTCGTTTAGGGCGCGAGGTTCGATGACAGCACCTGATAGCGTATGAGCACCAAACTCAGAGCCTTTTTCAACCACACAAACCATGAACCCGTCGTTACCAGCTTCAAGAGCAAGTTGACGTAGGCGAATGGCAGCGGCTAGACCTGAAGGACCACCCCCAACGATAATGACATCAAACTCCATTGACTCACGTTCTATTTGTTCATCTTGCATTTAAAACTCCTATAGCTGGCTCAATAATACCCCTGCCATGCCGTTGTCATAGCAGTGAATTATGTTAGATTTGATCGCTAGCAAACATTTGCATAAGTCTTGCAATATCTCCAGCGTAATATACCCAACTTTGCGAGGATAAGCGAGTCGCTTACTTAAACAGAGCTGGAACATAGCGTGAACATAGAATAAAAAACTTAATAACTCATGCTAGATAACTTATGCTTGCGGAAATATAAAAAAAGGGTTGCAGTTAGTTACCTATTATAAAATAAAAGTTAGTTAAAGACGACACGATTTGTGACTCAGTCGTGATAAAGTAATAAAATCCATTAATCACATTAATTAATAGTACCCATAAACCATTGAGTTGCACTGCTAAGTTATTGAATTATATCGTTAGTCAGGGGAAAATGAGTCAGTGGTCAATGAGGGAATTTAGCACCCCTATTAATTTCAAGAGCTCGCCTTAAAGCTAAGGATAACATTATAATGTCACATTCAAATAAAAATTCAGTATCGTCACAAGGTCTAGACTCGCTGTCAGAGTATATTAAACAAGAGACTAGCGATCGACGAGGGCGCTCTATCCCACCTCTTGAGAAGTGGCACCCTGAAAATGTTGGAGAGATGGATTTGGTTATTAAAGCCAATGGTGAATGGTGGCATGAAGGCAGTAGGATTATCCGTCAATCATTGGTTGATTTATTTTCAACCGTGCTATGGTCTGAAAGCTCAGATAGCAAGGGATCAGAACAAGATCGTGAATATTTTCTAAAGACACCGGTAGAAAAGCTGCGTATTCGCGTAGAAGATGTGCCATTTTTGATTACTGATGTTAATCTAATTGAAAAAGATGGTGTACAGACGATTGAATTCACAAGCAGTACGGGTGATGTGGTTAATCTTGATGAGGATCACCCCCTTGAGATGCGAGATTATCAGGGTGAAGTGCGACCTTACATCCCCGTTCGCTTTGGAATGCGAGGTTTATTAGCCCGTAGCGTGTTGATGCATCTCATTAAATTAGGTGAGTTGGTTGAGCAAGATGGTCAAACCCGCTTAACCTTAAAAAGTGGGGGTAAACACTATTCGGTTTCTGTGCCTACTATTGACTAGAACCCGAATACGATAATTAAGACAGACATTAAGATTATAAATACCGTAGCAAATCCGGCTATCAATAAGACAGCAAACCCAAAGCAATTAACACAGTTAGCAACATGGTAACTAATGAGCCCAATGGTTAATAATGAACATGCCTCCTTAAAGAATGTGTCTTCGGCGCCAATTGGGCTGTTTGATTCCGGTGTGGGCGGCCTGTCGGTGTATATGCACTTAAAAGAAGTGCTGCCTTATGAGCGCTACATTTATTATGCAGATACACTCAATGTACCCTATGGCCCGCGCTCAAGTGACGAAATTAGTCAGCTGAGTATGTCAGCGGTAGATTGGCTAGTGGCTGCCGGTTGTAAACTAATAGTGATCGCATGTAATAGTGCGTCAGCGTATGCGCTTAAGTTGGCTCGACAGAAATATCCTCATATACCGATAGTCGGGTTAGTGCCTGCCTTAAAGCCTGCTGTTTTAAACTCAATGAGCAAAAATGTTGCTGTGTTAGCGACTAAAGCCACACTCGAGGGTGAGCTTTTAAATACTGTCATTAAAGACTATGCAATACCTGCCAATGTCAATGTCATTAAATGGTTTAACCCTGATTTGGTGCCTTGGGTTGAGGCGGGTATGCCCTTAGATAGTGATACGGCTAGACGCTTAAAGCATCAGTTATATACGTTTGCTGAGCAGCGAGTAGATCATCTGGTGTTAGGCTGTACCCATTATCCTTTTTTTAGAGATTTTGTACTACAGGAAGTTGCGCATCAGCAACTAGGTATAACGGTCGTGGATTCAGGGGCAGCGATAGCAGACCGTGTTAAGGTATTGCTAGATCAACAAGCCGACTCGTTGTTAAGTCACTTATGCTTTACAGAGGACAGCCTCCAGCATGAAAGTCTTAGTCATGAAAGTCTCAAGCTTAACAATGCAGGACTGCATGTGGGTTATACCGTGACAAAAAGTGAAAGGTTGATTACTACCGATACTCTTATTGAGAAAGATAATAACGATGTTATTCCAGCACAACTGTCATTTTTTGTCTCTGATTCCAATGCAGACTTAGATGAGGTATCAACGTTAGTAAAACGTCTGATTTATCGTGAGACATTGAATGATAAACCTGCTGGCGAGCCAAATATTATTAATACAAGTGCCATTATTAATAGTCAAAACATACCGTTGTAATATAAAACATACGCATTTTATTTGTACTCTATGATTGGGTAAAGTAGAATTCTAACGATAATTTAAATGTGACATCGCTATAGATTTAAAACCGCTGCCTTTAGAAAGAGCTCATAAAAATAGTTTTGAGAATAGATTTTTAATAAAGGTTAGTAATCAGATATAAATTTTAATTTTAATAGTTTCATCGACTGCATAAGTCTAAGGATTCAAAATGAGTAACCCGAAGGACAATAATCTAAATAATGAGCTGAATGAGCTCGAAAATACTATGCATGATGCTGAGCGTCCGCATACGCTGGAAGAGCAAATTGCAGATATGAAGCGCCGTGGAATCGACCCAAGTAAAGCTTATAAAAAGTGGGACGATGACAATGAAGAGGACGACTGGGGCGATAAAACTTGGAAAGAAAATGGCAAGTGGGAGCCTAAAACGCCAGCAGATTTGGACGATAAAGCCAAAGATAAATGGGATGGTGATAATGGCAAACCGAACCCGCCGCCTATTGTTTAATAGCCAAACTAAGACGAGCATAAATAGCGTTATGTATACTGTAATATTCCACTATTGCTAACACTTTCAAGCTGTCTAAGTCCAATAATATTTATGGCTTTCAATATCATCAGTAATGAATGCTAGTATTGACAATAAAATAGACCAAACCAATAGCTATATTAGTTGACAACCTAGATATATTAAAAAGAGTCCCATTCAAAACAGTTCCATTAAAAAAGACGCCATACAGTTTGCATGGCGTCTTTTTGCATTAGGATAATCCTATTTTGACAAAGAGAGTCTATTGACCCGTATCAATACGAACCAAACGAGTCGTTCCATCGGGGCCTACCACACGGCGATAGCCGTCTTGTTTCTCAATCAGTTGCGAGATACTATCATTGGTAGCACTAGGCCGTTGGTTGTACTGATTTGGACTTTGATATTGAGTATTTGATTGATATTGAGTATTTGATTGATATTGAGTATTGGATTGGTTTTGATAAGGATAGGCATTGGTTGCAGGAGCAAACTGACCTTGGCTACCCATAATGAGACGATAGAACTTTTGTCCTGCACGGCCATCGGCTGGAAAGACACCCTTACTGGTTTGATACTGTCTGATAGCAGTGCGGGTGTTGTCACCAATAATGCCATCTACTTCGCCAATGTCGTAGCCTGCATCAAGTAGCGCCTGCTGAATTTCACGGGCTTGACGGCGACTAATACCGGGGTCATCCGTTGGCCAGGCAGTGATAAAGTCAGTCTTACTGCTGTTTTCACTTTCTATCAAGTCCGATAAGTGAGCAATGGCAAGTGCATAATTTTCTGAGGCATTATAAGAATAGAAGGTATCGAAGTTTTTACCCACTAAGAAAGCAGGACCATCCAGACCTGCAGGTAATAACAAGCCCGCACTGCTTAAATCGTAAGGAAGCGGGCGACCATCGGCTAAAGTAAAGCCCTTATCCCGCCAGTAGCTTAATGATTTTTTATTCTTGCGATCACTTGAACCCCAAAATCCTGCTGGAATCTTAACTTCATAACCCCAAGGCTCACCACTGCGGTAGCCGCGTTTTTTCAGGAAGTTTGCTGTTGACGCCAAAGCATCTGGCTTGCTGTTTACCAAATCACGGCGGCCATCTCCATCAAAATCCACCGCTAAGTCTAAGAACGTCCCCGGCATAAATTGAGTTTGACCAAAGGCACCTGCCCATGAGCCTTTCATATCACTTGGGGCAATATCACCACGTTGTACAATTTTTAAAGCATTGGCAAACTCACCACGGAAGTAGGATTGACGACGATCAAAGCAAGACAGGGTAGCAAGCGACTGAAATAAGTCTTTTTTACCCAAAGTTTGCCCGAAATTTGATTCAACACCCCACACACCCAGCACATGCTCCGCTTTTACACCATATTGGGATTCAATACGGCGCAAGGTATCTGCCATTTCACGCTTAGCCTGAATACCATCTTCAACACGCTCTTTATCAACGAGTGACGATAGATAATCCCAGACATCTTTTTGGAACTCTGGTTGATAATTTAACGATTGGATCACGCTAGGATCAGGCTCGCTAGGGCGGTAGTTGTTAAAGGTATAGCTGTCTACGCCACGGAATTTACTGGAGTTTTTAAGCCCATCTAAGCATTGTTGAAATTCGTAATTGGATAAATTTGGGGCAGGGGGCTTAGCTGCGTGTGCAGAGGTGGCAGCTAAGGCTAAGCCGAGCACTGTTGTCACGGCTGTCGTTATTTTAGAAAGTCGCATGGGTGTATCCTTTCTTATCGTTAGTTTAAATAAGGGGTTTTAAAAAATTAGAGCAAATAATCCAGTGTTCAATCACTGAAAAAGTGAAATGTGCGCTATTCGTGAATAAATAAAGTTAATACTTGAAAATAGGGTTAGCTTAGGGTAACCAATATGATGATTAAATAAAAGGTATGATGGTGATTGGTTACGATAAAATCACGAGGTGTGAGGATTTAGAGAGGTAGATCCTTCTTCCTTCTCCCTCACAAAGGCATCTTAAAAAGCTGTAAAGTAAGCTCATGACTCTCACCCGCTCCCAACTCAACCACATCCAAATGAGCATTGGCCGTCTCAATACACAACATACGTTGATAGTCGTAATTGGCAAATTGTGAGACTTGTTTTGATTTCTCAATCCAAGGATTCCAAACCACGGTGCTGTGACTACCCTTAGCGTGAAGATGAAAAGTTTGCGCTGGCGTGTTTAAAGTAATATCTGGAGCGCCATGATAAATACGGTCAACTTCAGAATTAAACCTAATATCACCTTGCTGAGTCTTGGTCTGCCAGCCGCCCTTGTCATTGTCTATCACTAAAGTATCGCTATACGATAGCCCATCAAAGCCACTAACCGTGGTTTGATTAATGTCATCAGTCGGCAGATAGGTATGCAAGGCTTGCGAAAAGGTGACAGAGTGTTCGGTGTTGTTTTGGGTAATGAGGGTAATGGCAAATCCATTGTTACTAAAAGTAAATCGCACCTTTAAACCAAGCTGATCTGTGGTCCTATCGTCATTCTCCAGTTTTAAGATCAGTTGCGACGCCTCGTCTATTTCTAGCTTATCCGAGTTTAAGTTATCTAAGTTTAAGCTATCCGAGTCTAAAACTTCATCCCTTATAATCTCACTACTTAAAACATCATCGGTTATAGACGGTTGAAACTGCTCAACAGCAAATGGCTGAGTACGCGCATAGCCATGTTGGCTGATATCAAGAGGGCAGTCTTTAAAGCTATCCTTGACGGCTTGCGGATTGGCATCAAATTGCCCAAAGACGGGCCAGCATATCGGAATACCGCCCCGTACTGAGTCGCCCAGTTTATATTCGGCTTTGTCGCTGACCCATAACCAATTGTCTGGAGAGTTTATGGAGCAGCTAGCACTCCTCAAATCAGCACACTCCTCTAAGCCGTCTTCTAAGATATCTTCATCAACTTTATTGCTATTAGTAGAAAAATAAATCAGTTGAGCACCTTGCAGTAACACCACAGCACGATAGCCCTTACCCGTTATGGTGAGTGTGTCAAGCTCATCTATTGTATGATGATGCAATTGTGTTTTTTGATTATGGATTAAACGAGACGGCATGAACGATTCCTAGTCTATGGTTGTTTGTCAGAATGTGCTAAGGGCATGAATGGAACGCAGCTAGCTTCGTTAACAACTTAAAATAGTTAAAGCTGTCTGAACGTATTTTATTAAGAGTAGTGAGAGTGACGTTTATAAGGTTTTCGGTATCAAATGCCACGCGATATTCAGCCAAGGGTTGTTGTTGTCATTGGCACGTTGGGTTCGGTAACGCTCTAATACTTCTAGCTCATAGTGGCTGTCGTAATAACTATGTATATCGACTGAAGAGATTAAGAAAGGGGGGCCAGGGTAGGTTTTGTACTCTGATTCATCCACGCCGTCTAACCCAAAGCTCAGTAGCAGCTGCGGAGCACAATGGGTTAACGCTATTAAGTGCTGTGAATATCGTACACGCAGAGAGTCAGTTTCAGTCGCTGACTCCTTGTTTGAATGCTTTGGCTCGTCATCATAGTCATCAGGGAGGGCGACTAGCGCCGCTCGGTCATAAATAGCATCGACCTGACCGATATCCTGAGCCGTCAATTTGAAAATATCTGCCACCCAGATAGTAATGGTTTGACCCCCATAGCTTCCTTCATAAATTTTGATATCAGAATGTTTGGGATGTTGAGTAATGGACGGAACAATAGCATTTTCTTCGAAAAACTCAACCACTGCCGTTTCAACAAGTTCAATCCCGATGACCTCATAACCTTGGCTGGCAAGCCAAATCATATCGATACTTTTGCCACATAATGGCACAAACACGTAGCTGCGCTTAGCGAGATTTAAAGTAGGCATATATTTAACCATCAACGGATTTGGCTTTTGTTGATTAAACCCTATTTGTTTGCTTTGCCATTTATCTTGCCAAAAGTCAGGAGTCATATGAATGCTCTACTTATTATGTGATATAGGTTTTATACGGGTATAAGTTTTAGGTGTATAAAAGAATTCTTTTTAATTGTACCGAATATCGTAAAGAGTAGGGTCTATTATAAGTCAAAAAAAGGCTGGCGTTATGATCAATAACCCCAGCCTTTGCCGATAATAGTAGTAATTTATTTCACCATATACTGTTTAAACTCTTTACGCAGCTTGCCCAATTTCGGTGGAATAACCGCTTGGCAATAGCCTTGGGTAGGATTCTTATTAAAATAGTCTTGATGATAGTCTTCTGCTGCATAAAATTCATGCACAGGATGTACCTCAGTGACTACATTCAGACCCAGCTCATCGCGTAGCTTACCAATGACTCGATCGATGGTCGGTTTTTGTTTTTCTTCATCGGTATAAAACACCACTGAGCGATATTGACTACCCACATCATTGCCTTGACGGTCAACCGTAGTAGGATCATGTGTGGCAAAAAAGATGTCCAATATGACCTCTAAAGGCACCACAGACTCATCAAAATCGACCCGTACTACTTCGATATGACCCGTTTCTCCCGTACACACATCTTTATAGTTTGCCGAAGCTTCCTCACCGCCCATATAGCCTGAGGTTACTTTTTCGACCCCTTTTACTGATTGAAAGACAGATTCGGTGCACCAAAAGCAACCGCCACCTAATACTAATGTTTGCATAAGTTATCCTTAAAATAAAACGTCAATTAATTTTCTTGTTGTGACTAAATTTTAGCAGGGCATTGCAGTGATATAAGTAACAAACAGTAATGATATAATACAATGTGTTCAAAATTAACAACACTAAATGAATAAGAGAATATCGATGTCAAATACTGGGAATCACCAATCGTCTATCATTTACGACAACGTCTTCACCACACCCCTAGACAAAGCCGCTCGGTTCTCTTTCGATGAGCAAGTGGTGGCGTGCTTTCCCGATATGATACGCCGCAGTGTTCCCGGTTACGGGCAAATGCTTGCCATGTTGCCCATATTTGCCAAACGTCACTGTCAGTTTGGGCAGACCAATGATGACGGGCAGCGTGTCAGCCGTGTCTATGATTTGGGCTGTTCGTTGGGCGGTGCGACGATGGCATTGCTCAATGACACTGGCGGATTTGCCCCGGACGAATTGCAAATCAAAGCAGTGGATATCTCTCCTGCCATGACCAAAAAAGCAGCAACGCTTCTCCACGACAACTATCCTGATTATGACATCGACGTCATTACCGCAGACATCCGCGAGCTTAAGTTTGAGCCTTGCGACATGGTGATACTCAACCTGACCTTGCAATTTTTACCGCCTGAAGATAGAACGCAAGTGCTACAAGCCGTCTATGACGCCCTAAATGACGGCGGTATTTTGGTACTCACTGAAAAAAATCACACTGGCGATGAGCAAGACGACGCTTGGCTGGTTGAGCGCTATTACGACTTCAAACGTGCCAATGGCTATAGCGAGCTTGAGATTAGCGGCAAACGCAATGCCTTAGAAAACGTGCTCATCACCGATACCTTAGTACAGCATCATCAGCGTCTGGCAGAAGTTGGCTTTCACCGTAGTCTAACGTGGTTTCAGTTTTTAAACTTCGCGTCTATTGTGGCGTTTAAATAGGGTATCGTTTAAATAGAGTGCCGTTTAAATACAATGACTCATATAGTCAAAGCTTACCTTAAAAAGCATTGTCGTAGCGTGTGGTGTAACAACACGAAACCCACGAATTCTAAGTTACTTATCCTAGTTCAAGTTACCTATCCTAGTTTAAGTTTCACCCTAGCGTGAGGCTTTAAGGAGCTCATCTCGCTTTGCACTACTATCTTGGTTTGCACTGTGGCGTGCGCTACTGGTATGTGTCGTTACTGCTACCACGATACCGCCACTTACCAAGCGCACGCACCACAGCGCTTTACCAAGTATATCCGCTACAATCGAGGCTAAACCGCACCCCAAGGCGACTATTGCTATGGTAGCAAAATCAAAACACTCGACTTAAAAAGAACGCCCCCTCCTTTTTCAAAGGAGGGTTGGGGAGGATTTATATAGCCACAGCACACGACAAGCTCTCTTATTCAAATAACTGATTGAATAGTGCATTGTGAGGTAAGTTTTTATAAGCTTTTGATGAGAGTGCAAGGTAAACGTAACCCATTATTATGTAGGTGAATTACGTAGATGAATAAAAATGGTGGGTTACGCCTCGCTAACGCCATCCTACTTAGAAATTCCTAAATTTATGAATGATTCGTTGGGCGTAGCTTATGATCCCCAAAAACCCAATATGAAGCATCACTTTCAATAAACCACAACCAAACAGCTAAAACCGTTTTATTCATTGATTTAATTGTAGAGAAAGTTGTGGCAAAAGCAGTTTGACGCAAGCTTTGGCGGAATAAATCAGTGATTGCCCGTATTATTTACCCACAGATGGAGTATTGGACGAAGATTTTGCCAAACGAGTAAACCGTCATGTTGAGGATAGAGCAGGGTCAAATATAAGGTGGACAACCATCCTGATACAGTGCGGGGAGTAAAAAAATACATAACTTTAACAAAGATTCAGGAAATCAAGGTCCCTCAAATAGTGTGAGTTTGCCTTGTTGTTTATCGTACTGATATGAAAACAATTTACCATCAGAAACAGACGCTTCAGATTGTTTAACTTGATTGGAAGTAGAATGGGTGTAGATATACTCCTCATCTAAAGCAATAATTTCATAACCTTCTTCAGGCTCAAATAAAATCTTACCTTGCCAATTTGCGATGCCTGTTAGACCATTTTGTTTTCTAAACGCTAATAAGTCCTTAGTAAAGATAATAACATTAGCATCAGCCGTCGGTTTAGGTATGGTGTCAACGACCTCATTATTTGTGTTTAATACTAAAAAATGTGCTTGATTATAAGGTGTGGCTATTGCCACAGGAGATGAGTATCGGGACAACGTATCAAACTGAGTTAAGTCTTTATAAATGAAGGGAACGACAATGTTGTTGTTGCCATCAATTGCACCAAAGTTGTCATTTTGCTGTGCAATAACTAAGCCATTTGTAAAAAAATATAGCATCTGATAAACGATTGGTATGTCAACCTTCATTGTGTCAATATTTACCATACCCCAAAACCCATTGTTCATAACACGGGTTTTATTACTGTCTAATGTAAATGGAGAAACATAATCATATACCACGCTCTCTTGAGTAGTTAGATGAGTTAGGTTATCTCTTCCATCTTCTGTTTTGGATAAAATAAGTTGACCCAACACGGTATTTTCACTTGAGTACTCAGGCGTTATTATTTTGCCACTGCCGTTGATAACACCAGTGACTTCATTATTCTTATAGGTGAACTCAATAGTTTCTGGATGAGCATTATCCAGTAGTTTCTCATAAGAGTCAGGCTGAACGGAGTCATAAATAACGGGCAATATAATCTTACCTTTTGAATTAACTAACCCCATTTTTTCGCCATTTATAGCAATCATAACGAAGTCGCTATTAACGGGAGTATCTGGACAGCCCCATAGTTCGTCATATTGATTGGTATCAAAAGATACGGTATGACAATCAGCTGCTTCTAGGGAGGCATTCGCACTGATGGGGATAAATAATGAGCAGAAGGTTAGGGCTGTCAATGCGCTAAGTTTTTTCATGTTTTTTTTCAAAATAGTCGCTATAGTTGGTTCACATAATAAAATAGATAATATGCTTGATTTTTAATCATAGCAGACAACAGTTGGTAAAGGACGATACCATGAACTTCACATTAAAAAAAGCCACTCTTGCATTGATGATGGCATCTGCTTTTTCTTTTCCTGCCCTTGCTGGTAATGACCTTTATTATAATGAGAGCGTTGAAGTCGAAGAAGGTTGCGAAAAGCCTAATATCACAGACACCATATATACAGAGGTGAGCTGTTTGTATGGAGATATCGCTGTTGTTAGAGTAGGAGACAGTTTCGAAAATACGCGTTATGGTATGGTTAATGCCGATGGAGAGGAAGTAATTGCACCAGAGTATCGTCTTTTTAAGTTCTTTTCAAATGACTTGTTTATCGCCTTTGATAAGGATTTTAAAGCAGGGCTTATTAACCGTAATGGTGAGATAGTGTTGCCTGTCATCTATGATGTTGTAGACTCCTTACAAAGCAGGATACATACTCTTGATAATCACGCCATCATTCAAGTTGGCAAAAGCGGTGATGATATTAAGACCGGAATGATTAACAGCCAAGGTCAAATTATCATCGAACCCAAATACTTTTCTATCTATAGCGCTCGTGATGATAATAATCAGCTTCTCGATGTGGGTATCAAAGTCGGCGATGGTACCGATGATGTTAAATATGGACTAGTTACCTATTCTGATGAGATTATCGCACCTTTAATATATGATTCACCGATTCACTTTGACGGTAATAAGTGGGCGAGACTGTGTCAAGATAAAAGATGCAATTTTATAAATACTAAAGGTGAGTTGTTATTGCCGTATTGGGCGTATGATGTTGGTAGCTTCTCGGAGTCGATGGCTTGGGTCAAGCAAGAGGGTCGATATGGATATATCGATGAGTCAGGGCACTTAGCGATTCCTTTTACCTATAGTAAAGCAGAGGACTTTGAGCAGGGGCGTGCTATTGTTGTTTATGATGATAACAATCTGACCTTAGCACCTATCAGGGATGAGGCGGAGCAATGGGCTACTTATGGCATCATTGATCAGGATAATCATGCCGTTGTGCCCTTTGATTATCAATGGATAAAAAGGGTACAGCCAAATTTATTTTATATCGAGAAAGCGGATAGTTTTGATTTTGTAGACAATGATGGCAAGTTAGCAACGACAAAAAAGTTTGACGAGATTGTTTCTGCTTCACTGACTAATGAATTGTTTGCAGTAAAAAAGGATGGTAAATGGGGCTATATTAATCATGACTTTGAAAAGGTGATTCCTTTTGAATATGACAAGGCTATCGAGTTTGACAATGACTTAGCCGCCGTTAAGAAAAACAATAAATTTGGTTTTATTGATAAAGAGGGTCAGATGGTTATCCCATTTGACTATGACGATCCCAATATTGATATTGAGGATTGGCGTACAAGAGTGGATAACAAATATCGGTTTGATGACAATTTAACAGCAGTACGTAAAGACGGTCGTTGGGGTGTTATTGATAAAGATAATAATATCATTGTACCTTTTGAGTATGATGATGTGATAATTGAAAGCTATTTGCGAATTAAAGCAACTAAAGAGGGTGTTTCTTATTTATTTGACCTAAATGGTAATCCGATTGAAGCGGATGATACTGAGTCTTTAGATTAACGTTATTATTTAGGCATCCACTATGAGCACAATCTCGTTCTTACTCGAACAAAAGATTCATCAAGTTATCGCCGAAAAACTGAGCCTAAAAGACTTTGAAAATTGGCTATATCAAGAAGACGATTTGGAGTCTGTAAATCCAGATTTATATTATGAGCTGATTTCTTTTGATTATAGTAATGAGGATAACCTTAAGGCTTTTTACGATAATTTTGCAAAATATGTGGATATGTATAAATTTGAGGCTGAACGCATAAATGAGATGCTACACTCGATTATTAATAGAGATGAAAACTGTGCTGATGTAACTTGTGAAATATATTATTTATATTGCCAAGGTTATGAGTTTCTATATCAGTTAGGAATCTACTATGGTCTTGATTTAGTGATAGTAGACCATAATACATCTGACTTTACAGAAAAAGCCGATAAAATCTTAGATAAATTTTATCCTAATATTGTTTATCATGCTAAAACAGTAAGTAATTGGCTTAAAGAAGAAAAAATAGTATTCAAGAATGAACATAACGATTATGGTCTCTATCAATATGACGACTTTCGTAGCGAAGAGGAACAACTAAAAGAGTAGGCGTAAGATGAAGTCTGCTATATAGTCTTTTTTGTTTCATTTCACCCTGACGTCATTACCCTTTATAATAGCCGCCTCCATTGCATCCGTAGCTAAACATACAACGAACCGTCTATGACAAATAAAACCATCGAAACCGCCGAACGTGAACTATATTTGGCACTGATTCAGCGTGCCCAATACAGACCTATTGCCACCGAATGGTTGGCTAACCTGCCACATTGGCTAAGCGACATCAAAGACAAACGACGCTATGCTCATGCCCCTGCTTATCTAGCTGCCGTCGAAAAGCTACCAAAACTTAATGTCAAAAATGTTGATTTGAACAGTGATGTGTTAACCATAGACACTCAATTGACCGAGGCACAAAACAAGCAGATTACTGCCTTGATGAAACAATTGATGCCGTGGCGAAAAGGGCCGTTTCAAATTGGGTCAGGTGAGAATAAGGTGTTTATAGACACCGAATGGCATAGTGACTGGAAATGGCAGCGTATTGCACCTCATATCGGTACTCTTGAGGGTCGTTATGTACTTGATGTGGGTGGTGGCTCAGGGTATCACGGATGGCGAATGGCGGGAGCGGGTGCTAAGCAAGTGATTGTGATTGACCCCTCGTGTTTGTTTTATCATCAATTTATGTCAATTCGTCATTTTGTCGGTGGGTTTGATGTGGATAAGGATATTGACAAGACTGGGGTAGGCTATCGCACCCATTATATTCCCGTGGGCTTAGAGGCGTTGCCTGCCAGTATAGACCAAGGCAATCAGTTGTTTGATACCGTGTTTTGTATGGGGGTGTTATACCATAGACAGTCACCCTTTGAGCATCTTAATCAGCTAAAAAATCAGCTTATCAAAGGGGGTCAGTTAATATTAGAGACCTTAGTGGTGGAAGGGGATAAAAATACGGTATTAGTACCGCATGACCGCTATGCCAAAATGAATAATGTTTATTTTATACCCTCCGTTGCGGCATTGACAGGCTGGCTTGAAAAGGTAGGGTTTAGTGCGGTGACCTGTGTTGATATTGATGTGACCTCAACTGAGGAACAACGTGCAACCGAGTGGATGACGTATCAATCGCTGAAAGACTTTTTAGATCCGAAGGATTCTACTAGGACAATTGAGGGCTATCCTGCACCGATGCGAGCGACGTTGATTGCCACAAAATAGCTCAATACGAGTCACACAATACAAGTCGCTGAATATAAGTCAATGCATACAAATAAACTTTAGCCTTTTCTGTTAATCAATTATACCGATAATGGGCTTGGGCTAACGTTGATTCGAAACTACAAGACCCATCTGGTAAATACTACCTCAAGCACTAATTTAAGTAAGAATCCTACAAAACCTGCCCCCAATGCGACAAAAATCCAAAAGGTACCTGCGCGCCCTGCGTCAGACTTTTTGGAGATGTCCCACATAATAAAAAACAAAGTAGCGATAAAGATAGGTAGTAATACGTACAGGCCCCAACTGGTGACAGTTTCAGCAGCAATAGCGAATACAGTAGCAAGCATAAGTTAATCCTAATATGAGAGTTTTTAAAGTTTTATAAGTGGTTATTGATTGAACTAGGGTCTATCGAATTATTGGGTTATTTAGCAACGTTAATAGTTAATACTAATTAGGTCATACTCAATAGATATTAGATTATTTGATTTGAGTGAAAAACTAATGAAATTATTCATCCAATACGTTGTGACGGTCACTTTCAAGTAGAATAATGTGACATAAATAGAGCTGTAGGATTCTGTCATTTAGATGAATTTTCAATGCTAAACTAGAGTTAGAGTATTATTAGATAATGAATGATAAAATCTGTCTTAAGTTATCCCATACAGCTTATTTTGAAGTCATTATAGGGTAATCAAAGTCTAAAGTGCCATGTCATAAAACAAACAGTCACAAAATACTAGTCAAGTTAAGTCCAGTAAGTAAGGTTAGGTTAAACCGATAAATCACGATTAACAGATAGCCAATCTATAGATCCTTTGACAATATGTGGAAAATAAGAGCAAAGCTTGATATATTAAAGGGTTCGTCAAGCATATTCAATGATATACCCGTTATTATTAATTAAATACCAACTCAATTAAATATCAATCATTGTAGAACACCCCTGTTAAACATCATTCATTTAAATTACGTATTCACCTAACTTTAGAGTTTATTAAATTATGTCGCAAGCTCAAATTGATGAAATCTATACATTATTAGATAGCGCAGCTAAAGCGTTGATTGCCCAAGGTATCTTACCCAATAACTGGGAAAATAACAGTCAGATTACTCGAAGTAAAAGCCCTGAGCATGGCGATTATGCAAGCAATATTGCATTAACGGCAGCCAAAGTCGCAAAAACCAATCCGCGTGCATTGGCAGAGCAATTGATAGCGGCTTTACCTGAGAATAAGAGTATTGCTAAGCTTGAGGTCGCAGGACCAGGATTTATCAATATATTTCTCAACAGCGAAGCCAAGTTTGCTGTCCTTGATGCCATTTTTGAACAAAATGAACGCTTTGGTTTAACCGATGAGTTTGCTGATAATAAGGTGCAGGTTGAGTTTGTGTCCGCGAACCCTACCTCAAGCTTACATGTCGGTCATGGCCGTGGCGCCGCTTTTGGTATGAGTGTCGCAAACTTACTAGAAGCCGTAGGCTACAAGGTGACCCGTGAGTATTATGTCAATGATGCGGGTCGTCAAATGGATATTTTGGCAGTCAGTACCTATTTAAGGTATTTGGAAATCAATGGCGAGGATATTCACTTCCCTGTTGGTGGCTACCAAGGCAACTATGTTACTGATATTGCTCAGACGCTTAAAGACCAGCATGGCGATACGTATGTCCATCCTTACAGTCAAGTTAGTGCAGATGTGGCTGAAGATGCAGTTTATCAGACCAGCGCTGATGGAGAGCAAACGTTGGTGTCGGGCGATAAAAATGCCCATATTGATGGTGTGATAGCCAACAGTAAGCAACTGCTTGGTAAGGGCTATGAGCTTTTCTTAAATGCCGCATTGACTGAGATTTTAGAAGATATAAAAGACGATCTAAACGATTTTGGCGTTCGCTTTGAGCGCTGGTTTAGTGAAAAGTCGATTGCAGAGGATATTGAGCCTGTACTAGAAGCACTTGATAGAAAAGGCTATCTGTATGAAAAGGACGGTAATACGTGGTTTCGTTCAACAGATTTCGGCGATGAGAAAGACCGTGTGGTTCGTCGTGCCAATGGTTTAACCACTTACTTTGCGTCAGACATTGCCTATCACAAAAATAAATTTGACCGTGGTTTTGATACTGTTATTAATGTCTGGGGTGCGGATCATCATGGTTATATCGCCCGTGTCCGTGCGGCATTAACGGCATTAGGTATCGATGAGAAGCGTCTAGAAGTTATCTTGGTACAGTTTGTTGCGTTATGGCGTGGGGAGGAAAAAATTCAAATGTCCTCGCGTTCAGGTAAATTTGTCACCTTGCGTGAGCTACGCGATGAAGTCGGTAACGATGCTGCAAGATTTTATTATGTAGCGCGTAAGCCTGAGGTACACATTGACTTCGATCTAGAATTAGCGAAATCTCAAAGCAAAGACAACGCGGTGTATTACATTCAATATGCACATGCCCGTGTGTGTAGCGTACTTGAGAAGCTAGATGCTAAAGGGCTGAGTGTCGATGATGCTTTAGGTTTAGCACATCAAGAATTGTTAGATGGTGAGACAGAAAGTGAGCTGCTTAAACTGTTGGCCGCATATCCTGCGACGTTAAAGCGTGCTGCTACCGGCTATGATCCGCATGTCTTGACCAACTATCTAAAAGACTTGGCCTCATTATTCCACAGTTGGTACAACGACAACCGTATTTTACCCGTTAGTATTATTGCGGATGAAACGCCAAGCAACGAAGAGCTCGACTTAATGCAGGCTCGTTTGCGCTTATCAAAAGCGGTTCGTCAAGTTTTGGCAAATGGACTGAGCCTGCTAGGGTTGTCAGCGCCCACTAGCATGTAGATTGATTCGGTTAGTGTAATGAGTACCCAGTTTTGAGTGCTCGTTATCTAAATACTTATTTTAAGCGTTACCCTTCATGTTAATGACACATACGCCGTTCAACGCGATGTATTCAAAAGCGAAGCAAGCTTCATACTAAGTCGTTTAAAGCTTAAATATCTTAAAATGCTTTGCCAATGAGATGACTTAACAGAATCATAAATGGAGAAGTCTATGTTAGCAAAAAAACCTAAGGGCGCTGTCGAGAAACGTCCAAGCAGTGGCCTTTCAAGCTTACTATGGATATTCGTTGGTTCGATATTGACGTTAATGATTGGTTTGGCATTGTATTTGTTGAACCCATTTGACATTGGCACAGAAGAAAAAGTTGAAGAGCGTACCGTTGAGCCTCTTAATCAGACTACCAATAAGGCGGATGATTACGAGTTCTATGACTTATTGCCTGGTCAGGAGATGATCAGTGTGCCTGATGAAGCGGTAATCGAAGAGTCGGAGCTTTCAACAGGCAATACAGAGCTTAGACCGGATGTTGTGGTGACTGATCCCAGTGCACAAAGTAGTGATAACAGCGCTACTAATAATCAAAACTCTGGAAACTATGGCATATCAGAGGATTCGGTTATGAACCCTATGGGATCACAACAGCCCTCAGCGACCAATGATGATCAAGATATCGTTATAGTTGAAGAGGAAGGCACTTATGATGAGCCTACCAATAATGATGCAAGTGGGCAAAATGCGCCTTCTACTTCTCAGGGAAATGTTGCCAATCAAGCAGGTGCAGGTTCCACAACAGCGGCACCAAAAAAATCAAGCTATATTTTACAAATTCACAGCTATAACACTGCTGACGAGGCGGATAAGCGTCGAGCACAAGTTTTATTAGCAGGGGTTGATGTGCGTGTGGTTAAAAATAAACGCGCCAATGGTCAGGTCATTTATCAAGTAGTGTCTGCGCCGATGACCAACCGACAAGCTGTGTTAGCTGCTCAGCAGAAGCTGCAAAACAATGGTATTGACTCGCTTATCGTAGAGCAGCGTCGTTAGAACCAACCACTTATAATGTAAGGTGTCACTGATAATGCCCAAAGTCTCATCCATTACTCGAGTACTGCAAATAATCGAAGCGGTATCCTACGCGGCAAAACCCATTACGCCTTTAGAGCTTTCAAAAGAGTTGGATATTCCGAAACCCACCATTCATCGTCTTATTCAGCAATTGGTGGATGAAGGCTTTGTCATGGTAGATATCACAGGAGGGGTTATCGCGGGCAAGCGGGTGCGAAATTTAAGCGTTGAGCTATGGCAGCAGCGCCAGTTTTATAGTGAGCGCCAAGTTGTGTTACAGCGTCTCGTCAACGATGTCAAAGAGACGTGTGGTATTGCGGTTCCGCAGAATATGAACATGGTCTATACCAACCGGGTGATCACAGAGCTACCGTTACAAATTTATCTCCCTATCGGCTCCAAGTCACCGATGTGGTGTACGGCCACGGGTAAGCTATATTTGAGTCAACTGTCATCCGATCGTCGCCATAGAATGCTGCAAAACCTGAGCTTAGATAAGTTCACTAAAAATACCATTACGGATTATGATGCCTTAAGTACAGAGCTTGAGAGTATTGCCGAAACAGGGATTGGCGTTGATAATGAAGAGTTTATCTCTGAAATGGTCGCCGTGTCTGTACCGATCTTAGATAAACAAGAGCGCTATTTAGCGTCGCTTTATCTGCATGCGCCCACGGTTCGTATTTCACTCGATGACCTGCTGCAGTATGTACCGCGGATGCGTGAGGCCGCGTTGGATATTCAGGCATTAGTGTATGAGTTACAAAGTTAAAATATTATAGTCGTAGGCAAACTAAAGAGCCACAGCGTTAACCTCGTTAAGTCTACTAGAGTAGTACTTGCGCTCGGTTGCCTTGTAACCATTTTAGTCTTCTTTGACTATAGTTGCCGATGACTATACTGGGTGAGTGACGTCTTTCATACCAGACGTAAAAATCCCAAGTCACTGACTTGGGATTTTTTCTTTGTGAAAGTCCTATCTATATAAGTTCTATCCATACACCATGAACGATTTAAGCTATTATATATATTCAAAAAAGTACGCACTAACTTTTGTAAAATAAGGTTAGGTAGGAAGCTTATAGCTCATTTAAGCTTATAGCTCATATAAATAGTAGAGAACGCCAGTATTTATGCCCAATCAGTCTATTAAGACTTAGTTAATACACTGCTATCAAAATAGGCCATGATACTTGAGAAGTCCATATCGTTAAACTGTTGATTGTGCTCCTCATATAGCTTAGCCGTCTGAGCACCCATAGGTACTTTCGCGCCCATCTCTTCTGCGGTTTGTAATGCTAAGTTTATGTCTTTGTGCATATGCTGGGTCATAAAGCCACCGGTATAGCCTCGACTCGATGGAACGTTTTCCAAAATATTAGGGTAGGGGTTATAAACTTCAAGGGTCCAGTTGCGTCCAGAGCTTTGTAGCATGATTTCAGACAAAGTGTTGGGATTAAGGCCACTTTTAACGCCAAGATTAATTGCTTCAGCAGTCCCTGCCATCAAAATGCCAAGCAGCATATTATTACAAATTTTGGCCACTTGCCCAGCCCCATTGTCACCGGCATGAAAAATATTTTTACCCATAATTTGCAATAAGGGCTTAGCACGATGAAAGGCGTCATCGCTACCACCGACAATAAAGGTCAATGTCCCTGCTTCGGCACCGGCTGTGCCACCAGATACTGGGGCATCGATAATATCTATTCCTTTATCGCTTGCAATGGTAGCGACCGCGATGGCATCGGCTGGCGCTATGGTACTGCTGTCAATAACCAGTGTGCTGCTTGATATATGTGCCAATATGCCGTTATCTGTCAGCTCAGTGGCATTAGCATCGCCTAAATAGACGGTTTTGACATGCTTGCCAGCGGGTAACATGGTAATCACGACTTCGGCATTTTTGACCGCTTCAATAGGAGAAGACGATGTCTGAGCACCAGCTTTAGCAAGGTGTTGCTGGGCGTCATCTGACAAATCATAAACGGTGACATTAAAACCACCTTTAAGTAGATTTTTGGCCATTGGACCACCCATATTACCCAGTCCAATAAAAGCAACGTTGAGGGGCATGCGATCGTTGGAGTCTTCGTTACTCTGTTTATTGTGTGTATTAGCAATCATGGTATCCTTCCTTGGTAATCATTTGATAAAAAAGTCTTTAGATAATGGGATGAATTTGAGTCACAAGTTTGATTAAGTAACTGGTTTTTGTAATTCTAGTTTTTTAAGACACAAGTTGTGAGCCATATGAGGACTTACCTAACCAGTCCTGAAATATATGGTCACCCTCAGGGTAAGGGCTGGCAAAATGACTGGCGATATAGTCTTTACCTGATGTCGCTAAACAATCCTCTAAGGTGCGTGACCAGTTAGGGTTTTTATCCTTATCAATCAGTAGCGCCCGCACACCTTCTTTGAAGTCTGGATTGTTGGCACAGTGCACGGCAACATTGGCCTCAAGTACTAAAATTTGCTCTAAAGACAAGTCTTTGACTCGGTGATATAACTCATAAGTCAAAGCGGCAGTCACGGGACAACCTCGACGGTAAGTGGTTACCGCTCGCTTGGTCCAACTGTCTTCTGCAAAGCTTGCATCTAGTTGCGCAAGCTTATTGTCATCAGTCAAAATATCATCAATCTGCTGCAAACCACCACTGACCATCAACGTCTGAATCGCTTGCCAGTGTTGCGCCAGCTTGCTCGGCGTCAACTCAGACTCAAGCTGAACCTTAGTGGCTACCTCTAACTGAGCCAAAGTATGACTGGCTGTGCGATGGGCGTGACTATAAAGTGAATCGACAGTTTGGGGTTGCTGCCAGTCAGCTTTTGCCAATGTATCTATGACTCTCGCGAAGCTATCGCTGGGTAGGGCATATTCTGCAAGACTGACAAATTTCGCATCATTAGCATTGCATAAAGCGCCAGTTAAACCCAAAAACAATCCTGTTTTGGCAGGCATGCGCTGCAAAAACCAACTACCTGAAGCGTCGGGAAATAATCCAATGCTAATCTCAGGCATGGCAAACTTAGTCGTTTCAGTGACAATACGATGACTACAGGCAGCCGTCAATCCCATACCACCGCCCATAATAATACCGTTACCCCACAAAATTAACGGTTTATTATAAAAGTGCATTTGACGATATAGCTTGTATTCACCTCCAAAAAACTGAGTAGCGTAAGGGTTCGGCATCGGCGGATTGTCTATCATGCTGTCATAAAGCTTACGAATATCACCGCCTGCACAAAACGCCTTATCACCGGCACCCCGTAATATAACCGCCACAACACGCTCATCGTCCTGCCAATGCAATAACTGCTCAGACATTAGCTGGCACATATCGACACTAAGTGCATTGAGCGACTTTGGTGAATTTAGCATCATCTCGCCAATCACATGACCTGAGTGGGTAGGGTGTTCGGTAAACAGTACTGATGCTTCTGTTGCTTGTGAGGCTTCATTTTGCATAGGGAGTCCCTTTTTATATTTTAAATTCCGTTTCTTATCACTGGCAATTATTGTTATTGGCTAGTCAGAGGTAACTCAATAAGATGATTATTTGTTTTGCCATGATGGTTTACGCTTTTCTAAAAAGGCGTTCACCCCTTCCGTTTGATCGGCGGTGTCGAATAGTTTGACAAAGGCTTCACGCTCATTGATTAAATTATAAGCAGGCGGCTGATGTCTGGCCGATTGTACCAATTGTTTTGATAAGGTGACGGCGACGGGTGATTGTTTGGTAACCTTGTTGGCTAATTCTAATGCCACTGCTAAGCCATCCCCTTTCTCGGTCACTTCTTCGACCAATCCAATGCGCAATGCGGTCTCAGCATCAACGCGTTCCCCGCATAAGATCATACGCTTTGCCCAACCTTCGCCCACTAGCCAAGGTAGGTTTTGGGTGCCACCTGCACAAGGCAATAAGCCAACGCTGGCTTCAGGCAACGCCATAACAGCATGCGCTTCAGCAATACGGATATCGCAGGCAAGAGCACATTCAAGTCCGCCGCCCATGGCATAGCCATTAATCGCAGCAATACTGACGCCACGATAGTTTGATAAAGCCTCAAAGGCTTCAGCAAAGGCAATGGCCATTGAAATAGCAATGCCTTTATCGCCGTCTGCAAAGGTATTCAAATCAGCCCCTGCAGAGAAGAACTTCTCGCCGTCACCATGGATGACGAGCGCATAAACTGAATCATTGTTATTTAAGTCATCGATTAGTTGCTTAAGTGACTGTAAGCTTGCCGCCGTCCAGGTATGAGCAGGAGGATTGTTTAGAGTTAAAGTGGCAACGTGGCCGTTAATGGATACGTTTAAATTGGTATAAGTGGTCATGATATCGCCTTTTAGTCTGATGTTACTTAGTTTGCTGATTTTAATAAGGTTACTGGTGTTGATAAGGGTACTGCTCTACAAGTATTTATTAAGCTCATGGTGTCATTTTTGGCATTAGCGAAAGCCGTCTAATCCGTCCGCATCGAGCATTTTGCGTGACACAATGACTCGCATAATCTCATTCGTGCCCTCTAAAATCTGATGCACGCGCAAATCACGCACATGGCGCTCAAGCGGATATTCATTGAGATAACCATAGCCCCCATGTAGCTGTAACGCTTGATTAGCGACCTCAAAACTTAAGTCGGTAGCCATGCGTTTTGCCATTGCACAGTAGGCAGTTGCATTGGTATCTTTCGTGTCAACTTTATTGGCAGCTAAATAGATCATTTGACGGGCGGCGACGGTTTGGGTCAGCATATCAGCAAGCTTAAATTGTACCGATTGTAGATCTGCTAGGGCACTGCCAAATTGCTTACGTTGTTGCACATAGTCCAATGCCGTCTCTAGCGCAGACTGTGCAGTACCAACCGCACAAATACCGATATTAATACGACCACCATCTAACCCTTTCATGGCAAATTTAAAGCCTTCTCCTTCTTGCCCTAACAGATGACTGGCAGGAACTTTGACGTCTTTGAAGTGAATAGTGCGGGTAGGCTGCGCTTTCCAGCCCATTTTATGCTCATTTTTACCATAGCTGATACCCTCGTTATGAGCATCTACCACAAAGGCGGAAACCCCTTTAGGACCGGCATCGCCAGTGCGTGCCATAACCACTAAGATGTCGGTAGCTCCAGCGCCTGATATGAAGGTTTTCTCACCATTTAGCAGATAATGGCTTTCTCCATTGGTATCATCGATTTGCTTAACCGCTTTGGTCGATAACGAACCAGCATCAGAGCCGGCATTAGGCTCAGTCAAACAATAGCTGGATAATAGCTCACCACTGACCAGCTTCGGTACCACCTCATGTCGCACCTCATCTTTGGCATACTCGCCAATCATCCACGTCACCATATTATGGATACTAATATAGGCTGACACTGACGTATCACCCCAAGCGAGTTGTTCAAATACGAGGGCCGCATCGAGACGTGGCAGACCTAAGCCCCCACAGTCTGGATTGGTATATAATCCTAAAAAACCAAGATCGCCGGTGCGCTTGATAACGTCAATTGGGAAATGACTTTCTCTGTCCCATGTCGCGGCATTGGGTTTTAATTCTTTTTGAGCAAATTGACGGGCAGCTTGTTGATACGCCAATTGGTCGTCGGATAATGTAAAGTCCATATCTATTCCTTGATGATCACTTGATAGTAATTTAATTCCTTTTTACGCTTTTTATTTAGCGGTTATTTATTTAGCGGTTATTTATTTAGTGGCTAACTTTTCAACTAACTACCTTACTAAAATATTCACTAACATATTCACTAACTGAGTTATTCACTAACTTGCTGACCTAACATGGCCACAAGAAACACGGACAGCGAGACTAACACGATGCCTACACTTTGAAATAATGAAATGCTACCCTCCAAAAAGACAAAGGAGAGGCCTAACGCTGATATCGGTACGAGATAAAACAAAGTTGATACCTGACTAATTGGTAACTCTCTAATTAGTGAATAAAGAAGGCTTATCGCCCCAATAGATACGATAACCGCCATCCACAATAGCGAAAACACAAATTCAGAAGTCCATTCAATATGATGGACAGGGTAGAACAACCAAACGATCGCGCAGAAAGCAAAGGAAGCGCCAGACTGTAAAAATCCGCCAAATACCAAGTGCATATTTTGACAATAATACTTCTGGTAAATGCTGCCGCATGTTGCCCCTAGTAGTCCTAATAAAGCCATAGCTAGCCCGATTAAGCTCGGTGGATTCAGCCCTCCAAACACGATCACCATAACTCCTATCAGCCCAATGACCAACCCTATCCATTGAAAGGGGGATACAGATGCTTTATACACCATCCAAGCAATCAAACTTGCTAATAATGGCTGAAAAGAGATGATTAACGCGGATGTTGACGCTGAAATACCATAGTCAATCGCTAAAAAAACACCGAGCGAGAAAACACCGACTATCAGCACACCCGCTATCGTTATGTGAACCATCTCACGCAGCGATCTAGGTAGTGTCGGTTTGATAATAAGACAGACCAGACCTAATAGCGCTGCTGTTATGGCGAACCTAATCACCAAAAATGAGACTGGGTCTGCATAGGGCAATCCGTACTGAGTGGCGACAAATCCCGAACCAAAGAGTAAAACGAATAATAAGGATAGGGATATTGTTTTCACTCAGTAGTCCTATATGGATTTCATACGTATCGCTAGACTACATCGAAATGGTAGTATTCACTTTACCTTTACTGGCCTCGTCATCAAACCATCGTGCAGTGACCGTTTTGGTTTGGGTATAAAACTGTACCGCTTGTTTGCCATAAGGACCTAAGTCGCCCAACTTGCTGGCACGAGAGCCTGAGAATGAGAACATAGGTAGTGGCACTGGAATAGGTAGGTTAATACCGACTTGACCAACGTCGATGTCTTGTTGGAACTTATGAGCCGCCGCGCCAGATTGGGTAAAGATAGCAGTACCATTACCATTCGGATTGGCATTTATCAGCTCAATCGCCTCATCCAATGAATCTGCGCGCATAATACATAGGACAGGACCGAAAATCTCCTGGCTGTAAATCTGCATCTCAGTGGTCACGTTATCGAAGATAGTCGGGCCGACAAAGTTGCCATTTTCATAGCCTTCAACCGTGATACCACGACCATCTAATAATAAGTCTGCACCTTCATCGACACCCGTTTGTATAAGATGTTCAACACGTGCTTTGGCTTGCGGGCTGATAAGTGGGCCTAAGTCTTTATCATGTTTACCAGCTGATACCACTAGGCTTTCAGCTTTGGCTTTAATATCATCGATCCAATCGCCAGCAGCACCCACTAGTACAACGACCGATAAGGCCATACAGCGTTGACCCGCCGCACCAAAGGCTGCACCGGCTAATTGATTAAGGGTTTGCTCTTTGTTGGCATCAGGTAGGATAACGGCGTGGTTTTTGGCACCCATCATGCACTGGACACGTTTACCGGCTTTACTTGCGAGATCATAGACATGATGTCCAACGCGGGTTGAGCCGACGAATGAGACCGCCTTAATATCAGGGTGATTACAAATGGCATCTACCGTTGGTTTGCCGCCATGGACGACGTTTAAAACGCCCTTAGGTACGCCAGCTTCCAGTGCCAACTCTACCAAGCGCATGGTGACCATAGGGTCTTGTTCAGAAGGTTTAAGAATAAAGGTATTGCCGGTGGCAATCGCCATTGGGAACATCCAAAGCGGAATCATGGCAGGGAAGTTAAACGGAGTAATACCTGCACAAACACCAAGCGGTTGCCAAATACTATAAGTATCAACGCCACGAGCGACATTTTCAACAAACTCGCCCATCTGTAAGTTAGCGATACCTGAGGCATGTTCGACAACTTCTAGACCACGAAACACATCACCGCGCGCATCCGCAATAGTCTTACCTTGCTCAGAGGTGAGTAATTCAGCGAGCTCATCCATATGCTCACGAATAAGCGCTTGATAGGTTAAGAAAATTCTAGAGCGGGTAGTGATGGGTGTCTTGCGCCACGTTTTAAATGCTTCTTTGGCAGCAGCTACCGCTTCATTGATCTCATCATCTGTGGTTTGAGGTACTTTGGCGATAACTTCTTGAGTGGCAGGATCGGTCAAATCGATCCATTCTTGAGTGTTTGACTCTACAAATTGTCCGTTGATGAGTTGTTTAACGTGGTGCATAGGATATCCTTATCTTAAAAGTATTAAGTTTTAAATGTGTCGGTTAGCTTTTAAATACTAATGGCTCATTTTTTATAAATAATGTCACTAATAGTGTGATTGTAAATTATTAGCCTAAATAATGAGACATTTATTCTCATTTTACAAGTGGAAATTACAAAAAATGTTGTCGTACTAGGATTTTTGAATCAATTTTTATAACTTCGTTTTATGCGATTAGAAAGAGCCAAACATAGTGCCTAATACAATTATTGCTATCGTTGCCAAAATTGGAACAACGACGGCAGTGACAAAGACGTCGACATAAGATTGTTTATGGGTCAACCCGCAAATAGTTAGCATAGTGATAACTGCTCCGTTATGGGGTAGGGCATCTAAGCCACCACAAGCCAATGAAGCGATACGATGCATCAGTTCAGGATTGATATTGTACTGCTCAGCCAAAAGCATATAGTTTTCACCCATGACCTCTAAGGCGATTCCCAGCCCCCCAGAAGCAGAACCCGTGATACCAGCAAGTACGTTAATAATAATGGCTTCAGAGATAAGAGGATTGCTTGAAGCGATTCCCATTAAGAAATGCTGAATGACCGCGAACCCTGCTAAGCCTGCAATCACTGAGCCATAACCAACCTCAGAGGCAGTATTAAATATGGGTAATAATGAACCCATTGCCCCTTCATTTAAGGTTTCAGATAAGCTTTTAATTCTAGAAAAGTTGAGCACAATAACGAAAAGACAAGCAATGGCAAGCGATATAATAATGGACCAAATACCAATTAATGAGCTAATCTCCACGCCGCCAAATTGCTCGCCTGCTAAATAGCTATTATCCCACATAGGAATAATAATTTTTGAAAACAAGTAGTTGCCTATGACCACAATGACAATAGGTACTAAGGCAAGCCAAAAGTTTTGCACCTTACCCGAGACATCAAATTCCTTTTCATTTAGGATATGCTTGCCATAGCCTTCATCTACGGCTTTCGCTTTACGAAGTTGATAATTCATCCATAACATACCACCGCCAAGCATGATGATAGCAGCAATAATTCCAAGACCAGGTGCGGCAAAGGCGTCGGTTTGGAAGTAAGGCATGGGAATGGCATTATGAATGGCAGGTGTGCCCGGTAGTGCGGTCATAGTAAAAGTAAACGCACCGATACTAATGGCACCAGGAATTAGACGTTTAGGAATATCAGCGTGTTTAAATAATGCTGCCGCAATAGGATAAACGGCAAATGCGACAACGAAAACGGAAACGCCACCATAGGTTAAGAGGGCGCACGCCAGTACAATCGCTAGTAACGCATGGTGACTGCCTAACCTATCGACGATACTTTTTGCAATACTATAGGCATACCCAGAGTCTTCCATGAGCTTACCGAAAATAGCACCAAGAATAAAAAGTGGAAAATATTTTACTGCAAAACCACCCATACCTTTCATAAAAACTTGTGTATAGATTCCCATTGATTCAGAGGCTTGACCGCTTAGTACGACAGCAAGTAACGCCAAAATAGGTGCTAAAATAAGTACACTGACGCCTTTGTAAGCGAAGTACATCAATAATCCAAGAGACAAAACAATTGCGAGAATGGTCATTTGTTGCTTCCTTGCAAAGTTATTGAATTAAAGCATTCTCAATCATCCTATTAATCTAGATCCTTCTAGATATACGTTTGAAAGATTAAGATTGCTAACTTTATAAACAGAAATTCTAGACACCTTATTCTTGTTTATTATGGGTAGTGTAAAAGCTCATTTTATTCCCAACGTTGATTTACAGATCTGGTGTTGACTGTTAATGACAAAAAACCTTAATAATTTTTCAAAGCTGATTTAACCGCTTCTATGGCAGAGGGGTCATCAAGGGTAGACATATCACCGGTTTCATGACCTTCAGCTAAAGCACGAATGGCGCGGCGTAGGATTTTTCCAGAGCGCGTTTTTGGTAAGGCAGATGGGAAATAAACAGCAGCAGGTCGTGCCAGAGACCCTAAAGACTTTGCAACGATACCAAATATCTGTTGTTCCACTCTAAACCTATTTTCGGTATCCTCAATGATAGACGGGTCGCGCAAGATACAAAAGGCAATCGGTAATTCGCCTTTTAAGTCATCCTTGATACCGACAACCCCAACTTCTGCCACTTCAGGATGCTCGCTAATCGCCGCTTCAATCTCCTGCGTACCTAAGCGGTGTCCTGCCACATTGATGACATCATCGGTACGACCAAGGATATAAAAATAACCGTCTTCATCCGTCGTTGCATAGTCGGAGCTTGAGTATTGTTTGCCATCAAATAAGCTGTAATAACTTTTGATAAAACGCGCATCATTGCCCCAAACGGTGGTTAAACAGCCCGGAGGTAGGGGCGCTGAAATGGCCAATAATCCTTTTTCACCAGGCGCGCAAGGCTCTCCCGTTTCTTCATTAAGCACCTTGGCATCATAGCCAAACATAGGGTAACCCGGTGACCCTGCTTTGTGATCTTTATGATCAAACTTAGGAACATGGCTTAAGATGGGCCAGCCTGTCTCAGTTTGCCAATAGTGATCTATAATTGGCACCCCTAAATGATCCGAGAGCCATTCGCCGGTCGGTTCATCCAATGGCTCACCCGCTAAAAAGAAGGATTTCACGCTGCTGGTGTTATAACGGGTTAACCACGATTCATCTTGTTTTTTGAGCATTCGAATGCCTGTTGGGGCAGTAAACAGAATGTTGACCTTATTGGCTTCGACGATACGCCACCAAATCCCTGGGTTTGGGTAATGGGGCAGACCTTCGTACATAATACTGGTCATACCAGCGAGCAGCGGCGCGTAAATGGTATAAGAGTGTCCGACCGCCCAGCCAATATCCGAAATGGCCCAGAATGTCTCTCCTGCCTTACCATCATAAATGTAGTCAATCGATGTGGTTAAGGCGATGGCATGTCCACCCGTATCACGCTGTACACCTTTTGGGGTGCCTGTGGTACCTGAAGTGTAGAGTAAGTAGCAAGGTTCGTTTGACTCAAGCCAGACTGGCTCAACGACGGCTTTTGCCTCACAACTAATGCGGCGCTCAGTAGCATAGTCGACATCGATGGGTTGAGGGGTGTACGGCATGATGCCACGATTTACCACCAATACTTTTTCAGGCTTCACCTGTGCTTGCTCGACACCTTGATTCACCAAGTTTTTGTAATTGATGACCTTACCGCCACGCAATCCTGCATCGACAGTGATAACCAGTTTGGCTTTGGCATCGTCCATCCGAATCGCTAAATTATGTGCCGCAAAGCCGCCAAATACCACTGAATGTACTGCGCCGATACGGGTACAGGCTAACATAGCGTAGGCTGCTTCTAAGATCATCGGCATATAAATAATAACGCGGTCGCCTTTACCAACGCCTAAGCGTTGTAGCACATCTGCGAAATAATTGACTTCTTTATATAAGCGGTTATAGGTGAGGCGACGCTTAGCATAGTCGGTGTAAAACTCAACATGATTGTCCAGCTCTTTAAAGGCCTCGGCAACACCCGGGTGATTGTCTAGTAGGTCTTGATTAATCTCGGAGGACACCCAAACAAAGGCATCTTGCTCGGCGCGCTCCTCTAAATGACGATCAACGCAGTTATAGCAGACATTGGTCTCACCACCGACAAACCATTTGGCAAAAGGTAAGTTGCTCTTATCTACAATTTGCTCAGGTGATTTGTGCCAATAGATGCGCTCGGCTTGTTTGCCCCAAAATGCTTCGGGGTTATTAATTGACGTTGAATAAAGCTGTGAAAATGATTCGGTAGAAGTAGGCTGATAATGGGTCTGGGTTTGGGTTGTGGTTTTGGCAGTAGTCATGGCGCTATCCTTAGCTATCTATGTTATGACTGTTTGATTGGGATTTTTTATTTAGAATGTTTTTATAGAGTCGATCAGGTTTTGCAAATCGTACCTCATTGCATCCTTATGGCATCATTTGCATTCCTTGCTAATGATGTTTTCTTAAAAAAGGTATATTCGATACAAAATATCTCATTTTAATTGAAATTTAATTTAACAAAGATATCTATGCTAGGTCAATACAAATTATTATTTTATAGCAAATCTAGAAATCAACCTATCAAGGAAGGCGAGTGCAAACGCTACAAATCGTAGGTTTAATAAGCCTGACAAAGATAGGTTGTTTTATAGAAAAGGTATTAGTTTGGATTATACATAGTGGCTGTACCAAAGACTCGAATTCTAATTAATTAATTGATGAGCATATAGACTAGTGCTTCTCGTCCATTACGTTTTATCAATTAATCATAAATGCGGAGCTAAACCAAAGCCAAGTCTTTCGTTAAAAGTTGGGATTAGGACAAAAGCATAATTTTGATTTACTGCTGGTTACGAGTTGAGGGGTGTTTTAATCATGCCGAATCGTGCGATTAACAGAGCCATTACTTGCATGAACAGTAGCGTCCAAACCGTATAAGTCCACTCGCCATGGGCATAAGCCAGTCCACATACCCATGCCCCAACGGTACCGCCAGCATAGTAAAACATATAGTATAAGCCTGAAGCCAGAGAGCGTCCTTCATGCACATTGGTGGCAATATAGCCGATCGTTGCAGACTGAGTAATAAATACCCCTGAGGACATGACGCTGATACCGATAATAATTAGCCATAAAGGGGCTGATAAGGTCAACAATACGCCCAACATCGACATAATAACGGCCACAACAATGGTTCGTGCTGCGCCAAAGCGTTGTAGTAGCTTGGTTGATAACGGTGTGATAATGACCCCAATTAAATACACGGTAAAAATATTGGCTAGCTGTCCCGTATTTAAATGGTAAGGCGTAGCGGCAAGGTGGAGGTTAATGAAGGTAAAGCAGCCGACTAGGGAGAAAAGTACGCAAAAACCAAGTAAACCTGCCGAGAGTACATAACGATTGGTTAGGTGACCGGCTAGCATTGTCAGTGCAGTGCGAAACTTGGGACTGGGGACAAAGTTTTTGGAGGCGGGAAGGGTCTTGGCTACCCACAGTGCTCCGGCAAAGGTTAACGCCGCCATAATATAATAAGCTATTCGCCAACCGACCCACTCATGCAGATGTCCTAAAATAAAACGCCCTGAAAAGCCGCCAAGCACGGTGCCTGACACGTAATATGCCATGAGCTCAGCAATCGCTCCGCCTTTGAACTCCTCTCCGAGATAGGCAATGGTCACCACCGTAATACCGGGAACAGATAGCCCTTGCAAAAATCGCCAAAAGGTCAAGACCTCCACGCTACTGCTATGCGCAATTAAGGCAGTAGGGACCGCTAAAAAGAGTAATGCCGTCACAATAATTGACTTACGTCCAATCGCATCAGACAACATGCCTAAAAAAGGAGACATGATCGCCACTGCCAAGACGGTCGCCCCAACTGCCATTCCGACTTGTACTTCAGTAGCTCCGAAGTCGACCATTAATACTGGTAGGATCGACTGAATAGAATACACCTGTAAAAAGGCAAATACCGCAATTAGCATTACCGTGGCTTTGAGCACCCAAGTGGTGGGTGGTGTCTTAGAAGAGGTTTTCGTTTCGGTTTGTGAGGGGGGTGTTTGCATAAAGTGACCACTGATATCCAAAGCAAAAACACAATCGGCTGGCATAAGCGCAGTCGATTTGATAACCGTTAACTATCGGTTTAAAAAGAACAGAACTGACGCAGAATTAGAAGCTACAGCAACTGGGGGTATTTATTTACACTGTCTAATGATGGTGCCAGACATTCAATAAAAAATACCCAATTGCCTTTAAGCGTTTAAAGTCTTCTTTTAAAACTCACTATTTTATAAGGCTTAACTTAAATCGGCTAGCCTATTAATGTCTCTTTAGGGTCAATAAAATTCGATTTGGTTCGTTTATTTAGCTGATTAACCCAGCTTACGCATCAGTGGGTGTCTTTTTAGTTTGGAGATGGTCTTTGACGCGCGGTTCATAACTTGCCCATAATTTGAGGGGAAAGCGCGCTGCACCAAATCAAATAATTTTGCATCATCACCGATCAGACAGCGGGGTTGATTATTGGCGACGGCCATCAATATTATTTTTGCTGCCATATCAGGGTCAAACTTCAATAATCTATTGATCTTCTCTAAGCCTTTCGCCCCTGTGGTCATTCCAAGAGAACTCACACTGTCATGTTCTCTTGCATTATTAGCAATATTGGTTTTAATACCGCCAGGATGTACAGATGTCAATGAGACGCCACACTTTTGAATATCCAGCTCTTGACGTAAGCTTTCATTAAATCCGCGAATAGCAAATTTACTGGCGTTATAAGCAGACTGAGCGGGCAGGGCGACAATACCAAACAAGCTGGATATATTAATAATATGGCCATGAGCTTGTTGATGAGTTTGCCGTTTAGAGTGAACTTGTAGCTGAATATTAGCGTCACTGACACTTTGTTTAATTAAGGGCAAAAAGGCTTTAGTACCGTACACCATGCCCCAGAAGTTCACACTCATGACCCATTCGATGTCCTCTATCGACTCACCCTCGACAGTCGACGCTAAGGCTACTCCAGCATTATTAAAGATAAAGTTGACTTTGCCATGGTCTTTGAACACGTGATCGGCCCAAGCAAACACAGCCTCTTTATTTGCCACATCCAGTTGGGTCGCCGTTACTATCACCTCATAGTCTGATAATAGAGCTTGGGTTTCGGCTAAATTCTCGCTATTAATATCGGATAAAGCCAGATGGCATCCGGCTGATGCCAAACTTAACGCCAGACTTCTGCCAATACCGGAACCTGCACCTGTAATGGCAGCTACATGATTTTGATAAAAGTTTTTCATCAATTGCTCATCAATGTGAGGTGCCATAAAAGGGGTAATAGAAGAAAGCTGCTGAGCAACTTGTTTATTTAACTTATTATTTACAGAGAATAAAATTGACATTCGGTGGCTCATCCTTGAGTGGTATTAAAATTGGAGTCAAAAAGCTAGCAAGGTAATAATTGAAAACTATAAATGCGAAAAAACATTTTTATAATAGGACACAGTGACCGTGTAAGCAATAAAAAATGCCCATCATTACTGATAGGCATCTTAAAATTTAATGACAATAACGATAAACCAGTAAGTACAGTTTAACGCTTAAACAACTTATTTTACTTAAGCAATTTTGGGTGTGACACCATCATTGATGACCGTCTCATCGACTACCACGGATTTCGCATTTTCCATAGAAGGCAATTCGTACATGGTGTCCAATAATGCGTTCTCAACGATCGACCGTAAGCCACGTGCACCAGTTTTACGCTCCATCGCTTTATGAGCAATCGCTTTTAAACCATCTTCGGTAAAGGTTAGTTCAGCGTCTTCCATCTCAAACAGATACTGATATTGTTTAACAATGGCGTTTTTAGGCTCAGTCAAAATTTGCATTAATGCATCTTCATCAAGCTCTTCAAGCGTAGCAATAACTGGCAGACGACCGATCAGCTCTGGTATCAGACCAAACTTAATCAAATCCTCTGGCTCTACTTGCTTAAATAGCTCAGAGATCTGCTTGCCTTCATCTTTTGATTTTACTTCAGCATTGAATCCAATGCCTGTTTTTTCAGTACGTTGCTGAATCACTTTATCCAGTCCTGAGAAGGCGCCGCCAACGATAATTAAGATATTGCTGGTATCGACTTGGATAAGCTCTTGGTTAGGATGCTTACGACCTCCATGAGGTGGAATGGCCGCCACTGTACCTTCAATCAGTTTTAGCAGCGCTTGCTGTACGCCTTCACCCGATACGTCACGGGTGATTGACATGTTCTCGCCTTTTTTACTGATTTTATCAATCTCATCGACATAGATGATACCTTGCTCAGCTTTCTCAACATCATAATCAGCCGCTTGTAGTAGCTTTTGTACGATGTTTTCAACGTCTTCACCCACATAACCGGCTTCGGTTAGGGTAGTGGCATCAGCCATTGCAAAAGGAACATCCAACATACGGGCTAGCGTTTGAGCCAATAAGGTCTTGCCAGAACCGGTAGGACCGATCAGCAAAATGTTACTTTTAGACAATTCAACCATGGCATCATCGGCACCAAGTTTTGCTTGTTTAACATCTTCAGCCAGTTGCGCCGCGACTTTTAAACGTTTGTAATGGTTATATACTGCAACCGATAAGGCCTTTTTAGCCGTCTCTTGACCGATCACATAGCCATCTAAGTGTTCGCGAATTTGTTTAGGGGTTGGCAGTTTTTTGGTTAGCCAAGTACTGGCTTCGTTATCGCCCTCTTCAACATCACCAAGCGCACCTTCTTCTATCAAATCAGTGCATAAGGCCACACATTCGTTACAAATATTGGCATCATCAGCGGCGATGAGCTGTTTGACTTCGTTCTTTTTTTTACCACAAAATGAACACTGTGGTGTCTTGTCCTTTGCCATAATTGGCGCTCCTTAAAATTTCTTATGCTGACGGGGGCAATTTTATTTATCTTAATAAACTAGTGTTATTCAATAAGCTCTCACTAAACGGTCTTTTACCAAATAATCTTTTTCTAACAACTATCTTTTACTTACTAGTATGTTAAGACTGACGCTCCATTAAAATTTGCAGCATCTGGGTATTATTAAGTGCTATTGTCGTCTTTAGCGTATATATCTTTAAAATTGATAACGCAATAAGCTTGGCAGTTACTTGATAGTCAACAAGATTAATACAGTTATTAGTGGCAACCTATTTTAATGAGTAACCTTTTAATTACCATGCTTTCTATCACTTCGAAGCTTTATAAGTCACTACCAAGCTTTAAAGTTTATATATAGTGGCTTATTTCATCTCTTCAGGACGACGCTCTAATACTTCGTCAACCAATCCATATTCTTTAGCTTCGAACGCATCAAGCCAATAGTCACGCTCAACATCTTTTTCGATCTTTTCTAATGGCTGACCGGTACGCTCCGCTAAGATACGGTTGAGACGATCACGGATTTTTAAGATTTCACGGGCGTTAATCTCGATATCGGTCGCTTGACCTTGTGCGCCACCAGAAGGCTGATGAATCATGACTCGAGAGTTTGCCAGTGCGTAGCGCTTGCCTTTTTCGCCTGCCGCAAGTAGGAATGATCCCATGCTATAAGCGCCGCCCATACAAATGGTAGAGACGTCCGGTTTGATAAAGTTCATGGTATCAAACATGGCAAGGCCTGCACTGACTGATCCGCCTGGAGAGTTAATATATAAGTGAATATCTTTGTCTGGGTTTTCAGCTTCTAAGAACAACATTTGAGCCACAATTAAGTTGGCCATATTGTCTTCAACCTGACCGGTTAAGAAGATAACACGCTCGCGTAATAGTCGTGAATAGATGTCAAATGAGCGCTCACCGCGTGCAGATTGTTCGACAACCATCGGTACTAATGCCGCTTGTGGGCTATTGACAGTAGCATCCTGCATGCCTCTCAACACGGCATCATGAGCCTCGATGAGAGTTTTAAAATGCGGGTTGCTTATAATACGGTCGGTGTCTTGTTGTGTGTGTTGTTGGTTCATAAATAATCCCTGTATGTAGGTAATAAGGTGAAATAGGGCTTAGCTTCTAGTAATTAGTCTTTTAATTAGCAGTATTGTCAGGATTAGCAATATATTAACGAGTAGTGATAATCATAGTTAGAAGTTATATATAGTCACAGAACGACTAAAAAAACTTCTAAACGATTAGGTTATTAACCTCGCTAAGCCTACTTTGAGTAGGCGTCACGCTGGTGCTCTTGTCACCAGTTTAGAGTTCTTCGACTAGAGACGTGCTACCAGTTTGCCTATTTTATCTCTTTATATTTTGGGGTAATAAGCAATAAATCAAGCGACTAAGTGTGATTAACGACACTATCTTACTTTATGTGCAATCATTAATACACAATTATAGCCATTAGAGTGGTTTAAGTCATAGCCATTTCATTCGATAGCTGTAGATATTTAGCTTTGTTTTAGTTTCTGTTTAGCTTTTTTTATAAGGGTAATGAGGGCTAAAAGGTTATAAGCGCTAAAAGGGTTATAAGAGATAAGTGCCATACCCGCCCTAGACAAAAATGCCCCAACACTGGGTCAGGGCACTTTGATTTTACATCTTGAACTTTAATATATTTGATTTTACCGTCTTAAGTTTTGAGCTAAGGTATCAGTGCTTCTATTGAAGCCCTTAGATATAAACCTCTTTAGCGCTCTACATCATACCTTGTTGCTGAGAGGCTAATAGCTCTTGGTAGCCTACTTCTTTATCAGTCACTTTACCTTGCTCTAATAGGAAGTCAACCACTTGATCTTCTAGTACGACTGACTCAATATTGGCGCGTTGTTCAGCATCGTTCGTGTAATAGTCGATAACTTCTTGAGGGTCTTCATAGTTTTCAGCAGTTTCTTTGATGAAGGTTTCAACGCGATCTTGGTCAACCTTGATTTCGTTTTCTTCGATAACGCGTGAAACGAGTACCCCTAAGCGAGCGGCACGGATAGCTTGCTCTTCAAACAGCTCACGTGGCAACATATCTTTATCAATGGCATTGGTATTGCCACCAAATTGCTGCGCGAAACGCTGCATCATTAAGTTGCGCTGACGGTCAACTTCTTGATCCACCATAGCACTTGGTACGTCAAACTCATTTTTCTCAAGTAGCGCATCAAAGGCCGCTTGTTTGACTTGGCTACGGGCCGCATTTTTGACTTCGCGTGTCATGTTTTTGCGAACGTCTTTCTTAAGTTGCTCAACGCCGCCTTCTGTCACACCAAATAACGCTAAGAATTCGTCATCGATTTCTGGAAGCTTAGACTCTTCAACTGTTTTAACAGTGATCTTAAACTGAGCTTCTTTACCCGCTAAGTTTTCAGCTTGATAGTCTTCTGGGAAGGTCACATCGATGGTTTTTTCTTCGCCAGCGCTTAGGCCTTTGATACCGTCTTCAAAGCCTGGAATCATTTGGCCACTACCTAAGACCAATTTAAAGTCTTCTGCTGAACCGCCTTCAAACGTCTCACCATCAATAGAGCCTTCAAAGTCGAAGGTAACTTGATCGCCCTCATCAGCAGCCCCTTCTTTTTTAGCAAACTCTTGACGCTGTTTGCGAAGGTTTTCTATCATCGTATCAACATCTTCATCACTGATAGTGGCGTTATGACGTTCAACCTCGATGTCGCTCATGCCTTCCACTTTGATTTCTGGGAAGATTTCAACGGTTGCTTGATATACCAAAAACTCGTCTTTAAGTTTCACATCATCAATGTTTGGCATACCAACAGCACGGACGTCTTCCGCTTTAATTGCTTCAAATACAGTGTCACGAATCACATCGTTGATCACTTCTTGTTGAATGCCAGCGCCATACTGAGCGCGGATATGAGAAACAGGCACTTTACCTTTACGGAAACCGTCAATCTTAGCAGTTTTGGCTACCTTACGGATGCGGCCTTCAACTTTGTTTTGGATTTGTTCGACAGGTACTTTGACTGTCAATTGAGTTTGGTTGTCGTTGACTTTGCTCGTCGTGACTTGAAGATCTTTTGCCATGGTTATAAACCCTGTATATGTCGTTTAATGTCAATGATAAACAACTGTCTGACGCTACAGATATCAAATTAATGAAATGATATCGTGACAGACAGTCCCTAAAAAATATCGCTAAAACTGGTTTTAATAAAAACGTGATATAACGTCTGAGTTCGCCTAATTCACAGTCTGTTTTGAATGACAGCTTGTCAAGCCTAATCCCTAAAGTCGATTCATAGTTTAAGGTTTAGGGCATTGGCGCATACCGCTAAACCCCATCAAATAAAGAGAGCGGGGCTATCATAGCGGTACTAACTCATTATCTAGCTGTGCAAAATCGAGTGACCTGACTTAATAGCAAGGGCACCGATATTACGGCTATAAAATTATAAAAGTAGAACAGTATAGTCTATCAGCCTACCAAAGTAAAAATAAAGTAAAAATTACTCAGTGTCATGGGATGATGCTGCAAGCTGTTGTAACAAGTGCTTCATCGCTAGACCCCGATGACTCATTTGGTTTTTTAGCTTAGGGTCAAGTTGCGCCGCAGTCTGTTGTAAGTCAGGTAACCAAAACAGGGGATCATAACCAAAGCCATTGTCGCCTTGCGGTGAAGATAGTATCTCGCCATGCCATAATCCTTGAGCTATGGTAGGCAGTGGGTCGTCTGCATGTTGTACCAATGCCAACACACACACGAAGTATCCTGGAATAGGGGAGTCGTGTCTAAAAGGCTCTAGATCTGCAACAAGCTTAGCATTGTTACTAGCATCATCACCATGGTCACCTGCATACCGCGCAGAGTATATTCCAGGGGCATTGCCTAAAACCGGCACACATAATCCGGAATCATCTGCTATAGCCGGTAACCCGCTGATACGGCTAGCATGGCGGGCCTTGATGATCGCATTTTCCACAAAGCTCAACCCATCTTCAATCGCATCTTCAATCCCCATTTCACCTTGTGGCACGATTTCAATCTTTAGGTTCGCTTGGTGGAATAAGCGTTTAAATTCTGCCAGCTTGCCTTTATTATTGCTGGCTAATATCCATTTATCATGCCTGCTAGTGAGGCTATTAGTACTATTAGAATTAGGAGAGAAGCCATCATCTTGTTGCAATGGGGTATTGTTACTAGCAAGATTTCGTGAGTTGTTTGTCATATTACCCTCTATGGACACTTTGTCCTTTATTACTACTATTATCAACGCATTATAAACATCGAAACCGTTAATATTGTAGCTATTAATATTGTAGCTATTATTATGGAAGCTATTAATTTTAAAACTATCTAAGTCCCAATTATTTAAATTCAGGCCATTAAAATTAAAGCTTAGACAGTCTTTTAGACTAATAACATTAACAATACTAAAACGTTGCTAAGATTTATTATGGCACTAAACAACTTTACTATAAGGCAATAACTTTAAAATTTATCATCCCATACCTTAAATAAAATTAAATTACGTGGTATAACATTCAGTAACTGAGTTCATTAACGTTTATTGCTATACTCAGCCACAAGACTTAGCAATCATATATCTTATCTTTTAATGAAAATTTTCATTATTTCGATAGCTATTAAAGTTTTTAATATGATTGCAGGGTTGCAAGTTTGATTTTATAAATTTTGATTTATAATTTAGGTTTGCATGTACTCTAGTCATGTAATAGACAGAGAGTAAGTCACGTATTAAAGAATCCAATAGTCAATTTTTATAGCTTTAAGTTTTATAGCTTTAAGATTGAAACGTTTAAAATTGGGCTTGATACCTCTGGTTTATTCCTCTATTACCATGTTCGGGATTTTAAATAATAACAAGCCATTTTAGCTAGAAACGCACACTATTTCAGTAGCGTTTATTCTATTTACTGTTTACTATCATTAATGGAATTTAGCTAAATCAGCCAAGGGATACAATAATATGTCAAATATCACTCTACCAGAACTACCTTATGCAAAAGACGCACTTGAGCCACATATCAGTGCTGAAACTTTAGAATTTCACCATGATAAGCACCACGCTGCATACGTCAACAAACTTAATGATTTGCTTCCTGGTTCAGGCCTAGAAGGTAAAGAATTAGATGAAATCATCAAAGCAACGGCTAAAGATGACAGCAAACAAGGTATGTTTAACCAAGCGGCTCAAGTTTGGAACCATACTTTCTACTGGAACTGCATGACTCCAAACAATGGCGGCGGTGAACCTACTGGTGATCTAAAAGCTAAAATTGAAGAAGATTTTGGTTCTTACGATAAGTTCCGTGAAGAATTCAAAAATGCAGCAACGTCTCAGTTTGGTTCAGGCTGGGCATGGTTAGTAGCTGATTCAGTCGGTGGTAAACTGTCAATTATGAAAACGGCGAACGCTGATACGCCACTTGCTCATGACAAAACAGCAGTATTAACCTGTGATGTCTGGGAACATGCTTATTACATCGATTATCGCAACCGTCGTCCAGATTATGTGGATACCTTCCTTGATAAATTAGTAAATTGGGACTATGCCAATGCTAAATATAAAGGTCAAGACGCTGGCGTTGAAGAGTAATTTAAAATAAAGCTTATGGTTTAAAAGATTTATTTTTTAAATATCAGTCTTTTAATCGTTAAAAAAGGATGCTTCGGCATCCTTTTTTGTTTTTTATCGTTCGATATTACTATGCATTCAATGTTTGCGGCCCGATCGTTTATTTTGTTCTTGGTTTATAAAACCTTAAAATTGAGCGCCATTAAAGCTTCTCTTAGCATCGCAATGTTGTAATAGGCATGGGCATTGGTAGAGTTTTGAAAAAAGATATAAAGCTCATCAAAGTGTTGACGCTGATTGGCGATCGCTTGCGCCCAAGCCTGCATCTCCTCTACTGAATAACGGTAATCATGGCGCTCACTGGCCGACATTGAATCCCACCAGTTCAGATTATTACCGTGCATACGCAAGTAGCCAGTGCGCGTAGCACCTTGTTGGACTGCTCTACACTGAGAGGTTTGGGTGAATAATAATCGTGACGGCGGTAATCCACTGACTTTGGGATAGTCGACACTACACCAAATAAGACCATGCTTTTGGAAGCTATGCTCAACTTGTGGGATATGCCAACTGGCATGACGAAATTCAATGGCTAGGGGATAATCACTGAACCAATCGGTTAATTTAGACAAATACAGACGATTGGAAACCGTTCTATCAAACCCATGTGGAAACTGAATTAATAAAGGCGCCAGACAATCGGCCTCAATAATAGACTGCATAGCCTCTATAAACGATGAGGCATGTTCCGCAGTTGCCGTCCGGGTATGGCTAAAATCTTGATGCAGCTTTACTGCAAATTTCACTTGACCGTCGGACTTTCTGAGCATCCCCTCAAACGCTTTATGACCTATTGGCGCATAAAAAGTGCTATTAATTTCAACCGCGCCATAATGTTTGGCGTATTCAGCTAAAAAATTTGTCTTTTGGGTGCCTATTGGATATAGCGTACCGAGCATATCGGTATCGCTATAGCCACCGGTACCCAAATAAACGGTAGGCTGTGCTATAGAGTGACGTGTCATAATTTTAGTGTCGGCGAAGTACTAAACGGTTACAGCGTTAACTTCTTTAAGCCTACTCCAGTAGTACTTGCTCTCGGTTGTCTTGTAACCATTTTAGACTTCTTTGACTATAGTGTCTGTTAATTAAGTTATCGATAAACGTTAAAATTGGATAAGGCTCAAGCGGCTTAAAGTCACATTTATATAGTAACCGTGATTGCAAGGGCATTCAATGATATAATCTACGGTTTTAATGCTAGTTTAGAATTGTGGTCTCAAGAATGGTTATTCAGAGCACTCTTGATATTGACTGCCAAATGCCTCATTTATGATACGAAAAGAATGCTATCTAGGGCGTGTGGAACATTCGACCATGGCACTGGCGGAGACTATTTTTTAGTCAATATGCAGTGAAATTTTTGACGCTTAGTCATTCTAAGTTAGAAAATTTCGCCATATATTGGCAAAAAAGAGTTCCGGCCTCACTCGAGCATAGCTCTCGCCTTGCGAACGGGCAAAGCAGTGCTTTGCTTAATCCGTTCTCAGGGCTGATACTAAAATCGCCCCAGACGTTGTTACAAACCTAGCCAAGGTCCAATACGCTTCGGGCATTAGCGTCAGTTTGCGCCTAGTCTGGAACGATTTTAGCTATCAGCAGTGCTAATTTGCGAATGTTCCACACGCCCTAATAAGCAGATAGAGTCTGTGAGTTTATTGTTTGGAAACTGTTTATATTGACGGTTAACTTCTTATTAATTGGTAGATCTTAAATGAATCTTGTTGTCATCGGTGTGAACCATAAAACTGCCCCCGTTGCCTTGCGTGAACGGTTAGCATTTGTGGGCGATGACTCAAAACAGGCACAAGCACAGCTACAACGAATGACTGCGGGCAGCTTGATTATCTCTACCTGTAACCGTACTGAAATCTACGCACTAGCGCCGACCCCCCAGTCTTTGTTATCGCATCAATCAACACATCAGTTATCGAATCATTTATCACAATCTTCTTCTGCGGCCGATGCGCTAACTGGAGATACTACTTCCTCTGAGTCTGTTAGCACTGTCGAATTGACAGAACAGCTGATCGCTTGGTTAGCGGAATTCAAGCAATTACCAGTTGCAGAGATTCGACCCTATTTATACGACTATATTAATGGACAAGCCTTAACCCATTTGCTGAGGGTAGCCTCAGGATTGGACTCTATGATACTTGGCGAGCCTCAGATCTTTGGTCAGATCAAGAGAGCGGTCAATGCTTCTAAAGAAGATGGATTTTTGACCAGTCAATTAAATTGGGTAGTAGAGCAGATTTTTGCCGCCGCAAAACGAGTACGGAATGAGACAGATGTTGGGACACAAGCCATATCATTAGGGTATGCTGCGGCTAAATTAGTTACCCAGATTTTTGATAAGCCGGAGCAAACCACTTTTCTTTTGATTGCAGCTGGCGAGATGAATCGTCTAGTGGCACAAAATATAGCGGCGCTTGGTATGACACGTATCCTCATCTGTAACCGATCGCCAGAACGAGCACAGCTATTAGCCGAAGAGTTGGCTCGCCCGGGGTTGCAAGTCGACGTATATCCGTTAACTAAGTTGGGGGCTTTGTTGCCGCAAGCAGATATCGTCAGTAGCTGTAGTGGTAGTATGGATACTTTAATTAATATGACGATGACCCGTAGCGCGTTAAAAAAACGTCGTTTTAAACCAATGCTGATGGTGGATCTAGCGGTACCCAGAGACATTGAGCCTAATGTGGGTAAACTTGATGATGTCTACTTATATTCAGTGGATGACTTACAACACGTGATTGCAGGAAACCTTGAAAAACGTCGTCAGGCAGCGGTCGAAGCTGAGCTGTTTGTCAGTCATTTAGTGGTTGAGATTGAGCGTCGTTATCAGGTGCGAAAAGTGGGTCAAGATATCTATGATTATCGAACAGTGGCTGAGCAAAAAGCTGCCAGTGTACTAACAGAGGCATTACATCAGTTAAATCATGCGGATGCAGATCCTGAAACGCTATTAATTGAGCTTACCCGTAGATTGACTCAAACGTTGACACATGCGCCTTCCTCCTTAATGCGCCGAGCGGCGCGGGATGGTAATCCAGAAGTATTAGATTTGGTGATTTCAGGTTTAAAAGAGGCTTATCGTTCTAAGTAGTTTTGAGTCTTAGTATGAAAGAGGAGCGCTTAGCGCTCCTTTCGACTTTAAAAAATGCTATTTATAACGTGTGCTTCTTAATTTACCTTAATTCACCTTTACTTAAAAGGTGGGATGCATAAGTGCATTGATAAAATGAGGAATCATATTTGGCGAGAGAAAAATAGTCGCTAATACCCCAAAAGCCCCACCCCATAAATGGGCTAAGTGGTTGACATTAGATCCGCCTTTATTATTGGCATAAATGCTATAGGCGACATAAGCAATCGCAAATACAATAGCAGGAATCGGCAACACAGCAAATAGATAAATCATGCTCCATGGTGCCATTAAGATAAAGGAGAACAATACAGCAGAAACACCACCTGAAGCACCTAAGCTTCGATATCTCGGGTCATTTTTATGCTTAAAATAACTGGGTAGCATTGCGACGATAATTGCCACCAAATACACCACAACAAAGCCAAATCCGCCTAAAAACTGATTAAAGAATCTTTCTACCGCACGACCGAAGAAATACAGGGTGAACATATTGAATAAAAGATGCGTGCTATCAGCATGCACAAAACCATGGGTAATAAAACGATACCATTCACCCTTGTTGACAGAGGGTGGGTGAAAAATCAGTCGATTCATCAAACTGTTATTTTGCCAAGCCATTAGGCTAACGATAACCGTAATAATGATAATAATCGTCGTATGACTGCTTAATAGACTATTCAATTTAGATCCTTTTTATCATGATTTAAGAAGTATACAGGGTAATAAATATTCGCAAACTTAATGGATACTTTTGACCTATTAAGCTAAAAATTTTGTCTAATTACCTATTAACATCCCTATTTACATCATATTGCTTAATACATTCTAGTTATAATTTTTATAAGTTTGTCACCATATCATACTTCTGTAACATGGACTAACCGATACTTTACTTTAATATAACGTAGTTTAATCTCAGATAAGGTATTGTATTATTCAAGAATGTAAAAGCAAAATATCATACACCAAAACACTTAAGTTGACCAAAATACTAAAGTTAATGTATTAGGCTAGCTCAAGTTATTAATGAGTAACGTATCAATAGATCACTCATTGATATCGTTAACCTTAATTAGTACTTAAATTAATACTGGATTTTTGTCAAAGCGATACACATTTTTAGCCAGTTGTCTTAACCTGTTTTTGTATAAGACTTTTGTAAAATAAGTTTTATAAACTCAGTGATATAGGCTGATAAATATTGTATAGGCTATTATTAGCAAGATATAAAGACAAATAAGATAACTTAAGGTAATATAATTTAACTTCTAATGGAAGTTAGATAGTTTTGGTTCTATTATATGGAGCTATGTTGTAAAAGGTTATATAAGATTGGATCACTAAGATTAAAGAAGTAACTTCAGTCATATAAAACTTGTTAATCTTTAAAAGTAGTCTCTTGGTTATTCAAATAGTATATAATCAGATTAATAATTTAACAAAATAATTTAATAAAAGTTATAAGTTGTTATAAAATTGGCATAAGTATAATACTTATCAGTCACATTAACTTTTCGCTTTTTTCATTTAACCCTTTGAATTTTTTCAAATATTTAGGAGATTTATACAATGGATATTATTGCTCACCTGGTGCGTACAGTGACTCCCGCCGTATTAGGGGATAATCGCACGCCAAAAAATGAAAGTCTTTTAAAGCAGTTTTATGCTTTATTCGTAGGCCAACTTGCCGATCAAGATTCATATAATCGTATTACAGGGAAAGACTTCAGCGGAAATGATGCTGGTTTTTTCGATCACGCTTGGACATTAGATAATAAGAAAGCCAATATTACTCGTGAATTGGCCGTTACCAATAATGTTGAAGAGTCTGATGCTCGCGATATGCTCGTTAGTGCGACACCATTAGCCTATAATGAAATTAAAGATTTAGCAGGTAGTACGCCAATACCACAGTTTTTACGTGAAAATCTATCATCATTCCGCGACCAGATCCCTGCTTGGGCAACAGTCAGCGGATTAGTTCCTGCTGGTCTTATGGCAGCGAGCGCAGCTAAACCGACTATTGCCGCTACGACATCAGCAGCAGCGGCAACACCCGTTGCTACAGAATCTGTGGTAAATGAGCCTGTTACTCCTGAGCCTGTCGTCACTGAGCCTGAAGTAGGTCATCGTATTTCAGATACTACTAGTACTGAACCTTTACATCATCATGAAAAAGAAGAGGGTGGTGGTTTCTTAAAGGCATTATTGCCTATTATTGGCTTGATTATCTTAGCGGCATTAGCTTGGGCATTGTTAAAAGGTTGCCAAGAAAAGCCAGTGACAGAAGCAGCACCTGTTGAAACGGTTCAACAACCTGCTGAAAATGCAGTCGTTGCTGGAAATGTCGATGTAGAGCCAGCTGTATTAACTTTATCGAGTGGTGAAGGTAATCAATTATATGCATGCCGTATCAGCGCAGGTAATGATGCGTTAAATGATACAATCATGTCTTCAATGAATGAAGTGTTTGCAGATGAAGCTGATAAATGTCGTGCTGATATTGATGACAACTTTGCAACTGATATGCCAGCAGCACAGTACCTAGGCGCTATATTACCGCTTATTAAGAATACACCTAATGCAAACGTTATCATTAAAGGTGAGGACATCATCGTTAATTCACCAGATGATGCACAACTTCAGCAATTAGTTGCAGATTTGAAAGAGGCAGCGCCAGGCCTAAATGTTATGGCTGAAGGTCCACTTGATTTGCAAGGTGAAATTGATCGCAGTATCACCGAAGCGAATGCTGGACTTGATGCATTAGGTGACAATCCAGATCCTCGTGACGTTGCCCGTGCGCTAAGTCGCCAAGTGGTTAATTTCGAATTTGATGACTCTGCTATACCAGAGGTTAATAAACCTGTTCTAGATCGCGCTGTAGAAATTATGAAGAAAACGCCTGATATGGAGTTAATGATCGTTGGCCATACCGATGCAATTGGCTCTAATGATTACAATATTCCTTTATCTCAGCGTCGCGCTCAGTCTATTAAAGACTATATGGTCTCTAAAGGTGCTGATGCTAATCGTTTGAAAATTAAAGGTATGGGTGAATCTGATCCAATTGCCACCAATGAAACGGATCAAGGTCGTTTCCGTAACCGTCGTATCGAATATGTCGTATATGATGAGTCGATGGGTAAAGCCGATGACAATGGTATTGTGGTAGCGCCAGATTCAGAAATTCGTGAGACTGAAGTAAAAAATAAGGGTACTTCTGCTCCAACGGCTTCTACTCCTGAAGTTTCTAATGACACTGGTATAGAAGTAGATCCTGACTTAAATCCATTAGATGATAATAATGATGATTTATTGGCCCCTGAGTCTGATACTGCTCAATAAATTTTATTGAATAAATCTAAGTCAGTTTAGATTAAGATAATCATAGCCATAATTAAATACCGTCCATATTGGGCGGTATTTTTTTAGAAAAATTAGGTGTAAATTCACTTCATTAATAGAGTGATAGGTAAGCGAGAGTAAGTACCATTCTAATATGATTAATAAGGCTAACACTGTCGTTCTTAAGTTTGTCTACTTCTATATCATTTCTACTTGTATAGATTCGACTAGCTCAAATAATTGGTCGGATCTTTATCTAAATTTGCCGTTATTGACTCCTTGAAAAAAGCCTCAATGATATTTTGCTTAGCTTGCGTCCAGTAATCAAACTGTGCACAGGTAGCCTCCAAACTTCCTTGCCACTGTGGAATGATACTACGCATGGTATGTATACGCTGTTGATGAGGCTTAGGTAATTGATCTGCCATTTCAATGGCTTGTATAGCAGCAGCGCGGTCATTACAAATCAGTGCCATATCACATCCTGCGTCAAGAGCAGCAGTGACTCTCGCTTTGATGTCCCCTGCAATATGAGCCGCTTTCATAGACAAATCATCTGAAAATAAAACACCTTCAAAACCCAGTTGTTGACGGGCTATTTCCTGTAGCCATATTTTTGAAAATCCAGCAGGCTTATCATCTATCTGTTTAAAGATAACGTGAGCTGGCATCAAAGCATCAAGCCAAGGCTGGCACTGAATAAAGGGCTGTAAATCAGTCTTCATTATTTCCTCAAAGCTGCGCTCATCTATCGCTTCTGCCACATGAGAGTCTGGAGCTATTGAGCCGTGACCGGGGAAGTGTTTGCCTGTGGTGGCCATACCGGCAGTTTTCATACCCCGCATAAACTGCATAGACAGTGCAACAATGGCCTCAGTATGCGCATGAAAACTACGATCGCCAATGACTTTACTAACCCCATCAATATCCAATACCGGAGCAAAGCTGATATCGATGCCTACCGCCATCACCTCTGCTGCCATTAAATATCCGCAGTCGTAGGCTAAAGCGAGAGCGTGGCAAGGGTTATGATCGAACAGCTTACCCAACTTTCCCATAGCAGGTAATGGCGTAAAGCCCTGACGTAATCGAGCAACTCGACCGCCTTCTTGATCAACACCAATAATAAGCTCAGGTTTTAGCATATGGATGTTATCGCATAATTCCCGGACTTGCAGAGGGGTGTCGACATTACGTCCAAATAATATAATGCCGCCAACTTCTTCTCTACTGAGTACTAAACGATCCGCTTCAGTCAGTTCGGTGCCTGCCACATCTATCATTAATGGGCCATACATAAGGTGATTCCTTATAAAAATTAATAACATTCGCTGGTTATTATTACAGTATTCTTATTGAATACCAACTCTGCATTGTAGGTAAGTAGGATATTATATAAGGGTATGAGATATGGATATGAGAAAACGTTAAACCTTTTTAATAAAATAACCTATCTTTGTCAGTATGCCAGAACCTACTATTGCAAACATTTGATTAGATTCGTTGAATGGCCTTCCTCAAGAGGTAAATTTTCTAGATTTAGTATTATTTATAATTGTGACCTTTTAGATTTAGTTTCTTGGTTATATAGTCGTAGGCAAACTAAAGAGCTACAGCGTTAGTCTCATTAGCCCTACTAGGATAGTACTTCCGCTAGCTTGACTTATATATCATTTAATTACTTATGACTATACTTTAAGTTTTTCTTAAATTTTGATAGCTTTATTTTAATTATGTATTTAAATTATTAGCCATTGGTTATGAATATGATTAGGTAAGAATGCTTATACAGTTTTAGACTGTTTATTATTGATTGTTATGCTAATATCGGGTCATTATATCCATTATGTAAACATATTAGGTTAAGTGAGATTCTAAATGAGATTTCAACCAACACAAATAGCCTTAAGTGCTGTTGCCATAGGTATTGCAGGAATCGTTTTTTCACAGAGTTATACAGAGGCGGTTGCGGCAGATCATTCTGCATTTGTCGCCACCCCTGAGCAACAATTAACAACCCGTCAAGTTGCTGCCCTATTAGATAGAGCTCATTATTCAAATAAAAGACTTGATGAACAAATGGGGCTCAACATACTACAGATGTATTTTGACCGATTAGATCCAAATCATACGTTATTTTTGCAGTCTGATATCGATGAATTTACTAAGAAATATGGTTACTCGTTAGCCTCTCGATTGAAAAAAGGGGACTTAAGCGCGGCACAAGATATCTTTAAGCGATATACCCAGCGATCCAATGAATACTTTAACTTTGCCAGTGAATTGTTGAGCAAAGATATTAATTTAAATCGTAATGATTATGTGGTTTTAGATCGTGAAGATGAGCCGCGGTTTAGGAGTAAGGCAGATCAACGTACTTATTGGGAACGCCAACTTACCTTACAAATTATTAACTTAACGCTCGGACAAGAAGAAGATAAAGCACGTGATGATCTCTATAGACAAAACCCTGAGTTAACCAAGGGTAATGATCTTATTCTCGCAGAGGATAGAAGCCCTAAAGAGATTCTTTTAAACCGTATAAAGCGTCAGCAAGAGCAGTTAGATCGTATTAAAAGCGATGAGATTATGGAGTCAATCCTCAATAGCGCCACGTTGACCTATGATCCTCACAGTAACTACTATGCGCCTGTTCAAGCAGTTGAAATGCAAGTTCAGTCAAATCTACAACTTGAAGGCATCGGGGTATCTATTCGGCCCTATAGAAAAAATCCTGATTACACTCAGATTGTCACGCTGGTTGATGGGGGCCCTGCCTCAAAATCGGGTAAAATTCAGCCTAATGACTTAATTATGGCAGTCGCTAAAGATGGTGAGAACTTGCAGGACGTCGTGGGTTGGTCTACACGAGAGGTAGTGGCGTTAATCCGTGGTAAACGAGGTACGGATGTCACTGTCAAAGTGAAGCAGCCTAATTCGCCAGATGCTGCGGCACGTACTATCGTACTGACTCGGGATGTCATCGAGCAAGAAGATGCCGGAGTTAGAAGTCGCGTTATTACGGTCAATCCAGAAAGTACCAATGAAGAGAAGCGTATCGGGGTATTAGAGATTCCGAGTTTTTATTTAAACTATCGTGCGCGTCGTAGTGGAGAAAATTACCGCAGTGTCAGTATAGATACCCAAAATGAGCTAAAAAAATTAAACGAACAAAACATCGATGGGCTAGTGGTCGATCTTCGCAACAATCCAGGTGGATCTTTAGATGAAGTCGCCAAAATGTTAGGTCTATTTATAAAACAAGGTCCATTGGTTCAGATACGGGACAATCGAGGCAACGTACAGATTTATCAAGATGAAGATGGTGGTAAACAGCTGTATTCTGGCGATATGGTCGTGGTTGTGAACAAGGCATCAGCCTCTGCCTCTGAGATTTTTGCCGCCGCTATTCAAGATTATGGTCGTGGATTGGTCGTGGGAAGTACCACAACGGGTAAGGGGTCTGCGCAAATTCAGCTGGATAACTTAGCTCTAGGCTCAGCGACCTTAACCCAACGCAAATTTTATCGCGTGACTGGCGGCAGTACCCAAAATAAAGGGGTAGTACCTGATGTTGAGATGGTTAATATTTATGATGGTGCTGAGTTTAGTGAACGTGATCAAAAAAATGCCATGGCATGGGATACTATAAAGACCTCTCCGTTTAAGCCAGAAGGTAAGTTCACTAGCAATACCTTAGCGACTTTAAATCAGCAGTCTAAAATTCGTCAAAATACCAATCCGCAATTTATTTATTTAGATACGTTGAATAAAGTTCGAAATATGGAAGATGATAAAAAGCCTGTTAAGCTTAATATAGAGGAGCGCCGTGATCATCAAAAGCAAGTTGAGTTAAGAACGCTTGAAGCTGAAAATGCGCGACGAGTAGCGTCTGGTAAAAAGCCTTATGCTACTTGGACTGAGTATCAAGCTGCGGTAGAGGCCCAGTTTGAGGTGCGTAGTCGAATGAAAAATGATGCACGTCCTAAGCTACCAGAAGATGAAGCTTATGTGATAGAAGCAGCTAACATTATGCTAGAGGCTAACAAATTACAAAGTCCTTAAACCTTAAGCGAGTGAGACTCTATAAGTCTATATATATGATTATTAAGGTTTATTTATGTAAAGCTGCTAATGACTTCCAAAAATGTAAGCATATGCTTACGTCACTAGACGCTTTAGCGACTTTCATTCACCTTATTAATTTGCGATTATAGTACTACGACATCAAGGATGATAACTCAAAGGATAGAGTGCTTTAGTTGACAACATTCATTTGTTCGATAATAAAGAGTTGTTCAAGGATGGGATAGCTACTTCTGAGTTTTAAATGGATTTAAAGTTCTGAAGATAGTCATTATGCGTCTAATATCTAGCCTGATATGAGAACATAAGTCATCAAGTCAGGATAAAGGGAATATTATTTAGCATCGGATTAATGGTTCTTCAGGTGCTTTAAATGAGCGGGATGCTCACTATTGTTAACTATTCTTGGATGGGGTAGTACGCAGTAGCCAACATGATGACGACAGCATCAGCCACATGACGAAAGTTATGTGGCTTTGTTGTGTCTAGTCTATATCTGGTACACCAATCTCTCCACTAAATGTGCATGTAAGCATATGCTTACACCATTAGACGCTTTAACGACTTACATGACTCTTTAAAATTTGACACTATAACTCTACGGCATCAAGGATGATGACTCAAAGGATTGAGTGCTTTAAATGAACCTTTTAGGTGCAACTACTTAATAGGTTTCAAAAGAAGTTTCCGTATTATGGATAAATATCTATAACAGTGATTCATTATGTTAAGTCACTGTGTATAGAGCTTATGAACAGATATCTAGTAAGATACTTGAACATAAGGTGAGTAAGGAAACAAACACTTTATATTAGCTTCATAGGATGTGATGTTTAGTATAAAGGGTAATGCAATGAGTTGAGCAGGATGCTCACTATTATCACCTATACTAGGATGGGGTAGGAAATAATAGACAGTCAGGATGACAACAACAAAAGCCGCATAACGTCAGTTGTGCGGCTTTGTTGTATTCTGCTAATCTCAAAAGTCTGTAAAACCTTACGAGTATGAATTAGACAATGGATTAACTGTTATTTCGCCCCACACTGCCTTGTAACGCAGTTGGTAGCGCTAAAACGTCTAACTCAGAGGCTTCGATATCATCAGGTCTCGCAACTACTAATGCCTCAAATCCTGAGTTATCACTACTAGGAACGGCATTGACTACTTTAATTTTATCCAGACTATCGCCAGCTTTAGGGGTGTTACCTTGACCTTTAACCCGGTGTAAAAAGGATTTTGGCGCCGCTTTAAAGTATATTCGGGCGATAACTTCTTGTCCTAAGTAGCAGCCCTTATCATAGTCCACGCCGCCCCGCTGATGTAGACGAAGCTCTTGCGGTTGGAACATACCTTGAGTGGCTTCAACAATCCAATAGTTACCTGTCGCAATACTTAGTGCCATCCAACCTTCCGGATCGTTTTTATCTGCACTATGACTAAACGAGGCCTCAGCAGTTTCACTATCGTTCATATGAGTGGATTGGTTATCCGTCTTGTCTAACACGCAGGGATATACCTCGATTGCCTCAGATGTGGTAAATTTTGAAAAGGCACCATATTTCTTGAGATGCGCTTGTAGACTCGGCAAACAGTCACTGCTTATGACGATATCAAACTTATTCTCAGCTTGTTTTTTTACCCAAATACCAAAGGCAATACGCCCTTTTAAATCAGCAATAGCTGCTGGCTGGTAGCTGAGATTAAGCTTGATGATATTCACCGTTAATTGGCTTTGTAAAAATTTACCGGCATCGTCACCCTCTAAGGTGATTTGATTAAAACTTACTGTCGTCACATTTAACGTCCTTATAGTAATTACAATGAAATATCTAAAATCTTATATAAAAAAAGGTAGGGTCTAATCACCTATACCCCCATTTCTGTATGAATTAGGCTACAATATGCCTATATAATATGCGATATAAATTCAACATTTCAAATGAGGATAAAATGAGCCTACCAAATTGCCCAAACTGTGATTCTGATTTAACCTATGAAGATGGTGCTTTACTGATTTGCCCTATGTGTGCTCATGAGTGGACTGCTGCCGAATCTGAACAGTCTACCACTGAAGAAGCATCAAGCGTTATTCGTGACGCGGTAGGCAATGAATTGCAAGATGGAGATACGGTAACAGTTATTAAAGACTTGAAGGTAAAAGGCTCTTCTACTCCCCTTAAAGTGGGTACCAAAGCTAAAAATATTCGTTTACTACACGATGCACCAGATGATCATGATATCGACTGCAAAGTCGATGGATTTGGGCCGATGAAGCTCAAGTCTTCAGTGGTTAAAAAAGCCTAAGTCTTTAACGTATTATCAAAGAGATTTTTAAGTAAAGCCGTATCTTAGGATGCGGCTTTACTAGTTTATAACGCTTGAATATGAAATGGGTTATGGCAGTTAATCAAAACTTTAGCTACTGATGAATTATAGAGGGTAATACCTGCTTTAGGTAGAGTTATAAAATGAGATTAGAAGAATGCTTCACTTATAATATCCTAACCAGATTAACGACATCAGTGACATAGACAACATGAATAGCATAAATCATGCCATAAAGGATTAAATAGGTTGTAAGATGTTAATCCATAACTTATTTAAGGGATTTGAGGCTTGAGTCATAAAACAAGGCATCAATAGAAGGATTAACTAAATAATGGCATTAAAAATTGCTATAATGGCATAAGATTTCAAATTTTCTTTACAATTTTTAATATACAGAGGTGATTATGTCAAAAAAGAGCAATAAAGCCGAAAAAATTGAAGACGGTTATATCACCGATGAAAAAAAGATTGAGAAGTATGAAACGACTAAGAAAAAAGAAGGGGCGCAAGTCAGAACCAAAGAGGTCATCGATGACGTGCTGTTAAAAGATTTAACAGACGGTAACATTGAAGGTCTATCAGATCATCTGCAAGCATTAATTCATGATGCTGCGCCCGATGATCTTGTCAAGCTCAAAAATTTATTTGCTAAACATGCCCTTGCCAATCAGGTTAAAACTGGCATAAAAAAAGATGACGAGCTCTCTGATAATTGGCGTGAAGGGGGTTATCCTTATAAAAACCGATTATCACGTAAGACTTATGAAAAGCAAAAATACCACCTGCAAGTTGAGCTTTTAAAGCTACAAAGATGGGTACGTGAGACAGGACAGAAAGTCGTTATTATATTTGAAGGCCGTGATGCTGCCGGTAAAGGGGGATCGATCAAGCGCTTTATGGAGCACTTAAATCCACGTAGTGCTCGAGTTGTGGCGCTCGAGAAACCGACAGATCGTGAATTGGGTCAGTGGTATTTTCAACGTTATATCCAACACCTTCCTTCGTCAGGTGAAATGGTATTTTTCGACCGTTCATGGTATAACCGCGCTGGCGTTGAGCGTGTGATGGGCTTTTGTACTGATGAGCAGTATCAAATCTTTATGAAACAGACTCCAGAGTTTGAGAAGCATCTCATTGATTCTGGTATTCATCTTATTAAGTTTTGGTTCTCTGTCAGCCGTGATGAACAGCGTCGTCGCTTTGCCCAGCGGGAAGCACACCCATTAAAACAGTGGAAGTTATCCCCCATTGATATGGCGTCGCTTGATAAGTGGGATGACTATACTCTTGCTAAAGAAGCCATGTTCTACAATACTGATACCGCCGAGTCTCCTTGGATTGTGATTAAATCGGATTGTAAAAAACGGGCAAGATTAAATGCGATGCGCTATGTGCTTAATAAACTGCCTTATGACGGCAAAGACAAAAAACAAGTCGGCAATGTGGATCCGCTAATCGTTGGTCGTGCTGGTGCGTTATATGAAGTTGGTGAAAAAGATGACTTAGCCGTGTCTTAAGTTTAGACTTCAGATTTAGGCAGTTGCTTTAAAGCCATGATGTTAATGCCAATCACGCTAATCCAAAAGAGATAAAGGATCTGAATTTACTCCAAACCCTTTAATATAAGGGTAGTATAAAACTACGTTTAAATACGTATAAACAAGTCGACAAAGTGAGCTCATCAGAGCTCACTTTTTTTTGTTAAAATAGGTGCCAGTCTGAATGGTCATCCAATTTGATTTTTCTTCCTATTACCTTCTTAAATACTATTTCTAAAATAATTATCTGTTGATAGCCGAGTTAATATTATGAGTACTAAAAACGAACAACTATTTTTACAAGCCAAAAAACATATACCAGGAGGAGTTAACTCTCCTGTTCGAGCCTTTGCAGGTGTTGGAGGCACGCCTATTTTTATGCACAAAGCAGCGGGCAGCAAGATTTATGATACACAAGACAATGAATATATCGATTACGTCGGCTCATGGGGTCCGATGATCCTAGGTCACGCGCATCCTAAAGTTATCGATGCTGTTAAAGCAGCGGCTGAAGATGGCTTAAGCTTCGGGACGCCGACCACGTTTGAAACCTCGATTGCCGATACCATCTGTGAGCTGGTACCCAGTGTGGAATTAATTCGGATGACCAACTCAGGTACAGAGGCGACTATGAGTGCAATACGTTTGGCACGGGGCTATACTGGCCGTGACAAAATTGTCAAGTTTGAGGGGTGCTACCATGGTCACTCTGATAGCCTTTTAGTAAAAGCGGGTTCAGGGATGCTTGATATCGGTGAGCCGACCTCGAAGGGTGTTCCGGCAGACTTTGCGAAGCACACCATTACCTTGCCCTATAATGATCCGCAAGCAGTGAAAGACTGTTTTGAAAAGTGGGAAGATGAGATTGCGTGTGTCATCGTTGAGCCTATCGCCGGTAATATGAATATGGTGATACCGACACAAGAATTTCATAATACGTTGCGTGAACAGTGCACCCAAGGTGGGGCGGTATTAATCTTTGATGAAGTAATGACAGGGTTTCGCGTGGGATTACATGGCGCACAAGCGCACTTTAATATTGAGCCGGACTTAACGTGCTTCGGTAAGATTATTGGGGCGGGGTTACCCGTCGGTGCCTTCGGGGGTAAGCGTGAGATTATGGAGTGTATTGCCCCTATGGGCGGTGTTTATCAGGCCGGTACGCTATCTGGTAATCCATTGGCGATGCGTGCTGGTATCGCGATGTTTGAAGACCTAACGGTCGAAGGCTTTTATGATGAATTGGCTGATAAGGTCAGCTATCTAGTAGAGGGCATTCAAGCAGCGGCAAATAAACATGGCATTGAGATCCGTTCGACAAAGCTTGGTGGTATGTTTGGCCTATTCTTTGTCAAAGATGACTCTACTGGTGTGCCGCAGAATTTTGAAGAGGTGACGGCATGTGATATGGATAAGTTTAATACCTTCTTCCACGGCATGATAGGCAAAGGGATTTACCTCGCGCCTTCAGCGTATGAGGTTGGTTTTATGTCTTCAAAGCATAGTACGCAAGATTTGGACGCCACGATTAAAGCCGCCGATGAGGTGTTTGCTGAGATGGTAGGTTAAAGGGTTGTCTTAAAGAAGGTTGTCTTAAAATAGAGCTGATTAACTAGTTCACTAAAGCCTCATATAGGGGCAAGTCCTAATAAAGACTATGTTAATTTAAAAAAGACAGTGTTTCGATAGGACCACTGTCTTTTTGATCAATCGAATTATATGGGTATTGCCAACTCTTCAAAATCATAGAGCCAAATATCAACGTTATGACTGTCAATGTAATAGACTTTGCAATCCTTGTGATATTGGATGATAAATATCCTATTAATTAGGGTCAACTTGCCACTGTTTGTTATAAGTGATTTAATGATGATCGAGGTATGAAGTGTACCGATTTTCTTGTTTATGCCATAACAGGCAGTTTAACCCATTTAAGATAGTTTGACCGATTGCATATAGTTTGACCAATTAAGTATTGAACTAATTTTTTTCAGCGAAAATTTGATAGAATTATGTTTAAATTCTATGATTTAGTAGTCCCTAGAAAGATCCTAATTATTGATTAAATTAAGGTTAAACAATTGCATATGCCCAATAATTTTCTTGCGAATGATGAGCTCATGGCGGCCATTGATATTGGTTCGAACAGTTTTCACCTAGCCATTGCTCGTCTAGATCATGGCGAAGTCCGTAAAGTGGCTTCTATGTCTGAGAAGGTGCAGTTAGCTGCCGGATTAGATGAAAATAGAATTCTGAGTGAGGAAGCGCAGCAACGGGGGCTTGATTGTTTAGCTCGTTTTATGGGGCGATTGGGGTCTGTCTCTCCAGATAGACTGCGTATTGTGGCCACAAATGCTTTACGTCAGGCAAAAAATGCAGAAGACTTCATTAAACGTGCCAATGAGATATTACCAAAACCCATTGAAATTATTGCAGGTCGAGAAGAGGCACGTTTGATTTATCTGGGAGTTTCGCATACCAATGCCAGTAGCGATCAACGATTGGTCATTGATATTGGTGGTGGTTCAACTGAATTTATTATCGGTCAAGAGTTTGACCCCTTATTGACCGAAAGTCTGCAAATGGGATGTGTCGCCTTTACTCAGCGTTTCTTTGAGTCAGGGGTTATAGATGAGCAGTCCTTTAATAATGCCATTGCTGCTGCGCGTAAAGAGATTTTGAGGATTAGCGGTGCCTATCAAAAAGCAGGATGGAGCAGTGTGGTTGGCTCAAGTGGTACGATTAAAGCGGTACGCAATGTTTTAGTCGCTGAAGGATGGGCGGATGATCAAGAGCGCATTACCTATCAAGGCGTCAAAAAACTACAAGCGTGCTTGCTTGAGATCGGTGAAGTGGATGATATTGACTTAGACGGTGTTAAAGAACACCGTAAAGCGGTTTTTCCAGCCGGTGTGGCAGTGTTACGTGCCGCCATGAAAGTATTGGGTATTGATACTATTACTTATTCTGATGGTGCCCTGCGTGAAGGGGTAATGTATGACATGTTAGGGCGTTTTGCCAGTGAAGATGTTCGTGACCGTAGCGTACAGGCTCTTGTAGAGCGTTATTCAGTCGATAAAAAACAAGCGAGACGTGTGGTGCAGAGCTGTGAGCAATTATTTAACGATGCGCATGACGCTCTAGGCTTGGGCAGTGAAGATAATGATTTGCTACGTCGCGCCGCTTATTTGCATGAGATAGGTTTGGCAATCAGCCATAGTGGATATCACCACCATAGTGCTTATCTATTAGAGCACTCCGACATTCCAGGATTTTCTCAAGTTGATCAGTTGCGTATGTCACAGTTAGTGCGTAATCACCGACGTAAGCTGAAATCAGAGAGCCTAGAACACGCACAACTTATTGGAGGCCAGTCTCTGGTTTATTTATGCTTGTTATTGCGTCTGGCAGTATTGGTTCATCGCAGTCGAAGTGATCGAGATAACAATGCATTAAGACTCAATGTACTTGATAAAGATCGCTGGCAAATTAAAGTCGAGTCAGATGATTTAGATGAAAATGCGTTGCTGGTCTCCGATCTACAAGACGATATTGATCAGTTTAGTAAATGGGGCGTTGAGCTAAGTGTCGTGTGTGATTAAACGTTGGCTGATGTCGTAGAACTTCTTTTAAACTTAAGTTCATTAAGATTTCAAGACCATAATAATTTTAAAGTTTTAAGGACATATCATGAGCTCAGTATGGGAAAGCGTTAGTTTGGCAAGACATCCTAAGCGCCCCCTCTTTTTGGATTACGTCGGTCAGTTATTTACTGAGTTCGATGAGCTGCATGGGGATCGAGCATTTGCAGATGATAGAGCTGTCATTGGCGGGTTGGCTCGGTTTGATGGGCATCCTGTCTTAATTATAGGTCAGCATAGAGGCCGTAGTACGCGTGAACGTATTGCTCATAATTTTGGTATGGCTTATCCCGAAGGGTATCGTAAAGCAATTCGACTGGTGAAATTAGCAGAGCGCTTCAAATTACCGGTGATGACCTTTATCGACACGCAAGGGGCTTATCCTGGTGTGGGTGCAGAAGAGCGTGGACAAGCACAAGCTATTGCTGAAAGCATTGCTACTTTTAGCAGTTTAAAGACCCCGATCATAGCGACTATTATTGGTGAAGGTGGTTCAGGAGGTGCATTGGCGATAGGGGTGGGTGATAGAGTCAATATGCTACAACACAGTATCTATTCCGTGATCTCGCCAGAAGGCTGCGCCTCTATTTTATGGAAAACGGCTGAGAAGGCACCAGAAGCTTCAGATGCTTTAAAGCTAAATGCGGACAACCTGTATCAATTAGGACTGATCGACAGTATCGTAGATGAAGGGGTTGGGGCGCATATTGATGCCAAGCCGGTTATGGAGAATTTGCAAAAGCTATTAAGTGAGCAATTAGCGGAGCTGATTAAAATAGACACTGACACTCTGGTCGAGCAGCGTTACCAAAAGCTAAAAAGCTTTGACTCCACGGTGAGTCTTGCATAACCTCATAGGATAATCTAACTATGGTCAAAAAGGACAGAGTTTCGCTTTGTCCTTTTTTTTATTGGGTTTAATCTTGTGGCGCTTTCATTTTAAACGCATCTTATAACGTTTTTAATTAGTCAAAGTATAGATAGGTATATCACGTTTTTTCTCATTTTAACGTTTAAATGCGATTTTCTTTGACTTGGTTTAAGTACCTAGCTTTAATTCTTGGCCAAATTTGCTGACGAAGCGTAGAGCAAGCTTATTGTATTGTATGCAAATTGCTACTAACGGTGACACTGTATATCCGTTTGTCCTATACTAAATATACCATTCAAATTTGTTCTATACTTTTTTCTATAACTTTATACACAATCTCTATATACATAGCAGCGATTTGGTAATTGGTGAATAGCGAACACCCTTTTGTGATTACTATCTTTGCGATATATAAATTTAAAGGACTTACGCAGCATCTAATTAACAGCAATTAGGATAATTTTTTTACTGTTGAATAGGTAGCGCCAGACGTTTAGTAAACAATCCCAAATCGCCTTTAAGTGCTTCAATACCGTTATTCGCGTAGCTCCTATGTATAAGTCACCTTACTCTTTGGTCAATTAATGAGGTCTGTCATGCGTAAAATACCCGTTTATAACCACCCAGCGGCTGGTTGGTCAGCTTTAGTCGATTCCTCTCGTGTACTCATGGATTACAAGGCATTTTTGCGAGGGAGCGTTAGTGTATTAGGCAGTAATCAGCCGACATGGGGCTTTGACTGTCCAGGCTGTGCATGGCCTGATCATAAAACGCATAAAACGATTGATGTTTGTGAGACAGGCATAAAAGTTTTGGCGAGTGAGACAATGAGTGCGCTGGCAGATAAGACTTTCTTTGCGAAGCACAGTGTGACGGAGTTACAAGGGTGGACGGGCTACCAACTTGAGCAGGCAGGTCGTTTGGCAGAGCCAATGATATATGATGCGGCGCAAGATAAATACGTGGCTATTGCTTGGGAAGAGGCTTTTTCACGTGTTGCCCAGCAATTAAAAAATCTTGACTCAGCTGATGACGCCTTGTTTTATACCTCTGGCCGAGTTACCAATGAGCCCGCCTTTTTGTATCAATTGTTCGTGCGCCTATTTGGCACCAATAACTTACCTGACTGCTCAAACATGTGTCATGAGCCTACCTCTGTGATGTTGTCTAAACAGATTGGCGTCGGTAAAGCGACTGTGGTATTGGAGGATTTTGAACAGGCAAAACTTATTTTAATGTTTGGTCAAAATCCCGCCACTAACCATCCACGTATGCTTGAGATGTTAGCCCATGCTCACGATCAAGGCTGCCGTATTATCTCGATAAACCCAATGCGTGAGCAAGGCTTAAGTCGATTTAGAAATCCGCAAAAAGTGACGCACATGGTAGCAGGGTCCAGTGATGACATGGTAGATGAAGTCATTCAGATCCAGATCGGTGGCGACGCTGCGCTACTCACTGGTATGGCAAAATGGCTGATAGAAAATGACAAAATAAGTCTAGATTTTATTAAAGAACAAACCTCTGGATACGATGAGTTCTGCAAATGGATAGGAGATCAGAGCTGGTCGGATATAGAACGAGGCTGTGGTATTAAACAGGCTGAGATCATTGGCTTGGCAACTTTAGTCGCTGATAGTTCAGCGACTATCTGTACGTGGGGCATGGGTATTACGCAGCATGTGCAGGGTGAAGACAATGTCGCTATGATTACCAATCTATTGTTGTTGATGGGTATGATAGGCGTTGAGGGTGCAGGGGCGTCCCCAGTCCGTGGGCACTCCAATGTACAAGGTGACCGCACCATGGGTATTCATGAGCGCCCCGCCCAATCCTTGTTAGATAGCTTAGAGCGAGTATTTAAGGCACCGATGCCTCAAGAGTCCGGTTATGATGTGGTAAAAGGCGCACAGGCAATGACTCAAGGTAAGCTTAAAGCCTTTATGGCTATGGGCGGTAATTACTCAGTGGCTGCGCCAGATAGCAAGGCGATTCAGCAGGCGCTTACGCGTAATCAATTGAACGTCTTTGTGGGCACTAAGCTAAACGAGACCATGCTCTATCCTGGTGAGAACAATATTATCCTGCCTTGTTTGAGTCGTACGGAGCGCTATGTGACCGATAAGGGCAATCAATTAGCCACGATTGAAGACTCAATATGTCAGATTGTGCCCACTCAAGGGCAGCTTAAACCTGTCAGTGCCTCCCTTAAGTCTGAAGCACAGATTATTGCAGGAATTGCGGTGCATCTATTCGGTGAAAAGAGCGTCATTGACTGGAAAGCGTTGAGTGAGGACTATGAGCTGGTACGTGATTATATCGCGCAAACTATCAAGGGATTTGAAAACTTCAATGTGCGTATTCGCGAAAATAAGCGAGGCTTCCATCTATATCATCCCGCCCGTCACCATGTCTGGAATACGGACAGTGGTAAAGCTCAGTTTGTTGTGCCGCAATATCCGATAACCTATGTGGCAAATGATATGCAAAATAAGGCAACTGCTTATAGCGAACGTTCAACAAAAGAGGCTTCGTCCGATCATAGTCAGGATTCTCAGCAGGCCATTTGGCAATTTACCAGTGTGCGGGGTCATGATCAGTTTAATACCACGATTTTTGGTCATGAAGACCGTTATCGCCAGACTAAGCGCCGCGATGTGTTGTTTATGCATCCGGATGAAATCAGTCGTATGGGCTGGCATGAAGGCGATAAAATCGAAGTTATTCGTCAGGATAGCCAAGGCAAACGTCGCACATTGGGGCCGTTGATATTGACTAAAATGGATATTGCCTCAAATGCCGTTGCTGCTTATTATCCAGAATGTAATGACTTAATGGACTTAGACAGCCATGCCCCTGAGTCGCATATTCCTTCTTATAAGTCAGTCACGGTTGAGCTACAGCGTATGGCGGAGTCAGCGTCAGTTGCTTAAGTGACTTAAGGTCGCTACAGGCTAGTATCGCCATAATATCAGCAACATTAGCAGCATTAGCAAGGATACATATGATGACGGGTCGTAAATGATAGCCAATAGCATAACGATAGACGATAATCTAGAGTCTGCATCAGCAGAGGTTTCTTTTGAAGATGAGTTTACGTTCAGGGATATAGATCAGCCTGCTACTTTATCCTGTCAACACCTGACTCAGCGCCACTATTATCAATTAAGCAGCTTAAATAGTGTGGGTAACTTAAATAGCTTAAGTAGTTTGAGTAACTCAAGTAGTCAGAATAAAGACTCATTAACAGCGCCTAACGTCGATCAAAGGTCAGAAAGTTTAGCGATTGAAGCAGCAGTCGCCATAGTGATTAATGGTATTCATTACGCGGTACTGATGGCAAGCCCAAGCGACCTTGAGTATCTGGCAGTGGGTTTCTTAATGAGTGAAGGTCTTATTGACAATAGCCAAGATCTATTAGATTGGGAAATTTCGCATCTAACCCCCTCGTCAAACTTACAAGCGTTTACCAGTCATCGTTTTGATGAGTCAATGACACTGACTTCACTCGCCAATCAGTTACAGGATTATGAGGCGTATGTGGTAGAGTTGACTTTGAATCAACGCAGTCATCAGCGTATTAAAGCCCAGCGGCGGCAGCTTTCAGGTCGTACAGGGTGCGGCATGTGCGGGATGACAGGATTGAGTCAAGCATTACCAGATTTAAGTGGCTATCTTGATAAAGACTTGAATTTAAATGATCCTGATGCCCATGGCAATCATGCCCTTAAACCTAAACTAGAAGAATTACTTGCTCTGCGAGAGCAGATAGCCACAGCTCAGCAAACGCATCAGTTAACGGGCGCGGTACATGCTGCGGCCACTGTGTATAAGGGTCAACTTAAAATATTTGAAGATGTTGGGCGTCATAATGCTCTTGATAAGTTGATCGGCTGGCAACAACGGCACAATGTTACCCTTAACTGCGTGGTAATGACGTCTAGACTGTCTATTGAACTGGTTCAAAAAGCCATTCGTGCTCGGTTGCCTTGGTTAGTGGGTATGTCAGCGCCTACAAGCACAGCGGTGCGTGTTGCAGAACGTTATGGTCTTGGTTTGGCAGGGTTTTTGCGCGATGATCGTGTTACCTTTTATTCAAGTTTTGAGCGTTTTCCAGAAAATCCTGATTATAAATAAACGTTGGCCGTGTATTATTTATTGATATTATTGTGTAGTTGATGAAATATACTGAATTGGCTTAATCTAATTATCTTAATCTAATTATCTTAATCTAATTATTTTAATCTAATGAGCTATTTATATAGACAAACTAATGACTAAAATTCAATGACCTTTTTTTAATAAGTCTTTATTGTTAAGCCTCTATTTAAGTCCTTCTATTTAAGCATCCCTATTGAAGCATCCCTATTGAAGCATCCCTATTTATGAGCCTAACCGAGTCACCTTTAACGCAAGCCTTACTGGCCAGTCTTGATCGTTATCGTTTGTCTTTAAACGGCAGGCGAGTATGGTTAGCCTGTAGTGGTGGGCGAGACTCGTTAAGTCTGGCGATGCTGTGTCGTCAATTATTTAATGATGGCGCTCTGCCATTTTTGCCGCAGTTGTTGCATGTTAATCATGGTATACAAGATGCCAATGCTGCTTGGTCAAAGCAAGTAATGAACTGGGCCAATCAGGTGCAGATGCCTTGTCAGGTTATTACCTTAGATTTAAAAGATAAAAGTGAACTATCAGCTCGCACTGCCCGTTATGACGCCATGATAAAGGCAATGAACTGTGACGATGTCTTATTATTGGGTCATCATCAAGATGACCAAGTCGAGACCGTATTAATGCGTTTATTTAAGGGTGCGGGTGTCAATGGTCTTAGCGGGATGCAAGAGTGGTCGGTCAAATACAGTCCTGTCAGACACCATCAGATAGACGATTCTGAAGACAATTATGAGCGTCTCAACACACACAGCAGATTGCAAAAAAAGGTGGTATTATGGCGGCCGTGGTTAACGGTTAGCCGTACTCAAATTACGGACTATGCACAGTCGCACAATCTGGCTTATATTGATGACCCGACCAATGTTATAGCGGATTTAAATAATTATCCCGATGCAGCGGATTATCCTTTAAGCATGACTGCCGACAACTTTTCAAGTAGGCCTTCACTTCATTCTTTCAACACGCCTTTAAATGATCTGGATCTGACACGCCATGCAATAAATGATAGAGCATGGCTGCGCAGTGTGTTACTACCCCATATTATCCAGCGCTATCCGCAGGCTAAGCAGGCGATAGCGAGAAGTAGTCAGCTTATTCAAGCGGCAAGTCGTATTGTTGATGAACAGGTCGCTGATGACTTAAAGAGTATCATCATATCTAACCCATGTCTTGATAACCCTATCTGCACTGGTAGCACTACCTATCGAAAGGACACGTTTAATAGTCCTACAATTTATGAGCCTACAACAGACAGTGCTTGGCAGTCCATTATTGATATTAATAAACTTCATGAGCTATCTGACGCTCGGCAGTCTGCCCTTATTCATGCGTGGTTAAGTCCGTTAGACACAGAGATGCCCCCGTCACAGAGACTGGTTAATGACGTCTTGGCTTTAAGTAAGCGTCGTGATCCTAATCATCAAACGTGCTTATATTGGGACAGTGGTCAGTATGGTTATCAAATCCGTCGCTATCAACACAAGCTATATCGTCTACAGCAACAATGGCTAGACTGGCTTGATTTACCCCCTAAAGTGCAGCAATTAACGGTTAAATTTGAGACGCCTTGCTCTCTTCCTGACAACGTAATACTTAAGCAGTGCCGCTATGGGGTTCAGTGGCATTTAAAAGGCATACATCAACTGTTTGATAGCCTAAAGCGGATGATACAAGATCAAGATATTATGCAGCGCACGAATAATAATATCGATGCGCAAACGGATACTATCACGCTTATGGTGCAACCTCTACCGCGAGATTTAAAACTAACCTTAGCGGGCCGAGTAGGGCGTAAGGCTGGAAAAAAACTATTGCAAGAACTGGATCAACCGAGCTTTCAGCGTCAATCAGTCGTGGTATGTTCATTAAAAGTAAAAGGTCGTGGTAACGATGCCGTACCTTTGTTTGTGATCACGGTAACTGGCATTGTTGTCTTACAAAGTCCTTTTTTCACCTCGATTATCCAACTGGTTGAGCAGCAGTATCTAATGAGTCAAATTATTAAGACTAATTGTTAAGTCAATCCCGCTTAACTATAATTAGACGATGGTTTGATTACCGTTGAGGGTTGTCAGCACTAACCTTGTTTAGCTAATTAATGATATAAGAAGCCTTTGATGTATGGTTTTAGTAGCACTGGTCTGATTATTTAGACGTGCTGGGCTTGACTATAGAATACTTTTAAACCAAGGCATTTTTAGGCAGATGGCTTTCATCCAAAAATTGATGTGCTACACTAACACCCGCATATCGATCTTAGGGGCTGTATAAACTGTCACTCGACAATATCAATGTAAAATATCAGTGAAAACTATCAGTGATAAATACAGATATTAAATACAGTTGTTAAAATTAATAATAAAACTAATAAATTCTAATAAATGAAATATTTGAGGTAATGGAGCAAATAATGTCAGACTTAACTGGGAAAAAAATCAGCTTTATCGGTGGCGGCAACATGGCTCAGGCCTTGATAAGTGGTCTAATCGGACGCGGTATTAAACCCTCCGATATTACAGTAGCAGATCCTTCTGCCGAAATACGTGAGAGCTTAAGAGATAAAAGAATTAATACGGTTGATCCAACGCAAAATACGGAAACAGATAACGCTTTAGTGGCCGTAAAATCGGCAGACTTGATAGTACTGGCAGTCAAGCCGCAAGTCATGAGTAAGGTCGTCGCAGAGTTTGCCCCGGCGTTAAAGCAGCAATTGGTTATATCAGTGGCTGCTGGCTTATCAACTGATTCTCTAAGCAGTATGTTAGGGGGCTATCAAAACATAGTACGCGCCATGCCCAATACACCGGCAATGATTCAAAAAGGGGCAACCGGTCTTTATGCCACTGACAGTATCAGTGAAGCGGACAAACAGTTAGCAGCCTCGGTCATGGCAGCCTCTGGTTTGGTAAGCTGGGTGGCAGATGAAGCACTATTGCATGCTGTTACCGCCATATCGGGCTCAGCGCCTGCCTATTTCTTCTACATGATAGAGTCGATGATTGCGACTGGTGTTGAGATGGGGCTAGACGAAAAGCAAGCGGCTGCATTGGCGATGCAAACAGCATTAGGGGCGGCTCAAATGGCCATCACCAGTCATGAAACACCTGCAGCACTGCGCCGTAAAGTTACGTCACCAAATGGCACCACCCAAGCGGCAGTAGAATCCTTACAAAAAGATGATTTGGCTCAAATCATGAAGTCTGCCATGCAAGCTTGTTATGATCGCAGTGTGGAGATCAGTGAAGAGCTGTCTAAATAGGGCTTATCTGTTATGCTTTGCTTTATATAGGATGAATTGTATAGGGTACTTTATCGAGAGTACTTTATAGAGAGTACTTTATAGAGAGTACTTTATAGAGAGTTTCGTATAGAGAGTTTCGTATAGAGAGTGGCTTATAAAGAGCTTTGCAAATTTTTAACTTCGTCTAAGTCCTATGTATTATAAGCACCTATTATAATAAACACGTATGTATAATAAGCACCTTATAATAAGTACCTATGTATACTAATCAGTTAAATATAAATAATTATTTTAAAATAAAAGTAAATCCAAGGGTTAATAGCCTGTTTATCAGTCAAATTGTAAGAGTAGGTTGAATGACAAGTCTTTCGAGTGCCCTATTTAATATGGTTATCAACTTTGCCATGTTACTTATTTTTATTCGTTTTATGCTTCAGTTTTCGGGGCTAGAACGCAATCATCCTTATGTTGAGCCTGCCTACAAAGCCACTCGAATTGTGGATGTCTTTGGACGTATTTTTCCAACGGTAGGCGATGGGCGAGTGAGTTTAGCGGCTGTCGTGTTGCTATTTTTACTTAAGTTGATCGATATTTCAGGTAATGCTGCCTTAGTGGGTCATGGTTACACCCCTATCAGGCTGTTTTTTGAAGGATCATTATCGCTTATACTCAGTTTTTTAAGTGTGGCACGCTATTTAATTATTGGTTCCATTATTATTAGCTGGATTGTGGTATTTACCCAGAAGATGCATCCTATCTTTGAGCTAATTATTCAGATGGCAGACCCTATACTGGCGCCATTTCGTCGAATTACACCTAATCTAGGTATGCTTGATCTTTCGCCTATTGTGGCTATATTTGGATTATTACTGATAGAGATCTTTGTTGAAATTATTGCCACTAATTTAATGCCAATGATAGGTTGATTTTAATAAACTGAAAAACTTACTTGCAATGACGTTTTATTTTGCTATAATACTCGCCCACAACGTAAGGTAACTGACCAGTTTAACTGGCCACTTAAGTTGTGTTTTAGTAGTTTCGGTGAAGTGGGTGAGTGGCTGAAACCGCACCCCTGCTAAGGGTGTATACGTTAACGCGTATCGAGGGTTCGAATCCCTCCTTCACCGCCATTTATTTTTGAATTGGTTGAATTAATTCAAAAAAATTATTGACTACTAAGAAATTATGGCTATAATAGCCATCCTGTTAACAACAAGTCATTAGAGTTTTTTTTCTTTTGATAGCGTGAGTTAACTTGTTGTATTCGTTATAAAAGTCTAGTTAATACTAGCAAACGTTAGACAGTAGAGTACGTTAGATAATTGTTGAAAGACAAATAAGCGCCTGTAGCTCAGCTGGATAGAGCACTTGGCTACGAACTAAGGGGTCGGGAGTTCGAATCTCTCCAGGCGCACCATCTAGCATACACTTCAAATTAATCGCCCATTGTTAGGCGATTTTTTTATGCCTGTTATTTTATTCTAAGTTTATTTAATTTTGCATTCTTATCTAATATCCTATTCTATAATGCAACTTATCTTTGTCTGGTTTATAAAACCTACTATTTGTCGCATCAGTATACGCCTTCCCCGATATAGTAATTTCTAGATTTGCTATAAATATATTATCTTCATTTCATACCTGCTAGGTCTTTAAAAATAAGCTACAATATCTTTTTGGTAGCTTACACCTTTGTCATCACCGGGTTGTCTTTAAAACTATGTCAAAACGAAGTAAACCTAAGCTTTCGAGCCGTCCTAATCTACTTTCAAGCAGTCGCAATGAGCCGTTACGCCCCTCGGGTATAGAAGGGGTAAAAGTGTCTGGTGAGCCTGAAATCGCTAAGCCGAGCACTCGCGTGATCGCCATTGTTTATGACGGCATGTTGATATTAGCGTTGTTATTTTTAGTGGGTACCGTACTCACCGTCATAGGTACATTAATGACGATGCAGACGGGTGTCACCTCAGATGAGGCGCAGACATTGCCTCGCTGGTATCAAAATCTAGTATTAACCCCAGCCTTTATCTTAACCTTGATTGGATTCTACGGACTATTTTGGCGCAGAGCAGGGCAGACACTGGGCATGCAAACGTGGCGACTGAAAACGGTAGACAGTAAAGGTCAATTGCTCTCATGGCCTAAATCCATTAAGCGTATTTTAGCAGCGTGTCTGATACCAGTTTTGTGTGGTTTGATCGGTTATCTATTGCATGGCTCGCGCCCTGCAATGCTTGCTAGTGCCATTTTTGGCTTAATGTTTAACTATATCTTTTGTCTATTTAATAGCCGCGGCTTGGCAGTCCATGACATGCTATCCGACACCGTCACTTTAAAGATGCCAAAAATTCATCATGAAGGACTTATAAAATCCTTATCAAAGAAGCGTCGTGCTAATAAATAACGGTTAAGTAAGAGGCGGTATTGTAATTAGACCAAAATCTTGATATGAATTTAAAGGCGGTTAAAACGGTTGATATTTATGAGGCGCTAAATAGGAATGGCTTGCATTATTCACATCCTCACACAAAACTAAGGGTAATTAAGACAGTATTTTTGTCAATATCTGCTTATAATTAAGATTAAGCTTTTAAAACGGTAATCTTAAATAGGTACTTTTGAAACGGTACTTTTAAACGGTACTTTTGAAACGGTACTTTTGAAACGGTACTTTTGAAACGGTACTTTTGAAACGGTACTTTTGAGATTAAATTGTGTGACTTGTTATTTATTTTATTTGAAGACTTTGGAGAAAGATAATGAAGGAAGCTACTGGAGTAGATTTTGACCAAGATATTTTTGCGGCATTGAAGGCGAAGCATGAACGACAGCGCGATCTATGTGAGTCGTTAGAAAAAGCGACTGATAACGCAAAGCGTAAGACACTATATACTGATCTAAAGCTTGAGTTGCAAGCACATGCCGCGGCTGAAGAGCGTCATCTGTATATTCCAGTGATGCAGCACGATGAAGGTTTAGACTTGTCACGTCATGCGATTACGGAACACCATGAAATGGATGAGTTGATGGAAACGCTTGACGATGGCCGTATTAGTCAAGACACTTGGGATACGACATGTTCTGACTTAATCGAAAAAGTGCGTCATCACCTCAAAGAAGAAGAAAATGAGTTCTTTAAACAAGCGCGTAAAATACTTGATAACGATTTGCAGCAGCGTCTAGGGGCACTGTATCAAGTTGAGCACGATGAGTTTATGAAAACGCATGCCAATGACTAAATTAATACATCACAACAAAGATTTGGTTTTTGCTTAAAAATAGGCTAAATAATAAACCTCAGAACCAACCCACTAACCTTAGTGGGTTTTTTATTGTGTAAATATAATAAATTGTAACGACCGGTCTAATCGAACGCAAACTAAAATATAATACAGCGTAATATAGTGATGTTGATAGTAATGTTGAAAGATATCGGTAGGATGGTGGGTAGTCTAAAAGATATAAAAATAAGGATTTATTAGATATCATTTTATTAGATTTCATTTTATTAGCTATTTATTAACTTTCGCTTTATTAAATAACCTGACAATCAGGGTCTGTTGATCATTCAAATGTGGAACAGACCCTATTAATAAAAAACACACATTTAAATCTTAAAGGAAAGAAACATGGCTTATGCTCGTTTATTTGACCCTATAAAAGTCGGTAACCAAACCTTAAAAAATAGAATCTTTATGGCACCGCTGACACGCCTGCGTTCGATTGAGCCAAGTGATATGCCGACCATATTGGCCGCAGAATACTATGCCCAACGCTCTGGAGCAGGGTTGATTATTAGTGAGGCGACTCAAGTATCTTTACAGGCAAAAGGCTATGCAGGAGCGCCAGGACTACATAATCAAGATCAGGTGACAGCGTGGAAAGTCATTACTGATGCCGTGCATGCTAAGGGTGGTAAAATGGTGGTGCAGCTTTGGCATACTGGATTAGTATCGCATGAAAGTGTGCAGCCGGAGCATAAAGCGCCAATCTCAGCGTCCGATGTGCATGTCGGCGTTCGCACCTCTCTGCGCGATGACACTGGTAAGCCGATTCGTGTTGAAAGCACCCCGCCAAGACCCGCTAGTCTCGATGAAATTAAACAGGTAGTTGCAGACTTTGCGCAAGCGACTAAGTATGCTCAGCAAGCCGGCTTTGATGGGGTAGAAATACACGGCGCTCATGGTTACTTGCTACATCAATTTTGGGCGGAGCATACCAATAAGCGTGAGGATAACTATGGAGGCAGTCGTGACAATCGCGCGCGCCTGATGCTTGAGGTGATTGATGCCTGTGTCCAAGCGTGGGATAAAGATCATATTGGTATTCGTATCTCGCCGCTTGGTAGCTTTAATAATGTTGACGTCGGTTATAATGAAGAGGAAGCCATTTGGCTGGTTGAGCAGATTAATGAAAGAGGACTCATGTATTTGCATTTATCAGAGCCAGATTGGGCAGGGGGTCAACCTTATTCAACCGAATTTAGACAAAAGCTACGTCACGCTTTTGATAACACTATAGTGGCGGCAGGAGGTTACACAGCTGATAAAGCAGAATCGTTAATCGAGGCAGGTGTTATTGATGCGGTGGCGTTTGGTCGTGATTATATTGCCAATCCAGATCTGGCTGAGCGTATCCAAAAAGGCGCGCCTTTAAATGAACAGCGTCCTGAAAGTTTTTATGGTGGCAGTTCAGAGGGCTATACTGATTACCCTTATATGAAGGATTAAAGTCATATAAATGATGGAAGTCTATGATATCAATAAAGTCTCGCTAAGACTTCAGTAGTGAAAGTTTATAAGCCTATTAAGACATAAAGCATCTTTTTGAAAGCTGCTAATTAATCGATTGGTATTTTAGGAGGCGTTACTTTCAATAGACTGTTTAACAGCCCCTTTACAGATAAACTAAAACAGCCTTACTGATATGTCAGTAAGGCTGTTTTTTTATGGTTCAAACGTTTGTTGCTCAAAGTAGCGCATTAAACCATTTAATAATAAGTTTTCACGAATATGAATCGGATGAGTTAGGTGCTGTGCCAAAATACAGGCGTCGCCGCCTGTCAGGATAAATTCAAAGTTTGCATGGCGTCTAGTAATCTCGTTAATGGCGCCAACGATGGACAGCAATATACCACGGTGGACTGCATCAGAGGTGGTGGTACCCTGTTGAATGCTATTAAAGGCTCCGTCGCTAATACTAATTTGTTTGGTGCCAGAAAATAAGGCGTCGCGTTGCAAATATATACTGGGAAAAATATAGCCGCCCAGATGGTGAGCGTGGTCTGTCAGATCGATAGTAAGTGCGGTACCGCAGCCAATGATACACTGACGTTTTTTGCGATCGACAGCGCCCAATATTTGTAGCCAGCGGTCCACACCTAATTGCGCGGGATCATAATCGCTACTGAGTAGCTCATGACTGGCATCCACATGCACAAACTCAAAAGGGATATCTAAAGTAGCGAGGGTTTCTGAGACTTGGGCATTGACCGCTTCACCCAGTACAGATGAGACGCCGATAAAGTCTGGTGCCAGTCTTGCAAAGCGGTCTGTCAGCCCTATCAATAGCTCTGCTGGCGCTTGCAGGTGTTGTTTGGCAGCACTGGTAATAATTTGGCCAACGTCATCTGTTAGCCAGTACTTCAGTCGTGTATTGCCTAAGTCAAGCCATAGCTTTGCCATAGGTGTTCCTCAAAAGTTTTAAATCCAGCTTTAAACATTATCATATTTAAAGCAATAAGTAATAGGGGTTGTCTAGTATTGATGATGACTCTTGATAGCTAAAATTTGGCGTATTGTAAGCTTAAGATTATATCGTTTCAAGGAGGTTGCACGGTTAAAAAGTTATTTCAATGTCTATCAAAATTAATATGCACGTTCTAAGTTAATTTTGGGCTATCTTAACGTTTTCTTTTATTTGAATTTTATTTTTGATTACTATTTTTAAAACTTATTATTTAAGGTAAACTTAATGATATATAAGAAATAAATCTTATTTTTGATCCACTATTTTAAGGAAAGATATGCACACCGTTAATCTACCCCGTGGCTTTTGCCGTCATAACATCATGCTATTTAGCTTAATAATAGGGTTATCAATATTTTCAATCTCTACAGCTCATGCATTGGATTTCCAAACGACTGAGAAAATGGCAATGGCAGGAGATTCAGATGCTCAGTATAACTTGGCACTAATGTACGATACAGGGGAGGGTGTGGCTCAAGATTATAATAAGGCCCTCATGTGGTATATGAAAGCGGCGGATCAAGGTGACGGCGAGGCAAGCTATAATATCGCGACAATGTACTACAGTGGAGATGGCGTAGAACAGAGCTATCAGATTGCCAAAAACTGGTTTGAACTCTCCTGTGAGGCAAAAGATGAAGATGGCTGCGCCGCTTTAGCAGAGCTTGAAAGTCAAGGTTACTAAGAGTAAGTCCATTAAAAACAGGTCTTTAAAACTAGGTCTTTAAAAAAGCAACATACGAAAAAAGACGCTAACGGGCGTCTTTTTTATATTTAAAATTTTGTGGCTCGTTAGTGGCTCATAAAGGGGTTAATCTAAGGTCATTGAGCGCCTCAAATCATTAACGCTCACTGAGATCACGTGCCACTAATTTTTTAAGCTCTTCAGGTGAGGACCATAGACCTTCTAAGTCGTAAAATTCACGGGCCTGTTTGGTCATAATATGTACCACCACAGCCCCTAAATCAACCAAGGTCCAGTCGCTGTCTTTTTCACCTTCACGGCCAAGAGGCATAAAGCCCGCTTTTTTAGAAATAGCGCCTAACTCATCGGCAATGGCATTGACATGGCGCTTAGAAGTGCCCTCGGCAATCACCATATAATCCATTACATCAGTAAGATCTGAGACATTGAGCACGGTAATGTTTTTCGCTTTCATATCGCTTAGAGCTTCTTGCGACATTTCAAGACAATATTGCAGTCTTTCATCGGTCATTGGGGTTTTTTGATTCATGTCTATCGTCATAGTTATCCTATAAGGTTGTCTGTATTGTCTTCAATAACGTTGTTGCAACGTGTATTTTACTGTTTAAGGCGGTTTATTTTGAATTTAGTGTCTAAAACTTCTCGTTAAATAGTGGCTCAATATCTTAATTGGTAAGTCATCATGTCCTGTTGGAGCAGTGCAATTACTAAATGAGTCAACTCTAGCTTAAGCTTACTGACTAACTTTAAATGTTAAAAAAAGTCTTAAAGGCGTATATGTTTTAAAAAAGAAGGCTCAAAACTATTGTTTTAAAAAGCTAACAAAGTTAAATGATAGGTTGGTGATGTTGTCATGATTATTTAGGGGTTTAGTTATTTATGGGTTTTGGTATAAATTATTTTTCATGATATACGAATATACAGGGTGTGGCAAAGCTGTTTTTGCAATATTAAAGTTACCCTGTGCAATAGCCTGACGGATATCACTGCTTGATAACGCAGGAACAGGCTGTGAATCTATATAAATAAGTCCTTTGCAATGACTTTTCAAGTCCGCTATTGAGCCTGTCACCTGAGCTTTTAATCTATCCGGTAAAAGAGCCATAATATCCGCTTTTGTCTGAAGATTATGGCGAGGAATCACCCATAAATGTGCAAACTGAGTGAGTTTATCGCCCTCTCTCCATTTCGGTAAGCTGTCAATATTATCCGCGCCTACTATAAATATTATGCTATCCGTCGGATTCTCTTCTCGCAGTGCCGTTAGGGTATCAATGGTATAGGTTGGCGGTGTTTGCCAGATCTCATATTCACTAACAGCAAAAGGTGAAGGCGAGGGTTGTGGTGATACAGAGGGAGATATAGAAGGTGAAGAAGATGCAGTTGAAGTTGAAGGTGATGCAATAGAGGTAAAAGATAAAGAGGGTATCGATGCAGGTGAGTGACTAATAGAACTCAAATGGGTAGAACTCAAATGGGAGCTTAAACTAGAACTACTAATAGAAGACTGACAGTCTGAAAATACGCCACTCTCCGCCTGTAATACTTCTGTGGCTAGCTTTAACATATGGAGACGATGGGATGGGTCGCTGCTATTTTGCTTTAAGGGCGAGCGTGACGTTGGTAGGAAATAAGCATAAACGTGTGCATCAACGGCAACCTGAAATGATGAATGACACGTATTCTGCAATAAGGGCATAAGAGGAGCCCGATAATCATAAATAGAAGGATAAATAGACGAATAAATAGAAGGATTAAGAAAATTATAATGACAATAAGAAAGATAAGAATTCAGTTGCCAAGTGGGCGGACACGTTATCAGGCTTCGATACACATGCTTAAGTAGAGCCAAGTGGCCGTTATGGACAGGATCAAAAGAACCTCCTAGATAAAGGTTAATAGCTAGGGGCGATTGATTTAAATCTGGGTGAGAGGTCGAAGCTGTTTGATCTAGCGACATAGAGGTTTCTTATTAATAAGCCTATTTTTTTACAATTAGGATTAATTCCAATAACGGTTAAACCCGAGCTTTTAATATTTAGCCTAAGTTTTAACCTAATAGTTTCTCGTATTGTCTCATTATATTCTAAAAACTTCCTAACGTTAGCTTATGACTATTGCGCTAAAGCAACCCGATAAGATGTAATGGACAAAATTCAGGCTGACACACCCCTTAAAGCTATATACTATATGTATTTGCAGGGTTTGAAAGCCATGAATCAAAACACTGCCATTTTTATGGTGAAAAACGCGGCGAATAAAAAATAGCCAACAGTATCCCTGTTGGCTACCACCGATAGAAAAGGCATACTGCTTGCGGCGGTGTCCTTGAGGCATTAATCGCTAGTGAATGAGCTAAGCACCAAACCGCTTTTTAACCTAATTGGCTCTCATAAAGCCCAACCAAACCCAGTCAAACCTATTAGACATCAGGGCTACTGGCTTGGATGGCCGTTAAGGCAATAGTATATACAATATCATCCACCAATGCGCCGCGAGACAAGTCATTCACTGGTTTGTTTAACCCTTGTAGCATAGGCCCAACACTGACAACATTGGCACTGCGCTGAACCGCTTTATATGTGGTATTGCCGGTATTTAAATCGGGGAAAATAAAGACGTTTGCTTGACCTGCAACAGGAGAGTTAGGGGCTTTTTGTTTACCGACACTGAGTACAGAAGCGGCGTCATATTGTAAAGGGCCGTCGATAACAAGATCTGGGGCACGCTCACGGACAATGTCAGTCGCTTTTTTCACTTTTTCAACGTCTGCACCAGAGCCCGATACCCCAGTTGAATAACTGATCATTGCCACTTTAGGATCAATACCGAAAGCTTTTGCGGAAGCGGCTGATTGAATGGCAATTTCAGCCAGTTGTTCAGCATCTGGATCGGGGTTAATCGCGCAGTCCCCATACACTACGACTTGTTCGGGCAGTAGCATAAAGAATACTGAGGAGACTAGTGAATATTGTGGGGCAGTTTTGATCAACTGGAAAGCGGGGCGTACCGTATTGGCAGTGGTATGGATAGCCCCTGATACCAAGCCGTCCACTTCATCTAAATGAAGCATGGTCGTTCCCAATACCACATTGTCCTGTAACTGTGCGGCGGCTTGATCTGGCGATGCCTTGCCTTTACGACGCTCAACAAATGCGTCTATATATTTGGTAAGCTTGATCTTGGCCGGATCGATAATTTCGATAGTGTCCGGCAGCTTGACGCCCCTATTTTCAGCCACTTGTTTAATCTGTTCTGGATTACCCAGTAGCACGCATTGAGCGATACCACGACTTTGACAAATCGAGGCTGCTTCAATAGTACGGGGCTCTTCACCTTCTGGTAAGACCACACGCATAAGATTACTTTGAGCTTTTTTGACGATCTGATGGCGGAACGCAGAAGGGGACAGTCGAGGCTCATAGTCGCGCTCGAAGTAAGTTTTTAACCAGTCTAAGTCGAGGTGAGCGGCGACAAAGCGGGTGACAGTTTCAGCCCGTTCGATGTCGTCTTTTGGAATCTCATTAGTGATATTTGAGAGTTTCTCAACAGTCTCAAAGCTATTCGTTGGCACACTCATAATTGGCAAGCCAGTTTTTAATGCTGGCTGGCATAGCTTAATGACGGTGTCATTCGGTACGATGCCGCCTGTAAGAATGATACCCGCCATCGGGATTTCATTGATGGCTGCCAGTGCAGTGGCTAGTAACAAATCATCACGATCGCCCGGCGTAACGATTAAAGTACCTCGCTTAAATATTTCTCCGACTCGAGAGATAGTACGGGCCACCAGACTGGTTGAAAGGACACGGCGTTGTTTGGCCTCGCCTTCACTCAGCCAAGAGGCATTTAACTCTTGTGCAATATCCCAAGTACGAGGAACGGATAAGCTATTACTGAAAGGAACCACGCCAATAAGGTGGAAGGCTTCGGTGGCAAAGCTCGGCGAGTGTGATTGCATGGCTTTGATAAAGGCTTCATCGGGATCAAGCGTAGCTTCACCAGGCGCCACAGGCTGATTGTCGAAGGTATTGGGTACATTTCTAGCCCGCATAAGGATACTGCCTAACGTCCGCTCTCCCGTTAAGCCACCAAATATACGGGCATGGACATCGAGCTTATCTGCTAGCTGTTTGGGGTTTTCAATATCGGCCATACTCACAAAAATAACTTTGGCATCCAAAGCAGTAGCAAGTGCGTAGTTCACTTGTGAGGCGTAGTTGACCTCTTCTGTTGGTACCAGTCCCTCACAGATGACGACACTATAGTTGTCACCTTCAAGTTGATGGTAGTTTGAGACGACCTCTTCCATTAGGTCATCAACATTGCCTGCATTCATCATGCGCTCAACGCGCTCACGAGGAATAGAGTCAGGTGGGTTGAGACCAAAGGCTTGGCGTGCAAGCTCACTTGAGCTATCTAGCGTATGCTGTGAGTCATGCGAGTCATCTTGTAAAAACGGCTTAATAAATCCCGCTTTTAAACCGATATAATCTAACGCTTTGATGAGCCCCAGTCCAGCAGAGGTTAGGCCAATACCACGGGCGGTAGGGACCAGTAAAATAGTTTGCATCTTATTATCCTTAGTCGTTCAGTAATCGTTATTTAATTTTTATGACACCCAATTAAAAAGCAATTAAAAAGCAATTTTATGGTTATATTGACTAACCAGCTAAAGGTTTACAGGCCTAATACTTGTCTCGTTTCTTGCGCAATTTGGTACTCTTCATCGGTCGGGATAACCCATAGCTCATATTGACTAGACTCGCTATGGAAGGTGCCTTCGCCGCCGCCATAGAGTGCTGTATTTTTATTTTGATCTATTGCTAAGTTGAAATGACGCATAACATCAAGAATGCCGGTACGAATGGTCGCCGAATTTTCACCAATCCCTCCAGAGAAAACAATGCCAGTCAATGTGGGCAGAGCACAGGACAAAGACGCCAAGTACTTACCAGCGCGGTAGCAGAACATCTCAACGGCCAATTTAGCATCTTGCTGATCAGGATGGCTGTCGTCATTGGCAATAGCTTCAACGGTACGCATATCGTTAGACACCCCAGATACTCCAAGAAGGCCACTTTCTTTATTTAAAATGGCATCAATTTGTTCTAAGGTCAGACCTAAAGTACGCTTTAAGTGAATATGTAAGCTTGGATCGACATCGCCACATCGGGTGCCCATCATCAGGCCTTCAAGTGGCGTTAATCCCATACTGGTGTCTAAGCTTTTACCTTCATAAACCGCGGTCGCGGAGCTGCCATTGCCTAAATGTGCGATAAGCCACCCATGAGGCCCTTCTTGATCTGTTAATTGGCTGGCACGTTCTGATAAATAAGCATGAGAGGTTCCGTGGAAGCCATAACGGCGAATGAAGTCTTTTTCATACATCTCTTTTGGAATGGCATAGCGGAACGCTTTTGGTGGCATAGTTTGGTGAAATGCAGTATCAAATACCACCACTTGCGGTAGGTCAGGGTGAATCGATTGTACTGCCTCGATACCGACAGCATTGGCAGGATTATGAAGTGGAGCCAGTGATTTTAAACGTTTTACTTCTTCTATGACATGCGGGGTGACTTGTACGGCAGCGCTAAATTCTCGACCCCCATGTACCACACGATGCCCCACTGCAATAGGAGACTGATCGCCAAGCAAGTCCATAATGCGTACCAAAGCTGCTTTATGATTAGCGCCCGGAATGCTCACCTCACTCTTTTCACCGTCTAGGTCCTTATGAACAATGCGGGCATTATCTAATCCTAAGTTTTCTGCAAGGCCAGTGATGCGATGCTGATTATCGTCACTAATTAAGGCATATTTAATGGATGAAGAACCACAGTTAATGACTAGGGTAGGTTTAGAGATAATGGTATTGTTCATCTTGCATCCTTACTGTATCTATAAAAAATGAAATAGATTTAGAGAAGATTAAATTTGATAAGATTGAATAGATTGAGTGTAAGCCGTGTTCGAATAAGTAGCTTTTAAATTACAATATTCAACTAGCCTGTTTAAGCAGCAATGTTTAAGCAGCAATGTTTAAGTAGCAATGTTTAAGCAGCAATGTTTAAGTAGCTCTGTTTAAGTAGCAATGTACAAGGTCAATGGTTAAAAGCTGTTGGTGAAAAGCTAAGAATATCATAGAGCGGTGAATGCACCATGACAAGCTTACCTTTTAAATACACCTTATCTATCAAATCTTTTCAAGTATATCTTAGATTAATGACGAAAACAGCGGATAAGTGCTTAAATTTAATAGCAACTTCAACGCAATTGTGTTTAAAAAATGAAAAGCTTTTAGGCAATTATTCATAAGTTTGCTACTATAGCCAGTCAGTTGTGTTTATATTGAACTGGTAGTGTCTTGTTAGTCAAAGGAAGTCTATCCATGCCAAATGTACCCCCTCAAACCCCTCTTAAGCGTTTGCTTAACGATAATCTGTTAAAGCAAAAGAATATATTGAAGCCAAAGCGAGCTAAAGCTGAGGGCAGTTCAATGGGCAATAGTTCAGTGGAGAAGAAACACCTTAGTCTTTTAACTTTTTCGGGTCTTTTTTCGGTTCTGGGTATGGGGCTTTGTTCATTATTATTGACAGGTTTGCTAACGGCTTGTGGCCAAAGTGGCGCTTTATACTTACCAGAAGAGGCACCTAGCAACACCGATTTTATTTTATATAAGAAAAATAAAGCCCAAGATGAAAATCGCTCTTACACCTCTGAAGATGTGGAAAAGGCAGCGGCAGAAGACCCAGAAGATTATTAATCAAATAACTCAAAAGACTATTAATTAAACAAACCAAAAGACTAGTAATGAAATAACTAGTACGAACTACTAGCATAAATGACTAATACGAATAGCTAACCTGTATTAATTTGATATATAAATAGCACTTAAGGCGTCTTTTATACAGCCCCTAAAAAACACATGCCCTAATATTTGCTAACTTTACTTGGATACCCCATTATTATGAGTCATACCTCTCACGCGTCAACAGTCGTACAAAATTTAGAATCTGGATTACGTATCAACCCTCAGTCATTTGTTAATAAATTACCTGGTCTACGTTATGATCAGGATACCTTGTTAACTGAAGATGTGAGTGTCGATACGTTGGTTAAGCAGTATGGTACGCCTTTGTATGTCTACTCTAAGCAGGCCATTTTAGAGGCTTATCACGCCTATACTGATAGTTTTGCCAATATAGCACATCAGATATGCTATGCCGTAAAGGCCAATTCAAATTTAGCGGTATTGCAAGTATTGGCGAATGCTGGCGCCGGGTTTGATTTGGTATCCGTTGGGGAGTTGGCTCGGGTATTGGCAGTGGGGGCAGACCCAAGCAAGATTGTGTTTTCAGGTGTGGGTAAAACCGTATCAGAGCTTAAAACAGCCCTTCAAGCGAATATTGGGTGCTTTAATGTGGAGTCGCTAAGTGAATTAGAGACTCTAAATACAGTGGCAGCAGAGCTTGGGGTTCAAGCGCCAATTTCAATTCGGGTAAACCCGAATGTAGACGCCAAAACGCATCCTTATATTTCAACAGGCCTCAAAGACAATAAATTTGGTATCAGTCATGATATCGCTGTTGACGCTTATAAGCTTGCTAAGAGTTTAGGAAATCTGAATATCATCGGTATTGACTGTCATATTGGCTCTCAGCTTACCGAAATAGATCCTTTTGTGGCAGCGCTAGATAAGGTGAGTGAGCTGATTAATACCCTTAAAAGTGAGGGCATTGAGCTTGAGCATATCGACTTAGGGGGCGGTTTAGGGGTGCTATATATTGATGAGCAGGTCGCCGAAGTCAGTGAATTTGCCGCAGCCTTACTGCCTAAGCTGAAACAGTTAGGTCTCAAAGTATATTTAGAGCCTGGACGTAGCATTGTGGCAAATGCGGGTGTACTACTGACATCAGTAGAAGTGCTAAAGCCTACGGCGGAAAAGAACTTTGCTATCGTCGATGCCGCAATGAATGACCTGATTCGTCCCGCGTTGTATCAGGCAGATATGGCTGTTATTCCCGCCAGCATATTAGATTCGACAAAAGAAGAGCGCAGCTGGGATATTGTTGGCGCCGTATGTGAAACTGGAGACTTCTTAGCCAAGAGACGTCTACTGTCATTGGCAGTAGGTGATATCTTAGCCATCACTGGCGCAGGTGCTTATGGCTTTGTGATGAGTAGTAACTACAATACGCGTCCTCGTCCTGCAGAAGTCATGGTCTCTGGTGATAAACATCAAGTGGTACGTCAACGTGAAACTGTGGCGCAATTGTTCGAAACAGAATCTATATTTCAGGCAGAATAGCGGTTTAATAAAGCCCAATAGCTTTGAAAGGTGTGATTAATAAAATAAAAAGTAGTGATTTAAAGCGTTGCTATTGATTAACCGATATGAAGCCTGCATTTAATCTGCAGGCTTTTTTAATGACATTTGAAAAGTACTGGCGTATAAACGGCGTTGCAAATTGGCATATTAACCTTTTTCTATAAAACAACCTATATTTCTTAAACTCGGTCAGAACTTAAACTCGGTCAGGCTAATAAACCTATTGTTTGTAACGTCTGCTTTGTTATGTTTAACTGGCCTTCCTCGATAGGTTAATTTATAGATTTGGACTAAAATATACGCAGTATTATTGTTAGTAAACCGTTGTTAAGCATTATCATTGTCATATTCTGCATGGTAAGATAGAGCATAAATAAAATCTAAGGAATAGAATAATGCTAATTGAATTTACAAAAATGCATGGTCTAGGCAATGATTTTATGGTCATTGACCTCGTCACTCAGCGCTTAGAGCTGACACCAGAGCTTATTTCACTACTTGCAGATCGTAATCTAGGGATTGGTTTTGACCAACTTTTAGTGGTTGAGCCGCCCATGCGCCCTGATGTTGATTTTCGTTACCGTATATTTAACTCAGATGGGAGCGAAGTGGAGCAGTGTGGCAATGGGGCACGCTGTTTTGCGCGATTTGTGCAAGCTCGTAAGCTGTCGTTCAAGCAGCGTATTCGAGTAGAAACGAAGTCTGGTATTTTAACCCTATCAACCGACGATTATGGCTGGGTAGAAGTCGATATGGGCAAGCCTCGCTTTGAGCCTGCTGAGATACCTTTTACGCCAAAAGCCATTACTAAAATCCAAAATGCCTATCATTTGGATGTCGATGGCACCCCGGTTCAATTGTATGTGGCGAATATGGGCAACCCCCATGCTGTTATTAAGGTCGATGACATATTAACCGCAGAGGTGGAAAAACTGGGTAAAGCCATTGAGTCACACCCTGCGTTTCCAGAACGGGTTAATGTGGGCTTTGTGCAAGTGATGAATCAGCGTCATATTCGTCTGCGTGTCTATGAGCGTGGGGTCGGAGAAACACAAGCCTGTGGTACCGGTGCTTGTGCCGCTGTGGCAACAGGTATTCGTGAAGGCTGGCTTGATGAAGGTGAGGAAATACGTGCACAGCTTTATGGTGGCAGCTTGTTGATTCGTTGGTCACCGGGTTATTCTGTGATGATGACAGGTCCCACTGCCTTTGTGTATGAAGGGGTGTTTAGTCCAGATGGTATTATGGCTCAAGCGGGCATTAAACCATCTGCTTCGTAAACCCTTGTTATAAAAAATAAAATAACAGTATATCAATCAGCCTTAAACCAACTCGTTATCCTATATTAAGATAAAGACCAATGAAAAAAAGGTCAGCAGCATCAAACTCAATACAACCAAGTTTGACACAATATCCGTCTAATAAACGGAAGCAGTCAACATTTGCGAGTGAGGATAGTCTACAACGTTCTGATAATGAGCAAGATGCGCAACTGTCCGCTGAGCTTGAGGCATTATTGTTGTCTGTTGAGCAGTGGCTTGAGGAGCTGAACGTTCGCCAGTTCTCAGCGCATACGATTGATGCCTATTATGCCGGTGTATATCAGCTTGCCTCTTTTTTAGAAGCCGGCAAGCTGAACTGGACACGTTGTGACAAAAGGCAACTGGCTAAGTTTATTGGTAAACGATTAGATAGGGACGCGTTATCCATAGCCAGTGTGCAACAAGAGTTGTCAGCCATCCGCCACTTTTATAGTTGGATGATTGATCATGGTCATGCTCGTATTAATCCGACAACGGGTTACCAGCTAAAGCGGGCGCCACGACCACTGCCAAGTATTGCAGACGGTGATTTGATTGCGCAGTTGCTTGAACAGCCTATGCCCGATACACCGGAACAAGCGAGATTGTGGATTCGCGATAAAGCTATGTTTGAGTTGTTATATAGTTGTGGCTTACGGGTGGGTGAGTTGGTCGGGTTGAATGTCGCTGATTTGCGTATAGATGATCAGGGTGAGCGTGGTGAAGTACGGGTCACAGGTAAAGGCAATAAAACTCGAATAGTGCCTGTAGGGCGTCAAGCGTTAAAGGCGATTAACACCTATTTACCGCATCGATACTTGTGGGAGGAGCAAGGGGATACCGCCTTATTTATTAGTGAAAAATTAGGGACTCGATTGACTACTCGTGCTGTGCAACAGCGGTTGAAAATCGCAGCGACACGAGCGGGTATTGCCCAAAACATGTATCCGCATTTGCTACGACATTGTTTTGCCTCTCATATGTTATCAGGCAGTGGCGATCTGCGTGCAGTGCAAGAGATGTTAGGCCATAGTGATATCAGTACTACCCAGATTTATACCCATGTAGACTTTGCTAAACTGACTCAGGTCTATGATAAAGCCCATCCTAGAGCCTCTCATCCGTCGTCTAATTCTACAAAATAATAGTCTCTCTTCTTTTATTTTCTATTTTCTTTCTCTTTTCTTTCTTTTAATCTGTTTACCCTATTTTGTTTAAGTCAATTCTATACACTAGCTCTTAACGTTGGCTCTCTAAGTTAACGGACTGTTGTAAACTCATTTCAAAAAAAATGATAGCAAATCTAGAAATTAATCTGTCGAGGAAGGCGAGTGTAAACGGTACAAATAGTAAGTTTAACGAGCCTGACAAAGATAGGTTAGTTTATAGATTAGGTATTAATACCTCTTTCACAACTTATTAAAACCCATTGTAGGCTGGCGCTTTTAGCCCAGCAAATCAAAGCCTTTAATCTAAAATGCTGGGCTAAAGCCGCAGCCTACGTTAAGAGTTGAGAATGGGGTATTAATGCCTTTTCAACATTGGTATCACTAGGGTAGTCTATGACAATGATGGATGGGCATATTTTGACGCCAGCTGTGTTGAGCTTGTTGGTCAAATGGAGCAGTAATGAGAGTATAGCCTTCTGTTATGTTGGTGTTGGTTTCACCCGTCTCTATCACCAGTTCGCCATTGGCATTGGCAATGGCACTGTGTCCCCAAGTTTCCCGTTGAGAGTTGGCCGTCTGATGGGTACCCCCTTGCGCCGAACCCACGACCAAACACTGAGAATCTAAAGCACGGGCCTGTAATAGCATTTGCCAGTGTGCTTTGCCCGTTTGATAGGTAAAGGCTGAGGGAGCGGTTAGTATATCCGCACCGCCAGTGCGAAGCTGTTGTGCCAAAGCAGGAAAACGCAAATCAAAACAAACCATCATGCCCACAGCCAGGACTCCCTTATGGGTTTGACACTTGACGGAGGATTCGGACTCGGCGTGTTGTAACAGGTTGGCCATATCGCACTGGGCCACAACTGTGGTATCCCCCGGCTCAAATGTTCTCCCTTCATCATAGCTTCCAGTACTATCTGATACCTCAGCTTTAAACAAATGAATTTTGTCATAGCGAGCAATGCGCTTACCATCAGGCGCGAAAAGTTGACTCACTTGCCTTAAACGTTGATTAGGAACAAGGCGACCATCCGGTCTATAAGGGCAGGGTAGAGTACCTGCGACAATGAACATCTGATGCTCGAATGCCAGATCAGCATACCATTTTGAGATCTCATCAAAACGCTCTGCTAGCTGATGCTGACTACCCATACGGCACGCATTCTCAGGAAGCACCAGTAAATGTACCTGTTGCTGCTTTGCCTGTTGTATCGCCCTCTCAATCGTAGCTAAATTAGCATCGATGTCGAATTGACTGCTGAGTTGCACACATCCAATAGTAGGTAAGGTCATTATTAATTCGTTAGTCTCAGTAAGTTAGATTCATTAAGTTATATGCTAAAAAGTGACATAATAAATCGAAAAAGTTTGCAATGATTAATTTTCATTAAGACTTTCTAAAGCCTATGAACTTGTTTCTTTAATCTGTATTATAAATTAGAATTGTTTTTAACGACTTTATGTTATCACGATTTTAGCTTATCACGCCTAAGTCGATGAATCTAATGGTTTGTTATTGAAGGATGCTTTGTTGAATTGTTTTAGCGATTGAAGTCAGCAGGGTTAGTCCAGAGGATATAAGTTCATTGTTTGCTGAACTAAGATGATGTCAACATTTATCAACAGGCAAGTACTTTAAACCAATAATTCAAACGACCCGTATGTTAACTAACTCATATTCTAACCAACCCATAATTTAACAACTAAATTATCACTATATAACCAAGCAATTGGGTAATTGGGAAACACACATACCTTATGATGAGTAATTCGTTTAATTTAGGATTTAATCTTACTACAGCACAAAAGCTAACCCCGCAGATGCAGCAGGCTATTAAGCTATTGCAGTTATCAAGCCTCGAGCTTGAGCAGGAGGTGCAGATGAAGCTTGATAGCAATCCTTTGCTTGAGCGAATAGAAGATGATGACATCAATGCAGAAGATTTTAATAGCATTGAAGAGATGACTCGATTAGAGCTGAGCGCTGAGGATGCGGCATATGAAGTTTACCAAGACAGTTCAGATGACTTTGATACAGGTGACTTTCATATAGACGACTATGACGTCAATGATTTTGGCATAGAGGACGATTCCACCCATAGCCATGATGGTGATGATGTGATTGATACAGGCTTTATGAATGACAACAACGATGACCTAACTTATGATGATAGAGATATAGAAGGTAGCCTTTCAGAGTCTATTGATTATGAGAACTATGGGTCTAAAAGTGGCGTCAGTGCTGAAGAACGTACGCCCTCTAGTTCTGAAAATGATGGAGCCGTACACAGTGAAGATATCGGTTTAGAGTCTACGCTTGGCGATAGCCTTAGTGATACTTTAGGTGAGTTGTCAATTGATACGGATTGGGACGATATCTACACTCACAGTCCCACGGGAATGGCGAGGCCAGATACGGAAGGAATGAGCGACTATCAAGGAGCGACTTCTACTAGTCTTCAAGATCATATTCGTTGGCAACTTAACTTCAGTCATCTATCTGAGACTGAGGTATTAATTGCGGATTATCTGATAGATGCAATGGACGACTATGGGTTTATCCAGATCGATGTGGCTGAGCTGAAAGACAACTTCGATGAGATGGCAAGCTTCTATCAGTGGGAGGAAAAAATCGAGTGTGAGCAGATCTCTACAGTGATCACCCTTATTCAATCCTGTGATCCTCTAGGTGTCGGGGCGCGGGATCTGGCGGAAAGTTTACAAATCCAGCTTAGAAGCTTGGATGAAAAGGTCGCTTACCGAGACAAAGCAATACGATTACTGGATGAACACCCGCTACTGGTAAGCAATAATATAAAAGAGCTCATTAAAAGAACCGGCATCAAAAAGGATGAGATAAGTGGTTGTATTGACTTAATCAGAACACTAAACGCCGCCCCAGGGCTGGCCTTCTCAAAGGCACAACCTGAGTATGGCTCAAGCCCTGAGGTCTATGATATCCCAGATGTGATTGTTCAATTAAAGTCCAATCAAGCTGATGGTAAGGCTGTTTGGAAAGTTGAGCTAAACCCAGAAACATTGCCTAAGCTTAGAATCAATAATGAATACGCCAGTCTTGTTAAGCGCGGCGATGACAGTCCGGACAATGTTTATTTAAGAGATAACTTAATTGATGCGCGTTTATTCATTCGTAGTATTGAAGAGCGCAATCAAAATCTTCTGAAGGTTGCAACGTGTATCGTTAAGCTACAACAAGACTTTTTATTAGAAGGTCCCACTGCAATGAAGCCCTTAATTTTAAAAGATGTGGCTGAGGCTGTGGATTTACATGAATCAACGGTTTCCAGATTAACCACCAATAAGAGCATTCTAACCCCACAGGGCCTATTCTCACTTAAACATTTCTTTTCATCGCATGTCTCAAGTGATCAAGGTGATATCTCTTCTACCGCTATTAGCGCCATGATAGAGGCGCTCATTCGTGATGAAGATCCGCAAAAGCCATTGTCAGACAGTGCTTTAAAGCAGCATTTGGAAGATCAGGGGATTGATATAGCAAGGCGTACAGTCGCTAAGTATCGAGAGGCTATGAATATTGGATCATCTACCCAGCGTAAGCAAAAGTTTTAATAATTCAATAGAACACAAGAAAGAAAGGTAATTCTAAAAATAAAAAAATTTCAGATTATAAAGGATATAGATTAAAAAGTAGGTTTTTTTTACATTATATTACAATTAACATCCTTGTATAAAATTAAATTTCATGTCAAATTAAGGGTGTCCCAACAAAAGTTTTATCAAAAACATTGTTGTGGATATCAAGGTTTTAATAAGGATATTAAAACCACAACTTAACCGATATATCAGTTTTTTATTCATGTAATGTTGTTTAAAAACAATGAGATATCAAATGACATAGACAGAAGTAAGTGTCATTAACATATGCACTATATGTAGTGTTATAAATAACAGTGACTTGTCATTTTATACCACGTTATTCTGAGCTTATTTCAAGGCTCAAACCATAAAAAGGATGTAAGAATTATGAACATTTCAATCAGCGGCCATCACATCACAATTACCGATGCTATGAGAGACATGGTAATGGATAAGCTTTCTAAAGTAGAGCGCCATTTTGACCAAATTCAAAGTATCAAAGTAATTTTATCTCTGGATAACCATCGAACTGATGCCAGTCATAGTGGTAAAAACAACCATAAAGCAGAAGCAATTATGCGAGTGGCTGGTCAAGAAATGTTCGTACAGTGCTATGATGATGACATGTATAAAGCCATCCATGAAATGGCAGATAAACTAGATCGCCAAGTGCGTAAATATAAAACTCGTATTGAGCGTAAGACTCGTTCCTCAAAACGTAGAGAGCCTATCGCTGAAACGACTCCAGTTATTGATGAGTCATACGCTTATTAATCAGTCGCTATAACTTGAGCTATATATTTTAACTATATATCTTAATACTGAGTGATTTCTAATTAATACCAAATCTAAATTTTCTCCAAAGGTAAGCCCCTATTTTAACTCATTAAAATAGGGGCTTTTTTAATTTTAGGAATTATACTTTAAGTCAAAATTTGAGTTAAGTCGCGAATGTAAATAACTAATTTAAGAGGCTGGGTTACGTGATTAAGTTAAATGGCTCATTTAAGTAGCAAAGTTGAGCAAATAGTTAAGCAAACAGCTTCGCAATAGAAGATCCTTAACCGCCACCGACCGCTTGTACTACTTCAATGACCATGCCTTGTTTAAGTTCAGTGAGATCTAATTCTGATTTGGGTACTAGCTCTCCATTAATCTCAACCGCATATCGGCCTTGTGTCAGCTGCAGCTCATCAAGCATGGGCTTGACGGTGTTATAATCGGTATCCATGCTTTGTCCATTTATCGTCACGCTAACCATACTTTTATCCTGTTTTTTTATCCTAATCATTTTTAATCTTAGTTATATTTGTGAACATGCAAAAATTTTCATTAATATAAAATTAAACTTGTGCGATTAGTGCAATGATGACCAGCGAAAAGGGCTAAATGTTTGCCCGTTTAAACGCCGTATATGCCAGCCACAACCACCCAATAATCATCAATGTACCTCCGATCGGTGTGATAGCACCGAACCATCTAGGTGTACCTAATGTCATTGCAAACAAACTACCGCAAAATATAAGGATACCAAGCTGTAATAACCATGCCGTGGTACTGGTGGTATAGCCAAGTTTAATAAGTATAGCGACCGCAAGTAAACCTAGTGCATGGTAAAAGAAATATTGAGTCCCAGTATGCCACCATGCCATTTGTTCGGGCGATGTGAGAGACTTAAGACCATGCGCACCAAAAGCGCCTAAGGCAACGGCAAGGGCTAGGTTTAATGCGGCAGCAGTTATCCAGTTCATAAATAGTCTATCCAAAGCGACATAAATATACTGACAGAAAAAGAGTAGATTAAAGGGCAGTCTTATAATAAGCGATAAGATGAATCGTCGAACCACTCTTTAAACAGTCAAAAATTACAGCGAATCTTCATTTGGCATGATGACACTATCAATGGTCATGGCTTCACGAATCTTATCCATCGCATTTTTTTCAATCTGACGCACGCGCTCCGCTGAGATATTATAGACAGCTGCCAATTCATGTAATGTTGATTTTTGCTCAGATAACCAACGCTGTTCAACGATATCTCTTGAGCGATCGTCTAAAGTATCCATGGCATCCATTAGTGCATTGGTATTGTTCTCCTCCCAGTCTGCATCTTCTACCACTTCAGCAGGGTCAATACCGTCTTCTAAAAACAATTGTGGTGCGTAATGCCCGTCATCATCGTCACTTGACTGTGCTTCAAAGGAGGCATCGTAAGACGTCAGACGTGACTCCATTTCTAGCACTTGCTTGCGGGTGACATTTAAGTCAGCCGCAATGGCATCCGCTTCTTCTAACGTCAGCTGATTATTAGTTTTCTTCAGGCTACGTAAGTTAAAGAACAGCTTACGGTGCGCTTTGGTGGTCGCTACTTTGACAATACGCCAATTACGAATGACAAACTCATGAATCTCCGCTTTAATCCAATGCACCGCAAAGGATACCAGACGTACCCCTTTATTCGGATCAAAGCGCTTAACGGCTTTCATAAGCCCCAAGTTACCTTCTTGAATTAAGTCAGCTTGAGGCAAACCATAGCCTGAATAACTGCGCGCAATATGAATCACAAAGCGTAGATGTGACATGACCAAGATACGAGCGGCTTCCACATCACCCTCATCATAATAACGATGCGCCAGTTCCTTCTCTTGCTCGGGGGTCAAGATAGGTATTTGATGCACTGAGTTCATGTAAGCGCCAAGATTGACACCGGGTGCCGATAGGTTGATCGGCATCGCAGGCACCAAGTCGCGAGTATTGGTTGTTGGATAGTTGCTTACCCAATCCTCTGCAACTGGATCTGCCACTGGCAATCCATCTACGAGCAAATCCTCATCCACATCGTCGAGTGTCTCATCATCCAATGTGTCATCGTCCAACGTCTCATCGAGAGGCAGTTCTTCCACTTCTATATCCATATCGATAGGCTCAACTTCGGCAACCTTCACAGAGGATGTCTTTTTTGAGGAATCTTTTTTTGTCGTTTTCGCTTTGTCAGTTTTAGGAGTAGCCATATTTTGACCTTAAAAAGTAATATCTTTAATGAGATCTATTGTAAAGGATACTACCAACTAGTTACCATTTGTTTTGGTAATCATGACGTGAAAGATTGTATCGAGTTTTTCTAAACTATCGGTAGATCCGGCACCACTTTGAGTGCTCATCACCATTTTAAGTCCAGATTGCTGACAAAATGCGGCCAAATCAACTTGAGAGTTGGGGTCAGTAGCTAGTACATAAACACTATCTTCCTCCTGCATAGAGCGTAGTGCTACTTTAGTTTTTAGTAACGGCATAGGGCAGGCAAGCCCTCGACCATCCACCAATGCCGTTATTTTTGTAGCGTTTGCGTGTTGCTCAAGAGTACGCTTATCGGCTGTGTCTAAATAGTCAATATATTGCTGGAGTAGGGTATGTTGATTAGTATCAGGTAAGTCAATAGATATCATAAATTCAGCTTATATTATTAAATTTAAATTAGGAGCATTAAAAAGGGTGCGACAAATTATATTACGTTGCTAGTAACGGCTAAAATATCTGCTTTAGATTAAAAAAATTACAACTCAGAGACGATGGTACAAGGTTAATTGGTTAAGATGTAAGATACGATATTTGAAAGCTATTTAAAATGCTGATACCGTTAAAATCAAGCCTTCTTAAGGTCAACAGTTTTTTAAGTCATACAAACGTCAAGGAATAGATATTGAGATGGTTTACTATAATCACCACATTAAACCAAATGAGTGGTAAGTCAATGCTTTATATAAGGCATCAATATATAAGGAATCATCGTTTGTTCTCAATGCCGATTTTACGTTTGGGAGTAGCCGTACTCTTGTCAAATATATTATTAACGAATATGGCCGTTGCTGCCAATGAATCACCGAGTGTAGTCAATTCTAACTCGAGTCGTTCTGGCTATCAAAGCTTTGATATGCCGCCGCAGTATGTGTTTAATTCAACTTATGAGAAGCCTAGCTTTACGCTGCCAGAATTAGGAAGCGGGGGCACTCGATTTATTGAGGCCAACCAGCACAAAGCGCTAGGTGAGTGGTCATTACAGCAGTTAGCTAGAAATGCGCCGATGCTAAATGACCCTTGGGTACAAGAACAACTCGAAATCATGGCGTGGCAGATTAACGCCCAGGCACGCAATCAAGCGCCTTTAGCCTTGCTGGTCATCAACAATCCTACTATTAATGCTTTTGCGATTCCCGGTGGCGTAATGGGCATCCATACCGGTACGGTTATTGAATCTAATAGTATGGATGAGCTTGCCAGCGTGGTCGCCCATGAGGTTGCTCACTTAAGTCAGCGTCACTATGAGCATCGAGATGAGACGAATCGAAAAGTACTACTCATGCAAATTGGTGGTCTATTAGCAGCTATCGCTGCCTCCGCTGCTGATCCGGATGCCGCTACTGCCGTGATGATGGGTAGTCAGACAGCCGCTTTAAACAGTCAAATGGCATTTAGTCGTAGTAATGAGCGAGAGGCCGACCGTATTGGCATGCAACTGATGGAAAAAGCGGGCTATGACCCGAGAGCTATGCCAAGATTTTTTGGTACTTTAAATCAAAAAACGCAACTTAACACTACGCAAAATGCTTATTTGCCCAGTTTTATTATGACGCACCCCTTAAGCTCTGAGCGTCTTAGTGAAGCGCAAAGTCGTGCGAATAGCTATGCTGAAGTAGGACTTACTGAGCAGCGCAGTCCGTTAACGTTTGACTTGTTAAAATGGCGCGTCAATGTGCTGACAAATCGGGTTACTGAAGGTGAGTTGTTAGCGGCCTCGCAAACAAATAGGGGGGCTGCCATTGCATTGGCTTATTGGTATGGTACTCAGGGCCGTTATAAAGAGGCATCTGATCTTTTTAATCAATTAAAAAATAGAGAAACTTCACAACTTAGAGCGTATTCTACTGCTGACTATAACGATCAAGTGACCCTTGATATACTATTGGCGATTACCGAAGCACAAGTCGCCGGTATGCAAGGCAAGTGGCAACAAGCCGAACAGCTGTTATTACCGTATAGCACTTTATACCCAGAGCGTAGAGATATAAAGCTATTATTGACTGAGGCATGGTTACAGTTAGGCAAGTATAACGAGGTAATCACCGCGCTCAAACCTATCGTAACTAGTAAACCTTATGATTTAGAATCTTTATCTCGTATGCAGCGGGCTTATGAGCTTATGGCACGTCAAAGCGTGATGCCAACGAATAGTGCTAATCAAAATATCGCCAACCAAAATAACATCGCTCAGTCTAATCAGTCCTTAGCAAACATCTCTGCGGTCAATGCCTTACGCTATCGAGCTAAGGGTGAGTTATGGCGGGGTCGATATAATGATGCCTTAGTCTCGTTGCAACAAGCTAAAACGCTTATTGAGACTCAGCAGCCTAATAGTGCTAACACTAACACTTATAATTTAGCCCCTTTACTTGCCAATATAAATAGTGATATAGCAGACGTAAAAATAGCTAGAGACTTCAGTCCCTAGCATTCGTAGTAGATATGCAGTTAAGTTGCCATCAAGTGCTATCACTAATGTGGTAAATGCAACTACCCCATTAATGCTTTTTTGACCAACTGCGACATCACCGCAGGGTCTGCGCGTCCAGCAGTCTTAGATTTTAACGCACCCATTACTTTTCCCATATCTTGCATTGAACTGGCACCTTGTGCGGCTATCTCAGTGTTAATCAATTCAGCCAGTTCAGATTCACTCATTTGCTGCGGCATAAAGTCATTAATAATGTCGATTTCGAACTGTTCTTTTTGAACCAAGTCTTCACGACCATTTTCTTGAAAGATAGATAAAGACTCTTGGCGCTGTTTAAGCTGTTTTTGCAATATTTCTAAAACGCCGGAATCATCAAGTTCTACTTTGCGATCAATTTCAATCTGTTTAATAACTGATTGAATATTACGTAAAACCTTAACCTTTTCAAGCTCTCGTGCTTTCATTGACGTTTTGACTTGTTCGGTAATGGTATCTTTTAGTGCGCTCATGATAAGTTCCTATTATTATATGGTCGTATTATAGTGTATGCATTTAAAATTAACGTTAATAAAATTCTAGCATAAAAAAACCACCTATATTATGTCATCATCAGCAATAAGCTAGGAAGAGGACAAAGTAGGTGGTTTTCTTATGAATACTTATAAGCTAGCACTTAACCTTTTACAAGATTTAGCCTTTTAAAAGATAGCTATTTAAGGCTTGATCAAATGCTAGATAAATACCAATTAGTACATACGCGTGGTGCGAATAGACTCACGTTGTAATTTTTTCTTATAACGTTTTACGGCTGCTGCCTTTTTACGCTTACGCTCTTGCGTTGGCTTTTCGTAGAATTCGCGCTTACGGACATCAGATAAAACACCCGCTTTTTCGCAGGCACGCTTGAAGCGACGGATAGCGATATCAACAGGTTCGTTCTCTTTAACCTTAACTGAAGGCATGCAGACTCCTTAATGTAGTAGTGGAAATGAGAGACAAGAAACATTAGCAAGGCTGTATGATTGGTATTAGCCACAGTGTCTCAAAGTGATGTGGCATCAGCTCTTGCTAGGATTAAGTTACAATATTCTATTGGAAATATTAGAATAAGAGCGAGAATATAGCAAAAATGAAGTTAGTAGTCAAGTATTTATCTTGTCGCTGTTGAGTGATAATAGCGAATATTGATGATTCGCCTTACTACTCATGAGATAGTGTTATGGGAAATTAATAGAAAAATATAGGGTTAGATGATGCATACGAAATAAACGCTATAATAGGTGACTAAAATGGCAATAAAGGGTGTTGTCATTAAGAAGTGACGGGTATAAAGTACTGTAATAAAGTCATTCGTTACAATATCTAGTTTAATACCCTTTATAAGACTTAATAAACCTTTAAAAATCATTCATCCTTTAAAATCATCAACCCTTGTCGGAGCGAACAATGTTATTCACTAATCAAAACTATAGTCAAAAATCTACCAACGGTCATCTGTTAAAAGTAGCTGCTGTGATGCTAGGTACCGCAGTAACCTTGACAGCCTGCGGCGGACATGAAGAAGAGGTGAAAGCGGTTGATAAAGTAGAAGAGGCCGCTGAGCTTGCTAGAGCAAACGCGCCTGAGCCTGAGCCCCTTGTCATTGATGAAACAGCCGCTAGCGAAGCGACTGCAGCCACGACAACTGAAGGTGAAGCTACTGATGGAATGGCAACTGATGCAGCAGCGACTACTGGTGAAGCCACCGCTGCTGAAGGAGCCACCCCTGCTGAAGGAGCCATGACGACTGAAGGAGCTGAGCCAACTGAAGGTGCCGCATCTGCTGACATGGCAGGAGCTCCAGCATCTACAGAGACACCTGCAAGTGATACGCCAGCCGCGACGCAGTAAGGTCAAACTATAAGGTTAAGTAAACAGTTACTTTATGTGCTATCAGTGCTAGAGGGTATAGATGTGTTGAATGAAATTAGTCCTTTTTAGGAGCAAATTATGTTATTCACTAACCAGCAAACTCATCAAAAACCTACCAACCGTTATATACTAAAAGTAGTCTCTATGATGCTTGGCGCTGCTATTACTTTAACAGCTACTTTGACAGCCTGTGGCGGACAGGAAGATGTCAATGATGCTAAAAAAGCAGCAGAATCCGCCGTCACCAATACGCCAGAGCCTGCCGTGGTAGAAGACACCGCAACTGCTGCGACTGAACCTGCTGCGATTGAACCTGCTACTACTGATGTAGATAGTACTGAGGCTACTGAAGCGACTGAGAGTGCCTCTGCTGATGATGATGTTACTGAACAAGTAGCGGCATCCACTAGTGATGCACCATTGGCCGCTGATGCGGGCAAAGCACTCTATGAAAGTAAGTGCAAGGTATGTCATGAACAGGGACTATTAGAGTCTCCTAAATTTGGCGATGCTGCGGCATGGGCACCTCGTATTGCACAAGGTAAAGACGTGTTATATAAGCACTCAGCAGAAGGCTTTAAAGCCATGCCAGCCCAAGCTACTGGCGATGTCTCGGTGGAACAAGTTCATGCTGCTGTCGATTATATGGTTGAGCAAGCCAGTTAATCGAACCGAACCGTACTTGGCTTTAGCATTTCTTGGCTTTAGCACTGACATTATCGTACTTAGTTGAACTAGTGAAGCCAGTAACAGATACACCCCTTGATAATCTGATAAACTACCGCCATGGTGTATACACTCTGGCGGTTTTTTAATTCGCTGATTAGGCGTGTGATAGATAACACAATTTAGGTCTACATGCCATAATCGTAAATGCCTTAATAGCGTTTTATACGAACCCCACTCAAAAAACATGACTCAATTATTCATAAAAGTAGGTGCGCGTTGAAAGTATTAGGTTTAGAGACATCTTGTGATGAAACAGGGTTGGCCATCTTTGACAGTGAACGAATCGATCAAGGTGACAATGGCTTGCTTGGACAGGTGTTATATTCGCAAATCGAACTGCATGCCACATATGGCGGCGTAGTACCGGAACTTGCCAGCCGAGACCATATTCGAAAGTTGGTGCCACTGTTAGACGAGTTACTGACCCAATGCGACATGACAAAAGATGACATAGATGCTGTCGCCTTTACCAAAGGTCCTGGGTTAATCGGGGCCTTGATGACAGGGGCATTATTTGGTCGTAGTTTGGCATATGGTTTAGGCATTCCCGCCATTGGTGTGCATCATATGGAGGGACATTTGTTGTCACCTCTATTAGGGCCAAATCCACCCCAATTTCCTTTTGTATCACTATTGGTTTCAGGGGGTCACACCTTACTGGTTGCCGCCCATGCAATTGGTGAGTATGAGATATTGGGTGAAAGTATCGATGATGCCGCTGGTGAGTGCTTTGATAAAGCGGCTAAAATGTTAGGACTGCCGTACCCCGGTGGTCCCAATGTGGCTCGTTTGGCGGAGCAGGGAAACCCTAATGCTTATGATTTGCCCCGACCTATGTTGCATAAAGGATTGGACTTTTCGTTTAGTGGTATGAAGACGGCAGCCCATAATTTAATTAAAGACACGGCTGGATCAGATTCTGATGATAGCATTCGAGCCGATATTGCCGCGAGCTTTCAGCATGCGGTTGTCGATACGTTGGTCAAAAAATGTGTCAAAGCTTTAAAGCAAACAGGGATGTCGCAATTGGTTATTGCTGGTGGTGTGAGTGCCAATATTCATCTACGTGAAAGCTTAGAGACAGAGTTGGCGAAAATAAAGGCGACGGTTCACTACGCCCCATTAGCCTTATGTACAGATAATGGTGCGATGATTGCTTATGCAGGATATCAGCGACTACAAGCGGGTCAGTCCGATGATCTGTCCGTAAGCTGTGTGCCAAGATGGAATATTAGCGAGCTTCCTGCATTGACATAGTCGGGAGCCTAGACTGAGACTAGGCGCTCAGGATTGTAAACGATGCCCTAGTTGCTAGCAGTAGTCGTAAGCTGTTGTTGGTTTATTATAGTCAGCGAACTATAAACGGTTACGGCGTTAACCTCGTTAAGCCTACTCCAGTAGCACTTGCACTCGGTTGCCTTGTAACCATTTTAGACTTCTTTGACTATATTTAGTTTGTCATTTTTAATTCAGTCATAAGTTAGGTGTGCTGATTTCTTATTATACTTACGGGGGCGTTACTATGCAGTGGATAGCGATTGGATTAGGCGCTGCTATAGGGGCATGTTTGCGTGCTTTGCTTGCCAAACTCAATCCTCTACATCATTGGATACCGTTAGGAACGCTGTGGGCCAATATACTAGGCGGACTATTGATCGGCATCGCAATGGTGGTTTTTTTAAAAGCCGGCGAGACATGGCATCCCAATGTGAAATTGTTTGTGGTCACTGGTTTTTTAGGCGGCTTAACGACCTTTAGCACTTTTAGTAGTGAGGTCTTTGGGCTGTTAAACTCAGGCAAAGTGTTTGCAGGTTTTGCGTTAATTGCGCTACATGTGGGATTGACCCTTGCGGCTACTGCCATTGGCTTTTATTTAACGAAGCTTGCTTTATAGCCTGACTTATAATCGTTTGCTTCTATAAGCAGTTGTTTTGTAGTCATTTTTATGAGTCCCTTAAAGTACCTAACTTTTAAGCAAGCCAGTACGTTTAATCCCGCCATAAGAAACCAGCAATAAAAAAGCACATTCCCCTAATAAGGCTTAACGAGCTCATCTAATAGCTTGGCAAACCCTTCCATATACGCAAGCTCTGAGCTACTTTGACGAGTCGCTGCAAACAATTGACAGTAGACACCCGTATCTTTATGAGCGTCAGAACTGGACTTTTGCGAGGTTTGTTTTAATGGTTTTTGAGTCGACTTGTCCTCTATAGAATGCCGTTCTTCAGCAGCGGCAATTAAGGGGCGCGTCACTACCCACCCTTTCTTTTCATACTCGGCTGCCACCCAATCTGGTAAAGCAGCTACGCCTCTTTCACTAGCGACCAATTGGATCAGCATGGCGGTAAGCTCTGTAGTGCGAATTTTTGCAAAGCTAAGCCCAGCTGGTGCCATAAACTTAGCAATGACATCTAGTCTCTTAGATTCCACGGGATACGCTATCAGTGTCTGATCCACTAAGTCTCTAGGAGCGATGCTTGTCTTACTGGCTAAAGGATGGGTAGGCGCTAACACCAATCGGCTTTCATAGGTAAATAAAGGTTGATAGCTGATGCCTTCGATGTCCAAGTCGCTGGTAGTGATCAACAAATCGATTTCACTTTCGGTAAGTAAATGATGTGGCTCAGGTTCAAAGCCTGTGGCAAAGTCCAACTCCACATCTGACCACTCACGACGGAACTGATTTAAAATAGGCATGAGCCAATCAAAGCAGCTGTGGCACTCGGAGGCCAAACGTAACCTGCCTGCCTGCCCGTGCGCCAATCTTTTAAGATTATTTTTTGTTCTGATAACTTGCGGTAAGATACTGTCGGCTAACTTTAGTACCACATTACCTGCTGGGGTAAAACTAAGCGGACGGGTTCGTCTATTGACTAGTCTGACACCATAGTAGTTTTCAAGCTCTTTTAGCTGATGAGAAACGGCTGACGCAGTGACGTGTAATTCGTCGGCAGCTGCTGCTAGTGAACCATGAGCGCGTAGGGCAGTTAAAGTCTGTAAGTGGCGAAGCTCAAGCATAAGAATAGGTCGTTTTTATTGATTGAGGTTTTGTCTATTTTAACGCATTACCCCTCACTTGTTTATCTTGTTCATTTATTCTTTTTGAATAGCGATATTCAATATCAATTAAACTAATTCAGAGATAAAGATGCGTTTGAATATCAAAGAAGTGAGAGTAAAACAAGATACGTCTAATTATCTATTATAAAAATAACTTGCGGGGACTATAACTTTTAATTTATATTGACTGCATACCAAACAAACACATTGATTTACTTTATAGCAAGATTTGGTTTAGCATCATCGTCTGGCTGAATAAGCGATGTTTTAAGTCTGACACTGACTACGCTTTATGAAAGCAATGTGAATAAAAGGCAGTATAGAATCAAAGTACACGTTGAAACTGTTTTATAGGAACTCTACAGCCAGAGCTTAATGTAAGCTTTGTGTCAGAAACTATAAGTAGTTTCTTGTTCTAATAAGTGAAAAGGGATTCTCACTGTTGACCAGGTTTTAAATAATTTAGTTTACTCATAATTAGTTTAAGTTATGAACTGGCATATTTTATCTTTATTTATATAGTGAACTATTTAAACAATGATTTAGTTAAACAAGATAGCTAATACTCGCGAAAATCTTGTTTTTGAGGAAAACCTTATGTGGAAAAATATGGGTCTGACCGGTAAAATTCTGGTCGCAATGGGTCTCGGTATTATTATCGGATTAATAATCAACGTTTTTGCCCTCAATGCTGAAGGTGGTTTTATAGACACTTACCTTATCAATGGTCTATTTAGTATCATTGGTAAGTTGTTTGTTAATTCCCTAAAAATGTTAGTGGTACCTTTAGTGCTTATCTCATTGATTTGTGGGGTTTGTGGTATTGGTGATATTCGATTATTGGGCCGAATTGGTACTAAGACTTTCTTTATTTATATGTTAACAACCGCATTAGCGATTGCGACTGCTATTGGCCTAGGGTCAATATTTGGTATTGGTAAGGGCATGAATTTAGTTGCTGATACCACGTTCGAAGCCAAAGAAGCCCCACCCTTGATAGACGTGTTCTCAAATATCGTGCCGTCTAACCCAATAAGCGCAATGGCAAATGGCGATATGTTATCGATCATTTTCTTTGCGATATTAATTGGTATTAGTATTTTGATGGTAGGTAAGCCTGCCAAGGGCTTGGTGCAAAGCTTAGAGCTGATTAATGAAGTTATCTTAAAGATGGTCACTATCATTATGAACCTCGCGCCCTATGGTGTGTTTGCGCTCTTAGTTAGTGCGATGTCAGAACTCGGATTAGATTTATTTAAGTCACTTATAGGCTATGTTGCTGTACTCATTGGCTCGTTGGCATTTCACTATTTTATTACCATGATGATAATACTGAAGGTGGCATCAGGTCTGTCGATAAAAACGTTCTTGGCAAAAATGCGCGAAGTTCAAATCTTTGCCTTTAGTACCTCAAGCTCAAATGCCACTATTCCGGTGACGCTACGCACGGTGACTAAGCGCATGGGTGTGAATAACTCAGTGGCATCGTTTACCATTCCTTTTGGCGCCACTATTAACATGGATGGTACGGCTATTATGCAGGGTACTGCGACCATCTTTATCGCTAACTTGTATGGCGTAGACTTAGGAATAGCGGAGTACTTAACGGTTATATTGATGTCTGTATTGGCATCTGTTGGGACCGCTGGCGTGCCAGGTGTCGGTCTCATTATGCTATCGATGGTGTTTGCGCAAGTTGGTTTACCTATCGAAGGTATTGGCTTAATCCTTGGCGTGGATCGTCTGCTTGATATGTTACGTACAGCTGTGAATGTGGGCGGTGATGCTGCGGTGACGGCAATCGTTGCGAAGTCTGAAGGTAAGATGGATTTAGCAGTATTTGCTGACCCTCAGGCGGGAACGAAAGACGTATTTGATGGTCATATCGATGAGGATAATGAGCGTGAATTCAGTGGTATCTTGAATGATGGGGTACTTGGTAGTGAATATGATGAGTTAGATAAGCGTTAGATTTGTCTCTATCAATTTGCTAAAACGGATAAATTTAAACTAAATAAAAGCCCCAATTGGGGCTTTTATTTTATGATTTAAGTGACGTTTAACTGTTTTATTGTTTTATTAAATTAAAAGAACAAATTAAAAAAAATTATCCAAGCACGTATTTTGTGACCATAGCCAAACATACAATAACAATCATAGGCCGAATAATTTTACTGCCGCCTTTAATGACCATGTGGGAACCGGCATACGCTCCTATAGTTTGACCGACCATCATAGCAAGACCGACCTTCCAAAGTACGTTACTCCCTAATATAAAAAATATGAGTGACGCAATATTGGTTGATAAATTGAGTATCTTAGCGGTACCCGTAGAGGCGATAATTTCACGACCACGTAATGCCACATTGCCCAAAGCAAAAAACATCCCAGTGCCCGGACCCACATAACCATCATAAAATCCAATCAAAGGCGCCACTACGCGTTGCCAAGTGGTTTCTTTTATTCTCGGTTCTGCCTCGACTTCTCCTAAGCTTGGCGCAAATAAAGTATATATACCAATCGCAGCAATCAAAAAGGGAATGAGCTTCTCAAGTAAAGAGGGGGGCGACATTTGAACAGCAATAGTACCCAGTACCGATCCTATAAAGGCGCCAGCGATCGCCATTTTCATTGTTGCAGGTTTGACAACGCCTTTTTTAATCATCGTAAAAGACGCAGCCAAAGCCCCCGAGGCCGCTTGTAATTTGTTGGTACCTAAGGTTAGAACGGGTGGGATATTAGCCAATAACATGGCGGGAATAGTCAGTAATCCACCACCGCCTGCAATGGCATCAATAAATCCTGCGACAGCAGCAACTGCGGTTAACATTAAGATGACTTCAAGAGTTAAGGAGAAATCCATAAATGACGTTCCATATTTCACAATAAACAAGCATATTAAAGCAGATATCGCCAGTGACAAGGTGTGAATACAGGTTCTTAAAGAAATGTTTACATTTGTTGATGGTCAATGAATAATACCTTACCTCATTATGACAAGCAATAAGGACTACGCTCATTGAAAACAGCAATTAATAATACCGTTTAGAAGCTAGAAGCCAAATAAAACAGTCTAATTGCTATAAATTAAAATGGAACGATATTATCGAAGCTATTGTGAACTGCCTTTGATGCTTATTAACTGTTAACTATAAAGATGTCTTGGTATCAGAGTTCAAAAAAATATGAACCGATACTGTTACCAGTAGTAAATTACCACCTGACAATTTAAGAAGTACAGATCAAGGAGTACAGAGTTTTAGAAAATATTATTACGCAAATTTTGTCGCGATAATGTTGACTTTTCTGCTACCATAAAAGCAAATAAGCAATAACAAATTATAAAACCCCATTGGTGGGATACCCTATTGTTGAGATAAGAGTGCCCCATCAGCTAGGTAGAGAGGTAAAGGGTGTTACAAAATTTAAAAAAACTCTTTGAGTATGAAGCTGCTGGAGGCATTGTTCTTGCGTTAGCTGCCATTGCTGCCATGATAGTGGCAAACTCACCATTACACCATTGGTATGAGTCTTTTATCCATGCGCCAGTTGTGGTACAAGTGGGTAGTCTGGTCATTGATAAAGACGCTCATCACTGGATTAATGATGGCCTAATGGCTATATTTTTCTTTTTGGTAGGGCTTGAGCTCAAGCGAGAAGTATTAATTGGCGAGCTGTCAAACGTTAAACAAATTATCTTACCTGCTGCGGCAGCTATCGGTGGTATGTTGGTACCAGCTTTGGTTTATGTGGCATTCAATTTTAAAAATCCAGAATATTTAGCAGGTTGGGCTATTCCTGCTGCAACCGATATTGCCTTTGCGATTGGCATCTTAAGCCTATTGGGCAGCCGAGTGCCGAACTCACTTAAAATATTTTTGGTCTCTATTGCTATCTTTGATGATATCGGTGCGATCTTAATTATCGCCTTGTTTTATACCAGTGACTTGTCATTGACCTCCTTATTGGTAGCAGGACTGTGCTTACCCTTTTTATATTTTTTAAATAAGCGTAATGTTACCGCGATTACCCCGTATTTATTCTTCGGTATCATCATGTGGGTTGCTGTACTAAAATCAGGGATTCATGCTACTTTAGCGGGCGTATTATTGGCATTGTTTATTCCGATGATTAATGTTGACGACCCTGAGCACTCACCCCTAGAAGAGCTTGAACATGACCTTCATAGTACCGTCGCCTTTGCTATCTTGCCATTATTCGCTTTTACAAACGCAGGCATTTCGCTACAAGGCGCTGGATTTGCTCAATTATTTCACTCAGTGCCATTCGGCATCGCTGCGGGTCTATTTATTGGTAAACAAGTTGGTATTATGCTGATGTCTTGGGCGATCATTAAGGTGGGCCTGGCAAAACTTCCCAACGGAACGAGTTTTAGACATTTATATGGTGTGTCCTTGTTATGTGGCGTTGGCTTTACAATGAGTTTGTTTATTAGTGGTTTGGCATTTAGTGAGGGTACTGAAGGTTTTGATCCGCGTCTGGGAATTATTCTTGGTTCGATTATTTCTGGGGTAGCGGGATACCTACTCCTTAAAGCCACGTTAAAAGAAGAGGTATCTACCTCGACGCTCGATTTAACAAAATTGACCTCTCGCGAATCTTAATAGTTCTTATATATAATCAATCAATAAGCCTGAAGTTAATCTTTCGTAGATTAACCTTCAGGCTTTTTACTATGAGGTTTTAACGAATTTAACACTCCATTTAACTAAGCACTTAAACCCTATTCTCCTCTTAACGTAGGCTGTGGCTTTAGCCCAGCATTTCTGATTAAAGGTTTTTATTTGCTGGGCTAAAAGCACGAGCCTACAATGAGTTTTAATAAGTTTAGAACGAGGTAACTTAATTATCCCCTTAAAATAGTCAATGAATTTATCAAACTTTCTGGCTCAAACAGTGATAGTTAGACGAACTACGTTATTTGGTTACATAAATTAATCAAAAACATGAACTTCAGATTAAAACTGAAGACAAGAGATAACAAACTTATTAGTTCTGATATCTATAATATGATTATATATTTCAAAATTATTAAAAAAATTAATTAGGGAGATAAAAGTACTACATTTTATTGAATACTATTTGTTGGAAACTAAAGCTTATTGTGCTTATAGTATGGTATGACATCGATGATGATGTTGTGACAATAAAAATAATTTGTGGTTTGCAACTTAGGAATAAATAACATATCTGTATAAATCACAAATTCAGAAGAATTACTTAATCCTAAACTCACTTTTTTATTCAACTCTTGGAGTTATATTATGAAAAAACTACTTACTTTGTTACCCTTAAGCGTAATGCTCGCTGCCTGTGCGTCAAATACTACTCAACCTAATACAACTACAGCACAACAAGTTAATAAAGCTTATGATCGCATGGCACCTGAGCGCTTTGTTTGTGAAGACAATGCTACTGTGATGCCAAAGTATTCACGAGATGGTCAACAAGCTATTGTCACTGCGAGCTTACCAAAAGCTAAATGGAACAACCAAACTTTGGTCATGGATATTGCTCCTTCTGGCTCAGGCGCACGTTATGTCAATTCAGATAACCCTAATGTTACCTATGAATGGCATACTAAGGCGAATATGGGGCTTATGGGGATTTCATGGGCAAACGGTGATGAGTATATCGTCAATTGTGAACGCCAATAAGTCAATAGGTTAGATAATCTTAATTTTCATTTTTAAGTGTTATAGTAATATAAAACAGCCATTATTCATTGAATAATGGCTGTTTTAGTATTAGGTTAGCTTGGTTTAGTAAAGCCTAAGTTTTGCTATCTTATTTTTTGAGGTCTGCTATAATACTTCGCTTGGTAAACCAGACGATCGCCGTTTTGATTATACAGAAGGGAGGAAAGTCCGGGCTACATAAGGCAGCGTGCCAGCTAACGGCTGGGCGGGGTAACCCGACGACAAGTGCAGCAGAGAGAAGACCGCCCCGCTACTAAATTGCTTGTCAATTAAGTAGCGGGGTAAGGGTGAAAGGGTGCGGTAAGAGCGCACCGCATGGCTGGCAACAGTTCATGGCAAGGTAAACTCCACGCGTAGCAAGACCAAATAGGTGTCCATTACTTGTCGCCTGCAAGGGACACGGGTAGGTTGCTTGAGCGTACTGGCAACGGTGCGCCTAGATGAATGATCGTTCTCGACAGAACCCGGCTTATCGGTTTACCAACCTTATTAGCGTCTATAAGAGGCATTAGTGTCTCAAAGAGACATTATAGTATACATGTACGTCCTTGTTATTATACGGACACTGTAGTCGTCACCTTAAAGTTTCAGATTAATTTTAATTAATTTCATTTTAGGGGTTGACGGCATACCCTGTTTTAGGGATAATACCGCCCTCAAAAGGCGATGTAGCTCAGCTGGTTAGAGCGCACGACTCATAATCGTGAGGTCAAGAGTTCAAGTCTCTTCATCGCCACCATATTTAGTTTAAACGCACCTCACTATTTCAGCCTTAAGTGCTTATTGTAGCCAATTACTTTGCCATATCAAGCCAAGTAGTTGGCTTTTTTTATGCCTGAATGTTCCGATAATCTAAAGTCGTGTAATATAATACCAAATCTTGAAATTAACCTATTGAGAAATGCAAGTCCAAACTCTATAAATCAAACACTAAAAATAGTAGGTTTAATGAGTCTGACCGAGTCTAATAAGGATAGATTATTCAATCGTGCAGGTATAATGTCGCAACGTCCAAAATTTTTTAAGATACTGACTATAAAATGATAGGTTAATAGATAGATTAACCGCTCTATTCATTAACATTTCATTTCTACCACTTACAAGCCTGCGTAAAGCTGATAGAATAGCTGGTCTTAATAATTATTTTATTCTTATCATTCATAATTTTGAACACAACAACTAGGTAGCCGCAAGACGTGACCGCATTATCAAATATTCGAAACTTCTCCATCATTGCCCATATTGACCATGGTAAATCCACTCTGGCTGATCGTTTTATTCAGACTTGTGGAGCGCTGCAAGATCGTGAAATGCAGGCCCAAGTACTGGATTCGATGGATATTGAGCGTGAGCGCGGGATTACTATCAAAGCACAGTCTGTAACGCTGTATTATGACCATCCCAATGGTGAGCGCTATCAGCTGAACTTCATTGATACGCCAGGTCACGTTGATTTTTCTTATGAAGTATCACGCTCATTAGCTGCTTGTGAAGGTGCGCTTTTGGTCGTTGACGCAGCGCAAGGCGTGGAAGCACAGTCTGTTGCCAACTGCTATACCGCAGTTGATTTAGGCCTAGAGGTATTACCAGTCCTAAATAAAATTGACTTGCCACAGGTAGAACCTGAGCGGGTTATTCAAGAAATAGAAGATATCATTGGTATTGAGGCGATTGATGCGCCTCGGGTTTCAGCAAAGTCTGGTGTCGGTGTTGATGAGCTTTTGGAGGCTTTGGTAGAACATATTCCTGCACCCACGGGCGACCGTGAAGCGCCACTGCAAGCCTTGATTATCGACTCGTGGTTTGATAACTATTTAGGTGTTGTGTCTTTAGTACGTGTACGCCAAGGTACCATTACGAAAGGCGACAAAATTTTTATTAAATCTACTAAGGACGCACATTTAGTCACCTCTATTGGTGTCTTTACGCCTAAACCCTTAGAGACAGGCAAGCTTGAAGCGGGTGAGGTGGGTTTTGTCATCGCAGGTATTAAAGACATACACGGTGCGCCTGTAGGGGATACCATTACTCATGCGAGTACCCCTGATGTTGATTTTATTCCTGGGTTCAAGCAGGTAACGCCTCAGGTATATGCGGGTCTATTTCCAGTAGATTCAAATGACTTTGAGAAGTTTCGTGAGGCATTGCAGAAGCTTCAAATCAATGATTCAGCACTGTTTTTTGAGCCGGATACATCTGATGCACTTGGTTTTGGTTTTCGTTGTGGCTTCTTAGGTATGCTGCATATGGAGATCATACAGGAGCGTTTGGAGCGAGAATATAATCTTGATTTGATCACCACCGCACCTTCTGTAATCTACGAGATTAAACGCAAAAATGGTGAGGTTGCCTTAATTGATAACCCTTCTAAATTACCAGATCCTGGGTTTGTTGAAGAGTTTCGTGAGCCTATCGCCCGTTGTCATATATTAGTGCCGCAAGACTACTTAGGAAACGTGATGACCTTATGTATGGAGCGCCGTGGTGTTCAGGTGGATATGCGCTTTATGGGTAAACAGGTCCAATTGGTATTTGATATTCCATTAGGTGAAGTGGTGATGGACTTCTTTGATCGTCTTAAGTCTGTTTCACGAGGTTTTGCGTCACTCGATTATGAGTTTGATCGTTATGAAGTTGATAAGCTGGTCAAAGTTGATGTGTTAATCAATGGCGATAAAGTAGACGCTTTAGCGATGATTTGTCACCAAGAGCAAGCACGCTATCGCGGCAATCAGCTGGTAGAAAAGATGAAAGAATTAATACCAAGACAGATGTTTGATGTGGCGATTCAGGCGGCGATTGGTAGTCAAATTATCGCCCGAAGTACCGTGAAAGCCATGCGCAAAGATGTCCTTGCAAAATGTTATGGTGGGGATGTGTCGCGTAAGAAAAAACTACTATCTAAGCAAAAGGAAGGTAAAAAGCGCATGAAACAGGTCGGTAGTGTTGAAATCCCGCAAGAGGCATTCCTTGCAGTATTGCAAGTCGACAACCAGTAGTAACCTTTACTTTTGGACCTATGTCGTTTAAACAATGGTTTGACCTTAACAAGTTTTTAGCATAACAAGTTTTTAGCATAACAAGTTTTTAGCATAACAATTTATGAATACAAAAAGAGTAGTGTAAGACGTAGTATTAAATATAGGAATGATTAATATAGGCTTAAGGTTTTAAGACGTAAGCTTAAGAACAATAATTGAGTGGTTAAGGCTGTAGTATGGACTTTGATTTTAATGTGATTTTAGTGCCATTAACCTTGTTACTTGGGGTAATATGGCTGCTTGATAAATTGTGGTTTAAGCAACATAAACGTAAAGGCGCTGGAGTCACAACCAGTGCAGAGGTGCAAGCCGCTCAATTAAATCTTGATAAAAAACGCCATGCATATGAAAGCACGCTGTTATCTCATGACTATATCAGTCAGGAAGAGGTGGGTGATGTAGCGATATTAGAGGGCATTAAAGTTGATGATGCTCCAATGCCTATTAAACTTGCTGAGCGTGAATATCGTGAAGCCAAACGTCACCTACATCTCGCAGCGGTCACTACAAAGCCCAAAGGTTCACAAGCACACTTTTTAATTCGCTGGGCTCATGATTACTTTCCTGTGTTGGCGATTGTGCTTATCGTTCGCTCATTTATTGTAGAACCGTTTAATATTCCATCGTCCTCAATGGTGCCAGCGCTTTATACCGGTGATTTTGTGGCGGTCAATAAATATGCATACGGGATACGTCTGCCACTCATCTATAATAAAGTCATCGATACGGGCAGTCCTGAACATGGAGATGTGGCCGTCTTTCGGTATCCAGAAAATCCCAAAATTTATTATATTAAACGGGTGATTGGTTTACCTGGTGATACGTTAAGCTTTGATAATGGTCAGTTGTCAGTGAATGGTAATCCTGTCCCAACGACACCTTCGGATTTTGTAGCGGATCCTGTGCTAACTGATCGCTTGTATACCGCAGGAAATGAGCCTGGGTTAACCCCTGAGAAAGCTGTTTCAAGAGGTAGAGAGGAAGAAGAAGTAGCACAGTATTTCCAAGAGCAGTTAGGCGACCATACTTATTTACGTCGCTATCTTTCAGGAAATATGTCGTATAATTCGCCATGGAGTATCACTGTACCAGAAGGTAATTATTTTGTAATGGGTGATAACTCAGATCGTAGTGAAGACAGCAGGTTTTGGGGTTTTGTTCCAGATAAGAATTTATCAGGAAAAGCAGTATATGTGTGGATGCATAAGAAGCCTGGATTAAATCTACCCACCTTTAAATACAATCGTGCTATCGATTAGTTTTGCTATTGATTCGTTTTGTTGATCAGCTTTGTGCTTAGTTCGGATAAAGCAAAATGAATACTGCCAAACTAAGTCATAGAATGACTGTCAATTTTAGCCCTTAACTTTTATAAACGTGCCTATATCGGACCTAGATGATAGGCCTGATAATAGCTTCATAATGTGTTTAACTAATATGCCAAAAGTATTTAGAACAGAGCATGGTAAAAGTAGCAAGGATGTAAACTCTATCAAAAGTGTCACTGCAAAAAAGATGTCAAAGCCAACTCAGCGATATACCAGTTTTGAGCAAGGCTTGGATAATCTACAGTCTAAACTAGGCTATACGTTCAATGATGCCAGTTTGGCTAAGCTTGCTTTGACACATCGTTCATTTGATGGCAAGGTAAATTATGAGCGCTTAGAGTTTTTAGGGGACGCGTTGTTAGGAATGATCATTGGCGAAGCATTATACTACCAATATCCCAATCAAAATGAAGGTCGCCTGACCCGTATGCGTGCGACACTTGTTCGTCAAGAGTCATTGGTTGAGGTGGCTCAAAAGCTTGGCTTATCGTCTCATTTGATATTGGGTGTGGGCGAGCGAAAAGGGGGCGGACGTGAACGTGCATCAATATTGGCTGATACGGTTGAATCATTAATTGGCGCTATCTATTTAGACTCTCAAAGTGTCGATATGGTAAAAAAATGTGTTCTTGATTGGTTTGTAGAGCTTATCGATAACGTGAACGATCAGCGGGTGTTAAAAGACGCCAAAAGTCGTTTACAAGAATGGCTACAAGGTCATAAATTTGATTTACCCAATTACGATCTATTAGAAACCCAAGGCAATGCGCCAAACCAGGTATTTGTGGTTCGTTGTGCAGTTGATGTACCACACAGTACCGCTATCGTAGAGTCTGGTGAAAGCCGTCGTATTGCGGAACAAAAAACGGCTGAAAAAATGATCAATCAACTCAATAAATTGGTCAATGATCGTGTTATAAAAGTCAAAACTTAAAAATAAATAATAACCCAATTAAATAGTATATTGAATATACAATGACTAAATACTGAAACGTTAAGTCAAACCAATTTTAAAGCAGCTATTTCAAGCACTTACTTAATAAAAGCTCACTTAATAAAAGCTCTTACTTAATAAAAGCTCTTACATAATGAATGCACTTACTTAATTAAGTCACCTTTTACGCATGTTTTTCCAAATATATCGGATAAAGATTTATGGCAAACGAACCACAAAACACAGCTGATTTAGGCAATGACGCCGCTTCAAATTCTGATACTTTATCAGATAATCTGCTAGACAGTTTTTTTACCGAAGAGGGTAAATCAGAAGTGCCTAAAGGCTATCGTACAGGCTATGTAGCCATTGTGGGTAGACCTAATGTGGGTAAATCGACCTTGATGAACCATATGTTGGGTCAAAAGCTCTCTATCACCTCGCGCAAGCCGCAAACGACGCGTCACCGCATTCATGGCATTTTATCGAGTGAAGATATGCAAGCTGTGTTCGTTGATACTCCTGGTATTCATCACAATGAAGTTCGTTTGATAAATGAGCGCATGAATAAGGCGGCATTTTCAGCTTTAGTGGATGTTGATTTAGTATTGTTTGTGGTCGATGGCGAGCAATGGCGTGAAGACGATCTATTAACCCTAGAGAAGATTGGTGAGACAAAAACTCCCGTTGTGTTAGTGATTAACAAGGCAGATACCATTAAAGATAAAGGCTCAATTCTACCATTAATCGAAACGTATCACGAGAACTTCGATTTTTCTGATATCGTGCCTGTTTCTGCCCTAAAGAATCAAAATTTAGACCGCTTGCAACAGGTCATTCGTTCACACCTACCCGAAGGTAGTCCTATTTATAATACTGAGCAAATTACAGATCGTAGCGAGCGTTTTTTGGCCAGTGAAATTATTCGGGAAAAAATTATGCGCCTGGCCGGCGATGAAGTGCCTTACGATTTAACAGTACAAATCGATGAGTTTAAAGATGAGCCTGCGCACATTGACCCTAAAACAGGACGTAAGCGTAAAGCGGTTACCTTTATTGATGCCACAATATTTGTTGAGCGAAATGGTCAAAAAGCCATCGTTATTGGTGATAAAGGGGCTCGTATTAAGCAAGTGGGTATTGCCGCTCGTGAAGATATGGAAGCTTTGTTTGATCGAAAAATAATGCTGAACCTTTGGGTGAAAGTAAAACAAGGCTGGTCCGATGATGCCCGTGCATTAAGCAGTTTAGGATATTAGGGTCTGTTGAACATTAAATACTGACTCTACTATTTGTCGCGTTTGAATGAGCTTTAATTGATAGGTTGGTTTCTAGATTTGTTCTAATTTTTTAGTGCATAGTTAGGTATAAGGTCATTAGATAGTTGCAAGGGGTATCTTGACAGTGCGAAATGAGCCACTACATGCCTATAGCTTGCATCAACGTCCTTTTCAAGAAAAGCGCACTATTTATTATCTGTTAACTAAAGAGTATGGCGTGCTACATGGTATCGGTAGAAAAGGCATTCCACAGTTTGCGCCCTTAACCCTTTTTGCAACGGGTAAGAAGTCTCTTAAGACTTTACAGGAAGTTAATATTGCAGATGTGGTACCAAGTTTAATTGGTCAACAGCAATATGCCGCATTATATGTCAACGAAATCACATTAAAGCTATTGCCTTTAGAGGACAGCGTACCGTCCGTCTATGCACAATATAGTCATACGATGCAGCAGCTTCAACGTCCACTTAACCGTGAGGAGCTAAAGCTGGTTTTACGTCAGTATGAACAAATATTGTTTAATGAGTTGGGTGTTGCCATTGATTTAGAACAAGATTCTGAACAAGCGTTAATAGAGCCGTCTGCTAGCTATCGTTTTGCGCCAGATAGAGGGTGGTTAAAGGAATACGAAACAAAAGAGCACGAAATAGCTAACACCCCACTGAGTACTGATAATAACACTCAACATGAGGCAACCACGTCGAACCGAAATCCCTCATTTTTAATGCAGTCAACGCCAGTATTAGGCGAGACCATCATTGCGATGCGTGAAGGCATAACCTTAGCCACACTAAATAGTTGGTCTCTTATTCACCGTCAGCTTATTGATCATCTATTTGATTATCAACCGCTCCAAAGCCGTATTTTGTGGCAGCAGTTTTATCAGTATCAGTGATGACATTATTCGTGGCTTAGTTGAGAGTCTTAGTTGTAGAGCTTAATTGTAGAACTTAATTGTAGAACTTAATTGTAGAACTTAATTGTAGAACTTAATTGTAGAACTTAATTGTAGAACTTAATTGTAGAGCTTAATTGTAGAGCTTAATTGTAGAGCTTAGTTGAGTAGCTTAATTGAAGAGACTGGTTGGAAAATTCAGCTGAGCGGCATAGAAGAATGAAAGCTATAGCTTATAACTCACTCCAGTTACTATAAACCCCGTTAACACTGTTTCTTAAATAGGTAGTATAGGTTTTGATAATGACAACTCAGACGATAGAGTCAACTCCCTTATTAGGCGTTAATATTGATCATATTGCGACACTGCGTCAAGCCCGCGGGGTAGGCTATCCTGATCCTGTAGAAGCTGCACTACTGTGTGAGCAGGCAGGCGCTGATGGCATCACATTGCACTTACGTGAAGATAGACGGCATATCCAAGATGCGGATGTGACTCGCATGAAGCCACGCTTAAAAACGCGAATGAATTTGGAGATGGCGACGACTCATGAGATGTTGGAAATTGCTATTAAGATTCAGCCAGAATGGGTGTGTTTGGTACCCGAAAAGCGTCAGGAGTTAACCACTGAAGGTGGGTTAAACGTCACTGATCAAGTCGATAATCTTACAACTTATATCACCGCGTTACATGATGCAGGTATAAAAGTCTCCTTATTTATCGATCCAGAAGTGACACAGATTGATGCGTCAGTAGCATGTGGCGCAGATGCTATTGAGCTACATACGGGTCAGTACGCCGAGGCGACATTAAGCCAAGATGACGCTGCCATACGACACGAGCTGAATAGAATTAAGCAAGCTGTAGACTATGCGATATCGAAGCGTGAGACACTTATCGTCAATGCAGGACATGGTTTAACACGGGACAATGTCTATGCTATTGCTAGTATACCTGGGATTTATGAGTTGAACATTGGACATGCTCTAATTGCCGATAGTCTCTTTATGGGGCTTGAAAATGCGGTTAAAGCTATGAAAGCGGCAATGCAGGGATATTAATGATTCTAGTGACGATATTTCAGTAACATTATCTAATCTAGCTTTATTCAATAAATTGATGATCATCGTTACTGATGAACGACTTGAATGTAGATAATCGTTCATTTGTTTTGATTTTTAATTTTCATTACGGGCAGCTTTTATTACGGGCAGCCTGTTTTTATATAACGATAGGGTTTAAAACGATGATTGCCTTGTGGATTGAGGGAGATTTGATAAGTATTAGCGGTATTGAGATCATAGGGACAGTATTTAATATGCCCAAAGTGTCCGCGTGGTAGCCCAGTATCACCAAAAAACTTAATATAATGTCGATTCCCAAATCTAAGATATAAACGCCCATAGTCTAAATTTAAGGGCTCATTCAGCACCAAGTTATCAATCGCGGGATCAAATTGATGATTACCATCCTTATCACTAAATACTAAAAGATAGCGTGATGCATTTTTGTGACAATGATAGTCATCATCAGTTAGACACATCAGCGTATTATGATGGTTTATAAAGCTCTGAGCTCTCGACACTCTAAAGGTATTGGTAAGATGACCACGCACTTGTTTAGCTTCCCACGCTTTTAATCCTGTCAAAAATGAAGGAATTGCGATAACGCTAATCACAGTCAGTATGATGATGGTGACCAGAGTTTCTAAAAGGCTAAATCCTTTCTCGGCTATAGGCGTCATGGTATTTATAGAGTGTAAACGATGCGGTTCTATTTCTGTTTCTAGTTCTACTTTAAACATAAATTGCTTACCAAAGTTATGAAGTAAGAGATAAGCATTATTTGCTTAGTAAAGCGTTTAGAATGCTAGAAGTTGCCAACCACTTATTGTTTTAAGGTTTTCGAGAATATCTGAGTCTAATCATTTTGATATAAGGCAAAGATTACAATGTCAGCCACAGCATTGAATATGATATCTTTTATATAAATAATACCTTTTAGCTTAATACCTTATCTTTGTTAGACTCATTGAACCTATCCTACTGTGTATCACCTGCTACCGGTTTAGCGTTAACAATCGTCTTCCTTGATAGCGTAATTTCAAGTTTTAAATGAATTAAGGATGCCATAATATTTTCTATTGTCAAATTTTGTTACATTTGGTGAAAAATGATAGAGTAAGGATAGAACTATTTCATCGTATGTATTAGAATTACCTTTAGTAGCTCTTTTATCACATTAATGTTTAAGTTAACAAAAAAAATGTGTATTAATAAGGATTTATTTTAAACAGTGTTTTTTTATTTGGTTTTAAGTTAGTCTTTAAGGTTCAACTTTGTCATTAAATAGTAAATGTGACTTTAAAGTAAACATAGGTCACTTGATGTGAAGTTAATGACGATATGTCAAAAATATGTTGTAAATTTTTTAATTTATAGATAAGCTATTATGCGAAAGTATAAGTGCTTTGTTTCTATTTAAGTAAGAAACTGTTTAAATGCGTTCCTATTTAGAAAGAGCTTAGTATTACAAATAAAGATATTAAGTGTTTTTTTGCACACAAACCATCCCTTGGAGGAAGTTTATGAAACTTAACAAAATGACTTTAGCTATCATTGCTGCAACTGCAGCACCAATAGCAGCGACAGCTGGTGTAACTGTCAGCCCACTTTTACTTGGTTATCATTACACTGAAGCTGATGATACTCGTGAAAAGCAAGGCGAATTATTTGGTAACCAAGGTAACACTGGTGTTTATGAAAACGCTGATGAAACCAAAGGTGGCGTTGCTAAAGAAAGTGGTTTATACACTGGTGCAGCACTAGGTATCGAACTAACACCGTCAACTCAGTTCCAGGTTGAATATGGTATTTCTGATACAGATGCTGAAATTGGCGATGACAAAGTCGGTGATATGGAACATGAAATGATCACTGGTAACTTCCTAGTTGGTTTTGATCAATTTGGTGGTTATAGCGACAGCGCTTTCCGCCCATATGCTTTGATCGGTGCTGGTCAATCTAAACTTAAATATGAAAGTGAAAATGGCCAAAGAGAAGCTGAGACTAAAGATACCATCGGTAACTTAGGCCTAGGTGCTATGTATCGTATCAATGACGCATTAAGCCTACGTGGTGAAGCGCGTGCGATCCATAACTTTGATAACGATTGGTGGGAAGGTATGGCTCTTGCTGGTCTAGAAGTCGTTCTAGGCGGTCACTTAGCACCTGCAGTAGTTGCACCACCTCAAGTACAACCTACTCCAGTTGTAGAACCAACGCCAGTTATCGTAGTTGAAGCGGACCAAGATAGCGATGGTGATGGCGTTCTTGATAGCGTTGACCAATGTCCAAATACTCCAGCTAACGCTGTTGTAGATGCTAGAGGTTGTCAGAAGCAGATTCCAATGACGGATGAGTTAAAAATGGAATTGCGTGTATTCTTTGATAACGATAAGTCAGTTATCAAACCTCAGTACAAGCCAGAAATTGCTAAAGTAGCTGAAAAAATGCGTGAGTATCCAAACTCTACTGCTAGCATTGAAGGTCACGCCTCTAAGACTGGTCCATCAGCTCGTTACAACCAACGTCTATCTGAAGCCCGTGCAATTGCGGTTAAAACGTCATTAACCAATGAATTCGGTATTGCACCAAATCGTCTAAGCACTATCGGCTATGGTTATGACCGTCCAATCGCGCCAAACGATACTGAAGAAGGTCGTGCAATGAACCGTCGCGTATATGCGGTTATCACAGGTAACAAAACAGTGACTGTTGATCAAACTAAAGATATGAACGTACGTTAATATCTAATGATGTTTTAGTAGTTATTCAAAAAAAGCTGCCAATTGGTGGCTTTTTTTTATTTATTACTAGTAATCTTTGCTTTTTTCTTTAACGAACTTAAAATACTGTTTATATAGTGTCATATAATAATGCTATACTGCAGTCCAGAAAATTAGGTTACTAATTATTACCCGTATAAAATTGAGTCTTTAAAATATGTCTAACGAAATAAAAAACTTACGTAATATTGCTATCATCGCTCACGTAGATCATGGTAAAACCACCTTAGTTGATAAATTATTACATCAGTCTGGTACGTTTGATGACCGTGCAAATATTGCCGAACGCGCAATGGATTCTGGCGCTATTGAGCAAGAACGTGGTATTACTATTCTTGCAAAAAATACTGCTATTAAATGGCAGCACCCTGATCGTGATATCGAATACCGAATAAATATTGTAGACACCCCAGGTCACGCCGATTTTGGCGGTGAAGTTGAGCGTGTGATGTCGATGGTTGACTGTGTATTATTAGTGGTAGACGCGGTCGATGGACCAATGCCACAAACTCGCTTTGTTACTCAAAAGGCGTTTGAACAAGGTCTTAAACCGATTGTCGTTATTAATAAAATTGACCGTCCTGGTTCACGTCCTGACTGGGTAATGGATCAAATTTTTGATTTATTTGATAATTTAGGTGCAACGGATGAGCAGCTTGATTTCCCTGTTGTATATGCCTCAGCGTTAAATGGTGTTGCTGGACTGGATGCAGATAATCTAGCAGATAACATGGTGCCGTTGTTTGAGACAATTGTTGATGTAGTAGAGCCGCCACAAGTAGATGCTGACGCTCCTTTCCGTATGCAAATCTCAAGCCTTGACTATAATAATTTCGTTGGGGTTATTGGTATTGGTCGTATTGAGCGTGGTCGTATTTCTACCAATACACCCGTTACAGTAATTGATAAAGAAGGTAAAACTCGCAACGGTCGTATCCTTAAGATCATGGGTTATCATGGATTAGATCGTATTGAAGTAGAAGAAGCTCAAGCTGGTGATATTGTTTGTATTACGGGTATAGATGCCTTAAATATTTCAGATACTATTTGTGATCCTAATAACGTAGAAGCATTACCACCATTGACTGTCGATGAACCGACAGTGTCAATGACGTTCCAAGTCAACAACTCTCCTTTTGCCGGTCGTGAAGGCAAGTTCGTAACTTCGCGAAATATTCGTGAGCGTTTAGAGCGTGAATTGATTCATAACGTTGCGTTACGCGTAGAAGATACGGACTCTGCTGAGAAATTTAAAGTTTCAGGACGTGGTGAGCTTCATCTATCCGTCTTAATTGAAAACATGCGTCGTGAAGGATTTGAGCTTGCAGTATCTCGTCCAGAAGTTATCGTTAAAGAGGTGGATGGTAAACTTCAAGAGCCTTATGAAAATGTTATCTTTGATGTGGAAGAAGAACATCAAGGCTCAATTATGGAACAAGTCGGCTTGCGTAAAGGTGAGATGACGGATATGCAGCTTGATGGTAAAGGTCGTATGCGTATCGAAGCGACCATGCCAGCACGTGGCCTCATTGGTTTCCGTTCTGAGTTCCTAACACTAACTTCAGGATCTGGTATTTTAACGTCTAGCTTCTCGCATTATGGTCCACAAAAGATTGGTGAAGTTGGCGGTCGTACGAATGGTGTATTAGTATCAATGGCAAACGGTGTTTGTCTTGGCTACGCCTTATTTAACTTACAAAAACGTGGTAAGTTATTTGCTGAGCCACAGCTTGAAGTGTATGAAGGGATGATTGTTGGTCTTAATTCACGCAGTGATGACATGGTGGTAAACCCAACAACCGCTAAACAATTAACGAACGTCCGTGCTAGCGGTACTGATGAAGCCTTAACTTTAGTGCCTGCTGTTAAGTTCACTTTAGAGCAAGCTCTAGAGTTCATTGAAGATGATGAACTGGTTGAAGTCACACCAAAGTCGATTCGTCTACGCAAACGCTATTTGACAGAAAGCGAACGTAAACGTCATGGCCGTAAAAAAGAAAAATAACTAACTTCTTTAACATTTTTGTAATGTAGTTTCGTTAAGTTATTGTTTAAATTAACGTTAAAGTTAATAGTCATTTTAAAAGGTTAACATATAATTATCATGTTAACCTTTTTTTGAGTGACTTTATAAAAAAATAGTGTATATTATGTACTTTTATTTCATTAAGTATAATGAAATTTTAAGCAATAGGTATCAGTAGTATTCGTTTATAAGGCTATGAGTAAAATTATCCCTTTTCTTTAAAACATCCCTTCTTTGTTAGGCGCACTGAACCTACTATTTGTAGTGTTTGATTCAATGTGTTTGGATTCGCCATGCTTGATAGGTTAAGTTTTAAATTGGTATTAGTTTTATGGTTGATCTATATACGGATGTCTGTTCGATATTAAATAATCCCTTTTCTGTAAAATAAGCTATTTTTGTCAGGCTCACTGAACCCTCTATTTTTAGCATTTAAATTATAGTGTTTGGACTTGCCTTCCTCGATAGGTTAATTTATAGATTTGGCATAACATTTATATAGGAGTGATATCATGAGTATGATGTCAGAGTTTAAAGAGTTTGCTTTAAAAGGCAATGTGATGGATTTAGCGGTTGGTGTTATCATTGGTGGCGCATTTGCTACTATTACCACCTCGCTTGTTGAAGATATTATCATGCCTATCGTTGCCGCTATTTTCGGCGGTGAAATTAACTTCAAGAATATGTTCATGGTCTTAGGAGATATTCCTGAAGGTGTCGCACAAAATTACGATGCTTTAAAAGCGGCGGGCGTTCCTATACTAGCGTATGGTAACTTTATTACTGTCTTAATAAACTTCTTAATCTTAGCCTTTATTATCTTTATGCTTGTTAAGGGCATGAATAATTTACGTCGTAACAATGAAGCTGAAGAAGGTGTTGAAGAGCCTACAGATGAAGTTTTATTATTACGTGAGATTAGCAATAAGCTAAGTAAGTAATTAATTATTTTATTATTTAATTATTTAATGAGTATAGCCAGTTATATTTTCCGGCCTCAACTATAGTCGGCGAACTTATAAAGAGTCACGGCGTTAACCTCGTTAAGCCTACTCAAGTAGTACTTGCACTCGGTTGCCTTGTGACTACTTTAAAGTTCTTTGACTATATAGTGATGAGTATGGAATATAACGAAGAGTAAGCTAATTGAAAGCATTAAAAAAGAGGGTAACGACAGTTAGCCTCTTTTTTTATTCACATTTAATTTTATAGTAAAGCTAGGTTTGGGATTATTATTCAGTCGCATCAAGTTGGCAGGCAGGACAGTACGTACTTGCCCGGCCGTTTATAGTAACTTTCTCAATCTGCGTACCACATGTAGGGCATGGCTCCTTATATTTTCCATAAACTAAGAGGGTTTGTTGAAAATAACCTGTCGTACCACTAGCCACCGTAAAGTCACGTAATGTAGAGCCGCCCTGTTGAATCGCCCGTAGAAGTATCGCTTTAATATGATCGACTAACGTACGTAGTTGTTTTTTACTTAAACTATTTGCGGGAGTAATCGGATGAATACCAGATAAAAATAAACTTTCAGTGGCATAAATATTTCCCACCCCGACCACAAACTCTTGATCCATAATGACCGACTTAATAGGACGTGAAACAGATTTGAGAGCGGGTTTGTTATTTTTATTTTTAAGCTTATTTTCTGAGACTCTATGTATTTTGTGATACAAGTAATCTCCAGAAAAAGTCTCGGTAAGAGGCTCTTCACCTAAGTGGTTAAATAATTTATCTGCATAGTCAGCATACCAAAGTATCGCACCAAAGCGCCGTGGGTCATGATAGTGCAGCTGGATAGATTGACTGCTATTTTTATCGGACAAGTACTCAATAATCAAATGATCATGCTTACGCTTGGAAGTTCCAATAGGGAACTGTTGAAGGCTACCTGACATACCAAGATGAATGATGAGTGACTTAACATCCTCAGTTTCAGGCTGTCTAAACGTTAATATGAGATATTTAGCCCGTCTTTTAACGTCAGTTAAGACGTAACCCTTCAAAGAGTTAATGTCATCTGGGACTGGCCAACGCAATTTCGGCTGAAATACATTGACCTTTTGGACTCGACGATTTAATAAAGGTTTGAGACTGGTCTTGGTTGTTTCTACTTCGGGTAGTTCTGGCATAATTAGACAGCTCTTCTCGCATGTATTACACCTGGCTGCTGCTCTAGCTTAGCCAGTAGCTTAGATAACTGAGATAACCCTGTCACCTCTAAACGAAACTTTAGATGTGCTACGTTATCATCATCACTATTGGTATCGACACCGCGAATATTGACATCTTCTTTGTCTATAACTTGGGTTAAATCGCGTAGCAATCCTCTTCTATCATAAGATTCGATTATTATTTCAACTGGCTGATAACTGGCGCGCTGTGATATCCAAGATGCTGAGATTTGACGCTCAGGTTCACGTTCTATCAATCGGGCATATTCAGCGCAGCCTCGATTGTGAATAGATACGCCACTGCTTTGCGTAATAAACCCAGCGATAGGCTCACCGTAGACGGGCTGACAACAGTTTGCGAAACGAGTTTCAATGTTGTCAAGCCCATCAATATGAACTTTTAGAGCCTCTACCCTGTCTGTAGATTTGTGATGGACGATTGGAACGTGCTCTTGCTCTTCTTTATCGGTAACGAGATCAAGCTCACGAGAGATGTGTCCAGTTAATTGGTGAATACCAATATCACCCGTCACAAGACCCACTAAAATATCATCAGGACTATTTACATTAAAGTGTTTCACGTAGTCTTTGAGACTGATGCTATTGGGATGAACGGCCAAACGAGTCAACTCTTTAGCGAGCATCTGCTTCCCAATCTCTAGGTTCTTATCGCGATCTTGTTTATTGAACCATTGACGTAATTTAGAGCGTGCTCGAGAAGTTTGAATATAGCCTAAAGAAGGAACGAGCCAATCACGATTGGGTTCGCGAGAAGATTTGGTAATGATTTCAACTTGCTCACCTGTTTTAAGTTGATAGGTAAGTGGCACATAGCGCTGATTGACCCTTGCTGCTTGCGCGCGATTACCAACTTGGGTATGAACGTAGTAGGCAAAATCAAGAACCGTAGCCCCTTTGGGTAACTCAGTGATATCGCCATCACGGCTGAAAATATAGATGTGCTCAAGTTCACCAAAGTCGACCAATTGTTCCTCTTCATCAAGCTCTTGATCAAAGCCATCAACCAATCCAGTCGCCACTAAGTTTTTATTCGTTGTATCGCTACCTGTGAGGAGTAACTGACGTAAAGAGCTGATTTTTTGGTTCAAATAAGCATCTTGTTTATTCTTACCACCTTCTTTGTAATTGACATGGGCACACATACCCAGCTCAGCTTCAAAGTGCATTTGATGGGTACGAATTTGAATTTCTAAGGATTTATTTTCTGCAATAACAGCCGTGTGTAAAGATCGATAGCCGTTAGATTTTGGATTGGTTATATAATCATCAAACTGTTCAGGAATATGTCGCCATAAGCCATGAACGAGACCTAACGTGTGATAACATTCTGGTTGAGTATCGACCAATACCCTTAAAGCACGAATATCATAAAGTTGATCAAAAGACAGGCCTTTGAGTTTCATTTTACGATAAATAGAATAGATATGCTTGACGCGTCCAGATACCTCGCCTTTAATACCGGCCTCTTTTAAGCATGCTTCGAGCTGGGCACGGACACGCTCTATATACTCTTCGCGCTCGCTTCTTTTTTCAGACAACAGCTTAGCAATTTCTTTATAACGATCCGGCGCCAAATAGCGGAATGCCAGATCTTCTAATTCCCATTTTATCTGGGCAATACCCAAGCGGTGTGCAAGCGGCGCATAAATCGTCATGACCTCACGAGCCACGCGTTTCCTACGCTCCTCGCTGGCATAAGACAGCTCACGCATAGCAAAGGTACGTTCTGCAAGCTTGATGAGCACCACACGCACATCGTTGGTCATAGAGATTAGCATGCTGTAGATGTTGGACAGCTGCTCGCGCTGATTATTCACAAAATGATCTTCTAGTCGCTTATTACTTTCGATCGTTTCAGAAAGCTGTCCCATTGCTAGAGCGTCTTTAACAAGAGTAGCTACTTCTTCACCAAAAACGTCATGAATACGGTCATGAGGAATAAGATTAGTTCGAGCAGCACGGTAAAGCATTGCGGCGGTTAAGGCGTCTTCATCTTGATAGAGATAGGTTAAGATATCTGCCATACCAATACCGGTCATAAACGCACTTGAGCGGCTCCCTTCTTCATCCGAGCTTGACTTAGTGCCGATTAGATCACATGCTTTAGCTAAATCAGGTAAGTCAGGTAGATTAACTCGATTAGCAACAGCTTTTAACCAGGCGGGTAGGTCGATAAGGGTATTATCGGCTAGGGCAGTATTGTTCTCATCGGTATTAGATGAGTATTTGTTATCTGATTCATTATGATTAAGATGAAGAGACGAGGTTAAGCCGTCTGATCCCAGCTTACTTTCAGAAAAAGTTAACGTATCAAGTTGAACTTTTTCAACTAAAGACACATCGTTAAGAGGTAAGAATTCTGCCTGTATCGAGCGATCCATTGCTGTGGTCAGCTTTGTGGTCGCTAACTGTTTTTTTAAATCTGCATTAAGCATTCCAAAAGAGACACGGGCAGGATTATAGTAGCCATGTTGCTGTTGAGCAATCATCTGCGCTGCTAAGGAGGCACTATCTTCAGTTGTTGTTTGACCATCGATAAGTGGCAACCCTTCACGAACTTTTACCACGTTTTCCTCCCTTAACCTGTATTGAATCTATTAAGAAGCTGCAGGTAATTCAATCACAGTGTTATTATAATAACTAAACTCTGTATTAGTATTATCTTTTCAATAAAATTTATGTCAATATAATATCTGTGAACAGTTGTAAACTATAGCTTTTGCTGACTTAAGTTCTCTTATTACATAAATAATACTAAGAAGTTGGTTATCTTGATAATATTTAAAAAAAATCCCTAAAGTCTCATAGAGTGAATCACTGCTCTAATCATCAAGTCATACTAAATGGTTTCGATTTTTTCAAAACGGGCTATAGATTCAACATGACCAGTATGGCAGAACATATCCATAACTCCCGCATCTGTTAATCGATAACCTTGCTCAATAAGCGCCTTAGTATCACGTGCTAATGTGGCAGGATTGCAAGACACATATACAATGCGTTTGGCATCAAAGCGAGGCAAATACTGCATAACCTCCCAAGCCCCTGAGCGTGGGGGGTCAATCAAAATTGCATCAAACCCTTGTTGTGCCCATGGCTGATCACTAAAGTCTTGCGTCAAGTCTTGATTATAAAACTCGGTATTGGAAATGCCGTTACGCTTGGCATTGTCAGCGGCGCGAGCTGTCATAGCATCAGAACCTTCAACCCCAATAGCCAGACCTTGCGTACCATCTTCTCCGCCGACAAGACGAGCTAAAGGCAAGCTGAAGTTGCCTAAACCACTGAACAAATCTAGAACACGTTCACCAGCCTTAAGGTCAAGCAAATCACATGCCAATTTAGTCATTTTACGGTTAACAGATAGATTAACCTGGGTAAAGTCGGTCGGAATAAACTCATAGGTCAAACCAAATTCTGGCAGTTGATAGTACAGTCGACCAAACTGCTCGCTGATATCGTCCCCCTCATGTAATGCAATACGCTTAATGCTGTCAGGACCTTTCGACTGTAAATATAGCTGCCAATGACGCGCTTTAAAAAATTCTTTTAGTTTGTCAATATCATCGTCAGAGAGTGGCTCAAGATGGCGTAATATTAGGGCAACTGGCTGATCTCCATCTGCAAGATGAGGTAGTAATTCGCCCATAGCCAACTCAATCTGAGCAATATGTGAACGCGCCTCTAGAGAACTTATCAATTGTTTTAAGTTTTCAAGTTCAAAACCAATACGCTCATCTAAAATATGACATTCATTTAGCTCGGCTAAGAAGTTACTATTTCGCTCACGAAAGCCCACTAACGCTGTTTCTTTTTTGGCAACATAACGTACTCCCATTCGGGCTTTGGTTCGATATCCTAGGCGATCCGCTACCACAGGTTCAAGCCAGTTCTCAGGTTGCACATTGGCTTGATGCTCTAGCAGCTCTGCAAGTACGGTTTGCTTAAAAGCAATTTGACCTTCAGGTTGCCAATGCTGCAAGCTACAGCCCCCACAAGTTCCGAAATGTGGGCAGGGAGGGGTTTGACGCTCCGGATGCGCATTGGCAATAAGCTCAACGGCGTCCCCTTCCTCGAAGCTTTTACGACTGTTAGTTAGACGGACATTCACGGACTCATTAGGGAGTGCAAAGCTAACAAAGACTTTTTTACCATGTTTGTCCTCATTGTGACCTTCGTCAACGCCAAACTCATTGCCATACACAGCCACACCACGTCCATCATGAGACAGACCATCAATCTTAAATGCTATTGGCGGCGTATCTTTTAAGCGGCGACGTACACGTGAGCTAGGTTTAGACAGCTTTTTACTTGGTGCGGTGGCTAAAGAGGTATGATTATCTTTGCCATTAGCGTTGCTATTAGCTTTAGTAGGTTCACTATTATTGTGTGAAACGTTATCGGTGGGCTGCATAAACCTGCCTATTTATTTAAGATGTTAATAAAGGTGCTGATGAAAGGTCTAAAAAATGAGGTATAAGTCATAAGGTATAGGTCATAAGGTATAGGTCATGAGATATAAGTTTGGGTATGGATTTTAACACATAAACCCTTGTCTCGAATTGCGAGTATGTCATACCCTTATTCTTATGACAGTGTGATAGGTAAGACTTGCTAAAATAATAACAGTATAAGAGTTAAGTGTTTAAAGACTCTAATGCCAACACTCCAAAAACTCTTGATGGCGCACACTGCCATCTTTTTCAAGTTTGGACAGTAAAAAGCGTCGAGTCTCTGTTTGCCACATATCAAAGTTTTCAGTAGTTAATGTGCCGATCAAGCGTAGCCAGCGTAAATAAATAAGCCACGTATTGATGACATCAGACTCGCAGTAGCGGGTTAAATCTTGCCACTGTTTCTGAGCCACCATATCTGCAACATCACTTCCATCAACGTCCATTTTCCCTGGCAGCCCATAGAGGCTGGCGACAATAGTCATGGCTTCACGACGACTGGCGCCATATTGACTAAATCTATCCATCAAATCAAGGTGACGGTCTTGGAATCGGTTGACGTAATTGTTATAACGCATGTTGTTAATTCGACTCCCTTCTTCAAATAGTAAAGGAACGCTTACATCATATTGCATAGCCCGATAAATAAGCACAGGGATATCAAAGCCAGAACCATTCCAACTGACGATCTGAGGCAGGTGCTCTAAGTCTTTAAATGCGCGGAAAAAGGTCGCTATTATTTCTTTTTCGCTCATTGTTTCGTTGGATAATGAAAACAGTGAGAACTGTCCATCCTTGATATAAAATACTGAGATACAGACGATGCGCTGTAAGGGTAGACGCATGAAGTCATGTCCGGCTTCTTGTACCCGCAAGCTGGTTAAGGCAGTTAGGGTGTCATCATCGTTAAGCTTTGCAAGTTGCGGATACACCCGTCGGGCGCCTTCAATATCGGGCACGGTTTCAATATCAAAAACCATAACAGGCGTACTAGAAAAATCGGTCATAGCGTATCTACTGAGTCTGATAAGAATTATACTAAAGTTTTTATACTAAGCTCATTGTACTAAGTTCATTGTACTGAGCACATTATATTAAGGTGCTGAACTTAAGGTAATGAGTTACATTGTGTTTAAGATTACTCAGCAGTAAACAGACCCGTCGATAAATAACGGTCACCACGATCACAGACAATAAATGCGATAATAGCATCAGATTGGCTCTCAGAGATCTCTTTGGCAATCTGAATGGCTGCCCAAGTTGCTGCGCCAGAGGATACGCCAGCCAATATACCTTCGGTTCGCGCCAGTTTACGCATATACACTTCGGCGGTATGTTGGTTAATATCTATCACTCGGTCGATGACGCTGGCATCGTATATTTCTGGTCTATATGCTTCAGGCCAGCGGCGAATACCCGCAATAGAGGACTCATCATCCGGTTGTAAGCCAATGACTTGAATGTCTGGATTTTGCTCTTTTAGATATTTACCAGTCCCTGAAATCGTACCCGTGGTACCCATTGAGCTCACAAAGTGGGTAATACGTCCCCCGGTTTGACGCCATATTTCAGGGCCAGTTGTGGCGTAATGAGCAGCGGAGTTGTCCGGATTTGAAAATTGGTTGAGCACCAGACCTTTTCCTTCGGCTTGCATTTGTAAAGCAAGATCACGGGCGTCTTCAATACCTCCTTCAACCTCAATTAAAGTTGCGCCATAGGCTGCCATAGCGTCCTTACGTTCTTGAGTAGACTTAGCGGGCATGATCAAAATCATTTTATAGTCGCGCATGGCAGCAACCATCGCCAATGCAATACCTGTATTGCCACTAGTTGCCTCAATTAGGGTATCACCTGGTTTAATATCGCCCCTTTTTTCAGCTTGCAAAACCATATTAAAAGCAGGACGATCTTTAACTGAGCTTGCCGGATTATTGCCTTCAATTTTGGCCAGCACTTGGACTTGGTTACTAACGCCTTCAAGCTGAGGCAAGCGTTGTAAAGAGACAAGCGGCGTATTGCCAACGCAATCAGATAACGTGGTGACTTGATCAATAAAGTTGACGGAGTGTGTTGAATTTGACATAGGAGTTTCTCAGTACATCTATTGGTAAATTTTAGCCAAAGTGTGTTGTATGATTCTAAAGGTTAAGTTATAAAGGTTAGGAATTATAACATTTTGAACAGCAACTGGTTATCTGCAATACGTTGAAAACCTGTTACACTCAATGACAATGTAGATTAATGGAATAACACATTAATTGAATGAGAGGTTAATAGTTCGTGACCTTGTCATTTTATCCAAGTTTTGTGAATCGATACTTAAGATTATTTACCTCAAAAGAAGTTTATAAACGATGAGAAAAAGAACACTCGTTTTTAACAGTGCTTATGCGCAATTAATACTATTGGTATTTTTACCGATCGTATTGCTGGCAGCTGTGGGCGCCTATTTAGTAGAGAAAGAGTCCAGTAAGTCCATCGAGTCTGAGCAGCGTACCTTAGCGACAGCAGCTTTGATACGCTATGAGCCAATGGTAAAGCAGCTACTGCCGGTTATCTTAACTGATCCAACTGTATTGGAGGCTAAGCGTAAAGACACAAATACGTCTGCATCCGAAGAAACGCCTATAAAAACGCCCATAATTTCAAACACAACCCCCTCAAGACATCGCGACGCCTCTGTAGAAGATGTGGCCGATATGATCACTACGGGCAATCTCATCAATACTGAAGTCTTAGTGGATAAACCCATCATTGAAGAGCAACTACAGTCTTTAGATGATGTACAAAAGCGCATCAGCTATATTTTGTCTTCTATGAATAATAGCCAGCATATTCAACGAGTGGCTATCTTGGATGAGCAAGGAAAGGTTCTGGCCTCGTCTGGGGGGCAGACGGCTATGCCATGGATAGAGATGAACATTCACCAAATGGATGAAGAACAAGGTTTTATCTCGGGAATACCGACTAGTGAAGGGACCGCCTATGGTCACTTGCTGGGTGAGTATCAAGGTATTAATTATTGGCTATTTGTCGATATGGATAATGAACCCTTAACCATTTCTCGCTTAAAAGTATGGTTGGGCTTGGGTGTCACAGGTTTATTTACCTTACTCGTGCTACTGCTTAGTCTAAATATTTATGCGAAGCGCTGGATTGCGCCAATCTATGATTTGCGACTGCATTTACAGCAAATTAACCCTGAGAATATGTATTTGCCTGTGAATACCGACTCAAGTGGAGAGCTTAATCAACTGCAACAAGACTTGGTAAAGACACTGCGCCGATTATACAGCGAGTTTCAAGAGCTTAAAGACTATTCTGATCAAACAGAAGAAGATTTACGCGATGCCTTCGATGAAATGGAAATGCAAAATATTTTTATTCGAGAGGCCCGTGATCAAGCCATATCTAGTAGCCAAGCCAAATCTGCCTTTTTAGCCAATATTAGTCATGAGCTGCGGACACCGCTAAACAGTATAGATGGCTTTATCAACTTGTTGGCACGTCATGGCGATCTAACAGCGGAACAGGACTTATACGTCCAAACCATACGTAAATCATCGGCGCATCTTTTGGCATTGGTCAATGATGTCTTGGACTTTTCTAAAATTGAAGCCGGTAAGTTGGTGCTGGATAAGCATGAGTTTAACTTGTATTCTGCCATCTACGATGTGATGGATATGTTGTCACCCTTGGCTGCCGAAAAAGGGCTGCGGATGGCAGTACTGTACTATAACGATGTGCCTGATACGATCATTGGCGATGCGCTACGAGTCAAACAAGTTCTTACCAATCTGGTCGGAAATGCCATCAAATTCACCGATGTCGGCGAGGTAGTAGTCCGAGTGGGCATTGATGAGGTTGATGACAGCCCTGTGACTCAACAGAATGTCAATAACAGAGCTGAAATCACATCAATAGATATGATTCATATTGCTATTCAGGACACGGGGCAAGGCATATCTGAAAAAGCCAAAACTCAATTATTTGAAAGCTTTAGTCAAGGTGATCCGTCCATTACTCGCCAATATGGTGGCACAGGTTTGGGGCTTGTGATTTGTAAACAACTCACTCGATTGATGGGCGGGAAAATTGGCTTTTATGACAATGAGAATAGTAACTCTAATGGTCAGCTTGTCTTATCAGAGTCAGCAATACAAAACCCTACCGTCAATAAAACATCCGTAAGATCAGGGGTTACCTTTTGGTTTACGATACCATCGCATGTTGAAGTGGATGCGTCCTCTGATACTGAATTTGGTAGCAATTTTGAGTCAATGGATAATGACGATCCTATGCAGTTGCCAATTTTGCGTCCTTTTGCAAAGTCACAGAATGACGATGATAAACCCTTTGATATGCTGGTATGGATAAACCATGCAGCAAGTATGCAGGTATTTCAGGCAGCAGTCAGGCCCTTAGGTATTACAGTCACTATGGTACGCTCTTTAGCAGGAGCACTTGAAAAGCTTAAAGAAGAAGGCAATCGGTGGGACTGGGTGGTCATTGATAGTGGCGAGAGTGATGCGCATGAAGACAAGGTAGCGCTGCTTAAACAAATACGCTTACACTATCAAGGAAAGCTTGCGGTTTATGGTTATCAGGTTGCTTTAGATACCAATCTACTACAGCGCTATAAAGCCATTGGCTTATACCAACCACTGGATAAACGCCAGCTTTATCGAATGCTAGATACCCGAACGACCAATGTCTCGACCATGGTAGCACCGCCAACGTGGCAAGGAGTGACTATATTAGCCGTTGACGATCATCTTCCCAATCTTTTGGTGTTAGATGCGTTACTAAGTGAGCTTGGTATTAAAGTTATTACAGCGGGGAGTGGTTATGATGCTGTGGATATTATCAGTAAACAATTAATGCTCCAGAGTGCTGATAATGACGAAACTGAAGGGGTTGATGGGCAATGGGTAGATGAACAAGGTGTCGATGAACAGGGCGAGGCTGACAAACAAGTTAACGTAGCGTTTGATACAAACGTGGTTGCATCGACAAGTGACGTTAAGCATAAAGACAAAAATAAGGTCAACAAAGATGAGACAATTGACTTAATCTTTATGGATGTACAAATGCCGCGCATGTCCGGCGATGAAGCTGCTAAGAAAATTCGTCAGCTAGAAGCAGATGCCAATAAATATCAAGACGCCTATAAAAAAATACCTATTATAGCGCTAACGGCTCATGGTCTAGCAGATGGCAAAGATAAGCTCATTGCCGCTGGTATCGATGATTATGTTGGAAAACCTATTAGTCGACCGCAGCTGTTGCAGATTTTGCAGCGTTGGCTTGGGCGTGGGGGTGATGCACCTGTTGCCTTAATGAGGGATTATAATGAGTCTCAAAAACAGTTTACGACAGAGGACTTTAACACCTCAAGCCAGTCGTCTACCAGTCTGAGACTGCTCGACGCGAATTCCGATAATGCTAATAATGACAATATTGCTAATATTGCTAATAATAATGAAAATGACGTTAAAGAGGACAATATACCCATAGTAGATTGGCGAGATGCCCTTGTACGCTCAGCAAACAAGCCAGAGCTTGCCAAACAGCTTCTACACATGATGCAGCATTCAGTTCCAGATGAAATAAAAGCGCTAGAGCATGCATGGGAAGCACGAGATCGAGAACAATTAGCACAAGTCGCTCATCGAGTACTAGGGGCGAGTCGTTATTCGGGTGTTCCCCAAATCCGTGAAGCCAGTCAAAATCTTGAGGACAAGTGTTTGCTCAATGTTCAACACACGACACCGAGCCAATTTAGTATGTTAGAAGAGCATTATATGGCGTTAATTTCAAGCTTACAATCTCTGGAGTCTCTCGATTTAGAGGCTCATATTTCAGAGCAAAAAAAGTCACTAGAAGAGGGTATGCTAAGCGAAAACGATATGACTTGGAAAATGATTTAGTCCCTATTATTGATAGTAAAGTCATGCTTTCGATATGAACACTGCCATTATAAACACCACCATTACAAACACTGTCATTCACACGTTTTAAAATGATGTTAATACATTTTTAAACTCTATAAAAATAATATATAGCGAGGCTTTTATGTCAGCAGTCCTAACAAAAACCTATCAACTGCTTGAACTAAATGAGCACAACAATATTCTAACAATAACTCTAAATCGTCCTAATAAAAAAAATGCCATGAGCTTTTTGATGATGAGAGAGCTGATAGAGGTCGCTAGTCATCTCAAAAAAGACAGAGAAATACAGGCGGTTATTATTAGGGGAGCAGGGGATGTGTTCTGTGCGGGTATAGACTTGGGAGATTTAAATAATCCTAAAAATGCGGTTATGGGCGTGGTTGAACTGTTAAAACCAACGCAAAGTATATTCCAGCGCGTATGTTTGATCTGGCGCAAGGTGCCCATGCCAGTGATTGCTGTCACCCACGGATATTGCATTGGTGCTGGTATGCAACTTGCGCTGGCGTGTGATTTTCGGATTACCGATTCTAATTGCCAGTTCTCGATTATGGAGACCAAGTGGGGTCTGGTGCCTGATATGGGCTTAACCCAGTCCGCCTTACAGCTAATACCAGTGGATACGCTCAAAGAGTTGACCATGACGGCACGGTTAGTTAAGGCAGAGGAAGCTAAACAGTTAGGGTTAGTGAGCCATGTCGATGACCAACCTTATGAGCGTGCTCAGTCATTGGCGCAGGAAATCGCCAGTCGTTCGCCAGATGCTGTACTAGCAAGCAAGCGGGTGATAAATCGTATGACCCAACAAAATGCTTGTGCGTTATATTTTGAAAAAATATGGCAACTGAAACTAATGGCAGGTGGCAAGAACCGTAAACAGGCTATTAAAAAAGCGAAAGACAGCAGTGTTGAGTTTTTAAAACGGCAGTTTAAATAAGGGAAGCATTAAGATCTGCTGATAAGTTAATAAGGTGGTGGCATGTTTATATAGTAGGACACCTTCCAATTACTAGAAAACTTATAATAACAGAACCTTATATAAACAGAACCCTAAATAAACTCATGTTAGAATCCGTAGTATCTAACTGGGTATTTTGTTTTATTTAACCTGTAATTGAGTCTTTAGTTATATTTAGCCTTTTAGCCTACTTTATTAGGTCAACGTATTTTTATGTCAAATAATAATATGCACCACTCATCTCCTAAAATGCCCACCGCATGGATTATGATGCTGGGTCTGATTGTTGCCATCGGTCCGCTATCCATTGATATGTATTTACCTGCCATACCTACTATGGCAGATGATTTTGGTATCAGTACGGCAGCAATGTCAAACTCAGTACCTGCTTATTTTGTCGGTTTGGTATTTGGTCAACTGGTCTATGGGCCATTAAGCGATAGGATTGGTCGTGTCAAGCCCTTATATTTTGGTATGATCGTCTACGTTATTGCTTCAATCATATGTGCCACGACTCAAAACGAGTATATTTTATTTGCGGCCCGCACCCTGCAAGCGTTAGGCGCTTGTGTGGGAGCAGTGGTAACCCGCGCGGCCATTCGAGACGTCTTGCCGCCCAAACAAATGGCAAAGGCCTTCTCAATTATGGTATTGGTCATGGGATTGGCCCCTATCTTAGCGCCGTCTTTAGGTGCCGCTTTCTTACATTTTTTTAGCTGGCACGCTATTTTCTGGTTTTTGGCGGGGTTCGCTGTCCTAAATTTAGTATTGACGAAGTTCTTTTTTAAAGAAACGTTGACCGATGAAAACCGTAGTCACCGACCCTTTAATACCATCATTAGCCAATATATAGACCTTTTAAAAGATCCCTCATTTGGCTATCCGGCTATAGGTGCAGGCTTATTAATGGGGTCAATGTTTGTTTATATTAGTGCTGCTCCTGAGCTATTAATGGACGGTTATGGTTTAAGCGAAAGTCAATTTAGTATTGTGTTTGGCACAAACGCGGCAGGATTTATTGGTCTGACTCAGTTAAACCAGTATTTAACCAACCGATATCGGCTGATATCCCTATTACGCTTTGGTGCAGCGATGCAAGCTATATCGGCAATTTGTTTGTTATTGTTAGGCGTGATTTATGGTGCTGACGCCTACTTACCTTTTGTGCTTGCTTGCATTTTCTTTTGTATTGCAGGATTAGGATTGACCCAACCGAATGCTTCTGCGATTGCATTGGCATTTCAAAAGCATCGCGCTGGTATGGCGAGTGCGTTGCAAGGGTCATTAATGTTTTGCGTCGGTATATTTGGCGGGGTGCTGCTTAATCTTTTTCCTGTAAACCCAGTTTTTAAGCTAGGAGCCACTATGGCGATATTGATGTGTTTGGGTACACTGTTGGTTTATCGAGTCGATAAGGATTTAAATCTTGATCATGCCACCTAACGGCTTAATACTTAGTATTTAATACAATGGTATTAACAAAACGGCTGAGTCTGAAAATGCTGAGTTTTAAAATGTTGAGTCTGAAAATGCTCAATCTGCTAATAAGGTTGAGCGATAAATATTAGCTGACTTTCAGACTATCAGACTGTATTACCATCTGCGCGGCCAAAAAGGGGAGTGCCAGTATCGTGGACCATATCCATAGTGACCATATCCCCAAGGATACGGAGTGCTAAGATAGTCTAAATCACGTTGACGTAAATAGTAAAAGCGCCCCTGATTGTAAGCTTCTTCAAGCTTCTCAATACCTTCTATGGGGCAGACGGGTTGCCAAGCAAAGCCTTCTCTACCAAGCTTATAGGCATTGAGCTCAGTACAAAACTCTTTTAATCCCTCTTGCCGACCTGCTTCCCAAAGCTCACGGTTTGGCGTGTTACCAGTAAGTGGTGCACAATTATCAACATGAGTACCAAAGTAGGCGCCAGAGCGTCCAACTGTGCCATCAGCATAGCCTATATCTTTCCAATTAGCGGCTTGGCATTGTTCAGGGGTTAATGATGGAGTAGTGACACACCCTGAGAGCATCAGCATACTGACAGATAGGATACTACTGGCAAAAGTGAACGGTAACAATCTCATGGCTTGCTCCTACTATTTAATACAGGGTAGTATTGATTGTACAATAGTGAAATAGCGGCTTTATCTAGGGTTTAGACTCTATTTTAATGTTTTATAAAACGATAAGACAGATATTTATATTAAATTTATTGGGTTATGATATCTAAACTGGTAAATTATTGATTTTAATGACAACTTTGTAGGCGATAGACATGAAAACAGTATTAATAGCAAATCAAAAAGGGGGCTGTGGTAAAAGTTCAGTAGCGATCACACTGGCTTCAGCTTTAGCGAATCAAGGTCAAACGGTAGCATTAGCCGATGCAGACCCACAGAAGTCAAGTTTGCGTTGGTTAAAGATTAGGCCTGATTCGGCGGCAAAAATCTACGCCGTCGACTGGCGTGATGAAGATGATATCGGAGATTTGCCAAAAAAAGCAGCAAAAAACTTAGGTAAAAAAGATTGGTTAATAATTGATGCACCCGGCTCAGTGAGTGCCAAGCGTGCTGAATCTTTAATCAGTGAGGCAAAAGCGATTTTAATTCCTGTATTGCCATCTATATTCGATGCTGATAGCACCAAACAGTTTTTAAACTCTATTCAAGATATCAAGCGCATTCGTAAAGGCAAAGTTGATATTCATTTGATTGCCAATCGCATTCGCCCCCAAAATAGCAACAATCAAACCTTACAAACTTTTTTTGAAGAAATAGGACAACAGCCTTTGGCTTGGTTGAGTGAAAGAAGCTTATATCCACAGCTTGCCGAAGAGGGACTTAGTATTTTTGATCACAGTCAAAAACGCTATCGAGATATACAAGCTCAATGGCAACCTATCATGGATGCATTAATGCCAAAAGTTGCTAGTAAGTATGAGGAAGTACTGGCAGATGCGACTATACCGGTGAGCTTAGAGAAGTTAGCCAACTCAAGCTCTGAGAAGACACCAGAAGATAGCTCAACTTGGTATGAGTAACTCGATAGTACACACTCAAAATGAAATCATGCACTCAAATTAATTATTAGCTGTAAAGAGCAACTATCAAAAAGTGGCTGTTAATAAGTAACTATCAAACAGTAGCTATAAAAAGTGGCTATGAATAGGCCTTAAAACCGACTACACTTATGCCGTTCTAATTTAACGTTTCAGTATTTAAGAATGGGATATATATGGGTATCTGGGTAGCAGTTGCGATAGGACTATTCGTTTTGGGCAGTATCACGGCTTTAAAGCCTAGTGGTATAGATGTGCGCTTAGATAAGCTTCGTATGTCAGCGCGCCGGCTAGAACTTAATCCTAAGCTCATTGCCTGTCCTAATTGGATTCGTGGTCGCAATAATGAATTTGGTAAGGGAATGATGGGTCAATATGCCTTGATAGTAGACGGTATGAAGTTGCCGGAAACGCGATATCAGGTTATTGATGGTCAACTAAGACCTCTTAACAATAATCAAGATGTCGGAGACAGAGATTCAAACCTCCGCAATTTAGATAATAGCAGTGTACATAACGCGAGTCTTAAAAGTGGTATCAATAATAGTAGCGAAAATAGCGAAACTCAAAACTTAAGTTATCTTGAGCAAGGGAAAACCCAAAAACTAAATATACCCAAAACTCAAAACCCTATTTATAACTCTACTTACACTAACGACACGCATGATAATACTGACTTAAACAGTAGGGTTAATTTTAATTTGGATCGTGAGCCCCTTAATTTACCTGAGACTATCGCGCCATTTGTTAAAGCAGTATACACAAAGGCCAATAGCTTGGTTGTCTTTTGGGATGACAGTAGTTATGTCAAACCCAATACCAATCCACATTACGATCAACGTCAGATAGAGCCTGACTTGCTGGCTTTAAAAACAAGAATGGCGGACTGGGCAGAAATAGTGGCTACAAAATCATCACATTAAGTGTGTAAAATTTTTAATATAGCTTGCCCGTCAAGGCAATAACTTGAAAAACTTGGTTGACAGCGCAACGTTAAGCAGTGTAAGTTCAAGACAACTCAAATATCAGGGTCTTGTAAATTGCACAGAATAAGCCCATATCAAGCTTAAATCATATTATTAAAAAAATATTTTATAAGAAAGTTAAATTAGGACTGTAATATCAATGGTAAAAACCACCAGTAAAAAAGCAACAAGCAGAGCCCCTGCCAGTGCCAAAGGTAAATCCCTGGTCATTGTGGAATCTCCTGCAAAAGCAAAAACGATTAATAAATATCTTGGCAATGATTTTATTGTCCGCTCAAGTATTGGTCATGTGCGAGATCTACCTACCAGTAGTGGTGCAAAGAAAAAAGCGACCAAAGCAGATGATACTTTGAGTAAAGAAGAAAAAGCGCAACAAGCCCTAGTTCGTAGAATGGGTATTGACCCTGAGCATGGTTGGAAAGCGGTGTATGAGGTGTTGCCCAGCAAAACCAAAGTGATTAAAGAGCTTAAGTCTCTAGCAAAAGATGCTGATAAGATCTATCTGGCAACGGATTTGGATAGAGAAGGGGAGGCCATTGCGTGGCACCTGCGGGAAGTTATCGGCGGCGATGACAGCAAATATCAACGGGTGGTATTTAACGAAATCACCAAAACTGCCATACAAAATGCGTTTAAACAACCCGGTAAGCTAGATATAGATCGAGTAAACGCCCAACAGGCGCGCCGCTTTCTGGACCGTGTAGTAGGCTTTATGGTCTCGCCACTGTTGTGGCAGAAAATAGCACGTGGTCTATCTGCAGGGCGAGTGCAGTCAGTAGCGACCCGTCTGGTAGTAGAGCGTGAACGTGAAATTCGTGCCTTTATCCCAGAAGAGTATTGGCAAATTTTCGCCGATACTACTATGAAGGGCAATGACAATGCTAAGGTTGCCAAGGACACCCCTATACGTCTAGAAGCCGTTAAGCAAAATGGCAAAGTCTTAAAGCTTGGCAATAAAGAGCAAACAGACGCTGTATTGGAGGTCTTAAAGCCTGCAAAATATGTGGTGAAAGAGCGTGAGGAAAAACCGACCCAGTCGAAGCCGGGTGCACCTTTCATCACCTCAACTCTGCAACAAGCGGCCAGTACGCGATTAGGCTTTCCCGTCAAAAAGACAATGATGCTGGCTCAGCGTTTATATGAAGCCGGGCATATCACTTATATGCGTACCGACTCAACCTTCTTGTCAGGGGATGCTTTGGCTAGTGTTCGCGGCTTTATTGAAGACAGTTATGGTAAGAAATATTTGCCAGAAAAGCCAAATTTTTACGGTAGTAAGCAAAATGCGCAAGAGGCGCATGAAGCCATTCGACCGACTAATGCCAACTTAAAGTCTACACAGCTAAAAGGGGTCGAGCGTGATGCCATCCGCTTGTATGAGCTGATTTGGCGCCAGTTTGTGGCGTGTCAGATGTTACCCGCCAAATATAAGTCGGTTAATCTTTTGGTAGAAGCTGGAAATGTCGAGCTAAAAGCCCGTGGTCGCACAATGACCTTTGATGGTTTTACCAAGGTTATGCCGCCCGCTAAAACAGATGAGACCTTATTACCCGATGTCAAAAAGGGAGATGAGCTTAACCTGATTAAACTGGATCCCAGTCAGCACTTTACTAAGCCACCCGCCCGCTTTACTGAGGCAAGCTTGGTTAAAGAGCTTGAGAAAAAAGGCATTGGTCGCCCTTCAACCTATGCATCGATTATCTCAACCATTCAAGATAGAGGCTATGTTAAATTAGAAAACAAACGCCTATACGCTGAGAAGATGGGCGATATCGTCACTGATCGATTGACAGAGAGCTTTCCTGACTTGATGGATTACACCTTCACCGCTGGGCTTGAAGGTGAATTGGATCATGTGGCTCAGGGCGATCAGGATTGGAAAGCGGTATTGGATGACTTCTACGGTGATTTTAAAGTCAAACTTGAGCATGCTAAAGATAAAGACGGCATGCGCCCAAATGATCCGACCGATGTGCCCGATGTACACTGTGATTTATGTGACAGACCGATGCAACTGCGTAATGGCTCCACGGGCGTCTTCTTAGGATGTACGGGCTATAACTTACCACCGAAAGAGCGCTGCAAAGGCACCAAAAATCTAATGCCCGTAGAAGCGTTTGCCAACTTAGATGACAGCGAGATAGATGATAGCGTTGAAGTCAAAGAGCTCATGGAGAAGAAGCGCTGCCCTAAATGCAGTACTGCAATGGATGGTTATATCGTCGATGGCGGCTTAAAGCTGCACATATGTGGTAATAATCCGGACTGTGACGGCTACTTGCTGGAAGAAGGCAAGTTTGAGGTACCAGGCTCGGATGCACCAACCATTGACTGTAATAAATGTGATGGTCAAATGGAACTAAAAACAGGTCGATTTGGTCCTTACTTTGCGTGTAATAAATGTGACAATACCCGCAAAGTTCTTAAAAACGGTGAGCCTGCACCGCCGCGCATGGATCCAATCGACATGCCAGAGCTTAAGTCAACTAAGCATGAGGATCATTTTATTTTGCGGGAAGGGGCGGCAGGATTGTTCTTAGCAGCGTCGAAGTTTCCTAAAGTTCGTGAAACGAGACCGCCAAAGCTTGCCGAATTACGAGCCATTAAAGATAAAATGGAAGATAAGTTTCAGTATTTGTTCAATGGTCCAGACGAAGATCCTGACGGCAACCCTACTATTCTACGCTGGTCACGTAAGCAAAAAGAGCAGTACATCGGCTCAGAGAGCTTAAAGACAGGAAAAGCAACGCGCTGGGGAGTCTACTGGCGCAATGGCGAGTGGGTAGAGCAGTAGGCCGAATTATTTAAGCCTTAGCATTTAATAGTAAAAAGCCCAACCTTTAAAAGGTTGGGCTTTTTGTGCTTACTATATTCTGGAGCTATTCCCGCTTTCACTTGTATCTGCCTCGTCAATGGCGTGCGGACTATCGTGGCTAGATAGGTTCCTGTTATCTCGATACCCTACCTATCCACAGTCCGCAACGCCATTGTTGTCAGCAGGATACCGCTGCAATCGGGGCTAGCGGTAACATCAAACCATAACCGCTATTTATCGTGGTAATTGCCTTGAACGGTATTAAATACCAAATAAAATAACAAGACCTAAGGACAAAGTTAGTCTTTTTTCTGATCCAATTTTGCTTTTAATTTTTGCTGTTTACGCGCCTTAATGACCTCTTTGACTTCTGAGCCAATATGGGCTTCACCACGCTGCTTTGCCAATTGGACTTGACGTTGACGCTCACGAAAGCGGGCACGTTGTTCCTCTGTGGCTTTATCGATACAGTGAGGGCATGACTCGCCTTTGACATAGGCAGGATCTTGCTTGTCTTGCTCAGTAATCGGCATTCGGCAGGCATAGCATTGGTCGTAGTTGCTTTTTTCAAGGTTGTGATTGACCGCCACTCGGTTATCGAACACAAAGCAGTCACCTTCCCATAGTGACTCTTCGACAGGAACTTCTTCTAGGTATTTTAAGATACCGCCTTCTAAATGATAGACCTCATCAAAGCCTTGTTCACGTAAGTAGGCGGTAGACTTTTCACAGCGAATGCCACCGGTACAAAACATAGCGACTTTTTTATGCTTATTGGGATCTAGTTCATTTTTGACATAGTTTGGAAATTCACGGAACGTTTCCGTTTTCGGGTTGACTGCATTTTTAAAGCTACCGATTTGAACCTCATAATCATTACGGGTATCGATTAATAGAACATCGGGATCACTGATTAAATCATTCCATTCTTTAGGTTTTACATAGCGCCCCACGGACTGAAGGGGGTCGATTTCTTCAACACCCATGGTGACAATTTCTTTTTTAAGTTTTACTTTGGTGCGAAAAAAGGGCTGGGTATCGGTAAAAGATTCTTTATATTCCAGTTGACCAATGGCAGGAATATTTTGAATATAGTCTAATACTGCATCAATGCCTGCTCGATCGCCCGAGATGGTACCGTTAATGCCTTCTGAGGCAATAAGTAGCGTGCCTTTGACAGCATTATCAAGCATAGTCTGACGTAAAGGCTCACGGTAAGATTCAAAGTCATCAAAACGTGTGAACTTATATAGGGCAGTGACCACAATAGGCCCCGCTGAATTTGGGTTATCAACCGCGGTGGTGGTATTGGTATTCATCGTTATTCTCCAGCTGGCTAGGACGTAAACCTAGTGCGAGTTGTAGGAAAGCTTAAATCTAAAAAGAAAATCGCTATGAATGATAGCGATTTTACTCATAGGATACAACCATCTCTACACTTAATAAAAATCAAGAATCCAGTTAGCTACCAATTCACCAGTGCGCGGTTGAGTCGTGGGGTAAGGTCGCAGTTAATTCACCTGCTCACTACTTGACCGGTTTGCTTCATTATTAGTAGTGGTATTAGTCGTCTGTTTGGGCGGATTTGCGGCGGCGGGTGGCTCTACAGGCTTAGGCGGCTTACGTTCACTCAACGAAGCTCTTGGCGGGGTTGTAACTTCGGTATCACTGCTAGTCGTACTTTCAGCGCTCGTAGCACTACGGGTGCTATTTCTATTACTACTTGGGTTAGAAGAGGTGTTTTTGTTATTAGAGGTATTATCATTAGTCAATGTGACAACCTTAGGTTGCTGCCGCTTTGATTTATCCTTTGTATCAAGCTTGACCCACCGAACGGGTGTTGATTTCAATGCCGAACGCATATAGTCCATCCAAACAGGTAACGCAGCAACACCACCATATTCGCCTCTACCCAAAGTAGAAGGCTGATCAAAACCTAACCATACAACGGTGACTTGGGTGGGCTGAAACCCTGCAAACCAAGCATCTTTCATATCGTTAGTCGTACCCGTTTTACCCCCAATATCACTCCGTCCTAAGGCTTTCGCTCGAGTCGCAGTACCCCGTTGTACGACATCTCTAAGCATATTTGCCATTTCATATGCCACGATAGGCGTCAAAATACGAGGCGCTTGATCTGCTGGACGATAGGTCACAGGAGCAGGTTTTAAACGGTCTGATTTAGGGGAGGCGTTATAACGTAAGTCATCCAAGGAGGTCTGAATAGAGGCCGTACTTTTCGCATCAGTGTCCTCATCTGCCCCCGTACTTTTCGGATCACTGTCATTGGCTGTTAATAACTCAGGATTTTCTTCTAATGCCTTGAGCGTCGCTTCACGTTGTGCTATCTCATCTTCCGTTTGCTTATCAAAGTCTTCTATAGCCTTAGCGTTAATCTTGTCTAAGTTTTCATTAAAGCAGGTAGCACAAGCCCGTTGAGGATTGGCCAAATAAAGTAAATTATTTTGGTAATCATATATTTGATCAATAATATAGGGCTGAATTCGATGACCACCATTGGCAAAAGTGGCATAAGCTGTGGCCATCTGTAAGGGCGTCGCTTGACCTGCGCCTAATGCTAAGGATAGGGTGGTGGGTAATTTGTCTTTGTCTAAGCCAAACTGGTCTAGCAACTGACGCGCATCTTCAGTACCGACTGCTTGTAACAGACGGATAGATACTAAGTTGCGTGAGAGGATAAGACCACGGCGTAAGGTCATAAGTCCATAAAATCGGCCATCAGAGTTTTTAGGCTTCCAGCTACCAATGCGTAAAGGACCATCAGATACCATACTGTCAGGGCGATAGCCTTTTTCAAGGGCGGCAGCGTAGTTTAATGGTTTGATGGTAGAGCCTGGTTGGCGCCAACCTTGTGTGGCTCGATTAAATTTACTGTATCTATAGTCAAAGCCACCGATTAGCGCTTCTATCGCCCCTGTCTCTGGGTCCAATGCGACTAGACTACCTTGCACTTTTGGTATTTGAGTCAGTCGCCATGCCGTTTGGTCTTCGTTAGCAATTAAGCGCACAATGTCATCTTTTTTGACAATATCAGACGCTTGATTGGGGTAGCGTTTAATTCTGTTGGCATCTAAGTATTGTTTGGCCCAGCTCATACCAGACCAAGGTACTGTCACCACATCACCATTTTTTAATTGGGCTTTAAAGCTACGATAACTGACCTCAGTTACTTTCGCAGGCACCATGTTGGAGTGAGTAATGAATTTATCCAAAGGCTCACCATGCGCTTCAGCACCACGCCAACCATGGCGTCTATCGTAGCCAATTAATCCTTTTTTGACTGCGGTATCGGCAGCACTTTGATGCTCACTATCTACTGTCAATTTAACCCGCCAACCTGAGTTAATAATCTCTTCCCCATACTTATCAACTAACGAGCGACGGGTCATTTCGGCCAAATACGGCATATTCACATCAAGTCGTTCTTGATAGAGATGGACACTTATAGGGTCATCAACGGCGTCATTATATTGAGCTTGGGTAATATATCCAAGCTCTAGCATACGTCCAAGAATCCAGTTGCGTCGCTCTAACGCCCCTTCTGGATTAGACACAGGATTATTTTGAGATGGCGCTTTAGGTAGCCCTGCTAAAGTCGCCATTTCAGCAATGGTGAGGTTATCTAGTGATTTGCTAAAGTATTTTTTGGCTGCTGCACGGATACCATAGGCTCCTTCACCCATGTAAATCTTGTTGACATACAAGGTGAGGATTTCTTGTTTACTCAGCTCATTTTCAATATTACGTGCTAAATATAATTCGGTAAGCTTACGGCTAAAGGTGCGCTCTGAGCTTAAAAAGTAGTTTTTAGCGACCTGCATGGTAATTGTTGAGCCACCCGTTTGACCGTCATCATCAGTAATAATTTCGGTGACAGCACGGCCCAAGCCTTTGATGCTGATACCACTGTGCTCATAAAAAGAGGAGTCTTCGGCCGCTAAGAAAGCATTAATGAAGTTTTTAGGAATCTCCTCATAGGTCACAGGCAAGGACATACGATTGCCATACTGGCCAATAAGTTTATTGTCTTTGCTGTATATCTGTAACGGCATTTCTAAAGTAGAGGTTTGGATTTTAGAAATACTGGGTAGATTCGGCTCAATATACATAGCCATCCCATAAAACCCAATAGGAAATGCCAGTACCAAAATGAGGGCAAGCGCAATGATTGCCAGTAGTATAGACACAATATGATGGATAAGATGAGAGGCAGTGGAAGTCTGAGGCATGGTGACTCTATTATTTAGAAACTGAAGTATTATGCGTAATTATTTTCACAATAATCCTATTTAATCTGAGGTCTTTACAGGTTTTCCGTAAATCCGATTAACTTTATTAAAGATTGTGAACTCATGATTACGCTGATGTCGGCACTTAAAATCAAATTATAAAACAAAACATAACGTAAATAACAAAGTAAATTATAAAGCAAATTACAAAGTTTGGGAGTGATATCTTAGAACGTTAATATTATCAATACATAATTAAGGACAGAGTTATCTCTTAACCTTTATTCAAAACCTTTATTCAAAACCTGTATTCAAAAATTCTTATTATGTCAGTTTGCCATTGAAATTGAATAACTATGACAAAAGTTAACTAAACGTATTGTATCACTTCGTAACCCAATAATTAATCTTATAATTATCCTAATAAGCCGTTTAATTGTTATTCAAGTCATCATATATACCAAACATTCATGATATTATTAATCGTTTATAATATTTAAATAAAATTTATCTTGACAAACTTCGAGTAAATTAATAGGGTTACAGGCAATAATTTTCTAAACGACACTCCTTACAATATTAATATTCATAAGCGCTCTATTAAAGTCTGTTTCTAAGAGTGGTTATCAATAGACCCTAAAGTAGTCGTGTTTATCACAGCATAAAAGGGTTTACTTTTTGACATTATTTTCGAGCAAGACGGACTCTTTGTTGTTAGGCGTCAGCGTAACAAGCACTCGGTTAACTATCGTTGAATTAACTTATTATCAAGACATTTATCATCTAAAACATTATGGTATTCAAAAGTTAAACCCAGGTGATGTGGTGGATAATACTATTGTTGACACTGAGCAGATGGGTCTGACCATCGCAGGCTTAGTTCAACAACTCAACGTCGGAAAAAAGCGAGCTGCAACCGATATTCCTCATGCACAAGCTATTAGCAAACTTATTGAACTGCCTGCTGAATTAATAGATATCGAAATAGAAGCACAAATTAGAATAGATGCTGATCAGTATATTCCTTATCCTTTAGCAGAAGTGAGCTTTGACTTTGAAGTAATAGGACCGTCTCCCTTAGACAGTGATTTTGTCCAAGTGCTGTTGGTGGTGTCTCATAATGATCATATTGAACAGCGGGTGGACAGTTTAGCATTTGTAAATATTGAAACTAAAGTTGTGGAAGTAAATTTGCATGCTATCGAGCGTGCTTTTCAGTTAATGTATCCTCGTTCAATACCTACGACATCCATACCTCCATCAATCATACCTCCATCAAACAAATATCTGACATCCAAAAGTCAGTTATCTAAAAGTGAGCTAACAATAGCGTCATTAGGCGTGGCTTTAGTCGATATTGGCCATACCCGCACCACAGTATACGTTGCGAAACAAGGTGAGTTTGTTTTTCAGCATGAGCAATTGTTTGGCGAGGCTCAGTTATCGGAAGCTATTCAAACGGGTTATGACCTTGATTTTGAAGCAGCACACAAAGCTCAATTAAGGTGGGGTAACGACGAATCAGATACACCAGATAGCTATACTAAACTGTACTTTGAACCCTTTGTTGAACACCTTGTTGATCATATTAAGCAAGCATTGCAGTATTATTTTGACGCGGAACCATTAACGGAAGAGTCAATTCTAAGTAGCTTGAACCCTGACGATAAGACTCATACAGACAGTCAAGATGATTCGGGGGTAGATGACATCGCAATTGATGATAATAATGCTAATAACCTTAATTACCTCAGCCGTCAGATAGAAAAAGTCTTGTTATGCGGTGAAGGTGCTTTGATAGCCGATATTGAACACAGCTTACAGTCTAAATTAGGTCTTGATGTTTGCATCGCTAATCCTTTTATAGACATGACTATCCATCCAGATATTGACAGGGTGCAGTTGAATAAGGATGCGCCACTTTTAATGACAGCGTGTGGGCTTAGTTTAAGACGTAACAGCTACCAAGACGGTCAGTTAAGGCAGTCAATATAGTGGCTTATATTAATCTACTGCCATGGCGTGAGCAACGACGACAGCAGCGGAATAAACAGTTTTTAAAGATTATTTATCTATCTATAACCCTAGGATTACTAGGTGTCAGTGCTATTTGGGGTTACTTAAATCATATCCAGCGTAGCCAGCAACAAACAAATGCAGATCTCATGCACCGTAATAGTGAGCTTGCAAAAACGCTGGTCGAGACGAAGACTTCAAAACAGCAACGACATACTACTATAGTGCAAATAAATAGGATTTACGAGGCCAAAAATAATCGTAAATTATTGGTTCATATTTGGAATGAAATTGCCAACACTTTACCCAACACCTTAAGATTGACAGGATTAAATAGACAAGGTGAGTTAATCACCTTTCGTGGAAGGGCAGAAAGTACCGCCTCGGTCTCTGACTGGGCAAATCGTTTAGCGTTAAGCCAAGGAATACAGAAAGTTCAAATCCAATCTGTTAAGCAGGTCAAAACAGGGGATTTAAGTATTGATCAGGAGGATGTTTATCAGGAGAACATTTATCAGAAGAATACGAGAGTTGCTCAAACGGTAGCGGAGCAACCCCCTATGGCAGTAAACGACCTAGCCACTCCTTTTGAGTTTGTGGTCATCGCCGAAGTGGTCGATATTACCCGTCAACAAATTGAACTACAGCAATTGGTATCCTCAAAGTTGGTAGATAGAGAAGATATAACCTCGATAAATCAATCAGATAGAGATTTGTCTGCATCGAGCTTAGATAGTGAGCCAACTCACACAAGCCTGTCACCCGATGGGGGTACTCCATAATGAGATTGGCTAAACGGCTTACCAACCAACTCACTAACCGCTGTAATCATGCCACTTCAGCATCTGGATTGCAAACAAAAGGGCATCGTTTAAAAGCATTTTGGTACAGTCTGCAAAGCTTAGATAGAGAAAACTACGGCAGTTGGCCACTGGTGATAAAGGGGGCTGTTATTGTTTCTCTGTTAGTCCTTATTATGCTTATCAGTTACTTTATACCTATCAGCAGTCAACTTGAACAAATTAAAGCGCTAAAAACTCAGCAGCACATATTGATTGAAACTCAGCATGAGTTCAGTGCGAAAGCCTCTGCTAGAGCGACAGACAGTCTTCAAATAGAACAAGCGAACCAGACACTTAATCACTTACTTAAACCATTGTCTCAGCCCAATCAGAAGGGGGCACTAATGGCGTCAATAAATACAATAGGCTTGGCGGCTGGGGTAGTGTTCCAAGAGGTATCGACAGGTGAGGGGCTTAGACAACACGTTAATCAAGAGTTAGGTCAACAAATTAATCAAAAGTCTGTTCAGACCTTAAATCAGAAAGCAGGTCAAAGAGCAGGACAAAAAAATAGCGAAGAATATCTTATAGAGCAACCGATGCGTATGGTGTTAATCGGCGACTATCATGATTTTGGACGTTTTCTTAATGGTCTCGCAAATTTGCCGTATGTCTTGACGCTTCATGATTTTGAGCTTGCTTACGTCGATGATAGACGTACTCGCCTTAATCCTGCAACGTCAAAAGATCTTTCTAGAAACCCGAATAGAAGAGCTCAGCTATCTCTAACCTTACACGGTAAGCACTATTACTTAGATAAGAATTACTTTGATAAGAATACGAATGCCACCGCCTCAGAAGTGAAAATTTATTAAAAGTGATACTGTTTATGCTCTTTATTGACAAAAGTCAGGCAAGCATTCTTTTAATGGTCCTAGTAGTGGGTATAGGTCAGCTACTAATAGCCTGCGAAGATTCTATCGACACAGTCAGTGATGGCACCCTTGAGGAGGTTTTAGAAAAAGATGTGACAATACAAGAGGATTTGGTTCAGAATAATCTACCAGAAGATATACCTTTATTGTCTCAACAGCTTATTGCGCAGGCAGAGCAGGCAAACTTAATTGAGTATGATGCCACGGATAAACCTTCTCCTTTTTATATGCCTCTTATTACTGTCAACCAACGTTCTATTTCCAAGGATAAGACACAACTTGACGTAGAACAAAAAATCGCGGAACAGCTAGAAGAGCAAACACTAGAGCCAGCAAAAGAGCAGTTACACCACCAGATTAAACAGCAAGTAGCAACAGCATCACAGCAAAACGAGTATATAACGCAAGGCAATCCGAGCTCTAAAACGGTATTTGAGTTAATGACTAGACCAAATACGGGACGTCCTATGCAGCCTTTAGAGCACTATCCGCTTTCACAACTTACCTACCGAGGTCGGATGTTTTTTGAACATGACAACCCTCAAGGTTTAGTGCAGCGTCCTGATGGGATGGTGGTTAGCGTGGAAGTTGGTGACTATGTGGGCAGTCGTAATGGACGCATCATAGAGGTTGCCTCAAACCAGCTTAATATCGTTGAGGTGATGCTAGACCAGCAAGGCAACCGAGTTGAAGCCTCAGTTTCTCTAGTGTCACCTAGGTAGCCGTCTTTACAGAAATTATGACTGATAAATTACTGTCGGTATCTATTTCACTGTCTATTTATATTATACCCCGTGCTCAACTTATTAAAATTAACTGTAGACTGGTGCTTCTAGCCCACTTTAATCAAAAATAGTCTATGTAAAGAGTTGAGAACGAGGTCTATTTATCTACTTCTTATCATTGTTACAGGGATAAAACATGACTCTCAATACCCTAACCCTAAATCTAGTGCGGTTGGGTTTACCTTATTTTTTAGTGGTGTTAACCCTGTGTTTAATGCTTACCAGCATTTTGTTCAGTGTAAAAGCCTCTGCCGATGTCGAGCCACCCTCGATTGTATTAAGCAATCCGCTCTCAATTCAGGCCCAGACTCAATTACAGTCGCACTCACATTCACAATCATTGAGTCTGGCACAGAGCGAAACACACAAACAAGTACAGACCCAGATAGCGCCCCGCTTAACAGAAGATACGCCTTTATTAAATCCTGCTCATTATGATAATCGTCAATCAGCGCCGTATTTTGGGCTAAATAAACTTAAGGTGACAGATTGGGCTCAAGAGGGAGGTATGGTGGATCTGACATTGAGTAATGAAACGGCTCCCCTAGATATTCAGCGTCAGGGCAATAAAATAACCTTGTTAATGACAGGAGCTAAGATACCAGCGACCTTAACGGGTCAACACTTCAGCAGTAGTCAGCTTATACAGTCAGTGTCGGCTTATAATAGGGGGATGAATGGTATTGTGACTGTGGAGATGAGTAAAGATTTTGACTATCAAAGTTACCGCACAGGAACAGAAGTAAACCTTAGCATAAGCCCATTAAAGACAACGGTTAAACCGGCAGAGGTAGCCAATAAAATCTACACTGGGCAGCCTATTTCAGTTGATTTTCAAAATGTCGAGATTCGTAGTGTTCTGCATTTACTTTCTCAGTATACAGGCACTAATATTGTTGCCAGTGACAATGTAAAGGGCACTGTCATGATCAACCTGGTCAATGTACCGTGGGACCAGGCGCTAGATATTATCCTAAGTAGTAAAAAACTAGGTATGCAGCGACAAGGTAATGTTCTCTTAGTTGCCCCATTAAGTGACATTGCTGCGCAAAATATAAGCTTACTGCAATCTCAGCAAGAGTCCATTGCTGTAATGCCTTTGCAGCATGAGTATATACGCCTAAACTACGCCAATGCCAACGATGTCCTATCTTTAATTATCAAGGCCAGTCAGTCTAGAGGCGGCTCTTTCTCTTCTGCTAGTACAGTACCAGTAACACAAGCAGTGACGGCACCAGTTGCGTCATCCGTAATGGCACCAGTAAAGTCATCTGATACCATGTCTAATGGTACCAACTCTCAAGACTACCGTCTTAATTATCCCCATAATAATCCTCATAAGAATGAAACACTGCTGTCTCATCGAGGTGTGATCACTGCCGATGCTCGGACTAACACCCTTATTATCAAAGACACCTCAGCCAGCATTGATAATATTAGAGCATTAATTGCTAAGATTGATATACCAGTACGGCAGGTCATGATTGAGGCCAGAATAGTCAGCGCCAGTGATAGCTTTAGTCAGGAGATTGGAACGAAGTGGGGAATTTTGTCTAGTGGCGTGGCAACTAATAATGATTTGTTGGTGGGCGGTAGTGATCAAACGTTAGCCGACCTAAAGCAATTTAGTGTCAATAAAACCACTTATAAAGGTGAGTCGGTTGAATACCCAGACTATAACGTTACTCGTCCGGATAACTTAAATATAGACTTGGGAGTCGCCAATCCAGCAGGGCGAGTCGCATTTAGCCTACTAAGTATGTCTGACTTGATGATAGATCTGGAATTATCTGCCATGCAAGCAGAGGGTAGGGGTGAAGTCATTTCGACACCTAAGATTTTAACCTTGGACAAGCAAAAGGCCAGAGTATCTTCAGGTACTAAGATACCTTATCAGAGCGAATCTGAAGGGGGCGGGACAACCACACAGTTTGAAGAGGCGGTATTAAGTTTGGAGGTTACCCCAAATATTACCCCTGAAGGCAGAATTTCATTGCAAATACATATTGAGAATGGCAGACCAAATCCAGTTAGTAATGGGGTGATACTGATAGACACTGATACCTTAAGTACCAATGTGACCATAGATGATGGGCAAACCATTGTTTTGGGCGGGATATATCGTAATCAAGTCTTTAACAATGTGGAGAAGGTGCCCTTTTTTGGGGATATACCTTATCTAGGCAGGTTATTTAAAAAAGATTTTCAAAGAAATGACAAGCAAGAGCTGCTGATTTTTATTACCCCGAAACTCATTCATCAAGCCTTATAATTGAGTAGGTTTAATCTCGTTAAGTGTATTTTAACGTTTTTAAAATTTAGCTTATGGTTTAATATAGGGTTTATGCCTAATAGATATTGTGAGTAATTTTAGAACTAGAAAGCACGAATCAGCACCAACGATTATAGAACTAACGACACAAATATCTGTATAATCAGTGAATTTATGTGAGAGAAAATAATGCAATCAGTATTACCGTCATTATTTATTGTTGGACCTATGGGAGCAGGGAAAACCACGGTTGGTAAGCTATTGGCTAGGCACTTAGGGCGTGAGTTTATTGACAGTGATCATTATATCTGTGAACAAACGGGGGCAGATATACCCTGGATCTTTGAAAAAGAAGGCGAAGCTGGCTTTAGAGAGCGAGAAGCTCGTGCTATTGATGAGTTAACAGCCTTGCCAGATATCGTGTTAGCAACAGGTGGTGGTGTCGTCACCCAATCACAAAACCGCGACCATTTAAACAATCGTGGTATTACGATTTATTTGCGTGCCAGTGTCGACATACAGTTAAAACGCACCTCTAAAGATAAATCTCGCCCTTTATTAAATACTCCCAATCCAAAGGCCGTTTTAACCTCTTTATTTGAAGCACGTGACCCTTTATATAAGGAAGTAGCGCACATTGTCGTTGAGACGGGTGATGGATATCCTAAGTATATGCTTAGAAAAATTATTGAAACCTTAAAGCAGCACTACCCTGAGTATGCAGCACTATTATGAGTCAGAGGATAGGGTGTGTTCCATACGCCCTAATGTTCGGTAAAGTAGAGTGTCGTATCTATAACAAAGTTTGATTTAATGTAGAGTTTGAGAGTCCTATGAAAGTAAGTTTAACCGTACATACCCAAAGCCATGATTACCCTATAGAGATTACCAGTCAAAGTCATATGGCCGCTGAAATAACGCCTTATATTAAGGGTAATCAGGTGATGATAGTGACCAATGATACCGTAGCGCCATTATATCTACAGCCTCTTGTTAAGGGTCTTCAATCTCAGTTTAAGGTTATGTCCGTCATATTGCCAGATGGAGAGCAGTATAAAAACCAAAAGCATATTGACTTGATATACGATGCGCTCATGGACAATCATTGTAATCGTGATGTCACTTTGGTGGCACTAGGTGGTGGGGTGATTGGTGATATGACCGGGTTTGCCGCCGCGTCTTTTATGCGCGGGGTAGATTTTATCCAAATTCCGACCACCTTGTTATCCCAAGTGGACTCTAGTGTTGGTGGTAAAACAGGTATCAATCATCCCAAAGGTAAAAACATGATTGGCGCCTTTTGGCAGCCACAGATGGTACTAGCAGATATGCATACGTTGACTACACTGCCACCACGTGAGCTTTCAGCAGGTATGGCTGAGGTGATTAAATATGCGCTGATTATGGATGCTGACTTTCTTGATTGGTTAGAAGGCAATATGACCGCATTAATGGCGCTGGATAAGGCGGTATTGGCAGAAGCGGTTGCCAGATGCTGTCAATATAAGGCTGATGTGGTCGCACAAGATGAAAGAGAGGCGGGCAAGCGGGCATTACTGAATTTTGGCCATACCTTTGGTCATGTTATCGAAACCCACCAAGGCTACGGTCAGTGGTTACACGGTGAAGCGGTAGCCGCTGGGATGGTACAGGCAGCAAGGCTGTCACAAAAAATGGGTTGGCTGACTCAGATAGAGGTTGATCGTATTCGTGCTATATTACAATCAGCTAATCTGCCTGTTGACCCACCTAATATTGATGCTGACACTGCCTTAGCAATGATGCAGCATGATAAAAAAGTTAAGTCAGGACAAGTGCGTTTGATTTTGTTAAAATCGTTAGGACACGCAGTCGTTACTGCTGAGTTTGACCCAGCACTGCTTAAACAAGTGTTGCGCGGTACGGAATAACGAGTATTACCCTTTTATTTTGTTTAACCATTCCATTATTTATCTGTTTACTGGATTTGCTCTATGGCAATCACACAAAGCTCTTCTCCTGATAAAAGCATTAAACCACAAAAAAAGAAACGTCGCGCCCTTGCCAGTGTCTGGTTGATTATGGCGTTATTAACGGGTGCCGCGGCTTTAGCCATATGGATGTTTAGCTCAGCCCCAGTATTTGAAGAGGAGTCTGAAAAAGAGCAAGAGCAACCGGCAGAAGTGGCCGCCTTCAATATAGCTCAAGTTACGCAAATAGATAATTTGCATGAGCTTGATCAAGATGTGCAACCTATCTCCTTTGATAACTTAGTAAAAGACTTGCGTGACTATCCGCCTGAATTTAAAGATTCAAGATATTTGAAGAAGAATAAGGGCAAATGGACGCTGCAAGTCATGGATGTGTCTGAGCATGAAATCATCACTGATTATTTAAGTTCGCGTAAAGATAGAAACAAATTTGCTTATTTTCGCTATCGGGATGAGAGTGATCAACCCCATTACATACTGACTTATGGTTCAATGAATAGTGAGTCTTCAGCGACAGGCACTGCCAGTAGTATGGAATTTGGCTTACCTTCAAATGTTGAAGTTGCGCCAAAACAATTTGCCAGTTACCTTGATGTTATTGAAAACTACGAGCTATCTGCGCCAATCAAAGACTTATCTAGTAATCGTACTAGACAAGTTAAACTTCAGCCTACTAAGCGTGAGTTAGCTGCTAGACAACGTGCTAAAGCCGCTCAGGATACCAGTCAAGACAGACAAAGCACAGGTAGTGAAAGTAGTACAAGTCCGAACCCAACGACAAGCGCTGAGGAGCAACGTGTGGCGCCTTCTTCTACCAATACTAATATTAAGGGGTCAAACAATACCAATGATACCTTATCAGTAACAGAAGAACGTAAGGTCGTTGCCCCTGAGAACAACGGAGGGGATAAACCTTCTAGTTCGGCAGCTTCTTCAAATCAGACCAGTACTAAACCTAAAACAAGCGAGCCTGAGACGACTAAACCTCAGAGCAATAGGAATGCAAGCGGTACGACCAAACCGCCACCTGCGAACAATGGTAGCGACGTCGATAAGATTAAAGAGTTGATTAACGAAAAGACTCAGTAGCTTTATTACGGTCGTAAAATATTGACGGTACTCAGACGTCAGGTCATGTTGCAATGTTTCAATGTTATAAAAAGGAGGCACTCTTGAAAAGAGTGCCTCTTTTTATATTGTTCTAAATCTTATAACTCATCTATATTTATCCTTGTTATCCTAAATCTACTCACTCACCTGTCGAGGAAGGCAAGTGCGAATGCACTAAATCATACGCTACATCTATTAAATTTAGGAAGCCTAACAAAGATAAGTTATTTTATAGAGAAGGTATTAGACTCGCTAAATCAGCTATAGACATCTATAGACAGCAAGAAGGATCGAATAAATATAAGGCATATTTGTTAACATCATAGAGCTTAAAAAGCCATTGGCTATTAAAAGGTTATCCTTACAGTACAGTAATAAAATGTGACGTCAAAGTTTATGGTATCTTTAAATTTTACTGGATTTTATAGTTATGATTCTCTAGTATGGTTTATATGACGTTTAGCAAGGTTATTGCAGGTATTTAATATATTTATAGTGACTATATTAATGTTTCACTGTATTGTTTTTACCTTTAATATTAGGGGTATATATCTTAAATACTTTTTTTAACGTATTTTAAGAAGGCTAATGCTCGAAATATTTTATATGTCTAATGCGCAAGATTGCGTAGTAAAATAACTTTAGTAAGTTAATAACTATATATATGATAGCCAGTAGCAATTCATTCCTTAAGATATAATCAGAAACAAATTTAGTTACTTGAGATTAAGCTACTATAAATCAAGCTACTAACTATAAGTTAAGCTACTATAAATATAGTCAATAATGAATAGTGAGCATTACGTGTGCGCTCCATGTTGACTCATTTCACAATACAGTTGCGTCACCTATCCCTATAACTGTACTTATATAGAACCCCATTTAGAGGTGTGTATTTAACACCGCTTAAATAAAGGACATGCCATGACCCAGACTTACACAGCCAATCCTAGTACACCAAATTATGGCGATAGCCACTCCTATAACTCACCAACAGATGAGCTGACCTACCTTGCATCACCTGATGATTTTACCGATAACTGTGGTTTCGGTCTTGTGGCCCATATTGAGGGTAAGCCCAGTCATAAATTAGTCAAGACTGCTATACATAGTTTAAGCTGCATGACGCACCGCGGTGGTGTCGCTGCCGATGGAAAAACAGGGGATGGCTGTGGGTTATTATTGGCAAAACCTGTTGATTTCTTTCAAACGGTTGCCAAAGAGCTAGGCTTTGAGCTGAGCGAAAACTTTGCTGTGGGTATGGTGTTTTTAAACCTAGACGACAGTCTTGCCGCTCATAGCCAAGAAGTTCTAAACAAAGAGATTGCCGCTCAAGGATTGACAGTTGCTGGCTGGCGTGATGTCCCAGTAGATTTATCAATCGTCGGTGAGATTGCCCGTGAGACTTTGCCTCAGTTTAAGCAAGTGTTTGTTAATGCAGCAGATGACTTAAATCCAGAAGACTTCAACCGTAAGCTATATGTGGCTCGTAAAAAAGCTGAGCTGGCTTTGACTGAAGATCCTCTGTTTTATGTCACCTCTTTAAATTGCCAAACTGTGATTTATAAAGGGCTGGTAATGCCTTCCGATTTACCTGCTTTTTATAGTGATTTGCAAGACAGCCGGTTGCACTCGCATATTGTGGTATTCCACCAACGCTTCTCAACCAATACCTTGCCGCGCTGGCCATTGGCGCAGCCATTCCGCTATTTGGCGCATAACGGTGAGTTGAATACGATCACGGCTAACCGTAACTGGTCAGTGGCACGTACACCGAAGCTTGAAACGGATAAATTACCCGAAATAGCAGAGCTACATCCGCTTGTTAACCGTACAGGTTCAGACTCTTCAAGCTTAGACAATATGCTAGAGGTTCTTATATCAGGGGGCATGTCATTATTCCATGCCATGTCAATATTAGTACCACCGGCGTGGCAGAACGTCGACAGTATGGACATGGATCTGCGGGCGTTTTATGAGTTTTACTCACAGCACATGGAGCCGTGGGACGGTCCTGCCGGTCTTGTTATTCAGGACGGTCGCTATGCGGTGTGTATGCTAGATCGTAATGGCTTACGTCCTTCACGCTGGGTGACGACGAAGAATGGCTATATTACGGTGGCCTCTGAGATTGGTGTTTGGGATTATGATCCAAATGACGTGATTGCCAAAGGTCGTGTCGGACCAGGGCAGATGCTAGTGATCGATACCTTAAATGGTGAAGTGTTAGATGACCAAGTCATTAGTAATCGTCTCAAAAAAGCGCATCCTTATCGCAAATGGTTACGTGAAGAGGCGACGCGAGTGCGTGATAGTGAGCAACTTGAAGAAAAATTGCTTGAACAAGGCGTGCGTGGAGAGCCTTTAAAAGCCTTACAAAAAATGTTTAATATTACCAATGAAGAGCGTACAGAGATTATCCGCCCAAATGCTGAAAACGGTCAAGAACCGGTCGGCTCAATGGGGGATGATACGCCAGTCGCCGTACTGTCTAAGCAAGTACGCAATGTCGCTGACTTCTTCCGTCAACAGTTTGCGCAGGTGACTAACCCTCCAATCGACCCATTGCGCGAGTCGATTGTTATGTCATTACAGACTTGTTTGGGCGCTGAAACCAACATATTTAATCCAACACCGCGAGATGCCCATCGTATTATTTTGTCATCACCCGTGTTGTCACCTAGTAAAATGCAGCAGCTTGAAGCACTTGATGACCCTGCCTTCTACAGTCAGCGCATCGATATCAACTATGACGAGACGCTTCCTTTACAGACGGCCATTCAACAGATATGCGAAGAAGTTGAGCGTGCGGTGTTAAACAACAAGACGCTCATTATCTTATCCGATAAAGGGATCGAAAAAGGTAAACTGCCTGCCAATGCCGTATTGGTAACAGGTGCGGTACATCACTATTTAATTGCTAAGGGTCTACGTACCGATGCCAATATCATTATTGAGACAGGTGTGGCACGTGATTCGCACCAAGTAGCGGTACTGATAGGATTTGGTGCAACGTGTGTCTACCCCTATTTGGCCTATGATGTTATTGCCGATCTGGTGGCGTCAGGTGAGCTATTAGGTGATCCACTTCATGCCCGTGCCAATTTCCGTAAAGGCTTGGATAAAGGGTTACTCAAAATCTTATCAAAAATGGGTATCTCAACCATTGTGTCCTACCGTGGTGCTCAGCTATTTGAAGCGGTTGGTCTGTCTGAAGAGATTGTGGAGATGTGCTTTAAAGGCGTCCAAAGCCGTATTAAAGGGGCGACCTTTGCTGACTTAGCCAAAGACCAAGCACTGTTGGCGAAAAATGCCTTTAGCCGTCGCACGCCATTAGACCAAGGCGGTATGCTCAAATTTGTCTTCAATAAAGAGTATCATGCCTTCAACCCTGATGTGATCAACACATTACATAATGCTGTGCGTACCGGTGACTATGAAAACTACCGTGCGTATGCTGCATTGGTCAATAATCGTCCAGTGGCAACCTTGCGTGACTTGTTAAAACTCAAAGAAGGCAACAGCATCGACATTGATGACGTAGAAGGTATAGAATCCATTTTACCCCGTTTTGATTCAGCAGGTATGTCGCTAGGTGCTTTATCGCCAGAAGCTCATGAGGCCATTGCTATGGCAATGAATACCATTGGCGGTCGTTCAAACTCAGGGGAAGGTGGTGAAGATCCTGTACGTTACGGCACTATGCGTAACTCAAAAATCAAACAAGTGGCATCAGGACGCTTTGGTGTAACTCCGGCTTACTTACGCTCTGCACAAGTGATGCAGATTAAAGTGGCACAAGGGGCAAAACCTGGTGAGGGCGGACAGTTGCCGGGCGGTAAAGTGAACTCACTGATTGCCCGTTTACGGTATTCGGTACCGGGCGTGACCTTGATTTCACCACCGCCACACCATGATATTTATTCTATTGAAGATTTAGCGCAGCTGATTTTTGATTTAAAACAAGTTAATCCAGAAGCCTTGGTGTCTGTGAAGTTGGTCTCTCGTCCAGGTGTTGGTACTATTGCCACTGGTGTGGCAAAAGCCTACGCTGACTTGATTACCATCTCAGGTTATGACGGCGGTACAGCGGCGTCACCCTTATCCTCTATCCATCATGCAGGCTCTCCATGGGAGCTTGGTTTGGCAGAAGCGCATCAATCCTTAAGGGTGAATGGGCTACGTGACAAAGTGCGCGTACAGACGGATGGTGGCTTAAAAACAGGACTTGATGTGGTAAAAGCGGCCATATTGGGGGCAGAAAGCTTCGGCTTTGGTACCACACCAATGATCGCAGTCGGCTGTAAGTACTTAAGAATTTGTCATCTTAATAACTGTCCGACTGGCGTTGCAACTCAACAAGCTCGCTTACGAGATGAGCACTTCATCGGCGAAGCTGAGATGCTGATTAACTTCTTTAAGTTTGTCGCAACTGAAACCCGTGAGTGGTTAGCTTTCCTTGGCGTGCGTAGCATGGAAGAGCTGGTAGGTCGTACTGATTTATTAGAGCTGTTAGAGGGCATTACAGAGAAGCAGCGCAATCTTGATTTATCGCCATTATTACGTAGTCATCCTGCCGCTGAAGGTAAGCCGCAGACCTGTCAAGTCGAGCGCAATGAGCCCTTTGATAAAGGATTGCTGGCTGAGAAGATGGTAGAAGATATGATACTTGCCATCCGTCAAGGTCAAGGCGGTACCTATAGCTATCAAGTCGGTAACTGTGACCGCTCTATTGGTGGACGTCTATCAGGTGAGATTGTGCAAGTATGGGGCAACTTAGGTATGTCAGATAGTCCTATCAAGTTGCATCTGGTTGGTACCGCAGGTCAAAGCTTAGGCGTTTGGAACGCAGGCGGCTTAAATATTGAGCTTGAAGGCGATGCCAACGACTATGTTGGTAAAGGTATGGCAGGGGGTGAAGTTGTGATTTATCCGCCCAAAGGCTCTACCTTTGCGTCACAAGAAACCGCCATTATAGGGAACACCTGCTTATATGGTGCAACCGGTGGTAAGCTTTATGCGGCAGGTACCGCAGGCGAGCGCTTTGCGGTTCGTAACTCAGGCGCTCATGCGGTAGTCGAAGGTGTCGGAGATCACTGCTGTGAGTATATGACTGGTGGTGTGGTGACCGTGCTGGGTAAAACAGGGCTAAACTTTGGCGCTGGTATGACAGGTGGATTTGCGTTTGTACTGGACTTAGACAATACTTTCTTTGATCGCTGTAACCATGAGTTGATCGACTTGCATCGTATTTCTAGCGAGCAAACCGAAGAGCATCGTATTTACTTAAAACAAATTATCGAAAATCACGTTGAAAAAACGGGCAGTGCGTGGGCGCTTCAAATCTTGGCAGACTTCGAGCACTATGTCCGTAAAGTGTTCTTAGTGAAGCCAAAAGCTGCCAATATGGCGTCACTACTACACAGTACGACAGCAGATCCACAGTAAGCTTTTCGTTAGGATAGACTTAAGCCCTTATACCTCACTTTATATAGAATTTGGTATAGAGGCTTAAGCAAGCACGATTATCTTTAGCCAGTTTTCATAAGCTTGCCAAGATATGCCCGTAAGGTTAAATAAGTACTGTTGAACGAGTAAGGTTAAACGACTGCTATCAAACAAAAAGCTCAACGATACTGATTAAATGAGTCATACTCATTGACTTTAATGATAAGCGACTTGATAAAACACCCAGAATATTTTGTCCAACTGAGGGATATTCCCTCTTGCGGCAGGTTTTACGACTTGATAGAAACCAACAGGCTGACCCTATTTAAGTGCCCTGTGTTTCAAGCGTAATACCAACTTAAGGAGACAAAACCCTAATGAAGCGTATCAATAACAATTTCCAGTTTTTAGATGTACCGCGTAGTGAGCCTGAGAAAAAAGACATGGTCACTCGGTCAACTGAGTTTGTAGAAATTTATAAACCCTTTGACTCTCAGCACGCTGCTCATCAGGCGCACCGGTGTTTAGAGTGTGGTAACCCTTATTGCGAATGGAAATGCCCGGTACACAACTACATTCCCAATTGGCTCAAACTAGCCACAGAAGGTCAGATTTTCCAAGCGGCAGAGCTCTGCCACAGTACCAACACTTTACCCGAAGTGTGTGGCCGAGTGTGTCCGCAAGACAGACTATGTGAAGGTGCGTGTACGCTCAATGATGGTTTTGGGGCAGTGACGATTGGTAATGTCGAAAAGTATATCAACGACACCGCCTTTGCATTAGGATGGCGTCCTGATATGAGCGATGTGCAATGGACCGACAAAAAGGTTGCTATTATCGGAGCAGGCCCTGCTGGTCTTGGTTGTGCCGATATCTTAATTCGGGCAGGGGTCAAGCCTGTTGTCTTTGATAAGCGCCCAGAGATTGGGGGTCTGCTAACCTTTGGTATTCCAGAGTTTAAAATGGAAAAAGAAGTGATGCGTAACCGCCGTACCGTATTTGAAGGCATGGGTATTGAATTTCGACTCAACACTGAAGTCGGTACTGACGTCACTATCGATGAGTTGATGGAGGAGTATGACGCCATCTTTATGGGAATGGGAACCTACACCTATATGCGTGGCGGCTATCCGGGCGAAGAGCTTGACGGAGTTTATGATGCCCTTGATTACTTAATTGCCAATGTCAATCGCTGTAATGACTGGGAACAAGATCCCGATGAGTATATTAATTTAAAAGATAAAAAGGTCGTGGTGCTCGGTGGTGGTGATACCGCCATGGACTGTAACCGTACGGCCATTCGTCAAGGAGCAGAGCGCGTGGTTTGTGCGTACCGCCGTGATGAATTGAATATGCCCGGCTCACTACGCGAAGTTAAAAATGCCAAAGAGGAGGGGGTTGAGTTTTTATTCAACCGTCAACCTACCGAAATTATCGGCCTAAATGGCAAAGTCACTGGCGTAAAAGTAGTGACCACTCAGCTGGGTAAGCCTGATAATCGTGGTCGTCAGCGCCCTGAGCCAATTCCAAACTCAGAAGAGATTATTGACTGTGATGCAGTCATTATGGCTTTTGGTTTCCGTCCAAGTCCGGCAAACTGGTTCGGCGATAGTCAAATTAGCATGGACGAATCGGGCCGTGTACTTGCGCCAGAAGAGCAACCATATAAGTTCCAAACCAGCAACCCCAAAGTGTTTGCCGGTGGCGATATGGTGCGTGGTTCCGACTTAGTGGTGACAGCTATATGGGAAGGACGTGAAGCCGCCAAAGGCATTCTAGACTTCCTTGACGTGTAGCGTATTCAATTAGAAGTATTACTAAGCCCTCTTTGTGAGGGCTTTTTTGATGTTAGTCCTATAAGATAAAAGTGTGATAAAAATAAAATACAGAACATAAAGATAGCTTAAGGAGCCAATCCTGCCATCCGCTATATCTACCAGTCTAGGCGGGGCGGGGACACGGTTTGAGTGGTTGCTGTTGCCTCGACACCCGCTCAAAACCTAGACCCCGCAACCCGCCCAAACTGGCAGTATACCGCTCCTGTCAGGGCTAAAATGCCGTACGTAAGCCCAATCCATGAGTGTTATAAAAGCTCACTATTTAGGTCTGAAAGGTAAAGGTTTAGTTCTCAGCCGTTCTTTTGTACAGAGCTTTGCCTCTGTGGTGATTGTGTTATAGATAGTCAGTCAAATTTTAATAGCGAGCGTCATCATCATGTGGTTATGATAAAATCTACTGGCTATAGATTTTTAAGACCTATAGCCCTTTAATATCTATAGACTTTAAATATATGGTTCTAAAGATATAGCCCTAATGCTAATGTCATGAAAGTTAATGCCCTTTGAAGATGAGACCCAAACTATGACCTCAAAATCTGAATCAAACCGTCCCAAAACTGGCGATGACGCCCTAAAACTGTTAGAGCAAGGAAACGCTCGGTATGTCAAAAGTCTAAGCGAAACCGAGCAGATGATGCAAAATCGTCCTGAGTTGGTAGCCGAACAAGATCCTTTTGCCATTATCTTAGGCTGTTCTGATGCCCGCGTGCCAGTTGAGATTGTGTTTGATCAAGGGTTAGGCGATTTATTCGTGATTCGAGTCGCAGGCAATGTGGTAGCGCCGTCCCAAATTGGTTCAGTAGAGTTTGCGGTAGAGAAGTTCGGTACGCGTTTGGTAGTGGTATTGGGGCACTCGCATTGTGGCGCAGTGACTGCTTGTGTAGAAGCCTTGATAAATCCAGAACAAAACTACACCCCTAATTTACAGTCTATCGTCGATCGGATTCGACCCAGTGTTTATAACTTACACGAGTTAGCGACTGCCACGGGCGCAGACATTGATGCCCAAGAGCTGATAGATCGTTCAATCAGTGCCAATGTGCGTATGTCAGTCAGTCAGCTTAAGCATGGTTCAAGACTTTTAGAAGACATGCATCGTAGTGGCGAGCTTTTAATAGTCGGGGCAGAATATGACTTGACTACCGGTAAGGTTGAATTTTTAGCCGATTAACGATATCAAATCTAATAAGCCCTAGATATCTCTTCACTTGAGTAAACCAATATAAAGTATCATCATTGACAACTAATCGGCAACTTAATGAGAGACTAAATCAGAGACTAAATCAGAGACAAAGTAACCGAGTGCAAGACCTACCCTAGTAGGTTTAGTTAGGTTAACGAAGTCGCTCTTTTATTTAACCATGACTCTAGCAATGACTCCAACAGGAAATTATTATGTCTATCAATAGTATTGAGCAACCCCAATCCTCATTAAAAGTTGAGGGCGTTCAGCCGATCGCTACCGCCACTTCTGGTTTTACCTTTAACCATACCATGCTACGCATAAAAGACCCTAAAGCGTCTTTAGCGTTTTATACCGGTATCTTAGGCATGACGCTATTAACCATCAAAAAATTTCCCGACATGGCATTTGATCTTTATTTTTTAGCCAAACTAACGGATGAAGAACGGGCAAATTTACCAGCTGATGAGGATTTGGCTATCTACACCTTTCGTCAACGCGGTATCTTAGAGCTAACGCATAACTATGGTACCGAAGACAACGCAGACTTTAGCTATCACAATGGCAATTCAGAGCCACAAGGCTTTGGGCATATTTGTTTTAGTGTGCCAAACTTAGAAGAGGCGATCGCTTGGTTTGATCGCAATAAAGTTGAGTTCCAAAAACGTCCAGAAGACGGCAAGATGAAAAATATTGCCTTTATCAAAGATGTGGATGGGTACTGGATCGAAATCGTACAAGCCGACCTTATGAGCTAATGATTGATGAGCTAGTGATTGTGTTTGAATGACAACTGCTTAAATGTCTTTTTGAGTGATTACTTGAGTGTTTGTTGAGTCTTTATTAAATGGGTTCATTATTGAGTGATTGCTAATACGTCATTGTTAAGCTGGCTATCAGTCATTACTATCAGTGATTGCGTTTAGCACTTGGTTTTTAATAGGACAAACCAAGTGCTTTTTTATAAAGGGTATTTATCGTTATAGAGGATGTTTAAACAGCACAATTAGGTGCTCAATTTGATACTATAAAAATTAAAGGTTAGAATTTAGCCAACATAGTTTAAAAAGGATGTGGGAATGCCTGAAGTGGGTGTGTCAGAAAAAGTAAGCGAGAAGATAGTCGAATATCAAACCATAGCGTCGTCTGCAAACGGGATGTTTGGAGACTTTATGGCGAGAGTACCTTACTTTGTTGTTGCTCTAGTAGTACTTTTAGTTTTCTGGTTATTGTCCAAGGTCTTTAAAGGGGTCATTGGGAAGGTACTGGTCAAGAGTCATACCCATCGCAATTTGGTTCGAGTATTTGAGCGCATAGGCGGCGCCTTAATATTATTTGTGGGCTTTATGATCGCTATGGTCATTGCTATTCCTGGTTTTACGCCCGCTAAATTAGTTGGCGCGCTAGGGATAGGGTCAGTGGCCATAGGCTTTGCCTTCAAGGATATTTTTCAAAATCTATTGTCAGGGATTCTATTATTATTGTCGGAGCCATTTCGTATTGGCGATCAAATTATCTCAGGAGATTATGAAGGCACGGTAGAAGATATTAAGGTACGGGCAACCACAATTCGTACTTATGATGGTCGTCAGGTAGTTATTCCAAACTCCCAGCTTTATACTGGCGCATTGACCGTTAACACGGCTTATAAACGTCGCCGCTTAGAGATTACGGTTGGGATAGGGTATAACGATGATATACGGGCAGCCAAAGAAGCGATACTCAAAGCCTTAAAGAGTGCGGAAACGGTATCCAAGCTGGCAGAACCCTCAGTAGTGGCTTCTGAATTTGGAAGCTCCAGTATTGATTTAAAAGTTCGGTGGTATATTGACAACGGGACTCAAGCAAATAAGGTGGCCTCGATTCACGAAGTAATCGTTGAGGTCAAAGATCATCTTGACGCAGCTGATATCAATATTCCATTCCCAATACGCACGCTCGACTTTAGTGATGGCTCGGCTCAAGTACTTGCCGATCACATTATGAAAAATCAAACCGCTAAAAAAGATGAGATTCTGGATGACAGTTATCCATTAAGAAATAACAACAGCTAACCAGATGTTGATTTAAGACTTATTTTTATTAAAGAATCTTTTTATTAAAGAATCTTTTTATTAAAGAATCTTTTTATTAAATCGTCCAAGTTTATGAATCAGTCATCTAAACAAACGGATTAGAACGGATTAGACAGGTTTAAAAAAGCCCTAAACTATTTGAAATAGGTTTAGGGCTTTTATGTTATTTGAAAACAACGATATGGATTTAATTGTTAATGAACTCACTACTTCATTCATTAACTATCAAGAATATAGTCAGAGAAGTCTAAAATGGTTACAAGGCAACCGAGTGCAAGTGCTACTGGAGTAGGCTTAACGAGGTTAACACTGTAACCGTTTAGTAGTTCGCTGACTGTATTAATCATTTGGCGCTTTAAATTCTTTGTGACAAGACTTACAGCTTTCACCGACCTGTGCGAATGCAGGCATCACGTCATCGGCAGAGGTTGCATTTCGGGCAGCCGCTTGGAGCTCAGCAGTTGCTTGCTCAAAATCTTCAGCCGCCGCTCTAAACCCTTCTGAATTAGACCAAACGTCAGGTTTTGCACCACCAACATCGTTTTCATCACTAAAATGCTGCCAAGGTTTCGTAGCATCTTCTGCTAAAAAATTGGCTTCTTCTTTGAATTTTTCAGCATCAAAAGTCTCTGGCGCTTCAACCATTTTCTTCATCACACCGGTGGCGTCTTTCCAGTTTTTCATCGAGTCAGTACGTGCCTTGACAGCATCGCTTTGAGTCGCTGTGCCACCATTACAGGCAACAAGAGTAAGACTTAATGGCAAGATAGTGGCTAGCAATAATGATTTTAGTTGCATGGCTAATTCCTTTTACATTTTAATGGGGATTTATAAAAGTCTAGGGCGTGTCCTCATTTTGGAAATGGTGATAAAAATAAGGACACGCCCTAGTAGTACTCTTAAATAATTCTAGCATATCCTTTTTGATGTCACATATCGAAAAGGTTGTAAATAATATCCAAATAGTAATCAAAAAGGGAAATAGTCATCAAAAAGGTAAATAGTAATCAAAAAAGGAAGAGCGCATAATTTAAACGTTTTTTAGACTTATCCCAAGTTTAGCCAGTCTTGTGGCTTTAAATAAAAGTCCGTAAGCTCATACTCTGGCGTACCTATTTCTGGCTCATAGCGATATTGCCAACCGGTTAATGGCGGTAGGCTAACCAAGATCGACTCAATACGTCCATTACTCTGCAAACCAAACAAGGTACCTCGGTCATACACTAAATTATACTCAACATAGCGACCACGGCGATATAATTGAAAATCGCGTTGTTGCTCAGTGACTGGTGTATGTTTACGCTTTTCAAAAATTGGAATTATCCCCTCCAAATAGCCTTGACCAACTGCCTGCATAAATTTAAAACAGGTTTCAAAGTCCCAGCCTCGACTTTCGGTGTTCACATCATCATAAAATAATCCGCCAACGCCGCGCTGTTCATTACGGTGGCGAAGATAGAAGTAATCATCACACCATTTTTTAAAATCTGGATAGACCGTATCGCCAAAGGGCGCACATAAGTCATGACACACTTGGTGCCAATGGACACAGTCTTCTAAAACAGGGTAGAAGGGCGTCAAATCAAAGCCTCCGCCGAACCACCAAATAGGGGCTTCACCTTCTTTTTCAGCGACGAACAATCGGACATTGGCGTGACTGGTTGGCACATGAGGATTGCGAGGATGAACCACCAATGAGACGCCCAATGCTTGTGCTTTTCTACCTGCAATATCTGGATGGCGGGCGGTAGCAGTCGCCGGTAAGTTGTTGATATGAATATGACTAAACATCACTCCCGCTTTTTCAATAACCTCACCGTCAGCCATCACACAGGAGCGACCACCACCACCTTCAGGACGATTCCAGTCATCAGGGGTAAAGGTTGCAGAGCCACCACCGTCGGCCTCTTGCTGTTCTAGCGCTTGGCATATATCTGCTTGCAACTGCAATAACCATTCTCGAACTCGATGGATGTCTTGCACGTCAGGATGTCTAGTTTGAGTCATATCACTCGCGGTTGAATTACTGTTTATGCTTGTCATAGTCTAAGTCATGTGTTGGTAGGTAGGTTTGGGACGTCAGATCTGTCGCCAAATGATGGCCCATTCGTTCTCTTTTAGTGGTTAGATAATCGGCATTAAAGGGGTTTAAACCAACCACTAAAGGAATGCGCTCTACAATGTCAAAGCCTAACTCTTCAAGGTAGTTGAGCTTGTTTGGATTATTGGTCATTAATCGCAGCTTCGTAATACCGACATGTTCAAGCATAGGCTTACACATCTCATAGGTGCGAGCGTCGGCAGGCAAGCCTAATAATAGGTTTGCATCCAAAGTGTCATGACCTTGATCCTGCAGGGCATAGGCGCGAATTTTATTGGTCAATCCAATTCCGCGTCCTTCTTGACGTAAATATAAAATAGCGCCACATCCTTCGGCCTGTATCGCTTGCATCGTGGCGTTTAATTGGGGTCCGCAGTCGCATTTAAGCGATGAAAAAGCATCACCTGTCAGGCACTCGGAGTGAATGCGAACCAAAGGTGCTTTTGTCAGTTTGTTATCAGTATCTCTGCCTTCTATCTCCACAACCCTATTAGTGTCAGCAACGATTGGTAAACCACAGGTCAGCATGACATGCTCCTGTCCGTCATCGTTTTCGAAAACATGGATATCAAAGTCGCCATGAGCGGTGGGAAGTTTTGCTTTACTAATGAAGCGAAATGGCGATTGAGAAGTATTTTTATTTGTGAGTTGAGACATTGCAGACCTAAATAGTCATATTCGTGAATAAAGATACGTAAATAAACAGAGCGGGTATATGTTTAATCGATAATAACCAAAATTTATAACAACCAAGCTAATCAGGTTCAAATGACCTTAAATATTATTAGATTGAGTTAAAAACATAGAAAATTCACATACGGTGAAGTATGAATAAAGCGTTAAATGAAAAAAAATGCTATTATGCCATATTCTTAATACCGATACAGTGTTGGCTTAGCCTGAGATAAAGTTGATAAAAATCACACCGTTATTAACCGAGCATGATTCGTGTGGGACAAAGGTACAACCGACTGTCAGACCGTGCATTATCGAAATTTTATTAGTTATAGTTAGGTTTTATAGCATTATAAGTATACCCTATCACTGATAGATTAATGACGGCAAATAGTTAAATATCAAGTATATTAAGTCATCATAGGGCTATTACAGAACGGACGCAGAATTAAAATGAACAGTCACTGAGCATTATTTATTTGCACTATCTAAATGAAGGCGTCAGAAACTTAATAAAAAATTGCCTTTAAGAGCTTAAATACCGTTATTTGCGTTAGTCTTATATTAACTGTCAAACATTAAAAATACTCAAAAAATGCTTTATTCTGGTGCAGAAGATGCACAGGTCTGATATCTTATAGATAAATAGCCATTTACTATAGTCATTTAACATAGTTATTTAACATAGTTATTTAATAATGATGACAGTTAGCGGTTGTTTTAAAGGTACAGACAAATTATTTTCATCTATATTCACTCATATTGATGCTAAGCTTAAGGTTTTAGGTAAACCCTTTTTCTTAAAACATCTTTTCTTTGACAGACTTGCATAACCTACTAATAGTAGCCTTTGCAATGATCTTTTCGATAGGATGGTTTTTAGATTTTATATAAGGGTTACCAAAATAATAAGCCCTCAGACTATCGAGTTGGTTTTATCAACCCGATAAGTAGCATCTATACACTAAGATTAGTAGGTTTTGTAAGGTCTATGCAGCAAATTTCAAACTCAACTACGCCCAAGCCTGCGCCCTCGCAACAAGTGGATTCATCCACTGAAGACAGTCGTATTGATGTGCCTAATGCAACTACCAAAACTTTTAAACCCCTAGCCATGCGTCACTTTTCAGAAATTCCAACATCGCGCCCTGCCACCCCAACATTGGATAAGATAGAGTCTCCCGCTGATTTAAAGGGTCTGAATCAACAACAACTGCTGACATTAGCAGATGAACTGCGTGAGTACTTACTGTATTCAGCCGGTCAAAGCGGTGGGCATTTTGGTGCAAATTTGGGTGTGGTTGAATTGACCATTGCTCTGCATTATGTATTAAATGCACCCGATGACAAGCTGGTCTGGGACGTGGGACATCAAGCCTACGCACATAAGGTGTTAACCGGTCGCCGTGATCGTATATCGACCATTCGCTCGAAAGATGGATTAACTGCTTTTCCAGAACGTCAAGAGTCAGAATATGACACCTTTGGTGTTGGACATTCTTCTACTTCTATTTCAGCCGGCTTGGGCATGAGTCTTGCCCTGCGTCATTTAGGCAAGCAATCAAAAGTCGCCTGTGTGATCGGCGATGGTGCGATGACCGGCGGGATGGCCTTTGAAGCCATGAATGATGCGGTGCAGCAAGATGCCGATATCATGGTCGTATTGAACGACAATGATATGTCAATCTCTCAAGCCACGGGTGGGTTCTCGAAGCATCTAGCTGTCTTATGGCAGCGCGGTCTGGCAATTGATATTGATAAGTCAGGTAATCCTGTTTTAACTAAGCGTACCATTGACAGTGCAGACAAGCGTTTCCGTCATTATGTGCATATGGCAAATGGTGCTATTAACGATTGGTCAGCGCGCATTCCTAACAAAATCATTACGAAAATTGCCAAGCAGTTTGCTGAGGGCACCATACCACGCCCAAGCGATCTTGAAGGGCTGCCTGATAAAATTGCTAATAAAATCGTAGATGATTTATTTGCAGACAACTTATTCAAAGCAATTGGCTTTAAATATTTTGGTCCTTTTGATGGGCATGATGTGGTTAAGCTCACACAAGTATTGGAGCGCGCCAAAAACTTGAGAGGCGCGGTACTGGTACATGTGCATACCGTCAAAGGTAAAGGCTTTGTACCTGCAGAAGCTGACCCTGTTGGCTACCATGCTATTAGTAAAGTCCCCAAACAGTCAGAAGCAACTGTAGAATATGAAAAAGCCGATAAGGCATCTGCTGAGCCCATTCACAAAAAGAAATATTCCCAAGTATTTGGTGAGTTTATTTGTGATAAAGCGGCTACCGACGCTAACTTGATGGCAATCACGCCTGCGATGGAAGAAGGGTCAGGCATGACGGAGTTTGCTCAAAAATTCCCGAAACGTTTTTTTGATGTGGCGATTGCAGAGCAGCATGCAGTGACTGTGGCAGGCGGTATGGCAACCCAAGGGGTTAAGCCGATTGTCGCTATCTATTCCACCTTTCTTCAGCGCGGTTATGATCAGCTTATTCATGATGTAGCACTACAAAATCTTGATGTGATGTTTGCAATCGACCGTGCCGGATTGGTCGGTGAAGATGGCGCAACCCATGCTGGCGTATTTGACCTAGCTTATATGCGCTGCGTGCCAAATCTAGTGATTGCTACGCCCAAAGATGAAAACGAGTGTTATCAATTATTAAATACTTGTTATGAATATGAAGGCGTAACCGCAGTCCGCTACCCAAGGGGCACAGGTCCTGGAGTTGCTATAGATAAGCCTGCGCAACAATTTACGGTGGGTAAAGCTGTGATAGATGCGGTTTATCATTCTAATAACACAGCTGAGCAATCCAATGCAGATAAGGTAACCAAAGTTGCTTTATTGGGCTTCGGCTCTATGGTCGCCACAGCGCATCAAGCCGCTCAGAACCTTGTCTCAGCAGATAATAACGATAGCAACCTTGAGATTAGCGTGGTCAATATGCGCTGGGTTAAGCCGCTCGATAGCGAGTTGTTAGATCAGCTGATTGAGCAAGGTTATACTTATATCGTCACCTTAGAAGAACATGTGGTTATGGGCGGTGCGGGCAGTGCAGTCAATGAATACCTGCTGAATCAAGCATCAAGTGTTGCTGCTAATTTACGTATCAAAAATATCGGTATTGCCGATGAGTTTATTGCTCATGGAAGTCATTATGAACAATTAGCAGACTGTGGTTTGGATGTCGCTGGCGTGACAGATAAGCTACAACAGATGCTACATCTTAAGTAGAATAGATTAACCGCTGCTCTTTTATCACCTTATGTCCTCTCTATTGTAGAATGGATATTAGCTAAATAAACGAGCAGCACTCATCAGTTATCTATGATGAGCATTCTACTACATATACCCATCAGGCAAGGTGGCTGATTTTTATTATCAACTACCCTTAGCCGTAAATTTAATCAAACCTCCAACTGACACTTCAATACATCTCGTAAAGTAAATAGGAACATTATGGAACCAATGGTTGTCATTGCAGCACGTGCTGCTGAGAAAGTCGGCGCTGAACTTCTTAAAGCGCATCAAAATCGTCATAAAATTGAGCTTGATATCGAATCAAAGGGTTTAGAAGGTCTAGTAACTAAGGTAGACCGCTTTAGTGAAGAGTTGACCATTGAGACATTAAAGTACAATTATCCAAACCACTCCTTTTTGGGCGAAGAGTTTGGTATGCAAGAAGGTCAAGGTAGCGACAGTGAATGGTGCTGGATTATTGATCCTCTAGATGGTACTCATAATTTTGTGCATGGTGTGCCTCACTTTTGTATTTCAATCGCTGTACAGCACAATGGTGTGACTGAACACGGAGTTATCTATGACCCAGTTCGTGACGAGATGTTTTCAGCCAGTCGTGGTAAAGGGGCGCGTTTAAACCAACGCCGCTTGCAAGTTAGTCAACGTAAAACTATTGAGGGAGGCTTGTTTACAACGGGTCATCCTTTGGAACGTCAAGAAGGCGATAAAGTGGTGTCTTATGCTAAAGAGCACTTTGCTACGTTACAGAAGATTGCAGAAGAAGGTGGCCAAGTGCGTCGTCTCGGCTCTGCTGCCCTAGACTTAGCATATGTGGCAGCTGGTCGATTTGATGGTTACTTTGAGATGAAGCTTAAGCCATGGGATATTGCGGCGGGCGAGCTTATCGTTAATGAGGCGCGTGGAGTAGTTGTTGATCATAATGGTGCCCCTAAAGCCATGGAAACAGGCTCTATTTTTGCTTGTAACGTCAAGCTATTAAAACCATTAATGAAGATGGTCGTTCCAACATGGGGTAATGCCGTTCGTGGTTAGTTGCACGATAGCTGTAAAGATTTAAAAAGTCAGCCATTAGGCTGACTTTTTTATGCCAAATTTAGACATTAACCTATCGAGAAGGACGGGTGCAAACGCGACAGATAGAAGGGTCGACAAGTTTGACACCGAGTTCGTCAATGTTATTACGACGATAGCTTATTATATAAAAGCACTTATTCACGCTTTAACAATAGCTTAAATCAACTGCTTCCTATTTCTAATGTACATAAACACCACAAACCCTAAAGCAATCCAAAATGCTAAACTAAAGTAGGATGGTAAGGAGATGTTTGAATGAAATATAGGGGTTAGTAGAAACACTAAGAATGCTGCCGATACCAGCATACCAAGGCAACTTATGATAACGTCCTTACGACCCTCTGCAATCTTATAAGCACACAAACACGTCATAAAGTATGCGACAGAGGCACCGATCGACGACAAGTCAACAAACCAAAGTAGGGCAGTACGACCAAAGAAGGGCACAATGATAGCGCACGCCCCGATAAAGTAGATGACCCATCTTGGAATAGTGCCATTACCTGTCTTTAAAGCACCCTCACGTTTACCCACACTGTAATCATCACTCATTGTATCTACCAGTCGGCTTGAGCTAATAAAGAAACCATTTAACCCGGAAACCACAGCGCCAAACATAGCAATTGCCAAGAAATAGAAAATCCCTTTGCCTACTAAATTTTTAACCGCTTCGCCAGTCGCCCATGCAGAGTCAGTAAGCGCATCACTGGGGATGCCTAGCGCGGTTACTACATTTAACACATTGTAAATCACTGCACCAATAACTATCGCTAGCATGGTAATTCTAGAGACGGATTTTGAAGATAAATTATGGTCACCAGACATCTGTGCAACCGCATCAAAGCCGATAAATGCCCAAGGTGCAAAGGCGATAATCCGTACAATTGATGAGGTGTTTAGCTCCCCCCAATTAGAGTCTAAGCTTTGCATCTGAGTGCTTCCGATATTGAACATCGCAATGAAACAGATTAATAATAGCGAGCCAATTAATGCGAATACCAGCAGGTTTTGGGTTTTAAGCGCCCCTTTAATTCCCTTAATATTAATAAAAGTAAATAAAACAATAATGCTGATAGATACTAGAATGTCATTTAAATAGACGGGGTAGCCGGAGACGGAATAGAGAAATTGGCCTTTATTGTAAAAGGGAAAGACTGCATCCAATACCATGGGTACAGCAGTAGCGTTAAGTGGGATAATCGAAAGGTATGCAAGCAATAATCCCCAACCAGTAATAAACCCTGATTTTTTACCCAGTAATGTGGTGGCAAAACTATATTCACCGCCAGACTCAGGAACTTTGGTCATCACTTTTGAATAGCTGTTTTCGATAAATACCAGCATGATGATGGCAATCATAAAACCAATTAAGGTATTAAGCACCCCATAGTTGGGGAGGAATACATTGCCGGGAAGAATAAACGCACCCCAACCGATCACTGAACCTAATGCAATAGTAAAAATTTCCTTTTTACCCATATAACTCATATACTTTTCCCTTATTGGCAACGATTAGAATTTATCTTAACTAAACACTACTGTCTTATTACCAGAGACAATCACTCGGTTTTGTACATGCCAATTCACCGCCCGTGCTAATACATTGCGCTCGACATCACGGCCAATGGCACGCAGTTCAGTGACCCCTTGACGGTGGGTGACTCGGTGTACATCTTGCTCGATAATAGGGCCTTGGTCTAATTCAGCGGTCACATAATGAGCCGTGGCTCCAATCAGTTTTACCCCCTTATCAAACGCCTGACGATACGGGTCAGCACCAACGAACGCGGGTAAGAAAGAGTGATGAATATTGATAATCTTCATCGGCCAGCGATTGACAAAGTCTTCTGACAAAATCTGCATATAGCGGGCTAGCACCAACAAATCATTGCCCGCCATGATTTCATGAATGTCTGCTTCAGCCTCTGCTTTATTGTCTTTGGTTACTGGAACGTGATAAAACTCAATACCAAAGTTCTCAACCGCTTGACGTAAGTCATTGTGATTACTCACTACGCAAGTAATATCACAGTCTAACAATCCTCGTTGATGACGCCACAATAGATCTAGCAATGCATGGTCAAACTTAGACACCAAAATACCGACTTTGGTTTTGATAGCATTGTCATGCAATCGCCAGTCCATATCATAACGTCTAGCAACCGTATGAGCAAAGCTGGCTTCAAAGTTATCAATGATTTCGCTGAGTCCTGCTAATGCAAACTCCAGACGCATAAAGTATTGACCGCCTTCATGTGCCGTAGAGTATTGATCTAGCGTAATGATATTTGCGCCATAGCGATGAATAAATTCTGACACAGCTTGCACGATACCTGCCTTATCTCGGCATTTAATGAGTAGGGTAGCGGTGTCCGTTCTATCCGCATTGTCAGGATTTAATGATGTTTTTATCGCATTTTGGATTGGTTGTGGGTTTTCTGACATAATGACCTTGGGTTTTGATAACCTTAATAACAAGTTGTTTTTATAGTAATAGTCAGTCATTTTATATTAAAAATGAGTTTGAGACAGTAAAAACATCTTAGTAAAGGGAATGAAAACTGTATGTGCAACGCATAAAAAAAGCAACGCATAAAAAAAGCCAGGGAATCCCAAACAGGATTACTGACTTCTTAAAAAATTTGGTCGGAACGGCAGGATTTGAACCTGCGACCACTATATTCAAGATAATTATAGTATTTAAGATAGTTATAATTCATGCAACGAGTTAGCGAATTAACTCATCACTATGCAATAAGTTCATTAGATTTTGATTAATAAAGAGCTTCTCTTTACCTACCTTTTTATCTGTTAATATTCCAATATCTACTAGTGTTTTTAGATAACCACTGGCAGTTTGGCGCTTGGCAATATCTCTATCGACAAGATTGCTAATTCGACAATAAGGCATCTCAAATATAACATTGACTAATTCATGGCTATAGATGTTGTTGGCCTTTTCTTTTATCAGCTGACTGGTATTAGCATGTAACTCTTTAATGGCCAATATTTTATCTGTCGTCCATTCGCTTGTTTCTCGGACTGCGTTTAACATATAAATCAGCCATGTCTCCCAGTCTTGACGTTCTGTGACACCCTTTAGCCCATTATAATAACCTGCTTTGTTATTGATGATGTATCGGCTTAAATATAATATCGGTAAATCGAGTAATTGTTTTTCGATTAAATATAAAATATTTATTACTCTACCTGTACGACCGTTACCATCGAAAAAGGGGTGTATCGCCTCAAATTGATAATGAGCGACGGCCATTTTTACCAAAGGGTCTAAATCATCATCGCTATGTAAAAACGTTTCCCAGTTATCCAATAAACCTTGTATTGATTTAGGGTTGTCTGGTGGCGTATAGATGACCTCGCCAAAACTATTTTGTAAAACAGTGCCCCCGTTACAATGGTTATTGCGAATATTAAGGTTTGTTCCCTTAATAGTTTGGCAAACTTGAAGGGCAGTTAGGCTGGTAAGAGGTCGGTTCTTAATGGCATTTATGCCGTCGTATAAAGCAGTTCGATAACGTAAGGCTTCTTTGGTTGCATGATCAGCAACGTTGTCATCATAGGCATATTGGAACAGCTTGTCTTTGGTAGTGACTATATTCTCAATCTCACTACTACCTTGAGCCTCTAACATCGGGATAATATTAATAAGCATCGCTTGATTGGGTATCAGTTTACCTGCCTGTTTGAGGCATGCTAATGCGGTGCGTGCTTCGATGCAGAGTTTTAGAACGAGTTTGGTTTCAAGTTCATGATTAGGAGGTAGGTAGGGTAAGTCATTATAAGGTTCTTCAGCCTGCCAGTTTGTATTAACTTGCATGGTCTATCTCTCATGTTTATAAAAGAAGAAATTTTAAACATGATACCACTTATATGTCGATTGCATAAACATGACATTTAGCTCATGTCGATAAAATCGCAAAACGTAAACATGACATCACTAGCATGTCGATAGCATAAACATGATATTTAACTCATGTCGATAAAACTTTAAAACGTAAGCATATTAAACTATTAAATTAAATAAATGTGGAAAGCTAACCTAACATAGGCTTACATAGCGTCCTTATTCGTTGCACATTTTAGACCTAAGATGGTTATCAAGTTAAAGGATAAAACGTAATCTTTAACTTAACACTAAACGTTTTAACTAAACTATCAAAAGGTATTGAAATGAAAAACACAATGATGACGTCAAAAGTAAAATCGACAATGTTAGCATTAAGCTTAGTATTGGCAGCAGCAACAGGCGCTAATGCCGCTTCAAGCCAGGCGCACGACCATAACGGCCAAGAGCGTGGTCAACCGCCTTCAGCTACTGAGATATTTGCTAAATTGGATGCCAATAAGGACAACAAACTATCACAAAGTGAAGTTAAAGGCCCTTTAAGCCGACATTTTACGCAAGTAGATAGCAATAACGACGGTTATATTACCAAAGCAGAATTGGAGGCCAATAAACCTAGCGGACACATGAAGCGTGGTGGACAACGACATGGTCAACCGCCATCAGCAACTGAAATATTTGCTAAGATGGATGCCAATAAGGACAACAAACTATCTCAAAGTGAAGTCAAAGGTCCTTTAAGCAGACATTTTGCACAAGTAGACAGTAATAACGACGGTTATATTACCCAAGCAGAATTGGAAAATGCACCAAAACCTGAACGTCAAAGACGCGGCTAGGTTGCATAGTTGATATTACGACAATAGCAATCTTATCTTGTTACAATAAAACTCAGACTAATACTTTAGTCTGAGTTTTTGGGTTAATACATCATTCAGCAAACTTTATAATAAGATAATGAAACCTAACTTGGTATTAAGATGGTCAACACAATAAAAAAACTTACTGACTTTTCTGCGTCATTATCTATCCAGAGGCGATTGCAATTATACTTTATATGCTTTGCCATGTTTTTACTGTTGACTACTACAGCATTAGTCAATTACCGAGTTCAATCTGATTTCACAACCTATCTTAATGCTGAAAAACGTCAAAGTTTGGATACGTTAGCTGAACACGTGCAGCAAAATTATGCAACCGACCCTGTTAAATGGCAAGAGTTTATCAGTCAGCCTGATCTATATATAACGGAAATAAAGGAAGCTTTTGCCCATTTTACAAGACAAGATTTTATCAATGAACCAAACAGATCTTTACCGCCACGCTTAGGTAGACCACCCCTAGATAGGGGCGAAAACCGTACCCCAGAACGTTTAGAGGTTAGAGGTGAGCCGAATAATTTGGTTAATCAACCGCACCTTTTACCTCCGCTACCCTTCCCAGAGCAAGCACCACAACGTCGCCCTAAAGAACTGCCGATGTTACCCGTATCGCTGGTAGATAATGAGAACAATTTAATCTTCGGTCGTAGTATCGGCAATAGTGACACTCATTTTCTTAGCCCCGTAACAGACAGCTCTGGTGAAGTTATTGCCACGTTTGCTTTACCAAAAAATAGTGAATTTAGTAGCCTACAGCAGCAAGCTTATTTGGCGTCTTTTAAACGTACCTTATGGATTATATTGGCGCTTGGCATTGGGTTTAGTTTCTTGTTGGCAAGGTATTTAGCAAACACTTTTACCCAGCCAATTAAAAATTTAAATCAAGCCACTCAAGCACTTAAAAATAGAGACTTCCAAACCCGCATTCCTGTTGTTAGTCACGATGAGCTTGGGCAGCTTAGCCAATCATTTAACCAAATGGCGCATAAGCTGGCAACTTTTGATGAACAAAAAAGGCTGTGGATGGGCAGTATATCGCATGATTTACGCACACCTGTTGCCGTACTAAAAGCAGAGGTTGAGTCCATGCTAGATGGTATTAAGCAACCTGATAACGAATCGCTTGAGTCGTTACAGCAGGAGATTAATAGCTTAACGACGATGCTTGATGACTTTCATCACGCAGCAATGAGTGATATCAGAAATCCTCTAAAAGATTTAGCTCAAAATGACTTAGATAGTGACGTTACAAACTCGTTATTAAGTACTGATGAGCCAAATACCAATAATGTGCAAGGTCGAATGAGTAATGAACATTCTCAACGTTTAAATCCTAAACCATTACTAATGCAGCTCACTAAACGTAGTGAACAATCAATCACCAATGCGGGTTTGAGTTTTTCTACTAAGTGGCACAATAAAGAGGTAGATGTGTCGTTGTCAGAATTAGCGTTGACTAAGATTTGGCAAAATTTATTGCAAAATTCTTTACGTTATACAGATAGTACGCCGCCGCAAAAAGGCAGCATAAAAATAGAGACAGTCGTAGAGCATAATAGGCTGATACTGACTTGGGAGGATAGCGCGCCTAGCGTGCCAACAGAGCTCTTACCTAGGTTATCAGAGCCGTTGTTTCGAGTAGAAAAAAGCCGTAATCGGCAGTTTGCCGGTAGCGGTTTGGGACTGTCAATTGTCAATGATATTGTAATCGGTGCCGGTGGTCGTGTTGACTTTAAACACTCTAGTTTGGGCGGATTAAAGGTTGTTATCATTTTGCCCATAGTTAAATAATCTAAAAAAATTCGAGTAAACCATATGTCAAAAAAGAAGGTGTTAATCGTAGAAGATGAGGTGAAGCTTGCCACAGTGTTGCAAGACTATCTGCGAGCCAGTGAGTATGATTGTCGACTGGTGCATGATGGCGGTGAGGCAGAAGACGCGATAGATAGCTATCAACCTGATTTGATTATTTTAGATTTAAGCTTGCCCTCAGTAGATGGCAATGATATTTGCAAACAAGCCCGTTCGCAAAATTATAATATGCCAATATTAATTACCACAGCAAGAGTTGCTGAAAATGATCTAATTACTGGATTAGAGATAGGTGCTGATGATTATTTGCGTAAGCCTTATAGCCCAAAAGAAGTGGTGGCTAGGGTCAATGCCTTGATACGTCGACAACAACACTATTCACAAGCAAGTGTTCATTTTGACGCCCCAACCTTAGAAGATGATTTACTAGAATTTAAATATCAGGACAAAAGCATCACCTTGTCAAAGGTCGAGGTTTCATTATTAAAACCGATGATAGATAACCCAAAGAGGGTCTACAGCCGTGATCAGCTTATGGACAAAATGTACGATGATTTCCATATTGTCAATGATCGTACGATTGACAGTCATATAAAAAAGATTCGTTCTAAGCTAGCGGGTGTCTGGCCAGATATCCAGTTTATTCATTCAGTCTATGGAGCAGGCTATATGTTTGATGTGAAAATTGATAGTTTAGCGCATTAACCAAAGACCTAGTCTCACTTATCAATATTGGTATTGCTCGACATCCACCATTTAAGCGGATTACCACGGATTAAATCGGATAACAAGGTAACTGTTAAGAGGTTCGGTTAGCTAAAAGGCAGGCAAAAAAAGGGCAGACGGTCAATGACGGTCTGCCCTTCCTATAACGTGCAATCTTTTATAACGTGCAATATTTGGTCGGAACGGCAGGATTTGAACCTGCGACCACTACACCCCCAGTGTAGTGCGCTACCAGACTGCGCTACGCCCCGATGGATTGACTATTTTACTTACTATTATTTTTTTTGCAAGGATATTTTTTGCACTAATTTATAGGTCATTAGTTAAACATCAATCTTAGAATGTAGAACCCTTACTTTTCTCTCTTTTTTAACTTTCAGTGCTTTTTTTACATTATGCAAATTATACAACCCCTCTTTTAAAGAGTTTTCAAGGTTAAACCTTACATCTGAGAGAAGCTTATAATACTTTTTTCCAATTTCTTTTATATGTTCTTCATCAGCCTCTTTAATCTCACTACCTATAACAAATGTTATTTGATTCAAGTTTTCTAATATTTCATTTGTTGAATCATCAAGCCATAGATTATCTGAAAAGCTATGCATAAAGTTATGAAGAAATCTGTAATAGCCGTCCTCACCTTCGCTCATAAATATATGATATGGTAAAGAGTTTGGATGTTCTGTATCTAAAATTACTCCTTTTAAGTCAGATATTATTATTTCAAGATTTTGATACGCATTTAATCTACGTTCTACAATTTGCTTATAATATTCGTTTTTAAAATCTAAGTCTTTGAGCTTTACTGATACAAAATAAGAAACAAGAGTTGAAACCACACTAGTGACAAGTACGTTAGTCAAGATAACGTTAATTAGTTCAGAGTTCATAGTAAAGCCCTATAAAAAATAATGAGCTTTCATATTTCCATAAAAGCTCATTAAATATTTAACTTGTTAACTACCCCAAAAGCTCTTTCAAAATCTCATTGACCTGTTTAGGATTCGCCTTACCACGGCTGGCTTTCATCACCTGACCGACCAGACCATTAAAGGCCTTCTCCTTACCACCTCTATACTCATCGACCATCGCCTGATTATTGGCAATCACTTCCTCAACCATTGCCTTTATTGCGCCAGTATCGGTCTCTTGCTTCAAACCTTTGGCTTCAATAATTTTATCCGCCGCATCATCACCGTCACCACCTTCGCCTTCATACATGGCAGTAAACACCTGCTTAGCCAGTTTACCAGACAAAGTATTGTCGTTTAGACGCTTCAACAATCCCGCTAACTGACCCTCACTAATAGGGGAGTCAATAATAGTCTTATCATCTTTATTCAACGCCCCTAACAGATCGCCCATCATCCAGTTAGCGGTTAGTTTGGCATGCTGAGTACCGACAGACTCAAGCACCGTTTCAAAATAATCTGCAAGCTCTCGGCTATCGGTTAACACACGGGCATCATATTCTGATAAACCAAGCGCTTTCTCAAAGCGCTCACGACGCACCACAGGCAATTCAGGCATTTTTGCACGTATTGCATCGACGGTTGCTTGCTCAATACGCACAGGCAACAAATCAGGATCAGGGAAATAGCGATAATCATCCGCATCTTCCTTAGTCCGCATAATACGGGTTTCGTCCATTTCTGGATCGTACAACATCGTCGCTTGAATGATTGAACCACCGTCTTCAAGAATATCAATCTGACGATCAATCTCACGATTTATTGCATTTTCAATATTACGGAACGAGTTTAAGTTTTTCAGCTCAGTACGAGTACCAAATTCTTCCCCCGGCTTGCGTACAGACACATTACAGTCACAGCGGAACGAGCCTTCTGCCATAATCGCATCGGAGATATCCAGCCACGTGACCAGTTGATGAATCGCTTTAATATAAGCCACCGCTTCTTTTGACGAGCGCATATCAGGCTCAGACACAATCTCAATAAGTGGCGTCCCAGCACGATTCAAATCCACACCGGTCATGCCCGCAACCGCATCATGCACTGACTTGCCCGCATCTTCTTCCAAATGCCCACGGGTGATGCCGATACGTTTTTTATATTCGTCTTTTTCGCCCTCATTAACGATCACATCAATGTAGCCTTTACCCACGATTGGGTTTGCCATTTGCGTGATTTGATAGCCTTTTGGCAGATCAGGGTAAAAGTAATTTTTACGGTCAAACGTATTGAGTAATCCAAGCTCCGCATTCACCCCAATACCGAATTTCAATGCACGTTCAATAAGCCCTTCATTCAATACTGGCAACACACCAGGCAAGCCCAAATCAACAATATTCGCTTGCGTATTTGGCTCATTACCAAACTTCGTTGGCGAGCTGGAAAAGATTTTACTGTCCGTATTCAACTGGCAATGAATCTCAATACCGATGACCACTTCATAGCCATCGACCAACAACTCTTTACGCGTTTCTATCTCTCGAAATTCGTTCATACCTTTTCCCATCACTCAATGTATTAAATTTAAAATGTTACTGTAAAATATATATTTAGACTGACGCAAATTTAGATTGGTAGCGATTGGTAATCCTTTAATTGCGCTTGCTGTACAGTAGTTCCAGAGGCGCAATAAATAATCCCCAGTCGCTATTTATGATTGAAATCGTGACATTTGCATAAGTCTTATTAATAAAAATTATTATTTGGAGCCAATCCTGCCATCCGCTATATCTCCCAGTCTAGGCGGGGCGGGGACACGGTTTGAGTGGTTGCTGTTGCCTCGACACCCTCTCAAAACCTAGACCCCGCAACCCGCCCAAACTGGCAGTATACCGCTACTGTCAGGGCTAAACCGCACTTGAAATTCACATTTGCGGTTCTTAACCCATCCCATCACTATAGTCATAGGCAACTAAATGAGATACAAGGCAACCGAGCGCAAGTACTGCTCTAGTAGGCTTAGCGAGGTTAACGCTGTCGCTCTTTAGTTTGCCTACGACTATATGTTGGGTCTCGTCCCTCGACACCTACCTACATACTCTTAAGATTATACAAGGGTATGTGAGTTGCGTAGCGTAGGTACAACGCAGTGTGAAACCCACGTATTAACAGAACAAGTCGTGGGTTATTACCCACGCTACTCTCTAAGCCCCAGACTGCGCAACAGGCGACAACTTCGTATGATAATCAGTATATTGTTGGAACAAATGAGCCGTAGATAATAATTTACTATCATCCCAATGATTACCGATCAATTGTAGTCCAACGGGTAAACCAGATTCAGTGAATCCGGCAGGCATACTAATAGCAGGCAGACCGGCTAAGTTGACACCAATAGTATAGACGTCACCTAAATACATCGCGACAGGGTCAAGAGCTTCACCCAGCTTATAAGCGGCAGTCGGTGCTGTCGGACTGGCAATGAAATCACAACTGGCAAATGCTTTGTCGAAGTCGTCCAATATTACACGGCGCACTTTTTGCGCTTTGGTATAGTAAGCGTCAAAATAACCAGCGGATAGGGCATAAGTACCCATTAAAATACGGCGCTGAACCTCATCACCAAAGCCTTCAGAGCGAGAGCGAGTATATAAGTCTGCTAAGTCTTTTGGATTCTCGCAGCGATAGCCAAAGCGTACCCCATCAAAGCGTGATAAGTTGGACGAGGCTTCAGCAGGCGCTAACATATAGTAGGTTGCTAGGGTAATTTTGGGGTCTGTAATATGTACTTCTACGATAGTCGCCCCTAAGTCTTCATATTGTTTCAGTGCTGCTCGAACTTTAGATTCAACCTCAGCATCCAATCCGTCACCGAAGTATTCCTTAGCCACACCAATGCGTAATCCAGCAAAAGGCTTGTCAGCATCGGCTTGCTCTACAGCTGATTTCATATCGCTGATATAGTTTGGTACAGGGCGATTAATTGAGGTGGCGTCACGAGGGTCATGACCTGCCATCGGATGCAATAGATAAGCACAGTCCTCAGCACTACGCCCAAAAGTGCCAGCCTGATCTAAACTCGACGCATACGCAATCATCCCAAAGCGAGACACACGTCCATAAGTTGGCTTGATACCCGTTAAGCCACAGAATGAGGCAGGTTGACGAATAGAGCCACCCGTATCACTACCCGTCGCAAAAGGCACAAACCCTGCTGCGACGGCTGCCGCTGAGCCCCCTGAGGAGCCACCTGGCACACGATCAGTATTCCATGGGTTATGGACAGCACCATAATAGGAGCTTTCATTATCTGAGCCCATGGCGAACTCATCCATGTTTAATTTACCTAGACACACTGCCCCTGCTTCACGGATATTAGCAACGATGGTCGCATCATAAGGCGACACGAAGTTATGAAGCATCTTTGAGCCACTGGTAGTCAACAAACCTTTGGTACAGAATAAATCTTTGTGCGCCATAGGGATACCGAGCAAGGGTGAATTCTTAGCCGCTTCTGTATTTGCGGCACGTTTTTCATCGGCTGCTTTAGCCGCATGTTGAGCGCCTTCAGCATCCACGGTAATAAAACTATTAATTTTAGAATCAAGCTTTTCAATACGATTTAAAAAATGTTCCGTGAGCTCAATACTACTAAATTGTTGACTTTGTAAGCCATCGGCAAGCTGGGCAATAGATAAATGATGTAGGTCAGACATAAAGGCGTCCATTTAGTCGATTTAAAATGAATTTTATTGATATTACAAATATTGATATTGGCAAATATTGAAAATAGATAGTTTGATAACGTGCACGTTACTGTCGCTTATTTACTATTTATTAAGTTATTATTTATTGAGTTGCTATTAATGTAGACAGGTCAATAAAGACAGGGCCTAGTCAATAACTTGAGGTACCAGATACAGTCCCTGCTCAACGGCAGGCGCAATAGATTGATTAAGCTCACGATCAATATCCGCATTAGGTATATCAGCTCGCAACTCCTGAGCAGCTTCATGCACGTTGGAGAGGGGTGTTAAATTATCAGTATCGACCTGTGCGATGGTTTGCATCATCTTTAAGATCTTATCAATATCATCTGCAAAGTGTTGCGCAGTGTCCTCATCTATAGCGAGACGGGACAGTTTGGCGACTTGTAGGATATCTGCTGTGCAAATTTGATCTTCTCGAATATCGCTTATCGAGCTTTGGTTAGTGTCTGATTTATCGGTACTCATGAATTAAATATCCTTCTTAGCATTTTTATCGTAAACCATTTGTATTGTAAACAATGGTATTGAGCTTTAAAATTAAAGTTTTAAAGATTTGGCTTAAGTTAAACGTAAAGTTTTAAAGGTTTGGCTTAAGTTAAACGTTTTAATAGGTTTTAATAGAAGGTATAAAGATGTTAAATTATATAAGCTTTTAAGTTATGTTAAAATATAACTTTTTTTTTAGAGCTTTAACACGCATAATGTCTAAAAATATGTGACGCTATTATAAAGTAACTGAAGCTTATTTTCAGGGCTTGCTTATTTAATAGCTTACTCTAGGAAGATTGATGGGGGTAACACTGTTGCTCTTTAGTTTGCCGACAACTATTGTAGTCAAACAAACTGAGCAATCAATAGTACATCAATTTGCCAGTTAATTCTCAAGGTAATGATGGTTTAATCTATTATATCACTTGCAAATTAATGGTCACATAGAGGTACTATGTTACTGAAACAATCGCTAAGTTATGAAGCGTATATAAAACCTAGATAGACGCTGTAAAATCTTTTAACATGGTTAGAAACCAATTAGTTTACAATAATAGTGTGAAAATTAAGAGAATGGCATGATTTATCATGAATTAAACGCTATAATTTGTGCCACTGTATTTATAGATTAATTTATACATTAGACTTTTTGAGTTTAGCTTGTCGTCATACTTAACTTCGGTTAGAGTGTGCGCTTGTTTATGCTAGGCGATACTTCAGAATATATTTTAGTAACTTTATATTATTAACTCACTTATGAGAGCCGTTTATTACAATGCTTATCATTTATTTTGATCAGCGGCTCTCTTTAACTCGCAATACGCTGGAACACGATACATGAACCCGTTTGGATTTCTATCTAACAACATCGCCATTGATCTTGGTACTGCCAACACTTTGATTTTTACACCTGGAAAAGGAGTGGTTCTTGATGAGCCTACGGTTGTTGCACTACGTAGTAACCGTACTCAAAATCCAACGGTGGCCGCTGTCGGTATTGATGCAAAACAAATGTTGGGCCGTACCCCAGATAATATTACCGCAATTCGTCCTTTAAAAGATGGCGTTATCGCAGATTTTGAAGTCACTCAAAAGATGCTAAAACATTTCATCAATAAGGTTAAAGCTAGACGCTTTTTAGCTCAACCAAACGTCGTCGTATGTGTGCCTTGCAAATCGACTTTAGTAGAGCGACGGGCTATTCGAGAGGCTGTTTCATCAGCTGGTGCGAACAAAGTATTTCTTTTAGAAGAGCCAATGGCTGCTGCTATAGGGGCGGATTTGCCTGTCCATGAAGCCAGTGGCTCAATGGTAGTGGATATCGGCGGTGGTACCACTGAGATTGCCGTTATATCTTTGTCAGGCTGTGTTTATGCGGATTCTATTCGCATTGGCGGTGATATATTTGATGAAGCGATCATCACTCATGTACGTCGTAATCATGGCTGTGTGATTGGTGAAACTACCGCTGAGCGTATTAAGCACAGTGTTGGCTCTGCCATAGATGAAGATGCTAAACTTGAAGTTGAAGTACGTGGCCGTAGTATGGCAGAAGGGGTACCAAAAACTCTGACTGTCACCTCAGAAGAAGTACAAAAGGCACTCAGTGACTCATTGACAGGTATTGTCAGTGCTGTTAAGACTGCCTTAGAACAAACGCCGCCTGAGCTGTCCTCTGATATTGCTGAGAGAGGCATAGTGTTAACGGGTGGTGGTGCCTTACTACGTAATATCGACAAACTAATCTCTAAAGAAACGGGTTTGCCAGTTACAGTGGCTGAAGATCCATTAACCTGTGTGAGTCGTGGTGGTGGTGCAGCCTTGGCTTTTATTAATAATAAAAGTCTTAATATGATTTTTGTATAGTCGATAAGTTAGTATATTTAATATGGCAAGCATATTTGCTCATCAAAGTCTCTCGCTTCGTAAAACAGCAGCGGTACTATTAGTTGCTATGATTTTAATGTTGCTTGACAGCAAAAGCCCTGATTGGTTTACACCTTTACGGGGAGCTAGTCATGCCGCAATGCAGCCTCTTTATCAAATGTCTGTATTACCTAGCTTTGTCAATCATTGGGCTGATGGGACCTTGAAGAGTAAAGAGGCATTGCGTCGTGAAAATATCCAATTGCATGCACAATTGCTTCATGCTCAAGCCAAACTACAACAGCAAGACTATATTTTAGCTCAGAACGCACGTTTACAAGGTATTTTGTCTACAACCAAGCCTGATCAGTATGAGTTAAATCTTGCTCAAGTTATTGGTACCGATACCAACCCTCTTAAACAGATAGTTGTTATTAATAAAGGCAGTAAAGATGGTGTTGAAGTAGGTCAAACTGCTATCGATGAAAATGGTATTTTGGGTCAAATCATTAATGTTTATCCAGATACTAGCCGCTTACTGCTCATTACTGATGAGTTGCAGTCTGTTTCAGTTACCGTAAGGCGCACGGGCCAAAGGGCGATTGTCACTGGTACAGGTTCCCCAAGTTCACTAAAATTGGACTATATATTTAAGACGTCTGATATTCGAGTGGGAGATGAGCTAATTTCATCAGGCTTAGGAGGACGTTTTCCTGCAGGTTATAGAGTAGGGCGTATTGAGTATATCAATCCGCAACAGAACGACAACTTTATGAATATAGAAGTGAAGCCTGCTGCTGATTTTGTTAACAGCTCCTATGTGTTGATTATGCAAGATAGTGAAAATGCACCTAATTTTACAAATGATAGTTTTACAGGATCTTTAGAGTTAACTGATATGCCTTATGTACCAGTTAATCGATCTACTGAACCATAACTTACACAACACTTTAATGTATACACCTTATTAGTGGCGATTGTTTTGTGACAGTCTATTACCGAACTGCCTGCCACTTTATAATGAGCGTTATTAATAGCTGATATTAGCTGATGGCGGTTCATTAATAAGCGCTACCGGTATCATAATGAAAACTCGTTTAAGTCCTATACAGACTGTACTGATCGTTATCGTAAGTTTTGTCATTGCCTCTGTTGTTAATATTTATCCCCTTAGTTTACAATCTTCGATATTGCGTCCAATGGCGCTTATTATGGTGCTTGCATTTTGGCTGATTTTTAAGCCTCGCTATGTGGGAGTCGGCACGGCATTTGCGATAGGTATTATTGCAGACTTACTGTTAGATACCCGTCTAGGTCAACAGGCGTTTTCTGCTACTTTAATGGCTTTCTCAATTCGACTAATGGTGCGCTATATTAGGCAACTAAATCTGTCGCTAGCTTGGATACTAGCTTCGGCTGGTTTAATAGTATTTCAATTAAGCCTTTGGACAGTACAATATTTGACTCAAAATATTTTTTTCACTCCTGCAATATTCAGCCTACTAATCAGTATTGCCGCTTGGCCTGTAGTATTTCTGGCACTCATTCGCTTTATTAGATAGACGTCGAGAGTTATATAAACACAACATCTACGTCTCTTTATTTAGGCCAGTTATTTTTTATTTAGGCCAGTTATTTAAAATCCAGTAGTGTTTAAAATAAGCAGCCTTTTAAATGTCATTTTATGAATGGGGGATATGCCCTAGTTTAGTGACTCGTAACTCTATGAGGCGCTATCACATTTTGGCGTCTTACTATTTTTAGATTAAATGAGCTTACCTAAAAGAAAAAAATATTTGAATGTTCAACAGACTCTAGATATGGCAATTTTATGATTGAAATTATTTTGGCATCCACCTCGCCACGAAGACAACAACTGTTAGGTTTATCAGGTCTGAAGTTTGTCACATTTTCAGTAGATGTGGATGAGACTGTTAGACCCAATGAATTGCCCCAAGATTATATCGTGAGAATGGTAGAAGCTAAAGCGCAACAGGCTTGCAAGCAACTGTTTGATACGGCAAAAGAAAATAATCCATCAAACATAAATAAGACAGATGTGAACAATCCTCATAGCTCTAAATTAATTATCACCGCTGATACCATAGGCGTGTTGCCAGATGGTAAGTCTATTTTGATTAAGCCGAGGGATAAGACAGATGCGTTCGCTATGTGGCGTAGCATGTCAGGCGTACAACATGCGGTGTGGACAGCTGTAAAATTAACATTTGTTAATGAGCAGGGTAACGTTAGCTTTCATGATACTATTTTAGAGAAAACTGAGGTCAAGTTTATACCCTTAGACGAAAAAGCTATGGAAAATTATTGGCAGACAGGAGAGCCTGTAGACAAAGCGGGAGGGTATGCTATCCAGAGCAAGGGAGCATGTTGGGTAGAGCGGATTAATGGGAGTTATACCAATGTTGTAGGGTTGCCATTGGCCCAAACCTTACAAGCGATTGAGCAAATCACTCAACAACAGAATAATTTAAACTCATTATAAGGCATTGAAGGGTTAAGCTTAGTTTCCACACAGATATACACAACCCCTATATAACAATTTGCCAAGCTCAATGGTACACTGTCAAACTTTAAAGATTAGAACAAACGATTAGAACAAACCATGATCATGATATAGGTTGTGAAACAGCCCGCATTACACCTTATAGTCAACCGTTAGCATCTAAAATATTAGCATCTAAAATAATTGGTAATAAGTATCCTCGTTACGCTTAACATCAAAATACAATCATCTCAATAAAAAATAAAAGGTCTGCTATGTCAGAAGAGCTACTCATCAATGTCAGTCCAATGGAATCTCGGGTCGCAGTCTTAGACAACGGCGTGGTCAGCGAGGTTTATATTGAACGGCATAATAAGCTTGGACTGGTAGGAAATATTTATCTGGGTACAGTGGTTCGTGTCTTACCTGGAATGCAGGCGGCATTCGTTGAAATTGGACAATCACGTACCGCTTTTTTACACGTTAATGATATGCGGCGTGTTGCACGTGCTTCTCCTCAGAAGACGGCATCTCCATCTGTAGCACGGCACAAGACGAAGCATGAACCTAGTATCTTGGCAAGTATGCCAGTCGATCGCTATGAGCATATTGCCGAAAACAATACCGATATTGAAGATGGTGAGTGTGCCGATAAGGCTTCAAATACTGAATCATCACCTTCCGCCACATCCCCAAATATTACCTCAACCACAGAGGCATCAGCAGCATTACATTATGCAGATCAGGATTCTTCTTTAAGTCTTGATGATAACAATGCTGCCACTATCACTAGCAAAATACAGCCTGAAAGCAATGGTCTTAGTGAAAAGCAGTCAGCAATGGCAGATGAATTGGATAATCTGCAAAATGACTTATTAGATAATAGCTTATATGACGAAGCAACTAGCGAGGTAACAAGCGGCGCAACTAGGGACGCAACAAGAGACGACGATTCCCCAGATATCGTTGGAAATGCCATTACTAAAGCAGATGTCAAGTCTGCACCAGTTAAAGAGCGTAAGGTTATTGAGCCCCCTAGACATGAGCTGATTCAGTATCGTCTGCAAGAAGGTCAAAAAATCTTAGTGCAAGTGACTAAGGATCAGTTAGGAACAAAAGGGGCACGGTTAACCACAAATATATCTCTGCCGTCTCGCTACTTAGTCTATCTGCCCTCAAGCGAGCACATAGGTATTTCACAACGTATTGATAATGAAGAGGAGCGCCACCGTTTAAAAACGGAGCTTGCGTCACTGATGCAGACGGTCAACTTAACGGGTGGCCTTATCGCAAGGACAGCAGCTGAGCGCGTGCCAGTTGCCAAACTTGAAGAAGATATTTATTATCTGGTCCAGCTATGGCGCACCATCCAAGCGCGTAAAGATGCCTCAGCGATCAGCAGTCAGCCTGCAGTACTCATTTATCAAGAGTTATCATTACCGCTTCGCTCGATCCGCGATCTGGTGCATCCCGATACTGAAAAGGTCATAGTTGATCATGAAGGGATGTACAATGAAGTGCGACAGTTTGCTAAGGAGTTTGTACCCTTTATTTATCCGCGTATTATTCCATATTCGGGTGAGCAGCCTTTATTTGATGTCCACCGCGTTGAGGAGGATTTAAGAGATGCCCTCAAAAGAAGAGTCGATTTAAAATCAGGTGGCTACTTGATTATTGATCAGACAGAAGCAATGACAACCATCGATGTCAATACAGGCTCGTTTGTGGGTGGGCGCTCACTTGAGGATACCGTCTATAAGACTAATCTAGAAGCAACACATGCGATTGCAAGACAGCTACGATTACGCAATTTAGGCGGGATTATCATTCTTGATTTCATTGATATGCTTGAGCAAGAACATAAAGACGATGTGTTAGAAAATTTGCAACACCAGCTGTCACAAGATTATGCCAAAACTAAAATCACTCAGGTAAGCGAGTTGGGGTTGGTTGAGATGACTCGCAAGAGAACCCGCGAATCGTTAGAACAACAGCTGTGTGAGCCTTGTAAAACTTGCGATGGTAAAGGATTTATCAAAACAGCAGAAACGGTTTGTTTTGAAATATTTCGAGAGATTATGCGCTGTGCTCGTACGTATAATTCTCCGAAGAAGTTCACGGTGGTAGCGCATGCGTCTGTTATTGATTTATTATTGTCATCAGAGGCAGACACTGTGGCAGATCTTGAGTATTTACTAGGACGCGTGATTACCTTTGAAGTTGAAAATCTCTATACGCAAGAGCAATATGATATTGTACTCGACTAAGTTCAAGCGTTTAATATCTTTAAAAGAGTCAACCTCTCATTAATTTTTTATATTGGTCTTGCAATTTATTGCAAGCTCTGTATAATACATTCCACTGAATTTATATGAGCGTTTCAAGTCAGTGTCATGCAAATATGGCAGCATATTTAGCAATTAACACATAAAAATCTTGACGTTAATACAGCCGAAGCATCGTTTTTGGCACTAATTTCATTCTTCTTTGCTACCTTCCGATTTTGGAAATGGTGGGCAAGGATTAAATTTATTTTGTTTTTTGAAAATGTTGAGTGTGATTAGCATCACGATTTAACCAAAAAATAAATCATTTATATAACGGCTATTTATCATTAAAAACCTATTAAAGGCTATTAATAATGATAAAACCACTTATTAGGAGCTTGCTGGCATGGCTAACCAGAGAATCCGTATCCGACTAAAATCTTTTGATCATAGATTAATCGATCAGTCGGCACAAGAGATTGTCGATACCGCAAAGCGCACTGGTGCGCAAGTTTGTGGTCCTGTACCGTTGCCTACTCGCATTGAGCGTTTCAACGTCCTAACCTCGCCACACGTCAACAAAGACGCGCGAGATCAGTACGAGATTCGTACTCACAAGCGTATGCTTGACATCGTGCAACCTACTGATAAAACCGTAGATGCATTGATGAAGTTGGACTTGGCTGCTGGTGTAGACGTTCAAATCGCATTGGGTTAATCAAAGGCGCGTCAATAATTAAGCGTAATGATTAATATAGCGCGACTTTTAGATATTACCCCAAACTATTAATTGAAGATATTAAAGAGGTTTAACATGGCGATCGGTTTAGTCGGTAAGAAATGCGGCATGACCCGTGTCTTCACTGAAACAGGCGCTTCTATTCCTGTAACAGTCGTTGAGGTCGATGCAAACCGCATTACTCAAATCAAAACGAATGACACTGACGGCTATCAAGCCATCCAAGTCACCACAGGTGAGCGTCGTGACAGCCGCGTAACAGCAGCACAAAAAGGTCACTTTGCCAAAGCCGGCGTAAAAGCAGGACGTGGTGTATGGGAATTTCGTGTTACAGAAGAAGAGCTAGAAGGACGTGAAGCTGGCGGTGAAATTGCTGCTGACCTATTTGAAGCAGGGCAACTTGTTGATGTTACAGGTCAAAGTAAAGGTAAAGGCTTCCAAGGTGGCGTAAAGCGTCATAATTTTAGTATGCAAGATGCGACTCATGGTAACTCTATTTCGCATCGTGTACTAGGGTCAACAGGTCAGAACCAAAGCCCAGGTAAAGTTTTCAAAGGTAAGAAAATGCCAGGGCAAATGGGTAACAAACAAGTTACCGTTCAAGGACTTGAAGTCGTGTCAGTAGACGCTGAAAAAGGTCTTCTCGTCATTAAAGGTGCCGTACCTGGTGCCAATGGTGGCGATGTCATCGTACGTCCGTCAATCAAAGCCTAAGCAAGGGGATTAACGTGAATTTAAAAACTGTTACAGGCGCAGCGGTTGAGCTGTCTGACACGGCATTTGGTCGTGAATTCAACGAAGCCCTCGTTCACCAGGTCGTCACTGCTTATTTAGCAGGCGCACGTCAAGGTACCCGCGCACAAAAGACTCGTGCTGAAGTTTCTGGCGGTGGTATCAAGCCATGGCGTCAGAAAGGTACAGGTCGTGCTCGCGCAGGCTCTATTCGTAGCCCTATCTGGCGTAGTGGTGGTCGAGCATTTGCTGCCAAACCACAAGATTGGTCACAAAAAGTGAACCGTAAAATGTATCGTGGTGCTATGCAGTGTATTTTAGCTGAATTAGTTCGCCAAGATCGTCTTATTTTAGTGGATGAAATAACTGTTTCAGCTCCAAAGACAAAAGAGCTGATAAGCAAATTGGCAGAACTTAATGCACCTAAAGCATTAATCGTGACCAATGAAGTTGATGAAAACCTTTATTTAGCTGCTCGTAACATTCCACATGTGAATGTACTAGGCACTAATGAAGTGGATCCTGTTAGCTTGATTGCGTTTGATAAAGTCATCATGTCTGTTGACGCAGCGAAACAATTTGAGGAAGCACTAGCATGAATAACGCAAGACTTTATCAGGTCTTAAAAGGGCCTGTGTTCTCAGAAAAATCTCAGCTGCTAGGTGACTCGCTAGGTGTACAAGTATTTAAAGTAGATAAGAATGCCACTAAGCGTGAAATCAAAAAAGCAGTCGAGTTAATGTTTGATGGTGTTGAAGTAACTAAAGTAAACACATTAAATGTTAAAGGTAAGACGAAGCGTTTTGGTAAAAATATCGGCCGTCGTAATGACTATAAAAAGGCCTATGTTACCTTAAAAGCTGGTCAAGCAGCTGTTCAAAATGGTCAAATGGCTGATGCTGGTGAAGAGGTTGCAGATACTGCAGCATCGACTAGCGAAACAGCGAACAACGAATAAGGATACAAATTATGCCTATCGTAAAAGCAAAGCCAACATCACCAGGTCGCCGTTTTGTTGAGAAAGTGGTGCATCCACACCTTTATAAAGGTCGTCCGCATGCTCCACTTGTTGAAGCACAAGGCAAATCAGGTGGTCGTAATAATAATGGTCGTATAACCTCACGTCATATCGGTGGTGGGCACAAGCAACACTATCGTATCATCGACTTTAAACGTACTAAAGACAATATCCCAGCGACAGTAGAGCGTATTGAATACGATCCTAACCGTACTGCTCATATTGCATTACTTAAGTACGCTGATGGTGAGCGTCGTTATATTATTGCACCTAAGAAATTACAAGTTGGTGATTCAGTGATGTCTGGCGAGACTTCTCCAATTCGTCCAGGTAACTGTCTACCCCTTAAGAATATCCCAGTAGGTACGACGATCAGTAATATCGAACTTAAAATCGGTAAAGGCGCTCAACTTGCGCGTTCAGCCGGTGCTTCAGTTCAGTTACTCGGCAAAGATGGCATTTATGCTATTTTACGTTTACGTTCTGGTGAAACTCGCCGTGTACACATTAATTGCCGTGCAGTCATTGGTGAAGTTTCTAATACTGAAAATAACCTAAAATCACTTGGTAAAGCAGGTGCATCACGTTGGCGTGGTGTTCGCCCAACGGTTCGCGGTACAGCGATGAACCCAGTCGATCACCCACATGGTGGTGGTGAAGGTCGTACAATGGGTAAACATCCAACAACGCCATGGGGTCAGAAGACCAAAGGTCTTAAAACGCGTTCTAACAAGCGTACTGACAGTATGATCATCCGTCGCCGTCGCGCCAAGAAGAAATAAAGGAAAAATTTCATGCCTCGTTCATTGAAAAAAGGTCCATTCATTGATGCGCATCTGTTTGCCAAAGTAGAAACTGCTATCGAGTCTAACTCTCGCAAGCCAATTAAAACTTGGTCACGTCGCTCGATGATTTTACCACAAATGGTTGGTCTAACTATTTCTGTTCATAATGGCCGTACTCACGTACCGGTTATTATTAGTGAGCAAATGGTTGGCCATAAACTAGGTGAATTTGCCCCGACTCGCACATACCGCGGTCACGGCATTGACAAGAAAGCAAAAAAATAAGGTGCTCACTATGGAAGTAACTGCAAAATTACGCGGTGCCGCCATTTCGGCACAGAAAGTTCGACTTGTCGCAGATGAAGTTCGTGGTAAGTCTATCGAGCGTGCTTTGGATATCCTTGCGTTCAGCAACAAAAAAGGCGCAGTATTTGTCAAGAAATGTCTTGAATCTGCAATCGCCAATGCTGAGCACAACCACGGTCTAGATATTGATACCCTAAAAGTATCAACTATCTATGTGGATGAAGGCATCACGCTAAAGCGTATCCTACCACGTGCAAAAGGTCGTGCTGATCGTATCAGTAAGCGTACCTGTCACATCACAGTTAAGGTAGGAGAATAATTCATGGGACAAAAAGTACATCCAATCGGAATTCGTCTTGGTGTTGTCAAAAAGCACAACGCTAACTGGTATGCAGACCCTAAGCAATACTCTGAATATCTTTTAAATGACATTCAAGTACGTGATTATCTTCGCAAAAAGCTAGATAACGCTATGATAAGCCATATCATGATTGAGCGCCCTACGGGTGCCGCTAAAATCACGATTTCAACGGCGCGTCCTGGTATTGTTATCGGAAAAAAAGGTGAAGATATTGAGAAGTTACAGAAAGAGTTGACCAACATGATGGGTGTTCCTGCTCAGGTTAATATCGAAGAAATTACTTCTCCTGACTTAGATGCTCGACTAGTTGCTGAAGGTATTGCAAGTCAATTAGAACGCCGTGTTATGTTCCGTCGTGCTATGAAACGTGCGGTTCAAAACAGTATGCGTTCTGGTGCTCAAGGTATTAAAGTTGAATTGTCTGGTCGTTTAGGCGGTGCTGAGATTGCTCGTACTGAGTGGTATCGTGAAGGTCGTGTACCTTTACATACGCTTCGTGCAGATATTGACTATGCATCGGTTCGTGCTGAGACTACCTACGGAACTATCGGTGTTAAAGTATGGATTTTCCGTGGTGAAATTCTTGATGGTATGGATAGTGTTTACAATCCTCCAAAGAAAGAAGATAAGCCTCGTGCCCCTAAGCGCCGCGGACGTGGAAACCGTCGTTCAGACAGAGCAAACACAGATAGAGGTTAAGCTATGTTACAACCAAAACGTACCAAATTTCGTAAAATGCATAAAGGGCGTAACACGGGTTTAGCACATCGTGGAAGCACCGTTGCATTTGGTCAATTTGGCCTTAAATCAGTTGGTCGCGGTCGTATGACCGCTCGTCAAATTGAAGCGGCTCGTCGTACTATTACTCGTAAGGTTAAGCGCGGTGGTAAGATCTGGATCCGTGTATTCCCTGATAAGCCAATTACTGAAAAGCCATTAGAAGTTCGTATGGGTAAAGGTAAAGGTCCTGTTGAGTACTGGGTATGCGAAATCAAACCAGGTAAAATGCTTTATGAGATCGAAGGGGTTTCAGAAGAGTTAGCACGTGAAGCGTTTACGCTTGCTGCGGCTAAGCTTCCCTTCAAAACTACCATTGTTAAGCGGACGATAATGTAATGAAGATCAGTGAATTACGTGAAAAATCAGTAGAAGAGCTGACTGGATTACTAGATGAGAAGCAGCTTGATGCCTTTCGTCTTCGTATGGCCAAAGCCACCGGTCAACTAGGTAGCACCCACGAAGTCAGAGCAAATCGCCGTGCGATTGCTAAAATCAAGACTTTGATTAATGAAAAACAAAGAGGCGCCTAATGAGTGACGATATTCAACAAACCGAACAATCGGGCACAGATGTAGGTATTGTTACTGGTAAGGTTGTCAGTAACAAGATGGAAAAGTCTATTACAGTATTGGTTGAACGTAAAGTTCGCCATCCTCTGTATGGTAAGCAGATCCGTCGTTCTACAAAGATTAAAGCCCATGACGAAGACAATGTCTGTAATGAAGGGGACGTGGTTCGCATCGTTGAAACCCGCCCAATCTCTAAGACTAAATCTTGGAAGTTACTAGACGTTGTTGAAACAGCTAAAAAAATATAAGCAAATTGCAATTGGCTTTAATTACTGGTAAAATACGCCCCCTTGTGGTAACACTAAGTGAGCGCTTTATTTAAGTGTTAATTATATAAAGTTATTTTACACAGTAGTTAACGCCTTTTCGCATATGATTGGAGTAACGCAATGATTCAGACTGAAACAATTCTGGAAGTTGCAGATAATAGTGGTGCACGACGCGTTCAATGTATCAAGGTTTTAGGCGGTTCACATCGCCGTTATGCCTCTGTCGGCGACATCATTAAAGTATCTGTGAAAGAAGCAATACCGCGTGGTCGTGTTAAAAAAGGCGATGTTATGAATGCTGTGGTTGTACGTACCAAAAAAGGTGTACGTCGTCCAGATGGTTCAGTCCTTCGCTTTGACGATAATGCTGCTGTGTTGCTTAACCAGAATAAAGCCCCGATTGCCACTCGTATCTTTGGGCCGGTAACTCGTGAACTACGTGGTGATCAATTCATGAAGATTGTATCACTAGCACCAGAAGTACTGTAGAGGTAACCCATGGCTAAATTACGTAAAGGCGACAATGTTATTGTTATTGCTGGGAAAGACAAAGGCAAACAAGGCGTTGTGCTAGCGGTAAAAAATGACCGTATTAAAGTAGAAGGCATTAACATTGTCACTAAACATCAAAAGCCTAATGCGGCAACTGGTGTTGAAGGTGGCATTCTTAAGCAAGAAGCATTTTTACATATCTCTAACGTCGCAATTTTTAATGCGCAAACCCAAAAAGCTGATCGTATTACTTACCAGTTTGACGAAAATGGCAATAAGCAACGTGTCTATCGTTCAAATGGTGAAGTAGTGGCGACTGCGTAAAACACTAAGGGTGTAATAGCAATGGCTAGATTAAAATCATTATACAATGACAAATTAAAGCAACAGATTCAAGATGATTTGGGCTTAAAAAATGTCATGCAAGTACCAAAGATCACCAAAATTACTCTTAATATGGGTGTTGGCGGTGCTTCTCAAGATAAAAAGATTTTGGAAGGTGCCGTGGCTGATATGACGGCAATTGCCGGTCAGAAACCAGTCGTCACTAAAGCACGTAAATCTGTCGCAGGCTTTAAAATTCGTGAAGAATGGCCAATTGGTTGTAAAGTGACACTTCGTGGCGAGCAAATGTATGAGTTTTTAGATCGTCTCATTGCTATCGCAATCCCACGTATCCGTGACTTCCGTGGTTTTTCTCCAAAAGCATTTGACGGACGCGGTAACTACTCGTTAGGTATCAAAGAGCAAATCGTTTTCCCAGAAGTTGACTATGATAAAATTGATCGCCTTCGTGGGCTTGATATCACTATCACGACATCTGCTCAGACCGACGAGCAGGGTCGCGCACTGCTTAAAGCATTCGGCTTCCCATTCAAATAGGAATAAAGCATTATGGCAAAAAAGAGCATGATTAATCGCGAATTAAAGCGCGAGAAAATGGTTGCTAAGTATGCTGAGAAGCGTGCGAAGCTTAAGGCAATCATAAGTGACATGAACGCAAGTGATGAAGAGCGAATGGAAGCCATTCTTGAACTTCAATCACTACCGCGTAACTCGTCTCCAGTAAGATTACGTAACCGTTGTGGTGTTACTGGTCGTCCTCATGGTTACTTCCGTAAGTTTGGTTTATCACGTAACATTTTACGCGAGCGCGTAATGCAAGGTGATGTACCAGGCGTTCGTAAAGCAAGTTGGTAAGGGAGTAATACTATGAGTATGCAAGATACCGTTGCAGATATGCTAACCCGTATTCGTAACGCACAAATGGCACGTAAAGTTTCAGTCGCTATGCCAAGCTCAAAACTACGTAAGTCAATTGCTGATTTACTAGTTTCAGAAGGTTACATAGCATCTGCTGAAGTAACTGATGAAGGTAATGGCAAAGCAACATTAAGTATTGAATTAAAATACTATGAAGGCAAGCCTGTTATTGAAGTAATCAAACGCTTTAGTCGTCCAGGACTTCGTCAATACCGTGGTAAGGATTCAATCCCGTCGGTACAGCAAGGTTTAGGTGTGGCTATCGTATCTACCAGCCAGGGCATCATGAGTGATCGTGCTGCGCGCGCTGCTGGTATTGGTGGCGAGATCATCGCATTTGTCGCCTAAATTTTAATTTGTATTATTTAGCTTTTTAAAACACTGTTAATCAGTTATAATAGGCGCCTTTATTTAGGCCTCTATTAACTCTAATAGTAAAAGCTTGAGTAATATAGAGCTGATTATTTAAATTAACAGGCCTAGTGCCTGTTAATTTTTTCGTAATCATTCGTTATTTATCTGTTATTAAAGGATATTCCTATGTCTCGTGTGGCTAAAGCCCCAGTAACACTGCCTAAAGGCGTAAGTGTTACTTTGAACGGTCAGCAGGTTGAAGTTAAAGGCAGCAAAGGTACAATGTCTTTACACCTGCATGATTTGGTCGAGCTAAAACAAGAAGATGATCAACTGATCTTATCACCTGTTTCTGACTCAAAAGATGCGTGGATGCACACTGGTACTATGCGTTCTACGTTAAACAACTATATTATCGGTGTTTCTGATGGTTTTGAAAGAAAACTTCAGTTGATTGGTGTTGGTTACCGTGCTCAAGTTGCTGGTAATAAAGTAACATTGAACGTTGGTTACTCACACCCAGTCGAATATACACTGCCAGAGGGTGTTACTGCTGAAACGCCAAGCCAAACTGAAATCGTTTTAAAATCAAACGACAAACAAGCTTTGGGTCAAGCTGCTGCGAAAATCCGTGGATATCGTCCACCTGAACCATATAAAGGTAAAGGTATTCGTTACAGTGACGAGCATGTGGTTCGTAAAGAAGCTAAGAAAAAATAAGGTGAAATGACATGTTTGATAAGAAAGCTGCTCGCTTACGTCGAGCTAAAAAAACACGTGCCCACATCCGCTATTTGGGTGTGCATCGGTTAGTAGTTAACCGTACTCCACGCCATATCTATGCTCAGATCATTTCTCCAACCGGCGGAGAAGTTTTAGCTCAAGCGTCGACGCTTGATGAAACATTGCGTTCTGGTGCTACTGGTAACGTTGAAGCAGCGACAGCTGTGGGTAAACTTATTGCTGAACGTGGTAAGTCTGCTGGTATCACTAAAGTCGCCTTTGACCGCAGTGGTTTTAAATACCATGGTCGTGTTAAAGCATTGGCAGAAGCCGCTCGTGAAAATGGATTGGAGTTTTAATCATGGCTAAAGTAGAACAAAACGACGGATTAGTAGAAAAATTAGTTTCTGTTGACCGTGTATCGAAAGTAGTTAAAGGTGGTCGTATCTTTTCATTTACTGCATTAACAGTAGTAGGTGATGGTAATGGTCGTGTTGGATTTGGACGTGGTAAAGCTCGCGAAGTGCCAGCAGCCATCCAAAAGGCACTTGAAGCTGCAAAACGTAACATGATCACAGTAGATCTTGATGGTGTTACGTTACAGCATCCTATCGTAGCCCGTCATGGTGCAAGTAAAGTTTATATGCAGCCTGCTAATGAAGGTACTGGTGTTATTGCCGGTGGTGCTGTTCGTGCAGTGCTTGAATCTGCCGGTGTGGAAAACGTATTGACTAAGTGCTATGGTTCAACGAACCCAACCAACGTAGTTCGTGCGACTTTTAATGGTTTACGCGATATGTCTTCTCCTGAAAAGGCGGCTGCCAAACGTGGTAAATCTGTTGAAGAGATCTTGGGCTAACCATTTTTAAATATATATAGTAGGTGAGTTACGATGAAAACAATGAAAGTTACTCAAATTAAATCTGGTGCCCATCGCCTTAAAAGCCATAAAGCTTGTCTTATGGGGCTAGGTTTACGCCGTATCGGACAAACAGTCGAAGTTGAAGACACCCCTTCAACCCGTGGAATGGTGAATCGCATCAATTACATGGTTAAAGTGGAGGAAGCGTAATGGGACTTAAATTAAACGAATTATCACCAGGTGTTGGTGCTAAGAAAACGGCCCACCGTAAAGGTCGTGGTATCGGTTCTGGTCTTGGCAAAACAGGTGGACGTGGTGTTAAAGGTCAGAAGTCACGTTCAGGGTCAGGCGTTCGTCGCGGATTTGAAGGTGGTCAAATGCCTTTATTCCGTCGAGTACCTAAATTCGGCTTTACCAGCCAGATGGCAATGACAACGGCAGAAGTACGTCTATCAGAACTGAACAAGATTGATGGTGACGTAGTGAGCGTTGAAACCCTTAAAGCATCAAACATTATCCGTCATGATATGAAACGCGCGCGTATCATCTTGTCTGGCGAGATTACTAAAGCTTATACATTTAAAGGTGTTAAAGTGACCAAAGGTGCTAAAGCGGCTATTGAAGCTGCTGGTGGCACAGTTGAGGAAACTGAGGAGTAATTTAAATGGCTAAGCAATCTGGGCCTACCTCTGCTATTCCTATGAATCCACTTGCGTTTATTCGTAAGTATGATGAGCTTTGGAATCGCTTGTTGTTCTTAATGGGGGCGTTGGTTGTTTACCGTTTGGGTTCACATATCCCAGTACCTGGAATAAATCCAAATAGCCTAGCTGAACTTTTCTCTAGAAACGAAAACACCATCTTGAGCATGTTTAACATGTTTTCAGGGGGCGCGTTAGAGAGAATGTCAATTATGGCTTTAGGAATTATGCCTTATATTTCTGCCTCTATTATTGTGCAAATGATGTCAGCGGTATTGCCATCACTTGAGGCTTTAAAAAAGGAGGGAGAGGCTGGTCGACGTAAACTGAATAAGTATACACGGCAGGGCACTCTCTTTTTGGCATCAATTCAAGCCATTTTCATGTGTACTGGACTGATTAGTCAAAATCTGACCTTATCCTCTGGATTGACGTTTTATATCCCTGCTGTCAGTTCACTTGTTGCAGGTGCCATGTTTTTGATGTGGCTCGGTGAGCAAATAACAGAGCGCGGTGTCGGCAATGGCATATCCATGCTTATTTTTGCCAGTATTGTATCAAGTGTTCCTAGTATGCTAGGTCAGTCTTTTGATATGGTTAAGAACGACCCTCAAAGTCTCATCATTTTACTCGTATTTGCTGTTTTGGGTATTGCAGTGACTGCTGGTATTGTTTATATAGAAAGAGCCCAACGTCGAATTCCGGTTAACTATGCGCAAAAACAGCAATTAGGTCGTAAAGTTTACGCAAATCAACAGTCTCATTTACCACTAAAGATTAATATGGCGGGTGTTATTCCCGCAATTTTTGCTAGTGCTCTGTTGATGTTTCCAGCAAGTTTGGGTCAATGGGTAGGTAACTCAGCTGATCCTAGTATGTGGCAGCAGTTTTTGCAAACGATGTCATTAGTTTTAGCTCCGGGTCAGCCTCTTTACCTAGTCCTATTTGGTGCAATGATTATCTTTTTCTGTTATTTCTATACCGCATTGGTTTTTAGTCCTCATGATGTTGCAGAAAATTTAAAACGTAGCGGGGCATATATACCTGGTATCCGACCTGGCATGCAAACCCAGCGTTATCTAGATCACGTACTAAATCGACTTACCTTTATTGGTGCGATTTATATGACTGTGATTTGTTTAATGCCAATGTTATTACAATCCTCATTTGGTATACCATTCCATTTAGGTGGTACCTCATTATTAATTATGGTTGTTGTTGTGATGGACTTTATTTCACAATTACAGGCTCACTTAATGACACATCAGTATCATGATCAGACGCTTATTAAATAGTGTTTCAAAGAGATTTTGAAGCAAAGCGTTTGTTCTATAGGAGATAAGTATGAAAGTTCAAGCATCTGTAAAAAAGATTTGTGGTAGCTGCAAAGTAGTACGCCGTAAAGGTAAAGTACATGTTATTTGTAAAGCAGAACCACGTCATAAGCAACGTCAAGGTTAATCCTTAATTTGTATTTAATCAGTATTCAGAATACAAAGAATAGAGTTTATACTTGAATATTTATGGCGGATGAGTTATCATCCGCCACTTGCCGTCGTTTGCATAGTTTTTGATATTATATTTGGTAGTGACTGAATATAAAGTATTAACTAGTCAAATGGCACAATCTGAAACATAAGTCGTAAGGTTATTTTTTTAGCCAAGACTCATTTTTCACAACTGGAGAGAAATCAATGGCTCGTATTGCCGGCGTCAACATTCCGGATAACAAGCATGCAGTGATTTCATTGACTTATATTTTTGGTATTGGTCGTACTACCGCTCAGCAGATTTTAGATGCGGTTGGTATTGAGCCTACGACAAAAATTAGTCAGTTAGATGACACGCAGCTTGATGCTATCCGTGCTCAAGTTGGTAACTACATGACAGAGGGTGACCTACGTCGTGAAGTTTCAATGAATATTAAGCGTTTGGTCGATTTAGGTTGTTACCGTGGTATTCGCCATCGTCGTAATTTACCTGTAAGAGGTCAAAACACGAAAAATAACGCTCGTACTCGTAAGGGTCCGATTCGTTCAATTAAAAGATAATTAACTTAGGAAGCTAAAAGATGGCAAAAGACACCCGTGGTCGTAAAAAAACGGCTCGTCGTTCGGTATCAGAGGGCGTAGCCCACATTCATGCGTCTTTTAATAACACCATTGTAACGATTACTGATCGTCAAGGTAATGCATTGGCTTGGGCCACCTCAGGTGGACAAGGCTTCCGTGGTTCACGTAAATCAACACCATTTGCAGCTCAGGTTGCCGCTGAAGTAGCTGGTAAAGCTGCTCAAGAATATGGTGTGAAAAATGTCGATGTTCTGGTTAAAGGTCCAGGACCGGGTCGTGAGTCTGCGGTAAGAGCTTTAGGTGCATTAGGTTATAAAATTAACAGCATATCTGATGTTACCCCAATCCCACACAACGGTTGCCGTGCGCCTAAAAAGCGTCGCGTTTAAACTATTATTACCCTATATTTTGCTATGTCGATAGAGAGTAGCAAATGTAAGGTGTGTGAATTAAGACGAAATTACCGTTACAAGTTACTATTAAGACGTAACTCAAGGAGACACAAGCATGGCCCGTTATATAGGTCCAAAATTAAAGTTGTCGCGTCGTGAAGGTACTGATTTACAATTAAAATCAGGTATTAAGCCTTATGATGTAAAGACTAAGAAAGCAGGTCGCGTGCCTGGTCAACATGGCAATACGCGTAATAAAGCTTCTGAATATTCATTACAGCTTCGTGAGAAGCAAAAAGTTAAGCGTATGTATGGCGTATTAGAGCGTCAGTTCGCTAACTATTATAAAGAATCTGCACGTGCACGTGGTGCAACTGGCGAACATCTATTGCAGATGTTAGAACGTCGTCTAGATAATGTTGTATATCGTATGGGTTTTGGCTCAACTCGTGCTGAAGCACGTCAGTTGGTAAGTCACCGTGCCATTATGCTAAAACGAGCTGGACGTGATGAATTTGTTCGTGTGAACATTCCATCAATTCAAGTTCAAGATGGTGATGTTATTGCCATTCACGAAAAAGCGAAAGAACAGTTACGTATTAAGAATGCTATCGAACTTGCTACTCAACGTGGTATCCCTGAATGGTTAGATGTTGATCATAGCAAAATGCAAGGTACATTTAAGCAAGCGCCAGATCGTATTGATCTACCTGCAGAAATCACCGAAAGCTTAATCGTTGAATTGTATTCTAAATAATCGCTAACAATAATTTGATTAACACATCGAGGTGACAATATGATGCTAAATGCTACCGAGTTTCTGACCCCTAATGCCATTAATGTGGATGCGGTGGACGAAACAAATGCAAAAGTCACGCTCGAGCCGTTAGAACGCGGCTTTGGGCATACCTTAGGTAATGCCCTTCGTCGTATTCTTTTATCTTCATTACCTGGTGCAGCTGTAATTGAAGCAGAAATTGAAGGTGTGGATCACGAATACTCTACCCTTGAAGGTCTGCAAGAAGATGTTTTAGATTTGCTTTTAAATCTCAAAGGTCTTGCAATTACTATGCATGATCAAAATGAAGTATTTTTAACTCTAGATAAGAAAGGTCCTGGTACCATCACTGCGGCAGATATTGATTTGCCTCACAATGTTGATATTGTAAACCCTGAATTAGTTCTAGGTACATTAGGTGATCGTGGTCATCTAAAAATGCGCTTACGTGTGGTTATGGGCCGTGGTTATGAGCCTGCTAATTTACGCCGTGAAGATGGTGACACTAAAGCAATCGGCCGTTTGAAATTGGATGCTAGCTTTAGCCCAGTTTCACGTGTGGCTTATCAAGTTGAAAATGCTCGTGTTGAACAGCGTACGGATCTTGATCGATTAATCATTGAATTAGAAACCAATGGTACGATTGATCCAGAAGAAGCAATTCGCAAAGCAGCAACAATTTTGCAGCAACAAATCTCAATTTTTGTAGATTTAGAAGCAGAAGAAGCGCCAGAGCCTGTGAAAGAGAAAGAAGAGGTTGACCCTGTGCTATTACGCCCAGTGGATGATCTTGAACTAACGGTTCGCTCAGCAAACTGTTTAAAAGCTGAAAACATTTACTATATCGGCGATTTGGTACAGCGTTCAGAAACTGAATTGCTTAAGACACCAAACTTAGGTAAGAAGTCATTAACCGAAATCAAAGACGTATTAGCGTCTAAAGGTCTTGAACTGGATATGCGCTTAGAGAATTGGCCACCAGCAGATCTACGTGTTGATGACCGCTTTTCTTATCGTAGCCGTTAAACTATAAAGGATATTTGACCATGCGACATCGTAAGAGTGGAGTTAAGCTGGGTCGCACCGGCAGCCATCGTAAGGCAATGTTCCAGAACATGACAAACTCATTGTTTGAACATGAACTGATTAAAACAACATTACCAAAAGCAAAAGAGCTTCGCCGTGTGGCTGAGCCTCTTATTACCTTGGCAAAAGAAGATTCAGTAGCTAACCGTCGTTTAGCATTCAGCCGTATGCGTGACAAAGCAATGGTTGGTAAGTTATTTAGTACATTAGCACCTCGTTATCAAGAGCGCCCAGGTGGATACATCCGTATCATCAAATGTGGCAATCGTGATGGTGATAATGCACCGATGGCATATGTTGAACTTGTTGATCGTGATTAATATTTTAAAATCCAATGTTTTTAAGGATAATGTTTTAGAAATATTGATTTTAGAAACATAGATTTTTAAAATAGATAGCAACATCGAGTTTGATTAACAGTCTGCTGTTAATACTAAAAACCTCGATAGCTTGGAAAATAATGTTTAATACATTGTTTATTCTAGCTATTGAGGTTTTTTATTTTTACATGTTATTTAAAGTCACAAAGCAGCTACGAGATAAAAAGTAATGCAGTATAAAAAAATACCGTAAACTGGAATAAAACTAATAGATTACTCAAAAATGTGTGAGACGTCTGCAGCGCCTTGACGTATCAATTCCGGTGGGAATGACGTCATGTCAATAACAGTGGTAAGTTTGGTGGTCAAAACACCCGCATTAATCATCAAATCGATGTGATTAGCGAGCTTCTCTTCGATATCAAAGGGATCATCTAATGCGAGCTCCATCTCAGGTAAAATTAAAGAACTTGTGAGGATTGGTTCTCCCATCGACTCTAAAAGCATTTGCGAGATTGTATTTTCTGGTACGCGGATACCGATCGTTTTCTTTTTTGGGTGTGACAGCTTTTTAGGCACATCTTTTGTCGCTTCCAAGATATAGGTAATTGCCGCCGGTGTATTCGCTTTTAGCAGTTTAAACTGTTGATTGTCGACTGTGGCATAGGTGGCTATTTCGCTTAAATCTTTGCACAATAAAGTGAATTGATGCTTATCATCAAGTTGTCGAATAAATCTAAGGGTTTCGATAGCCTTTTTAGAGCCAATTTTGCAGCCAAAGGCATAGCTTGTATCGGTAGGATAGACGATCAGTTTATCGTTATGCAGTGCATCGACCGTTTGTGCGATAAGCCTTGGTTGAGGGTTTTCTGGATGAATATATAACGTTTGCATAAGGAGTCTCTCATAACTTCTTCTTTTGATTATAAAATGATAGCTCAGTGAAAAGCTAAACGAAAAAGTCTATTTAAGCAGGGGAATATGGTTTATGTATTGTCTATTTAATATTGATATTCACGCAGTATCTATATCATGACACAAATAGGCAAGCGCTGTTAACAGTATTTTCGCATCCTGAGGTAATAAGTTAGGTTGGTTAATAAATAGATTGGCTTTAGTATAGACATCTTTTGCAAACGTACTGTCAGTGGTATCAAAGTTTGCGTGCAAATTATCCTGAGATACGCTAAATGTTTTGCCACAAGCTAAAGTAAACAAGCACTCAATGGCTTGTGGTTTAACTTCAACCTTTTCAAAAGCTTTTTGCTGTGCTTCAGTGCGACCATCAGGGGCATACCAATATCCAAAGTCCGGCAAGGTTCGCCGATGACGGCCCGCAATACTCCAGTGACTGATTTCATGTAGAGCACTTTGGAAATAACCATGCGCAAATTCGATTCGTGCAGGCTCGCCATGACATGAAGGGAAATACTCAGGCTCATGACCACCCCGTACCAATTGAACGTTTTTAGAAGCAAATAAGGCATTAAATAAGGTAATTAACCAGTTTACTTCAAGAGTTTCAATATAGTTATCATCGACCTCTAAATAAGCTGTACCTGGATATTGCTTATATTTATGTTGCTTACTTTGCTGTTGCTGAATTGAAAGCCAGTCTTGTTTTAATTTCGGCAGTAAATTATCGACGTCGCTAACGTCATTCAACGTGCTGTATTGGAAGCGTTGATCACTTGAATGGAGTCTATCAAGAGTAGGCCTTATTTTATGGTCAGCGAATCCTAAAGGATCTTTATTTGAGACGATAAGCGCTTTGATTAGCAGGTCAATGGGTAGGTTATTAAAATAATAAGACGTCATACAACAGGCTTTTAATATGATGTGATTGAAATTGAGTAATTTAACTATAAAGTGGGCAAATTACATCAAAATTTAAAACGTTAAATTGAAAATATTCAAAACGCGTGATAAACAGAACTGAATACAGGTTGATTGCACAAGAGTATGGCATAGAAGATTGTATCAAAGACGGTGCAAAAAATTGTGGGTATTTTAACCACTCATTTTTAACACCCTATAACTATTTTAAATATGATTCTGTCGGTTGCTATGTAAAAGAGCGATACCTATAAGCCATATCATTATCAAAAAGAGTCATTATAATAATAGGAATGGAGGTATGTAAGGGTTAAAGTATCGAGAATTATCCACAGCAAACTGCCGAATTAAGTTTTAAACCAGAGAGAAATATGACAAAATATAGTCCAGATAATAAATCCACTAACTTAATGGATGCTACCTTGAGTAATAATACAGAAAAAAGCGCTCAGCAGTTACCTAACCATGTGAATTTGGAAAAATGGGAAGATAGCGGGTATATATGGTCAGGGACTATCACACCGAGCTTATTAAAACGTTTGGACGATATTGTACCTGAAGATTATCGAGATAAGCCTATTGAACTAAAATGTGAGCTTAAAAAGCAGGGTCAGTTATTGACTTTAATGATGCAATTCACGGGTGAGGTTTGGGTGATTTGCCAACGTTGTTTGGCACCTATGTCTATCGATATCACACACGAAGCACAGTTAGTTTTATTACAGCATGCAGATCAAGAAAGTTTGATAGATGAGTCAGACGACTATCTGCTACTTGAAGAGCTGTTGGCAGATCAACCGGAAAATAAAAAAGGTGACCGACTACTGCCACTTAAGAAATTAGTGGAAGATGAGTTGCTACTCGATGTACCTTTATCAGCGAAACATGATGATTGTGAAATGGCTGTCGAACAAGTTGGTGAAATAGTTGAAGAAGAAGCTGAGAGCCCTTTTGCAGCTTTAGAAGTTCTTAAGGGTAAGTTATAAACCGTTACTCAATTTAAGGCTTACTATTTAGAGAGTTTAGAGCCATTAGCATGCTTAAAGGTGAAGTAGAGATTAACCCTTTATTTTATACAATAAAGCGGGTATAATCTCTCGTTTATTATTCCCAGATTCATAACCTATTTGATTTTTAATAAGAGTTGCTCTTATTGAGGTCAATAGAGAACTCATTTTGCAAAGTGCTATTATATTTTATCTGATTAATTGATTAACGATATAATACGTATCTTAGCAGTATATTTTTAGAATAGGAGCAAGACCCATGGCTGTTCAAAAAAGTCGTAAAAGCCGCTCACGCCGTGATATGCGTCGTTCACACCATCATATGGAAGTTGCTGAGCTAAGCATCGATGCCACTACTGGTGAAAAACATCGTCGTCACCATATGACGAAAGATGGTTTCTATCGTGGCCGTCAGTTGTTCAAAGTGAGTCAAGAAGACTAGTTACCTTCAATTATCATGATTGTGGTGTAGTATAAGAGCTAAGCCCTACCAATAATCCAATATTATTGGCGGTGCTTAGCTCTTTTTTATATGTATCTATTTAGATACCTATTGTCATAAGAAGGCTTACAATGTCATTAAAACAGTCTCTATCCGTAAAAAAACATAGTCAACCTGATATACCGCGCCGTATTGCTGTTGTCTTTCCTGGACAAGGGTCTCAAACTGTCGGGATGCTCAACGAGCTTAGTGAGCTATATCCTATCGTTAAGCAGACATTTAGTGAGGCCAGTGATGCCTTAGGATTTGATTTATGGGCAGTCTGTCAAGATGATATTGCATTGGCTAAAACTGAAAACACACAACCAGCCTTGTTAGCCGCTAGTATAGCCATATGGCGAATTCTAAAAGATAACACTCATTTTGAGCCTCTGTTTTTAGCAGGCCACTCATTAGGTGAGTACAGCGCATTATGTGCGTCAGGTGTGTTAAGTCTGGCGGATGCGGTAAAACTGGTGCACGCACGTGGTCAATATATGCAACAGGCAGTTGCAGGAATAGAAACTAAAATGGCTGCGGTACTTGGCTTAGATAATAGTCAAGTAATTAGCATTTGCGAACAAGCTCAAAGTAGTCAGGACAATGCTATAGTGAGTCCAGCTAACTTTAACAGTCCAGGGCAAGTTGTAGTCGCAGGAAATGAGCTAGGTATGGACTTATTAAGTCAACATATTCAGTGCATGGGTAAAAAGATGGTGCCACTAAAGGTAAGCGTTCCATCACATACTGAGCTGATGCAACATGCCAGTGAAGCGCTCTCAGAAAAGCTGAGTCAGGTTGAGTTTGAATTGCCAGTGAGTCCTGTTTTGCAAAATAGACATGCCAATGAAGAAAAAACAGTTGCCGGTATCAAAAAAGCACTGATAGAACAGCTGAGTCACCCGGTACTTTGGACCCAAACGATGCAAAAGTTGGCGGATAAACATATTAACTTAATTATAGAATGTGGTGCAGGTACTGTGTTGAGCAACTTAGCTAAGAGACAAGAGACCCCGATAATGGCATATCCAACTGATAAGCCTGAGCGTCTCATGAAGTTATTTGATAAGTTGAATGAGGAGTCATCATGAGCCGTACTATTATATTAGTTACAGGTGCCAGTCGTGGTATTGGGAAAGCCATTGCAAAACGCTTTGCTAAAGAAGGCCATTTTGTGATTGGGACAGCGACCTCTACTGAAGGGGCTCAAGCCATCGATGACTATTTACATGATGCGGGAGGGATTGGCCGTGTATTAAATGTTACTGACCAACTTCAAATCGACAAGCTGTTTGAAGAGATCGAAAGTGTGTACGGTAGTGTGCAAGTATTAGTCAACAATGCAGGTATCTCTCAAGATGGTTTGCTCATACGCATGAAAGATGAAGACTGGGATACGGTCATCGATACAAACTTAACCGCCATTTATCGTATGAGTAAACGAGCTATTCGCGGTATGATGAAAGCCCGTAAAGGACGCATTATTAATATCTCATCTGTCGTGGCACAAATGGGAAATGCCGGACAAGCCAACTATGCTGCTACTAAAGCAGGTTTAGAAGGTTTTAGCCGTACATTGGCACGTGAGATAGGGTCACGTCAGGTCACTGTCAATTGCGTGGCGCCTGGTCTTATTGAAACAGATATGACGGATGAGCTAGATGAGCGTCTACTTAACTCAATGTTAGATGCTGTGCCAGTAGGGCGTCTAGGACAACCCGAAGACGTGGCAGCGACCGTGTCTTTTTTAGCAAGTGATGAGGCGAGCTATATTACTGGCGCCGTTATACCGGTCAATGGCGGGATGTATATGTAATATCATTGTTGAAATGTAATAATTTAGAATTGTAAAGTGTCTGTGTTTATTATAAGCAGTGAGTCGTGTTATTATTAAGGTAATGCTTTCTTCTTATAATTTCTTATATACTGGAAACAGATAGTCTTTGAAGGGTTGAGATAGATTGAGTCAATATTACCCTTTAGGCCTTAAATACTTAAACATTAATTTAGATAATATTTAACAATAATAGGATGGAGATTCCAATGAGCGAAGAAATTGAATTAAAAGTAAAATCAGCAGTTGCTGAGCAGTTAGATGTGAATGTTGAAGACATTAAAAATGATTCATCATTTATTAATGATCTTGGTGCTGACTCATTAGACTTAGTTGAGCTTGTGATGACTTTTGAAAATGATTTTGACATTACCATACCTGATGATGATTCAAATGAATTAACAACGGTGCAAAAAGCGGTTGATTATATTAAGTCAAAGTTAGATTCTTAATCTAGGCAATAAATAGCTTATTAACATAAGCTTAGTATTATTAGCTTAGTATCATTAGCTTAGTATCATGAAAAGACCATAATAACTTATGGTCTTTTTTATGTTTGAACCTATTTAATCAATTATTAGCATAATAAAATTTAACAATTAACTACATTCGCTTAGTAAACTGTTAATTAAGTTATAGGTATACTTTAGGGGTGACATTCTATCAATATAGATTATTTTTAGGTTATCTGACAGGTTATGTTTAAACTCTTTAATCATAATTTTGACATAAATGGTAATCAGATAAATAATAAGATATTATAATAACGTTATTTATTAATAATAATTTATAATCTATATCATAAACAGTAATTTTAAGGAGAAAACAATGGGAATTTTTAGTTTTGCAAAAGACATCGGTGATAAGATTTTTAATCGTGAAGATGCGGACAAGGAACAAGCGTCAAATGCGGATGCCTCTAAACCTGCAGCTTCTACTGAGCCCTCAGCTCAGTCAGTTGCTAATCTTTTATTAAAGCGTATTCAGCAACAAAATTTAGAGATTAGCGATCTTAAAGTTAAATATAATGGTTCATCAGATACTGCTGAAATCAGTGGTAAAGCCAAAACGCAAGCAGACCGTGAAAAAGCGATTATCGCTATTGGTAATGTACAAAACGTTGCTAAAGTTATCGATAACATTGATATTGAGCAAGATGCACCTGAGTCAACTATGTACACCGTGAAGTCTGGTGATTCACTGTCTAAGATTGCTCAAGAAGTATATGGCTCTGCAAATGAATACAACAAGATTTTCGAAGCCAACAAGCCTATGCTTACCAGCCCTGATAAAATTTATCCTGGTCAAGTTTTACGTATTCCAAAGCCTTAATTTAAAAGCAATAGCTTGATAGTTAATTAGATTTTTACTATTTAAATGACATAAAAATATTAAATGACATAAAAATAAAGACGTTTACTCTAAGAGTAAGCGTCTTTTTAGTTCTGTTTATGATGATTTAGATGCATGTAAAAGTAGACCAGTTTTAAATGGATTGTTTTGTTTATTATTTTATTAAACCCTATTCATTATTCTCAATTGCTCTAAACGATTACTCTAAAATGGAAATTGAGCTTTTACGCCAGTGATGCTTACTCTTCATTCTTTAATATTTGTTCATTAATCGCCCAATGGATATGCTCATCGAGTATGTCGTTGTGCAGACCTAATCGGGAGGATAATAGCCTATTATGTTCAGGGTCATAGGGAGCATTACCGATAGCGATGGCTATATTCCTTAAGAAATTAAGATAGCCGGTGCGACGTATGGGGCTGCCTTGTGTTCGCTCTAAAAACTCAGCTTCCGTCCACTGCCATAGCTCAGTTAATAAACGGTTATCAAGACCATGTCGGGCATGAAAGTCATCAATAGGACTGACTTTAGCATATCGATTCCATGGGCATATCAGCTGACAGTCATCACATCCAAATATTCGGTTACCTATTGCCCGGCGGTACTTCTCTTCAATGATCCCATCATGTTCTATCGTTAAATATGAGATGCAAGCACTGGCGTTGAGCTGATAGGGTGCAATGATAGCTTGGGTCGGACAAATATCTATACAGGCACGACAGCTGCCACAATGCGCTGATACAGGCGTATCTTCAGGTAAAGTTAAGCTTAGAAAAAGCTCGCCTAATACAAAAAACGAACCAGATTGCCTATTGATCAGTAACGTGTGCTTACCTGTCCAGCCTAAGCCCGCTTGATCGGCTAAAGGCCGCTCAAAGATAGGCGCAGAATCGCTAAAGGGTCTAAAAACAAAAGGTAAGTCTGCTCCCACCGCCAGATGGTGCCACTGAGGCAGCATGGTCTCAATCTGTTGCGCCAGTTGCTTTAGGCGAGAGCGCATGGTTTTATGATAGTCACGCCCACGAGCATAGCGGGCAATGATGGCATGATTAGGACGCAGGTTGTCCTCAACTTGACGCGGCTTTGGTGGAATTTCAAGATAGTCCATGCGCACTGAGATAATAGTGCGTGCGCCTTCTACTAGTAAGGCAGGATTGGCGCGCTTGTCATGATTGTTCTCCATAAATTGGAGCTGACCATGATGACCCTGTGCCAACCAGTCACGAAGTCCCTGCATTTGTGCTTCGAAAACGGGGTTGTCAACACTGACAAAGCCGCAATCTGCAAACCCAAGCGCCAACGCCTGATCATGAATCCAAGTTTTAACGTCATGGGCATCGTTAAAAGGATTAATGGTCAGCTCATTATCAGCAGCCGGTTGTGTGCTTACAGAGTTAGACATATTAAGTTAGGACTCAAGGGAGAACAATAAAGGCAACGTGTACAATGATGTTGGTATGATAAGCTATTAATAGGAAAATATAAAATTTATGTCAAATTCCAAACGAGCATTAAAACTGTCAGTCAACTCAATACAAAATAGCACGTCACATTATGTCATAAATGAATATGCCAGAATAAAAAATGCCTACATTAAATAAATAGGAGACGCCCTAAGATGTCAAATTCAGCACGTTTACATATTAAACCTAAACTAAAATACTCAAGTTTAAGTCTACCTTTGTTCACCCCTGATCAAGTTTATGATATTGAAAAAAATTGGTTTGACGCAGGTAATCAAAGCTATGGTCTTATGCAACAAGCCGCTTGGCAAATCTCACAATGGATTTATCAGTCCTATTTGATCAATGACGTAGTAAAAGAGGATCTAGTAAAGCACACTTTTAATGTGAGTGTCTGGGTAGGTAGCGGAAATAACGGGGGTGATGGCTGGTGTGTGGCATATTATTTGAGCCAAATGGGCGCTCAGGTATCGGTCGTAGAAGTGGCTAAAGCAACTACGAGTGACGCCACGGCGGCTAAGAACACTGCCATCGAGCAAGGTGTAGAGGTCATCGATTTTCATCAAGTGTTAGATCACCAGTACCCATTAAACGCGGATATTATTATCGATGCGCTGTTTGGTATCGGTTTGGATCGTGCGCCTCAAGATGATACTGCAAAAGCCATCGATTATATCAATACTGCAAGGCGTGAAGCTGGTAGTGCGGGACTTCAGGTTATCAGTATTGATGTGCCAAGTGGGTTAGTATCGAGTACCGGTCAAGTCTTTGAAAGCTGCGCTATTAATGCTGATATTACGTTATGTCTGGTAGCACGAAAGATTGGGTTACATCTTAAGGATGCTGCGGACTATACGGGGGATATCGTTGATATACCTTTGATACCGAGTGTGCTGACACAGCGTCCTATTGCACAATTACAATATAATGCGTTACCCATTCGGCGCCGAAAAAATAATACCCATAAGGGAAGCTTTGGTCATGCCTTGATAGTAGGGGGCAATCAGGTAGATGGCTCGCAAGGTATGGGAGGCGCTGCCATATTGTCTGCAAGTACAGCCATGTCTGTAGGACTAGGTAAATTGACCGTTGCTTGCCACAACACCTTTCATAGCAGTCTGATTGCAACTGTGCCCAATGCAATGACAGTGGATTTACATGACACGACAGGGGTTAAAGCCTTGATTGGGGAATGTAATGTCATGGCAATTGGTATGGGTCTAGGACGCGATAAAAAAAGCTTGTCGTTATTCGAAACCTATTTACGCACTGCCATGGAGGAGGGGGTGGATATGGTGATTGATGCAGATGGGCTGTATCATCTGAATACCCTCTCTGAAAAAAGCCAAACCTTGATTGATCATCTAAAAAAACATTCACTTGAGCATCAAGTGTGGTATACACCGCATAGTGGTGAGGCGGCGAGACTATTGAATACGGATGCAGAACATATAGAATCAGATCGACTGGCGTCAATAAAGCGCTTGGCTGATAAGTATCATGGCAGTTGGTTGCTCAAAGGGGCAGGCTCTATCGTTATTGAGCAAAGCCAGGAGAATGAACAAGGTAAGCCACAACCACAGGCATACGTATGTGCAGCGGGCAATCCTGGTATGGCAACAGCAGGTATGGGGGATGTATTATCTGGATTGGCGGCTGGGTTACTTGCGCAAACAGCTCTAGAGCCAGAATGTCGCAGTTTGCAGCAAGCGGTTTTAATCCATGCTATGGCAGGTGATAGGTTAGAAAAAGAAGTCGGCGTTTGGGCACTACAGGCCACTGATATGCCAAGCGCTGTAGGCAAAGTTATGCAACAATTGACCGTTATGTCATAAGTAACGATTGGCGTAAAACTACAATAGTGAGCAACTGGGAGTTATTTATCAGCGCGGGCTGTACGGTAGTTGCAGAGGTGATATAAATAACTTTCAGTTGCCTATAATAAGGCGCTATTCACTTTTTCGCTAAACTCAAGAGAGAACTTAATAGCAAAGAGAACTTAATAGCGCTTAATGCTTTTATCTTTTGAAATGATTTCTTGATGGATAGGGAAGGTGTTATGACTATCAAACGATTGACGATCTTTAAAATAATGATTCAACGTACGTCTTACTGCCTCAAAGGCAATCTCATCCCAAGGAATATCTTTTTCTTCGAACAACGCACATTCAAGACTTTCAGGCCCAACATCATATCGACCTTCTTTTAAGTCGGACAAATACATTACATAAATTTGACCAATATCAGGAATGTCATACAGACAATATAGATGAGGATTGATGGCGACAGCATCCGCTTCTTCAACTGTCTCTCGAGCAGCACCCTCAGCCATGGTTTCACCAATTTCCATAAATCCGGCAGGCAGCGTCCAATACCCATATCTGGGTTCGATCGCACGGCGACACAGCAGTACTTTGTCATCATGAATAACGATAGCCCCGCATATAACCTTTGGGTTTACGTAGTGAATATAATGACAATTTGGACAAACCAAACGTTCATTATGATCGCCTTCTGGAATTTTGTATTCTGCTTGATGTCCGCATTGTAAACAGTACGCCATACAGGTGTCCTTCTCTTTAAAATATGCTGCTAATTTTATTTATTATCGGTAAAGCTTATATTAAACTGACTATTTACATCCTTCAAAATTAACGTCTTTAAAATTTAAAGGGTGAATCTTGAGCACTTAATTATTTTAAGAAATTGATCGTTTTAAGCTGTTTTATTTTCAGTTATTTAATCAAATAGTGTACCGTAAATGAACTAAATATTGACTAAAACGACCCAGTCATCAAGATAGCATAGTTACTCATTATGCGTTAGTCTAACAACAATACCTCACTTATTGTTAACGGTTTATTGTGACTTATGAAACCTAAAACTGAATCAAATGTTGTCTTTGGAAACTCTAAGCATAACCAACACTCGGTACGCTTCGACGAATTGGCAATTGTGCTGCCTGAACACATTGAACAGCCTTCATTAAAGCAATTGGCTCAGAAAGTTCAGCAAGCCATGTTTGAGGAGGAGGTACGGCCACAAGATAGCGATCGCCAGAATAAGGATGAAACCAATAACCTTAGCATCTACAAAAATGATGAGTTCGATTCGAACAGTCAACACGCATCACAATCTATGTCTGGAGATATCGGAAAAGCCAGAAATATATTACGCAAACTGGTAGATACACCCAATGCAAACGCGGCGGTATTGGTGCTCATTACCAATGAAGCCCATCCTAAGCTCATGTTGACCCGCCGTGCTGCTCACTTAAATAGCCATGCAGGTGAGGTGTCATTTGCAGGTGGTAAGCATGATCATGGTGATGGCAATAATGTGGTGACAGCTTTGCGAGAAGCATGTGAAGAAACCGCATTACCGCCCAATAAAGCACAAATTATCGGTCAATTACCGACACAAGTCTCTAAAAAAGGGTTGATAGTCCGTCCTATCGTTGCTTTAGTTGAGCCCCCTGTCACTTACGTACCAGAGCTGGGTGAGATTGCCCGTATTTTTTGGGCTGATTTTGAAAGTTTAATGACCCAGCCTACTACGGATCATATTATACCTTTGCGCATGGGAGATGAGTCGATGATGATTAAGACACCGAGCTGGCAGGTGGATGGTGAGGTAGTATGGGGGCTGACAGGGCGGATACTTGCAAGCCTTCTAAAAATTGCCTTTGATCGAGACGTTGACTGGTATTATGAGTCAGTTGATTCGCCTTAAGCTCGTTTTGATAAGAGGGTAAATGAAACAAAGCCCTAACAACGTATTAGCCATTATCACTAATACGAATCGTTCCCGTATAGACATCAGTGGTTTGTGTGCTATTTTCATCACCTTGACGTATTTTCAAGCTACCGTCAGGATTGATACCGACGACCACGCCGTCTAGATAAGTTTGTTGTGACTGTTGTGTCCCTTCCTTGGATTCTACTGGATGACCAATGAGCTGTTGTTGAATATGAACATGACGTCCTACCAGTATATTCACGTTATTATAATCATTTAAAAACCTAGTCACTGCGTAAGCGGAGTGATGAAAGCTATTGTATTGTTCAATCGCACGAAGAATAGTAGCACTTACAGAGAAGTAAAGGTCTTCCGCACGTGGTAGGCTTGACGAATCATTCGAAGCGTCATATAAAGCATCCTTTAAAGCATTGTTTGGAGTGGCATTGGAAGCGGTGTCTATCGTTGATTGTTGAGGGCAGTGCTGGTTATTATATCGCGCTGAATTGCGTTTGTTGCCGTGATGATTGTCTTCTTGCCTGTTTCCTTCTTGCCAGTTCCCTGCTTTATGGGCCCTCACATCCCCTTGAGTTTGTTGAATAATTTGGCTTAAACTCACTGCTTGATACGCCATTTTCTCTTGGGTCTCAGTAGTCAATTCAGGCGCAGCATGAATATTCATCCCCACTCCTACAACCACGCCGGTAATTTGATTGTCTGTTAATACCGGTTCTATGAGAATGCCTGCCAGTTTTTTAAAATGCATCTCATCAGACTGAGCTAATGGGGCATGTGGTGGGGTATGGTAATACCCAATATCATTGGCCCATTTAACCCCAATGATAGGCGCACCATAAGCTATGCGTTGACGATTTAGCTTTTGAATAATCGGTAGCTGGGTCAGATGATAGCCAATCACTAAAGACAGCAGTCCTGATAAAGGGGTTATTAAAGGGTGGTAAAGCGACAAATAAATATTGCCAATCGGAGAGTGCCAACTGCGACTGCGTTGACCGCGTCCCGCCGTTTGCATACCGGCCGTTAACAGGTAGGGTTGGCTTTTATCAACTGTACCGGATTCTAGCGCCTGTAGAAGTTCACTATTCGTCGAGGAGATGACGGGTACATGATGGTGTAACAGCAATTGCTTGGGGCTAGAATTAGAATAACTGGGCATACATTCGCCTATTTTTGGACTTAGATGAGCACTAGATTATTGTATTACCGATAGTTTAAAGATGGGCTTTTGATTTACTAATAGCTTATACCAAATCTAGACATTAAACTATCGAGCAAGGCGAGTGCAATCGCTACAGCTAATAGGCTCACTGACACTGATACCAACCTTGAAATGACCATAGCTTCAAATAATAGGTTACTCTTAGATAGTGGTTTTACTTCTGATCTAACGCATCTAAACCCAAACGCATCCACTGTATTGCCAGATCGTTTCGATCACTAATCATATTCCACAGCCCATCTTCACTAAAGATAGAATGAGCAGTGCCAGAATACTCAAGCTCACTATCCGCTTCGCGATCCTCTACCCACTGTTGACTTTGATAATACTCGGTGAGTTCTGCAAACAAGGCTTCGGCTTCAACCCAGCGTTGTTGCGCCTGAACTTGCTCGCGGTGTAGCTCTTGCCAGCGTTCGAATTTCTGTTGCAGCTGTTGAGGGCTATATTGAGAGATAGGTTGTGGGCTGTTTTCAAAGCTTTGTTGTGTCATGAGAGTCTCAATTAACTCGGGAAGTTCCTTCAAATATTAGGCAGTATCAGGGTTAAAGTCAATCTGACTAATTAAGTCAATCTGACTAGGGCACTTCTGCTAATAAAACATAACGCTGCTTATTTGAAAGTGGCAATGTCGCCATAAATTGCCAGTAAAAATTGTCGCCGATTCTAAAGCCTGAAAAATAGTTAGATTTCAGGTAAAATGAGCCTCTTTTACGTCATATTGTTACCGTTTATTAACCTATACTTGCGAGATCCATGCGTCTAAAGTCACTCAAACTGGCAGGCTTTAAATCCTTTGCCAATCCCACTACCTTCACTTTTCGTCATGGTATTACTGCCATTGTTGGGCCGAATGGCTGTGGCAAATCGAATGTGATCGATGCCATACGCTGGGTACTAGGTGAGTCGTCAGCCAAGCAATTACGTGGCGGTGCGATGAGTGATGTGATTTTTGCAGGTACTCAAAATAAAGCGGCTAAAAGCCTTGCCAGTGTAGAGCTAACATTTGAGCATACTCAAGATGAGCAGACGGGTATTCGCCACGAGTTAAACCTATACCATGAGCTCTCTGTCCGCCGTCAGGTCAATGTAGAAGGCAAATCGGATTATTTTATAAATGGTACCCGGTGCCGACGCCGTGATGTGGTGGATGTATTCTTAGGTACGGGGCTTGGTCCACGCAGTTATTCAGTCATTCAGCAAGGCATGATAGGGCGCATTGTTGACTCAAGTCCGTTGCAATTGCGAGAGTATATTGAAGAGGCGGCGGGGGTCTCTCGTTACCAAGCAAGGCGTGAGGAAACTCAGAAAAAACTGCTAAAGACTCGTGAAAATCTTGAGCGCCTGACAGACATCGAAGCTGAACTGACCCGCCAGAAAAAAAAGCTGGTTAAGCAGGCAGAAAGTGCCAATCAATACCAAGCTTTAAAAGAGCAATTAAGCCAAGTGAAAGAGCAGCTGGCTATAGAGCAGTTGTATCGGGCCAAAGCTTCCCAAATGCAGTATAAGTCAGAGCAAGAATCATTGAATAAAATGGTCAATGATCTACAGGCTAGCCATGAACAATTAAAAAAGAAGTTAGCGAAGGTCAGTGAGCGTTTGGCTGAGGAGCAATGGTTAAAAGATGAGGCACGAGACAAGCTTCACACACAAGATATCGAAAAGCAACACCTTACCCATAAGCGTGACACTCTTCAATCATCACTCGATCAGCTAGAGCGGCGTCTTCAAGGTAACTTAGATCGACAGCAGCAAGTCAAAGACAGTATTCAAGACGCTAAACAGCAAAGCCAATCTCATAAAGCGACTTTAGAGAGCTTAGCCCCTAAGGTGTCGGATCTTGAGAAGCAGACGCAACACACTCAGGCTAAATTTGCCCCCTTACAAACTCAGTGGGAGCAAAGTCGCGATCACGTAGCCAAGCTTGAATCAGAGAAGTCCCAACTTGAACAGGCACTTGCGCTTAATCAGCAAGCCCATACCCGACTGCAAAATGATCTTGCAAAGTGGCAAAACAAAGATAAAAACTGGCATGACGAAGCGCTTACGTGGGGTATATTACTTCCTGAGATTGAGACTTCTCATGACGATATTTCAACTCATAAAGAGCAGCCAAGAGATAGTCATCGACAAAGCCAGATTGGCCAGAGTCTGTTTGATGAACAGGATGAGCAGGATACACTCAATCAGAGCGCTCGTTTTAGCAGTCTAACTGAGCTTGAAGAGGCGCTAAAGCAAAACGAAGCCAATCTTAAAAGCTTAACCAATCAACAAGAGACTCTCTCTGATAGACTGGATATTGAAAAGCCGGTATTAAGTAATTTACATCAAGCGTTAGAGGACAAGCAGACTAAACGGGTTAAGCTTGAAAAACACCATGCCAGTCTCATTGCTGAGTATGATACGTTGCATGCTATCGTTCATCCGCCAAAAGCGTTACATACCCAAAATTCACAAGACCAGTCGTCTCTGATGAGTAATGGGTCTGTCAAGGCAACAGCAACTTCTCAGTCAAATGCGTCGGTAAATAAAGCTAAGAAGCAAAAGCAACGACCCGTACAGCTTTTAAATTTATTACCAGAGCTGCATCGACACATCAAACTGACGAAGGCAGGCGAGCAATATGCAGAGTCGCTGGATATGTGGCTTGGGTTTTGGCTGGATGCCCGAATCTATGACGCTCAATATCAATCGGCTGATGCCCCTAACATGACATCATGGCAGGGGTTATTAGCGGAACTATTAACTGTTGCTGATAGCAATGCGGGTCTATCGGATGACGCAAAGCAGAAGCCTAATGCTAATAAGACCGACGCTAAGACTGAACCTAATGCTAAGACAAAGTCTAGCGCCAATAGTGTTTTGTTAACGATTGAAAGCAGCTCTGAGTCCTCTATTGACGAAAGCGTAACGCAATTATGGGAAAGTATAGATAGTCAACTTGAGCCATTAAGTCGCTTAATTGCTGCACCACATTTAAAAGTATGGCAACAGTGTTATCTGTATATTGATAATACTGAAGATGACCATGAAGATAACGACAATGTAGATAACGATAAAGATGTCAAACCCGACCTTCAAGATGCTCAAAATATTGAAATAGCAAAAGTTGAAAAGATCGCCACATTGATAAATGAGCTACCGCAAGGAAGCCTTATTCTGACTCAAGCAGGATGGCTCATTAGTCGTGTGGGGGCACTGCACATTAGTAAGCTCACAGGTACTGCTAATAATGAGCAATTTTTAGCACAGCGTGTACAGCAACAGGCACGCTTAGCGGAACTAGAAGAGGCGCTCAATATACTAGAAGATGAGATTGATACTCTGACTCAGTCGATTAAGGCAGACAAGACCCAATATGATCAGGCGTCAATCTATACCCAAGAGCTGTCTGCACAACTTACCTCTCTAAGTCATCAAATCACTGAGATTAAACAGTCTTATGTTGAATTAAAATCTAAGCGAGACAGACAGCAGCACGAACAACAGCGATTGCAACACCAGCGTGACGAGCTTGATACAGAAAAACAGGGGCTACTAGTTGAGCGTGATGAGCTTGAGAACAGTATTAGTTCAGCAGAAGTTTCTCTTAACGCACTGACTCCTGAATTAGACACGGCAAGACAATCACAGCAACAGATGGAGCAACAAAGACTAGTCATTAGTCAGCAAGAGCGTGAAGAGAGCGAACAACTTCGGCAACTGCAACTAGAATTAAACCAAGCAAAAATAGCGGCAGAACACCATAAAGAGGCACTTAATAAGCGACAGTCGGAGCTTGACTCTTTAAAACGCACTCAAGACCAATTAGGCATTGAGATCGAAAAAGCCAGTCTACAGCTTCCTAATATTGACAGCCAATTGCAGGTTGCCAATACCCAGTACCATGCACTAAAAATAGACTTGGAGGAGCGTAATGGTATCATTGGCACATTGCAAGTTGAGAGCCGTCAATTGCAACAGCAGCGAGATCAAACGGAGCAACAGCTAAAGCAGTCGCAAGAGCAACTAGCGCAGACCACCACGCAAGTAGCCCTTGCTAATGAGCGTATTAATGAGGCCAGTCACTCTCTACAGCGGTTAAATAGCCAGATAAATACCAGCCGTTTATTGACGGATTTTATCGCGCATGGACGTCGTATGTCAGAGGATAAGCTGCACAGTTTGCAACAGCAAGAAAGTCAAGTAATCGCTAAGCTTGAGAGTATGGGGCCAGTTAATTTAGCGGCCGCAGCTGAGCTTGCTGACGTTGATGAGCGCCTATTACCTTTAGAACAACAAGTTATCGATATTACTGCTAGTATGGATACGTTAACCGATGCGATTACCTCCATTGATGCCAAAACTAAAACGTTATTCTTACAGACCTTAGATTCCGTCAATGAGTCGTTGACTCACTTGTTTACCAAGGTATTTGGAGGCGGTCAGGCAAGCCTGACTTTAATAAAAGAGGAAGCGCTTGACTCAAGTGAACAGTGGCGAGCGGGGCTTGAGCTGATGGCACAGCCCAAGGGTAAAAAGAACAGCCGATTGGCTGTATTGTCTGGCGGTGAAAAAACACTGACTGCTTTGAGCCTCATTTTTGCCATATTCAAACAACATCCTGCTCCGTTCTGTGTACTCGATGAGGTCGATGCGCCGTTAGATGATGCCAATGTCGGTCGATTTACTAACTTAATCACTGAGCTTGCAGATGACGTACAATTTATCTTTATCAGTCATAATAAGCTGGCAATGCAAATTGCGGATGAGTTAAAGGGAGTGACTATGCCGCAGGCAGGCATCTCAACCCTGGTCAGTGTCAGTTTAGAAGAGGCTGAACACTACTTAGAGGCTAGTGTATAAGGCGTCATTTATACCAACTTTAAAAGACTCATTGCCCGTTTTGACTCAATGCCAGTTTTTAGATTAAGTGCTAACTGTAAGATATAAAAATTCAGCTATAAAAAAGTGCGGTGCCGTTAAGAAATGTTGCTGTAAAACAAGTCAGGTATAGTAAAATAAACACCTGCTAAATACGCCTTTATAAAAAGTTGACATACGCGGTCACCGTTTGATGACGATGTGAGTAAAGCGTGCTAGACTAGGGGCTGTATAGAATTGATTAATTAAGACTGCTGATAGCTATTTTTTGCCCATACATTGGGAATTGTCTCACTTAGAATAACTAAGCGTCAAAAATTTCACTACGTATTGTCTAAAAAATAGCGACCGCCACTGACATGAATCAATTCTACACAGCCCCTAATACCGTTTAAATCATTTTAACTTTGGGACACGAATATCATGACCACCGTACAATTTATTCTAATTATCATTGCAGTTGTCATTATGGTAGTAGGTCTGTATATGATTATTCGTGGAATTGTCAAACAAAAAAAGAGTGCAGACTCTCAAGGCATTATTCGTGATAAAAACGGTATCCCAATTATCCCTCGTCATGAGCGTAAACTGGTTGAAGATGCAGATGAGCAATTAGAGTCAGGTGAAACCATTATTTCTCCAGATCGTAAGCATCTGCAGCCCGTCATAAATGACGAGATGCACGACGATGCGAACGACTATGATAATGCCAATCAGAACGCTGCGACTGTCTCTGAGGAAAGGGGCGACTTCGAGGAAACAGATTTTCCTGAAGCTAGCTATTCTAACACGACTCAAAATTTAGAGAGTCATCCTGTCGATACTGGGTTAAATACTCATTCGAAAACTGCTGATCAATCACACAGCCATCAATCACACAACTATCAATCAGATACTCGTCAAAGATATGTAGCAACAAAACCAGTAGGCTCAAATTCACCTGACTCACATTTAAATGCGATTCATGAAGACGATGCTGAGGATGACTTATTTTCAAATTTGGTATCTGCCACTGAAAAATTGATGCCTGTTATTCAAACTGCCGAAGAACCTGAATTCGTTAACAATAGTCCAATGCTTGATCAACACCTTCTGGCAGAAGCTGATCAAGATCAAAATAGTCCCCTTAATCATGCTCAAGAAAACATCAATATTACGTTGGTACCAAGAGAAGAATATGGCAACGTTGATGGCAAAAAAATATTGTCGTTAGTGTCACAATATGGTCTTAAATATGGTGCAATGAATATGTTCCATCGTTATGAGAATAAAGATGGCTCAGGTATCTTATGGTTTAGTATGATGGGTGTGACTGAGGACGGGATTACGCCCTTTGACTTAAATATGTTACCAACGTCACACTATAATGGCTTAGTCTTCTTCTTATCACTTCCTCATCCGAAAGCAACTCAAGGGTTTGATAGCATGATGAGTGTGGTCAATCTTATTTCAAATGATCTTAATATGAATGTCTATGATGAAAATAATGAGATATTAACCCGTGAACGACGACAGCAACTTCGAACACAAGTTCAAGAGTATCAGGCGAGTAATTTCTAAATTGCCCGTTTCAGATGATTAATAGTAGTTTGAAGTGAATGAGATATAATCAAAAAAACCGTGTCGTTTTATGACACGGTTTTTTATTGACACTATCACTATACAGTCCAATGATTAACACAGTTGATTTATCCCAACTTATTAACCAAGTGTAGTGGTAATATTTTCATTGCTTTACCGACTGCCAACCAAGGTATGGCAGGGACACATGCCTCATCCACGCCAGTTTCAATAGCGGCAACCAACGCATTACTTCCCGTTTCTTCATCAACCTCAAAAGGTAGCTTTGGCGCGCCTTCATTGATTTCTGTTCGAATATAACCGGGATAAATAGTCGTGACTTGTATAGGCAGATTGTCAGCGATCATCTCGGCTCGTATGCCTTCGGCAAGATGGGCGAGTGCTGCTTTACTGGCCGCATAAACGGTTAAATGCTTTGGCATACCACGCATTGCAGACATACTCGATATAACGACAAGATGGCCGAAGTTTTGTTCACGGAATATCTGCATAGCAGCTTCACACTGAGCTAAGGCAGAGATAAAATTGATCTCTGCCGTACGCTTATTAATATGAAAGCGTCCTGTACCCACTCGTCGCCCTTCACCCACCCCTGCATTGACAATAACTCGATCTATGGTGCCAAAGTCATGTTGGAATGCTTGAAAGACCTTAAATACGGCTTCATAATCACTAACATCTAACACTTTATATTCAACACGAACATTGGGATTTTCCGCTAAAATCTTAGCTTTTAACGTCTGCAACCGATCTTCACGCCGCGCGCAAATCGCAAGATTATAGCCAAGTTTGGCAAAAATGGTTGCCATGCCTGCACCTATGCCAGAGCTCGCTCCTGTAATAAGAATGGTTTTGTCTTTGCCTGACTTAAGATTAATCAAGTGACTTAAATCCTGATTTTGAAGTAAGGCTTTAGTGTCCTGAAACTTGCTCTGGATGCTACCCATCAGACTGTGTTGTACGGTACTCAATAAGGATTTTTTCATAAGGGTCTCGGTTATTGCTTCGATAAAATGATATAGTCGTAGCCAAACAAAAGAGCGACAGCGTTAACCTCATTAAGCCTACTAGAGTAGTACTTGCGCTCGGTTGCCTTGTTTCTCATTTAGTTGCCTATGACTATAGGAGTGTGAGTTAATACGTCATTTCATGCTATATCTCATGCTATTTTAAGTCTCTTTATTCAATACTAGTTACTGCCAATCGTTACTGCCAATAGTCACTGCCACGACTTAAAGCTTTGTCCTTGATCATACAAATGACTGTGCTCATTTAAAGACAGTAGGCGAATTTTATTGGGTTTTGAGATGAGGGACGTGACGCCAGTATTCACCAAGCTGCGGTTTATCTGATAGGCTGTTTGGCTACCTTGGTTAAGTAGGCTTGCCGCTATTGCAGCAATAACACCACCAGAGGTAACAATAAGGACATTGTTGGCTTCTAGCCGCTCGGTCTGATGGATAACCTGCTGCAATGCGCCTTGTACCCGTTGATTAAATTGTGTCCAGCTTTCAAGATAGTCCTCGTCATGCTCTCCAGAATGCCAGCGCAACATCGCGTCATTAAACAGCTCAGCCAAGCGTACTTTAGGTACGGGTGCTTTAGCAATAGCCGCTAACACCCCAAATTCGGTTGCAAAGGTAGGATCAAATTTAACAAACACATCTTTGTGGTTAAATTCGTTTAGATCTTCAATCATGAGTTGCTCAATAGAGCTGTTACTTTGATATGCCTCTAAAAAATGCATTGCCGTATCTTGCTGGCGGGTCAAAGAGCCTGTAATAACGGCGTCAATTTTGCGCTGGCTGAGGGCATATTGTGCCCCCAATAGCTGAGATTGCTTGATACCAAGATCTGATAGCTTATCGTAGTTTTGTTGACCAAAAGAGGCCTGTCCATGTCTCGCAAATAGTAAGGTTGTCATATCATCCTTAAAGGTTTAATGGGGTTGATAATTGTCTATTGTTAACCCGTTTTAAAGGTTTTAGTATCAGCATTTTTTGATTAATGATTAATCTAGCCAACGTTTGGCGAGTGAGTGAATAGGTTTTGGTAACTGACCGCTCTTAACTGCTTTGGTCGCTTCATGCTTGGCAATCAGTTTGAGTGCCCGCGCATTAATAGCGTGGGTGATAATCCAAAAGTTCTTAAAAGCAGGATTGTCGGTTTGTTTGTTGTAGTATCGATAGTAGATTTGCTGAGCAATACCCGCCAAACGAAACAGGCCAAATACTTCGTAAAAAGCCCAATTGTCAGTGGTCATACCCGTCTTTTCTAAATAGTAGCTCACCACTTCCTCGCGTGTCATCATACCGTCGAGGTGAGTCGGCTGGCGGCGGGATTGACGCATGATGATGTTGTCATCTTTTTGTACCCAGTACGCAAGAGCACCGCCTAAATCCATTAAAGGATCGCCTAGGGTTGCCATCTCCCAGTCAAGCACACCAATGACCGAGGTTGGATTATCAGGGTCTAAAACGACGTTATCAAAGCGCCAATCATTATGAATCACACAAATGCGGCTATCTTTAGGAAGGTTGCGTTTTAACCATTGGCGCACGACATAGAAGCTTGGGACGTTGGGTGTTTTCGCCTTTGTATAGCGTCTCTCCCAGCCCATGACTTGGCGTTTGCAGTACCCATCCCCTTTACCGATGTCTTTTAATTGCGGATTATGTTGATAGTCAATTTGATGCAATTCAATCAGCGCATCAATGACATTGGTACATAATTCGCGAATCTCTGAGCGGTCTAACTTTAGCTGTTTAGGTAGATTGGCACGCGGAATTATCCCTACTAAGCGCTCCATCACATAGAAGTCGCAGCCTATCACAGACTCATCAGTACACAGGGCTATCATATCTGGCACATACGGATAGTCGTCATGTAGTGCTTGCTGAATATTAAATTCACGCACCATATCATGTGCCGATTTGGCTTTAGTACCCGCAGGAGGACGACGCAGGATAAGATCTCTGTTGTCATAGTGCAGGCAATAGGTCCAATTGGAAGCACCACCAGAAAACTGCGTAACTTTTGGATCGCCTTGAACATCGATATGTTGTGAGATTAGCCAGTCAGTGACCGCGTTAGCATCTAACCTCTCAGTTTCTCTAACAGTCGTAGGCTTATCGATCAGTGTACTTTTTGTGGCGTCATCGGCAGTGGACTGATTTGAAGGTTTGGCAGTGCTCATAAAATTCCCTTTAATATGGCAAAATTGAATAAAAAAGTTCGAGAATATAATCGGCAATTGAGTTTAAATGTCATCCCTGTCGTCATTATTCTGATTTAGAACGACTATAGCCATGTCTTTTAAGCTCTAATTTGGCAATCATACCTCTATGAACCTCATCAGGCCCATCTGCTAAACGTAAACTACGGGCTTGGGCATAGAACGCTGGAAGCATCGTGTCTTGGCATACGCCCATACCGCCATGGATTTGCATCGCCATATCCACCACTTCTTGCAGGACATTTGGGGCGACGACTTTTATTGCTGAAATTTCTGTCAGCGCATTCATAACACCATCAGTATCAATTTTATGAGCGGCATACAGAGTCAGTAGGCGTGCTTGATCGATTTTGATACGGGCTTCAGCGATTCGTTCCATATTGCCACCAAGCATCATAATTTTTTTACCAAAAGCGCGTCGATTCATCGCACGGTGTACAGCAAGCTCTAATGACTTTTCCGCAGCGCCTATACAGCGCATGCAATGATGAATACGTCCAGGTCCTAAACGACCTTGTGCAATCATAAAGCCCATACCCGGCGCACCAATAACATTGCCTACCGGCACTCGCACATTATCAAATACGACTTCACCGTGACCGTGTGGTGCATCATAGTCGCCAAATACGGTTAACATACGCTCAATGTTGACACCTTTTGTGTCAATGGGGACGAGTACCATGGAGTGTTGTTGATGACGGCCAAGATTTTCATTTGGGGTGTGCGCCATAAAGATGATGAAATCAACATCGGGATCACCTAAGCCGGAAGACCACCATTTACGACCATTGAGTACAATCTCATCCCCTTCCACGATGGCCGTCGCTTCCATATTAGTGGCATCACTTGACGCGACATCAGGCTCGGTCATACAGAATACTGACCGAGTTTCACCGTCTAACAAAGGCTTTAAAAAGCGCTCTTTTTGCTCCTTATTGCCAAAGCGCCATAATAGCTCCATATTGCCACTATCTGGCGCATTACAGTTGAAGATATTCGGAGCAATCAAGCTACGTCCAGTCAGCTCAGCAATAGGGGCATAGTCAGTCACTGATAAGCCTGCCCCAAGGGTATCGTCGGGTAAGAAAAGATTCCACAATCCGGCATCTTTCGCTTTTTGACGCAAGGTATAATATTGTTCAGGCCACTGCCATTTTTTCCAGTCGCCATGATTGTTTGATTGGTGACTGGACTTAATTAGGTCGGCTTCAATGGGGTCGATTTCTATTTGGATAAAGTCTTTGACGCGGTTGTAAAATTCTTGTCCACGTGGGGTGATGTCGAACATCATAAAATCCTTTTTATGGTTGATTGAAAGGTAATTAAAGATTGATTTGTCTTAACAACACATTGGCGACGAATTGATTGCGAATTTATTATGAGTTGATTACCAATTGAATAGAGGTTGAGTCAATTCTTAACTATAGTCATAGTGTGACATGTCTATTAGTATCCTTTAAGTTTATCATTAATTCAAAGGCTTATTAACCATTGATAATGGCGTCGCGTTTCATTTTTTAAATATAGTCAGCGAACGACTAACGGTAACAGCGTTAACCTCGTTAAGCTTACTCCCTTATTACTTATTACTTATTACTTATTACTTATTACTTGCTACTTGCACTCGGTTGCCTTGTAACCATTTTAGATTTCTTTGAGTATAAAGTATTGCCTGCCTCTGTTTTATTTCGACAGGGCATGACCAAAATTGGTATCATAATGTCATTTATTTATTTGGCCTAAATGGCAAATCAAGGGCATAAAACCTAAGGCAATGACCATGACACAGACTGCTACAAACTCAGATAATCATCATCAAATGAATAAAGAGACAAAACCCATTATCGATGAGATGCGCACCCTCATTAAACAAGTGCGACTGCATAATAATGCCTATTATGTCATGGATGAACCGGTTATCAGTGATAATGAATATGATCAATTGCGACTGCGTTTGATTGAGCTTGAGGAGCGTTACCCAGACTTAACCCAGCCTGATAGCCCAACGGCTAGTGTAGGAGATGCCCCGCTACCGTCATTTTCACAAGTTCAGCATGACATCCCTATGCTGTCATTGGGTAATGTGTTTAGTCAAGATGAGCTTGCAGAGTTCATGCGCCGTGTGAATGATCGGCTTAGCGAGGCTGAACAGAATCCCACCTATGAGATGGAGCTCAAGCTTGATGGTTTAGCCGTTTCTCTTAAATACCATAACGGTCATTTTGCGCGGGGCGTGACCCGTGGCGATGGACAAACGGGAGAGGACATTACCCAAAATGTCAAAACGATCAATAACATACCGCTAGTGCTAGAAGCAGCTTATGATATAGAGGTGCTCGAAGTACGTGGTGAAGTGCTGATGCCTAAAGCAGGGTTTGAGCGTCTTAACCGTGAAGCCAAAGCGGTAGACGGCAAGGTATTTGCCAACCCTCGAAATGCGGCTGCGGGTAGCTTGCGTCAGCTTGATCCTGCTGTCGCAGCCAGTCGTCCATTGGCCTTTTATGCCTATTCCGTCAATCAGGGGCTGCCTGACGGGATAGACACTCAGTCACAAGCGCTGGCATGGCTGAAAGATATTGGCTTTACCGTCAGTGCGGTTAAAGTGGTTAAAGGACTTGAAGAGGCGCAAGCGTATTATGAGTCGGTCATCGAGACCCGTGCAGAACTTCCCTTTGAAATCGACGGTACCGTTATCAAGGTTGACAACTTAGCATTGCAAAGTCAATTGGGTTATTTGTCACGTGAGCCGCGCTGGGCAACCGCTTACAAATTCCCCGCCGAAACCGTCATGACCACCCTCAACGCTATTGAATGGCAAGTCGGACGAACGGGTCAAATTACGCCAGTCGGTAAGCTTGAGCCTGTGCAAGTCGGCGGCGTGACCGTTAGCAATGTCACCTTGCATAATATCGGTGAGATTCAGCGCCTAGATGTGCGGGCAGGGGATACCGTCAGTGTACACCGGGCAGGCGATGTGATACCTAAAGTGACTAAAGTGTGGCATGAGTTTCGTCCTAAAGACACCCATCCCGTAGAGCTACCGAGTCATTGCCCCGTTTGTGATTCACCAGTTGAGTTACCAGAAGGTGAAGCCTTAGCACGATGTACAGGAGGGCTATTTTGTCCCGCTCAGCAGCAAGAGGCGCTTATTCACTTTGTCTCACGTAAGGCAATGGATATCGATGGACTGGGTGAGCGTTGGTTAATTAGCTTCTTTGATCAAGGGATCGTTAAGACAGTTGCCGATATTTATCAATTGCAAGCACATAAAGACGAGTTGATGACCTATGAGAAGCTCGGCGAGAAGTCAGTCAATAATATATTAAATGCCATCGAGGTCAGTAAAAGCACAACGCTATCTCGATTTATCTACGCGATAGGCATTCGCGGCGTCGGTGAAACAACTGCTCAAAACTTAGCACAGTATTTCGGGGATTTGCCTGCCCTGATGGAGGCCAGTATTGAGGCATTGGAAGCCGTACCAGATATCGGTCACATTACCGCTGAGCAAATTTTTAACTTTTTCCGAGCGGATCATAATGTCGAGGTTATTAATGCCTTAATAGCCGCAGGCGTGCACTGGGAAAAAGTAGAGCAAGTGGCTTCAGACAACTTACCTTTAGACGGTCAAACGTGGGTTATCACTGGTACTTTAGTCAACAGTGGCATGTCACGAGACGAGGCAAAAGCCAAACTACAAGCCTTAGGCGCCAAAGTATCTGGTAGCGTCTCTACAAAAACGTCTGCATTATTAGCCGGTGAAAAGGCAGGCTCAAAACTGACCAAAGCCGAAAGTCTTGGGGTAAGAGTGGTTGAAGAAGCGGAGTTTTTACAGTTGATTGGGGAGTAGAGTGTGAGGGTGTCAATTGACATTTTATAACTCTCTCAAAAGGGGGAGCTAATCTTGCTTTTTCGCTTATAGTTAGCAGGCTGTGGCGAACAGCACCTACACACAATCGTGTTCCTGTTACCTCGATACCACGCCTTTGTAAGGTGCTGTATGCGCCACAGCCTACTAAGCTACCGCTTCAATCAAGGCTAAACCGCTCTATTCTTTAGCGTTCGTGCAAAGTCAAAGCGTAACCGATTAAAGGCATACGCTTCATAGATTAGGGCGTGTGGAACATTCGCAAATTAGCACTGCTGATAGCTAAAATCGTTCCAGACTAGGCGCAAACTGACGCTAATGTCTAGACCTTGGCTAGGTTTGTAACAACGTCTGGGGCGATTTTAGTATCAGCCCGAAGGGGCGGGACTCTTTTTTGCCAATATATGGCGAAATTTTCTAACTTAGAATGACTAAGCGTCATAAATTTCACTGCATATTGACTAAAAAATAGTCTCCGCCAGTGCCATGGTCGAATGTTCCACACGCCCTAGTTTATTGTCATCACTTTCTACATTCGTTCTCAAAGACGTAAATCGCTAAGTAGACAGCTACTTATATGCAAAATGACGCTATCGATCTCAAAGGACTTTAATTCAATAAATTTAATACACCCGTCCGCTTAAAATAGCGTTATCATAAAGCATTAAATGCCTTAAAAGTTAATGGCAAACAGACCCTAAGGTGATGATTTGTTTCAATGAATAAAAAAGGATATTTTATGCAATATGACGTTATTGTGATTGGTTCAGGAATGGTAGGCACATCCATTGCATGGCATCTACAAAAAAATAATTCTGAAGTGTTACTGTTAGATAAAAAAGCACCCGGTGAAGAAACCTCCTATGGCAATGCGGGATTGATACAGCGAGAAGCGGTATTTCCGAAAGCGTTTCCAAGACAACTGGGTGAAATAGTTAGAGTACTGCCGAATAAAAGTACTGATATTCGATACCACTGGTCTGCTATTTTCAATTATCAAAGTGCATTGTATCGATACTGGACTAGCTCTGCGAAAAACAAACTGACTAAAATCGAAGACGAGTGGGCGACTTTGATTGCCCATTGTACCAATGAGCACGGCGTGATGATCGAAGCGTCAGGCGCCGGCGAGCTGGTACGCAAAGATGGTTTTTTTGAGTTATACCGCCACCAATATAAGTTGGATGAAGCGCTGATAAAGGCAAAGCGGGCGCAACAAAAAGGGGTTCAGTTTAAAGTCGTGAGCGTCGATGAGTTAAAACAAGCAGAGCCTAATGTTAACTTTTCTGACTTTATTGGTGGTATTCACTGGCAGAATACTTGGCAGATAAAGAACCCAAGTCGATTAGTGAAAACCTATGCCAAAAGCTTTGAGGCATTAAATGGTACGATCAAGCAGGCCACGGTAACCGATCTTAAACAAGCAGACGATGGAAGCTGGCAGGTCGACGTGGAAATTCAGACAGACTCAAGCTTAGAGACTCAAACCAAAACATTTCATAGTACGCATGTTGTTATCGCTGCAGGCCCTTGGTCGACGCAGTTTACCGCGCCTTTAGGCTATAAAATTCCGCTATTTCCAATGCGAGGTTATCACCAACATTTTAAAGTGAGTCCGGAAAACAGAATTGGACATAGCTTATATGACGCAGAAAAAGGCTTTATTATGGGGCCAATGGAACAAGGTATTCGTATTACCACTGGGGCGGAGATGACATTGATGAATGCGCCAAAGGATACCACTCAGCTTGAAGCGGTGCTTAAGGTCGCTAAGAAGGTCATACCCATTAAAGATGCGGTGGAATCTGAAGCATGGCACGGCTCTCGACCCTGTATTGCCGATATGAAGCCTGTTATCGGTCCTGCCACTCATCATAATAACTTATGGTTTGCCTTTGGTCATGCGCATCAAGGATTTACCCTAGGGCCTGCGACAGGACGGTTGATCGAAGAGATGATTCATAATAAACCGTTGTATATCGATCCAACACCGTTTAGTGTTGAACGCTTTGCTAAGTAGGCAAGGTTATTGAACATATCTTGAGACTCTGAATAAGATTCTAGCCAATTGAAAGAAGTGCTAGAAAATTATGGTAATACATTAATTATAAACGGCTTAACACACAAAACAATTAACAAGGAAAGATTCATGCAAAAGTTACATAGCAACCAACGTATGAGCAAGATTGTCATCCACAATGAGACGATTTATTTATGCGGACAAGTCGGCAATGCCGAAGATGATATTTCTGCTCAAACCTTGACCTGTCTTGAGAAGATTAAGGCATTATTAGAAGAGGTGGGTAGCGACAAGTCAAAAATGTTATCAGTAACCGTGTGGCTAAAGGACATGGCTGATTTTGACGCAATGAATGCGGTATGGGATGAGTGGTTTAGTGATGTGGCACCTCCGGCACGTGCTTGTGGCGAGTCAGCGTTAGCACGTCCTGAGCTACTGGTAGAAATGATCGTCATTGCTGCCGTTTAAAGCAGCATACTTAGAGATGATATAGTAGAAAGCAACAGGTTCTAAGTATGGAATTTTTTCTAGGTTAGGGATCATAATTTATCTATTTATGAGCACTTTTTGAGGATTGTTCAGACCCGTGTGTTACCTCAATAGGTAAGGTCAAACCCTTCGCAAACTCGTGAGAAATGACATAGTTATGAGTGCTGGGTGTGACATTAGGAGTGGTATACACCGTAAGCTTAGCGTCACTTTCAGAGTAAGTGTGCGATAGGTAGCTGTCACCTAATTGATCAATAATCTTTTCCAAAGGCTCGTTGCTGGCCATACCCACCGTCAAGCTGTACTGGGCTTGTTTGGGGGATATGTGTGAATACTCTGCTTGAGCTCTGACAGGCTCGCTGTCTAAGCCGAATGGATAGTTGAAGCTAGCAGGATCGATGGCTGTCTCCCCAGAGTCGACCGTGTTCCAGTCTATTGATAAGGGTTGGTTTCGAGTTGAAAACTGTTGCTCTACCGTTTTCTCTTCATTGTTCTCTATGTTCTCCATATTCTCAACGCTATCTGTATTGTCATGATTATTCATAGTGTCAATCCCCTCTGCGGATATGTTCTGATTTTCAGAGGCAGGGGGACGCTTATCATCGGCTTCTGGCGTGGCTTCTTTATTACATCCAGATAGTAAAACAGTGGTACTAAGCAAAGCCGTTAATATAACGGAGCTTAAGGTTGACGTTGAAAAGCTCGGTTTATGTGCTTGCAGAGGTGATTTAAATAAAGGTGAATTGAATAAAGGTGACTGGAATAAAGGTGAATTGAATAATGAAGGTATAACAAAAATCGGTTTAGGCATCGCTTAACTCTCATAAAATTTAGGATCGAATATGAGTTAACCTTGATATCGACAGTGGTTAACTCATGACGCTCAAACAATATACAGCCCCTAATATATCAAATAACCTTCATTTAGACTGCATTTAGGTTGAAATTTTAGGTTCTATTATCTATTAGGTTCTGTTACAACTACCCTTAACCTGCAGAGTTGGTTAATCGAGTATCTCTGCCAATTCAACTAATTTAATGAATTCAGCACGGCTACCCGTTGTGTCCATTTCACTATTCACCCCTGATTCTGCCAAACGGGAGACTTGCGCATAGGTTAGGCCATTCACATACTTGCTTTTTGAAAGCAATTGCCCGTATCCGGCTACTGCCATCGCAAAGTTGGTATCGGCAGAGGCTTGGCTAACATGATTGGCAATTGGGAAAGATAGTAATGTTGAGGTATTAGCATTTGGCGCTTTATATCGAATCTTTAAAAAGCCCAATTCGCTTTTATTGGACGTGCTAAGCGGCGCGGATTGTTGATAACGACTTGGCTCTAACAAGCCTTTTTCGCCTACTGGGGTAATCTCAAATAAAGCGATAACTGATTTTCCAGCACCAAGTTCGCCGGCATCAACCTGATCATTATTAAAGTCTTCTTTGGCCAATACGCGGTTTTCATAGCCAATTAAACGCCATTCAGACACAGTAGCAGGGTTAAATTCTAACTGAATCTTAACGTCTTTGGCGACCGTATTAAAGGTAGAGGACATCTCATCTATTAATACTTTCTTTGCTTCGGTTAGGCTGTCAATGTAGCTATAATTACCATTCCCATTGTCGGCAACCTGTTCCATCATATGATCATTATAGTTGCCCTGCCCAAATCCTAATGTAGATAATGAGATGCCTTTATCTCTATTGTCCCGAATAATATCCAGCATATCATCCACATCAGAAACCCCCACGTTAAAGTCGCCATCCGTCAGCATTAAAATACGGTTAATGCCCTCTTTCTTAAAACTCTCTTGCGCTTGCTGATAAGCCAGCTTAATAGCGGCCTCTCCATTGGTTGAGCCATTGGCATCTAAAGTATCAATGGCATTGAGTATTTTTTGAGTTTGGCTGCCAGAGGTAGCGGGCAGTGCCACTTGTGTATTACCTGCATAGGTGACCAGGGTAATGGTATCCTGAGGTCGTAGCTGTTGGGTTAGCATTTTTAGACTTGATTTGGCCAGCGGTAGCTTGTCAGCAGATGACATAGAGCCTGAAACATCGACCATAAATACGAGATTTGCAGGGGGTCGGAGTTGTCCATTTGCTACTGTGTCCTCAGCTTTAATACCCACTTTGACAATACGATTGGTCGGATGCCAAGGGGATTTGACTACCTCGCTACTCACTAAAAATGGCGCATTCGCTTGTTTTTTGGCATGGCTAAAATCATAGTTAAAATAATTAATCAGCTCCTCAACTCTTATGGCATCAGACGGTGGTAAGCTTCCATTATTCAGGAAACGGCGGACATTGGCATAGCTACCTGTATCGGTATCAATGCTCAAAGTAGCAAAGGCTTGCTCTTGTGTTGCATGAACGGCATTGCGCTCAATTTCCGCATAATTTTCGGTGTTGTCGCTATTCATTATTGCTGGCGCAGGCATAGGAACGTGATTCGGCGCCATTTTAGACACTGGTGCATTGTACTGGATGACCGGGCTAGGCGCTGCTTCTTCAGCGACCACTAATAATGGGGTGTTTTCAACCACTCCAGCAGCCTTAGTAGATTCTAATGTGGGCGATGCCGGTTCAGCAGTCATCACCTCATTTTGTTGCTGACTACAACCGCTTAAGATGGCGATAGACAATATGCTACTGACCAGTAATAGAGGTTGTGTGCGTGGTTTGTGAGTTTGTAGACAACTGAGACAGCTAAGACAACTAAGACGAGTAAGTGTTTTCATAAAAGGACCTTAAGGGGTGCGTAAAGTTAAACCTGTGAAGGTTGATGTTAAAAATCATATTAACAATACTATCAAATAAGGCTAATAAATAATAAGCTTTTAATGATTGTACTTAGTTTATAGTTTTTTTACGACTTACAGCGTGTTCATCCATACATTGCTAATATTTGTGTAACGTCACATAGTTCAATCATAAATGTAAACATAAATGTTAAATAGCGCCCTACTCTAACGTCAGGATATGACGTTCTAAGAAATAGCATCTTAACAATGAGCGGCTTACTTACAATCGTCATATGGTTTTCAAATGAATACGAGATAAACTAAGTCTAAATACGTAATAAATTTTAATAATCGTTATCTAACTAAGGAGATTTTATGGCAGCTGGTAGTCTATTAATGCTACTCGATGATATTAGCTTACTCATGGACGATGTATCGGTCATGACCAAAGTTGCCGCCAAAAAAACGGCAGGTGTGTTAGGGGATGATTTAGCACTAAACGCCGAGCAGGTGAGTGGGGTCAAACCCAGTCGTGAGCTTCCAGTAGTATGGGCGGTAGCGAAAGGCTCATTTTTGAATAAGCTCATATTAGTACCCGCTGCGCTGATCATTAGCTTCTTTGCGCCTTGGCTTATTACCCCCTTATTGATGATGGGTGGGCTTTTTCTATGTTATGAGGGGGCAGAAAAAGTCATTCATAAGTTTTGGCCAAAGCTGCTACCAGAAGACGAAGAGCATCAAGCGCGAGTGGCAGCAAATGTTGATGAGACAGTTGATTTAGTGGCGCTGGAAAAACAGAAAATAAAGGGCGCCATCCGAACAGATTTTATTCTATCTGCTGAAATTATAGTCATTAGCTTGGGAACGTTAAGTGCCGCAAGTTTATTAGATAAAAGTCTCGTGCTGACTATTATCGCGATCGGTGTGACAATTGGTATCTATGGCTTGGTAGCGGGTATTGTCAAAATTGATGATGTCGGCCTGCATCTTATTGAAAAGCCTGGTGTTAGCCGAGCCACTAGGAAATTTGGTGAGTTTTTGTTAGCAGCAGCGCCCAAACTCATGAAGTTCCTATCTATAGTTGGTACGATTGCGATGTTCTTAGTCGGTGGTGGGATTATCGTGCACGGTATTAGCCATCTGCATCATGCTGTCGAAGATCTTGCGCATTTAACCGGTATCTTTGAGGGTGTATCAACTACCTTGCTCAATGGGGTCATTGGATTTGCCGTTGGTTTGGTTGTGTTGGCATTAATCACAGTGTTTAATAAACTGCGTCATGCTGCGGATTAAACATGAAATGGTAAAAACCACTTTAAAATTCACTACTCATTGTATTTCACCCTAAAATAAAGTGTCCCGTTCTAAAGTAATTAAAAAAGGCCCTTGTAAATTTACAAGGGCCTTTTGTTTAAACAACTTTTATTAAACGCTATTAGTTATCTTTATTTGGTTCTATGACCATATCAGAATATCTAATACCTTATCTATAAAACAACCTATCTTTATCAGGCTCACTAAACTTAATATGTGGCATTTACACTGGCCTTCATCGATAGATTAATTTCTAGATTTAGTATAACAACTTTCGCCTAATTATCTCGCTCTAGCTAATCCTCATTGGTAGAGTGATTGTGATTATCTGAGCGGTCATTAGACTGAGTCGTCTTTTTTTGCTCGTCTTTCGGCTTACGACTACGTGCCTTCGGAACTTTTGGTGACGTCAGATTTAATAGACCTGTCTGAGGTAACAGTTGCTCAGAGATGGTCTCGATCATGCTCTTATAGGTCTCAATACTGGTTTTATTAGAAGCTTGAGCAGCCTGTTGTTCATGAGACTGATCACTTTCAGCATGAGACGCTTGAGCTTGATTCTCTTCTGGCTGCGCGTCACTGTCACCTCGACTTTCTGAATGTTCCTCTAGTTTTTGCTCACTGACTTCATCAGCATGAGGCTCACTCACTAACGCGGTCGCTGGCTGCTCTAGGCTTTGTTCGATAACCGCCTCTTCATCGTGCTGAGTCTGACGATCATCTACACCATTGTCAGATTGAACATTATTAGTGTTCTGAGACACAGGTGCAGGCTTATCGTAAGGTTGACGAAGGGCCTTTAAGAAAGCAGCTTCTGTTTGACCGCTACTAATCAAGTCCTTGCCTTCTTGTCCTAGTACTTGAGCCACAAAATCACCCACATTCAGCTTAAGCAAGCCCGCCATTGCTTCTGCGGCAGATTGAGAGGCGTTAGTAGCCTGCGTTTCAACCTGAGGTGTTTGGGCATCAGTAGATTCTGAGTCACCTGATTCAAGCTTGGTCTCTTGCTTCACTGCTTCTTGCTGAGCAGGAGGCGTATAGTCAGGATGCTGACCACGCGGATCATTTGCCGCACGAGCACCAATCGGCGTCGGCGCCACGTCAGTTTTACCTTGCTCGATGTTATGAGCGGCGACAGGGGAGGTCATTTGCGTAAAGCGTTCGAGATAGCTTGGCGACAGTGACTGATAGCCATAGTTCACAAAGCTAAATGAGCCAAATGAAGCTTTGTCTTCAGCGCTATCCTTAGCCTCAGCAGTATCGACTACTTTGGTCTTGGTCACTGGTTTGGCTTGGCTGCCCGAGGTTTCTTTATGCGCATTTAACGCCGCTAAGAAACAAGTTATGACGCCGTCTTTAGCAAGTCGCATACGTGGCTGAGCCAGATGGGTATGAATAAACTGACCCACTGTACCACTAATTGCAGTGGTGACAGGCTTAGTAGTAACCGGCCCAGTAGCAGTAGCTACCGACTCAGCACGCTGACTACGCTCACTGAGCTTGTTTTGCATAGCCGCTTTGATGAGGCGAGGATCATTAGCCGCTTGTCCGTACTTTTTGGCTGCCACATAACGATCTGCAAATAGAGTCTCTGTATCGAAACTCATGGTGGCAACCTCACCCTCTGAGACACCGTCTACTGAACTCTGAGAGATCTCTTCAGATTTTTGATTAGGCGTCTCTTTGCTATCTTGAACGTCATGAGTGCCATCACGGCCTTTAGTCGTCTCCGCCCTTGATGTCACCGGCTGACTATCCACTGGCTTATTATCCTTAGTGAATGACTGATCAGCTGTCTTACTAGGGTCTGGTTCTGATTTAGCTGATACAGAATCGTTAGAATCTACTTTTGATTCAGATGATTCACGGTTAACAGACGCATGATTATCAGTATCAAGCTTAATAGTGTGCGATTGCTGATCTTTACGATCCGACTCACTATTAACCGGTTGTTGAGTCTTATCATTACCATGCTCAGCAACCTCTTTAGCGGGCTTACCAGACTCTTTAGTAGTATCTGAGGCTGATTGAGCTGACTGATCCGCTTTTGTATCTGGTTTTGGACTGTCATTGTTAGTATGTAAATTATCATCTAACGAGATATGAACCACTTCTGGCTCTTTGAGTGTCACTTCCGCTTCAGTCACCTTTAAGCTAACTTCATTCGGATCGACATTGCGTTCATGTTGTGAACGGTTATTGGACTTGTCAGATGACTTATTAGTATTGTCATGTTTTGAATGACTGTCAGAACGGTTTGAACCATTAGCAGATTTATCTTGAGACTGCTTATTTTGATCGTGCTTGTTCTGATCCTGCTTTGAAACAGGTTGTTTGCTATCACTGCGCTCTATTGGGCCACGTGACTCACGTTTGCTATTAGGCTCGCGCTTTGGCAAGTCAGCTGAGCCATTATTAGCGCCATGAGTAGACGAGTTGCTGTCCACGTTGTTTCTCTGGTGTGACGTCGCACTTGAGGATGCATTATTGTCATCAGATTTATCGTCTTTATCTTGATAGCGGCGACGATTATCAGGTTTGCTACGCTCGTTACGTTTGTCGTTTTTACTGCGGCCTCTGTTATTGCGTGATCGACGACGTTCTTTGTCTCTTTGACTATCAGAGCTGTCATTGCGACTGTCTTCTTCACGGGTACCACCAGTCTCTGAGTCACTCGCTACCTTAGCTTGTGGTGCAGCAGCAGCGACATGACCAAATGCCCCACGGCTTTGAGCGCCAGTATTTACAATAGCTTCGATAGCCTGAGCGGCCTCGGCACTGCTTACCGTCGCTGACATTTGTGCTTCAGGCGTTGGGGCGAATAGATTAGATAGCCAAGCAACCGCAGCAGGTTTGGACTGTGTCACTTGTGCTTGATTAGGCGGCGCAGCGGTAACGCTTGCAGGGGGTAGCGTTGGGTTGGCAACAGCGCCCGTATTATCGATAGACTTTTGATCAGAGGTAGACTTATTTTTCGAAGTAGACTCTTGTTGACGCGGCTGACGGGTAGGCTGTTGTTCTGGACGTTCAGACTCCGCTGTTTGCCAATCAACATCATAACCTAGGCCACTGGTTTCTTGTAGCTGAGTATCAGTCACCCGCTCGTAGCTGGCAGGCGCAAACCCTTGATGGTTAAAATGAAGGTTGAAATTAGGCGACTCTAAATGGGCATGCGGTAAAATAGTGATGCGAGTACCACTATCTTGCTCCAAATATACAATGCTTTCGCGTTTTTCATTAAGCAAGAAGGCAGCGACATCAGTAGGTACTTCGGCCTGTACCTCACCATGACGCTCTTTTAGGGCAGTCTGCTCAATTTGACGCATAATGGACAATGACAAAGAGCGTAGGTCACGAATCATACCGTTACCATGACAGCGGGGGCAAATATAGCCTGTCGACTCTTCAAGCGATGGACGCAGACGCTGACGACTCATCTCCATAAGGCCAAAGCGTGAAATCTCACCAAACTGGACGCGTGCGCGGTCATATTTAGTGGCTTCAACTAAGCGTTTTTCCACCTCTTTTTGGTGTTTGTTATCGTTCATATCAATGAAGTCGATAACGATCAACCCACCCATATCACGTAGGCGCAATTGACGGGCAATCTCATCTGCTGCTTCAAGATTAGTATTGTAGGCAGTTTCTGCAACATCAGCACCTTTGGTCGATTTGGCTGAGTTGATATCAATTGATACTAAGGCTTCAGTTTGATCGATCACAATGGAGCCACCTGAGGGCAGGCGTACTTCGCGTTGATACGCGGTTTCGATTTGACGCTCGACATTAAAGCTTGAAAACATCGGCTCAAAGTCGGTGTATTTACGTAGCTTATCAATTTGAGTCGGCATAACCGCTTTTATAAAGGTTTCGGCCTCAATAAAGGCTTCTTCATTGTCTATCCAAATTTCAGAGATGTCATCACGCAGGTAGTCACGCACCGCACGCGTGACAACGCCCGCTTCTTGGTGGACTAAGCGTGGTGAGGCGTATTTTTTGTTTTGATCTTGGATGGCATTCCAAATATTGAGCAAATGATTAAGATCATGTTGCAGATCATCTTGCGTTTTTCCGATACCCGCAGTACGCACAATGACACTCATGCCTTTCGGTAAGTTAAGCTCACCTAGCATGCGCTTCATGTCTTCACGTAATTTACCTGAGATTTGACGAGAAATGCCGCCCCCTTTAGGGTTGTTTGGCATCAATACTAAATAGCGGCCTGCTAAAGAGACATAAGTTGACAGCGCAGCGCCTTTATTACCCCGCTCTTCTTTTTCAACTTGGACGATGAGCTCGTCACCTTCTTTAATCAGTTTGCGAATATTTTCTTCACGAGGATTGCCAGATAGGTATTCACTGGCGATTTCACGAATGGGTAGAAAGCCTTGACGTTTTGAGCCATATTCTACAAATACCGCTTCTAACGAAGGTTCGACACGGGTGACATGACCTTTATAAATATTGGCTTTTTTCTGTTCGCGGGTGCGGTTTTCAAGATCGAAGTCATAAAGATGGTTGCCTTTACAAAGTGCAACACGAACTTCTTCGTTGTGAGTAGCGTTAATAAGTATGCGTTTCATTGCTGTGTCCTAGTTTAGGTCATGACACACAATGGCTATTACAGGGGGAGTAAAGCTTGGCAAGACAGAGCGCTGATATATTTGTGCTCTGGGAAATGACTGCTTTTACCGATAAAACGGTGACTAGACAGACATTTCATAATTAAGAGACTGAAGGTAAAACGGTTAAAACTAAACATTAAAAGCGTATGAGTATCATACTATAACTGATTGCTTTTAGACTATGGGCAGGGTAGTGCAGTATCTGCATTTGCCTGTTGAAATTAAGTTTGCAACTTTTGGTGATATGCTTTTGGTATTAGGCTAAGGCTGTAGGTCCTTAGATTATTCCAAAATGACTCCTATCACATTTTAAACATATGTCATGAGTATTTTGTGTTAGTTTCCAGCCACTTTTTAAGTCACTGTCGCTGTTACGTGAATGCTTACGTTATATAAATGTTTAAGGTTGCCAGTTTATAGTCATGTTAGCCAGTATTTTTATCGCTATGTAGTATTTTTTTAGGGTTAATTATTACTAATAATAAAGTCATTATCGATAGTTTGATAGATAGTTAGGTAAGTTGTAAGGTCACCCTTCTATGCTTATGGTCTTATACAATCGTTAGCGAATGATGATAATCAGTTGCATAACGTCTGTGATCCATTGAAAGACTCTTTTATATCAATAATATTATCCGCAAAACTAATAACGCTAATAGTATCTGGGTAAATGAGGTAAACTTAATTTTAAAGGTTAAAGTTTTATCTCGTTTTAAATTGTGGACTAAGTAGGCGGGGCGTACTTGGCAAATAACAGCTTATTTTATGATGACAAAACGCAATTTATAATGTGTTTTATTAAGGTTATTTGACCGCCTCATTAGTACCGTGTCGTCTCTTATTATCATGCTTATTCGCAGTTGATGTTAAGCGGTAGCCTAGGCTTGATGTCTAACGCAAGTTGTAAGGTTGCTGGTAGAGTCAATAAGTCTAGAAGCGACGTTGTAAGATCAACTGGGCTTTTTAATAGTGGGGATCACTGACCCCCTTCTATTGTTATCCTAAGACAGTAAAGCATTGTGCACATGTTAAAGTTAAATGGGGGTTGGGGCGCCAAGGTGTTAAAACAAAGAGGCAAATTTAATAGCGTTTGGCTACTAAAACCGCAAACCCAAAATTTAGTTGTTTAAAAAATTATGTTGTGGGCTGACTTTAATAGTGTTGTTATTATTAGTGTCCCTACTATTAGTGTAACTATTATTAGCGTAACTCTTATTAGCGTTTCTAGGAGTAAACTTAAAAACGATAGATGTCTGTGTAAATAGACGGCTCTAAGTGACTAAATAGTGACTAAATTTAGGTAATTAATAATGCTATGGGTATTGTTATCAGCGTATGCAACAACTGAGCTTTCACTCGCATTGTTAAATTTAAAAATTAACATAACGGGTAAAATATTGACAAACACCACAAATAGTAGGTTTGGCAAGATTAATAGTGTTAAGTTGATTTTATAAAAGGTATAACAATACACGAGACATAAAGTCAACGTGTTAGACTATACCAAATCTTTTGCCAAACGCCTAACAAAATATGTCAAAAAATCACCATAACCCTAAGAATGATGTAGAGAAAATGAGTAATAGAGACGAGAAGATAGAGCAAGACCTTGAGGGTCTAATGAGCAGTGTGGGTGCTGAACCCACCCAAGTAAGACGCCATTCTACCAAAGCCCGACCCCAAAGTGCGGATGAGGATATTAAAGACTTCTCGCAAGTCAATCACCTTGAGGTGACGCGCAATCAACATGGTCAGCGTGTCGATAACTTTTTATTAGCCCGACTCAAGGGTATGCCGCGAGCCCATATTTACAAAATGATTCGCTCTGATGAAGTGCGCATTAATAACAAACGCTGTAAGCCTTATGACAATCTTGAGCGTGGAGATGTGGTTCGTATTGCCCCTGTGCGCTTGGCGACTCGTGAAAAGCCCGTCATTAGTGACAGCTTTGCTAATAGCTTACTGGAGCGGGTCATCTATGAAGATGATGGGCTCATCGTCCTAAATAAACCCTCAGGCATGGCGGTTCATGGTGGTAGTGGTATCGACTTTGGGGTGATTGAGGCCATGCGCGACGTCACTAATAAAAAATATCTTGAGCTGGTGCACCGTATTGACCGAGATACCTCAGGTCTACTAATGATTTCCAAAAAGCGCTCTGCTTTAAAAGTATTGCAAGAGCATTTGCGTGAAAAAACCATCCAAAAGCATTATCTTTGTCTTGTAAAAGGACAACCTGCTTTAAATGATATTAAAATTGATGTGCCATTACTGCGCTATACCTTAGCCAGTGGAGAGCGACGAGTCAGAGTCGATAAAAGTAGTCAAGACGCTAAGCCAAGCCAAACGCTCTGCCATGTATTAGCAAGGTTTGATATTAACGGTGAGCCGGTCAGTCTCATTGAGGCGATGCCATTAACCGGTCGTACTCATCAAATCCGTGTGCATCTCGCTTATTTAGGTCATCCGCTACTGGGTGATGATAAGTATAATCCGCAAGATCAATCTGGGGTGCGCCGTTTATGTTTGCATGCTTGGAAGCTCGATATTCCTGAGTATGAGACCCTTATTGCACCTCTGCCAGATGACATGCAGGACCTTATTCCCAGTGATGTACATTTAGACAGTTAAGCTAACAAACCTTAGCATTACCTAAGTAATTTAAATTAGAAATGAGTAATATGACTTCTCAAGCAAAACTCAATACCATTAAAAACAGTAATAAAAAACACTCTGCGCATCCATTAAGCACCAAGTCCTTAATTATTTTCGATTGGGATGGGACGCTAATGGATTCAATCGGTCTCATTATAAAAGCCATGCACGTCGCTGGCGAGGCGCATGGCTTTAAAACCACAGATGAGGCGGTAAAATCTATCATCGGACTAAGTCTTATCCGAGGCATACAAATGTTGTACCCGCAGGCTACAGATGAGCAGCACGCTGCGATTCAGCAAAGCTATGCCGACTTTTATATTAAGGCGAGTACGGAGCCAAACCAGCCACATTCGCAGTTTTTTGAGGGTATAGAAGATATGCTCCAGCTGTTGCAGTCTCAGGGTAAAAAGCTGGCAGTGGCAACGGGGAAAAAACGCGCGGGCTTAGACAGAGTGATGGATTATGCCAATAGCCGTCATTATTTTGTCACTAGCCGCTGTGCAGATGAATCTGGCTCAAAGCCCAATCCGCAAATGCTACTCGATATCCTAAAGGAAACCGGTCAAGATATTGACGATGCCGTGTTTATTGGCGACAGTATTCATGACATTCAGATGGCGAATGCTATAGGTATGACGTCTATCGCTGTCAATTATGGCGCGGCAGCAGGCAGTGTATTGGCCGATGAGAATCCCACTTATCAAGTTGAAACGCCACAGCAGTTGATTGAATTATTAACGACAAACTATAGCGCCTAGATCTTATTCCTAGAGTACTGTTTTTTAGGAATTAACTAATTGGGGTACAATAGGGCGTAGTCATTCAGTTATTAATTCGGCTACTTAACTGGATTTTTAATTCGGCTACTTGCCTTATGTTTTTAACTAAGTTTTTAATTCAGTTGCTTAAGCAATACAGCTACTTATTCATGGACTAACCCTGTTGGCGCACTATGACTCAAACTCAATCAACCTTCCAAAATAAGCTACAAGCCTATATTCATCTAACTCGCTTTGATAAGCCCGTTGGTATTGAGCTGTTGCTTTGGCCAACCTTATGGGCAGTGTTTTTAGCCTCTTTTGGGGCAGGGCAGTCTTTAACAAATGACGTGTCAAATAACATGGCAACCGACATGGCAAATGATATGGCACAGGCCTCACTTGCACTGCTACCAACATGGTCTTTGCTAGTTATCTTTGCGCTAGGTGCTATTTTGATGCGTGCAGCAGGGTGTGCTATTAATGACTTTGCCGATAGAAAGGTGGATGGTTCGGTCGCTCGCACCAAAGGGCGACCATTGGCAGATGGACGATTGTCAGGTGTTGAAGCTGTCGCTGCCTTCTTAGTCTTGTCATTGATTAGTGCCAGTTTATTGTTCTGGTTACCATTAAAGGTATTTTACTGGTCTTTGGGCGCCGTCGCATTGGCCTTTATTTACCCTTTTATGAAGCGCTTTACCCATCTGCCGCAAGTGTTTTTAGCAGCGGCGTTTGGTTGGGCGATACCGATGGCGTATGTGGCGGTACAAGGCGCGCCTGATCGATGGTGTTGGTTGTTATTTGCGGCCTATATGTGCTGGACTATTGCCTATGATACCCAATATGCGATGGCGGATCGCGATGATGACCTTAAGATCGGGGTGAAGTCGACTGCGATTTTGTTCGGACGTTTTGATGTGCTTATTATTTCACTATTGCAGACGGCCTTTTTGTTACTGATGGGCGTGGTGCTGTATCATTACTTCGCTCAGACGATATTAGGTCTTATCCCTGTCTATGCGTTAGGGCTAATAGCCATTCTGTTTGCTCAGCAGAATAAAGCCTGTGCGACTCGTGAGCCTATGTTATGTTTCAAAGCGTTTTTAGCCAATGTCTGGGTAGGTCGTTATTTATTTGTGGTTATTGCTTTAAGCTGTATTTGGGTCGCTTTAAAAGGTTAATAGTTTTTATATAAGATTACCTTTTTCATAAAATCACCTATCCTTTTCAGGCTTGGTAAAGTTCATTTAACCTACTATTTATAGCGTTTGATTTGTTGTGTTTAGACTTGCCTTCCTCGATAGGCTAGTTCTAGATTTGGACTAACTCAGCCTTCTACAAGACGCAAGTGTTCATAGCATTAAGTGCACGACTCTATACTGCATGTAAACCACATTGTATTTAATCTATTCTATATCCAATTAACCAAACCGACTTACTCACTTAAGAAGCTATATTCTCATAAGAAACCATATTCACATAAGAAACCATATGCCAAAACGTTCTGATCTAACGGTTAATGCTAACCCCAATAATGATATTCAGATCACTGAAAATCTACGTCGACAAGGCTTAAGCAAACAGCAAGTGATCGAAATGGAGCGCCGTTTGGCAAAGTTTGCCAATACGATGGATTCGCTCGTGCGTATTCCTTTTACCAAGCAAGGGGTGGGGGCAGATGCGGCATTATCTACAGTACCCGTCGCAGGAGATATTGCCGGATTGGTATTGACCGGTTACGCGTTTATGTTGGGTCTGAAGATGGGAGTGCCTGCTCGCAAGTTGACTCCTGCCGTTAGACTAGCGCTAATAGACTTGGTTGTGGGCGTGGTTCCTGCTGCGGGCACTCTAATGGATATCTTTATCCGTCCTAGCCGCCGCACGCTTGAGATCGTACGAGAGCATATCAGTACGGAATATGGCATTGAAGAAACGGCTCATATTGACCGTCCATTCTTGCACGAAGCCCTACAAAAAAAGCAGCAACGTTCCAAGTTTTGGCGAAACCCAATTGTTGCGTGGATTTATCTGCATATTCCCGATATATTGGGATTGATATTTTTAATATTAGTTGCCGTGGCTGTTTGGACTATTATTAGCTGGCTGGTGGGATTATTTAATACATAAAGCGTTTAGGGCATGGCTTTATAGTTTAAAGCACACATAAAAGGGTCTGTTCAACAGACCCTTTTTCTATTTATCAGAATTAACGATTTGGCTTTACTTATTTCTTAGGTTTGATGACTTCGGCATCGGCACTGACCGCTGTCATGTTAATCGACTGACCTTCAAAAATAAAATCGATTTTCTTGCCGCCTGCATGCGTCACCAGTTCGACACTACCATCTGCTGAGCTGTATGTAGGATTGTTACCTTGTCCTGGCGGCGCGACGAGTAATAGACTCTTGCCTGAAGGCATTCTTAAGTTCGCTTGTAATACTGACGCTGCCGACGTTTGAAAGGTGACATGGATACTGCGTCCCGCTTCGTCTTTATATTCAACTTCAGTCACTTGGGTTTCACTGCGGGGTGCGGTAGGTTTCTTGCTATTCGGGCTAGAAGTATTCGACTGATAGGGCTGAGACGGGGCAACTGCACTGTTATTCGATTGAGCTTCAATCTCTGATGGGTCTGTTAGTTGATAGACTGATCCATTAGCTGCTGAATTGCCAGTTGAACTTTCGGTGATCGTCTCAATCGGCGGTAATGGTTCAAGGCCTTGGTAATCTGTTGGCTCATTAGCTTGTGGTGATGTCAGCTGACTGTCAACAGATTCTGAATTGTCAACGATAGCGCCATCGCTTGTATCTGTCATCGTATTGATTGAGTTGGTAGTAGCCTCAGCTTGTGAAGACGTTTCAACTTCTGGCGTCTCGCTGTCTTTAGATTTTTGACAGGCTGTAATACTAAGCGCTATCGATGCAAATAAAACTGCGCAAACAACGATATTAGATTTAGACTTCGATAGGCTCTTGGATTTAAACGACACAAGATTTGTTCGGTGGTTGTTTAACATAAAGTTCTCATTTTCAATTATATTTAGGTTTAATTTAAAATCTGATTAACGTCCAATATTTGATTGAGTGACGATTTAATTTTTATTGATTTTTTGCAAGACTTTAACTGACTTGCTGCTTTTTAGAAGGCTTGAAAGCGCACTGTTAATGGAATCTTGCTAAGTATGGACGGTGATCACTAAATTGCGACGACCCGCATGATTGCGATGTTCACATAAGTAGACCCCTTGCCACATACCTAGGCCCAGTTTACCGTCGACTAGTGGGATATTTAAACTCACCCCAAGTAGCATGCTCTTAAAGTGAGCAGGCAAGTCATCATCACCTTCTAACGTATGGCGATAGTCAGGCTGATTTTCCGGTGCAATCTTGTTAAGCCAATCCTCAGTGTCTAAACGCACATCAGGATCCGCATTTTCATTTATAGTCAGACTCGCTGAGGTATGTTGCAAAAATAAATGCACCATGCCGATATTATCATTGCCTTGAGTACCCTCACGAGACAATAAGTCTGATATAGCTTCATTAATAAGTGGTGTAATAATATGTACGCCTCGAGAATGGGCGGGTAATACCAACGTTGTCTGATAATAAGCCATGCTAGATCCTAATATAAACCATACTCAATCATGTAACGACACTCTATATTTAAACGACACTCTATAACTTAAAAAACCCACTGTCCAATAAATACTGCGCCTGAGAGTGTTTGCTCTTCAGGGTATTTTGTAAGCTTTTTAGATCTGCGGCAGGGCTGCCCGTTTGATATTGTTGGTCGGCGACTTTTTCTAGACGCTTTAAACAGTCCTCTAACAGCTGCTGAATACGTGCAATTTTTTGGGTAATGAGGGTGTGCTCCGTGTCTGAAAGTTGATTTTTCTCATTTTCAGAGCCATTCTCGGTATGTTTTATATGATCAGCGACTGTTTGACGCAGCAAGTCTGGTATAGCCGATGCGATAATCCTATCAAAGGCAGGTAACGCTTGATCATTTGCAAGGAGTGCCTCGTTATAGATAAGGGTTTGCTCAGCAGTGTGGGTAAGCGTGCCCAGTTGGGTCAATAGATCATCGCCCAACAAAGGCGCATATTGGGTTAAAGCCAGATCATTTGGTGCAAGATTATCACAGTCTGCCAAATAATCTCGTCCCCGCTCAATCAACACCTTAGAGGTGGGTCGTTCAAGCAACTCTAAAGCGTCTTGCTCAGGAGCTTTGAGTCCTTGTAAGCTAGTATTTGACACCTCTGACTGATGGAACTCACCATACACAGATTGTAAATAACTGCGATTGGCTAAGATATTACTCGCCACTTGCTCTTGTCCATCGTCTTGCACGCGCTGCATAAACTCAAGCATTGAGGTGAGCTGACCATAGGTTAAGTCTTGACTGGTTAAGTTGTTTTGCGGGTCAATGATGCTGGTTTCAGCATAGTCTTTATCGAGGGCTAAGTAGTCTTCAAGTATCTCGGTCAAACGTGTCCCTGCGAGCTTGTCAACAACAAAGCGCTGATCTGGGGCCAGTTTAACAGTATTTAGGGTCTGATATTGAGCATGAATCTTTGCAAGCAGTTGGCGGAAGCTGATCGGCAAGCTTGGGTGGTTGCGATAGTGAGAAATAGTATTGGCAATCTGTAATTGTTCAGCGGTTGCTCGTCCTGAGCCATCTGAGCCATCTGAGCCATCTGAGCCATCTGAGCCGCCTGAGGGATTTGAAGTACCTCGGTTTGAGGCATTTCCAATATACTTTTGATCCCGATTTTTGTTAGCCAACAGCTTTTGCTTTGACTTGCCCTTAACCACGAATACCGTCGGCACGATGACAATTAAGCTGATAATCAGTAGCAGTATGGGATAGGACATAGTAGGGGTAACTTATATTTAGTGGGAAACAAAGAAGTTTTTTTATGGCTCGAGTTTAATAGTACGATCTTAGGGATAAACCACGTTTAAGAGGTGCTATACACACCATCATGGGCTATTTTGACCTTAACTCACTACTTGGTTCAACAGATCCTAGTCTTTAAGTGTAAACAAGCGGGCGGGGGGTTTAAATATTGCTTATGTAACTGTCGATTATAGAGTGAATGATAGAGTCATTGATAGAGTTATTGATACAGAGGCGAGCTTGCGACGGTTTACAGGGTGTTTAAAGGAGGTGCGGTTTAGCCCCGATTGTAGCGGTATCCTGCAAGTCTGGACGTGTTGTAAGGGGTAGGTCTTAGCAGGGCTACGCGAAGCAAGAGACCTGCTAAGCCTTATCCCGCACCACGGGTCAGCCTTGCAGATACAAGTGGAAAGCGGGAGGAGCTACATCATCAAAGTCGCCATTTGCGTCAAAATTTGTGTTTAAAAATAAAAAAAGCCAGCCCCATAAGCTTTATGAGACCGTTATCAGGTGTATAATAGCCACCCAAAGGTCACAAGGCATAGGAGACTGGCGTCACGATAGAGTGTGACATGCGCGACTAGATTTCTAAGAGCATCAAGACATTAAACTAGTTGCTCACGCGAGTTTGATATTCACCGGTACGGGTGTCGACACGCACGACTTCGTTTTGTTGCACAAATAACGGCACACGAACCACAGCGCCTGTTTCTAAACGAGCTGGCTTGCCGCCGCCACCTGAGGTATCACCGCGAACGCCAGGATCGGTTTCAACAATTTCCAGCTCAACAAAGTTCGGTGCAGTAACCGATAATGGCACACCATTAAATAGAGTAATGGTACATAAATCGTTACTATTCTCTTTTAACCATTGCTTCGCATCTTCCATTGCATTAGCATCGGCTTGCAGTTGCTCAAAGGTCTCAGGGTGCATGAAGTGCCAAAACTCACCGTCGCTATAAAGGTAGTTCATTTCGGTATCGATGACATCGGCGCCTTCTAAGCTTTCCCCTGATTTGAAGGTTTGTTCTAAGACTTTACCAGTGCGCAAGTTACGTAGTTTGACACGGTTAAAAGCTTGGCCTTTGCCTGGCTTCACAAACTCGTTATCAATAATGGCGCATGGATGCCCATCATACATAACTTTAAGACCGGCTTTAAATTCGTTGGTTGAAAAACTTGCCACAATAGTGCTCCTGATACGTTGCAAATAAATACTTTAAAATGAATGATAAAAAATCACATATACCACATTGAACAAATATAATAGGCCCTATGATAAACCATTTACCCCAACAAAAAAATAGGCAAATCCCTTTTACATCAGTCGATACTCGACAATCTAAGTCGTCATCGACATCGCCGTCGAGTGCTTATGATAAGCGTTCTAAGAAAGGTGTTGTGAGTGGCGAGTTGACATGGCAATCCAAGTTTGCAGATGTTATTACAGATATTGATGAGTTGCTAGCTATTTTAGAGTTAAGTCACATAAAACCTTCGTTATATGTGCCTAAAGACTTCAGTTTGCGTGTGCCAAAAGACTTTGTGGCAAAAATGCATAAAGGCGATGCCAATGACCCGTTACTTAAGCAAGTCCTACCAGACAAGGTAGAGCAGATTGCGGTGAGTGGTTATGAGGCAGATCCTTTGGCCGAAGAGCAACATAATCCGATTAAAGGACTGTTGCATAAATACCACTCGCGGGTATTACTGACGGTGACGGGAGCGTGCGCCATTCATTGTCGATATTGCTTTAGACAACACTTTGATTATCAAGGTAATTTACCAAAGTCAGATCAGTTGACGCTCATTGAAGATTATATTAGTGCGCATCCAGACATTTGTGAGGTCATTCTTAGTGGGGGTGATCCGTTAAGTGTCTCAAACCGTCGTTTGTTTATATGGTTAGATAGGTTAGAGGCGTTGTCGCAGATTAGCACCATTCGATTGCATACCCGCATGCCGATAGTGATTCCAGAGCGTTTGTATGAGGCGTTATTGCAGCGGTTGCAGGCCAGTCGTTGCCGTATTGTGATGGTGGTGCACAGCAATCATGCCAATGAAATAGATGCGCATACCGCAACGTTTCTGCAAAAGGCAAGACAGCATGGCATTACTTTGCTGAATCAGGCGGTGTTATTGACGGGCGTTAATGACACCCTTGAGGCGCAAGTCAATCTAAGCGAGCGTTTGTTCGAGGCAGGGGTATTGCCCTATTACTTACATGTCTTAGATAAAGTAGCGGGGGCTGCCCATTTTGATATGCCGCAGCAAAAAGCAGTGGCATTATACTGGCAAATGCTAGCCCAATTACCCGGATATTTGATGCCGAAACTGGTGCAAGAGCTGCCGCATAAACCCTTTAAAACCCCAGTTGATTTGTATGCTTTTCAATCAGATCTTGAAACGCCGACCCTCTAAATGGGGCAGCTATTAGTTTAGGATTTGTTCAACATTTAGAGCGTATTTTTATTACCATCTACTATTTTATAATAGCGTGTCTAAAATAGCGTGATAAAACCTTGCAAAGTGAGATAACCATGTCGTCTTTAGAGCATCTTAAATCTAAAATAAGTCCTAAATCTAAAACACCTCGAAAGCGCTTATTACCCCTAACTGACGCTAAAATCTGGATGATCTTTAGTGCGGCGTTAACAATTGTGAGCACGGGTTGTACGCCTAAGCCCCCTGATTATCGCGCTCAAGTGACCGCACCCGTTTATGAAAATGGCGATGCTCAACGCGGAAAAATACTGTATGAGGACAACTGTGAGCAGTGTCATACCTTAAAGCCTGGCAGTAATAAAAAAGGCCCGCAACTTGTTGGTGTCTATATGGCGCCGTCTGCTGAGCTTGAGGATTATAACTATAGTGAGGGGTTGGATAATGCCCATTGGGTGTGGGATGCCGAAACCTTAGATAAATATATTGCAGACCCTGAGGTGGTATTACCGGACACACGTATGCTCTCAGATCCCATGCCCAATGCACAGGATAGGCAGGATATCATCGCCTATTTATCGACGTTGGGCCGTGATGCCCCGCCACCACCGCCTGATTCAGAAAAGTAGCCCTTTTAAAATAGCCGTTTTAGAAGTAATCCTTTTAGAAGCAGTCCTTTATAAGCAGACCCTTTTAAAAACAGCCGCATGACATGGAGCCCAGCCCGTTTTGGACGACTATCTGCTTGTCTGTCTGTCTGTTTAAAAGGGGCAGTGGTCAAAAACCAAAGTACTACAGCGTTGTTCGTTACTAGAGCCAACAAGGTAGTGTATGCCGCTAGTTTTGTTTTACCAATAAGGGGTAGGGGTTTACCGCTCCTGATTTGGTGTATATACCGTAATGGACATGTGGCGGCGTACCTTTGGCATTGCCACTGTCACCCACATATCCAATCACCGTACCAGCCTCAACCCAGTCGCCCTCTGCAATATCTGCAAAGCGCTCTAAATGGGCGTAATAATGTCCCACACCGCCTGGCCCAACGATAGTGACCACATTACCACCTAGCTGATTTTCACCGACTTTTCGTACCACACCGGGCGTTGTGCTATGGATAGGCGTGCCTCGCTCCGCAAATATATCAATACCTTCATGCGTACGACCGCCGCTACGGGCAGCGCCCCAGGTGTCTGTCAAATGAGCACCGAGAATGGGATTGGGTAAGCTATCGGGCTGAGGTGGGTCTTGTTGCAAAAGCTTAGCTATCTTATAGGAGTGGGTTAGATAGTTTTTTATCTTAGCCGGGCTATCCGTCTGTGTGGCGTAAGGTAGCACACCATATAATAGGACGCCGATGACAGCCCCTATTATGATGATGGACAGGGCAAATTTAAGTAAGGCGTTTATTAGTGACGCTATTCGACCAAAAAAGCCCTTCGGTTTAGGAGACGAGACCCCTTTGCCGTGTGGTCGCTTACCTTTTGGCTTGTTAACTTTTGACATATGATACCTTTTCTACCCTGTTTTCAACTTATTGTAATTCACTGTACGCTGGTGCTTTTAGCCCAGCAGCTAACTCTTCTTATTTTACATAAGTCTTCAGTTAATAAGGTTAGTCAATAAAGTCAGTCAATAAGAATAGAGGTAATTTATAGACGCAAAATAATGTATAGGGCGTGATGACAGTAATGATAGACAATATGGTGCTATAGACTATAGGTAATTTAAGTAAAAACAGCGTTAGACTGATGAAATAGTGATGGAAAAATTGATGAAAAAAGGGATCAAAAAATGGATAAAAAAATGGATAAAAAAATGGATAAAAAAAGGGATAAAAAAAGGGATAAAAAAAGGGATAAAAAAAGGGATAAAAAAAGGGATAAAAAAAGGGATAAAAAAAGGGATAAAAAACCGTGCACTGGGCACGGTTTAAAAAAATCTACTATTGAAATCAAGATGCTATTTCTATCATTTACTTATAATCAGCATCTTTACGACGTTTTTGCAGTTCATCATGACGGTGATTGCGCGCCATACGCTCTTCTAACGTCATTTCAGCATCGCGGATGCGAGAGTCATCTCGATATGAATCTAAGGTGTCCCTCTCGTTAAAGTCAGTCTGATCGACTTTCTCATTCAAGCTTTCTTGCTCAGACACCATTTCTACATCTCCATCCTGCTCGTAACCGTGGGTACTATTGTTATCTCCTGTTTCTTCTTCGATAGGGCTAGCCCCTTGAGATGTGCCAAATTTTTCAGAGTTATGCAGGTTTGATTGAGCGGCTGAGTCCATGTCATTTTCAATCTTTTCGATCACATAGGGGGTTAAGTTTTCAGCTGCATTCTCTAAGGTATGTGGATTGGGACGAGGTAGCGCATGCTCTAAGTGCTCATCAAACACGTCAGTGAGGAGCGCATCAAAGCGTACAGCATTGTATTCAATCAGCTGTTCAGATTCCTCTTCGGTAATCACCCCATCTTTTAAGGCAGTCAGAACATGATCCTCAAAGGTTAGACCCACAAAGTTACCTTTATGCTCCGCTTTTTTGAATTTTTTCCATAATGGTTCGACGTCACGAAGCATTTGGAAGGCATTTTCAATACGACCGATATTATTTTCTGGGTCACGCGTATAATAAGTCAGTGTCTTAAGCTGTTCACGGAATGGGTTTTCAGCGCCATCGACCATGATGAGCTCCCCGACTTCACGCTTCAAGGCATCACTTGGTTTGGTCGTAAACGTGCCGCCTGGGAAACAGACAAATTTCACCAATCCTGCTGCCAGACGATTTGGGAAGTTGGCAAAGAAATCAAAGAAGGCTTCTTGAATAATGAATAAGCAGTTCTCCAGCGCCAAACGGGCGTGTAGCTGTTCTGACTTAGACTGAGTGCCTTGCTCATAGAATTTCAATAGGGCAGTCATTATAAATAAGTGGGCATGAATATCAGCCAATCGCCCCGATAGCAATTCTTTACGTTTTAAATCGCCTGCAAGGATACCAAGCGCCATGTCTGCGGTTAGGGCGAAGTTTGCACTCAAACGGTTGATCTTTTTGTAATAAGGACGAGTAAAGCTGTCCGCGAAATTAGGCGCTTTACCACTTCCGCCAAAGTAACCTGCGACAAATGACTTCGCCCCACGGTTAAAGGTATAGCCAAGGTGCTTAAAGAACATATCGTCAAATTGTTTTTGCGCGTCTTTTTTATTGTCGCTCTGTAACAGTTGCAACTCATCAAATAAGTAAGGGTGACAACGCATCGCCCCTTGACCAAATATCATTAGTGAGCGGGTTAAAATGTTGGCCCCTTCAACGGTAATTGATACTGGTATCGCTTGATAAGGCAGGGCAAGGAAGTTACGAGGTCCCATCTGAATAGCACGGCCACCCACGATATCCATACCGTCATTCACCACTTTACGCATGGTTTCAGTGGCATAATATTTTGCCATGGCCGTCATGACAGAGGGAGTACCCCCTTCATTAAGACCGCAGGTTACTAAGTGGCGAAAAGCTTCAAGCATATAGGCGTTGCTCGCGATGCTGCTACTAGCATCTTGCACTCCTTCGAAATTACCCACTGGGATTTTGAACTGTTCGCGCACTTTGGCAAAAGCACCGACAGTTAGATAGCTCATTTCACTGGCTGAGGTAGATAGTGAGGGTAATGAAATACCACGACCGACAGCCAAGCATTCCATCAACATACGCCAGCCTTTACCCGCGTTTTCTACCCCGCCGATAATGAAGTCTAGTGGAATAAACACATCTTTGCCGACTACCGTACCATTCATAAAGGGAGAGCCTGGGTTATGACGTTCTCCCGTTTTCACTCCTTTATAGCTGGCAGGAATGAGCGCACACGTAATACCATAGTCTGTTTTATTTTTATCCCCTAACAGACCTTCAGGATCATGTAGTTTAAACGCTAAACCAATGACGGTAGCGACAGGCGCAAGAGTAATCCAGCGCTTAGAGAAGGTCATATTAAGACCCAGAACCTTTTTGCCTTCATAGGTGCCGTAGCAGACCACACCCGTATCAGGGATAGCGCCTGCATCAGAACCGGCTTCAGGGCCCGTTAGACCAAAGCAGGGAATTTCTTCACCTTTTGCTAAACCGGGCAGCCAACGTTGCTTTTGTTCTTCTGTGCCATAATGCATGAGTAGCTCGCCTGGCCCTAAAGAGTTAGGGACCATACAGGTGACTGCTGCCGTTAAGCTGCGTGAAGCAATCTTACTCATAATACGGCTTTGAGCGTAAGGACTAAAGTCACGCCCGCCATAGCTTTCAGGAATGATTAATCCTAAGAATCCGTTATCTTTAATATACTGCCACGCTTCAGGTGACAGATCTTTGTTATGATGATGGATTTGCCATTCGTCAAGCATGGCGCATAAGGTTTCCACCTCATTGTCTATAAATGACTGCTCTTTTTCAGATAAGGTTGGGTACTTATAGCCACTAAACTTATCCCAGTCTGGCGCCCCCATAAATAGCTCTTTTTCCCACCAACTAGTACCGGCATCCAGAGCTTCACGCTCTGTATCACTCATGCTAGGCATGGCCCCAGCTAGGGTATTATAAGCAGGCTTACTAATAAGCGACTGACGTAAAGCAGGAATTAATATTATTAAACTACCGAGAATCAACGGCACACCGAGTAGAAGTGACCAAGGCGCAATAAAAGCGGCGACCAAAGCAATAACAATAATAATGATCGAGCCGACAGTTCGGCTAAGCCCGTATAAAAACACTAATAATAGGGCAAAAAGTTGCAATAATATGGCAAGTATAAAAAATCCGACTAAGGTTAATGGGGACATAGTTCACAACCTAATGTTAAGAAAGTATAAAGAGTAAACGATCAAGCTTATGCTTTAAGTATAGGCTTCACAAAATAATAGAGCAAAACTTAAATGCGCGGTATAGATAAAATTTATTTAGATAACGTTTATTAATTAAAGGTTTATCGTTTAAAGGTTTATTGTTTAAAGAAAACAGGCACTATCGAATAAAAATCGAGTAATATTTATAAGGAATATCAATATTTTCAGCTTTATAGTGACAGAGTAAGTAGGTCGTCACAGATAATCAAGATAATAATCTTTACAAATGGTTACTCTCATTATCAATTATCAAAGCTCTAGGATGACTATCCTGTGCGATACGCCGTCATCAATGATGTTATTGACCATTATTGAATCGCCGTTGTTAATCAAAAAGGCGAGGTACCGCTTTCTGCAAAAGATAACGTCTGATTACGGCCTACGATGATATGATCGGCTAACTTAAGATCTATGACGTGGCAGGCCTCTTTAAGCGTTTCCGTCAGATGAATGTCGGCATTTGAAGGCGTGGCATCTTGATTGGGATGATTGTGAGCGATAATAAGCTGACTGGCGCCTTGATCTAGCGCATGACGCAGCACCTTTTTGACGCACACAGAGCACGAAGACAAGCCTCCAACAAACAATACTTTATAGTCCAAAAGATTCAGACCGTTATCCAGACATAATACCGCAAAGACCTCATTCTTTTCGCGTCTAAGCTGGGTGGTGACGTAGTCTTTCACCACTTGCGAGCGGTTTAAACTATTTCCGGATTTAAGTTCGCTGTTTAAATAGCGTTTGCCCATCTCTAGGCTTGCCAATAATTGAACATATTTAGCAGGACCAATACCATGACACGCTAAGACGGACTCTTTTGGGGCAGCCAACAGTTCTGCAATACTACCAAACTGATCTATTAGAGCGCGCGCCAGCTCAATAGCAGACTGTTGTTTGGTACCTGTTCTTAAAAATATGGCCAGTATTTCAGCATCTGACAGTTGCTCTGACCCTAGCTTAAGTAGCTTTTCTCTAGGACGATCATCTTCGTGCCAATCTTTTATTGCCATTATTTATGCCATAAGTTAATTATAGAGTGATTATCTGCGCAATGATTTAAAGCGCAATATTTTAAGACGAGATGCTTTAAAGCAAACAGTTTCTTTAAAAGAAGATAAAACAGATGTTAGTTTAATAGCGCAGTTTAGCAAGTTGTGACTTGGATGTGCATAATAATCCGATAAAAAATTAAATAACGCTCTTAAGCTGTCCTTTTTATTGTTATATTAGGCCTATTGTTTGATAGGCACCTATGAATAACGAGAAGACATGATGAATAACATGAAGAATATAAGCTCCTCAGTAACTAGTGCCTCAGTAACTATTAGGGCTTTAACCACAGCGGATTATGAAAGCTGGCGACAAAATTGGCTCAATTATTTAGATTTTTACAACACGAGCCTGAGTGAAGAGACCAGCCATGCGACGTGGGAGAAAATATTGGACGGCACCGTGCCAATATATGGTTTCGGTGCTTTTATAGACAACAAGCTTGTCGGTATAACCCATGTGGTGATCCATCCGAACACATGGAATACGACAGAGTGCTGCTATTTAGAGGACTTGTATGTCGATAGTCGTGTTAGAGGCAAAGGCGTTGGTCGGGCGCTTATCGAGCACGTTTATGACTTTGCAAAGGGTAGGGATTGCAATCGGGTGTACTGGGTGACGCAACAGGATAATGACCCTGCTCGAAAACTTTATGACAGTCTCGCTGATTTAACCGACATGGTGCAATACCGTCATAACTTATAACGTTTATAAGCAAAATTTATAACGTTGACAAGCAAAAAAACGATTCAAAAGTCTTGTAAACTTGCTACCATAAGTGCATTTTTATTTTAACTATCTTGCTTTAATAGGAGCTGTATAGAGTTGTTCAGCAGACCCTAGTTATTATTGTGCAATTATTGAACTAATTTTATCCCTTAAAGAGTATATCCCCTTATGAGTTTAATCTTCACACCGGTCGATGCGCCTGCCAAACATATTAGCCATGTTATTCTAGCAATAACTGGCGGTATTGCCGCCTATAAATCTGCTTTGCTTGCCCGTCTGCTTGTCAAAGCAGGCTTCGAGGTTAGAGTCATTATGACCCAAGGCGCACAAGAGTTTATTACCCCATTGACCTTACAAGCGTTAACAGGCAATGAAGTACATACTGAGCTACTCGATACTTCCGCAGAAGCAGGGATGGGGCATATTGAGCTGGCAAAATGGGCAGACTTGATTGTTATTGCGCCTGCATCAGCCAATACGTTGGCGCGTTTGGCAATGGGTATGGCGGATGACCTACTGGCGACAGTTTGCTTAGCGACGACGGCTCCCGTGATGCTTGCACCCGCTATGAATCAGCAGATGTGGGCACACCCTGCCGTTCAGTTAAATATAGAGACTTTAAAAGACTTGGGCTATCATATTATTGAGCCTGACAGCGGTGTACAAGCGTGTGGGGATGTGGGCGCAGGACGGATGCCAGAGCCTGACGAGTTATTAAGTCATGTGATCGACCTTAAGACCAAGATGACGGTGCGTCAGAGTCTTAAAGGTAAGAAAGTGACTATTACGGCGGGGCCGACAATAGAGGCCATCGATCCTGTGCGTTTTTTATCCAATCATTCCTCAGGAAAGATGGGATTTGCACTGGCAAAGGCGTGCTGTGATGCGGGTGCAGAGGTCACGCTGATTGCAGGTGGTAAAATAAGTTTGCCAACCCCATTTGGCGTGCATCGTGTGGATGTCTTATCTGCTAATGATATGTTACAAGCTGCCACTCAAGCCACAGATACAGGCTGTGACATTTTTATTGCCACAGCGGCAGTCGCAGATTATCGTACCCGAGATGCTGCCCCGCAAAAGATCAAAAAGACGCAAGACGAAATGACCCTTGATCTGGTGAAGAATCCCGATATCTTGGCGACGATATCGCATAACCATCCCGATATGTTCGTGGTAGGATTTGCCGCGGAAACTCAGGATATTGAGAAATATGCCCGCGGGAAACTGGCCTCTAAAGATTTGGATATGATTGCTTGCAATGACGTATCAAGATCCGATATCGGCTTTGCCAGTGATGAAAATGCGATGACGGTTTTCTTTGCTGATAAATATCAAAAACCATCCGTTGAATTAGAAAAAATGAATAAAAATAACATAGCGGAACATTTAGTAAACTTAATAAGTACCGTCATTAAGTAAACATTCGTTTAAAATTAACAATGGTTATTTAAAGCTAAAAATTTAAAGCTGAAAATCTTAAAATCCTTACTAAAACAAGTCTTTAATAGCCACTTTAAAAATTATGAGAACACGAATTTTTTACAGATTATGTCTTAGAAATAAATTGACGAATTATAAGGATACGCTATGACAGACGTTTCAGATAAAATTAAAAATATGAACTCGACCCTGAATGCTATGCTAGATCACCGCTCGGTACGTAGCTTTACTGATGAGCCAATTAGTGACGAGATGCTCGAAGCCGTACTACAAGCAGGACGTGCGGTCTCAACCTCAAACTATATGCAGTCGGTCAGCGTGGTTCGTATCACTGACCCTGAGCAGCGGGTTAAGTTTCACCAAATCTCGAATGGCATGAGCGAAGAAGAGTACAACAAAGCCAAAAGTGAAGGTAAAGAGCTTGCGCATCCCTATATTTTAGAATGCCCAGAGTATTTAGTATTCTGTATGGATAATTATCGCCATCACTTAGTGGAACCTGATGCTCAGCTGGACTGGATGGAAGTGGTGTTAATTTCTGCAGTGGATGCCGGCTTATTTGCCCAAAACGTACTTGCCGCTGCGGAGTCGTTAGGTTTAGGCGGAGTGTATATCGGTAGTATGCGTAATGATATCGAGCGCGCAGGCGAGGTGATTAATGCACCAAAGCATGTCGTACCTATTTTTGGTATGTGCCTTGGCCACCCAAGTGATGCGCCTATTAACGCCTCGCAAAAGCCTCGTTTCCCATTATCAGTATTGGTATCAGAAAATCAATATCAGCCTGCCACACAAAAAGAAATTGATGAATTCAATGAAAAAGTGAAGCAGTATTATGTCGAGCGCGGTAGTGAAGATCATAAGCTATGGGAAGCTCAAGTCACTAAAACCTTTGGTAAACCTGTACGTCCTCATGTCATGGACTATATGAATAAACAAGGCTTTGCCAAACGTTAAATCGTTTTTTAACAGGTCTCAGGGATAGACTATGTTCGACGCCGAACACCTGCTATTAACCTTTATATTTGCCGTTGCCTCATTGCTACATGGAATTAGTGGCTTAGGGGTGACGTTAGTTGCCACGACGGCATTGGCAAGTATGTACCCGCTGCAACATGCCATTATTCTCATTATTCTTCCCTCATTTGCGCTAAACCTGATGACGTGGCTCATCGGTGGCGAGCGTAGTGTCTGGGGCAACTTCACCTATTACCTTAAGCATTATTGGCTACTGGCACTCATGAGCTTGCTTGGCAGTCTACTCGGCGTCAAGCTGTTGATGTGGGTAGATAGCAGCTATATTTTACTGCTATTGGCGGCGGTCATTGCTTTTTATGTCATCAGTCATGTACTTGGTAAAAGAATTATTCTGCCAGCGACGACGCCGGTGTTAATTGCTACAGGTCTGATAGCCGGTATTATTGGCGGCTCAACCAACGCCATGTCAACGATATTACTGATGTATTTGCTTGGTAGTAGTAATAATAAAAACACCATCGCCAAAGTAGGCAATATGTGTTATTTATTGGGTAAAGTGGCACAAATCATCATATTACGTGAGCCAATAATGGCACTACCCACCAGTGACTGGCTACTGATTGGTTTATTAACGACCGCTTCAATCGTTTTTTTATTGATAGGTATTCGCTTACGCCATTATCTTTCGCCCGATAGATTCCGACAGTTGGTACTGTTGATTTTGACTGTATTAGGATTGCGCGTCGGCTGGCAAGGGATACTCGGTTTACTCGCTTAGCTCAGTTAAGTTCATCTAATCTCATCTCAGCTCAATTTGGTTTAGTTTACTCTCTCCATTCTATAATAAACCCTCTATGGTCTGACCCTACCCAGTCAATAGCCTGAGTGGTCACATTGTCCGTGTTGAAGTTAACTAAAACATGATCAATCCCAATGCCAAAAGGTCGCCATGTGGGCAATCCTGTTAGCGTCGTCCGCTGCAATGACGTCGCTTTGACTAACGATTTATTTAAATTCTCATTAAAAGTGCCATTTAACGTCCCATTTAACGTTCCATTTAACGTCCCATTTAACGTCCCATTTAAATAGCTACTAGAGGGTTGGGTCTGACTGATAAAGTCTCGATAAACAGGCGAAAAGGCAGATAGATTAAAATCTCCCACTACCATAACCGACTGCCCTTGATCAGCCTGTATTAAATGAGCCAACTGGTCAAGATAATCGTTTCGAGCGGTGGCAAATGTACCCCCTAAAGGCGGAGGAGGGTGAGCGACATATAACACTTTAGATTGGGTGTTAAGATTATCAGATGATGAGTTTGAAAATACCAGTCTTGCCACAGGAAAGTCAGAAAGCATAATGATATCGCACTGTGTAGCGTTAACTTTACTAAATATTTGCAGGGCAAAAGGGCTGTCTTTATCAACACCGCAGTGAGCCGGATAATGTTTGGCAAGGTTGCTTAGTGTCGGTTGCCAATTTGATCCGCCTGCCTCAACCAATGCGATGATGTCAGGGTCGGGCTGTGCAAGCGAGCTTGACGTTATCTCAATGTCGGTTAAATGTTTGAGAGTTTGTTTAGGATACTGATTGGCGATATTTACGTTTTGATAGCTAATGATGAGGGGTTTTGAAGGGTCGCTGTTGTCTGAGGTAGCTTTATACAAAGACGTTTTAGACCGGGCTTCGACCTTACTATCAATTTTAGAATTGAACGGTACTAGTTCGACAGATTTTGAGAGAAGTAGGGATAATGGCTGTAAACTCCACATTATCAACAATAACCCAATGAATAAATATACCACTCGTATGACCCGTATACTGCTAACATTCAGCTTGAATTTGGGGTAAAAAACAGTCGCTAATATTGTCAAAATAGCCAAATGAGGCACATAATGGCTAAATAGCTCCAATTGCCAACTATAACGACCCAATAGCTGGCTTAAGGTCATTAACAGGATGCCAGCAGTAGCGAGCCAAAATAAACAACGACTGATAAAGCCATACAATGTTGTCATCTTATCCCTTAATTCAATGTCCAGTTTCGAGCCCAGTTTATAGCTGAATTTATAGCCCAATAACAGACTCTATTTAAATAAACCATACAAATATAATAAGCAATCATCATGACCTTACTCCCAAATGATATACCCTCCTCACTGACGACGATCACAACCATTGAGACGCCAAAAGATTTGCAGTCGCATATCAAAAAGCTAATCAAGATTGAGCCTAGATTTGAAGCGGTCTACAAACAAGTGGGCGTTCCCAGTTTACGTCGTAATGACGGCGGATTTGATCAATTGATGCGAGCCATGGTCGGACAACAGCTCTCTGTTGCTGCTGCCCGTAGCATATGGAATAAACTTGAGACGGCGGGTCTATCAAGTCCGCAAGCTATTTTAGCGGCAGAAGATGACGCCCTAAAGGCAAACGGACTGTCATGGCAAAAGATTCGTTACATTCGTTCCTTAGTCGAGCACAACATTGACTATGAGGCGCTGATAACTCTGCCCGATGCTGAGGTTATCAAGATATTAACGGCAGTCACTGGCATAGGGAAATGGACAGCGGAAATGTACTTATTATTTAGCTTGGGACGGGCAGATGTGCTGGCAGTAGATGACCTTGCCATTAAAGTTGGCGCTATGCAATTACTAGGACTTGATGCCAGACCCACCCCAAAACAACTGAGAACATTATCCGAACCGTGGTCGCCGCACCGCAGCGCCGCCAGTTTATTATTATGGGCGCATTATGGTTGGCTAAAAGATAGAGAGGCGGTGCCTGTTTAAGGGTTGAATTTACCGTTATGTTGGGTGCGGTTAGATCTTTCAAACCTTGAAGAGGGACAAAAAGACGTAACTCAGTTTTGTTTGGTGTAGAAATAATAGTTATGGTCTATATTTGGTGGGTTACTAACACCATCCTTGTATCGCTCACAAATTTGATAAGGGTTTGTAGGTTGGCGTCGAGGTACGAGACCCAACATTTAATATCTATAACGTAACATTTGCTATGCTCAATACTCTCATCTACAATCCAATGACGTTCATTATTTATAAGTCATTATGCAATATCGGCGACACTATCAACAAGGTGCGACTTACTTTTTCACGATTGTTTTGCAAGATAGGTATAGCGACTTGTTAATAGCTCATATCGATATATTGCGCCAAGCCTTTCAAACCGTTAAGCAAAAACACCCTTTTCATATTGATGCCGTTGTTATTTTGCCTGACCATGTGCATCTGTTATGTACGATGCCACCTGACGATGATGATTTCTCTAAGCGTATTAAATTGATTAAGTATTATTTTTCGTACCATATTAAAAAGACCGAGCATATTTCAAAAAGTCGATTACGCAAGGGAGAGCGGGGTATTTGGCAACGTCGGTTTTGGGAACATTGCATTCGCGATGATGCAGAGTATCGTGCCCATGTTGCGTATATTCATATGAATCCTGTTAAGCACGGTTATGTGCCACAGGTTAAAGATTGGCAATATTCATCGTTTCATTGGTACGTTAAGGATGGTTTAGTTGATATAAATTGGGTTGGATAGGTTTGAGGTTATGTGACGTGATGATGTTTTAATTCATTTGTTGGGTGTCGCAAACTCCACCCAACCTACGGATCGTGCACAAATTTGATAAGGGTTAGTAGGTTGGCGTCAAGTTACGAGACTAAGCTAATTGTAATCGTTCATTATTAATTTCATTAAAATGAGAAGAGGCTATAAAGAGCTCGCTACCTAACCTTTTAGCTTGCGCACTATAATAAATATCAAACTGATATAAGCGGAATTCACTATAAAGGCTACATATTTCTGGTGTATTATCGTAAGTTAGTAGCCAAGGAATATGTGTTCTTTTTAAACATTCTGAGATTAAAGCATGATCTTCATGTTCATAGAAATTTGTATATAAAGTTTTTCCCTTTTTGTAATAAGGTGGATCTACCATGAGCAATGGTTTAGGAATATTAAAACTCTCAAGCTTATTGATGAATTCGATAGCATCTAGATTATAAATATGGATTTGGTTTTTCTTCTGTACAATTTGGTTAATTCTAGCGATGAGAGACTCTTTATTGAAACGGCAATCCATTTTATAGTTACCATTTTGCTTCTTACCGCCTATAACACCAGCTTTTATAATTCCTGAATGATTTGTTCGATTAAGGTATAAAGTCGAGAAAGCTAAATCTAAGGGGTCAGCATTTAATTTGTGGCTTTGAATTTCTTTCTGTATAAGCCATTCATCCATATTGATTTTGCAGTTTGAGATACGGTCTATTAATGCCGTGGGATTTTCGATTATTACTTTCCATAAAGTTGCTATTGAAGGGTCTATATCATTAAGATAAAGCTCATCTACAATACCGTCGAATAATAACAACAGAGCAAGACCGCAGCCTCCAGCGTAAGGTTCTGCATATTGACTACCTGTCATATCATTACTAGTAATAATATCTTTAGCCATAGAATATATACTAGCTTTACCACCAGGGTAACGTAGAGGGGATATTGAACGTTTCATTTAACTACCTAGTATAAGTTAAGACTACTATTTGAATTCGACTGCATCTTCTAAATTTTGGTAAGCTACATTAACGGCTTTTTCAAGTACTTCGATAAATGTATCTATTTGTGCTGAATTTGCTTCACACCAATGGTGTAATAAATTAACTTCATCGAAAAATTTTAAATTTTGCTTAAACCATGTCTTCATGTTATGTCTATTATGTTTTTGTTGATTATTTAGATTAAGAACGTGTTCTTCAACGTAGTTGGTAGTATATGAACCCATATTAGTCCAGAATTCAGTTTCAGAGTTCATATTATTATATTTGTCTTCTAAAAAGTCGTATAAGAAATATTCAGGAGTCCTCTCTTGAGAAGATGTATTATCATTAATATTTTTACTTTGAGGTAATACACAAAAGTTACTATTACTATTGATGATCTCACGATTAGATCTTTTGGACGCTACATCATTATCTGCGACTAAAACAGCAGTTTTAAAATAATTATCAGCTTGAGCTAATTTAATCAATATTTCTGAACCAATTTTTAAGGAGATGCTTTCTAAAGGCCTTCCAAATTCGATTGATCCACTTTTTATTTGCTTATATTTTAGTATGTTGTCAAAGAAGTATTTCGCTTCATCATCTTCTAAATATACTTTTATATTGTCTTGCTCTGCTATATATTTAGGTTCAGTTAAGAGCATATCTGACTTGATTTTAGTATAGTTTATATCAGACATATTTCTTGGTATATTTGTGTCCATCAAATAAACTACACCATCAAGTTGCTCTTTTACTGGTATTTTGTTGTTACTATCTAGAATATATTTCATAACAGTTAATGAATGAGAAGTAACGATGACCTGTAAGTCTAACTCTCTAGCCTGTTTTTGTATAACACCCATTAATTTAAGCTGAGCTTTAGGATGAAGACCTGCTTCAATTTCATCTATTATTAAAATACCACCTCTATAGTCGTCAGCTAATTCCAATTTTAATTTCTTAAAAGATGCCAAGGCTGTAACTATAGCACTTAAAGAGTCTTGCCCAAGAGATATACTTAAAGATGAATGTTCAAAATTAGGAACTAAAGATTGTTTATTAGTTTTGGCAAAGGTATGAGAATGTATGTCTTTAGAAGATGTAGGTTGCAATAAAATTACTTTGTTAAAAGTATCATATATATATTCTGCTATAGATTCATCTAAGTTTTTAGATTTTACTGTAATTTGAGATGTTTCAAATTCTCCTATCGGACTGACTCTACTCATTCCCAAATATATTGTAGGAATTGGTACTTTAGCCGATCCTTCAATGCCATACTCTTTTAAAACATCTAAATTAGTATTTGGATGTTTAATATCAGTCCTAGGAATTACTCTCATTCTATAAATATAGATAAAGCTATTATTAGGGTTCTCAGCTTCTTTTGATTCTAAATCTTGTTTTTGTTTCTCAGTCAGCTCTGAATTATCGACTTTTTTTATAAAGGGCTTTAGAGCTTTTTTATTGATAAGGATTTTCTGACTACCTGTAACCTTACAATCTTTCTTAACTTCGCAATTATCTATGCTATATATTAAAGTTGCATTAGAAGAATCTTTTGTGCGATTCTGAATATCGTCTTCATAATTTAAATGAAAAATTTCAGAGAAGTCAGATCTAAAAGATGTGTTTAGTACTGTTTTTTGAGATTTTAATTCGGAGCCATTTGCTATTAGGCCTAAGACTGTAGATTTTCCGATTCCATTGTGTCCTGCTATAACAGTAATCCGCGGAGCTATATTTATCTCTAAATTACGAAGGTTCCTAAATCCTGTCGAGTCAAAAATTACCTTTGTGACTTTCATGTTTCCGCAACTCCATTTTGCAGCCAACGAGGCAAGAAAGGGTCTTTAAATATACACAGTTATTAAAATTTATACAAATATCTTATCATTATATAACTTATAATAAGGTTGATGATGAGAGGAATAAACATGTTCCTGCATTCACTAATTATGCTAGTAAACCGACTAAATAATAATAGTTTCTTTCTACTAGTAGGTATGTCAAGAGTAGATGTCCTTATTGGAGTAAAAGATATGATGTCGCAAGAAGGCCTACTTCTGCCCTGCATATTTATCACTGTCTAAAGACCGCCGATATTAAGATTAATCTTTTTTGTACTTAAACAACACTATACTTTTTGCAGCTCTAGCAAGCGTTGATACAATGCATTCTTTTTAACGCCGGTAATGTCAGATGCCAATGCGGCTGCCTTTTTTACCGATAAATCCTCAAGTAAGCGAAGCAGCAATGTATCATGGATGCTGTCATCATCAGACACATTGTTCACATTGCCGCCGACGACCAATACAATCTCACCTTTTTGCTGATTATTGTCAGATTCAACAAAATGTATGAGTTCGCCTAGGGTAGCCTTTTTGACGGTTTCAAATGTCTTTGTCAGCTCGCGGCATAACGTCGCGGGGCGGGTGTCACCAAATACCGCCGCCATGTCTTTAAGGCTGGCTACGATACGGTGCGGGGCTTCATAAAAAATCAGCGTTTCGGTTCGATTGGCATAGTGCTCTAACTGCTTAACCCGCCCATGCGTCTTAGCGGGTAAAAAGCCGACAAAGCTGAATTTGTCAGAGGGCAGACCGGCGACACTTAAAGCAGCAATAGCAGCACTGGCACCGACAATAGGCACAACACTGACACCAGCGTCATGCGCGGCTTGAACGAGCTGATAGCCAGGATCGCTAATGAGTGGTGTGCCAGCATCACTGATAAGGGCGATCGAATGACCACGCTGAATCATCTCAATAATCTTTGGAGTTTGTATCTCGCTATTGTGCTCGTGATAAGCCCACGTCTGTGTGCTGATACCGAAGTTTGAGAGTAGCTTGCCTGAGGTGCGGGTGTCCTCACATGCGATAATGTCTACTTGATTTAGCGTCTCGATAGCACGCGCCGTAATATCTCCCATGTTGCCTATTGGGGTCGCGACTATGAATAGGTAGGCTTTGGCAACAGAGCTGTTGCTTGAATTCAATATGCTGGATGGTTCGGAGGATGCGGGATTATGAGTGTCGTCTTGTGCTGTCATATAAGACCTTAATACAAATAGTAATGGGATAAAAACAGTTTGGTATCGTTAAGCTACGCTCAGTTTACCATGATGTGCTAATATATCACCTGTCAGCTTTTAGTTGATTTATATTACCTGTCCTAAAGCCACATCCAAATTTAAGTTGTCATTATGCCTTCTAAACATTCTCGGCTTCGTTCCCCAAAGCAGCGTCATGGCGGAGGTTATGAGAAGTCTGCAGCGGAATTTTTGCAGCGTCAAGGATTGATCGTTATTGCGAAAAACTGGCAACAGCATAAGGTGGGTGAAATTGATTTGATATTACTGCATCCGGGAAGGTCATGGGATACGTTGGTATTTGCGGAAGTACGCAAGCGAAAGCTGGCAGGATATGGGGATGCACTCATGAGTGTGACCAAATCGAAGCAGCGAAAACTGATAAAAACGGCGCGTTACTTTATGCAGTATCATCCTCAATATGCTGATTTAGAATGTCGCTTTGATGTGGTGGCGTATAATGAGACGTTGAGTTTGAGAGATTCAAATCAACGACGAGCTCATTCTGATTTAGTTCATTCATCTCAATCAACCCCTGAGCTATCGAATCCTTATACAATCAGGCTTGATGAACCATACCCTAACCAACTAAACCCTAATGAACAAAATCCTGACATCTGTACTACGACCTATCATAGTCAGAACCAGAATGTAGATCCAGAATGGGTGCAAGGGGCTTTTATCGCGTCAGCATGGTAGTTATAAGCCGATTAGTTAGAGTCGGTTAATTGTAAGTACATTGGTTTTTAAACATGATTTAAAAGTTTGTTTTAAGGTAAGCAGGATTGCGGTAAACTAAGATGCTCATAATTTTATTTGAAATTATGTACAGTTTTAGTTGAGCACCGTTTTTGTCGAATACAAATTGGGTATCATGCCATATTAGGTTAATGCAGAAATGATGCATAAATACTGATGTATAAATATAATACGAACGATTTAGTAGTAAGCTATCAATAAGGATATTTAAAATGGTGAGAGCTTTGTTATCCCATAAATTCTCTATGTCAACTAAGACTATTCAACGTACGACGTTGGGTGCTTTATTAAGCATCAGCCTGTTGTCTGGCTGTACTGCCATTCAAACGATGAATTCACCAGAGGATACCTACGGTGTGGCCGTTACTGAGCGTTCGTTAGCCCAGCGTCTTTTGGATAGGGGTATTGAAAATACGGCACTGGTTAATATAAATCGTATGGATCCTACTTTGCATCAGCGTAGTCGTATTAGTGTGGACAGCTTTTTTAGTACAGTTTTGGTGACAGGGGAAGTTCCTGATGAGCAAACCAAACAGCAGATAAGCAGTATTATTTCTTCGATGCCAGATGTCAAACAGTTTTATAATCGACTCAATGTGGCCAATGCCAAAGGGGCCAGTTATACCATCCATGATGGCTATATTAGCTCTAAAATCAACGCCAAGATCTTGGCAAATAATGCGATAAGTACCAGTCAGGTGAAGATCGTTACCGATGACGGGGTAGTCTATGCGATGGGTAAGCTAACGCCTTCTCAACGAGGTCATTTACTAAATATTGTTGACAGTACGGTTGGTATTAAAGAGTTGGTGCTATTAACTGAGCTGATAGATGACAATGGTGCCCCGATTGATGAAAACAGTATTTCTCAAGAGACCGGGCTTGAGCCGCCTGTAGCGCGTTATAGTGAAGCGCCAGTAGTGGTGGCATCATCGCCTGCTCAGGGAGCACAGCAAGCACAAGGAGCGCAAGGATCTAGTAGTAACAACCAAGCTGGCTATTCTCCTTCAACACCCACCTCTTATGCAACGCCTACAACATCCACAGCAGCATCTGCAGTGCCGACCACAGTGGCCCCAACTATCGCACCTCCGCAAGGTCAGCCCCCTCAAGGTCAAGTGGGCACAAACCAAGGAGCTGTTGCGCCTGCAGCTAATCGTCAAGACTCGCAACCTTATGCCAGTCCTTATATTGAGATGTATAAAGAGCAGGTGCCAGGCTGGTAGACCTTTTTGTTATTCTCACTATTGATATCGCTATTATCAGCCGTATGGATTTCAGTATTGCTATTAGCATTAAGGTCAATTAGGTAAATTGCTCTAACCCTTGTTATAATTATCATTCTACTGCTTGAAAACGGTAGTGTGCTGATTGATGACAACATAAAGCCCAGTAAGTAGCCATATTTACCCAACTTTATTCAATTAACTTTATTCAATTAACTTTATTCAATTAACTTTATTGAATTAACTATGTTCGGTCAACTATCGTTCAACCAACCACATTCACCCAGACTATTATTATAGGTAGACTTTATGAGCATGAACGCTGATGATTTAATTGCATTTTTACAAACCCATTATCCCGATGCTTTCATTCAAGCTGCCAACCAAGGCAATAAGTTTGATGTGCGCGTGGTGGATGACAGCTTTGAAGGAAAGCGTTTGGTACAGCGTCAGCAAGCGATTTATGCTTTAGTGAATGACATCATTGCCAGTGGTGAGATTCATGCGCTAAATATTCAAGCGTTAACTCCCAAAGAATGGGAAGAAAAACAAGAAAGTCACTAATTTTGAGTTTAATACGCTTATGAATCAATCATATACGTACGCTCATCAATCTAGCAATAAGGTTAAACAATTTAACTTACATTTTGTTTGACACGTTATTTCACACTTTATTCAACACTTTATCCAATGCTATTAAGCAACCACAGTTTTAGGAACGTATTCAATGGATCAATTTTTAATCAAAGGACGCAGTCGCATTGCAGGCGAAGTTAAAATTTCAGGTGCAAAAAATGCCGCTTTACCGCTTCTTGCAGCGATGATATTGGCAGAAACGCCGACCACATTGACTAATGTGCCTTCATTGCAAGACGTTCGTACCTTGATTAAATTGATCGCCGGTATGGGTATCTCAATCAGTAAAGAGGGGAATACGGTTACCTGTGACACCAGCAGTATTGAAAACTATTTTGCGCCGTATGAACTGGTGAAAACCATGCGTGCCTCAATTTTAGTATTAGGGCCATTATTAGCGCGTTTCGGCGAGGCAGAAGTGTCTCTTCCAGGCGGCTGTGCAATAGGGTCACGTCCTGTGGATCAGCATTTAAAAGCCTTTAAAGCGATGGGTGCAGATATTGATGTTGAAAATGGTTATGTGATTGCCAAAGCACCGCAAGGGGGACGTTTAATCGGCTGTCAATATAGTTTTGATATGGTGACGGTTGGTGGGACTGAAAATGTCCTGATTGCCGCCACTTTAGCCAAGGGCACCACTGTATTAGAGAACTGCGCACGCGAACCAGAAGTGGTCGACTTGGCAAATATGCTAGTGTCAATGGGTGCCAAAATTGAGGGTATCGGCACGGCCACTTTAACCATCGAAGGGGTGGACAGCTTACATGGTTGTGAGCACTCTGTGGTTGCGGATCGCATTGAGACAGGCTCCTATTTGGCGGGCGCATTGATGACTGAAGGCGATGTGACTACGACAAATACCAACCCACTGTTGCTGCAACCCGTATTACAAAAGTTTGAAGAGATGGGCGCCTTGATCACCACTGGTGAAGACTGGATACGCGCGCAAATGACCGGTCGCCCTAAGCCTGTCAATATTCGTACGCAGCCACATCCAGGCTTCCCAACCGATATGCAAGCTCAGCTTATGGCAGTGTGCTGCTTGGCTGAAGGTACCAGCACGATTATTGAGAATATCTTTGAAAATCGCTATATGCACGTCCCAGAATTAAAGCGTATGGGTGCTGATATTCAGGTGGATGGTCATACGGCGATTGTCAGAGGGGTAGAGGCTTTTAATGCAGCACCTGTGATGGCAACGGACCTACGTGCTTCAATGTCACTGGTAATGGCAGGCGCTGCTGCCGAAGGTGATACGTTGATAGACCGTATCTATCATATTGATCGTGGCTATGAGCATGTCGAAGAAAAGCTACGTGGTTTGGGGGTTAATATTGAGCGCTTTAACCCTGTGAAAGATCTTTAAAACCTGTTGATCTTTAAAACCTGTATCCGCAAGCATCAGTGGTCATTTGTCTACATAAGCGATTGCACATTTATATGTGCCATATCAGCAATGTTGTTGGCGAAATAGACTACTTTAATTTAGGTTAGGTTGTGAATACAGGTTATACCAAATCTAGAAATTAACTTATCGAGGAAGACGAGTGCAAACGCTACAAATAGTAGGTTCAGCGAAACTGACAAAGATAGGTTATTTTATAGAAAAGGTATTATTAACAGCAGAAGTAGACCGTATAAATCAACCATTCCAAAAACTATTACCCTTATCTATTAAAGACTTGTCTTACTATGACTAAAACCAATGAAATATTGAATAAAGCAGATAAAGATTATGATGGTCTGACTTTAGCGTTATCCAAGGGCCGAATTTTAAAAGAGACGTTACCCTTGTTAAAAGCTGCGGGTATAGAACTATTAGAAGACCCCGATAAGTCTAGAAAATTAATATTCCCAACCTCACATGACAAAGTTCGTGTCCTTATTTTGCGTGCCAGTGATGTTCCTACTTATGTAGAGCACGGTGCGGCAGACTTTGGTGTCGCTGGAAAAGACGTTTTATTAGAGCATGGCGCTAAGCATGTCTATGAGCTTCTGGATCTAAAAATTGCACAGTGTAAGCTAATGACAGCTGGCATTAAGGGAGCGACGTTGCCTAATCGTCGATTGCGTATTGCCACAAAATACGTCAATGTGGCACGTGCCTATTTTGCCAGTCAAGGCCAACAAGTCGATATTATCAAATTATATGGCTCGATGGAGCTTGCGCCTTTGGTGGGATTAGGGGATTTAATCGTGGATGTGGTGGATACCGGCAATACGCTACGTGCAAATGGATTGGAGCCTCATGATCATATTTGTGACATATCGTCTCGTTTGATCGTCAATCAAGTCAGTTATAAACGTAAGTTTGAACTTCTCGAGCCGATATTACAAAGCTTTAAGCAAAGTGTCAGTGAGTCAAGTTGAGTCAAGCGTAGACGAGTAGCTGGGTAACATTCGCCTTAGTATAAGCGAATCGAATTAACTGAACCATTCTAAGGTCTTGTCTCTAAAATGTTATCTTTAAACCTTTATTTCAAAAATAAGTGCAAAATATAAAAAATACCACTGGGTTAACCAGTGGTATTTTTTTAATGAAAACTAAGTTAGGTTCAAATCTACAGCAGTGTTAAGCTAAATGAATAAAATGATAGCAGTTGCTGAATATCAATCTCATTAATAGTCTAAACCAGTGGCAATATACAAGCGATTGGCGTCTTCAACCGTTTTTGCGGTATCAAGATGTTTTTGTTCAAGGACACCATCGGTTGACCAAGTGGCAAAGTCATCATCGTTTATTAAGCCAAGACGGCCATTGCCCATTAGCCACATGCCTTCTAACTTATCATGAGGATAATTGAAGGCTTTAACCGCATCTAAGACCAGCTTTTTACTCACTGGTTTAATACCCGTACGCGTGAGTTTATCCCAGCCAGACTCTGTACTACCAGCGTCCATAAGGTATTGCTCGACAGTTTTTCCAGCAAGCATTAAGCCAAGCTGACTTTCTTGTTTGACATTGTCGGTCTCTACAATGGCTTCTAGATCCGTTGCGCCATTTAGAGAGATTTTGTAGATATGCTTTTGCGCCCCAGGTTTTTGTCGCTCAAAGCTGCCATCACGCTCAATGACTAAGAAGGTATTGTTATCGAGCGCGACAATGCCGGAGTTCGAATTTTGTGCTTTCTCTTGCTTATACAGATACTGAGAGACCTTACCCGTCTGCAAATTCAGGGTCACGATACGAGTGATATCTTGTTTGCGAACCGCTTTGGATGGGTTGTCCATTGTCGATTGCATGATGCCAACTAACGTGGTTTCATCAGGTGTTATGGTAAGACCTTCCATTCCACGGTTGGCACGGCGGTTGGAAAATTCAGCGGGTAATAAGATCTTTTTGCCATTTACTACGACGTTATTACGGGTATCTGTAGCAAAGGCATTAATACGGTTGATTTCACGGCCATTGGCATCAAAGTGGACGATATGAGGTCCATATTCATCGCTGACCCAAAATGTCCCATCTTTAAGCGCAACCAAACCTTCGCCATCTAAGCCAAAGTCGTCTGTGACGGTAGGATTGGTCGTGTCGTTAAAGGGTTTATTCTTATCAACGACAATAGGTTTGCCTAGTAAGTCATAAGGAGTTTCACCCGTACCCCCTAAGTTGGCTTTATTGGGTAGACCTGAAATTGGATTACCGGCCGTATCCTTTAATAATATATCTTTTACTTTAATGACTTGACCGTTTTGCGTCAGTTCAAACAATCCAATACGCGGGGTATAGTTAGGCGTCGGGAACATTTTACCGTTGCCCAACTCACCTTTAAAGCTGGCATTAGGACCACGGTCGGTTAGGGCGTAAAATTGCATCGGATTAGTGGGGTGGGCGGCAGCATCGGAGCCATAACCCCCATTACGTATCTCAAGCTCAGTCCCCGAGGACGCATTTCGTACTTTAAGCATGGGCTGATAAGGTAGAGTAGCCCCTTGCTGATAGGAGGCAATAATACTGTTCAATTGTTGACTTGTTAATTGTTGATTTGAGACAACAGTAGAGGGAGACGTTTGATGTGATGACTGTGTAGACGCGCAGCCACTTAAAGCGAGTAATACAGCACTAGATATCGACGTTAAAAACAGTTTTGATGATAATTTTTGTGTAAGATTCATCTTTTTAATCCAATTTAATTGAGTTCAGTTAATGATTGCTTAAGGTATAGGTATTTAAAGTACGGTTGTTTAAGGTGCTGTTATTTAAAGTACGGCTATTTAAACTGCAGCGGGGTGATGACATCAATTATGTATTAAGCGACTGACGACTGCTATGCAAATAACAGCAGCTTTTAACACGTAATAATTGTCTTTAAAAACCAGTAGCAATATTAGAAAATATAAATTGTTACACTACATTAACATTGTGTCAGTATAGTGAAATAGTGAGTTAATAGGCACAGTTACCCACAGTATGCACTTTATTTAGTATCTCATTAACGCAATGATTTACGGATTGAATTAACCTTATTAGACATACCGATTTGATTTTTAAGATGGCTTGTTTCTAGCTTATAGCCTTTTATTGTGTGCAACACCTTTAAGGTGTTATTGGTTTCATTAATTACAATTATTAGTAGGTTGTTTAACGTGAATGGTTTAAAATTTAACAGCTCATTGATGTAATAAAAATTAATGAAAACAAAACTTATGCGTCAATAAAACGCTATGTAGTGCGTGCTACACTAGATTGCTAAATCGTTATAGACCTATAAAAATCTTCTAATGCATTAAAGTAACTATTTTAAAGTAACTATTTTAAAGTAACGGTATTAGAAAACCACTTTGCTTAGAGTGATACTAGTCATTAAACATTGCCATTAAGTTGTATCTTGTCATAACTCACCTGTTTAACCGTTTTAACCATTAGCGCGTCTTAGCCAATCAAGCTTTAAGGAATTTTCATGCGTACACTAACCAGCACTGATGCTAATTTTGATAAACAACTCATCGAATTATTGGCGTTTGAAACGGTCAATGACAAACAGCTACTAAGCACCGTAGATGACATCATTAATCAAGTTCGGAAAACGGGCGATGAGGCTGTATTGTCTTTGACGCAGAAGTTTGACGCCCATCCAGCAAAAAGTATGCAAGACTTGATAGTAACTGCAGATGAGCTTAAAAATGCTTTTAACACCTTAGAGTCTGATATTAAAACAGCGCTTGAAACGGCAGCTAAGCGCATTAAAGATTTTCATAAACGTCAAGTACAACAGACGTGGGATTATACCGACGAGCTTGGTAATCGTTTGGGTCAAAAGGTGACGCCATTAGATCGGGTAGGCATCTATGTACCTGGAGGTTTGGCCTCCTATCCTTCATCGGTATTAATGAATGCCATACCCGCAAAGGTAGCAGGTGTTGGCGAGGTAATTATGGTAGTGCCAGCGCCAAAGGGCGAGCTGAACCCCTTAGTATTGGCAGCGGCGCATTTATCAGATGTTGATAAAGTATTTACCATAGGCGGCGCGCAAGCAGTGGCAGCATTAGCCTATGGTACTGACACCATTGCACAGGTTGATAAAATCACTGGACCTGGGAATAAGTATGTGGCGGCCGCTAAGCGTGCTGTGTTTGGTCAGGTCGGTATTGACATGATTGCTGGCCCCTCTGAGGTGTTGGTGTATGCTGAAGGGGAAGCAAATGATAATGCGGACTGGCTAGCGATGGATTTATTGTCGCAAGCGGAGCATGATACTGTGGCGCAGGCCATCTTTGTGACCACAAGCCAAGCTCAGTTAGAGGCAGTGGCGCAGGCTATCGAAAAAGCTTTAGAACAATTGCCCAAAGCTGACATCGCTCGTGAAGCCTTACAAAATCGCGGCGCTCTAATCTTAGTAAAGGATCGGGCACAAGGAATAGAGGTCATCAATCGTATTGCCCCAGAGCATTTAGAATTGTCGCTTGATAATCCTAATGAGCTGATTAACGATATCCGCCACGCAGGGGCGATTTTTATGGGACGCCACACCCCTGAAGCCATTGGTGACTACTGTGCAGGTCCTAATCATGTCCTGCCAACCTCAGGGACTGCCCGCTTTTCTTCACCCTTAGGTGTCTATGATTTCCAGAAAAAATCGTCTTTGATTTACTGCACACCTGAAGGTGCAAGACCTTTAGCGCAAGTGGCTGATACCTTGGCTATGCAAGAGAATTTAGAAGCGCATGCGCGTTCGGCACGTTTTCGCAGCGCGTAGCCGTTTCTCACAAAACGTGTAGCACTTAATTGTAAAAGCTATTTTAAATGAACTACTCAAACATTATATATTCAATATCCAATCATGCTCATAACATAAAACTTTACTTATAAAATGATGAAACAAAATTATGGAATTTAAACCCGATACTCGATTATGGTCAAATAAAACACGCCATTTAACCCCCTATGTCCCAGGGGAACAGCCAAAACATGACAATTTATGCAAGCTTAATACCAACGAAAATCCTTTTCCACCTTCTCCAAAAGTAGCGGAAGCCGTTGGTCACGTATTAGCCAATCAAGCAGATTTACTTCGGTTTTATCCCGATCCAGAATCAGAGGATTTAAAACAGGCGCTGGCGGAACTTTATGACTTAAATGCCAACCAGGTATTTGTCGGTAATGGCTCTGATGAAGTGTTGGCTTTGGTGTTTGCCAGTTTCTTTTTAAAGGAGCGTCCTTTATTAGCGCCAGATATTAGCTACAGCTTTTATCCAGTTTATGCTGAAGCCTTTGAGGTCGAGCTGATCAAAATCCCGTTACGTGACGATTTTACGATTAAAGCCGATGATTATCGTCAGCCGTGTTCAGGTATTATCATCGCCAATCCGAATGCTCCGACCGGCATTTTGATGCCCTTAGATGCCATCAGTAAGTTGGTCGGCGAGCATCCGAATGCGGTGATTGTGATTGATGAGGCTTATATTGACTTTGCGGACAGTGAACAGGGTAACGTATCTGCCGTTAGCTTAATTAATGAGTACGATAATCTTTTAGTCACTCAAACCTTTTCAAAGTCACGCTCTTTAGCGGGTCTGCGAGTGGGCATGGCATTTGGTGATCCATCGCTTATCGAAGCTTTAAATCGTATGAAAAACAGCTTTAACAGCTATCCGCTAGATCGATTGGCGCAGGTAGGAGCATTGGCTAGTGTACAGGATAAGGCGTACTTTGAAGATGTTCGTCAACAGGTTATTTCTTTACGCCAGCAATTGACTCAAGCCTTAACGGCTTTAGAATTTGAGGTGTTGCCGTCGCAAGCCAACTTCATATTTGCCCGTCCAAAGCTAGGTAATGCTAGCGACATTGCCTTAGCCCTTCGTGAGCAAGGAGTGGTTGTTCGTTATTTCGATAAGCCTAGAATCGATGAATACTTGCGTATTACCGTTGGTACCGCTGAGCAAAATCAGCGCTTAATTGAGGCTTTAAAAGAGCTGTTGAGCGAATAAGGCGTCGTGATAATCTGAGTGTTATCAATACGTCTTTATCTCGTAATATACATTGATCTTATCAAATCACTTTAAGCCCTTTCTTTATATAAGCCCTTCTTTTATAAAAGGAAGGGCTCTTTTTTTGAAGTAAAAGGGTATACGGATATGCCCTAACTCTCATTATTTAAAATACGCAGTAAATTACCCACCTTATCATGGCACTCTTGATATTCGGCCTGACACTCTGAACCGACAGTGATACCGCCACCCGCCCATAAATTTACCTCACCATATTGGTTTGCTTGAAGGGTGCGAATCAGGACATTCCATTGACCTGTCCCATCAAAATTTAGATATCCCATGGTACCGCAGTATGCACCTCGTGGACCGGATTCAAGCTCACTGATAATTTCAACTGCCCGTTTTTTTGGGGCGCCAGTAATTGATCCGGCAGGTAAACTGTCAAATAACACGGTAAGCGGATGGTGTGTTTTATTAATAATGGCGGTAATCGAGCTGACCATATGATGGACATTACTAAAGCTCTCAATTTCAAACAGCTTCGGAACCTGTACACTGCCTATTTCAGCATATTTGCCCAAGTCATTGCGCAGTAAGTCGACTATCATCACATTTTCTGCTTTGTCTTTAGCACTGTTGGCCAGTTGACACTTTAACTGCATATCTTGTTCAGCGGTCTGGCCGCGAGGTTGCGTTCCTTTGATGGGCTTGGTGAGTATCTGCTGTTTGCCATCTTCAGTTCTATTGAACTGAACAAAAAGCTCAGGTGAGCAGCTGAGTAGCTCAAAAGAGTGCCGTTTTGACTGATCATGAGCGCTGCCATAAGACGGATTAATCGCTAAATAGCCCGCAAACGGAGCCTGGGTTTGCTCATGTAGAGCAGTCAGATAATTAACCAGTTTGATACGGTGCGACATTGATTCAATAGGGTCAGTCTGATTTTGACCGTCAGACATTATTGTTAATTTAGTCGCAGAAGGGTTGTCAACACATGAGCGTTGACCTAGTCGACCTTGCCATTTTTGAGTCAGATTAATTTGGTAGCTGTCGCCTTGATACAAATAATTTTGGGTTTGGGCAAATGCACGTTGATAGTCATCAAATCGCCAGACGTGATGTAAGGATAATGCTGGCGTAGGCAGGTTAACCATTTTATTGCTATTACCATACTCATAACCACTATCATGGCTTTGTAAAGGATTGTCATCGGTTTGCGATGCTAAGGAGGCTAAACTATCCTCAAAGCGTTGCAAATACTGCAAAACAAACTCTATCACGGCCATGTCAGTTTCAGGCTGAACATGAAGTTGCCAGCCTAACGTTGTATGGTGGGTCAGATATATATCATAATGAGCCATAAAGGCGCAGGGCTGATCAGCGACCTCAATATTCGAATGAGGACTAAGCGCCTTTGCACTCAGATCATAGCCGATAAAGCCCACCAAACCGTGCTGATAGCATTGGTTTGATTTTTCTAAAGGTTTTTTGGGCTTAGGGTTGGGTTGATTATTAGTTGGGTAATGTGGTGGGGTGCTAGTATTGGCTTCATTTTTTGTATGATTAATTGTTGTAGAATTTAGTGTTTGATTAAGGTTTAACGCTACAGTTTTGGGTAAATCCTGCGCACCTCCCTTTTGATAAGAAGAATGATCATGATGCAAATTGGCATAGTCAATCAGCTCATCGATCCATTCGCTATAGGACGTTAAATAAGTGCTACTTGTGAATAAATCAGCGCTTTGGCTGAGACAGTTAGGGTTATCGTTTTTTGGAAGTTTACGGGTAGATTTTAAGATCTTAATAGTAAGACTGTGATGGCCATCCTGATTATGATTGTACTCAGGACGCTGTTTTTGTCCATCGCACTGCTTTGATGCAGATTGCTTTGGTTCACAAGAGTGTTGTTTAACCACCGTCCACGATGTTTTAGGTAATAGCCCAATGACCGCTTCACCTTCATTATTAAGCCAACATAACTGCCAAAGTTCGGAGTTGTCAAAATCAGTATTGCTAAAACCAGTCCTGTCAAAAAAGGTCACTAAACGAGGCACAAGGTGGTGCGCCGGCATATTATCAAATGAAAAGGTACGATAAATCATAAACACTCAATGTGATTAAAATAGTACAACTATAGAAACAGGGCAATGTCTAAAAAAGGATTTGTATTACTTAACATTCTTTAAAACATGGAATTATTTTACATTGAACCAAAGCCTGATAACACTGTTTAAACTGATATTGTGTGAAGGATTACATAAGATAGAGTAAATAGCGTCAAAAACTAGTGCCCTATCTTTAAATGAGTTACGGTATTTATCTTATTGAGTCTATTATCGTAACTTTATAATTGGGTCTATTATCTTAATTATATAATTTTACTGAGACGGGGAAGCTTTTATTCTTATTTAAAGGAATAAATCGACACTAGTATCTAAACAAGATAAACAATTGAATTACTTTAACTTTCAAAACTTTTAAACTTTATATCACTTAATTTATTGAGGAAATATTGTATGAGTAACAAAAAATCTAATTCAAAGTCTAACAGTAAGGTTATTAATGGTATAGATACGGTCGGCCATATTGCCCGTAATAATCTTGAGCGTTTCGGGTCGTTGCTTGATGGTATCAATGCCAAGTCAGGTAAAGCCAATCACTTTAAAGCGGTCGACTTATCTAACTTTGAGACAGGCAATGCGAATAATTTACTAAGTCAACAAACCTTAAAGACATCTCAACAACTTATGGGTGGTCGTTTTTCAACCTATGGTAAGTTTGCAAAAAAGGTGTTACCAGACAGCATGGTGCAAAAGGCAACGGATAGTGTCTTTTCACAAGTTGCCAAATTGGCGGCAACGTGGAGTCAAATTGACTTACCCAGCGAGCATCGCTTAGAAGGTATTCAAGAGCTAAATGATCAACAGCGTAATGCTTTGGCACGTGATATTGCCAATCAAAACCGCGCTTTGGCGACAATGGGCGGTGTTAGTGGGCTTGCAGGATTGCCCGGTATGTTAGCCGACACTTTTTGGTTATTATTAGTATCGTTACGCTCTGTCTATCAGTTAGCGTCTGTCTATGATAAGCCGCTCACTGGTAAGCAAGGCGTTAAAATGGCCTATGCCGTATTGTCTCATGCTGACTTAAGCAAAATGCAAGAAAAACAAACCGTTCTAACGGCGTTAGGTATTGCTAAAGGACTTGCGAGTAATGTTGACAATGCCACTGTGCGTGACGAAATTACCAAAGGCCTCGGTAATGTCAGTACCAGTGTTAAGTTTTATGCCGAGCAAGTCGACAAGTTGGCTGAGCAGTTTGACTTAGATATCAATAACGTTAACTTAGGATGGCTTACCAAACTGTTGCCAATCGCATCAGTGGCAACAACAGTACATTACAACAGCCATCTTATTGATCAAGTTATTGGCGTGGCTCAAGCCACCTTTGGTCCTGAACCTATCCCTGCTAAAGAAGCCCTTGTCGATAAAAGCGATTCTGATAAGACCGACTCTGATCAGTCAAATAAGTCGTCATCTGAGCAGTCTAAAGATAGCGCTGCGTATGAGGATAAAGACTCAGCACATTCATCAGCTAACCAAAAGTCTGAATCTGAATCTGAATCAAAGTCTGATCATCAGTCAGACAATAAAGACACTCAGAAGGATTCTGGTAAAGCGTCTAAAAACGACTCTAAGACGGATACAAAATCTGATTCAACCAAAGACAGCAGCGCTAATAATAAATAAGCAGTTATCACAATATAAGCACAACTGATTAGCACAATGGCTATAGTTTTTAAGCTATAGTCATTGTTTGTTTTTAGCTATTTATAACTAAGTTTGTTTTTGATATTAGAGTATCAGTAAAAGCAGTTAGATATCAGTAAAAGCGGTTAGATATAGTAGCCGAGTGTGAGATAGCGAAGTTGGTTGCGGTTATTTAGCGACTATTTAACTTGCAAGTAGCTTTGTAAGTCTGTAAAATTACCGCCTTAACTTCCCACTGGGGAAGGCTAGAGATGCAAATGATTGGTGTTTTGTGCTGGAATACGCCAGTGACACGATGGCTAATCATACAAATGCGCTAGTGCCTCAGTTACGTACAGCTAATACAGCTCAGCTGTATATCGGACAAAGAGAGAAATCAAAATGCGTAAAGATATCCATCCAGAGTACCAAGAAGTATTATTCCACGACACCAATGCTGACGTGTACTTCTTAACCCGTTCTACTGCAAAAACCAAAGCTACTCGTGAATACGAAGGCAAAGAATACCCTTACTACCCACTAGATATCTCAAGTGCGTCACATCCTTTTTACACAGGCGAGCAACGCAAAACGTCTAACGAAGGTCGTGTGGCAAGCTTCAACAAACGCTTTGGCGCGTTTGGTGGCCGTAGTAAAGGCAAGAAAACTGACGCTGAATAATGGCGTATATTCATTCTGAATAATAGCTCATTTTAGGGTTATTTATTTAGAAAGGGTATTGCATAGCATCAAAAAAATTGCACAGCATAAAAAAGCCACCGTTTATCGCGGTGGTTTTTTTATGGAGCTACTCTCGCTTTGCGCTACTATCTGCTTGAGCACGCATAGCGGAATGCTAAAGGATGCCGTGTCTCCTGCTTCGCGAGCCACTGCATCCTAAGCCTCCGCAATTTGCGCGCTCAAGCAGTATATCCGCTGCAATCGAGGCTAAACCGCTCTATCCTAAAACGCTTAGCACTCGTCATATAGATAGTCTAAAGTGATACAAGCTTATTAAATCCTAGCCATGTTTTAACTGACGAGGGCGGAAGCCTGACGCCAGTAATACAACGCCATATACCACAGCACCGACCGCACAGATAAGCAATAGGGCAAATACTCGGTGCCAATGTGAGGCGTTCGTAGGGAAGTATGGCAGCATCATATATAGACAGCCGACCATCACGATACTGGCAAACAAGAACTGAAAAAATAGTTTTTTCCAGTGTGGTCCAAACCGAAACAAATTGCGCTTATGCAACAGGTAGTACAATAAACCCGCATTCACAAAGGATGCGCCGGTAGTGGCCAACGCCAGTCCACCATGAAGAGGCAGTTTTAAGTAGTAGAAGAGACCGACAAATATTAAGCTAAATATCATATTGGCAACGACTGTAATAATACCAATTTTGACCGGTGTCTTGGTATCTTGACGCGCGAAGAAGGCAGGTGCAAAGATTTTAATGAGCATAAAGCCTAATATACCACCTGACATACAACGTAGCGCAAAACCACTCATACTCGCATCGTCTAGTAAAAACTCACCACGCATAAATAAAGTCTGCATCAATACATCGGATAACACAAACAGCGCAAAAGTAGCTGGCAACCCAACGACAAGAATAAGACGGGAGGCCCAGTCTAGAGTCTTACGAAAGCTGACATCATCTTTATTGGCTTCGCTGGTCGATAAACTCGGTAATATTACCGTACCAATAGCGACACCGATGAGGCCTAATGGCAATTCGGTAAGGCGTTCTGCCGCGTATAGCCAAGAAACAGAGCCGGTTATCATTAATGAGGCGAGTACAGTATTGAGTAACAAGTTAATTTGGGTAACTGATACGCCAAAGATTGCAGGTAGCATAAGCTTCAAGATACGACGAACCCCTTCATGCTGCAAATCTATTTTGGGTCCGACTAACAATTTTTGCTGATACAACTGTGGTAACTGAATAAAGAACTGTAGCAGACCCGCTATGGCAACCGCATAACCTAGCGCCATGATGGGTTTGTCAAACATCGGTGCGAATATCAAAGCTCCCGCAATCATACTTAGATTTAGTAATACGGGCGCAACGGCAGGTGCGGCAAAATGACCATAGCTTTGGAGTACACTGCCGGCAAACGCGGTCATTGAAATAAATAGCAGGTAAGGGAAGGTTAAACGCAGTAGGTCACTGGCGGTTTGAAACTTTTCAGGGTCGTCAGAAAATCCTGGGGCAAATAGAGTGATGACCCAAGGTGAGGCTATCATCACCACGACGGTCAACATACTGAGCACTAAAAGCAGTGCCCCCGAGGTACGGCTTATCAGTATTTGAACCTCTTGTAAGGTAAAGCGTTCTTTATATTCAGATAATACGGGAACAAAGGCTTGACTAAACGCCCCTTCTGCAAATAATCGACGTAAAAAGTTGGGAATTTTAAAAGCGACTAAAAACGCATCCATCAGACCGCCCGCCCCGAAGACACCCATCAATACGATATCACGTACTAAGCCCAAAATACGTGAAAGCATGGTCATGGAGCTAACAATCATAGTCGAGCGAAACAGTTTACTTTTTGCCATGTCGTCGTAACGCCTATTATTTAAAAGGTCATAAAATTTGCGCAGATTATATCATTATCTTTGGGTAAGAATGATACGCTCATATGGAACTCACGTGAATTAAATGCAGGCTCTCTCATTGAACCTTTATATTTAAGATGGAAGCCTTAACATAAAAGCTTTAACATCATGAGATGACTTCGCTGACCATACGGCGTATTTTAACCCAATCAAAATGCTCACCGGGATCTGTCTTACGGCCTGGTGCAATGTCACTATGACCTGTTAAGTGACGTCGAGTTTTAGGATAGGCTTGATAAAGGGCAGCAATGACGGTTGCTAAAGTCTGGTACTGTTTTTCAGTAAAGGGTTTAAAGTCTGAGCCTTCAAGCTCAATCCCAATACTATAGTCATTACATTCAGGCTGAGCTAAGTAGCTTGAGCGACCCGCATGCCAGGCCCTATCTTCAAAATTAACAAATTGCGTGACTTGTCCATTACGCTCAATAAATAAATGGGTTGATACCTCTATGCCTTCGATACTTTTGAAATAAGGATGTGCATCCCAATCTAGGGTGTTGGTAAATAGCGCCTTGACATAGTGCTGACCATTAGCGTCTGTTTGCTCAAATTGATCTGGTGGCAAACTGATATTGTGAATGACAATCGCACTAATATCAGTGTTGTCTGGACGCTGATTATAATTTGGCGACGGCAACCACTCGGCTGAAATCAGACGGCCAGACTTTATCTCTAACGCAGAGCTCTTAAAAGGTGTCTGATGGATAGGCGACTTGTTAATATTAAATTTTGAAAGAGGATTCTTCATAGGTATACTGTTAATTAACCGGTTTTGTTGATGAGGTTATAAGAGGTTAGATGTATATTATCTACTATATTAGCGGTATTAAAAATCTAAATGATATCTAACGGTAGGCTCGTTTTTTATGTCAGATAACAGGGTTTCAAATAAGTGTCATAGTATCATTATCTAATGTCTATAAAATAGTTTGTAAGCTAATTTCATGCGTCTTTAAGAGTTAAAAAAGTTATTGTTGTCAGTTCTATAAAATATGCTCATAAATGAATAATAAACCACCAAATAAATAAGAGCCGACTCTACTATACATAAGGTGAATCATGTTTAAGACTAGATATGTGTTATCCACGCCTCTACAGCTAGATAATGAGGTAGGTCTGAAAAAAAAAGCGGCATATTTAATGGTCTTTGGTGCGATGGCTTGTTGGACACCCTATACGCATGCAGCTGCGCAAAGTCAGTCCCAAATCGAGCCGACGCTTAGCAATAGTGTCATCAATACTGGCATAAATAGTGACACACCCACAATAGCTGATACGGCAGATATTGAAATCACTAGTATGGGTCATACTCAAGCCACTCAGCTTGCGAAGCGACTGATACAACTGGCTAATAACAAAAAGCTTGCGACTCACCCCACATGGTTGCGACTACATTATTATAATGAAACACCATTAAAGATGCTCAATCGTTCAGCAAGCCATCAATCATCAGACTATTATTCAAATTATGCTAGTAAGGTTGAGAAACCAGACTTTTTCATCAGTAAAAACGGTAAAAATAATCCTCAAACAGAATTGGAAGCGTTTATTACCAAGCTAGTGGAAGAGGGGATTGCAAAGCAAACAGCTAACAATGAGAGTGTGGCGTGTCGTTTTCCAGCCCGTACGCACTGGGTAAGCGCTGAGCTTGGAATGCAACAGCCTTCAATAAGTTGTCCTAAACTTAATGCATGGATGCAAAAAATAGACCCCCAGCGCTTCTCCATTGTATTTGCTGAAGAGTATCCGGACAGACCTGTCTCAGCTTTTGGTCACACTTTATTATTGATAGATTCGACCGCCAGTTTAAAAGATCCTACCGCTGTCGATAAAGCCTATTCACTCAACGATACGGTAGGGGGCGATCCTAACGACCCCTTTATGGTTTATGCAGCGAAGTCCATTTCTGGACGTTATCCAAATGAAATTACCATTGAACCTTATACCGCAACTCTTAAAGAGTACTTGCAACAGGATAATCGAGATGTTTGGACCTATGCACTCGATCTAAGTCATGCCGAAGTACAACAAATCATGCGTCATGTTTGGGAGACCAAAGATCTTAAATTGCCTTACTACTTTACGTTAGATAATTGCGCATCTGAGATTCTGCGGTATATCGATGTCGTTCGCCCAGAAGGTAACTTATTGGATCAGTTCAAGGTGGCAGTAGTGCCAAAAGATGTTATCCAATTGCTCAATCGACAAGGCCTTATCATACAACAAAGCTACTTGCCCTCTGATAAAACGCTTGCACAAGCCAAGCTTAATTATCCTAAAAAACAACAGCAACAGCAGACTCATTCTAAATCTTACTCTTACCCTGAGCAAAATCCCCAATTAAATGAATTAAGCCAATTGCCTTCTAGCAGTCTTGCTGATACTCAAAAGTTGGTTATCACCAACCTAACCCCTGCGGACAACAATGCCCTTGATGTGCATGCCCGCCAACAAGTTATGGTGGGAGTAGGCTCACAAGATAATACGGGCTATCTAAGCTTGGCATATCGGGGCGGCTTTAATGGGCCATTGGATCGTCCTAGTGGTTATCCACAAAACTTTCATCTAGAAACAGGGGCGGTCGAACTAAGAGCTTATAAAGAGTCAGATAAAGTAAAAGGCAACCATGACCGATTAGATCTGCAAGCGTTGACAATATTGCGTGGCCGCTCATTTAATCCCATTAATACTGCACGAAACGGTGATTCGCTATTATCCAGTTGGGGGGTTAATTTACAAGCGACACAAGTTAAAGATGGCGCACAAATGGATGTCAATGATCATAAGACTCAAGGCGACAGTCATTTAGTGGGAAGTTTTGGCTATGAAAAGGGCCTATCCGTTGCATTCGGCACCCCTAAAGCCGGTACTGGTGAGTTACCGCCACATCTATGTTATGCCCTAGGGACAGGGACAGCGCAAGTGGGTAAAAGCTTGAGTAAAGGATATCGGGTGGGCGCCGGAGTCAACCTAGGGTGTCATTACCAATTAGGTGATAGAGCACGTGTTATTAGTGAGGTGCAGTTGCCCTATTGGTACCATGGTAGCTCAAGTGTTAATCATGTCAAAAGTGGATACTGGCAACCGATCTTAAGCCTAGGTGCTCAGTATGATATCGATAAAAACCAAGCTATTAGGTTGCAAGGTAGCTATGAGCTACAGAATAGCATTGACGGTCGTGATGACATACAGTTGGCGTATATTAAACACTTTTAATACTGCGATAGTATTTAAGGACTGGTAATAGTATTTAAGGACTGGTAATAGTATTTAAGGACTGAGAATAGTATTTAAGGACTGAGAATAGTATTTAAGGACTGAGAATAGTATTTAAGGACTGAGAATAGTATTTAAGGACTGAGAATAGTATTTAAGGATTGAGAATAGATGCTAACAATACTCATCCCATCGTTATAGGTTATAGATAGGTATAGCAGTTAGGATGATTTATCATTCGATATAAACAGAGTGTTATTGAAGTCATGTCATATTTAAGATAAAAATAGTCAACTGTAGGGTGTGAATACAGCTTCTAAGTATTAATTAGATAATATACATAGTATTATGAAGTAACTTAAATGGATTTTAAACTATGACAGGCTCGAATTTACCAAATAACCATCAGGTATCTCACAATATATGTGCGCACACCCTTTCAGAACCACTCACGTTAGATAATATGCTAGCGGGTATCAGCCAGCTGTCGATTACCGGAGTTATTGAGACGACGACGATGGTAGAAGCCATGCATCGTGAAATTGCACTCCGGCCCTTCAGATTGTTTAATGATAAATATAGCCGTCTGTGGCGCATGGGCATTAGTGGGCGGGTCTATAGCGTTGTACGGAGTATTACCACGCTGGTTGGACACAGTTTGACCTTAGGTATGTCTCAATACGGACAGCTTATGCGGTATAGACAGCCACAACCTCTGCCAAACTATATGACAACCGCCGTCCATATACTCAATGGCGTATTAGGCGATCATTTAGTGACCCAAGGTAATCCCTTAGCGCTCCCTATGCGCTTTTATGATAGGGACGGCAAGCCTTATTGTCTATGCTCGGCTAAGTCAAAGTCTATATCACCATCTAAGTGGCAACAGTCAAATACTAGACAGTCGGCAAAAGTCTCCATTAATATGACTGACCAATCGTCGGATCAAGTTATCGGTCAAAACTCTGACTCAGTGTCACAACCGCTTACTGGTCCAGTGGTTATCATTATGCATGGCTTGTGTATGAGTTACTTAAATTGGCAGCCCACCAGTGAAGAGGGGTTAGGCCACTATATACTAAAAAGCTATGCTGATACTAACCAGCCAACACCTACTTTGCTATACCTAGACTACAATACAGGGCAACGCATTTCTACCAATGGACGACAGCTTTCCGAGATATTACAACGTTTAATTATGCATAACCCAGATATCACCACCATAGATTTGGTCGGGCATAGTATGGGTGGGCTGATTTCACGAAGTGCTTTATTTTATGGTAATGAGCAAAACCATGACTGGGTACATCATATTAATAAGTTGATTGCCATAGGAACGCCGCATCACGGTGCCGCTTTAGAGCGGATTGGGAATATGGTTCAGCAAACCATCGGTAAATTACCTTTTGCCAGTGCACTATCAAAGCTTGGAGATATTCGAAGTTCCGGCATTCTTGATCTGCGTCATGGCAGTGTCAGAGATGAGGATTGGCAGTCATTAACCACCCGTAGTGTGTTATCAGATGATGAGCGTTATTTTACGCCTTTACCAGATCACATTTCTGCTTACTTTTTAGCGGGTACTTTGACTGACGCGGATGATGACTCAGCAGTGGGATACTTGCTGGGCGATGGTTTGGTCAATATTGCCTCAGCGCTAGGTGAGCATACGACCGATGAGTATACGTTAGACGTACCGGATGAGCACAAAGCCATATTGTACGAAGTCAGTCACTTGGCATTGCTTTCAGACAAACGGGTCCACAAGCAAGTGGCTCAGTGGTTAATGACTTAGAAGTGATTAACAGCTTCAAATTAAGTCGGAATCTATAAAAGTTAGAACGTGTATAAGGAATAAAAATGTCACAACCCAATATGCTGATCATTGGTCAAGGTGCGATAGGTTTACCCGTGACCAATCAGCTTGCTACCCAAGGTATTAAGGTAACGGGATTGGCAAGAGGCAAGCGCGATGAGTATCAGTTGCACCCTAATGCTGGCTTTATACAATCGGATGCGTTAACACTGACGGCTGAGTCCATGAGTGAGTTCACCCATATCGCTATTATTGTAACGCCAAATCACTATCAAGCAGAGGATTACAAAAATACCTATTTGAGTATCGCTGAACGACTGACGTCACAAGCTGATAAGTTGCCGAATCTTGAAAGAGTCGTCTTTATCTCATCTACTGGTGTCTATGGACAGGACGAAGGCCAATGGATCGATGAAACAACAGAGCCTATGATTCCTAAGCGTGAAGCGTCACGTTATATATTGAAAGCAGAACATGTGCTGCAAGCGGGTTTTGGCACGCGAGCAGTCATTATTCGTCCAAGTGGTATCTATGGACCAAATCGATTGATGCGGGTTCGTAAAGCACAAGAAAATGACAAGCCCATCATGTCCCAAAATACTTGGACAAATCGTATTATGGACAGTGACTTGGTCAATATTATTGTTCAAGTTTTGACGTTAAAGGACTCTCAGCAGGTAAAGCCAATGTATTTGGCTACCGACTATGCACCAGTAACGTCGTATGAACTAACCTATTGGCTAGCTGATAAGCTTAGCAGTAGTCTACCTGATTCTGAAAACAGCACTTTAAGTGGAAAACGCTTACACAGTAATATTCCCCGTGACTGGTTACAATATCCAGATTGGAAAATAGGCTATAATTATATTTTACAGTCGCAGTGAGTCTTTCTTTTAAAATCAAACAGACTAGCGACAAAGATTAAAAGGTAGTTAATTAAAGGCTATGACTACAGGTCAAAAAACATAGGTCACGTCTAGTTACTAAAATAAGCGGTTCTGATAGAATAAACCGTTTAAAATACTGGTATGTTAAGCTTAACGGGAGGGCGTATGTCATCAATGGATAATTCTCAAGACGATGCGCAAAATAGCTCGTCACAACAGAACACGCCTAACAACACTCATTCGATAAAAGGTGCCAAGCTGTCTGAGAACCAGCTGTCTCAAAAACAGTTATCACAGAAACAGCAATCTCCGAACCAAATGCATCAAAACCAACAGAGCCACAATCTTCAGTCTCCAAGCAAGTCGCAATCTATGAGCCAAGAAGACAGTGCTATCCAAGCTTTACAAAAAGCCCTGCTTGCAAGTCAAGTGAATCATGCGGGTATCACACATCCCAATATTCAACCCAACAATCAGGCCTTAGATCCGGATCGTCCTTTAACGGACATTCCAGTGCCCGCCCCTCGATATCATCACTCTTTACAAAGTATTTTATCCAGTCAGGCAGCGACAGAGTTTCCATCAGGTCAATCTCAAGGTCAGTCGCTTGAAACGGCCTCTATGTGGGATTTAATTGCCTCTCCAGAGATGGCCTCTCACTTAGAGTTATTACAACTGGGGGGATTAATAAATCTTCCAAGCCGTTTATTTGAGCCTGTATCAGTCGTTGATTCCAAAGATAATCTCAAACTGCTAGCGCCATTAACTCAAATGACGCTACTAGATATCTCGGATATTCAACAGGTCTGTCAAAAATACCCAAACCTAACCCGCTATGGCTTTAAAACTGAGACTAAGATGGTTACTACGACGGATGACGAGACGGATAATCAGTATGCTGGATTAAAGCAACCCTCAACTGCCGAATTTGGCAATGGGGTTTATCAGTCGCAAAGCCATAAAACAAATGAAGGTGGCAATAGTGCTATTTCTGAGTTGGCAAGGGTGATGCCAGAGATGATCAACGATATATTTGCCCCCAACTGGGAGCTTGTATTATATCCAGAGCGCTTTGATAATGGGGTCGATAGCTTGACCACCGATATCTTGGCATGTAGTGTGGCAGTTCATATACTCAAACAGTGTCAACGTAGACAATCTATCAATCGGCGTATGACTGCTCAGCAAATTTGTCAATATATGCGTAGCTATGTCTTAAGCCAATTTAATAGTCATCCACAGTTTGAGAAGCAATATCGCCAAATTAGATTGTTCGCTGGACATGTGATAGTCGCTGCTGCATATTTAGGGTTTGATATCGTCCATGCCACTCAGCACTCGATTAGTTCAACTACTAATTCTAAAGGCAAGACGAGTGAGAACTTAGGCCAACCGGTTTATATCAATGTCTCTTCTCGTTCTGCCTTGTTCTGTCGTTACCCGAATATCAGTAGTTATTATATTAATGGCTGGTCATAAAGGGTTATAGAATTATAAGGGGCTATAAAAGCAGCAAAGCCAGTTGAAAGTGGCTATAATATGCCTCGACTGACACTTCCCTAAGTGACTGGTTTTTAACTTATAGTTTTCTAAGTGAACGGTTTTCTAAGTGAACAGTTTTTAACTTATAATTTTCTTAGTAACAGGTTTTCAAGTAAAAATCTTCTAAGTGACCAGTTTTTAAACCAAAGGTCTCTAAGAGTTTTAGTGCTTTTTTTGTTTTTATAGGATTTTTAATGGTAGCATCTTCATACACTCATGATTTTAGTCGCAGTCGTTTTATTCAACTTGCTCTTTCAAATGAAGTTTTGAAATTTGGGGAATATGTTCTTAAATCTGGTCGAATAAGTCCTTATTTTTTTAATGCAGGCTTATTGGCAACAGGTGAAATGCTGTCATTACTTGCCGATGGGTATGCTGAGGTGTTGGCAGATCAGGTAAAGCAGTCCGGTAATAATGAGTTGGTCATTTTTGGCGCCGCCTATAAAGGCATTCCGTTTGTGGCAGCGACAGCGCAAGCTCTTTGGAACAATCATGGTATCAACGCCCATTGGGGTTATAACCGCAAAGAAGTTAAAGACCATGGTGAGGGCGGAAATCTTGTCGGTGCCGATGTCAGCGGTCAAGCCGTTTGGGTGTTAGATGATGTCATCACAGCGGGTACGGCTATGCGTGAGGTTATTGAACTGCTTCAGACCGCGGGAGCAAGTGTGGCAGGTATCCTTGTCGCCTTAGATCGTAAGGAAAAAGGACAAAATGAGCAGTCTGCCATTCAAGAGCTGGCACAGAGCCTATCTGTTCCCGTAAAGGCGTTAGTAGATATTGACGATATTATCGACTATGTTGCCAAAAACGGCGATGCAACCCAGTTAGCAAAAATGCGTCATTACCGTGAGCAGTATGGGGTGGAGTAGCTCTTTTTAATTTATAAACTATAAAGCTATTAATTTTGAAGCTATAAATTCAAGGCTATACATTCAAAACTTTAACGTCTGAAGTTATAAATATCTTCTTTTCGACACGATAAATCACCACTTTTTAGACCGCGATAACGGAGAAATGATCCATGTCTCAAGATACCCTAAACCAGTCACTAAATATTTTAGTGGTCATGGATCCTATCGAAACCGTTAATTATAAAAAAGATTCTACGCTCGCCATGATGTGGGCGGCAGGTGAGCGAGGGCATCGATTAGGCTACTGTCAGATTCATGACCTATGGTTAGATAAAGGGGCGCTTAAAGTCGATTCGCAGGCCCTGACTGTTCGACGAGATCCTGAAAACTTTTATCACTTAGCAGATAAAGTGACTCAGCCAATCACGGACTATGATGTGATCTTAATGCGCAAAGATCCCCCATTTAATATGAGATTTTTATACAGTACCTATATGCTCGATCATGCAAAAGCTGCGGGTGTATTGGTGGTTAATGATCCACAAGCTATTCGCGAATGTAACGAGAAGCTATTTGCCACGTGGTTTAGTGATTTAATGAGTCCGACCATTGTGACAAGTAAACAGGAGCATATTCGCCGCTTTATCAGTGAGCAACAAGACGTGATTGTTAAGCCATTAGATGGTATGGGCGGAACAGGTATATTCAGACTGACAGCAGACAGCCCGAACATTGGTTCGACACTTGAGATGCTCACCGAGCTTGAAACACTACCGATTATGGCTCAGCGCTATTTGCCTGAGATTCGTGACGGTGACAAGCGAATTTTAATCGTTGATGGAAAGGTTATTCCCTTTAGTCTAGCACGCATACCGGTTAAAGGAGAAACCCGTGGTAATCTTGCAGTTGGTGGTCAAGGTGTCGCCATGGCGGTTACTGCTGAGGAAATGGCAGTGGCAAAAAAAGTCGCTCCTATCGTAAAAGAGAAAAATCTGATGTTTGTGGGGTTAGATGTTATTGGCGGCAAGATTACTGAGATTAATGTCACCAGTCCAACCTGTATTCGAGAGATTAATGATCAGTGTGGGACAGATATTGCCACCGATCTCATTATTGCCATTGAACGTCGATTTAACAAAGGCCAAGACAGCTTATAAGGGCTCATCAGCTCTTAAAATGATAGATGAGACGTTAAAATGTCACTAGTAATAATACGGTAAGATTTAACTAACTAAAATTACAAAATAATCAGTCTCATAGGGTGCTAACGGTTGATTTTTTTACATACTCTTATATTATGAGAGGGTATTATCTATTCTAGATAGTTTTTAGTATAAATAAACTTTAGTATAAAGTGTTATGAGTAACTGGTTTATTTGAAGCAGTCGAACTTTATCACTTTATCAAATGTATCGTTTAGAAGGGAGTCTACTCTTAATTTAAGAAGCTTTTAAATGTCGATGAGTTTTAAAGCTCTTGAAGCATTTAAATTTTTTAGAAGCATTAATAGATTTATTATGTAGGTTGCTTTTATATGAGAAGCCCTTCTAAATATTCTTAAACTGCTTTTACTTTTAATTCAAACAAGGATGTATCATGAATATGTTAGCCAAGTCATTATTATTAACTGCTGGTTTAGCTTTTGGTTTTAGCGCTAGTGCTGCCGATCAATTAAACAATACAAAATGGACCACTTATAACGATAAGGGTCAACCGGATGCCGTGTTGCAGTTTTCAGAAAGTAACGGGAAGCTGTCAGCGAAAATTGTTCAAGTTTTAGATCCACGTGCAGCAGGTAAAGCAGTGTGTGATACGTGTAAAGGTAAGTTTAAAAACAAACCTTTAACCGGAGCCACTGTACTTTGGAATCTAAAAGCAGACCCTAATAATCCAAATAAATATATTAGTGGTAAAGGAATAGAGCCTGAGACGGGTATGACTTTCTCTGGCAAAGCCGAGTTAAAAGGCAATACGCTTGAGCTACGTGGTTACAAAGGTGTTTCATTTTTAGGTAAGACTCGTATTTTAAAACGCCGTTAAATTTAAACTAACCGATAAAATTATGCAAATTTGGTGTTTGAAGTATTAAGAGTTTTGGGTTAACCCTTTTAGATAAATAGTGAATGAAGATATAGGTTACATTACTAATGAAAGGGTACCAATTTAAAATCTGTTTTTTTATGAATTTTTAAAATTTTGAAAGCCAAGTAACGATATATGTTACTTGGCTTTTTGTATCTGAGTTAGAAATATAGAACTGTTTCAATTTTCTGCATATCCTAAAGCTTTTTCTATATAGTCGTAGTCAAATAAATGAGGTACAAGGCAATCGAGTGTAGGTACTACTGGTGTAGGCTAAGCGAGATTAACACCGTAACTATTTTATGTGGCTATGACTATAGTATTGGATAAACTAAAAATTGATAGTATTAGCCCTAAGCTGAATAAAGTAGCACTTGCGCTTGATCGTCTTGAGTCTCATTAAGTTGCCAACGGCCATCATATTTTAAAGATGCTTTATTGATGTAAATACCCAGTTGTATTACCTGTTAGAATTAAAATATGCTATGATTTTCCAATTTAATTTTACCCTATTTTGGTCCCTTTTATATAACCATATATATCACAAAATCTCGGGAGAGTTTCTGGTGTCTGCGTCTTCTGCAATGAATAGTAATTACAAAGAGTTGGTTCCTAATGCCACAAAATTGACAACATCTCCTCAGGTATTAATGATGGCGGCTGGTACTGGTGGACATGTATTTCCGGCATTAGCCGTCGCTGAGGAGCTCACTAAAAGAGGAGCAGTGGTACATTGGTTAGGTACCCCTCAGGGCATGGAGAATGATCTTGTACGTCCAGTAGGTTATACCTTCCATACTATTGATATGCAAGGTCTCCGTGGTAAAGGTGTCGGTCGTTTATTCAAAATGCCGTTTACGTTGTCTAAAGCGGTACTGGCAAGTATTAAAGTCATTAAAAATAATAATATTGATATCGTTGTTGGTTTCGGTGGTTACGTAAGTGCGCCGGGTGGATTAGCAGCAAAAGCAACGGGGACGCCGCTGATTATTCATGAGCAAAATGCCATAGCCGGCATGAGTAATCGATATTTATCCAAGATTGCTCAAAAAGTATTGCAAGCCTTTCCTAACACGTTTGGTGATAGTGAAAGTATAGACAACCCGAAGCTTGAGACCGTGGGTAACCCTGTCAGAGAAAAGATTTGTCAGATTGACCCGCCAGAATCGCGATATGATAGTAATGACGATAGTCCCTTAAGAGTATTGATTATTGGTGGATCTTTGGGTGCAGCCGTCCTTAACCATACGGTTCCCTCAGCGTTAGCACAAGTAGATAAGCCTATTGCAGTCTATCATCAGTGTGGACGCAATAACTTGGATAGCACGCTAAAAAGTTATGAGATTGTCGATAGATCACGACACGAGGTGACGGTAGCACCTTTTATTGAGGACATGGCAGAGGCTTATGCGTGGGCAGATGTCATACTATGTCGTGCAGGTGCGTTGACGGTTACTGAAATTCAAAATGTCGGTCTGGCAGCCATCTTCGTACCACTACCGCATGCGGTTGATGATCATCAAACGGCTAATGCTCGCGCATTGGCTATTGAAGATGCGGCTTATTTAATACCTCAAAGTAAATTAACCCCTGAATATTTAGCACAAGTGTTAATGGATCTGGACCGAGAAAAGTGTCAAACCATGGCAATTAAAGGGAGAGCCTTGGCTAATCCGGGTTCTACCGTGATGACTGCAGACTATATTTGTGCTGAATTAACCGCTGAATCCCGATAAATATCATAAAATAACCCCTTTATTAAGGGGAATGGATGTTTAATTCTAATATAAAAGAGATTAAACTAAAATTGTCTTCAATTAATAGTTAATCGATGTTTGAACGTCTGTATTATTTGAATGTCTGTATTGACTATTAAATAATAAGATAAGACCTTGTTCCCCGTTTAGTTATTTAAATTTTAACTGTTATTAAGAGAGCGTTATGTCAAAAGCTGCCTTGCCCAAAAGATTAATTGAAATTCCAGAAATGCGTCGTATCAAATGCATTCACTTTATTGGAATTGGCGGTGCAGGGATGTGCGGCATTGCCGAGGTTATGAAAAACCAAGGTTATGGTGTCAGTGGCTCAGACATTAAAGAAAGTATTGTGACTAAACGCTTACAAGAGCTGGGAGTAGACGTATTTATCGGTCATGACTCTAGAAATATTGCTAATGCTGACGTGGTAGTGGTCTCGTCAGCCATCGATCGTAAAAATCCTGAGATACAAGCGGCTCTAAAAGCGCAACTGCCGGTGGTACGACGAGCAGATATGCTGGGTGAGCTTATGCGCTATCGACATGCTATTGCAGTGGCTGGCGCGCATGGAAAAACCACCACCACCAGTTTACTAACAATGATGATGACAGAAGCAGGCTTTGATCCCACCTATGTGATCGGTGGTAAGCTCAATGCTTCAGGAAAAAATGCCTCTTTGGGCGGTAGTCGTTACTTAATAGCAGAAGCGGATGAGTCCGATGCATCGTTTTTAACGCTTCATCCTATGGCAGCGATTGTCACTAATATCGACCAAGACCATATGGAAACTTACGAAAACAGCTTCGATAAACTAAAAGCGGCTTATATACAGTTTTTACAAAATATGCCGTTTTACGGATTGGCTGTGGTGTGCGGTGATGACAAAGAGCTGTATAGCATGATTGATGATATTGGTCGCCCTGTACAGACTTATGGCCTCGAGCCGTATAACAATGTTCAAGCGATAGACGTCAAGGTTGAAGGCACTAAAACCCACTTTACAGTATTGCGTAAAGATCGTGAGCCATTACCCTTAACGTTAAATATTCCAGGTCAGCATAATGTACTGAATGCATTAGCCGCTATTACTATGGCAACCGATGAAGGGGTGGATGACGAAGCGATTAAGCGGGCGTTAGCCAAGTTTGAAGGGGTAGGTCGCCGCTTTGAGCAACAAGCCTGTGTGACAAAAGAGGACGGGGATGTCTTACTTATTGATGATTATGGACATCATCCTGTAGAAGTCGCTGCAACCATTAAAGCGGCAAGAGAAAGCTATCCTGATCGTCGTTTGGTTATGTTGTTTCAGCCGCATCGTTATAGTCGCACCCGTGACTGCTTTGATGACTTCGTTTCTGTATTATCACAAGTAGACAAGCTGATGTTATTGGATGTTTATAGCGCAGGTGAGTCGCCGATTATCGGAGCTGATACGAAGTCTTTAGCGCGTAGCATACGTCTACGCGGTCAAGTGGAGCCAATGCTAGTTGATAAAGATGACTTAGCTCCTGTTATGAAGCGGGTGCTGCAAGCGGGCGATATTTTGATCACTCAAGGTGCGGGTAATGTTGGTCAAGTTAGTCAAGAGCTTGCAGCCCATAATCTTTATTTATAACGCAATCTTTATTTATAACAATGGATAGAGGGTCTCATTAGATCTGATTTCATTCATTATAATAACGGATAAAGTAGGCTGAATTGACATCACCCTTGAATACATTCTATTTTTTAATTTACCTTATATGATATTAATAACTGTAGACGCCAAAGACTATGACAAATTCCACCATCACATCAAATAATAACGCAGAACCGAAATCACAGCCAGCTACTCATACTCAAACCGCTGACATCAAAGATCCGAGTATTTTTGGCAAGGTCGCTGTCGTATTTGGTGGCAAGAGTAATGAGCGTGACGTGTCTTTAGACAGTGGCGGCGCTGTATTAAAGGCCTTGCAAGCACAGGGTGTAGATGCGACTCATTTTGATCCTAAAGATCAGGACATTACTGAACTAAAAAATTATGATCGTGTGTTTAATGTGCTTCATGGCCGGGGTGGGGAAGACGGTCAATTACAAGGGTTATTAGAATGGCTTGATATACCACAGACTGGGTCGGGCGTATTGGCATCTGCTATTGGGATGGATAAAGTACGCACTAAGCAGTTATGGCAAGGATGTGGCTTAGCTACTGCGCCCTTTTCTGTACTAACGGCGGATACCGATTGGCAACAAGTCGTTAATACCTTAGGACTGCCTTTAATGGTTAAACCTGTTCATGAAGGCTCTAGTATTGGCATGAGTAAAGTGAATCATCTTGATGAGTTACCTGCCGCTTATGAGCTTGCCTCAGGCTGTGGTGATGTGGTAATGGCTGAAAAATGGATTACTGGACGCGAGTTTACGATTGTCATCCTTGATGACGAGGCTTACCCTGTGATTCGTTTAGAGCCCGCAGATATCTCAAATTTCTATGATTACGAAGCAAAGTATAGTCGCAATGACACGGCATACCATATTCCTTGTGGTTTATCTGATGAAGAAGAGGCGCATCTACAGGCACTCAGCTTATCTGCCTTTAAAGCGGTGGATGCAAAGGGATGGGGTCGTATAGATGCTATGCAAGATTTGGACGGAAACTTTTGGCTATTAGAGATTAATACCGTCCCAGGTATGACTAGTCATAGCCTCGTACCTATGGCAGCTAAGGCTAGGGGGATGGATTTTGAACAGTTGTGTTGGCATATTTTGGCACAAACCCTATCATAAAATCAATTTTACTTAGTTTTAAGTGTTAATATACTCAATAAAATATTAAATTATTTTAAAAGATAAAGTTTGGTTAACGATAAGATTTATTAACTATCTGGTGTGTGTATTTTATTCAAAGCTGCGGTTTCATATATTAATTGTGAGTACTGTCATAAAAAGATACATGCTCAACAAACATAGGCGCTATCGCTATACTGGCAAATGCGTTACAATTATAAGCTATTAAACGAAATGGAAAAGATGGCAGCCTCTGTGAATAAAACGTCGCCGAATCTTAGCAAATTTTTATCTACAAAAGTGTGGATGGCTATCGCAGTAATGCTGTTTGTTGCTATATTTATATTAGTATCATACAGAGTTTACCATTCTCAGCCCGCCAAAGTAGTGATTAGCCCCAAAAATCTTGATGCTGCTGAGTATCAAAGATTAAATGATGTCATGAAAAATGAAGAAGTGGGGAGTTTCTTTACCGCTAAGTTACCTTGGTTGAAAGACAAAATATTGAAACAAGACTGGATCAGTCAAGTTGATATTGAGCGCAAATGGGGTGAAGGCGTTGTTATTACCGCTTTGCCTCGTGAGCCGGTAGCACGTTTCGGGAGTGAATATTTAATCGATGTTGAAGGTAAGGTCTTTAAGCCAGTTAATGAATCTGAGCTGTCAGACGATGACCTGATTATGTTGCAAGGGGATGCGGAACAATCCTCTTTGATTATGAATCAGATGCAGCAAATCAATAAGTGGTTCTCAAACCTCGGTATGAAAGTTGACGACATGGTCTTAACGCCGAGAATGACTTGGGCAATCCTTTTTGATAATGGTTTACGTATTATTGTCGATAATGAGCATACCTCACAAAAATTGATGAACCTGAGCCAAATACTGCAAAATCAATTGGCAGACAAACGCGACGATATAGAATCTGTAGATTTGAGATATAAAAATGGTTTTGTGATTGGTTGGAAAAGCGATTATCAAGAGTCAGAGGGGTTTCAAACGTCTGATAGTCATCAAGCACCTAATGATAGGCAGCCGTTAAATGAAAGCTTGGCCACTGAAGCGGACACTACATTAACTGAAAACAGCACTAATGAGTCTGATGTTAACAATAATGACGAGACATTAGTTGATGTAGATCAACACCGATAACTTTTAATAGCATTTTTTAGAAAATATTATTTAGCCTAAATGCTATTAACCACAAAATAATCAATACGATAGTTAATGGTATAGTGAACGAATCATGATGGGTATGCCGATTTGTCGTGGTAATAAGGTATGATATCTTTAAGATATTATGTATAGTATGTTAAATTACCATCCTTTTTAATTGGTTTGTGCTTTATTAGTTTTGACTCATATAGCAGTTTCGGCTCATATAGCAGTCGTTGTCATTGACTAAAATTATTATTGATGACTATATCTACTATAATCTTTATATAAACGCTATTAGTTAAGGATTTAATTCTAAAAGGCTGTACTGTGAATAGTAAATACTTTAAACCAGATTAGACAAAAGCTTTGTCTTCATCATTGATTATTTAAAACTATTAAAAGCAACACCTATACTAACCTAACTGTTTTATTAAGGATATTAAGTATATTTTTATACTATTAATCCGTTACAGTACATATATATGTTCGTACCCTTATGAGTAAATCCGAAAATCTTTTAGCTGTCATCCATCTTAGTGCTACTGCTGTCTATGTCGTTGTTGGCGATGTTGTCGCTGCAAATGATATTCGTATTAAAGGCGTGGGTGAGGTTAAAACGGAAGATTTTCAACAAGGTCAAATTAAACATTTTGATCGATTAAAAGGATCTATCCGTCAAGCCTTAATCCAAGCAGAGGAAATGGCCAATTGTCGTATCCATAGTGTTTGGTTAAGTTTATCGACACCTGAATTACAAAGTCATAATGGGTTTGGTGAAGTTAATTTAGATAGCGAGGTCGTTGAAACTCAGCACATCGTTAAGGCTTTGAGTATTGCAAAAGCCAGTGTTTTGCCGAATACCCATTATTTAATGCATTATTGTCAGCAAGGCATCTTTTTAGACGATCAACAACAAATGGTTGATGATGCTATTGGTCTTCATGCAAATAAAGCAACCGTCATGTATCATTTAATGATGATGCCAGTTGCCAGTAGACAAAACATTCAAAAACTTATTCAAGCGTGTGACGTTAGTATTGACCACGTATTGTTTGATGCCGTTTCAAGTGCAGAGTATTGCCTTATTCCGGAAGAGCGTCAGCAAGGGGTTTGCCTCATTGACATCGGTGCAAGTACCACAAGCGTTTGTGTTTATCGTGAGGATAAATTAATTTTTACGCATTGTATCGCTGAAGGTGGTAATCAAGTCACGATGGACATCTCAGCCGAACTCGGTATCACCATGATGGAGGCTGAAAAGCTCAAAATTCAGAGTGGCACCGTTGAAACAAAAGATATAGACCCAAGCCGCTTTGAGATATTCTCAAGGGTGGGTATGGCAGATGAAGTCACTATAAATATATTACAATTAGCTCAAATTATTGAAGCTAGATATATCGAGCTTTACCGTATTATATTCCAAGAACTTTCTGATGTCGGCTTAATGGACTATTTACAAGGTGGGGTAGTATTAACTGGCGGAGGTAGTCAGATACGCGGTATGGTACGTTTCTCAAAACGCCTTTTGCAAATGCCAGTCCATAGCACAACGCCGCACGAAGCGATAACGGCTTACAATCGTTTTGATAGCGATGATAAATTTAAAGAGCTTAGTACCCGGGTCAATCAACGCGCGTTGCAAACTGCATTCGGTGCTTTATTGTATAGCCAAAGCGAGCAGTTTAAGCACAGTGAAAAAAGCTCGCCAGAAGCTCTAGCTATCAATAAAAAGACTAAATTTAATATGTTCAGACATAACTTAATTGATTTTTTTAAAAACATCTTATAACTTAATTTTTTAAATTTGACAGTCATTAATTAGTGACCTCTCGAGGCTAAGACAACTGATTAGATGACACCAAGGAGTGATAATGTCTAAATATACAATGGCTACAAACAGCCACGATTTAAACAACGGCCAAGCCCACTTTACTGTATTTGGTATTGGGGGTGGGGGCGGTAACGCTGTTGAGCATATGGTAAAACAAGGGGTTAAAGGAGTAACCTTTGTCTGTGCCAATACTGATAAACAAGCTTTGGATCGACTGACTGCTGAGCACAAGCTCCAGTTAGGCGCGAATACTAATCGTGGTTTGGGCGCAGGCGCTAATCCAGAAGTGGGTCGTGAAGCTGCGGAGCAAGACGAAGAAGCCATTCGTAAGTTGCTTGAAGATTCTGATATGGTATTTATTACTGCTGGTATGGGGGGTGGTACAGGTACAGGAGCGGCGCCTGTTGTTGCTCGCATTGCTAAAGAAATGCAAATATTGACAGTCGGTGTCGTAACAACGCCTTTTAAGTTTGAAGGTGGAAAAAGAATCAAAGCTGCCAAAGCCGGTATTGATCAGCTATCTAACTTTGTTGACTCTATCATCACCATACCAAATGATAAGCTGCTCAAGGTCTATGGCACTATTTCAATGCAAGAAGCATTCAAAAAAGCAGATGATGTATTGATGCATGCCGTTCAAGGTATTGCACAGACTATTTCTAGCGAAGGTGTGATAAATATTGACTTTAATGATATCCGTACTGCGATGACCGCTAAAGGGCACGCAATGATGGGTATAGGTCGTGCAAGCGGTGATGATCGCGCTCGTCAGGCCACCGAAAAAGCAATCCGCTCTCCCTTATTGGATAATTTGTTATTAGAAAATGCCAAAGGGCTGATCGTCAACGTTGTGTCGTCTGAGTCGGTCACGTTAGATGAGCTAAACCAGATTACTGAAGTGGTCAATGACATTACTGATATCGAAGAAGCCAACATCTTTATTGGCACTGTGATTGATGAAAAATTAGGTGAAGATTTGCATGTTACGGTTATCGCCACTGGATTAACTTTAGATGAACGTAATGATGATCAAAAGGTCGTTTTATCTGCCAGCAGTACTGAAACAGTGGATCCTGCAACACACACCAGTGCTTTAAATACCCATCAAAAAGCACAAACTCAAATCCAGCCTGTTAATCCTCATGCCTCGAATACGACGACCTCTAAGCCTGCTCCGGATAAGACTAACAGTATTAAAGATTACTTAAAGCGTCAGCAGAACCGATAAGTTAGTCCATTACTATCTAGAGTTGTTACCTTGAGTAATACCTCTCAATTTAGCCAAGCTTACGCTTGGCTTTTTTTGTTGTCGGTTTTGTATCAACCTGCTTTGATGCAATCAAATAAGATGGCATGATTAAGTTTACTCAATCAATGGATAAATTATAATTAGAATTTATTATGTTAAAATTCTGCTAATCCATAAACGGCATTGTTCCATAAACGGCATTGTGATTTTTTTACTAATGATTCATCAAATCAACGTTTTAAAACAATAGATTTAAAACACACCTTAAATGTCAGGTCAAAAAATCACGCCATTAATCAATCGAGAGTATGAGCTTATGAAACAACGGACTATTAAAGAGCCTATTACAGCTGTTGGCATCGGTCTTCATAGCGGGCAGGACGTCACCTTAACGTTAGAACCTCTTCCAGTAAACTCAGGTATTCATTTTTTACGCACGGATATAGAGGATGCGCCTTTAATAGCCGCAGATGCATTTTTAGTATCTGATACCGTTATGTCATCTAACTTGGAAGTAGAAGGGGTGAAAATAGGAACTGTTGAGCATTTATTAAGCGCCTTAGCAGGGTTAGGCATTGATAATCTACTGATTAAAGTCTCTGATTCAGAAATTCCTATTATGGATGGCAGTGCTTCGCAATATGTAGACCTTATATTAAAAACAGGAATTGAAGCGCAGCGTCAACCTAAGCAGTTCTTAAAGATAGTAAAACCTGTACGTGTTAGCGATGGGGACAAGTGGGCTCAGCTTGAGCCTTATGAAGGATTTTTAATAGAGTTTCAGATTGATTTTGATCATCCAGGTATTCCTAGGGATACTCAATACTACAGCTTTGAATTTTCAACCCAAAATTACATTCAGCAGGTCGGAAAGGCGAGAACCTTTGGGTTTATTAAGGATATTGAATATTTAAAGGCACATAACTTGGCTTTGGGTGGTAGTTTGGACAATGCAATTGTATTAGACGAACAAGGTATTTTAAATCAAGAAGGGCTTCGTTATAAGGATGAGTTTGTCCGTCATAAGATTTTGGATGCAATTGGAGATCTTTATTTGGCTAAATATAGTTTAATTGCAAAATTTAGTGCTTATAAATCTGGACATGCTTTAAATAATAAATTAATAAGAGCCCTCTATAATGATCCAAAAAACTTTGAAATTGTAACTAATTATGACATAAATTTTGAGCCTATAAACTATAAGTTGTCATAATTCAAGTTGAAAAAGCAAAAAATGAAAGTAAATATAAGCGTAAATCACTTGGCTAAAGAAACATTATGGCAATATTATTCAAAGCGAGACTTCGGTTTCGCTTTTTTTTATGTCTATCGTTTTTGAGGTTGGATAATCCCAACGAGTTTCTAACTTTCAGCGAAAAGTAAATTAAAATTTTGACGTCAATTAATTGGAAATACTGAATGGCTACCATTGAGTTTATTAAAAAAATTAACTTATTAAATTAATAAAACGACGTTTGATTACATAAAAAAACATTATAGTTAGGTTCTAGTTAGGTTTTAAAAGCTTTTTTAGTGAGTTTTTCAGCCGATCATCATTAATGACATGCTCTATTGTGTGTGCTATAGTTCTCTTCGTTGGTTCGGTGAGCCCATATTTATTATGGGTTTCATCAAAACTATTGGTTAATTTTGAATTTTTTGATTTCGGTTTTAAATAATCTTGACCGTCATTTAAATCTTCTATAGATGCAGGGTAACTGACTATTACATCTATATTTTTTAGTTGGCCGAATGTAAGAGATTGTTCTTTTAGTATATGAGTTAGGTTGTTTGATTGGTATTTAAGATGATTTGCTGCGGTTGGAGACTGCACAGATAGGACGAGATGACCATTGTCGTACTTAACCACCCAAAGAGACTGTAACACTTCTTGGGGTAGCCCATTATCTAATAAGGTTTTGATCTCTAGCGTTAACCTATTTAACTCTGTCCATTTCTCTTTTAGAGACTTAGGCAAAGCAGATGCGGCAGACTTTTGATGATCGATGAGTTTTGCTAAGTGATTAGGTTTTAAAGGTTGTTGCATTGCAGGCCTCAGGATAAAAGATTTTGGTAGATCACCTTTAAATATATATATAAAGTCGTTTAAGTATAAACCGTTTTATAAGGTCATTTACCTTCAATATCTATTTTAATGTGGTATTAAATGAAAGTTAAGGTAACTATTGAACAGGTAAGTTGAATAGTTTATTACAAAGATTAATTTTGGGAGCGTTATGAAAAAGTCACTTATTATTTTGTCGTTAATGGGGCTAAGTGCCACACAAGTAAATGCATCGGTTCATCAGACCTTTGAGCCATCTGCAAGCGCTTCATTAGCTTCAGTTAGTAATACTTCTATTACGCCACTAACAGCTAATCCATCTTCTCAAAGATTAAACGTTGTTAACAACTATTCTAATGTCTCATCTAATACATCAGTACGTGTGCAAGATATTGAACTGCTAACCAGCCAAGCCCAGCGAAAAAGCGATGAGCTTAGCGCCCTTGCTGAGAAATTAGAAAGCCAATATACAGCCACTTCTTTCGCTACGACGGCCAATAGTTCAAGCTATTCAAGCGCTCGTTTAGATAGTACTGCACCTCCTGCATTAGCAGCAGCACGTGCTTCAAGAGCGGCTCATTCTAGAACCATTGGATTATGTGCACGTTACGTACGTCAAGCGCTTCAATCAGCAGGTTATAGCTTTACCCCCAACCCTTCTGCTTACCAGTATGCGACTCGTGGTACCTTATCTCAAGCAGGCTTTGTCAAAATTAGCAATAACACGTCCCCACAAGTTGGTGATATTGTCGTATATAACCGATCTGCTAAACATCCACACGGCCATATTCAGATTTTTGATGGTAGTAACTGGGTATCGGATTTTCGTCAAGCTAGAAAAAGTCCTTACAGCGATAGCTATTCGTACACCACTTGGCGTGATGCACGTTACCTAAATGATGCGTCAAACGAAGGCATCTACCTTGCTATGGAATAATTTTGTTCGCTATTAAGTTAATAGTGATTATCATCTCAGGCGACAATGACAAAGATGACAACACGAGCTTAACGTTTAAAAAGAGACAAATATAAAAAGAGGCTGCTAAATTGTCATTTAGCAGCCTCTTTTATATTGATGCAAACAATATTAAGCAATTATTTAGCAGTTTCAATGTCAGGGAGAGATTAAAAATAGCGCCAAGGTATGATCGAGAATAGTGACGGTTTAGTCGCTATAGCGGCTTAAATTTGATAGCTTAGGATTGGCATTCGGATTACGACGAAATAAAAGAGCCATACGTCCGATGCTATGAACGAGGTAGGCGCCTGTTTTATGAGCAAGCTCATCACTAAAAGCGTCACGCTCTTCTTTACTACCCGGTGGGGTCTTAATTTTAATAAGCTCATGATCATTTAATGCCCGATCCAACTCCTCAACAACGGACTCGCTTAATCCTTTATTGCCAATAATCACCACAGGTTTTAAATCATGGCCAATACCCTTTAAGCGACGTAACTCTGTGCTATCAAGTTTTGGTTGGTAGTTATTTGTTGTATTCATAATGTCTCAGTATTAATTATTAGGCCTAACTATGCCAGCCTTGGAAATGGGTTGTTCGAGTGTAAAAACAGTATAATTAGTAACTGTTTTAATAGACTCAGTTACTTTATTTACTCTATATTTACTCAATTACTGTCATCTGCCATTATAAAATAAATGCTATTTAGTATATTCTTTATTAAACCTGAATTAACCCTGATACTTTGTTAATAATTATTAAATAATAATAATACTTAACAGCTCCGCTTTGACTTCTAAAAGTAAGTCTATGCCCTTTTATTTTCTAATGGACTTGAGAAGGTCATTATAGAGAAATTTTGCTGGTATTGCATGACTAGATTAATGATTAATACTTTTAATAGAAGACTTTTATAGTTATATAAGGGGTTGTTCATTAATTAGTGCTAGAATTGAGATATAAAAAATAGATTATAGTTTAACGGATAAATAGTGAGGGTATTTTGGCAACACGTATTACCAATAAGACCTTGTCAAAAAGCAGTAAAGCTTGGATGAAAGAACACTTGGATGATCACTATGTACAGTTGGCTCAAAAAGAGGGCTACCGTGCCCGTGCTGCTTACAAGTTGCTTGAAATCAATGAGAAAATGAATTTGATTCACAAAGGTATGACGGTCGTTGATTTAGGTAGTGCCCCAGGAAGTTGGTCGCAAGTGGCAGGAAGACTTGTCGGTGATAATGGCATTCTAATTGCATCGGATATCTTGCCTATGGATACGTTGGAGAATGTGACTTTCATTCAAGGTGACTTTAGAGAAGAGTCTGTTTTTGAGCAGTTAATGAATGAAGTAGGCGATCGTCAGGTAGACGTGGTGTTATCTGATATGGCACCTAATACGTCAGGTCATGCAGCAGTAGATCAGCCACGTATGATTTACTTATGTGAGTTAGCCGTGGACTTCGCCTTAAAGGTGTTACCTAAGGGTGGCACACTGGTTATGAAAGTATTCCAAGGTGAGGGCACCCAAGAGCTACGCAAACAAATACAATCTCAATTCTCAAAAGTTCGTACCATTAAGCCTGATGCTTCCAGAGCAAGATCTAAGGAAGTATTTTGGGTAGCAACAAAGTAGCGATTTATAGGTAAAGTGTGACGTGAATAGATAGGCGAATAGACAAGTAAAGGATAGGCGAAAAGTAGCTATAGATTAACCGTTATTTAAATTGTGTCGCATATCTGCTATCTAAACGCTTCTTCTTAACAGATACAACCTAAGTTGAACAGACTATATTTATCTAATTTACGCTTGATAAATTAGAAGGTTGACCTAATAAAGGTAAGTATAAGTAACGACTCGTCAAAAGTTTTTGATTACTCACCTTAATTGATGTTCTATCTCCTTATATATCAATTATTAATTCTTTTTAAATATTTGATAGATATAAGTGACATAAAACAAATGTGGTGTAGAAACAGGGTGACGGGCCGTAATCGTTTTCTGCCTCGTGTTATAATATTAAATTAAGCAGAATTTTGAACACATCAACAAGTAAGGGATGGTATAGCTTGTGAGCGACATGGTAAAAAATACCTTATTATGGCTAGTTGTCATCGGTGTATTAGTACTGGTGTTTAGCAACTTTGATAGCGGTAATGAGCCTGATACGCTCAATTACTCTGAGTTTGTTACTCAAGTCACTGAAGATAAGATAAAAAGTATTAAAATTGACGGTGAGCAAATTACCGGCGAGAAGGTGAGCGGCTCTGAATTTGAGACCGTTCTACCAGCGGTGGCCGATGATGACCTAATGCCAACATTACGTGAGCATAATGTAGAAGTACAAGCAGCAACGCCTGAACGTCAAAGCGTAATGATGCAACTGTTGATTGCAAGTTTCCCTGTATTACTCATCATTGGTATCTTTTTGTTCTTTATGCGCAATATGCAAGGGGGTGCGGGAGGTAAAGCCGGTGGCCCTATGAGCTTTGGTAAATCAAAAGCCAAAATGCTTGGTGAAGATCAAATTAAAGTAAACTTTAATGATGTGGCGGGCGCAGAAGAAGCCAAAGAAGAAGTTGTTGAAGTGGTCGATTTTCTTAAAGATCCCGATAAATTTACAAAGCTTGGTGCGACTATTCCACGCGGTATTTTGATGGTAGGTCCTCCTGGTACTGGTAAAACGTTACTTGCTAAGGCTATTGCTGGTGAAGCAAAGGTACCTTTTTTCTCAATTTCAGGTTCAGACTTTGTTGAGATGTTTGTGGGTGTCGGTGCATCACGTGTGCGTGATATGTTTGAACAGGCTAAGAAAAACGCCCCTTGCATCATCTTTATTGATGAAATTGATGCGGTAGGTCGTAGCCGTGGTACCGGTATGGGCGGCGGAAATGATGAGCGCGAACAAACCCTAAACCAACTGTTAGTAGAAATGGATGGTTTTGAGGGTAATGACGGTGTGATTGTTATTGCAGCGACTAACCGTGCTGATGTACTAGATAAGGCGCTACTGCGACCAGGTCGTTTTGACCGCCAAGTTCATGTTGGTCTACCAGACATTAAAGGTCGTGAAGAGATCCTTAAAGTACATTTACGTAAGCTCCCGACTACCATCGGAGTCGATGTCAATGCATTGGCTCGTGGCACACCAGGTTTTAGTGGTGCGCAACTTGCGAACCTAATTAATGAGGCAGCGCTGTTTGCGGCACGTCGTAATAAAGCCAGTGTTGATATGCACGACTTTGAAGATGCTAAAGATAAGCTGTACATGGGTCCTGAGCGTAAATCTATGGTATTACGTGAGGAAGAACGCCGTGCAACTGCTTACCATGAAGCAGGGCATGCACTAGTCGCAGAGATGCTTCCTGGTACTGACCCTGTACATAAAGTGACGATTATGCCACGTGGTTGGGCATTAGGCGTTACTTGGCAGCTGCCCGAGTTTGATAAGACGAGTATGGATAAGTCAAAAATGTTAAATGACATTGCGATTTTATTCGGAGGCCGTATCGCTGAAGAAGTCTTTGTGAATCAGAAGACAACGGGCGCTTCAAACGACTTCGAGCGTGCCACTAAAATGGCACGTGCTATGGTAACCAAATATGGTATGTCTGATGCGCTTGGCGTTATGGTTTATGAAGATGATGACAGCTCACAAGGTTACTTTGGTGGTATGACACGCACTATCTCGGAAGCTACGCAACAAAAAGTAGATGAAGAGATTCGCCGTATCCTTGAAGAGCAGTATGATATTGCCCGTGAAATCATTGAGGGTAATAAAGATAAAATGCATGCGATGGTTGAAGCTTTAATGAACTGGGAAACCATTGATAGAGACCAATTGCAAGATATCTTAGCGGGTAATGAACCTCGTGAGCCTCGAGTGTATCAGGAAAAAGATGTCACCCCTAAAAAAGAAGAGGTGGAGTCTTCTGGTTCAACCCCGCCACCACTACCCGCTATGTAGCAATTAATAGTTTCATAGTCGTCAGTCCAACTGTTATATTAAGCCCTTTCGATTGCAAAGGGCTTTTTTTTATGACATATCTGTTAAAATAAATGAATAAATTAAATCTATAAAGTCTTAACGGCCCTTAATTCTGAAAAATTTACTTAAAAGATATTGGCTATGCAACTACATACTCTTCCAAGCGTTACTATCAATGTTAATACGTCAAATGGATTTAAAAAACAACTTGATCTATCAACACCGCAAGTTATGGGTATATTGAATGTTACCCCTGATTCCTTCTCAGATGGTGGTCAATTTAATACGATTGATACTGCTTTACAGCACTGCGAACAAATGCTAAAAGAAGGCGCTACTATTATCGATATTGGTGGAGAGTCCACTCGTCCGAATGCGAGTCCTGTGTCAGAACAAGAAGAGGTAGATCGCGTTGTACCTATGGTCGAGGCGATCAGAGATCAGTTTGGTGATGAGACTTGGTTATCTATAGATACCAGCTCACCGATGGTCATTGAACAAGCTGTAAAAGCAGGGGCCGATATCTGGAATGATGTACGAGCACTGGTTCGTGACGGTGCGCCACAAATGGCAGCCAAGCTCGATATTCCTGTGGTACTAATGCACATGCGCGGTGAGCCTGCGACCATGGATGACAACGCTCAATATGAAGATGTGGTCAATGAGGTGCTGTCAGAATTAGCACAGCGTATTGAGTGTGCCATACAAGGGGGTATAACGCGTCAAAATATAATTATTGACCCTGGATTTGGGTTTGCGAAAGACTATCAGCACCATAATACTTTATTAAATAATCTAAGTCGTTTTCATGAATTAGAGTTGCCTATATTGTTTGGCATATCACGTAAGCGATTTCTTAGAGAGGTACTGATTCATACTAAGTTGTCTATATTTGAAAATAATAAAGCGACTGATAGAGATGGTGTTGGTATGGCAGCAGCTTTGTTAGCGGTACAGCAGGGTGCTAGTATTATCAGAACCCATAATGTAGGTCTTACTATACAAGGCTTGGCATTGTGGCAACAACTCAATAGTTAGAATTAAGCTTTAAAAGGCATTACTTTTATCACGTCTGCGCAGTATTAAATGTTTGATTAACCATTAACTTTAGGAGTAGCTGTGTGAGTACACAACCAGAACCTACCAATGAGCAAAGAAGGATTATTTATCAGGCGCGTAGAGGGTTAAAAGAGCTTGATTTTTATATCGATCCCTATGTTAAGCAGCATTATTTGTCAGCTAGTGCCGATGAGCAAGCGACATTTGCAGCGCTACTAACCTATGAAGACCCTGATTTGTTAAACTTCTTTATGAACCAAGATACGCCTGATAATGCTAAGGTGGCTGATCTGGTTTTAAAGCTAAAAAAATTACAGCATGGTGATTTATCTTAGTCTTTATAAGCTTAAATGCTATTGTCATTCCCTTAGATGTGGTTAAAAAAGGCGTAAGACGTTGAGTCGTCAACTTGAATGCAACATCGCTCACTCTAGTGTCTTACAAAGATTGTATGCCGCAGTATTTTTATTATGTACTGGATTGGTTTTGTTAAATGTCAATCTAACTTGGAGTTGGCGTATTGCTATAATCATAATTAGTCTCATACTATATGGTATTTGTCATATAATCAGAGATCAGCCCATACACATCACCGCTTGCGATATTGATGATTCTAAGGCCAGTTGGCAACTCCTATATCAAGATCGGCGGGGACAACGACCAGTACTTTGGGAGGCGCAATTGGTAAAAGTGCAAAGCCTATCAACCTGTATACAGTTTACTTTCCTCACCACACACCCTATGACACGCAAAAAAATGGTTGTGATATGGCAAGATCAAGTACAGGCTTCAGTGTGGAGACGGCTTAAAGTGTTAGCTAACTGGTGGTAAAACAATGTCTTTTTAATTCAAGTTACACAATACACATAAACAGACATTTTACTGTCAAAATTTAGCTATAGACAATAGCTAGTCAAGTTGTCAAACTAAGGGATGATGGAGTCTTAAAAGACGATACAGTTTTTAAAATAATACCTTTTAAAATAATACCAAGGAGTTTTTATGAGTTTATTAGGAAATTTAGTGGCACAAGTGGCGCGTCAAGCAATGGATCCTGAAGACGGTAAGCGTAACCCGATTAATCAGCGTATTCAGCCACGTGCAACGGGTGGCCTCGGTGATATTTTAGGCAGCGTACTGGGTGGAGGTCATCAAAACAATCCTCAAGCAAACAGTCGCCAAGGAAATGGCTTTGGCTTGGATGATATTATTGGCGGTGCTTTAGGCGGTCAGATGGGTAGCCGAATGGGCAGCAATGGAGCAGGTGGCCTTGGCAGTATATTAGGTAGTGTTTTAGGCGGCGGTGCTGGTGCACGTAGAGGCGGCGGTGGCAAAGCTATGCTTATTGCCGCACTTATGCCTATCGTACTTAACTGGATCCAACGTAATGGCGGCTTATCTGGTGCATTATCAAAAGTTCAGGAAATGGGTTTTGGTAACCAAGCTAAGTCGTGGATGAGCGCACAGCAGCAAAATGAAAACCTAGATCCAAATCAAATCAATAAACTGTTCGATGACCAAGAAATTCATCAGGTCTCACAGCAAGTGGGTGCAGATGAAACGGAAGTACGTCAAGGTCTAGCAGAGCTATTGCCAGAAGTTGTTAATCAACTGACCCCAAATGGTGGCCTAGACAAAGAAGAAGAAGCCAATAGCGAAATTAATGACATTTTAAGTCAGATTTCGTCTACTTTGCCTAAATAGTATTTATTTATCTTAAATAATTTAGCAATGCGTTTTTATTAAAGTGGCTATTTTATGAGATAAACCTAGGCCAGATGACTTATTTATAAGTGATCTGGTTTTTCGTTATTAGGGCCTGCTTATACAGATCTTAATGACCCTAGATTTTACATCCGTTTTTTTACCCAGTTTATGATGAGGTAGTTATGTTTTTGGCAGTTGATACCGTTTTTGACCAGTGTTCTGTGGCCATCGTCCGTGAGGATTTTCAGGTATTAAGTTGCCATACTCAAACTGGGAAGCGCGAGCAAACTCAGCAAATACTTCCCATGATTGACATGGCTTTGCAACAAGCTGGCGTTAAACTAAATGACTTAACGGCGCTTATTTTTAACCGTGGTCCAGGGCCTTTTAGTGGTATTAGGATCAATACAGCTGTTATTCAAGCACTGTCAGTGGCTCACAACTTGCCCTGTGTTGGCGTCTCAAGTTTAGCGGCTATTGCACAATCTGCTTATGACAAGCACGGTATTGAGCACGTTTATACTGCGTTAGATGCTAGGATGAAACAGGTCTATTTCGGTGAGTATCAACTCAGTCAGGAAGCATCCCAGGCTATGGCTAAAGTAATGACTCAAGTAAAAGGCACGGAAGAGTATCTATTGGATTATGAACAGTCGACACCGAAGCAATTGTCAATCGCTGGCAATGGTGCAGCGCTTTTAACGACTCAGCCTGAACAAACGTTATTCACTGATATTCATCCAGATGCAGTGAGTATTGCTAAATTAGGTATTGTCCAGTATATACAAGCGGGGGGTGTCCCTGCTAGTGAAGCGCTACCGGTGTACTTACGTAATGATGCTTGGAAAACCCTTAAACAGCAAGGTGACGCTCAAGCCAATAAGGTATCGTAAAGGTGGTTGGCAGTTTTAAACGCCGACAAAATTGTTTTTAAGTTCAATGACCTATTATTTACAGTGAGCACTTATTTTGGATCTATTATTAATTCTGAAAGCCATCATCATGGGTATTGTCGAGGGTATTACTGAGTTTTTACCCATATCCAGTACTGGCTATTTGATACTATCAGCTGACATTATGAGCTTTTGGACGAAAGATAAAGCGGATTTATTTATCGTCGTTATTCAATTAGGCGCCATATTAGCGGTGATTTATGAGTATTGGGGGCGATTATGGCAAGCCTTAATGGGTCTGATAACGGGCAAGTCTGAGGGACCAAATGCATTAAAGAACCCTCGTCAATTGGGTCTCAGTCTTATTGTTGCGACTATCCCAGTCATGATCGTCGGCTTTACGATGGCGGATCAAATTAAGCAGTATTTATTTAACCCTTACACCGTTGCGACAATGCTAATCATCGGGGGTCTGCTTATATTCTACGTAGAGCGCAAACCAATCCCCGTTAAAGCGGAAGAGGCAGAAGATGTTAGTTTAAAGACAGCCTTACTTATTGGGCTGTTTCAATGTTTGGCACTTATTCCGGGGACATCACGCTCAGGGTCAACTATCATTGGCGCCCTGTGGCTTGGGGTATCGCGCAAAGCAGCCGCTGAGTTTTCATTCTTCTTAGGTATTCCTGTTATTATCGGTGCAGGCTTGCTTGATATGCTCAAGCACAAAGACGTTTTGTCCAGTAATGAAGACTGGGTCGTCTTGGGTGTGGGCGTTGCGGTATCCTTTATTATGGCATTATTGTGTATTCGTTGGTTGGTAGATTGGGTCAGCCGCCGCGATTTTACACTCTTTGCATGGCTACGCATTATCACAGGTATATTAGTATTAGTCGTCTCATGGATGTTTAATTACACGATTCAGGGTTAAATATAGGTTTTTAAATCCAATGGTTATAAAGAGGGATAAAACAGTCTTAAAAGTGCCGCTGATTTATCCTACAACCGTGGCAGGTGATACCCTCAATGAGATTGATAGCCTGATTAAAGCATTTGATTTACCCATTGAATTAGATTTCACTGAAATTGAGCAGAAGCTTACTCAAAAAATACGCAAGCAATTAAGCGCAACTTTTGATCAGCCCCTACTTCTTATTGATGATAAGCAGCAACTGTCTTTGCTCATTAATCAAATAAGTGTGTCGCCCGAGTGGAAACATTTGCAACGCCGAGTGGTGAGTGCAGGACGAAAGTCTGAATTGCTATTACAAGCGTGCAAAATAACAGACGATAGCCGAGTGCTTGATGCCACAGCCGGCTTTGGACATGATAGTCTAATTTTAGCCAGTACAGGGGCGCAGTGTCTCTTATTAGAGCGAAATCCATGTATGGCGCTGTTGTTAAGCTATGAGCAGCAACAAATGGCTAAGCAAAAAAACTGGCAAAAACTAATGGCCAGATTGCAAATACGCTGTGAAGAAGCACTAGGATACATGACAGAGCTATCAAAGCAGATACAATCAAAATCCACGACAACGAGTCTTGAAGTCAATAAACAAGATGCTATCTTGTTTGATGTGATTTATCTTGATCCAATGTTTCCTGAAAATAGTTATGAGCATAGCAGCACGCATAAAGGCGCTAAAGTAGGCAAACATATGCAAGCGTTGCATCATATCGCTCTACCGCCAAAGCTGATAGAAGAACAACAGTTATTAGAACTTGCATTAAGTTGTATAAAACCGGGCGGCAGGGTTATTGTTAAAAGACCAGTCACTGCCCCCGTATTTGCCAATAAATTGGCAGATGCTAGTTGGCAAAACGATGTGGTTCGTTTTGATGGGTATTTAGGTTAGCTGTTATCTATAGTTTGTATCTAATAGTCAATAATCAGCTCTCGTTATTCACCCTTTTTATTAATATAATTTAAGTTACTGCATTATAGTTGAACGTTAAGGCATTACTTAATTTCGTCAAGAACCTACTTGATTTATTTAAAAACTTTCTAAATTTAAAGACTTACTAAATTTAGGTTTAAATGCTAAGCTAACTTAAAATAAATGATGTACAACATTAATTATGACTCAATCCTCACCCCAGTCAAACCATGCACACCCAACAGCCGTGCAAAGCATCTTTAATTTGCCAAATAATTTAACCATCGCTCGTATTATGATGATACCGTTATTTGTGGCTATTGCATATTGGCCGCCAGCGTTAGGTATTGGCGTGCCGATGATATCTGATAATGCAATTGCAAATATCGGTATGAACATGGAAGCCTTTAGTGACAGTATGCTGCGCCACTTATTATTGACATTATTGTTTGTATTGGCGGCACTAACTGACTGGTTGGACGGTTATTTGGCGCGTAAAATGAATATAGTCTCTGCCTTTGGTCGATTTTTGGATCCAGTGGCAGATAAGCTGATGGTAGCTGCGGCCTTAATCGTACTGGTTCAGTGGCATCCAAATATCATTATGTCTATTGCAGCAATCGTTATTATTTCAAGGGAAATTGCGGTGTCGGCTCTACGTGAATGGATGGCAGAATTAGGCGCACGTACCAGTGTGGCGGTGTCTTATGTAGGTAAACTTAAGACGACGTTTCAGATGGTTGCTATTACTGTACTGTTATTAAATATTGAGTCTCTTGAGATACTAGGTTATATATTAATGATGGCAGCGGTCATATTAACGCTATGGTCTATGATGATATATATGAAAGCAGCCTGGCCTTATTTAAAACAGGGATAGGATTTTAAATAGAGCTAAACTTGAATTATTTTAAGAGGTTATAGCTTCTGTATAAAATTACCTAACCATTATAGGCAAGGTTTAGGCATAGGTTTAGACTCGGTTAAGCTTACTAAACCTATTGTTTGTCTTGTTTGTCGCGAAAGATATGTTTTGAAAAACGTTCTAATTAAAAAACGCCTCAATTTATCATTGAGGCGTTTTAGATTTGAAGAGTATCTGAATAGTAGTGCTAAGAATAGAGCATAAACGTCAACTATAGTCAAAGAACTTTAAAGTAGTCACAAGGCAACCGAGTTCAAGTACTTCTGGAGTAGGCTTAACGAGGTTAACGCGGTGACTCTTTATAAGTTCGCCGACTATAATTAAAACGGCGACTGATTAAAACTCAATAGAGAAGTTTTCACCCATGTCTTCTGCTGTTTTTCCATCTTGAACGGCTGCTGCAGCCATTTTAAATATATTGATGATGCCATTTCCACTAAACCAATATTCTGCACCATTTGGTACGACTTTAATCAGCTGGATATCGTCATCTTCTTTGCCATGCTCATAAAATGAGGCCATAACGGGTGACCACAATTCATCGAGCTTGTCTTTATCCTCTACCAATTCAGCTTTACCATTGATTGAGACATACTTTTTTTCGTCAGGGCTTGAGTAAGCTAAGTTGATCTGAGGATTACTTTTAATATCTTCAACAAGATCTGAACCTTTACTACCAACGAACCAAATTTCACGTGCCCCTAGGCCAAATTCAGCCGTGGTCATTGGGCAAGAGTGTAAATGACCTTCATTGGTAACACTGGTTACCATAGCATAAGTCACTTGATTAATAGCGTCAGCGATTTTGTCGATTTGGGCTTGTTTACTCATTATAATTTCCTAAGGTTAGTTTAAAAAAATATTTTTAATAATTTATTTTTAACAGTTAATAAAATAATAATTTATTAAAAATGAGAAAAATTTCTAATTAGCTAAATGAAATCTTAAATAACCTCAATTATAGAAAGTAGATAAAGTAGGTAATGGCTTGTGAGTCTTTGTAATTTTCACAAGCTTTGAGTAAATAATCTTTGGATGAATTGAGTTAAGTAGGCAACGTTTGAGCAGACTTCTTGCTATAATAACGCCTAATTAAGACGATGCTAGTCTATTTCAAACACTAGCCTGATTAACCTTTAATACTCTTTTTTAATATATTGTTTCTACTAATTGTTTCTACTTCAAACTTTGATACTTCGGAAATTGCCTTATGATGACCCTCGCTGGACACCGTTTTTTAACCGAGTTTAAAACCAATCAACTGATTGAGCAGTTAAATAGCCAAACGTCGCTGAGTAAGACAGGCGCAGTGAGAAAAATAGAGACTCAGCAAGTATACGTCCTATCACGAGAGCTTAATGAGGCTGAGCGTAAAAAGGCGCTGGACCTATTAAATCAAGGCGAAGAAGTGGTGCCTATTGAGGTGCAATCTGACCAAATACAAGTGATTGTCAGCCCACGGTTTGGCACTATCTCACCATGGTCTAGTAAAGCCACTGATATCTTTAATAACTGTGAGCTTGATGTAGAACGAGTTGAGCGAGTCGTTGTCTTTACCTTAATGGGTGACAATCTGCCCTCTAAACTACCGCATGATGCTGAGCAGATCTTGCATGATCGTATGACCCAAAGCTTAGTGTATGACATGCGCAAACTTGAGGCGTTATTCGATGATCATAGCCCAGCGCCTCTAAACCATGTAGATATCATGAATGAAGGTCGCAGCGCCTTAGAGCATGCCAATCAAAAATTCGGGTTTGCGCTGTCGACAGAAGACATAGATTATTTAATGAACGCATATGGCGAGGCGCTTAAGCGCAATCCAACCGATGTTGAACTGATGATGTTTGCTCAGGCCAACTCAGAGCATTGCCGTCATAAAATATTCAATTCTGAGTGGACAGTGGACAATGAGGTGAAGCCAAAATCATTGTTCAAAATGATTCGTAACACCCACGAGAATAATCCGCAAGGTATCTTATCCGCCTACAAAGACAATGCTGCGGTTATGGAAGGCTTTAAAGCAGAGCGCTTTTATCCACTACCGACGGTTCAGCTTGGTGGCGCACTGGATGAAGACATTTTATCAAGCGAGATGCACCGATATGACTTTCATGATGAATCTATTGATATCTTGATGAAAGTTGAAACCCATAACCACCCAACCGCTATTGCCCCTTATGCCGGTGCATCAACGGGTGCCGGTGGGGAGATCCGTGATGAAGGCGCAACGGGGCGTGGTGGTAAGCCAAAAGCTGGCTTAACGGGATTTAACGTCTCGCATTTACATTTGCCAGATTTGCCAGAAAAATGGGAGCAGTCAGGTAAAGTCAGTAGTAAAGACTATGGTAAGCCTGATCGCATGGCGTCAAGCTTAGAAATTATGACTGAAGCACCGTTAGGTTCAGCAAATTTCTCGAATGAGTTTGGGCGTCCGAATCTATGTGGTTATTTCCGATCGTTCCAGTTAGATACCAGTAAAGAGCAAGATGGTAGTCAAATGCGTGGCTACCATAAGCCAATCATGATCGCTGGTGGTTACGGTAATATCAAACGCAACTTAGTCGAGAAAAACAGCATTATCGAGGGCGATTTACTGATCGTACTGGGTGGTCCTGCAATGCAAATCGGTCTTGGGGGTGGTGCGGCGTCATCCGTAGACAGTGGTGAGCTTGATGAAGGCTTAGACTTTGCTTCAGTACAGCGTGATAATGCGGAGATGGAGCGTCGTTGCCAAGAAGTGATTGACCGCTGTTGGGCTTTGGCTGGTAATGATGCAGATGCCAGTCAGGCCATTAAAGATGGCAATCCGATTGTCTCAATTCACGACGTTGGGGCAGGCGGGTTATCTAACGCCATGCCTGAGCTGGTCAATGACCATGAAATGGGCGCGATATTAAATCTGCGTCATATTCCGTCTTTAGAGGCGGGCATGTCACCGATGGCAATATGGTCAAATGAAGCTCAAGAGCGTTATGTATTGGCGATACGTCCAGAGAGTAAAGCCTTATTTGATGCAATCTGTAAACGTGAGCGTTGTCCCTATGCTATCTTGGGTACGGCGACTAAAGTACGTCACTTACAGGTAGACGATGAGTTGCTAGAGGAGCAGCCAGTTGATATGCCAATGCAAGTGTTGCTTGGCGGTACACCACAGATGAAGCGTTCATTTGAGCGTGAAAGCAGAGAGCTTGCGCCATTAGATTTAGCAGATATGCCTTTAAGCAATCAAGTAAGCAATCAGGATGAAGGAACTAAGCAAGATGCAGGCTTTGATCTAAAGCAAGCGGTACACGATGTATTACGTCATCCGACTGTGGCGAGCAAATCATTCTTAATCAGTATCGGTGACCGATCTATTACAGGTATGGTCACCCAAGATCAGTATGTGGGTCGTTACCAAGTACCGGTGGCTGACTGTGCCGTGACCAGCTCAGGCTTGTTGTCAAACACCGGTGAGGCGATGAGTGTCGGGGAGCGTCCACCTGTTGCGTTAATTAATCCAGCTGCGTCAGCACGGCTAGCGGTGAGCGAAGCCATTACTAATATCGCAGGGGCGCGTATTAACAAAATTTCTGACATTACCTTATCCGCAAACTGGATGGCCGCCTGTGGTGAAGACACCGAGGATGCTGCCTTATACGATGCTGTCTATGCGATCGGCGAAGAGCTGTGCCCTGCATTAGGTATCGCCATTCCAGTGGGTAAAGATTCACTGTCTATGCGTGCTAACTGGACGGAGGATGGACAGGATAAATCGGTCGTTAGCCCCATGAGTCTGGTAATTACTGCCTTTGCCCCTGTGCAAGATGTGAATAAAACCCTGACACCTGAGCTTAAAAATACAGATGCCGCGCTTTACCGCTTAAACTTATCAAAGGGCAAACTGCGCTTAGGCGGGTCTATCTTGGCACAAACCCAAAGTCAACTGGGTAATGAGTGTCCCGATCTCGCTGATCCACAAGATCTCATTAACTTCTTTAACTTCATCCAAGCTGGTAATGAAAATGGCGTTATCAGTGCATATCATGATATCGGGGATGGGGGCTTGCTCGCGACGGTGGCTGAAATGCAGTTTACCAATCGCTTAGCGATCAATCTAAACCTTACCAATGACAATCTGCTAGGTCAGTTATTTAGCGAGGAGCTAGGCGCTGTGATTCAAGTGTTACCTGAGCATCTTGAAGCGGTGATGGCGCTGGCTGATGAGCATGGCGTTAGTGATATGATGAGTCTCATCGGCCAAACGTTTGAAACCCCATTAGGCGGTAGCAATCAAGACCAGCTCACCATTATTACCCCGCTTCATCAAGGTGAGGATGCTTTAGTCTTTAACCGTAGTGACCTACAGCAAACCTGGTCGCAAGTGAGCTATCACATTGCCAAACGTCGTGACAATCCAGAGTGTGTTCAGCAAGAGTTTGACTTAATTGCCGACACCAAGCATCACGGTTTGATTGCACAAGCACAGTATGACCTTAATCAAAAAGTAGAAGAGCCGTATCTGGGCAGCCGTCCTACAAAACCAAAAGTCGCCATTCTACGTGAGCAAGGCGTCAACGGGCAGTTAGAGATGGCAGCAGGATTTGTGCGCGCAGGTTTCGATGCTGTCGATGTCCACATGAGCGACTTGCTGTCAGGTCGCATTGACTTACGTGACTTTAATGGCTTGGTTGCCTGTGGTGGCTTTAGTTATGGTGATGTCTTGGGAGCAGGCTCCGGCTGGGCAAACTCCATCTTATTCCATGACGAGTTACGCATGCAGTTTGTGCGCTTCTTTACCCGTCCGGATACCTTTAGCTTAGGGGTGTGTAACGGGTGTCAAATGATGGCGCAGCTAAAAGACTTAATCCCAGGCGCAGAGAACTTCCCACGCTTTACATACAATAAATCAGCGCGATTTGAAGCCCGTACCGTCAATGTCAAAATTGAGCGGAATAAATCATTGTTCTTCAAAGGTATGCAGGACAGCATCTTACCGATTGCGGTCGCCCACGGTGAAGGTTTTGCCACCCTTACCCAAACTGATATTGATGGGATGGCTCACCATGGACAAATCGCCATGCGGTATGTGGACAGTCGTGGCAACCCAACTGAGACGTATCCATTGAACCCGAACGGTTCGATTGGCGGCGTAACTGGTATCTGTAGCACTGATGGTCGTGTGACTTTGATGATGCCGCATCCTGAGCGTAATCTACGCGCGATTAACCACAGTTGGAAGCCTGATGAATGGGCGGATGATGGAGCGTGGATGCGTATGTTCCGTAACGCACGAGCATGGCTGCGCTAGGAGTGTTTAAAGTTGATTTGGGGTTTTGCGTCAAGTGTGGTTAGCCAAGCGTAACCCGCTAGTTATCTATCAATAGCGCTAGATTTGAAGTTAATAAAGAAGTCAATAAAGAAGTTAATAAAAAGGTGAGTCAGTTATCTGGCTCACCTTTTAGTTTGCATAATGAATGGTCTTTTATAGCGTATATTAGATAATGTCGGAGCTATTACCCGCTTTCGCTGCTATCTTGGCTCGCACTGTGGCGTGCGCTAATGCTAAGTGTCGTTCCTGCTGCCACGATACCGCCACTTACCAAGCGCACGCATCACAGTGCTACACCAAGTATATCCGCTACAATCGGGGCTAAAAAACCTTGTTTGGGAATCTCTCAAAGCCTTAAACATTCATCTTTGCTTCTTTTGAAAACAGGGTGTCGTGTTATGAAGTAGCGTGGGTAGAGAAAAAAAGTAACCCAGCTTTTACTTGCCGTAAAAATAATAATTATGATCTACATATGGTGGGTTACGCTTCGCTAACGCCACCCTACGGATCGTGCAAGCTATCGTAGGGTGCGTCTCACGCACCAATGGCATATGAAATATCTATTAAGCCCGCGTAGGGGTGCATGCATAATATTGAATTTTAATAAAATATTACCACGATAACTATCTGTAAGAGCTCGATCTGACCGCTAGCCCTGACATGAGCGGTATCCTGACGACGTCAATGGCGATGCAGACTGTGGCTTGAGGCAGTGTCGAGGTAACAGCAATGACTCAAGCCAAAATAGTCTGCACGCCATTGCCTAGGCAGATACAAGCAGTTGGCAGGATTAGCTACTGTATTATGTTCCGTCTTCTATAGCTAAACCTGAGTTATCAGAGACATCTAAAAATCCGTGGGTTACGCTTCGTTTCACCACACGCTATAACTATTGTTGAATGAAATACAGTGTTGACTATAGCTATTTTATTAATCTAGAGACTTTAGCTGTCTAAGTTTTCTTTGATTAGATTTAAATCCGGTAAAGGCGGTAAATCCTCTAGTTTTTCAAGACCAAATGCATCCAAAAATTCAGGCGTGGTGTGCAAAAGGGCAGGGCGACCTAGCGTGTCGCGATGGCCCTTTTCCATTATCCAGCCTTTATCAAACAGCTGTCTTAATATGTTGCTCGATACCGTTACGCCGCGCACTTGCTCGATATCACTACGGGTTACGGGCTGTTTATAAGCGATAACGCTAAGGGTCTCAAGTAGTGCTTGGCTTAGATTCTCTAATCGCTGCGGGAAGACTTCTTGAATCAAGGCGCTGTATTCATTGCGAATTTGGAGCCGATAGCCACTGGCCGATTCAGTAACACTCAACACTCCTGTGGTCAGGCGTTGTTGTAGCACGACCAAAGCTGTCTCAAGCTCTTGCTTCGAGAGAGATAAATATTTCTTTAATTGAGCGGCGGTCAGCGGGGTTTCTGAGGCGTGTAACAATACCTCGATTCGACGGCTTAATTGGTCATAACGATTAAAAGTGGTTAAATCTGTCGGAGCCTTAGAGCTTGTCTGATCTGGTGAATTGGACATAGATAAATCGTTAGACATAGTAGAAGTAAACATCAATAAAGGGAGAGTTGAGTTGTGGCATTTGTTTTAAGGCAATGTCGGTTGATGTCTTTAATTGCCTAATGCTTGAGATACAAATATAGGAAACGCCAATATTTAAAACGCTCATAAATATCAAAGGCGACGGTCTTAAGCCACCCATTTTAGAGTTAAACTTGATAAGGTATAAGCCGGTTCAGTGCTGTCAATCATATCAGAAAGTGAGTGTAGGGTAGTACTGTCTTTCTCCGCTTCATTATTATTAGAAGGGATGTCTTGTTGCTGGTCTGAAGATTGCTGATTTGAAGGTTTCTGGTCTGATAAATGCCTCATTTGTTGTAGCCCACTAGATGACGGACTATCAACAACATCAATAATATGTCGTTTCATTAATTCTAATACCGCCACAAAACTGACCACCACACCCAGTCGACCTTGGCTAGAGTCAAGCAACTCAATAAATTTGCCTTCACCACGCTCACTTAATTGCCTGCTAATACTGGCGATACGATCTGATAATGGGATAGGGTCAACTTTTATATTGTGCATCTGGTAATCAGGTTTAAGCTGCATTTTAAGGAGGCTTTCAACCAGCATCGTTGCCGGATAGCTGGGTAGCTCCGCCGCCATAATCTCAGGGTCAGGCAAGCTTGCCATCGCCAAAAATACATCTCGTTCCAAACGTATCAAGTTATCTAAACGTCGCGCAGCTTCCTTAATTTGTGCATAGTCCTCAAGACGAGAGATCAGCTCGGCTTTCGGGTCACGCTCATCCTCTATCTTTTCGGGTAGGGGCAATAACAGTTCCGTTTTAATCGCGATCAAAGTGGATGCCATCAATAAATAATCGCCTGCCAACTCAAAGTGATCAGCATCAAGCTCTTCTATATACGCCAGATATTGCTCAGTAATGGGCAAGATTGCAGTATCGGTGATATCAAAGTTATTTTTTTTGACCAAATACAGCAGAAAATCGAGGGGCCCTTCAAACTGGTCGAGCCAAATAGCAAATGCCTGAGGCGGAATGTATAAGTCCTCAGGCAATGATTGCACCGGCGTCGTATAAATCCGAATGCTAAGCTCGTTTGCAGGAGTAGATTCAGAGTCGCTATCAATCTGTTCTGCCTGCTGCTTCAAGTTGCCTGAGAGCGTATTCAAGTCCGTATTTACCTTAATCTAAGTGAGTGAAGTCGCTAATGATCATCCTGCATTTACTTTAGCTTAGCCAGTGGCTTAATACCAATAGCTCGGCGGGTCTTGTCCAGTTGTTTACGGCTATAGCGGCGAGCCTTATCTGCCCCCATCTGTAGTATTTCTTCAAGCTCTTTGGGGTTGGCCATTAGCTCAAAATAGCGCTCACGGAAGGGCGCAATTTCGCCATTGATCTTTTCAAATAGGATTTGCTTGGCATCGCCCCAAGCAATACCGGCTTCAAACTGTGAGCGTAAGTCGGCAACTTCTTCAGGGGTCGCAAATGCTTTATAAATCTCAAAGATTACCGAGTCATCGGGGTCTTTGGGTTCTTCTGGGGCTTGTGAGTTGGTGACAATCTGCATCACCGCTTTGCGAAGCTGCTTTTCAGGATCTGTTTGTGGGTTGTATTCCCCAAATAAAGGAATGGTATTGCCATAACTTTTGCTCATTTTGCGACCGTCAAGACCTGTCAACAGGGGCATGTCATCATCAACGACTGCTGACGGTAGGGTAAATAAGTCTTTGTACTTATGATTGAAGGTGCCGGCAATATCACGCGCCATTTCAATATGTTGGATTTGATCACGTCCGACAGGCACATGAGTGGCATTGAACATCAAGATATCTGCAGCCATTAAAACAGGGTAGCCAAATAGCCCCATGGTAATATTATGGTCAGCGTCGACATTGGTCTTTTCTAAGTTAGCATCAACCGCCGCTTTATAAGCATGCGCACGGTTCATCAGCCCTTTTGAGCAAGAACAATTTAAAACCCATGCAAGCTCTGGTATTTCAGGGACATCTGATTGACGATAAAATACAACCTTTTCTGGGTCTAGACCACAAGCTAGCCACGTTGCGGCAATGGCTTTGGTTGACTCATGAATTTGCTTAGGGTCGTAGCATTTAATAATGCCATGATAATCTGCTAAGAAGAAGAAAGACTGGTCTTGGTCATTCAGGCTATTGTGTGAGGACTGTATGGCAGGGCGGATAGCACCGACATAATTTCCTAAATGCGGAATACCTGTTGTGGTAACTCCGGTTAAGATACGTTTAGGTTGACTGTCTATTGCGGTTTTTTGTGTTTGATTGGTATCAGTGTGGCTCATAATGTTCCCGATTTATAAAATAGCTTATTTGAGTTGTTATGGATAAGGGGGTAAGGGAGTCAGGTTAATAGTCGAATTTCAACGAATAAATAAGTGCCTAAAAATGTAATGGAACAGTATATCAAATCTTTGTTGTTTTTCTGAATGAGAGTTCAATAATTATCAAGCATAAGAGGGTTTTATCATCTTTAAACCCAATGCAAATAGCTTACTTTAGATATTAACCTAGTCTAAATGAAATTTATAAGTTGATTATTTGAAATTTTTACATAATAATTGAGTGATATGGCGTACTTAAGGATAAAACGCTATTGCATCCAAGCTATTACCTCTTCCTTCACCAACTCAATTATCATACTCCCTCAACTACGTAAGGATACACGTTATGGGCATGTTCGACTATAAAAACTACTCCGTTCAAGAATCTACAAAACTAGTAGAAGACACCAGTAAACTGGCTGCATATACCAATTCGCTTAACTTTTTTAATTTTATACCAGGTGCTGATGCTCTTAATTTACTCGGTACACTTACGGGTGACTTATTTGCCAATGAAACCAATGTCGGCATACCCGATGGATGGAAAGAGCTAACGCCAACTGATTTTGGCGTCAGTGCGGACAGTGTCGATCATGCCGGTTATTTTACGATTCCAAGTCTGTATAGTGGCACGGCATTACCAGGACCTCAAGCCAAAATCTTTGGTCAGTATGATGAGGCTGGTGATCTGGTCCGTATTAACTTTAATGTAGCGGGCACGAATGCTCTCGCAGACATACTTGATTATTTTAATCTGAATACGCGTGAGGGTGTTGAGCTGTATGAGCCTATTTTAGAAATGGTGCGTGATTTTGCCCTTGATAATGGGTTAGATGCTACTGATGTGGTATTTAGTGGCTATAGCTTGGGGGCATCTGTTACCAATGTGTTGGCAGCAGAGCGAGAAAATATCGTAGATGGCTTTTTTACCGATTCTGATTTCATTGCGCATGCCGTGCCGACGATTTATGACAATGGTGATGTGGTCCTAAACGTCGGTTATGAAAATGATGTGACGCATCGTGTGACAGGTAATGAACCTGATTTTTTATCTGCCATTCAAGCTGCAGACCCTGGCCTTGTTAATCCTGATAAGGAGTTTAGTAGCTCTACTGACAACTTTGTACTCTATAATGACGTATACGCGTCTCCGATATGGGATGTCAGCCCATTCTCTTTTATAAACATAGCAACGGGTTGGTATGCACATATTAATGGTATCACCACAGATGCTATTTCTCGTGTGATTGATTCTTCATTTTATGAAGATACCAAACAAGACAGCACGGTTATTGTATCCGATTTAAGTTCTATTAATCGTGGAATGATTTGGGTTGAAGATGACGCTGCCCCTACCAGCTCAAGCCACTTTGGCACCTCAGCTTTTTTAATTGGCACTCAGTATGGCGATAAAATAGCAGGCGGCACTAACTATGATTATATCGATGGTGGTCAAGGTGATGATATTATCAGAGCTGGCATCGGTGTTGATCATATCGATGGCAATACTGGCGTTGATGAAGTGCGAATAGAAGGGCGTAGTGGTGATTGGGACATGTACAAAATGTCCGATGACACCTTATTCTTTGTCGATAAAGATGGCATAAATTTAGTAGAAGCAGATAATGTTGAATCTGTCAGCTTCCAAAATGAGATATTCAGTCATTATTCCAATTACGACATCACTAACAGTGGCTTACAAGACAGTCGTTTCTTTATGAAGTGGTTTAAACGTGGTCAAAAAAGCTTTTTAGATCATGAAGAAGGCACTATCGGAGATGATGATCTAGCTGGTCAAACTGTTTTCGCTCGTGAAGGTAACGATACTGTCACCGGTACTAGCAAGGCCGATATCTTACATGCAGGACGTGGCGATGATGTCATCATGGCGATGGGTGGTCATGATCGTGTCTATGGCGCTGAAGGCGATGATATTATTAATGGCGGTGCGGGAAATGATACGTTAATCGGTGGCGTAGGCAACGATATATTTGTTTTCGATGCCCTATCAGGAAATGATGTTATCAAAGACTTCAACAATGATGCAGGTTATAAAGACATCCTACAGTTCTCATCAGACCTATTTAGTGATGTCAGTGTGCTCAGCACTAAAACCAGTCAAAACGGTGACAATGTTTCAGTGGCGCTTGGCAATGACTATGTATTAACAGTTGAAAATTGCTTAGTTGATGAAGTGCTAAGTTGTGCTGTTGTTATTTAAGAGAGTGTTATTTAATTCAGAGGTTTAATCAGGTGTTATCTAACACGACACTATATGGTTAAACGTCCTTAATCTCATTAACTAAATAGTTTTATGATAATTATATAGGGTCGATGCTGATTAATTAGCAGCGACTTTAAAATTTATAGGTTATACATAAAAACAGGTTAAACTAAACAAGAAAAGTTACACTATAAAAGACAGATCAGTTGATGGGTGCTTGTATAGCAAACCGGACTGATGCTGTCTTTTTATATTAGCATCTTATTTATAATAGTCAGTTCGTCCAGATTCACCATGTTTATAGCGTTTGTGAAACCACATCCACTGAGTGGGATCTGTTCGAATTAAGCTTTCTAAGACCTCATTCACTCGAGTAGCGTCAGCCCGTTCATCATCAGTAGGGTAGTTGTCTAGTGGCGGTGTAATGGTGAGATGATAATGAGGCCGTCTGCCACGGCGAAGCTTATCTGGGGTTTGTCTATAAGTGTGTAGAGCCATAACAACGGGAGGATTGGACTTGTTTCCGAGACGAGCCAGACGTCGAGGGGCGGTAACTGTAGCAGCCGGTACGCCAAAAAATGGTGCCATAATGCCGTGCTTTAAGCCATAATCTTGATCGGGAGAATACCAAACTATTTTTCCGTCTCTAATTCTAGAAACAAGTTTTTTCATATTATGGTGATCAATTTGCTCATCAAAGATTTGACGACGTCCGTTATAGATTAGCCAGTCTAGTAGCTTATTATTTTGAGGACGATACACACAGTCAATGGGTAGAAACTGGGTAAATAGTCGACCACCAAGATCAAGCATCGTATAGTGACCGCCTAATAATAAGACTGCTTTATCTGCATTTTTTGCGTCAATTAAGTGGTGTAAGCCTGATATAGATACGGTACGCGTAAAGACATCAGGACGATACCAAGCACATAGCGTCTCAAAAAGCCCGATCCCTTGATTGATGAAGACCTGCTTTGCCATACGCTCACGCTCTTCAGGCATTTTTTCTGGAAAGGCAAGCTCTAGATTGACAAGTGTCACCTTGCGACGACTCTTAGCAACTGTATAAACCAAGATACCCAGTTGCCTTCCTATCCAAAATTGGAAACGTAATGGCAAGTATATTAAGGGCATTAACATAGCAAGAAATAACCATATGCCCCAGTACTGTGGCAGTAGGAAGGTAAACTTAAAAGGCTGCTTGTTAGCCTTATGGGTTTGTTTATGATTTTCGCTAATAGTTGGCATACCCTCTGGGATAGCTACGGGCTTAGGCGCTGAGCTTAATGAGTTGTCAGAGAGGTTAACTGCTGACCTAGTTGATCTGCCGGACTGTGATAGGGAGGCAGACTCGGGATTAAACTTCTGTACTGCAGAGTGAACAGGAATCTTTTTAGATTCCTGCTTAGGTGACAATTTAGGGTTATTGATAGAGTCTGTCATAGTCAGTCATCACAATTTAGCGTCAGCTGCTTGCTACGAAATCTTAATTTTCCAATTCATCCCAGCGTTCAAGCTTGAGCATTAATGCGTCATCAATATCAGCAAGTCTCTCGCTGGCGGCCGTGGCTGCATCAAAGTCTGTCGTAAACCAACTACCATCCGCTAATTTGAGTTGTAATTCAGCTTGTTCTTGTTCAAGTTGAGCGATTTGCTCAGGCAGAGCATCAAGCTCGCGTTTTTCATTATAACTAAGTTTGCGTTTAGGTGTTGTGTCGGTGATGTTGTCATTACTCTTGTTGACAGACGTGTTTGACTTATCTCTGGCTTTAGATGTATTACTTTTCTCAGAGTTATTTGGTTTTATATCACTTTCACGCTGCTTTTGGATCAAATAATCTTGATAGCCACCCACGTATTCTTTGACGATACCCTTACCGGCGTCATTTTTATCAAACACCCAGGTTGAGGTTACCACATTATCCATAAACGCACGGTCATGGCTAATGAGTAATATAGTACCATTAAAGCTGGCAACTGATTCCTCTAATAGTTCGAGTGTGGCCATATCTAAGTCATTGGTTGGCTCATCGAGTACCAGTATGTTGGCAGGCTTCAATAACTGTTTTGCTAAAAGAACACGATTACGTTCACCGCCTGATAAGGCTTTAACAGGCGTACGGGCACGTTCTGGCGCAAATAAGAAGTCTTGCAAATAGCTCATGATGTGAGTCTTTTTACCGCCAACATCAACGAAGTCAGAGCCTTCAGAGACGTTTTGAGCGACACTGGCTTCTAAGTCTAACTGATCACGAAGTTGGTCAAAAAACGCAATCTTCAGATTGGTGCCCATAGTGACACTGCCAGTTTTGATGATTTCATTATCAGACTCATCCAAAATGGCCTTTATTAGTGTGGTCTTACCAGCCCCATTTGGACCAATAATACCGATCTTATCACCACGAATAATGGTCGTGCTAAAGTTATCTACCAACACATCACCATCATACTCAAGGTGTAAATTTTTGACTTTACACACCAGTTTGCCACTTTTATCACCGCTAGTCATCGTAATATTGACATTACCTACTTGCTCGCGGCGTCTTTTGCGCTCTTCACGGAGCTGTTGTAGTTCACGTACGCGACCCTCGTTACGAGTACGACGTGCTTTAATACCTTGGCGAATCCAAACCTCTTCTTGTGCTAGTTTTTTATCAAAATTGGCATTGTTTTTTTCTTCCGCTAATAGCTGCTGCTCTTTAAGCTCTTGATAACGTGCATATCCGCCAGCCCCTTGAGTAACGTCATAACTGGTTAATTTGCCGCGGTCTAACTCAATGATACGAGTAGCTAACTTATCAACAAAAGCCCTATCATGGGTTACAAAGAGCAGGGTAAGACCTTGCCAATCTTTTAGGAACTGTTCTAACCATTCAATACTCGCCACGTCTAAGTGGTTGGTCGGCTCATCAAGCAGTAGGATATCAGGCTTGGTAACCAAGGATCGCGCCAGCAAAACGCGTCGTTTTCGGCCACCAGATAGGGAGGATAAGTCATCTTCTGGATCAAGCCCCATAGTCGTAAGAATTTGTCGCGCTTCTCGTTCTAAGTCCCAGCCATGAGCAGCGTCAATATCATGTTGGAGGTCAGACATTGCCTCACAAGCCTTCATATCACCTGAGGCACATGCATCCGCTTGTTCATTATAGGCAATCAATAGTTCAGCCGTTTTTTTGTCGCCGCCCATGACGATGTCGAGAATACGACCTGTACTTTCAGGGACATCCTGTTCAAGCATAGCCACTTTTACGCTACTATTAACAATGACTTCGCCACTATCGGGGGTAATTCTGCCATCAATTAATTTGAATAAAGTGGATTTGCCTTCTCCATTACGACCGATTAGACAGACGCGCTCTCCAGCTTCAATGCTAAGATCGATTCCATCAAGGATAGGGGCTACGCCGAAGGCAAGATGAATGTTCTTTAAGTTAATTAGTGCCATAAACTTCTGATTACCATTATTATATAGAGAGCTAGTACCCCATTATTACTGTAGTTAATACATAATGACATTGATACTAGCAACTCGATAGAATTACTTTAAGAGAGTTATTTTAAGAATAAGTTACGTGTTAAAATTGAGCACAGTATATCATGCACTTAGCCGTTCATGAGTTGACAATATTTCGTATCCATTAAAATTATTCGCCTGATAAACTATTTCAAGGTATGAACGTATCATTTTAGAGCTTAATACTTTAGAGATTAATACCGTTATTAGTCTGCAATTAGTCTGCACGAAGGTCACTATAACTGTCTTATATAAGAAGTCAAAAATGTCAAAACCCCTAATGCCAAAACCATTAAATACTGAAATTAACCCGCTATCGCTTCAAGAACAACTCACGGAATTACAAGCTAATGTGGCATATTTAGAGCTCACGGTGGATAGTTTAGACGTGGTTATCACCAAACAAGATAAGCAAATACGAGATATGCAGCGTCAACTACAACTGATGTATCTACAGTTAAATAAGCAAAGTGACTCTGGCATCGCGCCTTTCGACGCTGAGTCTGAAGTGCCACCTCATTATTAAATAATTATTTAATAATATTTTAAACCTATGAATGAACCCTATATCGACACTCTTCATCTAAAACGTATCAATACGGTTTTAGGCGAACGTCTGTTCAGCCTCTCTTAGGGCGAGTTCTATTATCACTGGACCTAATCTTTTATGATGCTGGTATATTAGATATATTAAACGTTCAATTAGATCCTAATATTTATTATATCCGTTATGTTTATCATTGGCGTCTTATAAATGGTCTTTAAGACTTAAGACTAGAATATTTTGTATTTTTCTAAACTTAATTTAAATATAAACTAACGTTGTTTAAATTAAAAAACATTTATAGCATTATCAAAGTGTTGCATTTTATTTAGTGATTGAGTAGTATTGTCACGAACTGAACATATGGTGTAATAAAGTAACAGCTATATTAATAATTGTTTTACTAGTGGTTACTTTACGTTTTAAGTCTAGTAACGTGAATGATAGCTTTATCTCGCTATTGCTTCAGTCATACCCCCTGACCTTTCTTTCCTAATCTTAACGTCATCCTATAAATGGATTTTTGGAGTACTCAATGCGTCCATTGTTTAATATTAAACCCCTTGTAAGCACAATCACTGTTTTGTCAATAGCTAGCACGGCTTCTGCGGCGGGTCTTGATCGCTCTGGTCAAACTATATCTGCCTTCTTACAAGATGGTACTTATGCTGAGACCGTATATACTTATATCGATGCAGATGTAACGGGTAAAGATAAATACGGTAATAAAATTGATGATATTGCTGAAGACTATGATTTTTTCCGCTATGGCGTTAAAACTGATATTAATGACACGTTTAGTGTTGGTGTATTGTATGACGAGCCATGGGGCGCTTCTGCGGACTACGAAGGTGACAATATCTTTGTGGCTAAAGGTGATGCAGATGCTACCGTCAAACATATTTCAGGCGGTAAAATTCCGAGCGTTGCGGCTGGTCAAGCTGCCTATAACAATGTTAGAAACCAAATTGGACAGATCCTCCAAAATGGAGGAACGCCACCAAAAGAATTAATGGATCAAGCCACTCAAATTGGTGCGGTTTTAGGCGCTGCCCAAGTAGAAGCGTCTACCATTGGTCAAGAAACTAAGGTGGAAGTCCGTAGTGAAAGCTTGACCGGTTTACTAGGTGTAAAACTGGGACAAAATAAAAACTTTCAAGTTTACGGTGGCCCTGTTGCACAACGTCTTAAAGCAGATGTTAAATTAAGAGGAATGGGGTATGAAACGGCAAACGGTTATAACCTTAATGTAAACCGTGATACCGATTACGGCTGGATTGCAGGTATACAATATAGCAAACCTGAAATTGCTCTAAAAGCCGCTTTAACGTACCGTTCTGAGATCGATCATGATGTCACAGCAGCTGAAACTATGCCGTTATTAGCCAGAATTAATCAAGAGCCTAATCAAACCACTGATATGAAGATTACAACCCCAGAATCAGTAAACTTTGATTTCCAAACCGGCGTTAACCCAACGACGCTAGCAACAGCAAAAGTACGCTGGGTACCTTGGAGCGATTTTGCTATTACACCACCACTATATAATGAATCAACCAAGCGCGTTTATCCTAAAGGTTTAAATTTAGTTGATTATAAAGATGATCAATGGCAAGTTGAGTTAGGACTTGGCAAGCGTTTAGCTGATAATTTAGCGGTTTCGGGTACCGTTGGATGGGACAGTGGAGCGGGTGATCCTGCAACTTCTTTAGGACCTATTGAAGGTTATTATAGTGTTGGTCTTGGTGCTAAGTATAATTTCGATAAGAACTGGGCGATCTCAGCTGGTGGAAAATACTTAATGTTTGGTGATGCGAAAGGTAAAATTCCTAATGATAATATCGTCAGTGATTTTAAAGATAATGATGGTTATGCACTAGGTTTACAAATTTCTTATCAGGATAATTAGTCTTTTAGAAAGTATTACCCTTTTTTTTAAAAAAACAGCCATTTGGCTGTTTTTTTATTTATTTAAGAAAAACTTAAAACAGTAGTTGCTATAACTAGCGACTTTATTTATGCTTATTACAAGAATTAACATATCATACATATTTGTAATTTAATTTATAAATATTTTAACGTATTAACTCATTTGGTAATGGACTGCCAGATACTCTCGTCATTAAATCTGTTTTAGGACGGATTTTCGGGAGAAATTATATTCATGGAGGATTCCACATGTCGCAAAATTTCCCTATTTCTAGGCTCACCTTAGCACTACTAACTCTTCCCATTGCTTCATTATCGTACGCTTCAGGCATTGATCGCTCGGGTCAAGATATTAAAGGCTTCTTTAATCCAGGGACTTACGCAGAAATTGACTATGCCTATATTGATACCGATGTTTCTGGCCATGACAACGGCGCTAACCCTTATGGTATTACCTCAGATGAAGCAAGCTATAAAAAAGGTGATCCCACTGGAAATGTTACAGATGACCCATATACTTTTATGCGTTATGGTGTAAAAACTGACGTTAATGATAATATAAGTGTCGGTGTATTTTATGACGAGCCTTATGGTGCGGAAGCTGAATATAAGGGCGAGAGTAAGTTTACCTCTCAGCCAGGCACTCAAAGTCTAATCAGTGCTACTGGTGGTCCTAATGGTGGTCCTCTGGTTGTACCGACTGATATTCTTAACTCAGCCACTGCCGACGACCCTGATTATAGTACACATACAAAGGTTCGTTTACATACTGAGTCATGGACAGGCTTAATTGGGTTTAAAACAGATAGTGGTCTCCAGGTATTTGGTGGTCCAGTCCTACAAAAAGCAGAAGCACAAGTGAATCTGCGTGGTCAGGCTTATGGTCCCTTAACCGGATATGAAGCTAATGCTAATAATGATGATGCGTGGGGCTGGGTTGCAGGTTTAGGATATAGTAAGCCTGAGATTGCTTTAAAAGCGAACTTAACTTATCGCTCAGAAATTGATCATGAGACGTCACTATCAGAATTAATGCCTGCACTTGATAATTCCCTTATTAAAAATGTTTATGTTGGTCAGTATAATAACTTACATCCTGATAACCCCATTTCACCTACTCTTGCCGCTAATATTGGGCCTGAAGCTATTACTGAAGCGACGGTTACAACACCAGAGTCCGTTAACTTTAATTTTCAAACTGGCCTAAGTGCGAAGCATCAGTTATTAGGTACTTTGGATGTTCGTTGGATACCTTGGAGCGATTTCAGAATTGATTTACCTCTCTACAATGCTTATTCGAAAGGGGCAGTTGCAGAGGGTTTACCTTTAATAGAATATAAAGATGATCAATGGAGAGTTGATATAGGGTTAGCAAAACGTTTTAATGACAAGCTAGCCGGATCTGTGGTTGTCGGATGGGATTCTGGTACTGGAGATCCAGCAAGCTCTTTAGGTACTGTTGATGGATATTATAGTATTGGCGGCGGTTTAAAATACAATGTCACGCCTGAATGGGCTGTTTCAGCTGGCGGTAAGTATCTTAAGTTTGGTGATGCTACAGGGCAGTTGCCAAATGGTAGTGTTGTGAGTAAGTTTGAAGATAATGATGGTTTTATTGCTGGTGTTAAGCTCTCATATCAAAGCCTGTAATCTCTAATTGATTTGATTTTAAACTTTCAAAAGTTAAGGGCATTAATTAATGTTCTTAATAGCTAAATCTGAAAATATAAAGTTTAGATTGATATGATTTAAGCTTTGTATAGGCAGTTATCATTTAATAATACTTACGTAAATAATGGATTATTCACATCTTTCATGGAGGAAGTCTAATGTTGTCTAATGACAATTCAGTCAATACCAACTCATCTATTCAAAAATTAAATACCCCCTTAAAAGCCAGCGTTGTACTTTTAACATCGGTTATCCTTGCATCTTGTGCCTCTAGCGGCTCTACTTCATATGATATGTCTGATGTGTTTGGTAACTCTGAAACGGTTGGGGATTCAAATCCGACACCAAGTCCTGAACCGAGCCCTGAACCGAATCCTGAGCCAGAACCTGAGCTAGAACCTGAGCCAGAACCTGAGCCAGAACCTGAGCCAGAACCTGAGCCAGAACCTGAGCCAGAACCTGAGCCAGAACCTAATAAAACTGGCGTACAGACCTTAAACGTTAACGCAGGGCTACTTGGTACCTTCAACACGACAACACGTGACTTTGCAGCGGATGACACTAGTGTTCAAGCAAGATCAGATGTGGCATCAGACAACCTACTACCCGCAGTAGAGATCACCACCTCATCAGACAATGATGCCGAAGTAAGTAACGGCTTCAAGCAATACGACGGTGAAGCCCTTATATCAATCACCAGTCCAATCAAAGCAGACTTACCACTAACCTATAGCTCAATCTACAAAGACTATAGCGATGACATGCGTATTGGTCACATTGATGGTTCAGCAGCTTTAGGAGACAGTGCACTACCCGTAAACGGAGCAGCCGTAATAGGTAACGCCACAGTCGCTGAGAACGTACCAACAGAAGGTACAGCAGGATACACAGGTGATGCGACGTATCGCAAGATGGGGATTGGCAATGCCATTGAATTTGGTAGCTCAGTATTCACCGCAGACTTCGTACAAAAGCAAGTTGATGGTAAATTATCATTTGATACAGTTGGAGACATTAATCTAAAAGCGAATATCAATGATAATGAGTTTTCAGGCGCAGCTGCAGATAATGCAGGGTACAATACTGAAGGTTCATTCTATGGTGCAGACGCTAACTTCATAGGCGGCGTTTATGCTGGTAATGGTGCTCAAGGTACTTATGGCGCAGAAAAAGATAATGATGGGCCAACTGATCCAGTACAACCAGTTGATCCAGCAGAGCCGACTGATCCAAATGAACCTGTTAATCCTGATGTAGCACCAGATTCTGAATTAACGGGTTTCCAATCTACCTCATTAAGTAGTGTGGCAAAGAATATTGCAATTGCCAATGTAGTTCTAGATGATGCTATAGGATATGTTGCCATCCGTGATGATAAATCAGACTATACAGAAACCAAGACAGAAAATGGTTCTGAAGTACCAGTTGACAATCGTCAAGGAGATAACTTCCAAAGTTTCGATAATGGTGTCGTTCGAGGAGATATGGTACAACCGACCAGTGTACAAAAACCACTTGAAGTTTCATTGAAGGATGAAGGGAGTGTCACTGTTGAAGCAGGTAAAGAAGCTCTGAACCCGAACTTTAACTATAAGACGGTTTATGAAAGCTTTGATACTCAAGTGCAATTAGGTCATGTTTATGGCGTGATTAATTCAGGTTTCGTCGGTGACTTATCTCGTGTTGCCAACGTGTATGTACAAGGTCACTTAACCAATCAAGCAGATATTGACTACTTAAAGCAAGTAAATGAAGGTAAGGCGCAATACATAGGTAAAGCGACTTATATTGAGAACATTCATTTAGGTGACGGTGTAGGATTTGAACCCGTTAATGGTACTTCAAGTTTTGACGTTGACTTCGTGAATAACTCAGTAGCTGGTGAGCTTGCCTTTGATGGTAACTTCAAATATATGCCTGAAGGTAATAAGATTGTTATTATAGCGACCATTGATGGCAATACATTTGCTGGTAATGTAAATGGTATCGATACTGCCGGTGCCTTCTATGGCGAAGATGCCGCTTTCTTAGGTGGTATTTACCAAGATGCGTCCGTTGAAGGTGGTAAAGGTACAATACCAGGTACTGGCACCACCTTCCAAGGTACCTTTGGCGCTGAAAAGCAGTAATATTATCCAAAGTCCATTAAGTTCTAAATAAAAAGCGCTTTAAAGCGCTTTTTACTATTTGAACCATAACTATTATGTTAGTAAATATTTTTGACTTGTTGACTTTTATAATAATATTTGTAATTATCTAAACCTATTATTAAGATAAGCTTTTTTTATAAATGTTGTCATAATGGATTATCTCATACGCTTCATGGAGGAAGACAAATGTCGTCTCATCATAAAATTATTTCATCAAATTCTATATCTAAATCAAATCAATTAAAAACCCCGTTAAAAGCCAGTGTTGTGCTCTTAACGTCTGTCATTTTGGCCGCTTGTGGAACGAATGGCTCTACAACTAAATCCTATAATGCACCGACTACTGACATACCTAATAGTGGTGACACAGGAGGTGGCGATACAGGCGGCGGTGATACAGGAGGTGGCGATACAGGAGGTGGTGATACAGGCGGCGGTGATACAGGCGGCGGTGATACAGGCGGTGGTGACACAGGCGGTGGCGATACAGGAGGTGGCGATACAGGAGGTGGCGATACAGGAGGTGGCGATACAGGAGGTGGTGACAACAGTGCTGAACTTGAGCAAGCCAAAGCTGAAGCCGCTGCTGCAAAAGCTGAAGCCGCTGCTGCCAAAGAACAAGCCGCTGCTGAAAAAGCAAAAGCTGAGAGTGCACAAGCCGAAGCAGAGAAGGCTAAGTCTGACTTAGCAGACGCACAAGCGGCATTAGCAGAAGCTGAGCAAGCATTAGCAGACGCCTTAGCCGCTGGTGGTGGCAATACAGAAGCATTACAAGCAGAAGTAGATCGCAGAGCCGCCGCCCTTGAAGCCGCACAGAGCTCAGCAACCCAAGCCCAACAAGCCGCAGAAGCAGCAGAAGCCGCAGCCCAAGCTGAAGAAGAGGCCACCCAAGCTGCATTACAAGCAGCAACAGACACAGCAGAAGCGGCAGCGATCAAGAACGCTCCAGAAGCAGACAAATCTGGCGTACAGACCTTAAACGTTAACGCAGGGCCACTTGGTACCTTCAACACAACAACACGTGACTTTGCAGCGGATGACACCAGTGTTCAAGCAAGATCAGATGTGGCATCAGACAATCTACTACCCGCAGTAGAGATTACCACCTCATCAGACAATGATGCCGAAGTAAGTAACGGCTTCAAGCAATACGACGGTGAAGCCCTTATATCAATCACCGCTCCAATCAAAGCAGACTTACCACTAACCTATAGCTCAATCTACAAAGACTATAGCGATGACATGCGTATTGGTCACATTGATGGTTCAGCAGCTTTAGGAGACAGTGCACTACCCGTAAACGGAGCAGCCGTAATAGGTAACGCCACAGTTGCTGAGAACGTACCAACAGAAGGTACAGCAGGATACACAGGTGATGCGACGTATCGCAAGATGGGGATTGGCAATGCCATTGAATTTGGTAGCTCAGTATTCACCGCAGACTTTGTTGCTAAGACACTAGACGGCACCTTAAGCTTTAACCAAGCAGGTAGTATTGGCTTAACCGCAGGTATTAACGGCAACCAATTCTCAGGCAGTGCCGATGACAATGCAGGCTACGCAACCGAAGGTGGATTCTACGGTGGCGATGCCCAGTACCTAGGCGGTGTCTACGAAGGCAATGGCGCTCAAGGAACCTATGGCGCCAAATCTGACACTCAAACCGCAGCAGAGCAAGCAGCAGCAGAAGCGGCAGCGGCAGCAGAGGCCAGTCAAGCAGCACTAGCAGCAGAACAAGCGAGAGCAGAAGAAGCCAAAGCGGCAGCGGACAAAGCCCAAGAAGAAGCAGTCAAAGCACAAGAAGCCTTAGCAAAAGCAGAAGAAGCCTTAGCGAATGCAGGTGAAGGTGGCGACGGTGGACTAGCAGCGGCACTAGCCAGAGCCGCCGCCGCAGAAGAAGCGCAAGCCGCAGCCGAAGAGGCAGCCGCAAAAGCGCAAGAAGCAGAAGCTGCAGCGAAGTCTGCTCAACAATCAGCGGAAGCCGCACTAGTTGCCGCACAAGAAGCTGCAGACAAAGCCATTGGAGAAGCCAAAGCCGAAGCTGACGCCGCTGTAGAAGCTGCACAAGCTGAGGCCGATGCTGCAAAACAGCAAGCCGCAGACGCACAAGCGCAAGTGAGCGCTGCCAAAGCAGAAGCTGAAAAAGCTAAGGAAGACGCTGAGACAGCCATAGCGCAAGCGAACACCAAAGCGGAACAAGCCGAAGCACAAGCTACCGCTGCCCAGCAAGCAGCTCAGACAGCACAAGCACAAGTCGCTGCTGAAAAAGAAAAAGCTGAGAATGCACAGGCCGAAGCAGATCAAGCTAAAGCGGACTTAGCCGACGCACAAGCGGCATTAGCAGAAGCTGAGCAAGCACTAGCAGACGCCTTAGCCGCTGGTGGTGGCAATACAGAAGCATTACAAGCAGAAGTAGATCGCAGAGCCGCCGCCCTTGAAGCCGCACAAAGCTCAGCAACCCAAGCCCAACAAGCCGCAGAAGCAGCAGAAGCCGCAGCCCAAGCTGAAGAAGAGGCCACCCAAGCTGCATTACAAGCAGCAACAGACACAGCAGAAGCGGCAGCGATCAAGAACGCTCCAGAAGCAGACAAATCTGGCGTACAGACCTTAAACGTTAACGCAGGGCCACTTGGTACCTTCAACACAACAACACGTGACTTTGCAGCGGATGACACCAGTGTTCAAGCAAGATCAGATGTGGCATCAGACAATCTACTACCCGCAGTAGAGATTACCACCTCATCAGACAATGATGCCGAAGTAAGTAACGGCTTCAAGCAATACGACGGTGAAGCCCTTATATCAATCACCGCTCCAATCAAAGCAGACTTACCACTAACCTATAGCTCAATCTACAAAGACTATAGCGATGACATGCGTATTGGTCACATTGATGGTTCAGCAGCTTTAGGAGACAGTGCACTACCCGTAAACGGAGCAGCCGTAATAGGTAACGCCACAGTTGCTGAGAACGTACCAACAGAAGGTACAGCAGGATACACAGGTGATGCGACGTATCGCAAGATGGGGATTGGCAATGCCATTGAATTTGGTAGCTCAGTATTCACCGCAGACTTTGTTGCTAAGACACTAGACGGCACCTTAAGCTTTAACCAAGCAGGTAGTATTGGCTTAACCGCAGGTATTAACGGCAACCAATTCTCAGGCAGTGCCGATGACAATGCAGGCTACGCAACCGAAGGTGGATTCTACGGTGGCGATGCCCAGTACCTAGGCGGTGTCTACGAAGGCAATGGCGCTCAAGGAACCTATGGCGCCAAATCTGACACTCAAACCGCAGCAGAGCAAGCAGCAGCAGAAGCGGCAGCGGCAGCAGAGGCCAGTCAAGCAGCACTAGCAGCAGAACAAGCGAGAGCAGAAGAAGCCAAAGCGGCAGCGGACAAAGCCCAAGAAGAAGCAGTCAAAGCACAAGAAGCCTTAGCAAAAGCAGAAGAAGCCTTAGCGAATGCAGGTGAAGGTGGCGACGGTGGACTAGCAGCGGCACTAGCCAGAGCCGCCGCCGCAGAAGAAGCGCAAGCCGCAGCCGAAGAGGCAGCCGCAAAAGCGCAAGAAGCAGAAGCTGCAGCGAAGTCTGCTCAACAATCAGCGGAAGCCGCACTAGTTGCCGCACAAGAAGCTGCAGACAAAGCCATTGGAGAAGCCAAAGCCGAAGCTGACGCCGCTGTAGAAGCTGCACAAGCTGAGGCCGATGCTGCAAAACAGCAAGCCGCAGACGCACAAGCGCAAGTGAGCGCTGCCAAAGCAGAAGCTGAAAAAGCTAAGGAAGACGCTGAGACAGCCATAGCGCAAGCGAACACCAAAGCGGAACAAGCCGAAGCACAAGCTACCGCTGCCCAGCAAGCAGCTCAGACAGCACAAGCACAAGTCGCTGCTGAAAAAGAAAAAGCTGAGAATGCACAGGCCGAAGCAGATCAAGCTAAAGCGGACTTAGCCGACGCACAAGCGGCATTAGCAGAAGCTGAGCAAGCACTAGCAGACGCCTTAGCCGCTGGTGGTGGCAATACAGAAGCATTACAAGCAGAAGTAGATCGCAGAGCCGCCGCCCTTGAAGCCGCACAAAGCTCAGCAACCCAAGCCCAACAAGCCGCAGAAGCAGCAGAAGCCGCAGCCCAAGCTGAAGAAGAAGCAACCCAAGCTGCATTACAAGCAGCAACAGACACAGCAGAAGCGGCAGCGATCAAGAACGCTCCAGAAGCAGACAAATCTGGCGTACAGACCTTAAACGTTAACGCAGGGCCACTTGGTACCTTCAACACAACAACACGTGACTTTGCAGCGGATGACACCAGTGTTCAAGCAAGATCAGATGTGGCATCAGACAATCTACTACCCGCAGTAGAGATTACCACCTCATCAGACAATGATGCCGAAGTAAGTAACGGCTTCAAGCAATACGACGGTGAAGCCCTTATATCAATCACCGCTCCAATCAAAGCAGACTTACCACTAACCTATAGCTCAATCTACAAAGACTATAGCGATGACATGCGTATTGGTCATATTGATGGTTCAGCAGCTTTAGGAGACAGTGCACTACCCGTAAACGGAGCAGCCGTAATAGGTAACGCCACAGTTGCTGAGAACGTACCAACAGAAGGTACAGCAGGATACACAGGTGATGCGACGTATCGCAAGATGGGGATTGGCAATGCCATTGAATTTGGTAGCTCAGTATTCACCGCAGACTTTGTTGCTAAGACACTAGACGGCACCTTAAGCTTTAACCAAGCAGGTAGTATTGGCTTAACCGCAGGTATTAACGGCAACCAATTCTCAGGCAGTGCCGATGACAATGCAGGCTACGCAACCGAAGGTGGATTCTACGGTGGCGATGCCCAGTACCTAGGCGGTGTCTACGAAGGCAATGGCGCTCAAGGAACCTATGGCGCCAAATCTGACACTCAAACCGCAGCAGAGCAAGCAGCAGCAGAAGCGGCAGCGGCAGCAGAGGCCAGTCAAGCAGCACTAGCAGCAGAACAAGCGAGAGCAGAAGAAGCCAAAGCGGCAGCGGACAAAGCCCAAGAAGAAGCAGTCAAAGCACAAGAAGCCTTAGCAAAAGCAGAAGAAGCCTTAGCGAATGCAGGTGAAGGTGGCGACGGTGGACTAGCAGCGGCACTAGCCAGAGCCGCCGCCGCAGAAGAAGCGCAAGCCGCAGCCGAAGAGGCAGCCGCAAAAGCGCAAGAAGCAGAAGCTGCAGCGAAGTCTGCTCAACAATCAGCGGAAGCCGCACTAGTTGCCGCACAAGAAGCTGCAGACAAAGCCATTGGAGAAGCCAAAGCCGAAGCTGATGCCGCTGTAGAAGCCGCACAAGCTGAAGTTGACGATGCTAAAGCTGAAGCAGAGGCCGCTAAAAATGAAGCAGCAGCAGCAAAAGCTGAAGCAGACGCTGCTATAGCCCAAGCCAATGCAAGTGCTGAACAAGCACAGCAACAAGCAGCTGCAGCCCAAGCTGAAGCAGAAGCTGCCAAACAACAAGCCGCTTCTGAAAAAGAAAAAGCTGAGAATGCACAAGCTGAAGCAGACCAAGCTAAAGCGGACTTAGCAGCCGCACAAGCGGCATTAGCAGAAGCTGAGCAGGAGCTGGCTGATGCATTAGCTGCAGGCGGTGGTAATACAGATGCCTTAGAAGCGGCAGTAGCCCGCAAAGAGGAGGCATTACAAGAAGCACTTGCCCAAGTGAGCGCAGCAGAACAAGCATCACAGGAGGCTATAGCAGCAGCAGAAGCCTTAGTTGTCGAAACAGAGCAAGCCGAAGCCGAAGCCGCTACAACAGCAGAAGCGGCCGCTATTAAGAATGCGCCTGAAGCTGATAAATCTGGTGTGCAGACTATCAATGTAGGCGCATCAGTAACAGGTCTCTTAGGTGACTTTATTACAACTACACGTGATTTTGAGATAGCTGACGATAGCCTTCAAGCGCGAGCTGATATAGCTTCTGATGATCTACTACCTGTCGTTGATGTGGTTATAACTGGAGAGGGTGATACCGAACTGGCTAATGGCTTTATGAGTCATGAAGATAATACTGAAATCGCTACAGACTTAGGTGTATTGCCACTGGTGTATACATCAATTTATAAAAACTATAGTGATGATATGCTTATTGGTCATATTGACGGTACTGCTAGTCTAAGCGATACAAAGATTCCTGTTGATGGTACTGCGGTTGTCGGTAACGCCACCGTCGCTGCAAACGTACCAACAGAAGGTACAGCAGGATACACAGGTGATGCGACCTATCGTGAGCTAGGCATAGGTAATGACATAGAATTCGGAACCTCAGTATTCACCGCAGACTTTGTCGCTAAGACACTAGACGGCAGCCTAAGCTTTAACCAAGCAGGTAACATTGGTTTAACCGCAGGTATAGAGGGCAACCAATTCTCAGGCAGTGCCGATGACAATGCAGGCTACGCAACCGAAGGTGGATTCTACGGTGGTGACTCCCAGTACCTAGGCGGTGTCTACGAAGGCAACGGTGCTCAAGGAACCTATGGTGCCAAATCTGACACTCAAACCGCAGCAGAGCAAGCAGCATCAGAAGCGGCAGCGGCAGCAGAGGCCAGTCAAGCAGCACTAGCAGCAGAACAAGCGAGAGTAGAAGAGGCACAAGCTGCGGTAACCAAAGCCCAAGCAGATGCTGATCAAGCCCAAGCGGCCTTAGAAGCTGCACAAGAAGCACTAGCCAATGCAGGTGAAGGTGGAGACGGTGGTCTAGCGGCCGCTATTGAAAGAGCCGAAGCAGCCGAAGCTGCAGAAGCCGCTGCAATAGAAGCCGCTGCGACAGCCAAAGCTGCACAAGAAGCTGCAGAACAAGCACAAGAAGCTGCCGAGCAGGCACAGGTAGCAGCTGAACAAGCTCTTGCAGCTGAGAAGGTTGCAGCTGCTCAAGCTATTGGTGAAGCAAAAGCTGAAGCTGATGCCGCTGTAGAAGCTGCTCAAGCTGAAGTTGACGCCGCTAAAGCTGAAGCTGAAGCTGCTAAAACTGAAGCAGCAGCAGCTCAAGTAGCCACAACTGAGGCCGAGCAAGCTAGAGATGAAGCTATACTTGCTAAGGAAGAAGCAGAAGCTAGGGCTAAAGCTGCAGAAGAAGCTCTTGCAGCTGAGTTAGAGACTCCACCAGCGCCAGTTAATCCTGATACTGCTGCTTCAAATACTATTACTGGTGTTCAGAGTAATAATATTGACGGATATAATGCAGCCAAACGAGGGGACATTGTTAACAATGCTTCAAGTAGCTTTGATGTTCTTACCAGTCGTGTTGATGAACTCGATACTAATTATGCCACTGAACCAGTTGATTTAATTATCCGCAATGAAGCTTCTGATAGTAATTATGGAACAAGTGACAGTGGCTTTAAGTCTCATTCTGGAGAAGTTGTTGTTAAGGGTAAAGGTGAGGCAGGTATAGACTATGATCGTGACATGAGCTATACCTCAGTTTATAACAACTTTAATGAAGAGCTTCAAATTGGTCATGTTTACGGAACTATTGATAGAGCTTTGTATGCTGATGGAAAGCTTTCAACGGTCTATGCACAAGGTAAGTCAACCAGTTCAGCTGATATGGCTTATATGAAAGAGTTGTCCCAATACAATATTGATAATAATATCAATGATGGAAAGGTCAAATATGAAGGTGTTGCTACGTATCTTGAGAATTCAAACATAGATGGTCCTCTTTTAGGTAAGTCTGAGTTTGATGTTGATTTTGTAGATCAGCAGGTAGATGGTGAGTTAACTTTCTCAGGTGCTAGTACTAAAGATATTAAAGCTGAGATATCTGGCAATAAATTTTCTGGCAGTTGGAATGGTGTAGATACTAAAGGTGGATTCTATGGTGATGACGCCGCACTATTAGGTGGTGTGTATAGTGATGATACTGGTAAAGGAACTTATGGTGCTGAAAAATCAACACCGGATCCTGTAGACCCGGTTGATCCTGTAGACCCAGTCGACCCAACAAACCCAACTGATCCAGTTAATCCAGTCGTAGCTCCTGATGAAGAAATGACAGGTTTCCAATCAACTACGTTAAGTAGTAAAGAGAAGACCCTACCCTTTGGTCTTGGTGAGCTTGATAATGCAATAGGCTATGTCGCAATTCGAGATGATAAGTCTGAATTTACGTCAACCACTGTTGAAAATGGAGCAGAAGTTCCAGTAGATAATCGTCAAGGCGATAATTTCAAGAGCTTTAGTGATGGGGTTGTTCGAGGCGATATGGTTCAACCTTCAAGTGTACTTGAACCTATAAAAGTGTCCTTACAAAGATCTGGAGAAATTAAAGTAGATGCTGGTAAAGGGAGTTCTAACCCAACATATGAGTATACTTCAGTGTATGAAAACTTTGACCAGCAGATGCAGATTGGACACGTATATGGAAACTTTAACTCCCTTGTTGGAGATGTTTCTAGAGCGACAAATGTCTATGTTGAAGGGTATCTGACCAATCAAGCTGATATTGACTATTTAAAACAAGTGAATGAGGGTAAAGCACAGTACACCGGTGTAGCAACTTATATCGAGAATATTCATTTGGATGACAATACTAGTACTGCTCCAGTTAATGGTACCTCTAGTTTTGACGTTGACTTTGTCAATAACTCGGTAGCTGGTGAGCTTGCCTTTGATGGTAACTTCAAATATATGCCTGAAGGTAATAAGATTGGCATTGAAGCGACCATTGATGGCAATACATTTGCAGGTAATGTAAATGGTATCGATGCTGCCGGTGGTTTCTATGGTGAAGATGCCGCCTTCTTAGGGGGAATTTACCAAGATGCATCCGTTGAAGGTGGTAAAGGTACTGTTGCAGGTACTGGTACCAAGTTCCAAGGTACCTTTGGCGCTGAAAAGCAGTAATAGCATCCAAAGTTGATTAAGTTTTAAATAAAAAAGCGCCTTAGGGCGCTTTTTTTAAACAATAAAGTTAATATTACTTTATAGTTAATCCGTAATTATTAATAATATATGTTTAAATAAATAAACATATTATTTTAATAACTTAAATGCTAGTTTATAATCACTGACAACTTTTTTAGCATTTCAATCAGTTATAAATACGGAATATTTGACTCAAGTTACCATGTTAAGGATAACCATGACCCAATCTTTTTTTCTTAAAACCCTTAATGCCTCAATTTTAACGGCAGCCGCAGTTTATGCTCCCATGATATATGCTGCTGAACTTAATCCAGAAGAGGTTGAGGAGCTTGCGCAGAATGAAAACGATCTTTCTGAAGAGCTTATCAAACAAGAACGACAAAATATAAACTTAGGCAACACAGTTCCAACCGCTAATGTTTCAAATGCTGAAGCTCAAGAGGCTATTAATGAGCGTAAGCCTTTGCAATCGGCTCAGAGATATAACCTAGAGGCTCTAAAAGCAGATCCTATTTCGTTTACCAAGTTTTTAAATGCAGCCATAGCTGCTCAAGATATGACAACGGTAAAAGAGTTATTACCGCATTATAAAGCGCTCCAGACAAACGATCCTATGTTGATCAGTTTTGCCGATGCGTTGGTATATCGAGGTAATGGTCAACATAAACAGGCCATTGCCATTTATAAGGGTATGTTGGCTGATAATCCAGATTTTCACCCAGTACGCTTAAATCTAGCACAAGCTTTATATGCTGATAAACAGTACGCTGCTGCACATGACCAGCTTCTTAAGCTTCGAGGGGCAGACATACCCGAGCCTGTTATGGCCAATGTTAATAAGTTAATCGAACGTATTCAAATGCAAGAGCAGTGGCGTTTTAATGCATCAATAAGTTATATTCAAGATGATAACTTAAATGGTGTCCCTGAAAAGCCTATCGTCAATGGTCAATTTGGAACAACGAATAAGCCCGAGTCAGGCAAAGGTCTCTTGATATCTACCAGTTCCAATAAGCGTATAAATTTACCACAGAATTACTATGCAGAAGTAGGTGGCAATGCTTCGCTTAAAGGGTACTGGGATAATAGTGATTATAATGATTATCTAGTTACGGCATCTGTAGGACTAGGTTATGATGACGCTAAGAATGATATTTCAATCAGTCCATTTGTTACCAAACGATTCTATAGTGAGGAACCATACAGCTGGCGTAAAGGGGTAACAGTGAGTGGTTCACGTTGGGTGAAACCAAAGTTGAAATTAACAGCAACGGGAATGCTTTCGAATGAAACCATTGACGATGATGAGAAAAACCTTCGTGAAGCAGACGGTGTATTTTTAGGTTTAAATGGGCTATATATCAAAGATGCCAACGAGTACTTCTATGGGGGTATCGGTCATAATATAAACGATGTCGATAAGACAAGCTTTTTAAGCTATGATCGTAATTCAGTTAATGTCGGTTGGGGTAAGGAGTGGAATCAAGGTATTTCAACATTGACTTCCCTAAGTTATGCGGTTAAAGACTATGACAAACCATCTGATGATATCGCTGATTTCTTCTACAGTACTTACAGAATTGAAGGCAGTGATACAAGCCGAGAAGACAAAACAAGGTCAATTGGGTTACAAGTTTGGAAACGTGACTTAACGGTATTAGGCTTAACCCCGCGTCTGGTATTTGATTATGAAAAAACCTCTAGTAACTTCAAATACTATGATGATCGTGATGATAAATCAGCCACTATTTTATTTACCAAGACTTTTTAACGGGTTATTGGTCTGGTTTATCAATTATCAAAAAACCCTCGCATAAGTCATGCGAGGGTTTTTACTAAGCTGTATTATTAGAAACAATATAAACTAGAGATTAGTTTCCATTTCTTCAAACTTAGCTTTAATATGATCATTAGGCTCTGCAGTAGCCAGACTACCAATAACGATAGCAATTGAACTTAAGATAAAGCCTGGAATAATGGCATATAACCAATCGTTTAATGCAACGCCATTAGATGTTTCAAAATCACCATAAATCCAAACGATAACCGTTAAGGCACCTACAATCATACCGGCAAGGGCGCCATTACGGTTCATACGTTTCCACATTAAGCTAATAACCACTAGCGGACCAAACGCGGCACCAAAGCCTGCCCAAGCATTAGACACTAAATCCAAAACTGAGCTGTCAGGGTCTCTTGCTAAGAAAATAGCAATAATAGCAACGAGCACTACTGAAATACGACCGACTAATACCTGACGGGCCTCAGGCGCATCTCTATCAAAAAATAGCTTATAGACATCACGAGTGAGTGAGCTTGAAACCACCAGTAACTGCGAAGAAATAGTACTCATTATGGCTGCTAAAATAGCCGCTAACAAGAAGCCTGATACTAAAGGATGGAATAAGAAATTAGTAAATACTAAGAAAATAGTCTCAGGATCATCTAATGTCATTGCCGTCTTTTGAACATAAGCACGGCCTGCAAAACCTGTCATTAACGCACCGATTAAGCTGACAATCATCCAGCTCATACCAATATTACGAGCAGTAGGCACATCCTTAACAGAGCGAATGGCCATAAAGCGAACAATGATATGCGGTTGACCAAAATAACCTAACCCCCATGCCATAAGCGAGATAATGCCAATAAACGACATACCGCTAAAGATGTTAAGTAATTCTGGGTCGATATTGCGGATTGCAGTTGTCGTTGCACCCACACCACCAAGGTCTGTAAAAGCGACTATCGGTACAATAATCATAGCAAATAACATGATGACACCTTGCACGAAGTCAGTTGTAGATACGGCAAGGAAACCACCAAATAAGGTATAAATCACCACAACGCCGGCAGTTATCCATAAGCCTGAGCTATACGTCATACCTAAAGCACTATCAAATAATTTACCACCACCTGCTAAACTTGCAGCAGTATAAACGGTGAAGAATAAGATAATGACGATCGCTGAGATAACTCTGAGTAGATGAGATTTGTCCTCAAAGCGATTGGCAAAGTAGTCAGGTAAGGTAATCGCGTTATCTGCAATCTCAGTATAGACCCTTAGTCTAGGCGCAACCATTAAATAGTTAGCAAAAGCACCTAACGTCAATCCTAAAGCAATCCATATACTAACCACACCTGAGCTGTACATATAACCTGGTAAACCAAGTAATAACCAACCTGACATATCTGATGCACCTGCAGATAAAGCAGCGACACCTGGACTGAGATTACGACCCCCAAGCATGTAGCCAGATGAGTCGTTTTCAGCTTTAAAGTATGCCCAAATCCCGATTCCAATCATCAATAGGAAGTATAGGCCGAGCGATATAAGCACGCCTGTTGACACTCCATTCATAACAAAATCCTTATATGATTAAAATTTATAAGCACAAAAAAACCATTATGTGACTAATATCATAATGGTTCGTTATTTAGAGCTAAATGTAGAGCTAAAAGATTATTAACAAAAGATAATAGAATGTTTTTATGAACTTATGCTGATATATGTTTCATAAAACAATACAATCTGCATAAAATAATATTGAAAAATTTGAATGCTAATTGAGTTACATACTATTAACTTTTGGCAATATGAGGGCATTATAAAGCATAATCGGGGGAATTACGAATTAGATTATCAATAGTATCTAATGACACCATTAACGTAGAAAAAAGAGGAGTAAAAAGATCACCAATTTAACGGCTTCAGTTAAAAAAGTAACGGTTAAACTAATTAAGTTATCTTTAATGGAATAATCTATATGATGGGCGCTAGCATTTGCATCAATGCGTCGACACTTGCCGAACGGGTCAAACTAGGGTTGATAACCACACCTAAATAACGCTGTAACTCTAAATCTTTAGCCATATCTATGCACGCAAGCTCCTGATTAATCAAGGTTTGGGGCAATACAGACCAGCCTAGTCCGACCGATACTAACATTCTTATAGATTCAAGCGGGTTAGTGGTCATAGTGGCATAAGGCTTTAAGTTTTGTTTGGCAAATTCAGCCAATGTTATTTGACTGGTAAACGTATTTGCCGCTGGTAAAATAGCGGAATAATGTGCCAGTTGCTCTAATGTCACGTTGGTTTTTTGAGCCAATGGTGATAGGGTGCCAGTGACAAAATAAAGAGGATCAGACCATAACGTGTGATAGGTGAGACGCTTATCATACACTGGCGGTAATGTTAAAAATGCAAGCGATAACTCACCATCTAATACTGCCTTATGGGCCGCTTCTGAATCGACGAAATGGACTTCTAATTGTACAGAAGGGTAAGTTTGGATAAACTGCTTTAAAACAGGCGGTAGGTGGTGGAGGCCGATATGGTGACTGGTACCAATAACCAGTTTGCCAGAGATGGTTTGTTGTGAGTTTTGAATATTGATTTTGAAATTATCATAGTCGTCTAGCCACCGCTTAGCATGGGGCAACAGCTCATTTGCGGCAGCAGTCGGCACAATACCGCGACCAAGGGTGTCAAATAAGGTCACCTTGAACTCATCTTCTAGGTTTTTGATACGCTTACTCACCGCTGGCTGAGTAATAAAAAGTTTTTCAGCCGCACCTGAGATACTGCCTGTTTGCATTACAGTGATAAAAGTTGTCAAATTTGTCGTATTCATGGGTAGCCTAAAACTTTATGTTAGTAAAGAGGTGAATTAACATATTATAATTAATAGTTTGCTATATGATAAAAATCATCAATTATTATTATATAACTAAAATGTTATAATCTCAATAAAGAAAATAAAGCAAAAATATTTTTATTAAATATTCGTTATTACTAATATTAGCCCATACGATTTGATTAAGATATGACTTTATTTTATTAACTTTTCTAGCCAGCAAGGGACTATTCCATGTCAGCAACACCATTAAAATCTGCAAAAACTCTATATGACAAACTTTGGGATGCGCATCTCGTGAGTAAACGTGATGATGGTTCAAGCTTAATTTATATTGATCGTCATCTGCTCCATGAGGTCACCAGTCCTCAGGCGTTTGAAGGTCTGGCATTGGCCAATCGCGAGCCATGGCGATTGTCTGCAAATATTGCGACACCGGATCATAATGTACCGACAGTCCGTAAAGAAAGGTTAGAGGGCGTAAGTGGCATTAAAGATGAAGTATCGCGCTTACAGGTAAAAACCTTGGACGATAACTGTGAAAAGTTCAATATCGCAGAATTTACGATTAATGATGCTCGTCAAGGTATTGTGCATGTGGTAGGACCTGAGCAAGGCCTTGTATTGCCCGGTATGACCGTGGTGTGTGGCGACTCACATACTGCAACACATGGTGCATTAGGCTGTTTAGCACATGGTATCGGTACCTCTGAAGTAGAGCATGTATTAGCCACCCAATGCTTGGTACAGAAGAAATCCAAAAATATGTTGATTCGTGTCAATGGCGAGCTTGGTGAAGGGGTGACTGCGAAAGACGTCGTATTGGCCATTATCGCAAAAATAGGTACGGCAGGTGGTACAGGTTATGCGATAGAGTTTGCTGGAGATGTATTTGAGAATATGAGCATGGAAGGTCGTATGACCGTTTGTAATATGGCCATTGAAGCTGGTGCTCGAGTCGGTATGGTGGCGGTTGATCAGACGACTATTGATTATGTTAAAGGTCGCCCATTTGCGCCAACAGGTGAGCAGTGGGAGCAAGCAGTTGCCTATTGGCAAACGCTGCGTTCAGATGAAGACGCTGAGTTTGATGCGATTGTTGAGTTAGATGGCAGTGACATTGCACCGCAAGTATCTTGGGGCACCTCTCCTGAGATGGTAGTTGATGTGACGCAACATGTACCAACTTTGGCCCAAGCAAAAGATGAGGTTCAGGCTGAGGCGTGGGAACGTGCTTATCAGTATATGGGTATTAATGGAGGTCAGCCGATTACAGATATCAAGCTTGACCGTATTTTTATTGGGTCGTGTACTAACTCTCGTATTGAAGATTTGCGTTCAGCAGCGTCCGTTATTAAAGGACGTAAAGTTGCCGATAATGTTAAAGAGGCCATAGTGGTAGCTGGATCTGGACAAGTCAAACAACAGGCTGAAGAAGAGGGCTTGGATAAGGTGTTTATTGAGGCAGGATTTGAATGGCGTGAGCCGGGGTGCTCAATGTGTTTGGCAATGAATGCCGATAAGCTTGAACCACAAGAGCACTGCGCCTCAACGTCAAACCGTAACTTTGAAGGACGTCAAGGTAATGGCGGACGCACGCATTTGGTTAGTCCTGCAATGGCGGCTGCCGCAGCTTTAGCCGGTCACTTTGTGGATGTACGAAGTTTTTAAGAGATAAGAAATGTTAAAAAAAATACTATTTTTACTGACAGCTAACCTTATTTTCATTAGTGTAGCTAATGCCGCTGAGGTTGAAGAGGTATGTATCAAGTATAGAAGTAACTTTGAATGGTCTAAAGCATATCAAGTTAAGGCTACTTTGATAGATGGGTATGAGCTAAACAAGGCTATTGGAGGATACAAATACTCCTCAATTGATAATTTTGCTGTAGTTTTCTGGGGTGAAGGGCAAGCTACAACATTAAAGCTTAGAAATAGTTGGCTGTCCTATTCGTATCAAGATACAGAAGATCAAAATGGAAAAAAATGGCAAATTAAAGAAAGCTCAGGATATTGCTACTAAATTTTTTAACATTATCTAAAATGTTTCAATCTAATGTAATCTATTTTAAGGAATTACGATGCAAGCTTATAACACCCAAACAGGCATTGTCTGTCCACTTGATCGCTCCAATGTCGATACCGACCAAATTATCCCTAAGCAGTTTTTAAAATCCATTAAACGGACAGGTTTTGGCGTTAATTTATTCGATGAATGGCGTTATCTGGATGAAGGTTATCCGGGTCAGGACAACAGTAAACGTCCATTAAACCCAGACTTTGTACTCAATCAGCCACAATATAAAGGCGCAACTATATTGTTAGCACGTGATAACTTCGGTTGTGGTTCGAGTCGAGAACATGCCCCTTGGGCATTATCAGAGTATGGGTTCCGTACTGTGATCGCCCCAAGTTTTGCAGATATCTTTTATAACAACTGTTTTAAAAATGGCATGTTGCCCATTGTATTGCCAGAGGCGCAAATTGATAGTTTATTTGACGCCTGTTTTGCCAATGAAGGCTATGAGCTTACCGCTGATCTTGAGCGTCAAGTGGTCGTAACGCCTGATGGTACTGAATATCCCTTTGAGATTGATGAATTTCGTAAGCATTGCTTGCTCAATGGGTTAGATGATATCGGTCTTACGCTTCAGCAAGAAGAGGCGATCAAGACCTATGAGGAAAAAAGGCGTCAACAAACCCCTTGGATATTTAATGAGGTTAACGCTTAGCTCTTGAACCTTGCATAGTAGCTCCTTAGATAATAGTTAATCAATAAGTAAGTAACTAAGAGTGACTAATTAAAAGTGACTTATTAAAACAATAACTACCTTAAAAACAACTTAGGAAATTGAAAGTATGGCAACTGTATTAACGCTCGCAGGCGATGGCATTGGACCAGAAATTATGACGCAAGCCGTCAATGTGCTTAAAGCGGTTAATGAGAAATTTGATTTAGGACTAACTTTAGAAGAGGGCGATTTAGGCGGTGCCGCTATCGATAGGGCAGGAGTACCGTTACCCGATGATACTTTAGAAAAAGCACGTGCTGCCGATGCCGTCTTGCTAGGTGCGGTGGGTGGCCCTAAGTGGGATGGTATAGAGCGTAGCATTCGCCCTGAACGTGGTCTATTGAAGATCCGCAGTGAATTAGGTTTGTTTGCTAATTTACGCGTTGCAAAGCTGTATCCTCAGCTTGCCAATGCCTCAAGTCTAAAACCTGAGATTATCAAGGGGCTTGATTTACTGATTGTGCGTGAGCTCACGGGGGGCATTTACTTTGGTGAGCCTAGAGGTATTCGCACGTTGGATAATGGCGAGCAACAAGGCTATAACACCATGGTTTATAAGACATCCGAGATTGAGCGCATTGGTAAAGTTGCCTTCGATCTGGCGCAAGTACGTGCCAAAGCCCATGGAACCGCTGCTAAGGTCTGTTCAGTGGATAAAGCTAATGTCCTTGAAGTGACAGAGCTTTGGAAACAGACGATGATTAAGCTACAACAATCCGACTATACTGATGTTGTATTAAGTCATATGTATGCCGATAACGCTTGTATGCAGCTGGTAAAAGACCCTAAGCAATTTGATGTGATGGTCACAGGAAATATGTTTGGGGATATTTTATCTGACGAAGCCGCCATGCTGACCGGCTCTATAGGTATGCTACCGTCGGCCAGCTTAGATGAAAATGGTAAAGGAATGTATGAGCCGTGCCATGGTAGTGCGCCTGATATCGCTGGTCAAGACAAAGCCAATCCCTTAGCCACAATATTGTCTGTCGCAATGATGCTGCGTTATACCTTTAAGCATGAAACGTCTGCGGCAGCTATTGAGCAAGCAGTCAGTTACGTGCTGGATGATGGTCTGCGAACAGGTGATATTATGGATTCGGATGAGTCTGATCTTACCTTAGTAGGATGTCAGCAAATGGGCGCCGCTGTACTTGACAAACTTAGTTAATTTGAAAGGATAAATCATGTATAGTCAGTTGCACTGTCATATGTCGAAAAATAAATTAACAGGACTTGCTGTGGCAATATTGCTGACAGCGACATCGTGTTCAAATTCGTCCTCTACCGAAAATTCAACCAGTGGTTCGAAAACTGAAGCCACACAAACCGCTGCGGAACAAACTGATGTCAATCAGACCGATAATAACTTCGATAATGAATCCAATACGAACAATGGTGAACATACTAAAGTAGCAGACAGTGAAGATCAGGCCAATCAATCTAGCACAGGTAAAATAAATACGACGTCAAACGATGTATTACCAACGCTTCAATACTCAGTGAATAACTTATCTGAAAATGCGAAGAAGGTAAATAATAGTGACTGGCGGTCTGGAAGTGAGATAAACCAAGCCATAGGGACTAAATTACAAGCCTTGCTAAACTGGCACAGTCATGGCGTTGGTGCAGTAGATGGTAAGTGGGGCAAAAATACTCGCAAAGCCATGCAAGCCTTCCAAAAAGCCAAGGGCTTGACTGTGACAAATGACTTAAATCAAGAGACGTGGGATGCACTGAATGAAGACAGATCACTTGTTAATCAGCCTGTGTTGGTGAACTACACGCTGACTGATGACGATGTTAATATTAATATGACAACCATCCCTGCACGTGCTGAGTCGAAGGGCAAGCTTGAGGGTATGTATTATGAAAGTGTGGGGGAGGCCATTGCTGAGAAGTTCCATATGGACTTACAGTATTTAAAACAGTTGAATCCTAATATCAGCTTTGCAGCGGGTGAGACCATTACGGTTTATAACCCTGGTAATCCTAATACCACGCCTGTGAGTCGGGTAGTTGCCGATAAAAATACGCAAACCTTATTTGTTTATGACGCTGATGACAATTTGATCGCAAGTTATCCGACAACAGTGGGTAGCACAGCAACCCCTTCACCCAGTGGTACGCATCAAGTAAAAGTTAAAGTACATGAGCCAAATTATACTTATACCGCAGAGGATGGTAGCCAAACCATAATCCCACCAGGTCCTAATAATCCTGTCGGCTTAGTATGGATTGGACTCACCAAACCATCTTACGGGATACACGGATCGCCAGATCCAGAGCGTATTAGCCGTCAAGCGTCTTCGGGCTGTGTGCGCTTAACTAATTGGGATGCATTGGCATTGTTTGAGGTCATTGATGATGATGCTACTGTGGAGTTCAAATAATAACTTTTGTATTCTAGAACCTATTTTTTTCGGGATAACGGTTTTTGTAAGCTATAGTTTTATAAGACTAAAAAAACCGCTAGCTCAAAGGAGCAGCGGTTTTTTGGCTTAAAAGGTCATAGTTAAAATAATATATGATACTAAGTTATTAGAATATCATAGACTCTATAACAAGCCTGCGTTAACGAGAGGATAAGTATGGGTTAGGTCTTGCCACGATAAGTAATACGACCTTTAGATAAATCATAAGGTGTCATTTCAACTTTAACTTTATCACCCGTTAAGATACGGATATAGTGTTTACGCATCTTACCAGAAATATGGGCAATGATTTCATGACCATTTTCTAGGCGTACTTTAAAAAGTGTGTTAGGAAGGGTGTCGATGACTTCACCTTCGAATTCAATAATCTCGTCTTTTTTTGCCATAAGTATTTAGGTTAACCCTTTGAATAGAATTGTAGTAGGACATAATTATACGCTAACAAAGGGCTTATAGCAAATATAGCCACACTATCACTTGATAAGTTGCACATAGTTTGTTAAGGGTCAAAAGTTGACGGAGTGTTCAAAACGTTTTAATCAAGCCCCTTGCATAACGAGGCATTTATCCATAGAGGTTTAGCCATAGATATCTAGTCAGGTAGGTTTAACCACTGCGGCGTTAATGGTACTGATGGCAGCAAGGCTTGCAAGTGCTCAGGATAATAGGCATTGACAAAGTACAGTCCATCAGGAGAAGCAGTTGGAGGTGCAATCGTGCGATCTTTGGCCTGTAAGATACGAAGATAGTCATCCGGTTGCAGTTCACCTTTACCGATAGCAAACAAGGTTCCCATGAGATTCCTAACCATATGATGCAAAAAACCATCAGCCTGAATATCAAACACAATAAATTGACCGTATTCAAATAAATTAGCATGGTGAATGTTGCGTACAGGCTGTTTAGATTGACAAGCTGCTGCTCTGAAACTGCTAAAGTCATGTTGCCCAACAATATGGCGAGCGGCTTGTTGCATTAAGTCCAATGCCAATGGCTCATGGATATGAGTGACCAAATGATTGAGCATGGCAGGGCGCTGTGGCTGATTTAAAGTAATATAGCGATAGCGCCGGGCAATCGCCCCGAAGCGGGCATGAAACTCGTCAGGCATTGGCTCTATCCAGCGAACCGCAATGTCATCTGGCAAAATGCTATTGGCACCCCGAAGCCAATTATAGACCCCACGCTTTGCCGCCGTTTTGAAGTGAGCCACCATATTTCCGCCATGAACACCGGCGTCCGTCCGTCCAGCCGCCACCACCTCAACGGGCTCGTTGGCTATTTTACTCAGCGCTTCTTCCACGACCTGCTGCACACATAGCACTTCTTGCTGACGTTGCCAACCGCGGTAATTTGCCCCATTAAACTCAATACCCAGTGCAAAAGTTTGTAAAGACTGTTTAGCCATCTGATTAGGCGCCGTTGCCGAGGTCGGCATAGCGTCAGTGTCTAGGATAGAATCATTATCTGTGAGTTTTTCATCCGCTTTGATATCAGGCACCGTTTTTCTCTTTAGATAAGGGTAGTTTTTGTTAAATGGTCTTTAGATAAGGATAGTTTTGTTAAATAGTTTTCAGTTAAGGACAGTCTTTACTCATACTATTTACTGACACTATAACTCCAGCGTTGGCGTCGCCGTGCAGGACTATCATAGGCTAAGCATAACCACAGTAGACGGGCGTAAACCGCAGAAATGGTCAGTCTACCAGCGGACAGCACATGGTGTTCATATTGCCAGCTACCAGCCGCATAGGCATCGCTGACACCGCCAAACGGGCATTGAGTGGTACAGACAATAAGATGCCCATGCTGATAAAGCTGATCTAGTGTTGTCGCTAAGTGCTCATTGTAAGGAATATTACCCGCCCCAAAGCCGATGAGTATGATGCCTGTTGGGGGTAGCGTTAATAAGCTAGATAATTGAGTCGCCAGCCAATCACCCTCGTTCGGCACACAATAGACAGTCGCAACGATCGCTGCTTGAGCATTAGCGACAATGCTTTCTACCTTGGCCTGTGCGTCTTCAATCCATACCTTACGGCGGGCAGGATGCAGCAGTTTGTCATAACTATTTGCAGGATATCCTGCTCGGTGATGACCGGTAAAAGCCATTAAATCATGGCTGTGAATTTTTTGCACGGTTTGCGCCGGCCAAGACTCTCCTGCGAAAGCAATAGAGACACCAGGGTCGCCATGTGCCGCCAGACCAAGGGCATCTGATAAATTCTGCCAAGCATCACTATGCGCATCTAGCCTATAATCGTGAATATCATTGGGGTCAAACAAAGGTTTCATACTGGCCGTCAGTACCAGACACAGATCAGAGCCTGCAAATGCCTCAGCCAAAAATGAACCCAGATAGCTAAGCGTATCGGTCCCAGTAATTAATAGGAACTGCCTATTACCATCGGCATAAGACTCTACAATCAGTTTAAAAAAATGTGCTAGATCTGACGGGGTGAGCTGGCTGCTGTCTTTGACGCACGAGTTAGGAAGTACCGCTACATTAGGCGAAATATTTTGATGAATGTTATCGATAAGTAGGGGTAAAAAGGTTTGCGGTGGTAAAGCTGCTAAAGGTTTGCCATAGCTCCCAAAAGTCCCCCCCGCATAAATGAGTTGCACTTTGCGAGGGGAAGCTTGATCAGAGTTATTAAGTGAGTTTCTAAGAGGTTTGGCTGTGCTAGGTGTTTGCGATGAAGTCATGATAAGTAATTTACAACGTATTATTGCGGACTATGAAAGGGCAGGAAGTCTAAAACCGATCCCTACCTTAACCCTTTCTGGAGCGCATAGTTTAATACAAGCGACTTAATATGTCTTTAGCAATCGACTTTTGTTTATCACTACCATCACCTTCGATAACTTCTTGCACCAAGCGTTTGGCACTGTCGTATTCACCCACTTCTAAATATTGATGAGCTAAGTCCAAAGTCAGCTGAGTGCTGTCTAATTCTTTAACGAAATCAAACGCCTGCATATCATCAGTCAAGGTGGCGTCTTCTTCCATATCCGCGACGACAGGTGCAATCGAGCTGTCTGACTCTGCGCTATCGGCAACTTTTTCTTGTTCTTGTTCCGGTTCACCCCGATCTTCTGAAACGGGGCTGACATCGCTTGCATCTGCAAGATGACTATCCTCAGGCTTAAGTTGCTCAGATATGTCATCTAACTGGCTATTATCAGTATCATTATCTATATCGTCTTTAATATCATTACCTTTTGACTGGCTTAGCTCCTGATCTTTATTAATGGTGTCTTCTTCAACCGTTTTAGCTTTATTAGCCTCTTCATTAGCTAGGTCTTCATTAACAGTATCTTGCATACTGATGTCTTCATTAGCTATGTCTTCTTTAACAGTATCTTGCTTAACTGTTTGCTGACTAAAATCTTCATTGGCAGTATGTTCGGCAGGTTGTTCATCAGTAGCTTTATCTTCTTGATCCGCCTTTGTAATAGCATCATCTTGTGTGCTAGGTTTCGCAGGGACGGATTCCTCTTTGACTGCCTCTAATGTCACACCATTGGACGTATCAGATCTATTGTCTTCGACTATGACTTTAGTTTTTGGTCCACTGGTTTTAAAATCCGTTTCTGTCACTTTAAGGGTTTTGGTTTGAGACGTGGGGTCGGTCTCTGGATTTACTACCGTATCAGCAGTATTAGCCACTTTGTTAGTATCAGTAGTATCAGGCGATTTAGCAGGTAAAACAGGGGTAGAGTCTAAGTTGTCTACCGCTGCTAACGTTTTATACAAAGGGTCTTCAGAGTGACTAGCGGAGGTATTGCTTGTTTCAAGACTATTAGGGTCTTTTATGGTGACGGCACTCTCTGGATCTGCTATTGCAGGTTCAGAAGACTGAGCAGAAGAGGGATGTGATGCGTCCGAGTCTTCCTTGTTGTCCGGGCTGTTAAGGGTGTTTAAATGTTCAGTTTTATCTTTCAGATCATTATTTTTTAGATCATTGTCTTTAAGATCATTGTCTTTAAGATCATTCTCGGGATGCTGAACTTTTTGTTGTAGCGTGACTTCTTTTTCTGGGTCTTCTTTTTCAGGGTCTTCTTGCTTAGAGTCTTCTTTAATAAGCTCTTCTTTCTGAAGGTCTTCTTTTTTAGACTCTACTATGTTTGGTTCTAGTATTTGAGTGTCTTCTTCTTGAGCGTCTTTTTCATGAGTTTTTTCTTTCTCAGCTTGTTCTTCGGTTTCTAGGTTCTTAGCGTCTTCTTTATCTTGTAAAATATCAGCAAGTTCACTCTCACTGATTAGAGGTTGTTCGGCTATTGAGTGCTCAGAGCGAGGCGTAACAGGCTGGCTAGATATCTCTTTCACTTCAGGTGAATCAGAAGCGTCAGTAGTCGGGGCTTCAATTGAAGCCTTGTTATCTAATTCTTTGTTAGCTATGTCTTTATCGACTAAGTCTTTTTTAGGTACCGTTTTAGATAACTCTTTTTCATATAAGTCGTTTTTAGCCAACTCTTTTTTAGATAAATCGTTGGGAACGTCAACGGAATCAGTAGCTGAGACTGACACAGGGGCGTCGTTTGCAAACTGTGCATCCACTATCTCATCGTCATCAAATTCGCTACTATAATGAGTGTCTCGCTCATATTTAGCCTGTGATTCTGCGAGGTTTGACTCTTCAGGCACAGCAAGCTCATCGAGTGCATCTTGCTTATTTAGTCCGTCTGGCGCATCAGGATTAGCCTCTTGCTCAAGACCTTTGCGCTTAACTTGCGACGAGTCACCTCGAAATGCAATATAAAACAACGCAATTAATAGTAGGATAAATATAACGACAATAATAATTCTTAAGCTCATAAACGTATCCTCGCCTGACACCTTGGCTCTTGGCAATGAGTAGATAGACGATGTTATAGAAGTAAAAAAGAAGATAAAAAGTAATGCAACTTGTGACAGGTCACTCTGCTTTTATATCAAAGTAAACTAACGATTACTAGTAAATTTTCAAATAAGCAGCGTTTAGCTTTGATACACAGTGTTATTGTTTTGAGTTATCGGTCTTTTAAGCAAGTACAAATCAAACTCTGTCTCAAAATCCAATAGCCCCCCGATAAGGCGCTGTGAGTGTTATAATTGCTCGCATGTACGACCTAATATAATTGAAATACTCTTTAATTCATAGCGCTTTTACGCTGTGATGTTAAGCAATGCTTTCAATATATGCGTTTGACCCCATTTTATAGTCTAAACCCATTATCTTAAGTCTCTACTTACACAATTTTTGAGTCAATGTTATGCAATTTACCTTACACAAAACCGCAGTGGGCGAATCACGCGCACGTCGCGGCACGGTTAGCTTAGCCCATGGTGAGATCCGAACGCCTGCCTTTATGCCAGTGGGCACTTATGGCACAGTCAAAGGCATGTTACCGCGTGATATCGAGGCCATTGGCGCTGATATCATCTTAGGCAACACCTTTCATTTATGGCTGCGTCCGGGCACTGAGGTTATCGACAAATTTGGCGGTCTACATCAATTTATGAACTGGGATAAACCAATCCTCACTGACTCAGGAGGTTTTCAGGTCTTTAGTCTTGGCGCCATGCGAAAAATCAGCGAAGAAGGGGTTGCTTTCAAATCACCCATTGATGGCGCAAAGGTATTCTTATCGCCCGAAAAGTCTATGCAAATTCAATACTCCTTAAACTCCGATATCGTGATGCAATTTGATGAATGTACCCCCTATCCAGCGACGTATTCTGAAGCACAAAAATCACTGGAGTTATCCTTACGTTGGGGGCAACGCTGCGTCGATGAGCACAGCAAACTCGGCAATAGCAACGCCTTATTTGGTATCGTGCAAGGCAGCATGTATAAGGACTTACGCCAACAGTCGATGCAAGGCTTGCTTGATATTGGCTTTAATGGCTATGCCATAGGTGGTCTATCCGTCGGAGAGCCTAAAGAGGAGATGATCAGCGTCCTCAACTATATGCCAGAGCTGATGCCTGCGGACAAACCCCGTTATTTGATGGGTGTCGGCAAGCCAGAAGACATTTTAGAAGCGGTGCGCCGTGGTGTCGATATGTTTGACTGTGTAATGCCAACTCGCAACGCGCGAAATGGTCATTACTTCGTCACTGGCAACCTTGATAACCAAGGCATCGTGCGTATTCGTAACAGTCAATACCGTGAAGATGTCGGACCTCTAGATCCAGAATGTGATTGCTATTGCTGTAAAAACTTCAGTCGTGCCTATTTATATCACCTCAATAAATGCAAAGAAATGCTCGGCGCGCAGCTCGCTACCATTCATAACTTACGCTACTATCAGCGCTTAATGCAGGGTATTCGTGATGCGATTGATAACGATACCTTTGATGAATTTGTGGCTGATTTTTATCACAAACGCGGTCAAGAAGTGCCCCCTTTAGCGCTTGAGTAATCGTGTAGAGTTAGCCTGATTGTTTTCGAATAAGTCTATAACAGTGGTTTAGTTGTTGGAGCCAATCCCGCTTTCGCTATTATCTTGGTTTACACTGTGGCGTGCGCTACTGGCAAGTGCCGTTCCTGCTGCCACGATACCGCCACTTACCAAGCGCACGCACCACAGTGTTTCACCAAGGATATCCGCTACAATCGGGGCTAAAAAACCTTGTTAAGGCAATGCTCATTACTTTAAAAATATTTAAATGACCGTCTTTCAAATATATGGATGATTTTTATAATACTCTTATTAATCTATCTTGATGGTGCTATCTAAATAACGGGCATCTTTTAATTGACCAGTAAATAGACTTAATTTACCATCTTTGAAGGTATATAAAACATCCATCGAACTGTCAGAAATAATATAACCTTTGTCCCAAGGATTCTTTATCACATCGCCATAGGACGTAAATATATTTTCACCTTTTTTGTTTTGTGGTCTGCATAAGGACGTGTTTGTATAGTAAGTAAATGAGCTACACTGAATTTGATAGATTACTTTGGTCTTATTATTTGGTTTTAACTCAAGTATCCTTCCAGAGTCACTGTCAACCACTATAGCCTGTTGACCATCGAATGCAATGCCTTCGAGATTGTAAAATTGCTGATGAGCAGAAAGGTTACTATTATGCCAATGCGAGACTATCGTTGCAGATTTATTTTTAGGGTTGAAATCAATTTGATAAACATCCTGTTCACCAAGTAAGTACAACATCCCCTCATTTTCTCGAATTGTTGTAATTCGGTCTGCTTCAGCCAAGCGCTCCAACCCTGTTACCTTCGTAATAGTACCTTCTCTATCAATAAATCTGAGTACGTTTTCGAACATACCATCTATAAGAATCCAGCCTTTAACGTCTATAGGCGTAATACTTAACGGGATATCGAAGTCTGCTTGAGATAATTTTACTGACTGGGGTATTTCTATCTGATCTCCGAATGCGTAATTCATTATTCTCAAATCTTGTTCCGCAACCGTCAAACGCTTTCCAGCAAACAAATAAGGCGTGTAATCAGGAGTGACTTGAAGGAGTATTTGATTAGAACCGTCGGCAAGAAGCATATTGCCCGTTTTATATTCCCTTAAATCATTTTTTGGATATACATTCAATTCAACTTTGGTGGTTGTTACTGTGCCATTTTTATCGACTAAGCGCATGCCATATCCATTATTATCGAAAAGTAATAAATGTGCATTATCGGGCGATAGTAACAAGTCTCTAGGGGTATCTAAAACGGCTGTTTTATTATCACCATCGATAGTGTTATCAAAAAAAGCAGTCACAGAAGAGTAACCTTCCTCAAGCGCATCGTTTTGTTTTATTACGGCAAAAGTTGTGGTAGACAGTACCGTTAGTACTAACAGAGTAATGAAACGTTGTAGCATGTTTATTCCTCATTAATTTAAGGTTGTTGTTGCCGAGGGACGAGGCGCGCGCCACTGTATAGAGAAACAGGACGTATGAAGTTGCATATTTGGTAGGGTGGCAAGATTCCAGATGTTGCGGCCAGTTTTTGTTTGTTAGGTCTGTGTATTTAGTTTTGTTTTTAGCTTTGTTTTAAGGTTATGACGGTTTACTGCTTCAATTTTAACTGCTTTCTTGTAGAAACTTCACAATGTTGTTTTATTAACGTTTCGAACTACCATTTAATCACTGTATCCAATCTTGTACCCGATATTTAAATATTTACCTTGTATTTTAAGGGTTGCAAATTTAGACGTAGCTTTAGCTCTATTAAATTGATTATAAAGATTATTTTTGAATAGACAGCTTTAAACTTATATGATAAATTCAGTTTAGTAATTATTTAGATACATTATTTACATATAGGTTACATTTATCGTCAATAAACTTAAACTATTAAATAGTAGTTTTGAAGTCAGTGTCAGTTGCTAAATCGTCTTAATGAGATCGGCATGACTTCAATTGACCACCGCCACAGTTGTATAAGGAAATATGATGACTACGTTTTTTAAACTAAAAAATGCACTTTTATTGTCAGCAGTGATGACGTTAGCAGGCTGTACAACCGTTGCAGATATGGCAGGATATGATACAGCCACGCTAAACAGAAGCGCTGCTAAAAGCTACAGTCAGGTCGTCGCTCAGGCCAGTAATGAAGGGGTTGTTGATAATACTTCACCCACAGCAGTTCGCGTAAAAAAGGTTTTTAATCGCCTAAAACCCTATGCGGAGCGTGCTAATACGACAGGAGTTCCGTTCACTTGGGAGATGACCGTCATCCGCTCACCTGAGTTAAACGCCTGGGCAATGCCAGGTGGAAAAATGGTGGTGTATACCGGTATCGTAGAGAAGTTAAATCTGACGGATGCTGAGATTGCGGCTATTGTAGGGCATGAAATGACCCATGCCTTAGAGGAACACAGTAAAAAAGATGCAGGACAGAAAATCTTAACGAGTTTGGCGGTTCAATTAGGCGGGGCGGCTATCCAACAAAAAACAGGTCTAGATCAACAGTCAGTGGGCTTACTGAGTGACTTAGGTATTGATAAGCCTTTTTCTCGTAGTCAAGAGTCAGAAGCGGATGCCGGTGGTATACGCCTCATGGCACAAGCGGGTTATAACCCAGAAGCAGGCGTGTCTGTGTGGAAGAAAATGGAAGCAGTCAATGGGCGTAGTAATGCCGTGGTGACGTTAATGTCCACCCATCCAAATTCTCAACAGCGTATTGCAAAAATACAAGCACAACTGCCCGAAGTGATGCCCATTTATCAAGCTGCTTCAAAAGCACCTAATGGAAATTAATCTTCAATATCGTAGATAAAATAGTAGTGAGTGACTATAGAAAAAAACAAGGGTCTGTTGATTTATCAATAGACCCTTGTTTTATTTATCATACTTTTTATTGAGTGCGCTTAAGATAGCGTAAGTTTCTAAGTCCAATACTCCATCCGTTTTTTGCAGTCGAAAGTGTAGCTGAAAGGCATAAATAACATCGCGGCTTGGCTTATCCCATTCGTCAGTCGTGTTGATTGCATATCCGTAGTATCGTAGATACAAGGGTGCGTCCCATGTACCCTTTAGAACAGTCTACATTTATTGGTGCGCGGGGCGCACCCTACTGACCGGATCTAAAGTATATTGTCTTAATACTATTAATAGTCTATAATTCATTCATGGACCGGGAGTTCCCAGTCGGTAAAAGGTGCTAACTTAGGTTAGTGCCTTTTATTTTGGAGAACTGTTTAAGGGAAGACCTTAAGTCCATACCCTACATATGCCTTACCTGTATTTTCTCTACCATATTTACAATATAACTTATGCTTGATGACATCAAAAGCCCTGTTATTCTGTTGTGGATTTAAAACATGGTTACCAATAGGGCGAGCTATTAAATCTGCAAATTGTAATCCAGTAGAGTTCACTTTTTTTGAAGCCATTACTAATTCAAAAGGGTAGCACTTATTATGGTGGTTATTACCCTGACAGTAGTCAAAGAAAGCTTGCCTAACCTCATTATCTTCCTTTAAACCGCGTTGTTCAAAAACGATGTGCGTCTTTTTATCCAGTTGACTCTTCTCTCCTAAGAAATTGTACAACCGCTCTAAACCGAACTTAATACCTAAATGATAGGGGTTATGTGGGGTTTCATATCGCTTCGATAACTTAGGTTTATCAATAACACAGGATATGACAATAAAGTTAGTTTGATTTATCAAGGCGGTTAAATCATTCAATAATGACTGCTGCTGCTGACGAGTGATTTTATTAAATTGACCTGTATTTTTTAGAATCTCTCTTTCATGCAATATAATCATATCGTGACCAAAATGCTTGAATTTTAAGTTTTGAACCTCTTTGACAACTGTATTTGTATAGTGTCTTTTATGAAAAATACAGAAGGCTAAAATAAATATTGGGTACTTAGGATTGTAACCTGTCAATCTTGGGTCGCCACTTTCGTCCACGTAAACAATATAGTCACTAAAATCCATTAATCTCTCAAAACTATCTATAAAGGTTTATTATAGTATATTTCTATATTATTAAGTTAAAGAGATTAAATAATGAAAAGCAGATTCATAAGAAAGGAATATTACTCTTAATTGAAAATTATCAAAGCGTCAAAACTCAAATAAAACCTGCCTTAAAAGAACTATTACTGTCAGATATAGAACGTACCGATGGAATAGTACTACCTAACAGAGACAGGCAAAAACCATACGTCGGGACATTTCACAACTTGGCTAAATCTAAATGGTTATTTTTCGAACGGAACAACGATTGCTCTACAGTTGTATAGTGATTCATTTAAAGTGGTGGTGGTTGCCGAGGGACGAGGCGCGCGTCACTGTTTAGAAAAACAAGACGTATGACACTGCATATTTGGTAGGGTGGCAAGATTCCAGATGTTGCGGCCAGTTTTTAGGTTTTTAGCACCTTATCTTTAAGTTTTTGGCCTTTAAGTTTTTTGAAATCTCACGTCCTATTTATTTCCTTTTTTATTTAGCATTTACATGAAGTTATGCCTATTTAGCAAGCTGCTTCAAAGGCTAATAAAGCTTATTAATGAATGAATAGCGATCAAATATCTCTAGATATGACGAACCATACGATCACCCATAAATCTATTCACAAGATTGAGTTTAATGCTCTTTGATATACTTTTTATTGAGTGCCCTTAATATAGCGTAAGTTTCTAAGTCCATTTCTCCATCTATTTTTTGCGGTCGAAAGTGTAGCTGAAAGGCATAAATAACATCGCGGCTCGGCTTATCCCATTCGTCAGTCGTGTTGATTGCATATCCGTAGTCTCTAAATAACTGTTTTATCTGTGGAATAGTTAGGGTGGCAAAAGAACCATCGCTCATAAACTGCTGTTTATCAATTTCGTCATACCAAGCACCGATACCATATTCTTTATATAAGCGCTCCCAAGGAAATTTGGCACCCGGGTCAATCTTGCGTGACGGTGCCATATCTGAGTGACCGATGATGTGGGTCGGCTCTATCTCATATTTATCGCTTAAGTCTTTAATCAATTGAGCCAATTTTTGCACTTGAGTATCGGTAAACGCGACAAAATGCTCAGGCGGATGGTAGCCGTTGTTGTCAGTATTTGTGGCCCGTCGAAATTCTTTTTTGATGCCTTCATTGACAATTTCTATACCGATAGAGGTATCGTTCAACACGCGTCTCCCTGCAAAGGCACCCTTGCCAGCATGCCAAGCACGCTCATGATCGGGGACTAGCTGATAAATGGTATTGTTTTCAGTCAAAGGAATTAAATAATGGGCGCTGACATTTGCAGTGGTGAGCAAGCGAATGGATTCCGCTTCATTCTCAGCAGTGTAATGCAGGACGATAGATGAGATGCGTTGGTTTTTGCCTTGCGCCTGATAAGTTTGGCTATCGATAGCATAGTGCGGTGTGGTGATAGCGGCACAGCTTGTTAACACTAAGCTGAGGCTAAGCCCCGCTAACGCTAATAGAGGTACGGACGGCTTTGGTATTGATTGATATTTTTGGGTCATGTGAAATACTAATTTTACAAGTGAGTGAGGTGAAATAAGGATAGTGAAAGGGTGTATTTTAAGGGTAGAAGGCTGACTAAAATGAGGTAATAAATAAACGACTAGCATTAAATACATAACGGTAATAATAATGCCTTAATGTTACGCAAATGCGTAAATATAATGGATAAACAGTATTTTAAGACCTATTGCATAATAGAGTGTCGACATCCTGAAATTTAAATTGTATGATTAGGCTGTTCGTTGCTACACAAGCTTTGAACCCTGATAAGATCAGGTTGAGTGTTTGGTAAGTCTTAGGACACGTCAAATATTTTAGCCAAGCTTATCAAATCATATTTAGCGATATGGTCACGTTGAATACCTTAAATGGATTTACTTATTTTTTCGATTGGAGTCGATTATGAAACGTTTTACTACTTTACTTGCAACTGCTACCTTAACAGGTTTACTATCTACTGCCGCTATGGCAGCCTCTTTAAACAATACCCAGTGGCAATCAATTGATGACAAAACGGGTGAGAAAAAAGCCGTTATCAAGATGACTGAAAAAAATGGGGTCGTCACGGGTACCATCATTAAAGTGAATGACGCGTCTAAAGCGAAAGAAGTCTGCTCAAAATGCTCAGGGTCCTTAAAAAACAAACCAATCGTCGGCCTGCCAATTCTTACGGGTCTGAAAGCAGACGGTAATAACAAATGGTCAGGTGGTAACTTGGTAGATCCAGAAACTGGTAAAGTGTATGGCGGCAAAGTAACATTGGCATCGAATGGTCAAAGTTTGAAGCTAACTGGTAATATTAAATATACCCCATTAAAGCGTAGCCAAACTTGGACCCGTATTAAATAATGAATGTTTTGATTACTATGATTTAATTATGGTAAATTGATTACCCTAATTACGATAAAAGGTTAGAGAGCTTAAGTTCTCTAACCTTTTTTTGCGCGTTATGTTTAAGATTGGTCTTATGAAGCAATGATAAAACAAGTTAGGTTTTTAAATAACCTGAATTCGGGATAAGATTTTTTGTCAGCCATTGTTTTTATTTGGGTTAAAAAATCCATCCCCAACCCTTCTTTTGGAAAAGGAAGGGAGCTAACCTTTCCAAAGTGAAAAAGGGATGAAGATCATTTGTCTTAAAGGTAAGAAGCATTCCTTTGCAACAGAGCGGTGCCTATTACCTTAAATTTGATGAGTTGATTATCCCGAATTCAGGTTGAAAAGCTAAATCAGTTGAATAGTCTGAGTGCTTAACGGACTAACGAGTTAACAGATTAGGATAAGGCATCAAGGGTATCAGAAGGTTTTAAATTGCCATCTTCGTCAAAGCGATCGTCTGCATCGCGAATAGGCACAACAGTCAGCTTGGCATCACTCTCAAAGATAACAGCGGCAACCTGATCAAAATCATGAATACCTTCACTACGCATGGCGCATTCAATTTCTTGACGGGTCAGGCGCTCTTTGCGCATGGCATCAGGTAAAAATTGGCCTTGATAAAATACCACGCGAGGCTCTGCAATAATAACGTTTGCAAATTCAGCCGAAATAGAAGAGTATTTTGTCACGATATATTGTAAGAACAGTAGTGTCGCAATAGAGGCCATCCCTTCAATGACAGGCACGTTTTTTAATACAATGGTACTGGCGCCGATAGACCCGATCATAACGGTCACTACCCAATCAAAATTATTGAGCTGCGAGGTTGAGCGCTTACCAGAGACTTTGTGAAAGGCGACAATGCACACATAGACAAACACCGCTGTGATGACAATGCGGCTTAAGGTCTCCCAACTGTCAAAAAAAATCATATCCATTAACACATGCCTTTTAAAATAAATGAATATTTATTGCTGAGCTGTCCAGTCTAACATGGTATCAAGCACGTAGCGGGCTTCATACGTATTTAAAGGCTGAGCATTGTCTGAGTTATTGATAATGCCTACCACCACATAGTCTTGACCAGAGTTGCCATGTACATACCCTGCCATCGACGTGACATTATCAAGTGTCCCTGTTTTAATCCAAGCACGACCTATCGCTGCTGAGTTTGGCAAACGATCGGCATGCTGGGCGATTGTACCATCTATACCTGCGACACCCAATGAGTTCACGTAGGTCTGAAAGTCTGGATGTTGATACGCAAACTGGAGTAATTCAGCCAGATTGTCCGCAGTAACGCTACAGTCTCGGCACAGTCCTGAGCCGTTCGTCATAACAGGCGGCTGGGTTTGTAAGTTTTTTTGCCACCAGTGGTTGAGAGTCGCTAAGGCTTTGGTATAGTCTGAATGTGTCTCTTTAATGGGTTTGATGGCGGTGGTATTGTCATAACTACCAGCTTCAAGTGTCTTGACATCAATATATAAGGGTAGCGTTAAGGTCACTTGTTCAGTCATAACGTTATTTGAATAATGGTTAATGTCGTAAATCTGCTGTGATAACGGCAGTGAGGGGTAGCTTATGAACGGTATCGGCGATGACGGTAAACTTGAAAGTGAGTAAACGGTCGGGGTAGTGTCTTGCTCGGTACTCATGTCTAAATAGCTTCCAAACTCAGTCTTTAGGGGGTATTCAGTATTAATAACCCCACCAGATAAGGTGTGGCCTAAGTTTAAAAACTTAACATTACCCGTAATAGAATTGTCTAAATTTAGCCATTTATTCTTCACCACGCCCTTAGCGAATTGCTTGGCATCAGGATAAGCAATATAAAAAGAGTGTGTACCACAAGAGCGTGGTAATTGTTTTCTAAGGCTGAGGCCTTCGTTTTGCCATACAGGCGCTAAAGTGGAACGAATACTTGAACATCTTCCTAAGTTTGTAAGACCAACACTGTTTGGTAGCTGGTAATCAGCAAGCAATGGCTTATAGATAAGCTGAGCCGTATCATTTTGACCAGCATTCAGTAAGGGTATGGCGGTCATCTCTATACTACTAAAGTTGATCAGTAGGCCATCAGGACTGGCATTGTAGGGTCGAAGGGGGTCGTTATCAAACGCAGCAGGATCTTTACTAACGCCTTGAAATACAGAGCTATCCAATATAATGTCGCCTTCTATATGACGAATACCAGCCTTACTAACCTCATACAGTAGTTTGTTTAAACGTTGATGGGTCAGTTTAGGATCGCCACTGCCTCTAATAATCAAGTCGCCATACAAGGTATTACCAGAGATATAGCCTGTATGATATATCTTGGTAAACCATACAAAATCAGGTCCTAGCAAATCCAATGCGATAAAGGTGGGAATCAATTTCATGGTGCTGGCAGGGGTGCGCGGCACATCAGCAAGATGCCGAAAAGGAAAGTCGGCGGCAGCAACACCGCTTAAAGTATTCGTTGACTCGTTAATGTCTAATGAATTTTCTGCTAGGACGGGCTGCGTATCGGTTGATGTTGAGCCTGATGTTTTCGAGCCTGTTGTCTCAGTATCTTGATTAGATATAGATTTGCCAGAAACTGAGGAAGGCGTTGGTTTTACGAGTATTTTAGGCACTTGGCTTGGCGGCTGCTCAGGTGGAATGGCATCTGGATCAGTGATGACATTCTGTTTTTCCTTAGCTACCGCTGGATTGACGATAGCAGACAAGCGGCTAGTAGGGGGACGGTCAATGGTTTGTCCCTTATTAGCTTGATTCGGATTAGCTTGATTAGCGTTGTTGTTCTGGTTGGGCTTGTTTAGATTAGGCTGTGTGCTAACAGGCAGTATCACCAAACTGATATCATCTTGACTAATATGAGCTCGATTCAGGGCATGCTCGATGGGTTCAGGCAGTTGCGAATGAGCCTGTGAGAGAGCACTAAGACTAATACCCAATCCAATAGCGATACGAGTGGTGAGTTGAGATACTTTTTGTAGACGTTTTTTATTAATAGTAAAGGTGTCTTTTGCAATATTGGGGTCAAAAGAATTTAAAAGAGGCGACATCATAGGATTAGCAGTATGGTGATTGAGTTAAAAGGTTGAGGGACCAAATAGAAGCGTTAGATAGACATATTGTAGGATAATACTAAAATTTTACAATCTTTAGATGCAGTTGTTTGATTATTTTAGATGTAAAAACGCCATGGCGGTCATGAGTGCATCATTATAGGCATCGTGGGTGCCAAGATTTGGTATCCTTAACTGATGGCAGATATTGGTAAGATGTTGCGATTGATGGGACACGCCTTGGGTACGATTGCCACTATAGCGGTTGTAAAGATGACGAATATCAATGACATGATTGGGAAGGGGGACGCCCATATAGGTTTTTGCTAAAAGATTTAAAAACTGCATATCCAACTGCGGACAGAACCCGACAATGGGACGATTGCCTATGTAAGGCAATAGAGTATTGAGCATTTGCTCATAGCTTAATCCATTTTCAACATCTATAGGCCGTAATCCATGAATGATAATCGTATCCTTTTTTGGCATCACAGGAGGACGGCAGATGAGATGTTGCGCACTACCAGTATTGATAACGTTACCATTAATATGGACTGCGGCAACAGATAGGATATGGTTTTTCTTCGCATTAAGCCCAGTCATTTCACAATCTATAGCTACCCACTGATTTGGGGGTGGACTTTCAAACATACCCTTGTGCTCAGGGCGGGTTAAGCGTTGAAGATACCAAGCTGACTTTAGCTGATGCACAAGGTTCATAATGTTGGCTCTATAAATAATGACAAGAGATAGTTTGGGTCAGATGGTCAAAATATTACGCCCTACCTTAACACCCAAGCTTATCCTAACCGATCAGGCAACTTCAAGCTGATAACGGTGGCGCAGCTCATTTTTAAAGCTTTTAACCACATTTAAGCACTCCTTAAGTATATCCCGTTCTAGTGCCGATAACGTGGTCGGATCCACTTGTCGAGCTTGCTTATCTTCTGTGGCTAGAGCGATATCGAGACGGCGCGCCATAAAGAATTCAAGTGCTTCATTAAGCGTCTCAGCCCGTTTCTTTGACAGTACATCGGCCCGCACTAAGTGCTCAAGTCGAGCCTTGGTACTTGTTACCTCTACAATATCATTTTCTAATGCCAAGGCACGAATACCATGGACCAAAGGAAATATCCCTGCTTTTTTAAGATCTATGTCTTGTGGCAATGGTTTGCCAATCAGAGGCATAAACTTCTTCCACCACTGATTGACATCGCCAAACTGCAAAGCGGCCTTTGCAAAGCTGCGAATAAACATGGGGTCCGTGCTACGGTGGGCGATCTGTAAATGGCTGCGAAGACTGTCAAGTAGCCGTTCATCTCCGCACACGTAGGCGGCATCGAGTAGTGACGCCAGCCAAATAGCATGCTCTGGTTGCTCTTGTTTAAACCAAGAAGTGACTTGAGCTTTAAAGCGATTTAACGATTGGCGCCACATAGGGTTGGTCATCATAATATTGCCATCGCAAAGCGGATAGCCCATTTCAGCGAGGGTTTGATTAAACGTATCGGCATAGGTGGCCAACTCAGGGTGACTAAAGCCATTTCTGATAATTAAGGCATTATCCTGATCAGTACGCATGATTTGCTCACCTCGACCTTCAGAGCCCATGACGATAATACAGGTATTTTCAAATACCATGTTTGGGACGATAATGCGCCAAAGTTTTGCAAATACTTGAGCATTTAGTGCCTGAACCATGCGGCTTATCACACTGATCTTTATGCCGTTTTTATGTTGCTCGCGGATATATCGCCCAATCTGCTCAACGGGCTCTTTAAGTCTCTCAATGGTATCAGCTTGTTCGATCTGTAGTGTAATTAAATGAGAGTGGTGACTGATAAAAGCCAGTAAATCCGTTTGACCAAGAACGCCAATAACCTGTTGATTGTCATCGATCACGGGCAACCGGTGGACACGGTGGCGAATCATAGTTAATAACGCTTCGCTGACATCTTGGTGATGGTCAATGGTATGCAGCTTAAATTTGGCATAATCACGGCATAGCGTCGTACTCATATCTACCTGATCACTGACAGCACGGCATATATCAGCGTCAGTTAAAATACCCATATTGCTTTGATGCGAGCGGGTAGGGTGACGCTCTATTGTCGGTAGACGCTTCACCAAAACATGCTTTAAGCCTGCCTGAGTCATGGTGGAGGCGGCATCAAATAAGGTTGCATTCTCAGAGACAGTATGAACCTGTAACATACGAATGGCGGATACGGGTTGCAGCATCAACTGCTGAGATTCTGCTTGCGGGTTGCTTAATGCGCCCTTTGAATGGGTGGCGCGTTCTTGCCATGGTGAATAAGTGTGTCCCCGCTTACTATAGGCATGCATTCGCTCAGCAAGTTCACCGCTCAGCAGGTTTTTGATGTCTGGATTTTTAACAATTAATTCATCGATAGCTTCAGGATTAATTTGCAGTAACAAGCTGTCTTCAATGGCTTGATAGTGGTAAGTCGGATTAACATCCTGATTTAAATTAGGCGCTGTATCGTCATTCGATACAGCATGATTGGCGTGATACAGATCATCAATTTGGGGAATGGCAATCCGTTGTGGTAGATAGCTAGCTTGAGAGCTTGATGAATCCAGAGGGGTTTTACGACCATCAAACCAGTCATTGCTATACATGGTAGAGTTAAAGTCGTCTGCCTTATTGCCTTTTAAACTTTGCTGAATACCGCCCTTTAATATCACATAAAAATAGTTAATATCTTCAGGACTTATGACCTCATCTTTAGGCAAATAGCGGATCTGGGTTTGTTTTTTTAGCATCTCTCGCTCATTGGCGCTTAAAACGTCAAAAGGAGGTTGCGTAAAGTCTAGCCTTGTCATAAACCGCTCCATGGTTATGTCATATTGTTTGGGTTAATATAGTTGTAGACAAACTATGGTCAGCGAACTACTAAATGGTTACGGCGCTAACCTCGTTAAGCCTACTCCCGTATTACTTGCTACTTGAACTCGGTTGCCTTGTAACCATTTTAGACTTCTTTGACTATATATTTACAAGCGATAGTTATGCAATTTAAGGCAAAAAAATCCATTTAAAGGTTGTGAATGCCGGTTCTTAAATAGTTCTATAACGCCGTTAATTTAACAAGTCTTTTATTCGTTCAATAGCTTCACGACTTTCCTCAACACTGGCGACTAATGCCAAGCGCACAAAGCCTTTACCAGGATTAAAAGCATTGACGTCTCTTGATAAATAGCGACCTGCCAACGCATTGATATTAAGCTTTTCGTACAAGGCTTTGACAAAAGCTTCATCATCGCGCTCGCCTTGTGCGTCACTAAACTGTTCTGGGGCTTGTACCCATAGATAAAACCCAGCATCAGGCCTGCGTAGCTGTAGGATATCTCCTAATTCACTCATCCACAGATCAAATTTTTGAGCATATAACTCACGATTGTGCGCCACATGATCTTCATCTTGCCAAGCTGCGATAGAGGCTAATTGGTGATGGATCGGCATGGCACAACCTTGATAGGTACGGTACTGCAAATAAGGGGCAAGCAGCTGTGCATCCCCAGCGATAAACCCTGAACGCAGTCCGGGTAGGTTTGAACGCTTTGACAGCGAATGAAAGACAACGCAGTTTTTATAGTCATCACGGCCCATATTGGCACAGGCTTCAAGCAATCCCATTGGCGGCTGATCGAAATACAATTCGCTATAGCATTCATCACTGGCAATAATAAAATCATGCTTATCAGATAGCTCAATTAACGCCTGCCAGTCAGATTCACTAAACACGGCGCCGGTCGGGTTATTGGGACTACACACAAAGACAAGTTGAGTACGCGCCCATACCGCCTCAGGAACAGATTGATAATCACCCTTAAAGTCATTATCCTGCGTACAAGGGACAAAGTAAGGCTCTGCGCCCGCTAGTAGTGCCGCCCCCTCATAAATTTGATAAAAAGGATTGGGCATGACAATTAACGGCTTATTATCTGATGCAGCTGCAGGTTCTATAGCCGCTTGTACAAAACTGAAGATAGCTTCTCGAGTCCCCATGACGGGGAGCACCTGAGTGTCCGCACTGATTTTATTTAGCGAAAAGCGGTTATGTAACCAGGTTGCAATCGCTTGGCGTAGCTCGGGTAGGCCATTCGTACTTGGATAGTTTTGCACCCTACTTAAGTTTCCTGCAAGCTCCTCAAGCACAAAAGCAGGCGGCTCATGCTTAGGCTCACCTATGCCAAGCTTAATAGTCTCATACTTGCTGGCAGGCACTGAGTCAGCCAAAAGTTTGGCCATCTTGGCAAAGGGATAGGGATGGAGAAGCTCTAATTTTGGATTCATAGTGTGCCTATTCAGTGTTTTATTTGTTGTTATGTTTTTTATTAAATATCAATGCCCTAACTCGGCGTGGTCAATATCTGTATCAACGCCTTTTGTAAACGCTCGAGCTTTTCATCGCTGAGCATGCCATCTCCGATATCACTGATATAGAACATATCTTCAGCGCGCTCACCTAAGGTGGTAATGCGAGCCGCATGAACCTCAATGTGTTCATTCAAAAACACTTGTCCAATGCGCGCAAGCAAACCCGGTTGATCCAGCGTGGTTAGGCTCATAACATGCTGTCTACTGGCTTCATTATAGTTAAAATCAATGGTCGTTGGTACATGAAAGTTCTTAAGCTGTCGGGGCAATCGTTTTTGTACCAATTTAGGCGCTTCAGGATTTTTGAAGGCATCGATTAAACGATGCGTCAATTCTTTACGAGATTCCGAGTCAGTGAGCAAAGTTCCATGACGGTCTAGTAGCACATAAGAGTCTAAGGCAAAATCACGAGTGGCAGTAATGATTCGTGCATCAAGGACATCAAGGTTCATTTGGTCAAACACTGCCATAGTGACAGCAAACAGATTGGCTTGGTTTTGGGTATAAATAAAGATTTGTACCGCATCAAGTGTCAACTCACGGTGTTCCCGTAGCACTACCAAAGGTTCACTACTCGCGTCAGAGGCTTTACCGATAGGTGGGTGGTTCAAGATGGCTTCGGTATGCCACATAATCGCTTCTGGAATCTCACGTAAGAAGTACTCGTCGCCAAGCTCATCCCATAACGCCAATACTTCATCACGGTTCATGTGTTGATTGTCCACTTTATCTAGCATCGCAATGGCCTGCTTACGCGTGGTCTCAATCATTTCTTGACGGTTGGTCGGGGCATCTAAGTCAGCTCTTAAAATACGACGCGTCTGAGTGTAGAGCTGTCGCATTAAGCTGGCACGCCAACTGTTCCATAGTTGCGGGTTGGTCGCATTCATGTCCGCCACTGTCAGCACATATAAATGGTTAAGATGAGTGACATTACCCACTAGATTTGCAAATCGAGTTACCACTTCAGGATCAGAGATATCCTGCTTTTGTGCGGTCATTGACATTAATAAATGATAACGCGTCAGCCAACCGATAAGCTTAGCGTCGGCTTCACTCATACCATGAGCTAGACAAAACTCAATCGCATCCTCTTCGCCAAGCAAGCTATGGTCTCCCCCTCGTCCTTTCGCAATATCATGGAAAATGGCCGCCAATACGATGATCTCTTTACGCTCAATACGCTGATAAATAGAGCTTACTAAGGCAAATTCATCTTGATACTTTGGATCGGTAAAGCGGTGCAACATACGTATTAATAATAGAATATGCTCATCGACCGTATAGCGATGGAATAAATCGTATTGCATGAGTCCTATAAGATTGACAAACTGCGGCATATAGTTAGCCAGTACCCCATAGCGTTTCATAATTCGCAAACGATGGAATAAGTAGTTTTGCTCTTTTAAATTATCCAAAAATAGCTTTTTATGCACAGGGTTGTCACGGTAAGGTTGATCGATACCCCGCGCCGCTATTTTTAGAGCACGTAGCGTACGAGTGCGAATCTGTTTGATACCATGCTGACCCATCAATAAAAACATCTCAAGAATCGCCTCAGGATGCTGAGCAAACACATGATGGTGAGCAATGGCGATTTGATCATCACCTATTTTATTAAAGCGGGCGTTGAGTACGGATTTATTCGGTTTTTCAGATTCAGGTAGTCTTGCTTCAATCACCGTTTCATAATAGTGAGAGGTCAACATTTCTGATAACGTCGAAATTTTCATGGCACAACGATAATAATCGCGCATAAATCTTTCTACAGCTGCATTGGGTTCATCGTCAGGCTCTTCGGTATAGCCCATCCGTTCTCCGATATCTCGCTGATAGTCGAACAGTAGCTTATTTTCATTTCGACCAGTTAAATGGTGCAAGTGATGACGGATTTGCCATAAGAACCCTTCAGAATATCTGAGCTCATCGTATTCTTTTTCTGTTAAAAAGTCTTGGGGCACCAGATCATATAGTTTGCTAATTCTAAAATAGCGTTTGGTAATCCAGCCAATGGTATGAATATCCCGTAGTCCACCGGGTGATATTTTTATGTCAGGCTCAAGGTTGTACTCAGTATCATTTTGATGAGTGTGACGCGCTCTTGATTCCGCAATTTTAGCGTCATAGAAGTCTTTTTGTGACCACACTTCTTTGACAATATTATTGGGTATTGTAGACAGTGCTTCATTACCAACCAATAACCGTGCTTCTAATATATTGGTAGCGACCGTGATATCCTCAGCCATTTTTAAGCAGTCAGCCACGCTGCGTACAGCAAGTCCAGGCTCGATGCCGACATCCCATAAGCTTGCGACAAAACTGTCCACCTTTTGCGCGTCACTATCATTAATAGCGTCTTGTGCGAGCAGTAAAATATCAACATCAGAATAAGGGGAGAGTTCGCCTCGTCCATAGCCACCGACAGCAAATAAAGCCAGACCTGTCTCATTCAATCCATGTAGATCAAAAAGCTCAGTCAATAAGCTGTCTATGGCAAAAGATCGAGCGCTAACCAACTGTCGTATATCCACCCCTCTATCAAGCGCTTTAGAGATATCGGCTTCTACTTCTTTCAGCCAGTCAGGAATGCCTAAATTGCGTGAAGGGTTGTTTTTTAAGTCTGGAAGGGGTGGTATTAAAGAGTCGGTGGGGTCATTAATAAACATATTTGGTTCCAAGATATGTAGGATAGTATAGGGTCAAGACTCGCTTACTATAATAGGCGTTTATTTTGCCAAAAAAAAGACTGCCAAGGCAGTCTTTAAATGTGTACTAAGTCGATAAAAAACTTAAATCTTCTTCCGGACGGACTGTAAACACTTCACAGCCATTATCAGTCACCATTAAGGTATGCTCCCACTGTGCCGATAGCTTACGATCTTTTGTGATGGCAGTCCACTGATCAGGTAAGATTTTAGTTTTCCAAGTACCTTGATTGATCATAGGCTCAATGGTAAAGGTCATACCCGACTTAAGCTCTATACCAGTACCCTTGCGTCCATAGTGTAATACTTGTGGCTCATGATGGAAGGTATTACTTATGCCATGTCCACAAAATTCACGAACGATGCTAAAGCGCTCTGGCTCAACCACTTCTTGAATGGCAGCACCAATATCGCCTAGGTGCGCCCCATTTTTGACCACTTTCATACCAGCGTATAAGGCTTTTTGAGCCACATCACAAATACGCTGCGCCATAATTGAGCCTTCACCAATGATCCACATTTTAGAGGTATCACCATAATAGCCGTCTTTAATCACTGTCACATCAATGTTAATAATATCGCCATCTTTTAAGATTTTATTTTCAGATGGAATACCATGACAGACCACATGATTTACCGAGGTACAAATAGATTTAGGAAAGGGGGGTTGTCCATAGTTTAATGGGGCGGGGATAGCGCCGTGATCTAACGTAAACTCATGAGCAATTTGGTTAAGCGTTTCTGTACTGATGCCTTCTTTAACATGGTCATCAAGCATTACCAATAGATCGCTGGCAAGTTTTCCGGCGACACGCATTTTTTCAATGGCCTCTGGGGCCAGTATTAAGTCATTAGTATTCGTCATAAGATATTATTTTATAAGTTAATATTGATAGGTTCAGGGTTAACAAACAAGGGCCTGATACCGTCTGTTTGAATGAATATAGTTAGTAAAGAGCAAGCGTTTAAAAGATTGAGTTAATAGTCGATTAGTATAACATACGCTTCGCTTACTTTTATTTATGGCTATGTTACCGCCTTGTATTTATTATCAATTTATTCTAACGTATGTCAGATTATTTTAAGCATTTTCAAGGAGTTTAATCGAAAATCGATAGCCTTATAAATACTTCACCTCAGGCTTTAATTATGGTAAAATATGTGCCTTATTTTGTTTCTATAACATTCTGTGTAATTAGTGCTTGATTTATGGCGTATTTTTAATAAATCACACTTATAAAAGTAACACATAAGAATCAAAGTAAATATTAACTTAGTTTTTAAACCCATCTTTAACCAATGACACACACATTGCGTCTAAAAATTGCTGGGTGTCCGTCGGCTTGACTAATTTGTTGTCTCAGATTTAGCCTTAACGAGTTTTAATCGTTGTTTAGGCTTTTGAAATAAAGCAAATGCGTGTCGATGGATCGGTAATTTTTGCAGTGTGGAGGCATAACCCAACTTTCAAAGGAAATTTACATGTCAAACAGTCCAACTAAAATGCCAATGCGCGACCTTCTACAAGCTGGCGCTCACTTTGGTCACCAAACCCGTTTTTGGAACCCAAAAATGAACCAATACATTTTTGGCGCCCGTAATAAAATCCATATCATCAACCTTGAGCACACTGTAAAAGCGTTCAACGAAGCGTTAACTTACGTAAACGGCCTAGCCGCTAAAGGCAACAAAGTATTATTTGTTGGTACTAAGCGTGCGGCAAGCGAAGTCATTCGTGAACAAGCGCTACGTGCTGGTCAGCCATACGTTGATCACCGCTGGTTAGGTGGTATGTTGACAAACTGGAAAACACTACGCCAGTCAATCAACCGCTTAAAAGAGCTAGAAAAACAAGCTGAAGACGGTACTTTCGCTAAGCTGACTAAGCGTGAAGCTTTAGAACGTACACGTGCTATGGAAAAGCTTGAGCGCTCTTTAGGTGGTATTAAAAACATGGGTGGCTTACCTGACGCTATCTTTGTAGTGGACGTTGACCACGAAGCGATTGCTATTAAAGAAGCTAAAAACTTAGGTATCCCAGTGATCGGTATCGTTGATACCAACTCAAACCCAGATAATGTTGATTACGTTATCCCCGCTAATGATGATGCTATTCGTGCCGTAACTTTATACGTAACCCGTATGGCAGATGCCATTATCGCGGGTAAAGAATACGCGAAAACTCAAGCGGGTGGCGCGGCTGCTCCAGCTGAAGAAACGCCTGCTACCCAAGACGCTCCTGTTGCGGAAGCTCAAACTGCTGAAACGCAAACAGAAGAAGCGGCTGCCCCTGAAGCACCAGCTGATTCAGCTGAGTAATTAAAGTATTGAATAGTTAAAAGTTATGTGACGTTCCTGAATTAGGTATTTATTTATAGTCATGATTGTTTATATTGAAATAGACTACTTACCTAATTTCACGCGTATTACTTGACTCATAGCGGCATGATGTGGAATCCCTCGTCATGCCCTTGTCATTTTATATCCTTACACTGTTCCATATCTAAATTCTATATCCCATAACAACTCAAATAGAGGAAAAAAAATGTCTAAGATTTCTGCAAAATTAGTAAAAGAACTTCGTGACCGTACTGGCCTTGGTATGATGGAATGTAAAAAAGCATTAGAAGAAACCGCTGGCGATGTAGAAACTGCCATTGATAACCTTCGCAAATCAGGTCAAGCTAAAGCCGCTAAGAAAGCAGGTAATATCGCTGCTGATGGTGCCATTATCATCGCTCAAGAAGGCAATAAAGCCATTCTTTTAGAAGTGAACTGCCAAACTGATTTCGTTGCTAAAGACGACAACTTCACCGCATTTGCTAATAAAGTAGCTGAGCTTGCGCTTGCGAACAACGAAACGGATCCTGCCAACATTGCTGAGCTTGACTATGGTAATGGTCAAACGGTTGAAGAAGCACGTGTATCTTTGGTTCAAAAAATCGGTGAAAACATTCAAGTCCGTCGTGCAAAAATCGTTGAAGGCGACAATCTATCATCTTACCGTCATGGTCTACGTATCGGTGTTGTGGTTTCAACGGAAGGCGGCAACGATGACAGTGGTAAGAACTTAGCAATGCATATCGCAGCGTTCAATCCAGTAGCTGTGAATGACACAGATGTACCAGCCGATATCCTAGCTCGTGAAAAAGATATCGCTGAAGCAAAAGCACGTGAGTCTGGCAAGCCTGACAACATCATTGAAAAAATGATTGAAGGTAGCTTACGTAAATACTTAGACGAAGTGGTATTGGTTCGTCAAGCTTACGTCATGGATAACGACCAAAAAGTGGGTGATGCAATGAAAGCTGACGGCGTTACGGTTAAAGAATTCGTTCGCTTTGAAGTAGGCGAAGGTATCGAGAAAAAACAAGAAGACTTCGCTGCTGAAGTCGCTGCTGCTCAAGCGGCTGCTTCAAAGTAATTGATTAATGTTTAACTCTTAATACTAATTCTAAGCGCTCAATACACTGTTATTTAAGTTATTTAAGTTATTTAAGTTATTTAAGTTATTTAAGTTATTTAAGTTATTTAAGTTATTTAAGTGTTTAGAGCTTTAGACTTTTAAGCGGTTAAAGCCAATCATTAAAAGCCCATCGTTAAATCATTAACGTTGGGCTTTTTGATGTCTTTAATTTGGCTATTTGTTTATTTAGCTATTAATTTATTGAAACGAGACTTAACTTATACACTTAGCCTGTATTACGCAGCCCTGCGGCCAAGGCATTAATACTGCGAATGAGTGGGTCTGTAACATTGATATCGTTATCTTTATTAATAGAATGATCATTATCAGGACGATCACTAATAACAGTACTGTCACGGTTAACCACATTTTCAGAAGCGGTAGCATTATGATGTCGCAGCCGCTTCAACAGCTCAATTTGAATATAGTTAATAGGATCTAAGTAGCCATTTCGCCACTCAAGTGATTCCGCTAAGTCTTGCTGATTGGACAATAAAGTCTGTTGCTCCAGCAATGAATTCAGACCATCGTGGGTTAATTGATGCTCTTTTAAAACAGCGTGCATAATCTTGTCGCGTAAGCTGTCATCATCGCACAAGAAACTATAGGCTTTTGCGATACTCATCTCTGACTTGGTAAATGACATCTCGATATTACTAATAAAAGCCCGGAAAAATGGCCAATGGGCGTTCATTTCTTTCATCATTGCCTCATCCTCTTTGACACTGCTCAGCGCACTACCGACGCCATACCAAGCAGGTAAGGTAAAGCGAGCGAGTGACCAGCCAAATACCCAAGGGATGGCGCGGATGGTGGATTTACTCGGCAGACCTTTTTTGCGATGAGAAGGACGTGAGCCAATATTGAGTAAAGATATTTCTTGCACTGGTGTTGCTTCAGAATAAAACTGGTAAAAGCCTGGCGTATGGTCTGTCAGCGCTCGGTATTGTGTTTCTCCTGCCTCAGCAAGCTTAGCAAATAATTCCTCATACTTTGTTAGCGCATCAGGCTGTTTAACAAATCTTGATGAACTGGCTTTTAATGCACCGGTAATGCCCATGGTCAGCTCATAGACGGCGGTGTCAGGATTGGCATACTTGGCGTACAGCACTTCACCTTGTTCGGTAAACTTGATTTGACCATCAAGCGTACCTGCTGGCTGCGCTGCAATGGATTGATGGGTTGGACCACCACCACGACTGACAGAGCCACCACGGCCATGGAACAAGCGGGTTTTGATGCCATACTTTTTCGCTATGCCAGCAATGGTCTGTTGAGCCTTATAGAGCTGCCAAGCTGAGGTGATAATACCGCCATCTTTTGAGGAGTCGGAATACCCAAGCATAATCTCTTGCAGGTTTCCAGAGTGCGCAAGCATGTCTCTATAGAGCGGGTTGTCTAATACAGTAGGGAGGGTTTTATTGATATTTTTTAGATCTTCAATGGTCTCAAATAAAGGTGCTATCGGTAAAGCTGAGGTTAGATAACCCTCGTCACTAATACCGGATAGACCTGAGAAGCGCATCAGCAATAGGACTTCTAACAGCTGACTGGCATTGTTGGTCATGGAGATAACATAGCTACCAAATGTGTCTTCGCCGATAAGCTTTCGCAGTGTCGCTACGGAGTTCATTAATGCAAGCTGTTCACGTGCTTGATCGCTTAGATTGTCGACATAGATCAGCGGTGTCCCAGTTTTTTGTAGCAGCAGCGTTAGCCAGTGCTGGCGTTCACTTTCATTAAGTGATTTATAATCAGGTAAGTTTGGCGCATTAGCGAAAATCTCAGCAACGACATCACCGTGATACTCGGAATCTTGACGGATATCTAGGGAGGCCAAATGGAAGCCACACGTTTTTACTAAACGTATGGCGTCTAGGAGCAATCCATTAGCATGGGCACTGTCATGTTTTTCAACACTTTGTCGAATGATGCGTAAATCTTCTAGCAGCTGCTTCGGTGACTGGTAAGCAAATGGTTGTGCGTCAGTATCTGAGCCTTTACTTTGGATAAAGTCATTGGTTGCTTTGGTCTTGGCTAGAATAATTGACAATAATCTGCGATAAGGCTCGTTATTATAATCATTAGGATTGTAGTAGAATACTTTTTTATCAAGCTCACTATACTCTTCTATTTTTTGGTAGACTTCAGAAGATATATCGATAATAGTATTACTATGGATCAGCTCACGACGTAGCTTCTTGATCATAACTTGATAATGGCGTAATACCGTATCGGCATGCATGAGAACTGCCATTTCAGTGGTCTCATGCGTGACAAAGGGGTTGCCATCTCTATCACCGCCGATCCAAGAACCAAAGGTCAAAAAAGTAGGTAGCGGATAGTCGCTTAACTCGGGATAGATATGATCAATGGCTTTTTTAAGATTGCGATAAACCTGTGGAATGGCAGTAAATAAGCTGGCATTAAAATAATGCAGACCATTATTAATTTCATCAAATACCAAAGGTTTGCGGGTGCGTATTTCATCCGATGACCATAACAGATCTATAGTTTGTGCCGTTTTTTGTTTGGCTTGCTCGTAGGCGACACTGTCTTCTGGCAGCTGCTTTAGATCATAGGTATATTTATACAGGGTTTGCAGGATATTCATGGTGGTGCGTCGACGCGCTTCTGTCGGATGGGCAGTAAATACCGGTATGAACTTAAGCTGATCTATCAGCTCTTTTATTTGTTCAGGGCTGACGTTGCGCTCACGGCACTCTTGTAAGGTATTACGAAATGAGCCTTCCCAGTATAGTTTTGACTGCTCTCGTAAAACACGGCGCTGATCACGTAAGTAGTTTTCTTCTGTGAGGTTAGCTAAAAAGAAATAGATAGAGAACGCACGAATGACATTCTTCAAAGTTTGGTTGTCCAGCGAGGCGATAAGATCTATCAGTTGTTGCTTATTTTGTTCATTAGGATCGCGTCGTTCTTGTATAAACCCCTGACGCAAGGTTTCAATAGTACGTAACGTTTCCACCCCAGATTGGCGAGAAATGGTCTCTCCCAACAATGAGCCTAATAGTCTAATCTTTGCACGTAAAACATCATTTTTTGGCATAATCGGCTTCCTTGACATCTCTTTAGCTGTTTTGAAAATCAAATCTATCATTTAAAAACCTGTATGGAAATAATACACTAACACATGAACAATTAATGGTCTAAATTTGCACTGATTAACCAAAAGGGCAGTCCGATAAAATAGGGCAGTCTAATAAAGAAAGCCTTTATTTATTTCAACCAATTAAAAAGCTAAGTTCTCTATAGCCTCTTATTAAAAGCGCTAGGTCGTCATATGATAAAAATTAAGGACAACGCCCAATTACCTGCGATAGGGCTGATTATTGGGTGTATTATTTTTGGGCTAGGAAGTCTTATTGTCGCCCATGTGGATGTCGGCGGCTATGCTATGTCATTTTGGCGACTGGCGATATCAGGTATTGTGTTTACCGTATTGGCAATGATTTTTAATCAACGCATGCCAAAGGCAGAGACGCACAAAAAGTCTCAAAAAGCCTTGTTTTATGCGCTACTGTCTGGTGCATTTTTAGGAATAGATTTGGCATTATGGCATGAAAGTATTTATGCAGTAGGGCCAGGTATTTCGACGTTGCTCAATAGTTTGCAGATATTTTTCTTAGCAGCGTTGGGTTTTTTGATGTTCAAAGAGCGTCAAACCATCTTGCAACTTATCAGCCTGGTCATTGCTTTACTAGGCGTGGTATTCATTGCCAGCCCCGAGTTTGCCAATAACAACCATGCGGCTTACGGATTTGTTACGGGCATCGTATCCGCCAGTATGTTGGCGGCCTCAATGACTTTTATTCGCTTGACCCACCAAACCGTTGCCACGCCGATTTTTATTCTAATGCGGCGTATTAGTATTGGCGGTAGTCTTGCGATGTTGATACCCATGCTGATATTTGATGGTGGAAAAATACTACCCAACTCGTTAAGTGAACTTGGCTGGATTATTATATATGGTACGGTGATGCAGTGTTTAGCATGGGGACTAATCGCTTATTCGATTCCGAAGTTGTCTTTAGCGTTAACGGGATTACTGCTGTTAAGTGAGCCGGTCGCCGCTTTAGTAATCGATTACTTTTGGCTAGATAAACCCATCAATACGCTACAATGGACAGGCGCAGCTTTGACTATGTTTGCCATATATTTAGGGTCGCTCAAACCAAAACCGCTGAATCAAACGGCTAAACTGCGCCGCTATCGTTTCTTTGCCCGTTTTTACCGTCGTCGTTAGCGTGCTATGTGGAAATAAATAAAGCCCATTTCAATCAAAATGGGCTTTGTTATTTAGACCCAAAACTTTAATTTGAAACAACGCCCAGAATTAGAGTTTCGATGTTAAGTTTAAGAAACGAGTTTATTACTAGCGATCTCACGATTAAACAGCAGATTTAGAACAATAGCCGCAAGCGTTGCGGTTCCGATACCGCCTAAGTCAAAGCCGCCGATATGTAGACTGAAATTACCCGCCCCCATTATGACAGTAACGGCAGCGATGATGAGATTGCTATTTTTACTAAAGTCAATTTTATTGTCGATCCAGATTTTAACCCCAGCAATGGCAATTAATCCAAATACCACGATAGACGCGCCCCCCAATAAGGCTGCTGGAATACTTTGAATCACTGCCCCAAACTTAGGCGATAGACCAAGGAATATAGCCACCACACCTGCCATAACAAAGATAGTAGTACTGTAGATTTTGGTGACGGCCATTACCCCAATATTTTCAGCATAGGTAGTGACGCCCGTACCGCCAAAACCAGCTGAAAATGTGGTGGCGACACCGTCAGCAAAGAAGGAGCGACCAATATAAGGGGTGACATGAGATTTAGTCATTCCTTCAACGGCTTTGAAGTGGCCTAAGTTTTCAGCGATTAAGATAAAGGCAATGGGCGCAATTAAAATAATAGCATCTAAGCTAAATTCTGGCGTGTGCGTCGTAGGCAAGCCAAACCAAGCCGCTTGTTGTACGGTAGTGAAGTCAATAGGTGTGCCGTAACCCATTATATTTGCGACCATGTAGTAAATAATGTAAGACAGCAAAAGGCCGACAAGTAACAGCAGACGGCGCAGCATACCTCGGGTAAAGATAGCCACACTACTGATCAGCACCACGGTTAAAGTGGCCATCCACGCATCAAATTGGTCAGCAGATATGCCTTGTACCGTAACAGGGGCTAAGTTTAAACCGATTATCATCACGATTGCACCGGTAACAATAGGTGGCATCAGCTTTTCTATCCAATCAGTACCGACTTTCATCACCAAAAGCCCTACCAAAGCGTAAAGCATACCGCACACCATAATAGCGCCAAGAGCAACATTTAAGTTGGTGTTTGGGCCACTGCCTGCATAGGCCGTGACTGCGATTACTGGACCGATGAACGCAAAGCTAGAGCCAAGATAGCTTGGCATACGACCGCCCGTTATTACAAAGAACAGTATGGTACAGATGCCTGACATCAAAATTGCTAAGTTAACATCAAACCCCATCAACAACGGGGCTAACACCGTCGCGCCAAACATCGCAAAGGTATGTTGAATCCCTAGCATGACACTTTTGACAGGCGGTAAATATTCATTGATAGCGACTGGATGGCGATCTAAATCACCCTGAAAAGGCTTCCAGTTTGGAAACCACTTTCCATTACTAAAGTCTGGGTTATACTCATATAAAGGGAGGGGTTCTTTTGCAGAGGGGGTATCGGTATTGTGAGGGTCCATATACTGTCCTTAAGTGTAGGGAGTGAAATATAGTCAGAACATAATAAAATTATTATATGACTATCAGTGAGAGTGGATACCCTCGTTCATGGTATAACTTATTCAAACGTATTATAGACGAATTTATCCGTTTATATGAAGACCGTTGTTAGCTTAACCTGAAAATGTGTCAGTCATAAAATTTATGCTGTGTTTAACCTGACTCGATCTAACTCAAACTAACCTAGTCATATTCAACTGGAGTTACGTGAAGCGTGTAACGTGCTTTAAACCAATGTGAAACCCACGACTTAAAATCAACTGTCATGCAGGCGTGTTATAATTTTTAATCATATTATTCTATACAGACCCAAACATCTCGCTAATATTTATTGAGGATTTATTGAGGGTTTATTGAGATTTATTGGGCCTAGACACCATTAAGAGTACTCCTATGATCAGACACCATGGTCGTACCACGGCGATAGACCACCACGCCGACCTACAGGTTTTAAAGCGTATACGCCAGTTTTTATTGCCAAAAGATTTCACGGTTTCAGAAGACTTATTGAATGAAATGGCTCAAGGGTACGATAGGGGAGACCCTGTTGCAGACAGACTGCTTGCCGCCAATTATAAGTTTGCCAAACCGCTGCAAGCTCATATTATGTCCGAGCACTCACTAGCAGATACTACCAAACCCTTATCAGCGTCATTCAAGACTGAATCTGACATTGTTATAAATGGCGAGGTGATAGACGACAATGCTTTAAACGGCAATGCGTTAGACGATAATGCCAATTATCAACAGCTTGTCGAGCAGTTCTCCTCCCACCCTGAGTGGTTTGATGCAGATTTGGCAGAAATTGGTGCGATTGCTTACCGCCGCTATCCATTGATGCTGATTTGGTTACTTCGAAATGTGGCCTTAATGGCAGGGTATAGTATCCCTGCGTTATCGCTCCCTTTAACCCAGACTGGTGCATTGGTTCACGATGCACTACCTAGGCTGATGCGAACCTATTCTTATATTTTAGCAGTCTCAGAGCATCCTCAGATTAATGGGGCAGATAGTGTGCTAGCGATAGGCAGTGAAGGGTGGCGACAAAGTATTAGCGTCCGCCAGATACATGCCATCGTCCGTCAAAAGCTGCTCAAGCAAGGCTGGGATACTGCCTATTGGGGCACACCAATCAATCAAACTGACATGGTCGCCACCCATTTACAGTTCTCTTTACTAATTATGCGAGGGTTAAGGCTGCTGGGTGCTAGAATTACTCAACAAGAAGCCAAAGGTATCCTGCACTTATGGCATTTAGCCAGTTGGTGGATGGGTATTGATTTAAAGCGGCTGCCCGACACTGAAACCCAGTGCTGGGAGTGGATCTATACTTATTTGGCCACGCAGCATTTAGACTTTGAGGTCGGTAAACCGTTAGCAGATGCGCTGCACAGGTTGCCATCAGAGATTATGGGCGAGGACAATAAAAAAGGCAGATTTGTTGAATTGGTCAATGCCAGTGTCACAAGGACGTTAGTTGGTGATGATATTGGCGATGGACTTGGGCTGCCTAAGTCCAAATTGCGTCATGGGGTATTGGTGAGTGTGCCGATCTTATTTGGTATTGATACATTAAGACGTCATAATGCAAAAGCGGCCATCAAGCTTGAAGCGTTTAGAGCGAAACGTCAAAATAATATGAATTGGTGGTTAAGAGAACACGATAGCTACTATCGTAAATAGCAGACATTACTCATTTGCATAACCCCTGCATTACACCTAAATTCCCCTTGTATGACAGCTACATTACATCAAAGAGGATAACCACAATCTTAGTCTTAAAGACCATTGGGGTTGAATACCTGTTAATCCTTGGGTCATTTCACCCTTTTTTAAGATGACGTATGACGGCGTCACTTGTCCTTGCCAATGACGAAACAGCTCACCGGATTGATCATTGATCGTGGTGAAAGTATACTGATGCTCGGACAAATATCGATGAAGCTCATCATTACTACCCGATTGGATGGCAATGGTGACAATCGGATAATGACCAGACTGTGCCAGCGTATTGATCATAGGTGAGGTCACTTTGCAAACCCCGCACCATGTTCCCCAGAAATAGACCAATACTGGGGAGCGCTGACTCAACTTATCGATATCGACAGGTTGTCCTTGATAGTCTTTAAGCTGTAGGGTAGGGCTGGCGGGCATCACCGGTTGACGCCACCAGTTTATCACCGTATAAATAACCAAAAATAAAACCAGATACTTAAAGACTGAGCCTAACCAAGTCCATGCCCATGCCCATGCCTTTTTTGAGGTTGCAAGCTTTGACGTAGAATTGGGCATAGAATTAGGTTTAGAATTAGGTTTAGAATTAGACTCAAGTTTTTCAACATCACGGTGTGACATAAAATTCAACTATAATATTACATAGGTTTGGTCGCTCTATCATGTAGAGGCACCCCATCTCTCACACTATGAGAGTTGTCTTTAAGCTCTTTTGGCGTACTGTGTTTAACCGACTGTTTGGCTTTTTTCTTCCACTTTAAGGTGAAGATATCCTCACGACGGTCTTTAAGATTATTCACTGAGCCCTCATTGCGCACATGTATTAACTTGTCTAAATCCAAGTCCGAGAAGAACACCATCTCCGTATTGGCAGTGGTTTCAGCCATAATGGCATCATGGGGAAACGCAAAGTCAGAAGGGGAGAATACGGACGATTGGGCGTACTGAATATCTAAGCTTTCTACTTGCGGTAAGTTGCCGACTGAACCACAAATCATGACATAGCACTCGTTTTCAATGGCGCGTGCTTGGGCGCAATGGCGCACGCGTAAGTAGCCATTTTTGGTATCTGTCCAGAAAGGCACGAACAAGATGTCCATGTCTTCTAGCGCTAATAGACGCGCAAGCTCAGGGAATTCAACATCATAGCAAATTAATATACCAATTCGTCCCGCATCGGTATCAAACACCTGTACCTTATTACCGCCTTCAATCACCCATGCACTGCGCTCATGAGGGGTAATATGAATTTTGCGCTGCTCTTCAACGGTGCCATCTCGTCGGCAAAGATAGCTAACGTTATACAATATTTCTTCTTCTTCATCAAATAACGGCATAGATCCGGCAATCACATTGACGTTATAACTGACCGCAAGGTTCGAGATTTCATTTTTAAACCATTCGGTGTAGTCCGCTAAGAAGCGAATGGCAATATTTTGATCAGTTGACTCACACAGACCCATTAATGGCGCGTTAAAAAACTCAGGCAGGCAGGCAAAGTCAGCATTATAATCCGCCATAACATCGACGAAGAATTCGACTTGCTGTAGTAGCTCTTCAGGCGACTCGACCTCGCGCATCTGCCATTGGATACCACCAATACGCACATCGGTTTTACGGGCATTAGGTTTGTAGTCTTGTGGCTCATAATAGATATTTGCCCACTCAAGCAGGGTAGCAAAGCCTTTAGACTGTTTGTCATCAGGTAGGTAGCCGGTCAAAATACGTTTAACGATAAACCCATTGGATAACTGAAAAGACAAAGTAGGATCATAGATTTCACGGGCCTCAACAGCATCGATATATTCGCCGGGCGTCAAGTCCTGATGGTTATAGTATTTAGGGATACGACCACCGGCCAAGATAGCCCGAAAGTTCATTTGGCGGCACAGCTCTTTTCGCGCATCATATAGGCGGCGTCCCAATCGATAGCCTCTATAATCAGGATCTATGAGCGCATCAATACCATATAACGCATCGCCTTCTGGGTCATCTTTGATGATTTCGCTTTGACCGAGTAGGTCATCATAAGTGTGTGGATTTGAAAAGCGTTGATAATTGACCCGCATGGTCAGCACCATACCAATCAGCTTATCGTGGTCAAACAGAGCGATTTGTCCTTCAGGAAAAGAGTCAATTAACGTATTTACGGTGTTTTTTGACCACGCCCCGCCCAAGTTTGCGTACACACGATCCATTAACTGCTTTAGTTGGGGATAGTCTTTTTTTCTAATCTCTGCAATTTTTAAATGAAAGTCTTCGATTTTATCTGTCATATAGTTACCTTTTAATTTGTCTGATGTCACTTAAGCTGCTTTTTTTTCACAAGGTTATTTTTATTAATAAGTTTAGTTTTTCCTAAATTGAATTACTTTTAAACTGATTTACACAAGGTATGGACGGTTACAAGCGTTAAACTATGTAATACAAAGTTACTAAATTTATGCTAGATTGGTAAGACGAATTAGTAAATTCATACTTTGCCTTATCAGTCGTCTACAAATTCACATAAATTACGACCTGTTTTAAGGATTATAACAATGCCTCTATACGAGCATTCCACCGTTGAAACCTTAAGTAAAATCGATGATGATGATTTTATGAGGTTAGTTTATGTGAGTAGTTTAACCTTCAAAAGTCGTATAGATACTAAGATATTTGCACTGGTTGAACAACAAGCACGTCGATACAATCATCAAAATGCGGTAACCGGTATTCTTTGTTATGGTAATGGTCACTTTTTACAATGTATAGAAGGCAAGAAGAAGGTATTGATTCCTTTATTAAGTAATATCTTTGAGGACAAACGTCACAAGCACATTAAGGTAATAATGGTGCAACCAATTAAAGTGCCAAAGTTTGATAATTGGGCATTTCGGATGTTATTCCTTGAGCGCTGGTTATGGTCGCCGACCACCAAAAAGCAAGCCAATAGTCTATCTGAGTTTCTTCCCTTTAAGCCTAATTCATGGAGCCCTGAATATACGGAGAAATTTCTAAACGCAGTGCAAAAAATTGAGACACCACCGTATATCAGAAAATCAGGCATTACTTTAAATGCGATGGGTAATATGATTCAACACGTAGTCGGCCCCCATCAGACCTTTTTATTAGTTCAAGGAATATTAGGAATATTTGTACTATTAGCGCTCGTATATTTACTTCCTATCATTTTTTAAGCCACTCATTTTAGACTGAACGGTTTATTTTTCCTAATCACTTATGTTCTATTTACTTTCTTAGAATGTAACCGTAGTAGCCAATCTCGCTTTACACTTGTATCTGCCAATTTGAGCGAGACGTTGGCTACACCTTGGGGTGTCGCTTGCTTCGCGTCGCCACCCCAAGCCTAGCCACGCCATTCGCTCAACTTAGCAGGATACCGCTGCAATCGAGGCTAAACCGCTCTTTCTTTTCACTATCAGTGTGCTCTCAAGTCAATTGACGACAGGTCAGATCATCTGACAAAAATGCTTAGGTACCTAGGTCTTATTTGAATAGAATAAGCACTTTTAAAATGAGCACTTTTAAAATGAGCACTTTTATAATGAGCACTTTTATAATGACACGGCTTTTTCTAAAGTGTTCTAAAGGAGCTTAAGTCTACCTTAAGTCTGAAAGGCTAAAAGAGACGTCGCTTAAAGATCAAAGATTTTACCACGGTTCATAATTGCATTCGGATCAAACACTTTTTTAAGCTGTTTTAAGTACTCAATCTCAGTCTCGCTACGGGTGTATTGTAAATAGGGCTTTTTGGTCATACCCACCCCATGCTCAGCCGACACCGAGCCGCCGTATTTCTGTACCGTGGCAAACACTAAGTCATTAACGCTTTGGCACTTCTCAAAAAACTCATCTTTCGATAGGTTAGCAGGCTTCAAAATATTGAGGTGCAAATTACCATCACCAATATGACCAAACCAACAAATCTCGAAGTCAGGATAGTGGCTATTGACCACCGCCTCAATGTCTTTTATAAACTCAGGCACGTAGCTGATTAATACCGATACGTCATTTTTATAAGGGGTGAACACGGAAATCGTTTCTGAGATGTATTCGCGTAGCTTCCAAAGCTCAGTGGCTTGAGCAATGCTTTGGCTCATCACCCCGTCCACTATCCAGCCGTTGTCCATACACTGCTCGAACATCGCCATCGCTTTGTCCATAATAGGCTCATATGGAGCTTCAAACTCAAGTAGTGCATAGTATTTAGTCCGCGCCTCAAAAGGCTGCTGTACATGACCCGTGGCCATGAGCTTTTCAATGGCTACCTCATCAAAGAACTCGAATGCCGTCAGATCGATTTGGGATTGAAACGCCGATAGGACATTCATCACATGCTCAAACTCATCCATACCGAATACCATCACCGTTAAGTCTTGTGGCGCACGTTCAAGCTTAATTTGTGCTTTGGTAACGATGCCAAGCGTACCTTCAGCGCCAATAAACAAATGGCGTAGATCATAGCCTGTGGCATTTTTGATCATGCCTCGGTTGAGCTCCAGTATATCGCCTCTACCGGTGACGACGGTTAAGCCCAATACCCAGTTACGGGTCATGCCATATCGAATGACTTTAATACCGCCAGCATTGGTACCGATATTACCACCAATTTGACTTGAGCCTGCAGAAGCAAAGTCAACGGGGTAGTATAAACCTTGTTTTTCAGCAAACTGTTGCAGTTGTTCAGTGACGACGCCAGCTTCGATGTCAACCAGTCTATCAGCAGGATAAAACGTGCCAATCTTATTCATTTTATCTAGGCTAACGACGATTTCCCCATTACTGGCGACAGCACCGGCAGATAGACCAGTACGGCCACCGCTTGGTGTAACTACAATGTTATGTTCATTGGCAAGCTTGATAATGGCCTGAACTTGCTCGGTTGATTTCGGGAACACAATAGCACTAGGCGCTGGCGCAAAGTGTTTGGTCCAGTCTTTGCCCCAATGCGCTAAGCTTTCTGAGTCTGTTTTGATTTGCGTACTATCGAATTGATGCTCAGAGGTTAGGGTGTTGAGTAACGTGTTCAATGCCGCCGGATCTGTCGGCATATCAGCAAGCTTTGGGCTATCAACCTCAGATTGATGAGCGCCATGTGTCCGTTCATGAGCAGTCGCATCAGTAGTTTCAGCCGCGTTAGGGTTCATTTCTGTCATATCGGTCTCTGGATAAGTTAGGTGTACAATGGGGTAAAAAGGGTATTGTATTGCAAAGTGTACTAAGAAATGTTATTAGTCAGATGTTTAAGCCAGTTGATCTATGATAAACGTTCGTCAATATATCTTCAAAGTAAGCGGCTACTAGTTATCAGCTAGAAAAAATCGTCAGTTAAAAAATCGTTAAGTTAAAAAGTCGTCAGGTTGAATAAAAGCTCTTAAGCTAAAAAAAGCGACGTTGAACTAATACCATAACTTTATTTTTGCCAATATAGTCTTAATTGGCAAGGATTTATTCGTAATTTGATCTGACAAGTGCGAACAATATGTTATAAGATAGTCATATTATGACACACCGATAATAGGGAATGTAAGAACCTTTATTCACAACCTATCATTGGCTCTTTTTGCCTAAAATAAGTCACTACTTCGTTAAAATTTGGATTAAATAGAAAGACTATTTAACCAAATGATTCCTCGTATTGACTCATTTTATGCTAAAAATACCATAACTGTAGCTTATGAATACAGGTTCTAATTCAGATTCTACTGTTACATTAGATTATGTTTTTTAGTTTTATTAAAATTTTCAGATGGGTTATTTATTGACGTGATGTTTTGAGTCTTGGTGTTTTGAGAATTGATGTTTTCAGCACGGTTATTAGCACATATTAAGGATTAATCATCTAAACGAACCAAATTGTTTTATAATCTAGCCTTGAACTGGCATTCCTCTACTACCATAAATAGTAATAATACATTTTCATTTTAATGAGTGTCATTTAAATACGCATTCAGAATACATAAGGGTTACGACATGGCATTATCGCTTGATAAAGATAAAATTAAATTTCTTTTGTTAGAAGGGTTGCATGACAATGCCCTCAAAGTACTAAACGATGCAGGCTATACCAATATTGAATATCTATCACATGCTCTTGATCCAGAAGAGTTGGCTGAAAAGATTAAAGATGCGCACTTCATCGGTATTCGCTCGCGTACTCAGTTGACGCGCGATATCCTTGAACAAGCCGATAAATTGATCGCTATTGGTTGTTTCTGTATTGGTACCAATCAAGTCGATCTTGAGGCTGCACGTGAATTTGGTATCCCAGTCTTTAATGCGCCTTATTCAAACACCCGCTCAGTAGCAGAATTGGTATTGGCAGAAGCGATTATGCTATATCGTGGTATTCCTGAGAAAAACGCCGTGGTTCATCGTGGTGGCTGGGGTAAGTCAGCTAAGAACTCGCATGAAGTGCGCGGTAAAGTCATGGGTATCGTTGGATATGGCTCTATCGGCTCACAGCTTTCAGTACTTGCCGAAAGTCTTGGTATGAAAGTCATCTATCATGATGTGGTGACCAAGTTGCCACTGGGTAATGCTGAGCAAGTGGGTAGTTTAGAAGAGCTTCTTAATAAAGCGGATATAGTGACGTTACATGTCCCCGATGTGCCTAGCACCCGCTACATGATGAAAAAAGAGCAGTTTGAGCAGATGAAAGAGGGCAGCTACTTTATTAATGCTGCTCGCGGTACCTGTGTTGAGATTGATGACTTAGCAGCGGCGCTGGAGTCTGGCAAAATATTGGGTGCTGCGGTAGACGTATTCCCGAAAGAGCCAAAATCAGCGGATCAAGAGTTTGAGTCACCATTACGTAAGTTTGATAACGTTATTTTGACGCCACATATCGGTGGTTCAACACAAGAAGCACAGGCCAATATCGGTCTTGAAGTCGCTGAGAAATTTGTTAAATACTCGGATGCCGGTGATACCACGACAGCAGTGAATTTCCCAGAGGTTAGTATCCCTGTGAAAGAAGATTCGCATCGTCTATTACATATTCACAAAAACGTACCCGGTGTGTTATCACAAATTAACACCTCTTTTGCGTCAGCGGGTATCAATATCTTAGCGCAAAGCTTAATGACAGAAGACGATGTGGGCTACTTAGTGATGGATGTGGACAATCGCAACTCGCAAGAAGCCCTTGATAAGCTGCGTGATATTAAAGAAACCATTCGCGTACGTGTATTGTTCTAGAGCCAAGCTTAATAACTTAAACTCTAAAATTTTAACCTAAAAAAAACTGGTAATTTATTTGCCAGTTTTTTTAGGTTTAGTATTTGAGTATATGGGATTCCTGAAGAGGTCTAATAGACTATAAGGGTTATGCAAACGGCAAATATAGGGCCTATTATTTATTCATCCACAAGTTTGTGATATTATAGCGGGCATTATCGTGGGTTTAACTGCTTTTGTTTCAGTCAATATTGAAACATTATCGCATTGCAACTTCCAGCACGATATAAAATAACTCTGGTAAAGCGCATGAGCCTCTTCTCCGACAAGGTTATCTGTGCCGTATAAGATTCTATTTGTCGGAGTTTTGGAGTCTGATATGTCTGTATTACCCCCCTCTACTTCTGATTGTCAAGGCGTACCCGTGCTGGGTTCAAGTGGCGATTCTCAGTCAAAGTCTCAGTCAAAGTCTCAGTCAAATTCTCACTCAATTTCGCTAGCAAAGTCACAAACAAAATCGCAATCCAAGTCTGAGTCAACTTCGTTAGCAAAATCGCAATCAGAATCGCAATCAGAATCGCAATCAGAATCGCAGCCAAATGCTCAGCCGAATTCTAGATTAGTAACCCGCCGTTATACCCCTCGTTGCGCCCTTGCTGAGCATGCTCTCCATCAAATGGTTGCTTTAGACTTAAATGCCAGTCTGATTATTAAAGCAATGGGCTATCCTCGTCAACATACTATTGCTGCCTCTGAGCGCTTGCGTTATGTGTTATCTAGTCCTTATATGGGTTTGGATGGAAGTTATATTGATGCCTATTACGACGCCAAAGGTTTCTTAGAAAAGTTATGTGAGTTGCTTCAGATTGAGTCTGACGTTGTTGATGCTGAAATAGCGTTGCTTTATAAAAGACTATAACCACTTTCTAAAGTGTTTGAGTATATAGACGTTGTCTTTAATTTGGCGTAAATCTGGTGTTAACATGAGTAGAGAGCAACAATCTTCACGTAGTCGATATTCCCTTAACATAGCTATTAAAAGTCTGATCAGAATAGTTATGTCTGGGCTAGGCGGTCTTATTGGTTTTTATCTGATGTTTATATCGACTATGGGACCTTCTTACGCGCCAAATATTTGGGAGGGTCGCTGGGACCTTATTATTAGACTCTCTGAGCTAGTATTAGGCGCAGGTATGATTATTGGTGCTTTTGTCTGGCTGATTTGGCCTTTATTACGATTTATTTATAATAAGCTAAGTTAGTGGTGGTGTGAATGGTCATGATGATGCCCATGATCATGTCCATGATAAGGCTTCGTATCAGAACTGTTTGCAGGCTCGTCTATGGCGCAAACCATAGCATCAAGTCGATTATGAGGATGTTCTACTGACTCCACTTGAATGGTGGTATGGCTAATTCCTAAAGCCTCAAGACTGTGTTCAAGGTCATGAATGAGCTCGCTTGCTTCAGTAATTCGCATATCTCCATCAACGACGACATGACACGAGAGCGCATGTAGACCACTGGTAATAGTCCAAACATGAAGGTCATGCACAGCAATAATTTTGGCATGAGATTCGATGCTACGGGCTACTTCATCGATGGAGATCTCTTCTGGCGTACCTTCCATAAGAATATGAGTAGACGCCTTAACCACCCGAAAACCACTTATTAATATTAAAATAGCGACGATAATTGAGGCTACCGGATCAGCCCACCACCAGTCCATCCACATCATGGCTAAAGCGGCGATTATAGCCGCAACAGATCCTAGCAAATCTCCCAATACGTGCAGATAGGCACTGTGCATATTGAGGTTTTTTTCTGCAGGCTTTGCATGATTCTCAGAATGTTGATGCGACTGGTGGGGTTTAGGATCATGTTCATTATGGTGTGGGTGTGCATGTCCATGGGATGCACCGCTTCGGTGTAACATCCAAGCGACGATTAAGTTCACCATGAGACCCATACTGGCAATGATTAACATGCCCTTTGACGCAATGTCTGGAGGGGAGGTAAAGCGACCGACTGCTTCCCATAATATCATTACTGCAATGATAATTAAGGTTGCCCCATTGGCCCCAGCGACCAATATTTCAAAGCGTTTATAGCCATACGTTTTCTGTTTACTGGCTTGCTTTTCTCCAATTTTAAAAGCCAATAAGGTTGCCCCTAACGCTGCAGCATCCGACAGCATGTGACCTGCATCAGATAATAAAGCCAAGCTATGTGTTAGTACCCCGCCAATGGCTTCCACTAGCATAAATCCAGTAATAATCAGGAAACTAAACATCAGGGTACGACGCTGTTTACTTAGGTCTCTGGCGGTTGGGTCATCATGGAAGTGTGGCGGGTCATGCGCTATCCTTGACCCTTCGTGGTGGTGAGGGTTAAAGCTATTGTTTGAATGTTGCGGTTCTTGAGTCACCTTAATCTCCCTATGTTAGACCATCAAAACACTCGTCCTTTATGACCTAAGACAAGCAAAAGACTTATTTGCTAGTCACTATAGACCACTGACCTACCATCCAATAGGATCAATATCTAACGTTAATTTTAGATATTTGGCCGAAGGCAGTTGTATCACTTGTGGCCACCAAATGTTAAGCACATGATGTAAATCAGGGCGTTGTTTGGCCAATAGTAAAAGCTGACTATGATAGCGGCTGTTTTTCATTTTCATTGGAGCGTCTATAGGCCCTAAAATAGCCAAGTTATGTTGAGGCAGTATGGCGATGGCATCTTGTAATGCCTTGGTGGCGCGCTCTAACGTTTTACCTTCACACCGTATTAATGCGCTATAGGTATAAGGCGGCAGACCCAACATTTTTCGCTCCTTCAACAGCTCTTGAGCAAAAGGTTGGTAGCCTTCACGCACCAATTTTCGCAGTAATGGATTCTCAGGTTGGACCGTTTGGATCAATACCCTACCAGGTTTAGTGCCGCGACCTGAACGTCCCGCAACTTGAACAATGAGCTGAGCTGTATGCTCAGGGGAGCGAAAGTCTGGGGATAAAAATCCTCTATCCGCATTGGGTAAGCAGACTAAGGTCACATTTGGAAAATGATGCCCTTTGGCTACCATCTGCGTACCTACTAATATAGCAGGATCTCCGGTATGAATACGCCGATAAATGTCCTCCCAACTGTCTTTGCGTCGCGTGGTATCCCGATCTATTTGGATAATAGGATAGGTCTTTTTGCTGGTTTGCGGGTTTGCAAACAAGGCATGCAAACTTTCGGTAAGGCGGGTGGTGCCCATACCTACCGCACTTAGATTGACGCTAGCACAGTCGGGACAAATCTTAGGAATGGCGGCTTGCCAGTCACAGTGATGACACTTTAAGTAGCTTGGTTGATAGGTATTTAAGTGACTGTGGTGAACGGTTAGGTGAGCCTCACAGCGGACACAGTCAGCTTGCCAACCACATGCTTCGCATAGCAATATCGGGGCGTAGCCTCGGCGATTCAAAAACACCAACACTTGCTCACCTGCCTCCAAGGTCTCACGAATCTCGCTGATAATACTGTCGGTCAACCCGGTATTTTGTGAACTCTTTAAGTTAGGCAACAGTGAGGGTTGTTTGCCACCACTTGAGGCAGTATTGGTATCCTGAGCCTGAACGGGCAGATCACTGAACTTAGTCGGGTTGTCTCGGGCGTCTACCAGCTGCATTTTAGCAGGCAAAGCTTTGCCGGCACGTTCTGTTAACCTCAGCTCAGTGAGCTTGCCATCTTCTACAAGTTTAAGATGTTCTAATGAAGGCGTTGCCGTTCCTAAAACCACCGGTATGCCGAGTTGAAAACCACGGTATAACGCCACATCGGCGGCATGGTACCGAAGCGTATCTTGCTGCTTATAAGACTGATCATGCGACTCATCAACGATAATCAAACCTAAATCAGCAAATGGATGCAGTATCGAGGATCGTGTACCAATGATGATCTGGGCTCTACCTTGACGGCAATCTTCCCATCCATGTAAGCGCTGAGTATTATTAAGGCCGGAATGAAGGAGCAGAATATTTGCCGCAAAGCGCTCTGCAAATCTTGCTCTGGTTTGAGGGGTCAGCCCAATCTCAGGTACGAGCACCAACACCTGTTTACCTGCCTGCAGTACTGGAAACATGGCCTGTAAATAAACTTCAGTCTTGCCACTACCTGTAACCCCGTTAAGTAAATAGCCTGTATACTTACCCTCTGTTGTGGTAGATACGATGGCATCAACCGCCTGTTGTTGCTGCTTATTTAAGGTAAGCGGCATTTTGGCGATGGTCACCGGTTTTGGGGCAGGCTGTTCTTCTAAAAAGTGCTCGATTACGCCTTTGTCTTCTAACCGCTTTAAAAAGGGCCGCTCCATACCCTCTAATAATAAAGCCTCTTCACTGGCCCCACTAGCCCCATAAAGTTTAAGCATCGCAAACTGTTTCTTTTGCTTATGTGCATTAGCAGGGAAGTCTGAGTCATTGATATGAGGCAGGATGCGCCAATGCGTGATCAATAAATCTAATGGTTTGCCTTGGCGAATCAGTGTTGGCAACATGACAGAAATCACATCACCATAAGGATAATGATAATAACGGGCTAACCACCGTGCTAACGACAGCATTTGTTCGTCCAAAATAGCAGAGCTATCAAGGCTGGATTTTATAGATTTAAGCTTATTGATAGGGACATCGCTGTCATTCATATCAATATGATCGACCACAATACCGATTAAAGTTTGCCGTCCAAAAGGTACTTGAACCCGCCCACCGATTGGCGGTAAATCGGTAGTTAATAGGCTGATATTTTGCTGGGTTTGACTGCTATTAGTAAGACTGCTAATGTGCTTCGCATTAGAGGGTAGGGAGGCACTAGAAGTTTTAGGCGGGAGATAATCAAACTCACGATAGAGAGGAACCGGTAATGCAACACGAATAAGCATCTTGGGGTAACCTCTCTATGACTATAGGATTATAGATAAAATAATACGTATCTAGACGTTTACTTGTTATCTAGCAGTTTTATATGGCCCCTAGTCTTCAATAAATAAAATTGACTCGATTTCAACGACACCGCCTTTGGGTAGTGCAGCCACTTGTACGGCAGCACGAGCAGGGTAGGGTTCAACGAGACGCTCACTGAAAATGTTATTAAGTGCCGCAAAGTCATTTAAGTCGGTTAATGAGACATTGAATTTAATCACATCACTCAGTTTACCACCGGCTGCTTCACAAATCGCTTCAATATTGTCCATAACTTGTGCGGCTTGAGCCTCAAAGCCGTCACGTAGTTGCATGGTATCAGGATCAAAGCCTAATTGACCTGATATATAAACTAAGCTACCCCCATTGGAAGGGATTTTTACCGCTTGTGAATAGGCGCCTACCGCGGCTGGGGCTTTATCGGTATGAATAATTTGCTTTGACATATTGATTTCCTTAATTGTCATTATTTTGCTTTTATTTTTACGATTACTTTTAAAGAATAGTTAAAGGATAGGCATAACCAATATAGTGTTTAACTTTTAAACAATCATTTCTTAAGCACTACTCTCTAAACGCTAATCCTTAACTTATAAATTAAACTCTAACTACTGACTACTAATTTTAAACCGCTAATTGAAAAAACACTATTCAAAAAACACTAATTGAAAAAATTATAATCAGGCCACCTCAAAAGTTATAACCGGTAAAGACGTCTAATACTACCAAAACCAACATGTGGACGTAACGCCTCAATACCTTCTAAAATATGGCTTCGACTACGCACTATGACATGAATTACGGTGGAGTCTGAGCGTATATCAATTTTCTCAATGCCAATACTGAGCTGACGAAGCGTATAAAGTACGTGGGAGACTTGCTCATCGTTTAACGCCAAGTTGATTTTTAAATAGGCCGTAAAATGAGGTCGATCACTCGGATGCTTAATATGCTTTTCAATCTGATCTTCACTGTACCAATTGAGCTGGACTAATTCATAAGGCTTTTCGACATATTTATTGATAATAGAGTAACAGCGATGGCGATGCAGTACCAGTCCATGCATGGTTAAATGACCAATAATCGGATCGCCAAATATAGGTCGACAACAGCCTGCAAAGTGGACTTCAACACCATTGGCATTTGATAACAACTGATTGGGACGATCAAAGCCCGTCTGATGCGCACGTTGGTGAGATTTGGTCACATCATCACTAAATAAGCGTGAGACCACTAATTGAGGCAGGAGTGCCCCAACACTCATATTTTCATACAGTTCATTTATACTGCTGACATTTTGCCATTTTAATAAGTCGTCCCAGTCCGCTTCAGTGACATCATTGAGTGATTTGCCATAAGTTTTTAAGGCACGATCTAACGCTTGTTTGCCATGCTGTTGTTGTTCGGCTTTTGGTAAGTTACTAAACCAACGTTTTAGGGTACGCTGCGCTTTACTAGTCACCACAATACCTAGCCATTCGGCTTTAGGTTTGGCGTCTTGATCCACCTCAATTTCAACCGTTTGTCCAGCCTTTAGGGTGGAGCCAAGCTTAGAGTCTTTACCATTGATTTTTGCGCCAACTGCCACGTTGCCAACTTTTGGACCAACTGCATAGGCAAAGTCTAATGCAGTCGCTCCACGCGGTAGCTCATAAGCACGACCTTTCGGACTGTAACACAAGATTTTTCGTGAGTTTAAGTAAGAAATCAGCTCATCGATGGTTTGAACCAAATCATCAAAATCAGTACCGTTCGTATTATTTTCCTGATTTAAATCAATCAACTCCTTCATATTTCGTAAGGATGCTTTGATGACCGAGCGACTCAGCTCAGAGGCCTGTTCAGCACCAATGACGCCTAAACGAGAAGCTGCCTGCATTTTGCGAGTCAATAAGGTCACTTTAATCGTATCATTGTCCCGCTTATAGGTTAGTGTTAAAGATTGATTGCCTCCAGGTAAGGGATGGCGGATATTATCTTCGACAAAGCTGTCTTGAATTTTATATTTATTAATTAGATATTCCGCCAATAAGTCACAGTCCTCAATAGTATTTGTGACAATTTCAAACGAATAATGACGTAGCAAATCATCAATTTCACCGCGGTTACGGAAGAATTGCCGATACATAATAACTTGATTGTCTAAGACGCGCACGTGACCTGAAATTTTATGCTTATCTAATACATAATTTAGATACTGCTGGATGCTTTCTTTTTGATACTTTCTGCCAAGTCCGTGCTGTAACAGTTTATCCGACATTTTGGTATACATGACGGGATCAAGATTTCGATAACACAAGATCTCCATATAATCGGCAATGTCATTAAGTCCCATTAATCGGGCAAAAGGCACATAAAACTGCAAGGTTTCAGTAGCAGTAGCGCGCTGTTTTTCAGGACGAACCGAGTCTAGGGTCGACATGTTATGCAAACGATCGGCCAACTTTATGATCAAGACTCGCGGGTCATCAAGTGTGGCAGACATAATCTTATGGAAGGTGGCGGCTTTATTTTGTTGCTTGTTATGATGTGACGATTTTAGTTTAGTTACGCCATCGACCAAGTGAGCTACTGTACTGCCAAACCGCTTAGTAATCTCATCAGAGGTGACTTCGGTATCTTCTACGGTATCATGCAAAATGGCGGCGATTATAGTGTCTCGGTCTAGTCTAAAACCCGCTAAAATTTCCGCGACGGCAATAGGGTGAGTGATGTAGGGCTCACCTGATTTTCGTTTGTCTTTAATATGCGCTAAATCGCCATAGGCACAAGCTTCGAGCACATCCTTTTTTTCATTATCATTTAAGTAAGCAACGGCACGCATCAGATTGCGCTGTGCCTCGTCGACTAAATGATGACTGAGTTTTGGTAAATTCTGCATATAGGTGGTTTGATTCAAATGCTCATCATCATGTGAATCTGGGAGGGTAATATAGGGGCTTGAGACAGGGTCTATAATATTATCAGAGTTAGCAATATTATTAATGACATTACCATCTATGTCAGTATTAAAGGGTTTTATCATATTATTTTCAGGGTCGAATGAGGTAACGCTAGCATCTAAGAGAGTTGTCGAATTTTCAATAAAAGGCGGCATAGTTTCATCCTTCAGCTAGCAAACATTAATACATTAAAAAGTAAATTAAATTAGTTGTAAAAACAATCGATTAATAGCCGTTAATCTTAAATTAATTATGAGGCTTATATTTAACTTAATAAAGCAAGAAATTTTAAAGGCAGTCATTTAATTAATCGCAAATATAGTGTGGTGTCAACTCTAAAGATGAGGAAACTGTAACTAAATTTTGAAATGAACCCTTTTTTATGAATACCCCATCCTTTTTAGACTCGATTAGACTCATTAAATGGACTATTAATAACGTTTGTAGTAACGTTTGCACACGTCTTAGATGATAGGTTACCTTAAGAGGTTAATTCTAGATTGGATGTCAATCCTGTTTTAAGTGTGCTGATCATCAAATCAAAGCCTTAGAATAAAAAAACCACGATTTGCAAAATGCTTATCGTGGTCTTTTTGATGAGTTGTTTATTAAGCAAAAAATTCACTTTTTGTCGAAATAACGCTGCTCAACACGTGTTAGAAACCTTGACCGCCACTTAATGCTAAGTCTAATGAATTTGTGGCAAAATGATGCTCTGGTTGATCTAAAATATCTTTAGTTACTAAACCGGCAGCAATTTCACGTAAAGCCAAAACCGTTGGCTTGTCGTTTTCTACCTCTACTAAAGGCTCAGAAACACCTTTAGCCAATTGATGGGCGCGCTTACTGGCAACCAATACCAGCTCAAAGCGGTTGTCTACTGCATGTAAGCAGTCTTCTACGGTTACACGGGCCATAAAATCCTCTTGTTATCACTAAGTGATATGTAATATAAATGACATTTAAAAATTAATAATAGATAGTCAATCGGTCATTATAACAAGGTTAGTCAATAATTTGTTAATTTTATTGAAGGTTAAACGGCCAGCAGTTTAATCTTCAATCAGATCTGCAATGGTGTCGCCGTAGCGGGCTTGTTGACGAGCAAGGGTTTGACGTTTTGCGACAATGATTGCTTTGAGCTCAGATAATGCCGCTTCAAACTGATCATTAATGACTAAATAATCAAAATGGACATGCTGCTTCATTTCGGTCACTGCTCCAGCCAGACGCTTTTCTATCACCTCTTGAGAGTCTTGACCACGTGATGATAGACGTTGGCGAAGAGTGGCTTTATTAGGGGGTAAAATGAAGATCATAGTGACATCGTCATAGCGCTCCTTCACTTGTAACGCCCCTTGCCAGTCAATCTCTAAGATGACATCAATGCCTGACTCTAGCTGTTTATTGACACTTTGCTGTGAGGTGCCATAGTAGTTGTCGAATACTTGTGCGTGCTCTAAAAACTCACCTGCCTGAATGCCTTCTACAAATTGAGCGGTATTAATAAAATGGTAATGCTGACCATCAATTTCTCCTGGGCGAGGCTGGCGGGTAGTGTGCGAAATACTGACAGCCAAGTCATTAGTCGTCGCTATAAGTTGTTTTACCAACGATGTCTTACCAGTGCCTGATGCAGCGGTAATAATAAAAAGTGAACCTTTCATACGGGAAGTTCCTTAACAATAAGGTAATATAAAGATTATGGCGGTCATTAGGGCGTGTCCCTAATTGGTACTTTGAAGATTGATGGGCTAAAAAATGGCTAAATTTCCGCTAATCTTTGCAAATTTTTAGACAATATATCTATATTCTCTGCAAAATTTACTTTGATTAACTAAAATCTATCACATTTTTAGCCTCACCAACCAAATAGGGACACGCCCTAAGAATGATGAAAAAACAATGTTTATTTCGATAAAATAGCCCGTGATTTGCCTGCTATTTTACTAGATATGTTAAAGTAGTTACTAAACAGTTTGACGGTAATTTTAAGTTAGCCAGTTATACCAGTAAGCAAACTATGTCAGCTAAGTGTTGAGTCAGCTAAGTGTTGAGTCAGCTAAGTGTTGAAAGTTAATCAGTGTCATCTGCCCCCTCTTATTTATTCGATTATCTATTGTGAAGGTCTGTTATGCAAATTTATCTTGCCAATCCACGTGGTTTTTGTGCGGGTGTCGATCGAGCTATTGCTATTGTCAATGAAGCATTAGCTCGTTTTGAGCCGCCTATCTATGTCCGTCACGAAGTCGTTCATAACAAGTTTGTGGTATCAGATTTAGCCAATCGTGGTGCGGTCTTTGTTGAAGAGCTTGATGAAGTACCTGATGGGTCAATTGTCATTTTTTCAGCGCATGGCGTATCAAAAGCGGTACAGGATGAAGCTGAGCGCCGCGACTTAACCGTATTTGATGCCACCTGTCCTTTGGTCACTAAAGTACATATCGAAGTGTCTAAATTTGCCCGTGACAAAATGGATGCTATTTTGATTGGGCATCAAGGTCATCCTGAAGTAGAAGGCACAATGGGACGTTTTAGCGCTCAGTATGGTGGTGAGATTCATTTGGTAGAAAATGAGTCAGACGTTGCTAAGCTTGAAGTTAGTGATCCAGATCGTCTGGCTTTCGTTACTCAAACAACCTTATCAATGGATGACACGGCTGTCGTTATTGATGCTCTACGTAAAAAGTTTCCAAATATTCAAGGGCCTCGCAAAGATGATATTTGCTATGCCACTCAAAACCGTCAAGATGCGGTAAAAGATCTCGCCAGTCGTTGTGAAGTCGTGTTGGTCGTCGGATCGCCAAACTCTTCGAACTCAAACCGACTACGAGAGCTTGCAGAACGGATGAATTGTAAAGCTTATTTGATAGACAATGCGGGTGAAATGCAAAAAGAATGGTTTGAAGGGGTTAACGCGGTAGGGGTTACTGCTGGCGCTTCAGCGCCTGAGGTCTTAATCCAAGAGGTGCTGGAACAATTGCAACAGTGGGGCGGTGATTTGCCAGATGAGCTGAAGGGTATAGAAGAGAATGTCACCTTTAGTTTGCCCAAGGAGTTACGCATCCCTGTAAAGCAAGTCAGGTTATGATGCCTTTTTTATGTAATAACCCACAAGACCCTAATAAGATTTTAATAATGATATTTTAATTTGTTAAGATAAAAAAATAAAATTAATCAATCATTTATGAGTGACAAAAGGTAATTTTAAGGATAATTTATGACGGCATACTATCAGTTCATTAGCCGCGAGATTCAGCCAGATAATAGTTGTATTGCACATTATAAACCGACCCCGCATGCAAAAGGCGCTTGGAATGATAATGAGCAACACATGGCGCCAGCGACCGGTATTTTGACTAAAGAAATTATTGCTTATTCTCCACACGATAATTTACGTTTGGCGCGATTGAGCTTGGATATATTGGGAGTGATTCCGTTCCAAGAGTTTACGGTAACCACGCGATGCATACGCCCAGGACGTACTATTGAGCTAATAGAGTCGGTTCTCAGTAGTGGTGGCTGTGATAGTATCGTTGCAAGAGCATGGCGATTATGCACAGGTGATACCTCTGAAGTGGCAGGATTAGAGGATCAAGTGCCCAGTTCTGATCCGAATACTTTGCCGTCGTGGGACGGAATGAGTGGTTGGCCAGGAGGCTTTATTGAAAGCCTGCGTCTAGCCGCCGACCCAAATCGACGAGCGGGTAAAGGCTTGGTATGGTTAACAAATGACTTAGATATGGTCGAAGGTGAGGTGACATCGGACGTTGTACGCCTCATGGGTCTGGTGGACACTGCAAATGGTGTCGTGCCACGAATAGCGCCTAATTTAGATGAGATGCAATGGATATTTCCCAATACAGATTTGCAAATTCATATGCACCGTTTACCTCATGGTAAATGGTTGGGTATTGAAGCGGTTCAGCAATATGGCGCTGATGGTGTTGGTTTGACTAGTGCGGTACTACATGATCTGCAAGGTCCTTTTGGACGTAGTGAGCAGATATTGACGATTCGTCCTATGCCTAAGAAGTAGTCACCACTAGTGTCATATAAGCCTATTATACAGAATTAAAGAGTTTGCATAGATGCTACACATACTAGTATTTTTATACAACGCTGGCTATATTACCGCCGGCGTTTTTTATTACCCTTTTAGCAACTACTATGTCATAAAAATAGTGGCTATCACATAGGGTTTTTTGAACATTTGTCTGAGAGGTAGAGCTAGACATTCAATAAATAACCACCATTCGCCTATAAAGTGTTTAAAGATTGTCATTTGTCTAAGTCCTAAAGTTTTATTCTCCAATAGTGATTTATTGTCTTGAAAAAATAGTGGACTGACCCTATTAGTTAGTTAACCCATTGGTAAGTTAACGCCATAATAATTATGTGAAATTTAAGAGGTTAATATGAGCGATGATAATATGAACAATAAGAACAACCCTACACAGCATGTTTTTGAGGCGGAAGTTGCCCAACTATTGCATCTCGTCACACACTCCCTGTATTCAAATTCAGATATTTTTGTGCGTGAGCTGGTTTCAAATGCATCGGATGCTTGTGACAAATTACGCTTTGAAGCGACCAGTGACGACAGCCTGTATGAAGATGATGGCGAGTTAAAAGTCCGTATTGATATTGATGAAGAGGCGAAAACCATTACCTTTATCGATAACGGTATCGGTATGAATGAAGCAGATACGATTGAAAACTTAGGTACTATCGCTAAGTCTGGTACCAAAGCATTTTTGGAACAGCTATCAGAATCGCAAAAACAAGATGGTCAGTTGATTGGTCAGTTTGGTGTTGGTTTCTATTCAGGATTTATCGTTGCTGATACCATCACCGTAGAGTCTCGTAAAGCGGGCACGCCAGCTGACCAAGGCGTGCGCTGGGTATCAGATGGTACGGGTAAATTTACCACCGAAACCATCACCAAAGACACCCGTGGCACCTCAATCACGCTTCATCTAAAAGAAGAGTTTACCGAAGGCGAGGATAACTATCTTGATCGCAATAAGATCAAACGCTTAGTCAATAAATACTCTGATCATATCAGCCTGCCTATTCAAATGCGAAAAGAAGTCTGGCAAGAAGATGTGGTAGAAGAGGGCGAAGACGATAACGATAAAGTTGACGAGTTTGGCGCGCCAGTGAGCAGTGGCGGTGAAATGGTATTGACCGATGAGTGGGAAACCATTAACAAAGCCAGCGCTCTATGGACCCGTTCGAGCTCAGAGATTGACGATGAAGAGTACATCGATTTTTATAAAAACATCACTTATGACTTTGACGACCCATTAGCTTGGACACATAACCGTGTCGAAGGGCGGGTTCAATATACGCAGCTGTTATATATTCCAAAAAAAGCACCGTTTGATTTATATGCTCGCGAGCAACAGCACGGTCTTAAGCTGTATGTGAAGCGTGTGTTTATCATGGACGATGCTGAGCAGTTATTGCCCATGTACTTACGCTTTGTGAAGGGTGTGATTGATTCGCAAGACCTACCATTAAACGTCTGCCGTGAGATTCTTCAAGAATCACGTGATGTGAAGTCTATCCGTGATGGTAACGCGCGTCGTGTGTTGACGCTTCTTGGCAGTCTTGCTAATAGTGAAGATGCCGACAAGCAAGACAAGTTCAAGCAATTTTACGCTGAGTTTGGTGATGTGATAAAAGAAGGTCTTGGTGAAGATATGGGTAACCAAGAGCGCATTGCTAAGTTGCTGCGTTATACCACCAGTACTCATGAGGGTCTTGAGACCAGCTTTGCTGACTATAAAGAGCGCATGATTGAGGGTCAAAAAGCCATTTATTACCTCACCGCTGACAATTTAGCGGCCGCTAAGAATAGCCCACAGCTTGAGCTGTTTAAGAAAAAAGGCATTGAGGTTATCCTAATGACCAGCCGTGTCGATGAGTGGGCGATGAACTTCCTGACTCAGTTTGATGGAACGCCATTACAGAATATCGCCAAAGGGGCGGTTGACTTAGGTGACTTGCAAGACGAGGAAGAAAAAGAAGAGGCCAAAAAAGCAGAAGAAAGCTTAAAGCCTGTTGTCGATAAGTTAAAAACAACGCTCGGCGGCCGTGCTAAAGATGTTCGGGTGTCCAATCGATTAGTGGATAGTCCTGCTGTCTTAGTAACGCCAGAAGGCGAGCTGTCACCTCAGATGATCCAAATGCTTAAGCAGATGGGTCAAGAAGTGCCAGATACTCAGCCCATTTTAGAGGTCAATCCAAACCATCCTTTGATTCAAAAACTTGAATCTAGTGAGCAGTTTGATGACCTTGCGCAAGTCATTTTCGACCAAGCCTTACTTGCAGACGGCGGTCAACTTGATGACCCTGCGGCTTATCTAAAACGTGTCAATGAGTTATTGTTGAAATAGACTCTTGTTTTAAACAAGGGTAGGGTGCGCCCCGCGCACCAAACATAACAATCTATATTAAAATAAAAGGACTCATAGTTGAGTCCTTTTTTTATGCAATGAATAATACCAATTCTGAAGAAAGTTATGAATCAATGGTGGATGTTGCCGAGGAGCGATTATAGAATGAGTGTTATTTTTACCATAAATTAAAAAGGTGGGTTACGTTCTTTTTGCTCCTTTATGAGTCTTAAAAAATCCAACTACACCCTTGTACATGGGCTATATGTGTCATTAATGTTATATTTTACATATATCTCAAATATAGAGGTAAATTTTGGATTTTTATACACATATAGTATTACATTTTATTATCCAGCTTTAGGTTGGATACGTTTTTTCTGCATCCTTTCCCCAAACGTATTCAAACCTAAAAACCAAAGAACATCACAACAACGCTTTGTATCATTTCATATAATTAATTCTTGGTAATATAACTAAATAGAAATTTTGCTTAGACCTCATGATTGAATTAGGCCATAGGGTTTAAACCGCATTAATTTAAACACTAACAATTAAAAAAAATAAAATAAGGAGTTATGATGCAAGACGTGAAACCTTTGAATATTGCTTTAATAATAGGTAGCTTACGTAAAGAGTCAATAAACCGAGCCTTTGCTGAATACATGGTATCGCAAATGCCTGAGCAGGTTACTGTAACCGAATGTCAAATCGATGATTTACCTTTATACAATGAAAACATTGATACGGATACACCACCAGAAAGTTATACCCGTATTCGCAACCAAGTGGGAGATGCTGATGGATTATTGATTGTCTCGCCAGAGTACAATCGCACTATCCCAGGCGGATTAAAAAATGCGATTGATATTTTATCGCGTCCAAAAGAGGGCTCTGTACTTAACAATATTAAAGTAGCCTTTGTCACTGCTTCACCTGGGACGTATGGTGGTAGAAGTTGCGGCTTTGATTTACGCAAAACCATGCTACCTTTTGCAGCACAAGTTTTATTAGCGCCAGAAATATATCTGAGTCATGCTGGTGATGCCTTAGATGAAAATAACAAGGTTAGCAGTGAACGTACACAAAAGTATTTACAAAAATTTGTTAACGCTTTTGTTGAGTTCTTGGAAGATAAATAGAGCAACTTGCTTTTATTATTACTTAGCTATTATTACTTAGCTATTCTTACTTACCTATTCTTACTTAACTATTCTTAATAGTTACCGGCAATACAGGGTATCTATCGGTAATTAAAACTATAGCCGCGCTTCGCTCTTAGCTGAGAGACAAGGCGCGACCATAGTTTTGTAAGAAATACGCCTTAAAACTGACATATTTATCCCCGTCTAAAGGGCTTCGATATTAAAGCTCATATTTTGCTTTTTTTAATGGTTTAGTAGCTCCTGTTTTAACTATTCACTGTTTTAATTCCTCAATTACCCCAACAAAGTTATCCACGCCTTGAGCACCGGTCACCAAATGACGATTATTAAAGATAATCGCAGGGACGCCCTGTATGCCTTGCTGGGTAAAATATGCCTCCTCCTCACGAACCTCATTTGCATACCGCTGGTCTGTTAGCACTGTTAAAGCCTCATCTTTATCAAGACCAACAGACTCTGCAATTTCAGCCAATATAGCATGATCAGACACATCACGATGTTGGGTAAAGTGAGCAGTAAACAATGCCATTTTCAACTCATGTTGCCGACCTTTATTTGCCGCCCAGTGTAATAATTGATGCGAAGCAAATGTATTGTACATTCGCATATCATCACTAAAGTTCATATCAAATCCCAAGTCTTTAGCGGTTTGGGTGATATGAGCTCGGTTTTGCTGTGACTGCTCAACAGTAATACCGTATTTTTCCATTAAGTGCTCTCGTACATTTTGCCCTTCGCTTGGCATATCTGGATTTAACTCAAACGGATGCCATTGTATCTCACATGAGGTATTAGTCTTATCTAAAGCTTGTTGTAGTTGTAAATATCCAATAAGGCACCAAGGGCACATCACATCAGAGACCATATCGATGCGAAGTGGTTGTTTAACGTCTGTCATAGTGTTTCTCCTCTCTTTCTATTTTTATGTTTATAACCTTTTTGTTTTTTGCTTCATGGTTTGTTTCTAGCTTCATGGGAAAGTTACTTTATTAAAGTCATTTTTAGCCATTGATAATTTCATGGACTAAAATAATTACCTTAATTGTACAAATCAATGTACAATAAGTCGTTTTAAAATAACTTAACTCACTTTAAATAGTTATTAACCAGCATAAGTTTTCAGGTGGTTATTATTTAAAGAGACTTTTTTTGCTTATTTATCATTATCTGCCAAGTTAGATATATTAACTACAGGGAACGTTTATGGTAGGTAATTTTATGGCAAATGGTTTTTATAGCACTTCTTTATGCTATAGGTAAGTTAGTTGATGATAACTGTACGAGTTTCAACGGACAGTATTTAATATAATTTATAAAAGACGCATAGCGTCTTATTATAGGGAAAGTAATATGACAACTTCAAAAAAATTAGCGGCCGAGTTTTTAGGCACAATGTGGTTAGTCCTTGGCGGCTGTGGTAGTGCCGTATTTGCGGCAAACTTTGGGGGTGATGGTAACCCACTCGGTATAGGATTTGTGGGTGTGGCATTAGCCTTCGGTCTGACAGTTTTAACCGGTGCTTATGCGTTTGGGCACATCTCTGGTGGTCATTTTAACCCAGCCGTTAGCATTGGTTTAATGGTCGGTAGGCGTTTTCCGGCCGCACAATTACCAGGCTATATCATTGCTCAAGTACTGGGTGGGGCACTGGGTGCGTTCATTATTTATCTAATCGCAACGGGTCAATCAGGATTTGCCATTGATGCCAGTAGTGCAGGTGCATTTGCGACCAATGGTTTTGGTGATTTTTCTCCAGGTGGCTATAGTATGATGTCAGCCTTGATTGCTGAAGTTGTCTTAACCGCTGTATTCCTTATCATTATTATGGGATCAACCCATCACCGTGCACCCGTTGGTTTTGCGCCAATTGCCATTGGTCTTGGTTTAACCTTGATTCATCTCATCAGTATTCCAATTACCAATACCTCAGTCAACCCAGCCCGTTCAACAGCTGTTGCCATATTCGTTGGCGGTGGCGCGTTGTCACAGCTATGGATGTTTTGGGTAGCTCCGATAATTGGTGCTGCGATTGGCGGTGGTATTTATGCTTGGTTAGGTCATGATGGTCCTGATATCGTCGGTGAATAGTTGTAAATTTGTAAATAGTTAGATATTCACACAGTCTAATATTAAAAAACCTAAGAAAAAGGAGCCTAAATAGGCTCCTTTTTCTATGTGTATTAATTTTATGCGTATTCAACCTAAATTAAATCCTAATGACAGCGCTATTTTAATAAAAGGAATAGGTTAACTCTTCTAACTGACCTAGCTATTTTAACAAGTCTAACTATTCTAATAAGCATAATGAGAGCAAATCAAAATACTAGAGTTTATAGAAGTCTAAAACTAAAATGATATATTTAGTTTCATTTTAGTCTAAATTGTGATTATATATGAATGGCATATCAAGCGTTAGGAATCAAGCGTTCGGTATGGGATTACTCATCATACAATTGAAATAACCACCGCGATAACAAGGATGCGTTAACGCTGAATCATAGAACCTGTATTCACAAGATAACAAGGAGAGTTTAGATGTTTAGAGACCTATTAGAACAACGCTACCCACAAGCCATGTCAAAAAATGCCCCATTGAGCATGAGTCACGATATTGGACCAACAGATACGCCATTAATTGAAGCAACAATAGGCGATTATTTCGATGAGGTCGTTGAGAAATTTCCAGATAAAGAGGCGCTCGTCTCTTGCCATCAAAATAGACGTCTGACTTACAAACAACTGCAACAGCAGTCCAATCAGCTGGCCAGCAGTATGATAAGAATGGGTCTACAAAAGGGCGATCGAGTAGGGATTTGGTCACACAATAATAGCGAGTGGCTGTTAATGCAGTTGGCCACTGCCAAAGCCGGTATTATATTAGTCAATATCAATCCTGCTTACCGTATAACGGAGCTAGAGTATGCGCTCAATAAAGTGGACTGCAAAGTACTCGTCTTTATGCGTCATTTTAAGACCAGTGATTATGTACAAATGGTGCAAGAAATGGCACCAGAGATGTATCATCAACAGTATGAGTGCCTTGAGTTAATTGAGTTGCCCAATTTAAAGCGTCTCATTTGGATAGATGAGCCTGATAGCCAAGAACACTTTGGGTTTATGCAAAAGTTCTCCGACTGGATAGCAGAAGGCGATGCCGATGACCCAAAGTTGTCAGAACGTCAAAGACAGTTGGATGCCAATGACCCGATTAATATTCAGTTTACGAGTGGCACTACAGGCACCCCAAAAGGGGCGACTTTAACGCATAGAAACCTACTGAATAACGCGTATCATTTAGGGGAAGCACTGTGTCTGTCGCCTAAAGATAAACTATGCTTGCCACTGCCTTTATACCACTGTTTTGCGATGGTGCTAGGTAATCTTACGGTATTGTCGCATGCGGGTACTCTCGTATATCCCAGTACCAGCTTTGATCCCTTAAGCGTATTGCAAGCAGTAAGCGAAGAGCGTTGTACCTTGTTACACGGGGTGCCCAGTATGTTTTTGGCTATTTTAAATCATCCAAAATTTTCAGAGTTTGATTTGACCACTCTGCGAAGTGGGGTAACCGGTGGAGCAAGCTGTCCACGAGAGCTGATGCAGCGTATTATAAAAGATATGCATATGCATGAGCTTACCATTGCTTATGGAATGACCGAAACCAGTCCTAAGTCTACGCAAACTCTACCAACCACTGACTTTGAAAAACGCATCTCGACAGTGGGACTGGTACAACCTCATTTGGAGGTGAAAATTGTAGACACGCAGAGTGGAGACACCCTACCGATCGGTGAAGTGGGTGAGGTGATGACTAAAGGCTATGCGGTCATGCAAGGCTACTGGAATGACAACGTCAAAACAGCCGAAGCAATCGTCGATGGCTGGATGCATACCGGTGACCTTGGTAGTATGGATGAGCAGGGTTATATTTCGATAGTAGGTCGCAGCAAGGATATGGTGATACGTGGCGGTGAAAATATTTATCCCATCGAAGTTGAAAACTTCTTATATCGTCATCCTAAAATTGCGGATGTCCAAATAGTCGGCATACCCGATGATCATTACGGAGAGGTATTGGCCGCTTGGATAATTCCGAAAGCTGGTGAAACCATGACTGCAAAAGAGGTCAAAAACTTTTGTTATAATCAAATAGCGCATTTTAAGATTCCCACTTATATCCGTTTTGTTGATCAATATCCTATGACGGTGACGGGCAAAATTCAAAAATACAAAATTGTTGAGACCATGAAAGAAGAGCTTGGACTGTCGGATTAAATTAACAAGGTATAGGCAAGATTAAGGGAACATAAAGGGAAGTCAATTAACGTGTATGGGGAAGGCTAGTGCCATAACTTTACTTCTACTTTTTTATTTCTCTTTTATAAACAGTTCATTAATTTATGAGTAGAGCCCATGCACCTTATAGACATTGGTAATGTAAATAAGGGACATGGGTTTTTTTAGTCGATGTATTTAAGTATCCTTTATTTATTATTATTTTTAGTTATTGTTCTTCTAATAAATTGAATCTAATAAATTGAATCTAATAAATAACGTACAACTCTTGTAGAATGAGTAGCCCCGGTATCCATCCTGTCGCTATGGCACAAAATATAGCGTACATACCCACTTGCTTTTCTATATTCTTAGATAAGCTGAGCATTACGAAGTCTAAAAACCATAGAAGTGCCCAAGCGTACCAGTTGAAGATGCTCCAGCCACTAAAGTTTAGAGTTATTTTAAACGTGGCATTTAATGCGACTGATAACGCCGTAAGACTAACAAACAGACAAAACCAGCCTAATCCTTTTGAATTTGTGTTTAAAAACTGATTGATACCCGTCCATATATAGGTAAAGGCGAACAGGAAAGTAAACGCGCCAGTACTTATTAAATGTAGATCATGAGTATTGTTAAAAACCATATAGGTGGCAATTAGAAAACTTAGTATCCCCACTAGAAAATTAATGACGGGTACTTCTTTATCTTGAATTTTTCCGAGTAGCCAGAGTCCGTTAATCAATAAAACGGCACCCACATAAAGTAAGGTTAAACCTAACATATCAAAGATTCTCCTAATAAAAATAGGATCACTTTATATCCGAATCAGGTCTGCCTATTTATCGCTGTTTAATTTGTGCATTACCATTAGTGAAATACAGCTATGAGATAAAGCTATCAGGCAAAAGCACCTCTAACCAATAGGCTTATCAGCCCACTAGGAAGTCTAAGGTTTGGATAAAATTCACACGTTTAAATTAAACAAATATCATGTCTGTAAGTTTGACAGGTAAGCACAAGCTAAGAAAATAAGTCGATAAGTGTCATACATTGGGATATAAAGCAGTCCTAAAGCATAAAATCAGGACATGTTAATTAAACATGTCCTGATTTTTAAGCGAGCATCCGTAAAATATTAACTAAATAAAACGGCGCATAATCCTACAACGGCCATGAAACGCTGAACGATTAAGCTGTTTTGCACATGAGTACTCAGATAGTTTGCAATGACGTTTCCAAAGGAGTAAAGCGCTAACATAGCGGCGATCATACCGACAAAGAAACCCGTAGTTCCACCGTTAGTAGGGGCTTCAAGCGCATGTGCTGCCCCATGAAACATGGCTAACGCACCAAAACCAACAATAGCCGCATTATATACAGTCTTGAAAGAAGCGTTGCTGTGTCCGCTAAGGGCAGGATTAAAGTAGCGGCTCATAAGGGCTATCGTCAATAACACAATGGATACCACAATACCCGCTTCGACAAATTGACTGTTTAAACTCACACTTAAACTAAGCGCAAATCCCGCTATTAAACCAATAGTTAAGGAGGCAAACCCTTTTTTAAAGCTCTGCATTTGGGTAAATAGCAACCCCATTCCTAGTGCTAACATCAGATGGTCAATGCCGGTCAATGGGTGAATTAAACCTGCCAATAACGATGAGAAAAATGAACCATCTGATACGAATAAACCGTGCCCAGGGTGTGCAAAAGCGAGTGTCGGTAGTAATGAGAGTAGCGTTAATACACTTAAGGTTGCGGATTTAGTCGTTTTATTGGAAAGTTTAATTAAGTTAGCGTTTTTTGTTATCATCATAAATTCCTTAATTAATGAAGTAAGTCGATTTTCTTACTATTAAATATTGACACTAAAATTAATATCATTGTTTACTTATATAGCTACAGCACCCTATGCTGTGCCTATCATGCCTTTGTCTTTGATAAAAGCCACGATCTCATCTAGGCCTTCGCCGGTTTTCATATTGCTAAATACTACAGGTTTATCGCCTCGCATTTTTTTGGCATCACGCGCCATTACCTCAAGAGACGCGCCCACTAAAGGCGCTAAATCTGTCTTGTTAATAATCAGTAAATCAGATTTCATAATACCTGGGCCGCCTTTGCGCGGTATCTTATCGCCTGCTGAGACATCTATCACATATAAGGTTAAGTCTGACAATTCAGGACTGAAAGTTGCGGCTAGATTATCACCTCCCGACTCAATGATAATTAATTCAAGGCCAGAGAATTGGTTTTGTAATTCTGCAATTGCCGATAGGTTAATAGAGGCATCTTCACGAATGGCAGTATGAGGACAGCCACCAGTTTCCACACCGCGAATACGTTCTGCTGGCATGGCGTTATTGCGCGTTAGGAACTCAGAGTCCTCTTTGGTATAAATATCATTGGTAACCACCGCCATATTGATTTCATCTCGTAGGCGTTGGCATAGTCTTAACGTTAATGCCGTCTTACCTGACCCAACAGGACCACCAATGCCAAGACGAAGGGGAGATAAAGTAGTAGTATTGTCAGTATTTTCAGTTTTGGGCGTAAGCGCCATAGTAAGTATCCTTATTCTTCATTTGTATAGTCAGCGAACTACTAAACGGTTAGAGCGTTAACCTCGTTAAGCCTACTCCTGTAGTACTAGCACTTGGTTGCCTTGTAACCATTTTAGACTTCTTTGACTATATTTATAAACAAAATTTTAAGAGTTGTCATAGTAGACAGCTTCAATTATTTTAAGATTACGAGCGAAATAAACGGCTATATTGTCGTTCGTGCTGACAAGACAACATGGCTAAATTCGGTAAATTCGCCGACATATTTAGCTGTTGATAAAAAATGCCTAGTGACCGCTGTGCAAGACCGGTTTTCGAGCCTTTAGTGTCCGAGCCTTCAGTGTTATAACATTGATAAAAGATATTCCGATCACTTGATTGCTTTGAATCATCTATATATTGATGGTAAACGTGACGCACTTCGGCGGCAATGTTAGGACTATATTGGCTCAACTGCTGTTGTAATTGCCAAATAATACGTTGTCCTGCCATTTGTCCAAGGGGTACCGTTTTTACCGCAGCCAATACCATATTTTCAATTTGACCAAAGGCATAAGTAGTCATCGCCTGTTCTGGACTGATTTGCCAATGCGCACTGATGTTCGCAAACAGGGGTAAAAATCCATTGATCACCAGCTGATTAGGAACGTTTAGATCCAATACCTCATCCAGCCATGAGGATAATGAAAGCGCTAACTGGCTCGACTCATACACAAACTCTTTACTCTCACGGCTGGCATGATAGTCCGCGGCTAAGGCATTGGCCAAGTCTTCATCCTCATCGGTTAGGGCAGTCACCATTAACGCCAATAACGGAAGCTCATAACCTAATAAAGCCAGTTCTAGATAGTCCGTCATAAACGATAACGTACTGTCTTCATCATCAATAAGGCCAGCCTCTATAGCAGGCTCAATTCCTTGCGAATAGGTATAGCTACCAATAGGCAAGTTACTCGATGCCAGCATCAGTAGCCGACCGGTGACATCATTTGTGCTATGGTTGTTGTTAACGATATTTTGGTCAATTTCAGGGTCAGTCATGGGAGTGGCTTTCACTATGCGAATGACTATGGGCATCATGTGAATGACTGCCGTGAGAGTGACTGCCATGTGATTGACTGCCATGAGAGTGACCACTCTTATAAGCGCCCGTTTCAGGCTCAAATGGAGCTTGTACTTGCTCTGTCTGTAAACCCAAGTTTTGTAGCATGGACTCGAGAACATGGTCAGGTTCAAAGTAGAGGGCAGTCGGCGTTATCATAAGAGGGACATGGCGATTGCCTAAATGATAAGCGCCTTTCATTAGGTTAAATCCATCGTTAGCGGTGACGCAGACCAACGTTTGGTTGGCCGCTTTTATCTGAATAAGCTTTCCATCAGCGGTAGATAGTATGCAGCCATCTTTTAAGGTTTCAGTACGAGGTAGGTCAATACCTACAGATTCTTGACGTTCAGTCTCTGCTTTAAAACGGCTACGCTGACGGCTGTCAAAGTCTAAACATAGATAATGTTTATCCTGTTTCTGCTCTTCAATTAAAGACCATTGTTCAGGCGTTAAATCATTATCATTAAGGCGTTGCGAATAAATTTTCATAAGGCTTGTTGTCTTTTTGAATTTATTAAGGTCACTAAATTAAGGTATTAAAATAATAAGATGTCATTAAAATAAGAAATAACGCTGTGCCATAGGCAATTGATCGACAGGCTCACAAGTCAATAGCTCACCATCGGCATGCACTTCATAGGTTTCAGGGTTAATTTCCATAACTGGGCAATGGCTATTGAGCTTCATATCACTCTTGCGCACTCGACGAATATTGTGAACCGGTTTAATGACTTTATTAAGCTCAAGCTCGGTAGCAACGCCCTTATCAATTGCAGATTGAGACATAAAGGTAATGCAGGTCTGAGCCACTGTTTTGGGGAAGCTGCCAAACATACTACGATAATGAACGGGCTGCGGCGTCGGAATAGAGGCATTAATATCACCCATTGGCGCTGCCGCTATTAAACCGCCTTTAATAATGCAATCTGGTTTAACGCCAAAAAAAGCAGGAGACCAAAGAATCAGATCTGCCCATTTTCCCACTTCAACCGACCCGACCATATCGGCAATGCCATGCGTGATAGCAGGATTGATAGTGTATTTAGCTATATAGCGCTTAATACGGAAATTATCATTATCCTCACTAAAGTCAGTTTGGGATAGGTTGATATGACCTGCGTCTTGTTCGGTTTGCGCAGAGGCATCTGGTGCCAGATGACCGCGTTGAGCTTTCATTTTATTGGCAGTCTGCCAAGTACGAATAATCACTTCACCCACACGCCCCATTGCTTGAGAGTCACTACTCATCATAGAGATTGCACCCGTATCATGCAAGATATCTTCGGCAGCGATGGTTTCTTTACGAATACGACTTTCGGCAAAGGCCACATCCTCTGCAATCGCTGGGCTCAAATGATGACAAACCATTAACATGTCCAAATGCTCATCAATGGTATTGACGGTAAAAGGACGCGTTGGATTGGTCGAAGATGGCAGAACATGCGGTTGCCCAATGGCTTTTAGGATATCAGGAGCATGTCCACCACCTGCACCTTCGGTATGGAAGGTATGGATGCAGCGGTCTTTAAAGGCGCCAAGTGTGCTTTCTAAATAGCCACTTTCATTTAAGGTATCAGTATGAATGGCGACTTGTACATCGTAGTTATCAGCAACACTTAAGCAGTTATCGATGGCTTGAGGTGTGGTGCCCCAATCTTCATGTAGTTTTAGACCAATGGCACCCGCTTCAATTTGTTCGACAACGGGGTCAGGCAAGCTCACATTACCTTTGCCCAGTAGCCCTATATTCATCGGTATATAATCAGTTGATTTAAGCATACTTTGGATATGGTAAGCACCGGGTGTACACGTAGTGGCAAGCGTACCTTGAGCAGGCCCTGTTCCCCCGCCAAGCATGGTCGTCACACCCGACATCAGCGCTGTTTCGCATTGTTGAGGTGCAATGAAATGTATGTGACTGTCGATACCACCGGCGGTAAGTATTTTACCTTCCCCAGCGATAATCTCAGTTGATGCGCCAATGGGCAGGGTTACATCGGGCTGAATGTCTGGATTACCGGCTTTACCAATGCCGCTGATACGCCCATCTTTAAGCGCCACGTCCGCTTTATAAATACCAGTATAATCAACGATAAGCGCATTGGTGATAACCGTCTCAGCGACGTCAACAGCCATTAATTGAGACTGTCCCATACCATCTCGAATGACTTTACCACCGCCAAATTTGACCTCTTCACCGATATTAATGCTGGAGTCTGAATGTATTGGATTATCATTTGCCAACGTCTTGGCGTCTTCTTCAGAATGTTCTGAGCCACTAATTAATATTGATTCGTCTGTTGAAGATAAAGAGGTGTGTGTAGAGGGGGAGTTGGATGGGTCTCCTGACTTGTTATCTCTTTGTGAGTTTTGATTGCCGTCTATTTGATTGGTCAAATCGTACTCTACTTCAAGCCATAAATCGGTGTCGGCTAACCTTACTTTATCCCCTGTACTTGGACCAAAATGTTCTGCGTAGATGCGGCGGTCGATACGTTTTTGAGAGGTTTTTTGAGTGTGTTCAAGCTTAGCTTCCCCCATTACCTTACCAGCAAAGCCGTATATTTCTTGCTTACCTCCGATAGCGACCAACTCGACTTCGCGCGCTTGTCCTGGCTCAAATCTGACTGCTGTACCGGATAAGATGTTTAGACGATAGCCTTTTGTCGCCTCTCTATCAAAGCTCAAAGCATCGTTTACTTCATAAAAGTGATAGTGAGAACCGATTTGAATAGGGCGGTCACCCGTATTGACAACCTCTATCGTTTGCACGCTACGGCCTGCATTTAAGGCCATCTCTCCTGCTTTTATTTTATATTCGCCCGCTTTCATAATAATCCTTAGTTGTTAATTTATTAAAACCATCATGTATTATGTCTTAGCTATTGTGAGTCTCGTCAGCTACACGATAGGATTATGCACGGTTACCAATTTGGTGCCATCAGGAAACGTTGCTTCAATCTGAACGTCTGGTATCATATCTGGCACGCCTTCCATAACATCATCTGCGGATAGATATGTCGTGCCTTCACTCATAAGCTGTGCCACACTTTTACCATCTCGTGCGCCTTCCATAAGCAGCATACTAATATAGGCTACCGCTTCAGGATAATTGAGCTTAACACCTCGATTTTTACGGCGTTCAGCAACCATACCAGCAGTAAATAGCAATAATTTATCTTTCTCAGTCGGGTTTAGTTGCATGGGTTGATTCCTTGCTTAATTGTTTTTATCAATGTTAGACCCTGTATTTACACCCCAAAATTGGCTATTTTTTCAAAATATCCTAACTTTAGCGGTTAATAACAGGTTCTTAGGTTTAAGAACATAGTTAATGGTATTTGCCATGTGTATATGATTCATTTTATGACATTATTTAACTGCCTACACGTGAATACACAAACTTTTAACTTAAGTATCCCATATTCTCGGTCGATGTGGTTCAAGTTGGTACCAGTTTTTTCGGAGCACTTCACGTACTTTATAAAACGCTTCAAAGCAGGCACGTACATCCACACCCAGATAGCGACAATTAATAGCTTGATAGTTATGGGTACATTCAATAGGAAGGTTGTGCTCATCGATTAACTGTCGTAATTCAGATAGGGTCTCATCCAAATATTGACCGAGCTTTAGGGGATTGGATTGTTGAATGGTAGAAATTACACTTTTGCTGGGTACTGCCCACAATGAACCATGAACATGCTGATTATTTAGACCAAGTGGAGATTGAAACCAACGTGATGCAGCTTGCTGTTGGGTGTTTTCACTGATTAACAAAGACTTATCACGCCATACCTCTAACCGATTGTTATATTGACCATGAGCAAAGGTCTCGTTGTAGGCTTGGCGACCAAATACCGCAATATCCCATGTTATTAAGCTGGCGGTAGGCGCAAGATAAAAGCGGTTACAAGCATGACTGACCGAATAATCGAAGTAGATGCTTTCTTGAGGGAGCCATTCGAGTATCGCATTATCCTCAAGCGTCGCTGTGATATGTTGTTCAGCTTGCACAGAACTCGAGATTGGCAGAGTTTTATTTGGACGGTATTCAACTGGCATGGTTTTTAGCATAGATTGATCAGCAGCAACCGAATCTCGTATGGACTGCCGTTGTCCATACCACTTACCGGCGCCAGGTGTGGTGATAACCGCGTGACTGTTTGATTTTAAGTCAAAATTTAGGCTTAATTTATCCCCATCAGCAATACCAGCAGGGGGATACAGAACGTAGACATGACAAATACCAGACTGATGCCTTGAAGTTAAATCTTTTAAAGTCGATGAATGAGTCTGTTGTACAGTCTCAGGTTCTGGATACAATGGTCGCTGAACCATTAACGCACCTGAATGTAAACGATGGAATAGTCGTGTTTTCTGACGATGCGCTATTGAGTCAAAGCTTAATTGTAATGTGGATTGCCAAGTCAAAAGGAGTCCTAAGCGCCGAACTTATGCGGCGACCATGAGTAAATAATTAATCATTGAATTTAATAATGGGGTACATACTCAATAAACTTATGTGTTAAACATTATATAAAGGCCAAATAAATGATAGTTAAGCCTTGCAAAAATTAGGCCAAATCATCTAAGAATATTGAATTATTGGTATTATTTTATTCCCTTTTATATCTCAATAATTTAACGTACGGGTAGCAAAATTATTCAATAAGTAATCTATCGTAAAAAAAAGCAAAGTTTTGTGAATATTAACATCATTAAAAATAATAACTTATGATAACCCTAAATCTGGTTTTAAGCTAAGATATTGTTTTAAGTTAAGATAATAATGTTTAATAGGTTATTACTTATCTTCTGTTTGAATAAAAATAGCGTATTAAATAACTATTAGCTTATGAGAGCAGATTATTGCGAGAAAAGTGTATTGAATGATGAGGTTTTACTTTTAAAAGTTCAGCCCTATGTTAATCAGCGCTATGTTAAAATTAAGGTCACTAGATTAAGGTCACTAAATTAAGGTCACTAAATTAAGACCACTAGTCTATAAAAAATAATCTACAAAAACTAATCAATATAGCCCCTAGAAAAGTGGCGACTGAAAATAACGCACTACTTAACCTTCAAATTAACCTTCAAACTTGAACCTTAACCAAAAAAATAAAAGGACTAAATTATGTCAAATCTCAAACTTATTAGTAATAACCGCTGCTTTAATGGTGAACAACACTATTACACCCATTATTCTGAAACCACTAAATCTGAGATGCGTTTTAGCATTTATTTGCCCGATGAGGCGTTAGCTCGTAAGACCTGTCCTGCTATTTTATTTCTATCAGGTCTGACCACTAGCCCAGATAATGCAACGCAAAAAGCCCATTACCAAAAGAAGTGTAGTGAGCTTGGCATGATCTTTATAGTGCCGGATACCTCTCCTAAAGGGGACGATATCTCAGATGACGAGCGTTATTATGTTGGTCAGGGAGCAAGCTATTATGTCGATGCCACGCAGTCGCCTTGGGCTGAGAACTTTAAAATGCACACCTATATCATTGAAGAACTTTATGATCTAATCCGCCATAAGTTTCCGATAAGTAGCATTGGTATTTCAGGTCACTCTATGGGTGGTCATGGCTCTATTATGTTTGGATTTAAATATCCTAGTAAGTTTATCAGTGTATCAGCGATTGCTCCTATCAGTGCGAGTAGCCAGTCTGATTGGGGTAAGCCTGCCTTTGCCGAGTACTTTGGTAAAGACTCAAATCAGGGCGAGGGCGCATGGTCTCAATATGATGCGGTCACCGCCGTTGAAAAGGCCGGTAAACAATATCCCAACATCTTGGTAGATCAAGGGGCTGATGATGAGTATTATCAAGATGGCTATCTACGTCCAGAATTGTTACAACAGGCGTGTCAAAAAGTGGGTCAACAGATGACGTTACGCTATCACGGAAACTTTGATCACAGTTATTATTTCGTTCAAACCGTGATTGACGACCACATCGAACACCATTATTACGCCGCTTTAACTAATGGATAACAGGTTAAGTTTTCTAAAAATTTAAAATATAGACCCGTGACCATGGGGTGTTATGCACCTCTTAACGTATCATACATTCTATTTAAATAAGCTTTTCAGACGAGAAATATATGAGCTCACAGCCAACTTTAACGCCTTCTAATTATCTAATTGCACCTTCTATCCTCTCGGCCGACTTTGCGCGTCTTGGTGAAGAGGTCGAAACCGTATTAAAAGCTGGTGCAGATGTCATTCATTTTGATGTGATGGATAATCATTATGTGCCAAACTTGACATTTGGTAGTATGATTTGTAAGGCGCTACGTGATTATGGTATTGACGCCCCAATCGATGTGCATTTAATGGTGACGCCGGTTGACAGTATGATTGAGCAGTTTTTGGAAGCTGGAGCGAACATTATTACCTTTCATCCTGAAGCTACTCGCCATGTGGATAGATCTTTACAGATGATAAAAGATGGCGGTGCGGAGTGTGGATTGGTGCTCAATCCTGCGACGCCGCTACACCACCTCGACTATGTCATGGATAAAGTTGATCAAATATTATTGATGAGCGTTAACCCAGGCTTCGGTGGACAATCATTTATTGAGGGCACACTCGATAAGGTCAAACAAGTACGTCAGCGTATCGATGCCAGTGGTCGCGATATTCGGTTAGAAGTCGACGGTGGGGTGAAGACCAACAATATCAGAGCTATTGCTGAAGCAGGTGCTGATATGTTCGTTGCTGGTTCTGCAATTTTTAATCAGTCAGACTATAAGCAAGTAATTGACCAGATGCGTCATGAGCTAAGCCTGGTGGGTTCAACGCAAGTTTAGCGTTGCCGCCCTTTTTTATAGCGTGCCTATATGAGACACATCATGACCAATAATACTGAAAGCTCCCCTAAGCATGGAACTGGAACCAATGGTACTTTAAACAATGGTACTTTAAACAATAGCACTGTAAATAACGGTACTGCAAACAATAGCATTGATAATAATAGCGCCATACAAGACACCCACTTGCACCACACTAACTTAGACTCTAATAGCTTTAATCTAAATAAGCTTGACCCTGATGAGCTTGACAAAAGTGAGCCAAGTTTAGTACCCAAAAGCCTAACCATTGGCTTGGCGATATTTGCGTTAATATTGAGTCTAGCAGGCTATGTGTTTAGGATTATTGCAGGTCATCCTGTGCAAGAAGTGTTACGTCATGCGGCCGTATTAGTACCACTTTTTGTGATTGTCATACCGTTTGGGTTTTGGGTGGGCGCACTGATTATGAACAGAGTCAAAGGTTTAGCTATCCAGCGCCGTAATGCACTGACACTAGGATGGCTAATATCTTGTGTTACGATGCTGTGGTTTATGGGGACTTATAGTTAGTGGAGTTTAATACGCACTGCTTTAAAAGACGATAGCCAAACCTTTAAAAGAGCTTGCGTAGGATGTTCAATAATTATTCAGACCTAAACATAGGCACCTTTGTTTAAAATATTGACGGGTGCCTTTTAATCCAAAAATTCCCTAATGCTAGCCTATAAATATAGATTCTAAGGAAGTCAACGTGTCACTATTTGATCCCAATTCGTTTTATTATCCTTATCCTAAGGGTATCCCTAAAGGCTTGATTAAGACCTTAGTCATTGGCTGTTTGCTACTTGGACTGGCAGGTCTGAGTAAAGGGGAGGGCTGGCAAGGTTGGTTAATCGTATTTGAAAACTGGCTAATGATGCTGATTATTATACCGACGGCAGTAGCTGTTGTGGCATTGCCCTTTAAATATCGCGACCCAACTTTTGAGCTAAAAAATGCCTATTGGATGGGCATGTTTGTTGCCCTGCTATTCACCCTAGGCAAGCTGCGTTATTTACGTTAACGTCACTGAATTTATCCTGCTCTTAACCATGGTTTGAAACCTCTTGCAACGCATTGCTACAAATTAACCTTGAAATTTGTGCTCAAAGCGTCCATTGTTATTAAATACACAGATGCTAAATGAGGTGAATTAAGCATGGTATTTAATACTGAAAAAGAAAACGTTGAAGTCGACATTGATGTCGAGACTGGCGAGCGTTCTACACGCCGTCGCAAAGGATTTGCTCAAGAAACGGTGCTAGAGCTGATTGAAAATGAAAAAGGTCAAATTATCTTAAGAGATTCCTCAGATGTGGAAGATCCGTTAGTGACCATTAACTTCTCGGAAAAAGTAAAAGATATTTTGGGTAATGAAGCGCAATTCATCGGTCACCGAATGATTCATGCTGCCATTCAAGAAGTGATGCAAAAGCAAGTCAGTCAATGGCATGCCAATGTATATGACGAAGAGCCAGAGCATTACAGTTAATTAATCACAAATAATTAAACACAAATCGCAGAGACAAAAAAAGCGGGTTATCATCAGATAACCCGTTTTTTTTGCTAACTATTCAAATAATTTATTTATAAAATACTGTTTTTAAACAACTGCTTTCAAATAATTATTTGATTTTAGCTTCTTTAAAGATAACGTGCTTACGGACTTTAGGATCAAACTTTTTGATTTCCATTTTGCCAGGCATAGTACGTTTGTTTTTGGTAGTGGTGTAGAAATAACCAGTACCTGCAGTCGATACTAACTTAATCTTGTCTCTCATGATGGTTTCCTATTTGTTTATAAAAAGCGTATTAGTCGGTTAAATGACTATACTTTTTCACCTTTGGCGCGTAAATCAGCAAGCACTTTGTCGATACCGTGCTTATCAATGATACGCATACCTTTAGCAGAAACACGAAGACGGACAAAACGGTTTTCAGATTCTACCCAAAAACGATGGTTATGTAGATTTGGCAAAAAGCGACGACGGGTTCTGTTAAGCGCATGCGAAACATTGTTACCCACCTGAGGGCGCTTTCCTGTCACTTGACATACTCGAGACATGACGGACTCCTAATAAAGTTGTAAGACATTGGTTTGACATGCTAATCATGTTCAAATATAAAATGTCTATACTACTCAAGATAACGAATCACAATGCGGCTATGGACACATAGGACTGCAACTTGAATAAAATGTTAACAGAAAGTTAGCGGTCACACCCTTTAATCGCCACAACAAATAAAGGAAGACCCACACTAAATAATAAAATTCGGTAGCTGAAACGTGATAAATTTTTAAGGGCGTATTTATACCACATAACCGCTTTTTTTTCAAATAAATATTCAGCTATTATCGCACATTTGGTACAAAGTTTTAAGCGAAAAGCAGTCTATTTGTGTACTATTTGATCATTCTACCTCGTTCTCAACTTATTTAAACTCATTGTAGGCTGGTGCTTTTAGCCCAGCAAATTAAAACCTTTAATCAAAAATGCTGGGCTAAAGCCACAGCCTACATTAAGAGTTGAGAATGGGGTGATTCTATAACGCCAAATCAGGAACATGGAAGCGCAGTACCAATCACCTCAAGACTTAGAGCAGTTCAATTTTAAATAGCTACTTTAAACTGCCACCTAAAATATCTACTTTAAATATCTATTATAAACAGCTACTTTTAAATGTTCTTAAGTTAACCCCAATAAGACGAAAAAACGACTCTAATATTCAGGAATAAAGCCATGCAATTCCCCCATCAAAAGACCGAAAATGCAAAACCCGTATCTGGGGAAGGGGTTATTCCAGATACTAAGGATACTGAAGGTACTGAGGGTACTGAGAATATACCTTATACATTGCTTGGGGTATTGTTGACGCTGTATTTTGCCCAAGGTATGCCGTCAGGGTTTATCACTCAAGCGTTACCTGCCATCCTTCGTGACTATGATGTGTCACTGGAAATGATTGGGTTGTCTGGGCTTTTATTGGCACCGTGGGCGCTAAAGTTTTTGTGGGCGCCAGTTGTCGATCGCTATTTCTCGCCTAAATGGGGACGCTCCCGCAGTTGGATAATACCGCTACAGTTATTTTCAGCGGTCATTATGGTGATTGTCGGATTATTTAATCCGTACCAGTTAAGCTCACCTATGATGTTATGGATGATGTATGGCTTGTTGTTTTTATTAGGGTTAACGGGAGCGACTCACGATGTGGCTGCCGATGGTCTAGCGACGCGCTCATTAAGCAGCTTTCGTTATCACTTTCATCATAACTCTGACAATGATTCTCACAATGTCCCTCACAATAATTGCCACAATGACCCTCACTCAGCGCAAAAGGCTAATACAACTCAACTTGATAAAGGGTTAGAGGAAACCAGCAAGTCTAAAGTATCTGACCCAATAGATGTACCGAGTCAGAGTTTTCGTAAACCCGATTCTCCTGATCCCGATTTGCATCCTCAATCCATTTATTGTGAACCCTCACACCCTCAAACTTTTCATCCTCAATCGATGGGTGAGAACGATGACTTCGTTGAAGTGTCACAAAACATTGCACTTGATCAACGACAACAAGACTCAGTACACGCCAATATGTCAGAAGTGCCTAAGCACCCTTATCGGGGCATGGGCAACGCTGTCCAAGTCATTGGCTACCGTTTGGGACTTATTGTTGGCGGGGGTGTATTTTTAATGGTGCTTGGCAGTTGGTCGTGGCGCTACAGCTTTTTTGCTTTGGCAGGACTGATCCTGTTAAACACCTTACCGATTTGGCGTTATGCAGAGAACAAGCGCATTCCTATTAACGTGATTCCTTTAAATAATGGTTTGTCAGAAAACCCAACGCAAACTGCGAAGATTTATGATGATGTAAAGACTGATACCGCAAACGTACCTGAAACTAGGAAATCGGTGAAGCAATACTTGCAGGATCAGTATGGCTACTTTTGGCATAACACCGAGATGCGGGGATGGCTCATGGTGCTGCTAACGTTTAAAGTGGTCGATGGTATCTCTAGTGGCATGGTCAAGCCGATGATGGTAGATATGGGGATATCGACTGCCAGTATCGGGCTGTGGGCGAGTGTACTGGGATCGGTAGCAGCCTTACTAGGGGCAGCAGTGGCAGCTTGGGTACTAAAGCGGTGGCGACATCATACAGCGTTGCTCGCATTTTATGTGTTTCAGGTGTTTACCACTGCGTTATATGTATTAGTCGCCATAGGTTATGAGTACCCAAAGTGGTTAGGGATATTGGCAGTAGAACATACAGTGCCATTTTGGTGGGCGTATGCAGCCAATGGTATTGAACATTTTTCAGCAGCATTGGCGTTGGTAGCGATGCTGACTATGGTGATGCATTATGCCCGTCATGATAAGGCGGGTAGCGACTTTACCACGCAGGTGTGTTTGTTGACTATTTTTAGCGGTGGCAGTCACTTATTAAGTGGCTTTATTGCAGGTCAATTGGGATATACGCTGCATTTCATGCTAAGTGTGGGATTAGGGGTGATTTGTTTGTTGCCCTTATGGTATTGGCGTCAGTGCTTTATTAAAAAGTATAGATAGAATACGGGTGTTTATTGTCTTAAATTATTATGCGTTATAGAATCATCTCTAGCACAAACTTACTACCAATAAAGCCGACTGCTAATAAAATAAAGGCTAGAATTGCCATATTAGCGGCACGACGACCTCGCCATCCTGATCTCCAGTGACCGATGAGTAGGCCGCCAAATAGCAACCAAGACAACAGGCTAAGCACTGTTTTATGGGCGATATGCTGCGCCATTAAGTCATCGACATAGACAAAGCCAACCGCTAAGGCAACCGTTAAGAGACTAAAACCAACCAGTATCATATCAAACAATAGCGATTCCATACTTTGCAAAGAGGGCAGCTTATTGACCCAAAAGCGTTGTTTGGTTTTATGCTTAAGCTCACGAATTTGAAACCGTAATATAATCGCCTGTACCGCCGCCATTAACAGCACACAATAAGCGGCAATGGATAGAATGATATGTAGCTCAAGACCCGTGCTAATATCAGTCAAGGGGGCATAAGGAGCGACGCCAAAGAAGCCTAAGGTTAGCCCAATAATGGCCGTAGGCGCTGCAATGACCCCCAAGCTTAAGATAGGGCGGTATAGACAGAACAGAATATAAAATAGGATAAAATAAAAGCTGGTTAAACTCGCGGTGTTAAACAGGTTGAAATTGAGACCATAAATGGTGAATATATTGGGATATAAAGTGATTCCATGTGCTATAAGGCCCACAAATAGCATCCCTAACGTGAAGCCTTTAGCAATAGGTTTGATACGCACCAGCGCCCAAACCAAGTGACAGCTTACTAGGGTATAGAGGATAAGGGCGATGATGTAAGCGAGAAACACGGTCGGTTGATCCCCAAATATCAAGTAAACAAAAAAACAATACGATGAGTCATACAATCAGACGATACAATTTGCCAGTGCAATGTTTGTTATACTAACTATGTTATTCTATGCGATTATAAATGAATACGTTAGATTGATAGCCCAGTCGTAGCTATTAGTACTGTTATTAGTATAGACACGGTAAGCATTCGGTGATACGCAATTCGATTGCATAGGCATATTAAGATAATACCCTAATTTAACATAGAATGACTCTTATTTGCGATTGCAAAGCGGTAAAAGTTAGTAGTCATTTTATTTAATGACCCTTTTAGCAAGACTTATCCGATTTACTAGCGGTACGACTGTACTATTGCACTAAGTTTAACGCCGTTTTGGCATGTCACTATCCCTTATTGGTATGCCCCCTTAATTGGCATGCCACTTGAAATACGCTATATTAAGCCAAATATTTAAATTATAACCCCTTATTTTATAACCAGTGTTTTAATGAGATACGTTTTATCCGTTAATAAGACAGAATTTAACCATTAATAAGAGCCGTTTTAACAACACAGATGTTAATAAGACAGCTTTAGTTAAACGACAGTTTTAAAACAGTTTTAAAAAAGAAAGCATGTTAGACAAGAATTTCACCAACGTTTTATCGAGACCACTTTATGTTTGATACCTTAACCGAACGACTCTCTGGCAGCCTACGCAAAATCTCAGGATCAGGTCAGCTGACCGAAGACAATATTAAAGATACGCTGCGTGAAGTACGTATGGCGTTACTTGAGGCTGATGTTGCCTTACCGATTACCCGTGATTTCGTCAAGCGGGTCAAAGAGAAGGCATTGGGTCAAGAGGTTCTAAAAGAGTTGGCTCCGGGTCAAGCATTCGTCAAGATTGTCTATGATGAATTAACCGAAATGATGGGCAGTGCCAATCAGCAGCTAGAGATGACAGGTAAGCCGCCTGTGGTTTATTTGCTGGCAGGTCTACAAGGTGCGGGTAAGACCACTACTGCGGGTAAACTTGCTAAGTACTTACAAGAGCGCCATAAGAAAAAAGTCATGCTGGTGTCTGCTGACGTCTATCGTCCCGCTGCGATCAAACAGCTTGAGCAAGTCGCTGGTCAGGTGAATGCTAAATTTGTAAACTCAAGCGCCGATGAAAACCCTATCGACATTGCCAAGCGTGCGATAGAAGAGGCAAAACTACAATATCAAGACATCCTTATCATCGATACCGCCGGTCGTTTGCATATCGATGAGAGGATGATGGAGGAGATCAAAGCGTTAACGGCGGCGGCCAATCCGTCAGAGACACTGTTTGTGGTCGATGCAATGACCGGTCAAGACGCGGCCAATACTGCCAAAGCCTTTAACGATGCGCTACCGCTAACCGGTGTTATCTTAACAAAGACCGATGGTGATGCCCGCGGGGGTGCTGCGCTCTCAGTCCGTGCGATTACTGAAAAGCCAATTAAGTTCCTAGGTCGTGGTGAAAAACTTGATGCCTTAGAAGCGTTCCACCCAGAGCGTATTGCCCAGCGTATTCTAGGCATGGGTGACGTCTTAAGTCTGGTTGAAGAAGTCGAACAAAAGATTGACCGTGATAAAGCGGAAAAAATGGCGAAGAAAATCCAAAAAGGCGGCGACTTTGACCTTGAGGATTTATTAACCCAGTTCCAGCAAATGAAAAATATGGGTGGCATGACTGGCTTCTTGGACAAGCTTCCGGGTATGAGTGGTGCCGGGGTCAAAGAGGCGCTTGAAGAAGCTAAGCCAGAAGAGAAAGTCAAAGAAATGGAGGCGCTCATTAACTCCATGACGCCCTTTGAACGTAAAAATCCTGACAAAATTAACCCAAGTCGTAAGCGTCGTATTGCCGCTGGGTCTGGTAAGCAAATTCAAGACCTAAACCGTCTGCTTAAGCAGCACAAGCAGATGGCGAAGATGATGAAAATGATGTCGAAACCTGAAGGTCTCGGCAAGATGATGAAAGCGGTGCAAGGCTTGACTGGCATGGGCGGCGGCGCATCCGGTGGAGGTGGCCCTCTATTTGGTGGCGGTGGTGCTGCTAAAGGCACAGCTGGCAACAAAGGTGGTATGGGTGGTATGCCACCGTTTGGTTTAGATCCTAACAATATGCCAAGCAAAGAGGATATGGAAAAGCAGTTAAAAGACGTGCAGCAAAGCCTACCTCCAGAGTTTAAGAAGCGCTTTTAAGGTTAGAAGTGACTATATGAACACGATGTAAACCTGATAAAAAGCTAAGTCAGCAATGGCTTAGCTTTTTTTATTATTTAGATAGCGATACTATGGTGACAGTTTTAATCAGCAGTCAGAAAACAGAAAACAGAAGTTAGAAAATAGAGATAGGTAGGAGACGGTATGGCACATAAGAAAAAGAACGTCCGTAAAAAAGAATGTCCCATTTGCCAGCGTGAATTTAGCTGGAGCAAAAAGCTAGATAAAAACTGGGACAGTATGGTGTATTGCTCGGATAGATGCCGACGGGTAAAAACCTATGAGGGTGTTGAGAAGCCAGAGTAGGGGTGTTTTGAAGCTAATCCTGCTATCCGCTTCTATCTTGGCTGACACGGCGGCAGTCGCTAAAGTAAGTGTCATTCCTGCGTTACGATACTGTCACTTACTAAGCGCCTGCATCGCCGTGCTACACCAAGTATATCCGCTACTATCAGGGCTAAACCGCATCTCAAGGCGACGTTAGGCTATAACCGTTTAGCTGTATGGTTTGCTCTTATAAATGGATAAAAAAATGGTGCGCGAGGCGCACCCTACATAAAACAACCTAACATCAGGCTATAATGATTTAGCTTTAAAGAGCGTTGTACAAGCCTTTCTTAAGTTAAGAATTCATCGAGTATGATTCCCCGTAGGGTGCGCCGTGCGCACCAATTCATATAAAACAGTAGTCACAAAATATGCGACAACTTAAACGCTTAAAGACCATTAAATACTAGCCAATCAATCCTTGCCTCTATCTTGACGCACAAAGAAGTTTGCCACCAGCGCACCACTAAAGTTATGCCAAACGCTAAATAGCGCACTTGGTAGGCTAGCCGCAGGATTAAAGTAAGTGGCTGCTAGTGCCGCGCCAAGTCCAGAATTTTGCATACCCACTTCTACCATAATAGCGCGTCTTTGCGCTTCGCTAAAGCCACTTATGCGTGCGATCAAATAGCCTAAGGCGTAACCAATACAGTTATGCAGTGCCACTACAATAAAGACCAAAACGCCGCTGGTTAAGATCGTGTCTCTAGACACCGCTACTACTGCCGCAATAATTATCGCAATACCAACGACTGACACTGTTGGCAAGATATCATTTGCCATTTTAGCCTTGTTACCCAGTAACTTATGAAACAATAACCCCAGTATTATAGGAATAATAACCATCTTAGTGATAGATATCATCATGCTGGCTAGCTCTATCTCGATCAATTGTCCAGCAAAGATTTTAAGTAAAATAGGGGTAAGTATCGGGGCTAGCAGAGTAGAGATTGAAGTAATAGAGACGCTTAAAGCCACATCGCCCTTCGCCAAAAAGGTAATGACATTACTCGACGTACCCCCTGAACAACAACCGACCAGTATCACACCAACGGCAATTAAAGGGTCGAGATTAAAAGCGATGGTTAATAGATATGCGATTAACGGCATTAAAGTAAACTGAGCCAATAAGCCAACCAATACCAGCTTAGGACGTTTAACTATTTCAACGAAGTCGTCTGTCTTAAGCGTCGTTCCCATACCAAACATAATTATGCCCAAAATTGGCACTATGAATTTGGCTAATGATGCAAAAAACTCAGGGAGTATAAAACCTAACACAGCACTAACCAGAGCCCATATTGCAAAGGTTTTCCCTATCCACTGCGAGGCTGCGGCAATTTTACTCAAAATCGACTCCTTTCAAAGTATCAGTCATTATTTTAATCATCGTCTCGTTAAATATAGATAAAATTACCATATATTCAAAGCATAAGTAATAAAATATAGTTATATACAAAGTGAAGGTTGGCTTATTAGTTGCATACAGAGTAGATTTATTTGTTAAGCTATACAAAGACGATAAAGTAACTATCCTAAAAATGCCTAAAAAGGTTTTAAGCAGATCTCGTTTGTCAAAAACACAACGTTTGCATACTTCGCGATAGTTCAATTTTGACTCAGTAACTTAATAAAATCTCCTTGCTTAATAGGTCTAAATAGCCGCATAACCAGAGATAAAGTATGCCCTTTAAAAAAACCTCATCAAACATCAAATCGAATAAAAAGGTATATAAAAGAAAGACTAAAACGTTTAACTATAAAAAAAAGACCCTCTCTGATTTCAAAAAGAAAGCATCATTTAAACCATGGTCTAATTCTTTATCTCAATCGCTATCTCAATCGTTATCTAGGTCGCTATCAAAGCCACTATCAGGTCGCCGGTCTAAAAAGGATCAGGTTGCTAGCGATTTAAACGGCAATCACTTAAAAGCGATTAGCCAAAAGGCAAACGTTAATCCTCAATCGTATTTGTTAATTTTAATGGTTATTTTTGCGTTGTCAGGAGTGGCCTACAAGGCTTATGAAGACTGCGACTGTTTTATAACAGACGATAGAACGGCTGAACCGTTAGACACCCAAGGCAAGTTAAATCTACAGGGCAATAACGGTGAAAAGGTTCACAACGAAGTACACGCATCAATACGAAAACCTACTGAGAGGGATCCTGTACTTGCTCAACAGCACGTGGCGACCCAGCGAATATTCCATTCAGACAGCACAACCGATGTTGATACAGGTGTCGCAACCTTTACAAAGCTTGCCAATGAAGGCGATGTGGGTATGCAATTTGCCCTTGGCATGATGTACAAATCGGGTAGTGGGGTCGAGCAAGACTATGACAAAGCGCTAAACTGGCTGAACAAAGCTGCCGATCAAGGCGATGCAGGTGCGCAACATTTTCTTGGTGTAATGTATGAAGAAGGGAAGGGCGTTCCTCAGGACTATAGTAAGGCAAGGGAGTGGTACTACAAAGCGGCTATGCAAAACGAAGGCATCTCTTTATACAACCTTGGTTTGATGTATTTAGAGGGTAAAGGGGTCGCCCAAAATTATAACCATGCCATTGACTGGTTTGAAAAATCAGACAAGATAGGTTATGTCGGTGCCCAATATAAATTGGGTGAGTTATATGAGCAAGGGTTAGGCGTCCCTCAAAATTATGAGACGGCTATTCACTATTATCAAAAAGCTGCCGATGATGACTACCCAGAAGCCGTCAACAGATTAGCCGAAATGCATGAGAAGGGTATCGGCGTCGCGCAAGATTATACCCTTGCCAAAAAGATGTATCAGAAAACGTGCGATATTCAATATGAAGCAGGATGCGCCAAGGTTGAAGCATTGGTTAATAAGGGATATTAGCGTCTTATCTGTCCGATAGGTTATGAGACCTAATACCAAAAGAAGAATTGGTGATAACTATTATGAGAAAACATTTCATTCATTCCGGCTTTCGAGAAAAGCTTATCGAGCATGTCTTTGTTAGTGAGATGCTGAAACTGTCTTGGAAACAGGGCGATTGTGCGCTAGAGGTTCTAAAACCAGAAGTGGATAACGCAGGCTGTGATATCGTGTTAGAGAACAACAACGTTATGCGCCATATTCAGCTTAAAGCTTCCAAGTTCGGCGCTAAAACATCCCGACAAAAGATACACACCAAGCTTGCCTCTAAACCGTCAGGATGTGTCGTTTGGATTGTATTTGATGAAGACACACTCGAGTTTACTTCGTTTTACTTTTTGGGAAGTGCGGCAGGCAAGCCGTTACTGGATTTGGGCGATGCCAAAATTGCCAAACATACCAAAGGCAATAGTGAGGGCATCAAGAACGAGCGACCCAATATCCGTACTGTAAGTAAAGGGCAATTCACCAAAATCGATTCTATTGAGGCGTTGTATCAAGTGTTGTTTTTTAGTGATCTGTAAGGTGCGGTACTGGCTTTAAATGAAGTGTCTTACTGTATAAACTTGCTTTAAGTGTCATTTATTCCAATATCGAGGAATACAACTCGGTAGTTCGTTTCATTATTTATCGTCAAGTTATCGCAGATATTGCGACAACTGATTTATAAAAGCGGATGTTAAGTAAACAAGGTCTTGTTATTTATATGCTCATGGTGCTTAGTACGCAACCCTCGCAAATTTTGCGACAGTTCAAAAAGTACAAAAACCACCCCTTTACTGATGGTAATAAGCGCAGTGGTGCTTTTTTATTCGTCGATTTTTTGCATCGTAATGGGCGCTTGCTCAATAGCCAAGGTGACATGGTCATTAATAATACAGGGCTTGCGGCATTAACTTTACTGGTGGCGGAGTCTAACCCCGACCAAAAAGAAACCCTGATTAAGCTGATTATCAATATGTTGGCATTGGATGAAGGGTAGGCGTGGTTTTATAAGTAGCTATTCCTGCTATCCGCTACTATCTTGGTTGACACGGCGGCAGTCGCTAAAGTAAGTGTCATTCCTGCGTTACGATACTGTCACTTACTAAGCGCCTGCATCGCCGTGCTACACCAAGTATATCCGCTACTATCAGGGCTAAATCGCACCTAAGGCAAAGTTTGAGTTTTTATAACATTTATCTGTAGGCTGCGTGGGGCGCACCAATTCATTAAGGTAATCACCCCAAAAAATAATAACACGTAAAAGTAGAAACTAACTGCTAAAATACTAGCAGGAGATTTCGACATGAAAAAATCAATATTTACCGACACTCAGATCGTTAATATACTCAAACAGGCAGAACAAGGCGTACCTGTCAGTGACATACTACGTGATGAGCGAGGATAAGTTACTGTCCAGTGGACAGTAACCCGAAGTGCAAGACGAAGAGCTATGCTCGTAGTAATATAAGTCAGAGCACCTTTTACAAATGGAGGAGCAAATACGGCGGTATGGACGCCTCACTGATTACCCGTCTTAAAGAATTAGAGGCTGAGAACGCTCGCTTGAAAAAGATGTACGCCGAAGAACGACTAAAATCAGACATCTTACAGGATGCCATGTCAAAAAAGTGGTAGCGCCCTCTAGGCTCAAAGAGCTTGCTGAGCATTACATCAAAGCCAGAGCCATTAGTGTACGCTTAGCCTGTCTGATATTTAACATTAGCATAACCTGCTATTACTATCAGCCAAAGACAGCGGATGAGAATGAGCAGATAGCCAAACTGTTGATTGAACTGACAAACAACCATAAAAACTGGGGCTTTAAGCTATGTTTTCTATACTTAAGAAATGTATTAGGGTTACCTTACAACCATAAGCGTGTTTATCGTATCTACTGTGAGCTTGAATTAAACCTGAGAATAAAGCCTAAACGTCGTATTAAACGAGACAAACCCAAAAAGCTTGCTGTGCCAACTGATGTCAATCAAAGCTGGAGCATGGACTTTATGCACGATGCTTTAACCGATGGTAGAGCTATTAGGCTCTTTAATGTCATTGATGACTTTAATCGTGAAGCATTAACCATAGAGGTAGACTTCTCATTACCTGCTCAAAGAGTGATACGCAGTTTAAATCAACTTATAGAGTGCCGTGGTAAGCCTAATCAAATCAGGTGTGATAATGGTCCTGAGTATATCAGTAATGACTTGAAAGACTGGGCAACTAAGCAAGGTATCGTTATTGAATATATTGAGCCTGGTAATCCTCAGCAAAACGCCTATGTTGAGCGCTTTAACAAGACAGTACGTTATGATTGGCTTAATCAAGAGTTGTTTGATAGTTTAGATCAAGTGAGACAGCAGGCTGAAGCTTGGCTCAATCACTATAATAACGAGAGACCCAATATGGGTAATGGTGGCTTTACGCCTATTCAGAAACTTAATATGGCAGCTTAGTTCTACTTATTTAGTGTTTTAAATTTGGGGGTATTTCCTAAGGATAATGTTGAATAGCACTTGCAACATAGTTAAACCAACGGGTTGCTTTATTAAAGTTGAAAATAGCACTGTATAGTTACCCAGATAAAAGGTGAAAATTATTAAATCAATAATTTAGATAAACTGATATAGTAAACTTTATCATTCAAACACAATATATTGAATATAACTCTAATTATTAATTCAAAAATACAAAAACTAAGCTGACAATATGATGCAACTTTTAAATAAACCTCTTTGCTTTATAAATAAAATTTATCGAAAAGCCCTTATTGTGCTAACTATTATGCTGCTACCGGAAGCGCAAGCTTTTATGGGTTGTCAGCTAAATAAAGGTTACGAGCTTCCTAAAAACGTATTTTTAACATGGTTTTGTACTTTTACTCATGAATTGGCTTCAGCAGTGCATGAACCCACAAACAAATATGGAGCAGTTAACCGTCAAGGTATTGCCGTAATACCTTTTGAATATGATTCGCCCGTAAGTTTTAGCCAAGGTAGATCGCTCGTTCAAAAAGGTGATAAATGGACAATTATTGACACCAATAACAATGAGATAGCTAAATTCAACTTTCAAGATGCCCAAAATTTTAGCTCCATTGGATTGGGGTTGTTCAAAGAAAATGGCAAGTGGGGCGTCATTAATACTAAAGGTGAAAAGATGGTAGAGCCAAAATTCGACAGCTTCATTTATGATTTTGGCTACCCGAGCCTGAATGAAGAAGTCGTTGCTGTATTCGAATTGGATGGTAAACAAGGTGTAATCAATAAAACGGGCAATATAATTATAGAACCTAAATTTGATGATATTCAGCTTCGTGAAAACGTTATGTTGGTTTATAAAAACGAAAAAATGGGTATTTATGGTTATGATGGACAAATGATTCAACCCGTTGAGTTTGAACCTGGTATAGGATTTTATTCAAACTCAATATGGCCAGATGAAAACGGAATGATTGTTGTCAGAGACGATAAAATGGGTGTCGTAAATCGAAAAGGTAGTATGGTTGTTCCTGTAGAGTTTGATAAGGTTGATGTCATAAGCCATGATCGATTTAAAGTTTCTAAAAATAATAAATATGGAATATACGCCAAGGGCGACCTAGAAGTTCCTATGATGTTCGATGATATCGCTCAAACCTCTAATTATATGACTAGAGTTAAATATCAGGATAAATGGGGGTATTTAGGTAATTTTAATTCACTTATAACTGTCGACTATGATGAGGCCAATGACTTCCACGAAGGACTTGCCGCAGTGGCTAACTCAACTTCCTCTCAAAGCAGTAACGATAACCTATTATGGGGATATATTAATACGTTAGGAGAAGAAGTAATCCCTTTAGAATATGAGGATGTTAGACCATTTAAGGAAGGTTTAGCGCCTGTCAGACTTAAAGGTAAATGGGGCGTTATAGACTTTCAAAATTATAACATCGTACCCTTTAAGTATGATGGTATAGGTCAGTTTGAAAACGGATACGCAATCGTTTCAGAAAGAAAGGTAGAAAAGGCGATGTGTCCAACGGAAACCAATCCTTCATTCTCTTTTGCAGAAGATGCTGAAGAAGAGATAATGCCTGAATTCGATAGTTTGATAGACACGCAGATAGACTGTGAACGCCCTCTTTATATAAATTCTTTAGATAATAGGGAACAGTCAAATATGAAATATGGACTGATAAATACCCAAGGTAAGGTGGTGCTTCCAATAAGGTTTGACAATATTACTCAAGTTTCTGAAGGGATGATAGGTATAAAAAATAAAAATAAGTGGGGATTTATGTCGCAAAATGATGACCTTGTGATGCCCTATCAATTTGATGAGATTTATCCACCTTATGAGAACGGTACCATTCCAACAAACATGTGCACTGATGATGAAAACAATACGATTTCTTGTAGAGCGGATGAGGTGAATACTTATACAAGGCGTATAGATAAGTTCGGTAATATCATCAGAGAAATTTGGGGTAGTAGTGGTGTAGCAGATGAGGTGGAATAGTAGGTTGAGTGCAATAGGCTCAATAAATATGATAAGTGAAATGATAGGTTATAAAAAAGCAGAGTCGCGTTATCAGTCTTTTAGGTAGCGCAGCCGAACCTTGATCAAATAGAGTTGCTGATTAAGCTGATTAGAATATGCTGGGTTTGGATGAATGGTAGGAGTGTGTAGCTAATCCTGGCTTTTCACTACTATCTTGGCTTGCACAGTAGCGGGCGCTAATGGCAGTTGTCGTTCCTGCAAAGCGATAACGCCACTTACTAAGCGCCTGCATCGCCGTGCTACACCAAGTATATCCGCTACTATCAGGGCTGAACCGCATCTCAAGGCAAAGTTATCAGTTCTTAAAAATAGCGGTTCGTCGGTTGTTTATTAAAGGTTTCGAATGACTTTCAGTAGCATGGATGGCAAACCACTATTTAATATTTAGGCTTGTGGGTTTTATTGCGTTACACGCACCTATAGATGGGCTTTGCTGAATTTGATATTGATTACTACTGGATTAATTAATGGTATTCAAAACGAAATCTAGAAACCGTTTATGCTAGAATAAAAATACAAATTTCACTTATATATTTTAACTAAAAGTCAGGTATACAATGAGTCATATAGCGACAATTTTAAAAGATTCACAATATAATCTTACTCAATTTAAAGACAGTCATATTGAGCAATTAGAAAGCAAAATATTTTTTAAAGAGACAAAAGGTGGGGAGAAACCTTATGTAGAGTGTTTAGTTCGCAAAACAGACATTCAGCTAAAACCTGAAGAAATAGTACGACAATTATATTTAATAACGTTACATGAAGATTTTGGCTATCCTTACGAGCGTATGCAAGCAGAGTATCCAGTTGCGTTTGGTCGTGAAACCAAACGTGCTGATATCGTTGTCTTTGATAAAGACCATACCACCTCGGTTTATATTATGGTCGAGATGAAAAAGCCGAAATTAAAAGACGGCAAAGAGCAGCTTAAATCTTACTGTCATGCGACAGGTGCGCCTATTGGCGTCTGGACAAATGGCGAGTCCATTTCTTTCTATAACCGCCGTGACCCTAACTATTTTAAAGATATCCCTCGTATACCAAAAGCAACCGAAACACTGCCAGACGTTTTGACAGAACGTTGGACAATCGAGACATTAGTAAAAGAAGACAAGTTGGTTAATGAACGTAAATCTTTAAAAGATATTATAAGAGAGATGGAAGATGAAGTATTAGCCAATGCTGGTGTAGATGTTTTCGAAGAAGTCTTCCAATTAATTTTTACTAAGTTATATGACGAGTTTACTAGTGCTTCAAGTAAAGAAAGATATTTAGAGTTTCGTAATTATGGAGAAACAGAAACTCAACTAAAAATGAAAATCCAGAGTCTTTTTGATGAAGCAAAAAATAAATGGGAAGGTGTTTTTAGCAAAAGTGCGAAAGTGACTCTTGCGCCCTCACACTTAGCTATCTGTGTGTCTTCGCTTGAACAAGTCAAGTTGTTTAATTCTAATCTAGAAGTGGTAGATGAAGCTTTTGAGTATTTAATTAGTAAATCAAGTAAAGGAGAGAAAGGGCAGTATTTCACCCCACGTTATGTGATTGATATGTGTATCAAAATGCTTGATCCCAAACCTGAAGAGACGATTATTGATACGGCAGCAGGCAGTTGTGGATTCCCTGTACACTCTATTTTCCATGTTTGGAGTAAGCAGTTAGCAGAAGCAGGTATAGAGAAAAGCCATTTATTTACGGCTGAAAAACCTACAGATGCTCAGCAAAAATATGTAAGAGATAAGGTGTTCGCGATTGACTTCGATGAAAAAGCCGTACGTGTAGCTAGAACCCTAAACCTTATTGCAGGCGATGGAGAAACTAACGTTCTACATCTAAATACTCTAGATTATGAGCGATGGGGAGATAAAACAAATGATGATGATTGGCGAGATGTATATAATGAAGGCTGGAAACGCCTAAAAAAATTGCGTGCTACCAAAAGCCAAGACAGAAATTTTAACTTTGATATTGTAATGGCTAACCCTCCTTTTGCAGGTGACATTAAAGAGAGCCGTATTTTATCCAAGTATGAACTTGGGCATAAAGCAGATGGTAAGCAACAAATTAAGGTTGGTCGAGACATTCTATTTATCGAACGCAACCTTGATTTTTTGAAGCCTGGTGGACGTATGGCAGTAGTACTACCACAAGGACGTTTTAATAACTCAAAAGACCAGCATATCCGTGAACTGATTGCTGACCGTTGCCGTATACTGGGTGTAGTAGGTCTACATGGCAATGTATTTAAACCTCATACAGGCGCAAAGACCAGCGTATTGCTAATCCAAAGATGGAATGATGACCCAAAGAAAGGGGCTTTGTGTCCTAAAGTTGATGACTATCCTATTTTCTTTGCGACGATGCAAGAGCCTAGCAAAGACAATAGCGGTGAAAAGATTTTTGTTAAAAAGTCTGATTACCCAAATGCGCCTACCGTTAATAAAGATGCTAGTGAAGACAGCGTTGCAGAGGCAGTCGACACTTATAACACTGGGGTAGAAGATTTAGACGAGTATCTGTTAGATAATCATGGTCATCTGATTGTAAAACACGACTTGTTTAATCATGAAGGATTAACACAAGACGGTATTGCTGAAGCGTTTATTGAGTTTGCGAAAAAGGAGCAATTATCTTTCGTGGGAAAGAACTAAGCCCTTTTGATAAAATTAAGTATGATACTTTATTGAAAGGGTTAGCTGTAGTTGAAAAAAAATTAAGTTATACGTTTGAGAACAAAGACTTCAGACTTGATAGTGCATTCTATACTAATGAACCTTTTATAAACCCTAATCTCCAATATATGAAAATAGGAGAATGCCTAAAGGTGTCGCAGTATGGTATATCTATAGCAATGAATGAGGATGATGTTGGTTATCCTATTTATAGAATGAATGAAATCCACAATATGCTTTGTGATTTTAATGTTAGTAAATGTGCTGATGTAACAGAAGCTGAAGCTGAACCGTTTATATTGAATGACAGGGATGTATTATTCAATCGTACAAATTCGTTTGAGTGGGTTGGAAGAACAGGTATTTATCGAAAGATGAGTAATGAGAAATTCATTTTCGCATCTTATCTAGTGCGTTTTGTACCTGATGAAGACTATCTAACTCCTGAATATTTAGCTACATTTTTGAGTTCTAAATATGGAGTTCAGGATATACGCAGACGCGCTAGACAGTCTATTAATCAAACGAATGTTAACCCTGAAGAAGTTAAACAAATTTATATACCTTTATTATCCTCTTACTTCCAGAAAGAAATAACTGATAGATTTATGACTGCATATGATCTTTTAGTTTTATCTGAGAAAATGTATACCGACGCAGAAAAATTGCTGAGTGTTGAAGTGGGGTTTAGTGACTTAATTATAGATTCTACTAACTATAATATAAAATCACTTAGTAACAGTTTTATTGATACAGGTCGTTTAGATGCAGAATATTACCAGCCAAAATATGAGGACTACATTAAACTAGTTAAGAACTATGACGGTGGTTATGAAATTCTCAATATAGCTTGCATTATAAAGGATAAGAACTTTACTCCTATTGAAGAGGAACTATATTCTTACATAGAATTATCTAATATTGGTAAAACAGGGGACATTAAAGGTGTTACTAAAGCCTTAGGTGAAGAATTACCTTCTAGAGCTAGACGCATAGTACATACTAATGATGTCATCATATCTAGTATTGAAGGTTCATTAGAAAGCTGTGCATTAGTTACTAAGGAATATAATAAATCTCTTTGTTCTACAGGTTTTTATGTTATTTCTTCGAAAGAAATAAACTCTGAAACTTTACTCATACTGTTCAAATCAGAATTAATGCAAAATATTTTAAAAATGAATTGTTCCGGTACTATTCTTCCAGCTATAAATAAACCAGAGTTTGTAAATATACCTATGCCTTTAATAGTAGAAGATATCCAACAAAAAATAGCCGGCCTAGTACAAGAAAGTTTTAAGCTTAAAGCAGAAAGCGAACAGTTACTAGAAGATGCAAAAAAGCTTGTTGAATATGCTATTGAAAATGGGGAAGATAAAGCATTGACTGATTATGGGTTGGGGTTGCTTAGCTAAATAATGTGCTTCACTATGCAGTCTCATTAAATAGTTTTTGTTTTTACAATAAGGTTGCTTCGGAGGAGCGGTTTAGCCCTGATAGTAGCGGGTATACTTGGTGCTGCATAGGGTTGCGGACGCTTAGGAAGGGGTGTTATCGCTGAGTCAGGAACACCCCTTGCTATTAGCGACCGCCCCTGTGCAAGCCAAGATATAAGCGGATAGCAGGATCAGCTACAAAAATCAATCCCGCTTCAAAAATAGGATATATAAATCTAACCAACACCTACGCCAAATTCGGATTTAACCACTTCTCAGCCGTCTTCATATCCCAATCTTTACGCTTGGCGTAGTCCTCTAACTGATCACGGTCAATTTTACCGACATTGAAATACACACTTTCAGGATGCGAGTAATAGAAGCCACTAACCGAAGATGCTGGCCACATCGCATAGCTCTCAGTCAGATAAGTGCCGATGGCGTTTTGGGTATCGAGCCAATCAAATAGCTTACCCTTTTCGGTGTGTTCAGGGCAGGCAGGATAGCCGGGGGCAGGGCGGATGCCGACGTATTTTTCTTTAATCAGCTCTTCATTGGTCAACTGCTCTTCTGGCTGATAGCCCCAGTATTGGGTACGAATCAATTCATGTAAATGCTCAGCAAAGGCTTCTGCAAGGCGGTCACATAATGCCTGAACCATAATGGCGTTGTAGTCATCACCCGCTTCCTTAAAGCTGTCAGATAGCTCTTGAGCACCTTCAATAGAGACGGTAAACCCACCCAAATAGTCGGTGTGATCATCCAAAGGAGAGATAAAGTCTGCCAAGCTAAAGTTCGGTTTGCCACTGGCCCCCTCCTTTGAACGATCAGACTGTTGGCGTAAGTGCTCGAACACATGGGTGGGCTTACCGCCCTCAGTAATGGGCTTATCATACACGGTCACTGTATCAGCTGCGGTACGCTTGGCCGGCATGATTTTAAACACCCCTTTTGCAGTAACTAATCCCTCATCAATAAAGCGTTGGAGTAATTCTTTGGCATTGCCAAATAAGTCTTTGGCCTCGGTGCCTACGACATCATCGTCAAAGATTTTGGGATATTTACCGACCAAGCCCCATGAGATAAAGAAGGGTGTCCAGTCGATATAAGACAGTAGGTTGTCGATAGGGTAGTCGTCTAGGATGACTTGCCCTTGCTGGTTTGGTGTAGGCGGCGTGTAGTCTGCCCAGTCAAACTGAAAGCCTTGTTCAATCGCTTCGGCATAGCTTAATTTGGCCGCTTTAGGTTTGCGGTTTGCCAGACGTTGACGTACTTTTTCATACTCTTCACGGGTCTCTTTAATCAGATCGACTCGGTGTTCTTTTGACAGCAGTTTGGTGACGACACCGACAGAGCGTGAGGCATCGGTGACATAAATCACCGCATCGTTTTGATAATGGGGTTCGATTTTGACCGCGGTATGGGCTTTAGAAGTGGTGGCGCCGCCAATCATTAGCGGCAGGGTCATGCCACGCTCTTGCATTTGTTTGGCGACATATACCATTTCATCAAGGCTCGGGGTAATCAGCCCAGATAAACCAATAATATCGGCTTTTTCCGCTATGGCCGTGTCGAGGATTTTATCGCAAGGCACCATCACCCCAAGGTCGACAACGTCATAGCCGTTACAGCCAAGTACCACGCCGACGATGTTTTTTCCGATATCGTGTACGTCGCCTTTGACGGTCGCCATGACCACCTTACCTTTGACCTCACCTTCCACTTTTTCAGCTTCGATGTAAGGGTTTAAGACCGCCACCGAGCGTTTCATAACACGGGCGGATTTGACCACCTGCGGTAGGAACATTTTACCGGCACCAAATAAGTCACCCACCACATTCATGCCGTCCATCAAGGGCCCTTCGATGACCTCTAACGGTTTGGCATATTTTTGTCGGGCTTCTTCCGTGTCTTCATCAATATAGGTGGTGATACCTTTGACTAAAGCATGCTCGATGCGTTTTTCAACTGACTGCTCACGCCACGATAAGTCAACGGTGCCATCATTCTTTTTGCCGCCAGCCACATAGCCTTCGGCGACGGTCATTAAGCGTTCAGTGGCATCTTGTCCGCTGTCACCTTGATTGCGGTTGAGCATCACATCTTCGATGGCATCACGGGCTTCTTTAGGAATCTCGTCATACACCTCAAGCATAGCAGGGTTGACGATACCCATGGTAAGGCCCGCCTTAATGGCGTGATATAAGAACACGGCATTGATGGCTTCACGAATTGGGTTGCCTCGGAAGCTAAACGAGACGTTTGACACACCCCCTGATACCATCGCATTAGGGAGGTTATCCGTGATCCATTTGGTGGCATTAATAAAGTCAGCACCATAGTTGTTGTGCTCAACGATACCGGTGGCGACCGCGAAAATATTGGGGTCAAAGATGATATCCTCGCTAGGGAACCCAACTTCATCGACTAAAATGTCATAACTGCGCTTACAAATATCGATTTTGCGCTCATACGTATCGGCCTGACCCTCTTCATCAAACGCCATAACAATAACCGCAGCACCATAGCGCATACATAGCTTGGCACGTTCGACAAACTCTTCATACCCTTCTTTTAAGGAGATTGAGTTGACGACCGCTTTACCCTGAGTACGTTTTAAACCTTCCTCTATGATGTCCCATTTTGAGGAGTCAATCATCAGTGGCACACGGCTAATATCAGGCTCGCCTGCGACTAAATTTAAGAAGTGAATCATCGCGCCTTTGGAGTCGAGCATGCCCTCATCCATGTTGATATCGACGATTTGCGCACCGCCTTCCACTTGGTTTAAAGCGACTTCTAATGCTTCGGTAAATTCGCCTGTTTTAATCAAGCGTAAAAACTTTTTAGAACCTGTCACGTTGGTACGCTCGCCAACGTTAACAAACAAGCTGTCTTGATTAATGGTAAAGGGCTCTAATCCAGACAAACGGCAGGCTGGGGGAATGGTTGGGATTTCACGCGGCTTATACTGCTGCATCACATCATGAATGGCTTTGATGTGCTCAGGGCGAGTACCACAACAGCCCCCAACGATATTTAGCAGTCCTGATTTACCGAAGCCATCAAGTAGGGCAGCGGTCTCCTCAGGCGTCTCATCATATTCACCAAATTCGTTTGGCAGACCCGCATTGGGGTGAGCAGAGACATAAGTGTCGGCAATATCCGATAAGGTTTGGATATGTGGCTTAAGGGCATCAGCACCTAGCGCACAGTTAAAACCGACGGATAAAGGCTTGGCATGGCGAATCGAGTTGTAAAACGCTTCAGCAGTCTGTCCTGATAATGTACGCCCAGACGCATCGGTAATGGTACCCGATATCATAATTGGCAACTCAAACCCGATGGTTTCAAAAACGCCTGTCACTGCAAATATAGCGGCTTTAGCATTTAAGGTATCAAAAATGGTCTCGATTAAAACCAAATCAATACCGCCCTCAATCAAGGCATATAATGCTTCGGTATAGTTATCGACCAGTTCATCAAAGGTCACATTTCGAAAGGCAGGATCATTGACATCAGGTGAAAGTGAGCAGGTACGCGATGTGGGGCCAATAACACCTGCCACAAATCTAGGTTTGTCAGGGTTTTCAGCCGTGAATTCATCGGCAACCGAGCGGGCAAGGCGAGCGGCTTCTCGGTTAATCTCTGGGACCAAGTGCTCCATGGCATAATCCGCCATAGAAATCTGGGTAGCATTGAAAGTATTGGTCTCTATAATATCGGCACCAGCAGTCAAATGATCACGGTGAATGCTTTTGATAATATCAGGCTGTGTTAGCACCAATAAGTCATTATTGCCCTGTACATCTTGCGCTATATCAGAAAATCGCTCGCCACGATAATCCGCCTCTTGTAGCTTAAAGGTTTGGATTTGCGTACCCATTGCGCCATCAAGCATCAGGATACGCTTTGCCAATTGCTCAGTAATACGGTCACGAACGGTGAGCTGTTGTTCTTTAAAAGGAAACTCTGAAGGTGGCACTAGATTAAAATTATCAGGATTGTGTTCTTTTTTTTCAGGTGCGTCTGAGTTGGCATTTTGGGTATTGGGCTTTTCGTTATGTTCGGGGTGTGAGCAGGTCGTCATAGCGCATTCTTATACAGTAGGTTAATAGGTCATGCTTAAATTGGTTACTTTAGAGTAGGGGTGATATTCCATTTATTAGGACTTACGTAATTTAAAGATGTTATATATTTGAATGTGTAATGCGACTAGTAAGTATTTATTGAGCCTCTTGAACCAATATAGTGCAAGCGAATAAATAATTAGCAGTCGGCATTATTCAAAATGATGCGTCGGCACTAGTTTAAATGAATCAGTTTAAATGAATCAGTTTAAATGAATAAGTGCTATTTCATTTAAGATTATTTAATTTAAAAACAGTTAGTGTAGCATAATGCTTTCTATAACCTAATGCTTAGCCGGCATAAATGAATCCCATTTCAAAAAATAACCTATCCTTGTTAAACGAGGTCAGGCTCATGGGATCTATTGCTCAAACATAACCCAATCTTAAGGTAATCAAAAAGCCCGATACTCAGTATCGGGCTTTTCTTATATCGAGTCTTATATCAAGGTTTTAACAAAGCCTTAATAAGAGGCTCTTAAAATAACATGGTTTTAAATATTAGGGTCTTAAATTCATAATAGAAACAAGGTCTATTAAATATGACGGATATTATATTTATACCGCATCATTTGAGCTCTATTATTTATAACCCATTATTTTACAACATCGTCACGTTTAACAGCTTCGGCATCACGATGACGCTCTTCCCAGTAAGTGGCACCTTTAATGCCAAACTTAGCAGGATTAAACACAAAGCGCTTAGCCGTAGTACCACCACCCGCTTTTAATTGAGCCTCGTAATCCTTAAGGATATCAAGTGCAGGACGAGCTACGAAGAACACAATGATAATACCAACGATGTTCAACCAAGCCATCAGACCAACACCCACATCGCCAAGTCCCCAGATATAACCTGAAGTGTTTAGCGCACCGTAGGCAACCATGATCATAATGACCACTTTAACGGCGAACAGACCCACTTTACTAATGCCACGTCCCATAAAACGCGTTAAGTACGAAATATTGACTTCGGCAATATAGTAGTAGGCTAGGATAGTCGTAAAGGCGAAGAAGAATACGGCGATAGCGATGAATGAATCACCGAATGTACCATACACTGATTCCATTGCCATTTGAGTGAATGAGGGAGAGCTAATTTCTGTATCAGCGGCAACATTCTGTACAATGAATTGACCATCAGGCAATGTGCCCTGAATGTTATACATACCTGTTGATAAGATCATAAACGCGGTTGCAGAACACACCAGTAAGGTATCGACATAGACTGAAAATGCTTGAACCAAACCTTGCTGAGCAGGGTGATCTACGGCGGCAGCTGAAGCGGCATGTGGGCCAGTACCTTGACCAGCTTCGTTAGAGTAAACACCACGTTTAACACCCCAACCGATAGCAGCACCAAAACCAGCTTGCGCGGTAAAGGCATCACTAATAATCATACCGAATACTTCAGGTACTTTACTAAAGTTGGTGAACATGATGAGTAGCGCTAAAACAATATAGCCTAACGCCATAAAGGGTACCGCGTATTCTGTGAATTTCGCAATACGCTTAATACCACCAAAGATGATGAAACCAAGCACGAGTAAAATAATCGCTAAAGCAATCAAACGCGTTGTACCCACGTCCATGCCCATTAGGGTCATCATTGAGCCTTCACCTGCGACCTGCGCGACAGCATTAACAACACCGTTGGCCTGTACACCGGGTAAGAAGACACCACACGCGATAATAGATGAAATAGCAAATAAAATGCCGTACCACTTTTGACCCAAGGCTTTTTCAAAGTAATAAGCGGGACCACCACGGTACTCACCCGTGAGAACATCACGCTCTTTATAAATCTGACCAAGCGTCGATTCTACATAAGCAGTCGATGCGCCCAGAAAAGCAACGATCCACATCCAGAATACAGCGCCAGGACCACCAAAACCGATGGCAGCCGCCACACCGGCAATGTTACCCATACCAACACGGCCAGCGAGTGAGACCGCTAAGGCCTGAAACGACGAAATACCATCATTATCAGGCTTACCTTTAAATAACAATCTGAACATTTCACCAAATAGGCGAACTTGAACGAAACGGGTTAGAATGGAATAGAATAAACCTGCCCCTAAGCAGAGATAAATGAGAGCGGGGCTCCAAATGATATTGTTTAAAGTACTAACAATGCCTTCCATAGTGTTTTTCCTAGTGTTAACAGATTGAGAGACCTACGTATCACTCAATAGCAATACTAAAATGAGTGTACAGTGGTTATGTCATAGAAAAATCAGAGCAAAAAATATGCCATTTAATCCAAGTAGTTAGATGATAAAACATCTGCACTATTACGAATCAGGAAAAGATGATTGTAAGTTAACTTGGCTAAATGTTACACAAACGTATATCTTAGTAACTGCAATTTGCCATAAAAATCTTTAAATTACCAGATTATTTTTTATCACAAATTAACTTTATTGTGGAAATTTGAGTGTTTGAAAATAAATTTAATAAAAAAAATGAATAAAATCGTGGGTACGATCAGTAATTTTTATAGTTTGGAGTTGTAATTAGGTAACAAAAAATTGTAAACATTGTGCTTTCACCCCATTCCACAGTAAAATCAAAAGCAACTTGCTATCTTTTTAGTATCTTTTTACTTTTCTCTCTTTAATGTCATTTACCTGTTAATGTGGTTTAGCTAAATGGTTTGGTATGGTTCATGTACTCATATCAAATATCCTATCTAGTCATGGGTAAATTGAACTCGTTATTTTGTAGAAAATGAGAGGTTTGCTAAACTCAAGGAATGGTTTGCTAAGCTTAAAGGTATAAAATAAAAGGATAGTGGCATTTTTAAACACATTAATATTTATCTTATGAAAATTTGGAGTAGTCATGTCTCGTAAATCAGTCTTAAAGCCTCTTGTATTATCAATGGTATTAGGTACATCAGCCGTGAGTTTGTCAGGCTGTGGGTATAATAATTTGCAAGCACAAGACGAGCAGGTTACTGCTGCATGGTCGGAAGTGGTTAACCAATATAAACGCCGTGATGATTTGGTGCCCAATTTAGTCGAAGTGGTCAAACAATACGCTGAACACGAACAAGATGTCTTTACTGATGTTGCACAAGCTCGTTCTAAAGCGGGAAGTATCCAATTGACACCTGAAGTATTAAATGATCCACAAGCGATGGAGAACTATCAAGCGGCTCAAGCTGAGATGACAGGGGCTTTGTCTCGGTTAATGGCAGTTTCTGAACGTTATCCAGAGCTTAAAGCCGATCAACGTTTTGCAGATTTGCAAGCACAATTGGAAGGTACTGAGAACCGTATTACTGTCGCTCGTAATCGTTATATTGAAGAAGTTCAAGGCTACAATACTACTGTGCGCCAGTTTCCCACCAATATTACCGCCAAAGTATTTGGTATGGACACTAAGCCTAACTTTAGCGTTGAGAATGAAGAGGCAATATCGACAGCGCCTAAAGTCGACTTTGGCGAATAGTTGCTAGTATTGAAGTTGATTTTGGTGAAGGGGTTTTAGTGTTTAAAAGGCAACGCAATAGGTCTGCTTTGGTTGTCACTGTCTTTATTATGACAGTGACAACACTTATTTTATCGAGTTGTTCTATCAGCAACAGTAACAGTGAATTAAAGGATAGGTTAAAAAGTGATTTAACTTATGAGCAGCTCGTAGACTCTGAGCAACGTGTTTCAACCAATCATTTAATTATACCTGCAAGCTTAGAAGGTCCATTAAGCCCGATAAGCATAGCTGCTAAACTTAAATATCCTGTCAATGACTTTACTGATACCTTAAGTGACAATGACATCAAGAGGCTGAACCATAAAATTCTCAGTATCGATAAAGAGGGTATATTGCAGATAGGCATTGTCATCGTACCTACGACAGGCAGTATAGATATATTTGATTATGCAATGTCAGTGGCGAATAGTTGGCAACTTGGCTCGCCTCAATACAATAATGGATTACTGATATTAGTCGCAAAAAATGATAAAAGACTACACCTATTAACAGGTCTCGATATTGAAGATACATTGACTGATCATAAAGTAAAAGGGGTAATCGACACTGAGATAACCCCTGCTTTTCGTCAGAATGACTACGCATTAGGACTAGAGAAGGGCATTGATACATTAGTCGCTCATATGATTCATTGATATATTTAATAGGTTCTAAGTTTAATAGGTTATAAGTTTATTAAGCCATAAGTTTATTAAGATAAATAATTTAGATCCTAAATGTTAAACACGAATGTTATAAAATTAAGGTGGTAAAAACGAACATGCAGACGTTAAAACACAGCTTGTCAGTACTCACAATATTAGGTGCCAGTCTCCTATCGGTCCCCATGAGTGTTGCTGAGACCAGTGATAATAGCAGTTCGTCATCACCGCAAGCTGTGCAACGCTTTGGCGACCAAAGTGTCGAAGATATGGTCGCCATTGCCAAAGCAGGTCAGCAAAATGAAGCGATAAACGATGCTGTATTGGGTAATGACGCCATTAGGGACAACCTACCCAACTTTGGCGAATCTGATATCGGTGAAGCGGTTGCTGAAGCCGATACCGAAGGAGGCCAGCAAGGATCAAGCGCCGCACCGACAGGTCAACCTCGTCAATCTACAGCGCAAAGTGTCGATAGCGATAAGCTCATTCTGAACTCTCCCGTGGTGGATCAGGCGAAGATTTTCACCCCTCAAGAAAAGCAAATGCTCAGTCAACGATTGCGTCATATCTATGAGCAAGGCTTGGCTCAAGCTGCCCTAGTTACTGTACCATCGACCAATGGCATGGATATTTTCCAATATAGCTTAGAGGTGGCCGATAAATGGAAGCTTGGTAATGCCGATACAGATGATGGTCTATTGATACTGGTCGCGGTTAATGATCGTAAAATGTATATCTTATCAGGATATGGCTTAGAAGGCGTGTTACCTGATGCGGTGTTAAATCGAGTGATTGATGACGAGATTATGCCGTCCTTTAAGCAAGGTGATTATACCGGTGGCCTGATTAAAGGGATCAATCGTATCGAAGAGCGACTGGTCGCTGACCCTGATATTTTAGCCCAGTCTGATGAGCTTGCCAAAGAGCGTAGTCAAGCGCAGTCTGCGGACTCACAAGCGCCTTCATTATTTGGCACATTTTTGATTGCCTTAATTTTTGGCTTATTTTTAACGGCCGTACTCGGTCGTATACTCGGCTCTTTAGTGTCAACTGGCGGCTTTGTCTTATTATCGCTTAGTGGTGGTAGTAGCTTGATAATGACCCTATTTTTAGCGGTATTTTTGTGGTTGTTTTTGATATCGCGCGGTTCTGGCGGTGGTAAAGGTGGCGGCAAAGGCGGTAGAGGGGGGCGTCGACGTGGCGGCGTGGTCTTCTTCCCAGGCGGCGGCTTTGGGGGAGGCGGCGGTGGCGGCTTCGGAGGCGGTGGTTTTGGTGGCGGCGGCTTCGGTGGAGGAGGTGGCGGCTTCGGCGGTGGCGGCGCTGGTGGGTCCTGGTAGTTTTCAATGTTTAATAACTAAATGTTTAATAACTAAATGTTTAATAACGAAATGTTTAATGACTAAATAGTGAGTTAAACGGTCTCTTAGGTAAGTCCAGTTTGGTTTTACGATAGCTAACATGATAAATAAAGGTTGAGGTAAGACGTCTTATGCAGCATACATCGCAAGATCCATCACAGCCACACGCTAAGTCACCTTTTAACACTGATTCTACAACTGCTCATCCCAATGTTGCTGAAGGTCATGATGTGGTGAGTACGCCAAGCTTTGCACGGTGGTGGCGTCAAGCCTTGTTTGTACCTCTCTTGCATAGCCGCTGGGTATCTAATGAGGCCTTAGATCGTTTAACTCAGAAAGTTGCAGATGCTGAAAAGGGACATCGCGGCGAGGTGTTTTTAGTTATAGAAAACCATATCCCGATACACATCGCCTATCATGTTGCCAGTCGCGAGCGTGCAGTCGATCTATTTAGTGCATACCGAGTATGGGATACCGAAGAAAATACGGGCGTATTGGTGTATGTCAATATCTGTGAGCATACCCTTGAGATCGTCGCTGATCGAGGTATTAACGCTCATGTTAGTCCCACTGTTTGGCGAGCCATGTGCGACAAAGCGATTGCTGGCATGGCTAAAGGTAACATTGAGCAAAGTCTGGCCGATCTATTAGATGAGATTGGACAACTCCTCAGACAGCATTATCATTTAGAACATGATCCAGAGGGCAATGAGCTGTCCGATACCGTGGTATTCTTAAAATAGTCATGCGTTAAGAAGGTGTTTACGGCATTGTCTCTATTACGCTAATCTCAACTTAAAGTACAAGCTTTAGATTTTGCAAGGTTTAGCTCCCTTCCTTTCTCAAAGGAAGGGTTGGGGATGGATTTTAGGTAAAAATCCCCCTAAATCCCCCTTTGAGAAAGGGGGACTTGCCACCCTTTTCAGTATTTTTCAATAGATGAACTAAAAGTACTGCTGATAATTCAGTTATTAATATTGCCAGCTATTAAGTTGAGAGTGGGGTATCTATTGTACTCTCAACCAGTCTTGGCAGGATAATGCCAGCTTTACCTGCCAATATCACATCTAGAATAGGGTTTTCAGTGGGGTTTAGATTGACCTCAATAAGACTGGCCCCATTATTTTTTGCCAATTGTGACAAACCTGCTGCGGGATACACCAAGCTTGACGTGCCAATACTGATAAACACATCGCATTGCGCTGTGGCCGTCTCTGCCAATTGCCACTCTTGTTGCGGTAGCATCTCTCCAAACCAGACAATATCTGGACGTACATAAGCGTCGCAGATAGGGCAGTTCAACAGCGCATCATTAGTATAGTCAACCTCTTGATCAAAGGCTGATCCGCAGTCGCTACATTTATTCTTCCATAGATGACCATGTAAGTGGGTCGCGGTACTGCCCGCTTGCTCATGTAAATCATCCACATTTTGGGTGATGAGGGTCACGGTTTTGCCGTGTGTTTCGCCCCATTGTTGAAGCTTTGCGAGTGCAAAATGTGCAGGATTGGGCTTTTTTTCTTTCACCAGATTGCGGCGCCACTGATACCAAGACCACACCATATTAGGGTTATGTTCAAACGCATCAATGCTCGCCAGATCTTCAGCGCGATAGTTCTCCCATAGCCCCGTTTGTTTGTCACGAAAGGTTGGGATGCCACTTTCAGCGGAGATACCAGCACCGGTCAAAATACAAATATTTTTTGACTGTTGCAGTATGGTCTTCGCGTGTTGTAATGCGGTCTCGTTCAAAGCTGTTAAGTTTTGTGTTAAATCATTACTCATAATTCACCTATCATCAAACAATGCTACTATTCTATTTACAAGATAACCCATGCAAAAATAACCTATGTTAAAACATAACCTATCGAAGTAGGCACGTCCAAACCCAATACTTAAATACGACAAATAAAAGCTTGAGTGCGCCTAATCGAGTCTAACAAAGATAGGTTATTTTATAAAAAAGGGTTAAAATCGTTACAAGGACTGTAGTAAGGTCATCAATCAGTGTCAATACCGACGCACATAAGTCGTTCGCTGACAACCATCCGTTTGGGTTCGCCTCTTACTACACATCACTATTTGGAGGATGTATGAATCAGATATTCAGTGGCAGTACATTGCTTGGGGTAGTGTTGCTCATCACTTTCGTGTTGTTTGCTATCGCCTTTTTTATCAAGCCAAAAGCAACAACTGCGAAACCCAATGCAGCCTATCCGAGCAAACCCAATTCTAAAAAGCCCAATCCTAAAAAGCAGAAGGCCAGTTATAAAAAGAACCAAAAAGGCGAGTCCAAAAGGTTCAAGTTTCAAAGCCAATCTGGCGCGTTTAGTAATGCGCCTAAGACGCAACTGGTCAAGCTAAAAAAACAAATTGCCAAGCACTTCCCAGACTTTAATGCCATCTTACGTGAGCAGCACTTAATACTAGAGCGTAATGCCAAAAAAGTTGCGATGCTGACCTTAGATGCCAATGCCGCTCTTGGGCGTCGACGTTTGGGGGAGGTGACCGTGATAAACTTCCACAAGCTACCCAGTATTGAAGAGCTAAGAATTGAGCTTAGCGGTGTTTAATGACAGCTGACTGACGAACAAATAATGAGTGCAACGCCTTAACTTTTGACGCCAATATAGTGAAGCAGTAGCAACTCTCGCTTTACGCTACTATCTGCGAGCGTTGGCAATGCGATTGCTAAGGTTTGCCGTGTCGCTTACTCCGTGCGCCACGTCAATACCTAGCATCGCAGTATGCCAACCCTAGCAGTATATCTGCTGCAATCGAGGCTAAACCGCCCCTCCCGACTCCTATCTCATTCTTAATACGAATGTTTTAAGTCGTCACACTTCCTTAAGTTGTCTTATTTCCTAAGCCGTCCTGTACTGTGATATATCTTTTAAAGCTCATAACAAAAGTATAACTTTAAAATAAGTATTTTTTTGAACCCAACAAAGCAGTGCTTTGTTTTAAGGGTTCTCACCTATTATGGGATTTTCTCTTGTGTGAGCGAGGGTGAGCAAGCGTGTGGGACACGCTTGCCCGAAGCGCAAGACGTAGAGGTATGCTCGAAGTATAAATTGCAGTGGCTGTTTAAATAATTGGTTTTAACGGCTCTCATAAGTCACCTATGCGGTGATGAAGAGCTACCTACCAACGGCATTGATAAAGTCGAATTTCTAAGTCACCTATGCGTTGATATATATTTTAAAACTCATTACGTAAGCATAACTCTCAGAAAATCCCTTTTAAGGGATTTTCTCTTGCGAGCCTAAAATTGCAGTGCAATTTTTTAACGGCTCTCATAAGTCACCTATGCGGTGATGAAGGGTGTGCGTAACTATGACCAAGCTAATGGCAATTTCTAAGTCACCTATGCGGTGATGAAGAATCACATTCTAAATACATTTACATCGTTGACTTTCTAAGTCACCTATGCGGTGATGAAGTTCTTTGTTGCCAGCATCACCCAACGTGGACTTTTCTAAGTCACCTATGCGGTGATATATATTTTAAAACTTATTACGTAAAGCATAACTCTCAGAAAATCCCCTTTAAGGGATTTTCTCTTGCGAGCCTAAAATTGCAGTGCAATTTTTTAACGGCTCTCATAAGTCACCTGTGCGGTGATGAAGGTGCCAACGTAAGCGAGTTATCGCAAACCCAATTTCTAAGTCACCTGTGCGGTGATGAAGATCACACGCTTCTTTGTAGTCAATAATTTGAGTTTCTAAGTCACCCTGTGCGGTGATGAAGCTACAGATAACTGACTTTAGCGACTTGTTGGCTTTCTAAGTCACCTGTGCGGTGATGAAGATGGCCTGCTTGACTGTCCGGCAAATGTTTAGTTTCTAAGTCACCTGTGCGGTGATGAAGGTGCGACCTTGGGTGACCTGACTAATGATGGGTTTCTAAGTCACCTATGCGGTGATGAAGTCATTAGACTACAGCGCATGGCTATCGGGTCATTTCTAAGTCACCTATGCGGTGATGAAGATCACCATTTTACGATTAAAAAAGATGTGAATTTTCTAAGTCACCTATGCGGTGATATATATTTTAAAACTTATTACGTAAAGCATAACTCTCAGAAAATCCCCTTTAAGGGATTTTCTCTTGCGAGCCTAAAATTGCAGTGCAATTTTTTAACGGCTCTCATAAGTCACCTGTGCGGTGATGAAGAGTGTTAATTTGCACCGCACTTACAGCAAACATTTCTAAGTCACCTATGCGGTGATGAAGGTACTAAAAATCTCTCCATTGGACATCAAGACTTTCTAAGTCACCTATGCGGTGATGAAGAAAGCCAGACAAATAGAGCAATCAAACTACCATTTTTAAGTCACCTATGCGGTGATGAAGTCTCAAGATAATGGACAAGTCACCGTGCAAATTTTCTAAGTCACCTATGCGGTGATGAAGGCCTTCATGCTTACACCATTGCGTGTAAGCATTTTCTAAGTCACCTATGCGGTGATGAAGGAGCATTTGCCGCTGTCTGGAACTATTTTAGTTTTCTAAGTCACCTATGCGGTGATGAAGTGTAGTAGTTATAAAACCGTCATTTAACGCTTTTTCTAAGTCACCTATGCGGTGATGAAGGCAGAACAAGCCAAACTTGAAGCAAAACGTAATTTCTAAGTCACCTATGCGGTGATGAAGTCGCGGCGTTTTTGATAACATCAAAGTCAAGATTTCTAAGTCACCTATGCGGTGATGAAGATCTATCGACTCAACATAACTGACCCAGTGCGTTTTCTAAGTCACCTATGCGGTGATGAAGTGGCAGATAGCTACTACTGCATCACCCCAAATTTTCTAAGTCACCTATGCGGTGATGAAGTAACGATCTTGCGCAAGCCGCAGGATTGGACGTTTTCTAAGTCACCTGTGCGGTGGGCAAGAAGCCCTTAGCACTTGCTAGGGGCTTTTTTATTTTCTAAGCCACCTGTGCGGTGGGCAAGTGGATGGCGTCACACCCGACGATAAGTAAAACTTTCTAAGCCACCTGTGCGGTGGGCAAGGTGAAGTTATTACTCTTGGCGTTGATGGTGGATTTCTAAGCCACCTGTGCGGTGGGCAAGTCTCGTCTATGTCATCATTGGCAGGGGCGCTATTTCTAAGCCACCTGTGCGGTGGGCAAGAGGGCACTTTTTCACCCTCAAGTTCGATTTTGTTTCTAAGCCACCTGTGCGGTGGGCAAGATTTATCAGAGGATATGTGCTAGTAGACCACGTTTCTAAGCCACCTGTGCGGTGGGCAAGTTGGTCTCTGTATCAAAATCATCTATTCTAGATTTCTAAGCCACCTGTGCGGTGTGAAAGTGAGACCAATCTTCGTTATCGATATTAAATCGATTTCTAAGCCACCTGTGCGGTGTGAAAGCGGTAATTGTGGCTCGCCGCGTTTCCTTTTGGGCTTTCTAAGCCACCTGTGCGGTGTGAAAGTCGGCGCTAGTCGACTTCTTTGCGGGGCTTTGTTTCTAAGCCACCTGTGCGGTGTGAAAGATTGTCGCGCCATGTGACAAGCTCGTCAAACTTTTCTAAGCCACCTGTGCGGTGTGAAAGTTATGGCAATAGCAGCGTTCACCGGGCCTATTTTTCTAAGCCACCTGTGCGGTGTGAAAGCGGAAATGGCCGAAATAGCCCCGCACGTACTATTTCTAAGCCACCTGTGCGGTGTGAAAGACATAAAAGACTTAACGCCCCAACCTGTACTGTTTCTAAGCCACCTGTGCGGTGTGAAAGACGACTAAGGTAGCACTGTCACGACTTAATGATTTTCTAAGCCACCTGTGCGGTGTGAAAGAAAGCTAGCAGCATCAGTGACGACTATTGACATTTCTAAGCCACCTGTGCGTTGTGAAAGGATCGATCAATCGTATGTCTTCTACCCAGATATTTCTAAGCCACCTGTGCGGTGTGAAAGTTTTGCCTTTAAGCAACCGATACTTTCTAACATTTCTAAGCCACCTGTGCGGTGATGAAGGTTATTACGATACCCGAAGCTAACAGCCTAGATTTCTAAGTCACCTATGCGGTGATGAAGCAGCGGCTTCACTGTGTCCGCCTGATTTGTCTTTTCTAAGTCACCTATGCGGTGATGAAGCAATCAAATAGAAAAGTATAAATCGGTTGAAATTTCTAAGTCACCTATGCGGTGATGAAGCTGTTGATTCTAATGTCGTATAACCGCCAATATTTCTAAGTCACCTATGCGGTGATGAAGTTGTTGTTTTTGATGTGGTTTGATTTGGGGCATTTCTAAGTCACCTATGCGGTGATGAAGTAAACACATCAACAACATCACTCGCTAATCTCTTTCTAAGTCACCTATGCGGTGATGAAGATGAATTTAAGACAATTAGCAGAATTGGACCTATTTCTAAGTCACCTATGCGGTGATGAAGTAGAGCTGCTAGACATTCGCAACATGAATATATTTCTAAGTCACCTATGCGGTGATGAAGGGCGTTTCTAGTGGTCGGCAAGTGCGCAGGTGTTTCTAAGTCACCTATGCGGTGATGAAGTTTACGCTCATCAGCTGTAGCGTCATCTAAATTTTCTAAGTCACCTATGCGGTGATGAAGTTTACGCTCATCAGCTGTAGCGTCATCTAAATTTTCTAAGTCACCTATGCGGTGATGAAGACACGGCAATGAGCTAGACCCTGCTATTGCTTTTTCTAAGTCACCTATGCGGTGATGAAGGCAATTTTATAAAGCTGCCAGTATCACTTGATTTTCTAAGTCACCTATGCGGTGGGCAAGAAGTACAGGACCATACAAAACAGCTTTCAATCATTTCTAAGCCACCTGTGCGGTGGGCAAGGCGACCCCATCGGCCAGAAAGTGGCCTTTTTGTTTCTAAGCCACCTGTGCGGTGGGCAAGAGGGGGTTGCCTGTCGGGTGGTAGAAAGTTACTTTCTAAGCCACCTGTGCGGTGGGCAAGTATTCGCGACGCGCATGTGCATAGAGGGCTTTTTTCTAAGCCACCTGTGCGGTGGGCAAGGTTACAAGGTGTGCAGAGTGTCAAGAGTTTGATTTCTAAGCCACCTGTGCGGTGGGCAAGCGTCTGGACTATTGGATATGGTCATACATCAATTTCTAAGCCACCTGTGCGGTGGGCAAGCAAATTTGCCGTTTGCGTAGTGTTGTATTAATTTTCTAAGCCACCTGTGCGGTGGGCAAGCGTCAAACTTAGCCCACAACGTCAGACTTTTATTTCTAAGCCACCTGTGCGGTGGGCAAGGTTATGGTCATCCTGCGATAACCGGTATCGGTTTTCTAAGCCACCTGTGCGGTGGGCAAGTTGATACCGTAGTTGACGGCGGTAAACCCTTTTTTCTAAGCCACCTGTGCGGTGGGCAAGAGTGCATCAGATCAAGTTTTAATTGAATTAAATTTCTAAGCCACCTGTGCGGTGGGCAAGGTTGAATGTATCGCCTCAAGCTATTACTAACTTTTCTAAGCCACCTGTGCGGTGGGCAAGAAGCTAAGTTTGATTTAGCTTATGACCACTGCTTTCTAAGCCACCTGTGCGGTGGGCAAGACTATAACTGCTGCTCTAATCGTCACGTTTTGTTTCTAAGCCACCTGTGCGGTGGGCAAGATTGGTGGGCAGGTAAAACGGTGAATTTTATTTTTCTAAGCCACCTGTGCGGTGGGCAAGTAATTGAGCTCATGAGTTAGAATCCTCAAAAATTTCTAAGCCACCTGTGCGGTGGGCAAGTCTTGCATGACGCTCAGTGTCCCTTTGAATAGTTTCTAAGCCACCTGTGCGGTGGGCAAGCGAGAATGGAAGTGGCTCAAAGACAATCCAATTTTCTAAGCCACCTGTGCGGTGGGCAAGAAGCGGCCATGATTTGCTGAGTAGAGTTAACATTTCTAAGCCACCTGTGCGGTGGGCAAGACTATGTGAATGATTTAGGTGTTAAACAAGGTTTTCTAAGCCACCTGTGCGGTGGGCAAGGAGTTAGAAGATTTTAAAGCAAATTTGGCTCTTTTCTAAGCCACCTGTGCGGTGGGCAAGTCAAAAAAGCACTTAAAGAAATGTTTGTAAATTTTCTAAGCCACCTGTGCGGTGGGCAAGTATCAAATATTATTCCGTCTATTAAGTTTGATTTTCTAAGCCACCTGTGCGGTGGGCAAGACTGGTGGGTAGGTAAAACGGTGAATTTTATTTTTCTAAGCCACCTGTGCGGTGGGCAAGGACCCCTTTTTGACTAAAGGCTTTAAGCCTCCTTTCTAAGCCACCTGTGCGGTGGGCAAGATGGTAACGAGATTGATGGCGCAGTGATCCAATTTCTAAGCCACCTGTGCGGTGGGCAAGTTTGCCCCTTTGCACCAGCTGAACAGGTGTAATTTCTAAGCCACCTGTGCGGTGGGCAAGTACGATTTGAAAAGAAAAGAGGTGATAGCACATTTCTAAGCCACCTGTGCGGTGGGCAAGGATAAGATATAAACTCTCCTATCTTCGGGTAGTTTCTAAGCCACCTGTGCGGTGGGCAAGAAATACATCGAAGAAGATGGCGGTATTGTCTTTTTCTAAGCCACCTGTGCGGTGGGCAAGTAGCGATCATGGCAACAGTAACTTTGATACTATTTCTAAGCCACCTGTGCGGTGGGCAAGTTTAAAGCGGTAAATGATAGTAGGGTAGCAGATTTCTAAGCCACCTGTGCGGTGGGCAAGTATTGTTGTATGGTATGGGCTTGCGGTGGACATTTCTAAGCCACCTGTGCGGTGGGCAAGCAAAAATAGCTCTACAGTTTTATGATTTTTTTTTTCTAAGCCACCTGTGCGGTGGGCAAGAGGGAGTCGGGGTAGTTACTCAGTATTATCTATTTCTAAGCCACCTGTGCGGTGGGCAAGTGCTAGACTCCCTTTTTGTTTGATAAGCCCAATTTCTAAGCCACCTGTGCGGTGGGCAAGCGTAAGCCTCTTTTGACTGCACCGTCCCCTGTTTTCTAAGCCACCTGTGCGGTGGGCAAGTCTCGTTCCATTTAAAAATTAACGTACCGTTTTTTCTAAGCCACCTGTGCGGTGGGCAAGAGGAATTATACCTCAAAAAAAGTAGTTATACCAAAGCTTAGAGGGCAAAAACCCTATTTTTACCCTCCATTTTTACCCCTGTTATAACTATTTGATTTTATTACAAGTTTTTAAGTAGTTCAAAAAAAGGGTTTTTACATCCTCTTTTTGGGTCACTCGTCATGACCAGTTTAATCACGATTTTACCAGTGCGGGACAGTCACTTTGTCACGCATGCCATTCATACCGTAAGTACTAAACTTTCCCGCTTTTGGTTTATCAGCAGGTTGTTGTAACACTTTAAGTAAGTAAGGTGATTTATTGGTTTCGCTCATTAACCTAATATAAGGCACTGACTTTTCAGGCGCGCGTTTAGCTACTGTTGCCATTGCGTCATCAAATCCAATACTTAGCTTCTCAGCTAGAGATTGCGCTTGTACTTCGACAGGTTTAAAGCGATAACGATGCACGCTGACGTAGCCTTTTATATCACTTGGCACATCTTTAATCGGCTTGATATGCACATAGTCGGTTAAGCGATCTAACCATTTATTCAAATCGAGCTTGGTTAAATCCTCTTTATTGGGTGCAAAAATACGTAGTTTGGTACCGAGCTTAGACGATTTACCATTTTTACTATCAAAATGATAATCAGGAAAACTCACGCCAATCGATTCAATACCGTGTGTATTTTTTACATCAGCTAATGCAATATGAAGCTGGTTATATAGCTTACTCCAAATGAAGTAAGCCGTTATTTCAGGGTCGGGTAGGATAGTGATTTCTTGGTAATGGGTAAGGCTTAACGTTGAATCACTCATCAGTTACTCCTTACCACTAGCACCAAACACGCCGCCACGGATGAGTACACCCATCACATAATGTTGATGATTAATCTCTGGCGCTTCGCCTTTTAATACCCAGTTATCAAATAGGCTATAAAAGTCCATTTTCTCTTTTGGTTGGCGGAATGCAGAGCCTAACGTAGTAACCGCACCATAGGGTTCGATAGCGATAGGAAACTCGTTATCGCCGTAGGCAGGATACCAGGTGTCAATGGTGCGAATGGCGTTGCCAATTTTCTGCGAATGCATACCCGCTTTACCGTTAATTTGATATAGCTCTTTAGATTTTCTCGTGCCTGTATCAAGTACCAATTCTTGAGAAGGATAGACCTCTTGACCGTAGCCCAATTTAGCTAAAGCTTTGATATATAAAATCACAAAAGCATTATCATTTAGGCCTTGTTCAATCAATTTGGCTAATTCTTTAATATCACTATTGTCTGTATCAAAGTTTTTGAGTGATAATGATTTGGCATCAAAGCTAAATTCATGAGATGTGCCATTAATTTCGCACTTAACCTGAACATCAATACTTTCTGAACCCACACGATTGCGCCATAACCAACGTGCATTGGCAATATTAATCGCATAACGACGTGCCAGCTCCCCAACACCATGTGCGTTTAAATAGTCCTGTACAGTAGCTTGCAAGGCTTGCTGATAATCCTGGTCATTACAAACAGATGGCTTACCTGTAAATGGCAATACCTTACAGCTCCAACTTACGACTAACGTATCGCAATCTTCATCAAGTGCGGCAGAGTCAACACGTTGTAGGTTGGCTTTTTCAATTTCTGCATCCAGTTTGGCAGGGTCATTGGTAATTGCATTTTTAAGACGATTACTGATTGTTCCTCGCACTGACTTTTCTTTAATATTCACGGGTTTGGTCTGGCTATTTTTAGAAGCGCTATCCATTTGAGAAAAGAAAGCATCAGAGATATCAAGGTTACGCTCAAATGCCAATACACTTGCGGTTTTTAGTTTAGAGGCTGTTTTACTCATGGTGTTGCTCCTTGCGATGGTGGTTAGTTATTAATTAAAGGTCGTTAAGTTAAATTTAATTTATGGGTGAAAACTCGACGCTAGTTGTCCCTTTGTTGAGTAACTAAGTAGAGGTTGTTGTCTTTGTCGTGCTTGTAGCGCCAAAACGCTTTGATAAGGTCGTATTCGCTTTGAGCACCGCCTAATCGTTGGGGATAGACCCATTTTCCCAGCCCATAAATGGCTTCCACATATTGGCTAGGATATTCAGGATTACGCACATTTTGCATCATGCTAGCGTCGTAAAGCTCTGATATGCCTTGATAGCCAACAGGCATGGGCACAAGCCAGCCATGACCTGTTTTACGTGAGGTGGTTATCCATTTAGTATCACCATTCGGCTTAATTTCAGGAATATGGTGTAGCGTAACCACATCAATTAGGGCATCTAATGGAGTAGCGTCAGGGTTATCTTGTTGTACGGCATCTATAATCTCACTAAATTCTCGCTTAGCTTCCATTAACACAAATGCAGGTAACAGATGCGGAACAACGGCATCAATATCATCAGAGTCAAAATATTGCACAGGGTTAAAGCGGTCAATACCAAACACGCTACCGCCCGCCATACGCTGTTGTTGAATCCATTGCTTGCTTTGCTTAGTTAATAATTCTATGGTCATTTCAGACAGTCGGCTGTCTGCAAAGACTTCAACCACAAAGCTCATGACCAGTCGGCATTTACCCTCTTCAATAATCGAAGCTGTTTTGCCGTCCTTTTTTATAGGATTGCGGGTTTGATTAAAAGTGTAGTTGCTATAGGGTTTGTCACGATAGGTATGCGGTGTGCATTCATAACAAGCGAGTAGTACACCGCCTAAAGACACCTCAGTCAATTCCTCAAAACTTGCCATTTTACGAGACATGGCATGAAAGCCTCCCAAAAATCCTGTAATGGCTGGAAAGCCATAGGTAATTGGACTAGATATCGCATTAGCGCCTTCAATGACCACCTTTTTAAACAATAAGTAGCCAATAGGCGATTTATTTTGGTGGCTATTGTCAATGCCCGTTTTTAGGCGAGAGGGTTGGGTTGGCATATCAAACGATGGTACATTCATAAAAATACTCCTTTTCCTGCTCGCTCATAGGCACTTTTCATAGCTTCAATCTCACGCTCCCACTCATTATGTTCAGGATCGGCAAAGTCTGTGCGTATATCATCAAATTTGGCTTGCATTAAAGCGTTAATCCATCGTGCAAACCTATGAATGATCTCTTTCTCCCATTCATTATTAGGGTCTTCACGTTTTGCCTTCCATTCTTCTTGCTCAGGCAAATCTGCACGTTTAGGATCAAGCCAAAACGCTTCAACATCATCAAGGGCATAATCTATTGTCCAGCCTGCTACTAGTTCGTTACGCATATAATCGGCAAATTCAAACAAGCGATTTAAAATTTCATCCATCGCTTTTTTACGAGCATCTCGAATGCTGACATTGTTTGGTATCGTATCGACTACTTTATACACGTCTTGCAAAATAGGGTTAACCTTATTGGCAAGGGATTTGGAGAATATACTTTCGGCGAACTTAGAGGGCTTAAAGGTGTGCTCAGTGAAATTAATTTGTGGAGGTAGGGAGGGTAGTAGATAATTACGTCCGCCTTGTTTGCTCATTAATAAGCTAACGTTTTGCGGTTTTGTACCGCCCAATTGAACGGTCGCTAAATTATTTAAACTGACATACGGCATTTGCTCGGCATTTTTTTTGAAGCGGTTGTCTCTTGCTAATTTGTTTTCATCTGAGAATTTTAGATGATTAATACGTTGATATATCTCATAAGTAAGTACAGAGGGGTAGAGCGGAATGATATTGATATAATCGATGCCGTCAATGCTATCCGAACTATAAGCATTTAACGCCCATAAGGTTTGTTTGTTGCGTTCATGAGTGGCAGGTTCAGTAATGACATTTTGAAGCGCATTCTTGAATGCTAAGTGGTAGCTTTTAGCTGTATCCTCATCGTCATCAAGCGACCTAATAAAGTCGCTATTATCCGACAAAATAAGATCACGAACTTTTAAACCATCAGAAACGTCAAAATCAAAAAATGACGCTAAGGGTAGGGCGGCTGCATTGCCATTAGCATCAATATAGCTACTATTTATTGAATGCGTGCCGACAAGCGTCTTAGATAAGTAGGTAGAATGCGTAAAGCTAACATTATCACCCTTGGCATCAGGATGAATGCCTTTAGAAATATGAGTGCCAAAGTTAAGCTGTTTAGCCATACGGCTTGAGGCATCTGTTAGCCAAGACGCTTTACTATATTTTTCTTTAGCAATCGATAACGCTTCGTTAAGTTGGCTAATTTTGTCACTGTCATTGTCTTCGATGGCCTTGGCTAGTTGCTTTTGTTCTTTTTCGGTTTTTTTGTCGTATAAACTGTTTAAAAATGCTTGAACAGCATTCTTTGCCAGTTCTGAGGGAATTCTATCCATAGTTAATCTCCTAATTTTATTAAAATATAAAGCTAACGCTTATCTCTAGGAGGACAAGGGTCATTACCATGGCTGTCAGAATTCTGAATTGTACCGTCTTTCTTATGAATGACTAATTCAGATTTTTGGTTATGGCTGATTTCACGAGTAAAACTTACAGCTTCAGCTTTTGTATCGTGATGCTTTATAGCCCGTTTACCACCCCCTTTTTTTGAGTCCCAACCACCCTTTGGGTTCGGTACAACGTGATGAGTTTTTCTGGTCATTTTGATAGTCCTTTCATTGATGATTAGATAAACTAATTTAATATTTTCTTCGAACTAAATACATTAAAACAGACTACTTAAAAGAATGCAACCATGATATAAATATTAATATATTTAAACTAATGATATAATAATAGTACTTCGCATAGAAGTCTTAGAAAATGATATAAATCTTATTCAGTACTCTTTATCACCGCATAGGTGACTTATAAACCACTAGGTAACTTATGTTATTTGAATGGGACGATGCTAAGAACCAATTAAATATTCAAAAACATAAGATTGCCTTTGAAGAGGTAACGGGGGTGTTTTTCGACCCACTATGCCTGAGAAAAATTGACTCTCGTTATGCCAATATTGTTGAAGAAGAGCGTTGGCAAGCATTGGGTACGGTTAACGGTGTAACAATCTTATTCGTAGCCTATACCCATCGTGATGACGACAACCAAGAAGTCATCCGCATTATCAGCGCACGTAAAGCAAATAAAACGGAAAAGAGGGCTTATGAGCATGCAAAAACACGAGGTTACTAACAAGCCGACCTTAACGGCTGAACAAATCGAACGCTTAGCCAAGCTCGACGCTATGCCTGACTCAGAAATTGATTACTCAGACATCCCTGAAAGTACAGATTGGTCAGGGGCTATTAGAGGGCCAGTCGTTTCATCGAGTCAGTCTTTACGCGATCAGATTTTAGAAGCCGATGTTGCTGAATGGTTATCGACTCAAGATGCCGAAACCAAGCGCCATATTAATGAAGTCATTCGACATATTATGGTGTTGCAACAAGTTTAAAATGACCTACAACCTCATGAATCCAAAAAAGGGATGAAATGCCCATCCTCGGTTATTATTCAGCGTATTTCTATCCAGTGATACGGACGAATAAGTAATCGCTAGTGAGCGTAGGCTTTTATCAGGCTGTTTGTCATGTAACTGTTGTAACTCTTCCTCAAGACTTGTCATTAGCCAAGGTTTTATATAGGGGTGAGAAAACTCAAAGTCCCTAACCTGTACCTCTTTATTATGTGGACTGGCGTACTTTAATCCTTTATCAAATACATCTTCACTTAGATACGCATCTATGCCCTCACTCGGAATACTTGTCTCCTCATTGTCATTGACCATTCTTGGAATCAGTAACCAATCGTCTTGCGGTGTACCCGCTCTAAAAGGCGTGATTTGTTGCAAGTGAGTGTGCGCCCGATGCGAATTGGCTTTACCATCCCAGTAAGCATTGACGTAGTTAAGTTCAGGACTATTTAACAATGACCGCATCACTTGATGTTCAAGCTCACTTAGCGTTTCAACCTCTTTATTACTCAACTCAGCTTTGTCAGCTATTTTGGTCTTGTCATGAGATCCAACGATACGAGGTCGAGCATCCACATGGGCGAGTTGCTCAGCCGTGATTAAATTTTCTAAGTTATAACCTTTAGGACCAATATCAGTGGTCTCAAAACCTGGGCGTGTGAATACCAGTGACTTATCGTTGTAGCGTTTGAAAAAGCGTAAGTTATATTGCATCAACAAAATATTGGGCGTGGTAGCGACTTTGTCAGGACGATGTCGCCATACTCGCCCTGCCAATTGAATGATAGAGCGCATGGATGAGGGTTCTACAATTGCCCAGTCGTAATCATGATCTCGCCCTACCTCTGCAACGGGCGTAGCAAGCACCATAAAAATATGGTTAATCGCAGGGTTCGGTTCTAATGTTTGTTTAATCTCAGGTTGGTCAAAAATAGTAACCGATTCATCCGTACGGTCTAGGATACGGTCAAGCTTATTCTCTAAGCTATTACGCAGTATTAATAGTTGCTTGGCGTGATAACAGGTGACATGAATGACAGTATCGTTAGGAACTTGAATACCGTTTGATTGCGATTTATTTGCTAAAAGTAGCTGTTTAGCGATAGAAGTAATGTTATTTACATTAGCAATCCGAACCAATCCTATGCTAACTTTTTGGCTGGAGTTATGATTTTGATTATTTGGGTTTATATTATGGTGATCTGAATGAAGTTTAATGGCCCCATCAACTATGCACTGAGCCAATTCACAGTAAAACTTATCTTCTTTATCTCGGCTGTAAGTTAAGTGTAAAGGTAAAATCTCAGCTTTACGCCGTACAGGTTGGCTCGCTAAATAAGTGGCTCGCTTTTCACTAAAGCCACTATGCCCCTTATAAAAACTTGAGATATCTGTACATTGCTGTGAAGTAATTGACTTCTCATTTTCATCAAACCAAGCACAGACGACTTGAGGTGTCGGTTTATTTTGACTGTAGTTAAATAACTGTCGTCCCGTTAAGTAAGCTTCAAATAACCCTGTAACCATGTCTGGTGTCAGAGTGGCAGAGGATAATAAGACTCTTGTGCCCATTAGCCCTGCTAAGTGCATCAATCGGCTCAGCGCTGGCAAGTCAGCTTGGTCAAAGTCGTCTGGCTCATCCAGTATTAAGTCACTACTTAACAGTCTAAGTAGTGGCGCTATATGTTTACCGCCCCGTTTGCACTCACTAGCCTGAATAATATGGTCAACGGTACAAGTGACGATGGGTGCAAATAGCAAGTCACGGGCTTTGGGACTGGCAATGACAGTACCAAGGTTTAAGTCATCATAATCTTGATAATCGATATCGCTATCGACTATTTCATCTAGCAACTCCTCACTAGACTCACTACCAAAGGCTTGAGAGTCATAACGAGTGTCAAGCTCAGCGTTTATAGCAGTAGCTTGTTTAGTTTCGCTATCAAAATTCATCTCAAATAGCTTTTTATGTGCTGAGCCACCCACTAAAATAGCAAGGTTGTCACCCTTAAGCTTTAAGTTTTTACGAAAGCTTAATCCTGTTTGAAGAGTCAGCACCCGTAATCCTAGGGCAATAGTAAAGCGTGCCCCCTTTTTTGGGTCAGCAAGGGCATACATAATTCGAGCATTACCGATAGTTTTACCTGCGCCAGTTGATGCCATATTCACCCCAAAGAATCCATGCTCTTTGGTAGTATCGGCAAGCACATACGCCATCTTAAAGGCGGTATTTTGCCATTTAAAACGCTTGTGACCTGTAGGTTTGGCGAGCGGATCGTGATTCTTTAAACGGGGCATCTCGCTAGCAATAATAGGCATAATGCGTGCAAAATGAGCGGTAAATGACCCCACGCCTAACAAGTGCTCTTCTAATGATTGCTTGACAGTAGGAGTGTTAGAAGTGCGGTCAGTATTGGCGGCAAGGTGTTTAAACGTGCTATTGATATTAAGACAACGCTTATCATCTGTTTTTAGACTAGAGTAGTTATGATCGCCTACCATTAAACATAGACGTGATAAATGTAATAAAATAGGGTTGCTAATAGATTGGTTGTTTTGATGCCGATACTCGGCTAATGCCATTAAAGTGGTGTCATTAAGTGCTTTTTTGGACCAGCGTTTGATTGTCTTTTGCCAGACAGGGCTATGAATGACTAAGTTGTCGAATTGCCAAAAGTCCTGTAACTGCTTTCGGGTCATGCCACCTTCTTTTGGATCTTCAAAAGACTTAGGATTTTTCACCCAATAATTTATCGGTTTAAGTTGGGTATAAAACTTATTTAGATCGGTTTCAATATCTACTTTACGTTTTGCGCCTTTAAATCGTTCAATATTTTTTGGAGAATAATACACGCTATCAAGTGGAGGTAGTCGATGATGGGTAACGATCAGCCAAGCTACCCATTGAGCCAATGGTGGCATCTTGCCGACTATAGTAGTATCAGGATTTATAGATAGTAATTGCTTTTCGATATCATGATTATCAAACCATTCTGGTAAATTCATCAAGCGATTGAGCCAGTCGCTATCCGTTTCGCAATCTTGTACCATTAACTCGAATAATTTTAGCGATATCCATTCATGACGATAGGGGTCGCCAGATTTACTACCCTTTATAAGTTTATTTTGAAAGCCAATGGTAGATTTACCGATATCATGCAATAGTGCAGCAATAGTGGCAATTATTTGAATACTGCTAGCATAAGCCCAATCGTTTTCCCATTCACTATGTAGGATGTTACGTTTGGTACTATTTACCGCGACAATCCCCACCTCATTAAATTTCCGACGGTTACCCACGATCCAAACCAGTTCAGTCTTCTTACGAGTACGTATCCGATGACAACTTACTGCCGTTGACTTGGTTGCAGACGCCCTAAGCAGTTGCTTGACAGTCGCTAAGCCATCTTCGGTAATCGCTGTTTGCCAAACATTATCGCCAATGCGATTGGCAAAAGCATCCAATATGCGACGAGTACGCTTTAAAGCTTTTTTCTCACATTGAGAGACGAAAGTAACGAGCATGGCCTTGTCCTAAATCAAAGTATCAGCTTGTTTGGTAGTAAACTCTTGGTTTAAAACTTCTGCAATTTTCTGTGCGCGGAGTCGTAAGAACTCTTTACCTTCTTGTTCATTTGAAATAGATATAGCATGTTCTAGAACAATTAAGTTCTGTTGGCAGGCGAACCTTATCGTATCTCCTATCTTTGCTTGAAGTTCAGTCAAATAAGCTTTCGGCAATTGGTCTTTAAATACCTCTCTATTATCAAAATGACTGATAACCACATAGTTTGCAATAGAGTTAAACTCGCTTTTAGTTGTAAAGTTCGTTACTTTCGATTTTGGGTAGAAGTGATGCTTTTCCATATCTTCAAAGTCATGAGACTTAATACTTGTTCCAGTAATATCGCACGTGAATAAACCTCTAATTTTGTCAATGTAAAAAGCATTGATTATGGTTGAAAAACGTGAGCTTGAGGGCATGATTTGAAGAATATTCTCATCTGTAAGGTTTAAAGAATAACTTAAATCAGATGTGGGTAGGTTTTTAACAGCCTTTTTAGATATGTCAAAGATATGTTCTACGGTATCAAGGTTTGATTTATTGAATGGTGTTGAGCTAAGAGTTAAATAGAATGCATACTTTTTGATTTGGTTAGTAAAAGATTTGATTGTAAAAGATTTAGGGTTGGCTAGAAGTACCGCAACGATGTATTCAATGTAGGAGGTTTGACCAATATCATTTAATCCCTCCTTATGAACCCACTGTATAATATCTAGGAAAAGGTCAGAGTTTTCATTCCAGTTGTCAAACCAAAACTCTGGGTTTTTTTCAAGCATAGTAGATTTAAAAATAGCAGGTCTTTGACCTTTTTTTAATAAGTCAGCAACTTCAAATATTCTTACAATTTTACCTAGATTTTCGAAACTTGAGCTATTTTGGTTATAATTCAAGAACCTTTCAATAGCTTTGGAAGACAAATTATTTTGTGATATTTTAGATTGGATATCAAAAGTTAAGTAGTCAGCCAATCCTAGTGAATAGTTAGGATTGTTAGTCTGGAATGACTTGGCATTAATCAAGTCAAATAGGGTAAGTTTTTTGCCCGTTGAATTAACCTTTTCGAAAACACGGATAACAATACCTAATTCAGAGTCTCTTGAGATGACTGTTGCAGGAATGCTATATCCTCCGAGTGAGCCAAATACAGCACTCAAATAATCTGTGTACTTGTCAATATCTTCTTCATTCGCATTGCGAAATTCTCTTAAAAACTTATTAATCACAGAACCAAATCTATTTTCAATAATACTTCTTCCAGAAATAAATCTATTGTTCTGTCTAGTTGGCTTTTCACTTTTATCTTTCGAGATAGGGAAACTACGGCAGAAAATATCCGATGTTTTTGATTTGCTAAATACGTCTTTGACTCCAGCGTCGTTTTCAATATAGTCGTTAGGAAACTCAGCTATTAGTATAGATAGTAAATCAAAATAATACTCATTCTTTGAATCAAGATTTAAGAATAGCTTTGAGATAGACGTTAATCGCTGTTGTCCATCTAAAACATAATATTTAACTTCATCTTCAGGATTAATACTATCCCTATAGTTTGAATGTTCTTTTACCAGACTATGGGAGCCAACTTTTAATGAACCATTTTCAGCCATTATTAATAGTGAAGATATTGGATAACCTCGAATTATAGAATCTCCTAAATCTACAATGTCTTTGTTATTCCAAACGAAGTCACGTTGAAATTTTGGGATTAGATAACTATTTTTGGAGATATTTTTAACAATTTCTTGCAAGCTCACATCTATATTCTGTATGGCGTTCATTGATTAATCCTATAATAAAAGTTTGAATGTTATTTATCTTAATATTTACGCTAGCTAAATCTCAAATATAAGTTGTAATAGTGAAAGCGGGATTGGCTCTTTATTCTAAGTCTATGTTTTAGAGTTAACATTAAACGCCTAGTCCCAATCCGTCTTCAACGCCAACGCCTTAACCACCTCAAACATCTCATCAAGCGCTCCATACTGAGTGAAATAATTGAGGCATTCTTGTCGAAATTCCTGCTCGCTTAAGTTCTCACTGGCACAGATAAACGCCAGCGGTAACACCAACGCATCTTTGACAATATCGGCAATATCAAACACCAATGCGCCGCGGCGAGTCTTGCCATGCATGACCGCAAAGCCATGCGGAATACCGAGTACCCAAGCGGTGGTAGCGCCCAAGCCGTACGCCAAATAGTTGCCGTGATTTAGAAACCCATTGGCTTTATCAATACCCTCATGATCGCGTGTGAAACCACTATATTCTGTATTTTGTGCTGCCAATTTATACAGCGCTTTTGTTAAGCGAGCCTCCAGTTGCAGTAGATGCATAGCACTATCTTGCAACATGATTTGACGTTTATGCTCATCCAGCAAGCTTGCGATATGTGCGTTGTTACTGTCGAAGCCATGCTGTTTGAAGTCCTTGTCACGTCGCCATACTGAGCGTAAAAACTCTATACGAGCGACTTGCATGATTTGAGCCGCTTGTAAGCGTTTGTCATCATCCCACCACCATTGCATCCATCCTTGGATATATTCGGTGGGTCGGTACTCGCTTTGAGGCGTCATCAATTCGACAAACACTTCACGATCATTGCCCATAAATAAAGGCGTGCCACCACCACCGCAAAAGCCTACCAACACACCCGCTTGGGATAGTAGACGCATGGCGGCATTAGTAATGGAGGTGCCTGTACCGAGTAGGAGAGAGGTGGTATTGGCAATAGGGATATTAAAGTAAAGGTTGGCTTTGTCTTCTTCAGTAAGGTATAGCACACGTCCGTCTTTTTGCATCACACGGCAATGTGACAAGTAATAGATATTGGCCCGTTTTGAGTGCAGGATGGTCTTTAAATCGGAGGATGTAAAGCTGTTATCAGTGTAAGCATTGGTCTGTGGCATGTCTTTCCTTAACATAAGTATAGTCGTAGGCAAACTAAAGAGCGACAGCGTTAACCTCACTAAGCCTACTTGCGTAGTACTTGCGCTCGGTTGCCTTGTATCATATTTAGTTGCTGATGACGATAAAGCACGTTTTGGTCACGTTTTAGTGATGCTTTCATCATAAGGAATGCAGAATAAGTAAGCAATACTGAAGATACTGTTAAGCGACAATGAGTGTCGTTTTATGTAGGATTTTGAAAGGGTACTTTGTGAACGTGATGTTAGATAAGAGGGGGGTATAATAAAGGGAGACGAAAGCGAACAGATGAAAACTCTTGGATTCTATGTTTAAATAGATCTATCTTTTAAGTTGTTTGTTTAAACTTTAGATTAAGATATATACAACATTTTAGAAGGGTTACTCGGTAATGATGAGAGTATGCTAGGTAATGACAAGTTACTTTAGGATAATAAGATGCTGATAAATAAAGGCTTGAGAATCTTTGAGGTAATGAAGGGTAATGTTGAAAGTACGATGATGGTGCGCTTGGCGGGAATCGAACCCACGACCCTCGGCTTCGGAGGCCGATACTCTATCCAACTGAGCTACAAGCGCATGTTTATAAAGCTAAAAACGAGCTGATTTAACATGTAGACTACTTGAAATATCAAACTGCTGAACTTTTTTAATAGTACGTCAAAATAGAACGGCCTATTAAGCAAATTGATTAAGTATTCTATTCATCTAAAAAAGCTTGTTGATATTGCTCAATAGATCTATTGAATCAGTAACCTGTTTTAAGCAGGCTAGTTTAGCAAAAATGACCCAAAAAACCAATGGTATCGCTGATTATAAATGACAAGTAAGGAGTAAATTTGATACATTAGCGCCTGACAGATGAAAGATAAGCATAATATTGGTAACTATGACGACAATTATTGTGGCATATAAGAAAGCTGTATATAAGTACTGCAAACAATCATTTGTCGATATAGTCACTATTCAATCATGGCTTTTAGTCCCCTTTTACCCTTATAATATTAGGGAAAAGAATTTTATACTGTTTTAATTGTGATACGCTAAAATAATTCAATCAAACATACTCGACTATTTAAGCTTGCTTAGCCATTATTGCCAAATTAACAGCAACAGAAGCTTAAGTATGTCGCTCTAAAAAGAGATTGTGACGCATGAAAAAAATCGTGATGTTAACCGCCGCCGCTATTCTTGGTTTATCAGGTATATCTTTAAGCCAAGCTGAAGACGTCATTGATCCAGCCGCTGCTACTACTGAGGCAACAGCAGATGCGACCACGCAAGCCACCAGTGACACGAACACTATGGATGTGGCTGCCGGCGCAGAAGCAACAGATGCGGCTGCTGATGGTGCGACAAAAGCCACAGAAGCCACAGAAGATGGTGCCGAGGTAGCAGCTGCGCCAGCTAAGCCGGCTGAACCAGAACCAATCCCTGAAGACACGCCTCAGGTCAAAAAACTTGTCGCTTTATATCCACAACTTGTCGAACGTATCAGCCCCTATGCCAAAGTTTGTTTTGAAGGGGATGAGAACTGTGATATTACCTTAACAGCGTCTGCCGGTGCTTCTGCTGATGGTAAACCACGTGAGGGTAAAGCGGTATTTGATGCGATTTGTCATACCTGTCACGCAGCCGGTATTGCTGGTGCGCCTAAAGTGGGTGATGCTGGTGCTTGGGGTCCTCGTATCGCGAAAGGTAAAGAGACTCTTTATAACCATGCTATCAATGGCTTTAATGCGATGCCAGCTAGAGGTGGTGCCGATATCCCTGATGAAGAAGTTCATAACGCCGTAGACTATATGGTGAGTCAATCAAGCTAATACTTAAGATAGATTAGTATTTATTTTAAGCCATATCTTGACTAATATTGGCTAATAAATACAACCATCTATACCCATCTAGGTCTTACAATGTGATGTAATAAGCCTAGTAAAATAGAGACTAAGCTGTTGATTTTATTAAAACGCTTACCAACCGGTGAGCGTTTTTTTGTGATGTGAATGAAGTCTCGTATAAAGTGAATTCAACATCTCGTCAAACATCAAGATTAGGATAACTGGCTTTAAATATCTTGTTTTACACCCATATAAGGCTTATTGACTTTCATTCGACTAATTTATATGTGATTCTATGACTAATACAACGCCAACGGCAAGTCCTGCCTTACAAGTTCATAACCTCTCTAAAATATACGGCAACGGATTTGCCGCGCTAAAAAATGTCAATCTTACGGTACCTCAAGGGGGCTTCTTTGCACTACTAGGGCCAAATGGTGCCGGGAAATCGACCATGATTGGTATCATAAGCTCTTTGTTTAAGCCTACCGAGGGCAGTGTCAAGATTTTTGGTACTGATTTACTTGAAAATCCGTCTATTGCTAAGCAGTATCTGGGTGTCGTCCCGCAAGAGTTTAACTTTAATCAGTTTGAAAAAGTCGAAGATATTCTGATTACGCAGGCTGGTTACTTTGGGATACCTGCCAAAGACTCGAAGCCACGAGCTAAGAAGTTACTCACGTCATTGGGGCTTTGGGATAAACGTAACAATAAGGCACGTGAGCTATCAGGCGGGATGAAGCGACGATTAATGATTGCCAGAGCATTAATTCATAAGCCAAAGCTGTTAATACTTGATGAGCCGACAGCTGGGGTGGATATTGAGCTGCGCCGATCGATGTGGGAGTTTATGCAGCAAATAAATGAGGAAGAAAATACCACGATTATTTTAACCACTCATTATTTGGAAGAAGCAGAACAATTGTGTCGCTATATCGCTATTTTAGATCATGGCGAAATTCGTATTAATACTGAGATGAAAGAGTTATTGGGTCAATTGTCAATTGAAACCTTCGTATTAGATCTTGAAAAGCCCGTCAGTCATAACATTGAACTTACTGGCGTGACCGGTATAGTGCAAACAGATCCTCAAACTATCGAGGTGACGCTGACAGAAAGTGAGTCGCTAAATAAGGTGTTTGAGCAGTTAAATCAGATGGGTATCGAAGTGGCCAGTATGCGTAATAAAGCCAACCGTTTGGAGGAGCTGTTTATGCGTTTGGTAGAGCAAGGCGTGGCGAATAAAGACAGTATGAGGGAGGCTGGACTATGACTGATATCAATAATCAAACGACTAAGGCTGTTAGGCATCATCATAATGATGGCTTAACCGTCGCACAAAGAATGATCGCCTTTCGGACTATCGTTATTAAGGAAGTGCGTCGTATTCTACGAATTTGGCCACAGACCTTACTGCCCCCTGTCATTACCATGAGCTTGTACTTTGTGATATTTGGTAAGATGATCGGCTCACGAGTCGGGGACATGGGCGGTGTGCCTTATATGCAGTTTATTGTGCCGGGTCTTATCATGATGTCGGTCATTACCAATAGCTACTCGAATGTCGTATCGAGCTTTTTTAGTGCCAAATTCACCTCAAGTATTGAAGAGCTGTTGGTGTCACCAGTGTCCAAGCACTCCATCCTACTGGGCTATGTCAGCGGTGGGGTATTCCGTGGCTTGATGATTGCGCTGATTGTATCAATCGTGGCTCAGTTCTTTACCAGTCTTGGGGTAGAGCACATCTTCGTGATGTTATTTACGGTATTAGGGACGTCTATTTTATTTTCTTTGGGTGGCTTTATTAATGCGGTTTTTGCACGCTCTTTTGATGATATCTCTATTATTCCAAGCTTTGTGTTAACCCCTTTGACTTATTTGGGCGGGGTATTTTACTCATTAGAAAACCTATCGCCATTTTGGCAAAACGTGTCTTTATTAAATCCAATTGTGTATATGGTCAACTCGTTTCGCTTTGGTATTTTGGGCTATTCTGATGTCAATGTATGGTATTCGATGGCAGCAATATTTGTATTTTGTGTGATCTTTTACACTATTGCCTATCGCCTACTTGATAACGGGTCACGTTTACGTTTGTAGTTTAAGTCAGTATTTTGTCAAAATTTGAAAGGAAAATGTCATGAGTATCCATGGTGTCTTAGGGGAAACGACCAGCTATCCCAAAACCTACCAACCAGATACCTTATATGCGATTCCAAGGGCATTGGGTCGTCAACATATTGGATGGCAAGCTGATAAACTTGCCATCGGCGTAGACTGGTGGCATGCGTTTGAGGTATCGTGGTTAACGCCTCAAGGGTTGTCTCAAGTGGCGATTGCGCGCTTTGCTATTCCGGCAAGCTCACCTAACATTGTCGAATCCAAGTCGCTTAAGCTTTATTTAAATAGCTTAAATTTTACAGAGTTTGCCAGTTGGGAAAGTGTGCAGCAGACCATTGCAAAGGACTTATCGGACTGTGTGGGCGCAAAGGTCGATGTTGAGCTCTTCGAGGTAGCACCTTTAGACCAAGAGAGTCATCCATCATGTGATAGCGCCGATTCTGGCTTTCTCGTTTCTCAGCCGCTAGGTCAGTGTCTTGATAATGCCTTACAACATTCTACGGTCAAAATTGAGTTGGTCGAGCATCCTGATGCTACTTTATTAAAAGGTCAACAATTAAAAGACAGCTCATCAACAGGCAACCAATTAAAAGACAGCCCAGTTAAAGAAAGCCTGCAATCAAATATGAATAACCAAATTGAGAGTGCTGACAACATTGTGACGCATCATCAGTATTATTCCAACTTACTGCGCAGCAACTGTCCAGTGACCAATCAGCCCGATTGGGGGACACTTGCTATCGACATGACGACAGCTGAGCCAGTGCATGATGCCAATTTATTACACTATATTTTAAGTTTCCGTCAGCACAATGGCTTTCATGAGCAGTGTGTAGAGCAAATATTTGCGGACCTTAGTCAAGCTTTTAACCCCTCTAAGCTGATGGTCAGAGCATGGTATACGCGCCGTGGTGGCATCGATATTAATCCCTGCAGAGTCAGTGATCCAAGCTTGTTACCTGCGCCAAGCCGTTTGGTACGTCAGTAATAACGCTAACGGCTAATAGCTAGCGTATCTTTTCTATTTTTTGACAGCATGTTATTAAGGTTACGTCTATATTTAGCCTAAGTTTAGTCCACGTGTCGTATATGATTAGTTTACTTGAACAATGGCATTAATCGGTTATATTTTACCCGCTTATTGTCTTTTGTTAACAAGATAAAGCAAGATATATGAGCTGAAATTAGAAATGATGACTATTGGTTAGTTAGTTTATTAAATTTATTTTGTTGACAACGGCGCCAAAACATCCGATTATAGGACTTTGATTAGTCGGTTATCTCACTTACCGAGTTAGGTAGCTATAAAGTTGCCACTATCGCAGGATTACCATCCGCTTTAGGTTGGCCTCTTTAAATGTGATGAATTAGGCAGTATTTTTTATTAACTGCCAATAATTCTGGGACTTATCGGTCTACAGCGACTAAGTAATCAATCTGAAATATTTGTGCATGACAGTTTATGTCACAAGTGGATTCGGATTGCAGGGTATCAAAGTAAGAGTAAAAGGTATCAGATTGAGTCATTTGATCTGTCCCTTTTTTAACCCGATTTGGATGTTTAATGTGACGTTTTGGCGGTTATTTTAGCCAATCAATCCCACACATCGATCTTGTTAACGTCTTAATCCCTATTTTTACTTATCTATTTTCTATCTATTTGTCTAGTGTCCTACATTCTTACTCTTAGTAAGGTTTAGCTTAACTGGATTGACTCATAAAACTTTATATGACGTTACATGGTTAACTCATATTTGTATTTATAGTGAAGCAGTAGCAAAAATAGTATAGTCCTCAAATAGTATTAAAAGTCACTGTAACCGTAAGCGCTCATATCACATGGCTAATGCCTGATGGTATTTTTTGCCATGCCTGAAGGGTTATTAAAAAATATGGCATTAACGAATTAAAAATGTTTAAAATTAGAATTTGTGTGGCATTAAAAGTAGGTAATAACTTACTTATTTATTAATCTAACTGGTTGATGATTCAAGCAATTATCAACTTAATTAGTCATTAAATGAGTTAGTAACCGAGTCGCTACAGCGTTAAAGTCTGATAACGGCTACCTGTACTTTTAACACCACTCGATATATTAGGCGTATACACGAAGTATGCTTTGCTAACCCGCAATTTTTATTAATGTCTTTGGTTTATCAGATCTAAAAATGGTTTATCCGTTTTAAGGTCACACAAACACTAAAGATGAGATAAGAGCCTTAATAACATCCCGCAATACAAAAGGTGATGACAGTGACCCAAACAACCCAAAGCCCTAATATGACAGGGCATACTCAATCAGCGCACGCTGCCATTAATTTTGGTAAGAAGCGTGAACTTTTAGAAAATGGCGAGGGGCCAATAATGCTCTCTGGCGGCGAAATGCTTGTCCAGTCTTTAATTGATGAAGGCGTTGAGTATATTTTTGGTTACCCCGGTGGCGCCGTGTTGCATATATATGATGCAATTTTCAAACAAGACACTATTGAGCATTTGTTGGTGCGTCATGAGCAAGCTGCCGGTCACATGGCGGATGCTTATTCACGGAGAACGGGAAAGCCTGGTGTGGTACTTGCCACGTCAGGTCCAGGCGCGACCAATACAGTGACCGCCATCGCTACAGCATTTATGGACTCTATTCCGATGGTCGTCATTTCAGGTCAGGTACCAAGATACCTTATCGGTGATGATGCGTTTCAAGAGACAGATATGGTCGGGGTATCACGTCCAATCGTGAAACACAGTTTCCAAGTGCGTCATGCTAGTGAGATTCCATCGATAGTTAAAAAAGCGTTTTATATTGCACAGTCTGGTCGTCCAGGTCCGGTTGTGATCGATATTCCTAAAGACACCACAGCCCCGCATGAGAAGTTTGAATACAACTATCCTAAGTCGGTTAATATTCGCTCGTACCAGCCTTCGGTTAAAGGTCACAGTGGTCAGATTAAAAAAGCAGTAGAAGCCCTATTATCTGCTAAGCGTCCTATTTTATATTCAGGCGGTGGTGTTATTTTGGGTAATGCCCATGAAGAGCTGAGACAATTGGCACATCAGTTAAATCTGCCGGTGACCAATACGCTAATGGGATTGGGTGCTTTTCCAGGGTCAGACCGTCAGTTCTTAGGTATGCTAGGTATGCACGGTACTTATGAAGCCAATATGACGATGCACCATGCAGATGTCATTATGGCGGTTGGCGCACGCTTTGATGACCGCGTGACCAACAATGTGCAAAAGTTCTGTCCTAATGCCACTATTATTCATATTGATATTGATCCGGCGTCTATTTCAAAGACTATCATGGCGGATATCCCCATTGTCGGTGATGTCAAGTCCGTGTTGAGTGACATATTGGGCTTGCTTGATGGTGAAGATAAACAGCTCGATCAGCCAGCATTACTTGATTGGTGGTCACAAATTAATGAATGGCGTAAGCGTCATGGTCTACGATATGACACCAATACCGATGAAGGCATTAAGCCGCAAACCGTCGTTGAAAAATTGTATGAGATCACTGAAGGTAAAGCGATTATTACCAGCGATGTGGGACAGCATCAGATGTTTGCTGCCTTATATTACAAATATGATGAACCTCGCCAGTGGCTAAACTCTGGTGGTTTAGGAACAATGGGCGTTGGTCTGCCTTATGCGATGGCCGCCAAATTGGTTGAGCCTGAGCGTGATGTGGTCTGTATTACCGGTGAAGGCTCTATTCAGATGAATATCCAAGAGCTATCTACCTGTTTCCAATATGGGTTGCCGGTTAAGATTTTGTGCATAAATAATGCTCAGCTTGGTATGGTAAAACAATGGCAAGATATGTTGTATGATGGCCGTCATGCCTCGTCTTATATGGAGTCCTTGCCTGATTTTGTTAAGCTTGCTGAAAGTTATGGTCATGTGGGTGTCAAAATCACAGATCCTGACAAGTTAGAGGCGCAGCTTGCTGAAGCACTTGCTATGAAGGATAAGCTGGTATTTATTGACGTCTATGTTGATCGCCACGAGCATGTGTATCCTATGCAAGTAGCCGGTCAGTCTATGCGCGATATGTGGTTATCAAAAGGGGAGCGTACCTAATGCAACAACATCTAATCTCTGTACTAATGGAAAACGAAGCTGGGTCGCTATCACGCCTTGTTGGACTATTTTCACAACGTGGCTACAATATTGAGACGTTGAACGTTGCGCCAACAGAAGATCAGTCTATTTCTCGGTTAACATTGACGACCAATGCAAGCTCCGAAAAGATTGAGCAAATCACGAAACATTTGCACAAGCTTATCGAAGTCGTTAAAGTGATTAACTTAACGGACAATGGTCATGTTGAGCGTGAGTTGATGCTTATTAAAGTACGTGCCACAGGCAGTGCCCGTGATGAAGTGAAGCGCAGTGCAGACATCTTTCGGGCTCAAGTCGTTGACGTGACCTCCAATCTTTACACCATACAGATTGTGGGCGATCAAGAAAAGCTTGACGGGTTTATCGAGGTTATCGGTCGCGATCGTATTTTGGAAGTAGTCCGCTCTGGTGTTATCGGTATCCTTCGTGGAGAGCGTACGCTTAGCGTCTAAACTATAAAAGAGCTTATGTCATAGGTTAAAGCCAGTTTTTTTAACAGGCGACATCATAAAGCCAAGACACTGGATTTATAAAATAGTTTAATAATAAAGTATTTTTCATTAAATTTTTAAGTTAATTATCAACATATATTATTACTAACCACACTCATTAAGAGTATATAAAAAAGGACTAAATTATGAACGTTTATTACGATAAAGATTGTGACTTATCTATCATTCAAGGTAAAAAATTAGCCATTATTGGTTACGGTTCACAAGGTCATGCCCATGCGCTAAACCTAAAAGACTCTGGTGTTGACGTGACGGTTGGTCTACGTGCCGGTTCAGGCTCTTGGAAGAAAGCAGAAAATGCAGGCCTTAATGTGGCAGAAGTGGCAGATGCAGTACAAGCTGCTGATATTGTCATGATCTTAACGCCGGATGAGTTCCAAAAAGCGTTATACGAAGATGTGATTGAGCCAAATATTAAACAAGGTGCAACCCTTGCCTTCGCTCATGGCTTTGCTATCCACTATAACCAAGTGGTGCCGCGTAAAGATTTAGATGTGATCATGGTTGCACCAAAAGCGCCAGGTCATACTGTCCGCTCTGAATTTACCAAAGGCGGTGGTATTCCCGATTTAATCGCTATCTATCAAGATGCCTCTGGTCAAGCGAAGCAAGTTGCCTTATCTTATGCAGCCGGTGTCGGCGGTGGTCGTTCAGGTATTATTGAGACTACGTTCAAAGATGAGACAGAAACTGACTTATTTGGTGAGCAAGCTGTCCTGTGCGGTGGTGCTGTTGAGCTGGTTAAAATGGGCTTTGAGACCTTAACTGAAGCCGGCTATGCGCCAGAAATGGCTTACTTTGAGTGTTTACATGAGCTGAAGCTTATCGTTGACTTAATGTATGAGGGCGGTATCGCTGATATGAACTACTCTATCAGTAACAATGCTGAATATGGTGAATACGTCACTGGTCCTGAAGTGATCAATGAGCAGTCTCGAGAAGCCATGCGCAATGCGTTAAAACGTATCCAGTCTGGTGAATATGCTAAGATGTTTATCTCTGAGGGCGCGACAAATTATCCTTCAATGACAGCTCGTCGTCGTAATAATGCTGATCATGAGATTGAGAAGACAGGTGCTAAGCTTCGCGCAATGATGCCATGGATCGGTAGTAGCAAAATCATTGATAAAGATAAAAACTAATACTGTATAAGGCTCATATAGAGAATTGATAGGTTATACTTACTAAATAAGTTCAATGGCTATCAATAAAGGTCCATGTGTCAACAGACGTGTGGACCTTTTAATTTTGCTTTGTATGGATGCTTGGCATCTGTTCCGTCTTAAAATATACTCAATTGGAAAACGTTATACTATGGATACCCAGTGGCTTACTCAGATTAATCCGCAAACTACCTATGTTTTTTTAAGTGCTGTCGTTGCTGTATTAATAGGAATAGAAGGGCAGATCTTAAGAAGAAACCAAGGTAAAATGCCCACATCGAAATTCTTCAAAATATCGACTATTATCGGTACGATATGGGTTTTCATCTCAATATCAGTCATTTATTTTTACGATTTTAAGCCATTATATTTGGTGGTACCTGTGGTCTATCTCATTTATACAGTGTCAGGTTGGGTATATGGCAGTCGTTTATTAAAACGTCAAGGCCTGCCTGATAAACCCGACAACTTAGTGATTCCTAAGTCTTATATTGCTTTTAGTCAGTCTTTTTCTGTGGTCTACTTTGCCCTATGTGTGCTGGTATTAGCATCCTCTTATATACCTAATATAGCTTTTATATCAACGTCCTAGAAATATACAGGGTGAAAATAGTGGTCTTTTACTTTTAAAATAGGGTATTGCACCCTATGAAACTTAGTCAGTAAGAGAGTTATAAAATCCCACTATTTATGCTGAGGTAATGGCGTTTTTAAAGACTCAATTTTACGCCTAGTAAAATTAAATAATATAATGCTTCATAAATAACAATATAAGTTACATCAAAATAACTAAAAGATAAGATATTAGTATGACATGTGCTATAAAGCTGTTATACTAACCCATAGTAAGTAAGTTACTTTTTGATTAGCTAGCTCGTTAAATAATTAGCACGCTACTAATTCAAACATGACTGCAATTAATTGTAGATGTGTATTTAAAGTTTTTATTTATTAGAGTGAAGATTAGTCAACATTCTAATCGGTAATACTCGATTTACGCTTTCTACAGAAGCAACACACACAAAATAGTTGCCAAGTTAAAAGCATCATGACTAAAGTTAAATCAATTTTATATTAGGAAAAGTTATGTCAGAACGTGTTCAAGGTACTGTTAAGTGGTTCAACGAAGCTAAAGGTTTTGGTTTCATCGCACAAGACGATGGCGGTCAAGACGTATTTGCTCATTACAGTGCTATTCAAGGTAGTGGCTTCAAAACTCTAGCTGAAGGTCAAAAAGTTACTTTCGTTTTAGGTCAAGGCCAAAAAGGTCCACAAGCTGAACAAATCGAATCTGCTGAATAATTTGTTGTAGCTTAAATTCTACAATTGATGCTTATCTTCTATAAAGAAGATGGTATCTTAAAAAGACAACCTTTAGGTTGTCTTTTTTTTATCTTAAATTTTAGCTGCAATTTCTATTCAATGACTACTATTCAATGATTCGGTTAAATATTACTTACTGTAGAGTCACTAACCTCTTATTTTTATTTGAATGTCAAATGACTAAATTTGAGTTAAGTTATGTCTCTATCATTTGAAGAAAAAATTTATGACCCTTTATTCACGGCAATGGCTTGACCTAATTGGGTTGGTCACGCAATATAATAGACTTTAATAATTAATCTTTATTTATATTGGCAGCATTGCAAAAAAATGGTTGTTATAGATGTAGATGCGGTGTCTTTCTGAACTGGTAGACGGTGAGCTAGTGAAATATTAGCTAGTTTGATAAAGGCACTTTCATAAAAAAATAACCAGACGATAATCTGTTAATTAAATCCTACAAATTGTTATATATATTATCCATTATATTGGCTAAGATGTATAAGAATTAATTCCGACGTGTTTAGTAAGATTATTTATATTGCTAGCACTACATTGTTCATTTTAAAAATTCATAACATAAATAAACGAGGAACGTATGAAAGCATTAGTCGCTGTTAAGCGTGTGATTGACTATAACGTAAAAGTTCGCGTTAAAGCTGATAATTCTGGCGTTGATCTTAGCAACACTAAGATGTCTATCAACCCATTTTGTGAGATTGCTGTAGAAGAGGCGGTACGCTTAAAAGAAGCGGGCGTTGTGGATGAAGTTATCGTTGCCTCAATTGGACCTAAAGAAGCTCAAGAACAAATTCGTGCGGCATTAGCGTTGGGTGCAGACCGTGGCGTCTTGGTAGAAACGAGTGATAAGCCATATCCTCTACAAGTTGCTAAAATCCTTAAAGGGATTGTAGAGCAAGAAGGTACTGATATTATCCTATTGGGTAAACAAGCTATCGATGACGATAATAACCAGACTGGTCAAATGCTTGCTGCGTTAATGGGTATTGGTCAAGGTACGTTTGCTTCAGAAGTTAAGGTTGAAGGCGATAAAGTCAACGTGACTCGTGAAATCGATGGTGGTTTACAAACGGTCGAGTTACCTCTACCTGCGGTGATCACCACTGACTTACGTTTAAACGAACCACGTTATGCTAAGCTTCCTAACATCATGAAAGCTAAGAAGAAGCCTCTTGATACAAAGTCACCTGCTGACTTTGGTGTTGAGATGGGTTCTAAGCAAGAAATCATCAAAGTAACCCCACCACCTGAGCGTTCTGCCGGTGTGAAAGTAGGGTCGGTTGATGAGCTAATCGACAAATTAAGAAATGAAGCAAAAGTCATTTAATTGATGAATGGACTTCTTATAAATCTGAAAAAATATGATTAGTATTATGCGTGACAAGCTTGTAACCGTTACCAAATCATAATCTCATATAATTATTAGAAAGGATAATACTCTCATGGCAATTTTAGTATATGCAGAACATGACAATGCCGAATTAAAAAAGGCAACTTTAAGCACCGTTACCGCTGCATCAGAGATGGGTGGCGACATCCATGTGCTAGTCGCAGGTTCAGGTTGTCAGCCAGTGGCTGAACAAGCATCTAAAGTCGCTGGTGTTAGCAAAGTAATATGTGTGGATAGCCCAGCCTATGAATATCAACTTGCAGAAAATGTTGCTTTATTAGTAAAAGATTTAGCGGGCGACTATAGCCATATCGTTGCACCAGCGACCACTAACGGCAAAAACTTTATGCCTCGCGTAGCAGCACTGCTAGACGTTAGTATGCTAACCGACATCATGAAAGTTGAAGATGCACATACGTTCCAGCGTCCTATCTATGCTGGTAACGCTATCGCTACTGTTAAAACCTCAGAAGACAAAGTGTTAGTAACGGTTCGTACTACGGCATTTGACCCTGCTGCTGCTGAAGGGGGTTCTGCATCAATCGAAGAGCTTGATAATTCTCAAGATGCTGGCAAATCAAGCTTCGTTAGCGAAGAGCTTGCTAAATCAGACCGTCCAGAGTTAACGTCAGCTGAGATCGTTGTATCTGGTGGTCGTGCATTAGCGAATGGTGAAAACTTCACTAAATATATTGAGCCACTTGCTGATAAGATTGGGGCTGCTATTGGTGCATCTCGTGCAGCCGTTGACGCAGGTTATGTGCCAAACGATATGCAGGTAGGTCAAACAGGTAAAATCGTTGCACCAAACTTATATATTGCAGCCGGTATCTCAGGTGCTATCCAGCATTTAGCGGGTATGAAAGACTCTAAAGTTATTGTTGCAATCAACAATGATCCAGAAGCGCCAATTGCCTCTGTTGCTGATTATTTCTTAGAAGCTGATTTATTTGAAGCATTACCTGAATTAACCAGCAAGCTTTAAAGGTCAAATTAAGTTAGGTTAAATGGACAATTCGTCCGGATAGCTAAAAATTAAAAGCCTTCAATCTATTGATTGAAGGCTTTTTTTATAAAGCCCTTCCTATATAATAATGCTCGATCTTATAAAATAGGATATTGGATTGGAAACTAGGCGATGAATACCGATAAACCTTCTAGTAATAAAACAGCTATCAGTAAACCCACTATTAAGAAAACACCACTACTATGTAAGGTTACTAATGATAGCAGGGATAATACGCTAGTATCGAAAATTGCCGATATTGAACGTTTAATCCAGCCGCTAGACTATTGGGATGAGCAGAGTATTAACGACCTATTAAGTCAAGAAATAAACGAGTGCTGGGTGACATTAGATATTGACTCACCGTCATCTGATGATGGGAGTGATAAAGGTAATGAAGGTAATCTTGACGGTGAGGATCAAGTGATGGCCTATTGTATTTGGAGCCAGGTATTTGAGGTTGCTGAAATCTTACGAATAGGCACACATCCTAAGTTTCAGCGTCGAGGTCTTGCTGAAGGACTTATCAGACATAAAATCAAACAGATGCCAGATACAGGAGTTGAAAAAATATTGTTAGAGGTGCGTGAAGACAATATAGCCGCCATTACGCTGTATCAGAAAATTGGTTTTTCTATTATCCATAAGCGAAAAGGATATTACTCTTCATCAATAAACAACACCAATGAGCGATGTGATGCTTTAATTATGGAGTTTCGAGAGTCATCTGAGATTTAGCACTTAAAAAATACCTTTTCCATTAAATTGCTTATCTTGTTCAGGCTTGAATAAGCCTTCCTCGATAGGTTAATTTTTAGATAAGGTAGATAGAATCCTTAAAGACAAATTAAAACTTGATTTGCAGTTGTTTGGTATCTAATAAGGCCATTAGTTCGTTTAGATCTGGCATCTCTTCAAAGCGATGCCATTGACGATTAAAAAACAAATCCATTGGTAAATAGTCAGTTTTATAGCTCATCTTTTTGACACTAGGTATCCAATAACCAAGATACACGTAAGGGAGTGCAAAACTTTTGGCAGTCTCAATTTGCTTTAAGATGCAAAATACACCTAAACTACGCGAGTTAAACCTAGGATCAGGGTCAAAAAAAGTATAGATACTAGATAGGCCATCCAAGATTTTGTCGGTAACCGCTACAGCAATGAGCTGGCCTGAAGGCTCTCTAAACTCCATAAATACCGTATCAGCAGGGGACTGCATTAAAAACTGCTCAAAGGTTTGTAGGCTAGGTGGATACATATCGCCATCTTTATGACGCGCTGAAATATACCTTTGATATAAGCCATAATGTTCATGAGAGGATTCAGACGCTGGTATGAGGGTTAAACTTACATCCTTATTGCGGTTTAATATTTTGCGATAACGACGAGATGGACTAAAGTCATCCACCACCACACGGCAAGAAATACACTGTAGACAGTGTGAACAGCTTGGCTTATAAAATGCAGAGCCACTGCGCCGGAACCCTTGATGACTAAGCGCAGTGTATAAGTCAGATCCGATGACTTTATCCTCTGGCAATACCATAAATGTCAGCTGAGAGAGCCGATTTGGCATATAACTGCACAGTTCAACAGGGGATAGTCTGAGTGAACTTTGAACATCAAAGTTGGACAGACTCACTTCATTATCTAACGTATGTTGCATCTACTTCGCTCTAATAGATAGGGGCTTATGATCAGTAATCAAAGCGTTTACAGTGTAATGTTGATTGGAGAAGTCATGCCAATCAACGCTCTTTTGAGCGATAAGCTGATTTAAAATATTTAAAAAGGCGTCTCGGGGCATGATGCCAGCACCTAAGCTTTTAAGGTGATCGTTTGGAAGCTGACAGTCTATCAGTTGGACATTCGTATAGTGGCAAAAGTTATTTAAGGCCCAAAAAGCGACTTTTGAGGCATTACTGACATGATGGAACATGGATTCACCAAAATAGATTTGACCAATTTTTAGGCCATATAGACCTCCGATTAAGCGCTGCCCATCCCAAATTTCAATACTGTGAGCAAAGCCTAAGTCATGAAGCTGAGTATAAGCATCGATCATTTCATCATGAATCCAAGTATCTTCTGCATAACTACGTGGTAGGCTACAGGCTTGGATGACCGATTCAAACGCGCTATTAATAGACCATTGCCAGTTGCTTGATTTAACCAAACGCTTAAGCGATTTGCTTGGTGTAAAGGTCGTCGGGTCTAAGACACAACGAGGCTCAGGGCACCACCATGCAATGGGCTCATCTTCATTAAACCAAGGAAATAAACCTTGAGTGTAAGCGGACAAAAGCGTCTGCGGGGCAAGATCACCACCCATAGCCACCAGTCCTAATCCATCAGGGTCTACCTCAATCGGGTTTGGGAAGATAAAGCGACTGTTAAATAACGTATTGCTAGGTGTGATAGCCGAGTCTTCGTGTGGTAGATCACAGCTCTGAGAGCTATCAGGCTGCGTTTGGCTTTGGCAAAGATTCGTAGTCGGCACAAAAGCATCCATTATGATTAAAGGTAAGTTATGCTTAGTATATTTGAGTCTGTCTGTGTCTACTATAACAAGACCTAGTTATTATACCAAGTGCCTGACAAGGGCATATTGCTTAGCTAACTTAAGCTAAATAATTAAAAAAGGTGCTATTAAAAATTAAATAGCACCTTTGAAGAACGGGGTAAAATTAAAGCTGATCATAACCTATAATGGCCAAATCGAATAATGGCAAAAATTAAGCATTGGCATCTTGAGTCAAGGTTGAGTCATAGGTATGCTCTGTTGCCTGAGCGACGCCGATAGAGTCTAAATACTTTTCAGCATCTAAAGCGGCCATACAACCCGTACCTGCTGAGGTAATCGCCTGACGATAGACATTATCCGCCACATCACCTGCAGCAAACACGCCCTCAATACTGGTTTGAGTCGCATTGCCTTGGATGCCGCTGTTAACGATAATATAGCCATCTTTCATATCCAATTGGTCTTTAAACATATCGGTATTTGGTTTATGACCAATAGCGACAAACATACCGTGTACATCTATCTGTTTGGTGCTATCATCTTTGGTGGACTTGATCACAATACCATTGACGCCCATATCGTCGCCCAAGACTTCTTGGACTTGGTGGTTCCATTCGATGGTAATATTGCCGTTTTTGGCTTTTTCAAATAGCTTGTCTTGCAGGATTTTCTCAGCACGGAGGCTATCACGGCGATGTACCAATACCACTTCATTAGCAATATTTGACAGATACAAGGCTTCTTCCACCGCGGTGTTACCGCCACCGATAACGGCTACCTTTTGATCTTTATAGAAAAATCCATCACAAGTGGCACATGCTGAAACGCCTAGACCCTTGAACTTCTCTTCAGACTCAAGTTGTAGGTATTGAGCTGAAGCACCAGTGGCGATAATCAAGGCGTCACAGGTATAAGTACCGGCATTACCTTCAAGCTTAAATGGACGCTTCGATAAATCTACCGAGTTAATATGATCATTGACGATGTCTGTACCAAAACGCTCTGCATGTGCCTTCATGCGTATCATTAAATCTGGTCCGGTCAAACCATGCGCATCGCCTGGCCAGTTATCGACCTCAGTGGTGGTGGTTAATTGCCCACCAACTTGCATACCTGAGATGATAACGGGCTTTAAGTTTGCACGAGCGGCATAGACCGCTGCAGAATAGCCTGCAGGACCTGATCCTAGGATAATGAGTTTTTCGTGACGGGGTGATTTAGTGTCTTGTGGCATAAAGGTTCCTTAAAAAGGGTTAAACATAGTATTAAAGACTAAAATCTAGTATTTTATTTATTATGTTCTATAGAATGGGGTCAATGGTGCTTAATAGCAAATGAGTTTAAGTGATGATATTTATTAATATGATAAATAAGCCAACTGAAGCTCGAAAGTACATCGCAATTTGCTATTATAGAGGGTTATACAATCAAGGTTAAGTGTGTTTCTTTTAATAGGGTCTTTTCTATAGACCTTTGTCTATCATCGTAACAAATGATAAGACATAATATCGCAAAATAGCAGATTTAACGATTTTTACCTTTAATGATTTTTACCTTTAATAATTTGTACTCTAGATTGATAGTAGCAAGCTGAACATATTGGCTTTGTTTTAAAATTATTATTTATAAGTTTTAAATGTTAGGAATAATTAATGACAACGGCACACCTTCTTCACACCCTTAAAAGAATAACTTTCACGTTAATTGCCGTCGTATTTAGTGCATATGTGTTTGTTATTCTACTGACCTATACCCCTAATGACCCGAGCTGGTCACGCATTAGTAGTGATATGGGGCAAGTGAGTAATATGGGCGGAGCAACAGGGGCTTGGCTGTCTGACTTATTGTATACCTTTTTAGGGTGGTCAGCATGGTGGTTAATAGCGATTGTGGCCTATGAGGGTTTGTGTATCTGGTGGCAACGCCAGCTAGCTATCGGACCTTTAAGAGTTATCGGTTATGTCTTCTTACTTTTAGCCAGTAGTGGATTGGTTGCGGTCATTCCGCTGTTATTGGGCTATTCTGAAGTCGATAGTGCTCGTTTTGGCGGTATTTTAGGTTCTGAGGTTGCCATACGCTTGAGTTCATTACTCACCGTATATGGTGCAGGCTTATTCTTACTGGTGTTTGCTCTATTAACCGCAACATTTGCCTTTGATATTCATTGGCGACAAGTGTTTAAAGCCGTATTTAGCTTGTCATGGCTAGGTAACGGATTGCGAGGTCAATCTAAGCAAGATATGTTGCATGACAGCATGATGGATTCAAATGAAACAAATGACCTTCAAACAAATGACCTTGATCAGAATAGTGATGCCTTCGATGATAATGTGTCTATAGCTCACCGCTCCTCTGTCGCCGATGAGTCTGGTATAAGTCCCTCCAATAGCACTCAACAATCGCCAATATATGATCAACTAAAACTACAATTGCCAGATCCCTCTGATGAGGCAGCATTACAGGTGAATGAGTTTGAGGACGATGAGTCTGGACTGGGATTATCTGAGCAAGCCTTATCAGAGCAGGCCTTGTCAGAACAAGCAATCTCAGAACAAACAATCTCAGAACAAACAGTATCAGGACAAACACTATCTAATCAACGAACAGAATATAATAGTGCTCAAGAGAACTCAGGGTCATATGTGACTTCTAAAGGACAACAGCAGTTTGGTAACCCTGCTTTGAGTAATGTATTAGACGAATTCTTAGTAAACTCGGGATTGACAGAGAGTATTCTATCGCTGCGTGAACAAGAGGCTGAAGAAGCCCGTCTGCAAAAAGAACAGCAGTCTGCTTCGACGTCAAACATCTCAACATCAGACTCACCTATTAAAAAGCAAGAGCCGAGCTTTGCGTGGAATGATCAAAACGCTATTGATCAATTGCTTGATGAACAAGCATTGCCAGTGTCAGTTGCTAATAATAGCAGTCATGATCAGGTAGAGGAGAAGGCTGAGAGCAATCTACCAGACCAGACAAGTAGCGAAACGACGACGCATAACCCAACAGAGGAAGAGTCAAACAGTGTCTCAGTTACAGAAGAAAATGAGTCTGATAACTCTAATAATAACTATGATAACTACCATTATAGTAAAGATTCAACACTTCAGCCTGCCGATGAAAAGGATCCAGTAGCCAACGTGACACTAGACAGCCAATCAGATCATGCTGGTACTACTGTTGACGACACAACGTATATCAATCCTGTTAAAGATGCGTATCAGTTACGCAGCAATAAAGCCGAGGCAATGAGTGAAAAAGTAGGTAATGACTCAAATGTCGACAATCTAATTGAAGAAGAATTAACATCAGAGACTGTCACCAGCGCTGAGCCCTTTATTGATTTAACGCCGACCAATACACCACCTTCAAATCCCAAAAAGCCGCATGCTGTTGAAGTCGACAGTAAGTCCTCACAGCCTGTGACGCCAACCATTCGATTTGCAACGCCTGAGGGCGATGCAAGCAACCATATTGAAGACATGGTACCAGATGATGACAGTGATAATGACGATAATGATAAGGCAGACGTAATAGAGCCACTACCTGAGATCCATGATGACGCTGCCTTTGCGTCAGCGAGTCGTGCGATGCAAACGGCCAAGCATCGTGAAAGCTTAAGTCCCATACCTGAGCTGAGCATTTTAGATAAGCCTGACCCAGATCGTAAGCCTAGCTATACTCAACAAGAGCTTACTCAATTATCAGAGCTGTTAGAGATTAAGCTACAAGAGTTCAATGTTAAGGCTGAGGTTGTAAATGCAATCCCTGGTCCGGTCGTCACTCGCTTTGAAGTAGAATTAGCCGCAGGGGTGAAAGCCAGCAAGGTGACGGGTATTTCTCGCGATTTGGCACGCTCACTATCAATGGCATCTCTGCGTGTGGTGGAGGTGATACCGGGTAAGCCCTATATTGGTATTGAAGTGCCGAACAAGAAACGTGCCATGGTGCGATTGATTGAGCTGCTTGAAACGGACAAATACAAAGATCCGAAAGCTCAAATTAGCATGGCAATGGGCAAAGACATTGGGGGTAAGCCTATTATTACAGACCTTGCCCGAGCGCCACATATGCTGGTGGCAGGTACGACAGGATCGGGTAAATCAGTATTGGTCAACTCGATGCTACTGTCGATGTTATTAAAGTACAAGCCCTCTGAGCTACGATTAATTTTGATTGATCCCAAACAGCTTGAGCTTGCCAACTACAATGACATTCCGCATTTGCTCACTCCAGTTGTGACAGATATGAATGAAGCAGCAAGTGCCTTATCGTGGTGTGTGGCAGAGATGGAGCGCCGTTATCAGTTAATGAGCCTACTCAAGGTACGTAAACTAGGCGAATTTAATAAAAAAGTCATCGCTGCTGAAAAGGCGGGCAGACCAATGATAGATCCATTATGGCGCCCAAATGATAGCGTTAGTATTGATAAAGCGCCGAAGCTTAAGACCTTACCTATGATCGTCATTGTGGCAGACGAATTTGCGGATATGATTATGCAAGTCGGCAAGCAAGCTGAAGAGCTTATTACCCGATTGGCTCAGAAATCACGGGCGGCAGGTATTCACTTGATGTTGGCGACTCAACGTCCTTCAGTCGACGTCATTACCGGTCTTATTAAAGCCAACATCCCCGTACGAGCGGCATTACGTGTCAATTCAAAAGTAGATTCGCGTACTATTTTGGATGCTGGCGGGGCAGAGGATATGCTGGGTAATGGTGATATGCTGTTCTTAGGCCCCGGTCAGATTGAACCTGATCGAGTGCATGGCGCTTACGTGAGTGATGAAGAGGTCAACCGAGTGTGTGATGCTTGGCGTGAGCGCGGCGCCCCCGATTATATCGACAATATGGCAAGTAACTTCGAGCTGACAAGTCCGAGTGGTAGCAGTGGTGGCAATACATCAGGTGAAGATGATGCATTATATGATGAAGCCGTTGCGTTTGTTATGGAGACCCGTAAAGTATCGGCCTCCAGTATTCAACGTAAGTTTAGCATCGGCTATAACCGAGCAGCACGTATTGTAGATTCGATGGAAGAAGCGGGTCTCGTGAGCTCCATGGGCAAAAGTGGTAAGCGAGAGTTATTAATGTAATAGGGTGCGTTTTAATTTTACATTAGTGCCATAATTGCCTTTATTAATAAGGGTTTAACAATCAATTTAAATCTAAATGAATTATTTACACATTTAAACTAAAGTTAACGATTGCACCTATTAGTTAAGTATTTTTGCATGATATAATAGCCCCGTTAAATCGAAATAATAAAAATGAGGATACCCTATGAAAACTATCGTACATAAAGCAGATACTCGTGGTGATGCTAACCATGGTTGGCTAAAAAGCAAACATACTTTTAGCTTTGCAAACTATTACAACCCAGAGCGTATGGGCTTTGGTGCTTTACGTGTGATTAATGATGACCACGTTGAAGGCGGCAAAGGTTTCGGTACGCACCCACACCGTGATATGGAAATTATCTCTATCCCAACCTCTGGTAAATTGGCTCACAAAGACACCATAGGTACTAATGGTATTATCGAAAGCGGTGAGATCCAAGTGATGTCAGCGGGTACAGGTATTGCACACAGCGAGATGAATGGTCAAGCTGGCGAGCCGGTGAAGTTTTTCCAGATTTGGGTTATGCCAAATAAACAAGGCGTTGAGCCTCGTTATCAGCAGCTTAAAATCGCTGATATGTTGCAGCCAAACGAATTTGGTCAAATTTTATCACCAAACCCAGATGACGCAGGCGTCTGGATTCATCAAGATGCTTGGTTCTCTATGGGCAACCTTGACAAGGGTGTGACTGCAAAATACGATCTGAAAAATGACAAAAAAGATGGTGTTTATGCGTTCATCATTGAGGGTAAAGTTAAAATCGGTGATGAAGTTTTGGATACTCGTGACGGTATGGGTATTGTCGATACCTCAGGCTTTGATGTTGAAGCGCTAGAGGACTCTCGCGTATTGCTAATGGAAGTACCTATGCAATAAGTACCTATGCAATAAGTCCGTTTGCAATAAGTACCTATGCAATAAGTCCGTTTGCAATAAGTTGCTATTATGTAGTAAGTACCTATGTAATAAGTAATATAAGCCTTAGTTTTTAAATAGCACTGTAATCGTTATCAAATTAAGCACTTTTTGATAAAAAGCCAAACTTTAGAGTTTGGCTTTTTTATTGCACAACGTTTTATTGCACTAAGTTATTTATATCCTTTAACTCATTATGACTTTAATATATGCTATTAAAGTTCTTGACTACAATTAATAGAGCAGGGAACGCCATGTTTAAAGAATACCCACAGTATGATGCTATAGGATTAGCAAACTTAATCAAATCTGGTGAGATTAGTGCCAAAGAAGCTCTTGAAGCCGCTATCCACCTCGCTAATAAACTGAACCCTAAGCTTAACGCCATTATTCACCGATTTGATGAACGCGCTTTTAAGTCTGCCCAAGAGGGTTTGCCCCAAGGGATATTTACAGGTGTTCCTTATTTACTTAAAGACTTAAACTTCTTATTTGCCGATGAACCGATAAAGCTGGGCAGTCGTAGCGTCCATATTGTGCCACAAAACGACAATGAGATAGTCAGACGAATGCGGAAATCAGGGGTCAACACCTTTGGTAAAACCAACACTCCAGAGTTTGGTCTTATGATTACCACAGAACCAAAGTCCTTTGGTCCCACGCATAACCCCTTTAAAAAAGGATACAGCAGCGGCGGCTCATCAGGGGGAAGTGCAGCGGCCGTAAGCTCTGGCATCGTCCCCATAGCAGGCTCAGGAGATGGCGGTGGCTCAATACGTATCCCTGCAGCATGGTGCGGGGTGTTTGGATTTAAACCCAGCCGCGGCCGCAATCCTAGTGGGCCTTTATTTGGCGAAAGGTGGGAGGGGGCAGTGACTGATCATGTCATCACCCGTAGCGTACGTGATAGTGCCGCTATGCTAGATGCAACAGCAGGGGCAGAGATTGGCTCAGCATTTATTATCGAACCGCCTCAAGGTAGTTTCCTTCAAGCTGCTCAGACCCCGCCCAGACCTCTCAAAATTGCCATCATGACAGACCCATTATTCCCCGGTGCCAAGACCGAAAAGCAAGTACTGAGTGTCTTAAAAAGTACCGGTGAACAGCTTGAAAGCATGGGTCATCAGGTATCTTATGACAGTCCGATGATAGATATAGATACCATGTGGCGAGATTTTTTCACCGTTGTCTGTGCACATACCGCTTATATCGTAGAGGATTTAGGCCAGCGTCGGGGTAAGCATCAAGTCGCCAATCTCGAGCCACAGACCCGCAATATGGCCATGATAGGGCGGTCATTAAATGTCTTAGACTTGCTTAAGGCAAAGCAGGGCTGGCATGACGTTCAGTATCAGACAGGATTATTACTTGAGCGATATGACATGATTTTATGTCCGACCGTGCCCACCCCTGCAGTCAAGCATGGCATCTTGTATCCGAGCCGTATAGACGAGCTAATGATGAATGTCACTGGGCTGGTGGAAAAAGGCGTTAATCTTGGTAAATGGATTCACAACTCAAGCTTAATTGAGAAGCTCAGTGCCTCCGTCCTTAGCAAAATGTCTTTTACAATGCTAGGCAATATCACAGGACTGCCCGCTATGTCCGTCCCTCTGGGAATGAGTTCAAAAGGCTTACCGATTGGCATGCAATTTATCGGACGCATGAATGATGAAGTGACCTTGTTTTCATTGGCAGGCGAGCTTGAGCGGGCAGGTTTATTTACCGAGCCTGCGTTTTAAGCTTTTAGTAGTGGAATGTGGTTGTTAGAGGATGATTGTGAGAGGAGGATTGTGAGAGGAGGATTGTGAGAAGAGGATTGTTATCGTTAGAGCGTTGAAGTGTGATTGTCGTCGGTTGATTGAAATGTCTGTAAACGGAGCTAATCCCGCTTGTCGCTACTATCTGCCAGTCTCGGCAATGCGTTTGCTACGGTTGAGTCGTGTCGCTTGCTTCACGTCGCCACGACTCAACCAAGCAACGCAATATGCCAATCCTAGCAGTATATCCGCTGTAATCGGGGCTAAAAAGCCATGTTAGGGCAGGGTGCATAGTGTTTAAATAGATTTGCTTAAGTTTAAGGCTTTTGAAGTTTATCCCTAGCCCTGAGAAGATTAACTGAATAGAAAAAAGAAGATCATATTCTTTTTTAGATTAAAGGTGGGTTTTAATATCGTAAGCTCTAATATGTCTTTAAGTTAGCGTTATATTTGCAAAACGCTTAGATTCCCTATAAAAAGTAACGTACTTTTAAAAAATACGTGTAACTCCGGTCATTGCTATTCAATTACAGTGATATAGGTTGATGGGACGGTCAATGTCAGCCAAACATTATTTTCAGCTTGATAAAACTTATATCCATCTACCTGCATTTTTTGACTGTCAATATTTAATACTACAGGTTTTCCATAACGCATCCCTGTCAGCCTTGCGGTATTGATATCTTCGGTTAAATGTACATACTGTCGCTCTTTAGGGATAAGTCCTTGAGTGTTAATACTCTCAATAAAGCGCTTAGCTGTACCATGTAGTAAATGAGGAGGAGGCACGGCTTTAGTCAGCTTTAAGTCGACTGTTTTTAGTGAGTGACCCTGCACAGCTCGAATATATTGCCGATCCTCAGACAGCGAAAATCGTCCTTTGGCATCTTCTTTAACAATGACAAAAATGTCTTCTAAGTTTAGGGTCTGACCTGATTTATTGGCCAGTTTAATCAAATCACTTAGCTTCGCCCAACCTTGAGCGTCGAGTGTTAATCCAATGGAGTCTGGCTTATGACGTAATATATAGCTTAAAAATTTGCTCTGATTAACGTTGTCTATATTCATAGTTTTTGGCTTCTTATTAGGGGTAGCGAGTGTTCCGCATGTTATTTGCGAGCGTTCCTTGCATTATTGACTAGAGATTGAATTAAACCATCTTCTTTGCTATTTATATCTATCTCACCTTCAACATCGAAGTTATCAAACGGTATACTGGTATTATAAGAATCAGATAGGGCATCTATCATCTTTGGGGTAAATTCTGTATTACCATTGAAATAGCTATCTGCAATATCCGCTTTTACGGCATCATAATCCCATGGCTCTGACCCTTGAAGCTCATAATTAACTAGGTCGGTTCTATCACAATATAACACCATCGCATAGTATGTATAAAGACCCATTAATCCTGCTCGTTCTAAACTATTTTTTACTTGAGCGGGCGTGTAATATTCTGATTTGCCATAGTCCTTAGACAAAATCTTAGGTAGCTTGGTAATATACGTTTTTACTTCCTTGTTCTTTTTTAAATTCTCCAACAATCGCATAAGTATTCTATTCCTTGTTATATAGTCTGCAAACGACTAAGCGGTTAAGGTGTAAACCATTTTAGAGTTCTTCGACTATTCAAAGCAGTGACTGTTATCTTATTTTATCCATCATATCTTAATTGAGCATAAAGAAAAAATTAAATAGTTAAGCACAAGATTAATATTGAACATCACGCTGTCGCTTAAAATGAATATTTTAAAAGGTCGAATAGGTTGACAGAGCTTAAGTTTCTACCTAAAACGAATTAAAAGAGGATAACGTCACCCTGCAATCAACAAATAACCTTGACCAAATAGTTATCATCATCAATCCTTTCAAACTTAATGGCAACGGGAAGGAACTGTTCAATCATCCACGCTTGGGTTTTGCTGTGTTCGCTAATGGTACGGGCGCTAAACTGTCCGCCACCTGATAGCGCTAAGGGCAACAACAACTGATCGGTCAAAAACTCATCTACCAGTGCGTCTGTCTTCATCAAGTAGCGTTTTACCAGACCAGCGAATCGGTTAGCAACTTTCTCCGCAGGCAGGCGTTTTTCTCCAAGTAAAGTAAAGACTTCTTGATGGGTTTGCAGAGGATTTTGATGTTGCTTTTGATTTTGATGTTGCTTTCGTTGATCGCCACTCATTGAGTGATCAATCGCATGCGTCACAATGGCATAGCAACTATTGCCTTCACCGATGCCTTTTTGCTTATTTACCTGAGTGGTTAATAGAGCATCGTCTATCTCCAAATCTAACTTTAAAAGCCTATCTTTGGCATATTGAAGCTCACGTTGACAAATATCGCCTTCCAGATTCAAATGACTGGCAACCAGATGAATACCTAGCAATTCACCACGGGTGGTCAAGTTAAAAGGTGCCAAGTTTGCACGACTTAGAAAAGGCGTTATGGTCACCTTAATCTCACCACCACCGATTGGCGCATAGCCTGACTGTATCACCTCATACTTAACGTCCATGCCAAGCTTTGCCAAAACGGGCAAAAAGGCATGGATTAAAAAGTCAGCGGTGGGTGCCATCGGATTGTGCGTCCCGCCTTTAATAGACAGTGTCGATGGCGTCGTGCCACCTGCAAATAGCAGGGCAGGGAGTACGGTTTGCAGAACTAAGCTGGTGCTACCTGCCGATCCGATATCAAAGGTGTAATCGCCTGCCACCACGTTACTCGGTATAAACGTAAAGGCAGTGCTTTTCAGGTAAGCGCCAGTAACCCTAGCGTTCGATATCTGCTGTGAGGCTTGAAGGCACATCAAATGTTGTCGCATAAGTCCCGGCTTGGCACGACCCGCACGAATATTAGTGACCTCAATCGGTGTGCCCGTCAGCATTGACAAAGCTAAAGCGGTACGGATGATTTGACCGCCCCCTTCGCCCGTATTGCCATCGATCTTAAGGAACTCTATTTTGTTATGAGGTACTGCCATAATAGACCCTTTGCCTCTCAACTATCGAATAAACCCAATCTTCGCTGTCTTTTTCACAATTTCACGATAGGTCTTATCGTTTAAATTGACCAGTTCAGCGAGTGAAATAGGCGAATCAACAGTCATTGGTTCAGTTGGTTTTTCAGCTTGTTGTTCATTTGATTTTTCGATAACTTTTTCAATTGACGAGTCTGAAGATTGATCAGAATCTGACGAATCGGCTAACTCGCTGTCTTGTCCAGCCGTTTTGTTATCAGTCATTTCGTTATCAGGTGCTTCATTTTCGGCACCGTCTTGGTCTTTTTCAGCATACTTTGCCAAGTATGCATTGGCTTTATCCGTTTCGAGCTCAAGGAATTTATACTCAGCAATCAAGCGACCCTTACGAAGTAGGGCAGGATCAATCTCTGATAAATCTGAGTTAAACGTACAAATTAACTGACATTCGAGCACATCTGATAGCATACCATCGGCAATGTTTAAAATTGACGCGACCATATCGGTATTGCTATTTTCAGGCGTGCGTTCACCAATATAATTTTCACAGTCCTCAAGCACCAATACCGAGTTTTTATTATCAATTAACAAAGTAATAAAGCTTGGGTCAGCAAGCATATGAATCATGGTACTTGGCACGAAAATAAACTTTTTCTCAGTCACTTGACTGGTCAACCACTTGATATAATTTGACTTTCCTGACCCTGCAATGCCGTGAAGTAGCACAATACCCTTATTGGTGGTACTGAGCGACTTCACAATATGACGATGCACAGGCGGGAAATCATCGTTATACATTAACTCCAAATCAATCGGATACGGCGTAATCTTATGCGTCTTAAGCTCAAATCCGTCATTGGTCTTAATCAAAATAGAGACTTTGGGCTCATCGGGCTGATATTTTTCGACAAATGCCTTAAAGAACACATCCACATCTGCTTTTACGCCTTCACGACCCTTGTCAAAATACACACTTTCTAACTTTAGCAAGCCATTCTCAAACAATTCATTTTCATAATCGTTCGATAGATTGGTATTTAAAACCACAAAAATCTCAAAATCTGGGTGAAAGTAACAAAGCTCTTTTTCAAAAAATGAATGTGTCTTTTTAGAGAAATCTAAGTGGGTAAAGTCGGTACATTTCACCAAATCTTTGAGCTTATCCTTAGCAATCACCAAGTCAGCATTGGCGACATAGACGCCACCAAATAAATGGTCAAGCAAATCGCTATAAGGCTGATACTTAGTCGCCCAAATACGGTTGTCGACCACTATCCGATTATAATCTTGATGATCCGCCATTAAATATTGACGATCCACATAAAACTTTGATTCTAAAATCTTCATAACTCACCATAAATAAGCCTAAAACGTAGAACGTTTCGGCCAGTTATTACATTAATTAAACTGCGACATCATACCGTTTTACAGCGCTAAAGTCAGAATTAATCGATCAGACTTGATGCATTATATTGTTAAATAAATGCGGTTATTTAAAAACTCATTATTGGCCTACTCGCTTAATTACCAAACCACATTTTGCAATTTGACCTTAAGAAGCAATAGATCTAAAAATAGCCACCTTCAGCGTCTTGCCACATTTGATAGCCTTCAAGCTCATCATCAGTGACTGCTTCAAAGATATTTAACGGAATAGCATTCCAAGTCATAAAGCTATTAAAACTAATGGGTAAGTGCCCCATGCCCAGATCAATTTGATCATTTTGATCTTCGATCCCTGCTATATAAAGCGTTTTAATATCGAGATTGGATGGAATGCTAGAATATATATTGCTATATAACCTAATGTGTACGCCTATATCATCAGTCTCTAAGACTTTCAAAACGTTGTAGCCCCCTTTTTCGCGAGGGATAGCATAAAAGTAGCCTTTTTCAAGGGCTTCTATGGCGCGTATTGGTTGCTGAATTTGAGCCTGTTGTATGGTTTCTTTTGCTTGAAAAATTTGCATTAAAGATTCAAACATTTGATTTTCCTTAAGATTAACTTTGTTATTTATCGATGGGACTGTCTTAGTTGTTAAATTATTTAGTCTATTTTTAAATATGGTGGACATGACTGGGTGAGAAGCACAGCTTCGTAAAACCCGCATCAATGCAAACTTTTTAAGACTGTTAGCCTAACTCCCTTTTTTTATTTAACATAGTTAAAATACACGTTTTCAAATAACATGAATTCAGTTTTAACCACTTTATTCACATTGATAGTCATTGATTTTATAGGCGATAACTTTTCCTCACCATTCCAAACCGTATAACTATCAAACTGATAGCCTTTATTGACGATATTTTTTATCACTTGAAACAGAAACTTTGTATTTAAAATATCTCCGTCGTCTTTCTCTTCTTCAAGCCAGTCTTGTAAACCAACAAATTCGTAGTCAAAAGCATTACCGTCATATATTCTAAAACCACAACTGCAACAATTGACACCGTAAGTAGCAAGGCGATAAACATTGTCATATTTAAGGTGGACTTTATTTTCATCATCAACGGTTTGTTCAAAGTAAACATTGACTTGATTGAGTTTTGCCAAATCAATGGAATAGTCTGTACTTATCATGACTTCATAGCACATTTTAATCTCTCTATTTCTCTTTATATGTAGCTAAGATGGTGGACATGACTGGGTGAGAAGCACTGCTTCGTAAAACCCGCATTAATGCAATAACTGCCGTTTTTAGTCGAACTGCACAGAATGATATAGGCGACCGGCACGATGGAAGACTCTTTCACAAGCCAGCAAAGCGCTTATAACCATGCCATACAATCCAGTTATGCTAGTGCATAACTAACGCCTATTGCACCTTCATTTAAACATACTATCGATAATAACAAGTTTCGAGTAGCGGCAACTTTGCTATCGCTCTACCCTGTACTCTGTTAAGCGTATCCCATACAATTACTCAGAGTCATCCATATATCTACATCCATGCTCTTAATGATTACAAGTCACTAAATTTTCTACATTTGACACTAAACGCATAATCATCAGGTAGCCTTTGTGAGAAATAACTACATGTATGCTGGAAAGTTAAAATCAATTCTTTGTTAATCCATAACCTTCTATCTCCGATAAATAAACTTATATCATCTGCCTTTAAGTATAGTTCTTTAGATAAAATTGAATTGTTACTTGAGTTATTAAACCATGGAGATGAACCGTCATAATTTTCTCTGCAACAAGTTATGCGATATTTTACTTTATTACCCTTGCTTCTCCATGATTCTGAATGGCATAAACCGTCTCTAAAATATTTTATATGTTCGAGGATATTAAGTTGTTCAGTTGACAATGCATTCAATTCTTTTTGCCTTTGAAGCAAGCTTCTAGTAACAATGAGCATTTCAATAATTGCTGATAAAAACAATGGGTTTTGATCATCATTAAAAATACCGCACTCAACTAATGCTTCACCTCTTGATATTAATGAAATAGTGTCAAAAATAAACGATTCTCCCGCTTTACTTATATCTTCTTCACCTAACCACTTATCTATACCATAGGGTATTTTATTAATTTGATTTTTCATAAATACTCTCTTAGATTAGCTTTTAAAAATGATCTCAACCCTTCACACACACCACTTGCCGCAACGTATGTACCACTTCAACCAAATCACTCTGAGCCTGCATCACATCTTCAATGTCTTTGTAAGCGGCTGGAATTTCATCAATCACGTCTTTATCTTTACGACATTCCACGTCCTCAGTTTGAGCAATTTGGTCTTCAACCGTAAAGGTTTTTTTCGCCTCGGTACGGGACATAATTCGACCAGCACCATGTGAGCAAGAACAAAACGATTCTTCATTACCCTTACCCCGTACGATAAAGGATTTGGCACCCATCGAACCGGGAATAATACCGTATTCGCCCATTTTGGCACGTACCGCCCCTTTTCTAGTGACGAATACTTCTTCGCCATAATGCTCTTCTTTTGCCACATAGTTGTGGTGACAGTTGACGGCTTTGACTTTGGCATCAAAGGGTTTGGCTATTGCTTCGCGAAGTGCTTTAATGGCTTTTTCCATCATGATTTCACGGTTTTTAAAGGCAAAACGTTGTGCCCAACCCACCGCAAACCAATAATCTTCAAAATGCTCGGTACCCTCAGCAAAATAAGCCAAGTCTTTATCGGGCAAATTGATAAACCATTTACGCATATCCTCACGTGCCAACTCAATAAAGTAACGTCCGATAGCGTTACCGACACCGCGCGAGCCAGAGTGCAGCATAATCCATACCTGATTGGTCTCATCTAGGCACACCTCAACAAAGTGATTGCCGGTACCCAGCGTTCCCAAGTGGTTTAGGTTGTTGGTGTTTTTGAGGCGAGGGTGCTTTTGACAAATATAATCAAAGTCTGCTTTCAACGCACCCCAACCGTTGAGCACCGATTTATCAGGGTTTGACCATGCCCCTACATCTCGGCGTGAGCCCCGACCACGGGTTTTGCTACGACCGTGTGGAATGGCCTTTTCAAGCTCAACCCGTAGACCACGCAAGTTATCGGGCAAATCCTCAGCCATAAGGGTGGTTTGTACTGCCATCATCCCACAACCGATATCGACACCAACCGCCGCAGGGATGATGGCTTCTTTGGTCGGTAGTACTGTACCGATAGTTGCGCCAATACCGACATGCACATCAGGCATCACCGCAAGCCATTTATAGATAAAAGGCATTTGCGAGGCTTTGATCAGTTGCTCATGTGCTTTTGGATCGACAGGAACCCCTTTGGTCCAAAGCCGAATAGGCGCACCACCGTCTTGAATGACGTTATGGTTTGATGGTTGTGTCATTGTTTGAGTGGATTTTTGAGTGGCTGTTTGTATTGTTGGCTCCTTCGTAACTATAGCTATGTTTAAACACTTATTTTTAAAATTTGTTTTTACTGACAAGTCTAATATTGCGAAGGGCGTGCCAAGTTTTTATTAAGGTTAAATAAATTTATATAAGTTATTGAAATTATTAATAAAAATATTTATTTTGGAATTTCAGGTATTTGATGATTAAATGTTGGAGTGATATTAATTATAGTTCTAATTCTATTTTTATAGAAATATTTATATAATCACTTTTAATTATCGGTTATCTTAATTTCTAAGAATAACTAATATTAATAATTTTAAGACGTTCTCGACTATACAAATAGGACTTACGCAAAAATAGATAAGTGGTGACTAATAATGATTGATTTACGCAAGCTATAAGTTAGTTCCATAGGCTCAATAGACAGGCTTCAGTCATTAGTATAGTGAAACGAACATTAGGGTATGCACAATACGTAGCGTGTGGTGTAGCGAAGCGAAACCCACGGATTAAGCTTTGTCTATTATAATCAGAGCATTACTCTAATGGCTTAAATTGCGTCTATTGCTTAAGTCCTCACAACCCAAGACAAGTAATTAAACTCAAAGGTTAATAAATGACTAAAACGGCCGTTATCGGCTTTCTCGGCACGACTTTAGACAACGGTTTTAATGACAAGCGTTGGCAACGTTGGCGTCCCACTGTCAGTATCTGCTTACATGATGATTTGCTCGTTGATGAATTGCATATTCTGTATAGCCGTCAAGACAAACGCTTGCTAGACATCATTACAGAGGACGTAATGAGGGTCTCATCAAGCACTCAAGTCATCGCGCATCCCATGACATTACAGAATCCGTGGGACTTTGCTGACGTTTATGCCCAGCTCTATGATTTTGTAGCAGACTTTGCGTTTAACGATGATACCGATTATTTAGTACACCTCACCACGGGTACGCACGTCGCCCAAATATGCTGGTTTTTGTTGGTGGAAGCAGGGTTTATACCTGCCGATTTACTGCAAAGCTCTCCCTGTCCCAAGCCTGATAAAAATAACCCACAAGGGCGCTATCAAATCATCGATTTGGATGTGTCCCGCTACGATGGATTGCGTGAACGCTTTGAAGCCGAAAAAGCGCAACATTGGCAGACCCTGCAAGCCAATCTCATTACCCAAAATAAAGCCTACCAACAGCTGATTGAAGAGATTGAAAAAGTAGCGACTCGCTCAACCGCACCGATTTTATTGATGGGCGCCACAGGGGCAGGCAAGTCGCAACTAGCTAGCCAGATTTATGCGCTCAAAAAGACCAAGGCCAACACCCAGTCAAGCACCAAGTCAAACACTAAAACCACCCAGCAAACCGCTCAGCATACTCTAGGCAAATTCGTCGAGGTAAACTGTGCGACCTTGCGAGGTGATACCGCCATGAGTGTGCTGTTCGGTCATGTCAAAGGGGCGTTTACTGGGGCGCAAACCAACCGTGACGGGCTATTAAAATCCGCTGATGGTGGGGTATTATTTCTCGATGAAATCGGTGAGTTGGGGCTAGATGAACAAGCCATGCTACTGACAGCGTTAGAAGAACAGCGCTTCTATCCTGTGGGCAGTGATAGCCCAGTATCTGTCTCGTTTCAGCTAATGGCAGGCACGAATAAAGACCTGCGACAGGCAGTGGTAGATGGAGAATTTCGTGCTGATTTATTTGCCCGTCTTAATACGTGGACCTTCTTTTTACCCTCGCTTAAAGATCGATTAGAGGATTTACCCGCCAACATCGATTATGAGCTGGCACGATTGGGGAGTGAGGATCAACATCAATATCGGTTTGAGAAGAAGGCTCGCAAATTGTATGAAGATTTTGCCACCAGTGAGCAAGCGACATGGCAGGGCAACTTTCGTGATCTATCCGCGAGTATGATACGGCTCACCACGTTAGCGGATAGCAAGGTCATCAGGACTGAGGATGTACAGGCTGAGATTGAGCGGTTGAGTCACTTGTGGTCGTTACCAGAGGGTAGGGAGGCTACCAAAAATAGCCTAAGTAAAGGGGAATCTATAGATTCATTACAACTTGAAGCCTCAAGCGAGGTTCTGTTAAACGAGTTGTTAGGTTTAGACAGTATTGAGGAGATTGATCCCTTTGATAAAGTACAGCTAGCTTATGTGATTTCAGTATGTCGTCAACACAAAAATCAGGCCTCGGCAGGGCGTTATTTATTCGCCAACTCCCGAGATAAACTCAAAAATCCGAATGACAGTGACAGATTACGCAAGTATTTGATGAAGTTTGGGTTGAGGTTTGAAGACCTTTAAGGTTCATATTTACGGGCTATTATTCCAAAGCAATAATGCGGGTATCGGTTGGTTTATGGAGCATCTCTCGCTTTACGCTACTATCTTGGTTTGCCCAAGGCGAGTCGCTACACGTTACCCTGTTCCTGCTTCGCGATAACAGGTTAACGCTAGCGTCTCTGCCCAGTGCTTTACCAAGTATATCCGCTACAATCGAGGCTAGCGGTGACATCGTTATCTTACCCCTATCACTCGTGATTTGAATTTTATTAATTTAAAATGTTGGGTGTCGTCAACTTCAACCAGTCTACGGGTTATATACCTTAGCAATTCAAGCAATCATCCAAAATTTATTACGGCTAATATCACACCGAACCCATCTGGGTCAGTCAGTTCTATACCTTTATCATTCCAATAAGGGTTTTTCGAGGTTACAGGGTATATGTTCGCTTCTTTCGCTCTATTTAAAATATCGCTAACTTGTTGTTCACTATCTACATAGAGCACAATTAAATCGTCTTTATCAGGCTGATGCTTGGCAGTATCAGCAGACTGGGTAAACTCCAAGTGCCAATCTTGTTCAGGAAATCCTAAAAAGACGCCTGCATAACCATCATGCTCACTAAAACCTCCAAGCTTTTGAAGTCCAATAATATCGTGATAAAAGTTAACCAGAGCGGTTAGGTTATTAGTGTGCCTTGCGTAACGAAATTTCATAGCTTTGTATGCTCATTCACTTGTCAGGTCTTATTGAGAAATAATTAAAGTACCAGTTTTACTAAAATATTCTAAAAGAAGATTTATTTTTACTAATTCAAATATTTTATACGTATTGCCATATAATTTTTAGTAATGTATAGCACATAGGTACGATTGAATATAGAACATCTCAATGATTTAAATATAAACTTCTTGGGTTAAGGTTCATATTAAAGGGCTACTATCCCAAAGCATAATATTGGTATAGGAAATAGCGGTAGAATGTATCTCACGCACCAATATCATAGAAAGCATACAATATATTTTAATATGGGGTTAACTATAGACTATTGATATCATTGTTTGCTTTTAGTTCAGTAGAAAGTCTAAGTTCAGAAATTGAACGTTTGGTACTTATGGTATTAACTATAAAGAGTTGGGGGATAATTTATGAGTGACATAGTACATTGACAAGATAGAACGAAAACCATTAAACAGCTAATCAAAGAGTTACAAAGCTTTGAAGACCAAGATTTGATTGTTATGGTAACTAATGATGAAGGTAAAACATTTAATTCAATAAAGCTTGTTAGTAAAGGTTTCAAAGCTCAAGAGCAAACTGATGATGAAAAAGTTTATTGTGCCTTGCATATTTAACTCAATAACTTAAAGCATTAGCGTTCAATATCCTATTCTAATCCTTGTCAACTTGTATCTCACATCGTATTTCAGATTGTGTCGTTAGATTTTGCCAAACTCTTATTAAGCTGTTCAATCTATTTTTGAAAGTTTTCATCCAAGTGTTTGTGATGATTTAGTTGCTGGTATAGATGTATGTTTTGAGTTTTTTTATCTCTAGTTGGTGTTTTATCTGAAAGTTTTACTGTACAAAATCATTATTTACCTGTGTTCTTTGAAAGTTTTCATAAGCCTGTTCAGTACATTTTATATTTGGTGAGTTTCCAAATAGCCGTAACATCTCCGTAGTATCAAACTTCTTGTCTGAACTTTTTAAAAGCTCGCCCTAATTTATCTTCTTATGGTTTGTGGTTCATGATTCGCTCCATCTTTTTGTTGCTTCTGATTATGATATGTTAAGATTTTTGTCCACATGTAGAATTACGTTCACACTATAATATAACAGTAAAATTTGCAGTATATATCGTTATTAAAACGAACACAGCGATGCAAACCCAGGGATCCCTGGGTTTGCATCGCTCTGCTTGAAAGAATTAGGAATTTTTTACTCTTTTTTCAATCTCACTGTCCAGTATTTGTCTCTGCTTAAGACTTAATTGAACCATTGTCATTCGGAAGTTAGCGCCATCGTCAGTTAGTGATTTAAAATCTTTTGCTGATATGGCTTTAAAACCACTTTTAAAATCTTTTAATTTTTTAGAATACTTTTCATCTTCTTTACCACCGTATTCACTTTTAATTAAGTCCCCTGTCACAACTCCAGAAGCAACGAACCCAACACCACTTTGGTAGAGGTATACCTTATCACCCTCTTGTAAGTTACAGATATACTCTTTCCAACCTGTACAAAATGCAGCAGCTTCCTGGTTCTCTATCATTTTAAGGTGAGCAGATTTATCACGATTATAGTTAGTATTAAGCATAAAGCTCTTTTGGTTGAGGAAGTCAGATGTATCTCTAGTTTCCTCTAATTTAGGATCTTTAGCTCTCTCTTCTAAAAGAGCGTTCGTCTCACTAATTCCAGCTTTAATAAACTCTAATAGTAAGTAGCTTTTAGACTTGTCCAAGGTTAAGGTTAACTCCTCTAACTGGTTATTTAAATGATTAGGAAGTCTAATTGATAAGGGAGTTGTACTACTCTCGTCTGTTTGATCAAAAATTGCTTTTTCTAGCGTAGTTCTAATACTCATGGCATTTCCTCGACTAAATACATTTATTGTTGAATTTGTAATTTACATGTATTTATTTATGTAGTCAAGTATAAATACTACAAAATGTAGTTATTTACAAAAATTTCGCCTTTTTCCTGATATATTTGAGATTAACAAAGTCACAATAGATAAATTTGAAGGTATTGCTGAGAAATATGGAGTCACTAAATATTATTTTTTACTATCATGCAATGGTTTAAGTTGGTTATTAGACTGGACTCCACTCCACTATATTAAAGTACAGTGCTGATCATCAGTATGCTTTGCTAATGGATACTTTGAATCACAAAAGCAGTTACGAGAAGATATGTATAAATTGGGTATAAATTTAGAATTAATAGATAGAGTATATTTAAATAAATTTAGCTCAAGAAAGAATTCATAGATATATGAAGATGACTATACAAAATAATATAGTTAAAGACTATACTTTCGATAAAATTATCTTCGAGTTTCGTCCTTTGTTAATATAGGATTTTATTTATTAAGTTTAAATAAATTAAAAAGCCCCCGAAAGGGGCATTTTTGTAGATTAGTGCTTATAGTTATTGGCTTTATTTCACCATTTCACCTCAACGCAAGATACTATAATTACATTCTTATCACTTGGATTTCCATTCTTAACCATAGATTTAGCTTCGGCGGCGCTATGAGCTTTTACCTTTCGTGAAGTCTTAGCGGATGAGTTTGGTTTTTTGAACGTTACTTTGTAGAGAGTTTTGTTTGACATATTAAACCTTTGAATGATCTATAAATTAATAGTGAGTAAATGTGAAATAGTATAAAGTTAAGTATAAATGAAAAGGTCCAGAAGCTATAATTATATCTCTAGTAAAAGTAGCTAGTGCAATTAATGCTAAAGAATGTTGAGATTATGGAACAAAATTATGTAATTAAAGTAAATATGATATATTTAGTTTGAAGTTAAGAGTTACTTTGATCTTTTGTTAGCTTGTTAGCTTGTTAGCTTGTTAGTCATTTCGTCTAGTTTTGCTAGAATGGCTTTACAAAGGATGAATTAATGAATATTGAACAAAGACTTACTTAACGCCTGCGACAACTTTTCTTTTAAAGAATAGGCCTATTCAAAATCTTCGATATCCTACCCAACTGATATTTAGTTGCCTTTAGGTCACCTATGCGGTGAGTAAGTGTTGCAACCTCGTGAGTTGTTTAGAGCCCAGTTTCTAAGTCACCTGTGAGGTGATATATCTTTTAAAACTCATTACGTAAGTATAACTTTTAGAAAAGTATTTTTTTCGAACCCAACAAAGCAGTGCTTTGTTATAAGGGTTCGCACCTATTAAGGGATTTTCTCATGCGAGCCTAAAATTGCAGTGCAATTTTTTAACGGCTCTCATAAATCACCTGTGCGGTGAGTAAGTCTAGCTTGCCCAGTGCGTATAGCGTAGCCTTTTTCTAAGTCACCTGTGCGGTGAGTAAGTTTAGTCATAAGAGTTCTCTTTTATTTATTTTTTCTAAGTCACCTGTGCGGTGAGTAAGCACATTATGTGCCCTCTGAGCATCAGATAGGATTTCTAAGTCACCTGTGCGGTGAGTAAGATTCACCATCACTTATCATCTTATAAATTTGTTTTCTAAGTCACCTATGCGGTGAGTAAGCGGCGAACAAGGCGCCACCGGTACGAGTGACGTTTCTAAGTCACCTATGCGGTGAGTAAGATGGCGTTTATCACACAGTTGAGCGATTTCGCTTTCTAAGTCACCTATGCGGTGAGTAAGTCGAACGCAGCTCATCATATCGCTATGCGACATTTCTAAGTCACCTATGCGGTGATATATCTTTTAAAACTCATCACGTAAGTATAACTTTTAGAAAATCCCCTTTAAGGGATTTTCTCTTGCGAGCCTAAAATTGCAGTGCAATTTTTTAACGGCTCTCATAAGTCACCTATGCGGTGAGTAAGCAGCGCCCTACTGACAAGTTAACTCGCTTTATTTTCTAAGTCACCTATGCGGTGAGTAAGCTTATTTCGGACATTAAAAAACCGCCTTATTTTTTCTAAGTCACCTATGCGGTGAGTAAGTGGCGGTTTAATCAGCGGTGATAACTTTGGCATTTCTAAGTCACCTATGCGGTGAGTAAGGACCTAACACATACTAACTTTACATCGCTTTGTTTCTAAGTCACCTATGCGGTGAGTAAGTTGATTAAGTCAATATGCGTCTTAACTTCGTTTTTCTAAGTCACCTATGCGGTGAGTAAGGCTACAAACTTTAAGATAATCGAAAGCAAAGGTTTCTAAGTCACCTATGCGGTGAGTAAGAACGGGTCCGAACGGCTATGAAGAAACATCAATTTCTAAGTCACCTATGCGGTGAGTAAGAACCAACCTCAACCGCAACAGCAGTCACAATCATTTCTAAGTCACCTATGCGGTGAGTAAGTAAAAATAGCACCTCGGACGCTTTGGCTTTTTTTTCTAAGTCACCTATGCGGTGAGTAAGTTATTTGAAGGGTTTGGATACCCAACAAATCATTTCTAAGTCACCTATGCGGTGAGTAAGTCGAGAGTAGCGAGCTTAAAAAACAGATCATTTTTCTAAGTCACCTATGCGGTGAGTAAGAGAGAAGAGATAAACGCACCGATTGGCGATAATTTCTAAGACACCTATGCGGTGAGTAAGTTCTGACGCATAATCAATATGAGTTTGCTTTTTTTCTAAGTCACCTATGCGGTGAGTAAGTATAAAAAAGGGCCTAAAGGCTGGCTGAGAATTTTCTAAGTCACCTATGCGGTGAGTAAGGTCAAGCGCCGTTTGCACATCAGGATTAGCTATTTCTAAGTCACCTATGCGGTGAGTAAGAACCGTCAAATGAGTAAAACCTTTAGGTGTAATTTCTAAGTCACCTATGCGGTGAGTAAGGAGCACCACCCCACACGCAAAAAAATAGGCAATTTCTAAGTCACCTATGCGGTGAGTAAGTTGTTGCGTAGGCATTGGCTAATTAATTCGTCTTTCTAAGTCACCTATGCGGTGAGTAAGGATGAGTCAGAGCCTGAAACCGAGGATAGCGATTTCTAAGTCACCTATGCGGTGAGTAAGACTGCGTCTCATGTGATTGATGCCATTTAATTTTTCTAAGTCACCTATGCGGTGAGTAAGTGTGACGCCGCTCAAACCTTGCGGGTATCCCCTTTCTAAGTCACCTATGCGGTGAGTAAGTTGCCGCGCCAGCCACCGGCGGCTTTTAGTGGTTTCTAAGTCACCTATGCGGTGAGTAAGGCGTTAAATGCGACAACCACAGGTATAGAGTGTTTCTAAGTCACCTATGCGGTGAGTAAGGAAGTAGCAGAGGGTGTTAATTCGGCTCTACATTTCTAAGTCACCTATGCGGTGAGTAAGAGGAATTAATCCTTGAACAATTCAATTATAGCAAAGCCTAGAGGGCAAAAACCCAATTTTTACCCTCTATTTTAGGCCTGTTATAACCCATTGATTTTAAACTAAGTTTTTAAATAGCAAGAAAAAAGGGTTTTTATCCCAAATTTTTGATCTTTATTATTGATTCATTGAATGAAACTGAGCCGTTAGTGATTAGCTTCAAGTTTTAGAGTACGGTTAGATAACCTAATTCAAATCACGATAAATACTAGCAAGAATCCGATGTGACCGCTAGCCCTGATAGTAGCGGTATCCTGTCGTAGATAATGGCGTTGCGGACTGTGGCTAGAGGAGGTGTCGAGGCAACAGCAACTCATCTAGACACGTTAGTACGCACGCCATTAGCAAGGCAGATACAAGCGCAGAGCAGGATTAGCTTCCATTTTAATATCGTGAAAACTTTGAAAACATAGAAAGTTGGAATGATAGATAAGTTAAGTGTTGCGCTGATTATATCAGTCAAAATCCGTGGGTTTTATTTCATTGCACCCACGCTACACGTTGAGCATACTATAATGTAGGTTTGACGATTTCTTCGCTAAACCACCTCACCACATGCCTTACCACTGGCCCAAGCCCATTGAAAGTTATATCCACCCAGCCAGCCAGTGACGTCCAATACTTCGCCAATAAAGTATAAGTTCGGCTGAAGCTTGCTCTCAAAAGTCTTAGAAGACACCTCGTCAGTATTGACGCCACCACGGGTCACTTCTGCGGTGCGATAGCCTTCTGTGCCTGAGGGTTTGATCGTCCAGTTGTTGATTTTATCGCCAATGTCTTCTAACGTTTCATCTTTAATATTGGCAATTTCTTTGTCTTTGACGTCAGGCCAATGCAAGTCTTGTAATGCCATCAGTAGTTTCTTAGGGAAGTGCTCGGCTAAGGCACTGCGAATCAGCTGTTTGGGATGGGTAGATTTGGCTTCAATCAATAAGGCTCTGACATCAATATTGGGTAACAAATTAATGTGAATGGATTCGCCCACTTCCCAATAGTTTGATAGTTGTAACATCGCAGGCCCAGACAGCCCTCTATGTGTAAATAGCATAGGGCGTGGGAAGGCAATGCGCTCATTAAATGCCACCACATCTAAGCTAATACCAGATAGAGACGCAATTGTTTCGCCAATTTTTCCGGTAAAGGTAAAGGGCACTAAGCCTGCCGAAGTGGATAAGATATTATGCCCAAACTGAGTGGCAACCTCATAGCCAAATCCTGTGGCGCCCATCGTTGGAATGGACAATCCACCAGTGGCAATAACCAAAGAGGCACAGTGGATGGCTCCTTTTGAGGTTTCAACGAGAAAGCCTTGTCCTTGTGACGTCTCGTTTTGTTTTATAGGCTTGATAGCGGTGACGGTGGTTTTTAATTGCACTTTAGCCCCAGCTTGGGTGCACTCGTCCAGTAGCATATTTAAGATGTCTTTTGAGGAGTCGTCGCAAAACAGTTGTCCATGCTCGCGCTCGTGATAGGGGATGCCATGTTTTTCGACTAAGCCAATAAATTCCCACGGGTTGTATCGTGTTAGGGCAGATTTACAAAAATGAGCGTTGCTTCCGATAAAGTGTTCTGGCTCGACCACGTAATTGGTGAAGTTACAGCGTCCTCCGCCTGACATGAGTATTTTCTTTCCCGCTTTATTGGCATGGTCAATGACCATAACCGAGCGTCCGCGCTGACCTGCAGTAAAGGCGCAGTATAGCCCTGATGCGCCAGCCCCTATGATGAGGACATCTACGACGGTGGTTGTCGGTTGAGTGTTGGTACTGGTATTACGAGTTGTTTTCTGGCTATGTTTGGGAGCGTCTACGATAGTTTGGCTTGAGTTCATGAATTTGTCTTTTTTATAAAGTAAGGAGACTGTTTTAATAACGTGCTATGTTTAATAAGATTTCTAAAAGCGATGACAAATAGTGATAACCATACAAAGGCTATAAAAACCATAAACAATATAGGCAGTTAGAAAAAAATAACAGTTTACAACGGTAGCAAAATCTAGTAAAACTAGAAGGTACTAAAGTCACAGGGATAGGGCTTGGACAATTTAAATGGATGAAGGCGGTCAACGATACTTAAGCGCCTCCTTCAAGACCTTCAAGTTATTCTATTATCATAGACCTTATCAAACCCTCCCCAGACTGACTACAACGAACGCTTAACCCTTTTCTAATAAAAGCCTATTCTTGGTAGACTCGGTCAGGCGCATTAAACTTATTATTTGTCGCGTTTGATTTTTTACGTTTGGACTTGTCTTCTTTCACAGGTTAATTTGTAGATTGGGTGTTAGATCCGTCAGCAAAGATGATGAAACCTTTGCTATGGATCGCATTTTATCATGATAACACCGACACATTTTACACGGTGTTATGAAAGTTGCGTTATTTGAAATAATCGTTAATTAAAAAGGATTTTATAATATGAATAAATTTCCAGCTAGTGCTGAGTTTGCTGCTCAAGCCAATATCACCCCTGAAAAATATGCCGAGACCTATCAACAGTCCATAGAGTCGCCAGAAAGTAATGAAGCTTTTTGGGCGAAGCGGGCTGAGCTGGTTGATTGGATAAAAAAACCAACGAAGATCAAAGATGTTAATTTTGACTTAGAGGATTTCAGGATTAAATGGTATGAGGATGGGGTGCTGAATGTGTCGGTCAACTGTATCGACCGTCATTTAGCGGATAATCCTTACAAGCCCGCCATTATCTGGGAAGGGGATCATCCCTCACTGCATAAGATTATTTCATTTAAAGAGCTGCATTCTGAAGTGTGCCGATTGGGTAATGCCATGCGCAAAATGGGCGTTGGCAAGGGTGATAGAGTTGTTATCTATTTGCCAATGGTGCCAGAGGCGGTGGTATCGATGCTGGCGTGTGCGCGTATTGGTGCTATTCATACCGTTGTGTTTGGCGGCTTTTCCGCTGAAAGCTTAGCAAGCCGTATTATTGATAGTCAAGCTAAGCTTGTGATTACTGCCGATGAAGGCACACGCGGGGGTAAGCATACGCCACTAAAGACCAATGTGGACAAGGCTTTGGATGTGGATGGTACAGAGTGCATCGAAAAAGTCATCGTGGTACACCGCACGGGTAATTCAGTGCCTATGAGTGGACGCCGTGACGTCTGGTATCATACGGTGATTGATAATGCCAAAGAGGAATGCGAGCCTGAGCCAATGAACGCGGAAGATCCGCTGTTCTTATTGTATACCTCAGGGTCAACGGGTAAACCGAAAGGCGTGGTTCATACCACGGGTGGCTACCTGACGTATGCGCTGTCTACCTTTAGAGATGTGTTTGATATCAAAGAGGACGATGTGTTCTGGTGTACGGCAGATGTCGGCTGGATTACAGGGCACAGTTATGTCACGTATGGTCCGCTCGCAAATGGGACGACGACGGTTATGTTTGAAGGGGTGCCACAGTATCCGACGTGGGCGCGTATTGGGCAAATTATTGACAAGCATGATGTCAGTATCTTATATACGGCGCCGACCGCTATCCGGGCAATGATGAAGGAGGGCGATGCCTATGTCCGTGAATCAGACCGCTCAAGTTTACGTCTGCTAGGCTCGGTGGGAGAGCCCATTAACCCTGAAGCATGGGACTGGTATCATAGCGTCGTCGGTGAAGGTCGCTGTCCTATTGTGGATACGTGGTGGCAGACTGAAACAGGGGGGGTGTTAATGGCGCCTATTCCTAATTCGGTGGATATGAAGCCGGGCGCTGCGATGAATCCGCTATATGGTATTAAGCCTGCGGTCGTTAATGCAGAGGGTGTGGAAGTAGAAGGCTCTGGTGAGGGTAACTTAATTATTACCGACGGTTGGCCAGGTCAGATGCGGACCATCTATGGCGATCATAAACGCTTCTTAGAGACGTATTATAGTGCCTATCCAGGAAACTACTTTACGGGTGATGGGGTACTGCGTGATGAAGAGGGGCACTATTGGATTACGGGACGTGTTGATGATGTTCTTAACGTGTCAGGTCACCGCCTCGGTACCGCAGAAATTGAAAGTGCCTTAGTGTCGCATCCTGCTGCTGCCGAAACGGCCATTGTGGGTATGCCGCATGATCTTAAAGGTCAAGGTGTCTGTGCTTATATTGTCTTAAAACATGGCGAAGAGGACTCCGAGAGACTGCGTAGTGAGCTCAATCGCCATGTCCGTACTGAGATCGGCCCTATCGCAAACCTCGATGTGATATATATTGTTGACGCCCTACCAAAAACGCGCTCGGGTAAAATTATGCGCCGTATATTACGTAAACTGGCGACTGGCGAGTTTGAAGGTCTAGGAGACCTATCAACTTTGGCAGAAGCGAGTGTCGTTGAAGACTTAATTAATACGGTGAAATCCGCCTAAATCAGTTTAAACGTTAACGTATAGTCAAAGAAGTCTAAAATGGTTACGAGGCAACCGAGTGCAAGTACTACTGAAGTAGGCTTAACGAGGTTAACACTGTAACCGTTTAGTAGTTCGCTGACTATATATTAAAAACCATCGTCTACTCTAGCTAGGCGGTGGTTTTTTTTATAAATATAGTCAAAGAATTTTAAGGTATAGTCATAGTCAGATATTTGAGATACAAGGCAACCGAGTGCAAGTACTACTGAAGTAGGCATAACAAGTTAACGCCGTGACTCTTTATAAGTTCGCCAACTATACTGTTTTATTACAGTTTAAACGTTATGCATGACGCTTTTGTTTGCTATTCTTAGGGGTTATTTTTATACGCTCATATAATTATTATATTACCCCTAACCAGTACCTACACTGAACGACGACATTCATTATGACGATAACCTCACAAGACACCTCCATGATATACATACCAACATCAAATGATAGTGAAAATAATTCGACCCCAATTCAGATTGCTATTATTGGTGGTGGGCTGACGGGTTTAATGACGGCTCATCTATTGGAGCAGGCGTATCATCAAGCAGCGCAACCTATTCAAATTACAATCTTTGAAAAATCGGCTGGTGTAGGGCGTTTAGCGACTCGTTATAAAAAGCCAGATAGAATCAACCCTGAAATTAACAGTAAAGCTGAGGATACCCGTCAATGGCAGTTTGACTTTGGGGCACAGTTTTTTACTGCTAAAAGCCAAGCTTTTCAGTCTTATCTGTCTTACTGGCTAGAAGAGGGTGTGATTGAACCTTGGTTGGCGAACACCGCAGAAGTTAGCACACTGGATATTTCTCATTTAAATCCAACGGGTCAATGGCATGCTGATCAACCGCGCTATATTGGTAGCCCAAAGATGACCAGCTTTGGCCGCGCTATTGCCAGTCAATTAAAGCTCACCACTATTCACTATAAAACCAGAATAGCGCCTTTATCTGATGAACTATTAGCAAATTTGGCAAATGAGTGTATACAGGATGAAAGGGTGTCTGATAGATCTTATCAAGCACCAGCCACTCAGCTTGTAGATGATCAAGGCAATGGTCTAGGTCGTTATGATTGGCTAATATGTACGGCGCCTCAAGGCCAAGCCATTGAGCTATTTGAAGCGACAACGTTTGAGCACAATCAAGCCATGCGTCACCCTCAAATGTTGGCCTGCTATACGCTGATGTTGGGCTGGCTTGACGGTACTGAGGTGCCGCAAGCGTTAATAAATCCACAGTGGGATGTACTTGAAATCACAGATGATAGATTAGCTTTAGGTCGTGTGTTTATTGAGCATCATAAGCCTAACCGTACAGATATTTTGCCCAGTGTGACGATACATGCTAATAATGAGTGGGCTGAGGCGCATGTTGATGACGATATTGAGCAGGTGCAAAGAGAGTTGTTAAGAGAGGCCAAGCAGGTTTTTGGTTGGGATGATTCGTCGGCTCCTGAACACATAGATTGTCACCGTTGGCGCTATGCGGCGACCACACCTCAGCAGAGCAATACAGACTTGGTTTATTATGATGAAAAAAAACAGTGGATAGTAACGGGCGACTGGTGTGATGAAGGTCGTATTGAAAGTTGTTTTAAAGCGGCTAGTAGGGTCGTTGACTTAATTAAAGGCGAGTAGGTGTAAAATTCCCCTGATAAAAAGCAGTGCTTCTTACCTATTGAAAACTGGGGATTTTAACTTTTTCTATATTTAAGATTGTGCACTTTTACGCCAGGCGACTAAATCTATCACATCTTGCTGGATACCCGCTTTTAGCGCCTCAAGTCCGTCATATTTACGCTCTTCATGCAGATAGTGTAAAAATCTAACCTCTAACGTTTTTCCGTATAAGTTGCCTGAAAATTCCGGGAAAAATACCTCAAGTCGCCAATCATTTGGCTTGTCAACAGAAGGGCGTATGCCAATGTTGGCGGTGCCAAACAAGCTATGAGGTCGTAGACCCTCAATACCAGTTTGATGAGAGTTTGCTATATTTTTAAAAGCATCGCTTACCACCTTACCTGTATCATCCAAGACAACGACATCAACACCAAAAACCCCACGTAACGCAGGACGTAGACGGTTTAACTCAATATTGGCAGTTGGGAAGTCTAACGTACGACCTATTTTATCGCCGCTAACGACTTTGCCAATAATACTGTATGCGCGATTGAGTAACTGATTGGCAGTGTTTAAATCGCCTTTGTATAGCAGCTTACGAATTCTAGTCGAGCTGATACGATTATCTTCAGGGGCATAAGACTCTGTGGAGGCTTTGTCTTTATTAATATCAGTATCTTTATTATTTTGGCTATCTTCAATATTTTTGGTTTCTTTATTTAGGGCCTCAATATTTAGGGCATCAGTATTTAGTCCATCACTTTGGCTATCAGTAATGGTTTGCAGATTGGTCACTGGTAAGCCATAGTGACGCAAGAACTCACTATCACCGGTTCTATCATGGCCAAATTTAAAGTCATCCCCCAGTACTAAGGCCGTGACATTTAATTTATGGGTTAATATATCGGCAAACTCTGTCGCTGATAGAGAGCGGAATGTCTCATTAAACTGAGCGATGACGACAGTATCAATGCCAAACTGTGTCAACAAAGCAAGTTTTTCATATTGAGAGGTTAGCCGCGCAGGTGCCGACTGCGGGTCACCTTTTAGTTTAGCAAAATACTCACGGGGTTGTGGTTCAAATATCATCACCATTGTCGCAAGATTGTGCTTTTTCGCCGTCGTTTTTAGCTGCTCAAGCATCGCTTGATGACCGAGGTGAACACCGTCAAAATTACCAATAGTCAGCACACTGGCTTTTGGCAAGTTATCGCCACCAATAAGAGAGTCAATTTGGTCTAAGTCTAAAAAAATTGTATTCATAAAGCCTTATCGATTAACACAATGAGTATACTTTAACCCAGTGTATGAAGTTCAGAATAATAAATGTTGTGCCAATATATATCAAAAAAATAGGTCACATTATAATGTAAAATCTAACATAACGCTGTTGAAAACAACGCTAAAACGCTACTCAAAATAATGAAACTATTTATATCAGCCTGTTAGATGACCCTGTTTTATAACCTTAACTTTTAAAGACTAATGCTTATGTCTAATAACTCTAAAAGTTCTAAAAACTGTATAAGTTATAATAATGAGCCGCCGATCATATTATCAAAACAACACGATAAAAAAGGTGACTCGTTTACTATTTCACTTGCTGCGGCGACTGATTTACCGCAAATTGTGGATATTTATAACCAAAGTATCCTCACCAAACAATCAACCGCCGATCTTGAACCTATCACCGTGGCAGACAGACAAGTGTGGTTTGATGAGCATCGGTTACGTCCTGAGCGTCCGCTTTATGTTATCAAAAACGTACAGGGTGACGTACTGGCTTGGGGCAGCTTTAGTGATGTCAAAAGCCGCCCTGCCTATCGCATTAGTAGTGAAATTAGTATCTACGTGAGCAATCAATACCACCGCCGTGGTCTGGCTAGTTTGTTATTGCAGTGGATGCTATCGCAAGCGCCTAGTCTTGGTATTGAGCAGGTGCTTGCCCTAATATTTGCTCATAATACTAGTAGTATAGCCCTGTTCACTAAGTTTGGCTTTGAACACTGGGGCATATTGCCTAAAGTCTGTAATATGGGAGATTTTTTGGCAGATGTGACCATCATGGGCAAGTCTGTGGTTCGTTAAGAGCCTCATGCTCGTTATAATCTCAGATCATAACCTTCTATACGCTTAGTTTACTATAGTCTTAAAAGTATCTTTTGATTATAAAATCCTGAGAGTATTAAAAGCTAGTCTTTTAAAGCGCTTACTATTTGAGCACTTTAGTTTTTCGCTGTGTCGGTAGGTTTCGAGCCACTTTTCCTATGCTAAGCCCTTGTACTAAGATTGAGAAGATAACCACCGCATACGTTAAGGCTAGTAGGACATCTCTTTCAGGACCACTTGGCAACTGTAGAACCAAAGCAACCGAAATTCCGCCACGGAGACCGCCCCAGGTTAGCACTTTCCAAGCACCAACAGGAAGATCGAGCTGTTTTCTCAAGCTTTTTGTGGTTAAGCCAACCACCACAAAGCGAGCCCCCAAGGCGATGATAATGGCTAATATTGCCGCGACAAATATATTGAAAGAGTAGGCGATAATAACGACTTCTAAGCCAATTAACACAAATAGAATGGCGTTCAATATCTCGTCAATTAATTCCCAAAATAGATCGACATAATGACGTGTTTCATCACTCATGGCGTACGTACGTCCATGATTACCTAGCATTAGACCCATCATAACCATGGCTAAAGGTCCTGATAGATGGAAATGACTGGCCAATGCATAGCCTCCTAGCACGCCTGCTAAGGTCAGTAGCACTTCTTCTTGATAGCTATCAATACTTTTGAGTAAATAGTATAAAATGCCACCTAAGATTAAACCAAATAAAATGCCGCCACCCGCTTCAATAGCCAGAGTATGGACTACATAAGACACAGTGGGGATATCACCACTGGCCAAAATGCCTAGTAATAGCACAAATATCACCACGCCAATACCATCATTAAATAACGATTCACCAGCGATGACCGTCTCTAAACTTTTAGGTGCGCCAGCAGATGCCAATATTCCCATCACCGCTATAGGGTCTGTGGGAGAAATCAATGCGCCAAATAGTAAGCACCAAATAAAGCCCAACTCAAATCCAAGGAGTGGCATTATAAAATATACAGCAACCGCAATTAAAAAAGAGGAGACGATCGTACCAATACAGGCCAATACGCCAATAGGCAATTTATAGGTGCGTAAGTCAGTAATATTAACATGCAGGGCACCTGCAAATAACAACATGGACAGCATGCCATCTAGCAGAACTTCAGTAAAGTCTAATTCAGCCAATAAACCTTTTTCATAATCTATCAACTCGTCAAAGCCAAGCAATCCTAGAAATATTGCCGCGATTGACACGACTAAGGAGATAACCATCACCCCAATAGTGGTCGGTAGACCAATAAAGCGCTGATTGATATAAGCGAGTAAGGCGGTAATACTTAAAAATATTGCACTTATTTCTAATATGGTTAGTCCTGCAGCATGCTCCATGATGTCTATTCTCATCCTAAGTATTTTATTGAGTTGATGTGTTTACTGAGTTGTATAGTCAGCGAACTACTAAACGGTTACGGCGTTAACCTTGTTAAGCTTACTCCCGTATTACTTGCTACTTGCACTCGGTTGCCTTGTAACCATTTTAGACTTCTTTGACTATAGTATGTGGTAGTCTGTCTCGTTATTTATCGGGATTGTCCTCTTCGGTAATAATGGGTTGATCTTTTTCATGTCTTAACAAAGAGAATAAGCCAGATTTTTGTTTCTTTTTAGATGTCGGCTTTATATCCTGATTGTTTAGTGGCTGATTGCTTTTGACCTGGCTGCTACTAACCTGACTGTTATTTATCTGGCTGATTGTCACATCATTACTTTTAACTTGGCTATTTGTAACCTGACTATTTAATGCCGCTAAGTCAGCATCAGGTGGGCTCGCTGCTTGCTCATCATCAGTATCGGCGACGGCATCTGCATCGGGGTCAAAGGGTTGAGCCTCAAATTTATCTTTGGCATTATTTTTTAAAGCTGGTTCATTGAGAGGTTGCTGATTATGACTAACCTCATTATGACCAACCTTATGACTGATAATATCATCCTTTACCCCTTCACCCTCGGAAGGCTCAATTCTTTGACGAGGTGGACTTTGAGAAAAGACTTGAGATAACGGAATATCAAGCTCGCTTTTAGCGCAGTTCTCAGTTTTAATAAAGCGCTGTATCAACATCGTCAGCCAAGGATATTGCAGATGAGACGGCATTTCCTCAAGCTCATCTTTAATGGGTAAAGGATAGGGCAGAGTACGGTAAAAATCCCATAACGTTATGTTATCGAGATCCTTTTTTAGAACATAGCAGCCGTCATCAGTGATGGTAATTAAATTACTGTCAGCAAGATAGTTGAGGTAGGTAAACCATTTGGGCAGCTCTTTTCGACCTAACACATCTCGCAGTTCTTGTTCAGAGGTTGCATCGCCTTCTTGATAGCGGTCATATATCAAGTTGAGCATATCGAGTAGACTCAGAAGAGGATGGCGAGGGTACACTTCCCCTGTCGCAAAGATGGTTAAGCTATAGCTGATCTCTACCCCGATGAGTATCAAATTCCAAGACAAATAAACCCATAATAAGAAGATAGGCAGTGCGGCAAATGCCCCATAGATAGCTTCATAACTGGTAAAGTTTGTCATCACAATACCAAAGGTATATTTGAGTAGCTCAAAAGTAACCGCCACAAACACACCAGCAATTGCAGCATTTTTTAGCGGTACTTTCGCCTTAGGGATGAACCAATACATACCAATAAAGCCGCCGATAGTGACCGCGAAAGACACAATTTGTACCCAAAAGCCCCAGTCGATACCATAGCCTAGCACTTGTTGATTCAAGAAGCTTAAGCTTTGCACCGTACTTGACACAATAAATGCCGTTCCTAGAACCAATGGCCCTAAGGTAATAATAGTCCAGTATCGTAGGATGCTCTTTATGCCACCTGAGCGATTTTCAACACGCCAGATCTGATTGAAAGCACGTTCAATAGTTGTCAAAGTCATAATGGTAGTGATAAACAATGCCATTGCACCAATCGCAGTGAGATTGGTGGACTTTTCTGCAAAGTCGTCTATATACTGTGAGACTTGGATGCTTGATTGCGGCAACAAGTTACTATAGATTAAGTCTGATATTTGCTCTCGTACAGACTCTAAAGCGGGTATAGACGATAAAATCATCAACAGTACCGTTAAGATAGGCACAATTGATAATAACGTGGTATAGGTTAAAGAAGCTGCTTTTTGTTGGCAGTTATCTTTTAAAAAATTACGAACTAAAAAACGCAAAAAATTAAACCAGGTATGGTCATAAAAAGGCAGTTTCTTTAATAGTTTTTCCATAGCAATGTACTGAGTCTTATAAAATTGTGGCTAGTTTATCAAAATTTGGCTAAAGTCGGTTAAATATTCAAATATGTCCAAATCTATATCTGTTTGACAGACTTTATAAACCGTGAAAAGTATTTGTTTCATGAGGCGATGATAACGGATTATGACATAATAATGAGTGAACTAAACCGTCTAAATACCTCATTAAAAACATTTTTTGTGTAGACCTAGTGCTACTCATTTCTTAACTAAAGCCGTAGACAAAGAATGACATCTCATCTTTAGTTATATTTTAATCTTAATATAGTCATGTAACGCCAAAAGTCGATCTTCATATGACTATATGACTATATGACTATATGACTATATGACTATATGACTATTAAATGCTCAATAAATAAATACTAAATACGAGGAATGAAAAGAATATGACAGCTCAACTTGCCCCCACTGACACCGCGCCTGCCCATTATGTTCTGGTTTTATATTACTCACAGCATGGGACCACAAAAGAGATGGCCTATGCCATAGCGCAGGGTATCGAAGATGCGGGACTGACAGCGCGTATACGTACTGTACCTGCCGTCACTACCGAAATCAAAGTTGCTAAACCTGCCATTCCTGAGGAAGGCGATCTTTATTGCACCATGTCAGACTTAAAAAACTGTTCTGGACTGGCATTAGGCAGTCCCACGCACTTTGGGAATATGGCCGGGGCAATGAAGCACTTTTGGGATGAGACTGTGACCTTATGGTTGGCAGGCAATTTACAGAATAAGCCAGCCTGTGTATTTACCAGTACCGGATCATTGCATGGGGGTCAAGAGACGACCTTATTGACCATGATGATGCCACTTTTGCATCATGGCATGATGGTGTTAGGCCTGCCATATTCAAATCCAGAATTGGGACGTACCAATCGTGGAGGCACGCCTTACGGTGCCACTCATGTCAGTGGCAGCGCCCATGATCAGCCCGTGACTCAAGATGAGCGTAGTTTGGCGATTGCTCAAGGTAAGCGTTTGGCTCAAGCGACTCAAGCATTATCCAATGCCAAGTGGTCTTAGGTCATGGATAATAAGACCGAGAACAATGCGTCTGAGTCCAGCGGATCTAAAGGTAATTCAAGCGATTTGACGGGCATTGTTAAGATGCAAGCAAAATTGCGCGCAGGTTGGCTGGTATGGCTCATCTATCGAGGCTTAGCCCTTCCTATATTGCTTGGATTGTTGCTGAGCACTCAACCTAATATAATTGGGGGGATTGCTTGGCAATGGCTGTGGTTAATCCCCGCTCTCGTTATCTCCCCTTGGATAGTAAAGGGTAAATCCCCTTATGTCCTGTTGCTAAGTAGTATGTTAACTTTAGTGTATTTTGGCGCAAGTGGTGTCACTTTGTTTGAAAGGTTTTACGACATTAACTTTAGTGTGCTGTGGGTATATTTGATTGATCTCGTACTACTGATATTGGTTAATTTGTGGTTATTCAAACTTCTAAAGCGTTTACCTTCAATGAATGGGCAAATCTAATAATTTCAAATTTTTTATTATAAATTAAGAGTGCTAGACATTGTAATCAAATTATAATAGTATTAATGAATTGCAACATATTGTTATCAGTTTGTGTATATCAGGTTTGATAAGGATATTTTGAACGTTAATTAATCAAATTGGATGGTACCCATGAAAATATTTCCAACATTAACAGCTATGGCTCTAGGTATAACATTAATGTCTGGCTGTACTCAACCTGCTGATGAGACAAAGAGCAGTGGCGAGACGAGTAGCACTGAAGCGACAAAATTTATCACTATCGGCACGGGTGGTGTGACTGGCACCTACTACCCAACTGGAGGTGCCATTTGCCGTATGGTCAAAGCAGCAGAGTCTCCTATTCGTTGTTCTGTTGAGTCCACTGGCGGCTCGGTATATAACGTGAATACTATTAAAGCCGGCGAGCTTGATTTTGGTATTAGCCAAAGTGATACCGCATTTCAAGCGTTTAATGGTGAAGGTAAATTTGCAGATGCGCCGGTCAAAGAGCTCCGTAGTGTATTAGCTATTTATCCAGAGTTATTAGCACTAGTCGTACGTAAAGACGCAAATATTGCGACATTAGCAGACGTCAAAGGTAAGCGTATTAATATCGATGTACCAGGAAGTGGTACGCGGATGACAGCGGAAGCAGTATTTGATGCGAATGGCATTAGCCTAGATGATCTTGCTTTGGTCAATGAGTTGAAGTCTTCTGAAGGCCCAACGATGTTAAAAGACAAAAAGGTCGATGGTTATTTCGGTATGTTCGGTCACCCAACGGCAAATATTAAAGATGCCGCCAACTCCGTGGATATTGATCTAGTTCCTATTGATGGTCCTGCTATTGATAAACTTATTGCTGACAATCCTTATTATGCAAAAGGTGTCATTTCAGCCTCAGACTATCAGGGTGTTGAAAGTGATGTTCCTAGTTTAGGGGTTAAAGCCGTATTGGTAACCCGTGAAGATATTGGTGATGATGCTGTAACCGCGATTACTCAAGCTATATTGGACAACTTTGATGAGTTTAAAGAGTCACATCCAGCTTATAAAAACATTACAAAAGAATCATTACTTGATGGTTTAGCGGTACCTCAACATCCAGCAGCAGCAGCTGTGTTTGAAAAAGAAGGTATTGCCATCGCCAGCGCTGAGTCTTAAGCCATATTATGACTTATTACGTTTTATATAAGCACAGGTAGCCTTACCTGTGCTTATTTTTTTATATCCGTTTTGAAAACCAGAACCTTTATAAGCTTAAACTGATTATCAAAATGGTATAACGCTTGTTTTAATTTGGGAATGATATCACTACCACTACCCGATGTCTTAAAAGGTATAGCCAAAGAACGTATAGAACGCCACAGTGTTAGTCTTTTTTTACCAGTATGCGCGTACTGACACTCGGTTACCTTCTATCGACTTTAAAATCAATTTAACGTTCTATGACTGTACTACTTCAGATATCATTGGAGGATAGTATGAATAACAATCGCCACGACGGCGTATCTAATACAGACAGCACTACAACTTCTAATGGCATGGATGCATCCATTACAGACCATAATGAATTGTCCAATATTGACGCTATAGCCGAGAGCGATAGTGCGGATGTTCTAGAGGGAAAACGTGTATTACCGACTAATTCTTTAGGCTACATGATCATAGGGCTGATTGCATTTTGTTGGTCATTTTTTCAGCTTTATGTGGTGTTGCTACCCGTAAATGACGTATTCGTGCGCTCTATTCATTTAGCATTTGCATTAGCATTAACCTATTTAATGTATCCCATGTTCCGCACCAAAAAGACCATGACCAGTATTCCAATTTGGAACTATGCGCTGGCGATAGCGGCGGCGGGGACATCGTTATATATCTTTATATTTTATGATGATTTGAATGCCCGTTCTGGCGCTTGGTTACCTATAGATGTCTGGGCCGCTATCGCTGGTATAATTTTACTCTTAATGGCGTCGCGCCGGGCGTTAGGACCCGCATTAGCGGTTATCGCATTGGCATTTTTAGCCTACGTGAAGTTTGGCCAATTTATGCCAGAGATGATCTCGCACAAAGGTGCTAGCATAAATAAAATGATGGGCCAGATGTTTTTGACGACAGAAGGTATCTTTGGTGTGCCATTGGGCGTTAGTGCCAGTTATGTTTTCTTGTTCGTTTTATTTGGCGCCTTATTAGAGCGTGCTGGAGCAGGTAAGTATTTTATTGATTTGGCGTATGCTGCACTGGGAAGATATGATGGGGGACCCGCTAAGGCATCCGTAGCAGCCTCAGGTATGATGGGTATCATATCAGGCTCTTCTATTGCCAATACAGTAACGACAGGAACGTTCACTATTCCTCTTATGAAGCGTTTGGGGTTCCCAGCGCACAAAGCTGCGTCAGTAGAGGTTGCTGCCTCGACAAATGGTCAGTTGATGCCGCCTATCATGGGTGCCGCGGCATTTATCATCGCAGAGTTCTTGGGTATGGATTATGCTGGCGTGATAATGGCAGCCGCCATACCTGCTTTTGTGAGCTATATTGCGCTATTTTATATTGTGCATTTAGAGGCAAAAAAATTAGGCATTAAAGGGGAGGCGAAAGATAGACTGCCTAAAGTATGGACGGTGTTTGTCAGTGGTTTGCATTACTTGTTGCCTGTTTTTTATCTAATGTACACCTTAGTCGTATTAAGAATGTCACCTCAGCGCGCTGCCTTTAATGGTATCTTGGTATTAATGGCGATTATGGTGCTGCAGCCCTTTGTGAAGTCACTGTGGTCAAAGAATGGCTTACGATTGGTTGATAATGCCAAAACTGCATTTGTCGATATAGTGGCTGGCATGATTAATGGTGCTAAAAATATGGTGCCTATTGCCGTCGCTACTGGTGTGGCAGGGATAGTGGTCGGCTCAGTGACCATCACGGGTATTGGTCTGATATTGGCAGATGTCATTGAGGTATTATCAGGCGGCTATATACTGGCAGTATTGGCATTGACTGCAGTGGTCTCGCTCATCTTAGGCATGGGGCTTCCAACAACGGCTAACTATATTGTCATGGCGTCGTTGACTGCACCCGTGATTTTAGGATTAAGTGGCGATTTAGGGTACTTGGTACCGGCCATTGCGGCTCACTTATTTGTATTCTACTTTGGTATTTTGGCGGATGATACTCCGCCTGTGGGAATGGCGGCTTATGCGGCAGCGGGGATAGCAAAATCAGATCCAATAAAGACAGGGTTGCAGGGTTTTGCTTATGATATCCGTACCGCTATCTTACCCTTTATGTTCTTTTTCAACAGTAAGCTATTACTCATCGATGGTGTGGACCCTACCAATCCTAAAGATCCAGCAGGCTGGCAATGGATTACTAATCCATTTGAGATTGGGTTGATATTTGGTATGGCCGTATTAGGTATGTTGGCGTTTTCATCAGCGACTCAAAGGTGGATTAGGGTCAAAACTAACTGGTTAGAGGTCATTCTGCTGATAGCGATTACCATACTATTGATGATTCCAAATATGGTCCAAGGCTGGTTGGATTTACCTCATGAATATGTCAGTTATGGCATTGGCGTGAGCTTATATGCGGTTATTTATTTGCTGCAAGCCAGACGTCATAAAGTGCAGCTGGGCAATGTAAGTGCACTATAAAATGTGGACTTGGCTAAGTTAGGTAATCCTTATTTTTAAATCATTACCTGCAAGCTTTAGATGGTTATCTCTATAAACTTGCTCTAATGCTTAGTTTTAAATTAGTTTAGGCAGTAAAAAAGCACCACTAGATCATCTAGTGGTGCTTTTTTGTACTATCAACTTGTACTATTTATAACGTCATCAAAAACTTAGTTTAAAAATAGAAATAAAAAACCATCAAGATAAATAGAGCAAGATTAATAGAGCTCAAAAGGCAAAGGTTACAATTAACGAACTTTAGTCAGTTCCATTTCCATCTTCTTACCATCATTATTTTGCTGAACTTTCACGGGTAAGTAGTCTAAGCTTGGAGCAAGCCAAAAACTGGTTGAGCGATCACTGTCTTCATGGATACGATCGACTCGAACAGTATCAAACGTCCCGGCCGGCACTGTAATCTTGGTATTGCCTACTTTCTTAAAGGGTGTTTTCTCGATTTTATCTTTTTTAACCATATAATAGTTGCCCGTAAAATTCCCGTTTAACAGATCTTGTCTAATCTGGGCTTCAAGACTCAAATCATCAAAGGCTCTATTTGGGGCAGATAAGTTAGAAGTCTTACCGCGATAAGTACTGGCTATACTTTTTCCAGAGTTACTAAATTTCATGTTATGAGTACGGCCGACACCAAATACTTTATAGCTGGTACTGGCACTGGTTGGGATAATGCTGTTACCACTGATGGTAAAGGTGCTTTTTTGGTTGGCGGTTGCGACACCTGCGACGCGAGCATTGACTTTGTAAGTCCAAGTATTTCCAGATTTAGTAAGGCTACGTGTGGCCGTTCCTTTATATTTGCTTTCTGCAGTAAAGTTATAATCTGCAGTAGACGGCGTCAATGTCCCAGCTGCTATAGCGGCAGTGGATGCGACAGCTGTGGCAGTGGCCAAGCCAATACCCGCCACTAACTGTTTGGCTTTAGAATTTTTTGACAAGTGTTGTTTAAACTTATTTAACATAAGGGGTTTCCTTTAATATTAGGGTGCTTAAAACAGGGTCAGGTTTGAATACTACTATACCTTATATATGGTCATACTTTGTTACATTTCCAAGGTCGTTATTGGACAATATTAGGGGTGTTTTGTTAGTAATTCTTTCTCATCATTATTCTAAGACATATTCGTCACATTCTTAGCTTTAACAGACTGGCCGAGCTCACACAGTGTACTTATGCGCTCATCTTTTGTGATGGGTTAATTATCAGATTGGCTATCAGCAATGTGGATTAAGACACTAATCAGGATAGTGAGGTCATATCTAACACATAAAAAAAGACAGCTTTCGCTGTCTTTTGATGGTTAAAAAGGTGACTTCTGCTTAATTGCTACTTAGGACAATAGAATATTGAGACATTATTCTAATTGCAGTGTATATAGCAGTGCCTAATCCTAATGGCCACCGCCATTAATTGTACGTACCATCTCTTCCACCATCTTCTTAGCATCGCCGAAGATCATCATGGTCTTATCAAGATAGAACAAAGGATTATCAAGACCGGCATACCCTGTGCTCATTGAACGTTTGATCACCATAACGGTTTGTGCCTTTGATGCTTCTAAAATTGGCATACCAAAGATAGGGGAGTTTGGATCATCTTTGGCCGAAGGGTTAACCACGTCGTTTGCACCGATTACCAATACTACGTCAGTACTTGGGAAGTCAGAGTTGATCTCATCCATCTCCAAGATATCGTCATAAGGCACATCCGCTTCAGCAAGTAGTACGTTCATGTGACCAGGCATACGGCCGGCAACGGGGTGGATAGCAAAGCGAACGTTGACGCCTTCTTCTTTTAAGAGCTCATATAGCTCTTTTACTGCATTTTGAGCACGACCTTGCGCCATACCATAACCCGGTACAATAATAACATCGCTGGCATTACTCATTAAGAAGCCTGCATCTTCGGCTGAGCCTGACTTGTAGGTCTTAGGTGCACCATCACCTTCGTCAGCAACGGCAGCTGTTGTCCCCATACCACCAAATAATACATTTAGTAGTGAGCGGTTCATGGCTTTACACATGATGTATGACAGGATAGCCCCAGACGAGCCCACTAATGAGCCTGCAATGATCAGCATTGAGTTACCTAATGTAAATCCAATACCTGCCGCTGCCCAACCAGAGAATGAGTTTAATAGCGATACCACAACGGGCATATCACCACCACCGATCGGCGCAATCCACATCCAACCGAATACCACGGCAAAAGCAGTCATCGCGTAGAACGCAGGCATTGATTCAGTGACAAAGTAGATTCCACCGCACGCAATCATAGCCACAAACAAGATCAGTTGCACAGGCTTGACCCATGCGCCGCCTACCGTTTTGGCCCACTTTTTAGCGGCCAGTTTACCAAAGGCAAAGACTGACGCTGAGAATGTGATCGCACCGATGAAACAGCCAATGAACAGCTCAATACGCGCAATGGTACTGTGATCGTGGGTGGTATTTAACACGGTAGCAAGGGCAATCGCTACTGCCGCCAAACCAACGAAGGAGTGCATTAACGCAACTGTCTCTGGCATTTGGGTCATGGCAACTGTTTTTGCTTTCCACATACCAACCAAAGCACCTAATATCATGGCACCGATTATAAGCCATAATACAGGACCTTCCGCTAAGAAGAAGGTCGTAATGACGGCAATTGCCATCGCTACCATACCAAAACGATTACCACGGATGGCCGTCTTTGGGCTTGATAGACCACGTAAGGTCAAAATAAATAAGATTGCACCAACGAGATAAAACCAGTCAGCGTGAGCAGCAATCCAGTTCATATGGGTTAAGTCAGTCGCTGGATTCATGCATCACCTCCTTCAGAGTCTGTTACTGGTTTGGCTTTTTTCGCTTTTGGTTTAAACATTGCAAGCATACGCTCAGTAACCGCAAAGCCACCGAAGATATTGATACTGGCTAAAAAGACGGCGAAAGCACCTAGTATGCTCGTCACTGAAAACGGACTGCCGTCGATATGAATGGTTTGTAGCATGGCGCCAACGATTACAATACTAGATAATGCATTGGTCACCGCCATTAAAGGAGTGTGTAGAGCAGGGGTAACGCCCCAGACAACGTAGTAACCGACAAAAATGGCAAGCACGAAAATGGTAAATATCGCCACAAAAGGGGTACCCCCTGTAACAGCGACCCCCAGCGGTGCGGATGCTAATAGTGTAGCAAGCATAATCTTCTCCTAATTTCTTTCTAATATATAGTCAAGCAAGTGTGATCTGTCACACTTTAAGCGCTTAAATTCACAGTCCCTTATTTACGCTGCAAACGCACTTCACCATTATGAGTGACTGCCAATGCCCCTTGGATCTCATCGTCAAGATTGATCGTTAAGGCATTATTATTTTCTTTATCAAATAAGGTGGTGATAAAGTGAACTAAGTTGTTGGCATATAAGTCAGATGACTGGGCGGCTAGCGTTGCGGGTATATTAGCGGCGCCGATAATACGGACGCCATTGTCTGTAACCACAGTTTCACCAGAGACAGTGCCTTCAACATTCCCGCCAGAGCTCGCTGCCATATCGATTAACACTGAGCCAGCCTTCATCTTATCTAGCGTCGTCTTATGAATTAGACGTGGCGCATTACGACCAGGGATTTGAGCCGTAGTGATAACAATGTCGGCATTAGATACGGCTTTATCGACCACTTGTGCTTGATCTTTCATATACTGCTCAGAGGGCGTCCAGGCATAGCCACCTGTGGATTTCGCTTTCTCTTTTTCCTCATCGCTCATTGGCACATCTAGCCATTTACCGCCTAAGGATTCGACTTGTTCTTTGACTGACGGACGTAAATCACTGGCCTCTACCACAGCACCTAGGCGTTTGGCAGTAGCAATGGCCTGAAGACCAGCTACTCCCACCCCTAGTACCACGACTTTTGCAGGTTTAACCGTACCTGCTGAGGTCATAAACATTGGAAAGGGGCGCGAATACTCATTGGCTGCCATAAGGACGGCTTTATAGCCTGCAAGGTTGGCCTGTGAGGACAGCACATCCATGTTTTGAGCACGAGACAATGTCCGAGGCAATAACTCCATCGCAAAAGCGGTGGTGCCCTGTTTGGCATAGTTATCGAGTTGATCATTGCGGTAGGGATCGAGCATACCAATGACGATACTGTTACTAGTTAGCTGAGTAATTTGCTCTGCTGTCAGGTTTTGTACCACACAAATGATATCTGCTTGAGACAACACGTCCGCTTCACTCACGACTTTGGCACCTGCATTGGTATAAGCGGTATCATCGTAATAGGCATGCTGACCAGCACCAGACTCAATAATCACATCATGACCAAGTTTGGTCAGTTTTTTTACGGAATCGGGTGTGATAGCAACGCGACCTTCATATGCCTGCTTGGCTTGTATTGTGCCTATTATCATTTTCGCTCCTAGCTTGTTTAAGTGATCTAAACCTATCGTGAGTTTGTATTGTGTCTTTAGGCAGAACTTTATAACTGTTAAAAAACCTCTGGTTAGTCGAGCTAAAACCAAAGGTTATCAATTTAATAAATGGCAATTTCGAAACCATTCTGTGAATTTATTATAAGAATATAAATTGATAAAAATCATTGATGAAATATGACCGGTCAGTTACATTCTTTCACAAAAAGTAACCAATCATATTTTTATTTAAGGAAGAGTAACACATAACACAATGTTATCAATACACGATTTATATAAAAATATCAGAAACAGTTTAGCCGCTCTCTGCGACTGTCTCCGTTAGCCTATATATGGTAGTCTTACCTACTAAAACTCTTTTAATAAAGTATCGATACAAACCCAAATAAAACACTATTTATAAAAGGATGCGACTATGTATTTTGTGTTATCGCCTGCAAAGAGCCTCAATGAGAGTGATCCAGTCCCCGTAAAAGTAGGTAACTACTATAGCCAACCTGAGCTCATTGAACACTCTCAACAGTTAATGAAAATATTAAAGTCAAAAGAGCCTGTTGATTTACAAGAGTTAATGGGGATATCCGATGATTTAGCGCAATTAAATGCTGAACGTAATCAGCAATGGGCATGGAGTGAGAAGAAGCCCTTTAATGAGGACAATGCCAAACCCGCAGGTTATCTGTTTGACGGTGATGTGTACACAGGTCTTGATATGTATCACATGGACAAAGAGACAGTGGTTTATCTCAATGAGCATCTCGGTATCTTATCGGGATTATATGGTGTGCTGAAACCGCTAGATTTCATTCAGCCGTACCGTTTAGAGATGGGCACCAAGCTAAAAAATGAACAGGGCGATAACCTATATGACTTTTGGGGTATGCATATCTCGCAGGTAATTAATCAGCGTATGCAAGACACTGCCGAACAGGGCGAAGATAATGTGCTCATTAACCTAGCGTCCAATGAGTACTTTAAATCTGTTAAGAAAAAAGCAGTCGATGCAGATATCATCACGCCACGGTTTGAAGATGAGAAAAATGGCAAATTTAAGGTTATCAGCTTTTATGCTAAAAAAGCGCGAGGACTCATGGTGAAGTATGCAGCCGATAATAAAATCACCAAAGCTGAGGACTTAAAGAAGTTTGACTTGGCAGGATATTACTACGTTGAAGAAGCATCGGATGATAAAACATGGACATTTAGACGAAATGAGTCGGATCAGTGATCAGTAGTCGTAAATATTTAATATTAACTTAATTCGGGATATGAGCTTTTGTAAGCTATTGTTATTATTTGGGTTAAAAAATCCATCCCCAACCCTTCCTTTGGAAAAGTAAGGGAGCTAACCTTTCAAAGTTAAAAAGAGATCAATGACTGTTTCTTTAAAAGGTAAGATGCATTGCTTTGCAACAAAGGAATGCCTATCAACTTAACTTTTATGAATTAATTCTCCCGAATTCAGGTTAATATTAATTTAGCTATTTGACACTCTATCAACTATTGCAAGTAAAATTCCAACTTCTTATCAATAAATCACATAAAAAACCCCGACAAGCGATAGCTTATCGGGGTTTTAAATGCAGTCTTGAATGGCAAGTTTATGGGGTCTCTAACAAAGTAGGACTAGGAAGTCTAACGAAGATTGTATATATGATACCTCCAGTTAGACTGACAACGTCCTACAAAGTTAGCGGGCACATAAACAATTACATCATGCCGCCCATACCACCCATGCCGCCCATACCACCAGCACCGCCCATGCCAGCCATGCCGTCATTATCTTCAGGCTTGTCTGTGATCATCGCTTCAGTGGTCAGCATTAGACCAGCAACAGATGCCGCATGTTCAAGGGCAGAACGTGCTACTTTAGCAGGGTCAAGGATACCCATTTCTAGCATATCGCCATAAACGCCAGTTGCTGCGTTATAGCCATAGTTACCAGAGCCATTTTTCACTTCGTTTACTACCACAGAAGCTTCATCGCCAGCATTAGTGACGATTTGACGTAGAGGCGCTTCCATAGCACGGCGTAAAATATTGATACCTGCATTTTGGTCGTCGTTATCGCCAGTCAATTCGCTAATAGCGCTCATCGCACGAACGAGAGCAACACCACCACCAGGCACAACGCCTTCTTCAACTGCCGCGCGAGTGGCATGAAGCGCATCATCTACACGGTCTTTCTTCTCTTTCATAGCGGTTTCAGTAGCAGCGCCAACTTTAATTACCGCTACGCCGCCTGACAATTTAGCAACACGCTCTTGCAGTTTTTCTTTGTCGTAGTCAGAAGTAGACTCTTCGATTTGACGGTTAATTGAGTCAACACGCGCGCTGATATCTGCTTTATCACCAGCACCATCAACGATAACCGTGTTCTCTTTACCAACCGTTACTTTCTTAGCTGTACCTAAATGCTCAACAGTCGCAGTCTCTAAGCTTAAGCCCACTTCTTCAGAGATTACCGTACCACCTGTTAGCGTCGCGATGTCTTGTAGCATAGCTTTACGACGGTCACCGAAGCCTGGCGCTTTTACCGCACAAGTCTTCAATCCGCCACGCATGTTGTTCACTACTAACGTCGCTAACGCTTCGTTTTCAACGTCTTCAGCAATGATTAATAGTGGCTTGCTTTGCTGCATTACTTGCTCAAGTAACGGTACGATTTCGCGGATATTGCTGATTTTTTTGTCAACCAATAAGATGTATGGGTTTTCAAACTCAGCCGTTAAGCTGTCTTGCTTGTTAGCGAAGTATGGGCTGATATAACCACGGTCAAACTGCATACCTTCGACCACTTCTAAAGAGTCTTCAAAGCCTGAGCCTTCTTCAACAGTGATCACGCCTTTTTTACCGACTTTCTCCATTGCTTCAGAGATAAGCTCACCGATTTTGGTGTCAGAGTTAGCAGAGATTGAACCAACCTGTGCGATAGCTTTATGGTCGTCAGCAGGAGTGGCTAATTTATGAATCTCTTCAACAGAAGCTTTAACGGCTTTATCAATACCGCGTTTAAGATCCATTGGGTTCATGCCGGCTGCAACAGACTTCATACCTTCTTGCAAGATAGACTGAGCCAATACCGTTGCCGTAGTCGTACCATCACCAGCAACATCATTGGTTTTGCTCGCCACTTCACGTACCAGCTGAGCACCCATGTTTTCAAACTTATTCTCAAGTTCGATTTCTTTTGCGACTGACACACCATCTTTAGTGATGGCAGGTGCGCCGAAAGACTTGTCGATGACTACGTTACGGCCTTTAGGACCTAGAGTTACTTTAACAGCGTTTGCTAAAATATTAACGCCGTCCATCATTTGTTTACGGGCGTCAATGCCAAACTTTACGTCTTTTGCCATGAGATAATTCTCCAATTATTTTAATTTATAGGGGGTTGTTTATATTTTTAAATCAATTAACCTTCCAATACACCCAATACATCAGATTCTTTCATGATTAATAGCTCTTCGCCATTAACTTTCACAGTTTGACCCGCATATTGACCGAATAAAATAGTATCGCCAACTTTAACGTCTAAAGGACGGACATCACCATTTTCACGAAGTTGACCATTACCCACTGCTAAGATCTCTCCCTGAGATGGTTTTTCTTGAGCAGAACCCGGTAATAAAATACCACCAGCGGTTTTTTGTTCTTCTTCCACACGGCGGACTACGATGCGGTCATGCAAAGGGCGAATATTCATTTTTCACTCCATTAAAAAAGTTCAGTTAAGTTATAAAAAGTACCCATTCAACCCATAAAAATATTGTTATAGGACAGCATTTAAACCATAAAACTTAAATCCTGTTATGAGTCATGGGGCTGTCCTAAAAATGGGGTTGAGTGGCGAAAGTTTCAAGCCAAAAAATATAAATTTTTTTATTAATTATCACTCAACACAACTGACAACAACCGCATAGCTGTATAGACTAACGCTTGCCTTATTCTTATGCTTTATGTAACGTAGCGCCTAATTTCTAAACACTTAGCTAGGATACCCACCCATGAACATGTTAATCCGTTTTTTTATCTTGATGCGCCTATTAAAGCAACAAGGCAACACACCAGACTCTAATGATAGTCATCATAACGAACAAGGGTTAAACGAGACTCTTTATCAGGAGTTACTGTTTAAGCCGTTTACGAGGCGTTACCGCGTGTTGCCGCACGATATGGGTTTTCGCAAACACCTACCAAACTACCGTTATTTATCCTTTATCGAGTTAAATATCACAGGATGGCTATTGACCGTTAGCCGTCAAAATCAGCTCAGACATCAACACCAATCTACTCAACAAACCGGCGACGTACAGCTTGGCTGGATTATCTCAATGCAAGAGATGGTTTATCTAAAGGAAATCAAGTTTTTAGACAAAATGACGGTCACCAGCACCTTAGAGGGCTGGGATAACAAGTATATCTACTTTCAGCATCATTTTTATGTCAAAAACACCCTAATGGCGATAGGATTGACCAAATTTGTACTAGAAAGCGAGCAAGGTCTGCATCGCCCAGAGATACTTGACATGCAAGGCAAACACCTCACCAATGTCATCGATACTTGGAACGCCAACCAAACCGCTATAAAACAACAGTAGCACTGCTTTTGGCGCTAATAATTTTTGGAGCCACTCTCGCTTTGCGTTACTATCTTGGTGTGCACGAGGCGAGTCGCTACACGTTACCCCGTTCCTGCTTCGCGATAACAGGGTAACGCTAGCGTCTCAGCCCAGTGCTTTACCAAGTATATCCACTGCAATCGAGGCTAAACCGCCTTGTTAAAGCAACGCTTATCCTTCTTAACATGCACTAAATCAAACGCCGTATCTATGCTAAAATCTCAGCTATATAATCAATTTGTTTGACACACTTGTAACTTGAAACCATTGTCCCTTCATATTTCAACACTTATCTTTAAATAAGGACACGATCATGAACCAAAAACTAAAATGGACAGACAGCCTAGACATCGCCATCGAATTGGTCGAGAAGTTTCCAGAGACCGATCCACAGTATATTCGCTTTACCGATTTACACCGCTGGGTAACCGAATTAGAGAACTTCGATGATGACCCAAACAAATCAAACGAAGGTATCCTAGAAGCCATCCAAATGAACTGGATTGATGAGGCCGATTAGTCTGTTTCTTAACTCTATTAGGATAATTATGAAGAAAAATATACTATTATTTATGATCCTATTTTCATTATCAGGATGTTATGACCCGCCTCTGACGACTAGTGATATACGCTATGATATAGATGACAAAACTAATTTAAATGCACACATAGATGATACTGTTATTAATAGTATTAACCAAAATGAAGACGTAGAAATTCTAAGATATAAAGTAAGTAGTAATACGCCAGTTTTTGCAAGTGGTAGAAAATATGGGGTATTAGCTATTGAAAATAACTGTTTGGTTGTTCAGCAAGCTGAAACTATATGGGCTTTAGCTTTACCTATTAGTGATGACACAAGCCAATATCAAACACATTGGGATCAAGCAAAACAAGAGCTAGTTTTTGGGGAACGACGATACAAGTTAGGCAGTTATCTAGATTTAGGTGGTGGTGCGATGGGTCATGAGCGCGTTATTAAGTCTTCTATGGCTTGCGATACATACCCTGTTTTCGGAGCATTTAATTTGAGCCTGTAAGTCTAAAAGGAAATATTATGAGTACGAATATTTTAGAGCTTTCCGACAATATACCCTGCCAAGGCATATCCGTGCGCACCACCAACCAAGATGAGACAAATCCTGAAAGTGCTAAAATAGGTGAGATGTGGCAAAATTTTTATAAAAACTATTTCGCTAAACTTTCAGAGGATAGCGATATATATGGTATCTATCACAATTACGAAAGCGACGCCAATGGGGCTTTTGATGTGATGGCTGGTTGGCATCAAGTTGATGATGATTCAGCGTTTGATACTAACGATTTAATAACAGTCACTATTCCCACAGGTAAATATTTAGTCTTTAGTGAGCAGGGTGACATGCCAGATGCGGTTATCAATGCATGGCAAAATGTTTGGGCTTATTTCAATGATGCTGACTGTACGCATACTCGGTTATATGATGTCGATTTTGAGCACTATGTCAGTGAGTCGCAAGTTGATGTGTATATTGGTATCGAGTAACCGAAGCTTATAAAGTTCATTAGTATTCATTAAATTTAGATCTAAGAGCTATTTTTAAAAGATCGCCCCCTTCCTTTTTTAAAGGAAGGGTCGGGGATGGATTTATAGCTGGTCTATATTCAAGTAATTATTACTATTAAATCTAACCTACAACTGGTGGGTTACGTTTTTCATGCACTCTCTTCGAGAGTAATGCAAAACTAACCACACCCTACGCCTGTTAACCTGAAAAGATTACTTCTTTTCCATAGGAAGGGCTGGGGATGGATTTAAGTGAGGTTGTAAAGTTTCACAGACCAAATTGTAATGCTTCTCAGAACCGGGGTGGATTTCTTATATCAAAAAAGCCTTCATTAAATGAAGGCTTTTTAATTCAAAGCGTTAGACTTCTAACTCAACAATTCTTCTAGCATCTTCTCATAAATCTGCGCCAACTTATCGATATCATCAATTTCTACCTTTTTATCCACTTGATGAATGGTAGCGTTACGCATGCCTAGCTCAACCACTTGAGCACCCGTTGACGCAATAAAACGACTATTGGAAGCTTGCGTAGGGTGGGTTAGATTTTTCAAACCTCGAAGAGGTGCAGTAAAATCGTAACCCACCTATTAATTTATGATGTTTGAAGGTGGTTTGTTGGTTAAAATTGGTGGATCACGCTTCGCTAACCGCACCTGACGACTCTACCAGAAATCCTACCAGCTTTAACCACGATAAATATCTGCAAGAACACGATGTTACCGCTAGCCCTGATAGAAGCGGTAGCTTGGTGGGTTGTGGGGCATACAGCATCTTACACAGGAGTGGTCGCTTGAATAATGGAACACGCTTGTGTTTAGATGCTGTGCCCCACAGGCAACCAACTAATAGCGGATAGCAGGATTAGCTCCAAAAAATTAAACCAGAATTGCAAATTAATGCAGTAACAACTCCTCAAGCATCTTCTCATATATCTGCGCCAGTTTACCTAAGTCGTCTACCTCTACTTTTTCATCAACCTGATGAATGGTTGCATTACGCACGCCAAGCTCAACCACTTGCGCCCCCGTTGGCGCAATAAAACGCCCATCAGACGTGCCGCCCGAGGTCGATAGGGTAGTATCAATACCCGTCACTTCTTTCACGGCTATTTTACACGCATCCACCAACTTACCCTCAGCGGTCAAAAATGGATTGCCCGATAGTTTCCATTTAATATCGTAACTAGCCTCAGTATCTTTAAAATGCTTATCCAAAATCTCGTGAGTCTTGGCTCTTAAATCTTGTTCCGTAGTTTCGGTCGAAAAGCGAAAGTTAAATACCACCTCTACCGTTTCAGGAATGACATTATTAGCACCCGTGCCCCCATTGATATTCGAGATTTGCATCGAAGTTGCAGGGAAGAACTCATTACCTTTATCCCATTGGGTATGAGTAAATTCAGTTAACGCGGGCAGGAGGGCATGAATCGGATTTACCGCCAAATGAGGGTAGGCGACATGACCTTGTTTCCCAGTCACCGTCAGTATGCCACCCAGTGAACCACGGCGACCATTTTTGATAATGTCACCAAGCGTATCGGTACTCGATGGCTCGCCAACCAGGCAATAAGTGATTTTCTCATTGCGTGCTTCTAAGGCCTCAATGACTTTTACCGTTCCATTAATAGAAGGCCCTTCTTCATCGGAGGTTATCAACATCGCAATCGAACCCTTGTGATCAGGATGGTTTTTAACGAAGCTTTCAGTTGCCACTGTAAACGCGGCAATCGCTGTTTTCATATCTGCTGCGCCACGACCCCAAAGATAGCCATCTTTAACGGTTGGCTCAAAGGGTGGGATTTTCCAATTATCAGCATTGCCCGTTGGCACAACATCAGTATGCCCTGCAAAGCAGATGACTGGGTCTGTCTTGCCACGTCTTGCCCACAAGTTTTTGACCTCAGCATTGAGTCCAACAGCATTTTTATCGCCAAAATACATAAATTCACACTCAAATCCAAGCGGTTTAAGTCTATTAACCAATACGTCCTGAGCGCCCTTATCATGAGGGGTGACCGAATCACGACTCATTAAATCAATACTGAGTTCTAAAGTGGCTTGTTGATGGTCAATAGTGTGGTTTTTTGGGTCGTTTTTGTTCATAATCGTCTCAAAGTTGGTAGGGAAAGGGTGTATCGGTTTAAGGTCTGATTTAAGGGGTTTTTATTGATTTGGATTTGCTAAGTTGCTTATTTAAAGTTGCTTATTTCGTTTATTGACTATACGGCAATCATAATGGCTCAGCGATAATAATGGCATCATCACGACGTAACCAAGTGGCGATAGAATACCGTTGACGGTGCGCAATTTCTACCTGATGGCGTAAATTGCTATCAAACAATATTAATCGATTGGCTTTGGGTAATAGTTGGTGCTGTTTTCCATGATTGTCAATAATGGATAGTTCACCACCATCATCCGTCGTCCATTCATCATTTAAATAAAACACCGCAGAAATAACCCGCTCATTGCGCCCTATTGGATTGTCCTGATGCCACTGATAGCCGAAGCCAGGCGGGTAACAGGCATAATGTGCTTCACTGTGGCGAATACCTGCAAATAGCAACCGATTAAAAAACTGCGCCAATTGGTTTATGCTATGCAAATAATAAAATCCTGCGAAGAAGTTATGGGTAATCCAGCGTATTCGATCGCCGCGAATGTCAGTCTTACGTACCCCATCAGTGAGTAGCGCATCGCGATAGTCTACAAATCCACTCTCAGCTTGCAACGCCAGCAAAGCCTTAGCGTCATAAACATCATCTAATACCACGAAGCCATCATTAATAAAGCACTCAATCATAACCTCATCAAAACGTTGCGCCCAATTAACCTCAAAGTCTGATTGTTGCAACGTACTTTGAGTGTTCGTAAGATCAATTTTGTTATGGTGACTTAGTACTGTTGCTTTATCAGCATGTTGGGTTATCTCTTCTAACACCTCATAAGCCAGTTCTTTAGCAGTGTCAACCTCGCTAGGCGTTAGAGGGGGAGGTATAGGCACCGTTATCGGGTCATTATGTTGGCCTATAGACGGTGTTAAATTACTATTAACCTCAGTTTTATTCGTTTTAGTCATCAATAACACCTCTGACACCTTCATCTTCATAAACAGTAAAATTGCAATGGCATCTGCATTATAAAATGAATAACGCAGTTAATAGTAATAGTTAGAATAAAATTAAGCCGAAAATTAAGTTAAAGATACGTTAAACAGCCACATCAATTGATTGCTAACCATGATACTCTTTGAAGCTTTATGCCTAATAATTAGACTTAACACTCAATAGGCCCTAAACTTAACCGAAATTTAACCTAAATTGAATCAGTAAAGAGCGTTTTAATAGATTCATATCAGGGCAATTAACTATTAATATACTTATTTCAAACCCGCTTATGCTAACATAGAACCAATTTTTGATTCCCCAATTTTAATACGCAACTTTCTACAATTAAACAAGCTAACTTATGAACTATAAACATGCCTATCACGCAGGTAATTTTGCCGACGTTGTAAAACACATTTTACTCATCCAACTGCTCAATCAAATGAGCAAAAAAGATAAGTCTTATTATGTACTAGATGCTTATGGTGGACGAGGTCTTTATTCATTAAGTAGTGAAGAGTCTCGCAAGACTCGCGAAGCCCAAAATGGTGTCCAAAAGATATTAAATGCAGATCTAAGTGAGGCGCCAGCAGCCGTCAGCCAGTATGTTGACGATATCAAGAAAGCCCGCCAAACCTATGATAAGCATGTATACCCAGGCTCGCCTTGGTGGATTGCCAATCATGTTGAGAGGAGCCCTGAACCTCTTGTTAGAGCAGAAGCTTTCGAGCTTAAAAATAGCGAATATGATGCCCTTAATTATCAGTTGTATAAGCTGCCTATTGGCATTCATAACCGTGATGCATTTGAAGGTATAATGGCCGTCATTCCGCCTGAAGAGCGTCGCGGAGTTATCTTAATTGATCCTCCTTATGAACAAGAGCACAAAGACTTTACCCGTTTGGTTGAGCTGTTGGTAGCGACAATGACCAAGTGGCCGCAAGGGGTTTATGCGTTATGGTTCCCAATCAAAAATATTGATGCGGTTGAGCTTTTTTACAAAAAAATGAAGCGAACTGGGATTCGTAAGCAGCTACTTTGTGAGTTAAATATTTATCCAAATGACGTTGCAGTAGGCCTCAATGGCACCGGTATGTTAATTATTAATCCACCATGGCAATTTGACCAAAAAGCACGCGAAATCTTAAACTTTATCCAGCCGTTGCTACGACCTGAGGACGCACCAGATATCCCACAAAGCCAAGCGGTAAATGTGCGTTGGTTGGTGGGTGAGTAAGTAAAAAGGTAAGATAGGTATAAAGAAAGAAAGTATCAAGCTATATGGTTCGGATGTCGGATGTATAGTTACTAAATAAATAATAAGGCAGATTAAAATTCAGTTTATTCCGGCTTTCATTGCTTATAACAGTCACGTTTAAAATTTTCAACAATATTGAGAATGAGTATGACAACGCCCAATTCCTCGCATTCTAAAGAGACAAAATCTTCACACCCAGTTGACATTGAGCATAGTGCTTCCTCAGATGTGCCGTCTACAACTGGTGTTGAAGCTAATAGTGCTGATGCGACTAGCGGGGGTATAGACGGTTTGGATGGTTTGACCTTTGAAGTCATCGAACAGGAAGTATCCAATGGTAAGCCCGTGGTGAGTCGAGGTGTGTATTTGGCACCTAATTTAATCACCACACTGTCCTTACTGTCTGGATTTTTCTCCATCTTATCGAGTACTCAAGGCGAGTTTTATAAAGCCTCTTTAGCAATCTTTTTATCCGCCATTTTAGACGGAGCGGATGGGCGAGTGGCCCGGATGCTTAATGCTCAAAGTCCGTTTGGAGAGCAGTATGACTCTTTGGCAGATATGCTTGCGTTTGGAGTGGCTCCCGCAATATTGATTTATAGCTTTGCGTTACAGCCTTTAGGTCGTATCGGCGTCGCTTGTGCGTTTGTGTTCACTGCCTGTGCGGCATTTAGATTGGCTCGTTTTAATGTGCAAATTGGGGAAGTTGATAAGAAATTCTTTGTCGGTTTGGCCAGTCCTTTAGCAGCCATTTTAGTTACCAGTTCGGTGATGGTGGCTTTAGATCATAATCAGTGGGTAGGAGACTACGACACCCACATCATGATGCTATCAGCGGTATGGGTCGTGATTTGCGGACTTCTAATGGTCAGTAACCTTAAATACTATAGCTTTAAGGAATTTGATAAAAAGAAAGTGCCTTTTGTGGCGCTGATTATCGCTGTACTGGTGATGGGTATTGTTTTATATGATATTCCCGTTGGTATTTTAGCCATCGGTGTCCTCTATGCGTTATCTGGCATTGTGTCTACTTTAAAAGCCAAAGTTAAAGGTTAAATTAATAACTGTCAGTCCTCTATTATTTATTGTGAGCGATGGTTTAACAATGTCTACTGTCTCTATGTTTATTCAAGCCACTCGTCCTCGCACCTTTCCTTTAGCCGTAGCCAGTATCCTTTGTGGTACTGGCTTAGCTTTTTCTGAGATAGTCTCTTCTAATCAATCCCTTACCAGTCACAATTGGCTAGTCTTTGCATTAACACTTTGGGTCGCATTGGCTCTGCAAATATTATCCAATCTTGCCAATGATTATGGTGATGGCGTCAAAGGCACTGATGCCAATCGGGATTATAATAGTCCACAGCGAGTGATGGCCAGTGGTCAGATTAGCGCAAAACACTTGAAGCGATTAATAGTAGGTTGGGCGTTATTAACCTTTTGCTCAGGTGTTATATTAATTGCCATTGGCTTTGATAGCCTGCGCGACTTTCTGCTATTTCTAGGATTTGGTGTGCTCGCTATCATCGCTGCGATGGCGTATACCATGGGCAAACGTCCTTATGGATACCGCGCAATGGGGGAGTTGGCTGTACTGATATTCTTCGGTTGGCTAGGCGTTTTAGGAAGTGCTTATTTACAAACGGGTCAGTTTCAACGAAGTCATCTGTTACCTGCCACAGGATGCGGTGGGCTTGCTGCTTGTGTGCTATTTGTTAATAACATGCGAGATATCTATAGTGACAAACAAGCAGGCAAAATAACACTAGCAGTTTTGATAGGGGATAGAGGAATTCAAACGGCATATGGTTTACTGTTTATGGCTTCTTACCTGTGCTATCTAACGTATGCAATTAATTTTAATTGGTATACATTGTCTGTATTAATAGTTTACCCCTTAGCGATAAAGCATAGTAATGCTATACAGCTTACTCTACTAAGAAATTTAGCAGATGAAGATCAAGTAACACATGTTGATACAGTATCAATAGGTAAACAGCTTAAAAATATCGTCATGATAACGCTGATAACTAATCTATTGTTTGTCGCTGGCATAGCTATAAGCCACTGGGTGTAGGTATTAAATAGTAGCAGTAACTTAATACAATACCTGTATAACAAAAGATTCAAAAAATTGATGCTAATTAAAATATTGAAAAAACTTTTCGTCAAGGGTTGACACTAGAATTAAACCCTCTATAATACGCCCTCACTAAGACGGACATCGGGCAATAAATCGAAAGATTAGAAGCCTAACATCTTAAAAAGAAATAAAATTAAGTGTTGACAACGATATTCAAATCTATATAATAGTCAGCCTGCTAAGTGATACTGTTGTTACTTATTAATAACAGTAAAGCAAAGCAAAAGAACAAACTTACCTTGGACGACAAGATAAGTCAACTATTTAAAAGCTAGAATCAAAGAACAACTTGTGTGGATTTTTGCTGATTTAGGATGCTGAGAAATTAAAGTTGGGGTTTACTCTATTCGGGTAGACGACTAACTATAAAAATTATCATTCTTTAGAAGCAGAGAAACTCGAAGTTAATTCATTATATGAAACATACGAAAAGCAATTTGCTAGTAAAAGAATGAGCCAAGTTTAGAAGCTTCTTTAAAGAGCTTCATAGCAAGATTAAACTGAAGAGTTTGATCATGGCTCAGATTGAACGCTGGCGGCAGGCTTAACACATGCAAGTCGAGCGGAAACGATAGTAGCTTGCTACTAGGCGTCGAGCGGCGGACGGGTGAGTAACACTTAGGAATCTGCCCAGTAGTGGGGGATAGCACGGGGAAACTCGTATTAATACCGCATACACCCTACGGGGAAAAGGGGGCGCTTGCGCTCTCGCTATTGGATGAGCCTAAGTCGGATTAGCTAGTTGGTGGGGTAAAGGCCTACCAAGGCGACGATCTGTAGCTGGTCTGAGAGGATGATCAGCCACACCGGAACTGAGACACGGTCCGGACTCCTACGGGAGGCAGCAGTGGGGAATATTGGACAATGGGGGCAACCCTGATCCAGCCATGCCGCGTGTGTGAAGAAGGCCTTTTGGTTGTAAAGCACTTTAAGCAGTGAAGAAGACCATATGGTTAATACCCATATGCGATGACATTAGCTGCAGAATAAGCACCGGCTAACTCTGTGCCAGCAGCCGCGGTAATACAGAGGGTGCAAGCGTTAATCGGAATTACTGGGCGTAAAGCGAGCGTAGGTGGCTTAATAAGTCAGATGTGAAATCCCCGGGCTTAACCTGGGAACTGCATCTGATACTGTTGGGCTAGAGTAGGTGAGAGGGAGGTAGAATTTCAGGTGTAGCGGTGAAATGCGTAGAGATCTGAAGGAATACCGATGGCGAAGGCAGCCTCCTGGCATCATACTGACACTGAGGTTCGAAAGCGTGGGTAGCAAACAGGATTAGATACCCTGGTAGTCCACGCCGTAAACGATGTCTACTAGTCGTTGGGGGACTTGATCCCTTAGTGACGCAGCTAACGCAATAAGTAGACCGCCTGGGGAGTACGGCCGCAAGGTTAAAACTCAAATGAATTGACGGGGGCCCGCACAAGCGGTGGAGCATGTGGTTTAATTCGATGCAACGCGAAGAACCTTACCTGGTCTTGACATATCTAGAATCTTGTAGAGATACGAGAGTGCCTTCGGGAATTAGAATACAGGTGCTGCATGGCTGTCGTCAGCTCGTGTCGTGAGATGTTGGGTTAAGTCCCGCAACGAGCGCAACCCTTTTCCTTAGTTACCAGCGGTTAGGCCGGGGACTCTAAGGATACTGCCAGTGACAAACTGGAGGAAGGCGGGGACGACGTCAAGTCATCATGGCCCTTACGACCAGGGCTACACACGTGCTACAATGGTAGGTACAGAGGGTAGCTACACAGCGATGTGATGCGAATCTCAAAAAGCCTATCGTAGTCCGGATTGGAGTCTGCAACTCGACTCCATGAAGTCGGAATCGCTAGTAATCGCGGATCAGAATGCCGCGGTGAATACGTTCCCGGGCCTTGTACACACCGCCCGTCACACCATGGGAGTTGATTGCACCAGAAGTGGGTAGCCTAACCTTCGGGGAGGCGCTCACCACGGTGTGGTCGATGACTGGGGTGAAGTCGTAACAAGGTAGCCGTAGGGGAACCTGCGGCTGGATCACCTCCTTATTGACGCATCCGGTCAGCAAGAATTCACAACAAGTTGTTCTTTGGTTTTAGTAGAAACAAGCTTTAGCTGTAAACGAGCAGATGCTAGTAGGCAGAACGATTAGAAAATCCCCTTTAAGAGATTTTCTCTTGCGAGCCTAATATTGCACTTATTGTTTTATAGCTTACTGAGGTATTGAGTTATTTGAAAATTCTATTTAAAGAATTTTCCTTGCGCTCGGGATGAAGCAGTGCTTCATCTATATCCTCGCTCAGGGTCTGTAGCTCAGCTGGTTAGAGCACCGTGTTGATAACGCGGGGGTCATAAGTTCAAGTCTTATCAGACCCACCATATTATTAGCATGGTAGATACAACAGCTTATTGTAAAAACGCTCAATGCGTAAGCAATTTTCTCTTGCTAAGAGTTAATAAAAAGAGCTCAGAAAGTAATTTAAGCTTTTTGAAAATCCCCTTTAAGGGATTTTCCTTGCGAAGCTAAAATTGCGATGCAATTTTTTAACGCTTCTCAGGGGCCATAGCTCAGTTGGTAGAGCGCCTGCCTTGCACGCAGGAGGTCAGGAGTTCGACTCTCCTTGGCTCCACCATATTACAGACTAACAGAGTCAAATAAAGCATAGCAGTAAGGCAAAGCCATAAAATAGAACTAAGTGATTATAAGGTTATTCAATAACCGGTAAAAAACAATTACTTACTTCTGTTTTATACAGAACACATATGACGACTGGATGACAGCGTCATTACTATTTAAAAACATAGATATGAGTTGTAATAAACGGTTAGACGATGAATCATACACTGAGCCATTGTCTAACCAGTAATCAACCTTTTTAACGTCAATAGCTAGTAGAGTATTGCTGTTATCCCAAGAGGTTGGTTACAAAGTAAAGAGAACTGAATCAAGCGTAAATTATCAAGGTGATATCGTTATAATTGCTGACTAAAGACCCTTTGGGGTTGTATGGTCAAGTAATTAAGCGCACATGGTGGATGCCTTGGCAGTCAGAGGCGACGAAAGACGTGACAGCCTGCGATAAGCTTCGGGGAGATGGCAATAATCTGTGATCCGGAGATTTCTGAATGGGGAAACCCACCTAACGTAAGTTAGGTATCCTAATTTATTAGGAAGCGAACGAGGGGAAGTGAAACATCTCAGTACCCTTAGGAAAAGACATCAAACGAGATTCCCCTAGTAGCGGCGAGCGAACGGGGAGGAGCCGACTTAATTTTATGTAGAAGAACAGAGTGGGAAATCTGGCCATAGTGGGTGATAGCCCCGTATTCGAAACATAAATGCAAGCATATTAAGTAGTGCGGGACACGAGAAATCCTGTATGAAGATGGGGGGACCATCCTCCAAGGCTAAATACTCCTGACTGACCGATAGTGAACCAGTACCGTGAGGGAAAGGCGAAAAGAACCCCTGTGAGGGGAGTGAAATAGAACCTGAAACCGTGTGCGTACAAGCAGTGGGAGCGGACTTGATCCGTGACCGCGTACCTTTTGTATAATGGGTCAGCGACTTATATTCTGTAGCGAGGTTAACCGTTAGGGGAGCCGTAGGGAAACCGAGTCTTAATAGGGCGTTTAGTTGCAGGGTATAGACCCGAAACCGAGTGATCTATCCATGAGCAGGTTGAAAGTGCCGTAACAGGCACCGGAGGACCGAACCCACTGTCGTTGAAAAGCCAGGGGATGACTTGTGGATAGGGGTGAAAGGCTAATCAAACTCGGTGATAGCTGGTTCTCCCCGAAAGCTATTTAGGTAGCGCCTCGGACGAACACCATTGGGGGTAGAGCACTGTTTCGGCTAGGGGGTCATACCGACTTACCAAACCGATGCAAACTCCGAATACCGATGAGTGATATCCGGGAGACACACGGCGGGTGCTAACGTCCGTCGTGGAGAGGGAAACAACCCAGACCGCCAGCTAAGGCCCCAAATTCCTAGTTAAGTGGGAAACGAAGTGGGAAGGCATAGACAGCTAGGAGGTTGGCTTAGAAGCAGCCATCCTTTAAAGAAAGCGTAATAGCTCACTAGTCGAGTCGGCCCGCGCGGAAGATGTAACGGGGCTCAAACTAGGAGCCGAAGCTGCGGATTTGAACATGTTTCAAGTGGTAGGGGAGCGTTGTGTAAGCCTGTGAAGGTGTGTTGTAAGGCATGCTGGAGGTATCACAAGAGCGAATGCTGACGTGAGTAACGATAATGGGTGTGAAAAGCATCCACGCCGGAAGATCAAGGGTTCCAGTCCAACGTTAATCGGGGCTGGGTGAGTCGACCCCTAAGGCGAGGCCGAAAGGCGTAGTCGATGGGAAATCAGTTAATATTCTGATACTTGTTTATGATGTGATGGAGGGACGGAGAAGGTTATACCAGCCTGGCGATGGTTGTCCAGGTGAAAGGATGTAGGCAGACTACTTAGGTAAATCCGGGTGGTTATATGCTGAGATCTGATAGCAAGCCAGTTTACTGGCGAAGTGGTCTATACCATGCTTCCAGGAAAAGCTTCTAAACTTAAGTCATAAACGAATCGTACCCTAAACCGACACAGGTGATCAGGTAGAGAATACCAAGGCGCTTGAGAGAACTCTGCTGAAGGAACTAGGCAAAATGGTACCGTAACTTCGGGAGAAGGTACGCTGCTGGTGGTGAAGCCCTTTGCGGTGTAAGCTACTAGCAGTCGCAGATACCAGGCTGCTGCAACTGTTTATTAAAAACACAGCACTCTGCAAACACGAAAGTGGACGTATAGGGTGTGATGCCTGCCCGGTGCTGGAAGGTTAATTGATGGGGTAAGCCGTAAGGCGAAGCTCTTGATCGAAGCCCCAGTAAACGGCGGCCGTAACTATAACGGTCCTAAGGTAGCGAAATTCCTTGTCGGGTAAGTTCCGACCTGCACGAATGGCATAATGATGGCAGCGCTGTCTCCAGCAGAGACTCAGTGAAATCGAAATCGCAGTGAAGATGCTGTGTACCCGCGGCTAGACGGAAAGACCCCGTGAACCTTTACTACAGCTTTACATTGAACTTTGACCTGACTTGTGCAGGATAGGTGGGAGGCTTTGAAGCAGATACGCCAGTATTTGTGGAGCCACCCTTGAAATACCACCCTGGTCATGTTGGGGTTCTAACTCAGGTATAACAATACCGAGGACAATGTATGGTGGGTAGTTTGACTGGGGCGGTCTCCTCCTAAAGAGTAACGGAGGAGTACGAAGGTGCGCTCAGAACGGTCGGAAATCGTTCAAAGAGTATAAAGGCAAAAGCGCGCTTAACTGCGAGACCCACAAGTCGAGCAGGTACGAAAGTAGGTCTTAGTGATCCGGTGGTTCTGTATGGAAGGGCCATCGCTCAACGGATAAAAGGTACTCTGGGGATAACAGGCTGATACCGCCCAAGAGTTCATATCGACGGCGGTGTTTGGCACCTCGATGTCGGCTCATCTCATCCTAGGGCTGAAGCAGGTCCTAAGGGTATGGCTGTTCGCCATTTAAAGAGGTACGCGAGCTGGGTTTAGAACGTCGTGAGACAGTTCGGTCCCTATCTACCGTGGGCGTTGGAAATTTGAGAGGATCTGCTCCTAGTACGAGAGGACCAGAGTGGACGAACCGCTGGTGTTCGGGTTGTCATGCCAATGGCATTGCCCGGTAGCTACGTTCGGATTGGATAACCGCTGAAAGCATCTAAGCGGGAAGCCAACCTCAAGATTAGATTTCCCTTAAGAGCCGTTCAAGACTAGGACGTTGATAGGCAGGATGTGGAAGCGCAGTGATGCGTGTAGCTAACCTGTACTAATTGCTCGTTTGGCTTGACCATACAACACCCAAGTGGTTTTAGTATGTCGCCAATTATTTCGATATCACCCTGATGATTGCTTATAAATAGCAACCTTGATTCAGGTTCTTGATATATTTAGTCAATACAACGTTAAGTAAATAACTTAACCAACTCATATCTATACCCCCTTTGCTGACGACAATAGCACGATGGAACCACCTGATCCCTTCTCGAACTCAGAAGTGAAACATCGTCGCGCCAATGGTAGTGTGGTTCGCCCATGTGAGAGTAGGTCATCGTCAGCTCCCTATACTTAAAAGCCCCCGCAACTTACGTTGTGGGGGCTTTTTTTTGCATGTTGTTTGATGGTGAATATGTCGCTTAATAAAATAGCCGGCGTCTCTATATTGTGTAGTCAAAGAAGTCTGAATTGCTTATAAGTCAACCGAGTGTAAGCACTACTGGAGCAAGCTTAATAATGTAATCGCTTAATAGTTTGCGGACTATAGTTAAATGACTCTTACGAACTTAAGATTCCGCTGTAATTTTTCAATACTTTACAGGTTAGTATTAATTCTTTATACCTCTCGTCAACTATGAAGAAGCGAGGTTTCTTTATTTACAAACATTAGTTAAAAATGTCAGCGGTTTATAAACCTATTATTTTAAGAAAACTCTATGATTAGAATCAAAAAGAGTGATATTAAATTGTAATCACAATATACTTACACAATAGTATCTAATCCAGCCATTTTCATGAGACTAGAATAAATTATAAGATAGTCAATAGTTTCTATTATTAATATATCCTTCCTAAATCCTCAAATATTATCTAAAACTGAACTATTCAAAATTAGCTTCTATCAACTAGCTTGTTGCGATTTAACAATGATTGGTAAATCATAAATATAAATAATCAAACCTTAATATCTTGAAATCTTAAATTATTAAAATAACTAAAGTTTAGATAAACTAATATATTATTTTAATTTTAAAATTAAATATTCATATTTTGATTATAATATTTATGAAAGTATAAATCTATTTATGAAAGTATAAATCGTAAGAGTTTGAACAATATTTCAAAAAAATTAGTAAAATTTTCTAAATAGATGTATTATTAAATATACAATCATATATAGTTTGTTTATTAAAAGTTTAATGACATACCTTTTTTTTGTAATTAAATAATTGATGTTATTACTTAGTGTAATAACACAGTTTCTTTATATATTTGTATAGTTTTAAACCTATCAATATTAATCACCTTAATAAATTACTCTCAATCGTTTAAAAGCAAATTAGTTAAAATTACCTGTAAGGAAAGTGCTCATGAATCATATTTATAAAGTAGTGTTTAACAAGACTACAGGATCGTTTGTTGCGGTTGCAGAGTACGCAAAAGGACGAGGTAAAAAGAGTAATCGTTCTATTACTAAATCATCAAGCTTGCGTAAGGGCAGTGTCGGTATTTTAAAGTTTTTAAAATTAGGTTTACTCACATTAGGTATTTTAAGTGGATTAGGTATTAGTTCACAGACAATGGCAGCAAATGGTATATGTGTCGTTCCTGACGGGAATGGAACACCAACTAATGCTGCTTCAGGTGACGTTGATGAGTCTTTAGACGGTCAAGTGGCTTGTGGTGACGGCGCTGAGACAATTGCTAATAATGCTGTTGCAATCGGTAAAGATAGTAAAGCTTCTGCTACTAATGCCGTTGCTATCGGTAAAGATAGTAAAGCTTCTGCTACTAATGCCGTTGCAATCGGTAAGGAAAGTTCAGTAACTGGTGATAATAGTATGGCCATAGGTGTAGGTGCTAAAGTTTTACAACCGGATATTGGAGCCAATATAAAAAGTGCTACTAATACGCTGGTAATTGGCTCTGGTGCTCAATCTAACGACATAGATAATATTGTTATCGGACATGATGCTAAAGCCATCAGTGAGAATATTACTGAACAAAGAAAAAGAGTGTATAAAAGTGTTGTAATAGGCTTTGAGGCAGACTCTCAAGGACATAGTAGTGTGGTTATTGGTAGAAATGCTATAGCTGGAGAAGCGAGTAGCGTAGCAATTGGTAATAAAACGTTTACTAGTGGAGTCGATCTTCAAGGTAAAGTCAGCCCAGAACAAGTTGCCATCGGTTCAGAAGTTCATGTCATTGGTCAGCAAAGTGTAGGCATTGGTAATGATGTGACTGTCAATGGCGATTTTGCCATTGCAATTGGTACTCAAACCAACACAACTCGTTTAGATGGAAAGTCTGTTTCTGAAGGTAATTATTCGGTAGCTATTGGCGGTGGTTATAGAGAAAATAGACTAAATGCCGAGTCTGATGGTGACTCATCTATTGCAATTGGTAGTCACTCTAAAACTTATGAATATGCAGAGAACTCAGTCGCCCTAGGTTATGATTCGAGAGTTGGAAATACGGATGAAGATGCTACAAATTCGGTTGATACGGGTAAAAATGCTACAGCTTTGGGCACTGGCACCAGAGCAACCTCTAGTGATAGCGTTGCGCTAGGGTCAGCATCAGTAGCTAATAGAGATGCACCTGCTGATAGCGGATATGATGCTATTACAGGTACCAACTCTACAGATACCTCATCAACATGGCGAGCAACCACTAGTGCGGTGTCAGTAGGTGATGGTACAACTTTAACTCGTCAAATCACTAGTGTTGCAGCAGGGTCTGAAGATACCGATGCGGTAAATGTAGCACAGCTAAAATCTGCTCAAACGCATTATTACAGTGTGAATGATGGTGGAACTAATCTAGGTAACTTTAATAATGATGCAGCAAATAACGCAGGTTTAGGCGCTATTGCAGTAGGACCGAATGTTGAAGTTACCAATGCAGACTCTATTGTCGTAGGTAACAATGCCAGCTCAAACTTAGATTATATCTCGGGCGGTGTTACTAATTCTCAAACTGGTGACTTGGTCATCGGTGCAAATGCTTCGAGCTCAGTCACTTATTTGTGGGAACCAGGTACAGTACCGCCTGAATACAACAGCCCTAATGTAGTATTAGGGAATTCAGCAACAACGAACAGCCCTAGCGGCGGGGCAGTAGTCATAGGTGACGAAGCGAGTAACGAAACATTTTCCGGTATCGCTATCGGTAATAATGCGAAAGTATCTGGCGAAGATGGACCTAATACTTTCAATGGCACTGGTGTACAAGGTGGGGGCATTGCGATTGGTGCATTTGCGGAGTCTTTTTATACGGGTGAAACAAAACCAGATGGCTCAAACGCGACGCCAGTTGCAATCGGTGCGCTTGCTAAGGCAACGGCTGATGGTGCTGTCGCTTTTGGTGAAGGTTCTTCATCTACTGAAACGAGAGCGGTTGCTTTAGGTTCAAAAGCTGATGCGTCTGTGGACTATGGTGTTGCTTTAGGTGGGCAATCTGTTGCTGATAGAGAAGCTTTAGCAGAGGGTGCAGCAACTTCAAGCACTGCTACTGCAGCAAGTGATACAGTTTATGCGCCTGATGAAATCACGCAATCAGATAAAGATGCGATATCTGCAACTATTAAGGGTGCTTATGGTGCAGTATCAGTAGGCAATACTGATAACACACGTCAAATTACTAATTTAGCTGCAGGTTCAGAAGACAGTGATGCTGTCAACGTTGCTCAACTTAAGTCAGTAGCAAATTTAGCTAATTCACCGTTAACATTTACTGGCAACACCAATGCTGATACAGACGCTGATGGAACTCAGCAAAGCCTTGGCAGCACTTTGAATATAATAGGGTCCAATTCAGCTATTGCTTTGGCTGAAGATACCTCAAATACTGCAACTGAAGGTAATTATTCTGCTAAAAATTTACAAACCGTAGTGACCGATGGTCAGGTACAAGTACAATTTGCAGATAATCCAGAGTTCAATAGTGTGGTTATTGGTGATGGCAGTAATAACACCACACTAACCTCAACAGCTGATGGTCTAGATGTTGGTGGCGATAAAATCACCAATGTCGCTGCAGGTGAAGTCAGTTCCACTTCTACAGATGCCGTTAATGGTAGTCAGTTAAATGAACTGGCGAATACACCGCTAACATTCTCTGGTGACAGTGGTGCTGATTTTGATCGACAACTTGGTGAAACTGTTAATGTTGAGGGTGGTATCACCGACCCAACATTATTAACTGATAATAATATTGGTGTTGTATCGGACGAAACAGATACACTAGAGATTAAACTTGCTAAAAGCTTAAAGGATTTATCGGATGCTACATTTGTAGATGCTACTGGCAATGAGACTCAAATTACTGGAGATGGTATTGCAATAACGCCGCAAGATACTAGTAAAGATAGGGTTAGATTAAATACTGACGGACTAGATAATGGTAACAATACCATTGTTAATGTTGCCGAAGGTGTGGCTGATACTGATGCCGTAAATGTTAGTCAGTTAGAAAGTGCTGTTACAGGTCTTAGCGAAGAAGTTGTTTCAAGTAATAAGTCTATCAATGTTGATGACAGTGGTACAACGGCAGATGGCGCAACCATCTTTGATGTCTCTGTCAATACGGACAATGATACATTAGTAACCGACCCTAATACTGGTGTTATCAGTGTCAATACTGGTGACGTTACTCAAAATACCAGTACAGGTTTAGCAGAAACACCTAATGCAGATGCGATTGCCACTACTGGTGACGTAGTAGATGCCGTAAACAATTCTGGCTTTAATGCAATTGCTGGCAGTACAGGCACTGGTAGCACTACAGGGGTTGTGGCTTCAGAAAACATAAAGAACCAAGACACAGTGACGTTGCAAGCTGGCGACAATATGGTACTCGACCAAAATGGTTCAGTATTTACTTATTCAGTGAGCGATACGCCTGTCTTTGAAACAGTCACTGCAACAGACTCTGTGATTATTGGAGATACTGCAGGTGATAGTACAGAACTATCTTCCACAGCAGATGGTCTTAATGTTGGCGGCGATAAAATAACTAATGTTGCTGCGGGTACTGATCCCAATGACGCAGTCAATGTTAGTCAATTGACCGAGACCAATGACGCGGTTGCCGAAGGTTTTGATATAGCGGCAGACAACGGTACTAAGGACAATGTACAACTTAGTGAAACAGTCACCTATACCAGTACGGATGGCAACATCGTTACCACAGTGACTGACAACCAAATCGACTTTGGCCTAGCTAACAGCATCAGCGTCGGCACAGCCAATCCAGTTACTATTAATGGTGATCAAGGTACAGTAGGCGGACTCACCAACACCACCTATGACCCAGTAAACATTGTTAGCGGACAAGCCGCCACAGAAGACCAGTTGCAACAAGCGGCAGCTGCTTCTCAAGAAGAGTTTACCTCTGATGATGGGTCCATCACGGTTGATAGCTCAGGTAGCACCGCAGATGGTGCGACTATCTTTGATGTCTCTGTTAATACAGATGACACTACCATCATTAAAGATAATCAAGGGAACATCAAAGCCAACACCACAACCTTAACGCATAATACTGATGGCTCAATAGTTAATCCGACTGACGGTAACGAAAACACGCTAATCACTGCAGGTAGTGTGGCTGATGCCATTAACAACTCAGGGTTTAATGTTATCGCCGCAGGTAATGAGACGGGCGCCAGCACCACTTTAGTAACACCAGGGGATACAGTGACCTATGCTGCAGGCGACAACTTAACTGTTGTACAAGATGGCAGCAAGTTTACCTTTGCCACCGCCAAAGACGTTGCTTTTGACAGTGTCACAGTTGGTCCTGTCACCATCGATAATACAGATGGTATCGATGCAGGCGACACTGCAATCACGGGTGTTGCTGCAGGCACTAACCCGAATGACGCGGTCAATGTCAGTCAATTGACCGAGACCAATGACGCTGTAGCCCAAGGCTTTAACGTTGGCGATGGTGATACCGACAACAACTACCAGCTTGGTGATACCGTTAATTTCACCGAAGCAGATGGCAATGTCATCACCACAACCACCGCAGATGGGGTCGAGTTTGGTTTAGCCGATCAGATTACAGTTGGCACAGCCAACCCAGTTACTATTAATGGTGATCAAGGTACAGTGAACGATTTAACCAACACCACCTACGACCCCAATAACATCGTAACCGGACAAGCTGCCACAGAAGATCAGTTGCAACAAGCGGCTGCTGCTTCACAAGAAGAGGTCACCTCTGATGACGGGTCTATCACGGTTGATAGCTCAGCTACCAACGCAGATGGTGCGACCATCTTCGATGTATCCGTCAACACCGATGACACCACCATCACCAAAGATGCTGATGGTAAGATTACTGCAAACACCACGATCCTCAACACTAACACTGATGGTTCAGTATTCACCCCAACTGATGGCGATGAAAACAACCTAGTGACTGCAGGTAGTGTGGCTGACGCTATTAACCAATCCGGCTTTAATGTTATCGCCGCAGGTAATGAGACGGGCGCCAGCACCACTTTAGTAACACCAGGGGATACAGTGACCTATGCTGCAGGCGACAACTTAACTGTTGTACAAGATGGCAGCAAGTTTACCTTCGCCACCGCTAAAGATGTTACCTTTGACAGTGTGACGGTTGGTCCTGTCACCATCGATAATACAGATGGTATCGATGCAGGCGACACTGCAATCACGGGTGTTGCTGCAGGCACTAACCCGAATGACGCGGTCAATGTCAGTCAATTGACCGAGACCAATGACGCTGTAGCCCAAGGCTTTAACGTTGGCGATGGTGATACCGACAACAACTACCAGCTTGGTGATACCGTTAATTTCACCGAAGCAGATGGCAATGTCATCACCACAACCACCGCAGATGGGGTCGAGTTTGGTTTAGCCGATCAGATTACAGTTGGCACAGCCAACCCAGTTACTATTAATGGTGATCAAGGTACAGTGAACGGTTTAACCAACATCACCTACGACCCCAATAACATCGTAACCGGACAAGCTGCCACAGAAGATCAGTTGCAACAAGCGGCTGCTGCTTCACAAGAAGAGGTCACCTCTGATGACGGGTCTATCACGGTTGATAGCTCAGCTACCAACGCAGATGGTGCGACCATCTTCGATGTATCCGTCAACACCGATGACACCACCATCACCAAAGATGCTGATGGTAAGATTACTGCAAACACCACGATCCTCAACACTAACACTGATGGTTCAGTATTCACCCCAACTGATGGCGATGAAAACAACCTAGTGACTGCAGGCAGTGTTGCCGACGCTATTAACCAATCCGGCTTTAATGTTATCGCCGCAGGTAATGAGACGGGCGCCAGCACCACTTTAGTAACACCAGGGGATACAGTGACCTATGCTGCAGGCGACAACTTAACTGTTGTACAAGATGGCAGCAAGTTTACCTTTGCCACCGCTAAAGATGTTACCTTTGACAGTGTGACGGTTGGTCCTGTCACCATCGATAATACAGATGGTATCGATGCAGGCGACACTGCAATCACGGGTGTTGCTGCAGGCACTAACCCGAATGACGCGGTCAATGTCAGTCAATTAGAGCAGTCTATCGCTGCATCAAGAACGGAAGTTGAAGCAGGTACCAATATCGCCTCTGTTGAAATGTCAACTGGCGAGAATGGTCAGACTATCTATGAGGTGAATGCTGAAGGGTCTAAAGTGACAGCAAATCCTGGTTCTGGATTGGCAGTAACACCGGTAGAGGGAGAAAATAACGTCACTGATTATCAAGTCAGTTTGAATGACGAGACTAAAGATAGCTTAGATAAAGCGGACAGTGCTTTGCAAGCAGTCGTTACGCAAATTGACGGGCAGCAGGTTAAGACTGTCGATCAAAGTAATAATACTGCAAACTTCGTAACCGGCAATAATATCAACCTTGAAGATGATGGTAATGGCGGTATTAAGGTATCAACAAACGAAGAGGTCACCTTTACCACTGTAAATGCAGGAGATGTTAATGCAGATACTATGACGGTACAAAATGTTGGCGACGATCCTAATTCAGTTACCAATAAGGATTATGTTGACTCGGGTAGAACCAAGGTTGGTTCAGAAGATGGCACGGTAACCGTGGTGAAGACAAATAATGGTAATGATGGCTTTAATTATGATTTATCTATTGACACTTCTGCCATCGAAGCTGAAGCCGCTAAGCATACTTCGGTGTCAGGTGAAGGGCCAATCACAGTAACTAAGTCTGATTCGCCTAACGATAATGGTGGAGATAATTATGTCGTTTCAGTTGACACTGACGATACCATCCTTACTGATAATGGTCAGCTTAGTGTGAATACTGGTTCTATTGCCACGGCGCCAAATGGCATAGCTTCAGCGGAAAATCCAGGTTCTATTGCAACGACACAAAGTGTTGCTGATGCCATTAACAAATCTGGATTTACAGTTAAAGCCAATGGGGATGATGGCGAAATGGTGAACCCGGGTGATACTGTTGACTTAATTGATGGTAAGAATGTTGAGATTACGCGAGACGGAACGAACGTTACGGTTGCGACTAAAGATGATGTTACCTTTACCAATGTGACGTCAGATACTATTACAGTCAAAAATGCTGATAGTATCGCTCAAGGTGGTGATGTTGATTATATCAGCGAAGGCAATCAATCCGTCGTCAATGGTGGCGATGTTTATGAAGCCATTTCCAATACTATTGAGGCAACAGAACAGCAGTATACTGCGGATAATGGACAAGTCGTAACTCGAAATCCTAATCAAGTATTAACCATTCAAGGCGGCGCAACCACATCGACAGAAGACAATATTCAAACAGTTGCTAACACCAATGGTAGCATTGATGTTAAGTTAGCTCAGAATATTGATTTGGGAGATGCAGGTTCTGTTCAAATGGGCGATACGGTGGTTGATGGCAATGGAATTGTTATTAGTAATCCGAATGAGCCTAATACGTCAGTAAGCGTCACCAACCAAGGTTTGAATAATGGCGGCAATACCATTACTAACGTTGGCGCTGGCGTCGACGGTACTGACGCTGTAAATCTTAATCAGCTCAAAGACCTTGGTTATAGCATGAATAGTAAAATTAACAAAGTAGGTGACGAAGCCAATGCTGGTATCTCATCTGCGATGGCAATGGCATCGTTACCACAAGCTTATATACCCGGAAAGAGTATGGTGACAGGTGGTTTGTCTACATACAATGGTGAAGGCGCAGTAGCGGTCGGAGTGTCAAAGTTATCTGATAATGGTCGCTGGGTACTTAAAATTAGTGGTAGTGCAGATACTGAAGGTAATGCTGGTGGCGCTGTGGGTGCAGGCTTCCACTTCTAAACTTATATTAACGTAATCTAGGTGTCGCATCTCTATTTTTGAGGTATGACGCCTATGCATTATCAATAACAACTATTATGTATTTTACACAGTGTAATATCGTCATATTTTATTACTAATAACCAAGGGTAACTCATGAAAAATAACCGCTTAAAAAGATTGTTAGGAATAGGTGCGATTTCCCTTAGTCTGTTAACAATGACAGGATGTATGGGTACTAAGTACCTAAGCGAAGGAATCACGCAGGAAGGGCATGTTGAACATGAAAATATCGTTTTTCCACAATTGGAAGATGCATGGCAACGTGAAGGTCAGTTTCCAAACAGTGAAAACCTTCAAAAAATCAAACCAGGTGTTGCAAAAGATGAACTCTATCAACTGATTGGTCGACCGCACTTTAGCGAAGCACAACACGCTCGAGAATGGGACTACATTATGAAGTTTTATATGCCAGACGAGGCTGTCAAAATCTGTCAATATAAAGTTATCTTTGATGCCGATTATAGAGCTCAAGAGTTTTATTGGAAGCCTGTTGATTGTCCTCCTAGTGCTCCAACAGCTACCCCTGCACAAATTAAAGAGCGTATAAATCTAGGGGCAGATGCTTTATTTAAATTCGATAAATGGCAACCTGAAAATATGCTGCCGCAAGGCCGTCGTGAACTAGATGAATTAGCGAATAAGTTGAAAAGATACCAAGATAGTGGGGATACTCGCATCATAATTACAGGACATACGGACTATAAAGGGGATGATATTTATAATATGAATCTATCACAATTACGCGCTCAAACCGTCCGTACTTATTTAGTAAATAGCGGTGTAAAACCAGCTTCCATGATGGCTGTTGGCGCTGGAGAGTCACAACCTGTCAAGCATTGTCCAAGCAATCTATCTCGCCAGCAAGAGATCGAATGTTTACAGCCTAATCGCCGAGTTACGCTTGACGTGACGGTGACACAATAACGCTTTAAAGTGTTCGATAAAGCTTCATTAACCGTAGCGACCTATATAAATCTTGATTAGCTTTTATATACAATAAACCCCCCATAAGATAATTAATTATGGGGGTTTCGCAATTTGGGTTGTTAAGTTAACTTGGTGCCTTTACTTAAAAGGTGAATTAAACTATTTACCCCGCTTTTATGCCACAACCACGACAGTTGTATCATTAGGAAAGTGCGAAGAGGGTCTTATCTTTTAATTTAAACATGGTATAACTTAATAAATAGTTGTCAGAAGAATTATAATTAATAGAATGTTAGTTAATTAAGTGCTCTTAAGTATGCGTGGCAATGATATAAAGTTCAATTTCTTATATATTGTCAAAGAGGTCTAAAATGGTTACAAGGCAACCGAGTGCAAGTACTAATGGATTAGGCTCAATGAGGTTAACGCCGTAACCGTTTAGTAGTTCTCTGACTATATTAGAGTTGTAGACTATAATACAGACGATAAGACTTCATCTGGTGGTTACTCTATTCAAAATTCTGATGACGAATCTAACTAAAAATTATCTAAATATTTTTAGTTACATATTAAAGTGCAGCTGTAATTAGACTTGCCTGCCCATGTGAGAGTAGGTCATCGTCAGCTCCCTATATCTAAAAGCCCCCGCAACTTACGTTGTGGGGGCTTTTTTTAGGTCGGTATTTTAATATAGAAGTGGGTCTTTTATTAAGCTATTATAATCAGTAGAATTTTATAAAATATATTATTGATGAAGACGGTTGCTATGGGCTTTTATTTTTGCGATATTAATACTGGTAGATAGCTGATAGTAAACAATGGAATGGGATGCGATAATATTGACACCTATTGATAAGTTCACTCTACAAGAACACAGAGGTAAATATGAGGATTGGCCATTAAAAACTTCGTTGTTATATGGCGGAGAGGCCACTGTAACTAAAGTTCCGGGGTATTTTATTGAGAAACAATTCGAACTAACGCATTATTTCCTTTTATTAACAAGTTGGGACTGTCCATTTGAGGAAGCATGTGAGGTTGTTGTATTGAATAAACTTTTTAAAATTGTGGGTCGGTATAGTTTCAGTGCAGCTTATTGTAGTTATCTTTTACGTGATTTTGTTGAGATATCTAAAGATCGCTATGAGTTAACTTTTTATGGAACCTGTAAATATGAGTTAATAATTAATTATCCAAACAGGTATTTTTTCACCAAAGTTATTAAAGTAATTTCTGTTGAATCAGATTTATAATTTATGGATAAGTTTTGCATTGCTTAATAACGTTTTAAACTCAATATTAAATGCGCTTAAAGTTATCTACAAGCTTAAAAACGTAAAAGCCTCCTACATTAATTTTTAGGAGGCTTTTTACTTATAAGACTCTGGTCTTAAAGGGTTACTTAACTTTATTGAACTTGCTTAACCTTACGATCATTTATAGGTTGTATTGGCCTATTATTATGACTATAAAGTTGCTGCATAGTATTAATTTCTGCAGGGGTGACAGATAAAGGCTGAGGGTTTACAAACCATTTCACTTGTTCTGAACACGGCGGCGTAGTTAACGATCCTGTATAATTATAATAAACAGTACTTTGTGGTAATAACGTCGCTATTTCAACTGCTGGAACGAAAGCTGACGCATGTTGATTTGTCGCTGCTAAACTACTATCGAGAAGCTTGGTTAAGATAGTGTCAGTGGTAGCAGTTGGGTTAACCATTACACCAATAACTGCCAATTCACCTGCGGCATTAGCGTGAACGAAATGTAGCTCACCTGGATAGTTGGTTCCAGAGATTTGATGTTCACTTGGGGTGTGGTAGTGGAACTGTACAAGGTTATAAAGTTCCCCATCGATAGTGATCGTATTAAGGTTATTTTTTGGAGTATACACTAGAGTATGACCATTGTTAACAATTTCAATATCCGAACGAAGGTAGGTTGGTATTGGTGCAGTATCGTTTGTTTTTAAGACTCTTTTAATGTTAATAGGGGATTGCTCAGGGCCACTCTTACACAGTTCATTACCCTCAATATCTCCCCAGAAATCTGCTCCTGTATCGCCAGAATATGACCAGCTAGGATAGTTATTATTTGTGGGAATTGACTTAGCGTTAATTGTATTATTGGTCTTAGTAGACTCTAAAGGTTGTATATTATTACAAGCAGTCAAAGATAATGCTATGGCTAGAGTAAGTGATAGTTTTTTGAATGTTAAAGATGTCATTAAGGTAATACCTAAAAGTTTAGAGTTAAAATGCTTATATTATTCAAACTCAACTAATTAGTTGATTCTGTTGAATAAATATCCTATTCAATATAACCTTTTAAACTAGATTAAGCTAACAATCTTATGGATATAAAATTAAAATCTGTATTAGCATCGCAATTTGACGAGCTATTTATAACTGTTAAACAGGGTATATACCCCTATATAGAGAAAGTGTATGGTTGGGATGATGACCACCAAAGACGACGGCTAAAACAGGAATATGACTTTAGTTGGTTCTATTGGATTTATATTGATGATGTTCGTGTCGGTATGCTGTGTTATAAGCCTTATGAAAATAGCTTACATATTCACTTTTTAATCATATCACCCGAGTTTCAAAACCAGCGGATTGGTGAGATAGTTATGAAGAATATCCATAATTTGGCAAAGATTGAGAATCGTGATTATATTACTTTATCTAGTTTTATTTTAAATACTGGTGCTATAAAATTTTATAAAAGATTGGGGTACGAATTGGCTAAAACGGAAGATGATTTCCAATCATTTATGTTCAGAGTCTCTTAATCTGCCGCTTTTTATTAAATTACCTTTTAACATATCATTACAGGGTTATTTTTATAATAGTCCAGGGTAGAAAAAGGATCATATAATTTATCATTATGTCCAAATAAGCTAGTATGATGGCTATAAACTTCTAACTTCCACAAGCTTCAACTAGAGAGAGTTCATATGACTACTTCAACCGTTGTATACCAAGGTAATCTACGCACCCAAGCGGTTCATCTGCAATCAAATAACGAGATTATCACGGATGCCCCAATAGATAATCATGGCAAAGGAGAAGCGTTTTCTCCAACTGATCTGTTAGCGACCAGTTTAGCCAGTTGTATGTTGACTATAATTGGGATTAAGGCCACTGGTATGGACGTGGATGTTATCGGTACTAAAGCTGAATTGACCAAGGTAATGGCGGCTGACCCGCGCCGTGTAAGTGAAGTGAAAGTCACCATTGAGTTTAAACAGCATTTTGATGAGCGTACTCGTAAGGTGCTAGAAGCGGCAGCTTTGACTTGTCCAGTAGCAAAGAGCTTACACCCTGATATCCATCAAGATATCACGTTTAGTTATCCGAATAATTAATGCAATGGGCAGTAGAACTTGACGTACTAGCAAACTTTAATAGAGTCATTTATACAAATGATTAAGTTATTAAGACATAACCCAGCCTAATGAATGGGCATAAGCAACTTATAAGGGCGCCAAGCCTACAAACCAGAATGCTTAATGCGCTATTCCTTTAAAGCATGCTGAGTGACTTAATAGGTTATAAATTAGGTTATAAATGACTTATCCATACTGTTTGATAAGGTTGTAGAGTTAAAAAGTCATTCGATAACTCGATTTTCTCATTTTTGATAAGATCTACCCAAACCTCCGTATCAAGCAAATTGATATCCGATATTAATAGGGATTGTTCTTGATCACTAATGTTGCTAATACAAAAGATGCTTTGCTTACCTTGCAAGCATTGACGCCAATATCCAAAAATTTGTTGTCCTAATTGTAAGGTATATTGCGACGCATTAGGATGAAATGCGGGCTGTGTTTTCCTTATTTTTAAAATTTTGGTAAGCGTATTTAATACAATGTAATTATTAGATTCTGGGTTCTCAAGTAAAGATTCTAACTCACCATAATCCCAGCAGTGACGATTGATAGAGCGATTGTGTCCCGTAAGCGCTACTTTATCGTAATCATTAGAAGTGGCAAGTAAGCTATGAATATATATGCCGGGTATGCCCTCCATACCTAGCATAATGGTTTGGGCACATATAAACCGTTCGATTTGATAATGGTCAGGCCCCTTAAAAGTACCTAGTAGCGCATCAAACAGAGTAATGTTTATCTCATAAGGTTTCTGATTTCCATTTTCTAAAGTGCGGCATGAAACCTCCCCGCCAAACTCTTTCATCTTATTGACAAGCTTATCAATCTCTTCCTCCTCTAGTAAGCCTTCAGCAGGGCGCAGCCCGATACCATCATGAGAGGCGATAAAGTTAAAATAAAACGTACCATTTTGAGTAGGTGGCATGCTGAGCAACCAACTATTCAAATAGGTGCAGTCCCCTGAGGCTAATGTATATAATAATAAGGGCGGTAATGAGAAATTATAGATGCCATGTGCTTCGTTGGCATTACCGAAATAGGTCAGGTTCTCATGGTTCGGTATGTTGGTTTCAGTAATGATAATAATAGACGGATCGACATGTTCAATTAAGGTCCGAATTAAACGAACCACTTCATGGGTTTGTGGTAAGTTAATGCATTTTGTTCCTACCACTTTCCATAAAAATGCGACGGCATCGATTCGAAATAATTTAGCTTCTTTATCAATATAAAATCGAATGATCTCAATAAACTTAAGCAGAACTTTTGGGTTTCTAAAATCAAAGTCTACTTGATCGTGGCTGAATGTACACCAAACATACTTAGTCCCCTTTGCTGTTTGAGTTTTCCGTAGCAAAGGTGACACTCTGGGACGCGTCACTTCAGATAAGTCATCCGCTGGTTTTGCTGTAAAGAAAAAGTCAGAGCCATCTCCTTTACCCGCGATAAAGTTCTGAAACCAATGGCTCTGCACTGAGCAGTGGTTAATGACCAAGTCGACCATTAGTCCATAATCCTTGCCCAAGCAAACGATATCATCCCAAGTGCCTAATTCAGGGTTAACAGCTGCGTAGTCAATAACCGAAAATCCGTCGTCAGAACTGTAAGGATAAAAGGGTAGGATGTGAACAGTGGTAATAGTGTCTTCAAAGTAACTATCTAAAAGCTTATGCAAGGTAACTAAAGGCTTTTCACCTTTCTTAACCACACTATTGCCATAGGTAATCATAACAATATCGCTTTGATCCCAGTAGTTGTGATGAGATTGCGGAGAGACGATATCAGCTTCTGACTCGATGCCGATGGTTGCAAGCAAGTCAGTGGCTAAGGAGCGATAATTTATGTCGCTATTATCGTCACTATTAACATCTGTATAGATATTTTCTAAATGGTATATGACCTTTTCATGGAGCGTTTGCCATACCATATTGATTACTCCATAAACTCTTTTGTATCGGCTTCGACGGCCGCCAGTAAACGCTGTTGAATATCAGGTATGGCACTGGTCACTCGGTTCCAACTAGGAATAAACGGGGTTTCCATAGGGTTATCAAGGAAGCTTTCACCGGCTTTCATAATATTGCTAGCGAACATTTCGACAGCCTTTTCTTCTACGTGAATATCCAAAGTCAGACCATTCATAACCGCATCATTATGATAAGTCTCAATAAAATCTAAGGCAATCCGGTAGTAAGTGGCTTTGATAGATCGGAAGGTTTCGGTGCTAAATATGTGACCTTGTGTCGCCAATTTCCTAAATAGTGCTTTGGTGATATCGATCGACATTTTAGATAAGCCTCCTTGGTCATTATGTAGCGATAAATCCTGGTGCTTATGGTCGTAATTGTCACAAATATCTACCTGACATAGGCGGTTACGGGAGTAGTTACGATGCATTTCAGATAGAACACCAATCTCCAAACCCCAGTCACTAGGAATGCGAATATCGTTTAACACATCCCGTCTAAACGAAAATTCCCCCGCCAAAGGATAACGGAAACTGTCCATAAATTCTAAGTAGTCATTGTCTCCCAAAATTCGCTTTAAAGCACGAATCAGAGGCGTAACCAATAGACGAGACACTCGGCCATTTATTTTGCCATTAGCGACACGGGCGTAGTAGCCTTTGGAGAACTCATAGTTAAACATAGGGTTAGCGACGGGATAAATGAGCTTAGCGAGCAGATCTTTTTCATAGGTAGTAATATCACAGTCGTGTAGGGCAATAGACTCCGAGCGTTCTGATGCTAAGATATAACCCATGCAATACCAGACGTTACGCCCTTTACCTAACTCTTTAGGGGCGAGACCTTTCGCCTCAAGCTCTTGATCAAGCGCTTTTAAACGCGGTCCATCATTCCATAACACTCGGTGATGTTGGGGCAGTTTGCTAAAAAACTTTAAAGCGTGGCGATATTGATCTTCAGTCGCTCTATCTAAACCTATAACGATTTCAGATAAATAAGGTACAGTTTCAAGCTCACTCACGATATGAGGCAGTGCTTCGCCTTCAAGCTCTGAAAATAAAGAGGGCAGTATAAGCCCCATAGGACGTTTCTTAGAAAATTGTACCAGCTCAGCTTCAATCTCATCGCTAGGACGGCGCGTTAAGTTATGCAAGGTTGTTACCACACCATTTTGGAAAAAGTCGGCCATTAGTCTTCCTAATTAATTATTGTTAAGTTATTGTTATTAAAGTGATTAATATTGAGTACTTAGTTTTAAAGTGGCTATTATAGTTACATTACTATGTGTCAAAGCAATTAATGATAAAGCGATTAGTATTAAAGCCAATAATGTTAAGTCAGTAGGGAACGCTAGTATTTAGAGTTCTAACAGTTTCGTTAACATCTCGCTCCAGCCTTCAGGACCCATAAGTGTACTGGTATAGACCGCTTCTTTTTGCAAGATAGGAGGTGGATTAGCAGGCGATAAAATTCTTATTGACACATCAGCGGCCTCTAACATCGCAATATCATTTTTACCATCACCAAGGGCGATCGTTTTAACATCGGTTTTATATTGATTTTGATATTCATTGGCAAGCCACTGTAGCGCTTGTCCCTTATCGCAGTTGCCTGATACATGGATGAAGCGGCCACCCTCTAAGGGAGTTGCGCCTTTTTCTTTTAAGGACACAATAAACCTCGCTTTATCTTCCTCGCTCCCTAACCATAAAACAGGCTCACCAAACTGACGTCTAGCAGCCAGTGAGGCAGATTGTTCATCTAACCCTGTGCAATCTTGAATGTCTGAAACACTCATTTTGGAAAACTGTTGGTATTGTCCCGTGTAGTCATCGCCTATTTGTGCTAGTAGGTCTATCCAGTGGTCTTTTCCCGCACTAAATGCTTTACACCAAAAGCCATTTACTGTAACCGTGTCGATGGGCTTATGCTTTAAAAAGCTAGGCGGTATAAATACACCAGCACCATTTTCAATAATAAAGGGGCCGCCAAGACCGATTTGCTCACGAAGGAGTTGCATCTCAGCATAGGTTTTACTGGTGGTTGGTATGACAGGAATATCTTGGTTAGCAAGTTTTGCCAGAGTTGGTTTTGCGGCTGTAAAAGAATAAGTATTATGATCGAGCAGTGTTGCGTCCATGTCAGTGAAAATAAGTGTTTTAGTCATGTTTTTAAATCAGTTTTTTAAGTTATTTAGCCACTTTTTGATGAGTTATGGATCGTGTTTCGTCGAGAAAAAATACCGTGTCGGATACATTAGGAAGGGTTTCTAAAGCGTGTTCTGTCAGTCTTTGATAATGCTGAATAAATGTAACTATCTGACTCTTCGTCATAATGACGTTTTGTTGACTGTCGTTACGAGAAGCCGCCGCTGCTTTGGCTAACTTCTGCTCTTGCTCCAAGCGCCAATTAAAGACGCAATCGAACGACGGCGCTTTTAACATTACTTGGTAGTCAATCTTATCAAATAGGGTCTGGTACTCACCAGCTAGCCTTGTATTGACATATGAACGCCATATAGCTTGTGGGTCATGCGATTTTTCCAAAGCATTGATAGGGTGCTGTAATGCTGCCTCTGGCTGAGGCTTCAAGCCAACACACCAACCTTCAAATATAATAAAGTCAGGTGAATAATCAATGGATTGCCATTGATCTATAGGGTAGGGGTTATCGGTCGCTTTGTCAAAGCGGGGTAGCTTTGAACAAGTTCCATTTTGTAATTGACGAATGGTTTTGAGGGCCAACTCAATATCATGCGTTCCGGGGACACCGCGTGTCTTTAATAGTGGATGAATCGTGTTCGCCAAAGCCAATCTAGCAGTTTGATCCAGATAGAAGTCATCTATCGATAGTGACACGACGGTCTTACCATGCACTGATGTTAAATAGGTGTCGATAAAACTGCTTAAAGTAGTTTTACCAGAGCCTTGGCACCCTGTAATTCCAATGATAAATGGCTTTGAAGAATTACGTTGATGCTCTATTATTCGGTCACATAAAGGTTCGAACCATTGTTGTGCTATAGCTTTATAACTATCTGGTAGTTGATGAGTCGATAAAAAGTGCTGCATATTCATAGTATCGTCCATAGCATTATTCCCATTGAGTCTGTATGGCTACACTATCTATGCCAAATTTTGCAACCTAGTCTATATAATTATCAAACTCGCTAGCATGATAATTTAAATGCAATTTAACAGTAATAGTGCTTACGTTGTTTTTGTACTAGTCTATTGAAAATTATACAATTGAATAAATCCAAACCAATTCCAACAAAATCAAACTCAGCCAAGGTAGTAGCTAATCCCGCTTTTCACTCCTATCTTGGCTTGTGCGGCGGTGTGCGCTATAGCCAGTGTCGTTCCTGCGCCACGATAACGCCACTGGCCGAGCGCCCACAACGCCTTACTTCACCAAGTATATTCGCTACAATCGGGGCTAAACCGCATCCAAAGGTAACGTTTATTGCAATTTTATAAATCAATCACAATAAACTATCCTTTCAAAAAAATAAATGAAGCATTGTTGATTATACAAACAATTGAATATAAGTTTAATTTATAAACTATATGGTAGGACTATCCTTATGTCGTGCAGAACACCCTTGAGATCTCAAAGCTGCAATGGTACTGATAAAACTTTATTAAGCTCATTTAATGAAATTGTAGCTCATTACATAGATAACCATCGTCAAAACGCATCTGATGAGATGCAATTCTATAGACAACAGGATAGTTTAGAGACGGTTATTTCGAAAGCAGGATTAGCTTTAACAGTTGATGATAAAAAACATCCCCATCAATATCGTATATCAAATGAAACGTTGAAAGAACTATCGAAGACTCTAAAATATATAGACTATTCAGTTATAAATAGTTTTACAGAATTATTAATGGTTTTGGAAGATGAGATACGTCCAATTTGGGGAGTCGGGGATTTGCTTATTTATGATACTGCATTACGTATAGGTGCTTTTTTGGGTTATGAACCGGAGTATGTATATTTACATGCCGGTACTATGCAAGGTGCGAAAAGTCTAGATTTAGACTATTCTAAAGGTTATTTGAAGGTTGAAGAGCTACCTAAACAGTTTCATAGATTGCAACCTCTAGAGATAGAAGATTGTCTCTGTATATATAAAGATTCATTAGCGTCTATAAGTTTTAATAAAGCTAAAGGTTAACTAAATATTCATAATTTTTATATCAAATCGGTAATCACTATGCCAACAAAAACCCTACTAATAATAGCCCACGCCCCGTCACCGAACACCCAAAAGTTAGCACAAGCCGCTTTTAAAGGTGCTAATCATCCTGACATAGACATCAGTGTCATTCTTAAATCTCCTCAAGACACGCAACCTCAAGATGTGCTGGCGGCCGATGCTATTTTGATAGGAACTACTGAAAACTTAGCCTATATGGCAGGGCTCACCAAAGACTTCTTTGATCGTTGTTATTACTCTGTACTAGATAAAAAGCAAGGTTTACCACTGGCGGTATATATCCGAGCAGGGCAAGATGGCACGGGTACAAAACGAGCTTTAAAGACGATTACTACAGGTCTTCGTTGGGAGTGGGTGCAAGATGCGCTAATATTAAAAGGCGATTGGCAGGAAGCATTTACAGATCAAGTAGAAGAGCTTGCTATGACGTTGGCTGCTGGCGTAGAAGCGGGCATCTATTAATCCAAATTTTATCAATTGATCGGAGAAGTGGTGTTATGAGTCAAGCGAGTTTAGGAAACACAGATGTCAATCATACGGCCAGACCGCCTTGTTCTCAGGCTTGTGAGAACAATAAAGATCCTATTCTAAAGGTACTTCAAAAAGAACTGCAAGACTATTATCATGTGTTAGAGATTGGGTCAGGTACTGGTCAGCATAGTGTTTACTTTGCGCCAAGATTGCCACATCTTGATTGGCAAACCAGCGATATCAGTCATAATCACTCTGTCATTCAAGCTTGGCACGATCGTCATCCTGCACCGAATTTACATGCTCCTTTGGCATTTGATTTAACGACAGATACAATACCACTATCATCGACTGGTAAACAGTATGATGCTGTGTTTACCGCCAATACGTTACATATCATTGCTTGGGAATTGGTTCAGAGGCTGTTTGAGTTGGTGGGGGATGCGCTACCAGCAAACGGTAAGCTGATTATTTATGGGCCATTTAATGAAAATGGACATTATAGTAGTGATAGTAATAGACAGTTTGATAGGCATTTGCGTCAGCGCGATTCAAAGAGTGGTATTCGCAATAAAGAGGATGTTGTTAGCCTAGCAACAACGCATCATTTGACCTTATATTCGCAGTATCAGATGCCAGCGAACAATCAAATATTGGTTTTTAAAAAACAAGGCTAGTTATCTAATTACTGACCAAGCAAATCCATTGAATTTTATCCTAGGTCTATGAGTCTATAAAAACCTGAATTCGGGATAAGAATGTTTGTAAGCCATTGTTTTTATTTAAGCTAAAAATCCATCCCCAACCCTTCCTTTGAAAAGGAAGGGAGCTAACGTTTCCAACGTTAAAAAGAGATGAATGACCGTTTCTTTAAATGGTGAGATGCATTGTTTTGCAACAAAGGAGTGCCGATAACCTTAACTTTTATGAATTGATTATCCCGAATTCAGGTTATAGAAAGAAACTATTGGTAATCATTTGATAGCTTATGCCTAGTATTCAACATTTAGAATTAAAGACCTAGAATTGAAGAGCTAGCTAGACTTCAATAATGAAATGTTGAGGTGAGTGAATAATTAACACAACTGGGAATGATAAACGTCGTGTGAAAAGTGAAAGCGGTTTAGCCTCGATTGCAGTGGATATACTTGGTGACACACAGGGGTGCGGGCGCTTAACAAGAGGCGGTATCGAGATAACAGGAACGTCACTTGTTTTAGCGACCGCCCCTGTGTTAACCAAGATAGTAACGAAAGCGAGACTGGCTGCTTATCGCTACTTTATATATCAGAACTTTAAATATCGGTACTTTAAATGTGGTTACTTTAATTATTTTGATAATGTGCGTTAAGCGACTTTGTACCAGTCGATTTTTCGAGTCATTATCATCACACTGGCGAGTAGGGCAAAACAGAAGGCGGCGCCGAGTAATAGGTTTAAATCTTCCATGGTTAATATGCCGTAAAATGAGGCGTAGAGCCCGCCCAATATAGCGGTAAACAGTACGGCGCGTTTGGCACTACCGAGCAAATAGTATGAATACCAGCCGATTAAACCGACGCAGGCACAGGCGGCAATGGCATATGCTAACCAAAATGCGATTTGTTCGGCAAGCGGTAATAATAATACGTAGAAGACCAATAAGGCGCTGCCTACGAGCAAGTATTGGATGGGATGGATGCGACTTGCTTTGATGATTTCAAATAAGAAGAAGGTTCCGAAAGAGACGAGTATCAATAGTAGCGCATACTTCATGGTGCGTTCTGTTTGTAGGTAAACGTCGTTCGGTTCGGCAAAACTGACGCCAAAGCTGCTTAGACCTGAGCTATTAAAACCTAATCCCTTACCCTCGCTCGCTTCTAAAGCTGACCTTTCTGCATAATACTCATCGTATTGTGAGTCGTTTGTGGTAAAAGACGTGGTGTCTGCAAATGAACAAGAACTGCTTGATTTGCTGAGACAGTCGTTCAGATATTGGTTATTTGCAATGGTTAGATATTGGTTTTGCCAGTTTGCCTCAAAGCCTTCTTTGGAAAATGTTTTGGCATTGGGGAGTGCTTTGCCAATAAAATTGGGTGCATGCCAATTGCTGGTCATGGCAAGCTCGAAGTTTTGTCCTGTTGGTACAGTGTTTAAGGTGCTGATGCCAGATAAGGGTAGCGTGACTAAGGCATTAAAAGAGACAGTAGAGTTTGCTTTGGACTTATCTGAGTCAGCTATATTTGATTGAGTAGACTGAGAAACTTGCTTTGTTGACTGCTTTGAGGCTGATGCTAATTGATTTGCTATAGAGCTGGGAAGGGGCGCCTCTACATAACTCAGTTGCGATGAGTTGCCAAGAGTGTTTGACTCAGGGTACGTGGCTTTGATGTGCTGTTTATTGATGGTAATGGTGGGCAGTGTATTGACACCACGTAGGTCTGATACCGGTATTATGATGCGGGCTTTATCCCACTGAATCGTTTTACGATAGGACTGATTAGCCGTTGCAGCTTTGGCGGTAGAAGCGCTTGTATTGGGTGTGACATTGGGTGTAGCGACGGTCAGCTCGGATTGTTGAGAGTCAGGTGAGGGTTTGATTTTAAACGTTTGATCAAATAATAAGTCTCCATTGTAACTGGTGGCATTATAGATGCCGCGCTGGTAGGTATCGGTGCTGACATCAAGATCTTGGGTAGCCGTGGTTTGGGACGCGAAAAAAGTGTCTATCACAGTATAGGGTTTGGCACATTTGACATTAATATCCGTAGGTTGAGCTGAACAACTTGGGGTAATGAGCGCTGGGACGGTGATAAACGGGGTGATGACTTGTTGTGGGTTGACATGTTGTTCAGCGATTTCTTTGATAACGGCTTCTGAATAGTGTTGCCGTTCATAGATTAAAGCACTGATCATATTTAGACCAATCCCAAATATCATGCACAGTCCGGCGATGATCGATAATTTGATAATGAGGGTTTTTTGCATAAGACGACCTTTGTATTGTTTGTTTAGGTGAGGCGTAAAAACAAGTTAAGGTTATCTTAGAGATGTCATAAGGAAGGGTGATGCAACAAAGATGGAAAGATAGTGGAAATTAAAAAACGCGATAAGGTGACTTATCGCGTTTTAGTTTTCTTTTAAGTTAAGGCTATTTCAAGGATTTAATTTAATTCCTTAAATATAGCCCCTGAAATATAACCGCTTTACAACTTATCGATTGGTAGGAATTATAGTTATCTTTTAATAAAACCTTCAAGATACGCCATTGGGTCATAGTTGGCACTTGGATTGAAAGTAAAATCAAAACCACTTTGGCTATCAAGTGCACCAACGCCAATAGTATTCGTATTACCACCTACATTAAGTTGACCATTATCGGTTTTGATACCAACCGGCGTGGTTTGAGTAGTGGTGGCATCACTATGATGAATGTCAATATCCGCTATAGGTTTTACCCCTGCAATCGTGCCGTTTTTAATATCTGAAGCAAGCTGAGACGCTGCATTTTCAGGCGTATATTTAACAGGAGAACCTTCTGTTCCTAATGCAATATCGACCTTAGTTTCATTACTATGGCTTTGTAATATCTCATTATTAACGTTGCCACTAACATTGCCTTGCAAGGTACCCGCATTGACACTGCTGCCTGATACATTGACATCACCACCAACGTTAACATTGGCATTTTGACCTATGTTCACGCTGGCAGGGGTATAAGACTGACTGTCTCCAGTGTCAACGCCGACATGGATATTGCCAGCTTTTGGCACAAGAGCGTCATTTTCTTTTTTGGTTTCAATATTGCCACCAAGATCTACTGAGGTGTGTTGACCATGGTTTGATCCTGCTGAAACATTAAAGTCGCCATCAGTATTAATAGTAGCATTGTCAGCTGTAACGTTGGCATGGCTCACATTGACGCCCTTATCGGCATTGATAGTTAGCTCGCCTGCGTTGACATCGCTGGTACCAGTACTTTGGCTTTGGCTAGTGCCTGCGCTGATATTACCGCCAAGATCTAAACTGCTACCTCCTGAACCAACTGCGACATTGACACCAACCGCACCTGAACCACTATGCGCGGTACTGGTTGTACCAGCGATAGTAGCAGTGTTGGTATCAATGTTAAGCTTGTCAGTGGTAAGGTTAGTGCCTTGTACGTTGACCGTACCGTTAGTACCGCTTGTTGACAGGTTAACATTCCCTGCGGTTACGGTATTATTGACGCCCTCAACTGATGATCCGTTATGACCATTAGCCCCAACTGACACACCAAAGGAAGGTTGAGGAGTCGGTTTATCTAATGCCAGACCACCAACATTGACGCTAACATCAAAGCCACCGCCAGTGGCGTTGCTGGTATTTTCAGATTGAACAAGGCTAACCTCTTTACCGGCATCTACATTTAAGCTACCAGGCGTAGTGATATTGCTTTGAGAAACGACCGTATCATCGCCATGAATGTTAACGTTTGCGCCTTCAATTGTGGCAGGTTTGGCAGTGGTGGTACCGGCTTGCTCATGCTGGAAATTGGCTGATACGCCAACTGAACCTGTAGGGCTAGCGCCTTCAAGACCGCCAAGTCCGAGATTAATGCTAGCTCCACCAGTGTTACTGGTGTCTTTTGTGCTGTCATAGCCTGAAGCAAGTGTTACATCTTTACCAGACAGGTTCACATCGCCTGTTGCCTTGTAATGGGTGCCTTCATCGTTAAGGGCGTTTGTAGCTTGTTCGTTGATAGTGCCTGCGGTAATGGTTGTGCCTGAACCTTGAGTTTGTACGTTATTGTTACCAGAACCACTTGCACCAATATTAAGGCCAGCACTTAACCCTCCTTTATAATCTGCAGAAGCTGAAAGACCAATATTAACATCAACATTTGTATCAGATTTGGTCTGAGTCGCATGGGCTTGGTCATGGGTAATATTGGTCGCCTGCTCATTGACAGTATCTTGGGCAGTAATATTTGTGCCTGAATGATGAATGTCACTGTCTGCTTTGATAGTAACGTTTTGGCCGCTTAATTGACTCGCCACTGGGGTAGTTGTTTGATCAGATTTCTTCTGATTATTGATATCAATGCCAAGTCCGGCGGTTACACCTTTGGTATCGATTGAACCTTTTGCCCCTAAAAATACATCAGTATGGTCGCTTGCTACAGTATGGCTATCGTTCTGCGCGCTAGTGGAGACTGTGTTCCCACTAACATTAAGATCGCCGTCCGCTTTGACTTTACTACCTGCAATATTAACATCACCGCCTTTAAGGTTAGTTGTGCCGCCTGAGACTAAAGAACCCGCCACTTTTTGAGTGTCATCGCTATCAACATTGTGTTGAATGTCTAAGCCAAAACGCCAATCGGTCGCAAGATTATAAAGCGTTGGTTTGGTTGAGTCTGCGACAAAGCCTATGGAGTCATGCACTGTTGTCACATTGTGACCATCACTAACGCCGACAATATTTAGTTCTTTGCCTGCTTCTAAATCAAGTAGACCAGCTGCTTTGACTTGGCTACCGACAATATTGATGTTTTGGTCAGTGACTAAGGCTAAATTGGTATAGGATTCTAAAACTGATTCATGATTTGTCTGATCAGTTGTGGTCGTAGTAAGGACATCGATAGGAATATCAAAAATAGTACCGGTACGATGCAGGTCTACATTTGTGGTGGTTTCGGTTGCGCCTTTGATATTAAAATCACCGTGCGGAGAGTTTAGGTAGGCGTTTTTAACGGCCAATACGCGGCTGCCCGTCAGGTTTAGCCCTTCGCCTGCATCAATGTATAACAAGTTGCTGGCTTGCACATCGGCACCGTTTTGAGTAATGATAGTGGTGTCATTATTGTCGGTTTGTGAGCCAAATAATCCGCCCCAATAAGTTACTTTATGATCGATATTATGGGTGGCCTTGCTGGTTTCGGCACTAAAAGATACGGTGCCTGGCGTTTTAAATTCCATATCTTTTGCGACAATTTGCGCCCCTGCATATTCTTGATCACCGCCGCTGGTCATCGCCGCTTTGTTCGCCAAAATGGCGGTTGGAATATAGTAATCTCTACTCGCTGATTCAGAATCAACTACGCGTTTTAATGCAATAGTACCTAGTCTATTTTCAAAGGTAATATCGTGAAACTCATTGGCATTACCACCGCTTAACGCAATGCCATTGCCTGCGTTTAGACGTACCACAGGGGCAACAATTTGTGAGGAATTGCCGGAGATATTGCCTGTTTTGGCGTCTATATTGACATTATTACTGCGAATATTGGAGCCATATAGCGCCGTAACTTTATCCGTATGAAATAAGGTTTCTTCTTTTAATCCGCCTTTTTGAGTATTGGTAGAGCGGTAAATCGTGTTTATCGTTTTCTCACCATTTAAAGCGATATTATCGCCTTCAAGGTTGACTTTATTACCCAAAATTTGAGTACCGTTAAGCGATAAATTTTTTGTGGTTTGAATATCTACATTGTCGGCATTAATGCGTGTTGGTAAATAGTGTTGACCGATTTGCAACGTGGTCGAGGTAATCAGCGGAGAGTCTTTTTGACTGTATTGTTGTTCGAAGTTCTTAATGTTACCGTGCATATTAAGATTACCGGCACGGGCATTGAAATCTTTAGTATTAAACTCGACACCTTTCACATCCATAGTGGCACGATCATCGGTACTATGAAGCGTAATACGACCTGCTTGCATACTACCTAAAAGATTACCATCTAGTACACTATCGCTTTTCGTCGCGATAGAGGTTGCGCTTAAGCTACCGTCTGGATTAATACCAACTTTGTTGCGTCCCATCAGCACATTGACATTATCAGCATTTTTTATCGTTGCATCGGCATAAATTTGTGGGGCAATTAAATCAACCACTTTGGTATCGTCAAATTGAACGCCACCGTAAATACGTAATCCGCGATCGTTTTTGGTATTGTAGCCTGTCAGTTTGCCATTGGTAATTTCAGGCTTGGCGACCGCTAGGCTTACTCTTGGAGCATTTATAAACCCACAGCCTTCACAGCTAATGCCGTTGGGGTTGGCGAGTACATAGTCTGCTGCCATCCCAAAGACTTCTTGTTTACCCAGTAACAAAGAGGGTTTACGGCTAACCACTTCATTTAAAATGACGGTCGCTGCTTGATTTTTTAAATTAGCATTGGCACCTAAATTGCCCGCTAAGACAGATTGCCCGCTTCGAGTGGCATTATTAATAACAGCACCTGACTTTGAAACGTTAAATTGATCATATTGGTTATGTGACAACCCTTGCGCATTTGGTGCATTAATATTGACCACTTCTACACCATTGGCCTGTTTTTGGACATTGACATTGCCCAGTGCTCGAATATCCGCCATCGCTGTACTTGATAGTGATGCGATTGCCATAAATGCAGATATGCGACCTACAACAGATAATTTCATTGATTTCATTCTTCGCCCCTAAAGAATTAATGTTCTAAAGAATGTGATATCTAAAGAATAGGTTTGCTTATAACATATTGTTATTGCAAAGAATATTATAAGCGAAACGCTTTATTTACATATGAAACCTTTGTGACATATTTGCAAAATAGGTGAGCTTTAGGTAACGCTCCTTCTTTGGTCATTGTGTGCATAAATTATACAAAATCTAAAAATCAACCTATCGGGGAAGAAAAGTGTAAACGCTACAAATAATTGGTTTATTAAACCGTAAAAAGATAGGTTTTTTAAAAGTGTGATGAAAAGTGTAATTTAAAAGGTGTTAGCCGCTCTTCTATAAAATAATGATAAAAGTTTTAGTACGAATTAACTTGTAATAAATTTTATAGTAACGTGGGTCATTAATAAGATTTAAAACCTTAATAAGGATAAAGACTGAAGAGAGTATCGTTATGTGGAGGTACACCAATCTTTTATAGGTCTTACGACAATATAGGTCTTACGACAATATAGTCAAAGAACTTTAAAGTAGTCACAAGGCAAACGAGTGCAAGTAGCAAGTAATACGGGAGTAGGCTTAACTAGGTTAACGCCGTGACTCTTTATAAGTTCGCCGACTATACAAGCTAAAAAACTTGCAATTTGTTATAATTCATCAATATTTTAAGCCATAAAATAGCGAATGATTATGCAAACCGATTTATCCAAACCGCAAGTTTTTAAACCAGTAGATATCAGCATAGATGCCATTGATAATAATACTGGAGACAATCTGTCTATCATATACAGGCCAAATAGTGAACAATCAGTAGATCATAAAGGCACTAAATCTGCCCGCTTTAAAAAGCTGCAAAAAAAGTTACGTAAGCAGGTATCCCATGCTATTCGTGACTTTAATATGATTGAGGACGGTGATGTGGTCATGGTCTGTGTGTCGGGTGGCAAAGACAGCTATACTTTATTGGATATATTATTGTTTTTGAAACGAATTGCGCCGATAACGTTTGATGTCGTTGCGGTGAATTTAGACCAAAAACAGCCTGGATATCCTGAAGATATCTTACCAAACTATCTTAAAGAGCAGGGCATCCCCCATTATATCTTAGAAAAAGACACTTACAGCGTGGTGAAAAGTGTGGTACCTGAGGGGAAGACGTACTGTTCAGCGTGTTCCCGACTGCGCCGTGGCTCATTGTATGGATTTGCCAAACAAATCGGAGCGACCAAGATTGCGCTAGGACATCATCGAGATGATATATTAGCAACGTTTTTCCTAAACTTATTTCATGGAGGCTCTCTTAAAGCTATGCCACCTAAGCTACTCAGCGATGATAAACAAAATGTCTTAATTCGTCCACTGGCATATGTTGAAGAAAAGGACATCATAAAATATGCACGTTATAAAGAGTTCCCCATTATTCCTTGTAATCTTTGTGGGTCGCAGGAAAATCTGCAGCGCGCGATGATTAATGATATGTTACGAGAATGGGATGATGCCCACCCACAGCGACTTGCCTCAATCTTTAAGGCAATGCAAAATGTTGCTCCATCTCAATTGGCAGATAGAACTTTATTCGATTTCGAAAGCTTGAGCCTAGACCGTGATGACAGCGAACGTGCTTTTGAGGGGGTTAATATCCAGGTAGGAGGAGCATCAGAGTTGTCTGATATGGGATTACCGACTCAACCAGAAATGCAGCCTTTTGAAGGCTCTAATAAAAGTAGTAAAATACCTGTTATTAATCCTGTCATTGACTAATTTGATAGTTTTAAAAAAAGAGAGCCCTAAGGGCTCTCTTTTTTATTGTTCCACCTCAGCTAAGGGTAGGGTCTTACAAAAACTACTTTTCGTCAAATGAATGAAGGGGTTCAAACCTGATATGATCTTTAGGTAATAGTCCGACTTCTCGCAATCGCCAGTTTAGCTTACCTTCGTTACTCACTTGTACATAGTATTTAGACTCTAACGCATCAAGCTTAATATTGGCAGTATATTGATTGTCTTTAGAGTGTTTTAGCGTGGCATCCCGATCTTTGTTAATATCAGTCGCATGGGAAATAGACAGGGTTAACTCATCAGGATAGTATATTGGCGTCCCGTCATTAAGCTTACCAGATTGCAAGCTTGGCTCCGGATAATTAAGGGTGAAAACAATGTCACCGTTTTGTGAGAAGGTCATGTCACCCGTTAAACCTAAATCATGCGCCAGCTTATCGCGTGACACGTCTTGGTAAAGCGTTTTGCCATCCATATACCAGTCATCGCGAACAACCGTATCTTTGATTTGTACCGAATAGAAAACAAACCATAAACAAGCGATGACAACAAATAATGGCAGACCGATGACAAAGATTATGACCATATAATTTTTGTACCAAGGTTGGGTATCTTGATGCCCAAAATTAGTCCGTGACGTGGTCTTATTCATACGATAACCCTAATCTTAATGAAGTAGTAACTGACTAAAAAAAGCCAGTTTACATGAATTCGTGCACCTAAGCTGGCAATTTTAGACGTTGGTTTTTATTACTAACGATCTAGATATTAACGACCTTGGGTATTAAAGACATTTGTCTTAGTCGCATGATATTTGCCATCTTTACTATCAACGTTAAAGTCAATTGATATTTCACCTTGATCAGCCAAACTAGGATCAGCAACCACACTGACAGGTAAGTCATAGCTTTGACCCGCAGGCAGTGGTAAGCTTTCGAAACGAGTTTGCAAAGTCAGTCCTTTTGGACCAGAAATAGACAACACATACTCATGACGTTGCTGAGTCTTATTGGTTACTTTAATAATGTAACTATTGACGATTTGACCTTCAGCATTAGTTGATGACAGCTGGTTACGATCTCCTCGAACATCAATTTGTAAAGGCACACGGTCAAATAAAGCATAACCTACTATACTCACTAATACAGTTAAAAGTAGCAAATAGGCAAACAGTCTAGGCCGCAAATAGTGACTTTTCTCTTTTTCAACCAATTGACGCTCAGTAGTGTATCGAATAAGGCCACGAGGGTAGCCGACTTTATCCATAACCTCGTTACAAGCATCCAAACAAGCCGCACATTGAATACATTCAACTTGCAAACCATCTCGTATATCAATACCAGTTGGACATACTTGTACGCACATCGTACATTGGACACAGTCACCTAAGTCTTCAGGATGCGTGCCTTTCTTACGTGGACCACGGGGTTCACCACGATTGTAATCATATGAGACAATCAGCGTATCTTTGTCAAACATCACACTTTGGAATCTACCATAAGGACAGATATGAATGCACATGAACTCACGCATATAAGCGGCATTAGCATAAGTGGCAAAGGTAAAAATAAACATAGATACCCATACCCAAGTCGGCCAATCAGGGATAGGTATTCCTGAGAGGCTTTGCCAACTGTTGTACATGAGCTCTGTACCCGCCACATAACTGACAAACGTAGTGGCTGTGATGATAGCCATTAATAGCCAAATAAACCAAATCAGTAGTCTCTTAGCAAACTTACCGGCTGAATTTGGCTCTTTATCAAACTTGATACGTTTGTTTCTATCGCCAATAACCCATTTTTCAACATGCTGGAATAAGTGTGTCCAGATAGTTTGAGGACAGGCGTACCCGCACCACACACGACCGGCATAAACTGTAACCATAAACAAAGTAAATGCGGCAATAATAAAAAAGGAGGCCACAAAGAAAAAGTCTTGAGGGAATAAGGTTAAGCCAAAGATATAATAATGCTGGCTGGGTACATCGAACCAAATTGCTTGTCGACCATCATATTTCAGCCAAGGTAAAATCAAAAATAAAGCTAAGAGAATATACATACTAAACAGACGGATGCGTTGATAAAAACCATCTGTAAAACGAGGGTGAATGCGCTTCTTAGTAGCATCTACCTCATGTACAGGAATTTGATTGGGGGAGGGGGCTGACATAAATGTACCTCTAAAAATTAGAACCATTATGCTGGCAGTAGAGTCAGTAAGGTGCTATTAACCGTTACTTATCATCCTATTTTAACATTGATTCCAGTTAGGAAGTGAAAGAGGATATAACTTTGTAGTTAGTTGAATGACCTAGGAGGGGTTGTAAAATATATTCGAGAGTAAGTCTGATTTTCATTAAATATATTATTATAGCCCCTAGTGGATGTGGTAGATAATATATGGGGTTAATACTAGGAAAAACAATGAGGTATAAGTTCAATTAACTCATTTAGCTTCACTATGATATAAAAAAGGGGCTGGTTGGACAGCCCCTTTTATGAACTAAATAAGTTTTAAATGAGTGAGTTGTAAAAGCATAGTTCTAAGTTAAGAACTAATTATTGAGCAGTCACGTCATTAGCAGTACTTGATACAACATTATTGTGTGATAAGGAATATACATAAGAGGCTAACAGCATAATACGCTCATTACCCAGCTTAGTTTCCCACTCTGGCATCACACCACCACGTCCATGACGAATAGTCTCTTGCACAGTTTCGCGGTCGCCATCATATAACCAAATACCATCTGTTAAATTAGGCGCACCCGTAGCGATTTGACCTTTTGCGTCTTCACCATGACAGATAAAGCATTTTTCATTAAAGATGGCTTTACCTTGAGCGGCTAATTCGGTATCAATTTCTGGATTTGAAGGATGTTTAGAAATTGATAATACATATTCAGCAGCAGCGCGAACCCCTTGCTCTCCAATGTCATTACGTTGGGCAGGCATAGGTAGTGGATCTTCAGGGTTAAGATTGGTATGCCAACCATTATGTAACGTGACCAAAATATTTTCAGGCTTGCCACCATGTAACCAATCGTTATCGGTCAAATTAGGATAACCTTCAGCGCCCTGAGCGGTGGCACCATGGCATACTGCACAGTTCTGCAAGAATAAACGCTCTCCGGCCATTACCGCTTCTTGATTCTGTGACAAATCTTTAACATAAGGAGCAAGTGCCTGAATTTGGCTGTCAATTTGTTTATTCAGATCACTGGAGCGTTTAGATTTTGCAGGTTCTTGTGCTTGGAGTGAAGCTAAGGTCGCTAACTGTTTATTCGCTTCAGGACTCTTTAATAAGTTATTTTGAAAGTTTTCAATAAAGATCTTATTGTTACTTTCAAGGTCACTATAAAGCTCGTTTTTAGAAGACCAGGGTACAGTCTTACCATCCACGTCAACCGTAGCCAAACCTTTAAAGCTATGGGGGAACAATGCTGGGAACAGTAACCAGTAACCGATCGCCCAAACGATACTGCCAAAGAAGATAACTAACCACCACTTTGGTAATGGTTTATCGTACTCTTGAATAACGTCATCATAAGTATGACCCGTTGTACCGTCTTCGGCGAGATCTGGTTTTTTACGAAGTACGAATAGGAGCACGCCAAGAATGCCAAGCCAACAGGCCAAACTCAAGATGGTGATCCAGGAACTCCAAAATATACTCATCTTATATCCTTACTGCGTGAATTTACAGATGATGAGCTTTGCAACTCATCATCTAACGCAAGCTGTGCATCTTCTTCAAAGCGCTTCTTATTTTTGGGAGAATACGCCCACCATGCAATACCAATGAAGGCCACTAGGGCTGCGACGGTAGCAATCACTTGTAAGTCACTAATACTCATTAGCGTTGCCCCTCCATCGCTGTACCAAGCTGCTGTAGATACGCAACGACCGCATCAAGCTCTGTCGCGCCTAAAACTTGGTCTGGAGCTTTTTCAATGTCCTCATCAGTATAAGGAACACCGAAGCGATCACGGAATAAGCGCATTTTTTCTTGCACTTTTATACCGTCAACTTCCTGCTCAGCTAACCAAGGGAAGCCTGGCATAACAGATTCTGGTACTAATGAGCGAGGTGCTATTAAATGCTTTCTCTGCCAATCATCAGAATAACGACCGCCCACGCGTGCTAAATCTGGACCAGTTCGTTTTGAGCCCCATAAGAAGGGGTGATCCCATACCGATTCAGCGGCGCGAGAATAGGGTCCATAGCGTTCAACTTCTGCACGCAGTGGACGAATCATTTGAGTATGGCACACATGACAACCTTCACGGATATATATATCACGTCCTTCAAACTCTAGCGCTGTCCATGGTTCCATAGTCGGAAGAGGTTGGTTAACACCACCTTCATCTCCAGGCTTGGTATCAAAAATCAATGGAACAATCTCTACTAATGTTGCAAAACTAATTGCAATCACAATAAAGATGACCAGCAAGCCTGTGTTTTTTTCAATTATTTCATGAGCTGTACCTGCCATGATATCTCCTTAAGCGATTGCTGGTTTACACGTTAACAGGCTGAGTGTCTTCGTCATCATTAACGATAGTGTGATGATTGGTTGGGTCTGCTTCATCGACTGGACGAGCACTTGGCATTTTAATAGTTTTTAGTACGTTATAGGCCATTACAAACATGCCGCTAACATATAACAAACCACCAAAGGCACGACCGATGTACGGATAGTGCGAGAATGCCACTGTTTCAATGAAGTTATAAGCAAGCGTACCGTCTGGATTCGTTTGACGCCACATCATGCCTTGACCAATACCTGATATCCACATAGATACGATGTAGAAAATAGTACCCGCTGTCGCTAACCAGAAGTGAGTGGTAATCAAACTAATTGAATACATTTTAGGTTTATTATAGATACGTGGAATCAATACGTATAAAGAACCCATAGTAATCATACCTACCCAGCCTAATGCGCCTGAGTGAACGTGACCCACTGTCCAATCGGTATTATGAGATAATGCATTAACCGTTTTAATAGACATCATTGGGCCTTCAAAGGTTGACATCGCATAGAACGATAAGGCAACAATTAAGAAGCGAATAATGGGATCGGTACGTAATTTATCCCAGCTACCTGATAAGGTTAGAACACCGTTAATCATACCACCCCATGATGGAGCAAATAGGATAATTGAGAAGACCATACCTAGTGACTGTGCCCAATCTGGTAGAGCAGAGTAATGTAAATGGTGTCCACCAGCCCACATATAGGAAGCGATTAACGCCCAGAAATGCACGATGGAAAGGCGATATGAATAAATTGGACGTCCAATCTGTACCGGCACGAAGTAATACATCATACCTAAGAAGGCAGCGGTTAAGTAGAAACCAACCGCATTATGACCATACCACCACTGAACCATAGCATCTGTGGCACCGCCAAACAATGAGTAAGACTTAAATAAGCCTACAGGAATGGCGAGGCTGTTTACGATATGAAGCAGTGCAATCGTAATAATAAAAGCTGCAAAGAACCAGTTAGCCACGTATATGTGCGATGTTTTACGCTTAATCAACGTGCCGAAGAATACAATGGCATAAGACACCCATACAACGGCAATTAAAATGTCGATTGGCCATTCAAGCTCAGCATACTCTTTGGCTGAGGTAATACCTAATGGCAGCGTGATAATGGCAGACAAAATAACTGCCTGCCATCCCCAAAAGGTAAACCAAGCTAAATAGGGTGCAAACAGTCGAGTCTTACAAGTACGTTGAACAATATAATAAGAGGTTGCAAATAATGCAGAGCCGCCAAAGGCGAAAATTACCGCATTTGTATGCAGTGGTCTTAATCGGCTAAACGTTAGCCATGGGATATCAAAGTTAAGAGCAGGCCAAGCAAGTTGAGAGGCAATAAATACCCCTACGGCCATGCCCACGATCCCCCAGATGATCGCCATTGTTGAGAAATATCTCACAAGTGTGATCTCATAATCACGATCGACCGGAGAGACTGCTGTGTTATTTATACTCATTGGAATATTTCCTTTACAGCCTTAAGTACAGGAGGGTATGCCAAATAAGAAGAACCAAAAGAACTTAATTCAGGAAAGTAAGGTGATATTGCGAACCTACCTTATCGTGGAGAGCATAAAATGAATAGAGTTAGATTGGCTCACTCTTGATAAGAAGGAGTTTTTTCTTATCAATTGTTTGGCTTATATACCTTATGTTATCTAAATATAGGGCTATTGTAACGCATAGGATACAAAATATCATCTGACGAAACAGTCAAAAATGAAAAAATCCGTAGAAAAATTAAGGATAAGCCTATTTTAGACGTTTAGATTAAGATTTGAAAACATAAATAACTTATGTAGCCGCCTAAATCATGGGCTAAAATTTGATTGATAACAATATATGACTCATTAATCCAAAAATTTACTGTACATGAAGTGAATTTTGGTACAATCTATAATTGAAGCTAACTTGTTTTAACTAAATCTTTATTTTTAGCGACTATAAGTTATTTTTAGCCACTATAAGTCAGTTGTTAATAATCCTACAGGTTCAATTGAGCCACTAATCAAGTGTCGTAATAAATTATGGTGTTTGGTTTTTGAGTTTTATTTGAATGCGTAGTATTTTAACTCTATTTTTAACGTAACACTATTTAAAATTTAACAGGGAATTCTTATGGCAGTTTTTTTAACAGACGAATGGTTTAATGAAGTTGATCGTTTAACTGAAGAAGCAGGTTCTTTGAACCTTCCTCCGTCGTTAGCTAGTATGAAGTTGAATCTAAATATCACCGATACCGCAAATGGTGATATACAAGCCTACTTGGAAAATGGTGTATTAAAGAAAGGGGCGACAGCCGCTGATAGTACTATTCATATCGATGAAGATACTTTAAAAACGATTGCTTTTAAAGGTGATATGAATGAAGCAATGAATGCGTTTATGTCAGGTAAAATTCGCATCGACGGAGATATGAGTCAAATCATGGCACTTCAAACTGCCAAACCTTCTGCTGAGCAAAAAGAGTTATTTAAAAAGATTTATGCAATGACAGAGCAGGCTTAAACGGTTAATTAACCTTTGTAGCGTTTCAATAAAAAAAGGGCGTTTGGTTTAACCAAGCGTCCTTTTTTATATTTGATCAGACTCACCAATCTCTTATTATACCTTTTCTATAAAATATTGCGTTTCCTATAAACCAACTCATCGTTGTCAAGCTGGCTTAATGAGCCTAATACTTGTCACGTTTATACTCAAGTTGCTCGATAGGCTAATGTCTAGATTTGATAATAACTTAGACCATATTAAATCTTAGACCATATGAATCAGAAATATCATTAACATCATACCGCTTATAAAAAAACTAACAGACATGAAGTCTATAGAAGTCAGCTTTCTATTGTATATTGAAGCCATAAGGCTATCCATAAAGCCTTGATTATTATCTACAAAATCAGAGCTTGAGGATAGAATAGTTGAAGAGTGTGTTGAAGCTTCGGCTGAAGAAAGCTGTCTACTAGAGGCGTCTGTTGAGTTCAATGGAGTCAATGCCTCGTTTGTTGACGATAAGGACTTCGAATTAGATTCGAAACCAGCGTTAACTGGTTGGCTTATGCTTGAAGCATTAAGCTTGGTGTTAAGTGTCAGGGCGCTAACAGCAGATGTGGTAGACAGTATAGAGAATGAATTAAGCCTCGTTTTCTTACTAATCAGCGTATTTCTGGAAAGAGAAATCTCTTTTGAGCGAGAGTCTTTCGTTAAAGAGGAGTTATTCAAGGAGTCACCATCCACGAAGTTAGGAATTATATCAGTAGGCGTATCAGCAATATTACTAGTAGCTTTAGCAGCAGAAACAGTTTTAGGAATCATTATTTTTTATAAAATATTATTTGATTCGCTATTCGCTTAATAGCTGTTCTGTCAGTTGTTGAATGCCATTAACTGATTTATTTGTATTACAATTAATTATTAAATTCTTTCTAAAAGTACGTTTACCAGATTGCAGTATCGAACTATTTAAATGACTACTATTTAAAAGGCTACTATTTAAAAGCCTTCTATATAAATGACGGCTATTTAAATACTGCTCGACTCAGTCTTTACCTTTATTTCATTTATCAACACCGTTGATCTTGGGAATAGTGTAAACATACTCTTAGACAACGAATAATTCATAAACACAAGCTTATGAATTATATAAGACAATTGCTCTTATTTATCCGTCATTAAGGATTTTACTAATCTTAACCTGATTTAATAGCGTTTGTAAACACCGTAATTGAGATTTTTAGTGTAAAGTCAACTATTTTTAGTACATTCACCAGTAAAATTTTAATATAAGTTTAAAATAATGAACATATGTCAATTTTTAGGTGTATAAATGCTATCGAGAACTATAAAAGTGTGACTCTTACAGCGTTTTGTCGACTTAGCTCTCATAGTCCGAAATTAATAATTAATTTTAATAGTATAAAGATATGAAGATAAAAGGTCACTTTGAATAAAATAGGAGTAATTTTAAGCCTTATTGATTTTCATAATAAATAGCGGCCTGAAGCCAAATATTAGCCTGTATATAGTCATTGACTTCAATTTTTTGCACCGCTTCTGTCGTTGGTGTTGCGACTCTAACCACAAAAGGATCTGCATCGGGTTCACGTAATATGGCAACGTCAAACAGGGTCAGTTGACGATCATACAGTGTCTGTGGCTGCTTACCGAGCACTTGACCTTGACACCAAGCTTCGTCTTCTTGACCCAGTGTTTCACCAAAAAGATACGCACACATATTACCAAGATTAATTTCAACGGGTGCTAAGTCTTCTTCACTATCAGACTGCCACTCATCAATTTGTTTGTCTAAATCTTTAGGGATAATACCATTATTTTTAGCCACGATATCATTATAGGCGCGGTGATAATGAATGGCTTCAGGATCCTCTACTAAAATGACCTCTTCTTTATTACTTGGCTCGATAGCATAAGCCCAGGCACTAAAATTAACAAAATAGGGTTGGTTTTGACGATATAACTTGTGATTAACGGTATAAGTTTGGTCAAAAGCATAGATAATACTGCCATCTTCACTGATGAGTCTTAAGACCGCATCTTTAGTATCATCATTGGCTATGATGCGGTCAATTTTACACGTTAATCCATAGGGACTATTGACACAAGGAAAGGCATTAATAAAGCTTTGGGGTTTACCGTCTTGCATAGCCAGCACTTGTTTAATATGGCACATATCATCGCAAGAGAGGAGTAAGTGTGGGAGAGAGTCTTTGGTTAAAGTGGGGTGTAAGCCTGCCGCAATCGTCGCGTCATCAATAGAGTTTCTTAGCCATGTCGGCACATCCTCTTCAATCTGATCGGTTAAAATACGCCAATGATCGCCATGTCCAGCAGTTTGTTCATTGGTCAACGATAGGGTTGTTGGAAGTGAGTCAGTGTTTTGGCTATATTTATAAACTTGAGTTGTCATAATATGGGCACTTTTTTTAGGGTTGGCTTTAAAACGAACGCAAACTTAAAGAGTAAGACTATTTTGTCGCTATTTTTGGAACCATGTTTTGTACCAAATTTAGTTAACACTTAGGGCGTGTGGAACATTCGCAAATTAGCACTGCTGATAGCTAAAATCGTTCCAGACTAGGCGCAAACTGACGCTAATATCTAGACCTTGGCTAGGTTTGTAACAACGTCTGGGGCGATTTTAGTATCAGCCCGAAGGGGCGGGACTCTTTTTTGCCAATATATGGCGAAATTTTCTAACTTAGAATGACTAAGCGTCAAAAATTTCACTGCATATTGACTAAAAAATAGTCTCCGCCAGTGCCATGGTCGAATGTTCCACACGCCCTAGTTATTATTATTGAATTAAGAACCTAGTTGTTTAGTATTTGATTTCAAGTAACTGGATTTTAGTAGCTAGATTTTAGTAGCTAGCTTTCTAGTACTTAAATAGGGACGAGTTGTCTGAATACAAGCTCATATCCTTATTATGATTGTGTTATTGGTTAAATTAAGCAATTATATTATTGAAAAGTCAGCAGGTTAAGATAATTGTCCCAATCAAACATAGCCAAAAGGTTACTATTTGTGTCAAACTATGCGTTTTATAATGACATCATCTTATAAAAATAATCAGTTGCAGGCTAATAAGCGTCTATTAGGTCATCATAATATAGCCTAAGCAATACCTAAACAGTAGATGTCATCATTATTATCTATCATATTATTTTTCGTTATATTCATTAATACCGAATTGGTTAAGAGCTTGTATTATGTTTCGTCCGCTAGCTTTATTTTTAGGGTTACGCTATACGCGCGCTGAGCGCAGTAACCGATTTATTTCCTTAATTTCGTTCATCTCAATGATAGGGTTGACACTGGGTGTCGCTGTATTAATTACCGTGTTATCAGTTATGAACGGTTTTGATCGAGAATTGAAGACCCGTATCTTAGGGATGGTGCCTCAAGCCACTGTGATTTCGTCTCAAATACTGCCAGATTGGAAAGACTATGCCGCTGAGATTGAAAAAGACCCTGAAGTAGTTGCTGTGGCGCCTTTTATTGAGCTTCAAGGTATGCTGACCTCCAATGGCCAAGTCGCTGGTATTATGGTGACAGGGGTAGAGCCTGATTATGAAAAGAATGTCTCTATTATCAATCAACACATGGTAGAGGGCAGTATTGATACCCTTGAAGATGGAGAGTTTAATATCGTGCTGGGTGAAAGCATGGTGGATGCCCTTGGGATTCACATCGGGGACAAGGTTACATTAGTTTTGCCAGAAGCGTCGCCTTCTCCTGCAGGGGTTATTCCTCGCTTTAAGCGTTTTACATTAACCGGTGTCTTTAGTATTAGTCGTGAAGTGGATAATCTAGTTGCTTTTATTCCCATGGGAGATGCAGCCACATTATTACGCTTACCGAATGGTGCGCAGGGTATAAGAATGAAGCTTAATGATATCTTCTTAGCGCCGCAAGTGGCACAACGTGCTGCAAATATTGACTCAACTAATCTATATCCTAATGACTGGACGCGTACGCATGGCAATCTATTTGGTGCCATTCAAATGGAAAAAGCCATGGTAGGCTTGCTGTTACTTTTAATTATTATTGTAGCGGCGTTTAATATTGTCTCAAGTCTGGTCATGCTTGTCACAGATAAAAAAGCGGATATCGCTATTTTGAAGACATTTGGTGCTTCCCCTAAGTTGATAACTCAGGTGTTTATGGTACAAGGCTTAGTTATTGGGGTGATTGGAACCGTATCGGGCACTATATTAGGCGTGATATTAGCGCTGACAGTCGGTGATATATTAGGGTGGGTCAATCAGGCATTCAACCTACATTTATTCGATGCTTATTTTATCAATTACTTGCCAACTCAGTTACGTTTGACTGATGTGTTGCTTATTACGACCACATCGTTTTTACTTAGCTTTTTAGCAACTATTTATCCTGCGCGTCGTGCTGCCAGAATTCAACCTGCTCAGACGTTACGGTATGAGTAATAGAGGTTTATTGAAACCACTTTCAAAGCCGTGTGGTTAGTGCAGAGAGATAAACGGTTATACATAGTTCTGCCGAGAACAGTGCATTCAATAAAAGGGCTATAAAAGAGCTGAGCAATGCTTGCCACTGTATTGAAATGTATATAAACGAGTATTTTAAAGAAGATCCGTCACCGAGAAAAAATTATGTCAGAAATTTTAGTCGCTAAAAATATCAATAAAATTTATGATGAAGGTAATATCCGTACTCAAGTTTTGACAGGGCTTGATTTAACTGTCCGAGCAGGCGAGCGTATTGCTATCGTTGGCGCTAGTGGGTCAGGTAAAAGTACTTTGCTGCATCTACTTGGTGGTTTAGACGTACCGACCTCAGGGGAAGTATGGCTACATGGAAAATGCCTAAATCACATGAATGAGACAGAACGCGGCGATATGCGGAATAAATATCTAGGGTTTATTTATCAGTTTCATCACTTATTACCAGAGTTTAGTGCGATTGAAAACGTGGCTATGCCTTTATTGCTCCGTAAAGATTTACCGGTTAAAGAGGCTCGTCAACAGGCGGTAGACTTGTTAGAGAGAGTCGGCTTGTCACATCGGCTTGAGCACCGTCCAGGGGAGCTTTCAGGTGGGGAGCGTCAACGAGTCGCTATTGCTCGTGCATTGGTGACTAAGCCTTCTTTGATCTTGGCAGATGAGCCAACGGGTAACTTAGACTATGACAATGCCCAGAGCGTTTTTGCCTTACTCGCTGAGTTACAAGCCACTATGCAAACGGCTTTATTAATGGTGACTCATGATAGAGTACTGGCAGATATGGCTGATAGACAGATGTTACTTAAAAATGGTAAATGGGAAAACTTTTCCAATTAGGTAGTCTATAGACTCTACTCTAAATTTTCTTAATCATTATCTGATAATGCAGAACTAAGGACTTATATTTGATTTGGCTAACAGGGAGTGTTGCATTTGCATTAATGTTAGCCATTTTAGAGTTGCATCCTAATCAACTTGCCGCTATAAGTCTCTCTGTTGGAAGTCGAGCAGATAATGAACGTTGGCAGGATGCCGCCAATTTATTAATTGCCTTGCTTATGGTGATGGCAGTGTTGCCTTATTTATTTAGGCGTCGTCTAATAAGCTTTAATCTATTTGGCTTTAAGCAATTAAAAGTTAACCAAATAAAGAGGCAATTAAGATTTTGGCATCGTCGAACACCTCCTTCCTCACCTATATCTCAAGACCAACGTCACGCTATCACCTCGACAAAGCCTGTCATACCCTTAGCATTCTTAATGAAACTTACAATGGTTATAACCTTCTGGGCTGCTGTATTGTGCAATACGGTAGCCCAGCGTCTATACGCCATTGAACATTCTCCATCCAAAATGCACTATGTTGAGGCTTTGGTCACCCCGATAGGCTTAAGTGATAAACGTTTAGACATACAGCAAGATGAAGTAGAGCAAGGCTATCGGCAACTGGTAACGCTTAGCGATATCAAAACCTACTCTCAGCAACACTCACACTATGATAGCTTTGGGCAAGCATATAATAAACAAAGCCGCACTCATGAAACGAATCAGCTCAACAATCCCTTCAAGTCTCAAAACAGCCTAAATACCAGTTTGGCCCCTTATTCCAGATTAACGGAGCAAGGGCAGCAAAGCGTTAAAGATTTAAAGATAGATATCGACACTACAATAAAAACCAAAGCAGACAAATATGTAGATAAAGACAGTAATGTTGATGACCCATTCCCACCAACTATGATCGTTATGTTGCAGTCCTTTGAGTCGGAAAATAAAGCCCTCAATGAATTGGCGGTCAATCAAAGTCGGCGTATGAGACTGGTACTAAGTCCTTTAAAAGTTTTAGAGCGTCACCGTGGCAATAATCAGTCTAACCGTACAGAAGAGTTTGATGAGTATCGTTGGTTGGGTAGTCGACATGCTACGGCCAAAGCAATTCCTTTAAAAGTTGACTTTAATCAGCTAACAGAATCACCAAACCTAACAGTAAGGCAAAAGATAGATCTCAAGCGCCTCACGTTTCGCAGCCATTTTCTTAAACTACAGGCATCTCATTCAAAGTTATCTGCAGATACCGCTCAAACTGAAACTGAATTAATAAGTGATGAAAAATCTGCCTTAAATTCAAGTTTTAACTCTCATCTTAAGTCAGAGTCTGAACTCAAATCAGAATCTATTTTACCGTTCGCAACAGATGATAAAGAGAAAGCAGAACCTAAAAGTCATGATCACAATCAGTCGATTGCCATTACCTTAAGTTTATTGACCGGTGATCGTAGTTTGATTACAACAGAGATGACAGATTTATATCGCTTTGCAGGAATATCACATTTGTTGGCGATCTCCGGTACTCATGTATTGTTTTTAGCAATGTTATGCGCAACCGCTTTTACATTTTTAATTTCAAAGGTTGCGCCCAGCATTTATAGAGGGATACCGCGCTGGCAATGTGCCTTTGTCATCGCGGTAGTGGCTGCTTTGTTATACGCCGTTTTTGCAGGTTTTGATGTACCTGCGGCTAGAACGGCGTTTATGTTAATACTGGTTGGCTCTGTTAGGATGTTGTTGGCGGTGGCTTCGGTATTTAAAGTGTTGTTGGTGTTGGCACTTGGGATGGTGTGGGTTGATGTGTTTGTATTATGGCAGGCAGGATTTTGGTTATCGTTTATTGCAGTAGCAGTATTGGTCGCTTACAGTAAGCGTTGGGAGCGGCATGATCATCATATCGCCCATAGTGAAACCCGGCCAATCAATCGAACAATAAGTAGCCTTCAAAGCTTTAAAAAGGCCTTATTTAACTTGTTAAAGCTACAAATGTGGATGTCTTTGTCTTTATTACCCCTTAGTCTATGGCTATTTGGCAAGGTGTCTTTATGGGGTTTTGTTGTCAATTTATTTGCCATAGGATTGTTTGGATGGATTATTGTCCCTTTAAATTTACTGGCTGGTGTGTTGTATAGCTTAGCGCCATTATCACCTTTATTATCCTTTACATCGTCCATTGCTGATAAGATATGGCAGATAGACTTTTGGATATTGGATAATTTCCATGACGTGTTGATTAATTTGCAGTCTATATTCCAGCAATCAGGTTGGATATATAGTGACATAAGCTTACCGATACTGATTTTGATATTTTTAGCGGCATTACCCCTGATGCTTCCTAAAGGCGTATTAAATCGTGTTGTCAGTATTGCACCATTAAGCTTGATTGGGGTTATTGTATTCGCAAATGCAAAAACGCTTGAAGGCTCTGTCCAAATCCGAGTCATAGATTCTAAAATATCTTTAGACTCTCATACTATCTCATCCACCTTGATTCAGTATAATCATCAAGCATGGTTGCTAATGTCCGCTTACACTAAGGGCTATAATGCCAATGATAACTCTGTAGATAGGCTATCAGATGAAGATATTCTACATCTAACGCAAAATTTTTACGATGCACTTAAATATCAAAAGATCAATGGACTAACGGGAGTGATTGTACAAACGTCAACTCCTGAGCTAGCTTCTGTCGTTGCCAGCTTACGTAAGGTGCTGCCGATATCCCAATACTGGCAAGCAGGGTTATCTGCAAATAGGGCAAAGGTAAGTAGGTTACTAGGTGATTCAAATATAGCCGCACAAAGCTGTCAGGAAGGTAGAGCTTGGCAAACACCCAAAAAATCGCAGATAAAGAACGATACTCTATCTTCATTCAGTCTTACTGCAATCACAGGGTGGGAGGATATAAATGATCCTTTAGTGTGGGACTGTGCAATCGAGATTACTAGCACAGAGGCTGTTGAGTTACTGCATAATACTCAAGTAAATAAGAATCAACTTAGTAGGACAACTCTCGCATCAAAAATAGAGAGCAGTACTGATTTGCATAAAGATGATATACATATTGAAAAGTTTAAACACCTAACACCTAAAAAGGGTGAGACTGATGAAACCAACTATGTGATACTATCTAGCAGTGCCAGCAAGTCCCTAATTCAGCTTTGGAATTTAATATGTTCAGGGAATGAGAGTGCTGAAAGACCACACTTGCTGACGCCTTCACAAGCCTATATGGATGACAATATGATTAATAACTTACGTCCATATACATGGCATATCTTAGATCAAGATATAGAGGCTGCAAACTCTAAATTAAAACAATCACACCTATATTGGGCGCAACATTTTGGCATAAATGATTAAAAATCTACTATTCATTAGTATTAGACTGCTAATAAACTCTAATGACTAGTACTGAGTGCTTAAATATTTCCCCATTAAACCATTTAACAATTGGAAATAATTCACCTTAATTATTTACAGAATTACTCCTGACAAACAAGCGTCGTGTCAGGTAGAGTTGTATTTTGCAAATAAATTATGGTTATACCTAAAAAGAATAGTATTTATAATAATTTCATAGTTGATTTTCTATGACTATTGATGTATATGCTTAATACCTGTTTAGTTTTAATACGTAAAATAATTAAAAATTACTTTAATTAATTTACTATTGAAAATGGGCTTTAATTAATAAGCTCATTCTTAAACTAAGCACTAGACCTGTTTTATTAAATTAAGTTGTTAAAATTCAAACGCAGTTAATTTGTAATCATTCATTAACAGTTAGAATAAATTTATCCAAATATTTTTAATTTATTTTAACTTCATTTTCTAATTTAAGTAGGACGTACTTTTTATATGTCAAACTGGCCACCAGATCCTGATAAGGTTCCTGATAATAATCAAACCCCAAAAAATCCTGAAAAAATGACGCCCCAATCTCCCCGTATTCCCGTCTCAGCTGGCGGTAGGGAATGGCATCTACTCGAAAAAACCCTATTGGCTAGTATAGAAGAGCAGCGCCGATCGCGTCGATGGCGTATGATATCTAAGCTACTAACGTTGGGTTTTTTACTGTTAATTACCTTTTTATTAGTGAAAGGTTGCACACCCAATGATAGTAATATGACCACGGTCGATGTGAGCAAGCCTCATATTGCTGTTGTCGATCTGCAAGGGGTGATTAGCGCCGATGACCCGGCAAATGCCTATGACGTGAGCACGGCTCTAACCGAAGCTTTTGAAGCGAAGGGCTCTAAAGCGGTCGTGTTAAATATAAACTCACCGGGTGGCTCGCCTGTGCAGTCTGATGAAATATGGCAGACAATGATGACATTGCGCAAAGAGCACCCTAATAAGAAATTGTATGCTGTCATTGGCGATATGGGAGCGTCAGGCGCCTATTATATAGCCTCAGCCGCTGATGAAATATATGTCAATCCGTCGAGTCTTGTAGGCTCAATAGGTGTGATAATGCCAAGTTATAATGTTGAAGGTCTGATGGATAAGATTGGCGTAAAAGATGCTACCTTAACGGCGGGCGAGTATAAAGATATTCTAAGCGTCAGCCGCGACTTAAGCGAGTTTGAAAAAGCGCATGTTAAGAGTGTCTTGGATAATACGCACAAACATTTCATAGATGCGGTGAAACAAGGTCGGGGTAATCGATTAAAGAATCCTGAAGAAAACAATCTATTTTCTGGATTATTTTGGACAGGAGAGCAGTCAATCAAATTAGGCTTAGCCGATAAAGAGGGTAGTCTGATGACCCTTGAGAAAGAGCTAAAAATCGATGAGGTTATTAATTATACGCCTGTAGATCCCTTACAAATGTTCCTCGAGAATTTTGCTGTAAAAATGGGTGCAGGGATTGGCTCTTCGATTGAAATGAAGCTTCTACCTCAAGAACAATCAACTGCTGAGATGAGATAAGTCCAATCAAGTTGACCTCATAAGATTGGGTGTCAGCTTTTTTGTTTTTTCGTTCATTATCGTTAACAGTTGCATGGCTGGTAGCGTCAGAATTTAAGAGGATCATATTAGGATGAACAGCACTAACCTTAATGTAGATCTATCAAGTTTGCCTGTCTCTAAATTAACTGGCAAGCCAGTCATTCACTTTGCCCATGCTAATGGTATGCCTAGTCAGGTATACCAGACTTTATTTAACGCTTTAGAAGCGGACTTTACCATCGAATATATTCCAACTTTAGGGTTCGATGAAGCAGGAAATGTTGCTTATCACATAGACAATCATTGGAAAAGTCTTACCCAGCAGGTGATAGACAGCGTTCAGGCGGTTTATAAAAAGCATCAAGTCGCGGTCATCGGGCTTGGACATTCATTAGGTGCTCTATGTACCTTAAAGGCGATGTACCGTAAGCCGAAGCTCTTTTTGCAGTCGGTACTTATGGACCCACCCATTATCTATGGGCGAGATAATTTGCTTTGGCATTTATCCAAACTTGTCTCTCCCAAAACAGTCGATAAGATGTCACCGGCAGGTATTTCAAAAAGAAGACGGGATATATGGGACAGTCGTAAGCAGGCGAAAGACTTATTACGTCCAAAAGGTTTCTTTAAAAACTTTGACCCTCGTACTTTCGATGATTATATTGAACATGGCTTAAAGCAATTACCGAATGGTTCTATCACGTTAACCATTCCCAAGGATACTGAAGTTGCTGTATTTAGAACCAATCCGTCATTGTTTTGGCTTTCACCAAATAAACCCCCTAAGAGACCTGTAACACTAATCATAGGGGATAAGAGCCAGTTTTATGAACGTAGATTTCCACAAAAAATAAGAAAGCGGCTTTCTATCCCTTTCAAATTACATCCTGGTGGACATATGTTTCCCTTAGAGCATCCTGATTCTGTTGTTCAAATGATAGTAGCAACGATTGCTGAACAAGCATAATATAGCTTTTAAAGCATCTTTTAATTTTGAGCATCTTTTAATTTAAGCACTGTATTATTTAAGCACTATATTATTTAAGCATAGTTCAATTCGCTTTTGGTCTATGATTAGACTGGCTTGATAAATCTTGACGTCAGCTAATATCGTCCTTCTGTATTGATTTGATAGGTAGTTATTCTTTTTATAATGAACAAAATTCAACCCAACAAGCCAGATTCTATAGAGTATATGACAAACCAAACGTCGAAGCTGTTTTCAAAGGCAGGTGCAGTTGCGTTAATTATTGGCTTCGTAGGGTTGTTTTTTATTCTTCAATTAACGGGGGTCTATTTATTTGCCCCTTATGTGTTAAACGATCCCTCTTTAACACCCTTGCAGCGATTTGGTATGGGAGGTATTAATGGTACGGTGACAAGCTACACCATGTCATTGACGTTTGCAGGGATTGTGACTATTACTTATCTCATCGTTAAATTGCGTTTAAATCACTTACGCTCGAAATATCACTCTATTGGAGAGAATCTCAAGGTCAGAGACTATTTGGCAATACGCTCTTTTCCTCTTCATATCGGTGTGGGCGTAATGGGTCTATGGCTCTTATTTATTATCGCCACTGAGTCTGCTAACTATGTGTTAGATCAAGATCCGACAGACTTTGTGGACGCGTTGTACTTTAGTGCTGATCCCAAATGGCTGCTCATCGTGACGATGGTAGTAATTGCCCCGATTTATGAAGAAGTCATATTTAGAGGTATACTGTGGTCTGCGATTAAAGAACAATTTGCCGATAAAAAAGGGGTGTGGATTGCTACTATTATAACCAGTCTCATATTTGCAGTGATTCATTTGCAATATGACTTATATGAGATGAGTGCCATTTTTATTCTTTCTTTGTTACTAGGCTTTGCTCGCGCTAAATCACGCTCTCTTTTACTGCCTATCCTCATTCATATTGTAAATAATGCAGTTGCTATGTGGCTGTACTTGATAGTCAATTAACCTCATCAATAATTTTAGAGTGTGTGTTTGGCAGTTGAGGAGAGCTCAACGTTCAATTCTTAAATTCCTAAATTCTTAAATTCCTAAATTCTTATATGACGAACCTTATATGTACTAAATTGTCTATGTACTAAATGGTCTATATATAGGCACAATTTATGTTTTGGCATTCTCAATATAGCGCAAGGTTTGCTCGCCAGCCTCACGTATTTGCTCCACACTAAGGGTTTGTTTACCACTTAATGCCTGTCGCCACTTGCGCGCTCCTGGCAACCCTTGGAATAAGCCAAGAAAATGTCGGGCAATAGAGGTTAAGGGCTCACCTTTGATGACCTCCTGTTCTAAGTAGGGATATAGCTGTTGTAATATCTGCTTTCGAGTAGGTGGTGTCTCACCCCATAATTGTCTAGCTTCTGCTAATAAGTATGGATTTTGATAAGCGGCACGACCAATCATGACGCCATCCACCTGTTGAAGATGAGCTTTTATTTGATCAATGGTAGTAATGCCGCCATTAATTTCAATATTGAGACTCGGGAACTCTTGCTTTAGGCGGTAAACATCCTCGTAACGAAGTGGCGGAATTTCGCGGTTTTCTTTCGGACTCAATCCTTTTAACCATGCAATACGGGCATGTACGATAAATCTCTGGCAACCCGCCTCAGCACTTGCTGTCACAAAATCACGCATAAATTCATAATCATCATAGTCGTCTATTCCGATACGGTGTTTAACGGTTACTGGAATATCCACTTCTGCCTGCATGTGACGCACTAAACTTGCTACAGTGTGCGGTTCTGCCATCAAACAAGCGCCTATTTTATTATGCTGAACCCTATCAGATGGACACCCTACATTGATGTTTACTTCATCAAAGCCACGTTTTTGCGCCTCAATCGCACCATGAGTCATCTCTTTTATATCCGCACCACCCAGTTGTAGCACCAAAGGGTGTTCGCTGGGATCAAAGCGCAGTAGTCGATCGGTATTTCCATGAATGATAGCACCCGTAGAAATCATTTCTGTGTAGAGATAGACATGAGGATTGAATAGACGGGCAAAATAACGATAGTCGCTTGTCGTCCAGTCAATCATGGGCGCAACCGATAAGCGCTTATCTCTCATATTGAAGAGCGTCGTGTTGGCGGACTGAGGGTCGATCGCATTATTCTGATAAGTCATAGTTTTTTTGAGCTATTTAAGTAAAGGGTAGGTGCGTTTTTTGTAATAGGTTTAGCCATTAGCTATAGTTAACCGTAAATTGTTTTATAACTTAAGAGAGTCATCTAAGTTTCGAAACTTCGGTAAACGATAAATATACAGCCCAATGATAAAAATTAATAATCCAACAAAGGTGATGTATAAAGCAGGCGAGAAGCTAATAATATTGGTGGCATATGCCAGACTAAATGGCAAAACTGTGCCGACAATGGCATACATGAAATTGTAAGTTAACGACACAGCAGTAACTCTAATCTCAGTTGGAAATAACTGTATTAAGATAACCGTACATAAACTCATCACACCGGTGCAAAATCCTAAGATTGCATACATAAATAAGATATAGGCGCCGCCGCCATTTTCTAAATGATAATAAAAGGCTAACGCTTGAAATATGAGTGCGAAAGAACCGATCATAAGCGCTTTACCCGCACTGCTTTTGTCAGCTAATAAGCCAAAGAAAACACATCCTAATATCAAGAAAAATAAGCCTAAGTTTTTTGAGAAGCTTAGCATTGACTCATCGATACTAAACTTCATTGAAATGAGTTCAGGTAATAGCAGGGCAACAACGATCGTTAAGCTTGCAAAAATAAAGGTTAGTATTAGCGCTAAGAATATAGCATTAAATCGTTTAAATATTGGGGCTAATTCAACAAGCTTGGGTATAAAATGATGTTTATTTTTTTGGTTAAGATATATCGGAGTTTCCTCCAATGTGTGCCAGAGCAGCAGGCTGATAAAACTTAACATAGCGCCCCAAACAAAGGGGATTCTCCAACCACTTTCAATGAGTTGGGCTTGAGTATGGGTGCTATTGATAATCTCAAAAATAAAAATGGATCCTAGCTCACCAAATACAAAACTTGCAGTAACGATGCTAAGATACGTCGCCAAATTGCCTTTAGGCACATGCTCGGCAATAAATACCCAACCTAACGGAGTATGGGCCCCAAAGGCCATACCTTGAATCATCCTTGCACCAAAGAATAATATAGGGGCAAGCATGCCAACTTGTGCATAGGTTGGTAGGCAGGCAGTAATTAAAGCCATAATGGCAATGCCAGATGAACTCATCAATAATGCTGGCTTGCGGCCCCTAACATCCGCATAACGTCCTACCAGCATGGCGCCTATAGGACGGGTAAGATACCCTGCCATAAATAAGCTTAATGCTTGTAATTTCATCAAAAGCGGATCTTCATTTACCGGAAAAAAGGCGGCGCTAATAATATCTGCCATAAAAAGGTAAATTAAAAAATCAAAAAAAGAAACAGCATTTCCAAAGCAAATGACCATGACTTGCTTAGTGGATACTGTGCTTTTATCATTCGATAGGGCTACAAAAGGCATAATATTATCTAATAGTAAAAAAACATGTGAAAATGATGTTAGTGCTATTTTAGTATTTCAGTCTGATAAGCATTCGAAGATCTAAAACTAAGGTTACAAAAGCCAGTCAATAGGCATATACGATAGAATTTTAATCCAAAAGGTATCTGAAAAATCAGTAAATGGCTCTTTGTCATAAATAATGAGTTGATTATTTTCAATAGTTTGCCATTGAAGACGGCCTTTATCCGTTAGCACTAGCTTATAAGCATTAGAAAGTATGTCATCGCTAATAGCATCATGTAATTTAGCGGTCAGTGCGGCATCTTCAATGACAACGCCCAACTCAGTATTTATATTGGCAGATCGTGGATCAATATTATAGGATCCGATAAAGGTATGCGTGTCATCAACCGCAAATACTTTAGCATGTAAGCTGGTCGAGGACTGTGTGCTTGTCCGCCAAACCTTGTTTTCTCTATCTTCTTCTGCATTGGCTTTTAACTCATATAGCTGAATACCGGCTTTTATCAAGGGAATACGCCATTGTGCGTACCCCGAATGCACCGCAGCGACATCCGTGGCATTAAAAGAGTTGGTCAATATAGTCACTTGTACCCCTTGTTGAGACAGCTTTATTAAAGTGTCTACCCCTTCTTTGGTAGGTACAAAATAAGACGAAACAATCGTTAATTTATGGACTGGTGTGCCAAGTAAGTTTCTGAGTTGAGTGACAAGATGGGTCTGCGGGTTATCATCGTTAATTAATTTATCAACCTCATCACTCATAAAAGTTATAGGAACCCAACGAAACGGCACCTTTTTATTAATAAGATCGATACCCACTGTCGATTCTTTAAGGGCCTGATTATAATTGGACAAATCAACAATGTCATCTAAATCCTCTAATTTGGTAGGCGTTATTTTATTTAATAAACGAATAAAGTCTATTTTATTAATTGAACCATCTTCCATTAAGAGCGAGGAGCTACTCACTAAGATGTCATTGACTGAAGCGCTATTGACTGAGGAGCTATTTAACGAGGGGTTATTAATTAATAAGGGGTTATGAACTAAGGTCTCAATATCATATGAGACATCAGAGCGCCAATACTGCTCAAAGCTTGCGTTAATATCAGTCACAACGTCACCAATGAGTAACACGTCAAGATCAGCAAAATGACTGCTGCCTCGGTTAACTTCGGCGTTCACATTGCGACTAAGGGTAGGATGACTTAGATACTCATCACCCACATTACGACCCCCAATGATGCTTAACTGCCTATCAAACGTCATGCTTTTATTGTGCATACGATGATTAATACGGCGCAGATCCGTCAAGTAGTTTAAAGCGTGTAACTTGCGATGTGCCATTGGGTTGATAAACCGTACCGCTATATTAGGGTGACTGGCAAAACTTAAAAGGAGCTGGTCTAATTCAGCATTACTATTAAAGTCATCTAGCAGTAAGCGAACGATAACGCCGCGTTCAGCAGCTAACCATAGCTGCTTTAATAATAATTGTCCTGCTTGATCGTTATGCCAAATATAATATTGAACATCAATACTGTTACTTGCCATATCCGTCAAAATACTACGTGCAGCAAAGGCATTGGCCCTAGTGACTATCGGGTGATAGCCTGATAAATTAGGATGAGATTGATTTTGCTCGTCTATAGACTGTGATAGCTGACTATTGTTTGCATTGCGCGTGGTAGAAGCGATCGCTATATTATTCTTATAAACTGTGTTAGATAATAATTGCGGTGGTCGATCAGAAGTCGTCGATGCAGTATCGTCAGTTTTAAAAATGCGAGTATCTTTAGTGCTATCAGTATTATGAGTGGTATCTGTATCAGTAGTGATCTGTGTATTACTGTTATTGTCTAAGCTATGATGCTCAAAGTTAGTGTATTGGTCGGTTGGCGCTAACTCTTGTGTCAGCGGTTGTATCTCTAACGGTTCATTTGATAGTTGTTCTTTTTCAAACAACTGATTTTGAGCATAGCGATTGTCTATTAGCTTAGTAAGTTCAATACTTTGTGGAACATGAGGCTCTTTTGGTAAGGTACTACAAGCGCTAATCCATATTGAGATCAAACAAAATACGCTAAATTTAAATATGCGTATGACACTTGATAAAGTGTTAATGCAAGCGTTCATGCCGCTGTCAGAAAGATCAGATAGACAGTCAATTCTCTTATTAGCCATAACAGTATTTCTAGTCATTTAATGGGGTCTTCTGTTCTTAATACTGTCTATTGATGATTTAATTAAAACCCTAATATATTCGAAAGGTGACTCACAGTAATATTACCCTAACAAGGTTTATATCAATGTTTAGTCAGTTTTTCAGTCGGGTCTATATTCAGGACTTCACTAGGAACTTAAGTACGGTCATTAGTCAGGTCAGCAGTCAGATGGTCTTCAATAGTGACGCCACTCATCATTTCATAAAATTTTGCAAATTCTGAGAAGTCGGCTTCACCGGGTTGGTGCTGATTGCTAGCTGCTCGAATTAAGCTTGCAACTTGTGCCATTACGGGCGTCGGTACTTGTTTAGCAGTTTGTAGATCAATCGCTATACCGCAGTCCTTGGCCATTAAATCTATAGTGAAGGTTTTTGGAAAGGCACGATTGACAATGCGGTCTGGGAGGGTAGCTGATGTGGCAAAGCTTTGACCACTTGCTTTATTAATACAGGCCAAAGCGTTGGTTGGATTGACCCCGTGTGCTTTGAGTACGGACAATCCTTCTGCCGCTGCCCATGCGTTAATGGCAAAAAGCGTATTATTAACTGCCTTGACGGCGAAGCCAGCGCCGCACTCCCCAACATGGACAATGAAACCTGCAAAACATTCGATAGCAGGCTTAGCGTAGTTTAACGCGGCTTCATTACCGCCAACCATGACGGTTAAAGTCCCGTTATCTGCGCCAACCGTTTGTCCTGACACTGGGGCATCTAAGAAGTCGCAACCAACGTTTTGCAACATATCTTGACTGGCCTTAGCCTGATGAGGAACGCCACTGGTGCAGTCAACCCATACACTATTTTCAGTTAGATGAGGCAGCGCTTCTTTAATGACCTGATCGACGACATCACTGGTTGGTAGACAGGAGACTATAACATCAGCAGTGACCGCCTTTTCTAGAGGCACTGCAATTGTACCGAATTGCTGAGCATGATCTTGAGCTTTATCAAAAGATCGGTTCCACACCATCACAGTCTCAAAGCTGTTGACTAAGTGTTTCGCCATGTGATGACCCATCGCACCAAGTCCGATAAAGCTGACTGATTTGGGGGACGAACTTTCATATTTAGGGGTCATGGTGCGCTCCTGATTGTATAGTGAAGGGTATCGTGTCTTAGTGTGTCTCATCAAACCTAAATTAAAATAGACACTATAATTTGACTAAAAATTTTAACGCGGGTTTCGCTATAAGGCACCACACGTTAAACAATGTGCAAGCTATAATATGACTATATCATTTAATAATAAAGTTAATGTATATTGTAATTTAAAATGGCGACACTTGCGATTAAAAGGTTAGTCCGTATTCTCGGTAGATACTCTTGCGTAGGACTTATGACGCATTTGTTGCTACTTGCACTCGGTTGCCTTGTAACCATTTTAGACTTCTTTGACTATAAATAAATCCTTAATAAATAACCGTCTAATAAATAACCGTCAGTTGCCGATCAAAGCTTAGATACTTGTTATATTTGAGTAAGTCCTATGGCGTTTAAATGAGTCAAAAAGGCTAAATCTTGTTATCTTGTTATACAGACCCTAATTAAAATCAAATAAATCATTAATTTATTGTTAAAATAGCGTATTTTATATCGTATATCATTTATTAATGACTAAAACCTATTTTTAACCCCTAAGACTTATTAGCTGAAAAACTATGACAAACACCTCACAAACCCATACTGATACCCATAACTCTGATTTAAAACCTACGAGTAGCGCTATAGACAACAATCAAGTAGATAACCAATTAGACAAAAACTGGTCTGATGATGCGCTCGATTTAAGTCTCGATTATGCAATGCAAACCATGGCAGTGCGAGCGGGTCAACATCGGACGGATGAAGGTGAGCATGGTGAGCCAATATTTACCACAAGCTCATATGTCTATGACTCTGCCGCTGATGCCGCCGCTCACTTCAATGGGGAAAAAACCGGCAACGTCTATTCGCGCCATACCAATCCGACAGTACGTACCTTTGAGCGTCGTTTGGCGGCTTTAGAAGGGGGCACACGGGCTGTAGCGACCGCGTCAGGCATGGGTGCAATCATCACCATGTGTTTGGCTTATTTAAAACAGGGTGATCATATTATCGCCGCCAAACAGCTTTTTGGATCTTCAGTAGGCCTGTTTAATAACTTCATGGGTAAGTTTGGGGTGAGTATTACTTATGTGGATTGCTTTGATAATGACGCCTGGGCCAATGCAGTTCAGGCTAATACGAAATTATTTTTTTGTGAGACACCAAGCAATCCTTTAGGGCAAATTGCAGATTTAAAAGCCATTAGTGACATTGCGCATGCTCATAATGCCATCTTTGCGGTGGACAACTGCTTTGCCACCCCTGCCATTCAGCGCCCACTCGAGTTTGGCGCGGATGTGGTCGTACACTCTGCGACTAAGTATATTGATGGTCAAGGACGCGTCTTAGGCGGTGCCTTGGTCGGAAGTGAGGAGCTCATGCAACAAGCATTCGTCGTGGTAAGATCTTGTGGTATCAGCATGAGTCCATTTAATGCTTGGGTGTTTGTTAAAGGGCTTGAAACCCTCAATTTACGTATGCAAGCGCACTGCGATAATGCCAACAAAATTGCAGCGTTTTTGGAGGCGCATCCAAATATAGAGAAGGTGCATTTTTCAGGTTTAAAAAGCCACCCGATGCATGAGTTGGTTAAAAAACAACATCACCGTGCAAACTGTTATGGTGCTATTATGGGCTTTGAAGTCAAAGCGGTCGGCGAGCATAGTATGCAGTCTGCTGCGTGGCATGTTATCGATAATACAAAGATGGTGTCTATTACCAACAACTTAGGCGATGCAAAAACCACCGTCACTCATCCCGCGACGACGACTCATTTTAGAATTTCAGCGGAAGCCAGAGCTGAAGCAGGGGTGACGGATGCGTTGATTCGACTCTCTGTTGGCTTAGAAGATGTGGATGATATTATAAAAGACTTGGCTCGAGGGTTAGACAGTCTGGCATAATGTGTCACAACTGTAATGGGTTCACACACTTTTTATTAGGAGTTACGCAAAATCTAAATAGGGTGGCGACTTGTGATCATTTATATGCGCTGGCTGTACAGTGGTTCCAGAGGCGCTATAAATAATCCCCAGTCGCCTGTAACTAGCTGAAATAGTCGCTACTGCGTAAGTCCTATTTGTAAAAAATAACTTATCGAAAAGCGGTTTATTGAATAGCATCCTTATTAAACTTAAGGCTGGCGTTGTGACACACAGCTAAACCATAAGTCCTTAGACAGCTTGTCCGGTTATCAGTATAATGTGACACTTACACTATCGTTATTGATACTTTTAAGCCTAAAACCATCACACATTAAGTTGGGATAAAAGCCGCAGGTCTCATCCCTTAATTTAACAATACTTATTTAACAAAATTTTTATTTAACCAATCTATTAGTCAAGATTAGTCAAAATTTAATTCATCGATAATTTAAAGAGGGTATTATGAATATTCAAGCATTGATGCAACAAGCACAAACCATGCAAAAGCAAGTCGAAGCCAATGTTGAAAAGGCAAAAAAAGAGCTTGCTGATAAAGAAGTTCAAGCTGAAGCGGGTAATGGTTTGGTAAAGGTCACGATGACTGGCCGTCATGTGGTCAAGCGTCTTACCATTGACCCAAGCTTGTTAGAAGATGAGCCGGATATGATTGAAGACTTAATCGCTGCCGCTATTAACGCTGCTGTGACCAAGGCGGATGAGTTATCAGAAACCACGCTAGCAAATGCCACCAGCGGCATGGGTCTACCACCAGGTATGCAAGGTTTGTTCGGTTAACTAACTGTTTGGCTAGCTTTTGATCAGCTAGTTAAATAGTGATACGAAGATAGGTTGTTATATTAGATTAAGTGTAGAATGGGGTGGTAATATTTAAATTACGCCCCATTTTTTATAGTGTCGTCTATTATTACGTTACCTTTAATAGAGTTCTCTATTATAGAGTTGTCTATTATTGTGAAAAACTGAGTTGAAGCTGAGTTAAATTGAATGAGTTAAATTTAAAAAGGTGATTGATTGTTAACCGAAAAATTTGATAATTTGGTTAAGCAGCTGCGTGTACTACCCGGTGTTGGTCAAAAAACGGCCCAACGTATGGCATTGCACTTGCTTAATGGTAAACGGCCACAAGGTGCAGCATTGGCTCAAGCGCTAGATGTTGCCATGCACGATATTATCGAATGTCGTCAATGTCACTCCTTTAGCGACCACGAAATCTGTCCGATCTGTCTTGATCCTCGGCGTGATGATAGTGTGTTATGCGTGGTTGAAACGGCTGCTGATGTCATGGCGATAGAGCAAACGGCGGGTTATAGGGGTCGCTATTTTGTATTGGGGGGACATTTATCGCCTTTAGATGGTATCAATGCCGATGATCTGAATATAGATCAGCTGGTCAATCTGGTCAAAACAACGCCAGTTGAAGAAATTATTCTAGCCACCAGCACCACGGTAGAAGGGCAAACCACGGCTCATTTTATAAGTGAAGCCGTACGTCGTCATGTGGGCAAGGTGACCCGTATCGCGCAAGGGATACCAATGGGCGGAGAGCTCGAATACTTAGACAGTATGACCTTATCGCAAGCTCTACAAAATCGCTCGTAAGCTATTTTAGTAACCTAAACTTCTTTAATAATCCAACCTTCTTTAATAACCTAATCTTCGAACCTATAAAAAAACAAAACCGTTGACTCAGTCAGAGCAAACTTATATGTCAAATCAAGCAACCCAGTCTTTTCAATCTCAAAGCGCTTCTAACCCTCAAAGCACAGCAAACCAAACATCGTCTCCTTTAGATGATAAAAGTGCCAAAGAACCCAAAACAGCCACTATTAATGACCCCAGTCAACTGCTCGATGTTAATGTCATTAAGAAACAGCTTGAGTTAGCGGAAAACTTGCCTGTCAAATGGGTAACTGACTTTGATTCGTTAGAGAAGTGCCTTGATGATTTGGAAACCCATGAGCGAATTGCATTAGATACTGAGTTTATTAAACGCAATACCTATTTCCCTATATTGGCATTGATTCAAATAAATACAGGGGAGACGATATACTTAATTGATGCGCCTAAGCTTGACCTTACGGAGTTTTGGGTCGTATTAGAGGATATGCCCACTATGATTTGGCATGCTTGCGGCGAAGATTTGGGGATATTCTACCTGCTATCAGAAAGTCCGGCGTTAACCAATGTGTTTGATACTCAGATTGCTTTATCTTATCTCACCGGTCAACTACAGATGGGCTATCAGCAAGCCTTGGGTCAGCAGCTTGATATTCGGGTTGAAAAGGGCGAGAGTCAATCAGACTGGCTGGCCCGACCTTTGACTCATGATCAAGAAAGTTATGCCATCGATGATGTGCGTTACCTGTTAGCGCTATATGATATTTTGCAACAACAACTGCAAAAAAAGAACTTACTAGACAAGGTGGTAGAGGACTGTCAGCTCTATACCAAAGAGCTATTTGAGTCCGCCAATATTGAGGATGATGCCACCTATTTAGCGATGGCAGATTTCCGCTATACGGGTGAGCAGCTGGCAGTATTGCAAGCCGTATCAAGCTGGCGTGAATCGTTAGCGCGAGCGACTAATCAGCCTAAAACCTTTATCTTAAAAAAACAAGCCGTGCGAGATGTGGTGGTTGAGCTGCCAACGACGATGAAACAGCTGACACAAAAGACCACCATTCATCGCAGTATAGCGCGGTTATATGGGGAAGAGTTACTCGCTGTGATTAATCAGGCGCGACAGTTACCGGTTGCGGAGCAGCCTGGGCGTATATTGCCCCCTTATCGCTCAAAGGATAAGACGGTTTCAAAAGCTGTGAATCAAGCGGTTAAAGCCTATGAAGCAGAAACGGGCGTGCCTGCGAATGTGCTGATGCGCAAAAAATGGCTGACCCAATTGTATGAAATGGTCGCCTATGATCTGCCTATTGAGACGTTGCCAGAAGGCTTAAAAGGCTGGCGTAATCAGTGGGTGATGCAGACACTTATTCCGTTGATTGAGTCTCATAAGGTCGCTTTACAGCAAGGCATGCAGGCGCAAGATGAAGAGTAATATCAAATCGTAGAAAGGGTTTTAATGTGTCCTTTATTGAACTTTTTAAGGTTCATAAATTTGGAGCTATTCCTGCTTTTCGCTGCTATCTCCTTGACTGAGTAAGGCAGATGGCTAGGCTCATTAGTGTCTCTTGCTTCGCGAGCCACCTATGAGCAAGCCCCTGCATCTTACTCAGCCAAGCAGTATATCCGCTTCAATCAGGGCTATGTCACCCTACGTGTTTATAGTCACACTATCATTGAGGTTTAAACTCAATCTCTTTTAAACTTTCCATGATTTAAAAAGTAAATCGCCTGCTGAGCCACCTCTTTATTGACTAACATACCCGTGTGTGACACAGGCAACACGATATGATCTTTTGCGTTAGGTAGATAGGTTTCATACACATACACTGAGCCGTCGTGCTCACCTTTATTATCGGGTAATTTTGATTTTGTCTTGTGGTAGTTTAAGACCAGTTGCCCTAAGCCATAAGGCGAATTGCCGGCTATAACGCCCAAGCTAATCTCTTCTTTTAAAGGCGCAGTCTGACCATCTAAAGCATTTTCAAACGCATTACCGATTAAAGGGGCGGCGAGCTTTTTGGCATAATTTGCCGTGACGCTACCGGCGTGGGGCGTGCCTAGTGTGACACAACGTCCGATTTTCCATTGAGGAAATCTGGCGATAAAATCACGAATAACCAGACCCCCTAAGCTATGCCCGACAAGGTTAATCGGCACCTCAGGATTATGATTGTCCGTTAACCACTTATTTAAGCTATCACTGTGCAGATCGATACTGTCCCGCAGACTATGATAGTTATGCAGGTGCGTCTCAAAGCCATTCTTTTTAAACGCTTTGGCCATTAACGTCATGATCCATCCCGTTTGATGCAGACCATGAATTAATACGACGAAGGGGCGGGGATTGGGGGATGACTTTGACACGCGGGTTATCCTGTCTTACTAATGAAATAATTGATTATCATACACTATAGTTGTATCTAAACTAAAGCGGTACGGTATTAGCATCAATAAACGTCATTAGCATAAATGTAATTTAAAAACCATCCAAAAAAAACACCTCCGAACTTTTCATTCGGAGGTGTTTAACAGTGCTATTGTCAGATTAGCTATTCGATTACATATAATTTTCGATGCTTGGGCAACTACACATTAAGTTTTTATCGCCATACACATCATCAATTCGGCCTACAGATGGCCAGAACTTGTGTTCACGGATATAGTCTAATGGGAATGCTGCAGTATCGCGACTGTAGGGATGTGACCAGTCAGAACCTGTGATAACAAAGGCAGTATGCGGTGCGTTTACTAATGGGTTATCATCCACTGTCCAGCCGTCTGTACCCGCTTTCACTTTCATGGCTTCTTGTCTAATTGACTTTAGCGCTGAGATAAAGCGATCAAGCTCATGCTTAGCTTCTGACTCAGTAGGCTCAATCATTAGCGTGCCAGCGACAGGGAAGCTCATTGTAGGCGCATGGAAACCATAATCCATTAAGCGCTTGGCGATATCCGCCTCACTAATACCAGTCTCTTCTTTCAAAGGACGAATGTCGATAATACACTCGTGAGCCACACGGCCGTTTTTACCTGTATACAGAATCGGGTAGTCATCTTTAAGCTGGCTGGCAACATAGTTTGCATTTAATAATGCAGTCTTAGTGGCTGCAAGCAGACCATCACGGCCCATCATAGTGATGTACATCCATGAGATAGGTAGAATGCTCGCTGAACCATAAGGCGCAGCAGAGACAGCAGACGTATTATTTGGCGCATTGAATACCGGAGTCACACTGTGGTTGGCTTTAAAGGGCGCAAGATGCGACTTCATACCGATAGGACCCATGCCTGGACCACCACCACCATGTGGAATACAGAAGGTTTTATGCAGGTTCATATGCAGAACGTCAGCACCCACTTCAGCAGGCTGCATAATACCAACTTGAGCATTCATGTTGGCACCATCCATATAGACTTGTCCACCATGATCATGGATAAGCTGACACATATCACGGATACCGGGCTCAAACACACCATGTGTCGATGGGTAAGTGATCATTAGGGCGCCAAGGTTATCACTGTGTTCTTCACATTTGGCTTTTAAGTCAGCCATGTCAACGTTACCGTTTTCATCGGTATTGACCACCACCACTTGCATTCCCATCATTTGTGCCGTCGCAGGGTTGGTGCCGTGTGCTGATTTTGGAATCAGACAGACAGTGCGATTAGACTGTCCCAGTGATTCGTGATAACGGCGAATGGCGAGAAGGCCAGCGTATTCACCAGAAGCGCCAGAGTTTGGCTGCATAGAGATATCATCAAAGCCAGTGATTGCTTTTAATTGCTCTTGTAAGCTTTCAATCATCGCCAGATAACCGGTCACTTGATCTTGAGGTGCAAAAGGATGCACATTGGCAAACTCATTCCAAGTAATCGGCAACATCTCACTGGTGGCATTAAGCTTCATGGTACAGCTGCCCAGTGAAATCATACTGCGGTTCATCGCCAAATCTTTGTCTTCAAGCTTTTTCAAGTAACGCAGCATCTCGTGTTCAGTATGATGCGAATTAAAGACAGGATGAGTCAGAATATCATCTGTACGCAGGACTGCTGCATCAAGGGACATTTCAGCGTCATGTGAAAGTGACTGCGCTTTGTTATTAAACAACTGAGTTAATACTTCAAAATCAGCCGCGTCACTGGTCTCTGAAAAAGAGACAGATAGTTTAGTGTCGCCTTCACGCCATAAGTTGTAGCCAACATTGTCCGCATTTTCGAAAATCTGTGATGCCAGCTTCTCTGAGCCACAGTCAACCAATACCGTATCAAAGATATTGTCGTGAACCACCTTTAACTCATTGTTTGCAGACTTAATGGCGTTACTAAATGCCGTTGCCATCGCATGAATACGAGTTGCGATGCGCTTTAGACCCTCTGGACCATGGTAGACCGCATACATACCTGCTAGGTTGGCAAGTAAAACTTGCGAGGTACAAATATTTGAATTGGCTTTTTCACGGCGAATATGCTGTTCACGAGTTTGTAGCGCCATACGTAAGGCGACATTGCCTTGAGCGTCCTTGGATACACCAATGATGCGACCAGGCGCTGAGCGTTTTGCTTTATCAGTAAAGGCAAAGTAGGCTGCATGTGGTCCACCAAAGCCCATCGGAATACCGAAGCGCTGGGTGCTACCTAATGCCACATCTGCACCCATATCGGCAGGAGACTTAAGGAGTACCAAGCTCATGATATCACTGACCACCAACGCATAGGTTTTATTTTCTTTAACAGCAGCAATGACGTCCGTTAAATCTACCACATCACCTTCACGTCCAACATATTGGAAGATCGCCCCAAAGAAGTCACCTGATTTTGCGGTTTCAAAATCACCGACCACAACCTCCCAGCCAAAGTATTTAGCACGGGTTTTAATCACGTCTAGAGTCTGCGGATAAATACGCTCATCGACGAAAAACTGGTTGGATTTGCTTTTGCTAACGCGCTTGGCCATTGCCATACCTTCCGCCGCCGCTGTGGCTTCATCAAGTAACGACGCACCTGCCATCTCAAGGCCGGTCAAATCAATACAAACTTGCTGGAAGTTTAACAAGGCTTCAAGACGACCTTGTGATATCTCAGCTTGATAAGGCGTGTAAGCGGTGTACCAACCTGGATTTTCCAACACATTTCGCTGAATGACGGCTGGCATGCGCACAGGAGAGTAGCCTTGACCGATATAGCTTTTGTTGACGGTTATGTTATCCGCCATAGTACGTAGCTTGGCTAACGCATTATGCTCGCTCATAGCTGACGGTAAATCAAGCGCCCGGTTCATACGGATCGCTTCAGGCACAGTATCTGCAATAAAGCTGTCCATGTCATCATAGCCCACTGCTTTTAGCATGGCTTGTTGATCATTAGCACCCGAACCAAGATGTCTGGATACAAAGCGGGCATCATCAAATAAACTGTCAAATGATAAGTTAGAGTTAGTTGGTGAAGTCATTGCAGTCCTTAATATTCAATATAACGAGGGGCTGAGGTTTGCAGGAAGGCAAACGTTAACGATAGTTACGGTACTTATTTATAGTGCTTAATTACCGTACTTACTTATCGTGCTTACTTACAGTACTTAATTATGTTACTTACTTAAAGTAATTGGAATTATTGAAGCGGTTGACAGTACTCATAGTAGTGGCATTGCTTAATAGCGGTATTGGTTCAAAGCTTAATAGCGGTATTGATTCATATTTAGGTTTTGACATTAGGTTTTGCTGTTAGGCATTGCAAGATATAGACCTTGCAAGTTGCCTATATAACAAGACGTTGCCAATACTGCTTTGGGTTATACTTGTTTGACAAACTGATCATAATCAAATCTATACTGATCACTATAGATGCCTCTTTCCGCACGCTCACCGGCACCGATAATCATAACGACATGGTGATCCGGCGATAGATTTAATAGTTTTTTTAGTGCAGGCTCATCAAACCCACCCATTGGGCAGCTATCAAAACCATGTGCACGTAGGGCGAGCATTAAGTTCTCTGCTGCTAACGCCGTATTGTTTGTCGCCCAGTTTTTAATATCTTCAAAAGTATAATAAGGCGTTTTAACGGGGCCTTTAAACTGTCGTACCGCTTTAGTGAGCCCACGCTTGGCAATAGAGATAACGCCAGCTGGACCACGTAAGAAGTCAAGAGGAACAATTTGGCTGTAGTATTTTTTAACCTTTTCCGGAACAGGCGAGTGTGGAAACTCATCAAGATTTTGTTTTGCATGCTGTTTCCATGTATCCGTACGTGCCACAACAGCAATCAATTTATTTGCCGTTTTAGCACCATTTTGATTCATACAAATACGATTGGCCTGTTGACGGATACTTGGGGTGTCAATAATGTAAAATTCCCAAGGTTGCAAGTTACTAGAGTTTGGCGCAAGCATTGCCAACCGCAAACAATCTGCCAAAACGTCATCTGGTATCGGCGTATCGGTAAACTTCCTTACTGAGCGGCGAGACTCCACCACTTCAGTAAATGCTGCTAAATGGGGTGCTGATGGCTGAGTAGCGTTTTTTTTGCGCTTATTATGATGCTGATTGTCATTCTGATTATCATGGTTTTGAAAGTTGCTGGGTGTACTATTTTGAGGCTGAGTAGACATAACAAATATCCCTAAGTGTCCGTTAAGTGTTGAGTTTAAGATGTCTCCATATAGTCATGGATGTACTAAATAGGCATGCTTAACACACCGAAGTCGCCAATTTGTGAATAGTGAGCGTCACCCCATCCATGACATGACGCTCGCAATACATCTTTAAAATTATTCAGTCTTTAAAGTATTCAGCTGTTAAGTATCAATTAGATAGCTTAAAACCATTAGAGAGATTATAGCTCTGCTTGATACTCTTCAGCGCTCAATAAGGCCTCATAATCGTCGACATTGTCAGGCTTAATACGATACATCCAGCCGTCACCATAAGGATCGGTGTTGATGACTTCTGGATCATCCTCAAGCGCTTCGTTAATTTCAACAACTTCACCTGTGATAGGGGCATAGACATCTGAAGCCGCTTTTACAGATTCAACAACCGCCACTTCATCATCGACAGCAACAGTATCACCGACATCAGGAAGCTCGACATAAACGATATCTCCAAGGGCTTCTTGGGCATGGTCTGTAATACCGACCGTGATAGTACCGTCATCTTCTAAACGTAACCACTCATGGCTGGCAACATATTTTAGTTCGCTTGGTACATTACTCATACTATTCTCCAAAAAAGGTAGTGGGTTGGCTAAGGGGTAACTCTAAAACTACGGCATCAAAACTATCGGGTTAAGTTTAAATGACGGACTCACTATAGCAAAGTCAGGGGCTATTTTTTAGTCATGTTTTAGTCATGAAATTTTATTGATGTTCGTTTTATACAAGCTCTTAAATTTGGTTAAACAAACTGCTTTTTACCATTACGGACGAAAGGCAGTTTTAAAACACGTACTGCCACGTATTTACCTTTACCGCGTAGATCAACTTCTACGGTATCGTCATCACTAACTGAAGCTGGAATACGGGCAATCGCAATAGATTGTTTTAGAGTAGGGGAGAAGGTACCACTAGTGATAATACCCGTTTGTTCGTTATCAGACCCTTGATTGATCATTACGGTCATACCTTCACGAAGTACACCGCGAGACTCTAATAACAATCCAACTTGCTTCATCGCCGTACCATTGTCTTTCGCCTGTTGACGCTTTGCCGTCATTGCCTCACGACCAACGAAGTCCCGATCATCTTTTAGGGCCAACGTCCATCCCATGTTACACTCATAAGGGCTAGTGGTTTCATCCATATCATGGCCGTATAAGTTCATGCCCGCTTCCATACGTAGCGTATCACGAGCGCCAAGACCAGCTGGTTTGATACCTTTATCTAGCAATAAAGCAAAAAAGGTATTCGCATTATCACCATGCAATATCACTTCAACGCCATCTTCACCGGTATATCCTGTGCGAGCGACAAACCAGTTCTCACCTTCTACATCTGTTAGGTCAGCACCCACAAAAGGTTTTAACCCATCTAAAGTATCTGCCCAATTTGGCTTGGCTTGCTTAAGCTTTTCAATCGCATTTGGACCTTGTACCGCTAGCATAGCAAGTTCAGGACGTTCGGTTAACGTCACATCAAACCCTTCGGCTACTTTATTGAAGTTCGCTAAGTCTTTGTCACGCGTTGCAGCGTTGGACACAATGCGATATGTCGTTTCATCTTCATTGGTTAAATAAACGATTAGGTCATCGATGACACCGCCATCTTCATTAAGCATACCTGAATATAACGCTTTACCAACGGTTTTTAGCTTAGCGACGTCATTGGCCAATAGTTTCTGTAGCCATGCTTTGGCGTCACTACCTTTGACGTCAGTGACGACCATATGCGACACGTCAAACATACCGGCATCAGTACGTACCGCTTCATGTTCATCAATCTGCGACCCATAATGAATAGGGAGTTCCCATCCAGAGAAATCAACCAATTTACCATTATTATCGAGGTGAGACTGATAAAAAGGGGTGCGTTGCAATGTTGTCATGACAAATCCTTAAGATCGAATAGTTAACAAATCGATTAGTTATAAATAGTGCGGAACAAAAAAGGGGCAAATAAGTTACAAAGTCCATTTTATCAATAAAACCAAAGCGATGTTGTTTCGCTCTTGTTCAGTTACACTGATAAGATGTCTCGATTAACTTATTTGCCCCATCTGTCCTGTTACCTGAGATTTTCGACATCAGTACTATTGAGTTTACATTAATTAAAATACAATAATAAGATGTCTTTTCCCCTTCGGTGGGTACATTTTTATAGGTCTATTAACGATGAGTAATGACAACTAAACGCTAGTTATAAAAAATATGCTTTATTGACTAGATAGGTTATTGTCTTAGTCGTTCGTTTCAAACGCCTGTATGTACCACTCTCCAGATTTGTCATTACGATGACAACGCGTAAAAAGATGTTTAATTCGCGATGACATCAATCCTACTTTTAACCGATCCTACATTAATAGGCGGCAAGTAAATGAGTTATTCAGTCCGGTTACCTGAGCGATTGGCAGGGTGCTTACGCCTTCGGTGACAGCCATACTTGTCGCAACATATATTCAAGTTAATTAATATGATTACTTAATGTAATCATAATTTAAAACAAATATGTGACGAAAAAAGATACTGTGCTCTCCTGAAAAACGCCCTTATTATGAAAGGTGTTCGCTTTTTTTACAAGAGATAAGTTTATGAGACTCATTTAATCTTAATAATCGTTAAAAAAACGGTTACGTATAATAGTAACGGTATGTATTGAGTTTATTATTTTTTTAATCATGAAAAGTCATACTATAAAGATATTAGGGTATTATAAAGGGGTACAAAAGGTAAATAATAAAGGAAAAAAATATCAGTATTGATGAGATTAGAATTTAACTTAAAGATTTATTCACTTATGAATCACTATTAATTTTAAGTCATTCAAAGAAACTTCCTCAGCAATCTTTTAATCAATTTTAAATAATTTTTATTCACTAACCATTTTTATTCACTAACCATTTTTATTCACTAACTAATAAAGAGCCGATGTAATGCACTGCGATATCTATAAATTCCCAAAGCATAGTGAAATGTATGTTTATATAGCCCGTCCAGATTATCCGAATGATACCGATGAGATTAAAGATTGGCTTGGGGTATTGCCTAAAGAATTACGTCAAAGCTTAGGCGAGAGCAAGTTTTTAATGCATTTGGACTTATCAGAGACTAAGAAATTAGCGCGAGTAGATAAAGATGAGGTTATTGAAAAGCTAAAGTCACAAGGCTATTTTGTTCAAGCCCCGCCTTCAGATGTATTGTTGGCACAAGCGCAGGCTCGCATGAAAGACTCTCAAGATAAGAAATATGACTAACTTTCGTTGCTGTATTAATACACTTTTATCAATATCTTAATCCTCACTATCGATTTTTGCATGGATACTAATGTTCATTAGACCCTAAAGTCATGTTAAAATGAGTGTTGTTCAAACTGTATTCTTGAAAAGTATTTTTATATACAACTAGGCGGCTATTGATATTACTGTAGCAATAGAAATATGGATAAAGTTGCTAAGGTTGATTAATAGTTATTTTGTTATTGACCAAATCTGCTAGAGTAGTTAGATTTTTAACCTTAATTAATTTATAGACTGAGCATTGCATGGACTGGTTACGCAATATTATTTCTAAATTACCGATGGATGCCATCAGCGAATCCGCTAGTCGGATTACGATTTGGTGGAGTCATCTTGTGGCAGATGTGCCACCAGATATGCTGCCTATTTATGCCTATGTGGGATTTTCAATTATTGTTCTATTGCTGTGGTTGTTTATTGTCAGAATACTTCCTCGCCCAATTGGAGGAATGAGTTGGCTTGCTGTTTTTGCCATACTATTGACACCAAGCACTGCAGCGGGTAACTCTGGTGATATTGCCCCAGCAATTATTGGTGTGGTTTATGGTATTTTGATGAAAGAACCTGGTACCGCCTTGCGAAGCTTACTGCCTATATTGGTCGTTTTTGGATTAGGACTGGTATTAGGCTTTATATGGCAGATGATTAGAAATCTAATTGAATCTAATGCAGAACGTTCACGTCAACAAGCTATTAAAGATGAAAAATCAAACCTCCAGTTGGCTTCTGCAAATTATATCGACTTAATAGACAGTAATGATGAAGCTAATGAGCATCAGTTAATTAAGACGAAAAAACCAGTACCTACCTCTAAACATAATGATTCATAGATAGTAGGTTTTATATACTCGAAGTAACCCTTAACTAGGTTAATGTTTATTAATATTTTTTAATATATAGATGTCAATTATCATCAGGTGTCGACTCGTATAAAGTGTCAATTAAATTCAAAATATTCATATTAAAGTCATTTAAGGTAATGTTGACGTTTAAGACAACGTCGATGCTCGATTCAAAACATGATGGAGTCAAAAAACTACAAAAGAATAATAAAAATTACCTATGCTACCTATGCTTAAGTCCTATCCCTATAAATTATCAATGCTCGGGTCACTTCAATTAACAGATTTCTATTTTCTTGAAGACCCACTCAACACCAAGCACTACTCTTATATCACAAAGTTTACCCCATAACGTCTTATGTCACAGAATTTGTGTGATAAGGATTTAGTGAATTAGATTTTAGGGCATAAAGCTTGTTAGAGAGTAACCTTTTATTTAAAAATGAGTTAGTGAGTAACCAGCTATTTAACAAACAGCTATTTAACGAACAGTTAGTGAGCTAGTACTAAATAATTAAAAATATATTGAGCATCATTTCAATTTTAATTTACTCGAAGAGAACCCCCTTATGACTCAAAATATAAATGATCAACCCACAGATCTAACGACTAAGAATACTACGTTTTCTGGTACCCAAAGTTATATTGCGACTGATGATTTGCAATTGGCAGTCAATGCCGCTATTACCCTTCAAAAGCCTTTGTTGATTAAAGGCGAGCCGGGGACAGGTAAGACCTTACTCGCTGAAGAAGTTGCTCAAAGTTTGGGTATGCCTTTGATTACTTGGCATATTAAATCGACGACTAAAGCTGAGCAGGGCTTATACGAATATGATGCGGTATCTCGCCTTCGTGACTCACAGTTGGGTGATGATAAGGTTTATGATATTAATAACTATATTAAGCCGGGAAAGCTATGGGAAGCATTTACGTCACAAGAGCGTAGTGTGCTGTTAATTGATGAAATTGATAAAGCCGATATCGAATTTCCGAATGATTTGCTGCATGAGTTGGATCAGATGTCGTTTTATGTCTATGAAACGGGGGAGACCATTAAAGCCGAACAGCGTCCAGTAGTTATCATCACCTCAAATAATGAAAAAGAGTTACCTGATGCCTTCTTGCGTCGTTGCTTCTTCCATTACATTGATTTTCCTAATGAGCAGACCATGCGCCAGATTGTCGATGTGCATTTCCCAAATATTCAACAAAAGCTTGTGAGTGATGCGTTAGATATATTTTATAAACTGCGTAATATTCAAGGTTTAAAAAAACCACCTTCGACTTCAGAATTAGTGGATTGGTTGACGCTGCTTCTGGCTGATGATATGGCACAGCAAGAATTAGAAGAGAACTTGCGTGGAGAGAAGTCAATACCGCCTTTATATGGCGCTCTGCTTAAAAATGAAGCGGACGTTACGTTATTACAGCGTTTTGCCAATATGATGCGTCGTTAATTCTAGTCTATTATCTACTTTGGACTACTTTAGATAGTAAATAATGAATGAGACGTCGTATTTTGATGTAGGTTTGAGGGTAAGGCGATTATGTTTGTAAAACTATTCTATACGCTACGGGCTTATGGCATACCAGTAAGCACACGTGAGCTACTGGATTTAAATGCCGCGCTCGATAAGGGATTAATGCGTCAGCCACATCCTGAGTTATCGAATGATGACCTTGATGATGCTGGGGACAAGGAAGACTTATGGACTTTTGCCAGTCGTGACGATATGTATCGCCTTATAAAGCTTTGCATGATCAAGGACGAGCGACATTTTGATAAGTTTGACCGAGCCATGGCAGACTACTTTGATGGTGTAGATAGCTTAGATATTGATGAGCTAATGGCGAAGCTGACCGATATTCCTAAAGAGTGGCTAGACTTAAAGCTTGATCCCAAAAACTTAACTGAAGAACAACGCCGATTGTTAAAAAAATATGGCTCGCTTGAAGCGCTTATGAAAGCCCTAGAGGAACGTTTAAAAGAGCAAAAAGAGCGACATCAAGGGGGCAGTAAATGGGTCGGCACTGGTGGCACGTCACCTTTTGGAGCCTATGGCGATCACCCTGAAGGAGTGCGCGTTGGCGGTGAATCGCGTAAACGCAGTGCGGTCAAAGTATGGGAACAGCGTAAGTATCGTGATTTAGACGATGACAGGCAGCTGGGTACTCGCCAATTACAAATGGCACTTCGTAACTTGCGTCAGTTTGCGCGCACCGGTAGCGCGGATGAGCTTGATATCAAAGAGACGATCAAGCGAACGGCCAACAAGGGGGTGCTTGATATTCATATGCAGCCTGAGCGCCGTAACCGGGTGAAAGTTTTAATGCTGTTTGATATTGGCGGTAGTATGGATATGCACATTGAAGCATTGGAAAAGTTATTTTCTGCCGCTAAAAATGAATTTAAAACGTTAGAGTTCTTTTATTTTCATAACTGTTTATATGACTATGTTTGGAAAAACAACCAACGTCGACACTCAGAACGTACCCCGACGATGGAGCTATTGCAGAAATATGGACGAGAGTATCGAGTGATATTTGTCGGTGATGCTTCGATGTCACCGTATGAGTTATTTTCTATTGGGGGCAGTGTCGAGTATATGAACGCAGAGGCTGGAGTCGTATGGCTCAAACGTGTGCTTGACCACTTTGATAAAGTAGCATGGCTTAATCCAGAAGAGCAGGCTCACTGGCACTATACTCATACCATAGGCGAGATTGAAAAATTAATGGAAGGTCATATGTATCCGATGACATTGCATGGTGTGGAAGAGATGACTGAATATTTGGCAAGGTAGCTAAGTAGCTATGAAAGACTAAGACAAGCTCGTTTAACCAAATAAATTAAATCACAGACAATAAACACGTTAAGATTCTGTATTTCAGGCGATGACATCCAGTGACCGCCAATGATAGCCAATGATAGGTCATTAAGATTGATTCTATTAAATTCTGCATAGTATTGGGTTAGGTTTGATCATATCGAGTGGTCCAAAAGTGGAGTAATGGTATTGAAAAAGTGTAAAGCTCACACGCAAAGCGTTTCAGTCGGACTGCTAACGTCTGTTTTGATAGGTACATTGTGGCTCAGTGGATGCTCTCACGAACAGTCTCAGCAGGAAATGACTGGAAATGAAGCAAGTTCAATGCACGTTGGCATGTGTTTTGACGATCCTAGTGAAGAAAATACTATAAAAGATGATAAGGATAATATTGCGTCAAATAATTTTCCGATTATTGATTGTAAGTCACCGCATGATAATGAAGTATATTATAAATTCAACTTACCAGACGCCAAAGCGTATGTTGAGACAGACAGCTTATTAAATACTATGCTTGATATTTGTGAGGATAAATTTAAAGGCTATATTGGACGTCCTTATCAAAAATCCTATTATGAAATGTCGGTACTGACACCAACCGTTGATAGCTGGCAAGATGGAGATAGGGAAGTGATCTGTTATGCGTTTCACCCTGATGCTGAGAAGCTAAATCGCTCCTTAAAAGCCATTAAAGAGTAAAATGGGTGAGTTACCGTAGATAATTAATAGACTTTTGTCCTTTGTTTGTTTTAGGAAGAAATATGCTAAAAACCCCTTATTATCAAATTGATATCGCCGATTTACAGCAAAACTTAGAAATCGTTAAGCGTTTGTGCGACTTATCAGGCGCAAAAGCACTGTTGGCGCTCAAATGTTTTGCGACTTGGGGCGTGTTTGATGAGATGAAGCCTTACTTGCATGGCACAACCTCCTCCTCGCTTAATGAGGTACGTTTAGGAAAAGAAGAATTTGGAGATTGGGTTAAAGCTGACGGTAGCCGTGAAAACAAAGAGACTCATGCTTATAGTGTTGCCTATAGTGCCGATGAGATCGATGAGGTGTTATCTTACGCCGATAAGATTATCTTTAACTCATTTAATCAGCTCCATGCTTTTAAAGACAAGGCCAAAACACAAGGTGTTCCTGTCGGATTACGCATTAATCCAAAAACCAGTAATTCGTCTTTCATCATTGCCGATCCAGCGCGTCCCTTTAGCCGTCTAGGGGAGCATGATATCGATAAAATCAAACCTGTCATCTCCGAGATTACAGGTGTTATGATTCATAATAATTGTGAAAATGACAGCTTCGAGGCCTTTAGTGCCAGCCTTGATGATATTGAAAGTAAGTTTGGAGATATTTTTTATGAGCTTGAATGGGTCAGTCTTGGCGGCGGCATTCATTTCATTGCCCCAGAGTATCCATTGGAGAAGTTGGCAAATCGACTAAAAGCCTTCAGTGACGAATATGGCGTCCAAATCTATTTAGAACCCGGTGAAGCCTGTATTCATAATGCCGCTAAGCTTGTGACGACGGTGGTCGATACCTTACATAATGGGAAGTCACTTGCCGTAGTCGATGCCTCGATCGAAGCTCACATGCTCGATTTATTAATATATCGTGAGACTGCACCATTAGTTCAGATTAATAAACAAAACTGCAATATCAACTCAAAAGAGGGTGAAACCAGTACGATTATTTATGGTAAGTCCTGCTTAGCTGGGGATATATTTGGAGAGTATGCATTAGAGAGCTCCTTAAGCATCGGCGATACTGTTGCATTTGGCAATGCGGCAGGATATACCATGGTTAAGAAAAACTGGTTTAATGGCGTGGCAATGCCCTCTATTGTCATCTGTGATGAAAATGGCGAGTTAAAGGTACAAAAAACGTTTGGTTATCATGATTTTAAAGCCAGCTTGTCCTAAGCCGGATAGCACATCATAAGCTTAACCCCTTATATGTCATTAGAGCTTAAATAACCTATGAATGCTCTTATATATGATGGTATTGATTTTAAAGTAGCCAATATTTAAGAGTAATCTTGCTAAAATAGCATCTTAGACGGTTAATAGTTAAGTTTGATCAATAAAATTCAGTCGCAAAATCAGTCATAAATCACTATAATGCTGCCCTTTGAATTTATTTGATTCATTAAGTATATCAAATCTAGACATTTATCTATCGAAGAAGGCAATTACAGATGCAACTAATCTAACCCTACAAATAGTAGGTTTTATGATTTTGACAAATTCTATTTTAATCTAACAACGATAGATCAATGTCTAGTAAATTTAATATTTCGGGTGCGTGGGTTTTCCTAATTCTTCCTTTTTAATTCACGCACATCATTCACGGCGTCAACTCATAACCTAGATGGTAATCGATTTAGGTAGGTTGACCCACTAAGGAGGATTTCCAGATTGACTACTACTCACACTCAAAACCCTAAACGAGATGTTTTAATCATCGGTGCCGGCGGTGTTGCCCAAGTGGTTGCCCACAAATGTGCTATGAATAACGACGTGTTGGGGGAGTTGCATATCGCGTCACGTACCAAGGCTAAGTGCGATGCCATCGCTGCCAGTATTGTAGAGAAGGGCAGCTTTAAGCAAGAGGCTGTATTGCATACCCATACCGTGGATGCGATGGATTCAGACGCTGTCGCCCAATTAATCAAAGACACCGGCGTACAAATCGTTATCAATGTCGGTTCAGCATTCGTCAATATGACAGTGCTTGAAGCGTGTATTAATACAGGCACTGCGTATATCGATACGGCAATTCACGAAGATCCACGCAAAATTTGTGAAACACCGCCTTGGTATGGTAACTATGAGTGGAAACGCAAAGAGCGCTGTGCTGATAACAATATCACTGCCATTTTAGGGGCAGGCTTCGATCCTGGCGTGGTCAATGCGTATGCGCGTGTCGGCTATGACATGATGGATAAAGGCACTGTGACCGATATTGACATTATCGATATTAATGCCGGTAGTCATGGCAAATATTTTGCCACCAACTTTGACCCAGAGATTAACTTCCGTGAGTTTACCGGAACCGTTTACTCTTGGCAAAACAGTCAATGGCAATCGAACAAAATGTTTGAAGTGAAGCGCACCGACGACCTACCGGTTGTTGGTGAGCAAAACAGCTATCTTAGCGGCCATGATGAAATTCACTCATTATCAGCTAACCTTGATGTACCGAATATTCGCTTTTGGATGGGCTTTGGTGAGCACTACATCAATGTCTTTACCGTACTGCAAAATCTTGGACTGCTTTCAGAGCAACCAGTCACTACCGCAGAAGGTCAAGAAGTCGTGCCTCTTAAAGTGATTAAAGCAGTCTTACCAGACCCAAGCTCATTGGCGCCAGACTACACGGGCAAAACCTGTATCGGTGATAAGGTCAAAGGTAAAATTAACGGCGTAGATAGCGAAGTCTTTATCTACAACGTCTCTGATCATAAAGACGCTTATAATGAAGTGGGCAGCCAAGGTATTTCGTACACCGCTGGCGTGCCACCGGTTGCCGCGGCGATGCTTATCGCGACTGGCGAGTGGGATGTAGGCCACATGGCAAACGTTGAAGAGCTCGACGTCAGACCTTTTATTAACTTGCTAAACGATATTGGCTTGCCGACCCGTATTCAAGACAGCGAAGGTGACCGTCCTTTAGAGTTTGAACTTTAATACTTAGTCTTAAGTTATACAAAAAAGCCTAACTGAATTCAGTTAGGCTTTTTGATTTTGAGCTTTATACTATTTCTTACCAAAACAACTATAGTCTGGCTATGACTATATCTTAGCAAACCCATGTTAACTTAATATCAAACTGTCATCTTCGACTTTCTCACCACGGGTTTGTTCAAACATATCAAGTAAGTCATGGACCGTCATACCTTGACGCTCATTACCTGAAACATCAAGCACTACTTGACCTTGATGCAACATAACCGTTCGGTCGCCATGCGCTAATGCTTGCTGCATCGAGTGGGTGACCATCATCGTTGTCAAATTATTCTCTGTCACAATCTTATCTGTTAGTTCTAACACAAACGAGGCTGTTTTTGGATCTAAAGCAGCGGTATGCTCATCAAGCAATAATATCTTTGACGGTTGTAAAGATGCCATTAGAAGACTGACGGCTTGACGTTGACCGCCAGATAATAGTCCCATTCTATCAGATAAGCGATTTTCAAGACCAAGCTTTAAGATAGACAGCTTCTCTCGAAATAAGTCACGGTTGCTGTTATTAAGCGCGAATTTTAAACCACGTTTTTCACCCCGTTTATAAGCCAGTGCTAAGTTTTCTTCAATCGTTAATGCTTCACAAGTGCCGGCCATAGGGTCTTGGAAAACACGGGCAACCCAATGCGCTCTTTGATGAGCATTCTTTTTAGTGACATCAATACCATTAAGTAATATAGAGCCACTATCAACTCGGATAGTACCGCTGACGGCATTTAAGAAGGTAGACTTGCCCGCACCATTGGTACCAATAACGGTGACAAACTCGCCCTCTGCAATATTTAGGCTGATGCCACGTAAAGCAGGATTCTCAATAGGTGTGCCTCGATTAAAAGTCAATCGAAGGTCATTGGCTTGCATCATAAACTGATATCCTTTTTATTCCAGCTTATTCCAAATAAGTTTTAATAAACTGACAGTCGTTATTTACGACGTTCGATGACCAGATAATAATTTAGATTTTATCGATGGTAACTGTAGGGCTATCACTACCAGTAACGCAGTAATTAAATTTAAATCTTGTGAGCCAAAGCCAATACTTCTTAGCATATCACTCGACAGTGCCACTTGAATAAATAACTTATAGATCACAGCCCCTAATATCACAGCAAAGGTAATTAACCAGATACGTTTGGCAGGAATAATGGTCTCACCAATAATAACAGCGGCTAAACCAATGACGATTGTACCAATACCAATTGAGATATCTGCACTGCCTTGGGTCTGTACAAATAACGCACCTCCCAATGCGATCAGCGCATTAGATATTGCCATACCAACCACAGTCATAATAGAGGTGTTGATGCCTTGAGCTTGAGCCATTTTAAGGTTAGAACCGGTAGCACGCATGGACAATCCTGATTCAGTACTAAAGAACCAGTCCAAAAATAACTTAGCGAGAATGACGACACCGCCAATAATGAGACAGCGCATCCAATAGCCATTCTCATTGGTCACTAGCGTACTAAACACAGTGTTTTCGCCAAGTAGTGGGAGGTTTGGTGCACCCATGATGCGAAGATTGACTGAGTATAAAGCTACCATCACCAAAATACTGGCAAGCAGTTGCAATATGCCTAATTTGACATGTAGCCAAGCAGTGACCATGCCAGCGACTGCACCAGCGAGCATTCCTAGACCGCAGGCAATCCAAGGATCTATGCCAGAGACAATAGAGACACCGGCGATTGCTCCTCCTAAAGGAAAGCTACCATCAGCCGTTAAGTCTGGAAAATCTAACGTTCTAAATGAAATAAGGACGCCTAAAGCCACTAAGGCATAGATGAGACCACTTTCAAGGGCACCAAAAAAAGCGATGATAGACATAATGGATAAACACCACAATGGTTTGACTTACGCAGCATATAACTTAGTTAACCCAATGAGTCGTTCAGTGCTAGTAGTTAATCCCTAAAAACTAATAACGAATGATATATTGAGCTAACTAAGTGTTGTAAGCCAAAATGAATTTTACAGAATATACCCCATTCTCAACTCTTAACGTAGGCTGTGGCTTTAGCCCAGCATTTTTGATTAAAGGTTTTAATATTCTGGGCTAAAAGCACCAGCCTACAATGAGTTTTCATAAGTTGAGAACGAGGTACAATATAACTCTGCACTCAAGTTAGGGTCGGTTGAACATTCAAAAATAGTCTAAGCCCGTACCATGGTCGAATGTCCCACACACCTTATGGACCTAATTTAAAATGGCATATGATATAAATCCTATGCCATCTTTTTTGTAGATTGTCTATTAATTATGAAGTATGGTCTATTTTAAAACCTCTTTCGCACTATCAATAACAGATTGTGGCAATTCAATACCTTGCTCAGTGGCATGGGTGGGGTTAACATATAAGTCCAAATCGCTCGGCGTATAGACAGGAATACTACCAGCATCTTCACCTTTAAGGATACGCGCCACGATTTTACCTGTTTCAATACCCAGATCATGATAGTTCACCCCAAGCGCGGCAATAGCGCCCCGCTCAACGGAGCTTGTATCAGCTGCGATTAAAGGGATTTTACTCTCTTTAGCCACTTGATACAGTGATTCGTAAGCGGAAACCACATTATTATCTGTTGTGGTGTAGATCATGTCTACTTTGTCAGCAATACTGCGCGCTGCCATCGCAATGTCATTGCTCTTTTGTGCAGGGGCAGAGTGTACCGTAATGCCCATAGGCTGCAACTGTGCCTCAAGATTCTTTAAGACAACGGTCGAATTGACTTCACCAGGACTATAGACATAGCCTACATTTTTAAGGCTTGGAATAATTTGTTTCATCAAGTCAATCTGAGGGGCATAGGGCAGGGCATCTGACGCACCCGTTACGTTTGTACCCGAGCCATCTAGACTTTTTAGCAACTTGGCTTCTACCGGATCAGTAACCGCTGAGAAAACCAATGGTATGGTATTGGTCGCTGCTGCAACTGATTGCGCAGAAGGGGTAGCAATTGCGACGATGACATCTGGATTGTCACCCACAAATTGCTTAGCGATTTGACCAGCAGTGGCAGTATTACCCTGAGCACTTTGGAAGTTGATTTTAAGGTTTTTACCTTCTATAAACCCCTCATCGGCTAATTCGGCTATAACCCCTTGACGTACTGCATCAAGAGAGGGATGTTCTACAATGGCAGTAATCGCTACTTCTTTTACTTCGGTTGTGGCAGCAGTCTTGGTGTTATCCGTCGTCGCTGTATCATTGGTAGTTGGCTGTTGATTACAACCTGCTAAAATAGCTGTGGCGACACCGCTCCACATTAGGGTTTTTACAAATCGATTTGGGTTAAACATAGCGTATCTCCTTAGGCATTAATAACATATAAACTTCCGTTTTTAAGCGCTTATTGAGTCGTATAATGATGAAATAGACTCGAATAGTTAATAAAGTCTATTGACTGCGAAGCTTAGTTGTTACTGCGACGCTTCGTTACTAGGTTTTGTGTCATCCACATTGATGCCATCTGCTATCAGGCTTTTATCCAGTGTAACGCCTTGTTCTTTGGCATGCTTTGGGCTGATATACAACGTCAATTCGTTCATGACTTCAGGTTTGATATCGGTGATGGCTTCCCCGTTTAATACGCGATATACCATTTTTCCGGTGACCCGGCCAAAGTCATAATCATTGACACCAAGGGCAGCAGTAGCACCGCGGCGTACACTAAACTCATCTGACGTAATGACAGGTATATCCATCTCATTTGCGGCACTGGCCATGGCTTCAAATGCGGTAATGACATTATTATCAAGTGAGGTGTAAATAACATCCGCTCGACCTTGTAAGCTACGGGTTGCCATTGCCACATCATTTGGGCGATTGGCAGCCACATCAAGTATTTTAAGCCCACGTGCAGGTGCCGCGGCTTGTAATTGCTTTAATACGGCAACGGAATTGGCCTCTCCCGGGCTGTAAACATAACCGATAGTCTTGGCATCTGGTACAATTTTTTGAATTAAGTCCAAAGGGGGCTCAATCGGTAATTGACTTGATAAGCCGGTGACATTGGATTGAGTTGGGACGTTATTAGCCGTAATAAGCTTAGCGGCGACGGGGTCAGAAATAGCGGTATAGATAACAGGGATGGTGGTCGTAGAAGCAACGACAGTTTGGGCAGAAGGGGTTGAAATGGCTACGATAGCATCCGGCATATCACCCGCAAACTGTTTGGCAATTTGTCCAGCAGTCGCCGTATTGCCTTGCGCACTTTGAAAATTAATCGTAAGATTTTGTCCTTTGACATAGCCATCTTGTGCCAACTGCTCGATCATGCCGCGACGGATCTCATCTAAAGAAGGATGCTCTACAATTTGTGTTACCGCTACTGTTTTGGCTTCTTTAGTCGGTGCAGTACCACCCGCACTTTGTGTGTCAGGTTTATCTGTACAGCCAGTAACCGTCGCAATACCGACACTCATGCTTAATGCAATCATACAGCGCCAAATTCTTTTTTTGTTGAATTTTGTTGTTATGAGGTTAGATGTCTCAAAGAGATTGAATAATGATGATGAATCTGGCTGCATTAGTGGTTACTCACTTAAAATGAACAATGTAAAACAAAACTATGGAATACTATTCTCTTAATTCTCTTAAAGTGTCACAGCTGTAGGGTGCTATCCTAACCACAGTATTCACTGAGATCGATTGCCTTGTAACATTTATAAGGGAATTTGACTATAATGTAACATAACTGTGAAATAAAAAAAGATGCTAACTAAAAAAAGCCGATGTTAATTAACATCGGCTTATATTTGATCAACACCACCATTATAAAGGTATTTTCAGATATCCCCTATAAAAAGTTTAGGGCGTGTCCTCATATATAAAAGTGATATAAAAATGGGCACACGCCTTAGTCGTTAGACAGAATATATTACGCTAATTTATCTCCGACTTGACACTCGTCTGGTAAGGTGATGACAACCAATCCTGTTTTAGGGTCGCCAGACGATAAAATCATACCTTCTGATACCCCAAACTTCATCTTACGTGGGGCAAGGTTAGTAACGCAAATAACTTTTTTATTCGCTAATTGTTCTGGCTCGTAAAATTTACGAATACCACTAAAGACATTGATTGGCTTATCTTTACCCACATCCAATGTAAACTGTAGCAGTTTATCGGCCCCTTCTACATAATTGCACTCAAGGACGTGAGCAACTGTCATTTCGACCTTCATAAAGTCATCAAACTCAATAAAGCTTTCTACAGAAGTAGCATCAGGCGCCGTACCTTCATTTGGCTGAACGCTGCTCTTAGAATTAGCACTGTTATTAGCATCGACTGACGCTAAGTCCTGCTTTGATTCTTCAATCAAGGCATCAATTTGCGATTGCTCAATACGCTGCATCAATGGCTTGAACTTATTGATTTTATGACCAAGCAATAGCGTGTTACGGCTTTCAAAACTTAAGTCATCGATATTTAAGAAAGTCTTGGCATTGTCAGTAAGCTCAGGTAACACCGGCGCTAAATACACCATAAGCTGACGGAAAATATTGATGGCAACTGAGCAAACCTCTTGTACTTCTTGCTCACGACCTTCTTCTTTAGCCATTGCCCATGGTTTTTTGCTGTCAATATACTCGTTTGCTTTATCCGCACATTGCATAATTAGGCGCATCGCACGGCTAAACTCACGATTTTCATATGCAGCCGCAATTTCTTCACCAGTGCGCATAACATCATTTAATAGCTCAGGCTCTGCACAGTTTTCAGACAGTATGCCATCATATTTTTTGACGATAAAGCCGGCACTACGACTGGCAATATTGACCACTTTGCCGACCATGTCAGAGTTTACCTTCTGCATAAAGTCAGCAAAATCTAAATTCAGATCTTCCACTTTATCCGACAACTTGGTCGCAAAGTAATAGCGTAGATACTCTGGGTGTAAATGCTTAGCAAAGGTCTCGGCTTGAATGAAGGTACCTCGCGATTTACTCATTTTCTCGCCATTGACCATCAAAAATCCATGAGCAAAAACACCGGTTGGCGTGCGATATTCAGCCCCAGCTAACATTGCTGGCCAAAATAATGCATGGAAGTAGACAATATCTTTACCAATAAAATGATACAGCTCAGTTTTGTGTTGATTTTCCTCTAACCAATAATCATCAAAATTCAGCTCTGGTTTTAGAGGATCAGTTGAGCCTTGGCGCTGTTTGCATAGGTTTTTAAAACTGGCCATATAACCAATCGGCGCATCGAGCCAAACATAGAAATATTTATCAGGTTCACCTTCAGGGGTGTCTGGGATTTTAAAGCCAAAATAGGGCCCATCACGGGAGATATCCCAGCTGGCTAGACCTGCCTCAAACCACTCTTGAAGCTTATTGGATACTGAAGGTTGCAGACGGTTTTTATCATTGGTCCACTGCTTTAGAAAGTCTTCAAACTCAGGTAAATTAAAGAAATAATGCTTAGAAGTCTTTAAAACAGGTGTGGCGCCAGATAATGTTGAATAAGGGTTTTTAAGTTCAGTCGCATTATAGGTAGTACCACAGACTTCACAGTTATCGCCATATTGGTCTTTTGCGGCGCACTGAGGACATTCACCTTTTACAAAACGGTCAGCTAAAAACAGTCCTTTTTCAGGATCAAATAGCTGTTCAACATCTTTGGTTGAGATGTGACCTTCACCGTTTAAGCGACGATAAATTAACTCAGAAAATTCACGATTTTCATCTGAATGAGTAGAGTGGTAGTTATCAAAGTTTACTAAGAATTTGCTGAAGTCAGCTTCATGCGATGCTTTTACTTTTGCAATCTGCTCTTCGGGTGTCACGCCATTGGCTTCTGCCTTTAACATAATGGCAGTACCATGCGCGTCATCGGCACATACGTAGGTTACTTGATGGCCTTGAGCCTTCATTGCTCGCACCCAGATATCGGTTTGGATGTATTCTACCAAGTGACCTAAATGAATAGGACCATTGGCATAGGGAAGAGCACTGGTAACAAGAATTTGACGCACAAAATCACCTATTAAGTTTATTGATTTTAATTAAATTTTCAGGATTTATAATATCTGCCTATGATACCGCAAATGGCTTAGAAATGGGAGCTTACCTTAGAACCTATATTCACAACCTTGGACTATTTCTACCCAAAATAAGCCACTACTTGGTTACAATTCGGGTTTAATAGAATCACTCTTCAACCCAAGCTTTTAACTTAATAGTGCATTGTATTGACGCATTTTATGCTAAAAATTTTCTAACTTTAGCTTATGAATACAGCTTTTTAAATAGAAAGGAGTTGAGTATCTAAAAACCGTCCCATTGTGGTAACCGATAAGGGGGCGGTGTTATGTCGTCCGTTGGAGCGTGTCTTTGAGGTACTGGCAAATCCTGTCAGTGAGTTCACTAAAGAGAATGGTAATGTGATTCAGAGCCCTCAGGGTTAAACAGTACTAGCCCCGATTGCAGCGGATATACTTGGTAAGGCACAGAGGGCAGAAACGCTAGCTTTAGACCGGTATCGCGGTAGCAGGAACGGACTAAAGCGGAGCGTTTCGCTCTGTGCGAGCCAAGATAGAAGTGCAAAGCGGGATGGGCTATATAGTTTATTTAAAACCTTAGTAGAAATATGCTAAAGCCCCGCATTGATTCATTTAAATGAAGACTATTACTTTAGAATTGTACATTTAAGCCCAAAGAAATATTACGCCCCATTTGCGGTACAAATGATAAAAATGAGTTGTGTACATAAATCTCTTCGTCCAGTATGTTGTTGGCGCGTAAGGATAGGGTGTAGTCTAAGGGGTGTTTTGAGTTGCCCCATGTGTTTTTGTAATCTAGCCCTAGGTTTAATAATGAGTAGCCTTTGGTGGCGTTTTCAGGGACTTTGGTGACTTTGAGTAAGTCTTCATCTTTGGGTATTCTGGCAACTGTCGCTGTCGAGGTTTTGTTTTGGGTAAAGACGCGGGTGAAGTCAAGCGAGGTTGACCAGTTGTCATTGTACTCGTTGTTTAAGCGAAAGCCTAAGCGTAGTGGCGACATACGCGGCGCGTTACGCTCTGGACGCTCTACCTTGTCGATTCCAATCACTTCATAGTCAGTATAAGCACATCTTTCTTCATAATCTGCATCACCAGGGGTTGCACCACAGAACTCTGGTGGATCGTATTTAGTGATTTCTTTATAGATTTTGTTGCCATAAATGGGGGCAAAGCCATAGAGCTTGCCACGCACATAGTCACCAAATAATGTGGCGCTATGCCCAGGTAGATATTCATAACCTACTTCTGCTTCTAAGCCTTGGATTTTGGCTTTGGATTGGGTCATGCGGCGAAGATATAAGTTGCCGTCTTTATGTAGGTTTTCGGCATGGACATAGTTGTCAAAGTGATTGCTGTAAGCGCTGGCTTTGTAGTGCCATTTGTCATTATCAAACTGAATGCCTAGCTCAATGTTATCTGACTTTTCTTTATCTAAGTCTTTATTACCATACAAAAACGAGTTGGTGGCTAAGTTTTTGCCGTGATAGTAAAGCTCCATAGGCGTGGGCAAACGCTCATTATGTGAGTACGAGAGGTCCAAACGATATTCTGGGGTAATGTCCCAGATAGTGCCTAGTGCATAAGAAAAAGCAGACTCTTCATAAGGGGTTAAGTCTGGCATTTCTGGTTCGGATAGCTGACTATGCAGCTTGTTTTGGGATTCTATTGCTTCTATGTCATAAGTGATAGGTATCTTTGATTTTTCATAACGCAGACCGGCTTCAAACAGCCAGTCATTAAGCTTATACTGCTCAACACCAAACAGGCTAAATTGACGCTGAGTATTTTCAACCAAAAGGCGACGATTTTCAGCACGTTCTTCTTTAGAAGGTATCAATGCACTGCTTTTGTGAGATTGGCTTTGAATACCCCAGACCCCTTGCAAATGCTCGGTCGGTGTATGATAAGCCTCTAACTTGGCATTGTAGCCTTGGTTGTCAAAATAAGAGGGGTTGGCCTTAACAAACACGCTACCTTGGGCGGGGTCTGGGATGGTTTTGCCGTGGTCATGCTCTTCATGGTGGTAGTTGTGATACGCAACATCCAATCGGACTTTTTCAATGGCGCTAATTGGGTCTAGCAGCTCACCTTGTAGGTAGTAGCTTTTACTTTTCATATCCACCCAAGGTCCCGCTTGTGTATGATCGTGGTTATGCCCAAACGGATGATCATGGCTATGCTCAGGGTCCATTTCGTGATCGGTACCACAATGGAAGTGGAAAGAGTCCACTAAATCATCATCCCCCATTAAATGAGGATAGACATTGAGATAAGGGCGATTTTTACCGATACCTAGGAAGTTGAGCACATGGCCACCACATGAATCGTATTTATGGTTGTGACCGACTAAGCCATAGTCGTCATGGCGCTCACTATAGGCAACGCCAATATGACCTCGATCACCGATATAAGATAACCCTACTGTCCCCACGTTAGATTTGTTATGTGAGTCGGGTAGGTAGTTGAGCTTTTCAGCAAGATTAATCTCAGGTACTTCATAGTTGTTGGCCTTACGTGACAGCCCCTCGACACGTAGTGCGACATTGTCTGTTAATCCAAAGGTCACTCCTGCTGTTGCCACCTTTTCATCATTATTATCATTAAAGCGTAGCGCCGCTTCTCCTTCATAATTTTCTGGCACGTAACCCGGAATCCGCCCATCGACAACGTTAATCACCCCAGCAGGCGAGGCGGTGCTATACAGAAGGGTAGAGGCGCCCCGTATTAATTCTACTCTATCAGCCAATAAGGTATCGACACCGACCGCATGATCTGGTGATAGGGTCGACATATCGATCGCATCCATACCGTTTTCTAATATTTTGACACGTACCCCTTCTTGACCTCTTACCACAGGGGCAGACGCACCACCACCAAAGGGATTGCTATGCACACCAAGCTCATCCGCTAGGGCGTTACCAAGTGTCGCAGAACGGTGGCGTAATTTCTCATTGCTGATAACGACATCACTGGCTTTTTTCGCATTATCAAAAGCTAAGCTGCTCGGTACTTTGTTTGAGGTAGCAGTAACGGTAATGGCTTCAAAGGTGGCCTGAGGCATGAACTCAGTATCGGACTGTAAGTCATCGTCCGTTAAGGTGTCGGTGGGCTCAGTATTGGCGAGGGCGTTTTGAGTCGCTACAGAAACAAGGAGGGTATAAATCGCAATAGTAAGTGGTTTTCTTTTCATAAAACGTAACCTTAATAAGCGGCATTAAGCGGCCTTGATTGGTTTTAATGAGATCTAATCGTTAAATAAAATAATATGTTATAACATAACAATAATAAACGAAATGATATGATAACGTTTTTTTAAAATGTTGCAATATTTTTAAGCAAAATGACACTCAATTCGTTTAAAATCGGTAGCTATTTCAATCGGATATGGTTAGGGTGTGTGGAACATTCGACCATAGCACTGGCGGAGACTAGTTTTTAGTCAATTAACACTATTTCTTAGGGTAATGATAAATCAATATGACAATGCTGAATATAGATATTATGGTCTCGTATAGTGATGATGTTTCTCTTGATGACAGTATCCCAAGTTCATCAAGCTTTGCACAAACGACTACTGAGGCGTCTATTAATAAGATGAGTTCCTTTAAGAGTTTGAGAGCTGATAGTTTAAAAGAGGATAGTTTAAAAGGTGATGTTTTTGAAAATAATAGCTCAGCTTTTGAAAGCTTGCCCAGTATTATTCAAAAGGCATTGTTCGATGCTAAGCGGGTGGTGCTTATCGCCAATAACCCAGCAATCAGCAAAGAGAAACTCGAGGAGATGTTAAACCCTGATGATGTTTTGGTGTTATTTAATTACTTTATTCATGCTGAGTTTTTGACCACGCATCCTATGATAAAAGCATTGCCTAAGTTGATATTTTTCCGTCAAATTGGCGACAGTCAATTGCATTTTGGTCTACCACCTAGAAGTAATAATATTGGCTATATAGCGCAGATGGCAAAAGACGCCCCTCTTGGTTTGCTACTCAGTAATATAGGCTATCAATTTCCTACACCAGATGATGACCCAAAGCCTGAAGATGATCCGATAGAGGATAGCCGTATTTTGGTCGTTCCTGAGAAGGTTAAAGCCTTGTTCGACAGTGACAGTCATCATAAGGTGCTGCCTGAAAACCATGATGTTGTGGCCGATTATCCCCGCTTTGAAGATATTCATTCCTCAGCGCCTTCATCGGGATTTTTGTTATATCGCTTAATGTTAGCGGTGCGGGCGCATTTACAATCAACTTATCCTGACACCGATCCTTTAGAGCTATTGATGATAGGCTTTAATCATAATGAGGAGACCAACCACTTTTGGCATGGTCATAATTGGGAGTTTGAGAGGCAAGAGATCAACGCAGCGCCATCGAGGGTGACGGTGATACGTCAGTAGATTGATAAAAGTTTGAGTTAGGGTTCTATCTATCCTGTCTATAAGCTTTGCAGTTATGATTCTATATACCTTGCTGTTGTCTATTAAAGGTGCCTATTAATTTTTACGCATTTTAGACAAACACTGCCTCAAACAAACGGCGCATCAGGACAATGGGCTGATTGTAATTCATCCTCTAAGGGTTCCCTAATCACAGTGATAGGCTTGTCTTGTTGATCAATCCACTCAATCAGACCCATATCAACAAATTGCTGAAGCCAGCCGCCCATTGGCCAATGCTGCCATTTGTCATAAAAGCGATTGGCATTAATGACAATACTGTCAAGGTGGTTGAGGGGCGGCCGATACACGCCATGCTGCTGGTGATACACCACATCGGCACTGAGATAAAAGTCAATACTCATGGCACGCGCGGTAAACGCAAAGTCAGTGTCTTCTGCCCCATAACCGATATATTGAGTATCAAAGCCCCCTATATTTTGAAACTGTTGGCGTGTTATGGCAAAGCATAAGCTCCAAAAGGCGCCATAGTCATCGGTCTTCATCATTGGCGTTGAGGTCTGTTCTGGTAGCGAAGGATTTGCTTGAGAGGTTTCTGTTAATAGGGTATTTGCGACATTAACATGAGCGGCTTTATCTGAACCTATTTCGATCTTGTCGCTCTGAATATTATTTAACTTGTCGTCAGCCTTATCATCATCTAAGTTATCTTCGTTGTTTGAAAAACCAGAATCGCTAGGCTCAAAGTTGTAACGGTAAGGGTTATACACCGATAAGGCGTTCAACGTCTGAACAGGAAAGTTGCCATCTTTTAGCAGCGTGCTTTCATCAACCGTTAAAGGACGAGTTAAGTATCTGGGCTGTCCCATAATTAAGCTGTCAGGCTGTTCTTGTAACTTTACACTCATCTGCTTAATAAAATCTGGTGAAACGATGCAATCGACATCCAGAAATATCAGAGCCTCACGATGAGCTTTAGCCGCACCAAGATTACGATTGTGACCAATATCAAATTTAGGTTTGGCGCTGCTAGTAGAGGCTGTATTCAAGCCTGTAGTAGCGTCTGCATTTGAGCCTGAATCAGAGCTTGAAACGGTAGTCGGGATCTGGATAATATTTAGCGAAAACTCTGCTAAACGCTCCGGATCAGCATCATCATTCACAATAATGACTTCTTCAGGTTGAGCGCTTCCTTGCTCAAGACTACTTAGCAGATTATACAAATGCCGATTTCGCCCATAGCAAGTGGTAATGACGCTAACAGGGACTTGGCTATTAGAAAGTTGATTGTTCAAAGGCTGATTATCCTTCTGATTAAAGGGTTGCGTTAAATCTGTATTTGAGTCATTCATCAAGTCACGCCACGTTTGAAGTGTTTGAAAAAGAGTTAATTGGCAATAGGATTAATAGGTAATAGGGTTAATTGATAATGGGTTTAAATGGCTGGCAAAGATAGTTTAGTGTCTAGAAAAGCTATCAGGTTTTAAGTCAAGCTGAGGCAGTAACCAGTTTTCAAACCAGCTTTTGCAGGTTGTATACTCAACCATGCTTTGCATAAAAGCTTTCGCAGCCGATGGTTCTAAACGGGTTTGATGATGATTAGAAGAGTTGGACTGCCTGTATTGAGCGACTACGCTATATGACGGTTCTGTTTTTAGAGTTTGTTTAAGCGCTTGAGTCAAAGTAGTCTTTTCTTGCTTTGCATTAACCGTCATCTTCTCAGTAAACTGAGCCCAACTCAATGCGCGACCTTCTGATATTAATGCTTCCGCCATGATTTCTTGCTCACGATGCGGTCTATTATCGGGTAGTACCACCAGCGGTGTATTAGAGGCATATACTTGAGCAATCGCATTCAGCCCGCATGCCATGATTACACAATCACTATGCTCAATAAAAGGCATGACGTCATCGACATGGGTCGCAATATCAACGTTATGACGTACATTCTCATTGATAGGACCAAGCGATATGATTATGGCCTCTGGTAACAGACTACGTAACTCAGGCAGCTTGATGTCAATTGCCTCATGCCCTCCATAACCTTTAATAACGGTTACAATAGGATGGTGGCTTGAATGATAGTGGCTTGAAAAAGAGTGGCTTGAATTGACATTGTTGTCGTTGATGTCGTTGATGTCGTTGATGTTATTTTCATCCGGCAATATATCTAATGGAAATGTATCTAATGTCGTTGAGTCGGCATCTGACAATGTTGCCGCTTTTTGGCTGATACTATTTAATAACGGGTTAGATGATCTGCTTTTATCTAGACTGTGAGCGGTCTGTTTTACATGGTTGGACAACTGGGAAATAAATTCTGGATATGATACAGAGGACTGTTTAAAAAAGTTGATAAAGTCAAGATAGAGTGTTTTTTGACCCACCCAATCAGGGGTAATGCCCGCCTCCAAAGAGGGCGGATAAGGAGCGAGTAAGGCTAAAGCGCCAGCAAAGGCATTGATATGTGGTGTGTCGTCACGGCTCCCTGGCAGTCTCACATATAAGTAGGGGATACTTGAGACACGGCAGAGCATAGCAACTTCCACACTGACATCAATGATCATCAGATCTATCTGACGCTGATAGATGGTATCTAAAAGTTGGTGACTACGCTTTAAAATATCGGTATTGCCGATAGGCGAGTAGTGAAGGCAGCTTGGTTGCCAGTAGTCGCCAGCACGGCCTGGTAGCACGTCGTCTTTTCGCTCATGCTCATTACTCAAGCGAATGATTTGTGACTCTGGCAGTGATGTAAAGCGGTAAGTATCCAAACTTAGGCTGGTAAAAACAGTCATCTGTAGTCTATCAACATCAGTGAGAAGTGCGGCAAGCTTATCGGCCTGACGGCAATGTCCCGATCCATGATGATGGGCGTAGTAACCAATACGCATCTAACTTACTCCTCAATCGTATTCACTGGCGAGACAGAATTCAATGGCTTAGGAGTAGCACTCTTATGAATAGGAAGTTGATATCTACCCTCGGGGTCGTTATGAGATGCCATAATTTGTGTTGAGTCTGTTCTTAAGTCTGCTCTTGAGCCTTGCGTTAAGTCTGAGCCATGAGAAGTTGAGAGCGGTTCGCGTTTTAATGACGCCTCACAGTCAGTGAATGCCTGCAAATCATTTGAGCTATCTAATGTTTGATAATATAAGTTTAGGTAGCCCTCTACCATTGCGGACGCGGAACAGAACTGTACTGCCCGATCACGACACGCTTGACGGGAGATGTTTTTGATATTATCAAAGCCCTGTATAAAAGCCTGCTTGTCCTCTTTGGCGACAATGATACCCGTCGTCGGGGTGACTATTTCGGCACTAGCACCAACATCAAATCCTAAAACGGGCGTACCACAGGCTAAGCTCTCAGCCAAGGTTAAGCCGTAAGGCTCATCCCATGTACTGGTAAATAGTAGAGCGGTCGCTTGAGTAAGATAGTCATTGATTTCAGATTTGGTCAAGTGACCGACATACTCAAAGCGTTTTGCAGACCCATCTTCCTCATCCTGACGAAGCAACGGGGCGACTTGCTCATCAAAATAACCTTGATTGCTCTTAGGTCCAGCAATGATTAATTTTTTATTGGCTTCTTTACAATATTGCATCGCCAAATGGGTGCCTTTTTCTGGACATATACGGCCATACCAAAAATACACCTCATCTTTAATAGGGGCTACGTTTGCCTTAAATTCATCTACTTCAATGCCGTTATACACCACTTTTGACGGTACAAACTCAGAGAATAGGCGTTGTTGATAATGACTGACTGACGTAAATTGAGTGGAGGTGCCTCGGCTTAAGGTCAGTAGCGCAATATTTAGATCAGGGAAGATTGGCGTATGGAACGTGGTAAAAAAACGAGATCCAAAGGCTTGGCCGGTCATCATCGGGATATGGTGCAAGCTATGATTGTGTACAATATCAATCTCGCCGCGTTCATAGCGGGCAATGATATCGCGAAGCGCCAGTTGATACGTCAAATATTGGAATAACTCATTTCTACCCATGGATAAGGCTTTATGTCCATTTTCACTAACTAGGGTGTCGAACTCTTCACGGGTCAGTAGTGGTATTAAGGTTGCCTTAGTATTACTGTCTTTATGGGCATATAGCAGAACTTCGTGACCGAGATCTACCAACTCATCACAGATTAAGTGTGTCATCTTTTCAAGACCCCCGGCATAAGGCTGAGCGATCGGATATAGCGAATGGGCGATAACCGCAATACGTAACCTTTTGGCTGATGACAATGTGGTTTTAGAGGGGGTAGATTGAGAGGATGTGGTATGAGTATGATGTGCTAACGATGACATAAGTGCCCCAATGTGTGCGATAAAAATGTGCGATAAAAAATGTAGATGTTTAGAAGGTATTGACTAATGCAGGCTTTAAATACTTTTAATGCTTTGTAACATGAATACTATTTGTTTTGGCCTCAGTAACACGATGCTTTAGTTATACGAAGCTTTAGGAGTTTTGATAGTGGGTTTAGTGTTGATACAGGCCCTATCATTGGTACCGGTTTTGTCATCCAGTCTTTTGTTAAATCTATTACCATCGCTTACTCTGTCACTAAGTCTTTTTCGGGTATCCTTTTTTATACGGCCATGAATAGCAAGATACGTTTTATTTATCGGTTGTGTTATTGCTGACTCTTCTGTAATGCTGGCAAAGTTATCGACGGCTACTTTTAAAGCTGCGAGTTTTAATGCACAGACGCTAAGCGCACTGGTTAATAATAACGGTGAATAAAATGGGCTGGGGGGAGATACCACAGCTGCTGTTGATAGGTTTAATACAAACACCAGCTTTGGGGTTGTCCTGAGGTTATTCATCCAAGCGGATCGACTAATAGATTTGATTTTATTTTTAGGGGTGCAAACGAAAGGCTTATTTTGACCCCATAATACGGGTAGCCAAGATAAAGCGCCCAACTCCCAAAAGTTTAGATGCATTAGCCAAGCACGTAACTTTCTATTAAAGTGATTTCTATTAAGATGATTTCTATTAAGTTGATTTCTATTAAGATGATTTCTATTAAGAAGCCCGCCATTAAGGAGCTGACCTTTCAGAAGCTTTTCGTTTGTAGAGCCAATGTTAATAGAGCCAATGTTAATAGAGCCAATGTTAATAGAGCCAATGTCGTTCGTACTGTTATTAATAAGTTGTTTATTTAGAGGTGATTGGTCTTGCAAATACGCCCATAAGCGTCTTAATAAAAATACCGAATAGCCTGTATAAACGATAGAAAGAGACGTCACTATTGACGCTTTGCTAATGGGGTAAAAAACTGTACCCGTTGCGACCAACAAGCTACCGATGTGAAGCCCAATAAAGGGACCGGTAAAATTTATCCAAGCAGTCAACTGTGAAAGATGTGCGCGTAGATAAGCCACACGCTCAAACATAGATTGCTTTTGGGGTATGACCGATTCTTTTTTAATAAGATTCGGGTCTGAATAACGGAACGCTATATAGTCATCGTTTATCGCGCAAGTATCGATAGAGCCATTGGTTATTCGGCCTTTTTCTAAAAAGCTTGAGTTTGAAAAGCTTGAATGAGAAGGTTGTGAGTCGTAAGGTTTTGAATTAAATGAGCCAGATTTCCGAGAACGTCTATTAAAAAACCCAAATAAAACTGAAGAGACGTTTTTGAGTACCTGCATATTGCCGTAAATCCAGCGGCGGCGCTGGGCAGCAAGATCTTTTAGTGAATTAGGCAATAAGCCAGTCGCAATAACTTCAGGGATAAATTGACTGCGATATCCATTTCGATGCATGAGCACACCCATCTGCGCATCTTCCGTAATCGAAGCACCAGACCAACCCCCTAAATTTACCAAATCCTGACGGCGTATTACCGCAAAGGTACCTGTCGATAACGCCTTATTGCGATTAAAAGGGCGATATAAGTGATAATTAAAATAGTGATTTAACTCACTATGCACATCTTGTTGGCCCTCGTTACGATAAAACTGTGGGAACTGAAGTAGAGTATGATCAGGATAACGTTGCAAAGCATTGGCAATAGATAGCCTTGCATGAGGCAGCGCTTGATAGTCACTGTCAACCACGACAATGTGTGAACAATTGGACGCCATCATCTCCAAAGCAAGATTGAGAGCGCCCGCTTTATATCCTTCAATAGCATCCACATGATAGAAGCGAACCCTTAAGTCAGGATCTAGGCGGTTACAGAATGCTGCAAGGGGAGCATACTTTTCGATTTGTGTATTATTATTATCAATAATAAGGATTTCGTCACGCGCCTCTTTAATTGCCAATAAAGATTCGATGGTATTGATGACTAATTCAGGCGGTTCAGCACATGTCATTATTTGAAAGCTAATCGCCTCAAGGTATTGACCATGGGCCTTATCCTCTATACTAGCAGACTTTTTAGAATAATTATCTGTAGTGTCTGATGTCGTATCTAGCGCTATATCGGGAGAATTAAGCTTGTCTAAGGTCATGTATTATCCTGAGGAAAATAGTTATTAAGTCTTATATTTATTTAGGATTGATTAAGTCTTATCGAGCCGTCTTATCGTTAAAAGTTAGGCGTATGTATAGGGTTTACATGGTGTAAAGAGGAACGGTAATAAATCACATGGGATAAAATTATAATAAGGCATCAAAGGTCATAACTTAATTTCACAAATAGACTCACTTACTGAATAGTATTAACTGGATATTAATGGTCTCAAGTGCCTTTTATTCCCTTTCGTCTTTTCCTTCAGGATAAGGTTCCTATACCTGCTACTATCTACTAATAACTTACTGCCAATAATAATATAAAGCTTTGTAATGTAAGTATTATTAAGGAGTAGCAAATATTTAAAAATGTATTTTTAAGTAATGTTTTTATAAGTTGTAACCTAATATTTAAACATGATAATTACGTTGTAATGATTTGTTACTTTTTAGATCGCACTAGCTTCCAAAAATAGCTAAATATGGTTTATCGGGATAGTCTCTATATTCTGAGTAGTAGCTATATGATGAGGCTATGCTATAAGGCACTATCATAAGGTGCTCAATATCTTTGATTATCCTGCCTGACTGTCCTGCTTAACTATACTTATATTGCTCTATACTTACATTGCTCTACTTGCTTGACTACACTAGCTTGACTAGGTTAGTTCGTTACTCCTCTAAAAAATGTCGTTACTTGTCAATAGTTTGCTCGTCTCAAATTGCTGTTAGATTTAAAATGAGGTTATTAGGTCATAAATGAGGTTATTATGTGTAAAATGAGATAAGGTGTTTAAAATCGGTAATAAGTTAAAATTCGTGGTCTAGGTCGTTTTGAATTGGGTTGTATATCTTTATGAAAACAAAAGTACTTGGTAAGCTTCATCCTGCAAGTTTCAGTCCACTACCTTATTTTATTGAAAAAGTGCCAGCAGGGTTTCCGTCACCCGCTGCAGGTTATGTTGAAGCCAGCATTGACCTTAATGAGCTGTGCATCAGCCATCCCAATGCGACATTTTTGGTACGGGCAGGCGGGCTATCTATGATCGACGCCGGTATTTACCCTGAAGATTTATTGGTGGTGGATCGCAGTTTAGAGCCTCAGCACTGTGACATTATTGTCTGTGCTCTCAATGGCGAATTTACGGTGAAGGAGCTTTGCTTGGAGCCAACCCCAAAGTTGGTGGCGTACAACAAAGACTTTCACGATATCCTCCTAGATGACGACACTGACTTTGAAGTGTTTGGCGTTGTCATCAATATTATCCGAGAGGTGAAACGTGGTCGGGGTCAAAGCCGTCGCCCAAATTTTTAAGTTGCCCACGCCTCTTTTACTAGTTAGCTAGATACTTTTTCATTCTACAGGCTTTCTATTTTAAGGCTTTCTAATTAAGAAACACTGTTATAACAAACAATACAATGACTAACGTTAGACACTCATTTGTCTTTATTGTGATAACACGGTTTATAACCCTTTTGACTAAAACTAAGCCCAAAACTAAAATTAAAGCGACATCAAACGTCGTCAATTCGCTTTAAAGACTATTATTTTATAACCTCTCTCTGTTATCTTTAACCTGTGCTTACAGCGCTTAGTAGTGAGCGTAGTGAGCATCGTCTTTCCAATTCACCTTAACCTGAACGAGATATACTGGGATATTCCCATGTACGCCTTAATAGATTGCAACAGTTTTTACGCCTCCTGTGAAAAGCTTTTTCGCCCCGATCTAAAACATAAGCCAGTGGTTGTATTGTCTAATAATGATGGCTGCGTTGTCGCTCGATCAGCAGAAGCGAAAGCACTAGGTATCAAGATGGGAGTGCCCTTCTTTAAGGTCGAAGACTTCTGCAAGCAACATAACATTGAAGTATTTAGCTCAAACTACGCCTTGTATGCCGATATGTCGCATCGGGTCATGAGTACCTTAGAATCGCTGTGTCCCACGGTAGAGGTTTACTCAATCGACGAGGCTTTTTTGTACCTTGCCGATTATCCAGTAGCCATGCAGGATTTAGACGCTTATGCCAAAAAGATTAAACAAATTGTTGAAATGTATACAGGTATCCCTGTCGGTGTTGGGATAGGGGAGACCAAGACACTGGCAAAACTGGCCAATCATGCCACCAAGCAATATCCAGCTACCGAGGGTGTTTGTGTGTTAACCAACCCAAGGTGGATGCGCAGATTAATGCAAATTACCGATGTCAGCGAAGTATGGGGGGTCGGGCGCCGCTATAAAAAGCGACTGAATGCGCTCGGTATCGACACCGTCTATCAACTGGCAATTTGTGAACCGGGTAAAATTCGCCAGCATTTTGGCGTAGTACTGGAGCGTACCTGTCTAGAGCTCAATGGGCAGTCATGTCTCGGTATCGAGCAGGTCGAACCTAAGCAACAAATTCTCTCCTCACGCTCCTTTTCGAATCGAGTTACCTGCCAGCAAGACTTAGAGCAGGCCATATGCGGTCATGCGTCCAAGGCCGCCAGTAAGCTGCGCGCGCAACAAAGTGTCTGTAGCTTTATGACCGTCTTTGCCAAAAATAGCCCCTTTAATACCACAGAGCGCTACACCCCAATATCCGGTCAATATCAATTTATCACGCCCACTGCTGATACTCGAGTGATGGTGGCTGCTGCGCGTAAGGTGCTCAATCATATCTACAAACAAGATGTTCGGTATGCCAAGGCTGGCGTGATGCTATCGGGTATTTGCCAGCACGATGAGGTGCAGCTTGATTTGTTCACCGCTTCTGGGCAAGATAATGATGGCCAACTTGAGCAAAAACAAACCGCATTAATGGCCGTTATGGATGAGCTGAACCACAAGTTCAAACAGGATCATTATCAGCAAAATACCTTATTTATCGCCAGTGAGGGTATTAAAAAGGAACAGACGTGGCAGATGAATCGCAAACTATTAAGCCCGTGTTATACGACACGAGTAAAAGATTTAGTAGTGGTGAAGTAGGTGGTGAAGTAGGGGGTTTTATTTGTAGAAGAGCATCACTCAAAGACTAAACGGCATACCATACAAGCTGAGTAGCTCAACCCGCTTTGCGCTACTATCTTGGGTGGCACAAGGGTGACGCTAATAGCCACTGCCGTTCCTGCTATCGCGATACCGGCATTGGCTAAGCGCCCCCACCTTGTGCTGCCCCAAGTATAACCGCTGCAATCGGGGCTAAACCGCTCATCACATAAGCCCTAGCAATAATATCAAAGCTTAAACAAACATCTGTCATTTGACACACGTTGATTGATAGTATTAATTTATAAGTATTACCTGTCACGTTCTACCAAATCTAGCCCAAATCTAGAAAGCTACCTATAGCCATTAAGACTAGGGCGTGTGGAACATTCGCAAATTAGCACTGCTGATAGCTAAAATCGTTCCAGACTAGGCGCAAACTGACGCTAATGTCTAGACCTTGGGTAGGTTTGTAACAACGTCTGGGGCAATTTTAGTATCAGCCCTGAGAACGGATTAAGAAAAGCACTGCTTTGGCCGTTCGCAAGGCGAGAGCTATGCCCGAGTAAGGGCGGGACTCTTTTTTGCCAATATATGGCGGCTTTTAAAAATTTAGGGTTCTAACTTAGAATGACTAAGCGTCATAAATTTCACTGCATATTGACTAAAAATAGTCTCCGCCAGTGCCATGGTCGAATGTTCCACACGCCCTAATAACTAATAAAGAGAGGACGATATGGGAGTTGTCAATGACCGCTATAAAAGCCAAATTGAACATAGTGTGCTACTAAACGGCGATCCACTCGACAATCATGAGATAGTGGGGGATAGATTAGTTATTAAGCCGCAAAGTTACTCTAGGCCTACCATTAGTGACTCTGAAAAAGAAACGATACTCAAGGAGTTGGCAGAAGACCTAAAACATTATGGTCTTAATGTTATACATTTAGACGAAAAGCTCATCAAGGTAGAAGCAGGTGACTTTGAGCTAACGGTACCAAAAAGCCTTGTGGTGCCCTACGATGATGCGATTTTCGCCAGTATTTTAAAGCATCAGCAAGCGCATTATAGTCGAAAAGCGGGTAGGTAATGGGTTGGGAGGTTAATTAGTCATTTTTATTAAGTGGTAATTTTATATGTATGCATGTTTTTGTCCACATCTGATGACGTCCGGTGATCCATATAATTCCTAGTTGGTGTTGGAATTTGCAATAAATGGACCTTTTTAATTAGCTCTTTGCTTAACCTTTATTTTTAGACCAAGACTGTAATAAAGAGACAAAGGAATCGGCCGTCTGTATTTATTTTCTCCAATTCTTTGATTTACCGTGATATGAATAGAACGTTCACCCTGCATGCCCATATTAATAAAGAAAGCTCCTAGTTATAAGAAGCTTTCTTTATTAAAAGTATTATATGCAACTGTTAATCAATATTAGATGCTCTTATTCATCATAATGACTAATAAACCCTTTAACGGCAGGGGATACCTCTAGTAACGAGCTTTCTTGAACTTTTAAATGCTCTAATGAATTCAATTTAGCCAAACTGTCTGGTAAGGATTTCAAACCATTTTCATATAATGTTAAGCTAGTTAATGCTGGCAGGTTGCCGAAGGACTCGGGTAGTCTATCAAATAGTGAAGCTCTTATATCAATATGCTCAAGGTTAGATAGTTTATCGAAATCCTCAGGAAGATATTTCAATGGATTCACACAAAAGGTGATACTTCTAAGCTGTTTTAACTGAGTAAATGATTCAGGTAATTCTTTAACCTGAGTACCTCTCATATCAATCAGTCTTAGAGACGATAACTGACCTATATCGTCTGGTAGTTTTTTAAGCGTACTCGACATTATATAAAGCTCTTTAAGGTTTTTTAATTTACAGACGGAATCAGGTATAACTTCAAATGATGTTTTAAGAAATACCAATGTTTTTAAACCATCTAATTCTTCAAAACCTTGTGGAAGGTTATTAGCACCGATTAATCTTAAATATCTTAAGTTTTTAAGGTTTTTAATTGCTTCAGGTAGGGAGGTTAAAGCCTTACGAGACTCTGTTTCAATAAAACCACCGTTACCGTCCGATACGTATGTAGAAGAGCTACAAAATGAGATATCAAGCTCTTTAAGCTCGATTAGTGATTTAGCATCTCGAGGAATCTGAGATTCAGGTATATTATTGACGTCAGCCCACTCCCATATTTCTTTCATCCAAGTTTGAGTTTTGGTGTTATCAATGTCATTTGTGATGTTCGTATTCATAAGATTACCTTTGACGTTTTAAATGAGGTGATTGTATTTAGAGTGCCAATGTATTTATTGATGCGGAATCATGTTAAATACAGTAATAAAAAGAAAGGTAAGCCAAGCAGATTTTATGGTTTAGGAATTTAATTAGATATTGTTGATAAAGTTTGGTTTGTTTTAGAAAGGCATGCGTGTGCATATGTCCTGCCACTCTAGGATAAAAGTGGTTTGACAATAAGTTGGATTGCGTACTTACAGATTGGATGATAAAGGGGAGTGGACGAAATTTAGACATAAAAAATCTCCTAGTGCTCTGTCTGTGCCAAATTGAAACGACACAGTCACCTTACAGAGCAAAAAGGAGTTGTGCGTTTTACCAGTCTTTGTTTTACATCGCGCTGGAAGTAGCCATAAACCCACGATGTATTCTTAAATTATCAGATGTATTGATTTGTGTCAAAGTTATTTTTTATAAATTTTTTTGTAGCTTAAGACAATTTTAATATTTTTAGATGTTTAATCTGAAAATACTAATTCAGCTAGACCATTATGATTGACGTACACTACTGCATTTTGTTTAAATCGATTGCATAATGCTAAACAAGTAGTCTTATCGACAGGATAAGCAAAATAACTCTCTTCTCTCCATTTACCATCAAGGCTTTCACCATACCCATCAATTACTTTCAATCCTAAACTTAATAGATAGGATTTTAATGACTCATTGGCTTGATTGTTTTCCGTATGGCTTCTTACTTTCCCATATGGATTCCATGCAGTGATAAATATTCCCCCTAGAGCATTATAGGGCGAAAATAACTCTGTGGCATCTTTAGATATCTTACCTATATTTAAGGTAACGTCAGGAAAGCAGTAATTTGTCTGTTCATAAGCTTGTAAAAGTGATTGATTTAGCATAATTTATTTATCAGTTTAAGTGATGGTTAGTCCTATTGAGTATAATATAAAATTAAGAAGTAATAAAAATTTTTCAGCAATAATAATTTTGTTCATAATAATTCCTAAATACGATTAATATCTGCTATAGATTAAGATAGTTAAAGCTTTCTACTATAAAATATTCAACCCTTCATCATTCCGATCATCTCTTAGATCAGAATTAATCCAAGAGTCATACTAGATAGTACACCCAATACGAAGCTGATTCAAAACCTCAAGCAAACGCGCCTCACTCATATCACAAAAAGAGCGGACGTTGTCATATGTCCGCTCCTCTACAAAAGCTGAAAAAAAGTATGGCTAAGTTATTAAAGGGAATTATCAATTGAGGTTATGAGAGAATTAAATATCAACACCAACCTAGAAAATATTCTTAGAGGCAGCAGGCTATAATTGAAGTCATAGACATTAGATGGGTGCTTTTATGAAAGCTCATTCGGGTTGCACACAAATTGTAGGTCAGGCTTGTGCTTTATCGTTTCAGGGTAATGCCAGTAATAACCGTCAACAAGATGCGTTCTTCTTTGTTGACGACTATTATCAAGAAACCCTGGGCATGACAGAAGTAACGCCTGTTCGGCTACCTTTATATTTGGCTGTATCTGATGGCGTTTCTAGCTCTAATTATTCGCAATATTGTTCTAAAGCCGTCGTAAAAGCTATCAAAACCTTGATTGATAGACTACAACCACTTACTACTGCCAATATACATAACGTGATTAACGAGACTAAGCACAGTGTTAAACGTTACGGCGCTGCGTCAACGCTGGCGCTGCTTGAAGTGAGTAATGAGAAAGGAATAACTGAAGGCAAAATAACGCATGTTGGTGATAGCCGTGTATATAGACTTGCAAAAGGGTCGACACGTTGGGAGTGTCTAACTCGAGATCAAAATCTACTCAATGAGTTGATCGATGAGCAAATGCAAGCAAAAGGTAGGCAAGCCCAGATGTCAGATTATAATAAAACCGGTATGGCTGTCATGTTATATAGCATCACTGAATATTTTAGCTTATCTACCAAAGATGAGTTTAATGCTGAGGCACCACAGAGTGAAGTGAGCACAATAAATATTGAGTCGGGCGATAGCTTAGTCATTTGCACAGATGGTATCCATGACTTAGTGCCCAGTAGTGACTGGACGTTAATTGATGAACATACAGATTTGCAGGATTGGTTAAAGGTTTTAAAGACGCAAGTTTACCAGTCAGAGGGAAATGCTTATGACAATGCTACTGCAATAGTAGTGCGTTTTGAGTAAATCCATTATTCATCAATACTATTTAAAGATTCAAGGCTATTTAAAGACTAATGACACTTTATTTTCCTGTAAAGCGAGCATGAAATGCCCATACACCCCATCGCGAATTATAACAAATCCGAACGCCTATTTGCTTTATATCAATGTCTGCCACGTAGTAAAGAGCAGGCCATATCACTGACAGAGTTATAAGGAAATTATATTGTGAACACACCTAACTTATTTACATTCGCAACATCAGAGCTATCACAAGATGCTTTTATTTGCTGGCTATTATCTTGGGCCAAACATGAATACAAAGCGAGCACTGATACGCATAAAGCGCTTCATAATATCGCAATAGATGTTTTAACAATGTTTTTTAAAAAAGCAGGTATAAAAATGCCTAGTAGCATTGATACTATCGAAATAAAACGTCAAGTAAAACACATTGATGTTTTATGTGTTATTAACGATTCCTATGCGGTACTTATCGAAGATAAGGTAGGCACAATTCAGCATTCAGATCAGCTCATTAGGTATAAAAAATATCTTATGACGAATCATTCCAAAATATTTACAGAAGATAAAATAATTGCAATTTATTTACAAACACATGATCAAAGTAACTACAACAACGCAATTAAGGATGGCTTTCATCCTATTTTAAGAAAAGATTTTCTTCAAGTATTTGATAAAGCCAATAATGATATTGCAAGACAAAGTGATATCTATGCTAATTATTACGACTACCTTCAATCAATAGAAACAGCCGTACAAAGCTTTAGAACAACACCAGTTGCTCAATGGAAACGTCGAGGATGGATAGGTTTTTTTCAATATCTTCAAAATCAATTAGGAGAAGGTAGTTGGAAGTATGTCGCTAATCCAACTGGTGGATTTATGGGGTTTTGGGGATTAGGTCGCACAGTCAATGGTATAAGAGTTTATCTTCAATTAGAACAAAGTAATGTCTGTTTTAAAATGACTGTGCTAGAAGACAGTAACTATAAGAAGGTTAGAAACAAGCTACATAAAATTTTTATTAATGAAGCTGAGAGTTTTGGTCTAAAAGTTAAAAAACCCCAAAAATTTGGTAGTGGTAAGACGATGACTTTCGCTGTGCTCGAAACGGATTTTTTTAACAGTATTGATGAGCCTATAGACTTAGAGTTGGCTGTTGAGTTAATGAATCAACTGCGTACTTTTATTAGTCATTGTACTGACGTTTATGAAGCAAGTATCGTTTAAATAGATAATTTATATTTTTTAGTGGTAGTCGTGGTATCGCTCATGATTATATTAAGTTATTTGAGCCTGAAATGAAAAAAATCTTTGATAACTATATTAAAGAGCGTGGTTTCGATACTCCATCAAATTAGGTTTTTTATGAAAATCTGTTGCTATAAAAAGTTGTTCAAACAATCATATTGATAATTGATCGTCTTTAATATGCCAAAACATTAAGAAATCATGTCGTTTAGTCCAAGCTTTTGAGGTTTAGATAATAAAATAAAGTCTCTATCCAAAAGATAAAGACTTTAGTAACGGTATACGCTTTAGGGCGTGTGGAACATTCGCAAATTAGCACTGCTGATAGCTAAAATTGTTCCAGACTAGGCGCAAACCGACGCTAATGTCTAGACCTTAGCTAGGGTTGCAATAACGTCTGGGGCGATTTTAGCATCAGCCCTGAGAACGGATTAAGCAAAGCACTGCTTTGCCCGTTCGCAAGGTGAGAGCTATGCTCGAGTGAGGGCGGGACTCTTTTTTGCCAATATATTGCCTAGCATTTTAAAAGCTGTTCTAGCTTAGAATGACTAAGCGTCCAAAATTTCACTGCATATTGCCTAAAAAATAGTCTCCGCCAGTGCCATGGTCGAATGTTCCACACGCCCTAGTATGATCATATAAAAGACCATTCGTTAATGGGCTTTCCCCAAATTATTGGATAACTTTTGCAATGGTATTCCATTGACCGTTTTGTACTTGAGATAAGTAGGTATCTTTGGTCGCAACATGATTGTCAGGACTCATTTTAAACGTAACACCTGTCACATCATCGGTAAAATTAACAGTTTCAAGCCCAGCGTTTAAGCTATCGGCATTGAGATCAGGTCCAGCAGCTTCTAACCCCTCTACCAATGAACGAGCCGCTAAATAGCCTAGCATTGAGCCTGAAGAGGGTGCTTCCCCATTGACTTTGGTGTAATTATCTACCCAAGCTTTAGTAGCAGGGTTATCCATACGGGTATTTATATCCTCCCAATAAGAAACGGTATATAATCCTTCTGAAGCTCCGCCTGGTGCTGCGGCTACTGTCGAATGAAAACTTGAGACTGGAGCGATAAAGTCAACATTGTCCCAGCCCATTGCTTTTGCTTTACCAACCACACCTATCGTTGAGCGAACACCTAAAGCAGTTGCCACAAGACCACATTCTGCATCTTTTAATCGTGCTAAAGTGCCGGAGAAGTCTGTCTCATCAGGACGATGCGAGGTCGCTTCTAACATCGTGACATCTGGGTTCTCAGTGGCAATATCGATGACAGCTTGATGGGTCTCTTCACCAAAGTCAGAAGGTATATACATGACGCATAATTTGGTAATATTATCTTTATCAATGAGGTGATTCATACCTGCTTTCATAGAGTCATAATAGGTAGAGCCTATCGTATAGCGCCGATTGAAAGGGCCTTCAGTTTGCATCGATTTGGCAAAGGTAAGCGGTAACACATTTGGCACATTAGCTCGATCCATAATAGGTAAGGCGGCTAGATTCTGCGGCGTACCTAAGCTCATTAACATGGCAAAAACCTTATCACGGTTTACCAGTTTATTGGTAGCTTGTACCGCTTTTGGTACTTGATAGCCATGGTCTTCTACCACGTAGCGAATTTTTCGACCATGCACGCCGCCTTTGGCGTTAATCTCTTCAAAATATTGATTGGCGCTAGTGACCGCTGGGGCAGAAAACACGGCGAAGATGCCTGATAAATCATGTACTCCACCAATAACGATTTCATCATCAGTTACCCCTTGAACGGGCATATCACTGGTCGTAGCCAATGTCTTGTTTCCGGCTTCGGCCGTTTTATTGGTTTCAGTAGTGGCACTGGTTTCTGTTGAATTACTTTCAGGTTGCGAGCACCCTGAAAGTCCAGCCATAGTGATAGCCAATGTAATTAGTGTAACTTTAAAGCGTCCTTTCATGGTAACTCTCCTTGCGATCCTATCGCTTAGTAAATAATGTAAATACTACAAACTGTTAGTACTACAAAAACTATATTAGTCATTTTAGGGGTATATTTTGACTCTTATACATGTACTATGGTGTCCTCCTTACTAACCATACAAATAAATAATCTTTACTTGGTTTCATTGTCTTACAAAAAATTGTCGTACAACTATATGAGACTGATTATAAAACCGATGACTTCATAAACAGACTAATACATGGCGTCAATTAAGGCATGATGCCTCTTTTCGACAAAACTGCGTTTGAGCTTCATAGTGGCTGTAAGCTCCTCATCTTCAGCCGTCAATAGAACATCTATAAGACGGAAATATTTAATTTGTTCTACTGTGGCAAAGGACTGATTGGTATTTTGAACGATGTCATTTATCAAGTCCACGACTTCAGGGGCATGGCATAGTGACTTAAAATCAGAGAACGCCACTTGATTGTCTTGAGCGAACTTTTCAACATTTTCTTGATCAATCATGATAAGACAAGTCAGATATTTGCGCTTATCGCCAATGACAACTGCATCTGATATATAAGGTGAAAACTTAAGCTTGCTCTCAATGACGGCAGGGGTTATGTTTTTACCGCCAGCGGTAATAATAATGTCTTTAATACGACCTGTAATATAGAGATAACCCTCTTTTAGTTCTCCCATATCGCCAGTATGCAACCAATCGTCTCGTATATCTTCGGCAGTTTTTTCAGGGTTATTCCAGTATCCACCAAAGACAAGCGGGCCTTTGATTAATATCTCACCATCGTCAGCGATAACCACGTCACAGCCAGGAATGACTTGTCCCACACTACCAAGTCGAATGTTATCTTTATTATTCAAAGAGACTACGCCTGTACTCTCGGTCATCCCATAGCCTTCATAAATAGGTACGCCGATGGCATGAAACCATAAGATAATCTCAGGAGATATAGGTGCAGCACCAGTAACTGCACGGCGAATATTGGACATACCAATGAGTTCACGTATATTTTTTAGAACTAATGTATCCCAGAATTTATATTGCATCGCTAGCGCTAAAGGGGGCGTGTCGCCCGCTATTGTGATGGCAGCATATTTCTGACCAATTGCAATGGCTTTATCAAATGCCCAACCGTTAAATCCACTGGCATCACTTCGCATATTAGTAACGGTAGCGTATATTTTTTCCCACAGTCTAGGTACGGCAGTAAAGGTATGCGGTGAAACCTCTTTTAGGTTATCAAATACCGTTTCGGTACTCTCAGCAAAGTTAACGATACAGCCCCTATGAATAGGGATATCTACCGATACAAGACGCTCTAGAATATGACATAGAGGCAAAAAACAAAGCTGCTCATCAGTAGGGTAAACGGACAGTATAGACTTGGTCGCTTCCATCTCAAAGAGACAATTAGCATGTGTGATAACAGCCCCCTTAGGATTGCCTGTCGTGCCTGAGGTATAAATTAACGTGCGAATGTCACTCGGTACGCTCTGGTCTATCAGCGCATTAAAGCGTGCCTCAGCATTGGGCGCTTGTTGACCCAGTTCAATAAGCGAATCTAAAAACAATACCTTGTCGTCATCTAATGTGCGGAGTCCTTTTTTATCAAATACGATAACTTTTTTAAGGGTAGGCGTCTGTTCACGTACATGTAAGTATTTATGCAATTGCTCGTCATTCTCAACAATTAAAAATTCAGATTTGCTATCATTGATTAGATAAACCAATTGTTCAGGGCTGTCAGTCGTATAAATACCATTTGGGATGCCACCAACCGCGCAAATACCAAGGTCGCAATAGAGCCATTCTTTATTATCTTCACTGAGTATTGAGACCGCGGCGCCTTTAGTAAGGCCTAGTTCAATCAGACCCATGCCGATATCACGAGCGCCGATAAAGTAATCCATCCAACTGCTACTTTGCCAAATACCGAAGGACTTTTCACGATGTGCAGTTTGGGTGTTACGCTCTAAGCAAACCTGTCGCCAAAGCTTAACGACAGTATCACAACCGTTTATAACCGTATCTGAACTATCGTTTGCAAATGAATCGGGTGATATCGTAGCTTTAGCAATGTTTTTTTTAATCCGTACATCTCGGTCGTCTTTTGATAAAGTTGACTGCGATAATGGCTGCTCATTGAAAGCGTTAGACAGTGACATAATTCGTTTAGACGTTTTCAATGTTTTAGGCGGGGGAGTGGTGAGTGTATTCATAATGATTATCGCCAAGTCTTTTTACGTTTAAAACGGACAGCCTGCTCTATCGATTGCTGAGTCTGACCAAGATAGAACTCTTTAATGTCATCTGAGTTCATTAGCTCTGAACTGCTACCCGCCATTACAATGCGACCTGTTTCTAGTACATAGCCAAAATCCGCTGCTTTGAGCGCTACTCGTGCATTCTGCTCTACTAATAAAATAGTCACGCCTTGCTCTTTATTAAGCCTTCTAATAATAGTGAAAATCTCTTGAACCAATAGCGGTGATAATCCAAGTGATGGCTCGTCAAGTAACATGAGCGCAGGCCGAGACATCAAGCCACGTCCAATAGCCAACATCTGCTGTTGACCCCCTGACATAGTGCCAGCAGTTTGAGAACGGCGCTCATATAAAATCGGAAAGTATTCATATATCATCTCGAGATCACGGGCAATCTCATCTTTATCTCGGCGAGTATAAGCGCCCATAATAAGGTTGTCAGCCACACTCAAAAAAGGAAACACTTCACGTCCTTCAGGCACATGGGCAAGACCTCTTTTTACCAAGCGATCAGGCTGAATGCCATCAATACGCTCACCTTGAAACCAGACTGCACCTTTACGTGGGTTTAGAACACCAGATACCGTTTTCATTAAGGTGGTTTTACCCGCCCCATTAGCCCCTAAAATCGTGACAATTTTGCCTTCAGGCACTTCAATATTGACCCCTCTTAAAGCCATCACAGGGCCATACAAGGCTTCAAGATTACGAACCTCAAGCACGTTATTCTTGATTGGCGCATCAATTAAAGGCAACGGTGGTTCAGGTAAATTCGGTGACGTGGCAGATTTGGCTAGCGGTTTTTGCATTAGATATCCTCCGTGCCAAGATATGCTTCAATGACGACGGGATCGGCTTGTACTTCAGCAGCAGTCCCCTGTGATAAGGGTTTACCTTCTGCTACTGCCAAGACTCTATCAGAAACTCGATTTACCAAGCTCATGTCATGCTCTACCATTAAAATTGTTAATCCTAAATCTTTTTGCATATCCTCAATCCACCACGCCATCTCACTTGTTTCCTCAACACTAAGTCCTGAGGCAGGTTCATCCAATAAGATAACCTTAGGATTTGAAGCGAGTGCCCGTGCAATCTCAACCACTTTGCGGATTCCATAAGGCAAGCCTGCAATAAGCTTATCTCGGTATGCCTCTAAACCCAAAAAGTCGATAACTTCTTCAACTGCACGGCGATGGGCCCGTTCGCTACGACGCACACTAGGCAAAAACAATAACTCTTGTAACCAATGGGTGTCTCGGCGTGAGTGACGACCGATCAATAAGTTCTGCAAAACGCTGGAATGGTCAAAAAGTTCAATATTTTGAAAGGTTCTGGCAATGCCAAGCTTAGCAATATCATGAGCGGGTAGTTTGGTAATATCAGTACCGTCGAATATAATGCGGCCCGCGCTAGGCTCATATAACCGACTAATCAAGTTAAAGATAGTAGACTTGCCCGCCCCATTAGGGCCAACTATGGTAAATACTTCGCCCTCTTGTACTTCAAAACTAACATTGTCGACTGCTTTAACACCGCCAAAAGCGATAGAAAGTGACTCTACTTGTAATAGGCTCATCGCATCCGCTCCGTTTTTAGATAGGTCTTAGTACGTCGGAACAAACCTTTACGGTACAAAGGAAACATCTCAAGCCACGTGCGAATCTTGACCCAAATACCATATATGCCTCGAGGCTCATAAATAATAATTACGACAATGACTAAGGCGAATAGGGCAATATCGATACCAGGATACTGCGATAGGTTAATACCTGTTGTTTGGTTAAGAAAATCGCCAGAAATTGAGATAACTTGTGGAAGCAAGACAATGACGATAGCACCAAATATAGCCCCGTGAATGGAGCCAAGACCGCCAATAACCACTTGAAGAAGGAGGGTAATTGATATAAGTACTAAAAAGCTCTCATAGTTAACAGCCTGAACAAAGTGACCATACATAGCGCCTGCGACACCTGTAATGGCACACGATAAGCTAAAGGCAAGGGTCTTAGATCGGGTGACGTTGACGCCAAGGGCTTTGGCTGACACTTCACTATCTCTAATGGCCAAAAATGATCGACCAGTAGGGCTGCGTAGCAAATTAATATAAGCGAAGGTAATGAGAACCACTATGATAAGGCATAGATAATAAAAAGCTCGAGGGGTCGCATAACGGTCAATTTGATAGTCGAAGAATAGGATAGGAGAGGCATATAATCCTGCGACACCCCCTGTTATAGGCTCAGCAATAATAGCCACATCTTCAATAATTATGCTAAGCGCAAGGGTGGCAATCGCTAAATAAATGCCACTCGTTCGCAAAATGGGTCTAGCGATTATTGCACCAATTATTCCTGTAATAAGTGCACAGGCGATCAAGGCAGGTATAAAGTGCCAACCTCGAAGCATTAAGGCCATATGACTAAAGACACCAATGGCCATAAATGCAGCATGGCCTAAGCTTACTTGACCGGTATGACCGATAAGAAGCATTAAACCAAGACCTGCGATAGACCATATAAGAATGGCACTAAGCTCGCTAATATAATAGCTACTGAGCAACCAAGGTGCTGCCATTAGCAATAATAGAAGCGCTATATACTTGAGTCGATGCGCATTGTCTTTAAAGACATTGATGTCTTGATCGTAACTATGCTTAAACTGGGCTTTCATCTAAAATTATCATCCTTGATAATGGGTAGAAATATCCTATGTCTAACTGAACTTTAATAACTATAAGGGTTCAAAAATAACTATACGGGTTCAAACCTTTTTCTGTTTAATTTGCGCGAATATACCACCAGGCCGGAGAATCAATACAATCAGCATAAGCACATAAGGCGCCACTTGACCAAAACCCATAGGCAAATAGCGACTAGCAAAGGGTTCGATAATACCAACCAATAGACCACCAGCTAAAGCGCCGGGTAGCGAGCCAAGCCCGCCAATAACAGCCGCTGCAAAAGCTTTAATGCCAAATAACAGACCAACAGATGGCTCAATAGCTCCTTTTGCCGCAAATAAAACGCCAGCGATAGCCGCAACAATACCGGACAGCGCCCAAACAATACCGTTAATTCGTTTTACAGGAATGCCCATATAGTATGCCGCCATTTGGTTTTGGCTACTGGCTTGCATAGCGATACCTAAGCGGGTATGGGCAAAAAAGAAGTAGAGGACGCTAGTAAGCGCTACCGTTGAGATAATAATGATGACATCGACATAGGCGATAGTTAGTCCCATAAAGCCTAGCATCTTGCCTGAAAAAGGTGTTTCAAGAGAAAGCGGATTATGGCCCCAAATGATGCTGGCTGCAAAGCGCATCAAAAAGCCTAAAGCGATGGTCAGAATAATCATGGCAAATTGCGGCTGACCAAAAATACCACGAAGTATAAAGCGGTCTAATAAGTAGCCGAACAATCCCATAATGAGGGAGGCAAGAGTGATGCCGAGCAAGAAGGGTAAGTTAGCTTCTGAAGCGTTAATAAGAGAGATACCTAAAAAAGCACCTAACATCATCATGTCGCCTTGAGCGAAATTAACAGCTTCTGATGCTTTATAAATGAGTACGAAGCCTAATGCTAATAGCCCATAAATACAGCCGTTAGCAATACCGCTTATAAGCAGTTGCAGGATATCCATAAAATCCCTTTATGTGTTAAGCCGATTACCAATAATCGACCTATATTTGTAACCAACCAGTATCATTGGTTTCTATACCGCAATCCATTTGCTGGCACACTACTACGAAAGTTACGTTATAGTTATTAAACACTATGATATTTTGTTAAATACGACGTTATTTTCTTAACAACTGGTGAATTTGAGTCAACATACCTAAATGTCATCGTTAATATATTTTAATCATAGTAATAAATAGTAACTTTTCGTAGTTTGTATTTACATTACATTAATAAATTAAGGTTGTCCACTAATTGATAGATATCAAATTTCTGTTCAGTAATTACCTAATGGGAACGGGAGTCATCAAGAATCGACTTCGATACTATTGATAGGCTTTGCGCATTTTTAGGGGTGGAAGTAGGTGATATATTTGAGTACGTTGCTGATACTGATGAACAATAATTGAAGTTCTAGAGTAGAGGTCAAAGTTGAGATCTTTATGAGTCACATAATTTAAGGCAGGCACAGCTTGGGCACAATTTGGGCACAAGGACTGTTTGACAATAAATCACATAGACTAGAAGAAGAGGTTGGCATGAATAGAGCAAGAATTGAGCAATGGGTGTAAGCCCTTATAATACGGGCACAAAAAAAGCCCCAATCATAAAGATTGGGGCTTTCTTGTTCTTGCTAAATGCTGGTAGGCGTAACTAGATTCGAACTAGCGACCTCTACCATGTCAAGGTAGCGCTCTAACCAACTGAGCTATACGCCTATTGAGGTGAGGTATTTTAGCAAAATTATGCGGTATTGCAAGCCTTTTTATTGATAAATATAATAATTATAGGCAACTGGCTTGAAATAGCAGTAAATACGTCAGTTGTCACTCACTAAATTATACTTTTTCAATAATTCAAATGGCATGACTGATTGCCGGTACTATAATTTGGTCATTTACGATACCATAGACATTCAAACACTCATAATACCTTTTCTACAAATTAACGTATTCTTCTTAGTCTCGGTTAGGCTCACTAAACCTACTATTGATAGCGTTTGATTTTTTGCATTTGGATCTGCCTTTCTCGATAGGTTAATTTCTAGATTTGGTGTAACTTTACAGTTTGATGGACCAAACATTTCGTAATAATAAGGATGTTATTATGTTTCAATTTATCACGAATGCCAGTGTACAACTGGTCAATCGCTTTTTACCCTCACCTTTCGTCTTCTCAATTGTACTAACCTTTATCGCCTTTGCAGCCGGTATTATTATGACCGGTCAAGATGTCCTGACTATGGCGGGCCATTGGGGCAATGGACTGTGGTCTTTGCACAGTTTTGCGATGCAAATGGCGCTTATATTGGTGACTGGCTACGCGCTTGCTAACGCCCCTATTGTTCAACGGGTGTTAGACGGTATAGCATCAAAGGTAACTTCACCAACCATGGCCATTATGATTTCAACCCTAGTTGGTCTAACTGGCTCATGGATTAACTGGGGTTTTGGCTTGGTCGTGGGCGCGGTATTTGCAAAGTCTTTAGCCAGAAAAGTCCCTAATGTGGATTATCCGCTATTGGTGGCCGCTGCTTATTCAGGATTTGTCATTTGGCATGGCGGCTTTTCCGGATCTATACCTTTGACCCTAAGCACGGGCGGTGAAAATTTGACCACGCTGTCAGGTGGAGTCTTAACAGAAGCGGTGCCCTTGTCACAAACCATATTTGCCTCTTATAACTTAATTATCCTGGCAGCCTTATTTGTCATATTGCCGCTATTAAATCGCTTTATGCATCCCAAAAATCCTACCACGGTAGATCCTGCGTTAATACGGCTTGAAACGTATGAGCTGCCTGAGAGAAATACCCCGGCAAAAAAATTAGACGACAGCCGTATTATAGCGATTGCTTTACTGATATTGGCACTGTTGTATTACATCAATTATGTTAATACTAACGGCTTTGATTTGGGTTTAAATATCGTCATTGGTCTATTCTTATTTATAGGTTTAATGGCACATGGAACGTTGGAGCGCTATTACCGCGCGGTTAAAACTGGGATTAGTGGTATCGCAGGTATTGTACTGTTGTTCCCTTTTTATAGCGGTATCATGGGGATCATGACGGGTGCAAATGCTGATGGTATCTCTATCAGTACTCAAGTGACTCAGTTTTTTGTGAATAATGCGTCAGCCGATAGCTTTCCTATCTTAGCCTTCTTAAGTGCCGGACTGGTGAATATTTTCGTACCATCAGGTGGGGGACAATTTGCCGTACAAGGTCCTGTTATGATGCCAGCAGGTGTCGCACTAGGGGTAAGCCCCAGTATTACGGCGATGGCAATTGCTTGGGGTGATGCTTGGACCAATATGATTCAGCCGTTTTGGGCGTTGCCTTTATTAGGGATCGCAGGGTTAGATGCTAGAGCAATTATGGGCTACTGCTTGATTGTATTAGCCGTCTCAGGGGTCATTATTACCGGTGGCTTTTGGTTATTGGTCTAGCTTGCTAAGCCATGTTAATAATCCAAGCTTAAACGGCCTTCTGATTAAGACACTATACCTCATTCTCAACTCTTAACCTAGGCTATGGCTTTAGCCTAGCATGTTTGATTAAATATCTTTATTTGCTGGGCTAAAAGCACCAGCCTACATTGAATTTTAATAAGTTGAGAGCGGGGTTATTTTTTTAACTACCCATTTAATGATTCAAACAAGTATTGAAAGTTATGTTTGATAAGTTTTCAACACATGCCATAATTAAAAAGGTAGATAAAATATACTCATTCACATTGATTCGAACAGGGAGATTAATATGAGTCAATCAAAAGTTTATGATAGCGCAGCGTCTGCATTAAAGGATATTGTTAAGGACGGCCAAACTTTAGCCATAGGTGGTTTTGGATTGTGCGGAATACCCGAAGCCTTAATTATCGCGTTAAGAGATAGTGGAGCCAAAGAGCTGACCTGTATTAGTAATAACGCTGGCGTCGATGACTTTGGATTAGGATTACTGCTACAAACCCGTCAAATCAAAAAAATGATTTCATCTTATGTGGGTGAGAACAAAGAGTTTGAACGTCAGTATTTGGGCGGTGAACTGGAAGTCGAGTTGACGCCTCAAGGGACACTAGCCGAGAAGTTGCGGGCAGGAGGTGCCGGTATTCCAGCCTTTTATACTGCGACAGGCGTTGGGACGCAAGTGGCCGAAGGCAAAGAAATCCGTGATTTTGAGGGACGAACCTATGTGTTAGAACACTCCCTTACTGCCGATATTGCCCTAGTTAAAGCGCAAAAAGCAGATAAAGCCGGTAATCTAATTTTTAATAAAACTGCCCGTAACTTTAATCCCGACTGTGCGATGGCAGGCAAGATTACGGTGGCAGAAGTGGAAGAGATAGTGGAGATTGGCGAGCTAGATGCTGATGACATTCACTTGCCGGGTATCTTTGTCCAGCGTTTGATTTTAAATACCCATCCTGAAAAGCGTATCGAAAAAGTAACGGTCAAAAAATAGCCAGTTTAAATCAGCAGTCGTTTATATAACTGAGCTTAACTTTTCGTCATTAACTGAAGATAATAATTTACGCCAACAATATAATTTAGTAATTAATGCAACGCCCACAATTTTCGCACGCTGATAATTAATACGAATATAAAGACTAAAAAAATAAGGAGTAATCTCATGGCATGGACAAGAGAGCAAATGGCCCAACGAGCGGCGCAAGAATTACAAGATGGATATTATGTCAATCTAGGTATTGGACTTCCCACATTGGTTGCCAATTATATCCCAAAGGGTATGGACGTTTGGTTGCAATCAGAGAATGGTTTACTGGGCATCGGTGAATTTCCTACGGAAGACAAGGTTGACCCTGATTTAATCAATGCGGGTAAACAAACCGTGACCGCTAAGCCGGGCGCCAGTTTTTTTGGGAGTTCAGATTCCTTTGCCATGATCCGTGGTGGTCATGTCAATTTGGCCATACTTGGGGCGATGGAAGTCTCTGAAACGGGAGATTTAGCCAACTGGATGATACCCGGCAAGATGGTCAAAGGCATGGGCGGTGCGATGGATTTGGTAGCGGGTGTCCAGCGTGTCATTGTGTTGATGGAGCAAATTAATAAACATGGCGAACCAAAAATATTGGCAGAATGTCAGTTGCCTCTGACAGGCAAACAAGTTGTCGATCGTATCATTACCGAAATGGCGGTATTAGATATCACAGATACGGGTCATGGAAAGCGGGTTCTTAAACTGGTGGAGCTTGCAGACGGCGTGAGCTTTGAAGAGCTACAGCGCAACACTCCTGTCACTATTACCCAATAGAATGAGATTCATATAAGTAAGGGAAGTTCACAACATTCCTTAATTTTAACGTTTACTTGAGCTTTTACCTTTACTTGAGCCCTAAAAGGTAGAGCGGTTTAGCCCTGACATGAGCGGTATCCTGCCGAGGACAATGGCGATGCAGACTGTGGCTTGTGGCAGTGTCGAGAATACAGAAATGACTCAAGTCACGGTAGTCTGCACGCCATTGACTCGGTAGATACAAGCGGTTGGCAGGATAAGCTACAAACTCTAAGCTATAAAAAGCCTGATGTGTTACAAATACGGCTACTATAACTATAATAAAGGAAGCAGCGATAATGACTCAATTAAATCAGGATTTGAGCGGTAAAGTAGCGTTAGTAACGGGTTCAGCAAGTGGTATTGGAAGGGATATTGCCGAGATTTACGCAAAGGCCGGTGCAGCAGTGGGTATCGCTGACATCAGCCTTTACGCCGCGCAAAAGGCGGTCGAAGCGATTGAAGCGGCAGGCGGTAAAGCTTTGGCAATTGAGATGGATGTATCGTCTGAGTCAGCGGTCAATGAGGGCGTTAAGGCACTGGTCGATCACTTCGGTGGCATTGATATCTTGGTGTCAAATGCTGGTATTCAGATTATTAATCCCATTCATAAGTTAAGCTTTGAGGATTGGAAAAAGATGCAAGCCATCCATTTGGATGGGGCATTTTTAACCACCAAAGCCGCTCTGCAATATATGTACAAAAATGACAAAGTCGGGACGGTTATCTATACCGGTTCGGTGCATTCTCATGAAGCGTCTTTGTATAAAGCGCCTTATGTCACCGCCAAGCATGGATTGTTAGGACTGTGTAGAGTGCTTGCTAAAGAAGGGGCGGAGCATAATGTGCGTGCTCATGTGATTTGTCCAGGCTTTGTAAAAACACCGTTGGTTGAAAAACAGATACCAGAACAGGCAAAAGAAAAAGGGATATCAGAGGAGGAAGTGGTCAATGATATTATGCTGGTTAATACCGTCGATAAAGAGTTTACCACGACCCAAGATATCGCACAATTGGCCTTGTTTTTAGCGGCATTTCCAACCAATGTGTTTACAGGACAGTCTATTGTGGCCAGCCATGGCTGGTTTATGAATTAATGGCATAGATAAGATTGGTTTAGACCGCTATAAGCGTTCAGTTTATTAGAAGGTTGAGTTGTCAGAATTTGTGGGATATGTGACATAAAGTATCACCGTTAATGTGGTTTTTTTAAAGTCATAAGTCAGTTACACTAGCCTAAGCAATGTTATACATCAGTGAACAACCGATCCCTGACATAAATAAAAAAGATGATATTGAAACCTATGCGCCTATTATCTGGATAGGGTGTTATTGATTGGTGTTATAACAATAAGAAATTAGGTCGTCATGTTTTAGGGTAACAAGGGCTAATATGTTTAACTTTATAAAAAAATCAAACCGTCATAACGATAACAACAGCACCATAAATGCTGATTTAGACCAACTAAAAACAACGATTACGCAAGTATTGGCTAAAAGTAGTCATGGCAATCAACAAAATACTCTGACTGATTTTAAGCGTGCTGGCGAGTCGATAACGATTGATTTGCGATTAAGTGCTGACGCAAATCCTGAGGATATCCATAGACAGCTGGGTCAGTCATTACAACCTTATGGCATTAATGAGGTCAATCTCAATGTTAGTTTGCCACCAAAATCATCTGCAAAAACCATATCCCAGCATGACATGCCAGCGGTCTCCACAAAAGGCTCAGGCAGTAAGCTACCTAAGACCATAGATGCTGCTTCCAAATCTCAAGCTAACCCTCAAGCGAGCTCTCAAGCCAGATCTCAAGCCAGCTCTCAGGCCAAGCCAGAGCCACCAATTACTAAACGAGCACCGACCCAAGCAAGCTTGCAGCCGCATCCGCGTATTAAACACATTATAGTTGTGGCTTCGGGTAAAGGCGGCGTTGGCAAATCAACCACTACGGTTAATATTGCTTTAGCCTTACAAAAGCTCGGTAATCGTGTGGGTGTATTAGATGCTGATATTTATGGTCCCTCTATGCCTAGTATGCTGGGCGTTGAAGGCGTTAAACCACAACTTGAAAACGAGCAGTTTGTACCGATTAACGCACACGGTTTAGCAATGCTCTCTATCGGCAGTTTGTTAGATGGTGATAATACGCCCGTCGCATGGCGTGGACCTAAGGCAACGGGTGCCTTGATGCAGTTATTTAATCAAACCAATTGGCCGATGCTGGATTATCTTGTGATCGATATGCCACCCGGTACCGGTGATATTCAGCTAACGTTGGCTCAGAGAATACCTGTCACAGGGGCAGTCATTGTCACTACGCCGCAGCATATAGCCTTGATGGATGCGCAGAAGGGTATTGAGATGTTTAACAAAACCAGCATTCCTGTTATTGGCGTGGTTGAAAACATGGCGTTACATACCTGCTCTAACTGTGGTCATACCGAAGCCATATTTGGGGAAGGGGGCGGAGATTATATAGCCAAAGAATATCAAGTTCCGCTACTCGGTCAGTTGCCACTAGCGAGTGCCATCCGTGCTCAAGCCGATAAAGGTGAGCCGAGTGTCATTGCCAATAATGGCGCAGGGGACGACTATGCAAGCTTCTATATTGACATTGCTAAAAGAATTGAGGCGAATATCGCCAAGTTTGCCAAAGAACGGGATGATGGACGTATTTTTTAAAAGGTTTAATGATATGTCTTAGCCCTTATCTTTGCTCTTATTCTAGATCTTAATTTAGTTCATCATTTGGTACTTAATTTGGTATTTAATTTGGTAGTTAATTTGGTTATCGGAGTTAACCCCAATGTTTAGTCCGATAACTGTATACCTAAAGACCATAATGCCTAAAGACCATAACTCCGAGTTTATTGCCAGTTTGAGCAATGGATTGGACTATATTCAGGATATATTAAAATTGGAGAGCATACCGTCGTGCTGGATAAGGTAATGGGACTCGCAGAAGACCTCATTGCTAAATGGTAGCATGGTAGCGTTGAAGATAATAACGACCGCTTAATCCAATTCGATAAACACGCTATAAATTAGCGAATTAATCTTCTATAATGTTCTAATTTTCAAACATCGTTGAGATGATTTGTATTCATATAAAATAGTCATATTTTAATTTGCTAAAAAACTTTAAACTAGCAGGCATTATTAATTGAAGCACTCGTTATTTCATTACCACTAGTTTTAATCATCATTAAAAAGATACATTTTTAAACAATAGTTTGAATCTAAATATTAAGGGTATAAAATGTCTATAAAATCTGACCGTTGGATCCGTAAAATGGCTGAAGAGCACGGTATGATCGAACCATTCGAAGCCGGTCAAGTGCGTTTTAATCAGGCAGGTGAAAAGCTGGTCAGTTATGGGACATCAAGCTACGGTTACGATGTACGTTGTGCCCGCGAATTTAAAGTATTTACCAATGTGCATTCTGCTATAGTTGATCCTAAAAACTTTGATGACAATAGCTTCATTGATATTGTTGGTGATGAGTGTATTATCCCTCCCAACTCTTTTGCGTTAGCACGGACGGTTGAGTATTTCAGAATCCCACGTGATGTGTTGACCATCTGCTTAGGTAAGTCAACCTATGCCCGCTGTGGTATAATCGTAAATGTTACCCCGCTAGAGCCGGAGTGGGAAGGACATGTCACTTTAGAGTTTAGTAATACCACTACGTTACCTGCTCGTATTTATGCCGGTGAAGGGGTCGCTCAAATGTTATTCTTCCAAAGTGACGCGGATGATATTTGTGAAACCAGTTATAAAGATCGTGGCGGTAAATATCAAGGTCAAAAAGGGGTCACCTTACCACGTACATAGCATGGTCATTATGCTCTTAACGCCCTTTAAAATAAAACGTATATTAACCGTTTATCTAAAGAGCGATTTGTCTAAAGAGCGATTTGTCTAAAGAGCGATTTGTCTAAAGAGCGATTTGTCTAAAGAGCGATTTGTCTAAAGAGCGATTTGTCTTAAGAGCGATTTGTCTTAAGAGCGATTTGTCTTAAGAGCTATGACTTAGAAACACTTGTATATCAGGTGTTGCCTCAAGAAAATTAAAATGTCAATAAAAAGGTTGAGGGGTATAATGCAGAATAATGACCCTCTCATTCAGTTTTAAACTGGCATTTAATGTTTAAAAAAAGTATAGTAACACCTCGATTTTCCAGCCAATGTATCTTATAAAAAAGCTGCTTTTATCATATTAATAGATATTAATATTGCATCAGCGGGTACTAGCCAGTGAGGAGATTTATAAATGACATCCGCCTTTAATTGGTCAGCGTTAGCCTTCATCTTGGCTGCTATTGGTTTGGTGATATTTATGTTAGCCGTCCCACGCCTATTAGGGGGACGCTCGCAAGGTACAGAAAAAGAAGAAGTATTTGAATCGGGCGTTGTCGGAGCTGGCAATGCCCGAATTCGTTTGTCTGCAAAATTCTATTTAGTGGCTATTTTCTTTGTCATTTTCGATCTTGAAGCTTTATATTTATATGCCTATTCGGTCTCTGTTAGAGAAGTTGGTTGGATTGGGTTTGCCACGGCAGCCGTGTTTATCGGTATTTTATTCGTGGGCTTAGTATATGAGCTTAGCGTCGGTGCTATGAATTGGGCACCTTCTGATAAACGCCGTAAAAAAGAGCGATTAACACAAGCGCCAGCTGGGTTTAATCTGGCCAGTATTACTAAATTTGACGGCATTGACGAGTTGCACACTGACCCTACCGGTAAAGTACCGGCTCAATCATCGGGTCAAGTTAATGTATCTAATGATATCGAAGTCAACAAACGCCAACTTGCTAAAATTGATCACAATATCAATATTTCTGGTAATGTGACGACGGTCGATTTTGCAAATGATTCGCCAGGCTTACCCTCTGACAACCATTCTTACAACTTATCAAAACAATCATCTACCCATAATAAATCGTCATCTTAAGGGTTAAATCATGAAATATACGCTAACCCGTGCAAATCCTGATGCGGATACTTTCCCAGCACAGACTCACCAGACCGTGAACGATCCTCTTGAAGATGAGGTAAATCGCAATGTGTTCATGGGTAAGCTTGAGGATATGGTGCATGCCTCAGCCAACTGGGGACGTAAAAATTCATTGTGGCCATTTAACTTTGGTACATCATGCTGCTATGTAGAATATGCGACGACGTTGACTGCGGTGCATGACTTGTCGCGATTCGGGGCGGAAGTTATTCGCGCCTCACCTCGTCAGGCGGATGTGATGATCGTTGCAGGGACTTGTTTCATTAAGATGGCACCGGTTATTCAGCGTCTTTATGAGCAAATGCTTGAACCAAAATGGGTCATCTCTATGGGCTCTTGTGCGAACTCTGGCGGTATGTATGATATCTACTCTGTGGTACAGGGTGTGGATAAAATTATCCCAGTAGATGTGTATGTGCCCGGTTGTCCGCCGCGTCCAGAAGCTTTAATTCAAGGCTTGATGTTATTACAAGAGTCGATTACAAAAGAGCGCCGTCCTTTAGGTGCTTATGTCAATGACCAAGGAGTCTATAAGCCTCAGATGCTTCCAGAAAGGGATCGCAAACAAGCAGACCGTATCGCTGTTAAAAACTTGCGCAGTCCAGATAGCATCTAACTAAAATATAGCCTTTTTTTAAGTATTGTATTTTTAGCTGTCACAGTTTCTTTAGGTTTGAGCAAATATAAGCGTTTTAGTTGGTTTTCAGCCAAAATGCTAATTAAATAGATGATTCAATATAGGATACTTTCTTCCGTATTCGCAATAAATGCAATGACTCTGAGGTAAGCGGTAACCATGGTAACGGATAATAGCAAAATGGCTAATAGCACTAGTGCCGATGCATCTAAAACTCAGCCTGCGGTGCTGCGCGAGCTTGGGCATAAATTTTCAGGTAAGTTTACTGAGCAATTTACCTTTGATGGCATTCCGACCATCTGGGTTGCACGCTCAGACCTACTTGATGTTCTCATGTTCTTACGCACCTTACCCAAGCCCTTTGTGATGTTGCTTGATTTATCGGCAATAGATGAGCGCTTGCGTCAACATAGAGATGGCTTACCTGCCAGTGACTTTACGGTCTTTTATCACCTTATGTCACTTGAGAGAAATAGTGACATCCGTGTCAAGGTTGCACTATCTGAGGATGATTTAAACGTGCCCACTGCGACCAAGATTTGGCCAAATGCCAACTGGTATGAGCGTGAAGTATGGGATATGTTTGGTATTGTCTTTGAAGGGCACCCACATTTAACGCGGATTTTACTGCCTAAATACTGGGAAGGGCATCCGTTACGCAAAGAGTATCATGCCCGTGCCACAGAATTTACGCCGTATTTTTTAAACGCGGCCAAGCAGCAATTTGAGCAAGAAAACCTACGTTTTATTCCTGAAGAGTGGGGTATGAAGCGTTCGGGCCGAGATGAGGACTTTATGTTCCTAAACTTGGGTCCAAACCACCCTTCAGCGCATGGTGCATTCCGAGTCGTATTGCAGCTCGACGGTGAAGAGATTATTGATTGTATTCCTGATATTGGCTATCACCACCGTGGTGCAGAAAAGATGGCTGAGCGTCAGACTTGGCATTCTTTCATTCCCTATACCGACCGTATCGACTACCTAGGCGGTGTGATGAATGAATTGCCTTATGTGATGGCAGTTGAACAGCTAGCGGGTATTACCGTACCAGAACGTGCTCAGACCATTCGCGTCATGATGAGTGAGTTTTTCCGTATTACCAATAACTTGCTGTATTTTGGTACCTTTGTTCAGGATGCGGGTGGTATGACTCCTGTATTCTATATGTTTACCGACCGTCAAAAAGCGTATGACGTTATCGAAGCGGTTACCGGCTATCGTATGCACCCCGCTTGGTTCCGTATTGGCGGTACAGCTGCTGATCTTCCTCGAGGCTGGCAGCGTTTAGTTCGCGAGTTTTTGGATTGGATGCCGAAGCGTCTTGATGAGTATGTAAAAGCTACCATGCAAAACTCTGTACTAAAAGGTCGTACTCAAAATGTGGCTCAATATGATGCGAAGCATGCATTAGCATGGGGTACTACTGGTGCGGGTTTACGTGCTACAGGTGTAGAGTTTGATGTGCGTAAAGCGCGTCCTTATATGGGGTATGAGAATTACGACTTTGAAGTGCCTGTATTCCATAATGGTGATGCGTATGACCGCTGCTTGATCAAAATTGAAGAGATACGTCAGTCGCTACGCATTATCAGACAGTGTATGGATAATATGCCATCGGGTCCATACAAAGCAGATCATCCTTTGGCAGTGCCACCCCCAAAAGATCGTACGCTAAATGACATTGAAACCTTGATTAATCACTTTATATCCGTATCATGGGGTCCGGTCATGCCGGCAGGTGAAGCCTCTATGATGGTAGAAGCGACCAAAGGTATTAATAGCTACTACATCACGTCTGATAAAGCCACAATGAGTTATCGTACACGTATTCGGACTCCTACATTCGCCCATTTGCAGCAAATGCCATCGGTTATTAATGGTAGCTTGGTTTCGGATCTTATTATTTATCTGGCATCAATTGATATCGTGATGGCGGACTCTGATAGATAGTCGTAAACTGAGTGCCCTTAATTTAGGGTATACTTTATTAGCTTTACCCATTGAGAGTTCAATATGTTAATTAAAGCATTTTGTTTAACGTTATTAACATTAACAATGTCATCTTGTGCCAGTATGACCTCAGCTAATGACAGGAATAAAAGCAATAATGCAACTAGTCATAAAAACGACTATAACTTACAGCAAGCGATTAAAAATATTGCATTAGCACCAAGACACATTAAATTAACATTACTAAGCCCAGAAGTGATTAATCAAAGCAGTTTAGAAATCACTGGGGACTATTCAACGTTAGATATTAAGCAGTCAGTTAAAAAATTTCATAATCATAATGTATATACCAAAAAATATGCTATTACACGTTGGGTTAATGGTTTTGCAAACAAAGAAACTCAAGGTTATGAGTTTCATGATGTTGAGAGTTATCGCTTAATCGGTTCGAAAAATCTTGAAAACAATACCGAAACTGTATTAACCAAACTATATGATGTCCCAAAAGTATCGAGTGCTGATGCAGAAGGCAAAATGGGTACAGGATATATGCAACTAAAATTATCAAATCAAAGTGATCTAATGGGAAAAGCAAAAATAGCTTTGGATTGGTCATTGTCGAAGATTGATGATCATAAAGCACAGTTTTGTGAAATATCAACGGTGTATTATGATGTCGCTCAATTTGGCGTAGACAAGTCAGATAAGACGAGTGATTGTTATTTGATTAATCAGCAAGGCGATATCTTGGGCTTTGAATCAACTATGGTTATATCGCCGATGAATGATATTCCGAAGTTAACGTTTATCACCAGATAAGATTTCAGCGTTCAAATTTTTATAAATCTTGAGATAAATAAAGATAGTTAAAAGCGTTAAATTGACGACTAGTAAATTGTCATAAACAAAGTTAAGTATTGTAATCCCAGCGACAGCTAAGTAAATCAACTAAAGTAAAGGATTGGCACTGTGAGAATTGTGACCGATAAAGCCCCAACAGTAGATGTGGAAAGCATCTTAACTGCCCAAGAGATTGAGGGGATACACGAATACATCCATCATTACCCTCATGCGCGTGCCGCTTCTCTTGACGCTTTGAAACTCGTGCAAAAGCGCAACGGCTGGGTAGATGACGCGCAAGTAAACGCCATCGCAAATTTATTGGATGTACCGGTAACAGATATTGAGGGTGTGGCCACCTTCTTTAACCGGATTTATCGCGCGCCTGTGGGTCGTCATGTGATTTTAGTCTGTGATTCAATTGCCTGTTATTTAACCGGCTATGAAGCACTGTCTGCAAAATTTAAAGAACATTTAGGTATTGAGTACGGACAAACCACCGCAGACGGTCGGTTTACGCTATTGCCTATTTGTTGTTTAGGAAACTGTGATAAAGGCCCTTCTGTGTTAATCGATGAAGATACCTTTGGTCCCGTTTCACCTTCTGAGGTTGCTGAATTGTTGGAGTACTATCCATGAGTCAAACTGTTGACACCTTGACCCCTGTAAATGCTGAAACCCAAAAATTAAGCATCGCAGAACAATTCGCACGTCGAAAAGAAGGTCAAGCACCTAGCCAATTAAATAACCAGCGTGTCCCTATTTATGGGGATAAAGAAACAGCGACGATTGAAACAAAACCATTAACGTGGCGTCTTGCTCATCATGATGCTATTTTAGATCTGGCAACCTATCAATCTTTAAGAGGTTTTGAAGGCCTTGAAAATGCCCTGAATAAATCACCTAAAGAAGTAGGTGATATGGTTAAAACGGCTAATGTGCGGGGCCGCGGTGGTGCAGGCTTTAATGCGGGTCTGAAATGGTCATTTATGACGCCACCTGATGGGGGCCCTCGTTATCTGATTTGTAATGCCGATGAGATGGAGCCGGGTACTTTCAAAGACCGTTTATTAATGGAGCGTTTACCGTTTCTATTAATTGAAGGTATGTTAATTACCGCTCATGCGATCGGTGCAACTGACGGTTATATCTTTATTCGTGGAGAATATATTGTTGCTGCCCAGCGTCTAATGGCGGCTATCGATGAGTGTATCGCTAATAATTTATTAGGCGATAACATTAAGGGTACTGATTTTAGTTTTCATCTTCATGTTCATACCGGAGCAGGTCGATATATTTGTGGTGAAGAAACGGCGTTAATTAATTGTTTAGAAGGGCGTCGTGCCAATCCAAGAACGAAACCGCCATTCCCACAAGTTTCTGGTGCATGGGGTAGACCAACGGTGGTTAACAACGTTGAAACCTTATGTAATATGCCTGCTATTTTAGTGAATGGTGCGGAATGGTATCAGTCACTGAGCAAAATTAAAGACAATAGTGACACACCAGGAACCAAACTATTTGGTTGCTCAGGGCTGGTGAAAGATCCTGGACTTTGGGAATTGCCTTTTGGCTATACAGCTCGCGAAATTATCGAAGATTTAGCAGGCGGTATGATTGAGGGTAAAACGCTGAAAGCCTGGTTACCAGGCGGTGCATCTACTGACTTTTTAACACCTGATCATCTCGATTTGCCGATGGACTTTGTAACTATTCAAAATGCGGGTAGCCGTATGGGTACGGGTCTGATCATGGTGGTTGATGAATCACAAGATATGGTAGCACTCTTAAAAAATCTTGAGATTTTCTTCCAGCGTGAGTCTTGTGGATTCTGCACGCCTTGTCGTGACGGTTTGCCTTGGGGCGTGAAACTTCTGACTGCTATCGATAGCGGCGAAGGTCAAGTGGGCGATGTTGAAAAGTTAGAAGGGTTGACCAAAGATTTATGGCTTGGTAAAACCTTCTGCGCCCATGCGCCAGGGGCGATGGAGCCTTTAATGAGTGCTCTTAAATATTTCCGACATGAGTTTGACAATAAAATTATAGTAGAAGCACCCACCGAGGTAGATTCAGAAACCTCACAATGGGCTGAGTCAGAAATAAAAAAAGTAATGTCAACTATGGTAAAAAGCAAACCTGCGGCATCATCTAGCGCAGATACCGATACCACCAAACATTCGGATTCAAATGCAGGTAAAGGTGCTGGGAATCATACCCTAGCTTCTAAACCTAGTGATGTGAAGTAGAGGAGTAGAAACAGGCATGGCGGTCATACATATTGACGGTAAGCAGGTCGAGGTAAACGGGGCAGACAACCTGTTAGAAGCATGTTTGTCACTGGGTATCGATGTGCCTTATTTCTGCTATCACCCGGCACTTGGTTCAGTCGGCTCATGTCGTCAGTGCGCGGTAAAGCAGTTTAATAATGCAGAAGATGCAGCAGCAGGTAAAGGTCGATTGGTCATGTCTTGCATGGTCGCACCTACCGATGACATGTATATTTCGGTTGACGATGCAGAAGCCAAAGCATTTAGAAAGTCGATTGTTGAGTTTCTAATGACCAACCACCCCCACGATTGCCCAACTTGTGAGGAAGGGGGTCATTGTCATTTACAAGATATGACTTATATGTCTGGTCATAGTAGACGTCGTTACCGCTTTACCAAACGCACCCATCACAATCAAGAACTAGGTCCTTTTATAGCGCATGAGATGAATCGCTGTATCGCTTGCTATCGCTGTGTTCGTTATTATAAAGACTATGCAGGTGGTAAAGATTTAGGCGTTTATGCCTCTAACAACCGAGTTTATTTCGGTCGTGACAAAGATGGTCAGTTTGAAAGTGAATTTTCTGGTAACTTAACTGAAGTTTGTCCAACGGGTGTATTCACTGATAAGACACATTCAGAACGTTATAACCGTAAATGGGATATGCAATATGGCCCAAGCATCTGTCATGGCTGTTCAGCAGGCTGTAATATTTCAGCGGGTGAGCGTTATGGAGAGTTACGCCGCGTTGAAAACCGCTATAACGGAGAAGTTAACCGCTATTTCTTATGTGATCTAGGCCGTTTCAGCTACGGTTATATCAACCGTGAAGACCGTCCTGTACAAGCGGTTGAGCGTATTAACGACAAACAAGTTAAAATAAATATTGACTATGCTTTAGACGAAACGGTTAAGCGTATTAAAGGTAAAAAAGTAGTCGGTATTGGCTCACCGCGTGCCAGTTTAGAGACGAACTTTGCGCTCAAAAAACTGGTGGGCTTTGATAATTTTTCAACAGGTTTGAATAGTCATCAGCAGTCGTTGGTTGAAAAGTGCATTGAGCTATTAAACACTCAAGGTATTTATAATCCGACGATGGCCGAGATTGAAGAGCACGATGCGGTATTTATCTTAGGTGAAGATATCACCCAGACCAGTCCGCGTATTGCTTTGGCTGTACGTCAGGCTGCTAAAAATAAAAAAATTAAGATGGCAGAGGCGCTTAAGACTCAAGAATGGTTGGCTGAGCCTGTGCTTCGTATTGGTCAAAAAGAGCTTAGTCCAGTATACATTGCCGACACTGTGCAAACAAAACTGGATGACATTAGTAAAGTAAGCTGTGTTGCCAAACCTGAGGACATCGCAAGTTTAGGCTTTGCGGTAGCAGAAGCGGTAAAAGCACTTTCAAATGATATCGAGCAGATTAAAAAGCAGGCGACTCAAGGCTCTGATTTTAATGGGGCTCATATTGATGCGCAAGACGATGCGCATAAAGTTGAACAAGATGTAGTCCAAGATGCCGTCTATGGTGAGAATCAACAGTCTAATTTGGATCCAGTGCAGCAACTGGCAAAACAAATTGCCTTTGATTTAGTCACTGCTGATAAGCCATTAGTTGTTTCTGGAACAGGACAGTTTAATGTTGCTATTATCGAAGCGGCTGCACAAATAGCTCAGGTTTTAACCGATAAACGTGATGAAATAAAAGCCTATGAGCTTGAAAAAGTTGACATTCATAATGCAAAAGTTCGAGCGCAAGCTGCTGAAGATCAGCCGAATGAAGATAAAGAGTTAGATGCCAAAACCGCTGAGAAAACGGCTAAAGACAATGTAGAGCGAGATCCAAAAGAAGAAGAGTTGGATCTAAAACAGGTTAATGAGAATTATCGCAAACAAGCTGGCTTATATCTATCTGTACCAAGTGCAAATAGCATTGGCGTCTGCCTATTAGGCGGAAAGTCGGTTGAAGAGATTCTTGCCACAGATTTTGATGCAGTCATTGTGGTTGAAAACCAATTAACTGACGCGTTAGATATTGAAAAACTTGCCAAGTTATTGACAGACAAAACGGTCATTGCACTGGATCATCAAAATCTACACTGGCATAAGTTTGTTGATATCGTGTTACCGGCGGCCAGCTTTGCTGAAGCAGATGGGACATTGGTGTCTGCAGAAGGCCGTGCCCAGCGATTCTTCCAAGTTTATGACCCTGGTTATTACAATAATAAAAATTGTATCAAAGAGGGATGGCGCTGGTTACACGCCGTCGAAACCAGTCTTAATGCGTTGCCACTAGACTGGACGCAGCTTGATGATGTGATTAATGAGCTTATCAAGACGCATCCTAATCTCACAGGTATAAAACAGGCGGCACCAGAATCAGATTTTCGTATTTCAGGCCTTAAAATTGCCCGTGAACCAAGACGTTATTCTGGGCGTACTGCCATGCGCGCTAACCTGTCAGTGCATGAGCCAATGCAGCCCAAAGATTTAGATACGGCTTTAACCTTTTCGATGGAAGGTTATACCGGCACGCAAACCCCAAGTTCTATGATACCTTTTGCACATTCTCCAGGTTGGAACTCACCACAAGCTTGGAATAAGTATCAAGATAAAATTGGCGGTAGCCTAAAACAAGGTGATCCAGGGGTTCGCTTATTTGATTTAATAGATGAGGATAACAAACTGGCTAAACGCGATTATGTACAGCCAGAACCTTATCAGCCTATTAAAACCAGTATTTTCCAAGGGCAGGCCAAATTAGTGCCCATTCATAATTTATACGGCAGCTCTGCAATGGCTCAGCGTAGCCCAGTAGTGGCTTCGCAGTTACAAGTGCCAGCATTTTCAGTGAGTAAAGAAGATGCTGATAATTGGCAAGTGAGTGACAAAGACTGGTTGGCTATTACGGTTGATGGACAGCGCGTGGAATTGCCCGTCAAAGTGGTACCTTATCTTGCCGAAGGCTGTATCGGGTATCCAGTGGGACAAGTACCTATTTTACATGGACATTTACCGGCTTCTGTCATTAAAATTGATCCCCCAAAAATACAAATAGAACCATCCAATGTCGATAATAATCAACCAAACTTAGAGGGTCAGGGAGGTTAATATGGAATCAATTCGAATCATCCCTGAGGTGCCAAGCTTCTTAAGTCTATCAACAGACGCTTGGACGGTGTTATTCTTAGTTGCCCAAGCCTTAATGATATTTTTGGTCGTGGTAATGGTTGCAGCCTTAATGATCATCTATGAGCGTCGTATGTTGGCGCTTTGGCAAGATCGTTATGGTCCAAACCGGGTAGGGCCTTGGGGTTCACTCCAGTTAATTGCAGATATGCTAAAAATCTTCTTTAAAGAAGACTGGACGCCAAAGTTTGCCGATAAATTCATGTTTGTGTTAGCGCCTGGCGTGGCGATGTTTACGGCGATTGCTTCATTTGCGATTATTCCTATCTCTCCAACATTAGGGGTAGCGGATTGGAATATTGGTATTCTATTCTTTTTCGCAATGGCAGGTATGGCAGTGTATGCTGTGATGTTTGGTGGCTGGGCATCTAGAAATAAATTCTCATTACTCGGCGGTCTACGTTCAGCCGCACAAACCATCAGTTATGAAGTTTTCCTAGGTTTGTCATTAATGGGTATAGTCGCGATGACAGGCTCATTTAACCTACGTGATATTGTTGTGGCTCAGACAGGCGGCTTTTGGAACTGGAATATCTTCCCTCAGTTTTTTGGGTTCTTAACCTTTGTTGTGGCAGGGGTAGCGGTGACACATAGACACCCCTTCGATCAGCCAGAAGCTGAACAAGAGTTGGCTGAAGGTTACCATGTTGAATACTCCGGTATGAAGTTTGGTATGTTCTTCATTGGTGAGTATGTCAATGTGGTCCTCATTTCGGCTTTAATGACTTGTTTGTTCTTTGGTGGTTGGGATGCGCCAATGAATCTTGGATTCACCATTCTACCGCCAGCATTTTGGTTCATGATCAAAACCTTGTTTTTTATGACCATGTTCGTATTGGCTCGTGGTTCGCTGATGCGTCCAAGATACGACCAAGTTATGAACTTCGGTTGGAAGATTTGTTTGCCAGTTACTTTGATTAATTTATTAGTAACCGCTGCTTTGATATTGATTTCAGCAAGTTAATTTCAAGGCAAAATATCCTTCAAACTCTACACCCTTAAAAAAGTTATTTAAATAGGGTATAGATCGATATTTGGCAAAGAAATTTACTTATAAAAAAGAAATTTACCTATACAAGAGTTATTTGGTTTAAAACCTTCTATTTATTAGTTAGAAATAACGACCCGACTGACGTTAAAAGCTATTTTTATCGTTGTCAGGTTCTTCACTAGTAAGCAATTAGAGAAGTTAACATGTTTAAAACGTTGAAAAAGACAGTCGTGGGCATGTTTACCATTGTGCGCACCATGTGGATGGTTAACAGTCATGCTTTTAGACCTCGAGATACCATATTGTATCCAGAAGAGCCTGTGCCAGTGCCGCCACGCTTTCGCGGTCGTATCGTGTTAACCCGTGATCCTGATGGAGATGAGCGTTGTGTCGCCTGCAACCTATGTGCGGTGGCGTGTCCTGTTGCCTGTATCTCCTTACAGAAAGCGGAGCGTGAAGATGGGCGTTGGTATCCTGAGTTTTTCCGTATTAACTTCTCACGTTGTATATTTTGTGGTATGTGCGAGGAAGCTTGTCCGACCACAGCGATTCAACTTACACCAGACTTTGAGTTGGGTGAATACGTTCGTCAAAACTTAGTATATGAAAAAGAGCATCTATTGATCTCAGGTCCAGGTAAATATCCTGATTATAACTATTACCGTGTTAGCGGTATGGCGATTAAAGACAAACCAAAAGGGGCTGCCCAAAATGAGGCGGATCCTGTCGATTTAAGGAGTCTATTGCCATGAGTTGGCTACACTGGTTTGATAATACTGCATTGGTAGGTTTTTATGCCCTAGGGTTAGTTGCAATTATCGCAAGCCTTAGGGTTATTATGTTAGCAAATCCCGTCCATGCCATCCTTTCTATGATTGTATCGTTATTGGCATTAGCAGGAATCTTCATTATATTGGGTGCGCCATTCGCTGGGGCCTTACAGGTTATCGTCTATGCAGGCGCAATTCTCGTGCTCTTTGTATTCGTTATTATGATGCTCAATTTGGGCTCTGAAAATGATAGCCGAGAAAGCCTATGGTTGTCATCAGATGTCTGGGCCGTACCTACTGCATTAAGTGTCATCGTCGGCATTGTCCTCATGTATATTATTTCAATGGGTAATAGTGTTCAAGGTGTGACAACCGCTGCGACAATAGGGGCTCAAACAATATCTGCCAAACAAGTAGGTATTGCATTATTCACAGAGTATTTATTATTGGTTGAAGTCGGTGCGATGCTGTTATTGGCTGCCCTAGTTGCCGCCTATCATTTAGGTAAAAAAGCGCTTGACGATGAAAACGTCAGCCACAGTAGCCGTCAAGTAGCCCATTCAAATGGTCTATTTACAAATGATACGGACAGAGTAACTCATGCCAAGGGTGATAATTCTCTGGGTTTAGATGAGGCTGATACGGCTTACGAATATCAGAAACTAGATGCCAACCGCTTCAAACAAGGTCATAGACATGACAGCGCTCATCTGCACAATAGGGAGGATAGTTAATGGCAGCTGCAACCTCTGAAACCGTTAACCAAACTGATGTGAAATCTTTAAGTCATGTCGATACTGTCAGTAATGCTGATACTGTAGCAACCACCCAATCAATGGAAATTAAACCTGTTGAGATGGTGCAAGCGCCTCACGTCAATGTTGTTGCTGATACAAGCGTATTAGGTCCTATTCCGATGGAACATGGTCTTATATTAGCGAGCATTATTTTCGTAATAGGGCTATGTGGCGTAATGGTTCGCCGAAACTTCCTATTTATGCTAATGAGTCTGGAAATTATGATGAGCGCCGCTGGCCTTGCATTTATAGTCGCTGGCAGTCATTGGTTAAGTGCAGATGGTCAAGTTATGTTTATCTTTATCCTAACTTTAGCAGCTGCTGAGGCTTCATTAGGATTAGCAATCTTATTGCAGTTCTACCATCGCCGTGGTCATTTAGATATTGATTCCGCCAATGAGATGAGAGGTTAATATTATGAGTTTATTACCATTGACCTTTATCTTTCCGGCTATCAGCTTCTTGATCTTAGCGGCAATGCGAGATCATTTATCTGAATATTCGGCAAAATGGCTTGGCGTGGGAAGTTTAGGTTTATCTGCTCTATGTGCTCTGATTGCGTCATACAGCTACCTGTCTCAAAACGATCCTAGTACGGTTATTAACTTACCGTTATGGACGTGGATGCAAGTAGGCGATTTTGCCCCTGCATTCGGGTTAAGCTTCGATGGCTTAGCCTTAACCATGACAGGCGTTATTACGGGTGTCGGTTTTTTAATTCATCTATTCGCCTCATGGTACATGAAAGGTGATGTTGGCTTCGCAAGGTTTTTCAGCTATATGAATTTATTCGTCGCCAGCATGTTGTTATTGGTGTTAGCGGATAACTTATTATTGCTTTATCTCGGCTGGGAAGGCGTGGGTATTTGCTCGTACTTATTGATTGGTTTTTATTATCAAAATAGAGCAAATGGCCGGGCAGCAATGAAAGCATTTACCGTCACTCGTATTGGTGATGTGTTTTTGGCATTCGGGCTATTCTTACTGTTCCGTGAATTTGGCACCTTAAATATTCAAGATATCATTACCCGTGCCCCACAAATGTTTGAAGCCAATAACCCAACATTGATATTGGCAACCATGATGTTAGTGGGCGGGGCAATGGGTAAATCTGCACAAATTCCTTTGCACAGTTGGCTTGCTGATGCGATGGCAGGACCGACACCGGTTTCTGCATTGATTCACGCCGCAACCATGGTTACCGCTGGTGTGTATCTAATAGCACGACTGCACCCTCTATTTATGTTAACACCGGGCATTTTACTATATTGGGTAGGTGCTGTTGGTGCGATAACCTTAGTGGTGGCAGGATTCTGTGCATTAGCACAGACTGATATCAAGCGCATTTTAGCGTACTCAACCATGAGTCAAATTGGTTATATGTTTTTGGCGCTTGGTGTGGGTGCTTGGCAAGGTGCTATCTTTCATTTAATGACTCACGCATTTTTTAAAGCTTTACTGTTCTTATCAGCCGGTGCGGTAATTACCGCGGTGCATCATGAACAAAATATATTTAAGATGGGCGGATTACGCAATAAGATACCTTTAGTATTTTGGTGCTTTATTGTCGGTGGAGGCGCATTAGCAGCCATACCATGGATAACTGTCGGCTTCTATTCTAAAGAAGCGATCTTATGGGAAAGCTATGCAACGGGTCATCAAATTCTGTTTTATATGGGCGTGTTTGGGGCATTCTTAACGTCGTTATATACCTTCCGTATGATTTGGTTCACCTTCTTTGGTGAAGAGAAAACCCATGCACATAAGCTGTCAGGTTTATCTTATCAGCTACCTTTAATTATTCTATTAATCTTGTCAACAGCAGTAGGTGCATTGATAACACCACCACTACACGGTGTCTTACCAGAAAGTGTGGGTCATATGCTTGAAATGAGTGGTGATGCCCATGCTAAGCACTTGGCTGAATATATCGCTATGGGTGCGATGGCATCTGGATTAGTACTCGCATTTTTATTGTATGTTGCTAATAAAGGCAAGCTTTTAACCCGTTTCAAATCAACAAGTTTGGGTGGTGCGATATATTATTGGTGCCTAAATGGACTTGGTTTTGATGCTTTGTATGATTTGATTTTTGTGAAACCATTTTTATTCATCGGCAAATTACTCAAAGTCGACCCTGTTGACAAAACATGGAACATCTTACCCGCTATCGCTGCAGCGGGTAATAAGGTGATGACCATGACTCAATCAGGATCGCTAAGAGGATATGCTGCAAGTTTTGGACTGGGGATGGCAGTGTTGTTGATACTAGTCATGACGACGGTGATTTAAGATGACAGAACTTCAATTAGCTTGGATATTGCCAGCATTAATTGCTACCCCGTTTATTGCGGGTACGCTGTGTTGGTTAGTAGAAAAAATTGACAAACGTCTGCCTCGATGGATTGCCTTACTTGGTATGATTATCACCTTTGCGATGACGGTCGTGTTATGGCGTGAAGGTGGTTTTGCAGGTATGAGTAAGCAGGTGATTGCACCTGATGCACAGCTGCCCTGGTTTGCTGAGTTTGTGGTACCTTGGATCGATTCATTTGGTATTAGCTTCCATTTAGCTTTAGATGGTATGTCATTACTGATGGTATCGTTAACCGCTTTCTTAGGTATTATGGCGGTAGGTTGTTCTTGGGGTGAGATTCAACGCCGTGTTGGATTTTTCCATCTTAATCTACTGTGGAGCTTAGGTGGGGTAATCGGGGTATTCTTAGCCATCGATTTATTCTTATTCTTCTTCTTCTGGGAGATGATGTTAGTCCCTATCTATTTCCTAATTGCCATTTGGGGACACAATGCCACCAATGGTAAAACCAAAGAATATGCGGCTACTAAATTCTTTATTTATACTCAAGCGTCAGGCTTGATTATGCTGGTGGGCATTTTATTATTAGTCATCATAAATTACCAAAACTCAGGTGTATTTAGCTTTAACTACAATGATCTTTTGGGCACGCCTCTTGGTGGTTGGGAATATCCCATCATGCTGTGCTTCTTTATCGGCTTTGCGGTTAAATTACCGATCATGCCCTTTCATGGCTGGTTACCCGACGCTCATGCTCAAGCACCAACTGCAGGTTCCGTTGACTTAGCAGGTATCCTGATTAAAACGGCAGCTTATGGTTTGATTCGTTTCGTATTGCCATTTTTCCCAGAGGCCTCTCAACAGTTTGCGCCAATAGCGATGACACTTGGAGCTATCGGTATCTTCTACGGTGCATGGATGGCCTTTGTGCAAACGGATATTAAACGCTTGCTTGCCTATACTAGTATTTCACATATGGGATTTGTGGTATTGGCGATTTACGCAGGTACCTTACTCAGCCTACAAGGTCTGATGATACAAATGTTAGCGCATGGTCTATCATCAGCGGCGCTATTTATTATGGCAGGGCAGTTATACGAGCGTATGCACACCCGTGAATTACCATTAATGGGCGGCATGTGGGGACAATTCCGGTATTATGCGCCATTCTTAATGTTTTTCTGTGCGGCACTGTTAGGTATTCCTGGTACAGGAAACTTTATCGGTGAGTTTCTAATATTATTAGGATCGTTTGAACAGTATCCGGTATTCGTTGTTATTGCAACATTTAGTTTAGTATGGGCAGGACTCTATTCATTGATTATTATTTACCGTGCGCTATTTGGGGAAGAAACTGTCCCTAAGTATGCTGTGGTTGCCAATCATTCGAATACGTCAGTAGCAACTCATGATGACAGTGTTGATAGTATGCCAAAACATCATGTGACTAATGAACAACACCCTCACCATCTGCAACCTGCATTAGCCACTTCACTAGATACCGGTGCGGTAAATTCTCATACCTTAAACCCGAGCTATGAGGGTGAAGAGATCCATGATAAGCCAATCAATCTATATGACTTAAATAAACGAGAACTTCTATTACTTTTATTACTAGCCATTGGCTTGGTTTGGCTAGGTTTATTTCCACAGTCAGTGTTGGATACGTCTAGTCATGCGATGCAGTGGATTAATAATGCCTATACCTATCATGAGGTTGTCAATTTTGATGCCACTCAGGTCATACAGTCCGCAGTTGTCACAGGGGAGGTTCGTTAATGAATAACGTTATTGAAACGACTTGGCCTGTGTTAATGCCTTTTGCGCCTATTCTGATTGTGGTCGTCACGCTACTGGTCGTTATGCTAGCAATCGCCGTTAAGCGTTCACATTTTTTAACCGGTACATTATCAGTACTCGGATTAAATATCGGCTTATTGGTATTAATAGGTCAGATGCTGGGTTGGTTCGGTGTGCCTGAACAGGTCATAGTCAGCCGCATGTTTATCGTAGATCCTTTTGCCCAGTTTAATATGGTGGTCATCTTTTTATCTTCTTTAGCCTGTTGTACCTTGGCTTATCCATATTTTAGAACCTTTAAAGATCATAAAGAAGAGCTGTACCTGCTGTTATTGTTATCCACTGTCGGTGCGTTATTGATGGTATGTGCGCATAATCTAGCCTCATTCTTTATGAGTCTTGAGCTACTTTCAGTGCCTTTATACGGTATGTTGGCTTATGCCTTTATGCGTGATCGTTCACTAGAATCAGGACTAAAGTATCTCGTCTTATCGGCGACTGCTTCAGCGACCTTACTAATGGGTATGGCGTTCATATATGCTTCAACCGGTACGCTAGAATTTAAAGAAATTGCCTACGTATTATCAGATGTGTTTGAGTCGCCACTGATGATTTTAGGTGCGGCAATGATGACGTTTGCTATTGCTTTTAAATTATCAGCAGCGCCTTTTCATATGTGGACACCCGATGTTTATCACGGTGCGCCTGCACCTGTTGCCACTTATTTGGCCTCAGTCTCAAAAGTGGCAATGATGGCGTTGGCAATTCGATTCTTATTAGACGGTGCCGTGCTTGCGCTGCCTACCGTTAATACGTTACTCATGGTAATTGCCACCTTATCTATCTTATTTGGTAACTTACTGGCTTTACGTCAGACCAATTTGAAACGTCTATTGGGTTATTCTTCTATCGCACACATGGGCTATGTATTAGTCGTTGCTGTTAGTATTGGACCTGGTGCCTACTCAATTACCAATATGTATATGGCGGTATATGCGTTTACTTCTTTAGGTTTGTTTGGTGTGATTACTTTAATGTCTAGCACCTATAAAGAAGCAGGTGAAGCCTCTGAATTAATACATTACCAAGGCCTATTTTGGCGTCGTCCTGTATTAACTGGAGTAATGACAGTGATGCTGCTTTCTATGGCAGGTATTCCGTTAACCGCCGGATTTATCACTAAATTCTTCGCCATCGTAGCGTCTGTCGATGGAAATGAGTGGTTTTTAGCGGCCATGATTATATTAGGTAGTGCGATTGGACTTTATTACTATCTACGGGTTATGTTAACGCTATTTAAACGTCCAACTAAGACCATTGAATTTGATGCGTTGTGGCATTGGGGTATTCAAGTTGGCGGCTTGATGGTCATACTAGTGACCCTGATCGTATTATATGTCGGTGTATTACCTAACGACTTTATTAATATGGCAACACGAGCTATTATCTGGTAATTTAGACAATTTAATTTGCTAGATACAGTTTTCTAAATACAGTTCTTTAAGTTCAGTTCGTTAAAGACAGTAAGATGAGTTACTTAGTGTGATATGTTATGCTTGTAAGGCTAATGCTTTACAAGCATTTTTTAATTCTTATAGAAATGTATTAAACCATTATTGGGCGGATTATTATTTATGACGGACAATTCTGACACTATTCAAAAGGTACGGGTACTAGATAAAAAGACGTGGACGCCCACTTTATTTAGCTTTATTGTCACGCGTCCAGAAAGCTTTAAATTTACAGCAGGTCAATTTGTACGTTTAGGGGTTAATCCAAGTCGATTAAAATATTATGAAGACCGTACTTCAGAGGTACATGATGAGGATATTTTCAGAGCATATTCTATCGTATCGTCACCCTATGATGAGACCTTAGAGTTTTTCTCAATTGTCATCCCTGATGGTGCATTCACATCGCAGTTGCAACATCTGCAACAAGGTGATGAATTATTATTAAATACGACGCCCTTCGGTTTTTTAACCTTAGCGCGTTATCAAGAGCCATTGCCTAAAGACTTATGGTTACTGGCAACAGGCACAGGTCTGGCGCCTTTCTTATCCATGCTCCAAGATTTAAAAACTTGGGAGGACTATAAGCATATCATTTTGGCTTATAGTGCCCGCAATCAGCAAGAGCTTGCTTATGTCGAACGAATTAAAGCGTTGGAAGTAGACTTTGGCAGTCTAGTGGATAACCCTGCGAGACTGACCTTTATACCCATCATTACCCGTGAGGCAATTGAGGGCACCTTAAATCAACGATTGCCTAAATTATTATTAAACGGTGAGTTAGAACGTGTGGCCGGTAAGGTACTAGATGTCAATCACTCGCATGTCATGCTATGCGGCAATCCAGATATGGTAGAGGACACCAAAGAGGCTCTTAAACAAATGGGCTTGGTTATGAATAGGCGCGGGGTAGGCAATATTGCGGTCGAAAACTACTGGTAGCCTGTTGTATAGTCAAAACTGTATTTTAATGAGTAATAGTGGTAGCGTGTGGTGAAATCAAACGTAACCCACGGATTTTTAGATGCTGTTAGTTTAGTTCAGGACACATAACCAAAAAAAGCCCCAAAATTAAGGGGCTTTTTCGTTAAAATGATCTTAATTTTGAACTTATGTGTTAACTCTTTATCCGCTTAAAATAGCTAATGATACTAGCCAGTTCTAGCTAGTTTTAACCAGTTATAACAATTAAGTGCTATTCCTGACTGGGGTTGATCGCATCGCTAATTGGATTGGTCGGACCTTTCATTAACTCAGGAACATCATCTGGTGTAATAATGTCTTCTACACCACTATTGTTTAGTAAATCACGCACATTAACCTTAGTTTTTAAAACCATTAGTTCTTCTTCTACTAAGCCATAGTTTACCTGCACCTTGTGTAAGGTGCTGATAATCTTTTTATTACGCTTTAACCAACGGTTTATATCCAAGTAGATAATATTGTCTTTCGGACGTGCAATATTGATTTTACTTAAAATAAAGCCTAAAGGGTCTTTATGTAAAACACTATGATAAAACCAAATGGCAAGCTTAACACCTTGACGCTTTAAAAAAGACTCACAATGAAGCTTAAGTACATCGGTATTGGTTTGCTGAGCAAAGACGAAGCGTTGAACATCTCTATCAATTTGAACATGAACTAAACCAAAGTTACTGGCAACTTCAGCATAGATACCGGCAGCTTCTATGGTACAAAACAGCCGAAACCAATCATCATGAAGCTCGACTCTAATCTCAAGTATCTGACTGACATTATCAGTGACAAACTTCTTTAAGGCCGCATTTACCTGATCCTGACTGACGGGTATCGAAAATTCATCATCCACCGAGTCTGCCGTTTTATTATATACAGACTTTATTTTACCAGTGATGTTAGACCATAAATCGGTGATACTAAAAGTAGAATTATCATCAATATCTGAATAAGAGGGTTCTGCTGTATCACTTAAAGATTGTTGAGTTGATTGCACACATATTCCTCGAATTATCAAAGTTCAAATATAAGCCAAAGATTTAAAAGTATCGAACTTAAAATATTAGACTTAAAAGTATTATACTTAAAAGCGGGAAAGCGACTAGATTAGCAGTTTTTGGCAAATAGTATATAGGGGATGCCTAGCGCTTATCCATTATAAAATTTGCCCTTTTAAACGCTACCTTTTTTAAAGGGTATCAGCCTGTCTTAGAGCTAAACAGTATTAAACTAAATAGTGTTAAAACTTATATAGCACGCCTAAAGTCGTCCGATAATCAACATCATCATCAACCATAGGACTGTCTTTTTGTTCATCAGATAAGAAGTTAACACTTTGTCCTAAAAATACATCCCAATCATTATTGATGGTATAAGTACCATTGACACTGATGTAAGGACTTACACTTGAGTCAGGTTTATATTGAGCGACACCTGATTTAGCGGCTTCTTTTTGGCTAACCCCATAATAATATTCATTATAATTCTTATCTACCCATTCAAGTCCAACACTTGGGTAAATCGTCCATTTACCGGGTGTTAAACGACCTATATAGGTTAATTTAGCAACGGTTCCGTCACTACGCCCAGAAATATCAGTTGCGATCTGTCCCCTAAAGCCACCAACAGAGGTACGACGTAAATAACTGGCACCAATAAGGGCTGACCACTTTCTTTCGTCTAATAGTTCTAAATTACCCTCGGCATCATCTGGATCAAAGTCTCTACCGGCAGGCTGTATAAAACCTGCTATCTCATTGGTGTTATCATTGACAAGGTAACCGCCTAGTTGGCTACCACGGGCGTATACCTTGTTATTGTCATAAAATAAACTTGGCATCACCGTAACGTCATCGTCAATATCATAAGCACTTTTGTTAGCAATAACATTAATACCTAAGCTAAGGCCAGTTTTATCAACAGCACTGTGGTTAGCAATACCAGTTTCAGGGGCAACGGTGCTTTGAGCATGGGCAACGGGAGAGAAAATAGTGATCATTCCCAATATAGGGCTTAACAGCACAGTCCGTTTTATAGCGTGGTTAAATAGGTTCATAATAAACTCGATAGTTAGTTAAAAGGGGTTAAAGGTATTTTGCCATTAAAAATCATTAAAAATCATTAAATTCAATATAGCCCTATTTGCAGATGTAAGTCTAGCCATAATTTATAAAATAACCCTGCGACGATAGCAAAGAGTAGCCAAGGTATCGTTTTGAACAAAGGTTTGTCCGATGTAGAAAAGCGGTACCTTAAACTGATCCCAATTGCCAATATACCACCGGTTATCGCACCACCAATATGCCCGGCGTTATCTATACCGGGTACTGCAAAGCCATATATTAACGTTAACGCTAAGACAAAAGCTAAACGTTTTAATTGAAGCTGAACCCCTTTAACAGGCAGGCGGTGAACATAAATTCTTAACAGCTCCGTTACTAATAGCGCCATACCAATGCCCATGATGCCACCAGAAGCCCCAGCTGATATACCAGGTGCTCCATTATGGTGAAAGACTTGCCACCATGTCACATAATTATTTAATAAATTACCGCCTATTGCGGATAACAAAAATAATAGCAAAAAATTAAGAGAACCTAAATTTCTTTCAGCCACTTGTCCGAAGAAATACATCGCAAAACAATTAAATAATAGGTGCATCAAGCCGATATGTAAAAAGGCACTGCTAACCAACCGCCACGGTTCGTAGCCTAAACTAAAAGGTAGCGCATTCGCTCCCCATTTAAGGAGGGAGTCTACACTGGGCTGGTTGACATCGACACCGGTGGCAACTTGGATTACAAATAGCCCAATAAAGCTAAATAGCAATAAGGTTGTCACGGGCGCAACTCGGAACAAATTTTGAATAGTCATAGTGTCGTTAAGTGGCACAAAGTAGCGCTATTTTAACATAGGAAGGGTCTGGTTTAATGTAGAGGCGTATAAATGAGACAATTAAAGGAACATACAAGAGGCTAAAAAAAGGATAGGTCTAATACTTTTTAGGATATAGACATAATAATAATTAAAAATAGACCTAAAAAAGTCTCAAATTAATAAGGGTTTCAGAACTCATCTAAAACCCTTATTAGCTATCGTTAGGGATACCGTGGTTACTAATACGGTTAATACTGTCGCCTTATAATTTGTCGGCAATTAAATTTATTAAAGTGCCAGCGTTTTAAAGTATTAGCCCCAGCGTATGGCTGGTGTATAGGGTAATGATGATTTTAAATTTTCAAAAGTTCCCTTGACTAAGATGTCATCCGTCACGTCATTAATATTGGTATGACCGCAAAACGCCATAGTAACATCACACTCTTTATAAAGAATTTCTAGGGCACGCCGCACCCCATCCTCACCATAAGCACCAAGGCCATATAAAAAGGCACGACCTATCATAGTGCCTTTAGCACCTAGCGCCATGGCCTTTAATACATCTTGACCCGATCGAATACCGCTATCAAGCCAGATTTCGATGTTACTATTCTCACTTTTAACGGCTTGAACGATATCGGCTAAACAAGCAATAGAGGAGGGGGCGCCATCTAGTTGACGACCACCGTGGTTTGATATCACCATAGCGTCTGCACCACTTCGAGCCGCTAAAATGGCATCTTCAGGTTCCATAATGCCTTTAATAATGAGCTTACCGCCCCACAAATCTTTGATGTCGGCAACGTCGTTCCAGCTTAAGCTGGGATCAAACTGTTCAGCGGTCCACGACGATAAGGAGGAAAGATCACCCACACCTTTTGCATGACCAACAATATTGCCAAAAGTGCGACGTTTTGCGCCCAGCATATTAAAGCACCATTCAGGTTTGGTCATTAAATTCAAAATGTTGGCGAGCGTCGGCTTTGGCGGCGCCGATAGACCGTTTTTAATGTCTTTATGTCGCTGTCCAAGTACTTGAAGATCAGCGGTTAATATAAGCGCAGAACAATTGGCCTGTTTGGCACGGGTGATAAGATTTACCATAAATTCTTTGTCACGCATGACATATAGCTGAAACCAAAAAGGGTGATTGGTATATTCTGCGACGTCTTCTATTGAGTTAATGCTCATTGTCGACAAAGAGAAGGGAATACCGAAATCTTTAGCGGCTTTAGCAGCGTGCATCTCGCCATTAGCCCACATCATACCGGTGAATCCCGTAGGGGCTATGGCAACAGGCATACGTACGTCTTCACCGATCATTTTAGTCGCTAAACTTCGATTGTCCATATCGACTAATACACGTTGACGTAGCTTAACACGATCGAAGTCCGTTTCATTGTTGCGATAAGTGGTTTGAGTCCATGAGCCTGAGTCCACATAGTCATAAAACATACGCGGTACTTTACGCTCCGCTACCACTCTTAAGTCTTCAATTTCGGTAATTTTCGTTAAGTCTTTCATCTCATTACTCATATTATAGAATGTACACAATAGGAATGATTACTTACCAAGGCGGTATACTATTAAATAATTTTATTTTAACAATCTTATTTAAAAAACCTTTTTAAACAGTATTATTTAAACCGTATTATTTAAAAAGGATTATTTAAACCATCCCATTGGAATAGGTCTTAGAAGCGGTATTAACAAGCTACAATTGACTATTTTCGCCAAAAACTAGGATTAAATAATATGACTATTTAACCCAATGTTGTCCCGTATTGACTTATTCAAACTAAAAACCTTCTAACTTTATCTTATTAATACAGCGTCTGCTTCAGACTAAGCTCTAGGGAGTGCTGGTTTGCTGGTTAAAGACATCGTCAACAAAAATAATAGCGGCCACGCAATCGCCAATATCCACCACATCAATCCACCAAATATAACTGCCATACCTAGGAAGCCGGCTTGCACCACATAATAGATCATAGCGACCAGTGTCTTTCGAATGACAAAGCCTTCTTTATTAATCAAACCAACGACCGCACAAGCTGCGACCACGTTATGCACAGATATCATATTACCCGCCGCACCACCAATGGCTTGTAAAGCCACAACTTGAGCAGCCAAATCTGGACCAAGCCCAATTTGACTGGCTGTTGACCATTGAAAATATGAAAACATCATATTACTAACGGTATTTGAGCCCGCTATAAACGCACCCATAGCCCCAATCCAAGGCGATACTAGAGGCCAAGTTTGTGCAAAAGCGTCACCCGCACTTTCAGCTAATAGGATGGGCATAGCAGGTAAGCTAGTCGCTAAATCTGTGGCAGAACCTGAATTGATAAATACTTGTACCATCGGTACAGAAAGAAGTAGCGCAGGGGCAGCTGCGACCATTGTCTTAGCGGAACTCGACCAGCTACGTTTGATAGAGCTTTTATCCATTTTATAGATAAAAATACAAAGTAGGGAGGTAATGATTAAAATAGTACCTGGCGAGTATAAAAGCTGTATCTTACTTGAAATACTACTGCCATAAAGATTCGCAAAGTTAATGGTAGCCATATCACCAACCAAAAAGTCTTTTAATGGTGCAATGACACGACTAAGAATGAGTAAGACAATGACAATGGCATAGGGAGCAAAAGCTCTTAGCGTTGAGAATCTAGGGGCAATACTATCATCAAAGGTTTCTTTCGCCAATGTACCGAGCCATTCTTTATCCCAGTGCTCTCTCGGACCAAAGTCAAAAATCTCTTTTGGCATTAAGAAACCACGTTTGGTCAAGGGCACGACGATCAGTAGTCCAATGAAGCCGCCGACCAAGGAGGGAAATTCAGGACCTAAATATTTTGCCACTAAAAAGTAGGGGACTGTAAAGCAAATACCGGCAAATAGGGCGAAAGGCCAGATTTTAAGACCTTCAATAAATGAGCGTTTTTCACCAAAGAAACGGGTTAGAAAAGCACTAAGAATAAGTGGAATTAGCACACCTATTAGGGCATGAAACAGACCGACATTAGCGGTAATCTGCAATAAATAATCAGCCACAGAAGTGGGCTCAATAGATTGGGCTAAGTCTTGTTTATTATCAATACCAGACCAAACACCGACTAATAAGGGCGTACCTACTGCTCCGAAAGACACAGGCGTCGATTGTATGATCAGCACGACCATCACACAAGCCATCGCGGGAAAACCAAGCGCTAATAGCAGTGGCGCGCCTACCGCAGAAGGTGTACCAAACCCAGATGAACCTTCAACTAATGAACAAAATAGCCAAGCGACAATGATAGCTTGCACCCGCCTATCAGGTGATATATCCATAAAGCCGCGACGTATGGCAATGACAGCACCGCTCTCTTTTAGGGTATTGAGGAGTAATATTGCTGAAAAGACAATAAACAAAATAGTGAGTGCGACTATGATGCCATTTGTCGTTGCTGCTGCCACTTGAGCGAAGTCAGTGTTCCAAACAAATAATGCCAGTAGGGCGGTTACAATATAGGAGGCTGCCATCGCATATTTGGCAGGTAGTCTCATGACTATTAATAATATAAATACCACCAGAATTGGTGTTAATGCTAGAAAAGTGAACATAAATATCCTTATTACGAGTTAACACCCTTATAACATCCATGTATAAGGTCAAAAAACAGTCTTAAATTTTAATTAATAGGATTAACGCAAAATTAAAGATGCGCGACAAGGACACCTTAATTTCTTGAATTTGCATGAGATACGGCTGTTGTAAAGACTTTCTAATTTATCCACAGTTATGCTAAGCCCAGTTGCTTTTAATCTAGTTGTTTCTAATAATGAATACTAGTTTTTATAAAAAGTTTGCTTTCATTAAATTATAGCTATGCGTCATTCCTTTAATACCGACTTAAAACCTATACATGCATTTTAGGGCTAACTCTATTATGTACTTCTGATTTAAAATTTAAGTCCGCATTATACTTATAAGATTTAAGAATATATACAAAAACTTTTAGTTTGTATTAAATTGTTTAATGAAATATATAAAAATGACTTTAAAATCATACAGTTTTTCATGTATATAATTATCTAAATTTATTTTAAATTTAAATATTATGAATAATAAAATCCATAAACATCGCTATTGCTCGGCTAACTTCTGTAAATCTAGCATAGAAAAAGGATAGTTAAGTTGCTGAGTAGGTGTCAATATGACGGGTATAACGGTGGCAAACTGTGCCATAAGACTATCATCGAAATCTGCAATATCAATGTGCTGCACGGATACAGGACAAACCCTTAAAAATAGCCTAAGCATTTTGTCAACATCATCGCAAAGATGGCAGCCAGACGTACCCAATAACCACCAAGCTTGTGGATCAATATCTTTATATTTCGAAGGTGTCGAAGAGGTAAAATGCTGTGATGTCGATTGCAGTTGATGCTTAATCAATTGTCGAATCGTTTTGATATCTGTCACTAATGCCATCCTAAATTGGTCTATAAGTTGTTTATCATTTAAGAACTGAGGTTAGGGGCTGCTGAAGGCTCTAAAAAAACCAAATATATACCCTGTTCTCAACTCATTAAAACTCATTGTGGGCTGGTACTTTTAGCCCAGCAAATCAAGACCTTTAATCAAAAAATGCTGGGAAGAAGCCACAGCCTACGTTTAGCGTTGAGAAAGGGGTAATTTATCGATCAAATTTAGGGGAAAAGTAAGCCCTAGTTCAAAAGAGCGCTACCAGTCGCCTGTAAGTTAGTTTATCATTGATTTAATTTAAAACTCTAGCTAGGTCTCAATATTATGGCAGTATTAACAACCCTACTTAAGCGTTTAATATTTTCTCTTATCATCCTTGTGGTTATGTTTTATTTGACTGTCGCAGGCTTATTAGTGGTTTGGAAAACACAGCCTATCGAAAACAGTATGTTTATGGTAGCGCATCGTCTAGGTGGCGGCACTGTGACGCAAACTTGGGTTGAATACGGTGATATTGCTAAGTCAGCTAAGCAGGCAGCTATTGCTAGTGAAGATGCAGCATTTATCAGTCACAATGGATTTGATATGAAAGGTATCGAAGCGGCTATGGAGAAAAATGAGACTTCAGGTAGTGTCTCCGCTGGCGGATCGACCATCACTCAGCAACTCGCAAAAAATTTATTTTTAACCTCACACCGCTCTTATGTGCGAAAAGGCATCGAAGCCACTATTACCTTAAAAATAGAAGCGATGTGGGATAAGCAGCGTATCTTAACGGCTTATCTTAATGTGGCAGAGTTTGGAGACGGTATATACGGCATTGAGGCTGCCGCTGAACATTATTTTAATAAGCCTGCCAGTAAGCTTAATCGTAATGAATCTGCTCTTCTGATCAGCATGCTAACCAATCCAAAATATTATGAAGATCATATGGGCGCAAAGCGGTTACGCAATAAGCAGCATATTATTATGCGCCGAATGAGCAGTGCGGTTATACCTTAGGGGTTGTTGATAGTTTATTCACCCTAATGTTGCACTATTAGCCTTTTAAATTCATTAAAATTAGAGTCTGATTGAGCCCATCAGTGACCTCATCATCACAGCATTACCGCATTCTTTTAATTTTATAGAAAGCTTTTGGATCGACCATGATTGCCTTATTTATATTTACTTTATGTAGTGAACAATCAAAAGATCCTGACCATTTTAACTAAATCAACTAATTTCTAGCAAATTTCATGGAAATGAAAGCTTTATGAGTTATAACAGAGTATGACGGAAACTTTCAGTACTTAATATCGCAGGCGTTAAAAAGATCAACTTGATTTAAAGACTTAACATCAAAAGACAAATGAATCAATTAATAGATAATGAGAAAATAGCTAATGTGAAGTTGTTGATTAAAGGTCAACAATTTTGAGGTATTTAATTATAGGATAATTATTTTAAGGATATTAATAAAACGTTGCTCACTAAAACAGACGCAACGAATGATTCATAGTTTAATCGCGTTATTTAGGCGACACCCTTTTGTGACTTGAACCGATATCACGTTAGTTCAGTTTTAAAACATCTATAAATTCTTAATCTATCTACTCTATTATCAGCATAATAAGGATCTAAACATAATTATGGCTAATACAACAACCCCCTCTAAATCGACTACTAAAGCTTCGCAAAAAGACCAACAACAATCTAATGATAGCCCAAACCAGAGTAGTACGAATAAAGAATCAAATAATGCTGAGGGTCAGCTCACTACTATCGATTGGCAACGTTATGATGACGGCACTTATTCATCAAATAGCTATATTAATCGCGAATTATCTTGGCTACAGTTTCACATCAGAGTCTTGTCTCAAGCTACCAACCCCATTCATCCCTTATTAGAAAGATTGTTCTTTTTAATTATATTTTCCTCTAATATGGATGAATTTTTTGAGATACGTGTCGCAGGAGTAATGCAACACTTAAATCACGGCAATATCTCTGATAAACCTGACAAAATGCGTCCCAGTGAGGTGTTGCAAGAGATATCAGATGTGGCGCATAAGGCCATTGATGAGCAATACCGTATCTTAAATGAAGACATTCTACCGGCGCTAGCGAAAGAAGATATCCGCTATTTAAAACGCAGTGAGCTAAATGCAAAACAGGCTCAGTGGATGAAAGAGTACTTCATCGATCAAGTCATGCCAGTACTGACCCCAATCAGTATTGACCCTGCTCATCCCTTTCCACGACTGGTCAATAAAAGCCTAAATTTCATTGTCAGCTTAGAGGGTAAAGATGCCTTTGGTCGTGATATTAACTTGGCTATTGTGCCCGCACCTCGAAGCCTACCTCGTGTGATTCGCTTACCCGATGAGCTAACGGGTGGTAAAAATCATCATATTATGTTGTCTGCAGTGATACATGAGCATGTCGGCAAGCTATTCCCAGGTATGTCAGTGACCGGTTGCCATCAGTTCCGATTAACCCGCAATGCCGATCTTGAGTTAGCAGATGATGTCGAAGATATAGCAAAAGCATTAGAGGGAGAGCTAGACAATCGCCGTTTTGGTGACAAGGTGCGTCTCGAAGTCACGACCAATTGTCCACCTGACATAAGTAAGTATCTACTAGAAGAGTTCGAGCTACATGACAACCAGCTTTATCGAGTCAATGGACCTGTCAATTTAACACGTCTATTGTTTGATTTTGATATACCGAAGCTTCGCTATCAGCCCTTTAATCATGTTGTTCCAAAACCCTTTAGACGAGAATCGTTCGAAAATGGCGAGAGTATGTTCTCCGTGATTCGTCGTGGAGATGTCTTAGTTCATCATCCTTTTGAGTCGTTTAATCCTGTTGTCAATATCATCTGGCAAGCGGCTAATGATCCTAAAGTACTGGCGATTAAACAAACCTTGTACCGTTCAGGCAAAAACTCTGAAATTGTCAAAGCGCTTGCAGAAGCAGCACGAAATGGTAAAGAGGTAACTGCTATTATTGAGCTACGTGCTCGTTTTGATGAGGCGTCCAATATAGAAGTGGCCAACTTCTTGCAGGAGGCTGGAGCAGTAGTGGTATACGGTATTGTTGGCTATAAGACTCATGCCAAGTTGATGCTTATCGTGCGTCGTGAAGACAATAAGATTCGTCGTTATGTACACTTAGGTACAGGAAACTATCATGAAGGTAATGCCAAAGCCTATACGGATTATGGTTTGTTTACGGCAGATCCTGATATCTCTGAGGATGTGCATAAGATTTTCCAAGAGCTTACAGGGATGGGTAAAGCGGCAAATGTGAATAAGCTTCTTCATGCGCCTTTTACCTTACATAACCAATTAATGAGCTTTATTGATGATGAAATTAAGCACGCTAAAGCAGGCAGAAAAGCGCATATCATTGTAAAATGTAACGCTTTAACTGAGCGTCACTTGATAGACAAGTTATATGATGCTTCGCAAGCTGGTGTCAAAATTGAATTAATTTTACGCTCTATGAGCTGTCTTCGTCCTCAAGTAAAAGGGTTATCAGAAAATATCACGGTACGATCGGTGGTGGGTCGATTTTTAGAACATACCCGTGTTTACTACTTCTTTAATGACGGTGAGGAACGGCTGTATTGTGGTAGTGCCGACTGGATGAGTCGTAACTTATTCCACCGGGTTGAAGTTGCCTTCCCTGTTGAAGATCCTAAGCTTTTTAAACGGGTATATAAAGATGGTTTAATCAGCTATCTTAAAGATAATGTTCAAGCTTGGGAGCTACGTGGGGATGGTAATTGGGACCCAGTCAAGCCAAAAGAAGGCGAAGCACCCTTTATCGCTCAAGATTATCTACTACAAAAGATAAATGGCGTATCTGACTTAAAATCTTAGTACTATCCTCAAATTACTAACTAATTTATTCATTAAAAAAGCAACTTTGATTTACAAAGTTGCTTTTTTTTCAACATTTTTAAACACAACGCTACGAGTCAATAATACTTTAAGCCGTATTAAGCCGTTACTATAAGATAAACATCTCAGAACGACTGTTAATAAAACGGCTATTAATAAAACGGTTAAAACAAATAAGGCGATTAAATGGTGTTTGAATAAAAATTTGAATTAATTGACAATCAACATCTATGAATTATAGTTGTTTTTATTACTGTTGGGTTTATTACTATAAATCTAATGACATTAAATATTACTTTAATAGTCATAAAAACTTAATATCACCGAATATAAGGAGTCAATAATGAGTACTAATAAATCTGAAGTTGAACAAGCCGCCGAAGAGGTTAATCCAAGTGAAGTGAATGAAAACTTACAGCAAAATAATGTGAATACTAAAGATACACAAGCTGAAAATCTTTCAGAGGACGAAAAGACGCCTTTTATTGACAATGATTTACGTACAGATAAATAGCTTAAGCTAAAAAGAATAACCACCAGCTTGTTTAAACAGCCATGAGCTAACATAAACAGCCATGTGAAGATATGATCTGGTAGATTTAATTAAAATAATTGGTTTAGTCAAAAGATTATAATTAAATTCTTAGTCCTTAGCTTTTAGTCATTTAATTTATAGTCATGGTTTGAATTCTTAGGATAATTAATAGGGAATAAGTATGTCGATTAATAAAACAATAAAAGTAGAAAATGCTCGCGAACAAGTCGTGGCTGATGATCGTAATCAATCTGTGGGAAGAGTTGAAGATGACAATATTCCCTCTATTGATAAAAGTCATTCAACACAAAGTGATGAAGGCGAGAAAGGAGATTACGAAGGTCGCAAACATCAACCGGACATTGATGGTCCCCAACAGGACTCTCAAGAAACGGATGATGTCTATGCAGATAACCGTGAGTCAGACAGCGAGCTACCTCCTGCTGGAAAAAATGTTGGCGATTTAAATGCATTTGATCTAGGCCGTCATGATAAAGAGTCAAAATAAAGAATAGTTATATATATTTACCTGATTAACTCTCTGATTTATTTGCGATAAAACGGTTTGTTTGATCATAAATGAATATCACTAAATTTAGCTTAAGGACAATGTATGCAAACCAAAGATCCTAATCTTAAGAAAACCCCTAAACACACAACGGCTGATAACACGGTCGGTCATGATAAAATGACTGAGACTGTCGATACGCACACTTATGAAAATAAAGGGACAACTACTTTAGATAAAGAGGTGATGGATTCTAAGCATGTCAAAGACGGTGATAATCCTGCACGCCAACCTGATAGACGAGATCAGCAAGGTGAAACTCCCTTTGATGGGAATGTGAATGCTGCTAATGCAGAAACGAATGAAAACCCTCAAAGTGATGAAATTACTGATATGAATCGCTATGCAACCGTTGATAATGCTCAAACGAGAGTCTTAAATGAAGATTTGAAGTAGTTGTCCTTCATTTGCTGCAACTGACTCTTTATAAGTTCAATATACTATTGATAAAATAAGGTCTACTGGGTCAGTAGACCTTATTTTATTAGTTAACGTAAAACTATAATAATAATATAATGGCTGAAATTACATGGCGGGCACGCCACTATGAAAACGGAGTTCTGTATCAGGACTGGTTATCAACTCAGCTTCTACTTCTCTAAAAAAGGCAATTCGCTCGTCGACATTCAGCGTTTCTGGATTGTGATTGATACTGCCGTTAGTCGCTTGACGTAATGACTCAAAGTCTAGAGGGATAATTTTACCGTTATCAGGGTTCTCTTTATTAGGCTGATTATCAAGACTCCGATCATTATCATGACTGTGGTTTGGTTCTAAAGAGCGGGCGAGAGCGATATAGTCCTCATAGTGTCTGCTTTCAGATTTTAAAAGATAGCGGTAGTATTTAGCAAGACGCTCATCGTCTATCACCTCACTTAATGCGGCAAATCTCTCACAGGATCGTGCTTCAATAAACGCACCGATAATGAGTATATCTATCATGGCAGCGGGCTCATAAGTCCGTTTATGTTTTATCATACCTTTTGCATAGCGGCTCGCCGTTAAGTGACGCCATTGCTGTCCTCGCTCTTGCATAATTTCGACCACTTGCTCGTAATGAAGCATCTCTTCCCGAATCAGCTGTGCCAGTTTTAACTGTAAATCTTGATGAAACTCATAGCGAAAAATTAAATTCATCGCAGTACCTGCCGCTTTTTTCTCACAGTTGGCATGATCTTGAAGAAGGGTAGGGATATCCTTGATCGCAGCATCTACCCAGCTTTTTGGCGTCTTAGCGCCCAAAAACGCCAAAATGTGGGAGATGTCAGTTTTAGCCGGTGCGCTTATGGTATTGGTTTTATCGTGGAATAAGTCATCATTCATGGCGGTACTCATGGTTATCTATAAGTTATAGAGTGCATTAATAGCATTACTTTAAAACTGCTTAAGTTATCGAATAAGCCTTAAAACACAAAATAGTATGTATTAATTCAAAACAGCTAAAATAAAACAGCTCAGTTAAAACAAGTATTTTAACAAAACTAGAGCCAAAGCAGGATTTAGTTATCCTACTAAGACCATTATCATGGTAATACGTTTACGAGCTTGGACGTGACCCATAATCATGACGAATTGGTGTTAATGCTAAAGTTTAGGTCTTTTATTTTAAATATTGGCTTTCCAAATAATAAATGTTTATCAACAACATCAAGTGATAAAAGACCAAACATTTTTTTATGAAATGGCAGTTTCTTGTTTATTTTTATCATTGATAGTAGTATGAACGGTGCTAATCCAAACGTGAATTATCAGTTAGTTGTCACTCATCAATTTAGTGATAATATTGACTTAATTCAAAAGGAAATACTTTTCAATACATCACTTTATTCTAATAACAACTTATTTCATTTAAAGCGTTTTAAATTTCTTTTACATTTGATAGCCATTAGTTGGGCTATTAATATCTATGACTAAATTAATAATAATGTCATTTATACTTTATCAACCTTCATTAACCCTTATTAACCCTTATTAAAAAAGGAACATATGATATGAGTAATAATATTAATAACAATCAAAACCGCGTTGAAAAAGGCATCCTTGCTATTGATAGCCAGTTGTATAATTTTATTGAAAATGAGGTATTACCTCGTGTTGGCGTAGAGTCTGATACCTATTGGTCAAACTTTGCGGATATCGTTAAAAAGTTTACACCACGTAATAAAGCATTATTGGCTAAGCGTGATGAATTACAAGCTAAAATCGACCAGTGGCATTTAGACAATCCTGCCAAAGACGGCGAGATCGACTATCCCAAATATAAGCAATTTTTAAAAGATATCGGCTATCTATTGCCAGAAGGCGATGATTTCGAAGTATCTACCGAAAATGTCGATGCTGAAATTGCCAGTATCCCAGGCCCACAGCTAGTAGTCCCAGTACGTAATGCGCGCTATGCATTAAATGCTGCTAATGCCCGTTGGGGTAGCTTTTATGATGCCTTATATGGTACTGATATGATTGATACCGCTGATGGCAAAGATAAGGGCAGTAGCTACAATCCTAAACGGGGTGCCGAAGTTGTTGCTTATGCAAAAGCGTTCTTAGATGAGCATTTTGGATTAGAGCAGGGCAGTTTCACCGATGTCACTGGCTTTAGTGTAGAAGAGGGGGCTCTTAAGGTCGCTCAGGGTGATAAGTCGACGTCATTAGCTAACACGGAGCAGTTCGTTGGCTATGTGGGTGAAGCGTCAAATCCCACGGGTATTTTGCTTAAAAATAACAACCTACATGTCGAAATCCAAATTGATGCCAGTCATCCTGTCGGTAAAGATGACCCTGCCCACATTAAAGACGTGTTATTAGAGTCTGCTATAACGGCGATTCAGGACAATGAAGATTCTGTTGCCGCTGTTGATGCTGAAGAGAAGGTTGAAGCTTATCATAACTGGTTTGGGTTGATGAATGGTGATTTAACAGAGACTTTCTACAAAGGGGATAAAAAACTAACGCGTAAGCTTAACCCAGACCGTGAATATACTACCCCAGAAGGTGGTAAGCTTGTATTACCTGGCCGCGCGCTGTTGTTGACGCGTAATGTGGGTCATTTGATGCAAAATCCTGCAATCTTAGTTGATTTAGGTGAGGGTCAAGAAGAGATTTTTGAGGGTATTATGGATGCGTTAATCACGCCGCTATTAACCCTAAATGATATTAAAGGCAACAACGAGCTATCAAACTCTCGTGAAGGCTCTATGTATATCGTTAAGCCTAAGATGCATGGCCCAGAAGAGGTTAAATTTGCCGATGACTTATTTGCTGCGGTGGAAGATGCCCTAAGCTTACCGCGTAATACGCTTAAAATCGGTATTATGGATGAAGAGCGTCGCACGACCATTAATTTAAAAGAGAGTATCCGTCAAGCCAAAGAGCGCGTTATCTTTATCAATACAGGTTTCTTAGACCGTACAGGTGATGAAATTCACACCAGTATGAATGCTGGACCTTTCGTCCGTAAAGGCGATATGAAGTCGCAAGCTTGGCAGCCTGCCTACGAGCAATGGAACGTCGATATCGGTATTGAAACAGGTCTTATTGGACGTGCTCAAATCGGTAAAGGTATGTGGGCAAAACCGGATGAAATGAAAGAGATGGTAGAAACGAAAGCCAATCACCCTAAGGCTGGGGCCACCACAGCTTGGGTACCATCACCAACGGGAGCAACGCTTCATAGTATCCACTACCATCAAGTCAACGTGCCTGAAGTGCAAGAAAGCTTTAAAGGGCGTACTCGTGCCAGCTTGGATGACATACTAACGATTCCATTAGCGAAAGATACTAACTGGAGTGATGAAGAGAAGCGTCAAGAGCTTGAGAACAATGCTCAAGGTATTTTGGGGTATGTGGTACGCTGGGTCGATCAAGGGGTTGGCTGTTCTAAAGTACCCGATATCAATAATGTTGGTCTAATGGAAGATAGAGCCACGCTACGTATATCTAGTCAACACATTGCAAACTGGTTACATCACGGTGTGGTGACAGAAGAGCAGGTTATGGAGGCCTTAAAACGCATGGCTAAAGTAGTCGATGAGCAAAATGCGGGTGATCCAAATTATATGCCGATGGCGACTAACTTCGAGCACTCTATCGCTTTCCAAGCCGCTAAAGATCTAATCTTCAAAGGTCGAGAACAGCCAAGTGGTTATACTGAACCCTTGTTGCACCAGGCTCGTTTAAAATTAAAGGCATAAAGTTATAACTTTATCATTTGAAGATGACTGGTGATTTTTATTGCCAGTTAATCGCTATTCGAATGATAGTTAATCTTAATTATTAACCTAAAATTACGATTTATTTCGCCCTGCTAAATATTAAATTTAGCAGGGCTTTTATCTGCCTGTTCAAGAAGATAACTCATATTAAACATGAAGCATTCAATGTGATGACCTAAATAAGTGTTGCAAATTATTTCATAGTTGTTATGATAATTTTCATAGTATGAATTTAGTAACACTATTTTTCTAAAAAGTAATCAATTATATCTAAATGTAATAATTCATTTATAAAAATAGTTTGACGAGAGTCGACGGTCTAATGTTACACAAAATATATATTTATTCCGTTTATTAAGCATGCTAAGGATAGATGAGTTTTAATGGTCTCAAGCATAGAGCTTTATATGCTAGAGAGTATTAAAATTTAATCATTGAAGATCGTTAGGACAACGATTAATAACTTAATAGTAAAAGGATTATTACTATGAAAAAACTACTGTTAGCATCTGCTATAGCAGCTGTTTCTATTACTGCGACTCATGCTGCACCGACAATTTATGGTAAAGCGTATGTGACTACTGACTATGTCGATGCAGAAGACACCAATGGTGATGACTCAGACTCATTACAGATAAACTCTAATTATTCTCGTATTGGCTTCAAGGGTTCTGAAGCTATGACCGATAGTACAGATGTTATTTACCAATTAGAGTATCAAATTGACATTGACAACGACGCTGGATTTGGGTTTAAAAATCGCGATACTTATCTAGGTCTTAGTAATGATAATTACGGTCAGCTGCGCTTAGGTCATCAACATTCGACGCTTCAGTACATAAATAATGTAACCGTTGGGACGGGTTTCTGGGACAGAGCATTTACAATGATGGCAGATAGTCGCCGAGTTAAAAACTCTGCTATGTGGCATTCGCCAGAATTACAGACTCTTCCAGTAAAAGTTTATGCCATGTACGGTGCCGATGAGAATTTTGTTGATAGCAATGGCGATCGTAACAACGGTTATGGCGTCGCAGCAATGTATAATGCGGGCAGCGGCTTTACCTTAGGTCTAGCTTACGATAAAGACTTAAATATTAATGCGGATATTGCGACTGGTATAGACCCCATAACAGGTGATCCTTTGGTAGCTGGATTTTATGGTGGAGAGGTAATGCGAGGTACAGCTACCTATGATATGTCTAATATGTCAGGCTTACCGCTCAAACTTGGAGGCTTATATCAAGTCTCAGATTATGATGGTCAAGATGACGATGAAAAGGCATTTGCGATAAGTGCTACGATGGGTTTAATGGGTTTTGCAAAACCAGCTGAAGTATATGCGCAGTATATCAATACTACGGACTATAAAGGCTATAACGATGTGGATGGCGATCAAATAGTTGTCGGTGGTAAATACAAGTATCAACCAAACATGATTATGCACCTATATGCAGGTAAAGAAGATATTGATGAAGTTAGAGATATCACTGCTATTGGCGGCGGGTTAGAATATTTATTCTAAACTTTAGAATTGATCGAGTATCAAAAACCCACTTCATAAGTGGGTTTTTTTATACAAGAATGAAATTTATTAGAAAATGTAATAATAATAGTATATGTAGCTAATCATGAAGCCTAGTTTGATTCATTAATTAAGAAAAAATAAATATAAAGTATTAAATAAATGTTGCAAATTATTTCAAAGTTGATATCCTTATTAATGAGGTATGAGTTTGGTGAATTGTGTAACAGATTTCTATACATTGTTGTAGTATATAATTTCTTTTAAAAAAGAGTTGTTATATAAAATTCAGAAAGTTTGTTTTAAACAATTTAATAGAACTGTAACAATAAATTGCCATACTGCAATCAAATCTGATTGATAGTTAAATCAGGAAATTCTCAACGAAAACTGGTCTTTTGACTAATCATCCAATGGGCGTTAGCTTTTTAGGGCAGCCCATAACTAAAATTGTAAAGTGGAGAACCACCCATGAAAAAACTACTTTTAGCATCAGCCATCGCTGCTCTATCTGTATCAGCTGCTAACGCTGCACCGACCGTATACGGTAAAATCTTTATGACTGCTGATTATGTCGATGAAGAAGCTGATGACGTTAACTATGATGAAGATGGTGTTCAAATCAACTCTAATGGTTCACGTATCGGCTTTAAAGGCTCTGAGCCAATGACTGCTAATACTGACGTTGTTTATAAGCTTGAGTATGGTATCGACGTAGATGCTGATGACAACAAATCGTTTAAAAACCGTGATACATATCTTGGTGTTAGAAACAATACCTTTGGTGAGTTCCGTGCCGGTAACAACCAGTCAACTACTGACTACATTAACAACGTTATCGTAAATGAAGGTTTCTGGGATAACTTAGGCTCAACTAAGCTTGATGAAGAGCAAAAAGTTGCTGCTTTAAATATGGCTGACAGTGGTCGTATCGAAAACTCTATCGTTTGGATTGCGCCTAAATTTGATGGTGTTCCTTTAGAAATAGCCGCTATGTACGGTAATGATGACGACATCGCTGGTGATGACGAAAGTGGTTGGGGTATTTCAGCAATGTTTGATCAAGGCGCTGGTTACACATTAGGTCTTGCTTATGATGATGACTTAAACATTCCAGGAGAAATCATTCGCGGTACTGCTACCGTTGATCTTGCTAAATTTAACACTGGTTTACCATTGACATTAGGCGCATTATATCAAGAAGCAGACTATGAAGGTAAAGATGAAAAAGAAAAAGGCTATGTCGTAAGCGCTTCTATGGGCTTAACTAACTTCAATAAGCCAACTACCGTGTATGCTCAGTACAATAACACTTCTAACCTTGATGGTGTTGACGATTTTGATTCTAGCCAAATCGTTGTCGGTGGTAAATATTACTACCAGAAAAACTTGATTGCTCATGCATATATTGGTCAGAACGATGCTGACAATATTCAAGACGATGATGGCGTTGAATATGGCGATGGCAAAGTATTTGCTGTTGGTGGTGGTCTAGAATACAAATTCTAATTTGAATTAGAATTAGAACATTATTCTCAAAAAGCTCATTCCTTCGGGGATGAGCTTTTTTTATTGACTGTTAATTAATTTTACCCAATAAGCTCAAATATGACTTAATAGAAAGTCAACCCTATAAATTTACACTCAAATTTAGTAAAATCTCTTTTTACCAACTGGCGATAGCCACATTAAGATAAAAAATTATGACTAAATTTATATTTGTGACCGGTGGGGTAGTGTCCTCACTTGGAAAAGGTATTACTGCAGCCTCATTAGCAGCCATATTAGAAGCCCGTGGCTTAAATGTCACCATGACTAAAATGGATCCATATATCAACGTTGATCCAGGGACGATGAGTCCTTTCCAACATGGGGAAGTATTCGTTACAGAAGACGGCGCTGAAACAGATTTAGACCTCGGTTATTATGAGCGTTTTTTACGCCATTCTAAAATGAGTAAAACCAATAATTTTACCAGTGGTCGTATCTATCAAACAGTCCTTAATAAAGAACGTCGTGGTGATTATCTAGGGGGTACAGTACAGGTTATCCCTCATATTACTGATGAAATCAAATATCGTATACGCACCAGTGGCGAAGGCTATGATATTGCTATTATTGAAATCGGTGGTACCGTTGGCGACATCGAATCACTCCCCTTTATGGAAGCGGTGCGTCAATTGCAAGTAGAGCTTGGTCGTAAGCAGGCGATGCTCATACATTTGACTTTAGTGCCTTATATCTCAAGTGCCGGTGAGACAAAGACTAAGCCTACACAGCACTCAGTTAAAGAGCTTCGCTCCATTGGATTGCAACCCGATGTGTTAATTTGTCGCTCAGAACACGCCATTGGTGAAGACAACCGCCGAAAAATTGCTTTATTTACCAATGTCGAAGAGCGTGCCGTAATTACCTGTGAAGATGCTGAAACGATTTATCAGATACCTCGTACCTTATATGAGCAAGATTTGGATGACATCGTTTGTGAGCGATTTGGCATCGATGCGCCAGAAGCGGATTTAAGTGATTGGGATGCTGTCGTTGACAGCTTACTCAATGCGGAGGGTAACGTTACTGTAGCCCTTGTCGGTAAATATGTTGAGCTTCCAGATGCGTATAAATCAATTAATGAGGCGTTGCTTCATGCCGGTATCACTCACAAAACGCATGTTGAAATAGATTATATCGATGCCGAAGCATTAGAAACGGATGACCGCTTAATGGACCGCGTGCAACAAGCGGATGCCATATTGGTCCCAGGTGGATTTGGGGAACGCGGTAAACTAGGTAAGATGCGTGCCATTACCTATGCCCGTGAACAAAAAGTACCCTACTTAGGTATTTGCTTGGGAATGCAATTGGCGGTGATTGAGTATGCGACGAATGTATTAGGTCTAGAAGCGAACTCGACGGAGTTTGATCGTAAGGCAGCTGAGCCTATCATTGGTCTGATTACTGAATGGTTAGATGAAAGAGGCGAGCTGCAAATACGTAGCGATGAGTCGGACTTAGGTGGCACTATGCGCTTAGGCAGTCAAAAAGCAGAGCTGGTACAAGGCACTAAATTGCACCATATCTATGGTTCTACCCTAATAAAGGAACGTCATCGGCACCGTTATGAGATGAATAATCGCTATATAGAGCCTTTAGAGTCAGCAGGTATGATGATTTCTGGATATTCTGCGAAGCAGCACTTAGTTGAGTCTGTTGAGTTACCAGAGCATCCTTGGTTTATTGCGGTACAGTTCCATCCTGAATTTACCAGCTCACCACGTGCCGGTCATCCTTTGTTTGCAAGCTTTGTCAAAGCAGCAATCGATAAGAAAAACGTTTAATAAGTAGCTTTTATAGTATTGACTTACCTATTCAAAATTTTTTGAGTATTAAATATGAAGCGTTTTAAAAGAGGTTGGGTTATCCCAACCTTTTTTGTATTATTAATAGATACTTACGGTGTTTTATTTAATTAAAAACATAGTTAGTTACAATTATTCAAGCCAGTTTGTATCATTTGTCGTTTAAAAATTAAGTATAGTTTTTCATGTGTTAACAGAATAAAGCCTAAACATCTTCAGGGCTTCTTCATAAATTCAATATTTCAATGTCGATGACAACTCGATATAATTTTGAAGATGCATCGATCCCAATATTAAAACAACTAAGAGAAAAGTATGAGTGAATTCATCAAAGCACAATCTCATTTAAAACTTAACGATTTACACATCGGTAATGATAAGCCATTTGTATTGTTTGGTGGCATGAATGTCTTAGAGTCCAAGGAGTTGGCCTTTGAGATTGCAGAGCAATATATTGATATTTGTGAACGACTGGGCATTGGCTATGTGTTTAAGGCCAGCTTTGATAAAGCCAACCGCTCAAGCCTGCACTCTTATCGTGGCCCCGGTCTTGAAAAAGGGGTGGACTGGTTGGGTCAAATTAAAGAGAAATTCAATGTACCCATCATTACAGACGTCCACGAACCCTATCAAGCACAACCTGTAGCAGAAGTGGCCGATATTATTCAATTACCCGCGTTTTTAAGTCGTCAAACGGACTTAGTACAAGCTATGGCAAAAACAGGCGCTATTATCAATATTAAAAAAGCTCAGTTTTTGGCGCCGCATGAGATGCATCATATTATCAATAAATGCCTAGAGGCGGGTAATGACAAACTGATATTGTGTGAGCGAGGAACGGCGTTTGGTTACAATAATTTAATAGTAGATATGCTGGGCTTTGATACTATGAAGAAAATGGAAGTTCCTGTTTTCTTTGATGTTACTCATAGTTTACAGCAGCCTGGGGCACGAAGTGATAGCGCTGGCGGCAGACGAGAACAAATTACGACGCTTGCACGTGCAGGTATGGCTACGGGACTTGCCGGACTATTCTTAGAGGCGCATCCTAATCCAGATCAAGCCAAATGTGATGGCCCATGTGCACTAAGAACTAGTCAACTAGAGCCTTTCTTAGCACAGTTAAAACAAATTGATGACCTAGTGAAGGGCTTTAGTGAACTCGATACTCATTAAATGAGATAGTTACTAACAGTTAGGTTTAAAAGTTAGGATTAAACGTTAGGAGTAGAAGAGAGAATGAAAAATAGGGGCTATTGAATACTCGAACGACTGCCTTAAAACTTAAAACATACAAGGTAAAAAAACATACAAGGTAAAAAACATAAAGGGTAACAGGTATGGCGGTACAACAGGTTCAGTTTAATTTTGAAAATATTGATGATCAGCAGGGTATAGAAAGTATTATGACCGCTTTACTTAATATTGATGGAGTGAGCAGTGTTGAACTTATGACAGATGAAAACATCGGTCTGGTCGAGTATGAAGATACTGATACCTCCTTCCATGCGATCAAAGCGGCAGTGAATACGGTAGATTATGTAACACAGCCCTTTCCAGAAGATGCGCCACAAAACCCAGATAACGATTAACAACTAAAGCGTTAGATTTCATAAATTTAAAATAAACAAGGAGGATAGAATGACCACTGAAACGCGTACTATTAGTGTATTAGGCATGACATGCGGAGGCTGTGTTAAAAGTGTCGATAATGCCGTCTCGCAGCTCAATGGTGTCCAAAGCATTGACGTTGATCTTAACGGCAATAAAGCAACTGTTACCTATGATACTGACGCTACCTCAATAGAGAGTATTATGGAAGCTATTGAAGATGCCGGTTTTGACGCTAGCGCAGATCAGCTTTAATAAACGGCTAATCTGGATTAACGAATAAGCTTAACCCATAAACGTGTCTCAATTAATTAATCTTTAAGTTAATATATCAACCGAAAGCCAGCTTGCAAGCTGGTTTTTTGTTATATTAATCTTCAAATATCAGCTAAAACGCATTATTTATATAGGCTGGAAATCCCTATCTCCTGTCCCCATAGACATAATATAAATAACATTATCTAAAATTATTAGTATTCTCATGCCAATCTAAACTAGGTGATCCTATGTCAGCGCAGCACGCTCCAACCCACAATGACAAACCTAAAATAGCACCTGACGCATTAAAAACAACCCAATTTCAAATTGAAGGGATGTCTTGTCAAGCGTGTGCTACGCGTATAGAAAAAGTGCTGAACAAAAAACCAGCTATCGATTCGGCTAGCGTGAGTTTCGCAGGAGAAACGCTAAATGTCGCCTATGATGGGACACAGGTCAATGAAGATCAAATTAGTGAGTGGGTAACCAAAACCGGATTTACCGCGCTACCTTTGTTAGATAACCAAATACCCCAGCCTCAAGATAAAGCCATGGATTGGCGTTTATTGCTGATTTGGCTGTGTTTAATTCCTTTTTTGATTGGGATGGCGGGTATGTTGTTTGGACAAGGTATGCACTGGATGCCACCATTGTGGATACAGTTTATTTTGGCTACCATCGTACAGTTTGGATTGGCAGGGCCTTTTTATCGCAGTGCTTGGGCATCGGTAAAAGGTGGCTTGGCCAATATGGACGTATTGGTGGTCATCGGTACGTTTACCATTTGGGCATACTCTACCTTCGTATGGTTACAAAGTTTAGGGGTTAATTTTGCTGATAGCAGCACCTTTGCATTAAGTCTCACTAATATCGTCAATCATCATGGTGTCCATGTCCCCGTCTACTTTGAAGCTGGGGTTATGATTATTGGCTTTGTGAAACTGGGTAAGTACCTCGAGCACCGTACTAAAAAACATAGTCTAAACAGTATCAATATGCTGCTTGAGCTGACACCAACCACCGTTGAACGACTCATCAGTAGCCCTAAAGTTAGTAGCTCTGATAGTAACCAAAAAGTAAGTGATCTTAAAACGAACGGTCATAAAGAGAAGGCTTCTAAGTCAAAACAGAAGTCTCTCAATAACGTTGAGCAAGTTAACTTAGAAGATGTTCATAAAGGTGACATCTTGCGGGCTAAGCAAGGATCTCGTATCGCAACCGATGGGGTAGTGATATCAGGTGAAGGCTGGTGTGATGAAAGTCACTTAACAGGCGAGTCGGTACCTGTCAGTAAGGCAGTGGGTGATATCGTATTGGCGGGTGCCATGGTGGATAATGGCAGCTTAAATTATAAAGTGACCGCTACCGGAAGTGAAACGCAGCTTAGTGATATGGTCAAAGCACTGAGTGAGGCGCAAGGTAGTAAGGCTAACTTAGCACGCTTAGCGGATAAGGTTGCAGCCGTATTCGTACCGGTTGTCGTTACGATTGCGCTGATAACTTTTGGTTTGACTTGGTGGATAACCGGTGATACAGATGCCGCTATATTGCATGCGGTTTCTGTATTGGTCATCGCTTGTCCTTGTGCGCTTGGGTTAGCCACACCCGCTGCAATTATGGCGGGCATGGGAGTAGCTGCGCGTCACGGGGTATGGTTTAAAGATGCCCAAAGCCTCGAGGTCGCAGGGAGTGTCGATACGGTTGTATTTGATAAAACAGGAACATTAACCAAAGGTAAACCGCATATTGTCGATGAAATGATGGTCAATAAAACCATCATTAATGATGATGTGTTGCAATTAGCGGCCAGTGTAGAAGCACATGTCAGTCATCCTCTTGCGACAGCAGTGGTTAATGAGGCGAAGGCCAAAGGACTGACATTACTAGAGGCCACAAAAGTGGACGTCGTTGCGGGTATGGGTATCCAAGCAGAGGTGGCGGACTTTGGGACAGTCAAGGTTGGGACACCAGAATTCGTTGGCCTGAACCTTCCGAAAAAGTTACCTAAAGTTTGGAAAATAGCCAGTACTATTGCTGTCAGTGTAGAGGGTATCCCCCTTGGTATATTTGCTTTAGCAGATGAGCTAAAAGAAGAAAGTCCGCAAGCCGTTCAAGCGCTTCAAGACGATGGCTTGGAAGTCGTATTACTTAGTGGTGACAAACCTTCTGTGGTTGAGCAAGTGGCAAAGCAGTTGAATATCGATGTGGCAGATGGTCATTTAAAACCTCGGGATAAAGCACAGTGGATTGAGGCTCATCAAGCGGTAGGTCACAAAGTGGCTATGGTGGGCGATGGTGTCAATGATGCCCCAGCAATGGCGACTGCTTATGCCAGCTTTGCGATGCTTGATGGCACAGAGGTTGCTAAGCATAGTGCCTCTGCTCGCTTAATGGGTGATTCGATCATGCAGGTTCATTCGGGGGTAGATATAGCCCGCGCCACTGTACGTAATATTAAACAAAATCTATTTTTTGCATTTATTTATAACTGTTTGGGTATTCCATTAGCAGCGTTTGGTTTCTTAAATCCGATGTTAGCTGCTGCCGCTATGGCATTAAGCTCAATTTCAGTCCTTATGAATGCATTACGTTTAACCCGTTATAAAGTATAATAGATTGACGCTGTATCAAATAACGTGATGTTTAATTATTTAGGATTTAATTTTTAAGAGGTAGCCTCAAAATTTATACTGAGATTCATTACTTAGACTCATTACTTAGACTGGTCATCTAGAAATAGTACAGAGGCTTACTACAATAGAGAACTTTGATTAACGATTACGAAGTTAATTTTTTAACGTTTCAGTACAAGGTGATAAGTTTTTAATAGAGACTTTTAAAATTTAAATCAATAGAGCACAAGCTCCCAAGAAATTGCCAAAATATGCTATGATTATGCTCTGATTCAATTGGCGGTATCTGTCATTTTTGTCACATCATAGGCTCTATTAATTAGACCCTATATTAAGATCCTATTTATAATTTCCATACTAGGGTCTGTTGAACATTCAAATATTAGGACTGCTGATAGCTAAAATTGTTCCAAACTAGGCGTAAACCGACGATAATGTCTAGACCTTAGCTAGGTTTATAACGACGTTTGGGGCAATTTTAGCATCAGCCCTGCGGGGCAGAGCTGTTTTTTGTCAATATATTGCGAAATTTTTTAACTTAGGATGACTAAGCGTCAAAAATTTCCCTGCATATTGCCTAAAAAACAGCCTCTGCCAGTTCCACATTTGAATGTTCAATAGACCCTAAAGACTACTCATCCAAAGAGGCTTGTAGACGCTATGTACGCAGAAGAATTTAATAATGCAACTGAAATTCAAGACATCCGTGCTCGTGAGATTTTAGACTCACGTGGTAACCCTACCATTGAAGCAGATGTGGTATTAGCGGATGGCTCTATGGGTCGTGCCGCCGCACCTAGTGGCGCTTCTACAGGCTCTCGTGAAGCATTAGAATTACGCGATGGCGACAAATCACGCTATATGGGTAAAGGGGTCAAAAAAGCGGTTGCAAATGTCAACAGTCAGATTAGGACTGCTTTAATTGAAAGCGATGCCATTGATCAACAGACAATTGATGATAAATTAATTGAATTAGACGGTACTGAGAATAAAGATAACCTAGGTGCAAATGCGATGCTAGCAGTATCATTAGCAACCGCAAAAGCTGCGGCAGTATCGCAAAATATCCCATTACACCAGTATATCGCCAATCTACGTAATCAAACCTCTTTAACCATGCCAGTACCCATGATGAACATCTTAAATGGTGGCGAACATGCGGATAATACGGTTGACATTCAAGAGTTTATGATTGAACCAACGGGCTTTAGTAGTTTCTCTGAAGCCTTACGGGCCGGTGTCGAGATTTTCCACAGTTTAAAATCTGTCTTAAAATCTCAAGGTCTAAATACAGCAGTGGGTGATGAGGGCGGCTTTGCCCCCAACCTTCGTAGTAATGAAGAAGCCATTACTGTGATACTACAGGCTATCGAGAAAGTAGGCTACACAGCAGGTAAAGATATTCATCTTGCATTAGACTGTGCTGCTAGTGAGTTTTATAACAATGGTCAGTATATTCTAGCGGGTGAGGGGAATAAGACCTTTGATAGCCAAGGATTTTCTGATTACCTCGTTAAGCTAACTGAGCAGTATCCCATTATCTCTATTGAAGATGGTTTAGATGAATCAGATTGGGAGGGTTGGGCTTATTTGACCAGTAAGATCGGCAAAAGAGTTCAGTTAGTGGGTGATGATCTGTTTGTTACTAATCCTGCTATTTTACAAGAAGGTATTGATAAAAATATAGCCAATGCCATCTTAATTAAGTTCAACCAAATTGGTACGTTATCAGAGACTTTGGATGCCATCTATTTGGCTAAAAAGAATGGGTATGCCACCGTTATCTCACACCGTTCAGGTGAGACTGAGGACAGCACCATTGCAGATTTGGCAGTAGGAACAGCAGCGGGTCAAATCAAAACTGGATCTTTGTGTCGCTCAGACCGTGTTGCTAAATACAACCAACTATTACGCATTGAACAACAAGTTCGTGCCAGCTACCGTGGTGGTGACGAGTTTATCGGACTGCGCGGTTAATAGCGTTTAGTCAATAAAAACACTGAGCTGATTGCTTGGCTCAGTGTTTTTTATGTTTTTAAGGTATATTATTATTGTTGAGATTGGCATAATATATTTTAAAATGCTAGTTATAAAGATCTCTTTATCTGAATAGAAAAAGTCATTATCTTAGCCCATACTCATTCGTCATTATCATAAGTCTTACTATGAAATATTTTAGCCAATTCATGTTGTTTTTAATTGCAATTTCCATTTTGCTGGGATTGCAATATCAATATTGGATGGGCAAAAGTGGACGTGCTAGCTTGGATGCGTTGCATGCTCAGATTGATGCTCAACAGCAGCTTAATGATAAAAAACTTAATGATAATAAGGTACTCCGTGCCGATGTCAATGATCTTAAAACAGGGTTAGAGGCAGTAGAAGAGCATGCACGTTTGGACTTAGGACTAATAAAACCGGGTGAGACATTTGTCCAATTATCTACCGCCCCTGTGACTCATACGACTCAATCAGAAGCTCCTATCAATCCTGATGATGCCATTGAAAGTGTGCCATAGTCTAAAAAATCAGTTTTATTCCTCTTTTAATAATTCCTTGAACGAATTGGATAGTAGCAATATCCAAACTTTAACCTGATAATTCATTCATTAAGTAATTTATGGTTTCTATAGCTAGCAATCTCAACGGTTTAAGTAAAGATCTAAGTAAAGATCACAGTACTGAAAATCTTACAAAAGACGTCTCTGATAATGCCCTAAATCATTTTCCGCATGTCTATAGCATGGTAGTGGCAGCCGGAAAGGGTAGTCGCTTTGGTGCATCGATACCTAAACAATATACTCAAATTCATAATAAAACTATCTTAGAGTGGACTGTCTCAGCATTGAGTCAAAGTTGCCATATCAATGACTTGTTTTTAGTCATTGCAAAAGAGGATAGCTATGCAAAGGGTCTAAGCTTTACATTACCGATTCATTTTGTAGAAGGGGGTGAGGAACGCTGGCATTCGGTGCGGGCAGGTGTCGAGGCTATCCTAAGTGCAGGTGCTAAAGCTGATGACTTGATACTGATTCACGACGCGGCTCGACCTTGTGTGCTCAGGCCACATATCGATGCCGTTATTGAGTTAGCTAAACAGACTGAGTTTGGGGCTATCTTAGGTGTACCTGTGGCGGATACTCTAAAAAAGGTAGATGAAAACCTAACTATTCATACCACGGTGGATAGAAGTGGGCTGTGGCAGGCACAAACACCACAGGTATTTAGAACGGGCAAGCTTTATAACGTGTTGCAACAAATTGCAGAACAAGGGCTGATGATAACCGATGAAGCCAGCGCTTTTGAGATGCTAGGCTATCCTATCCAAATGGTACAAAGTAGCCGTCTAAATTTAAAACTCACTTATGCTGAAGATTTGTCATTGATTCACACTATTTTAAGTAGTCGCGACTGACATCCTAAGCAAAACTAACCCAAAAAATATAATAAAAAAAAGCCTGATTCGTTAGAATCAGGCTTTTTTAATATAAGCAGTATCAACTGGATAACGCTTAAAATACCTTTTCTATAAAATAACCTATCTTTGTCAGTCTCGCTGGACCTACTTTTTGTAGGGTTTGCAGTCGTCTTCTTCGATAGGTTAATTTCTAGATTTGGTAAAAGATATCACAAATTAGTGGTATCCCGTAGGGGATTCGAACCCCTGTTACCGCCGTGAAAGGGCGGGGTCCTAGGCCTCTAGACGAACGGGACACAGACCACTTCGACCGCTTTCACCGTTAATGTCGAAGTGGTGCGTATTCTAATAATAAAGGATAGACGTGTCAACCTTTTTATTAAAATTATGCGAAATAAATTAAGAAACTAGCAACAGATTTATAATTAGTGCTATTCGGAAAATAATTTAACCTCATACTAAGCGTAAAATGAGAGTTAAGATGGATAACAACTTGATCTCGTTCTGATAATGCTTCACTCAAGATTATTCTGCAATCGCATTAGCTTCTGAGTTTTGCTCTTGGCTTTCTAATAACGAGCTTTTTAACATAGGGTAATTGTTTAGAATATGGCAGAATAACTCAGCAGTCTTTTGGGTATCATACAGTGCGGAATGAGCTTCTGAACCACTAAAGTCAATACCCGCTTCTTTGCAAGCACGTGCCAGTACAGTTTGTCCAAACGCTAGGGCGGATAAGCTGACCGTATCAAGTACTGAGAACTGATGGAAGGGATTGTGGTTCTTGCTGTTGGTTCGCTCGATAGCGGCATTTAAGAATGATAAATCAAAATGCGCATTATGACCGACCAAAATACATTTTTGGCAGCCATTGTCCTTACGCACTTCTTTTAGTGCTTTAAATATACGGCGAAGGGCTGGTTTTTCTTCTTCAGCTATGGCTTTTCTTAATGGGTTGTTCGGATCAATGCCAGTAAATTCTAACGCACGCGGTTCAAGATTGGCACCTTCAAAAGGTTGAAGATGCGCGTTTAGTGGCTCACCTGGATAAAACGTGCCGTGTGCATCCATTAAAATAGGAATACAGGCAATTTCCAATAGTGCATCGGTTGCCGCATTAAAGCCTGCGGTTTCTACATCGACGACGACAGGTAAGAATTTACGAAATCGATCGACCAGTTTTATAATAGGTTGTTCGGCAAATCCATCGGCTGGTGTGTCAGCTTTTGAAATACTAGACTCAGTGTTAGCTTCATTCGCTTTAGGCGTATTTAATAAATCAGTTCTCGACTTAATTTCTTTATCATCAGAGACTAGAATAGTGGAATCGCCTACTTTTGTGTCGATTTCAGAGGTATGATTAGGGTTCATATCATAGTTCGCATCAGCGTTCTCTTTATTATTTAGATCACTATCTTTTATATTTTTATTACTAGGAGTCATTTTAGAGTCAGGCATAGATCAGATATCGCATTATAAAAATAAGTGAGAACTAAGATAGGTTAGAGTATTAGTACTCACTCGTTTAAACCAAAGTTAGAAAATTAGCATTCAACTAATATTTTAGTATATCAATAGTTGTTCCATTTAAAGCTACTGTGTTATAGACCAAGGAATCGTTTCTCCAGCCATTAAAGGCGTTAAAGTTTGATCAGTCATATAGCGATAGCTTTCAGGGACTTGCATCGGTTCATTAACCAAAGTAATGGTGTCTTCATTAATAGGTAAGCCATAAAACTTAGCCCCAAAATGACTGGCAAACCCTTCAAGTTTCTCAATCTTACCCACACTATCAAAAGCGGTTGCATATAGAGGAAGGGCGATTGATGCAGAATAACACCCCGCACAGCCGCAAGCATTTTCTTTGGCATGAGTGGCATGGGGCGCTGAGTCGGTGCCTAAGAAGAATTTAGGATTACCACTGGTAGCAACATCCAACAGTACTTTTTGATGTTGCTGACGTTTCAAAATAGGTAAACAATAAAAATGAGGTTTTATACCACCTACCAGTAAGTCATTTCGATTAAATAGTAAATGTTGAGGGGTAATAGTGGCCGCTACCAACTCATTTTGAGACAGTACAAAGTCAGCGGCGTCCCCTGTAGTAATGTGCTCGACCACAATCTTAAGTTCAGGAAATTGTCGAACCATATTATTGAGCGTGGTATCAATAAACTGCTTCTCACGATCAAATATATCAATATGAGAGTCTGTCACCTCACCATGGATGAGTAACGGCAATCCATGCTTCTGTAGCGCATCAAAGACGTCAGCTCGTGAGGCTAAATTGGTAACGCCATCATCTGAGTTAGTAGTCGCTCCAGCAGGGTAGAGTTTCACAGCTTGCACAATACCAGTTTCGGCAGCTAGTTTGATATCTTCGGCAGTGGTAGTGTCTGTCAAATACAAAGTCATACGTGGATTGAACGCGTCTTTATATTTATTCTCAATATTGGAGTGTTGCAACGCATCCAAAATACGCTGGCGGTAGGCAAGTGCCTCAGTCGCATTTTTAACAGGAGGAACCAAATTTGGCATACATATAACACGGCTAAAGCTTTTAGCAGCATGTGCCACAGTCGTACTTAAAGAGGCACCATCTCGCAGATGAATATGCCAGTCATCAGGACGAGAAATGGTGATCTGCTTAACGGGGCTTGATTGTTGAGTCGTCATTGGCATAGTTGATTTTGTAAGATTTGGAGTGTTATCAGTCATAGTGAACAGCCATTATTTAAAAATTTTTTAGTTGGTACTTTATTAATGTCTGGCAAAATTAAGGTGTTGTGATTAAAGGATTATTTTTAAAAAATTAAGTATGCTAATAATAACAGGTTTTAGTACTTAAATCGGTTATTCAACCCCATATTTGCTAAAATGACGATACAAAACGACAACGGGTGACTTGTTCAGCGAATAAGATGCTATCATTTGATAAGAGCCATAATGAAACGACCTGTAATAGGCTTTTGTTGCAACTTTAAATAGTGTAAACTGAAATGTTTAATGCTAAATGTCATTAAGATTGTCATTTGTGCTTTATATTAGCCACAATAATACATTTAATTAATTATAAAAGATCCTAAACCGTTTTATTTTATACACTAATTGACTCACTCATATATTAATAAAGGATGTACTATGTCGATAGAGAATAAAGACAATATTAACAAAATTGTTTTGGCATACTCAGGCGGTCTAGATACCTCAATTATCGCTAAATGGTTGCAAGATACCTATGATGCTGAGATCATTACCTTCACCGCAGATATTGGTCAAGGTGAAGAGGTTGAGCCTGCACGCGCTAAGGCACAGGCTATGGGTATCAAACATATTCATATTGAAGATTTACGTGCTGAATTTGCGCGTGATTATGTATTCCCAATGTTCCGTGCAAATGCCATCTATGAAGGTGAGTATCTACTAGGCACCTCTATTGCTCGTCCTTTGATTGCAAAACGGTTAGTAGAGATTGCAAAAGAGCACAATGCAGATGCTATCAGTCATGGAGCCACTGGTAAAGGAAATGATCAAGTTAGATTTGAGTTAGGTTCTATTGCCTTAGCGCCAGAGGTTAAGACAATTGCGCCTTGGCGTGAATGGGACTTATCAAGCCGTGAAAGCTTAATGCAATATGCCAAAGAGCATAATATCCCCATTGATTTTGCCGCCAATAAGAAGAAATCTCCTTACTCAATGGATGCCAACTTACTGCACATATCTTATGAGGGTGATATTCTAGAAGATCCTTATACTGAAGCGGAAGAGGATATGTGGCGCTGGACGGTCAGTCCTGAACAAGCACCAGATACGCCAGAGTATATTGAATTAGAATACGAAAAAGGTGATATTGTTGCTATTGATGGCGAAAAGCTTGAGCCATATGAAGTGATGATTAAGCTCAATGAACTGGGTGGTAAGCATGGTATTGGCCGGTTGGATATTGTAGAAAACCGCTATGTCGGCATGAAGTCTCGTGGCTGTTATGAAACACCAGCGGGTACAATAATGTTAAAAGCTCACAGAGGTATTGAGTCCTTAACGCTAGATCGTGAAGCGGCGCATCTAAAAGATGAGCTCATGCCACGCTATGCCAAAATTATCTATAATGGTTACTGGTTTAGTCCAGAGCGTCAAATGCTACAAGCTCTTATCGATAAGTCTCAAGAGTACGTGACAGGTACGGTACGTCTAAAATTGTACAAAGGTAATGTCAGCGTGGTGGGTCGTAAGTCTACTTACTCGCTATTTGATGAAAAAATTGCGACCTTTGAAGATGATGCAGGTGCCTATGATCAAAAAGACGCCGAAGGTTTCATTCGCTTAAACGGTTTACGTCTTTCTATTGAAGCCAGTAGAGGTCGTGATTTGTCATAATCGTGATCTGTCATAATGTTATCATGAATCTATTATCATTAATTATAATGGATAGATGATATATGATAGATGATTGATTCTAGAAATTGTTTTTATGATATTAAACCTGTTTTAGGTTATCACTCAGACTTTACTTTATTAAACAAAACAGATCCTAATAAAAAAAAGCAGACGTTTACATAACGTCTGCTTTTTTATGAAGCTTTTAATAGCATCAGCTATCACTTGTCTTCTATATTAAGTAAGCACTGCTCTAGATAGTGTATGTTTTGAGCTTGGGAGGCAAACTCTGGGTCTTTTAAAATGACGTCTCGATGCAATGGTATGTTAGTTTTGATGCCCTCAATAATGAGCTCATCTAAGGCATGTAACGTTTTTGCAATTGCTTGTTCACGTGTCTGACCATGACAAATCAGCTTGCCCACTAATGAATCATAGTATGAGGGAATGACATAACCTGGATACAAATGAGAGTCAAAACGTACCCCAGAGCCACTTGGAATAAAATACTGAGTAATTTTACCAGGGGAGGGCGCAAACGTTTTTGGATCTTCAGCATTGATACGGCACTCAATGGCATGTCCATGCACACTAATCTCATTTTGACGATAAGATAGGCCATAGCCGGCTGCAATTTTAAGTTGTTCAACGACAACGTCAATGCCAGTAACCATCTCCGTAATGGGATGTTCAACTTGTACTCGAGTGTTCATCTCGATAAAGAAGAACTCTCCATCTTCAAATAAGAATTCGAAAGTACCTGCACCCCTATAGCCTATATCTTCGCAAGCTTTCACGCAGGCTTGCAAGATAGGTTCACGAATGTCGTCGGGAATATCAGCAGCAGGCGCTTCTTCCAATACCTTTTGATGACGGCGTTGTAAAGAGCAGTCACGGTCGAACAAATGAATAGCGTTACCGTTTCCATCGCCTAGAACTTGTACCTCAATATGACGTGGATTTTGTAAATAGCGTTCCATATACACGCTATCATCCCCAAACCACAACTCAGCTTCTTGTTTAGCGGCTTGAACTTGTTCGTTTAACTGATCAAAACGATCGACAATCCGCATACCACGACCGCCACCACCGGCAGCCGCTTTAATCAATAAGGGAAAACCGATATTTTTGGCTTGCTCTTCGGCATTGTTTAAAGTCACTGTACCCACTGAACCAGGTACAGTGGGAACACCAGCTTGTTTCATCGCATTAATCGCTGAAACTTTATTGCCCATCAGGCGAATATGATCAGGGTGGGGACCGATAAACGTAATACCTGCTTCTTCAATATTCTCAGCAAATTCAGCATTTTCAGCCAAAAACCCATAACCAGGATGGATGGCATCACTACCTGTGATTTCAGCCGCAGTAATAATAGCGCCGATATTTAAATAACTTTGATTGGCGTTCGGTTTGCCAATACACACAGCTTCATCCACGAAACGTAAGTGCATCAGATCTTCATCCGCTGTCGAGTAGACACCGACTGTCTGGATGCCTAACTGTTTACAGGCACGTACTATGCGAAGAGCAATTTCGCCACGGTTGGCAATAAGCAATTTTTTTATCATTTAGTTGCCTTTGCCTCAGCTTTTGTAACGAATGACTGGTTGACCAAATTGAACGACGTCACCATTTTCAACTAAGATAGCATCAACAATGCCACTTTGAGTCGCTTCCAGGGGGTTCATGATTTTCATGGCCTCTATGATACCTAAGGTATCACCAGCCTGAACTTTTTGACCTGGTGTGACAAAAGGGGGATCATTTGGACTAGGTGCTGCATAAAATACCCCGACCATAGGCGAATTTTCGATACTTCCTGGGTGCACTGCTTCTACAGGGGGTTCAGTGATATATGCTGGATTAGCAGCCATCATTGAAGGTATTGGGGTGTTGTAGTGTCTCGTTAGACTTACACTGTCATCCCCAGTTTTAACTTCAAGATTAACAAGGTCTTTTTCTTCCATTAGCTCAATGAGCGTACGAATTTTTTCAATGTCCATACGGTTGCCTACCGGTATTCTTATAATATTGCCCATATTGTAACAAATTTTGTCACCTCTGATGAGTAACAAATGATGTATTTAGGTTTAAATAACTTATTCATACCTTAAATTTTATACATTATGCCCTGTTTTATACCAGCGCTTAACTTAATTGGGTAAAGACTAACTACTTTATACTTTCAGTTTATAAAGGTTTCGATAGATCAATAAGGTCGAGGTCATCATGCCTAGTTAAAAAGCTGACGTTGGCGATGGATGAGTCGCCAGGTTAATAACACCGAAGATAAAGTCAATCCAGCAACTAACGCAATCCAAAAGCCTTTGGCGCCAGTATCTGTATAGCGAACCAAATAAACCCCTAATGGTAGGGCTACTAGCCAATAGCAGAATAAAGTAATCCACATCGTAAATTGAGTGTCTTGCATTCCCCTTAAAATACCTGCCATGTTAACTTGCCAGCCATCGACCAGTTGATAAGCAATTGCAAATAATAATAAAAGAATGGCCTGAGTTTTGACGGCTGGATTATCAGTAAATGCGTTAGCCAAGTTTTCTCTAAATATCCAAACCCCAAGCATACTACATAAGGCAATACAAACCGTCCAAAATAAACCTGTTCGCTGAACTTGTTTTAAAGCGAGCCAATTTTGTTCACCATATCTATTAGAAACCATGATAGTCAATGCCATGGCAACTGATAATGGAATCATAAATAATTGGGAGGTAACTGCCAGAGCTACCTGATGAGAAGCGACGGCAACTGCCCCTAATGGGCTAATGACGATCGAGGCTAAGCTAAATAAACTGGCTTCAAAAAATATTGAGATACCGATGGGGATACCTAAGCGGAATAATTTACCGATTTGTTTACGATCGGGTCGTGAGAAATTGTAAAAGAAGCGGGTCTCATCAAATGTCTGATGATTCGACAGTTTCAAATAAAGGGATAGTAGGAGTACATTACTCCACAGTACACAAGCGGTTGCAAGCCCGCATCCCGCACCACCTAGAGCAGGCATGCCAAATAAGCCGTGGATAAAAATATAATTAATAGGTATATTGATTAATAGACCAATCAAACTGATAACAGTGACAGGCTCTGGTCGACCTAATGCCTCACAATAGCTGCGCAGTACGGCGTAACACGCAATGGCTGGGAACCCCCAAGCTACAAAACGTAAGTATTGTCCTGCCTTAGGTTGTATGTCATCAGGGACACCCATTATGCCTAGAATATTGGGCATTATAGAGACAACAATCAATCCAATAGACCCAATTAAAAGAGCTGCCCATAACGATTGCTGAGTGATATGGGGGATATGGTGATGTGATCTTTGACCTATTTTCTCACCAATTAAAGGTGTGGTAGCGATCAAAATCCCGGTTGCTAATAAAAATAAAGGCAACCAAATACCAGAGCCAATAGAGACCGCTGCTAAATCTAGTGCGGATACTGCGCCTGCCATGATAGCGTCTACTACGCCTAATGCAGCTTGGCAAAATTGAGTTATTAAAATGGGTAATACTAAGGTACTAAGCCGCTTACTGTGTTGTTTAAATTCATTGAATGATAAATCTGGCAACATAAGGAAACTTCTAAATAGGGTTTTAGGACTTTGGGGTTATCATGAGAAACGATAAAATATGATTTGGCTAATAGGGCTATTAAGCTAATAGGGCTATTAACTAGACAATGAATACGTATAATAAGCCCAACATTGGCTGCAAAATATGCTTACATACCGAATACGACTTATCTAAGGTCGAGACTATATCACTATCTGTAAAAGAGTTTAATACTATATCCTTATGTCCTCATTAATTAATGTAAATGAAATCCCTTTGGCGCTATACATTCATATCCCTTGGTGTGTTAAAAAATGCCCTTATTGCGATTTTAACTCCCATACCTTACCCCTGTCTATTGAGAGTAAAAATAATGCTACAGACAATAATAAGTTTAATGAAAACAAAAATTTAACTGGAAATAACACTTTAACAGGACAAGAAAAAATCAGTCAAATAAACAGTAATCACTTTGACGTTTACGTGGATGCGTTAATCGATGACATAGACTCTCAGCTTGCGTTAATACAAAATCGTCAGATAACTTCAATTTTTATAGGAGGAGGTACGCCATCCTTACTGCCGATTAATCAATATCAACGCCTGTTTAAACATTTAAAAGCAGTCTTGCCATTTGCCTCAGATATCGAAGTCACTATGGAGGCAAATCCTGGTACCCTAGAACATGCCCCGTTTGAAGAATATTTGGCAGTAGGGATAAATAGATTGTCCATCGGGGTACAAACTTTTTCAGATAGTAAACTTAAGGCTTTAGGCCGTATTCATAACGCTGAACAAGCCAAAAAGGCAACTCAAGCGGCTAAAAAAGCAGGATTTACCCGCTTAAATATTGACCTTATGCACGGTCTACCACAGCAAACAGTAGCGGATGCTTTATATGATATTACGATGGCAGATGAGGTGGGGGCAACCCACATATCTTGGTATCAGTTGACCATAGAGCCTAATACGGTTTTTTTTAGAGACACCCCAATCTTACCTGATGATGAGCACTTAGCGGATATCGAAGAGCAGGGTAGTCTGCTATTGAATAAATTAGGCTATACAAATTATGAGATATCCGCTTGGGTAAGCCCTAACGATACTGGCTGTCGACATAATATAAACTATTGGCAATTTGGAGATTATCTAGCCATTGGAGCGGGAGCACATGGCAAAATAACACTTGTAGAAGATATAAAGAATATTCCTTCTGAAGGTGGACACAGTGACTTGACGAGTTGTCATAATTCTTGCTATTTAGAGAACTCAGGTATTTATCGGTTTAGCAAAAGCCGAATGCCAAAAGATTATATCAACTATACGGATTATCCAAAAATGGTTGGATTTAATAGCATTGCGAAAAATGAGCTAACGAGTGAGTTTATGCTTAATGCGCTGCGTCTAACCGCAGGCGTGCCGTTAGATATGTATTGCTCAAGAACAGGTCTTAGCGTCTCTGAGATAAAACCCATCCTTAATAAGCTTAAGAAGCAAGGTCTACTGGTCAATCAAGAGGATTTAATCCAACCAACGTCACTTGGACGCCGTTATCTAAACCAAGTGTTGCAAGCTTTTTTATAACAAAGTGAATTATTGTTTAAATATCTTCATCGTTAAGTGTCATTTCAGGGAGAATATATTATGGCAGGTTATGTATTAGCTTTAGATCAAGGTACCACTTCAAGCCGAGCCATTATTTATGATGAGAAAGCCAGACCTATTCAAATATCCCAAAAACCAACCACTTTGCTAACCCCAAAAGCTGGATATGTTGAACAAGATGCGATGCAGATATGGCACACACAAATAAGTTGTGCACATGATGCGATTAACCAAGCCGGACTACTGGCAACTGACATCTCAAGCCTTGCGATCACCAATCAACGAGAGACCATTGTCATTTGGGATAAACGAACGGGCAAGCCTTTGGCACCTGCCATAGTGTGGCAAGATAGACGATCAGACAGTTGGTGTCAGAGCCTGCAACAACAGCGTGTGCCAGAGTCTGACGTCAGTATGCAACACTACGTGCAATCTATAACAGGGCTACGTATAGATCCCTATTTTAGCGCCAGTAAAATAGTATGGATGTTAGACAATCATCCAAATCTAAGAGATAAGGCGCAACGAGGTGAGGTGGCTGTAGGAACCATTGATAGTTGGCTTCTGTTTAAACTAACGGGCGGTGAGCATGTGATAGACATCACCAATGCGTCACGAACGTTAATCTATGATATTAACAAGCTTGAATGGTCTGAGGATCTCCTCAACCACTTTGATATTAGTAAACAAATACTGCCTAAAGTCGTGCCATCAGATGGGGACTTTGGTAAAACTAAAAAAGGGCTGTTTGCTAAGCAAATACCCATTCAAGCGGTCTTAGGAGATCAGCAGGCCGCTTTATTTGGGCAAGGGTGTGTCTCGATAGGTATGGCTAAAAATACTTATGGCACAGGATGTTTTATGCTCATGAATATCGGTCATGAGGTGCAGCTCAGTCAACATCAGTTACTCAGCACTGTCAGCTGGCAACGCCGCTCAAATGCATCACTGTTAAGATCAGCGACGAGCGAACATAAATCACTTTCTCAGTTAATGAAGTCTGGTAAACGTATCTTAAACCCGTCCAAGCGCGAAGTAACGTATGCTCTTGAAGGCAGTGTGTTCATGGCGGGTGCAATTGTACAATGGCTAAGAGATAACCTTGGCCTGTTTTATAAGTCTGAAGATATTGAGCAGTTAGCCAATGAGGTTAAAAGTAGTGAAGGGGTTGTCTTAGTTCCTGCCTTTACAGGTCTAGGGGCGCCTTATTGGCGTTCTGATATTACTGCCAGTATATCAGGCATGACCCGCGGTACTACAAAGGCCCATGTCGCTCGTGCGGCGCTTGAATCTATTGCCTTTCAAACCTATGATGTATTGTCAGCGATGCAAAAAGACAGTCCAAGTCCTTTGACAGAGCTTCGGGTAGATGGCGGTGCGTCCAATAATAACTTACTCATGCAATTTCAAGCTGATATGCTTGGCGTACCAGTTTTGAGACCCAAAGATACTGAAATTACCGCCAAAGGGGTGGCTATTATGGCGGGTATAAATTCAGGGCTATATGACGAGTCTACTATTGAAGACTCCTGGCATCTAGACCACTGCTTTGAGCCTAAGATGTCTGAAGATGAGCGGGAACACTATTTGCATCATTGGCATCAAGCCATTGGCAAAACGCTGCAATAAGGGCTCGTTTTTTACTAGAGTCATTAAAAGGAGCTGAGCGTTTTAAAGCGTTTTATATCTTGTCTATAAAATAACTTACCCTTGTCTATAAAATAACCTATCCTTATCAGACTCGTTCATGTTCAACAAATCTGCTAATCATAGCGATTGATTTGTTGCTTTAGGACTTGCCTTCCTCGATAGATTCTCTTCAATATATGGCATTCAATACATACCGCTAAAATTGAAACTCGCACTTAAGTAAAATTATCAATAGCTTCTTTTTAAGTAATTTAAGATATTCAACAGACCCTAAGATAAATAATTAAATCAAATTAAATCAATGTCAATAAGTAAGGATAAACCAAATGTCAAATAATCATAAAAAACATGACGAAAAACAATTCTATATTGCGACCAATAACACCTTAAACTTAGCACTACCCAATCGGCACTATTATTCAAACATGGGGCCTTATAGTAATAGTGAATACGAGCGTAAAGTCAATGGCTTATACCAGCTATTAAACAATGCCAAATCAGATATATATGCCTTCCAAGAAATATGGGATGAAAAAGCTTTACAAGACTTAGCACATAGGCTTGGATTTGAACCTTCTCAAGTTTTAGCGCCTTTGGCCAGTAACGATGTCTCAAGCACACTAACTTTAGGTCAAGGTGCACAACAGACTCCGGCTATGGGCATTGTCTCAAAATTTAAAATTATAAACTGGGAGTTACTGACCAAGTTTAATCCTTTAGCGGTGGTGGATGTACCAGATCAGGGGTTGTATCAGCAATTTAATAGACCACCATTAGTCGCCACTTTAGATATTTATGGTCAGCCCATTACAATTATAACCGCACACTTAAAAAGTAAACGACCTCATTACCTACGTGATGCTCAGGGCAATCGTCTTGAAGATTACGATGACCCTCAATTAAGAGTCCGTGCTAAACTAAGAAGCTTGTGTATGCGGGCGGCAGAGGCAACCGCATTAAGGGTATATATTATAGATATTTTAAAAAGTACTCGACATCCGGTGATTCTGTTAGGCGATATGAATGATGTGACCGATAGTGTGACCACCCAGCTTTTAGCAGAAACGAGTGAAGTGAATTATGATAAGGGGATGCGTGATATTGCTTTGTTCGATGCTGCTCGTGTACAGACTAGCTATGGGTGGATGAAAGGCGTTGCTTATACTCATTTATATCAAGGAATGCCTGAAGTCATTGATCAACTATTTGTGTCAGAGGAGTTTATTGTAGACGGTAAGTACTCTTTAGGAGAAGTAGTGCGTGTTGACTATTTCAATGATCATCTTAAAAAAGAGTATGAGGAGAGGGTTACCGATCACGGTGTTGTGAGAGCTAAGATTAAATTAATATAATTTAATAATATTGACAAATTAAATATTAAGCTTTAAATTATAAGTAATGATTAATTTTATTAAATAATGTTATCATTATATACCCCTTACTTTTTAACTAATTTTAAAGTATTTATTACCAACCAATTAATTTATTTTTAATAGAATTTTAGTGAGTGTATAACCAATTAATTTCTTTATTCAGACCAATTTACGTAAGTAGTTTAAGAGGACATTAATGTTATCCAATCCAGATGATTTAATTCAAGATATATTAGTTGATTCAGAGCTTGCTAAAACTCTTGTTCCCAATAAATTTAAGCACACCAGTAAACAGGGACGTGTTCGCCGTCAAAAGCTACTATTAAGCGCTCAAAAGCTTGGTAAGTCTCGTGATATTACTACCATAAGTCTTGCAGAAGTCTGTAAGGAGGCTGGCATACCACGGGCGTCTGCCTACCATTTCTTTCCCAATGTAGAGTCTATTTTTTTAGCCTTACGGTTTCTAAATTATATGGAAACTTATCAGAGCCTTGAGAAAATAGACGTAGCAGAACTGGATACGTGGCATGATTATATCGCTGAGATAATCTTACAGTCTGTAGAATTGTTCAATCTTGACCCTATTAAATTGAAACTTATGTACAGTGCAAATTTGCCAGATTTTGACGTTAGTGAGTTTGAGGATCTAGTCGATATTAACATTATCGAAACGATTGTCGAAAAAATTTCAAATTATTACGATGTATCTGAATATAAAGATATTCATGAACATGTATTAATTACTTATGTGATGATACATAGTATTTTCTCTTTATCATTTAAGAAATATAATAAAATTACTGAAAAAATGGCAAAGGAAGCATTACTCGTGTCTAAGGTCTATCTACGTTGTCATTTACCTGAGCATTTACCCCGTAAACTATAAATTTAAATTAAAGCTTTAACATAGATTTGAATCTATTTCATATAGGTCTTTTTTGGACTGAGAGATTAATACCAAAAAGCCACTCATTTAATGAGTGGCTTATATTGTTAGACCTCAATACTACATTTCAAATGATAAACTTATTGCCAAGTGTAGGTAAAAGAGGTAAAGAAGTTGGTACCATCATCTGAGCTATAACGAGTGCCGTAGGAGTCATTGGTTGAATAATCCTCATTCAAAAGATTATCAATTCTAGTCGTCATTGATAAATTAGGGGTTAGGTTATAATTAGCAGATAAATTCAAGAGTTGGTAGTCTTTAAGCTTATCGGTATTATTTGCACTAACAAAGCGACTACCTACATATTGAAGTTCGCCTCTTACATCAAACCTATCAGTTTGATAGCCAGCATAGACTAGTCCAGAGTTTTCAGGTCGATTTGGTAACTGATTGCCCTTGTTAGTATCGGATTTAATTTCAGTATCAGTATAAGAATACTGACCACCAAATATATAGTTATCTAAATACCAATCCGTCGTTAAGCTTATCCCTTGCAATTTAACGTCTTCAACGTTTTTTGCAACATATTTGCCACTAGTCTTTTCATATTCATTTTGAATAAGGTCTTTAACATCAGAGTGATAAGCTGTTAATCGAGTGTCATTAGTAAGAGTATTAAACTCTATAAAAACCTCACTGTTATCACTAGTCTCTACGTCTAAATTTGGGTTAGGAACATAGTAATTACTCTGAACATATAAGTCATTTAATGAAGGTGCACGAAATCCAGTAGCATAACTCGAACCTATTCTTAAATTGTCGGTAAGATTTAAAGCGCCACCTATACCATAAGTAGTTTCTGAATCAAACTGTGAATTATCGTCATGTCTTAAATTAGCTTGCAAATCAAATTTATTAGTACTTAACTGATATCCTAAATAGCCACTTTTTATAGTTCTATCATCCTCCAAAAAACCTTGGTAATTTGGTTCGGTTTTATTCGGTGTGACATCGACATCTTGTTTAAGCCATTCTACTCCAGCGATAGCTTTGCCTAAAGGTAAGGAGTATGTACCTGTTAGATTAGCTTGAGTTTGGTTGGTTTCAAAAGCATCACCTATATTGTTATCTAACTCATCCAAACTTTGGCCAACAGTTAGTTTCAAGCCTAGATCATTCTTATTGTAATCGGCAAATAACGAATAAGCTCCATTTTTTTGGTCTATATAAGCTCCTTTTACATTATTATAGTTATCAAAATCAGTAGTAGAATCACTATATAACGCATTTACACCCAGCATGATATTTTCAGATGGACTTGAACTCACTGAAATAGAACCATTATTGCTTTTAAAGCCGTCATCGTCTTTATTGTTGCCTGTTTGGTGAGTAATTGCACTAAAACCATCAGTTTCATTACGGCTTGCAGAGACACTCACAACTGTTGGATTTAGTCCATTATCAGTATTCGAAACCCATTGACCGGTGGCACCAACGATATAATGATTATTAGAACCATAGCCTATTGTTGCTGAGGCATTTGATTTTGTAGCATTGGAGCCTTTTGTGAAAATTTGAATAACACCGCCCATAGCATCTGAACCATAGATACTAGAACCTGATGCTCCATAAAGCACTTCAATACGTTCAACTTGATCTGATGGTAACAAGCTCAAAGCAGGTTGACCAGTTGTCATTGAGCCATAACGAATTCCATCTATCAAAACCAATACTCGTTTGCTATCGTAGCCTCGTACATAAAAGTTACTACTTTGACCCATCCCACCATCTTGCTTAAATGTAATACCTGGCTGATGTTTAAGAACATCGAGTACAGTTTGACCTTGATAGTGTTTTAACGCCTCATTATCGATTACACGTACTTGCGCAATGGTGTTATTTATCGCAGTAGGCGTACGCGTTGCTGTAACCGTTATAGCAGGGAATTCTGCAGTTGGATAGTCAGCTTCAGCCTCAATATCAGAGGTGGCCGCAAAAACTGAAGTACAGGCCAAAGAGCTGGTTAATATAGCGATGGCTTTTATATTTAGTGACACTGTATGTATTGAATAACAAACAAGGCTTTTGTATAAGTTGTTGTACGAGGTTTTCATAATCAGACCCAAAAAGTAAATAAGTTAACCATTAAGTAATAATGGCGTTATTATCTCTTATTAAAGCTAGAAATAAACCTTAATTAGAAGAATTTTACTCATGGTTTGTTAAATTCCACTCACCTAGAGTTATTTTTAGAGTATTTATGCATTATTGATAGTTTTAAAGTGATAGATTGATAGTTTTAAAGTAATAGTTTTAAAGCTATTTTCAAACAATCCAAGATTGTGCGAATTTAGAAGAATATTTTACTAAACCATTTTATAAGCTTGTCAGGTATTAAACTCATGCTAAAATTGTCGTTCTGAATATGTATCTGATTTTAGTACCCTATCAGTATATTTCGATTATTCTTATCATTCTTATTCTTATCTCTAAAACAAAAGCATTAGGTTGCCAAAATGTCTTTTATTAATAGCGCGACTGGACAGCACAGTGTCAAAAACGGTACTCCAAATCTAATATTTAAAATACTTATTTTAGTATTGTGCCTTGTTATTTCGTTAATTTCTTCCATAAGTGCTTTAGCAGCAGACCCTGATGCATCAACACAAAATAACTCAGTTACTGAAGAGATTGTAGATCCTTTTGGCAGGCAAACACCAAGGAGCACTATTCAAGGATTTATCAAAGCGTTAGGGGAAAATAATACGACATTAGCCTCTAATTACTTAAGTCTTAATCCGGGAGAGAACTCTGTTGAAGTGGTTCGTCAGGTTAAGTTGGCGCTTGATAAAGGCGGTAGACTAGATGCTGAATTACAAATTAACAATACACCAACAGGTAATTTAGCGGATCAATTACCTCCTGAACTTGAAAAAGTAGGCACAATAACCACACAAAACCAAATTATAGATATTGTTCTTGTTCGTAAAACAGCAGAGCATGGTAACTCTTATTGGCAGATGTCAGCGCAGACTTTACAGTCTATTAAAAATGCTAACTTATCGACTAACTCGACTATTATTGATAAATATACCTTAGATCCCTTAAAAAATAAGATGCTAGGGGGTTATAATCTTGCCGATATATTTGCGGTTTTTTTGCTGGCTCTATTTTGTATCTCGGTGTCTTATATTTTCTTTGGAATTTTATATTTATTCTTAAAAAACTACTATCCAAAAGTTCGTCATAGACCGCTACCTATTAATGCCAAATTCATTCTCCCTTTAGCCTTGGTAACCACCTCGATCATACTTTATGAAGTTATGGTCTATGCGGGAGTATCCGTGACGGTTCGAGAGCCAGTTAACCGTATAAAAGATATTGTTGGTTGGTTTGCTTCCACTTGGCTGCTATTAAGAATTGTGGATGCCATTTTCAACCGCGCAGAACGCCAGAGTTATAAACGCAATCTGACGGAAAGAGTATCGATACTAAGCTTAATGCATAAAATAGTTAAAGCGCTATTATTGATACTGGCATCGATATTTATTTTTGGGAATTTAGGCTTTGATCTAACAACAGGTATTGCAGCTTTAGGTGTGGGTGGTTTGGCACTGGCCCTAGGTGCGCAAAAGATGATCGAAAACTTAGTCGGTAGTGTGGTTGTCGTTGCAGATCAGCCAGTTAGAGTAGGGGATTACTGTAAGTTTGGACAGCTTGAAGGCACGGTGATAGATATCGGTATACGCTCAACTCGTCTGCGGACTTTAAACCGTACTGTGGTGACCGTGCCAAATGGCGACTTCTCATCTATGTCGATTGAGAATTTTGCGTCACGTGATATGTTCCATTTTTTACATAATATTTATATAAAAAGAGATGTTGATGCCGCTACTATTGAACAGTTTTTGAAAGGAATGAATCAATTTATTATTGATCATGAATATACAAACTCTGAATGGAATCAGGTCAGAATAGCAGAGCTACGTCAAGACTCTATGATGATTGAGATTCGTGCTTATGTTTATGCCAGTGGCGGACTAATGGAGTTTTATGAAATGCAGTCACAGCTTATCATTGAGATATTAAAAGAAGTAGAAAAGTATCCAGTTGAGCATGCATTAGCGACTTCAAGGGTAGTGGTAGAACCTACAGATTCGAATAAGCCAATTTCTAATGACCATCCTGATAGCGTTAATACAACGCCATTAAATTAAGCAGTCTACTTAATTCAGACTACTTAATTCAGACTACAAGGTTTAGAACGCTAAAAAGCAGCGATTTAAAAAGCCATTACGTCCTACAGTTAAAAGGACATAATGGCTTTTTAATACTCGTATCAAACATGTATTAGCTAAGATCAGGCTTTTTCTTTTTTAACAAAACCAGTACCGCGCCATTGCCGCCATCTTTAGGAGGTGCGGAACAAAATCCTAATACTTCAGGTAATTGACGTAGCCAGCCATTGACACATGTTTTTAAGACGGCGTCAGCACCCTTACCGTGAACAATTTTAACCACATTCTCATTGTTTTTCTTAGCTTGTGAGATTAATGATGTCATCGCCTCACGCGCTTCATCAATGGTACAACCATGAATATCTACTGCATCATACCAACGTAATTTACCCTGCTTAAGTTGGGTAAAAACTTTATTTTGGAGGGTAGGCGTTTTGTAAAGAAGATATGAATCTCCACTAACGGGATTAAGTAGTGCCTGCATATCTGACAAGCCAGCTTCAAGAGTATCAGACTCAGCCCCTTGTGCAGCTGCACGTTTTGATAATGTAGCAACATCAGGCTTAGTGCCTTTGGGTTTAGTCACATCTGATATGGTGTTATTGTCCTTTATAGGTTCAACCCCTGCCATCGCTTGCATAAACAGAACCTTGTCATCATCGATATGGGCACTGTCTAGTTGCTTGACTGTTTTTTCGACTTGTTTTTTAGTTGGTAGGGGAACTGGATCCGTTGGTTTTTCGTTCTCTGGATCAGACGGAGACGTGGCTCGACCTTTACTTAGCTCACTTTTTAGTGACTTGAGTTGTTCTTGAACTTCTTTTGAAAATAATGAGTTTGCCATAGTATGTACCGCTTAGATTAAATATGTGAATAAGTGGACTTTGCCTTAAAGTAAATAGTGTAAAGTCATAAATTTAAAGTGATTGTAGTAGTGTCGCTAAAGTCTGACCCGGGTTATCTGTTTTCATAAATTGTTCACCGATTAAAAAGCAGTTTATTTGATTATTCAACATCAGCTGCATATCCTCAGTATTATGAATGCCACTTTCAGTGACTAACAGACGTGGTCGTGAGTGAGTTGACACGTAATTATCAATAATGTCTTTTAGTTTAATGGACGTTTGCAGATCAGTATGAAAAGTATTCAAGTCTCGGTTATTGATACCGTAAATATTGTGCTCAGACTCTGGTAACTTTAACGCCCGCTTTAGCTCAGCTTGAGTATGTACTTCAATTAACACATCCATACCAAGACCAGTTGCAACTTGATGTAACTCCAGTAACGTCGCATCATCTAAACAGGCTACAATTAACAATATACAGTCTGCACCCATTAGATAAGACTCATATATTTGATAAACATCGATCATAAAGTCTTTACGTAGTACAGGAAGTTGGCAGGCCTCTTTGGCTTCCTTTAAATAGTGTGGGTGACCTTGGAAATACTGCTCATCGGTTAACACTGAGAGACAAGCCGCCCCTGCGTTTTCATATTGTTCGGCAATCAAGCTTGGGTCAAAGTTTTTTGAAATAACCCCTTTTGACGGTGAGGCTTTTTTAATTTCAGCAATAATGCCCGGCTTTCCCTCAGTTTGTTTACTAAGTAGCGCTTTTGCAAAGCCGCGTGTAGGACTAGTATTAGAGGCAAACAACTGTTTTGCCTCCGCCTCAATAGTGTCACTGTCTTTACTTGCTTTAGACGCCTTAATTTCAGCTTGTTTGGTAATGACAATCTTCTTTAGTATAGAAGGAATAACATCCTGTGTCATATTTTTGCTCGTTATCTGTCAATAAAATTAAAATAAAAAAAGTATTTTCAATAGTGATAAACGTAGGGGGTTTAAGAGTACGTAGTCGCTGTAAACGTAACGTGCACAACTCCAAACGTAGATAAACCTATGCTTTAAATGAGTGGGTATATTCAGCCAATTCTTGCATCTTCTCTAATGCTTTACCGCTATTGATAATGTTTTGAGCTTGATTGACCCCATTTGGAAAATTGCTGGCTAAACCTGCTACATATATAGCAGCGCCGGCATTTAGGGCAATCATATCGCGGGCTTTATTAATTTTGTTTTGATGAATACCGAATTCATTAGTGTCTTTTCCTGATAATGCCGATTGGATAAGCTGAAGGCTCTGTGTAGAAGAGTCGACACTGAGTCCTACTAATGTTTGAGATTCAATTCCTGCATCTTCAGGGAATATATCATAGACAGTGACTTCACCATCTTTTAATTCTGCCACTTTGGTACTTGTTGCTAAGCTAATCTCATCAAGACGGTCTTTTGAACCCACAACCATAACATGGTTCGCACCAAGGTTTTTTAGGACATGCGCAAGTGGCTCACACATGGCATCGGTAAAGACACCGACCACTAAGTTTTCAACACCCGCTGGATTGGTTAAAGGACCTAATATATTAAAAATAGTGCGTACTTTTAAAGCGCGTCGTACCGGAATCGCATATTTCATCGCGGTATGATGATTCGGTGCAAATAAAAAGCCAATTCCTTTGTCTTCAATACATTGACGGGTTTGATCTAAGCTGATATTTAAGTCAATGCCCGCTTGTTCCAATAAGTCAGAACTTCCCGATTTAGAAGAAACGCCACGGTTACCATGTTTGGCAACGGTTGCGCCGGCGGCAGCGGCCACAAAAGAGGAGGCAGTTGATACGTTAAATAAGTTACTACCATCCCCGCCAGTACCGACAATATCAACCATATTGCTACGGCCGTTAATCTTAAGTTTATTAGCAAAGTCGAGCATGACGCTGGCTGAAGCGGTTATCTCATCAATAGACTCACTTTTCATATTAAGGCCAGTGAGTAGGGCGCCCAACATAGCCTCAGAGCATCGACCATCCATAATGATTGTCATAACTTGACGCATTTCGGCTTGGGTTAAGTCGATACGTCTTAGAATACGAGACAGTGCGGTAGTTAAAATGTCGTGAACTTGATCATCCGTCATATTAGATGTGGAGTAGGGTGTAGTAGGGGTTGTTATCGTCATAATTTTATTTCAGTCATGGTTTAATGGAATGGAAGGCTATGTATTTATTGTTTTCTATTACGGTTTTCTATTAATGGTTTTCTATTATACATACTCAGGAACCGTCATGTTTTATCGCAAGTGTATTTATGAGTCTAAAAGGTCTAAATTACACCTATTTGTTTAAGAAGCTTATTTTAGGAGTTTGCCCAACATACCGTATTAAAGGCTAATACAAAAAACTTATAATAAGTTATGGTGAGTTAAAAAGTTATTAAATAACTGTAACCCAGCTGTGCTTAGTATAGATTCAGGATGAAATTGCACGCTTTCAATAGGGAGGTATTTATGCCGAAGGGCCATAATTTCCACTTGATCCATTGGCTGCTCATGAAAACTTCTAATATAACTGCTCATACTGTCAGTTGATGTATTATTGTTAGAAATATCTTTAATTAATAACCCATCAACTAATGCTGCATTTTTAAAAGCTTTAATATTTTGGTGATTTTGTTGAAGTTTATACTCTGTCGTTTTATTAGTATTTTGATTCACAGTCGTCCAGGCTGTCACAACGATATCATCTGGTACGGTATTGTTATCGACAATTAAGGAATGGTATCGGGTAAAAGGTGTCGGATTGTCTAACCCCTTAAATACCCCAAAATGGTCATGATAAATGAGAGAAGTACGGCCGTGCATGACTTTTTGAGCACGAATGATACTCGCTCCAAACACTTGAGCAATGGCTTGATGTCCTAGACATACTCCTAATAAAGGCAGCTTATCGGCAAAGTATTCGATACACTGGAGCGTGATGCCGGCGTCATTTGGTGTTCCGGGACCTGGACCAAGTACAATGGCTGTAGGCTGTAAACTGATAATATCTGTCAACTTAATTCTATCATTTTGATAGACGACTACTTCTGCGCCCAATTTCTGTAAATACTGCACTATATTGTAGGTGAAGCTGTCGTAATTATCTAAAAGTAGAATCATAAAATAGGGTCGCAATAATTATAGCAAGTGAGCAGTATGGCACATTGTGACTTTTGCAAAGACCTCAAAAATGCACTATAAAGTTTTATAGTTATGTAAATTGAACCAAAATAGTGCGTTAATTAAAGATTCGCACTATTCTGTTATGCACTATTTATGTACACTGTACCTAAATGGGTGCTAATACAAAAGCCTAATGAATGTGCTCATATGATAGAGATTTTTCTTATTAGCTAAGTTTTATAAGGGTACACCAACGCACTGACTGTGACTGGCTATAATTTATAATTATCTATTAACTAACTGGCTGACCAACTAACTAAAGAACGAACACTCTTACCAAATCACTAAAAGTTAAATCTGCTGATTTAAAAATGGCACGTCTATTGCATTACTATAATATATCAAAGTAGTGCGTGGATGAGAAACGTGTTTTAGGATGATGGGTAGATTTTTTAATGCTACTATTATTTTTGGACACTGTCACCTATACTGATTTTTGATAAAATGAAGATGATGTGCAAGCTTCCATAACTTATAAGCCTAAGTATAAGCCTAAGTACAGCATATTAATTTTACTTTGGTTGATAACTATCAACCTCATTATCAAGTTTTCTTGTTACTAATAAATAAATGGAGAGACATACAATGTCGAACAAACTATTTGACCTAATCAAAGAGTCTAATGCTAAATGGGTAGATTTTCGTTTTACGGATACCCGTGGTAAAGAACAACATATCAGCTACCCTGCAGACACCATCGATGAAGATGTCCTTGAAGATGGCAAAATGTTTGACGGTTCTTCAGTAGCAGGCTGGAAAGGCATTGAAGCGTCAGACATGATATTGCGTCCAGACCCTGAAACGGCATTTATTGATCCATTTTTTGATGCAACTACTGTGGTCGTTACCTGCGATATCATTGAGCCAACGACCATGCAAGGCTATGAGCGCGACCCACGTTCAATCGCTCGCCGTGCCGAAGAATATTTAAAATCAACAGGTATTGGCGATACCGCATTCTTTGGTCCAGAACCTGAGTTTTTCATTTTTGATGATGTGAAGTGGTCAATCGATATGTCAGGTGCTCGTCACCGTATCACTGCTGAAGAAGCCGCTTGGTCGACTGATAATGACTATGAGTGGGGCAATATGGCTCATCGTCCACGTGTTAAAGGCGGTTATTTCCCAGTACCTCCCGTTGATAGCTCACAAGACTTGCGTTCAGTCATGTGTCAGCGTATCGAAGATATCATGGGCCCAGACCGTGTAGAAGTGCATCACCATGAAGTAGCATCTTGTCAGTCAGAGATTGGTGTCTCTTTTAATACAATGGTTCGTAAAGCTGATGAAGTTCAACAATTCAAATACGTGGTTCATAATGTCGCGCATCAGTTTGGCAAAACAGCAACCTTTATGCCAAAACCCATCGTTGGTGATAATGGCTCAGGTATGCACGTCCATATGTCAATCTCAAAAGATGGCGTCAACACTTTTGCTGGTGATGAATATGCTGGACTTTCTGAAACAGCGTTATACTATATTGGTGGTATTATTAAGCACGCACGTGCACTTAATGCGATTGTTAATCCATCAACAAACAGTTATAAGCGCTTAGTGCCTCATTACGAAGCGCCTATTATGTTGGCTTATTCAGCGCGTAACCGTTCAGCGTCTATTCGTATCCCATACGTGAGCTCGCCAAAAGGCGTTCGTGTTGAAGCTCGCTTCCCAGATCCAACCGCTAACCCTTACTTAGCATTTGCTGCCCTATTAATGGCAGGCCTTGACGGTATTCAAAATAAAATACATCCAGGCGATGCAGCAGATAAGAACTTATATGACTTACCTCCAGAAGAAGAGGGTTCAATCCCAACGGTTGCTGAAAGCTTAGATGTTGCTCTTCAAGCCCTTAAAGATGACCATGAGTTCCTACTTAAAGGCGATGTATTCACTAAGAGTATGTTAGATGCCTTTATTGCTTTGAAAGAAGAAGAGTGTCAACGTTTGAATACCACGGTCCATCCTGTCGAATTTGATATGTACTACAGCTGCTAATTGTAATTAAAAATCACTTTAGATTATCTGCATTGTTATGTTTTGATGTAGGCAATGGTTTAATTTAAAAAGTGACTTTAAAAGTTAAAGATACTAAAAAACAAAACCCAGATCTCTTAGAGGTCTGGGTTTTTGAGGTATTAGGTTTAAAACCTTCAAAAGCTTACCGAACAGCTTTTAAGTTGGCAAAATTCTTAGAATAGGATTGAATAAAACTTATACGCTATGTCATTTCTCTATTTCAGCCAAGGTATTAGCTCAATAGTACCATTAGCAGTGACACTCAAACGGCTATTGCCCGCTTCAAAGTTTTGGGCAGGCACATTATTATTTGAACGTTCCATAGCTGTGGCAGATACCGCTAACATAGGCGGGTTATAATGGTTATTATTATTGATTGAGACATTTATAATTTTATAACCACTCATATCCCACGTTTGAGCTAATGATGACGCTTGTGCCTTAAATTCTAATGAAGCCTGTTTAATTAACTCCTTTTCGAGCTCTTTTTGTTTTTTCTCTGAGACGCCAAAATTAATATTTTGAATAACTAGGGTGTCTTGTAGCTTAGCAACCAGCTCGCTGGTCTTGGCAAAGTCATTACTCTTTAAGTTAATATTAACCGTACCTGTCCAGCCAGTAATCTTTCCCTCATCATTATATTGGGGGTAAGTATTTTGAGAACCTGTAGTAGCAGTAACTGTGGGATAGCGCTTAGCTATATTAAGCGCATTATTGATCGCTTTATTAAGCTCTGTTGCAAGCTGATTAGGGGTTGTCGCCTGAGCGTTTTTAGATAAGGTGGCAGTTACCTCGTCATTTTCAACGTCTTGTTCAGCATCAACGCTAAAACTTATTTGATTATAGCCTGTAGGCTCTGCATGAGCCGTGAGGCTGAAACACACTGTAGAGGCAAGAACCGCTAACAGTCCTAAACGTAATATGGGTTGTACGGGTGAATGTATCATCGTTAAACTCCTTTTAATATAAAAATAACACTATGAATGTCATTATAGGCAACTTTAAAGTAGACTTTTTTAAAGTATCTCTCTATTAACGACTAACGACATCATATCAATTACTTTTTATACAATAAGTGCAATCATTGTGAATAATGTTGCTAGCAAATATGCTTAATATATTCGACCTTAATATTAACTACAACTTCCGCAAATAACTGAATTTAAGCGCTTATAGTTGATTTAGGAGTGTTTATTAAACGTCTGGCGCCACCTTGCAAACAGGGATAATAAATATACCCCAGTTGCTTTAAATCTTAGTGCTGTGAAAGTCCTAATAAAGGTCATCTCAGCGTTAACTATCATAGGTTAATTTGATGAATAAACTTGATAAAAATGCGAGCTAATGTATAATACGTGCTTGGTGACTCTATTGGTAGCCTCGCAACATTGTACTATGAACCCCGCCAGGACCGGAAGGTAGCAACGGTAGTAGATACAATGTGTGCCGAGGATGTGCTGATGGGGTCATCTTTTTTTTGCCTAAAATTTGTCGTACCTATTATCATAAAGCTTGTCACTGCAGTAGTGACAAGCTTTTTTTATTAAAAATGATAAATGATATAAAAAACCAGGCATTAAGAATTTTTGCTTATTGTTAGACGATAATACGACCCGAGACAAAGAGGTGTTAAGGATAGCAAGTGCTCATTCGGATTTTGTTGATTGTTGTTCCCTTTTAGTCAAAAGTATCATACCTTTAAGTTGAAATGCACTAAATGTAGCTCAACCGTAACGTCTTGTCCAGCTTATAGTAAGTGGCAGTGCCAACCGCACTACTTAGTCCAGCCATTAAATAATAGATGATGGGCGCAACATGGGTGATAAAAAAATAAAATATTGAAAAGCCATAAACAAAACCAAATAAAGCGACTAAAGCTAACGTGTAATACTGAGTTTGTTTGAGAAAAGCCAGTGGTATAAGTGAGAAAAAATAAGAGGCTAAAGAAAAGAGATACCCAATACCTAGCATTTCGATATATACGTGAAACCAATTGGGTCCAAGCTATGGATACAAAGGTTGTGAGTGAATAATATAGTTGGAAAACATAAAAAATAGGGTAAAGAATAAGATGCCGACAAAAGGAGGTGTAACAATCTTAATGATCGCAATAAGTAATGTACTGAACGCCTTATAGCTCGCTGACAAGAATATAGCCTTATTGTATTGGTAATTTAATGGTTAAGAGTTCAAATATTTGGTTAGATGTTCAGCTTGTTTAGAAATTTTTTTTGTTTTAAATTTATAATAAGTATAGTGTCATTCATCATGACTATACTATTAATACTGACAAGCTAACAAATATACCATCAAATTAGAATATACTATCAAATATATATATCGAACTACTAAAAAGTTACGGTGTTAGCCTCGCTAAGCTTAATTCTGTCAAAATCCTGTCAAAAAAAAGCCCCTCGAATGAGGGGCTTTATTTTAATACTAGTATTTGGTGGAGATGGCGGGAGTCGAACCCGCGTCCGCCAGCACTACGCTCATGAATCTACATGTTTAGGGTCTGTCTTTGGCTTTAACCCGCACCGAACCGACAGTCAGGTTGGATAGGGCGATCCTTTAAGTTTGAACCTAAGTGACTAAGGCAGTCACTTAAGCGAACCCATATGCGTGCGCTTCAACTCATCTAACCCACTATGGGTAAAGGGCAGAGGAGTAAGCAGGGTTTAAGCTGCTAGAGCGTAAGTTTCGTCGTTTGCGACTATAACAATATATGTTTGATTAACGAGAGGACATATACTCTCGACATGCATCATTGAGTTTCATCACCAGCGTCGAAGCCAGAACATCCCCAATAGAACGAGATATTATACAGTGGAATAATAGGTAGAACAAGTCAATAGCCAGAGCTATTACACTAAATAACATATCTTTAACTATTAAAAAAGCCAGCCGAAGCTGACTTTTATTTTTAGAATCTTAACAAGCTAAATAGCTTGCTAATACAATTTACTCTTCTTCTTCAGTTTCCTGAGCGTCAGATGATGGTGCAGCTTGGACGTTACCATCTTCAGATAAGATAGTTACTAAGATATTAGCAAAGATATCATGATGAAGCTGGATATCAACGTTATATTCGCCCACTTGACGTAGTGTACCAGATGGTAACTTAACTTCAGAACGGTCAACTTCGATACCAGATTTGGTTAAGGCATCAGCGATATCGCGAGTACCAATAGAACCAAATAACTTACCATCTTCACCTGATTTAGCACGCATAATGACGTTAACGTCAGTAAGCGCATCTGCACGTTTTTGTGCAGCAGCTAATTCTTCAGCTTCAATCGCTTCAAGTTCAGCACGACGTGCTTCAAATTTTTCAAGGTTTGCTGGTGTAGCAGGTAAAGCCTTACCTTGCGGGATAAGAAAATTACGACCATATCCAGCTTTTACATCTACAGTTTCGCCAAGCTTACCAAGGTTGACGATACGCTGTAATAAAATAACTTGCATGAGTCACTCCTAAGTTGGCTTACTGATGATTGTCAGTGTATGGTAGCAATGCTAAATAACGAGCTTGTTTGATAGCAGTTGCTAGTTGACGCTGATATTTGTTTGATGTACCAGTGATACGGCTTGGTACAATTTTACCATTGTCACTGATGTATTGTTTTAGTAGCTCAACATCTTTATAGTCGATGTGAGTGATACCTTCAGCGGTGAAACGGCAAAATTTGCGACGGCGATAAAAACGTGCCATGGATGTTCTCCTTAAATGAGCTTAAATTAATCGTCAGAATAGTCGTTAGACTCATCATCATGATCGTTGCTAGAGTCTTCGCTGCGTGGCGTCTTACGAGCGCGTTTCTCATCAGCAGTTTTAGCTAGTTGAGAAGGCTCAGTAATCGCGTCGTCACGACGAACAATCAGACTACGAATAATCGCGTCGTTGTAACGGAATAGCTCTTCAAGCTCTTCTAAAGTTTTACCATCACACTCAATATTGAATAAGACATAGTGAGCTTTATGGATTTTATTAATTGGGTAAGCCAATTGACGGCGGCCCCAATCTTCAAGACGATGTACAAGACCACTGTTGTCTTGAACTAATTTGATATATCGCTCAACCATTCCGACAACTTGGTCGCTTTGGTCAGGGTGTACGATAAGCACCACTTCGTAATGTCGCATTTAAGACTCCTTACGGATTAGTAGCCATTGACCCCATGTCAACAGCAAGGAGATTTATAACAGATACCAATGTTATTACAAATTAATAAAACAGTAGGTATCTTAGTGAACTAAATAACTATTTGTCTGTATTTATGTCTATATTTGTCCATATTTAAAGGATAAATAGTCAAATGACAAACAAACCATTTACTTATTGCTATAAAGCGGCGGATTATATCAGTAATTAGTCATTTTAACAAGCTTTGTATCAAATGATTTCAAGAGTAAATTATCGATTGAGCCCTTAACTAAAAGGGTTTACAGTAACAGAAAGAAATTGTCTTTAGAAAGGATATATTTAGATATAATCAAGAGCTTTCTTATAAGTATTATTCAAGCGTCATCAAAGCGTCAATGAAGTATCGAAAAATAGGTAACCATAGATATGCAACGTAAAGCCATAATAATAGGCGCAACTGGTCTAGTCGGACGAAACTTAGTCAATCAGCTGAGCTTAATGTATGACAGTTTGATTATTATCGCCAGAAAACCACCCAAACAAATTTCGGCAAAGATGCAGTTTTATCAATTGGGGGATTTTACAAACCTCGATGAGATGATTACTAACATATCGATAGGTACTGATACCGATGCGTTTACATGCTTAGGAACCACAAAAAAACAAGCAGGTAGTGACGACAATTTTAAAAATATAGATTATAACTATAATTTAAATTTTGCTAAGATGTGTCGTAACAAAGGCGTAGAGCGTTTCTTTTTATTGTCTGCTTTAGGGGCTGATACACAAAGCCGGTTTTTTTATAATCGTGTCAAAGGTGAGCTTGAAAACGCAATCATAGAACTGGGGTTTAATGAATTGGTCATATTTAGACCGTCTTTATTACTCGGCAAACATAAAGGGCGAATACTAGAAAACAGTGCCCAAAGAGCCTATAAGCTGATATCACCACTTGTACCAAAAACGATGAAGGCACGACCTATTGAGGCCCAAAGGGTTGCTGCTGCGATAGCGCTGAGCGCTCAAAATATTCATGAGCGACATAAGTATATGCCGCGAGATAAGACGATTAACACTGTTACCGTGATTGAGAATAAAGAACTCCTTATGATGACTCAATTAAAGTCTTAAGCAAAAAATTTGAACGTGGGTACAACATAACTGATTCATACGATTTTAGAGGTTTAAATTCATAAACGAGCTTTTTATGCCCCTATCACTTAAGCCATAGCCTATAAGGAAATAACAATGACCGAGATGACCAAAACAAACTTTGTAACCTGCGACTTACTAGATGCCAATCCTGAAAGCCAAGTGTGCTTGCCCAATATAGAAGGTAAGTCATTTTACAGCTTTGGCGGTAAAGATAAGTTTTGCGGCGAGATCGTAACCGTCAAATGCTTTGAAGACAACAGCCGAGTTAAAGAGCTATTAAATAGCGATGGAAAAGATGCCAATGGGGAAGGCAAAGTGCTGGTGGTAGACGGTGGTGGCTCAATGCGCTGCGCGTTATTGGGGGATATGATTGCTGAATCTGCCATTAAAAACGGCTGGGCAGGGGTTATCGTTTACGGTTGTGTTCGTGATGTTGATGACATGGCGCAAATGGATATTGGCGTAATGGCGCTAGGGTGTATTCCTCGCAAATCAACGCGCCGCGGTGAAGGACAGACCGATATCGAAATCAATTTTGGTGACTTGAGTTTAAATTCTGGCATGTTTGTTTACGCCGATAACAACGGTATTATCGCCAGTGACAAGCCCCTTATTTAGGTCGTTTTGGCGAGATCTTAAACAAATAGATTTTGATAATTAAGGCGACTGGAGAGTATATATGACGCCTTTACACCCGTAAAAACTTATTGAGTTAAAATCTAATAAGCCAACATAGCTCAGCACTTGCTATGTTGGTTTTCTCTATGCCATCTATTATAGACTACTTAATGTAGAGCTATTCATGCTTTTCGCTACTATCTTGACTCGCACTGTGGCGTGCGCTAAAGGCATGTGCCGTTCCTGCTGCCACGATACCGTCACTTGCCAAGCGCACGCACCACAGTGCATTGCCAAGTATATCCGCTTCAATCATGGCTAAACCGCGTTTGTGGTCAAACCATTCATGCAAGTTAGAATTTTGCCTATGAAGATGACTCTTGCAGAATACTTTTTCAGACTACCAAACTATAGTCGTAGTCAGATAAATGAGGTACAAGGCAATCGAGTGTAAGTACTACTGGTGTAGGCTAAGCAAGATTAACACCGTAACTTTTTTATATGGCTATGACTATAATGAACAATTACCACGCCAATTTGAATTGGTACTTATTACTTTTATTCGTATAATAGACACCCTAAAAAGCGCTTTACTATAAGCCCCTAAACGTTACTTTATTTGACAAACTGGCCTTTCACAAGGATAAAAACCACCCGTTATGCCGAACCTAATTGAGCATCCCTTAACTGATATCTTTACCCCAACTAATGAAAAGATTTTCCCAATTGATAAAAATCAAAAACGTTGGCTGTATCCAGCTCATGCGGCGGCAGGCAGCCTATGGTTAGCCAGTCTCACAGATTGTCCTGTGGCCAATGTAGAAAACCGCCTAAAGGTGGTAGTAACGAAGGATCAAAACCAGCTCAATCAAATAGAAACTGAATTGGCGTTCTGCGGTGTGGATGCCTATGTTTTCCCTGATTGGGAAACATTGACTTATGATGAGCTCTCGCCGCATCAGGATATTGTCAGCGAGCGTATTAATCTACTGACCGATATGCCCAAAAGCGGCATATTACTCATTAGCATTCAAACGTTAATGCAACGTGTCGCACCACCAAGTTGGTTAATCGGGCAACATTTTGACTTAAGCGTGGGCGAAATTTTTGACATCGACGTTCAACGGTCTTTATTGGCATCGGCAGGCTATCGTGCGGTTGATAATGTCTTTGAACCGGGCGAGTTTGCGGTTCGGGGTAGTGTGGTTGATATCTTTGCGATGGGTCAGCCGTTTCCACTGCGATTAGATCTGTTTGATAATGAAATTGAGACCATACGCTTTTTTAACCCGCAAACACAGCGCACACTATCGACCCAAACACTGATGGATTTAGTCGCTGGCAAATCAGATTCGGATAGTGCCAATCAACATGATCTGACAGTAGAGTCGCTGTCTTTATTACATAAGCTACCTGATGTCTCAAAACCTATTACCCAGTTTCAGGTGCTCCCTGCCAAAGAGTTTCCTTTAGAAGAAGGACGTGAAATATTTCGGAATAACTTCGCTGCTATGTATCCTAAAGCCAGTAGTCGCAAAGTCGAAGTCCACAAAGATGTTATGGCAGGTATTGCCAGCAGTGGCCTTGAATATTATCAACCCTTGTTTTTCGACTTAGATGACTGGTCGCAAACCGGGCATTTATTTTCCTATTTTCCAAAAGATGCGTTATTTATCATTGATGAAAATACGACTGAATTACAAGCCGATTACTGGTCACAGATTCAACGCCGTTATGAAGAGCGTCGTCATGATATTGATAAGCCGATCGTTGAGCCTAAGCTGCTGTATTTACCGAGCAATGAGCTTCATGAGAAGCTAAATGCGTATCCGCGAATTATTTTGAGTCAAACTGACTTATCAAAAGCAGACTCCGATTCAGATTCAGAAGACAACACCCAAAGCGGTAAGGTACGCCTACCGGTGTCACTGCCACCTGAGCTTCCCGTACAACATCAAAAAGCAGAGCCACTTCAAGAGCTTCTTACTTATGCAAACGGAACATGGCAGGAAGACAACTCAAAGCGACGTCCTATATTGGTCGTTGCAGAAACGGCAGGACGTCGAGAGATCTTGTTAGAAGTATTCAAGGGTAAGCTTACGGTTCAGACGTTTGAGAACTTACAGCAGTTTTTAACCAGTGAATTGTATCAACATCCTGACTCACTACAGAGCGAAACAAGACCAACGGTGGGCTTGACCATTGCGCCTATTGAGCGTGGTGCTGTAATCGACCAACACCTGTCTATTGTCAGTGAAACTCAGCTATTCGGCAGACAGGTGTTACAGACTCGTCGGCGCCGTCAAAGCGATGTCTCAGAAGAGTTTTTGGTAAAAAGCGTCACAGAATTGACTGAAGGTAGTCCGGTTGTGCATATCGATCAAGGTATTGGACGTTATCATGGTTTGATTACCTTAGATGCCGGGGAGGGTGAACAAGAGTTTATTCATTTAAAATATGCTGACGACGCCAGTATCTATGTACCGGTAGCCAATTTACAGTTAATCAGTCGTTATAGTGGCGGAGACCCAGCTTTGGCACCACTGCACAAGATTGGTAGTGGTAAATGGGATAAGGCCAAACAAAAGGCGATGGAACAAATCCACGATGTCGCCGCTGAGCTATTAAATATCCAAGCCCGTAGACAAGCCAAAGAGGGCATCCACTTTACGGTTGATACCGCCCAATATGAGTTATTTGCCAGTCAGTTTGCCTTCGAAGAGACACCAGACCAGGCCAATGCTATCGATGCGGTGATGCACGATATGAAACAAAACAAACCTATGGACAGGCTAATCTGTGGCGATGTGGGGTTTGGTAAGACTGAAGTGGCGATGCGAGCCGCTTTTATTGCGGTTAACAGTGGTTATCAAGTCGCTGTACTAGTGCCCACTACGCTACTTGCCGGCCAACATGAAGACAACTTTAAGGATCGGTTTGCAGATTGGCCGATTCGGGTTGAGACCTTATCGAGATTTGGCGGTAAAAAATATCAAGATAAAGTGTTACAGGAGCTCGCAGAGGGCAAAGTAGATATCGTGATTGGTACTCATAAGCTGCTGCAAAAAGACGTTAAGTTTGCCAACTTAGGCTTGATGATTGTCGATGAGGAGCATCGCTTTGGGGTACGTCATAAAGAGCGTATTAAGGCTATTCAAAGTGACGTAGATAGCTTATCAATGACGGCAACACCGATTCCGCGGACACTAAATATGGCGCTTACTGGTATGCGTGATATGTCTATTATCGCAACCCCACCCGCACGTCGTTTAGCGATTAAGACTTTTGTCATGCAAAAGTCTAATCAGCTGTTGAAGGAGGCGATATTACGTGAGCTATTGCGCGGCGGGCAAGTCTACTTACTGCACAACGATGTCGCCAGTATTGAACGCATGGCAGAAAATATTCGTGAGCTGGTACCAGAGGCTCGGGTTGGGGTGGCGCACGGCCAAATGAATGAGCGTGGTCTTGAACAAGTCATGCAGCAGTTTTATCACAAAAAGTTTAATGTCCTAGTGTGTACCACGATTATTGAAACGGGTATTGACGTACCAAATGCAAACACCATCATTATTGAACGTGCTGATAAGTTTGGTTTGGCGCAGCTGCATCAGCTTAGAGGCCGTGTGGGACGCAGTCACCATCAGGCATATTGCTATCTGTTAGTGCCATCCGTAAAAGGGCTTAAAGGCGATGCTAAAAAGCGTCTAACTGCCATTGAGCGCGCCAATACACTGGGTGCAGGCTTTATGCTGGCAAGTGAAGATTTAGAAATTCGAGGCGCTGGTGAGATCTTAGGCAAACAGCAAAGTGGCAACATGCAGGCCATTGGTTTTAGTCTGTATATGGATATGCTAGAGCGTGCGACTAAGGCCATTAAAGCAGGTAAAGAGCCTGATTTAAACACACCCTTGTCCTTGACCAGTGATATTAATTTACATTGTTCAGCGCTTATACCAGAGGACTATGTCAATGATGTGCCGCAGCGTCTTTTATTCTACAAACGTATTAGTAATGCCGATGATAAAGAGATGCTAACCGACATTCGTACGGAAATGATCGACCGCTTTGGTGGATTACCCGATCAAGCCAAGCAGCTGTTTGCGATACATCAATTAAGAGTGCAGGCTGAGCCGCTGGCTATCTTTAAGATTGATGCAACGTCTAACAGTGTGGTTTTAGAGTTTGCACCGGATACCCCAGTAGATGCGCTGGCCATCATTCAATTGATTCAATCAGATGGTAACCGCTATCGTATGAACGGGGCATCAGGGATACGCTATACTAATCCTGACAAGTTAGATACCCCGCAAAAACGAGTCGAAGTCGTTCGTGAATTATTGACTCACTTTGCTAAGCATGTCTCAAAAGATAACCCCTAATGTTGTCGTCTAAATATGTCAAAGTGTGAGCTATATCATAAAAGCGTCATGTTTGTTTAATACAGGTGTCATCAAATACACGTATCGTATACCCATCCAATAGAGGAGAATAAAAATAAAGAGGAGAGGACATGATGACAACAATGAGTAATAATAACGTTTATTTGGCGGTAGATCTTGAGGACTTACAAGTACCAGAGTGGTTTGATGACGAGGCTGAAGACGCCGTTGAAATGTAAATCAATCGGGTACTCGATATTGATAATGAAGTAGCTTTTAATAATAAGGTCACGATTAATAATAATAAATTTTTTAATAATAAAAAAATTGTTTAAATAATTAGGGATGATGAGTAAAACAACAGGAAGAGAATAATAATAAAATAGTGCGTTTGCTATATACATAACTATTTGAGTCTGTGCAGACTAAATAGTAAGACAGCCTTAAGAGATTAAGGCTGTTTTTTTATGTGCAACGCTTTCATTTAATACCGACAACCAAATCTTTAATAAGGGCAAATGTACAAAAAAGATTAAACATGACTTAGCATCTATAATATCTATGCAATACCTGATAAAATATTGGATTGCAGAAATATTAAAATAACTAAGAGAGCCAATATGTTTCAACTTCATCCAACCCTAGCTAAAGATTCATTTTTAGTTGGAGATTTTCCGTTATCAACGTGTCGTCTTATTAACGACTGTCAGTTTCCTTGGTTGATTTTGGTGCCTAGAGTGGCTGGTGTACAAGAAATTTATGAGCTGTCCGCTGCGGATCAAGCACAGTTTTTACGTGAGTCAAGTTGGTTATCGAGTCAAATGGCTAAAACCTTCAATGCTGACAAAATGAATGTGGCAGCCCTCGGTAATCAAGTGCCCCAGTTACACTTTCATCATATTGTGCGCTACAAAAACGATTTGGCATGGCCTAATCCTGTTTGGGGAACGCCTACCGTGCCCTATACTCAAGAAGTATATCTCGCCATGCAGCAGACTTTGATGATGGCACTACGAGGTCACAATCAGATGCCGTTTGACTGGCAGATGCAGTAAGCTAACAAATTATCGGATTAAATAGGGTTTCAAGCTCAGAAATAGGGTAGTTTATGACTTTTTAATATCATAACTTATCTTTGTTAGCTTCATTAAAAAAGGCGCCATTAGAGGCGCCTTTAATTATGTGTTTGTTATTCCTGATTAGGTATTAAATTCCAAACGTACTTCTATACCACCCTGTTTAATGGTTTTCTTTTGCATGATTTAGTGTATATTTAGGAATCTCTACCACCAAGTCTGTGTCTTCGATGTCAACTTGACAAGATAGTCGAGAGTCAGGCTCAAGCCCCCAAGCTCTGTCAAGCAAATCTGCTTCGATATCGTCCATCTCCTCTAAGCTATCAAAGCCCTTACGGACGATTACGTGACAGGTAGTACAGGCTTTGGACATTTCGCAAGCATGTTCAATTTTATAGCCTTTTTCAAGCAAACCTTTACATAGGTTTTCACCGCTTTCAAGTTCAACTTCGGCCCCTTCTGGGCATATTTCATGATGAGGCAATAATGTAATTTTTGGCATATGGCATTCTCGTTATAAATTTTTTAAAAGGTATTAGTTTGGTTTATTCAGACCAAGTATCGGTGCTAGTGCCCGCCATAGATTGTTTAACGCTTAGATCCATAATTCGAGCAGCAAAGGAGTCACTCAAGGGTTTAAGCAGAGCTTGTTTGGCTTCAACATCTGCTTTTAAGGCCATCAAGTCTTGCTCTTCTAGATTTGATACTTGTGATGTTGAGACTTCATTTAAGACCTTACCCAGCTGATTCATTGCGAGTTGTAAGTCTGATTGTTCGGAAGTTGAGAGTAACGCATTAAACTCTTCCATAGCAGATTGTAATGCTAGGATTTCGCGTTCAGCTTCAACTTTAGCTTCCAGCAGACTACGAGAGAGTTTGTCTTTTTCAGCATTATCAAATCCAGCTCGTAGCAGCTGCTCTTGTTGCTCATCACTTAAACCGTATGATGGCTTAATTTTAATGTCACTTTGTAAGCCTGAAGTAGCTTCATAAGCACTCACAGAGAGCTGACCATTGGCATCAATCTCAAAAGTGACTTCAATGCGAGCAAGTCCAGCTTTCATAGGTGGGATGCCATATAGCTCAAACTGCCCTAAAGAACGGTTATTGGCGACGGTATCACGCTCACCTTGTACTACGTGAATGACCATACCTGTCTGACCATCTTGATAAGTAGTGAAGGTTTGTTTTTTCGCTACTGGGATAGGGGTATTACGAGGGATGATGACTTCGACGAGTCCTCCCATTGTCTCTAGACCTAATGACAGAGGTGTGACATCTAGCAACAACACATTGTTGGATTTATCTTGTTTAATAAGTTGTTCAGCAACCTGAGCGGCTCCTAAGGCCACAACCTGATCAGGGTCTAGATGTGACAGGGGCGCCTTATTAAAAAAGGCGGTAACGGCTTCTTGAATCACAGGCATTCGTGTAGAGCCACCAACCAGTATGATTTCATCCAGTTGTGATATTTCGACATTGGCATCTCGCATCACTTGCTCACAAGCGGCTAAAGTACGACGCGTTATGGGCTCAATAATCTGACGTAAATCGGTAGTCGTTAACGTTCCTTGCCACGGCTTATCACCAATAGATAAAGAGACTTCTACGCTGTCTTTATGGGTCAAGGCTCGTTTATAGGATTCAGCTTGACGAGCAATATGGGTGCGCTGTTGGGCGGTCATATCGGCTGGTTTTAAGCCCGCTTGCTTTAATATCCAACCCATAATTTGACGGTCGATATCATCACCCCCCAATGCACTGTTACCGCCCGTGGCTAATACTTCAAACACCCCTTCTGTCATCTTTAATAAAGACACATCAAAAGTACCGCCACCCAGATCATATATCAAATAGATATGCTCGTTTTTCTCGCTGTTATCATTATTATTTTCTTGATGATCGAGTCCATAAGCGACAGCCGCCGCTGTAGGCTCATTTAATAGCCTAAGTACGGTTAAACCTGCTAAGTTAGCCGCATCTTTAGTTGCTTGTCGCTGAGCTTCATCAAAGTAGGCAGGCACCGTAATCACCGCACCTTGAATACTATCATCCGGTAACGCAGACTGAGCACGATGCGCAAGCGTCCGCAAGATATCGGCAGAAACTTCAACAGGCGAGAACTCTCCTGAAGCAGTGACAAATGACGGCATTGAGTCTGTCGTTTTATCGCTCGACTTTAGCTGATAAGGATGCGAAAATTTAATATCTTTTAGGCTACGACCCATAAAACGTTTTGCAGAAATAATGGTATTTTCAGGGTCGGTTTCAAAATAGGCGAGTGCGTCACTACCCACTAAAGGTAAGTTGTCATTTTCTTTAATACCGTAGTACACGACGGAAGGTAGGAGTGTGTCGATAGCATTTGACTCATCAGAAGCTGAATTTTCGATGAGTGAAGCTTTACCTGAGCGTACAACCGCCACCATAGATCTGGTAGTGCCTAAATCTATACCAAGGGCATACTGATGTTCATGAGGGTTGGCGCTTTGATTGGGTTCAGCAATTTGTAATAGAGACATAACACACTCAATTGGTTGTAGAGGTTAAAATGGCGATAATATAATGTTATAAAGACTTATAGATAGAGGTCGTCATCGTGGTCTTGTTGCTGACTATTGTCGATAGAGGTATCCATATCTTTTTTGAGTTTAACGAGAAACTTAAGCTTCTGAGTCGCATCCATCGCTACTGGCCAGTCTTGATTGAGATAGGCATCATTAAAGCGTGTCGAGTGAGCCTCTATGCGCTGGTCTACTTTTGTTTTTAATTGTTTTATGGTTGCTAAATCAGCCGATGACTCTGCATCATCTAATGCCATACGCATGTCCATCGCATCATCAAGAAAATCTAAATCTGCAATAGAGTGGTCAGTATTTAAGGATTGGCCGGATAGCTCGAGTAAGTAATTGGCGCGACTGTCTGGATTTACTAAAATATCGTAAGCATGGTTAATAACCGCAGAACTTTGCCTTGACGAAGGATCGTCCGTCTCAGAGGTTGAAGATAGCTTATCTGGATGATAGTGTTGCTGAAGTTGCCTTAACCGGTTACTTAGTTTTGTTTTGTCAACATCAAAAGCAACTGGTTGCTCAAAGAGAGCAAAAAAATTGGCAAAGGTAGGCGTATTTTCAGACATAGGCTTGGGGTGCTATTAATTGGCTAAAGGTATAAAACTTTTATTTATGCACTGTTAAAAGTCAGCATAGAATATCTAGGCATACTATAAGTACTAAAATGTACTAAAGTTAAAATATGCTAAAGTTAAAACTGACGAACAATGTCGTCAGCTAAAAGTAAAGTTGTGTATATTGAATGGCTAGGATTGCAAAGAAAAATTGTTTAATCGTTTATATTAAACGGTAAATGATTCTCCACATCCACATTCCCCTTTTTGATTAGGGTTACTGAATTTAAAGCCTTCGTTCAATCCTTCTACTACATAATCCATCAGTAAACCATCAAGATAAACCATGCTTTTGGGGTCAACAAAGATATTAACCCCTTGGCTTTCGAATTTTTGATCAGCAGCATCAGGTTGATCAACAAATTCTAACACATAGGCCAGTCCAGAACATCCAGCAGTACGAATACCAACTCGAATGCCTTCACCATGACCTCTGTTTGAAAGATAGTCAGAGACGTGTTTTGCTGCACGTTCGGTCAGTTCAATCATTTAGACTTTCCTATTTGTTAAAAATTACTTTAATTGATCTTTTGTTGATACAAGTAAGACCGTATACTCGGTGGACTTAAACTCGGTAATTACTAATAATCTAAATAGCTACTCATGTTAAAGTCTACTATTATTGCCCATCAAGTGGCCTTATTAATATACTCAGCTAATAAACGTAACGGATTAACTAATTAAATTTAACGGCTTCTAGTCAAACTTAACAGCTTGTGGTCAAACTAATTTATGCTTCCGTAGAGGTGCTGCCACTTTTAACACGATAGTCATTAATTGCCGCTTTGATCGCATCTTCTGCAAGCACTGAGCAATGAACTTTAACCGGTGGTAACGCTAATTCTTCAGCGATATGTTTATTCTTAATCTCTCCCGCTTGGTCTAAAGTTTTACCTTTAAGCCATTCAGTAACAAGAGAACTTGATGCAATTGCAGAGCCACAACCGTATGTTTTGAAACGAGCATCTTCGATGATACCGTCGTCATTAACCTGGATTTGTAGACGCATAACGTCACCACAAGCGGGTGCACCTACCATGCCTGTACCGACGTTTTTGGCATCCTTGTCCAAATTACCAACGTTGCGTGGATTTTCATAATGGTCAATTACTTGATTACTATAAGCCATGGTGTTACTCCTCGGGTTTAACCTAGATAAATTGTACTATTAAGCTTATTCGCTAAGCGTATTTCAATAAAAATAGTTTTAAAGTGTTTTTTAGTAGTGATATAAATGAATCAATGAGCTAATTATTCAATGACCTATTTATTGATCTATTTATTCTATGATCTATAAGTCTTTAATGAGGGTTGGAGGCTGGATAATCAATGATAATTAACCTTTTAACAACCAAATGATACCAGCCAACTAATAAATCAACCCAACTAATAAATCAAACCAGCCAATTCTTAAATCAGCACGGCAATGCTTCTATCAATCCTTCAATCAATACAGCTACCTAAATAAATGTCTAAAAAATAACTGTCTAACTAATTAAGAGACGTTATACCTGATTAATAGCTAATTAAAAATAAAGAACCTAAAAATAAAGAACTTTAGAATAAATGCCTGCTAAAATTAATCAGTTGTCAATTAGTGTTCCGCCCATTCGACTGAGTTAAGATCAACACCATCTTTATACATATCCCAAAGTGGCGATAAGTCTCTTAATTTATCGACAGCTTCGTGAATTTGAGTCAAGATAATGTCAATATCCTCTTCAGTGGTATAACGACCAAAGCTAAAACGTATAGAGCTGTGAGCTAACTCATCTGGACGACCAATGGCACGTAATACATAAGAAGGCTCTAAGGTAGCTGATGTACAAGCAGAGCCTGAAGATACCGCCATGTCTTTAAGTGACATCATTAATGATTCACCTTCAACAAAGTTAAAGCTAATATTGATAATATTAGGGATACTATGTTCTGAGTCTCCGTTCAGATAAATCTCTTCAATATCTTGAACGCCTGCCCAAAGCTTATCACGTAACTTTTGCGCATGAGCATGATCTTCTTCAAGACGTTTTGCGGCTATCGCAAACGCTTCGCCCATACCCACAATCTGGTGGGTAGCTAAAGTACCTGAACGCATCCCTCTTTCGTGACCGCCGCCATGCTGTTCTGCACGTAGGCGAATACGTGGCTTACGGCGTACAAATAAAGCACCAATCCCTTTAGGACCATATACTTTATGACCAGAGAAGCTCATTAAATCAATCTTTAATTGCTCAAGATCAATGGCTACCTTACCAGCAGCTTGAGCACCATCAACATGGAAGACAACACCTGCAGCGCGAGTAATTTCGCCAATTGCTTTCACATCGGTTAAAGTACCAAGCTCATTATTAACCATCATAAGAGACACTAAGATAGTATCTTCACGCATGGCTTCCTTCACTTGTTCAGGTAAAATAAGTCCTGTGCTCTTTTGGGGCTCGATGTAAGTAATCTCGAAGCCTTCTTGCTCTAATTGGCGACACGTGTCTAACACAGCTTTATGTTCAATTTTACTGGTGATAATGTGCTTACCACGACTTGAGTAGAAGTGAGCCGCACCCTTTATCGCTAAGTTATCCGATTCAGTAGCACCTGAGGTAAAAACGATTTCACGTGGATCGGCATTAATGAGATCTGCAATTTGCTGACGGGCATTTTCAACGGCTTCTTCTGCTTGCCACCCATAACCATGAGAACGTGATGCTGGATTACCAAACATCCCATCAAAGGTCATATAATCGGTCATTTTTTTTGCTACCTCAGGATCTACAGGGGTAGTGGCTGCATAATCAAGATAGATAGGACGGTTTATGTTACTCATGCTGGGTTAACCTCACTGGCTGAGAATATAATATTGGGATCAGATGACTCAGTGGCAACCTTATAAATAAGTTGTTGTCGATGAGAGACATCTTTTACATTTTCCATCTGTAATAATTGTTCTAATGAAATATTTTTTAAATATTGCTCGATGTGTTTAGATAGTGCACACCATAGATCATGCGTCAAGCACATGGCGCCACCTTGACAGTTACCTTTACCTTCACACTGCATCGCATTAACAGACTCATCAACGGCTGTAATAATAGCCATGACGTCGATTTCTGCAAGTGGTTTTGCTAAATGGTAGCCACCTGATGCGCCTCGAGTACTGGTTACCAATCCTGCTTTTCTTAATTTAGAAAACAACTGCTCTAAGTAAGAAATCGATATTGACTGGCGTTTGGCAATATCAGATAAGGAGACAGCACTTGATGATTCACTATCTTGGATAGCCAGATCAAGTAACGCCGTTACTGCGTATCTTCCTCGAGTTGTTAAGCGCATTCAAGCCTCCGCAAGATCACTAGTGGTTAATGTGAGTGCTATTATAGTTAATCCTGAGTAAAATAGTCAAGATTAATTAGTACCTAATTTGTAAGGCAGTAATATATAATTAAAACAATAAGTTGACGGTTAAAAAATTGCCTTTTTAGGGTGCTAAAAATATCGACAATAGGGTAGGTTAATACAAGGCTAGGATATCGATCCATAGTATTAGATTAAGTATATTGGCTATAAAGAATGATTAAGCGAGTCATGCGAGGTGAATAATGCAAGAAGATGAGTAATAAGTGACGATGTGCACAGTATGTTGTACTACAAAAATTTAGTCATTAGATGTTAAGAGCTTAAGATGTTAAGAGCTTAAATAGAGGGTCATTAATTTACTAGTAATGTCTTTATGGATTGGACAGATTTAGAATAATATGCTCTACAAACTAAGGTTAGTTGAACGCTTTAACCATAAAGCTCTATAACTATATAACGCTATAACTACAATAATTAAATTAGTTACCTCAATCTCAACTCTTAATGTAGGCTGCGGCTTTAGCCCAGCATTTTTTGATTAAAGGCCTTGATTAACTGGGCTAAAAGCACCAGCATACAGTGAATTTCAATCAGTTGAGAACAGGGTAATAGTTATAGCGTATAGCAAAGTAAACACACAATTCGGGCTTAAAAAGAATAATACTTAGGTCAACCAGCCTATAACCGCAGCAACTGCAATTATTGAAACGATGACTAAGGCGATCAACGTGGTTTTTTGCTTACTTTGTGCTTCTTTCAGGCTAACTTCTAGCGCCCGATTGCGAGTACTCAATACATTTAATTGCTTCTGCTGCTCTTCTATACGAGCTTTGTAGTCGGGTACCGGGGCGCTTGCTTCTTCTTTTTTTGAGTTGTCTTTACCCTTAAAAGTTTTAATAATACCTTGAATTAAGCTCGCTAAGCCAAGCTGTACCAAGAAGTGGCGGACTTCAGCAACCGTTTCAGTAGCACCGCGCATTGTGAGTTTATTAATTTGAGTGGCATCATTACTTATGAATGAATTAATAATTTGGTGGCTATAAGCATTAATGATGACATGAGGCTCTGAAACTTGTTGTGGCAAGTGAGTATCCAATAATATACCCTTGTTCGTAAAGGTGGCATAGAACTGGGTGTGGGGCAGATAACTCCGAACACAAACCACAGTATTTTTTTGTGCAAGAGGGTATACCGCTTTTCGAAGGTTAGGATCAAACCTCAATACAAGGGTAATGACGGACTCTGCAAGTACCAGTACAACATTAAGTAAAGAGTTAGAAATTGAATTTTGACTCATACTAAACCTATTTAAGAATTAAAATTAAGGGTTACTACTGGATTTACCCTAGTATAGAATTTATTTTTAAAAACCTATATTCGAAATATATATAGAGGTATTAACTATAAAAGAGCTTGTGTAACTACTATGAGAGTACTACCACATAAGCAGTCGTTTAAGGTGCTACTATAAAAGGTGTTACTAAATGAGGTGCTAAGATTGGGCACTATAAGTCTAAAAAGCCACTGATATTGAGCACTCTTTAATCGCTAAACGAGGTAAATAATAGCATAAAGAATCGCTTAGGCCATAGGTTCGATTGTCTTAAATGTGTGTGACTTAGTTTAATATCGGTGATAATGACCATAATTTATACTGATAATTTTGCTTATTATTAGCTTAATATAGGCAAAATATACAATAGCGCTTGAAAAAACATGATATTGAGGGTATAAAGTTATTATAAGTAGTGTCACGAGGTATGTTTAGTGCGTTTGTCGAAAATAAAGTGTAAATTTCTCTTGCACATTTCGAGTCCCCTTGTTATAACTGCATTTATGAACTACCTTGTCAAAAAATACTTTTGATTTAATAGGTGCATTTTTTTGCGCTATTGTGTAGTATTTAAAGGCTTGGTGATTGCTTAATAAATTATTGCTTAATGAGTAGTTAAGCGGTAAAATTTACCCCTGAATTTTTAAACTTTAAAGGAATTTTCTATGAATAAATCAGAATTGGTTGATAGCATTGCGGAAAAAAGCGGCCTAAACAAAACTCAAGCTTCAGATGCACTAAATGCTATGATGGAGAGTGTTGGCGAAGCTCTTGAAAATAATGACACTATTTCATTGGTCGGTTTCGGTACTTTTAGCGTAAAAGATCGTAAGGCGCGTACTGGCCGCAATCCAAAAACTGGTGAAGAGTTACAAATTCCAGCAAGCCGCGTACCACATTTTAAAGCAGGTAAAGGTCTTAAAGATCGTTTAAACTAAGCCTAAGCAATGCTATGTTAAGTGAATTAAGTTTCTAATAGTAGACCATAACGCACCTTAGGGTGCGTTTTTTTTGTGTCAGACCTTATTTTCACGTATGATATGGTGTTACCCATTAATTAACCAAAGACTGATATGTACTATGGAATCGATACGAAATTTTCTTAAAAGTTGGCCTGGAAGAATCTTTTTGATGCTTTGCTTATCACCCCTCGTGATTTTGGGGCTTGAGAGTTATTTTAGTGGTGGCGCTAGCGCAAATGAGGTGGCTAAGGTAGGTGATCAATCCATTAGCCGAATGGAATATCAAAACGGTATTAACGCACGTAGAACTCAGCTATTAGAAGAAGGTGTTGAACCTAGTGCGATCAATACGCATGTTTTGAATAAAGAGGTACTTGAAGGATTAATAAACCGGGCCTTATTAAGAAACCAAACCGAACAATTAGGTATGCACGTATCGGATGCTGAGATCAATAACCTGTTGTTAAAAGATCCTCAATATCAAGATCAAAATGGCAATTTCTCGAATGATCGGTTTGCCTTTGCACTGCAGCAGCAAAGAATTACTAAGGATCAATTGTTTGCAGATTATCGCCAACAGTTGAATCTCATGCAGTTATATGCCAGTGTGGCACAAACTGCCCTGTATCCTGAAAAGGAAATCAACGACTTACTTGCCTTGCAATTAGAAACGCGAGATGTATGGGTGTACCGACTACCATGGGAGCAGTATGCAGATAACGTTTCCGTATCAAAAGCTGAAATTGAAGACTATTATAATGAACACAAAAATGAGCTAAATAGTATGGCGATGGTTGATTTAGCTTATGTAAGACTCGATCCTACCAAAATACCAGTAGATGAGGTAACGGATGAGGAGCTAAAGGCTCAGTATGATGCCTATAAAGCCAGTTTTGTTGGCAATTACACCAAAAAAATAAGCCAAATTCTTCTTACAGGTAATAATGCACAAAATACTATTAATGATATACAGTCACGACTTAAAGCAGGTGAAAGTTTTGAAGCCTTGGCTAAGCAGTATTCTGAAGATCCAGTGAGTAAGTCAAAAGGTGGTGATATAGGTACTTTCAATCCTGAAGCTTTTGGAGCAGATGGACAAATAGTCGCCAAGGCCATTGAGGGACTAAGTAAGGGACAAGTTTCAGAACCTATTAAAACCAGCTTTGGTTATCAGATATTTAAAGTTAATGAGGTGTCTGGCGACGATATGCCAACGCTTGATAGCATCAGAGATGAGTTAGTCGAGCAAGTAAAGCGTCAAAAACGTGAGCAGATAATTGCTGATAAAATCACCCGAATTAATGATATGGCAACGGATGGTGTCAGTATTGAAGATATTGCTCAACAAGAAGAGCTGACAGTTCACCAGCTTAAAGACTACACTAAAGTTAACAATAAGACGGAGCTTAGTCAGCCTGCGGTCATCGAGGCGGCATTTGATGACTTTACGATTCAAAATGAATCTGTTAGTCCCAGTATAAAAGTCAATTCAGGAACACTTTGGGTACAGCCTAGTAACTATAGACCGGTAGCACCCTTGTCTTTACAACAATCAAGCCCACAAATTAAAAATATACTTACTAAGCAGAAGGCCACTGATATGGCACTGGCTGAAGCCAATCGTATTGCTGCTATTGGTAACAACAAAGGTATGCAAGCGACTAACGTATCATTCAAATCGCTTAAAAATGTCGATCGTCAAACTACGCAATTAGCGGCAGATGAAAAGGCGATTGCCTTTAGTTACGAAAGTAAGGGGGAGAAACCGGTTGCGGTAGCCACTGAGACTAATACAGGAGCGACAGTATTGATGTTAGGTCCTGTTTCAAAAGGATCTATAAAAGATGTGCCAGCGTCAGAGCTCTCCCAAGCGATGTTTGATATGAGAGATATTCGCGGAAAAGAGCAGTTTAGAGACTATTTAGAGTATTTAAAAATAGCCACACCTATTGAACAAAACGAATCAATTATCAATGAGGTAGGTGGGTTGTAAGGATGCTACCAATAGCTGTTTGCTCACACCTGTTTTACTAAGCTGAAAGATTAATAAGCATAAGCTTTAGTAAAATAGTAAAAAATAAATGACTGTTTTGCATGATTATCGTAAATCTCTAAAAAAACCGCTTCATATTGGTATGAAGCGGTTTTTTATGATCTAGCAATCAGTGACTATTTGATGCGTAAGCGGGTCTAGCTTAACATGTTTTATCCGCATACTAAGGCCTAGACTTAAACTTAAACTTGGACTTAAATTCACGTCTGGCCTTAGACTCAAAGTTTAATGACGGAAGTGACGCATACCGGTAAACACCATAGCGATACCATGCTCATTTGCAGCAGCAATAGTCTCGTCATCACGGATAGAGCCGCCAGGCTGTATGATAGCTTTGATGCCTACCTCAGCTGCGTTATCGATACCATCTCTAAATGGGAAAAAGGCATCCGAGGCCATTACTGCCCCCTCAGTTTGTAGATTGGCATGACCCGCTTTGATAGCAGCAATACGTGCCGAGTTGACACGGCTCATTTGACCTGCACCAATACCGATAGTACGTTGATCTTTACCATAGACAATCGCATTTGACTTAACATATTTTGCAACTGTCCAAGTGAACAATAAGTCGTTCATCTGCTGTGGCGTTGGCGTAAGCTCAGTGACTATTTTTAGATCGTCTGCGGTAATCAGTCCTAAATCTTGGTTTTGAACTAACAAGCCACCTGTGACACGTTTATAATCAAATTGTGGTGCTCTATTTTGTGGTGCAGGTAACTCACCACAGGTTAGAACGCGAACGTTCTTTTTCTTTGCAGTGATCTCAAGCACACCCTCTTCAAGACTGGGTGCGATAATCACTTCTGCAAATTGAGTATCAACGATAGCCTGTGCGGTCGCTTTTGTTAATGGCTTATTAAAAGCAATGATACCGCCAAATGAAGATTCTGGATCAGTACTAAAAGCCGTTTTATAAGCGTGAGTCTGATCACTATTGATTGCGACACCGCATGGGTTTGCATGTTTGACGATTACGCACGCAGACTCACTAAAAGACTTAACACACTCCAAGGCAGCATCAGTATCTGCAATGTTGTTATAAGAAAGCTCTTTACCTTGATGTTGCTGTGCAGTAGAAATGCTCCCTGTGGCAGAGTTATTAGCTTCAACATAAAAAGCGGCTTGCTGATGAGGGTTTTCACCATAGCGAAGGTCTTGAGCCTTTTGCAGCTGTATATTGAAGGTACGTGCGAAGCTATCAGGGGCATCAAATGACTTAAGTCGGCTACCTAAAAAGTTTGCGATCATACCATCGTATTGAGCAGTATGCTCGAATGCTTTCACCGCCAAATCAAAACGAGTATTTTGTGATAAGCTGCCAGATGATTTTAATTCGTCTAAAATGGCATCATAATCCTTAGGGCTGGTCACAATTGCTACGTGTTCATGGTTTTTAGCAGCAGAACGAACCATGGTAGGCCCACCGATATCGATATTTTCAATGGCCTCGGCTTTACTAACATCAGGCTTAGCAACGGTTTGTGCAAAGGGATATAGGTTTACTACGACTAAATCAATGGGTCGAATGCCATGTTCACTCATTACAGCGTCATCTTGACCGCGGCGACCTAAAATGCCGCCGTGAATTTTAGGATGTAAGGTCTTTACACGGCCGTCCATCATCTCGGCAAATCCAGTGTAATCAGCAACCTCGGTAACAGGGATGCCGTTTTCAGACAAAAGCCGATAAGTGCCACCAGTTGATAGAAGGTCGTATCCAGCCTCAACCAGACCTTTAGCGAAGCTTTCAATATTTGATTTGTCAGAAACAGAAATAAGAGCGTACGGCTTTTCAGACATAGTTTTTCCTATAGTTGGATAAAAAAGTTAAACAGATGGTGGTAGTAGATTTAAAGTCAAGTTGGGTATTACATTAAATTATACTGTTGCATCTTTTTTCTTAAAGTGCCTCGATTAAGCCCCAATATCTTTGCCGTTTTTGATTGATTACCTTCCGTTTGATTGAGAACAACTTGCAATAGGGGCTTTTCAATCTCTTGTAAGATAGTGTGATAAAGATTGGTTGGTACTTGACCTTCAAGCTCAATAAAGTATTGTTCAACAGCATGTTGGACATGATGGCGAAGCGGAGTACGACTATCAGATAGAGAATGACTTATCGCTTCTAATGAAGACGTATCAGGATCGTTACTAGGGAAAGAGGAGAGGTGGTTATTCATAATAAAAGTCAGTTTAGTGCGGATATAAAAGCAAGTGGTTTAAACCTCATTCTATCATTAGAATAGTGCCTAGAACCATGGTTTAATATAAAACGTTTAATATATAAAAGGCACTATTTATTCAATGTGAATGTTTGGTTAAGGTATAATTTACAAAGAGTTGCTAAGAATAATGCTCAATCATTCGCCATTAAATTTACCCGAAAGACGATGCCAGTGTGAGTCTTCCTGTTTTGAATAAGCATGATGACCGTCTATATCAAACCAAGGTTGGTAAGCAGTTTTGACATCGTCTAATTGTTCTGAGATTAAACCCGCCAGTACTATACGACCTTGAGGCTGGATTAAAGTTGCTAGATAAGGCGCTAGTTCCATCAAGGGTTTAGCAAGAATATTGGCCGTAATAATATCTGCTTTAGCAATCTTGCCTGTCTCAAATTCTCTAGCAAAATCTTCAGGTAAAAAAGCTTTCAAACAATTATCAACCTCATTTCGTTCAGCATTTTGATTGGTCGCTAATACCGCTTGTGGATCAATATCCACACTATAAACCTGCTTGGCGCCTAATAATAGGGCTGCAATACCCAATATACCTGAACCACAGCCATAGTCGATAATGACTTTGTTCTCTAACTCTTGATCGGTTAACCAATCAAGACAAAGCCGAGTTGTGGCATGATAGCCAGTACCAAAAGCCAACCCTGGATCCATCATAATATTAATTGCCTCTGGATTAGGCGGGGTCATCCACTTAGGAACAATCCACAAATTATTAATACATTCAATGGGAACATAATGTGACATCCATTCCCGTTCCCAGTCAGTATCAGCCAGCGCAGTTGTCCAAACCCGTCGTGCATTCACTTGAACGGCGATAATTTGTGCGACGGCTTCAAGATTTTGGGCATTATCTGCGGTAAATAACCCTGTTAATACAACCTCATCCCACAGTGGAGACTGTCCAGGTAGAGGCTCAAACAAGGGTTGATCCCCTGCGTCTTCAAGGCTAATGGATAATGCACCTTCTTCTAATAATAAGCTCTCTGCCAACTCAACGTCTTGTTTAGCGCATTGTAGATGTAGTTGTTGCCAATCCATAAAAATCCTTATTTCATTTAGGTCAAAAAACAAGCTATTTTAAGCTATTGTGCAAGTGCTGCGTTTGCTTCGTTTATAACACGGACATTACCTTGAGCTTGTGCCGCTTTCAAGATAACTTGCCAAAGAGCTCTCTTTCTGGATGGTGTAGTCGCGACGACTAAACCACGTCGTGCCATTGCCTCAGCTTTTAGCGGTTGGTTTTGCTTCAATGCGACTTGACCTAGATAAAAATAAACCGCTGAAGATTGAGGCGCTAAGCGTTGAGCACGGGTAAATGTACTTTCTGCAGCCGATATTTGACCTTGACGTAGTTGTGAAACCCCTGTATCCATAAGCTTTTGGAACGCTGGAATATTCGTACCATCTTGTAGAGTGGTATTTGAGGTATTGGTACGCCCTCCTTGTTGCGAATTTTGACGCGCTTGTTCTAAAAGCTGCTGTTGAGTTGTCCGGGCATCAGGTTTAGGTGGGGTGATTATAATGACAGGGGTAGGTCTTACTGGAGATGTGTCAGTATTTGTATTCGAAGAGGGGGACTGAGCATTTGATGTGCCAAATTGACTGTCATCATTTTGATTTACCGGTGCCTCAGCAGAGGGAGGGTTAGACTCAAAAGAGTCTGGTGTCTCTGGTTCATCGATAGGATAATTCAGATCGACGTCATCATCCATACTTTCATCATCACTATTAACACTATAACCACCATTATAGTCACCATTTTCAAGTGTTGTTGTCGATGAGGTGGTTACTGGCTCTGTCTGATTAATTTGCGTATTTTGATTGGGTGTTGATGGCAGTTTATCTTGAGTGGACTGGCCAGTTGCTGTCGATTGCGATTTAGGAGTATTTTGAGTAGGGTAGGGTAGGGTGCTGGTAGTTTGACAGCCATTTAAGCCCCCTAGCATGACTATCCCTAAAGTCGACGCCGTTAAAATCGATTTAAGTTGTAGGGATTTGGTTTGGGCAAAACTGTACATATTCATGGGTTAAGTCCGAGTGAGGTACTATTCATGTACTATAGTCAACGAACTACTAAACGGTTACAGTGTTAACCTCGTTAAGCCTACTCGAGTAGTACTTGCACTCGGTTGCCTTGTAACCATTTTAGGCTTCTTTGACTATAATGTCACTGTTAAGTACTGATAAATCTATCATTAGAGTGTGATAAGGCACGAACAAACTACTTAGACAAAATAGTAAGTCACTTAATAGTAAGTCACTTATAGTCAAACTCAAATAGTCAAACACTAATGGTAGTATGAAAATGCGTAGCGGCCGATGTAACACAGCTAAATCAATATTTTAGGGTCTAAGGCTAACAATAAGCGTTGTTTAAAACCATTCTAAAGCTTTGTCATACCAAGTATCGCCTTCATTAGCGTTACCTTGACCATTAGAAGGCTCTTCATCTGAAGGTTGACCGTTGTCTATAGCACCTTCAGGGCCTACTGGCGCAGTGGCACTTTGCTCGCCTTGTTCAGTGCTCTGTGCTGGGTCTTGGCGGCTTTGTTCAATGAGAGAATCGCGTTGATCATTAAACCACTGCAACTGTCGGCGGGCTTGTTCTCTTTGATAAACGTCAAGGGCACAAGCACTGGCTTCTTCGGGTAGATTCTTTGTTAATACCGGAAGATAACGGGCGCTTTCACAAGATTCATGAGACAATTTCCCAGTACCATTTTCAAGCCATAACCATTCGACTGAGTCTGGCTGCACCAGATCAACAGGACTTAAACGTAGGCGACTCATAAAGTCTTTCCAGATAGGTAAAGCACCACTACCTCCACTTAAGCCAATAGGTTTGTTGTCATCTCGACCGACCCAGACGACACTGACATAATTACCACTATAACCGGCAAACCATGCATCACGATAATCATTGGTAGTGCCTGTTTTTCCTGCTAAATTTAGGTTACTACCTAAAGACTTTAAGGAGCTGGCTGTGCCATTTTTTACAACTTCTTGCATGGCATAGTTTGTTAAATAATTGACATCAGGTGGTATACTACGCATGGTCTCAAGCCCAGAGCGTTGCAATATTTTACCACGGTTATCGACCACTGAGCGAATACTGAAGATAGGCGTACGAAACCCTCCAGCTGCGACTACTTGATACATACCAAGCATATCCATTGGACTAAGCTCAACAGAGCCTAAAAATAAAGAAGGGTAGTTTGGTATTTTTTCTTTTATACCTAACCGGTGAAGCTGATTTATAAAGGTGCCCACACCAAATTCTAAACCTGTATTAACGGCTGCAAGATTGTATGATTTTGCCAATGCAGTGGTTAAAGGCACATAACCATGATCTCGGCCATCATAGTTTTTTGGGCTCCAAGTCGTGTCATCCTTTAAGGTTACTGTCACTGGACTATCATTAACGGGGCTGGCAAGATTGTATTTGCCACTTTCAAGAGCCGTCATATATATAAAGGGCTTTAGCAAAGAGCCCACTTGACGTTTGGCATCCACGGCACGGTTAAATCCTGTAAATTCGCTACCACTACCAACTGCGGCAATCAATTCACCCGATGCAGGATCTGCACTCAGCAAGGCTGCTTGTAATGGCTTGGTTTTACTGCTGCGTTTGCGAAGCGTGCTCAGTTGCTTCTCCACTGCGGCATCTGCTGCAAACTGTGCAATAGGATCTAAAGTCGTGAATACCATCAAGCCTTCATTTTTCAAATCGTCTTGATGATAATTGGTTTGAAGCTCGCGTTTAACAATATCTAGAAAATCTGGGAAACGACTTTTACCAACGCTCGGCTTTTCAACGACATCTAAAGGCTGGGCAATGGCTTCTTCATAGGTTGCTTGATCAATTTTACCTGTGGCAAGCATATTGGCTAAGACGGTATTACGTCTTTCAAGAGCGCGTTCGGGATTACGACGAGGATTGTAGTAGCTGGTACCTTTAGCGAGACCAACTAGCAGAGCTTGTTGGTCAATGCGTAACTCTTTTAAAGGCTGATTAAAATAAAATTGTGAGGCTAATCCAAATCCATTAATAGAACGATTACCATTTTGTCCTAAGTTAATTTCATTAAGGTAAGTTTGCAATATTTCATCTTTATCGTAGTGTAGCTCTAACAGTAACGCCATAACCGCTTCATTAGCTTTGCGTTTTAGGGTCCGGTCAGAATTCAAATAAAAGTTTTTGATCAACTGCTGGGTAATCGTAGAGCCACCCTGCATTGAACCGCCTTTTAGGTTATTGTATATAGCACGACCAATCCCTTTAATAGACACCCCTTTATGCTCATAAAAGCCCCTGTCTTCAGTGGCTATTAATGCGTCGATAAGTGGCTGCGGAATATCTTTAAGAGGTAATACAATGCGGTCTTCGTTATTGTCAGGATATATACCACCAATCGTTACCGGCTCAATACGGACTATTCCAGTGTCATTGGGCTGGGTACTTTGAATGGTAACGACTTTAGAGTTGTCAATTTTAATCTTAATAACTTGTTCAGGATCTGTATCATTAGCACTATATTTAAAGCCACGGGTATGAATGGTATATTGACCTGCAGACTTGTTATAGGTGCCCGTTCGATCATAGTTAGAGCTGGATTTATAATTCAGCATCTCTAACCACGAGTCTAGATTTTTAGTGGTTAGCGTTGCCCCTTGGTATATCTCCAAGGGACGCGAAAATACTTTAGCGGGTATATTCCAGCGTTTCCCTTCAAACTTGGTGGTAATAACCTTGTCTTGTTTAACTAAATACATTGCCAGAACGAGCATACCAACAATGATAATAATCAGTAATATAAACCCAATAACAGAACCCTGCTGATGATGAGGGTTGGGTATTTTGCCAGATCTTAAATTAAAATCTGTACTTGAATTAGGGTTATTTACTTTAGGGTTGCTAAGAAATGAGCTTGAGTTAAAGGGCTTTTGTTGCACGATTGATTTACCAACATAAAAAAGACCTGATTATAATGACGTAAATTAGGTAAATTTTCAACGTTAATGGCGAGTAAAAGAGAACTTAACTGGTGTTTTAACCTTATTTTCATTCTTTTTCCATAACTTTTATAATTGATTAATCAATGAAACAATGAATTGGTATATTTAATTAATAAACTTAGAAACTCGTGTTCACAATCATTAATTGCTATTTTCGTATTAAATAAGACACTATTTCTTAAAAAGTAGGATTAAATAGAATGACTATTTAGCCTTATACCCCGTTCTCAACTTATTAACATTCACTGTAGGCTGGTGCTTTTAGCCGTGCAAATAAAGACCTTTAATTAAAAACGCTGGGCTAAAACCACCGCCTACGTTAAGAGTTGATAATGAGGTCCTTATATATCCTCGCAATGATCTATTTTATTCTAAAAATTTCAAAATTCAGCGTATGAATACAGATTCTTTGGTCAACACAGTCTTCAATTCCTAGCCTTCAATGTGTATTAAGCTATGGCGCCAAACTATCTTGTAAAACTATCATGTCAAACTATCGCGTCATAAAAATAAGCTCCACTATCCTTACAATAAACTGAAACGATGTATGGTTATGAAAGAATGACAGTTAGCAGAAGGTCTTAGGAGTGAGATTCCTGATACAATATAGGTGACTAAATAGTGACATTGCATAGGCTGCGGTAGTGCAATAATTTGTATGAGAACCTTTGCAGACACGAACGTTTAGTCACGAACTCTTAGGACTGACGCAAGTCCTAACAAAAGCAAGTAACAATAAGCAAGTAACAATGAGTAGGAAGCAATCAGTAGAAAACAGCCAGTAGGAAACAAACTTGAAGCAAAATAGTATAAAAGAACAGCCAGTTGATCAGTTACATCATAATTTCTCACATGATATTGATGAGTTGGTGTTACCGCCTGACGGACATTGCTTTCACTGTGGAGAGCCAGTTCCTATCCCTCCATTTACGGCTAAGGTGTTGGGTGAATCACGTTTAATGTGTTGTATGGGGTGTCAACTAGCGGCAGAAAGTATTGTAGATGCTGGTCTAGAACAATATTACCTAGATCGCTCAGAGATAAATCGTACTGCCAGTCTGCCTACCGAGCTTGAACGCTTGCAAGCCTATGATCATGATGATATTAAATCGCAATTTGTGTATACCTCTCAAGGTAAATCTGTTGCCGAGCTTTCTGTCAGTAACTTGCGGTGCGCTGCCTGTAGTTGGCTAATTGAAACTCGTTTGTATGAATTAGAGGGCGTAGATAAGTGCCAAGTTAACTTAACCAATCAACGTATGCGTGTGGTATGGGACGAAAATAAACTGCCCATTAGCGATATCTTGGCGACGGTCAATAAAATTGGCTACGAAGCCAAGCCTTATCGACAAGATACCCATGAAGCCATGCTTGAGCGTAATAACAAAAAAATGATGATACGCTTAGGTATTGCAGCATTGGGTGCCATGCAAGCGATGATGTTCGCCGTTGGTATGTACTTCGGTAATTATAGTAGCTATGGGGGCATGCTTTTAGAGCAACGTGACTTTTTACGTTGGGTCTCCTTATTTGTCAGCATTCCCGTATTTTTCTATTGCGCTGTGCCGTTTTTCTCATCTGCTTGGACGGCGATAAAACTGCGCCAAGTTAATATGGATGTACCCGTCAGTATTGCCTTGTTTGTAACCTTTTTTGCCAGTCTTTATGCCACACTTACTGGCAGTGGTGAGACTTACTACGACTCCGTCAGTATGTTTGTATTTTTCTTATTAGCGGGTCGTTATATAGAGCACAATGCCCGTCTAAAAGCCGCCAACATGGCCAATGATTTGGTAGTGGTGGAGCCAACCTTAGTACAAAAAATTACCAGTGTCCCAGAGCTTGTCGCACAGATAAATTCGTCCAGAATATCAGAACCCAACACAACACTCAGTGACTCTGAAACGAGCTACTTTCAAGCACGTACTAGTGATGAAAACGCAGTATTATTAACGCCCTCTCAAACAGAACACCTTAAGCAGCTAGGTCAATTAATACAGTTAGCTCAAAGATCTAAGCAGGCAGACGCTCATGCAAGTGATAGCGATCGTGACCTCGAAAAAGAAACTAAAAATATAATCAAAATTGCAACTAAAAAAGAAACTAAATCAGTCACTGCTAATGCGCTAAATATTGGCGATGTCATTATGATTGAGGCGGGTAGTGAGGTAGTGGCAGATGGCATATTGTGCAGTGAGACTGCCACCGTCTCTCAAAGCTTACTGACTGGTGAGAGTCTACTAATCGTAAAGCGCAGAGGTGATAAAATTATCGGCGGATCTCAAAATGACAGCCAGCCTTTTATAATGGTGGTCACAGAGCTACCAGAGAACAGTCAGATTGCCCTAATAGATCGCTTAATGAATCGGGCAATGAGTGAAAAGCCTCAAGTCGCAGAGCAAGCGGATAGATGGGCGCGGTGGTTTGTGGCTCGTATATTGTTGTTGTCCATCTTTGTCTTTATAGGCTGGTACTTTGTCGATCCGTCACAAGCCCTATGGTCGACAGTGGCAGTGTTAGTCGCCACTTGTCCTTGTGCATTATCCTTAGCCACACCGATAGCGCTAACCGTATCTACCAATAGGCTGGCAAGTTATGGGTTTTTGACGACCCGTGGTCATACTATCCAAACGTTAGCCGAAATAACCCATGTGGCCTTTGATAAAACGGGCACCTTAACCTATGGTAAACCAAATCTTCAATATATCGATAATCTAACAAGAGATACTAACGTCTATACAGGACGCGCAACTCAGGATTCTCAATCCCTTACATTGACTCATGACGAGGTACTATCCATTGCTGCTGCGTTAGAGATTGGTAGTCGGCATCCTATTGCCAGTGCCTTGTTAGATGCTGCCTATCAACTGCACCTGCCTGCTGTAACAGAGTTGCAACACCATGCAGCAGGAGGCGTTGAGGCAGTGGTAAGTGATATTGGCGGTGATTATAAGTATCGATTGGGTCATGTCGATTTTGCTTTGAATAAAGACATCAAAGATATTGACGAGAGTCTACATGTAGATGACGTTGGAAATATGACCTATCCCTTAGAGCTAGAGCAACATCAGGCGAGTACCGCGGTTATGTTAACTTGTCGCTTGACTACAAACCCTTGTGATGAAGAAGCTAGTAATGAAGAAGAATGGCAACCTATCGCCTTGTTTTATTTTAACGATAAGACCCGTGATGGTGTAGGGGAGATGATATCAGCTCTTCACGCTCAAGATATTAAAACAGTTGTCTTGACAGGTGACCCCAGTAAACATGCGCAAATAGTGGCGAAGCAACTGGGTATTTTTGATGTTCGTTATGGTCTATCTCCCTCAGACAAAGTAAATCATATTAAGCAGCTACAGCAGCAAGGTCACGTGGTAATGATGGTGGGTGATGGCATTAATGATGCACCGGTATTGGCAGCGGCAAATATTTCAACTGCAATAGCGGGTGCTGCTGATTTGGCACAAGTCTCCAGTGACAGTGTGATTTTAAATGGTAAAGTATCCTCTGTTTATGATGCCAAACGCATTGCAGATAAAGCGCATAACATTATCGGGCAAAACATACGCTGGGCCATTGGCTATAATGCATTGGTGTTATTACCGGCAGCTTTCGGCTATGTACCGCCTTGGTTGGCTGCTATAGGCATGTCCTTTAGCTCACTGGTAGTTGTGTTAAATGCCCTACGGTTAAAACGTGCTTAACTTCTATGTTTAAGTATTTAATTTCTATATTTAAGTACTTAATTTTTATGTTTAAGTATTTAATTTCTATGGTCACGTGGAGTAGTGACGCACTGGATAATAAGCAAATCTAGGGGGTAAAAAAAGTATGAAATTTTGACAGGCAGAATAATGAATAAAATAGATGACAAAGTGAATCAGCGTGAGCGTTTTTCATAAAAAAAAGGGGGCATTAAATGAATTAACGCCACCCTTTTGTATTAGCAACTTGTATTGGCAATAGATATAAAGCTTAAATCAAAGTCACATCAAGCTTAATCTTGGAAGTGACTTAATAGACGCATGAATTCAAAGTACATCCATACTAGTGTGGCTAAGATACCGATAGCAAATATCCATTCGTACTCTTCAGAAACACCTGCTGCAACACCACGTTCTATATTATCGAAGTCTAAAAGTAAGCTAAATGAGGCAATCACCACCACAAACAAGCTAAAGCCAATGGCGATGAGACCACCAGTTTGGAAAAGGAAAGGCAGAGTAGAACCAAATAAGATGAAGCCCCACTGAACGATGTAGATGAGCATAATAGCGAAAATAGCAGACATCATAATTGAGCGGAACTTTTCAGTGACTTTAATCATACCAGAGCGGTATAAGCCAAGCATGACTGCAGCCGTTACAAAGGTAGCCGCTAATGCATTGGCGGGTATACTAGGGTCAATACTCATAAATAATAAGGAGACACCGCCTAGAAATATACCCTCCAATATGGCATAGGGCGCTGCTAAAGATTTGGCCTTTTGTGGTCGAAAAGCCATGTACAATGCTAAGCCAACGGCAGCAAACATGCTACCGAAGGAAACCATGTGAGCTATGCCAAGACTCATGCCACCACTCATGATAAAAAAGAAAAAGCCTAATGCAGCGATGGCACTTAAACCTAACAAGAAACTGGTTTTGTGTACCACGCCTTTGACGGTCATCGCTCTACCGCCGACGGCAAGTTCAGTACGACTGACAATAGGATTTGCCATAATCTTGATTCCTTTAAAAGCTGATAATTATCTTAAATATGACACGAATACTATTTAAACCATAACTAAAATAGTTTTAAAAAATAAGTTAAAGTTTAATAAGCATATTTGTTGACTATAATAGCTTATATGGATAAGTCTAGTAAAGATATATTGAATCTGTCATATGTTGGGCTATTGCAGCACCATTATCTTATCTAAGCAAAGAGTTAAGTTTCAAAATTAAATAACCTCAAATCCATACTATTTTGCTATTAGTCAGTAAATATTCAATTGCTCATAGACTTGACTAAACATAACGGACATTTAACACAGGGCCATTTGGAATTAAATCGAGCGGCTGAAGATAGATACAACTTTACGATTCGGTTTAAAGGTGCTAAGTAGGTCTGATATTAGTGAAGTAAATCCAATAATGTGGTACGCTACGACCTAACATTAAGGAGACTGAATTAGGTTTTTAAAATCCTAGTGTGGATAACCAGTAAGGATAAAAAAACGTGATTCAAATATAGACTATGGTGCCGTCAAATATAGTGACGTAACGCGATTCTTTATGTCGGCAGATGCACCTAATAAGAACCTAACCTCTTTTTTTCGTTAACCGTATACTGCTGCTTTTAGCGACAGTTAATGATTAGGGTACGATTTATAGATGCCTGCTCGAAGAACGTTTAAACTCTATTGAAACTGTTAACGACCTATTTTATAAGCTGAATTCTATGGAAAGCTCTTTGCAGTCCGATATATCACCTAACTTATCTACTACACCTCATTCTCATTCTGTAAAAAATCCGGCCTTTAGGCAGATAGGTCTGATGGGGCGAGCTCGTAAACGCGGTGTCATCACCACCATTCATGAAATTAGTCAGCGAGTCAATGAAATGGGACTTAATCTCATGATTGATGCTGAAACCGCAGGATTACCAGACTTAGACATTGAAAAGCTAAATAATATTCAAATTGTGAAGCGCAGTTTATTAGGTCAAATATGTGATTTAGTCATCGTGGTGGGTGGGGATGGGTCCATATTGCAAGCGGCCCAAGCATTATCACGCTACAAAGTGCCTGTTTTAGGAGTGAACCGAGGACGTTTAGGGTTTTTAACGGATGTAAACCCAGATGAGGTGGATATAAAACTTCGCCAAGTTCTGATGGGCGACTATCAGTTGGATCAGCGGTTTTTATTAACTATGGAAGTGCGTAAAGATGGTGAAATCCTGCATCAAGATATGGCCTTAAATGATGTGGTGTTACATGCGGGAAAATCAGTTCATATGATTGATTTTCAGTTAAAAATTGATGGTTTAGATGTGTATCGCCAACACAGTGATGGGTTGATTGCTGCGACGCCAACCGGTTCCACTGCGTATGCGTTATCAGGAGGTGGACCTATTATTCATCCTAGTCTTGATGCCATATGTTTGGTGCCAATGCACCCTCATACCTTATCAAGTCGACCTATTGTCGTCAGTGATAAGAGTGAAATTATCATTCGTATTCATAAAGATAACCGAACGCAGCCTATGGTTAGTGCTGATGGTAAGCCAAGTATTCCCTTAGAGCAAGACCATCGGTTACATATTCGCAAACACCCTGACAAATTGACATTATTGCATCCACCTGGATTTGACTTTTATAAGGCATGTCGTACTAAGTTGAACTGGAATGTTCATGCAGAAGAGTTCACGTTAGATGGAGAAGATGATTAAAATCTGTTTGAATATCCAAAATGTCTGCTCAAAGTTGGATATATCGTTTCTACAAAATACTTCATCCTTGTTGGACTTATTTAGGCTATCTTAACTTGCTTATTGTAGTGTTCACATTTTGTAGCGTTGGAATAGGGCATTCTTGTTCGGTTTATTTTTAGATTTGGTATTCGTTTAAATTTTCAGCAAATGGTATTAAAAAAGCGTGTTTAAGTTCTATCATTTTTGCTCCTTTTTTGTAGAGAGGTTTATCATGAATAAAGAAGACGTTTTAGCGGCAATGACACCGGAGTTGGTAGAGTCATTTCGTGCTGCAATAGAATTAGGCAAGTGGCCTGATGGTCGCAAACTTACCGCTGAGCAACGTGAAACTTGCTTGCAAGCGGTGATGATTTGGGAACATGAAAACCTACCGCCTGAAGAGCGTATTGGCTATATTCATAAGCCTGTCAAAAAAGATGGCAGTGTGGTAGGCGAGGACTGTGATGTCGAACATGACCGACATTACCCTAATTTACCTAACCCATCTGGCAATATTCAGCCCGTTAAGTTTCGTTAGGTATGTGAAGCATTGTATAAGCGACTTAATAATATAGGGCGTGTGGAACATTTGACCATGGCACTGGCGGAGACTATTTTTTAGTCAATTTGCAGTGAAATTTTGACGCTTAGTCATTCTAAGTTAGAACCTTAAATTTTTAAAAGCCGCCATATATCGGCAAAAAAGAGTCCCGCCCTCACTCGATCATAGCTATCAGCAGTGCTAATTTGCGAATGTTCCACACGCCCTAATAAAAAAAGACTAACTTTATTTAAAGTTAGTCTTTTTTTGCGTGAATTGAAAACTAGTCGCTAAGTAAACGATTAGATATTTTTAACATCGACGCTAGGACGGAGGGTTAATGGATTTTTTTCCATTAAGAATGCCTGCCAACCCCAGTGAATAAAGTTTCTAATATTGGGATGATCGGTACCATTTGGGGACGCTAATACAGAATCGTAATGCTCACCAAAAAGCTTTAAGGTATCGAGCTGATTTAGATTATGCAGTTTAGCAAAGCCAAATACTTTAGCGCTACCTTCATTTTCCCCTATGTCATTATGAACATCACCATTGGTAAAGCTCACTGGGGTGTAACGGTAGAAGTCATCGATGAAATTTAGCACATCGTTAAAACTTATAGCCTTTTTACTTAGTCCATTTAATAGCGCAGACACATCAGAACTACGAATACTCATAATCGCCTCATTAACCATTTATTAACTAAGATGTAAATGACAATCCTTTAATATACTAACTTTTATTAAAAATATTAATAAAAATGCTATCTATTAAAAAAGTCATCATCATCAAATGACGTTGGAAAATTACCTTGCTCTAAATGTTTCATTTGCGATTGCATAGCACGTTCATGCTGAATACGCTGATAAATCTCTTCACGATGCACCGCAATGTCCTTGGGAGCATTGACGCCAATACGGACTTGATTGCCTTTTACGCCCAAAACAGTGACGCTTACTTCGTCACCAATCATTAATGTTTCACCCACACGACGAGTTAAAATTAACATGCGTCACACTCCTTATGTCGCAATAAAAAATATTGGCGAATGCCAAAAAATAAATTAGTCATAACGTTGCCCATTTAGTTTGCCCTTAATAGAGGCGACCTTTAACCTCAAAAGCCCTGTTGAAATATCAAAACGATAAAACACATGTTTTAAATACTATGACATTAATGTAAGTAGTAATTTCAAAGTGGCATTGAGGTTAATGAAGTATTTGCCCAAAGTAGAAGTTTATATTGGCAAAACAGCGAATTTAAACTTTACTTAAATACATCTATATAGGCCGTAATCAAACGGATTATTATAAGTCTTTAAATGCCATCTGTCATTTAGCTTTCTAAACTTGTAACATTATATATACGCTTAACTGAGATTAGCGATTTAAAACTGAGCATTTTAAACTAAGCTTTATTTTCCAAAAAAGTGATAAAGTTGTTTAAATGACAATAAAAATCCTTTAAATCTAGATAACGCATTAAATCTAACAGATAGCAAAAATATTATACCAGTTTATAACTGTTTAAACATTTGAATAGCTCATGGTTAAAACACTTAAACAATTGAATAGAATGGTATTTATTATATATTTTAAAGACTTTAATCAACAAGTAGCTAGATACCTGCTACTTTACTTTCCCCTTCTGCTCTATCTAATCCGAAGGCGGTGTGCAGTGACTTAACCGCTTTTTCAAGATGCTGCTCTTTAATCAGCACAGATATTTTGATTTCACTGGTTGAGATCATTTGAATATTGATGTTATTTTCTGCCAAAACTTGGAACATCTTACTGGCAACACCTGCATGAGAGCGCATGCCAACCCCTACCAATGATACTTTTACCACATCGCTATTACCATGAATTTCCTTAGCTTCAATATCTTGTTTGATATCTTCAAGAATATTAATCGCTTTTTCGAAATCTGGACGGTTGACCGTGAAGCTAAAATCTGTCATGCCTTGATCAGATAGATTTTGTAAAATCATATCTATTTCAATATTAGCGTTACTAATTGGGGTTAAAATAGACGATGCAACACCGGGGTGATCAGGGACGCCTCGCACTACAATTTTAGCTTCATCTCTATTAAATGCTATACCTGAAATAACGGGCTGTTCCATGTCGTCTCCTTCGTCTACTGTAATCAGTGTGCCAACGTTTTGGCGGAATGCTTCATCAAAGCTACCATCTTGACCTTCATCAAAGCTTGAAAGTACCCTCAACGGTACTTGGTATTTCCCAGCAAATTCCACAGCTCGAATTTGTAATACTTTTGAGCCAAGGCTTGCCATTTCAAGCATTTCTTCGAAAGTTATCTTATCTAATTTGCGCGCTTTAGAGGTAACTCTGGGATCAGTTGTGTACACCCCATCAACGTCGGTATAAATTTGACACTCATCGGCATCTAGAGCAGCTGCCAGAGCCACGCCTGTGGTATCAGAACCGCCACGACCTAGAGTCGTAATATTGCCCTCAGCATCGATACCTTGAAATCCTGCCACTACCACAACGTTACCGTCATCAAGCTGAGCTCTGATTTTCTTATCATCAATAGCTTCTATACGCGCTTTAGAGTGGGTGTTATCAGTACGGATAGCGACTTGACCACCTGTAAATGAACGGGCGCCGATTCCCAACTCTTGGATCGCCATAGATAATAGAGAAATAGAGACCTGTTCCCCAGTTGATACCATTTGATCATATTCTCGAGGATCAGGCATTCTACTAATTTGATTGGCGAGATCGATTAATCGGTTCGTTTCACCGCTCATGGCTGAAACGACGACAATAACCTGATGTCCATGGTCATGCCAGCGCTTTACTCGCTTAGCAACATTTTTGATGCGGTCGATACTTCCCATCGATGTACCGCCGTATTTTTGTACAATCAACGCCATGATAAACCCTTCAAATTAAATGTTGGTTGTCTTCACTTTACTATTAAGGTAGCTAATATTAATATCGCTATTGCCGTTAGCAAGAGGGATGACAAGTTCGTTAAAATAACGCACTATACCCAGTTATAAGAACTAGGGATAGAGCTAATATTAACATGATTAGTCAGTTTATATTTAACAACCTAAGACACTAAGACCACAGTAAAATGCCAATCACAGTAAATGATGAATTAAGCGATAGTCAATGTGGTAATAGATATTAACTGCTTTTACTAAGTTAGATTAGCTAAGCTGTGTAGCAAGCCATTCTGGTACCTTAGTCATAACTGACTCAAGATTGTCACTATTAGGCGCGCCACCTTGCGCATAGTCAGGCTTACCGCCACCTTTTCCGCCCAGTTCACTCGCTAAATGACGGATGATATCACCCGCTTTAATATCGCTTGTTAACGATTTGCTAACTGAGGCAGCTAATGCTAACTGATCGTCTTTTTCGCCAACGAGTATGATGATAGTGTCTTGTAACTTGGACTTGATATCATCCATAAGACCTCGTATAGCCTTGCCGTCAATACCCGCTACTTTGGCAATCAATACTTTTTTATCTGCAATCGTTTGCACGTCATCCACCAAAGTAGCAGCTTGGGCGCTGGCTATTTTTTGATTGAGACGTTCGATCTCTTTTTCAAGTTCGCGTTGTTTGTCCGCCATACTTTGCACACGATCAGCGACTTCAGGACGTTTGGCTTTAAGCTGGTTGGCAAGCGTTGTCAGTTGATTATCAGCTTGCTGTACATAACGTAGGGCGCCCATACCGGTTAACGCTTCAATACGTCTGATACCCGCAGCGATACCCGACTCTGAGGTGATTTTAAATAGACCAATATCGCCTGTACGCTTAACATGTAAGCCACCGCATAACTCGATAGAGAAGGGTTTATCTACTCCGTCTTGATAGTCATGGGTTCCCATTGTCAAGACACGGACGGTCTCACCATACTTCTCACCGAATAAAGCTGCCGCCCCTTTTTTCATCGCCTCATCAATGTTCATAAACTCAATTTGGGTTTCAACGTTGGCTTGAATCTGTTCATTAACCAACCGTTCAATGGTTCGCAGATCTTGCTGGCTGACGGCTTGATCATAAGAGAAGTCGAAACGAAGGACTTCACTTGAGACCAACGAGCCTTTTTGAGTCACGTCATTACCCAGTACTTTACGTAATGCGGCATGCAATAAGTGAGTTGCAGAATGGTTTCTTGCACTCGCCGATCGTATCGCTGAGACAACATGCGCTTCAGCAGATTGATTGGGTTTGATATCTCCCATATTCACGACGCCATGATGAATAATGGCTTGACCTGACTTTTTGGTATCCTCGACATGGAATACACCAGTACTGGTATGGATGTCACCCATTTCACCAACTTGACCACCCCCTTCGGCATAAAAGGGCGTGCGATCTAAGACAATAACACCTTCATCGCCTTCATGCAGCTCTGTGACTTCTTTACCCTCTTGATATAAGCCAATAATAGTGATGTCTTTGGCATCAAGACTTTCATAGCCGATAAATTCGGTAGGTTGTTCCACTTTAATTGCGGATGAATAATCGACATCAAATTTGCCCGCATCACGGGCACGTTGACGTTGGATATTCATTTGCTCATCAAAGCCTGCTACGTCAATGCTAATATCACGTTCACGTGTAATATCAGCCGTCAAATCAACCGGGAAGCCATATGTATCATAAAGTTTAAAAGCGGCTTCCCCAGACAGCACGTCACCTGCTTTCAAGCCTTCGAGTTCACTGTCTAATAAGCGCAGGCCTTGTGCCAGCGTTTTAGCAAACTGAACTTCTTCTTTTTCGATTGCTGACTCAATAAAAGACTGTTTTTCAACCAATTGCGGATAAGCATGTCCCATTTCTTCGACTAATGGTGCCACCATTTTGTAGAAAAAGCTGCTATCTGAGCTCATATCTGCACTGAGCTTATTGCCATGGCGAACCGCACGACGAATAATACGACGTAGCACGTAACCACGGCCCTCATTACTCGGTAATACACCATCTGCGATTAAGAAGCTCACTGCGCGGATGTGATCGGCAATGACTTTTAAAGAAGCTTGGTCCTTATTTTGAATACCTAAGATATCGGCTGCACTATTCATAAGATTTACGAATAGGTCAATCTCATAGTTACTATGGACACCTTGCAATATAGCACTGATGCGTTCAAGGCCCATACCTGTATCGACACTAGGGGCGGGTAGGGGTTCCATACTACCATCAGGCTGACGATTGAACTGCATAAATACACAGTTCCATACTTCGATATAACGGTCGCCATCTTCTTCAGGTGTGCCTGGTAGGCCACCTTCTACGTCTTCGCCATGGTCATAAAAAACTTCAGAACATGGACCACAAGGACCAGTATCTCCCATTGCCCAGAAGTTGTCCGAAGCATAAGGAGCACCCTTATTATCACCGATACGGATAATACGATCAGCGGCAAGACCAACATCTTTATGCCAGATATCGAAGGCTTCGTCATCACTTTCGTAAATGGTCACGTACAATCTATCAGGATCTAGCCCTAACCACTGCTTTGAGGTTAAAAACTCCCAAGCGTAACTTATGGCTGCTTTTTTGAAATAATCTCCAAAGGAGAAATTTCCTAACATCTCAAAGAACGTGTGATGGCGAGCGGTATAGCCGACATTATCTAAATCATTATGTTTACCGCCAGCACGGACACATTTTTGCGAGGTCACCGCACGGGTATAATCCCGTTTATCAATACCTAAAAAGCAGTCTTTAAATTGGTTCATCCCTGCATTGGTAAAGAGCAAGGTCGGGTCATTATAAGGAACCAAACTTGAGGAAGGCACATGGGTGTGTTGCTTACTGACAAAGAAGTCAATAAAAGATTGACGAATCTCTGCCGTACTAAGAAAGAGGTTAGAATTTGGCGATACAGAATTTGAGGGGTTAGACGCAGACTGAGTCACAAGAACTCCTTAAGGATTGGCTGATAGCTAAAGGTTTAATACTATAGTCAGCGAACTACTAAACGGTTACGGCGTTAACCTCGTTAAGCCTACTCCAGTAGCAGTTGCACTCGGTTGCCTTGTAACCATTTTAGACTTCTTTGACTATATAATAATAAATAATAATTCAGAAAATAGTTTTGAGACTGTTATATCGGACTTACCCAGCGTTAAAAAAGTATAAATTTAGCAATTTATGTCATTTTATTATTAAGATCGATATATTAAAACGCTAAACAAGGTCAGATTTTAAACATAGTTCTATCTAGTCCGTATTTTACCGTTAAAGTGGCAATAACAAACAAATTAATAGCGACAAAGTTTAGCATATTTAACACTAAAACATGACTATTGCCGCATTTTGTCGTTAAATTATTATCTTAATAAATTTTAATCGTTCGAAAGTATGGCAACGTCTGTCTGACTAATCTCTTCAGTTTGGTTAGGATCTGATTCAATGACAACAACGGGCATATAGCGTAATTGCAAACGTACAGGTTTATATTTAGGATAGTCATCATCAATCAACTTATTAATAGATTGCTCAATATTTCTAACATCAGAAGTAGAAGGACGAGTTTCTCCGCGCATGACAGCTCTTACTGTTTGATGGTTTTCGCGCGTTAAAAACTGAGTGGTGGTTAACGCATTCCCTTTATCGATGAAGTAGTCATTGATGGTTTCTTTGACCTCATTTTCAAATTGTTGTTTTTTGGTGATGGTATTAAAGTTATACGTCAAATAACCTGCAATACCAGCTAATAATACTAAGGGTACGGCATTACGACGAAAAAAGGTAATGATTGGACTAGTCTTGTAATCATCTTCCATTAGACGGCGAAATCCAGTAAACCAAAGCACTAGGGCGTTGGTAAATTGGATAGCAATAATGTTCGTCAATGCCAGCAAAAGCGCACCAAGTCCTAGACTTGCTTCACCATGAGCAAATAATATGCCACTAGCCGCCAACGGTGGCACTAATGCGGTAGCAACAGCCACCCCGACCACCGCCACGGACAAATGTGGCGAAATCATGGCGTATGCACCGGCAGTACCCCCTGCTAAAGCAACCATTAAGTCCATTGAGGTTGGCTGCGTGCGAGATAATATCTCATTTGATAATTGAGTATCCGAATGTAGCCATCCGACTATAAAGCCAATAGTGACGACCATCATTGCCCCAAGCATAACAGTTATCAAAGACTTACGTAAAAAGGGCATACGATAATCAATAATAGCCAAAGCGACACCACTAATAGGGCCAAGCATCATGGCAACTAACATAGCGCCAATTACTACTGCAGCTGAATTAATGACCAAACCATAACTGGCAATAATGGCAGACAGCGCATTCATAATGAAGTACATACGACTGGGCAGTGCGTTTGCTTCAATACTGACACGAATCCCTTGATAGTCTACATCGACTTTGCTTTGTTGTTCAGCCACAAACTGTTTATAGGACTCAAGTTTTTCTTCTTTTTCGATTTTAAGTTTTTCTTCTTCCGTTATTTCCTCATCTTTCTTGCCGTCTTTTTTGTCGTCTTTTTTGCGTTTGCTTTTATTAAGTTTCTGCTTGCTTTGGTTTTGTTCGTCATTCGCTTTTTCGACATCGCCTTTTTCGTCAAGATTTTCAGTTATGACCTCTTGATTATCTAAATAATGATCGTCACTTTGATATGACGTAATCGAGTTTTTATCAGAAGGGCTTGGCGAATGCTGAGTCGCTTTTTGATCATTTTCACATTTATGACCAGCCGGTTGACGGTCAAGTAAGTTTTCTTGTAATGGTTTATCAGACAAGTTATCAGGAACTGTTTCATGATGAGAATCACTAGGCTCAATGGTTTTGTTTGAGCTAACCTTCTTATTATTAGAGTCAGCACCCTTATTGGCAGTTGACCTCTCGCTTAAAATATTATCGTCAAAGTTATCTATTGAGCTGTTTGGTGTCGTCACTGTTTTAAAGGATGGGGCACTATCAGTCCTGTTTTCGGGCTTAGCCTCTTGACGTGCTAAATAATCGAGACGTTCTTTTTCCTTAGCCAGTTTTTCTAGATCCGTATCGTCATTTAAAGTGTCTGACGTCCCTTTATTTGAAAGCTCTTCTGTTTTGACTGCGGTACTTTCTTTATGTAGACGCACTGACTTCTCACCATTTTCGTGAGCAATAGTATTGTGTTCAGCCGTCTTTTGAGTAGCTATGCTCTCTTTAGTTAGGTCTTGAGTCAGGTCTCGGTCAGAGGCGTCTTCGGCAGTTGCAACGGCAATATCTTTTAACGGTTTATTGATAAGCTCTGCGTCAATAATTATAAAGGGACAGTGCCAGTGGATCTTCTCATTTGGAACAGGCTTGTAAATTTGAGACTTGTAATCATAGCCTTTAGCGTAAGGTGCGATTTGGTAGTAGGGTACAGGGATGTATGAATTTTCCGGCATTTAGCACCTATATAAAACACTTTAAACATTCTGGTTAACGATAGGTCAAGGTCAGTCGTATTGGTTAATGAGGCTCTGTTCTATAAAGTCTAATAAAAGCGACTTAAATTAGAGTCTGATAAGGGTCTTATACGCACTAAAGATAATTTAATGCTTCCCTTATTTAAAGACAGTCTGCTGAATTTAAAAAACAGCTAAAAAGTATAACATTTTATTTAAAAACCCTCTTCTATAAAACAAAACCTGCCAAGGCAACAAAAATTCGTAAAAACCCTTATAATTTATGTGGAATTATAGTATAACTATAATATAATAGTATTTAAGAAAGCCTAATTTGAAGAGTCAACCTAAAGCGAGGTAATGGACATGAACTGGCAATTACTCAGCATGATTTGGTCTATGACAGCAACCGTAATGATTGGCATTTTTATGATTGCCGCATTGGTCATTGGTTTTGATGGTATTCCGCATATTATTGGGACAGCGGTAGTCGGCGCACTCTTGGCCATTCCAGTGGCATTAGTCCTCACTAAGAGAATAAAAAATATTAAGTAGAATTAAGTAGGATGAATTTTATCGCCATGAACTTTAGTCTTTACTTACTATCACAGATAGTATTACCTAAGATGGTTTTACCTAAGTTAAGTAAAGGTGCTTTATATAGTGTGTAGGATATGTAGCCTGTGGTGAAGCAAAGAAATCCACGGCTTACCCTTTGACTATTAACTATCATAATAGCAGCATCACAGTAGAGGGTTGTCTGAGTTTATAATATAGTGTCGTCTACAGATATGAAAAAAGCCAACCTTTAGAGTTTTAAGGTTGGCTTTTGACGTTTAGAAGTCACTTAACTAAACAGAAAAATTAATCAAATAGAACGACTAGACAAAAGAGAAGGGTCAGTGCTTCAATTATAACAGGTTAGGTATTGAAAAATATGGCTAAAGTATAGCGTCCTCTTTAATAGTCATCGTACCTTGGTACTTATTTAACTTAACATACAAGAAAATCCCAAATAATATATTTAATATACCCGTGATTAAAAATAGCTGAGGCAGTGACAGAGATAGTAAGTTTAAAATAACAATGGCAAAAATGGCTGACGTCACCATAAATATCGCATTAAAAATATTGTTAGCGCCAATGACACGCGCACGATGGTGAATCGGAGAGTAAGCTTGCATCGACGCGTATAGAGGAACAATATAAATACCGCCACTAAAGCCTAACAAAAATAAATCCAAATACACACGCCACGCGCTTTTAATACCGGATAACTCAGTAATGTCTAGTAGATGACTGCTGCTAATATTTAGTGCCGATAATGAGAAATATAAATCTATAGCGAATAGACTTAAACCCGCAATACCATAGGGCAGTATTTTAAAGCTCACTTGATTTTTAGAAAGGGTTTTGCACATCAATGAACCGATAGCAATACCGACTGAGAAGAGCGTCAGTAGTAAAATAACAACCGACTCATTGCCATTTAATAACACTTTGCTAAACTCAGGGGTTTGGGTCAAAAAGGTAGCGCCATAAAACCAAAACCAACTGTTTCCCATAATGATAAAAAATAGCAAAGGTAGCGAGTATAGATACTTAATAGTATCCATACTTGTGGTAAATATATTCCAGTTCACCTTCAAATCAGGTTGCACTGCCGGCATTTTAGGGATAAATTTAGTCGCTAATAATCCTAAGGTAGCTACTAGTAAAATCATACCACTCACCCAGTATAAGCTATTGCTAAGCTGAGTGAATAAACCGGCACAAATCATACCTAGTAAGATGGACAAGGAAGTGCCTGTTTGAAACAAGCCGTTGGCACCTACTAGTTCATCCTTATGCATGGCCTGTGGTAAATAAGCATATTTAATGGGACCGAAAAAAGTGGATTGTGCCCCTAATAAGAATAATGCTAAAAACAAAAACCAATACCATTCAAAGATAAGTCCAATCGCCGCCATGGTCATGATGACAACTTCTAGAACCTTGATATACCACGTCAGCCTTGCCTTTTCATATTTATCTGCTAGTTGACCTGCTAAAGCCGAAAATAAAAAGAATGGCAAGATAAATAACATAGCAGCTAAGTTATTTAGTAAGCTAATGGACACATTAAGTTTGTTAACCGCTGTATAGGTTAAGACTAATAATAATGCCTGCTTAAAGAAGTTGTCGTTAAAGGCACCTAAAAACTGGGTAAAAAACATCGGCGTAAAACGACGGCTACGAAATAGAGTAAATTGTGATGCCATAAAAGGCTTCCTAATTTGGGTACAATGAGGTTAACGACTTTAATTAATTGTGAAATTAATCGTTAAAGTGTTGACAGCTTTATATTAATCTCAATGAAAGAGCTTGTATTCACCCCATACTTGAGTTTTTTTAGTTAAGGTTTCGCCTAAAATATCACTGATAAATATCTGCATTCAAGGTATCATAGCTACAATTTATCACAACTGTATTTACGACAACTACATTTTTTTGCTATGTGGTTTAATAAATACCTATATAAATGCACTATTCACCATATGCACTATATTTACTAATAATCGTTATTAAAAAGAGATTGGTAATGCATCTAATACATCAGCAACGGTTAGGGGACAGCCCAATAACTGACAAAAATCGCCTGCAATTACCCCTATCACCGAGTACTTCATATCTGAGTTTGACAGTAAAAGTACCTTTTCGATACTCGAATCTTGCGTATGGGTTGTCACTATGTATGTTAGCAAACATCTGTTTGCTGCCTTCGGCATTCGCCGCTGAGTTAGGTGCTGCCAATCAACCTGAGAGCTCGGGTACTAAAAATGATAGCCAGACTTTGAATCAAATTAAACAATCTGTCAGTAATGGTCAATCGAGTGATGATAAGACTGTTGAAGAAGCGTTAATTGCTTTAAGACTTAAGCAAGCTGTTGAAAAGGGTCATATTGATCCCAGTGTTTTGGAAGATTATCAAAGAGAGACCTTAAATACGCCTGTCGGCAATAATAGTGATAGTAATAATAGTCGTTTAAGTAACAATAAAACCAACAATAGCGACACGGGTCGTAGAAATGGCAGTCAAAACTCTAACAACAACCTATCTTCCGATAACAGGGTAATGAATGATGAAGAAAAAGATGCTATAAGCTCATTAAATCAAAGTTTACAAGAGTCAGGCCTAAAAAATAACTCAACCAATAGTGACACAAGAAGTGGCAAGTCTAATCAACACGATAGCCAAACCAGCCATACCAACCAAGATAGTGACGCTATCTTTAATCGTATTTTCGCAGATGATGCCTTAGATAAAGACTTAAGTTCGGCGTTAAATAGTCACAATGGACTCACTGAGAGTACACTCACTCAGTCACCTCAGCAGCTGGATGTCTTATTATCTGATATAGGTACAGAGGTTTCCTCTGATTTTGATGCCCCAGTTGCACGACTTGATGCAGTGACGCCCCCTATAGGATTTGATTCAGAGCTTGATAAAAGAACTCAGATAAATCCAGATAATAGAAAAACTCTAGGATGGATGGATGAGCCTGCTGCGAACACTGAGGTGAGTGGTCAAGGCGCAAACATGGCTACAGACAGTGGAACTACCCCTGTTTTTAAAGCTCGAGATGTCGACGTTAGCCCAGAAGATAAGGCTAGCCCAGAGAGCCAAAACGATAAGGATGATTCCCCAACTCAATCACTGAGTACACCAGTTGGTCAAGTGGCAAGTGAAATTAAACAGGCTGGTGAAATTACCGATGATGTCGTTACCGAAGCCCAAGAAAAGGGTACTTTGGAACCAGGTATCAATCCAGAAGATTATTTACCCGACTATCAAGGGGATGCCAATCAAAATGATCTTGGCAACGTTGTTACAGATGCGGCAGATGACGATTCACGAGATTCTGCTAATAAACAAGGATTCTTTAAGGGGCTTTATAATCGGCTATTTAACGGGGGCGTTGCAAGCTTACCGAGAATAGAGGCCGATGTGTTTATGGACCAAAATCAAGATCAATCCGGCATTGCACAACCCAAAATGGTAAAAGTCGATAGTAAACAACAGCCCTTTGCAAATATAAAAGCGGCGATGGAGAATATCACCGTTGAGTCTATTTCTGACTTTACCGCAGTCACTCCCAAGCTATATGAAGAAGCGATTAACGCTGCTCAAGCGGTAGGCTACTATGACGTAGATTTACACTTCCAAAAAATAGCCGATGACAAAATTGCCGTCATTATCGAATCCTTAGGTGAACCGGTTAAAGTAAATAGCCGTATCATCGATATTAGAGGTGAAGGACGGGAATTAGAGGAATTCAAACAGATAGTAGAATCAGCGCCTCCTACTGTTGACAGTACATTTAATCATGGTGTCTATAAACAAACTAAACGAAATATTGAAACCACCAAAGAACAGTTTGGCTTCTTTGATGGTCAGTGGTTGAATAGCTCTGTAGATGTCATATTGCCAGACAATACGGCAGATGTAGATTTAATTTATGATACTGGGGAGCGGTATCGTTTTGATAATGTTGTCTTCTTTACTATTGATCCTGACACTGGACAGTTGACAACAGATCCCGATAAGTTACCCGTCAAATCAGAGTTGCTGCATCAGCTACATGAATTCAAAGCGGGTGATAAGTTTTATGCGCCTTCTGTTACTAAGTTTACCAATGACCTTTCAGCCACTCGTTATTTTAACGTGGTCAACGTCGAAACGGTTCGACCCGGTAGTAGTGCAGGTAGATTAGAGTTTGAAGGAAGAGGTTCCCAAGATAATCCAGAAAATGATGACCTCAGTCGCGCTGAGGATACGATTATTTCGGATGGGTTAAACTTTAATACCAAGGGCTCTGGCGATACCACTATGGACAGTCAGAATATCAGTTCAAGTCAAGCAGTAGATCAAGCCAAATCAGAGCTTGATAGTACTGAAAACTACGATTTCGAATCAGATCTAAGACCTATTGAGTACTCAATTGATCAAGAGACGTCAGATAAACTCGCTGAAATCACCGCAAAAGCAGAGCGCTTGTCGAGACTGCCTGATGATAGGGTGCTTGATGAAACGGAACAAGAAGCAAAAACGCTATTAGGAAAAATATCCAATGCGGTTAGTAAAGCCGTGGAGAAAATCATACCTGATGACGATGACCCCTTTGCCAGAACGGACTCGCTACCACAGGATTTGAGTAATACTATTTTAGCCAATCGTAAGACGCCTGAACAAGTTGCTGAGACTAAGTCTGTCCCTCTATATGTGTTTGTCACAGCAGACAAACCAAAAGATGTCGATTTGGGTATCGGGTATGGTACAGATACTGGGGTTCGTGCTGTTGCTAGACTTGAGCATAATTTGATCAATCGTGATGGCTATCAAGCTGGCATTAGTGTTGGCGCATCAGGTATAAATCAATCTATTGACGTCCATGCCAGTCGACCATGGAAACATCCTTTGGACGATACCTTGTCTGCCAACGTCAGCTATGAACAAGAAACCATTAATCAAGGTAAGGGTAATCTTGATTTAGATACCCGCACTATAAAAGCGGGTGTCGCCCGTAATATTCGTAATGAGACAGGATGGAATAGGACCTATTCCCTTAAATATCGTGTTGATGAGCTAGAGAGTGGTGTGAGAGGCACTGATCGAGAAAATCTGCCAGTACCTTTTAACCGTGAAGGAGCAAAGTTTAATCAAGAAGCTTTATTACTAGGCTATCAAATGGATAAAACCACCGCTGATAATGCGATGAACCCTACAAAGGGGTATCATCAATATTACTCGATTGAGGCGGGTTCTGATAGTGCGTTAACCGATACCAATATGGCGATCGCTCGTGCAGGTGTGACGGGCGTCTATAGCTTTGGTGAGATGAATAAACATCAGATCTTAGCCAGTTTGGATGGGGGATATATATGGGCTGACGACTTTGAAGATGTGCCTTATAAGCTACGATTCTTTGCCGGTGGTGATCGTAGTATTCGCGGTTATGATTATAATAGTTTGTCTGCGTTAGAAAAAGGCTATCTGGTGGGTGGTCAGGTTCTCGCTGTCGGAAGTGCAGAATATAACTATGAATTTAAGCCAGGGTTAAGAGGGGCCGTTTTTGCAGATGCTGGTAATGCTTATGATACCGATTTTGAAGCGGATACCAAGTTAGGGGTAGGCTTTGGCATTCGCTGGGCGTCTCCAGTGGGTATGGTTCGCTTAGACTTAGCTGCTGGCGTGTTAGAAGAAAGTATACCCATAAGATTGCACTTTTTTATTGGATCGCCTCTTCAATAAAGCCAGTAGCGAAGCTAATAGTAGAAATATGACTAGTATAAAGATTATTAGTATAAAGATTAACATCGGTAAAAGTAGTTTGGATATTAAAACATGGCACTGAAATGATTAAGGCTTGGTATTGTTCGGTGTATAAATATCCTTTAAGATTAGGCATTTTTTATAGTCCTAAACTATTAATTTAACCAATTTTTAATTACATATTTTTAAGCTACATGGTAAAAATTCCACACACTTTATATCCAGTGCTAAAATTTAGATAACCTCGTCAGATCTAATTCAGGCTATTACATACTTAAGTTACTTATTATATGACTACTTCGCAAAGTCCACAGCCTAATAAACAACAAGATCCCGCTCAGCGCGATGCGGAACGGTTAAAGCGTCATTATCCGCTATCATTTCTATTAAAGCTATTGGCCCTGCTTTTGGTCTTGTTCATGATTATGTGTATCGTGCTCTATATCATGGCAGGGACGTCTCGTGGTACTAAGTTTATTGTAGAAAAGATAATCTCAGAGACTGGGGTTGAGCTTGAGTATGGTGCAGGTAACTTGCGTGATGGGCTGATGGTAAAAGACATCAGTATGAGTGCATCTGAGGATGTCGATATCCACTTCGTTAACACCTACGTAAAAATTGGCTGGCGGGCGATGTTTGCAAGAGAAGTACATCTACGCGACGCGACGATAGATTCAATTGTTATTGAAAATCGTAAGCCACCGACAGGTGAACCCTTTGACTATAAATCGTATGACTTACCGGTAAACTTGCGTTTTGATCGGGCCCGTATTAATGAAATTATTTATAACCAAGCAGGCAAAGATCCCATTCAGGTCACTGATATCCAAGCCAGTGACCTAAGCTGGATTGGCACCGAGCTTGAGGTTGGTAAAGCTAACCTACAATATAATGATTTGGTAAAAGTCGCTGATCTGGAAGGGTTTGTTAATTTGACAGACAGTTATCCGTTAGACTTATCGGCGGTTGTCACTGTCAATAGTTTAGACAAAGTGTATATCGATCCTATTCAAGTAAATGCGACGGGTAGCCTTAAACGTACTTACGGCAAGATACGTAGTAAATATAATGACAGTAATGTTAAGGGAGAGTTTATCGTTCAGGGCATGGATGATAACTCTCCTTTTGAAGCCAAACTAACTTGGGACGAAATTCAGCTGCCTTATGCTGAAGGTCAAGAAATTCAACTCCAGCAGGGGTTAGCGACCCTTTCAGGTGTCCGATCAGATATTGAGCTGCGTATCAATAGCCGATTATTAGCAAAAGATATTCCAAGTGGACAATATAAAGCCCGTGCAGATATTGTTGATACCAGTAAAATGCTAGTACAACGACTCACCGCCTCAACGCCTAACGGTGATCTTTTAGCAAAAGGAGTGATTGACTGGGAAGAAGTCTTCAATATTAAAGCCATGCTTTATAGTAATAATTATAAAGTGCGTAGCTTATTGCCCGAGTCTGCAGCCCCCTATGCCCCTGAATATCTTGATGGTCGTCTGGCATTCTTATATAACAATAAAAATAAAGATGGGTTAATGCAGATTGATGCAGGATTGCAGCAGCGAGATGGTGAATCCCTTAAGGCACATGTCGTCCAGGGTAAAAAGCCAGATAACCCAAGATTTCAAGCTCCTTGGTATATTGATGCCAGTTGGAATAACTTACAGCGTCAAAATATACCTCAAGTAGGCAATATCAATAGTCCACGAGGGTCGGCAAATATCAAGTTACGTGACAATCACCTATGGGTCACTGCCGATGCACAAATTAATGAGCTTAACGCTGCTCCAGCTGGAGACTATAAGGTAAATCTAAATAAAGTCGATAATAAGATTAATCTTCAATCCTTTAATTACAATGGCATTATGGGTGATTTGTCAGGTAAAGGCAGTATCATTCTAGCCAACAAAAACACGCCCTTAACGTGGGATATTGATGCAACTACCAAAGAGCTAAGACCGCAAGTTTTTAATGAAGATATGCCAGTGAAGAGATTGGTTGGCAATCTTCGCGCCAAGGGTAAGATGATCGATATCAGTCGCCGTATTAATGGCAAGATAGTCAAAGGTCAAAAACACGTATTTACTATCGATTCGACAGATATTAGCTCCACACTGACTGCTCAAGTGACAACAGGTGAGGGTGCTAATTCCAAAGTTGAGAATCGGCGATTGATGATAGTCGGTCGTGGTGATGGTGAAGTCGATATATTAAATGGCAATGTTGATCATTTCGATGCCCGTTTTAAGGGGAAAGTGGACACTCAAGGCCTACCTAAAGGTGATGTTCAACTCGATGCCAATGGGACGTTGAAAAATGTAAACATTAAGTCCTTTAGCCATCAAGGAGAGGCGGGAGACATTACAGCATCTGGGAATGTTAACTTGAACGATGGCATTCAATGGAATCTTAGCGCCAATAGCAAAGATTTTAATGTGGGCTATTTTGTGCCACAAACCAAAGGCATCGTAACGGGGGATTTAAAAACGTCAGGTCAGTGGCGACCTAATAAGACGAAGCTTGGTGATCTTCAAGCCTTTGATGTTAAATTTAATGGCTTAATTGACACTCCGGAGTTACCTAAGGGTAAGTTGGTCATTGATGCAGGTGGAGATGCTCACTCTATTAAAATACGCAATCTAAGCCATATCGGTGAGGCAGGAAGCTTGGTTGCTAAAGGCTCGGTGAATGTCAGTAATGGTGTGGCCTGGGATATAGATGCAGCCATGGATCAATTTAACCTAGGATACTTTGTATCTAATGTGCCAAGTACGATAACGGGCCGACTATCCAGTACTGGTCTTTGGAAGGAGGGGGTGCAACGTGTCAATATTAAACAGATGGCACTGCGTGGACAAATCAAAGGTGAGCCTCTACTGGCAAAAGGTAGTCTAAATGCTACTTTGCATTTACCGAAGGATATGGGACATTATTTTGAATCCTTGCAAGCGGCAGATACTAACGCTCAAGTTCAAAAAGTAAAAAGTATCGTTGAGACCCTAAATGCAAACGACTTGATCGTCCAATGGGGTAACAATCAAATCGTGGCAAATGGTAATGCTAATAACCTACAAGCTAAAGTAAATATTCATGACCTATCCCAATTAGGGGACGGATTCTCAGGCGATATATTGGGTGGTTTCACTTTAGTTCAGCCTAAAGGAAAAGCGCTACCCACTATATATGTTGATCTTACGGGTGATAGGCTACTTCTGCCTGGTATCTCATTAGAAAAAGGGATTATTAAAGGAAAGATTGTTGATCTCGCTAAGAGTCCAAGTACGTTAGTCATTATGGCAGAGGGTTTAAAAGCTTCAGAAAGTAAATTTGAAAATGTACATGCCATATTTAATGGTACTGAGCGAAATCATACCGTTACTCTAACTGCAGATACCAATAGTGCAAATACTCCAGTCAGCCTTAAAGCCGCTATCAAAGGAGGCTATGATCGTAACGCCCAAAGTTGGACAGGTGTCATAGGAAATGGAGAGATTGGCACTCAATACGTGACTTTAGCACAAAGCCAACCCGCACAATTAATCGCTTCGTTTGCAGGAGATGCGCCACAGATACAGTTAGCAGCTCACTGCTGGCAGGCTACCAATCAAACAGGCAAGCTGTGTCTGCGTGAAAACCTAATCGCTTCTACTGCTAAAGGACAAGTAAATTTAGCGTTACAAAATATTGATACCACTTTATTTACGCCATTTTTACCCAAAGATATAAGTTGGCAAGCAAACTTAAATGGTAAAGCGGTCATGAAGTGGGGTAAAGGCATTGAGCCTTCTATAAATGCTACGTTGTACTCTGATAATGGCAAGATTGGCATGCTACAAGAGGGCTATTCAGAACCGGTTACTATGCCCTACAAGCGCGTTTCTCTTATCGTTAGGTCTTTTGAAGAAGGTATAAAACTGCGTACAGATATCGATAGTGGTCATGGTGCTCGAGGATATGCTGACATAGTGGTTGATCCTTATAAAGAGGAGAAACCTATATCAGGCGCACTGGTATTAAATGAGTTTAACTTAGCCATTTTGAAACCTTTCTTCCCTGGTATGCGTCGTTTAGCAGGTAATATAACGATGGCCGGTGGCTTAGGCGGTACGTTGAGTAGTCCTGTATTTTACGGTGATGTGAACTTAAAAAATGCTACGATCGCTATGTTAGACCTGCCCGTTAATTTGACGAATATCAATGCAAAAGCTAAAGTTCGTGGAAAAAGTGCGACCATAGATGGCGAGTTTATGAGTGGTGAGGGCACAGGTCTGCTGACAGGAACGGTAGATTGGCAACAAGAGCTTCAAGCAAAACTGCGCGTAAGAGGCGAGCGTTTGATACTATCCCAGCCGCCCCTATTATTTGCTGAGATAACCCCAGATTTAAATATCATTATTAAGCCTCAACAAAAGAGCGTTAATATTGTCGGAGCGGTTTTAGTACCCAATGCGACCATAAGACCACCTGAGGCGAATGAAGACGTGATCACCAAGTCAGATGACGTTGTGGTACTTGACCGTGAGCTTATAGGTAATATTGAAGAGGTTTTAGCCATTTCTCAGCCTTGGTCAATCAATGCTGATATTGGGGTTGATTTAGGTCGTGACGTTACCTTCCAAGGATTTGGTGCAGTGCTACCTTTAGCAGGTGCAGTGCATGTTACCCAAAAAGGGCAAGGTGTGATGAATGCACTTGGGGTAGTACAGGTTAGTCGCCGAACCAATATTGATGCTTTTGGCCAAAGTCTAGAGCTCAATTATGGTCAAGTTCGTTTTAATGGTGAGGTTGTTAATCCTCAGCTAAGTATTGAAGCGGTTAAAGAGATAGAAGGCCGAACGGTAGGGTTGCGGGTTAAAGGTCGAGTTTCAGAACCAAATATAACGGTCTTTAATGATGCAGGGTTAACACAACAACAGGCAATGAATGCATTGGTCACGGGACGACTATCAAATCCAGCCGCTACTCAGATTAGCGAGGAAGGCTTTAAATCCGAAGTGACCAATAACTTAGCGGCTGCTGGATTAAGCTTTGGCTTAAGTGGTACTCGGAATTTAACCAATAGTATTGGACAAGCCTTTGGACTTGAGCGATTGACCATTGATGCCTCAGGGAACAGTGATGATACAAGTCTTAATGTCACAGGATACATCACGCCAGACTTATATATTCGATATGGTGTGGGGGTGTTTAATGCGCAAAGTAGTCTGTCGGTACGTTATCAGCTAACGCGTCGTATCTATGTAGAGGCTAGCTCATCTGTTGAAAACGCTATCGATGTGGTTTATAGCTTCCAGTTCTAATTTTTCAAGCTAAGAGTTATTGATTTTATAGTCATTACTTTAGTCAGCATTTAAATGGTTTCTATTACATTGCTTCAATATACAGCTAGGATAAAATATAGCTAGGATAGAGGATGCTACGGCATAATGTTGTTATGCCTTCAAGTATCGTCGTCTATTAAGGATGAATAGAGGTAAGGCTAAAATGTTTCGCGTAAAAAAGAGGGCAACTGTCACAGTTGCCCTCTTTTTTTGTATTAATATTTTGATATAAATTTATTTAAGTTGATGTCGCAACATGTTCAGTCCAATTATAAAGCTACGGCATCGACCTCATCAAGTTTACTATTCTAGTAATTATATAGTGACTATAGATGAAGCTTATTGCTTAATAATTATTGCCCAATATCTATTACCAAATGATGGCTACTTGGTCAAAATTAATCGGTTGTTTCTGGTTAGGCGCAATCGATATTCCTCACCTTCATGCTGAATACGAACTTCTTTCGTTAATGCAAAAAGATGCTCAGATTGTAGCATTGGAAGTTGATTATCACGAAGACGAAGTGCTCGAGAAATGATAGTAGCCATGGGTTATATCCTCTGTTTAAACATTGTTGTATAGTCAGCGAACTACTAAACGGTTACGGCGTTAACCTCGTTAAGCCTACTCCCGTATTACTTGCTACTTGCACTCGGTTGCCTTGTAACCATTTTAGACTTCTTTGACTATAGTGAGTAGCGAGATGCATTCTAATGTTGCTATTGATGATAACCATCAGCTATTTATTTAAACAATCCATAGAAAATCATAGGTGCCATCATATAAAGAGTTTGCTATTTTAATAAATTAGTAGTATTGAAGAGCACTGAATGACAATTTTTTCTATTTGATAATGATTATCATTAACTTAATTATTATTTATTCTCATACACATTGCAAGTGTTTTTTTAAACTTAATCATTTAAATTATCAATGGATGGGCAAAAACAATCTTGAATACTTAATTTAATTAAAATAGTGTATTTAAAAAATAGAGTGTTTTTAAATTATTTACCTCATTCTCAACTCTTAAGGTAGGCTGTGGCTTTAGTCCAGTATTTTGATTAAAGGTCCTGATTTGCTGGACTAAAAGCACCAGCCCACAATGAGTTTTTATTAGTTGAGAACGGGGTGTTATTTAGTGATAGACAGTCTTCTAGCGTTAAGACAATTAGTTTGGCACTGATTAGCACTATACGAATCTATAAGTAATGATGGAGCAACAATGAAGGAAATTAAGGTGGCAATTGCAGTCATCCACTTCTCGGATAAATATTTACTGGGTTATCGTCATTCGCAACAACATCAAGGCGATCGATATGAATTTATTGGTGGTAAAGTAGAAGATAATGAAACACCCAATGATGCTTTAATGAGAGAGGTTGACGAAGAGATAGGGCTGAAAATAACGTCTGATAATTTGATTAATAAAATGGGGGTTTTACGTCATGTATATGATGATTTCAAAGAACCAAAAAATAGTAAAACAGTTTGTTTGCATGTTTTTCGAGTCCGTTTAAGTCAGCGTCAGTTTGAACGCTATTTAGTTCGGAATCAAGGTAATGAAGGGCAGTTATTGAGGTGGGTTACAGGGTCTGATCTCATTTCGCACCACTATCGGTTGCCAGAAGCCAATAAAACTATTTTGCACTGGCTTAGTTTGTCAGATCTTATCACCATTACTCAAGATATAGAGTTAGAGACAGGTAAAAAAGCATCTGATGATGTCAATCGACGGAAACTGACCAGTGCAGAAGCCTGGAGTGACTTCTATCAGCAATATCTACCTTTAAATGCTACTGTATATGTACGTTTAAAACATTCCGACATCGATAGTCAACTGCCGTTGGTGCAACAACTTGCTCTCAAGCGAAGAGATTTGAGTTTGATAGTGAGTAGTCAACTTGCCAGTTCATGGTTCAAACAACTACGAGATAATGACTCAACAGAAAAAAAGGTGAAACTGCCTATTGCACAACATATAACAGAATCACAGGTGAATAATCTGGTGTCAGACGATATGGTTATTGAGGAAAGTAATGTAAAAAGTCTGGTCAATTTACCGCTTACTGCAAGTTGCCATACCGCACTAAGTCTTGAGAAACTCAATAGGTTGGCTCAATATAGGTTATCGTCTAATAGCTCGCCAGTAATCGGGGTTTACTTATCACCCGTTAACCCAACTCAAACCCACCCAGAAAAACCTGCTCTAGGTTGGCAAGGACTTAATCAGCTTGCTTTTAAGTCAGAGGTCCCTGTTATTGCATTAGGGGGAATGGCGCCGAATGATTTAGATACAGCAAGACAACATGGCGCAGATAAAGTTGCTGGGATCCGCCAGTTTTTAACGAATTCTAGGTAATTGTTTCGTTTGAAATTAATATTTTACAAAATCATATCCTAATCACACATATTATCGATAGTATTGATTCAACTGAATACTTATTATGATAAGGACCTAACGCTCAACTCTTAACAAAGATTATGGCTTAAACCGAGTATTTTTAGTTAAAGGTCTTGATTTTCTGAGCTAAAATCGACAGTCTACCCTGAAATTTAATAAGTTCAGAACGGGGTATGTTAAATGGACCCTTATTAAATGGACCTTGCTCTAAAGATTAAATGGACCTCATTCTAAAGATTTCTATCGTAAATAAACTCATTTTAAATTCAGATAAATAATATTATGACTGATTATAAACCCGACATCCCAGATCGTAAATTCATGCGGACGCTACTTAAGCATACCGGTATTGCTTTAGCAATATTGATACCATTAGCAGCTTATACATCTTTAGCCCACTCTGAAACAGGGGAGGTTGTGACCCCTGCAAGCAGATTAAACGCTGAGATGAGAGTCTCTGAGCCCTCTTCAGTAGCTCAAGTTGATCTGCATAAGTATGCTGGTCAATGGTATGAGATTGCACGTCTGCCTATGCCTTTTCAAAAAAACTGCGCGTCAGATGTGACAGCAACTTATTCTTTAAATTCTGATGATGCCGGTAATATTAAATCTGTTAATGTTATCAACCAATGTAAAAAAGAAAACGGTGATACATTACGTGCTGAAGGGCTTGCCAAGCCGGCTAATGAATCAGGTAGTGAACTTAAAGTTAGTTTTTTACCCAGTTGGCTAAGATGGTTGCCAGTAGGTAAAGCTGATTATTGGGTTTTAGGACTGAGTGATAACTATGAGAGTGCGTTAGTGGGTACACCTGATAATAAGTATTTATGGATATTATCGAGAGACCCAAGCCTATCAAAAAACGTTTATACCTATTATACGGATATCGCTCAAAGTCAGGGCTACGATATCTCAGCGCTTAAATTAACGCCTCACACGACGTCGCAGTCTGTAAGTGATTAACAGTATTTAACAGATTTAAATCATATTTTGTTGAGTTTATATCTATCGATACCAATTTAATTTCAGTTGTTTGTGAGACACGTCAATGCATGAATCTCCAAACCTCAGAGTTAACTGACTGGCTAAATTTGGCAATATGATTTAAAATCTAGCAGTCATATAGACCACCGTGCTATAAATTGGCACTAAAAAAAACGCATTGTTATTCGTTTAATTGATTTGACAATAATGCGACGTTCATTAATTTTTCCTTCTTATTTTCATTTATCCAAAGGATGACTATTGTGAGTAATGCTGATACGCGACGCAAATTACACCAAGTTCACTTAGCCAAATATCAAGAACAAGATAACCTAGCCTATGAGCTGGTTAACATACTTCATGATTTATATATAAATAAAGATATTAAAGTTAACTTGTTCGGTGAAGCCCTAAACGGTTTATCGACAGCCGATGTGGTTACTAAAGTTCAGCAAACTGCACAACGTAATAATGGTAATGCTTTAGCTCTGTCAGACGTTTTAACCACTGTTAAAGAGGTTGCTAAAATTGATAATCTTACGACAGCCGTTATTGATGCGGGTCAACTGGTTAAAAATAAAGTTAACGCAGCAGATGCTTTAGCCAACAGCGACCAATCTCAGTCAGCAAATAGTACCGCTACGGATGTCGTATTATATGGTTTTGGACGTATCGGACGTATTTTAACCCGTTTATTATTATCTGAGGCAGCGACCGATAAGGGGCTACAATTAAAAGCCTTTGTTGTGCGTCCCGGTAAAGAGGGTGATATAGCTAAGCGTGCCTCTTTACTTGAGCGTGACTCAGTTCACGGAACCTTCTCAGGCTCAGTGGTGGTGGACGAAGAAAACCAAGGTATTATTGCTAATGGTCGTTTCATTCAAGTTATCTATGCCAATGATCCTAGTGAAATCGATTATACTAGCTATGGTATTAACGACGCCATTTTGATTGATAATACTGGCATTTGGAAAGATGAAGACGGTTTAGGTAAACACCTTAAAGCAAAAGGGGTCAAAAAAGTTCTATTAACCGCACCCTCTAAAGGTGATATCAAAAACGTTGTATATGGTGTTAATAACGATACCATTGGTGATGATACTATCGTCAGTGCCGCTAGCTGTACTACCAATGCTATTACGCCGTCTTTAAAAGTAATCCATGATGAATTTGGTATTGTTAATGGTCATGTTGAAACTATTCATGCCTTTACTAATGACCAAAACTTGATTGATAATTATCATAAGTCTGATCGCCGTGGACGCAGTGCTGTATTAAATATGGTAATTACCAGCACAGGCGCAGCAAAAGCTGTCGGTAAAGCAATGCCAGAGCTAAATGGTAAATTGACCGGTAATGCGATACGTGTACCGACACCGAATGTCAGTCTGGCTATCCTAAATTTAAATCTTGAGAAAGCACCAGAGAGTGCAGATGCTTTAAACGCATTTTTCAAAGAAGTGTCTAATAGCAATGCTTGGCAGTCGCAAATTGCTTACTCTGATTCAACTGAAGCGGTATCAACTGATTTCGTAGGTACTAAACAAGTTGGTATCTATGATGCTGAAGCGACAATTGTGACTGATAATCATGCGACTGTTTATGTTTGGTATGATAATGAAGTCGGTTACAGTACTCAAGTATTAAGAGTAGCGGCACAAATGGCTGGTATTCACTATAATAATATTAGCGCTTAGCTAGTACTAGCGCTAAGTTTTGCCAATTTTCTCTAGTTACTGTTCTGTCAAGATACTGGTTTTATGACTAATCGGCAATAGGCAGTGAGATAGTTGTTGGCAAACCGCAGATATATAGACTTACCCTTTTCTTATTTAATATTTTGCCAATAGTCTTTCGTTGTTCTCAAGCGTTAGCAATGACATAGGGTGATAGAGGGCAAAATGTTGTAATCTTTGAAGATTAATTTAGATTTTGATAGGGTATGACTGGTATATTTTAACGATACCCGATAATCAATATGGTTATCGGGTATTTATACATATAATCTTGGTTTAATGCTGTAGAATATGGCGTTATGATTTTTTATTATTGATTATATTAATGCCTAATTAATAGCTAATTTTATTAGCACCTTATTTTTAAAGAATAAATTTTATAGAATAATTTTATTATTTTTCTGTTTTTATCCATATATCTATATCCGTTTTAAAGGGCTTTATTTAGCATTTAAAATAGACCAATTTAAGAAAAGAAGGGAGCAAGACCAATGCGATTTATTGATGAAGCAATTGTTACTGTCAAAGCAGGGGATGGCGGTAACGGCATTGTGAGCTTTCGCCGAGAGAAGTATGTACCTCGGGGTGGGCCAGATGGCGGAGATGGCGGCAAAGGCGGTGATGTCTTCGTTGTTGCTGATGATAATACAAACACCTTAGTAGATTACCGTTATACGCGTCGTTATGATGCCGGACGAGGTGAGAACGGCCATAGCAAGAATTGCTCAGGTAGAGGTGCAGAAGATATCTATTTGCGCGTACCCATTGGTACCACTATCATTGATAACGAAACAGGCGAGGTCATCGGTGATTTGACTGAAATTGGTCAAGAGCTATTAGTCGCCAAAGGCGGCGATGGTGGATTGGGTAATACCCACTTTAAAAGCTCTACTAATCAAGCTCCGCGTAAAGCAACCAATGGATTTGATGGGGAGATAAAGGAGCTTAAGTTTGAGCTCAAAGTAGTGGCTGATGTGGGATTAATTGGTTTGCCCAATGCCGGTAAATCGACCTTCATCCGCCAAGTGTCGTCAGCTAAGCCCAAAGTTGCTGATTATCCCTTTACTACCCTTGTTCCGAATTTAGGAGTGGTGGATGTTGGACTACATCGCTCATTTGTAATGGCTGATATTCCTGGTCTTATTGAAGGTGCTTCAGATGGGGCGGGACTGGGTATACGGTTTCTGAAACATGTGGCTCGTACTCGTCGTTTACTTCATATCATCGATATTAAGCCGATTGATGGCAGTGATCCTGTTGAGAATGGCCGTGTGATATTAAACGAACTCGAACGCTTTTCTCCAGAATTAGCAAACTTACCTCAGATTTTGATATTAAACAAAATCGACCAAGTACCGGATGCTGACGAGTTAAATGAACTGTGCTTGCATATTGTTGCTGAACTCGGCTGGACGGGTGCTGTTTTTAGAACCTCTACGTTAACCGGTCAAGGCGTCGATGATGTCAAATATCACTTGATGAACGTTATTGAACGTGAAAAAGAGCGTGAAGAGGAAGATCCTCTATTTGCAGAAGCCCAAAAAGAGAGATTTGAGCGCCTAGAGGCGGAAGTACGATTAAATACGGAAGAGCAAAAAGAGGCCTATCGAGCCGCTCGTCGAGCCCAAAGGGAAGCTGCTTTTAATATGGAAAACCCAGACGATGATGACGAAGACGGTGTTGAAGTTGTCTATGCGCCATAATCCTTAGAGAAACGTTATACTTTGCATTAAATAACCTACCTTTAAAGGACTTATTGAAACGACTATCTTCGTGTTTACGATCGCCACCCTTAATAGGTTAACCTCAAGATTTAGTATTACTGAATGGCTGACATAGTGAACAAAGCCTAACTAATTCATTAATTTTGGAAAAATTATGAGTGTAGATAATAAGAATAAAAACTCAGAGCTTACAAAGCTTGACGGACCAATACCAATGCCCACCTCTCCAGATGATGAGCGTTTTGCTACTGTTAATCGATCCTTTGATGTCAAACGCGTAATCGTTAAGATTGGCTCTTCATTGCTCACTAATAATGGTAAAGGATTAGATCGCACGGCTATCTATGAATGGGCGAGCCAGATAGCAAAGCTGCATCATGAGGGTACTGAGGTGATATTGGTATCTTCAGGGGCGGTTGCTGAGGGGGTTGTGCGTATGGGGCTTGAGGAACGTCCCAAGAAGCTCGAGGGTCTACAAGCTTGTGCTGCTATCGGCCAAATGGGTTTGATAGAAACATGGGCGGCCGCGCTCATGCAAAGTGGCATTCGTAGCGCCCAGATACTGCTAACTCATGATGACTTATCAAACCGTGAGCGATATCTCAATACTGCCAATACATTAGATAAGCTGTTATCTTGGCGAGTATTGCCCGTTATTAATGAAAATGACACCATTACAGTGGACGAAATAAAATTTGGTGATAATGATACGCTAGGTGCGATGGCTGCGGCTATGGTAAGCGCAGACTTATACATTATTTTGACCGATCAAGACGGTGTGTTTACGGCTAACCCTCGAGAGAATCCTGATGCTAAAATGATTCGCCAAGAGCGTGCGATGGCTGAATATTTGTTCGAAATCGCAGGAGAAGGCGGAAAATTGGGCAGTGGTGGTATGCTGACCAAGATTCGGGCAGGTAGGTTAGCGGCTATGGGGGGCTGTCCTACGGTAATTGCCAATGGTAGTTTTGAGAAGGTGATTACCCGTGTGGTAGCCGGAGAATCGGTAGGCACCTTGCTTAAGACCAATCAACAAGACAAAATTATTGCCCGTAAGCAGTGGTTAGCAGCTCATTTGCGTATGGCAGGTACTTTGTACATTGATGCTGGCGCTGTTGATGCTATTACTGTACAAGGTAAAAGCCTATTGCCTGTTGGTGTCGTTGATATCCAAGGTGATTTTGAGGAAGGTGATGTGGTCGCTGTTGTTGACCAAGACACTAAAGAGCGTGTCGCAGTGGGACAGGTTAACTTCTCATCCGATGAAGCTCGTAGAGTTGCGAGAGAGCGTACTCAAAATTTTGACAAGATTCTGGGTAGCTCAGAGGATAGAGTGGTTATGATACATCGAGATGACATGGCAATTCTAAATAAATAAAATGAGCACCATAAACTAGCACAATAAATATGCATAGCCATTAATTTTAGTGATTTAAAGAGATAATAATGTCCACATTGAAAGCTGATACGACTAATCATTGCCACAACTTTGCGCCGCTTAAGAATGATCGACTATTGAGGGCCTTACGATTTGAATCTATCGATGTTACCCCCGTTTGGATGATGCGTCAAGCAGGGCGTTATCTGCCAGAATATAAAGCCACACGGGCTGAGGCAGGTGACTTTATGAGCCTATGTAAAGATACAGCTCGGGCAACTGAGGTAACCCTTCAACCTCTTAGACGCTTTGACTTAGACGCCGCTATCCTGTTTAGTGATATATTGACGATTCCAGATGCTATGGGTTTAGGGTTGTACTTTGAGACGGGTGAAGGGCCTAAGTTCAAGCGAACCTTGCGGACAGAAGCTGACTTTGACAATCTTGAGCCCTATGACCCAAATGATGCCTTGGGGTATGTTATGGATGCCGTGACCAGTATCCGTAAAGCGCTTAATGGTTTGGTCCCCTTGTTTGGCTTCTCTGGTAGTGCTTGGACATTAGCTACTTATATGATCGAGGGTGGCAGCTCAAAAGACTACCGCTATACTAAAGGTATTTTGTATAGTAAACCGGAGTTCTTGCACCAAATTTTAGATTATGTGACAACGGCTATCATTGATTATCTAGATGCTCAAATTGTTGCAGGGGCACAAATAGTCCAGCTTTTTGATAGTTGGGGAGGGGCATTAGGACATCGACAATTTGTCGAGTTTTCCCATAAATACAACAAACGTGTCGTCACTGAGTTAAAACAGCGCCACCCCGATATTCCGGTCGTTGTCTTTACAAAAGGGGGAGGATTATGGTTGGATATTCAGGCTGATAGTGAGGCGGATTGCCTAGGACTGGATTGGACAATGCCGGTCGATAAAGCGAGAAAAATATTAGCCAAGGCACAAAATAAAAAAGCAGTTCAAGGCAACCTTGACCCCGCAACGCTTTATGGGTCACCCGATAGCATTCGCCAGCAAGTCAAACTTATGCTCGATGATGCTTATGTGGATAATGAAAAAACAGGCTATATTGCAAATCTTGGGCATGGCATTACCCAATGGGTAAACCCGGAACATGCTAAAGTATTTATTGATTCAGTACATGCGTACAAGCTTTAATTAAAATATGACTGAGGGCAGAGCTATTTTTGACTCGCTACTTTTATGATGCAATAAAGTTTATAATGAGCGGACTCTGTGAAAATCAGTATCTATATAACTAGTATCTATAAAACTAGTATCTATAAAACTAGTATCTATAAAATAAGTATTTAATAGTTATGATGTCATAGCTATCAATAAATCAAATAGGATTGACTATGATTAATGCAGCCATTGTTGGTGGAACAGGTTACACTGGGGTTGAATTAATACGTTTATTATCTTCACATCCCCACGTTAATATTAAATGGTTAACGTCACGCTCTGAAGCTGGTAAACCTGTTTCTAGTATTTTTCCTAGTCTAAGAGGCATATCTAAATTGACCTATAGCGACTTAGGTGACAATACCCTAGAAGCATTGGCTGAATGTGATGTGGTCTTTTTTGCGACTCCTCATGGTGTTGCAATGCAGCAAGCTGAAAGCTTAGTGTCAGCTGGCGTCAAAGTCATTGATTTAGCAGCCGATTTTAGATTACAGTCTCTTGAAACCTTTGAGCAGTGGTACAAACATACTCATGTCTGTCCAGAGTTACTGAAAGAGGCGGCTTATGGTTTGCCTGAGATTAATCGTGAGGCTATCAAATCTGCTAATGTTATTGGCAATCCTGGGTGTTATCCAACGACTGCTATCTTAGGATTGAAACCCGTCATTGATGCTCAAAATCAATCGGACGCGCCAATTATTGAATCTCGTATTATCATTGATGCCAAATCAGGTGTTTCTGGTGCAGGTCGACAAGCAAAGTTAACCCTTAACTATGCTGAAACCACAGATAACTTTAGTGCTTATGGTGTATCGGGTCATCGACATTTACCTGAAATAGAACAGGGCGTACATCAACTTCTAAAAAGTAAATATAAGCAAAATATACGTTTTGTACCGCATTTAGTGCCTATGATTCGTGGAATGTTCACTACCATTCATCTAGGATTGACGGAAGCTGGGTGTCAGCTTGACTTGCAGTCAGTGTATGAAAAGGCCTATGTAAACGAGCCGTTTATTGATGTGTTGCCTAAGGGTGAGCTACCTGACACACGTAGTGTCCGAGCTAGCAATCGATTGCGTATTTCCGTTTATCAGAACAATGATAAACAAGAAGCAACAATATTAGTCGTTCAAGATAATTTAGTAAAAGGTGCTGCAGGACAGGCGGTACAATGTATGAATGTAATGTTTGGCTTCGATGAAGGATTAGGATTGGACCATATTCCTGTGGTCCCATAGAAAGCAATAAGTTTATAGGCAACCTAGGGATTATGAATATTGATATGCCTGCTTAATGCTTGGGTTGCATATATATGTTGATTCTAATATAAAATTGTCGATGTAAAAAATAAAATTAAAACCTTTATCTAAAATTATCATTCCTTGTTAGACTCTGTCAGGCTCGTTAAACCTGCTATCAATAACGTTAGCACTCGACTTCCTAGATAGGATAATTTCTAGATTTAGTATAAAATTACTGTTTTTCAGATTAACATAAGGGTGTTTGACTTTGACTTAGGTGTCAGAATCTGCGTAAAGTCAACATTTGTTAGTTAATGCCTAAAGAGTTAGGTATAATATTGAGCCGTTTCATTGGTGTTTTTATTAATTGCCGATACATAATGCGAGTCTAGTACCATGCCCAGCGAGATTAGTAAATCAACTTCAAGTTATTCAAAGCGATCATCTTATGGAAAGATGAGCCCGCTGCTATTGGTATTATTTGCGTCTGCAGTATTATTAACGGGTGTAATTGCGACTGCTTTTGGCTATAAATTTGGTTATTTTCAAGGCTATAAATCCTCACAGAAAGATGCTCAAAAGGAAGGTGTTGCCCAATCACTGAACTCCCAAGAAGTTAAAAAATTACAACAAAATGTTGAAAATTTAACGTCACAACTTGATTCGACCAGAAAAGAAAGAGATATTAGTCTTAATAATCTAGGTCAATTACGCAGAGACATGCAGAAACTAGAAGTTAAAAATCTGCAACTCTTACAAGTAAACGACGTATATAGTAATAGTCTTATTAAGCAGGGTGGCTTACCACTACAAATAGTGGGTGCTAAAATGGAGCCGTTACCCGAAAATGCCTTTGAATATCGGTTTGATGTGGCCATGTTAGACAAAGATGGTCAGCAACATACTTTGAAACCTAGTTTAACGTTGCTAGATGAAGACAGTTTGGTAGAGGTGCCTTTAGAGCCACGCAGGTATGACATTAAAGGTATTGCACGTATCAGAGGTAGATTTGTTATGCCTGAAGGGTTTAAACCAAAGCAAGTTAAGTTGAATTTACAATCTAACGGACAAAATGTCGAACAAATATACAACTGGCAACTGTCTTCACCTATTGATAAAATGCCGATGTCCTTATCAGAAGTACCAGAACCGGATCAACGTCCTGTAACAGAGTAACTAAGTTCAGCGAGGATAAATTAATAGCCCAATTATGGGCTTTAAATTTGCTAATAAGTATAAATAATTCTGTATAATTAAATATTTATGATTAACTGTCGTCGTGTCATAGATACTATAACCTTAATATTTTGACTTTTATTTAATACATTTATCAACATATACTGACTAAATAAATATAACTTATGATTGAACCTATCGACACTGAAACTCTGATGATTCTTGAAGAGTCCGTTTTAGCAGATTGGCACCACCCAGCCACTCTACCTAAGTCGTATCCTTTAAAGACTACGCCTTCTAAATTAATTGACGAGGAAAACGAGGAAGAGGCTGAAGTTGAAATTATGGTGGCAGAGCCTGAAATAGCTGAGCCGCCTATGTATGCAGTCGTCATGTACAATGATGACTATACACCAATGGAGTTTGTCGTGTATGTATTACAGTCAGAGTTTCGTCATAATGCTGACAAGGCCGTTGAAATTATGCTGAACATTCATCATCAAGGACGTGGTATCGCAGGTATTTATCCTAAAGATATTGCAGAGACTAAAGCTAAGAAAGTCAATCAAACTGCTCGCAAAGAAGGCTATCCTCTTTTAACTCAGATTGAGCCTCATCAAGGATAATTTCTTTATCTACTACTATCCTAAACCTTACTTATTAGTACTATAGGTTTCGTATAAATATATTTTGTTAATAGCTTTCCTAATAAATTTTTTTAATCCCTTCCCACTTAATCCTTCTCTCTTATAATAAGTAAACCCTCTTTTAATTTCCAGTCATCGCAAATGTCCTTTCAACGCTATCAATCAATTCACTTTGAAAGTCTACTAGTGATTGTTTGCAAATTTTAAATCATTATTATTACCCTATTTATAGCTTAGAGAATATTCTTTGCTATCTTGAAGCATTTAAATCCTACATAATTTGAGTATAGACTTGATTTTTACCGTTCATAACCTTACTTAGTTAGTGTACTGATCAAATTAACCGTTCAAATTGCCTCTATAAATCAGCTATTGTGACAACATTTAAAATCGTTTTTTAAAACCACCAATAGTTGCAGTTAAAGAAGTTGCGCCTGGTTATCAGGTTGCGGTCGAGTATTGACGCTGATATCTCATGAGATTTCTTGGTGGTATGTATTAATGCAGTATTGACGGTTTTTTTAGATTAATTCACGTTTTTATCGAACGAAAAATAACCCTTTTAAACATTTACACTGCTTTGCTCGTTAATTATCCCGTTTATATGATTAACTATTGAACCAATAACCGTAAAACTAGTATCTGTATCGTTAAAAACCGTAGAAATAGCTGTCAATAGATATATTATCAATGGGTGTTCGACAGCAATATAAACGTTTTGGTTTGTCAGTCTAAAATGAGGCATGATAAATGCTTATACTTTATGTGATCTCAACCTTTAATGTATCATGACAGTTACATAACAGAATTAGATTCACACTAAATTAGATAACCCAAATATATATTAACTTGCTATAGTTAATAGTATGCCTAATCTTATTATTAACTATTTGACCAATTTATAAAATTATAAAACTATCAGGACATATCTATGTTAAGTCGTCATCTCGAAGTTTCATTACGTTTAGCCATGACGTTAGCACGGCAAAAGTCACACGAATATTTAACGGTCGAGCATTTGCTATTAGCATTGCTTGAGAATAATAATGCTGTCACAACCTTAAAGTCTTGTGGCGCAGATATTACCAGTTTACGCTCTGATCTTGAAGCCTATATTGAGAAACATACCCCTACTATTGATGCTGATTTGGAGCAGACACCACAAGCGACTCAGAGTTTTGATCGCATTCTCCAACGCGCCATTTTCCACGTACAGTCGATTGGCTCAGGTAGACTTGTTGAAGGCTCTGATATCTTGGTATCAATGTTTTCAGAACATGATACCTATGCGGTTTATTTACTGAAGAAACAGGGCGTTAGTCGCCTTGAGCTTACCCAGTATTTATCTCATGGTGCCGAAGGAGATGAATCTCGGAGCAGCGCCGCAGATGCAGAAGCGACTGATGCCAAGGGGGTTAAAAATAAGAAAGACCCGCTTACTGAATTTGCTCAAAATTTAAACAAACGGGCTGCTGAGGGTAAAACAGATCCCTTAATCGGTCGTTCTAGTGAAATCGAACGTACTGCGCAAGTATTATGTCGCCGTCGTAAAAACAACCCTTTACTGGTTGGTGATCCTGGCGTGGGTAAAACATCTATTGCTGAAGGTTTGGCATGGTTGATCATAAATAACAAAGCCCCAAAGCCATTACAAGGCTGCGTTATTTACAGCCTTGATATTGGTTCTTTAATTGCTGGAACTAAGTATCGTGGGGACTTTGAGAAACGTATGAAGTCTCTACTTGAGGCTTTAAAAGATAGTCCCAACGCCATCCTATTTATTGATGAAATCCATATGATTATTGGGGCTGGCTCCTCAATGAGCAGCAATATGGACGTGTCAAATTTAATTAAACCTGCATTGGCAAATGGTGAATTAAGATGTATAGGTTCAACAACCTTTACTGAATATCGTCAAGTATTTGAAAAAGACCATGCTTTATCACGTCGTTTTCAGAAAATTGATGTCAATGAGCCAAGCATTGATGACAGTATTGACATTCTGCGAGGTTTAAAGTCTCGTTATGAAGAGTTTCATAATGTTGAATACACGGATGCGGCCTTGGTTAGTGCTGTTAATTTATCAGCCAAACATATTCATGAACGGTTTTTACCTGATAAGGCAATTGATGTTATCGATGAGGCGGGTGCATACAAACGTTTAGGAATTACCCCAAATGCCGATCAGGTTGAAGATGAAAACAGTTTGATTGATGAACTCAACAGTTCTGAATTTGAAGCTGACTTTGATGACAATGAGTCACTTATAAAGTCAGATGATCAGCTAGAAACGCGAGAGAGTGAATCCGATAGTGCTGAGGGTAGCACTGATGACAATGTATCTGACCTGAATACTGATAATACGGACAGTGATATCACTTCAGCAATGGACGACGATAATAAAGAAAGTGAAAAAGTCGTTGACGAAATGCTCTCACAAAGTGAAGGTAATGCTGATGTAGCCGAAACTGATACTGAGACAAGTAGTGATGAAGAAAAGGATGATGCTGTTAAAGCGCCTGTCGTGATCGATGTTGAAGATATTGAAGCTATTATCTCCAAATTGGCACGTATTCCACCCAAATCAGTATCGAATGATGATAAATCCTTGTTGCAGCATCTTGAACGTGATTTAAAACGCTTAGTATTTGGTCAGGATGAAGCCATTAAGACGTTATCTGATGCTATAAAACTGTCACGCGCAGGACTAAAGTCTGCTGAAAAACCGATTGGATCTTTCATGTTTGCAGGTCCTACTGGTGTAGGTAAGACTGAGGTCTCAAAACAATTGGCTAATTTAATGGGCATTGAGCTCATACGTTTTGATATGTCAGAATATATGGAAGCGCATACCGCATCTCGATTGATTGGAGCGCCTCCAGGCTATGTCGGATTTGATCAGGGCGGTTTATTAACTGAAAAAATTAACCAGCACCCACATTGCGTGTTGCTACTGGATGAAATTGAAAAAGCTCATCCTGATGTCTTTAATTTGTTATTACAAGTTATGGATCATGGTACGCTGACCGATAACAATGGTCGTGTGGCTAGCTTTAAGCAAGTTATTCTAATTATGACTACCAATGTAGGAGCTGAAAATATCAGCCGTGCGTCAATGGGCTTTACTAAGCAAGATCACAGCCGAGATAATACAGAGGCGATGAACCGAGTGTTTACGCCTGAGTTCCGAAACCGTCTAGATGCCATTATTCAGTTTAATGCGCTAGATCCATCTGTAGTGGTCTCTGTTGTTGATAAGTTCTTAGTTGAATTGCAAGCGCAGCTTGATGACAAACAAGTGGTATTAGAAATTGATGATGCCGTTCGTGATTACTTAGCGGAAAAAGGCTATGATCGCTTAATGGGGGCACGTCCAATGCAACGACTCATCCAAAACGAGATTAAAAAGCCTCTAGCTAATATGGTTTTATTTGGTGACTTAGCCGAGGGTGGGGCTGTCCATGTGACACTATCCGATGAAGCGTTCGATGAGCCAGTTGATGATGATGGTAAAGCAGCCGCTGAAGGCAGTCGAATCTTACTCGCGGTGGTTGAGAAACATGGTCAACGTGGCGTTGAGTACGCTGAAGGTTAATATTAGTCTAGATAAGTCTCTTTAGGGATAAGTATTAACTTTCAAGCAATTTTTATCATAGCGTTTTTCAATAAAAAAGAGGTTAACCTAAGGTTGGCCTCTTTTTTTCCAAACCAAATTTATAAATATCCACTATAATGAGTATAAGCACTAACATTAACATGAACAGGACTAACCCAGTTATTCATAAAAGAGTGAAGATATGCAATTATTAGAAGAGGCAGAAAATCATAAAACTGATGCCGAAAAGCAAGCAATTTTGGCTAGAGTACAGATGCCTGAAGACTGGAAGCAGGCGTTATCAGATGAGTTAACGTCGCATAATATGGATAAATTACGACAGTTTCTCAAGCAAGAGTATGCTTCAGAGAAAAGTATCTATCCTAAAGCCAGCTTGATGTTTAATGCGTTTAATTTAACCCCATTATCGGACGTCAAAGTCGTAATCTTGGGTCAAGACCCTTATCACGGACCAGGGCAGGCGATGGGTTTGTCCTTTTCGGTACCTAAAACTATACCTAAGCCGCCATCATTAAATAATATTTTAAAAGAAATGGCAGATGATATCGGGACTTTGCCTCCCAAACATGGTGATTTAACGCACTGGGCACAGCAAGGTGTACTATTATTGAACACATCACTGACGGTAGAGGAGGGCATAGCAGGTAGTCATCAAGCTAAGGGCTGGGAGCAGTTTACAGATGCTGTTATTGATGTGGTTAATGAACATACTCAGCATACGGTTTTTATACTATGGGGTAGTAAGGCGAAGCTGAAAGGTAGGTTTATTGATACAGAAAAACATTTGATTTTATCAGCGGTACATCCGTCACCCTTAGCGGCCAATAGAGGTGGTTTTTTTGGTACAAAACCATTTTCAAAGGCCAATGATTACCTACTACAGCATGGTAAAACGCCGATAGACTGGCAACTGCCGCAGTAGGTTAATCAAAATTATGAGTCACGCTAACGCGTTAAGCCCGCCGTTCAAATTTGACAATGAGTCAAACTATGCAAAGTTTAGTGCCAGCGCCAAGTATTGGTCTATTAACGATGTAAATTACATGCGTCAAGCTTTGGCATTGGCTCAGCAGGGCGCAGGAAATCAAGAAGTGCCGGTTGGCGCATTACTGGTATGTGATAACCAAATTATCGGGAAGGGGTTTAATCAGCCAATACGTCGTTGTGACCCCACGGCACATGCCGAAATTGTGGCATTACGTGAGGCTAGTGGCGCCATAAATAATTATAGGTTACCACCGAATACAACGTTATACGTAACCTTAGAGCCTTGTACAATGTGTATAGGCGCATTAATACATGCTCGATTATCAAGGCTTGTCTTTTCTACCTATGAGCCTCGTGCGGGTATGGTTGGTAGTCAGCTAAATTTGACTGATATGGACTTTTACAATCATAAAATAACGGTTCATTCAGGGTTATTGTCCATTGAAAGTCAGCAACAATTAAAACGCTTTTTTCGTGCTCGGCGGTCTAAAAAGAGAGAATTGAATAAGCTACCTTAATATGAGCCTTAATTATTCTTAGGGTTAAATTTAGCTGGTGAATAAGTTGATTTTTTGTTATAATCCCGCCCTATTTATGTTTAATGCAATTAAACAATTGGTAATATACGTTTTAATTTAAGACTTATAACCCATAAATTGCACACAAGCGCACTTAACTAGTCGTTAAAAATAAGTTAATAATCAGTAGGTGATATAATTAATGAGCTTTCCTGTTATTACCATTGATGGCCCAAGTGGCGCTGGAAAAGGAACAGTTTGTTTGCAGTTGGCACAAGCGTTGAATTATCGCTTACTGGATTCAGGTGCTTTGTATCGCATTGTGGGTTTAAAGGCATTTGAATCTGGATTGTTACCTGATCAAGAATTGGGTAATAATGACGAAGAAAACATAGCAAAGTTAACGCAGAGCTTAGATATTAAATTTTTGCCGCGTGAATCAGGTGAAGTAGATATCATTGTCAATGATTCAAATGTCGCAGGCGAGATTAGAAACGAGACGGTTGGTGGTTATGCATCCAAAGTAGCCGCTCTACCAAAAGTAAGATCGGCTTTATTGGAACTACAGCAAAATATGGCCAATAAATCAGGCCTCATTGCAGATGGACGCGATATGGGGACGGTAGTGTTTCCCAATGCTGATGTCAAAATATATCTGACAGCCAGTGCCGAAGCTCGAGCAGATAGACGTGTTAAGCAATTGCAGCAAGCAGGGCAGACTGTAGATTATGAAACTATTTTGAATAACATTCAGGAAAGAGACGAGCGTGATGAAAATCGAGAAGTGGCTCCCTCTAAACCTGCGGAAGATGCCTTAGTTCTTGATAGCTCACACATGAGTGCCGATGACGTATTTAATGAAATTAAACGTTTCTGTCAAAAAAAAGGTATTAGCTTTAGTATTTAACTTAAACGTTAAGACGTAGGTTAAGCCTTAATAGGTCGAGCGTCAGTAGGCTAAGCCTCAATTATGTTATCACCGGTATGATAACAACAAAATTTTAGTGTTTTAAAAATTAAGAATTTAACAATTTTTTTAAATGTGGATACAAAGAGTAAAAACCAGCGTCAATCTTTTATCCACATTAACTTGAACCGTACTGTGCTGGACAGGATACGGCTATATTAAGGTAATCATAATGGAATCATTTGCTGAACTATTTGAAGCGAGTCTAGAAGAGCAAGGTCTTGATATTGAGCGTGGCTCAGTTATCAGCGGTGCTGTTGTAGCAATCGATAGCGATTGGATTACAGTTGACACTGGTTTAAAGTCTGAGGGTGTGGTTGCTCGTGAAGAGTTCTTAGACGACAATGGCGAGCTTGAAGTAGCAGTGGGCGATAGCGTTGATGTGGTAGTTGAAGCTGTTGACAATGGTATGGGTCAAACCTTACTATCACGTGAAAAAGCCAAACGTGTTGAAACATGGAATGCACTTGAGAAACTATTTGAAGGCGATGAAATCGTCAAAGGTATTATCTCTAGTAAAGTAAAAGGTGGTTTTACAGTTGATATCGGCTCAGTACGCGCATTCCTACCAGGTTCTTTAGTGGATGTCCGTCCTATTCGTGATACGACGCATCTTGAAGGTAAAGAGCTTGAATTCAAAATTATAAAACTTGACCAAAAGCGTAACAACGTTGTTGTTAGCCGTAAAGCGGTTATGGAAGCTGAAAACTCAGCTGAACGTGAAGAGCTACTGAATAAGCTTGAAGAGGGTATCGAAGTAGAAGGTATCGTTAAAAACCTAACGGACTACGGTGCATTCGTAGATCTTGGTGGTATTGATGGTCTACTACATATCACTGATATGGCATGGCGCCGTATCAAGCACCCATCTGAAGTCGTCGAAGTGGGTCAAGATCTTAAAGTTAAAGTACTTAAATTTGACCGTGAACGTAACCGCGTAAGCTTAGGCTTAAAACAGTTAGGTACAGATCCTTGGGATAACGTTGGTGGCACTTACCCAGTGGGTAGTATCGTTAAAGCACGCGTTACAAACCTTACTGACTATGGTTGTTTTGCAGAAATTTCTGATGGTATCGAAGGTCTTGTTCACGTATCAGAAATGGATCATACTAACAAAAACATTCACCCCTCTAAAGTTGTTCAGATTGGCGATGAAGTTGACGTTATGATCTTAGATATTGATGAAGAACGCCGTCGAATCAGCCTAGGTATCAAACAGACTCTACCTAATCCATGGGAAGAGTTTGATAAGAAATATGATCGCGGTGATAAGCTAACGGGTACGATCAAGTCAATCACTGACTTCGGTATCTTTATCGGTCTTGACGGCGGTATTGATGGTCTTGTTCACTTATCTGATATCTCTTGGAATGAAACTGGTGAAGAGGCAATCCGTAACTACAACAAGGGCGATACTGTTGAGGCTATGGTTCTGTCAGTAGATGCTGAAGCTAATCGTATTAGTCTTGGTATCAAGCAATTAAGCTCTGATCCATTCAACGAATACCTAGTGGGTAACGATCGTGGTTCTATCGTGAATGGTACCGTTAAAGATGTTGACGCTAAGGGCGCAACGATTACTTTAGCGGATGAAGTTGAAGGCTACTTACGTGCATCAGAAATTCAACGTGATAAAGTTGAAGACGCAACTAAGCACTTAAATGTTGGTGATGCTGTTGAAGCAAAAATCATTAGCGTAGATCGTAAGTCACGTAGCATTAGCTTATCCATTAAATCTAAAGATGAAGCGGAAGAGCGTCAAGCGATTAAAGAGCTTGGTAGCACGCAAACGGCAGCTCCAGAAGCACAGCCAAAAACTATCGGTGATTTGATCAAAGAGCAGATGCAAGACTAATCATTATCATTCACTATAGTTATACTTAAGCTTTATTATTTATTAAACCTTAAAAGGAGTAACCTCGATGTTACTCCTTTTTTTTAATTATCTACTCTTCAATTCTATATTTAGTATTGAACTAGCTAATAGTAGTATTCAATTTTAATTTTTTAAATTCTATAAAAATCAATAATATAGTATAATACTTTGGTCAAATTGAATGTTAACTGTTTAATTATGTTTCAAAGTTAATGAAAAAGCTGTAAAATATCCTAATGCCTTTATTGTTCTAAGTTCTCTAACGGACTAGAAATTTAAAACGATTTAACCATTATTAATTAAGGTCAATAGGATATGACAAAAACTATCAATAAATCAGATTTGATTCAAGATATTGCAGCCAGATGTGAATACATTTCTGAAACAGAAGTAGATGGCGCAGTGCGTGAAATTCTTGAACTACTCACTGATGAATTAACCAACGATAATCGAATTGAAGTACGTGGTTTTGGAACGTTTTGCTTACATCATCGTGAAGCACGACAAGGTCGAAACCCGAAAACGGGCGAGATGGTACAGGTACCAGCCAAAGCAATTCCCCATTTTAAGCCTGGTAAAGCATTAAGAGAAGGCGTTAATGATAAATGGATGTAAACTGAAGGAAATTAATGGTATCCTGTTATACATAATTTCTTTTCTGTTTTAATTACATTAGGTGTTTGACTTGAAAGCTCGATTTAGAACATCTCTATTTCCATCTCAAAAATTCATTACCCTATTAATCTTATTAGTCTCCATGCCATTGGTTGCCTATGCAGCGGGTGGTGTAGATCCAGATGCAGTGGTACAAACGTCTTCTTACAGCTTCCACGTTATGTTGCTGTTGGCTTTTGTGCTACTGTCTGTCATGGTCTCTTTTGTCTGCTCAGTTTCAGAAGCTGCACTATTAACCATGACACCTTCCTATGTAGCCTCTATTGCAGAAGAAAATCCCACAAAATCCCTGATGCTAAAGAAGGTTAAAATTGACAATATCGATCAGTCAATTGCGGCAATCTTAACCCTGAATACTGTGGCTCACACTGTCGGTTCGCTGGGTGCAGGAGCACAAGCAACTATTGTATTTGGTAGTGAATGGTTTGGGGTATTCTCAGCACTTATGACTTTATTTATTCTCATTGGTTCTGAAATCATCCCTAAAACTCTAGGTACGGTTTACTGGAGGCAGTTATCTGGCCCTGTCGCCTATTTTGTTAAAGCCATTATCTTTGTGCTTTATCCTCTTATATGGGTATCTGAAAAGATCACTAAGCTATTAACTGGTGGTAAAAAAGCGCATACTTTTAGTCGCAATGAATTTGCTGCTTTAGCCAGTGTCGGTGAACAATCTGGTCAAATTGACCCTTTGGAATCTAGAATCATCCGAAATCTTTTGGCATTTGGTGCTATTAAAGTTGAAGATATCATGACGCCGCGCTCTGTGATGCATGCGTTTGATCAGTCTATAACCGTAGCTGAACTGTTGGCGAACCGGCCGAAGCTTATGTTCTCAAGATTACCTATTTACGATGGTGATTTAGATAAGGTCACAGGCTTTGTGTTAAAGTCAGATATACTTCTAGCCAAAGCCAATAATCATATGGACAAACCTTTGGAGAGTTACAAGCGTGAAATTACTTTTGTATTCTCAAAAATGAAATTATTTGATTTATTGGACCTTATGTTAAATACACGTATTCATATTGCCGTCATTGTCGGTGAGTATGGAGAGGTCAAAGGACTTGTTACATTAGAAGATGTCATGGAGACGTTATTAGGGTTAGAGATTGTTGATGAAGTAGATAGGGTAGAGGACATGCAGGTTTTAGCCAGACAAATGATGCAGCGTCGAGCCACTCGTTTAGGCATGTTGGTTGAGGATGATGATACATTCATCAATTAAACTATTAATTGATCAATAGTAATACTCTTAGGAGCCTATAGCCTCTTTTTATTTTTAATAAATGAGTGAAACCTCATGAGCTTGGGTTGAAAGTTATTGATCTTCTAGAGCATAACCATAAATATTTTGGGTGAATCAACCTTATTTTACTTTATTAAATGAGCTCGTTGTACGTTTTAACGGTATACATGACTTATAGTCAAAGAACTTTAAACTAATCACAAGGTAACCGAGTGCAAGTAATACTGGAGTAGGCTTAACGAGGTTAACACCGTGACTCTTTATAAGTTCGCCGACTATAGATTAAGAGCGAACTTACTTTTTTGTTGTAAGAAGAGTTTTATTAAAAATTTAGTACTAAACTTTTTTGTGACTAATAATTACAAGAGGTTAAGATTTACCTAGGATAGTCATCATCGAATTATAGTAAGATAAAGTGTATACATTAACTAAGTTTATAAATTCTTAGATGATACTAACTTACAGTCTACTTGAGTACTCAACCATAAACTCAATAAGGAAGCAATAATGACTAGGTCTATCTTAAATTCTACAAAGTACTTAACCGCTATCGTTGCCCCAGTAGCGTTGGTTGCTGCTGTATCTATGATGGCATCAACGGCACAAGCAGCTGACATCACTGAAGCAGATGTACAAAGTTACGCGACTAAAATGAAAGCCGCTGCCAACAGTAAAAACTTGAATCAAATTTCAAATTTAGTAGCAGATGAAGCAATAATTTCATTATCCCGTCGTGGTAAGACAACCAGTTTGGATAAGTCTGCCTATTTAAATTTGCTGCAGGACAGTTGGACGAATACTAATGGCTATAACTATGACATAAGTATTTCAAATGTAGTGACCAGCGGTACACAGGCTAAAGCAGATGTTAAAACGGTTGAAACATGGAAAAAAGACGGTGTTAGAAGAACATTTACCACAACCTCAAGAGCGACATTAAGATCTAGTAATAATAATGCTGTATTATTAAGAGCGGTCTCTCAAATAACCATTGAATAACGTATTAAGCGGTTAGGTTATCTTCTTGAAGAATTGTAAAATGAATAAGATATTTGAGTAATTGAATAGCTAAACTTAATAAGATGATTCATTATTTACTTTTTTTGCTGAACATAATATTTAAATGTTCTCATTTAATTGATTTATATGGTATTAAATGTATTTAACCGTTTTATAGATCTAATTTATAGTTCAAAGTAGTTAAATCTAAGTTTATTAATCTAAACATTTTAATACTTTTATTAAATTCTGTACTATTTATTAAAAGTCATATCGTTTAAAATTGATAAATTAGTTGAAATTCCCAATCTAATTTATTCTTCTTTATTCGAAATTTATCATAAGATTTTGAATGATTAACTGCCTTATTGACTATTTTTTTGACCGAAATATAGTTTTCTCTACTCGTTAAATCGTAAATGACTGTGATGCAGACGCACCTTAAATCTTTACGATTTCTATTTATTGTACTGGGTCATTATTACTATGAATTTTAGAAAATCTACTCTTTCATTTTGTAAGCTTCCTTTAGTTATTGCTATGGGCTCTGTCATCTTAAGCGGGTGTAATAATACAGCACCAGTAAGAGGAGGGGCTAGTTCTCAGACTAGTCGAATCCCAGTTGCCCAGAATGATGCGGTATCGAATGTCCCAGCGACTGAAGGAAGTTATAGTACGTCGTTGTTAGACGATGATAGTTTGTCTGAGCTTGAGAATCTGCTTGAAGCGACAGATATGAAAATGGTTGAGGATGATAAACTTGCTATTCAACAGTACGGTAATCTATGGGATAGAATGCGTGCTGGTTTTCGCATGGACCAAAGCGCTTATGGGTTTAGTCAGCAACAACGTATTGATGCGCAAAAAAATTGGTTTATAACCCGACAAGAATATATCAATCGATTAACGGCACGTGCCAGTCGCTATTTATATCATACGGTAAGAGAAGCAGAACGTCGTAACATACCAACTGAATTGGCACTTTTACCGGTGATCGAAAGCTCTTATGACCCTACTGGTACCAGCAATGCAGCGGCTGCGGGTCTTTGGCAATTTATTCCTAGTACCGGCCGTATCTATGGTCTAACCCAAACGGCAACTTATGATGGTCGACGGGATGTCATTGAGTCAACACGAGCAGCTTATGATTTCTTAACCTCACTCTATAATCAATTTGGTAGCTGGGAGCTGGCTTTGGCTTCTTATAACGCAGGACCAGGTAGAGTGCAACGCGCCATTGATGCTAACCGAGAAAGAGGTCTACCTACGGATTTCTGGTCATTGTCGTTACCTACTGAAACCATGCATTATGTGCCCAGATTCCTAGCAGTCGCTCAGATTATCAAAAATACCGACCAATATAGTATTTATTTACCCGCCATAGCAAATCGTCAACATTTTAGAAGTGTCCCAGTAAATTATGGAGTCAGTTTATATGATGTCTCTCAACTTACAGGGGTAAGCTACGATGAGCTAAAAGCTCTTAACCCTTCATTGACGACAGGGAATATAGATCCTGCTGGTCCTAATCGAGTGATTATTCCTAACCAAGTTAATGTGTTAGTAGATTCTAAGATTAGTAGTTTAAGTGGTACTGGGGGTAATGGCTCTCCTTATACCATCCCTGAATCTCAATATGAAATAATGGCTAAGTCACCCGAAGGGCTTGCGGAATTTGCGGCTAAGGCACACGCACCTCTACAAAATAGTACTTATATCGAGCCTATTGCATCAACAAATTCAACCGTTGTTAAAGAACCCCCAATCAGCCAATCAGAAAAGAAAAAAATAGAATCTGAACTAGCGTCCTCTAACACCTTACCGACGACCTCTGCTCAATTGACAAAAAATGATACGATTGTGCAAGAGCCGCCTTTGTCACCCCAGGAAAAAGAGTTTATTTCCCAGCAAATTCGGCAACAATCTCCTGAAGTAGGTGAAGTAGTCAGCTCGGTTGATGGAAATATTAAACTTGAGGCCATTCAAACCCAACAGTCCATCCTTGAAGCGCGCGGCGAAGAGAAAAAAATTAGTTTTGACAAGCCAGTAATCGAACAATCCTCAACTCCACCAAAGCCCACTGGAAAGCGCACTATCTATACGGTTCAGCGGGGTGATACCCTAATAAATATCGCGTCTAGAGCTGGGTTGAATTGGCGTGATATTGCAGATTGGAACCAGATAAACCCCAATGCTACTTTGTTAGCTGGATCAAAGCTGTACTTGTACAATGCAAGACCTATTTTACCGCTTGATTCAGCAACGGCAGAAACAGATTCTAGCCAGAGCGCAGCCAAGCCAAATACTTATATTGTTAGACCTGGCGATACATTGATAGGGACTGCCAATCGCGTGGGACTCAGTGTGTCTCGTTTGGCCAGTTATAATGGCTTATCAACAAATGCTCAATTGCGTGTTGGGCAGAAGCTATGGTTGATACCAGGCATGGTTGAGTCTAATACTGGTAGTTCGAGCAGTGCTAAATCAAGTAGTGCTTCAGCCTATACAGGTAAAACTGAAAGTTATACGGTTAAACGTGGAGAAGGGCTGATAATGCTGGCTTCACGATACAATATATCCGTTGATACCCTCGCTGCTATGAATGACTTAGAGACTGATGAACAGCTATTAGTCGGTCAACGTCTAACCGTACCCGCTATAGCGTCAAAAAGCTCTGTATCCTCTAATACGACTTCAAACAGCGCTTCATCCTCCGCTAGTACCTATCGTGGTGAAACCAGTAGTTATACCGTTAAGTCTGGTGAGACCTTAATCGGTATTGCTAATAAATTAGGTGTATCTCATACACTTATTGCTGACATAAACAATATACCTGCCAATACTCAATTACTGCGCGGTCAAAAACTAAAATTACCCGTTAGTAAAGAGCAGATTAGTTTAGGACTCAATAATGAGACTATTAAATACAAAGTTCAATCTGGCGATTCGTTAACGAGTCTATCTAATAAATATAATATTTCTGTTAGTGATCTCGCCAAAGCCAATAACTTAAGTGTGACCTCTAACTTGTTAATTGGACAAGTGATTACCATTCCTAGTGGAAGTAGCAGTAGCTCCAGTGCTACTACTAATACCTCTAAATCAGCTTCGTCTTCTACTAACTCTAATGTATCTTATACAGGCACATACAAAGTTAAAGCAGGAGATGGGCTAATTAGCTTAGCCCGTGACTTTGGAGTATCTACCCAAGATCTTGCTTCTGCGAATAATATTAGTCCTACAGCGGGATTATTTGTGGGCCAAACATTGAAAGTACCTAATAAGGGCTCAGCTTCTAGCTCTAATAGCTCAACCAGTGCTAAGCCAGCCAATAGCACTACCGGCGTAACAACGGGTAGGAGCTATACCGTTCAATCGGGGGATTCTTTGATTCGCTTAGCCAGTAAGAATGGACTAAGTGTCAGTCAGTTGGCAAGTGCAAATGGTTTAAGTACCAATGCTCAGCTAAAAATAGGTCAAAAGATTACCATACCGGCTACCACGACCACCTACAAGGTGAAGTCAGGGGATAGTTTGATTGGTCTGGCTAGTAAATATGGTATGACACCTGAGAAGTTTGCAGAGCTTAATAACATTAGCAGTAACGCCATGCTACAGATTGGTCAGACTTTGATAGTGCCTGTACAGTAAAATATACAAAAATAAAAAGAGCTCAATTTGAGCTCTTTTTTTATGGCATATATATTTGAATATTTAAACATACAATATGCTAAGTGGTACGTGTCTTTAGGGTCTCTAGATAACTGCGAATGTTAGTAACGTAGTGCATACACTGCACATAGCGAGAATTTCTTGATGCATTGTCAGACATGTAAGTGTATACATTGGACCAGCTATTAGGGTTTTGACCAGATTTTGCTAATTTACTTTGAATCTTTTTAACGGCATTGGGACCCATATTATAAGAAGCTAATGCAAACCACAATCGGTCAGGCTCTGGTACATCACTAAAGGTTTCTTTCATTTGTTCAAGGTAACGTGCGCCACCGCCAATACTTTCGTAGGGGTCTACTCTGTCAGATACGCCCATTGCTTTAGCGGTACTACTTGTCAACATCATAATACCTTTAACACCTGTTGGAGAAACGGCATCGGCATTAAGATGAGACTCTTGATATCCCATTGCTACTAATAATTCCCAATCATGATCATAGGTATTGGCTTGTTTTTGAAAAGAAGACTTATAATGAGGCAAGTTTGAGTTAAGCGCTTTCTCAAAATGATCACGGTTATAACTATCTTGCAACAGAGTCTGATCATAAAAGTTTGCAATTTTGGCTGTATTTAAAAGTTGGTCGTCATCACACAAAAAGTGACTGGCTTTAACCGCTAATGGATCGATACTACTCCGAAAGCTCCAACTGGTCTTAGGATGTAGTCCATTTTGGGCTAAGGTGTTGTCGAAACCACAGCTAATATTAATGGTAGATACAGCCATCTCTTCAGCCAACTGCGTACTAGCAGTAGTCAACGCCATATCTGCCTTACCTTGATGGACTGCTTTGAGTGCCTGTTCGTCCGATTTATAACTTTTCACAACTAAGTTGACGCCTAACTGATGGGCATATGATCGAGCGACATCATAACCAAATCCATGTTGGAAACCGTCGGTAGAAAAGAAGGTGCTATCCCCAACCACTGACGCTAACGTTAGAGTTTTTGAGGACAAAACCGTATCATAAGCCATCGATTCTGTATTCAATACAGAAGTCGTAATACTTTCAGCAGGGAGTGAGAGTAGCGCTATGCTAGATACTTTGGCTAGCATTTTAGTTTTAGCAAATTTCTTATTCGCCGGTATTTGTTTAGACGCTAGATTAATAGAGCGATTTGGGAATAAAGAACGGTGTACGTTTTTAAAATTTTGAGTAGAGTTTAGGGGTAATTTAGTTTTAAATGCCTTGCTGCTTTTTAACCAATAGGTTATGCGTTGCATGGATGTCTCCTTTGTCTAATCATCCATACTGTGTGGAGGTCAATACACCATTGTATTAAGCTCTCTTTAAAGCCACAGTAATGAGCAACACATTCGTTATAATATCTTTAATGATACGTAGTAGAAATAACACAACTCGTATCAGTAAGACGCTCATAAAGGCATTAATTGCCTGGTTTAGACCCGCTTTACGGATTATTAAAATACCGTTAGCTGAGATCAAAAACCTTAAAAATGAGTCAATATAACGTTTTAACCGTATAAGTGAGTAATACATTATTTAAAAAATAGAGTGATTCTCTAATGAATCATGCTCTAATAAACAATAATGCTTAAAACTTATAACATTAAAAGTGCTGCTAGCAAGACGAACTAAAAACAAAAAAACGCTAGACGTAACTTAATCGCAGACCTAGTGGATATAGCTACTAAGTAATATCGATTTAGTTAGAAATAGGACGAATATCGAGGTTTAGAAATGAAACTCATAAACTCGGTAATCATCTTATTCATAACTGACCTATTCAAACTAACGCTATAAACTTAAAAAATAATAGAAACATTACATTTAAGCATGGTCAATCATGTCTAACATTTTGTCTTTGATATTGAATGCAATAGTTTATTAACGGTTTATTAGAATATTCGATTTATAAATTAAATAGGCATATTTCAAAGGTAGAAATAATTCTTAAATATTAAAATCGAAACACTAAAATAAAATAAAAATAAATAAATAAACGAATGCTATCAAAACCTTGACAGGCTATACTTTTTACCACATACCTATAATGAATGACAATAATGAAAAAAAACTATATTATCAATTGCATTCAATAACTTGTATTCAACACTTAAATAATAATCTATTCAAGAGAGGGTATTAAAAGCTAGACCATTGTCAATATTCGCACTTGCGACGATTTGTAAAATTGGCAGTTCACCGCAAAACAAAATAAACCTGATAGTACTTAGGCATACATTTTGCTATCCAATTAAGTAGTATATGGTGCTTAAATACTAAAAATTCAAGGGTTAGTTAGCAACTACTAAACTGAACCAAACACTCCATCAATAACTATTCTAATAAAGAACCATACCTATTAAAGTGTCTTTAAATTTTTTTAATCAATAACTACTTAATAGCCTATATTATACTTTAAATTGGGTTAAAAATGGTAATTGTTGCTTTCAATCGTAATCTTTTAACATTTCAAAGCTTATTACATTGATCAGTTAAAGCTAGCAAGTTAGGTATTATGCAGGGTTAGGATCGTCAATAAATGTGACGTTTAAGTCATGATGTTGTTCTATGAGTTCACCTAATCTTTTAATACCACCAATTTCAGTCGCATGATGTCCACATGCTAAATAATCGATACCTAATTCCCGAGCTGCGTGAGTGGTACGTTCAGATATTTCTCCAGAAATATATAGCTGACAACCCATTAACGCTGCTTGTTCTATCATATCTTGAGCACCTCCAGTACAGATGCCAATTTTGGTTATAGATTCATTTCCAGCAGAAATATGGGTAGGCGTTCGCTGCAAGCGATGGGTGACTTTATTGATTAGATCAGCAATGGCAACAGGTTGGCAGCGTGCTATATTACCGACAGGGTTCTTCTCATTGGGATATAGTGCTCCTATTATTTCAAGATCAAGCTGTTTTGCTAGCATCGCATTATTTCCTATAAGTGGATGCGCATCTAATGGCAGATGATAGGCAAGTAGTGAAATATTATTCTGTAGCAAGCTTCTGATTCGTTTGCCTTTCATACCCACCAAAGGCTGAGATTCACCTTTCCAAAAATATCCATGATGCACCAATATGGCATCTGCACCTTCGTCAATAGCAGCGTCGATTAGGTTTTGAGTGGCAGTAACCCCAGTTATGATTTTTTGAATGGGGGTATCTGCATCAACTTGCAGTCCATTTGGACAGTAGTCTTTAAATTCTGCGACATTAAGATACTCATCGCACCACTTCGCAAGTTCTAACGGTGTCATTGCTACATTGCTCATATTTTCAATCCAAAGTGTCATTTTTTAAGAATGTCTTTTATTAAAAGTGTTTATTTTAAAGGGTCAATTTTAAAAGATTTTAAGCGTTTTAAGGTTTAGATACTGATTTTAGGTTAATTCAGAGAAACGCTCTTTCCTATAAAAATAGAGTTATTGTACAGGTATAGATAAGTGATATAAAAAGTTTAAGTCAGGTGTTTAAGTCGGGTAATAACTGGCTATAGTGTTATATTTATATCAGTAAATAGTAAATAAAGAGTGCTAAAAACCGATTATTGCTAAAAATAGACAGTCAAAAATGTTGTGTAACATTAACTTAACAATTAATCGTTGCTATTAAGGTTGCAGAAGTATCAGATAAACCCTAACAAATGCTAAAATAGTGCAAGTTATAGTATTAGCCGGTTTAAGAGAGTTTTTATTGAATGAGTTCAATTTAATTGAAAGTTAGAGGTCATCTTAAAACTTACTCCGCTTTAAAACTATCTAAGCTAAAAACGTATCAAATTAAATGAAATCAAACCAATCTTTTAAAAAGCTAGCATACACAATAATAAGACTCGGTGCTAAAGCATTAGGTACCTATTGTAAATAAAATGTGTTTAGTAGCCTTACAACATTTTGACCATCGAGGAGCTAAATGTCTACATCTTCAAATTCGAATATCCTATGGAAGGTTTTACCTTGGCTGTTATTGGTTGCCGTACTCGCGGCTTTTATATGGGTCTATATCGATCAAAAAACCAGTCAACAATCGATGTGGGAGCCCCCGCGTAGTGAAACGACCTCCATTCCTTTAAATGCTAATCGAATTTCAGATCGACCTGAGCCAATCACTTCCTATCATGATGCAGTGGCGAGAGCGTCTCGCTCAGTGGTAAATATTTATACCACTCAGAAAGTGACTCAAAACCCTTATATGAGTGATCCGGTATTACGTCGTTTTTATGAGTTTCATGGACAGATGCCAGAGGCTGGTTCAGAGACTAATTTAGGCTCAGGGGTAATCGTATCAAAAGATGGTTATATCGTCACTAATGCGCACGTTATTGCAAAGGCTGATGAGATTGTCGTGGCGTTAAACGATGGTCGTAAAGCAGTTGCCAAGGTTGTGGGTACTGATCCAGATAGCGACTTAGCGGTTGTGAAAGTGGATATGACAGGCTTAGAGCCTTTAGCATTTAGAGAAAATCCGATTGAAGTTGGGGATGTTGCTTTGGCTATTGGGAACCCGTTTGGGGTGGGTCAAACGGTTACTCAGGGTATCATTTCAGCGACTGGTCGTACCGGTCTAGGGGTTAATACTTTTGAAGACTTTATCCAAACAGATGCGGCTATTAACCCTGGTAACTCTGGCGGTGCACTAGTGGACGCCAGGGGTGAGTTGGTCGGTATTAATACCGTCATATTCTCACGATCAGGGGGTTCAATGGGTATAGGCTTTGCTATTCCTACTGCCTTGGTTGAGCAAGTTATGAATGCCATTATCAAAGACGGTAAAGTGAGCCGCGGCTGGCTAGGCATAGAAGTATTATCACAACTTCGAGATCCTACTGATTTAAATAGTTCTACTGGTGTTCAAGTGCGAAGCATTATTCCAGATAGTCCTGCTGCAAAAAGTGGACTTAAAGTGGGTGATGTCATTTTGTCGATTGATGGCGTTGAGATGACAGATGCCAACCGTTTGATCCAATACGTGGCACGTAAGTTACCGAATACCGTGTTGTCTGTACAAGTGCTTCGAGATTCTAAGAATATGAATATCAATATTACCTTAGCTGAACGTCCCACTCAAAATACGATGTTAATGCCTGATGTTCCTGAAGATTCTGGCGTTCCTGAGGAGTTGATGCAGTCACCTCAACCACCAGAAGGCACGGGTAATCCAATCAGTGATGAACAGCGCGAGCGCTTACGTGAAGAGCTTATTCAACTGTTTGAAAATGGGGAACGACCTGATGTTGGGTCAACTTATCAATAATGTCTCATACGTTAAGCTATGATTTAATGACAGTTATTTGATAAATCGATTGAGACGAAAAGACCGCTATTTAATTTTAATAGCGGTCTTTTTATTCTATAGTCAGCGACCTACTAAACGGTTACGGCGTTAACCTCGTTAAGCCTACTCCCGTATTACTTGCTACTTTCACTCAATTCCCTTGTAACCATTTTAGACTTCTTTGGCTATCTATGTGACATCTTTTAAATGTATCATACCTTGAACCTGACAACAACACGGCAATATCTCATTTTTTTCGATCATTGCTAAAGGTGGCGTTACATAAGTCACTGGAAAAGAAGACGCCGTTAACTTAACACGACAACTGCCACAATATCCTTCACGACATTGAAAATTGACATCATGCCCCGTTCGTAACAAGCCATCTAATAACGTTTCATTATCGTGTAAATAAAAACGTGTTTTCGAGGTAAAAACCCAAGTCATACACTAACCAATAACCTCAGATAATAGCCTAAGCAAATACTTAATTAAATATCTCGCTATCAACAATTGAATACATATAATTTAAATCGATCAAGTCTAAACTAATCTAAACTTATGAATACAATATGACAGAACTGACTTAACGCTTGTTTATCATAATTGAATCATAGTTGAATCAGTAGTGATCATGATCTGATGGGTACTTGAACGCTATTTCGTGTTTATACAATGGCTACAGCTCGAAGTCATCAAAGTCAGTATCCGATAAGTCAGAATCGATTTGACCGACCAAATAAGAGCTGATCTCCGTTTCTTGCGGGGCAACCTGTACGTTGTCTGAGGATAACCAAGTATTAATCCACGGGATAGGATTGCTCTTAGATTCAGAAAATAGGGGAGGTAGGCCTACCGCCTCCATACGTAAGTTGGTAATATACTCAACGTATTGGCACAAAATATCTTTATTAAGACCAATCATTGATCCATCTTTAAATAAATAGCCCGCCCATTCTTTTTCTTGCTCAGCCGCTGTTCGGAAAATCTCGATACTTTCTTCATAACATTCTTTTGCGATGTCCGCCATCTCAGGATCGTCTTTACCGGCTGCCATAATATTAAGCATATGCTGCGTACTGGTTAGATGAAGTGCCTCATCACGGGCAATCAGCTTAATAATCTTAGCATTCCCCTCCATCAGCTTGCGCTCAGCGAAGGCGAACGAGCAAGCAAATGACACATAAAAACGGATGGCCTCTAATACGTTGACTGCCATTAAACATAGATATAGCATTTTTTTAAGTTTGCGTAAATCAACATACTTCTCTTCACCATTGACTGTATGGGTTCCTGGACCAAACAAACTATACAGCTGCGAATAATGGTAGAGCTCATCATAATATTCTGCAATGTCTTCAGCACGATGCAAGATGTGCTCATTTTCCATAATGTCGTCGAATACCACCGCCGGATCATTGACGATGTTACGGATAATATGAGTATAACTGCGAGAGTGAATGGTCTCAGAGAATGACCACGTTTCAATCCAAGTCTCAAGCTCAGGGATAGACACCAACGGCAACAGCACCACGTTTGGACTACGACCTTGGATTGAGTCAAGCAATGTCTGGTATTTTAGATTACTAATAAAGATATGCTGCTCATGAGTGGATAGATTACCATAGTCAATACGGTCTTTTGACACATCAACTTCTTCTGGACGCCAGAAAAAAGACAATTGCTTTTCGATAAGCTGCTCAAAAATAGGATGTTTTTGTTGGTCATAACGCGCCACGTTAACAGGCTGACCAAAAAACATAGGCTCTTTTAAAGCATCGTTTTTGGTTTGGCAAAAGATTGAATATGTCATGTTTTTACCTTTGAATATAAAAGTGTTCTGATAGATTAATAATGTAGAGATATGCAGTATAGAGCGGTTTAAAGTCTAATTATAGTCCTCGATAGTGACTATATAGAACCTGCATAGTTTTCAATGTATTCGACAACCGATAAGAATTTCCCATAAATTATTTTCAACACCAATGCCTGTCCTAAAATGAAAGGCATTATTTAATTTATAGGCGGAAGGATTAGATTTGTAGGTCAGGTTTAAGATTACGTTTTAATGCTCGATATTAACATTCATTTTTCGCTGTATTCGAGTAGCAGTTTATTGTCTTTACTCATTCGCATTTAGGAGTATCAATGAATAATAGCAGGAATGAGGTTGTCGCATTACTTATTAAATAAAGAATAAAATATGTCATGTTTATTATATCCCAGAGACACGAGACGGTTGTGGTAATTGATCATTTTTTTCTCATCAACGATAAGTCAATAAAGAGGCGGTTTTGGACAAACTAAATTATAACCATAAGGTCGTAAGATGTCTAAATTATAATACTTGAATGAAGGATTAATTACTTTAATAGCTCAGTCATTCTTGATGCTTGGTAGGATATCCAATTGTTATAACATCGAAATTTTTAAAATAAAGTAAAGGATTTCAAAAGGCTGTTATTTAAAACAAAATTTGTGAAAGCAATTAGTAATCAGCGTTTAGGGATAAATTATTTCTACTCCTAAATTAAGTAATGCTTAAAAATAATTTTTATAAATTTAAGTTTGGTGTTTCATAAAAAATGTGTATACTTGAGTGAAAAGTAAGTCTTTGTTGTCTTGTTATTTAAATTGTAACAAAACTGTTAAAAAAGATTTCAGGGAGTTTTATCTAAAAAGGAGCAGTAACTTGTTAAAAAAAATAACATTCATTCTAGCAGCCTCAATACTAGTCGCCGCATGCGGCTCTAACTCAGAAAGTTCAGAAGCTAATGATGCTGGTTCTGTAAATTCAGACAAAGTACATAAGCTTAAATTAGCGGCAACATGGGGTCCTACGCTGACGCCATTTATTGATGCAAACCAAAACATGGCCAAAATGGCTGAAGAGATGTCAAACGGCCGTCTCAAAATCCAAGTCGATCCTTCAAATAAACACAAATCCGCCCTCGGCATACTAGATTTAGTAAAATCTGGTCAATACGATATGGGTCACACAGCGTCCTATTATTATAAAGGCAAGGATATCGCTACGATACCGTTCACAGCGATGCCATTTGGTCTAACCGCAACTGAACAGCAAGGATGGATGTACTACGGTGGTGGTTTGGAGCTCATGCAAAAAGTGTATAAACCGCATAATATTATTCCTTTCCCAGGGGGTAATACAGGCATGCAAATGGGCGGTTGGTTTAAAAAAGAAATCAACACGGTAGACGACTTTAAAGGTCTAAAAATGCGTATTCCTGGTTTTGCAGGTGAAGTTATTGCTGAAACGGGTGCAGTGCCAACGACCATACCCGGTGGCGAGTTATATACGGCATTAGACCGCGGTACTATTGATGCGCTTGAGTGGGTAGGCCCCTCAATGGATATCACCATGGGCTTTCATAAAATTGCGCCATATTATTACACAGGCTGGCATGAGCCCGGTGCAGAGCTTCATTATTTTGTTAACGATAAAGCCTATGACAAGTTGCCAGCAGACCTGCAACAAATTTTAAAAACGGCTATGCGTGTATCTGCAGATGATATGTCAGTAAGAACTCAGTATATGAGTGCTGAATTTCTGGATAAAATGAAATCCGAAACACCTAATGTCCAAATAAAAACCATGCCCCCTGCAGTACTTGATGAACTCAAAAAAATCAACAATCGACTGGTCGGCGAAATGGTGAAAGACAACCCGCTTATGAAAGAAATTATCGACTCTCAAAACGCGTATCAGAAAAAAGCACGAGCATGGAGCAAGATGTCTGATTATCAATATATTCAAGACAATCAATAGTCTATGAGTTTGTTTATGTTCAACATCTAAAAACTATAAAAAGGACAATAACACCAAAATGCACATTTGCATTTTTGGTGTTTTTTACAAAAGATTTGTTAAAAAGGATAAAGGAACTATTTAAAAAGGATAAAGGAACTATGCTCAAGCAAATCGAAAAAGGATTCGATGCCTTTGGTATCGCAATAGGGAATTTGACATCAATTATTCTAGTAGTGATGATTGCAAACGTATTTTATGATGTGGTGATGCGATATTTCTTCAACGTAGGTAGCATCGGGCTTCAAGAACTAGAATGGCACCTCTTTTCAATCGTATTCTTATTAGGCATGTCTTACACGCTGCAACAAGATGCTCATGTGAGAGTCGATCTAATTTACGACAACATAAACATACCCAAAAGAGCCTATATCAATATCTTTGGTACACTTCTATTTATTATTCCTGTTGCCATAATTATTGGTTATGGATCTATAGATTATGTCATAGAATCCTATCAATCAGCCGAGGCGAGTGGTAATCCAGGCGGCTTAACCCATCGCTGGTTAATAAAATCACTCATTCCTTTGAGTTTTTTATGCCTTGTTATATCTGCTATAGGGTTTTTGATAAAACAAATAAACCTCTTAAAAGAGTATAAGTTAAATAAAAATACGCTCAAAGGAGAAAAGTCATGATTGGTATTATTATGTTTTTTACCGCCTTAGTCATGCTCCTTATGGGTTTTCCTGTGGCGTTTACGTTTGCGGCAGTGGCGTTAATGTTTGCCATTATTGCGGGGCTTGTCGAAACAGACTTTAATCTCGGTGACGGCTTTGCCTCAGCGCTTGATATGTTTGATTTTATGCCGTTTCGTATCATGTCCATTATGACGAATACTATCTTAATGGCCGTGCCTATGTTTATCTTCATGGGCGTCATTTTGCAAAAAACAGGTCTTGCAGAGAAGCTACTAGAGTCGATGGCAAAGCTGTTTGGCGAAATCCGTGGTGGTCTTGCCATTTCAACCGTTCTGGTAGGCTCTTTGTTAGCTGCCTCAACGGGTATTGTCGGCGCGTCAGTGGTATCGATGGGGGTCATCTCCTTACCGATTATGCTAAGGCATAAATATAGCCCTGAGCTTGCCTGCGGTACCATTTGTGCCTCTGGGACACTGGGACAAATCATCCCGCCCTCTATCGTACTGATTATTTTAGCGGATGTCTTTCAGGTACCAGTCGGTGATTTATTTAAAGCGGCTGTATGGCCTGGTTTATTACTGGTTGGTCTGTATATTGTTTATATTTTGGTTTTCGCATTCTTCGTAAAAGGGGCGGCCCCTGCCATACCAGCAAGTGAACTAGGGGTGACCAATAAAAAAGCCTTAATCTTTGAAGCCTTAAAAAATATTGTGCCCCCATTAACGCTTATAGTACTGGTACTCGGGTCTATCTTCTCAGGTATGGCAACTGCGACAGAGTCCTCAGCAGTTGGCTGTGTCGGTGCGTTGGTACTGGGCGCACTTTATAGGAAATTCTCGTTTGATATCGTAAAAACCGCCGCGCAAGAAACGGTTAAAATTACCTCAATGGTATTTGCGATTTTAATTGGGGCGACGGCGTTCTCAATGGTATTTAATTATACGGGTGGAGAAGAGCTAGTAGAGCAGTTCTTGCTTAACTTACCGGGTGATGGAAAATGGAGTTTTGTCATATTCACCATGCTGGCGATCTTTATCCTAGGGTTCTTTATTGATTTTGTCGAGATTGCTTACATTATCGTGCCTATTTTATTGCCTGTGTCTGAGATACTAGGTATCAGCCCATTGTGGTTTGCCATCTTAATCGCGATGAATCTACAGACATCCTTCCTAACCCCGCCCTTTGGATTTTCACTATTTTACTTAAAGGGGGTCGCACCGCCAGAGGTTAAAACAACCCAAATTTATAAAGGGGTGCTGCCCTTTATTGGTATTCAAGTGTTTGTGTTGATGTTAATTGCGGTATTCCCTGCGGTGTTTGGTATGACAGCGATGCTGTAGTCTTTTAATACTTAAAGTTTTCAATAGTTTAATCAGTTAAAAGGGTCTGTTGTATGTCAACAGACCCTTTTTTTCGCTTATTTTTTCGCTCATTTTTATGGATAATTTATAGCAAATCCCGCTTTTCACTACTATCTTGGCTGGCACGGCGGCAGATGCTATTAGCCAGTGTCGTTCCTGCCCTACGATATCGCCACTGGCTAAGCACCTGCATCGCCGTGCTGCGCCAAGTATATCCGTTTCAATCGGGGCTAAACCGCTTCTCAAGACGACTATCATCGAGTCAATCAAGCTTTGCTCGATGCGAAGGTGAACACGTAGTTTTCAAAGCGTTGCACCCATACCATGCCTGCTTAGAATAGCTTCAATAGCTCCTATCTACTTCAATATATATTCCCCATATAACCCCAACCAAGTCATGCCGCATTTACTATATTCATAGTCCTCTATCAATGTATACAAATAAATCTAAACTTTATAACTATTCTAATGCCTAACTTCACAAGCATATTAGCAACTTTGATTTATAGAGAATAGGTTGCCTAACCACCAGAGTTTTTAAGATAACGAAAAGTAAGTTTTGATGCACTAGATAGAATTTCTATCATTTTTATGACAAAAACCCTACCAAATGTATATTTTTTGTAGTAGTATAAATCTTGACCAAATGGTCAGTTATATTTTTTAACCGCTTTTCAGAGTTCTAAACCTAATATAACTCATCAAAAATTTTGGTTGTTAACCACCATTCTGTTAGTAAATGCCTTATATAAAATTTATCGTAAGACTATGTTTTATATATATAAATAAGTGAAATTGTAGTTTTTTTCACACTATATTCGATATATTTTTCTCTTAGATTTTTATATTTTATCGCATTAAAACACCTTGAATAGGGGATTAGCCATACTAACGGAATATAAACCTTAAAAATAGTAAGGCATGATTATTGCAGTAAAAAGAATAGGGAAATCCTATTTCAAATTTTGCTTTGTTTCATGCACAAACTAACAAATTAAAAGGATATACTGTGCATTTTGACAACCCAAACAACGTATCAAAGCAAGCGCATGCAAACGCTTGTAAACTATCGACACTTAATCTAGTCTGTTTAAAATCAGTGATGTTAGCAACCGTCACTATTGGGTCCCTAGGGTTGATGAGCACTGCTCAAGCCAAAACCTTTTTTTCTGACACCAGCATATCCGCCTTATACGGCAGTGACTATGAGCTGGTAGAGGATGGAGAATTAACCACGGTTACGCTAGAGCATGTCTCAGCACATGATTGGGGTGGGGTGTTCTTCTTTGTAGATCGTCATCAAGGCGACAAAAATGATGAAGGCGCCACTTTTAAAGAGACATACGGTGAGCTGTCTCCCAAATTTAAACTTGGGAACTACAAAAACGGCCTTATTAAACAAATCAACCTTGCGGGTACGTATGAGTTTGGCTCAAACAGTAGCGGCTTTAGCCAAGACAATTATTTAGTCGGTATCGGGGCAGATTTAAACTTACCTATTCCTAACATGAAATATGCGTCGGCCACCTTATACCATGCGTTTAATGACAATACTGATGACGACCAACAAATTACCTTGACCTATGGTTGGGAGAAAAATAACGTTGTACTAGAAGGTTATGTTGATTATGCCTTTAACAATGATGACCGTGAAGACAACATCCATATTAATCCGCAACTCAAATACAACTTACAAGACGCTTTAGGTATTGATAATCGTTTGGAAGTTGGCGTCGAATACAGCTATTGGAACAATAAATACGGTATCGATGGGGTCAATCAAAGCGTACCTAGTGCGTTAGTTAAATTTCACTTTTAACCTATAATAGCCGTAGCCGTACAAATCGAGTAAACACCAAACCAAAAAAAGAGCCCAAATGGGCTCTTTACTTATTTTAAACAGTATAGTAGCGTAGGTGATAGCGTACGACAAGCTAAACTATTATGCAAAATTAAACTTACTATTTATAAATTGATTGAACTATTTAATAACGTAATCGATATTCAATCCATGGGTTTCACTGCGTTGCACCCATGCTACGGTTCTTTTTTTATTACATTAAGAATTTTTAAATCATCACAAGTTTTACTAGGTATAAATTCAATCAGTTCATAATCTGATAGTTCGTTTATCTTAAATGGGTCTTTTGCAATAATAGATTCTAGTTCAAATTTTGATTTTACATTCGATAAAATTATTTCGTCCGTTCGCGCCACATTTACAGGCTGACCAAAAACATGGGCTCAGCATATCAATATATGCATAAGAGCTGGGTTAATAAGCAAGACTATGATTGCTATTTTTAGAGTCTGTTGCTAAGCCAACAGACTCTATCTAATTTGTAGCATTAAAGCTAATTAAATCCTGAAGCTAAGTTCTCGCAAGCTTTTTCATTACCATTCATACAAGATTTTAAAAAGAGTTCTTCTGATTTTACAAGGTCTTTTTCGATACCAGAGCCATTATAGTAAGCAATCGCTAGATTATATTGAGCATTTGCAAACCCGTAATCGGCAGCTTGTTTGTACCAATAAACTGCTTTTTCTTTATCCATAGGAACGCCTTCACCTTTGGCATACATAGTACCTAGTGTGTTTCGGGCATCCAATAGTCCACTCTCGGCGGCATGTTGCAAATATTCAGCTGCTTTTTCTAAGTTTTTATCAACACCTTCACCCAAGTAGTACATCTTTGCTAAATTAAACTGAGCATAATGTAAACCTTCTGCGTCAGCTTTTTCATACCAGTATCTGGCATAATCATAATAGCTTTGAATAGTCTGCTCATCCAATGAGTCGCTAGATTTAATAGTTTCTACGTAGATGTTACCTATTAGGTTAAATACATTAGGATCAGTGTTAGGGTATGGTTCGAACCTTTCAGCCCAGTATAAGGCGTTTTTATAATCGCCACTGGTAAAATATTGTTCCATCAATTGAACTTGCGATGGTCCATTACCTGCCTTTGCCCTTATCAAGAGGTGATTTTTTGAGTCATCAATGGCCACCGGATTTGATTGAACGTCTGATGCGGCGTAAGACAGGGATGATACCCCAATAATGGATATTGATAGTGTTATATTCAGCAAATGTTTTATCATAAATTTATAGGTATTTCGATAGAAGTTTTATGGATTGATTTATCATAGCATCAATAGCTATCCAAAATCCATTTATGAACCAATAGATGCCATAGTAACGTTGATGGTCACTCACACAGTGTTTTATAGTTACTTTCATGTCCAATGGCTCTAATTGCCATCTTTACGATGGTAAAAAATTGAATATGTCATGGCATTACCTTGTTTACTTTTAATTTTGGTTTGTTTAGCTGTTGATATTTTAAATATTTAAGCAGTTATCTATTTTGGGTAGGGTGCGCCCTGCGCACCAATTAATTATTTAATAGGTGCGTGGGACGCACCCTATGACTTATTAGCTTACAGTAGGTTGGTTGTCGAGGTACGAGACCCAACAATGCTTAAAGTTTGAATCGTTGGGTGTCGCTAGCTTCACCCAACCTACGGGCTGAGCTTTTGTACGATTTATGGTAGCGTGGGTGATAACCCACAACATGCTAAGTAATTCTCCAAAATTGAATTTACTATTTAAAAATTGATTGAACTATTTAACAACGCAATTGCTATTTAATCCGTGGGTTTCACTTCGTTGAACCCCCGCTACAGATTCATACATAAATCTATTTTAAATATAGGTTGCACGTCATTTAGGGTTGCATTGTTTGGTTGGCTGAGGATTTGTTTGATTTATGGTAGCGTGGGTGATAAACCACGACGAGCTAGGCTATTCTCCGAAATAGATCTTACAATTTTAATTAATGATTCATTGAACTGTTTGAAGACGTAATTATTCAATCCGTGGGTTTCACTTCGTTGCACCCACGCTACACTTGCTTTTGTACGATTTATGGTAGCATGGGTGATACCCAGCCTTCACTCGATACTCACCATAACGGTGTACAAGGTTGGCGTCGAGGAACGAGACCCAACAAATTAGAGTATTGAAAGTTGGGTGTCGCAAGCTCCACCCAACCTACGGGCTATTTGATGAGTTGTCCATAATGCGCCTTTACAAAATTTGCAACCTTTGAGAGTAGCGTGGATTAGTTTCGCCAAGTTCTAGTAGAAAACTATGGTTAAATGTAACCCACCATTTAATAAAGCAACTTTTTTATATCTCGTTGGTGGCTTATTAAACCACCCTACGACTAATTTAATTTTGATGCCTAATAAATGTATGGAACGCATTTTAACTATTTGTAAAAGCTAGGCATATGTTTTGGGTCTACACTTATCATCACTAGCAGTCCATACGCAATCGGCTTTTTTGTAAGTAGGTATCGATAATGACTTCTAACAAATTATATTTATCAAGTTGTACGTTGTAACATCCATCCAGCCCAGATTCTATAATTTATTCTGCTCAATAATTTCTAGGATTTTATGAGCTTTCCAAGCGTATCCAATATCTAAATATTGTTTATCATCAACTCTAGTATACGACTGAACATTAACTCCAGCTAAAATAATACTTTCGTTGAAATTGACATTGCCAGTAGTGTCATAATAAGCCTCATGACTTTCATTTATTATGAAAATTGGACTACCACTTGATCCCTCGAATACTGTAGCATCGAATAAGAAAGCTTCTTTCCCCTCAAAATCCGAGTATAAAGGAGTTGCTAAGAATCCACTCCTTGCAATAGGTAAGTTGTTAACATTATCTCTAATTGCACAGGGATAGCCTACAAAAAAAATTCGTTCCATTGCAGGGACTTCTCTGGCTTTTTCTTTAGTAGCAATCACATCTATAGGTAAATGACGGAAGAAGATATATTCTTTGCGATTATATAGATCAGCCATGATTTCTGTTAAATTTAAAACTGCTAAATCAACCTCGTCATCATCATGAAATTTCCAGCCAGTTACCCATTCATTATCTGTAAAATGATAAATAAAATCGCCTACTTTTTTATCAGGGCTTATAGATTCAGACTTGTGAAATCTAATACAACATTCTGTTTTATCTTTAACTACATGCTTATTAGTTACAAGGTAAACCCTACTCAGATTAGCGATTGTCTTAGAAATAAAAAATGCTGTACCTGTACTTTGGGCTGTTTCAATCATAACGGTACAGTAATACAATTTATCTTTTATTGAATTAGGAGTCATAGATAAATACTCTTATACTGAGATATATGGACGTCAGAAAAATTATAGGATTAGCATGACTCTGCTCTTCGCCGAGGGACGAGGCACGGACATAGCCATTAAAGATAGACTGCCCATGCCTCGCATATTTCTCAATTATTAAAGAGCTTAGATGCTGAGGCTCATCTTGTTCGCTTAAAGCTTACAAGCCCCACTTGCACAGCCATCATCAATATCGGCTTGAGCATCGTTAGCACCATCACGGGTATTATGGTAATACAAGGTCTTCACGCCAAGTTTATACGCCATGAGTAAGTCTTTGAGGAGTACTTTCATAGGCACGCGCTGACCATCATAATGCGTCGGATCATAGTTCGTGTTGGCAGAAATACTCTGGTCAATAAACTTCTGCATAATCGCCACAAGCTTTAAGTAGCCTGCATTGTCAGGCATCTGCCACAATAGCTCATACTGGTCTTTTAAGTTTAAGATATCAGGCACGACTTGCTTTAAGATACCGTCTTTAGACGCTTTGACCGATACCAAACCACGTGGTGGCTCAATGCCATTGGTAGCGTTCGCAATCTGGCTCGAAGTCTCAGACGGCATTAACGCAGATAGGGTAGAGTTGCGTAGACCATGCTCGACGATATCACGACGTAATGCTTCCCAGTCTAGACGCAGTGGCTCGTTGCATACTTTATCTAGGTCAGATTTATAGGTATCAATCGGTAAGATGCCTTTTGAATACGTCGTCTCATTAAAAGCAGGGCAAGCACCTTTTTCTTTAGCAAGCTTATTTGAGGCTTTCAATAAATAATATTGTAAGGCTTCAAAGGTTTGATGAGTAAGGCCAAGGGCGGAGTCGTCAGAATACTTAGTGCCATTTTTCGCTAAGTAATAGGCATAGTTAATCACCCCAACACCCAGGGTACGGCGGCGCATACTACCATTTTCAGCTGCTTTAACGGGGTAGTCTTGATAGTCAAGTAAGGCATCAAGCGCACGAACAATAAGCTCGGTCGGCTCTTCCATATCGTCCAAGTTTTCGACTTCGCCCAAGTTAATTGCCGACAGTGTACAAAGGGCAATCTCGCCTTTTTCGTCATTGATGTTATCCAGTGGCTTAGTAGGCAGTGCAATTTCCATACATAAGTTGGACTGACGGATAGGGGCGACAGTAGGGTCAAAGGGGCTGTGAGTATTGCAATGGTCAACGTTTTGGATGTAGATACGACCGGTGCTGGCACGTTCTTGCATCATTAGACTGAACAATTCTGTCGCTGGCACGTGACGTTTGCGGATGTTATCGTCTTGCTCATATCGGGTATACAGCTCTTCAAACTTATCTTGATCGGCAAAGAAGGCTTCATATAATCCCGGCACGTCAGAGGGGGAGAATAGGGCAATGTCTTTGCCTTTGATTAAGCGGGTATACAATGTTTTGTTGATTTGTACCCCGTAGTCCATGTGACGCACACGGTTGTCTTCTACGCCGCGGTTATTTTTAAGTACCAATAATGACTCAACTTCTAGGTGCCATAATGGGTAGAATAGGGTTGCTGCGCCGCCACGGACGCCGCCTTGTGAGCAGCATTTAACGGCGGTTTGGAACAGTTTGTAAAACGGAATACAACCCGTATGCTGCGCTTCACCGCCACGGATAGGGCTACCTAGCGCACGGATATTACCAGCATTGATACCGATACCAGCACGCTGCGAGACGTAACGCACAATAGCGCTGGTGGTGGCATTGATAGAGTCTAAGCTGTCGCCACATTCAATCAGTACGCAGGAGCTGAACTGACGAGAAGGAGTGCGGACACCTGACATAATAGGCGTTGGCAATGAAATCTTAAACTGTGATGTCGCATCGTAGAAGCGCTTAACGTAGTCTAAACGCTCAGACTTGTCGTAGCTTGCGAACAGACACATACCGACCAGCATATATAAGAACTGTGGACTTTCATAAACGGTCTTGGTGACTCGGTCTTGGACCAAGTATTTACCTGCCATTTGCTCAGCAGCGGCGTAGGCAAGATTCATATCGCGCCAATGGTCGATGTAGTCGTTTAACTCATTAAACTCTTCACGTGAGTAGTCTCGTAAGATATGTTCGTCATATTTACCCGCTTCGGTCAGCTTGCTGACATGGTCAAATAAATGAGGAGGCTCAAACTGGTTATAAGCGATTTTACGAAGATGGAAAATTGCCAAACGTGCCGCCAGATATTGGTAATCTGGAGTGTCTTCAGAGATTAAGTCGGCAGCGGCTTTAATAATAGTCTCGTGAATGTCACGAGTTTTGATGCCATCATAAAACTGGATGTGCGACTTGAGTTCAACTTGTGACACAGAGACATTGTCTAAGTCTTTGGCTGCCCAAGTAATGACCTTATGGATTTTATCTAAGTTGATAGGCTCTAGTCGGCCATCTCGTTTGGTTACTTTTATATTATCCACATGTGTCATTGTTGTCTCCGCTAAAGGTTATGATGAGTGCAAACGGTGTTACTTATTCCGATACTGTTAATTGGCAATAAAGAGCGCGCTACCAAAACTGTAAGCCCAAAAGCAATTGTGTGTGATTTACGGTGTAGGCACAATATATGGGGTAGTTTCGATGATGTAGACACAATATAAAGGAAAAAAAGTAAATTTACTATATTGACAAAAGCGGTGTAAGCAGTTCAAGTTTTGATATTTTATGCAATATTAGGATATTACAAATGAGTGAAAATCCGTGAGCGTTGAAACGGTGAAGGCTAGGGAAGATGTCAAGAAAAAATTGATACATTTACAGACCTAAAAAATTTAATTCAAAAAGTTTAGACCCAAGCGTCATGCTATAGATAATTAAATTTAGAAAGTTAAGATGTTAAGTTTTGATAAACAATAGACGAGTATTTTAGATTATAAAAGCCCGTTATAGATTATTAATTTGAGCTTATACACATATAAAAAAAGCAACCAATATGGCTGCTTTTTTTTATAATTAACTTGAGTGATAGGATTTATAGATACTATTTAAACCACAGTACGCACGGTAGCGGCTTTATCTAACGCCGCATAAAGCTCATTGACCTGTGCTGCTTCTGTAAAGTACAGCTTGACACGAAGTGAGCTAAATCGACCGGTGCTCGATTTTTTGACCTGAATGGTCTCATGATCAAAGTCGGGGAACTGAGTGCCTAAGATGAGTTTTACTTCATTTAATAATGTTTCATGTTCTCCTTCGTGGCCAATGATACTCATGGGATAGTCCATTGGAAACGACCAAAGATCAGGATTTTGAATATCTGTTTTTTTAGCAAATGGATCGGTACGTAAGGTCAGCTCACGGGTTAAATCGATGTTTTTGTTATTATTAGTCATAGTGTCTCCATAATTTTGATATAAAAAAAGCTGGGGTAGTAATAACTGACCCCCAGCTTTTTATAAATAACCCATTTATTGGCTATAAATTAGTCATTTTCTAAAAATGAGCGAAGGTGCTCAGAGCGTGAAGGGTGACGTAGCTTACGTAACGCTTTCGCTTCAATTTGACGGATACGCTCACGCGTCACATCAAACTGTTTACCGACCTCTTCTAAAGTGTGATCGGTTGGCATATCAATACCAAAACGCATACGTAACACACGGGCTT